>OY839116.1:0-3223823 GCA_963692775.1 Dehalococcoidia bacterium | reverse complement strand
AACGATGATGCCGACGTGCATGTCGGCTACTTCGGCTTGTTCATGGCTGTCCGGGATGGCTTGACCACTCCGGACGTTGTCGAGCCCGGCTGCGCCGTGCTGCTGCGGCAGGGCGATTCCAAGGAGTGGTGGCTCCTGCTCGAGTCGGGCGAGGAGCCCCGTTCGGACCGTGACTTGCGGCCCGGCGCAGATCTGGCGAAGGCGCTCCTGGGGCGTCGCCAAGGCGATCCCGTGCCGCTTCAGGAAGGCGTCGGCGAGCTCTCCGGCGAAGTCGCGGAGATCCAGAACAAGTATGTCCGCGCCTTTCAGGAGACCCTCGCAAGCTTCCCTGAGCGATTCCCGGGGAACACAGACATCACGCGCGTGCCGGTGAACACCGATGACATGAGAAGCGTCCTCAACGTGATTGACGACCGCGACCGGTTCGCGCGCGACCTGCAGCGGGCGTACCGCGACGACCAGGTGCCGTTCGCCTCCCTCTGCGCCTGGCTCGGCCGACCGGCGCCCGACGTGTGGCGGGCGTGCACGGCCAGCGGGGAACTGCGCATCCGGTTCGGCGCCGGCGCCCAGGATGAGGCGACATACGCGTCGAACCAGCTCCGGGACGCCAACAGCATCGTGCTCGACATGCTCGCGCTCCTCACCGTCCACGACCTTGGACTCACGGAGAACCTCCGAGCGCGGTTCAGCCGCATCGGGGTGCCCTTCGCGGTGCTCGGCGAACTGCGGCAACTGGTCGACGAAACCACCGGTGTGAACAAGCCGCGGGGCTGGCTTGGCAAGAACCTCGATGGTTCGTACGCGTGGACGGAACTGTCGGCTGAGGAATGGGCTGATCACGCGGAGTTCGCGAGATCGCTTCTGGGGCTCGCCGAGTCGTTCGAAGCCATTCCGTCGTACCCCATCCTCGACCTCGAGCCGGACGAGCGCGAGCTGTATGCGGACGCCTTGGGCCACGCCGGCGTCGGAGCGGTGTTCGCTGGTGGCGAAGACCCGGCTGAGCGGCCGTTGCTCGTGGCGGACGACTACGGACTGGCCAGCATCGCCCGCGAGTTCGGCGCTGATGCCGTGAACACGCAGGCAGTGCTGATGGAACTGCGCCGGTCGGGAGATCTGGCCCCCGATCAATACTCGGTCTTCATCGCGAGCCTAGCCGAGCTCCACTACCGGTTCGTACAAGTCGAGGCGGCGGACATCATCCGGCTTCTCGAGGCCAACGGCTTCATCACCGACGACGGGACTCGCGCGCTCCTGGCCACGCTCGAAGGCCCCGAGTGTTCTTACGAGTCAGCGGTGTCCGTCGCGACGGATCTCATCGCGGAGATTGCTCGCCGAAGCCTCCCCAAGCGGCAGGAGTCGCTTCTGATCTCAGTGCTTCTGGAACGCCTGCGCCGTGGCCGGAAGACGACCATGGTGCTCCAAGACTGCCTGCGGGAGCTCGGCCGGAGGCTTGAGCTGGCGCCGCTGGCCCGCGATCGGATCGGCTCGCTCGTGCGAGACTACATCAACTTCTGGGGCGGCTGAGCTAGTCTCCCAGACATGGTGTACCCATCGCTCGGAAAATGATCCACGCAGCGCCCGGAAAGTGATCCACTTCGGGGCGTGTCCCAGCATTGTCAGCGGAGGGGCCGCGGATGCTGGGGGATGGGGATGCTCCGGGTGCAGGACGTGCACGTCGTGCGGCACAAGGTGCTGGTCGATGGCTTGAGCCAGCGGCAGGTCGCGCGGGAGATGGGGATCAGCCGCAACACGGTCAGGCGCTACATGAAGCGCCCGGAGCCGGTGCGGACCGAGCGCGAGCCGCGCCGCAGGCCGGTGCTCGAGCGGGTGCGCCCGCGCCTCGACGAGCTGCTGGAGGAGTGGTCCGGGCGCACGACGCCGAAGCAGCGCCTGACGGCGACGAGACTGCACCGCGCTGGGCGAGCCCTACGGGCGGCTCTGGGCGCTGCTGGAGGGCGAGCGCGGACCGCGGGAGGGGGCGCGCGCCCTGGCGCGGCTGCTACGGGCCGTGGGCGAGCACGGCGAGGGGCGGGTGCGCGAGGCGCTGGAGCAGGTTCTCGCCGGCGGCGCCTTCGACGAGCTCGCCGTCCAGCGCCTGCTCAGCGCGGCCGGCGAGCCGGCGGCGGTCGTCGTGCCCGAGGCGCTGCGCGGCTACGAGGTCGAGCGCGCGCCGGCCGCCGTGTACGACCGCCTGCTCGCGGGAGCGGCCCCGTGAGCGGGGCGGCGCGCGCGGCCGTGCTCGAGGCGCACTGCCGGGAGCTGAAGATGCCCACGGTGCGCCGTTCCTACCCGGAGCTCGTGCGCCAGGCGACGCACGACGGCTGGGACTACGAGGAGTTCCTGCTGCAGCTGCTCGAGGCCGAGGTGCTGGCCCGCCGCGACGGCGCGGTCGAGCGGCTGCTCCGTCAAGCGCGCTTCCCCGACCGCAAGACCCTCGAGCAGCTCGACTGGGACGCGCTGCGGGGCGTCGAGCGCCCGCAGCTCGCGCAGCTCGCGACCTGCGAGTACGTCGAGCGCACTGAGGACGTCGTCATCGCCGGGCCGATCGGCACCGGCAAGACGCACCTCGCGATCGCGCTCGGGGTCGAGGCGGCCCGCCGCCGTCACCGCGTCGCCTTCATCCGCGCGGCCGACCTCGTGCGCGAACTGGTCGAGGCGCGCGACGAGCTCACGCTCTCGAAGCTGCACCAGCGCTACCTGCGCGTCGTGCTGCTGATCGTCGACGAGCTCGGCTTCGTGCCCTTCGAGCGGGCCGGCGGCGAGCTGCTTTTCAACCTCCTCGCCGACCGCTACGAGCGGCGCTCGACGATCGTCACGACCAACCTCGCCTTCAGCGAGTGGGTGCGGGTCTTCGGCGACGAGAAGCTGACCACGGCGCTGCTCGACCGCCTCGGGCATCACGCCCACATCCTCACCACGCGCGGCGCCTCCTACCGGACAAGGCACAGGACGGCTCACTGAACGAAGGGCTCTGCGGGCCGTTCGCCTCGGTCAGTTCGACGTCGACCACGCGCCCAATTGCGGCCGCACGGCGCTGCGCATCGTTCAATGTGGGCGCGCTGGCTAAGCCCCGTGGGTTCATTGGTGCCTTGCACTTCCCCAAGAGCAGATGGGCAGCGGCACGAGGACGGATGCAAGACAAGCGCCCTTGCCGGTAGACTGCGGCTACAGGCAAGGCCTCCACAGAGGAAGAGCGTATGGCAACGCCCGCGGACTTGCATGAGAGTGAACTAGAGAAATTTCGCGATCTGTTGGATCGCGCGACCGGAGACGAACTCGACGCGACCGAGCACCCGTCAGTCGACCGAGCACTGTCGCTCCTGTCGAAGCAGGAGGACCTACGGATCCTTGTCGGGCGGATGATAGCCGATGCTCTTCTCGATTGACGCGGAGACTCATGGTGGTCTGAGGGTCATTCCCACCATCCCGAACATAGAGAGATGCTGGCTTGAGGGCAGAAACGGGATCGGCAAGACCGTTGCCGTACGACTCCTCGAACTTGTCGCTGGAAAACAGCCGTTTCGGAGCGACAGAGATGCGTGGGTTGCACTGAAGGAGAATCTCGGCCCGACCACCGTCGCCATCAGTGAATTCCCCTCGGCAGCTGAGATAGAATCCATCCGCATCGAACTCACACCGGACGAGTGGCCAACGGAGCCTGTCCCACTGACCACTGATCTGGGCTCCGTCTTCATAGATGGAAGGCAACGTGACCACTATGCTCTACGCGAGTACTTCGACCTGGTGCGGATCGGAGGCGACGAAACCGTTGTCTCACAGCTCAGCAATCTGATTGGCGATGACCACGCCCTTGCGGCCCGCTCCAGAAAGTGGCTGGAGGACATAGCTACAGACGCGGGGGCACTCCTAAGCCCATTGATAATTGACATTGACCGATTCTCGGAGCCCGAGTTTGTGGCTGCTGATCAGGCTGTCCAAATCTCCACGAAGGAACTGGCCGACATTGATTCCAAGGTCGAAGAGGTGTCAAAGCGGCAACGCGATCTTGAGGAATTGATTCAGTTGTCTGAACTGCGGCAGCAGCAGGTACTGCGTGGTCCCGAGATTCGAGCGTCACTTGATGCGGCCAAATCGAGAGTACAGGAACTCACCGAAGCGAAGGACGCGCTGATGGAGCAGCTTCGGGCGTTGGTGCCAGGGCATGCCGCTCTGCAGCAGCTCCAGCGCGAACTGGAGGCCTTGCAAGAGAAGCGTGACGGACGACGTAGCCGCGCCGCGCACACGCACTCGAAAGCTCAGCAAGTCCTGCAGGAAGCTGGTGTGACAGCCGACACTGTAGACTCGGTGCACCAACGGGCGCTCGATGGGCGGACCGAACTGCGCCGCGACCGCGCCGCCCTAGCTTCCCTGCCTGACATGTTTGAACTGATCGAAGATGTCCGATCGCCCCTCGCTGATGCCGAGGGGTCAAGCCTTGACGACGAGGTCCTTGCAGTAATCGAAACCAGCGCAAGGGTGACAGCCTCGGAACTCCGCGTCGGGCTTGATGCGAGAAGTGACGAGTTGAAGCGAGACGACTCCTACGATCAGCTGGCGAAGATCGATGGCCAGATAGCAGAGTCAGAAACCCGCATCAGAGAGCTCTCGAGCGTTCGCTCACAGGTTCGAGACGCGGACCGGAAAGCAACCCTGTTGCTTGAAGTCGAGCGTGAGATCGAAGCAAAGGAAGGCCAGATTCGAGACTCGTCAGGAGATGAGTATTCGGAGGTGTCCGAGCAGCTGCGTGTGGTGGAGTCGCAAATTGCCGACGAGATCAAGCGTGAGGCTGAGTCCCGAGTACATCTTGACCTGCTCAATCGAAGCGGGGGCGCATCTGCTTTGGACAGCAAGGTGGCGGACCTGGAGCAACGCCTGGACATTGTGGCCTCCGGGGCCCAGGAGGCTCTTGACGGTACCGTCGCGCGCCGTCAAGGCCTAACCGCCGAACAGCAACGTCTCCGCTACGAACTCTCGTCCAAGAAAGCACTGCGCCGTGACTTGGAGGACCAACTCGACCGCGCGCGGCGCCTCCTCGCGCGCGGCGCCGACTACCAATGGCTGAGGGAGAGTGTGCCTGCTGGCGCCATCCCGACAGTCAAGGCAGACCGCAGAGACGCGCTTCGACGGCTGGTGCGCCTGGCGGATGCGGCGCGACGCGTGCAGTCGGACGTTGAGGCCTCACTGAATCAAGTCGCCGCTGTCGAGGCGGCCCTGGACGCCATCAGACGCTCGATCACCACACACGAAGACCCGGGCAGGCGCCGCTACGCCGAGAGCCTGGTCAAGTGGTACGAGGGGCAGATGGCCGACTATCTCTCCAACCCGGACATCCGTGAGGCTATCTTCGAGGGGAGCGACTTCCAGCAATTCGATCTGGTGAATGGGTTCGTGTCCTGGCGCACGAGGACAGGTGAGCAGAGGCGACGACCGATCGAAGCGTTCTCGAGCGGGGAGCGAGCGTTCGCATACATGTTGGCTGCGATCCTGAGCCATGGTAAGTCGGCGGCTCGATACCGCGTATTCGTCCTCGATGAGTTCGGTGCGTTCGTTGAGCAGAGCAGGAGAAGCCGTCTCTGGCACTTCCTCGACCAGCGGCTCCTGAAGGAAGGTCTGGCCGCTCAAGTCGTCGTGATTCTTCCGTCACAGGGGAACCCGCCTGCGGCTGTCGACGGTGAACTGTTCGAGGCCAAAGACTACTTTGCCAGGAACGCTGGCCCATGAGCGAGGTACCCGCTCCGTCGGATATCTTCGGCGTGCCGTTCGCCCTCCGGAGACAGGATGCTCAGCAACTCGCCGACAGTCTTGGCGAACTGTGGATCACGCAAACGGGTGAGCCGACGAGCAGCCTCGACGAGGATCTCGAGCTCTTGTTCTCCAAACTCTTTAATCCCAGAACATCTGGCGCTCGGCTCCGTGATGCCCTGACTTCCCTGCCGCCGGCGCCAATGGTCCGTTCTCGCTTCCTGAATCCTCCGCTCATTGTCCGATCCGGCCCGTCCGCACTCGTGACCCCTGAGGGTCGGGCCGTATATGATCTGCTCGCTGACGCGCTGCATGAGTCAGACGAGGATCCAATCGGCCTCGATCCAATCGATGCGTTTGCCTTGGTAAGCCTGATTCACCAAGGCTACAGGAAAGTGGGAGTGAAGCGGCTTGAGGACGCGGTAGGACTTTTGGGGGGACAGGCAGAGGGGCTTCGACTACCATCGATCGCGCTCCTGCTGTTCCTTCTCGTGAACGGATCAACGTCCGCGGCAACGGCCATCCGCAGACCGAGCGACAATGATGAGCTGAGCCGACTGGATCACGCCGTCGCGAAAGCCATTTCGGCGTTCGCCGACACTCTCAGTTCGCGTGCTCGGGATCCGAGTCATTTCTCGCTCTACGCCGGATACGCGGTAACCGAGGCGCGACGACGCCTCGGTCAGGCCATGGGCCCGACCCCGGACGAGATCTACGTGGATCCCCAACAGCGGGACGCCGTCATTAAGCGAGTCGCCAGCGAGCTCCGGCGTAGTCAACGCTCGCCCGAAACCCGGGACGTCATGGCCGCGTTCGACAACCTTGTCTCAGCCTACCGAGAGGAGAGGCCAACCCTCGCATCGCTGGGTGTCACGCACGAGAGCCGTGTAGAAACAGCAAGACTACGCGAGCAGCTGGAGCGCGCACTTGGAGACCCGTGATGTTCTGCGCTTGCTATCCGGGCTGCTGGAGGATCCGGAGGAGGACAATCGCAACACATCCGTTGTGCCTGTAGTGGTCGATGATTTCGCCGGACACAGCGACCTCGTGCGGGCCACCGCTCACTCTGTCGGGGCTTCGCTCATCGTCGCCTCTGATGTCGTAGATGGGGTCCGTGGAGAACTCGATCACACTCTGAAGGTACGCATCGAGGAGTACCTACGGGTTCCGCGTTCGGGAGGCGAAGAGTCTCGAGTCACCGTCATGTCCGACCAGGGCATCATGCACGCAAGGATCGACGGGCGGACTGAACTCGCGAGCAGATCGGAGCGAGAGGTTGCTGGTCTCGCTACAGCCCTGTTCTCAGAAGAACTGGAGATCAGCAGTCTTGCGTTCATTGTCTACAACGAGACCGTATTGGACGACGAGTGGGCCGAAGCCATCTGGCGCCTCTTCGGCAGCATCGATGAGACGCGGTTCAAAGCGGTCAAGCGCCTTATCTTGCTCATTGAACGATCCGGCGAGGACACGCCGGATCACCACCTTGACTCCGAGCCTACCGTCCGGTTCTTCGTCCGGTCGTCAGGACTTACGCGCCGGAAGCCTTGGCTCGTAGACCTTGCCGAAGTCCGCTACATCGCGGAGCAGGCTGCCAGCAATGGGCTCGTCCTGTTCCTCGGGGCCGGTTTCTCGCGCTCGTCGGGACTCCCGCTTGGCAACACCCTTCGCGACGATGCGCTGAGAGGGTTCCTTGCTATGCCAGAGGCGGGGTTCGGCGAGCTCGCTCCAGCGTTCCTCGAGTACCTCCGGGCCAACGAACGCCTCCTCGAAGTCGAGGAGCAGATGCCACCGGACGAATTCCACCGTCGGCTCACGCTTGAGCGTGTCCTCCGGGAGGAAGTCTGGAGGAGCGGCGCCGAGGATAGTCCGACCCTGCGTGGCTTTGAGGAGATGAACGACATTGCGGCGAAGAGCAGAGGTCCCGCCGTCGCTGGCTTGCACGACATCGTAAGGCTCATTCCGAGGACTGTCGTGATCACCGTGAACTTCGACACCCTCGTAGAGGCTGAGGACGGCGATGTACACACGATGGTCACGGAGCAAGAGTTCAGGGACGGCCGGGACTACCTGGGTACGTACCTTGGTGAACCCGACAATCCCGTCCCCGTCTTGAAGCTCCATGGTTCAATTCGGTCGAGAGAGACGATCATTGCCACGGTCGACCAGACCGCTCAGGGGCTATCCACGGAGAAGGAAGACTGCATTCGCGCCGTCCTCGAGACCAACAGCAAGGTGCCATGGGTCTACGTCGGATACAGCATGCGCGACCCCGATCTTTGGGGCATTCTCGAATCCCGGCTCGTCGCTGATCGTGCCGACGAATACTGGGTTAGCCCGTTCGAGGACCCGAACGCTTTTGAGTGGTCCGGGTTGCACCGGCAGTTTGGTCAAGATGGGCGGACGTTCTGGCAGAGATGCATCACTCTGACTGCCGATAGGTTCTTCGAGCAGCTCCTAGTTGCCTGGGCTGCACAGCACGACTAGCCGCTCGCTCAAGGCATGCTGGTGCCGAACACCATTATTGACCCACCTGGCGCCGCGATGCCGGATAGTGCTCATGTTCACGAGCCCTAGGTCGAGCTCTTGAGCAAGCTGCGCCAGCAGCCCAGGCGTGTCGACGTGCACTCCGTAGGGTGCGCTGTCACCAACCACCAGGGCGATCCGTGCTCCGGGCCGTACGCACTTGCGCATGTTCACGAGCACGCGGCTCATGCCTTCGAAGTACGGCCCGATCACACGATCGTACTCCTTGCCTCGGGGTCGCCGTCTGCGTTCCGCCTCTAGCCGACTGGTGAGTGACTCGAGGACTGATGCTGTGTGCGGTGCTATCGCAGCTACGCGGGCCATCGACTTCGCCGCCGCTGCGCTGTGGGTCTGCTGAGTCGATGCCGTGAGCATTCGAGCCCTAACCCGCTCAACCATCTCGGACCAGGTGCGGGCTACCCCCCAAAAGTAGAGTTCAAGCCGCGTTGCGTCCGCGTAGTCGAAGTTGTTGAGGTAGGGGGGCGATGTCATGACTGCGTCTGCGGGTTCATCTCCGAGGACCCGAACCCAGTCCCTTAGTCGCCGAGCGTCCCCGCGCAGCACAACTGCTGCTGAGTCGCGGGGTGACTCGCTCAGGTCGGCCGCTATCCACTCCGCCCTTCGAAGAAACGCTCGCGCCGGTTCGGCAATCCGTGGTTTCCTTCGGACCGCGGGGCGCTGGTAGGGCCAACGGACCTGGACCCTTGCGCAGTCCCGCAAAGCACCTAGCAGGGACCACTTGAGATACCGAGTCGTGGCTCTACGGGGATGTGCCTTCAGTTGGTCCCGGATGCTGACCAACTCGCGCAGAGAGTCTTCGTCAAAGCTCCGAGTCACCAGATCCGTCTCGCGCGAGATGTCCGCCTTGGTAATGTCACGAGCGACGCGCTGCGCGTCCTCAACGATGCGCGCCGGCCTCTCGAAGGGCTGCACCTTGAGCTGCGCCAACTCGGCAATCTCCGGGTGCACCTCGATACCGGCGTACCGGTATCCCTGCTCGACCCCAACTCTCCAACCCGTTGCAGCGCCAACGAACGGATCAATGAGGAGACCCCCGGGCTGCACGGCCACCGCCTGTAGCGCAGCTCCGAGGGCTGTCGGCGAGAACCCTGCGGGATACCGGAACCAGCGATCAAAGGGCACGTTCCGCGGCCCGTTGGAAGCTCCGCCACCGTTTTTCAAGTTCACCACGGCGCTCCTTATCCCGCCACGGCGAATATACAAGATGCTCGTCACTCGCTCCAGTGGGCGCATGGCATCATCAATTGGAGCGTCAGGTAAATGGGATCGCGACCGCATGACGCCTTGCAGCATCTTGGAATTCAGCATCTGTCATGAATCTTGCCTGACACAAGATAACGAACCGGATATTCGTGCGCTGCGACCACAGCAAGGACAAGAACTTTTGGTCCGCCCGCATCAGCTGCGACCTGCGCCTGATCGTGCATCGCACCGACGCGAGCCTGATGCTCTGCTACGCCGACCACCACGACGCCGCTTACCGCTGGGCTGAGCGAAGCGTTCTCAAGCGCCATCCGGGTGCAGGACATGCACGTCGTGCGGCACAAGGTGCTGGTCGAGGGCCTGAGCCGTCGCCGGGTCGCGCAAGAGGTGGGGATCAGCCGCAACACGGTCAGGCGCTACATGGAGCGCCCGGAGCCGGTGCGGACCGAGCGCGAGCCGCGCCGCAAGCCGGTGCTCGATCGGGTGCGGCCGCGCCTCGACGAGCTACCGCTGGGTGTGTGAGCCGAACGGCACCGCCACAGCCGGAACCCGCTTGGGCGACTGGAATGAGGCGCGCGCGTCGGGCCGGGTCAGCGGGCCTCGATGACGACGCGGCCGCCGCTTTCCACTTCGACGCGAAGGTCGTGACCCTCGAGAAGGCGCATGCCGACGAGCGGAGTCGTCTCGGCCGCGTAGACGTAGACACTCCGGGGCTGGCCGTCCCAGAGCAGCGTGGCGTCGTACATGTCGAAGCTCGCCTCGGTCCCGTCGGCGAGAACACCCCAGCCGACGCCGTCAAACTCGAGTCCGAATGCTGTCACCAGCGCGGAGGGGAGCGTCAGGAACCCACTGAAGCCGGTGTCGATGACGGCCTCCAGGTCGTGCGGGCTCCCATCGGCGCCCTGCACTGTCAGGGGCAGGATCGCCTCGAGGGCTGCGTTGACCGCCCCCTGGATCAACGGGCGCTCCCCATGAGTCCAGCCCCGAAGCGGTCGATCGCGCGGTACCCCACGCGCTCGAACAGCACGTTGACCGCATCCGGGCGCTCTGCTCGCAGGCGATCCCGCGCGGCAGTCACGGTGTCGCCGATGGCCCAGCAACGGCTGTCGATGTCGATTGCGACAACCTCACCGTGATGGTCGGTTTCGACTTCCCGCCGTACGTCGCGTTCGTAGATCTCCTCGCCGAGGCGAGCGATCTCCTCGGTAGGTCGGCGAGTAGCCATGACGGCCTCCTCCATGTCCATGTGTCACCCGTAGAAGATAGCACCGGCGCACGCCGCGCACTCAGAGTCAGTCCCAACGGTGTGCTCCTGCAGGCATCAAGCAATCCAGGCGAGCTCGGTCTGGCCAAGAGCGCCGCGACGCCCGGTCAGCGCCCGCACCCATCGGGTGCCCCGCAGCCGGCACCGGGTCGGGAGTAGCGCCTTGCCTCCACGCATCCCAGCACGGTGAAGATATGCCAGTTGCGGGCTACGCCCTGTTCTCGTTGACCATCACGGATTGGGGCGCGCCAGCAACGGGATCGACACGCCCCGCAGTAGATCACTTTCCGGGCGCTGACCTTGTCGTTGGGCAGCGAAATCGGCAGCGGCCCTACAATAGGGGGAGCAGGGCACAAACGCTGGCGCCGGCCGGGGCAACAAGACGCCCCGGCCGGGAGACCGGGGCGTCAGTGCCTTGCAGGCGAGAAGCTTGCCAGCGCCGCCTGCGACTTGTGGTGATCGTAGCGTAACGCGCGTTCCCCGCACAAGCAGCACCGTTGCCGACAGGCCCCTCTCCTGACAGTTCGCGGGCGGCGTGTCCCGACGCCGCGCGCGGATCGGTCTGCGCCCCAGCGGCGCCGGAGGTGATGCCCCATGCAGTAGTCGATGACGACTGTCGAAGCCGGGGCGGCGGACATCCCGGCTCACGGAATGATCCGCCGCCCCGGACATCAAACGACGCACCCGCGGAAATGCGGGTGCAGGGCACGGACGGCATCGCACGCCGCCCGTCCCCGCAAGCACTCGGAGGAGCTGCCTCCGCATGCCTGCCACGCGGCGTAGCATACGCGACCGGCGCCCGGAGCACCGTAGCTTGCCGCCGGTCGTCTTCATGGCGGCGGCCGATTCCGGCGCGCTGAGCCGCATTGGCGAACTCAGGAAGACGCGGGGCCGCAAGGGCCACTTGCGCAAGACGCTGTGGCTGATCACGCTCGTGGCGCTCGCCTGGGGATGGAGTTGGCGCGCAGCGGCGCGGGAACTCACAAGGGACGGCGAGTTGCGCGAGTTCTGCGGCCTCTGCGGCGAGCCGCCCTCGCGTGACACGATCAGGCGTTTCGCCGATCTGGCCGGAGCCGAACAGGAGCTTGCGTACTGGATGGACGCCGCGCGCGCCCACGGTGTGTTGCTGAGCCATCTGCCGGAAGAATTCGTGGCTCTCAGCCGCACCTGGACGGCGGCCGGACTCCGCGACCTGCTTGGCAAGCTCGACCGGCGCGGGAAGCCGGGCCGCACCGGCTGGCCAGCCGAAGCGAAGCTGCGGATGCTCGTGGCCCAGGCGGGCCTCGGGTACGGGACGTACACCGACTTCCTCGCCGAGGTGGACCGTAACCCGGTGCTGGCCGCGTGGTGCGGCCTGCCGCCAGGGCGGCGCCCGTCCCTGCCGACGTACGCGCGGTTCGTACGGCGCGTCGCAGCCAAGTCGAGCCTGATCGTGGACGCCTCGGCGGGGAGGCTTGCGGAGCTCTCCCGCTGGCTCCCGGAGTTGGGCGGGCACGCGGCCGCCGACCGCACGTTCATCCACACATGGGCGAACGTCCGCAGAGGCCAGGCGGACAAGGATGCCCGCAAGGGGTTCGCGACGAAGAACCGCGGGAGAGGCAAAACCGAGTTCGACCTCGGCTATGCCGCGAACGTCCTTGCGTGCGGCATGACCGGGCTGCCCCTGTACATGGTGTTCACGCCCGCGAACGAGCGCGAGACCAACCTGCTCCCCAGCCTCGTCTCGGGTGCGCTGGAGCGTGCGCCGTGGATGCGCCCGGCCTTCATCTCGGGCGACGCCGGCTACGACTCGCGGGCGAACTCCGAATTCGCATGCTCCGTCGGCGCCGCGCCCGCGATCCCGGTTCGCAAGATGCCGAAGAGCGAGTATGTCGCCGGCCCCGGCGGGGAGCGGCTACTCCCGGACGGCACGCCGCTCTGCGGATGCGGGGCCGAGATGGCTTCCGTCGGACACGCCGAAGCGGCCGGACCCGAGCCGGGAATGCAGCTCTGGGATTGCCCTGCGACCTGCGGCGCGGAGCGCCTGGAATTGGACTGGACGATCGACCCGAGGCGAACGCCGCCTTGGGCACGGCGCTCGGCCGAGTACCGCGAGGCTTACCGGCGACATCAGTTCGTGGAGCGCCTCAACTCAATCCTCAAGAGCACGATCCGATTCCTGTCGGGGCACTGCGTCCGCGGGAAAGCGAACGTCGGGTTCAGGGTGACTTTCTCGATCCTCATGATGCTCGCTCGCGCGCTGGCGGCTTGCCGTGACGGACGGCCCGGTGACATCCGCAAGGTGAAACGCCGCATCACCTGACCCCAGCCTGCGGCCAGCCGCTGCATCCCGCTTGAGGCGGGGTGCCTCAACGCGTCCTCGCGGTCTTCCTGTCCGGCTCCCAACACGGCATTCAGGCGTTCACCAGGTTGAGATGGCCCTTGCCGGGCGCGACCTGGCGATGCTACCCAGGATCAGGCCGCTTCAGCGGTTCGGAGCGGCCAATATGACAAACCCTCAACTCGATCAGCGTGACGTCCAGGCCCATATCGGTCAGCCAGACGGCGCTCGCTGTCACCCGTGGCGAAAAGCGCTCGGCCATCAGCACGACGCGCGGCTTGCGCAGCGTGTCTGGATCGAGTTCTCCATCGACGTGGCTCTTGAGGCGCGCCAGCGCATCGGTGGCGGCGACATCCTCACCTTCAGTCGCCGACGCGTACGCGGCGTGCGCCTCGGCGAGTGTCTCCGGAGTAAACTTGCTGACGAAGGCTGCGTACTTGATCGCCTGCATGTCTACGCTGTCGGGCGCGGGGCCGCGCTTCAACTCGGCGACCACCAGTCGCCCGTCGGGGTCGAGCCCCAGCAGGTCGAGACGATCGGCGGCGCGCCCGCCTCGCGACTGGAAGCGGTCGAACTCGAACGTCACGATGAGGACGTCCTCGCCAAGTATTTCGGGATTCTTCCGGACCCACTCCTGTAGGTGGGAGCGCTCCCTGAGGCCGACATCGGCGAGGCTGATCGGCTCGGCAGACTCCGCCTCGCCCGATCGTATGGTGAACATCAACTCGCCGGGCATAGGCTCGTCCTCCGCCGCGCACGGCAGGGTACGCGAGGCGGCGAGACGGCGTCACACTGGAGCCGAGCGGCAGGCTTCGCGAGTGTGCGAATCGCGCGCCTCCGATCCGCTTCAGCCCGTAGGCGCGTCGAGGATTGCGCGGGCGCGGGCGAACACCTCGTCGAACATCGCCTCGGTGAGCCGGCCGGTGAAGGTGTTCTGCTGGCTCGGGTGGTAGGAGCAGAGCAGCGTGCGCCCGCCGGAGAGCGCGAACTCCGCGCCGTGCCCGAAGCGCGGACGCGGTCGCAGGCCCTCGAGGACGGCGAGCCGGTTCAGCGCCCAGCCGCCGAGCGCGAGGTAGACGCGCGCCCGATCGAGCAGCGCCAGCTCGCGCTCCAAGTACGGGTGGCAGCGGTCGCGCTCCTCGACGCTCGGGCGGTTGTCGGGCGGCGCGCAGCGCACGGTCGCCACGACGCGGGCGTCGCGCAGTTCGAGGCCGTCGTCGCGGCTCTCGGCGTGGGGCTGATTGGCGAATCCGGCGCGGTGCATCGCGCGGAACAGCCAGTCGCCGGAGCGGTCGCCGGTGAAGACGCGGCCGGTGCGATTCGCGCCGTGCGCCGCCGGCGCGAGGCCGACGACGACGAGGCGCGCCTCGGGATTCCCGAAGCCGGGCACGGGCCTGCCCCAGTAGTCCCAATCGCGGAAGGCCGCGCGCTTCTCGCGCGCGACGCGCTCGCGCCACTCGACGAGGCGCGGGCAGGCGCGGCAGGCGACGATCTCGCCCTCCAGCGCGGCCAGCGACGCGGCGCTCACGTCGTGCGGCCCTCGACGCCCCAGCTGCTCACGCGCAGCGGCATGAGGGCGATCAGCGGGCGGCCGTCGAGCGCCATCGCGCGGTACTGCGGGTACTTCTCCCGCAGCGCCTCGATGGCGTCCGCGTAGCCGTCGTCGCCCTCGTCCAGCACCTCGGCGCGGCAGCGCAGCATGGCCCAGGCGAGGCGTTCCCAGTCGTCGCTGTAGACGTCGCAGAGCAGCGTCGCGGCGCCGTGTTCCTCGATGTTGCGGAGGCGCTGCAGGCGCGCGCTGCGCTTCGGCTTCTCGTCCACGACCGAGTAGCAGCGCCCGCCGAGCAGCACGAAGCAGATCGGGACGATGTGCGGCGTTCCGGCGGGGTCGACCGTCGCGAGGCGCGCGACGCGCTGCGCCTCGACGAAGGCGCGCACGGCGGGCGAGAGCTCCAGCGGCTCGGGCGACGGGTCCATGCGGAGACCGTAGCCGTGGTGGGCGAGTCCCGCTACTCCGGGAGGATCTCGATGCGCGCGGTGTCGCCGACCTTGCCGAGCCAGGTGATGGCGTCGTCGCTGTTCTCGAACCAGATGTCGCGCTGCTCGCCGTGGACGGCGCTGCCCGTGTCCTTGCAGGTGTAGATGAGGTCGAGCGGGTCGTCGATGATGCGGAAGCGCTGGCCGAAGTTGTCCTGGGAGCAGGCTGCTGCGCCCTGGTGGACGACCTCGCCGTTCGCCATCCGGCCGCAGAACCCGCCGCCGTCGCCGATGCCGGCCTGGATCGTGCCCTGCCGGCAGTAGAAGTACGTGATCTTCGCCTCGATGACTCGGCCTTCAGGCTCGGTGGTCGGCGTGGGCTCGGGCGTGGGTGTAGGCGTGGGTGTGGGTGTCGGCTCCGTTGTGGGGACTGCCCCGGCGCGCACCCAGACGATCGAGTCCTCCCGCAGCTGGCCGCGCGCGAGCGACTGAGCGAAGTCGGGCGCGCCGGGGCGGTAGGTCAGCCAGGTCTGCGACGGTACGTGGCGCACCGCGATCAGCTTCACCTCGAAGTCCTGTGAGGCGGCGAGCAGCGCCGGGTCGTTCGTGCCCGACACGCCGATCGTGAAGCCCCCGGCGGGCGGCGTGGGCAGCTTGTTCGCGGCTATGCGAGGCGGCTCGTCGGCGGGGGCGGCCGGCGGCGCTCCGAGGTCGCCGGGCTTCTCGCCCGTGCGCTGCATCAGCACGATGCTGTCCGCGCTCAGGTTCGTCGAGTCGAGACTCTGCACGAAGTCGGGCGCGCCGACGATGTACGAGTGGTAGTCCTGCGTCGCGACATCGAGCAGCCACACGCTCTTGACCTCGAAGTCCTGTGCCGCGACGAGCGCTTCGACGTCCGAGGTTCCGGCGAAGCCCTCGGTCCAGCCGCCGGGAGGCGGGACCGGAAGGACGCCCGACTCGCCCGGCGCCCCCGGTGACGGCGTCGTGTCCTCTTCGTCCTCCCCGCTCCCGGCGTCGGCGCAGGGATCCGCGGCGGGATCGCTCGACCCGCCGACGGTCGCGAGGTATTCGGCGGCCATCCAGCCGTGCTGGCCGTCGTGAGTGACCGCCTCCCAGCAATGCCCGTCCGCCCGGCGCTGCATGCCGCGCGCGGTCACCACCGTGCCGTCCTCGACGTGGGCGAGGACGCGGGCGGCAAGGGACGGCTCCGAGCGCAGGTTCAGGCCGTCGCCGTCGGCGCTCACGATCGCCTGCTGGCCCTCGGCGAGCGGTCCGGCCGCGTGTGCGGAGCTCGGGGGAATCGAGGCGGAGAGCAGGACGGTGGCGACGAGCGCCAGCGGTAGCAGCAGTTGTCGCTGCAGGCCGGTCCAACGCGGGCGCTCGCTCACGGCAGATCCATCACCGCGCGAGCCACCCCGCCACCGGCCCGCACACTCACCCGGAAGATATGATCTACTGCATGTACGTTATGCGCGAGTGACGGACCCGGCGCGCCCTCGCTGGCGGCGACGCGACGCAGCGGCGAGAATGGCGCGCGATGGCAACAGGCCCCTTCGACGGCATCCGCGTGCTTGAGTTCTGCCAGATCGTCGCCGGTCCGGTGATCGGTCAGTTCCTCGCCGACCTCGGCGCGGACGTGATCAAGGTCGAGCCTCCCGAGGGCGACGCCTTCCGCCGCACGGGCAGCGTGGCGCCGGGCACCAGCAAGGGCTTCCAGTGGTACAACCGCGGCAAGCGCAGCCTGATGCTCAACCTGGGCGATCCGCGCGCCCAGGCGATCGTCCACCGCATGGTTCCCTCCTTCGACGTGGTCGTCGCGAACCCGCGGCCGGGCGTGCTCGAACGGCAGCGGATCGACTACGAGACGCTCTCGGCGCTGCGGCCGGACCTGATCTACGCGCGCGTGACCGGCTTCGGCCCGGAGGGGCCGCTGGCGGACCAGGCTGCCTCGGACATCGTCGGGCAGGCCTACTCCGGGATGCTGGCCGACGAGGGCGACGTGGACGAGTGGGGCGCGCCGAGGCGCATCCGCTCGCTGCCGATCTCCGACCTGATGGCCGGGCTCTCCGCGACGGTCGGGATCGCGTCGGCGCTCTACCACCGCGCGCTGACCGGCGAGGGCCAGCTGATCGACGCCTCCCTGCTGCGTGGGGCGATGGCCGGCATCGGGCGGGCCGTGACGCAGGAGCCCGTCACCGACGCCGTGATCACCCGCCCGGCGCTGCAGCGCGTGCGCGACGCCCTCGAGGCGGGCGCGAGCTACGCCGAGGCGATCGAGGGCTACGGACAGGGCGGCCTCGCGCCCACCGGCGTCGTGCGCCGCATCTACCACACCGCCTACGAGACCAGCGACGGCGCGATCGTCGTCGGCGCGCTGACGCGGGCCAATCGCGAGGCGATCCGCGAGGCGATCGGCTTCGAGTACGAGGGCGGCGACGACCCCGACTTCGACCCGCTCGACGAGGAGACGCGCGAGCGCATGGTCGAGTTCAAGCAGCAGGTCGCCGCGATCGTGCGCACGCGCACGACGGCGGAGTGGATCGAGGCGCTGCGCCGCACCGGCGCCCCCGCCGCGCCGCTGCGCTTCCCCGAGGAGCTCGCCGACGATCCGCAGACCTCGGACTGGTTCGTGGAGCTCGACGACCCGCTGAGCGGGCCGCAGCGGCAGCTCAACGCCTGGATCGAGATGTCGAAGACGCCGCCGGGCGCGCAGGGCCCCGCGCCGCCCCTCGGCGGGCACAGCGCCGAACTGCTGCGCGAGTTCGGCTACGGCGACGAGGAGATCGCGGCCCTGCGCGATGACGGCGTGGTGAACTAGCGCATATCATCGTGCCGGGCGCGACCACCGCGCCGGACCAGCACGCGCCGGCGGAGCTGAGCGATGGACGACTTCCGGGACCGCGTGGCCGTGATCACGGGCGGCGCCTCGGGCATCGGGCGCGCGATCGGGCTCGCGCTGGCCGACGCCGGCGCGCACGTCGTGGTCGCGGACATCGACGCGCCGCTCGCGGAGCAGACCGCCGAGGAGATCGCGGCGCGCGGCGTGCGCAGCCTCGCCGTCGCGACCGACGTGGCAGAGCGGGACTCCGTCGAGGCGCTCGCCGAGCGAGCCTTCGAGGAGCTTGGCGCGGTGCACCTGCTGTTCAACAACGCCGGCGTGGCGATGCACGGCGCGCTCGCGGAGATGAGCGAGCAGGACTGGCAGTGGGTGCTCTCGGTCAACTTCTGGGGCCAGCTGCACGGCGTGCGCGCGTTCCTCCCGAGGATCCGCGAGCAGCGGGCGCGCGACGGCGGCGGCGCGCACATCGTCAACACCGCCTCGCTCAACGGCGTCGTCGCGCGCGACAACGCGCACGGCGTCTACACCGCCAGCAAGTACGCCGTCGTCGGCTACAGCTTCGTGCTGCGCGAGGAGTTGGCCGCCGAGGGCATCGGCGTCTCGGTGCTCTGCCCCAGCATGATGGACACCGGCCTCCCGACGGCCGGGCGCAACCGGCAGCAGCGCTACGGCGGGCCGCTCAGCCAGCCGCCGATGCCGATCCCGCCGCGCCGCGAGCCCGCCGACCCGGCGATCATGGCCCCGCGCGTGCTCGACGGCGTGCGCGAGAACCGGCGCTTTATCTTCACCCACCCGGACACCCGAGGGGTCGTCGAGGAGTACCACGCGGAGCTGCTGGCCGATTACGACGCGCTCGACCGCGCCCTCGCGGTTGCCGGGGAACGTGTGGCGGCATCGTGACGAACGGGACCGGCAACGGCGCATCGGGCAACGGGACGCCGCGCGGGCCCTGCGACGACATCCGCGTGATCGATCTCAGCAGCGGCCCCGTCGGCGGCATCGCGACGATGATGCTCGCCGACTACGGCGCGGACGTGATCAAGGTCGAGCGGCCGGGCGGCGACCCGTTCCGGCGGCTCACCGCCTCGCCGGTGTGGTTGCGCGGCAAGCGCTCGATCACGCTCGACATCGGCGACGAGGCCTCGCGCGACCGCCTGCGCGAGCTGGCGGCGGGCGCGGACGTGGTGGTCGCCTCGTTCCGGCCCGGCCGCGCCGAGGCGCTCGGCGCGGACCATGCGACGCTGCGCGAGGGCAACCCCGGCCTCGTCTACTGCTCGATCACCGGCTTCGGGCCGCGCGGGCCCTACGCGGGCTACCCCGGCTACGAGGGCGTCGTCGCCGCCAAGTCCGGGCGGATGCAGCACTTCGGCGGCGTGCCGCGGCGGGACGGCCCGGCCTTCGCCGCGGTGCAGACGGGGACGCACGCGGCGGCGCAGTCCGCGCTGACGGGCATCCTCGGCGCGCTGCTGGTCCGCGACCGGAGCGGGCGCGGCCAGCTGATCGAGACCAGCGTGCTGCAAGGGCTGATGGGCTACGACATGAACAGCCTGCTCCGCACGCAGCTGGAGCGGACCTTCCCGGCGCAGATGGAGGGCAACCAGCTCGGCGCCTACGGGGCGCAGCCGCCGATCTACTACCAGCCCGTGATGGCGAAGGACGGGACGTGGATCCAGCCGGCCAACCTCGTCGACCACCTCTTCCACGCCTTCATCGCGACGATCGGCCTCGAGGACATCTACCTCGAGGAGCGCTTCAACGGCGCGCCGCGCCAACTCGCCGAGGCCGACCGCGAGGAGCTGCGCGAGCGCATGCTGCGGCGCGTCCTCGAGCGCACGAGCGACGAGTGGATGGAGCTCTTCCGCAACGCCCAGAACGTCGCCGCCGAGCCGTTCGGCAAGACCCTCAGCGCCCTCTCGAACCCCGACCTCGTCGCCAACTCCGAGGTCGTCGACGTCGAGCACCCGCGGCTCGGACCCGTCCGCCAGCTCGGCCTCGTCGCGAACCTGACGCAGACGCCCGGAACCGTCGGCGCTCCCGCGCCGGAGCCCGGCGCACAGACCGACGAGGTCCTCGCCGAGCCGCCGCGCGTCGCGTGGACGCCGCCCAATGGGGCCGGAGCGCCCCCCGCGCACCCGCTCGAAGGCGTCACGGTCCTCGAGTTCGCGACGGTGATCGCCGGGCCGTACGGCGCGGCGCTGCTCGCCGACCTCGGCGCGCGCGTCATCAAGGTCGAGCCGATCGGCGGCGAGGCGTTCCGGGGCAACACCGGGGGTCTCCCCGGCCAGGTCAGCCCCGCGAAGACGACTGCCGGCAAGGAGGGCCTCTGCCTCGACCTCAAGTCCGGGGATGGCCAGGCGATCGTCGCGAAGCTGATCGAGCGCGCCGACGTGCTGATCCACAACTACCGCCCCGGCGTCCCGGAGCGGCTCGGCATCGGCTACGAGCTGGCGAGCGCGCTCAATCCGGGCATCGTGCACGTCTCCGTCAACGGCTACGGGCCGCTCGGTCCGAGCGCCTCACGGCCCTCGGCGCATCCGGTGCCCGGCGCCGTCGTCGGCGGCGCGCTGCAGCAGGCCGGCGCCGGGATGCCTCCCGCGCACTGCGAGGACATCGACGAGCTGCGCGAGACGGCGCGCTGGCTGTTCCGCTCCAACGAGGGCAACCCGGACCCGAACACCTCGATGGTGGTCGCCTCCTCGGCGCTGCTCGGGCTCTACGCGCGGCGGCGCAGCGGCCGCGGACAGCAGATCTTCGTCAGCATGCTCGGCGCGAACACCTACGCCAACGCCGACGCCTTCGTCGACTACGAGGGCGCGCAGCCGCGCCGGCCGCTGGACGCCGAGCTGTACGGCCTCGGCCCGCTCTACCGCCTCTACGCGGCGCGCGAGGGCTGGGTCTTTCTCGCCGTCACCACCGACGAGGAATGGGCGCGGCTCTGCGAGGTTCTCGGCGGATCGCTGGCGGCTGACCCGCGCTTCGCCTCGGCCGAGGCGCGCGAGGCGAACGCGGACGCGCTGGCGGGAGTCCTCGCGGCATGCTTCGCGGAGCGCGACGCCGACGAGTGGGAGCGCGCACTGATCGCCGTCGACGTCGGCTGCGTGCGCGCGGACAGCTGCGGTCCCGGCGAGTTCTTCCTCGACGACCCGCACGTGGACGAGAACGGGTTCACCGCCACGGCGGACCATGCCGTCTGGGGCGAGTACCAGCGCTGGGGGCCGCTCGTCGCGTTCGCGGAGACGCCGGGGCGCTACGGGCCGGGCGTCCTCGCCGGGCAGCACACCGACGAGATCCTCGAGGAACTCGGCTATGGCAGCGAAGAGATCGCGGACCTGCGCGAGCGCGGCGTCGCCTGGTCCGACGACGTGCCGCCGGTCGAGACAATGCTGCCCGGCTAGCGCGCCGGGAGGCCGCAGCGCGGCGGGAGGAGCAAGCGATGACGGACTGGGGACCGTTCAGCCTCAACGGCAGGAACGCGATCGTGACCGGCGGCGCGCGCGGCATCGGGCGCGGCATCGTGACGCGCTTCCTCGAGGCCGGCGCGAACGTGCTGATCGCCGACATCGACGGCGACTGGGCGGAGCGGACGGCGGGCGAACTCGCCGCCGAGGGCCCGGGTGACGGCAAGGTCGTCGCGATGCGGCTGGACGTGACGGAGGACGACGCGGGGGAACAGCTCGCGAGCCACGCCGTCGCCGAGCTGGGCTCGATCGACATCCTCGTCAACAACGCCGGGGTCTTCCCGGTCGCGCCGATGCTGGAGATGCCGCACGAGCAGTTCGACCTGATCTACCAGGTGAACTCGCGCGGGCTCGCCTACTGCTCGCAGGGCGTGGGACGGCGGATGGTCGAGCAGGGCACGGGCGGCGCGATCATCAACCTCGCCTCGGTCGACGGCTTTCGCCCGACGTTCGTCGGCCTTGCCGCGTACAACATGGCGAAGGGCGGCGTGGTGATGTTCACCAAGGCGCTCGCGCTGGAGCTCGCGCCGCACCAGATCCGCGTCAACGCGATTGCGCCCGGCGGCATCAGCACCGAGGGCACCGCCGAGCTGCGCGAGAACCTCACCGACGCCGACCGCGAGCGCATGGCCCAGGGACCGGCGCGCACGATCCCGCTCGGCCATCGCTCCGGACCGGACGAGATCGCGAAGGCCGCGGTCTTCCTCGCCTCGGACGGGTCGAGCTTCGTGACCGGGGAGACGCTGGTCGTGGACGGCGGCTTCCTGCTCGGCTGATCACAAGGCGCGCAGCGGCTAGGCTCCGCCTGGCTCGACGCGTCCGCGCCTGAAGGGGATCCGCGATGAGATTCGGCACGCTGCTGGAACTGCAATACCCGCGCCCGTGGCCGGAAGACGGCGAGCGCCAGTTCTTCCAGGACGTCCTCGAACAAGTCGAGCTGACCGACAAGCTCGGCTACCACTCGGTCTGGGAGGTGGAGCACCACTTCCTCGAGGAGTACGCGCACTCCTCGTCGCCCGAGGTCTTCCTCGCGGCAATCTCGCAGCGCACAAGGCGCCTGCGGCTCGGGCACGGCATCGTGCTGATGCCGCCCGGCTACAACCAGACGGCGCGCGTCGCCGAGCGCATCGCCACGCTCGACCTCGTCTCCAACGGCCGCGTCGAGTTCGGTACGGGCGAGTCCTCCTCGCGCGCGGAACTCGAGGGCTACGGCGTGCCGCTCGAGGAGAAGCGCGCGCAGTGGCTGGAGTGCACCGAGCAGGTCGCGAACATGCTCGCGCTGGACCCGTACCCCGGCTACGAGGGCCGCTACCTCTCCATGCCGACCCGCAACGTGGTGCCGAAGACGGTCCAGAAGCCCCACCCGCCGATGTGGATGGCCTGCTCCAACCACGAGCAGATCAAGCTTGCCGCACACCTCGGACTGGGCGCGCTCGGCTTCGCGCTCGTCGACGCCAAGACGGCGAAGGGCTGGATCGACGAGTACTACGAGATCATCAAGACCGAGTGCGTGCCGATCGGGCACACGGTCAACGCGAACATCGCGCTGACCTCGCCGCTCTCGCTGGACGCGGACGAGGAGGCGGCGCGCGAGCGCGGTTTCAAGGGCCGCTACTTCTTCACCTTCGCCAGCAACCACCACTACGTGGACGGCGTCCACAAGCCCGGCCGCACCGACATCTGGGAGCAGTACGAGCAGGCGTGGCCGATCCTGCGCAAGTCCTTCGAGGGCTACGGCGCGCCCAGCACCGTCGGCACGCCCGACCAGGCGCGCAAGATGATGCAGATCTACGAGAACATGGGCTGCGACGAGGTGCTGTTCATGGCGCAGATGGGCAAGATCGCCCACGAGGACATCTGCGAGTCGCTGCGCATCTTCGCCGACGAGATCATGCCCGAGTTCCAGGAGCGCGAGGTAGAGAAGCAGGCGCGCAAGGAAGAGGAGCTCGCTCCGTACATCGAGGCCGCCCTCGCGCGCAAGGAGTGGATGCAGCCCCTCGCCGACGACGACATCCCGATCTACGAGGCGTACAAGCGCCACGTCGCCAGGGCAGGCGAGGCCGAGGCCGGCGAGGTCGACGAGGACCACTGGGTCGCCGCCATCGACCGCCTGATGCGGCGCACCGGCGCGAAGCCGAACGTCTAGGCGGGCGAACGGGGAGCACTGCGATGGGCGAGGTCTACCGCCGCAACATCGGCGCCGTCGCGCTGACCGCGCTGCAGGACGGACACGCGCGCTGGGCGCCCGGCGACATCCTCCGGCCCGAGGTCGAGGCGGACTTCGCCCCCTACGCGCACCTGATCGACGAGGACGGCACGACGCAACTGAGCATGACCGTCTACCTGCTGGAGTCGCAGGGCGTGCGCGTCCTCGCCGACAGCGGCATCGCGGACCAGCCGATGGGCCGCCACGAGATGGACGAGCACTCGCAGCTGCCCCTGCTGCTCGACCAGGAGGAGATCGACCCCGCCTCGGTCGACTTCGTCGTGCACACGCACCTGCACTTCGACCACGTCGGCTGGAACACGCGGCCGGAGGGCGACGGCTGGGTTCCGATGTTCCCGAACGCGAAGCACGTCATCCAGCGGCCCGACTGGGAGCACTGGGCGGTCACCGAGCGCGGCTTCCCCGGCCCCGTCCTCGAGCGCAGCATCCGCCCGCTCGAGGAGGCCTCGATGATCGAGCTGGTCGAGGGCGTCCGGGCGCTGACGCCGGAGATCTCGGTGATGGCCGCCTACGGCCACACGCCGGGGCACCAGGTGCTGCGGATCGCGAGCGAGGGCGAGGCGGCCTACATCCTCGGCGACTCCTGCCACATCGCGATGCAGGTCTGCGAGACCGGGTGGTCGGACCGCGCCGACATCGATCACGAGCAGGGCAACCGCTCGCGCGCCGCGATCATGGAGCGCGTCGACGCCGAGGATGCGCTGGTGATCGGCGGCCACTTCCGCTTCCCGGGCCTCGGCCGCCGCGTCCCCCGCGACGGGCGCTGCATGTATGTCCCGCTCGAGGACTGACGCCGCTCCCCACTCCGCACCGCCACCGACGCCGACCCGACCGAGCGGCATCATCCTCGCGGGCGGCCGATCGCGCCGCCTGGGCAGCGACAAGTGCGCGCTCGAGGTCGGCGGACGCACGCTGATCCAGCGCGTCGCGGACGCCCTCGACGAGGTGTGCGGCGAGATCATCGTCGTGCACGCGCCGGGTCGCCCGCCGCCGGAGCTGCGCAGCCGCCTGCCGCTGCGCCACGTCGCCGACCCGATCGAGGACGCCGGGCCGCTGGTCGCGATCGCCGCGGGCCTTGAGGCGGCCTCGGCGCCCGTCGCGATCGCCGTCGGCTGCGACGCGCCGCAGCTCGAGCCGACGCTGCTGCGCCTACTCGCCGCGTGGGCGCGGGCCGGCAAACCGCTCGCCGCGCCGCTGCACGAGGGCGTCCCGCAGTGGCTCTGCGCCGCCTGGCGGCGCGACGCCCTCCCCGTCCTGCGCGAGCGCATCAAGGCCGGCGACCGCGCCGTCCACGCCGCCGCCGAGGCGCTCGAGGCCGCCCTGCTGCCTCCCGAGGCGTACGCCCACCTCGATCCGGCTGGACACTCGTTCCTCAACGTGAACACGCCGGAGCAGCTCGCCGCCGCCCGCGAGGCGCTGCGTCAGTCGACGAGGCGCTCCGCGCCCGCGTAGACGTTGTAGCCGCCCTCGCGCGCGAAGCCGACGAGCAGCAGGCCCAGCTCCCGCGCGAGATCGACGGCGAGCGAGCTGGGCGCCGAGACGCCCACGACGCCGCTGAGCCGCGCCATCGCCGCCTTCTGCACGATCTCGAAACTCTGCCGTCCTGAGACCACGAGGAGCGCGGGCGGCCTCGGACCAGCCGCTTCGGAAGCCTCCCGGACGAATGCGCCGACGGCCTTGTCCACCGCGTTATGTCGTCCTACGTCCTCGCGCACGACCAGCGCCGCGCCGTCGAGGCCGAACACGCCGGCGGCGTGCAGGCCGCCCGTCGCGTCAAAGGTCGGTTGGCGCGCGCGCAGCTCGTCCGTCAGCCGTCCGATCACTGCCGAGGACACCTCGATCGGCTCGGCGGCGGGCGCGTGCAGCATCACCGCCTCGATCGAGGCCTTGCCGCAGACGCCGCAGGAGCTGGACGTGAACATGCTGCGGCGGAACTGCTCCGTGTCGATCGCCACGCCCGGCGCGAGGCGCGCGTCCGCCCGCCCCTCCCCGTCCAGGTCCACCGCGGCGACCTCCTCGACGCGCAGCACGATGCCCTCGGTCAGCAGGAAGCCGCGCACGAGGTCGTCGTCGTCGCCCGGCGTGCGCATCACCACCGCGATCGCCTCGCCCTCGATCGCGATCTCGAGCGGCTCCTCGGCGGCGACGGCGTCGAGGGCGCCCCGTGCGGGGCCGCCCGCGCGGCGCTCGACCGCGACGGCGACGGTGCGGGGATCGGGAACGTGCGGCGCGCAGCCTTGCTCGCTCGCGGGCATCGCCGTCGCTCCCTCGCGCGCCGCCGGGGCGGGCGCACTGGCGCCCCGGCCATGCGGACAAGGTATCATCCGCCACGGCGCGGCCCTTCCCGTGGGCCGCGCGGGGAGGGCCACCCGTGGAGATGGAATCGGCGGCGATCGCGGCGGTCGGGCTCGTCGGCCTCGCGGTGGCGGTCGTCAACCTGCTCGCGCGCCGCCTGCGCGTTCCACCGGTGCTGCTCTACCTCATCGTCGGCGTTGTCGGCGGGCGCTCGGTCACCAGCTTCTTCCACCCCGACGAGCTCGGCGAGATCTTCCCCGTCGGCCTTGAGGTGCTCGTCGGCCTGCTCGTCTTCGAGGGCGCGTTCTCGATCGACGTGCACTACCTGCGCCGCGTCGGGGGGGTGGTGCGCAACCTGCTGACTGTCGGCCTCGTGATCACGTTCGCCTCGGGGGCGCTGCTCGCGGGACTGCTGGACGTGCTGCCGTGGCGCACGGCGCTGATGTTCGGCGCACTCGTCACCGTGACCGGGCCGACGGTGATCGGGCCGCTGGTGCGGGCGACGCGACTCAACGACCGCGTGCGCGCGGTGCTGCTCGGCGAGGGCGTGCTGATCGATCCGCTCGGCGCGATCCTCGCCGTGGTCACGCTGCACTTCGCGATCGCCGGCTTCCACATCGACGACATCATCTGGGCGCCGACGCGGCTGGGGGGCGGCTTCCTGTTCGGACTGGCGGGAGTCGCGGCGGTGCGCGGCGTGGTCCGCCTCCACCCCCAACTCTCGGCCCGCGAGATGACGCTGCTGCTGATCGGCGCGAGCATCGCGACGTTCGGGTTCGCCGAGCGCCTGCTGGAGGGCTCGGCGCTGACGGCGATGGCGACGATGGGTGTCGTGCTCGCGGGGATGCACCTGCCGCACGCCGAGGAGGTGCGCTCGTTCGAGGACGAGTTCTCGCGCATCCTGCTGGCCGCGATCTACGTGCTGGCCGCCTCGACGCTGGAGCTGCGGCTGCTCTTCGACCTGTGGCCGATGGGCTTCATCGCCGTGCTCGGGCTGATGCTGCTGGTGCGGCCGCTGAGCGTCGCGATCTGCTCGCTGCGCTCCGATCTGCGGCTGCACGAGCGCGCCTACATCGCCGCGATCGCGCCTCGGGGCGTGGTCGCCGTCGCGCTCGCGGCCTTTGCGGGCGAGACGCTGGGCGAGGAACTGGACGGAGGCCATCTGACCGCACTCGTGTTCCTCACGGTGGCGATGACGATTGGCGTACAGTCCACGTATGCCGCGCCGCTCGCGCGGCGGTTGGAGGTGCGAGCCATGCGCGCGCTGATTGCCGGCGCCGGGAAGGTGTCGAGACGGATCGGGGCGCAGCTGCGCGCCGGTGGCTTCGACGTCACGCTGATCGACCCGAACGAGGACGCCGTCGCCCGCGCCCGCGCCGAGCGGCTGGAGGCGGAGGCCGGCGACGCCTCGAACGTCGCGCTGCTGCGCAAGCTCGGCGGCGGCGAGGCCGCGATCGCCGTCGCCGCCTCGGACAGCGACCACGTCAACCTGCTGTTCTGCCAGTACATGCGCTCCGAGAACCCCGAGGCAACCGTCTACGCGCGCGTCGAGCAGTCCGACGCGGTCGACGCGTTCCGCCAGGCCGGGATTGCGACCGTCGGCGCGGACGACGCGATCGCGGACGCGATGATGACGGTGATCGGCCAGCCCGCCCTGTGGGAGGCGCTGGCCCTCGGCGGCGAGGACCGGCTGACGGTCGAGTTCACCGTCAGCGCCGGCATGGACGGGCTGCGGATGCGCGATCTGGGGCTGCCGCACGATGTGCTGGTGCTGCTCGTGCGCCGAGACAACGAGGACGTGGTGCCCTACGGCGAGACCGTGATCATGCGCGGCAACCGGCTGCTGCTGTTCGGCGGCGCGGAGGCCGTGGCCGAGGCGCGCGAGCGGCTCGCGCTGCGCTGACCGCGCCCGGCCCGGCAGGGCCTGCGCCTACCCCTCCGGCGGCTCGACCAGCACGAGGAGCATGTCGACCTCGACCGGATTGCCGTACGTGATCACGTCGTACGCGGTGTCGTTGGTGAAGGCGAGGCGCCCGTCCGCCTCGATGATGCTCGCGCCGACGGAGTAGGTGTTGAAGGGATCGATGTCCCCGGAGCTGTATTCAACCTCGAAGCTGATGGGGACCTGGCCCGGGCTGCCGATGGTCCGGCGCGCGATCAGCGGCGCGGGGGCGTCGGCGAGGGACACGTCGCGGATCTCCACGACGAGCGTTGCGCCGGGGCTGAGGGCGATCCGCTCGCGGTAGCTGACCGTGCCGCTGACCGACGCGTCGGGAGTCCGTCCCGAGGGGATTTCGAGCGCCGGGTCGGCCGGCTCCGGCTCGCTCTGACAGCCGACGACGGCTATCAGCGCGATCCACGCGCCGAGGATATAGAGCAGGGCGGTCTTGAGTCTCGATCTCATCGGGGGCCACCTCCGGGATGGGCTCCGGATCGGCTGCCTGCCGTCAGGATCAGGACGCTCGAAGGCGCGCCTTTGTTCCCGGCCGCGAGGCCGGGAAGCCGGAGCAGCCGCTACGGGTAGCTCGTGCCCGGCGGGTCGTACTCCGCGGGATCGAAGAGCGGCTCCGAGGTGACGACGCGCGCCTCGCGGAGGCTTGCGATCTCGGCGGCGTCGTAGCCGAACTCGGCGAGGAGGGCGTCGCCGTGCTCGCCGGCCAGCGCGCCGGCGCGGTAGGAGCCGGGCGTGCGGCTCAGCGTCACCTGCGGGCCGTGCCGCCGGTAGACGCCCCACAGCGTGTGCTCGGCCTCGAGGTCCCAGTCGTTCGCCGCGATCTGCGGGTCGTCGGCGAAGAACTCGCCGGGCGACCCGCCGTCCGCCTGCACGCAGCCCACGCCGCGCGGGGCGAGCAGCCCCTCCCACTCGAGGGCGGGGCGCTGCGCGAAGAGGCCGCGCAGTTCCTCGCAGAGCGCCGCGTTATGCTCCCGGCGCGCCTCGCGCGTCGCGAAGCGGACGTCCGAGGCGAGGTCGGCGCGGCCGGTCGCCTCGCAGAACGTCGCCCACTCGCCGTCCGTGACGACGCCGAGGAAGATCCAGCCCTCGGAGGCCGGATAGAGGCGGTAGAGCGCGTTGAGGCCGTAGAGGTCGGCGTCGACCGTCGGGCGCGGCGCCTTGCCCTCGTAGGATAGGAAGTCGTCGGAGTTCGCGTAGGCGTTCGCGCCGAGCATGCTCATCGAGATCAGCTGGCCGATGCCGAAGCGCTGCTGCGCGTAGAGCCCGAGCATCATCGCGTTCTGGACCACGCTGCCGGTGTTCGGGTCGGGGTTGCCCTCGTTGGCGCGGTAGAGCCAGCGGGCGGCCTCGCTCGCGTCGGGGATCGAGCCGACCGAGGGCGGCGGCATCGCCGCGCCGGCCTGGTAGAGCTGGCCGCCCGTGGCCGCGCCCGGGATCGGGTGCGCCGAGGGGCGGGCCGCGCTCGGCCCCTTCGGGCCGTAGCCGTTGACCTGCAGGTAGACGATGTCCGGCCTGATCTCGCGCACCTGCTCGTAGCCGATGCCGAGCCGCTCCGGCACGCCGGGCCGGAAGTTGTGCATCACCGCGTCCGCCTGTTCCAGCAGGCGGCGGACGATCGCGCGGCCCTCCTCGCGCTTGAGGTCGATGCAGATGCTTTCCTTGCCGGCCGAGGTCTTGGCGATGCCGCAGAAGGAGCCGAGCCCGTAGCCCATCCCCCGGTAGGGGTCGCCCTCGGGCGCCTCGACCTTGATCACGCGCGCGCCGAGGTCCGCGAGGAAGGTGATGCCGAGCGGCGCGGCGATGATCGTCCCGAACTCGATGATCGTGACGCCCTCGAGGGGCGGGCGATCGCTGGGCGCGGCGCCGTTGGACCCAGCGGACGGCTGCCAGGGCGCGCGCGGCGCCTCGGCGAGCAGCTCCTGCGTGTGCTCGCCGGGCTCGGCGAACCACTGCGCGACCTCGCCGGGCGTCTCGCTGAGCTGCGCGATCGGCCCCAGCTGGCGCACGGGGCCGTGGCGCGGGTGGTCGAAGGCGACGACCTCGCTGTTGGCCTCGAGGTCGGGGTGCAGCAGGCCGTCCTGCGCGGACTGCACGGGCTCCGAGGCGATCTGCCCGTCCGCCTTGAACAGCTCCATCCACTCCTTGAGGCTGCGGTCCTGCATGCGCTCCAGCATCAGGTCGCTGAGCGCCCGGCGCGTCTCCGGCGTCAGTCCCGTCGGGGCGTTGACGAAGCGTGGGTCGGCGTAGATTTCCGAGAGGCCGATCGCGCTGATGTAGGCGTGGAAGTGGTGCTCGAGCAGGTTCGCGAGCTGGATCCAGCGCCCGTCGCTGGCGACCACCGGGTGGTACTGGAGCGTCGGCATCGGCTCGAACTTGGCATAGGGGTCGCCCTCGAAGCCGCGCGGGTAGCGGCGGGCGAGCTGCGTGCGCAGCAGGCCGAACAGGTCGGGCGGGAACATCCCTTGCAGCAGGCTCGTCTCGACGAGCTGGCCCTTGCCGTCGCGCTCCCTCGCGAGCAGCGCCGCGAGGATGCCGTTGACGGCCGACTGCGATGTGGCGTGGCTGCCGACCTGCACCGCGGTGTAGGCGGGCCCCTCGCGGCGCGGCTGCCCGGTGAACGAGTGCATGCGTCCCGACTTTGCCGACACGACGCCCTCGTACGGCGCGTAGTCAGCGTATGGCCCGCGCGGTCCGAAGCCCGTGATCGAGCAATAGACGAGACCGGGATTGTCGATCGCGAGCGTCCCATGGTCCGCGCCCAGCTTCCCGGCCTGCCCCGGCCGGTACGAGGCGACGACCACGTCCGCCCCGGCAGCGAGCGCGTGCAACCGCTCGCGCCCGACCTCGGTCGTCAGGTCCAGCTCGATGCTGCGCTTGCCGCGCAGCCACATCGGCGAGGCGGGGAGCCGCCGCAGCGGGTCGCCGCCCGGACGCTCGACCTTGATCACGTCGGCCCCAAAGTCGGCGAGGATCATCGTGGCGACGCCGCCGGCCGGTCCGCTGCTGAGATCGATCACGCGCAGGTCTTCGGCGAGCTGCATCCGTCCTCCGTGGCTGCTCGTGTCCCCTCGCGGGCTCGCGCCCGGCTCGCATCATAGCCGCGAGCCGCCTACCCCGCCGCGACGACCACCTCGCTGCCGCGCCCGAGGCCGAGCGCGGTAGCCGCGTTGCCTTCGCGGACCGCCACCTCCAGCAGGTCGGCGCTGCCGATCAGCGCCAGCGGCTCGCCCTCCGCCACGTCGCCATACGTCCGCGCCAGCGCCAGCCGCCGCCCGCCCGCCTCGACGCTGACCGTGCGACCACCGGCGATCGCCTCCACCTCGGAGCGCCCGAGGTTGGTGATGGCGTTGCCGAAGCGATCGACATGCAGCACCTCGCCGACGAGCCGTGCGCCCTCGGCGCGCGGGCGCGGCAGCGGCAACTCGACGAGGTCCGCGACCGGCGGGCCGAGCCCCTCGAGCGCGCCGCCGCAGGCGAGGAAGGCGGCGGCGGGTGCGAACAGGTCGCGGCCGTGGAAGGTGGGGCTGACCGGCTCCCGCCGCAGCGAGGCGTTCTCGATCGCGCGGACCTCATCGAGGGCCGCGCGCCTCGCGAGGAGCGTGAGCAGGCCGTTGTCCGGGCAGACGACGTGCTGCCCGCCCAGCGTCGCGGCGATCGCCCGACGTTTCGTGCCGACGCCCGGATCGACGACGGCGAGGTGGACCGTGCCCGGCGGGAACGCCGGCGCGGCGGCCGCGAGGAAGAGCGCGCCCTCGAGCACGTCCCGCGGCGCGATCTCGTGCGTCAGGTCGTGGACGCGCACGCCCTCGCAGCCCGCGAGCAGCACGCCCTTGAGTTGCGCGGCGTAGGGGTCGCGCGTCCCGAAGTCGGTGGTGAGGGTGACGATGGCTGGCACGCCGCGAGGATAGCGCGACGCGGCCTAGCGCAGCTGGATTCCGGCTTTCGCCGGAATGACGGGAAGAGAGATGCCTCCCTCACCCCAAGGAGAGAGGGCCAGAAGGAATGCGTGGCCGCGCGCGGGCGGGGTGGGGCGCGCGGCTCGCCTCGAGGCGGCGGGCAAGCATGCCCGCCGCGATCAGGGCCGCGCCCGCGAGTTCCAGCGACTCCTCCAGCGCGGCGGCGCGCGCCGTGTTGTCGAGCGCGACCGCGAGCGCGGCGAGGGCCAGGCCGGCGGCGAGCAGCGCGAAGGCGCGGGGGCTGCGGCGCAGCTCGCCGAGGCGCGCGAGCGAGATCGCGCCCGCGGCCAGCACGTAGCCCGCGAGCACCACGTCGCCCCAGTGCGGGGTGTGCCGCGGCGCGGGTGCGCCGAGCGAGGCGATCGCCCAGCCGATCGCCTCGTGCAGGCCGAGCAGCTCGTCGAGGGCAAGCAGCGCGAGGCCGGCGGCGGCCAGCCGCCAGTAGTCACCGCCCCGCCTCGAGCCGTGCGGGGCGGCGGCGCGCAGCAGCAACCAGCAGCGGAACGCCTCGGCGGACGCGAAGAGCAGCGCCGCCGCGACGGCGAGGTCGCCCGCGGCGGACGCCGCCGCGGCTGGCATGGTCGTGCGCGCCGCCCGCTGCCCGGCCCGCCCGCGCCGCCGCTACGGGCGGCGCGGGCGCGTTCGGGGTTTCGCCGGGTCGTCGCCCGGGGCTATTCCTCGGGCCAGCCGGACGGCGTCTCGCCGTCCGCGAGGGCGCTGCTGATGGCGGAGGCCGCGTCCTCGCTCACCCATGCGCTCCAGACGCCCTCGTTGCCGTTCAGCCACCAGAGGGCGGCGTCGTTGGCGTCGGCGTCCGGGTTGTCCTGCAGCCAGGCGGCCACGCCGCGGTACTGCGAGACGTCGAACGTCCACGCGCGCAGCATCGAGACGACGTCCGGGGCGTTGGTCACGACGTCCGGGTGCACGGCGATCAGGATCGTCGCGTCCTCGTAGGCGCAGGCCTTGGTCGTGAACCAGCACTCGTCGCTGTAGGCGGGCTCCTCGAGCCGCACGAGGTCGAGCACCAGCGCGGGCTCGTTGGTGCCCCACTGGTAGCCGAGCCACGGGTCGCCCTTCTCGTAGGCGCCGATCAGGTCGGCGTTGAGGGCCGCGCCGTCGCCCGGCGAGACGATGTCGACGTGGGCGTTGAGGCCGTAGGCCTCGATCTGCGCGGTGTTGACCACCTCGCAGGACCAGCCGATGACGCAGGAGACGAGCCGCGCCTTGCCGCCCGTCTCGGCGGTCGCGAAGAGCTCCTTGAACTTGTCGTCCTTGAGATCCTCGACGTTGTCGAGATCGGGGTGCTGCTCCTGGAGATACCTCGGGATGACGAAGGCGGACTGCCAGTCGCTGCCGAGGCTGGGCCCGAGCGAGACCACTTCGCCGCCGGCGAGCGCCTCGTTCCAGGCCTCGTCCTGGTTGGGCAGCCAGATCTCCATGGTGATGTGGGTGTCGCCCCTGCGCAGGCCCTGGAAGAGCGGCAGGGTCGCGCCCAGCACCACGTCGGTCGGGTAGTCGTAGCCCATCTCGACGATGTACTGGGCGATGCGGTTCTGGACCTGTGCGCTGGTCCAGTTGAGGTCGTTGAAGACGAGCGTCTCCTTGTCGCCGTCGTCGTCGCCCCCGCAGGCGAGGGCGGCGGCGAACACGAGGGCGGAGAGCGCCGCCACGGCAATCATCTTGTAGCGGTTCAGCAAGTCCATGCTCCCTTCAGCGGGCTTGCGGATCGAGGGTTGGCGCGGCCTGCCCGCGCGTCGAGCCGGGCTCACTGCCGGTAGCAGCGGCGCGCGTACCAACGGCTGATGGCGCCGCAGGAGCCGCGGCCGCGCGTGCGGCTCGGTTCGCGGGTCCGGCGGCGTTGCGTCGCGTCCATCACGGCCGGCCGATCAGCCGGCGCTCATGCGTCCCTTCTCGCCCGAGGCGATCGATTGCGTGAGGCGGTCGATGATGATGGCGAGGAAGACGATCGCGAGGCCGGCGATCACGCCGTTGCCGGACTCGTTCTTCTGCAGCGCGCGCAGCACGTTGTCGCCGAGCCCGCCGGCGGCCACCATGCTGGCGATCGTGACCATCGCCAGCGCCATCAGCGTGGTCTGATTGATGCCCGCCATGATCGTCGGCAGCGCCATCGGGATCTGCACCTTCGTCAGCACCTGCCACGGCGACGAGCCAAAGGCGAGGGCGGCCTCGACCACCTCGGGCGAGACCTGGCGGATGCCGAGGTTCGTGAGGCGGATCACGGGCGGGACGGCGTAGATCACCGTGGCGAAGACGCCGGCCGGTTTGCCCAGGCCGAAGAAGAGGATGCCCGGCAGCAGGTAGACGAAGCTCGGCATCGTCTGCATCGCGTCGAGGATCGGCAGCATCAGGCGGTCGGCGATGCGGCTGCGCGCGCCGAGCACGCCGAGCGGCAGCCCGATCGCCAGCGCGACCGCCACCGCCACGACGATCAGCGCGATCGTGTCGATCGCGTTGTTCCACAGCCCCATGAAGCCGATGTAGAGCAGCGCCAGCGCCGTGAACGCGAGCAGGCTCCAGCGCCCCACCGCGAAGGCGAGCAGCGAGAGCGCGACGACGACGGCCGGCCAGGGCAGCCACTTCAGCACGTCCTCGATGTTGACCAGCGCGTAGGCCGTCGCCTCGCTGAGGCCGTCGAAGAGCCAGCTGCCGCTGCGCGTCATCCAGTCCACCGTGTCGTCGATGGCGTCGCCGACGACGTTGCGCACGGTGCGGTCGAGCGTGACCGTGCCGCCGCCCGAGGTCTCCGCCTCGGACTGCGAGATCGTGGTCGGGAATTCCATTCCCGGGCCCCAGATCAGCAGGCTCGCCACGAGCACCACGAGCACCGCCGCCAGGCCCCGCGTCAGCGGCTTGCGCGCGAGCTGCTCGAGCCTCGCGGTGATCGAGGGCGCGTCGTCGAGCTGGTCGTCGAACGCGCGGTCGGCTCCGGCCATCAGTGCGCCTCCCCGGACTGGCCCGCGCGCAGTTCGGCGACGCTGGAGACGTCCTGCACGAAGTCGGCGACGTAGTCGTCGGCGGGCTGCGTGACGATCTCCTCGGGCGCGCCTTCCTGGACGATCACGCCGTCGCGCATGATCGCGATGCGGTCGCCGAGCTTGATCGCCTCGTTGAGGTCGTGCGTGATGAAGACGATGGTCTTGTGGAGTTCGCCCTCGAGGCTGATCAGTTCGTCCTGCATGCGGCGGCGGATCAGCGGGTCGAGGCCGCTGAACGGCTCGTCCATGATCAGCACGTCGGGGTCCACCGCGAGCGCGCGGGCGATGCCGACGCGCTGCTGCATGCCGCCGCTCATCTCGTGCGGGTAGTAGTCCTCCCAGCCGTCGAGGCCGACCGTCTCGATCGCCTGGTGGGCCGCGCGGCGCCGCGTGCGCTCGTCCACGCCCTGGATTTCGAGGCCGTAGGCGACGTTGTCGAGCACGCGGCGGTGGGGCAGCAGGCCGTAGTGCTGGAAGACCATGGCGATCCGCTTGCGGCGGAACTCGCTCAGCTCCTTCGGGCTGTACTGGAGGATGTCCTCGCCGTCGAAGCGGATCGCGCCGCGCGTCGCCTCGACGAGGCGGATCAGGCAGCGGGCGAGGGTGGACTTGCCGCTGCCGGAGAGGCCCATCACGACGAAGACCTGGCCGGTATCGACCGTGAAGGAGACGTCGCGAAGCCCGACCACGGCGCCCAGTTCGTCCTGGATCTCGGCCCGGCTGCGCTCCACGTACTCGGGCTCGAATACGCGATCGGCCTGGTCGCCGAAGACCTTCCACACTCCCTCGACGCGGATCTGGGGTTCGCTTTGAGTCATGGACCTCCCGCGCCGGTTCGGGGACGCACCCGGAAGCGCTGCCACCTCGCGGCCGTCGGGGGCTGCGAACGCGTCCGGAGGCACGACAATAGCACGGGCGCGCGCTGCGCGCGGGTTCGCTATCCTCGCCGCGCCCCGCGATCAGCGGCGGCGGGGCGGATGGAGGAGCGGGATGCGCCACTCGACCGCGTTGCGGGCCCGGCTCGGCGGGCCGGAGATCATCGTGCTGCCGGGCGCCTACGACGCGCTCTCGGCGCGGCTGGCCCAGCAGGCCGGCTTCGACGCCGTCTTCACGACCGGCTTCGGCTTCTCCGCCGCCGCCCTCGGCGCTCCCGACTACGGCCTGCTCACCGCCTCCGAGGTGCTCGACCGCGTGCGCCCCATCGTCGCCGCCGTCGATGTGCCGCTGGTGGCCGACATGGATACCGGCTACGGCAACCCGCTCAACGTCGTCCGCACCGTGCGCGAGTGCGTCAGCGCCGGCGTGGCCGGCATCATCCTCGAGGACCAGGAGTGGCCCAAGAAGTGCGGCCACTTCGAGGGCAAGCGCGTGATCCCCGCCGAGGAGCAGGTGCAGAAACTGCACGCCGCCGTCGACGCCCGCGGCGACGACGACCTCGTGATCATCGGCCGCACGGACGCGCGCGCCCCGCTCGGCCTCGACGAGGCGATCCGCCGCGGCCGGCTCTACCACGAGGCCGGCGCGGACGTCGTCTTCGTCGAGGCGCCGCAGTCGATCGACGAGCTGAAGGCGGTGCGCGAGGCGATCCCGGACGCGCCGCTGTTCGCCAACATGATCGAGGGCGGCAAGACGCCGCTGCTCTCCACCACCGAGCTGCAGGAGCTCGGCTACGGGATGGTGGTCTTCCCCCTCGCGGCGCTGTTCAGCGCGGCGAAGGCGGTCGCCGCCACCTTCCGCGCCCTCCACGACGAGAAGACCACCGCGAGCCGCGTCGACGCCCTCACCGGCTTCCACGAGTTCGAGCAGATCGTCGGCGCCCCCGACTGGCACGAGCTCGAGGCGCGCTACGGCGTCACGGAGGGCGCGGCGTAGGGACCGACGCGATGAGCATCAGCAAGACCCGCGGGTTCCTCTACTGGCTGGCGAGGCTGCTCGGCGACATCAACGCCGTGCGGCGCGGGCGCGTCGGGCGGCGCATCGCGCGCCGCGCCGCCGGGAAGGCGACCGGCCGGGGGCTGGGCAAGCTGTTCAAGTAGCGGCACCGCTGCTGCGCTCTTCGCGCGGCATCACTCCGTAGCCCTCGAAGGATAGCTGGGCTCCGCCGACCAGTCCTCGGGCTCCAGGCCGTCGCCGACCGTCGTGTCCCACAGCGCAGCGTCGCCGGAGACCTCCCACTGCTCCCAGGCGAGCTTGTAGGCGTCGCTGAGGCGACGCTCCCGCCAGCGCTTCACTGCCCATCGAACGGCCGTGACCGGCCCCACCAAGGCGAACTTCTTGGGGATCGACATTACCCCGCACCGTCCCCGCCGCCCGCCGCGCGCCCGTGCCGAGCGAGGAAGGCGTGCGCCTCGCGGATCGCGACCTCGGGGGCGTCGTGGTGCAGCCAGTGGCCCGCCTCCGGGACGATCAGCCAGCGCGCGTCGCGGAAGGCGGCCCGGTCCTCCTCCAGAGGGGGCGTCGTCGACCACGTCGAGGCGCCGCCGAGCAGGTGCAGCACCGGACACTCGACGGCCGACCAGAACCCGCGCACCGTCTCCACGTCGACCTCGTCGCTGGTGCGGCCTCTCGCGAACGGGTCGAACTTCCAGATGTAGCCGCCCTCGACCGGGCGCAGCGCGTGCCGCGCCAGCTCGAGGGCGAACGCGTCGTCGAGGCGGCTGTCGACGCGCTGGATGCGCTCTCGCGCCTCCTCGAGCGTCTTGTAGACGCGCGGCTGCAGCTCCGCATAGCCCTCGTGGCGCGCGATCCAGCGGCGCAGCGCCTCGGGCTCGCTCAGCGGGCGGCGCGAGAGGCCGCGGAAGGCGAAGTTGACCGTCGCCTCGATCGCCACGACCGAGTGCACGCGCTCCGCGAACGCCCCCGCCGCATAGAGCGCGATGCGCGAGCCGAAGGAGTGCCCGACGATATCGACCGGACCGCCGACCATGTCGATCAGCGCCAGCAGGTCGGCGATGTGCTCGGACATGCCGTAGTAGCCGCCGACGGCCCAAGCCGAGTCGCCGTGGCCTCGCAAGTCCGGGGCGATCACGCGGTACTCGTCGCGGAACGCAGCCGCGAGGCGGTCGAGCGAGCGGGCGTGGTCGCGCTTGCCGTGCAGCAGCAGCAGCGGCGGCGACTCTGGCTCGCCCCACTCCCAGTAAGCCAGCCGCAGCCGCTGCGACTCGAAGTGGTGCTGGACGGGTTCGGCTCGCGCCATCGGTGGTTCGCCGGCTACTCGCCGTGGACGACGGGCAGCACCTCGTCCGCGAGGCGCCGCGTCTGCTCCATGAGGTCGTCGTCGTCCTCGGCGATCGGGCGCATCACGAACTTGGAGACGCCGACGGCGGCGTACTCCTCGAGGCGTTCGAGGATGGCGGCCGCGTCGCCGACCGCGAAGTAGGTGGTCGGGTCGGCGCGATCCGTGGCGCCTGGGCGGCGGCTGATCGCGGCGGCCGCGCGCTCGACCATGGGGTCGTCCCAGCCCCCGAAGCGGAAGGGGAAGCTCGCGCCGTAGTGGTCCTCGGGCACGGGCCGCCCCGCCTCCCTCGAGGCCTTGCGAATCGAGGCGACCACGGGCGCGACCTGCGCCGGCGATTGCAGCCCGCCGAGCCAGCCGTTGCCGAAGCGCGCGGTGCGCCGCACGGCGGCGGGGCTGGAGCCGCCGATCCAGAGCGGCAGCGGCTGCTGCACCGGCAGCGGAGCGATCGAGGCGTCCTTGTAGCGGTAGTACTCGCCCTCGAGGCTCACGGTCTCGCCGCGCCAGAGCCGGGTGATGATCTCCAGCGCCTCGTCGGAGCGGGGCCCGCGCCCGCGCGGCTCGCGGCCGGTCGCGGCCCACTCGGGCGCGACCTCGGGGCCGACGCCGAAGGCGGGCAGCATCCGCCCGTCGCTGAGGAAGTCGATGGTCGCGCACTGCATCGCGAGCACGAGCGGATCGCGCAGCGGCAGGACGACGACGCTCATCCCGAATTTGAGCCGCTCGGTCGCCCCGGCGAGGGTGGCCATGACGCTCAGCGCCTCGAGCTGCGGTTGCGGCGAGATCAGCCGGTCGGACTGCCAGATCGAGTCGACGTCGCGCTCCTCGCAGAGCTCCACCCACTCGCGGAACGCGCGCGTCGAGGCGAACGGGAACGCCGCCATGCCCAGCCCGATGCGCGCGCTCATCGCCGCTCCTCCGTGTCACGCAGCAGGGTAGCGGACGGCGGCCCGCTGCGGGCGCGTGCGCTCCCGCGTTCGTCGGCCCGGAGCCCGCAGGCGTAGTGCGGCGCCAGGCGGGTCGCTCAAGCGTGCTCGCTGACCCGGCTGGCGGGAGGCATCATGGATCACTTGCTCGACACGGGGTCCGCTGCGGTGTCGAGCATGTCCCTCAACTCAGGCAAGAGGGCTGGGATTGCGTCGGATGATCGCGCGCCAGGGGACGCCGTCGTGCGCCTCTTGGACCTCAACCGGGATGTGCGTAGCGGCCTCGCCGATCAACTCGATATTGCGCAGCGCGGCGTCGTACGTGCGCTCATTTGCGAGGAAGGCGGCCTGATCGAGGCCTTCCGTGTAGGCAAGCACCTTCTCACCGAACCGCAGCATGTCGCCGATGTAGAAGCGCCACTCCCGGCTCTCGCCCGGCGCGTCAGACACTGATGGCGTCCTTCTCCACGTGGCCGCGAATCTCCTCGCGCACCTCGCCGATCGTCGCGAGGTCAACGGGCCGCCCCAGGACATCCTCGAGATAGGCTTGCGCTCCGAAGTAGCGCCGCCAGTCCGGAGCCGGGTCGAACCGGACGAGGATGTCGACGTCGCTCGCGTCGCTGGCCGCGTCGCGTGCGTACGAGCCGAAGAGCGCGAGGCTTTGCACGCCGAAGCGCTCGGCCAGCGTCTCGCGGTGCGCTCGCAGCGCCTCGATGACCTCGTCGCGCGTCATCGCATCCATGCGGCTATCCTACGCCGAGCCGGCGGACGCCATAGCGGACGCAGAGGCGCTCCAGTTCTTCGGCGCGCTCCGCAACGTCGGGGATCATCGCTCGCCTCCGGGCCCATCGGGGCTCCCCTCTCACCCTACCGCAACCCGCCACGCTTCGCCGCGCCTCAGTGGTTGGGCACGAGGGGTTGCGAAGCGGGGCCGACGCCGCCATGATCGCGGCGCGACAGGAAGACAGGACTGGCCATGCCCGATCTGCTGTACGACAAGCGCGACCACTACGCCATCTTCACGATGAACCGCCCCGAGCGGCTCAACGCCCTCGGCGGCGCGATGCAGGAGGACCTCAAGCGCGCCGTCGCCGACTTCGAGGCGGACCCGGAGATGCGCGCCGGGATCGTGACCGGCGCGGGCCGCGCCTTCTGCGCGGGCGCCGACCTGAAGGAGAGCAACGAGGAGTTCTCGGCGGGCCGCACCAAGCCCACGGTGCGCTTCAACGACTCGGCCCCCTACTCGCTGGCGCAGAAGCCCTACATCGCCGCGGTCAACGGCCTCGCCGTCGGCGGCGGCCTCGAGCGCGCGCTCGACTGCGATATCCGGATCTGCTCGACGGAGGCGTGGTTCGCGCTGTTCGAGCCGAAGCGCGGCCGCATGGCCGGCTACGCCATCCACCACCTGCCGAGGATGATCAACCTCGCGGCGGCGAGCTACATGCTGCTCACCGGCGACCGCGTCGAGCCGGAGAAGGCCAAGGAGTGGGGCATCGTCGCCGAGGTCGTCGAGCCGGAGCGGCTGCTGCCTCGGGCGATCGAGATCGCCGAGCTGATCGCGGAGAACGCGCCGCTGGCGGTCAAGGGCACGAAGGCCGCCTTCCGCGCCTGGCGGCACGAGAACATGGACTACTCCTATCGCCTCAGCGAGTGGGTCTACCGGGCGAACATCGACAGCTCGGAGGACATCCGCGAGGGCGCGCGCGCCTTCGCCGAGAAGCGCCCGCCCGTCTGGAAGGGCCGCTAGCCGCAACTCCCAGGCCGAGGCCCGGCAAGCGACCTACCACGCCACCTCGCGGGCTTCGAGGTCGGTGATCGCGCCCGGCGCGAGGCCGAGCAGGTCGCCGAGCACGGCGGTCGTGTGCTCGCCGAGCCGCGGGGCGCGGCGCTTGGAGTCGTAGCGCTCGCCGTCGAGCACCCAGGGGCTTGCGGCGTGGATGTGGCGCTCGCCCTCGGGCACGCGGAACAGGCCGCCCGAGGCGTGGGCGGCGGTCGTCAGGCCCGCCTCGCGCACGAGCTGCCGCAGGTCGAGCACACGCTGCGCGGCGAGGCCGCGATCGCGCAGCAGCGCCTCCAGCTGCTGCGCTTCGCGCTGGCGGCTCACCTCACCCAGCCGCCGCGCCAGTTCGCGCGGCGGCTCCCCGGCCGCCGGGCCGTCCGCGCCGAGGGCGCTCGCGAGTCGCCCGACCTCCTCGGGCGACTCGCAGACGACGGCAACCCACTCATCGTGGAGGCAGGGCAGGCACTCGCTGAAGGCGGGCACGGGCAGCTCGAAACCGCGACTTGAGTCGAGCGGCTCGCCAGCGCCGTCGCGCGGCGGGTAGTTGCTTCCGAGGTAGCGGTGCAGCGCCGCGGAGGGACCGAACAGGTCGACCTCGATCAGCGCGCCGCGCCCGCTGCGCGCGCGCTGCTGGAGCGCGTCGATCATCGCGAAGGCGAGCACGAAGCCGGCCTGCGGGTCGGGGTAGGCGATGCTGCGGTCGATCCACGGCTCGCCCTCGCCCTGGTAGCCGAAGCCGCAGGCGAGCAGCATCGCGTAGCCGAAGCCGACGAGGCGCGACAGCCGGCTGTCCGGGTGGTAGGCGGAGAGCCGCCCGATGATCAGGCCCGGGTTCGCCTCCCACAGCGCCTCCGCCGAGAGTCCGAGGCGCTCCGCGACGCCGGGCGTGAAGTTGGAGACGACGATGTCCGCCTGCGCCGCCAGTTCGCGGAACAGCCGCTGCCCCTCGGCGGTTCCGAGGTTGACCGTGGCGCTCTCCTTGCCCTGGTTCGTCTCGCGGAACGAGCCCTTGCGGTCCCACTCCGGCAGGTCGGCGTCGGGCAGCGACAACTCCCCGATGCGCGAGCGCGTGTGGTCGAGGCGGTGTTGCGACTCGACCTTGATCACCCGCGCCCCAAGGTGCGCGAGCTGCGCGGTGCTGAGCGGCGTCGCCCAGACCGTGCTGAGGTCGAGCACCGTGACGCCCTCGAGCGGCCGCGCGAGGTCGGTCGCGCCCGCGCCCCGCGAGGGCGGCGCGGGCGCCGGGGAGGGCGTCGAGCGGTAGAGCCAGTCGCGCACGTCGGCGCTGCCGGACAGCTCCTCCTCCATTTCCTCGACGCCGGGCGGCGCGAGGGCGAACGCGAAGGGCAGCCGCTCGCGCAGCGCGAGGTCCATCAGCTCGTCGCAGCTGCGCGTGGCGAACCACGGGGCGAGCCGCGGTTCGAGGACGTCCCAGTTCTCGCCTCGCAGGCCGCGGTGGGCGAAGATCTCCCAGCTCGCCCACTCGGGGTCGCCGATCTCGCGCATCAGGCGCTGCCACTGCTCCTCGCTGGTGCAGAGGACGAACAGATCGCCGTCGGAGGCGCTCATCACCTCCATCGGCTGGAACAGCGCCGAGCCGAGGCGCGTCGGCGAGAGTCCGGCGTAGGTCCACTTCACCACCTCGCCGGCGGCGCAGATCGAGAAGCACTCGTGCTTGGTCAGCTCGATCAGCTGGCCGGGCTGGCCGTGCGCGGAGGCGAGCAGCAGCGCCATCGCGGCGTAGGAGCCTGCGATCGTCTCCGTCTGGTGCTCGTGCAGCACCAGCGGCCTGCCCTCCTGGTCACCCGAGGCGCCCGTGAGGTGCAGCACCCCCGACGCCGCCGAGACGGTGAGGTTGCCGCCCCTCGGCGCGTCGGGCGCGCGCCCGAAGGCGGAGATCACGACTGCGGGACAGCCCAGCCCCTCCGGCAGCGCGCCGTCCGGCCAGCCCGCGCGGTCGTCGAAGTCGACGAGCAGCGCCGCGGCGTCGAGGCGCGCGACGGCGTCCGCGATCGCGGCGAAGGGCTCGGCCGCGCCGTCGCCGTCCTCGCTCCAGGCGGCGCGCACCGTGACGCCCTCGCCCGCTCGTTCCAGCAGGCGTACCTCGCGCCCGGCGCGGCGCAGCAGCAGCGATGCCCACTCGACCGCGGCGGTGCGCCCGGCGAGGAGGAGCGGGCGGTCCGGCTGAGGCGCTGCGCTCATGGTCCCTCCGGTCGGACGGCAGCACCGTCCAACGCCGCCGCCCCGCGGTCAAGGCGGCGACACACGTGCGCGCCGCGTAGCATGCCCCCGGCACGCCCGAGGGGACGCCGTGTCCGAACCAGCACCCCGGCCCCGCCCCTTCGACAGCGGCTTCGTGCTCGACCTGCCCTCCGTCGGGTCACCGTCGATCCGACCGGGCGACGGCGCGGTCGCCTACGTCGTCACGCACGTCGACCGCGAGACGCTGGCGAGCGAGTCGCACATCGAGGGCGTCCCGTTCGGCGGCGGCGCGGCGCGGCGACTCACCGAGGGCCCGCGCGACGGGTCGCCGCGCTGGTCGCCGGACGGCGGCGCGCTCGCCTTCCTGCGCCGCGAGGAGGAGGGAGCGCCGCAGATCTGGCTACAGCCGGCGGACGGCGAAGCGGCGCCGCTGACCTCGTTGCGCGGCGGCGTGGCGGAGTTCGCATGGTCCCCGGACGGCGCGATGCTCTACTGCACCAGCGACGTCGACCCCGACGCCCTTCCCGCCTCCGAGGAACGCGACCCGCCGCTGCCGCGCGTGCGCGAGGTGCACGAGATCTACTACCGAGGCGACACGATCGGCTGGCGCGGCCGGACCCGGCGGCAGATCTTCGCCGTGCCGGTCGCGGGCGGGCGCGCCCGGCGGCTGACGCGCGGCGACTTCCAGCACCGCGCGCTCGCCGTCTCACCGGGCGGCGCGATGCTCGCCTTCGCCTCGGACCGCTCGCGGAAGCGGCACGAGCGGGCGCCGTGGGGCGCGGAGCTGTGCGTGATGCCCGCCGAGGGCGGTCGCGTGCAGCGGTTCGCGCGCGACGTCGTCGCCGTCGGCGGCATCGCCTGGCGGCCAGGACGCGCGCCGGGCGAGGAGCAGATCGCCTTCGTCGGCGCGCCCGAGGACAACACCTGGCAGCGCTACCTCTACCTACTCGACCTCGCATCGGGCGAGTGCCGGCGCCTCACGGACGACTCGATCGACCCGCAGACAGGCTTTTTCCCGATTGCCCCCGCGCCCCCGCTCGTCTGGCGCGAGGGGCGCGTGCTGTTCCTCGCCGACGCGGCGGGCTCGTCCGGCATCCATGCCGCGACGCCCTCGGGCAAGGTCGAGGCAGTGCGCGCGCGCCGCGAGTTGATCGGCGGCCTCGACGCGAGCGCCGAGGGCGATCGGCTCGCCTTCGTCGCCTCGAGCGCGCGGGCCGCGCCGCAGGTGCGGACGCTCGACCTGCGCGCCGGGCGCGGGCGCACGGTCACGCGCGCGGGCGCGGACTACCTCGCGGCGCATCCGCCGGGGCGCACCGAGCGCTTCCGCGTGCGTCGCGCCGGCGAGTCGATCGAGGCGCGGCTCGTGCATCCGCCGGACTTCGACGCCTCGCGGCGCTACCCGCTGGTGCTGGAGATCCACGGCGGCCCGAACGCCTTCCACGGCGACGGCTTCAGCCCGCTGCACCAGGTGATCGCGGGCGCGGGCTTCCTCGTGCTCGCGGTCAACCCTCGAGGCTCCAGCAGCTACGGGGCGGAGTTCACCGCGCAGGTCTTCGAGGACTGGGGCGGCGAGGACTACCTCGATCTGCTCGCGGCCGTCGACGCCGCCTGCCGCCGCCCCTACGTCGACGAGGAGCGGCTGGGGCTGCACGGCTACTCCTACGGCGGCTACATGAGCAGCTGGATTGTCGGGCACGACGAGCGCTTCCGCGCGGCCGTGATCGGCGCGCCCGTCACCAACCTCGTCTCGATGTACGGGCAGACCGATATTGCCGTATCGTTCGGCGAGCGGCAGTGGGGCGGTCTGCCGCAGGAGAAATTCGACCATTATGTCGAGCGGTCTCCACTCACCCACGCCGGCCGCGTCACGACGCCGGTGCTGCTGCTCCACGGAGAGGACGACATCCGCGTGCCGATCTCGCAGTCCGAGGAGTTCTACGTGGCGCTCAAGCGGCGCGGCAAGACGGTGGAGTTCGCGCGCTTCCCCGGCTGCTCCCACCTCTTCCTGCGCGGCGGCCACGCGGCGCTGCGCAAGGAGTACTACGACCGTACCGTCGACTGGCTCCAGAGAGGACTGACGCCGTGAGCTCCGCCGGAAACGTTGTGCCCGCCGACGAGACCGCCGCCGCCGCGCGTGAGGCCGTCGAGCGCCTGACCGCGCACGGCCTGCGCCTCGCCACGGCCGAGTCGACGGTCGGCGGGCTGATCGGGCACACGCTGACGGACGTGCCCGGCTCCTCGCGCGTCTTCCCCGGCGGGATCACCGCCTACGCGAACCCGCCGAAGCAGGCGCTGCTCGGCGTCGCGGCGTCCGTGCTCGAGGAGCGCGGCTCCGTCTCCCCCGAGACGGCGCTGGCGATGGCGCAGGGGGCGAGCGCGGCCTTCGGCTCGGACCTCGCGCTGGCCGAGACGGGCATCGCGAGCGCGCTGCCGCCGGAGCGCGCCAGCCCGGAGCGCCCGCCCGGCCTCTACTTCATCGCGCTCGTCGCCCGCGACTACGCGCACGTCGTGCGGCGCGTCTTCCCCGGCGGACGCGAGGAGACGAAGCAGCGCGCCGCCGCCGCCGCGCTCGGCCTCGTCCTCGCCTACCTCGACGAACTCGACGCGTCCGGCGGCGCGGAGGAGTGAGGCGCGGCTAGCGCGGGTAGACCAGCGTGCGGGCGACCTCGCCGCGCTCCATCAAGTCGAAGGCGTCGTTGATCCGCTCCAGCGGGAGGCGCTCGGTGATCAGCTCGTCGAGCTTCAGCTTTCCCGCCATGTAGAGGTCGACGATGCGCGGGATGTCGGCGCGCGGGTTGGCTGCGCCGAAGCCGCTGAACTGCAAGCCCTGGCGTCCGGCCATCAGCCGCCACCACGGGATCTCGAGGACCGCGTCGGCCGGCAGCACGCCGAGCACCCACATCCTGCCGCCCGGCTTGAGCGAGGCCATCCCCTGCAACACCACGGCGGGGATGCCGATCACCTCGAAGGCGTGGTCGACGCCGATGCGCGTCAGCTCGCGGATCTGCTCGACCGGGTCGCCCGCGGAGGCGTTGACGGTGTGCGTCGCGCCGAACTCCCTCGCGAGTTCGAGCTTCGAGTCGAGCAGGTCGACGCCGATCACCATCTCCGCGCCCGCGAGGGCGGCCGCCTGCACGGCGTTGAGGCCGACGCCGCCGCAGCCGAAGACGGCGACGCGGTCGCCGGGCGCGACCCGGGCGTCGTTGAAGACGGCCGCGACGCCCGTCGTCACGCCGCAGCCGACGAGCGCGATCGTGTCGAGCGGCGCGTCCTTGCGCACGGGGATCGCGCCGGTCGCGGGGACCACGGTGTACTCGGCGAACGAGGAGACGAAGGACTGGTTGCTGATCCGCTCGCCGCCCTTGCTGAGGCGGCTGGTGCCGTCGAAGAGCGCGCCGAGGGGACGCATCGCGGCGATCTTCGGGCAATCGCTGAAGCGGCCCGCGCCGCAGGCGAGGCACTCGTTGCAGTAGGGGCCGATGCTGAGCACGACGTGGTCGCCGACCCGCGGGCTGCCGACGCCGGGCCCGACCGCCTCGACGACGCCGGAGCCCTCGTGGCCCATCACCATCGGCAGCGGCGAAGGGAAGTCGCCGTGGATGCGGTGCAGGTCGCTGTGGCAGACGCCGCTCGCCTCGATGCGGACGAGCGCCTCGCCGCTCTTCGGCTCGGCGATCTCGATCTCCTCGATGGTCAGCGGCTCGTGGATCGCTCGCAGCAGGGCTGCCTTCATGCCTCGCTCCCTTCGGTTGGGCGTGCGCGGCGAACACGGTACACCGGGGGCGCTGTGGCGAGGTGGCGCGGGCGTGTATGATGGCGCCGCCGGGAGCGTCCCGGCAGATGCAACACGCCACCAGAACGTAGTGGGGGAGAGCCGATGGCCGAGGAAGCGTACGAAGAGATTAGCGTCGAGAAGAAGGGGCACGTTGAGATCATCACCCTCAACGTCCCGGAGAAGCTGAACCCGATCACCTTCCGCTCGCTCTACGAGATCATCGTTGAGATCGAGCGGGCCGAACTGGACGACGAGGTCCGCTGCATCGTCTTCACGGGCGCGGGCCGGGGCTTCTCCTCCGGCGCCGACCTGAGCCGGGCCGCCGTGGACGGCCCGATCTACCGGGCGAAGCTCGGCGAGCGCAAGATGACCGAGTACCCGGGCGGCGTCCTCAGCTACGCGATCCACAAGGTCGGGCACTGCGAGAAGCCGACCATCGCCGCCATCAACGGCGTCGCGGTGGCCGCGGGCCTCGCGCTCGTGCTGGCCTGCGACATCCGCATGGCCGCCGAGTCGGCTCGCTTCTCCACCATCTTCACGAAGCGCGCGATGGTCGTGCACGCGGGCATGTCCTACTACCTGCCTCGCGTCGTGGGCATCTCGAAGGCCCTCGAGCTGCTCTGGACCGACCGCTTCGTGATGTCCGACGAGGCCAAGGAGATCGGCCTCGTCAGCTCGCTCCACGGGCAGGACGAACTGATGCCGGCCGCGATGGAACTGGCGGAGACGATTGCCTCCGGCCCGACCGTCACGCTGGAGCTGGACAAGAAGCTGATCTGGCGGGCGATCGAGGCGCCGACGCTCCTCGAGGCAATGCAGGTCGAGTCCTGGGCGGGCTCGGTCGCGCACCAGACCGAGGACTCCAAGGAGGGCATGGCGTCCTTCATGGAGCGCCGCGAGCCCGTCTTCCAGGGCCGCTAGCCCTCGACGCCGGACACGCAAGCACGGAGGCCGCCCCTTCCGGGGCGGCCTCCTGACGCCCATCGCGACTCCGAGGGCCGGCGACGCTACTGCGCGCCGAGCAGCGCCGCCAGGTCGTGCTTGTGCGAGAGGATGTCCGCCCACGGGTCGCCGGCCTCGGCGATGCGGGCGGGCGCCGTGAGGATCGTGAAGTCCGTCGGGTAGACCTCGTCCAGTTCGTCCCAGCGCAGCGGCATCGAGACCGGCGCGCCCGGCTTCGGCCGCGGTGAGAAGGCGGCCGCGAGGTTCTTGATCCGCGCGTTCTGGTTCACGTCGAGGAAGATCTTGCCGCCCCGCCTGTCCACCGCCCACTCCAGCGTCACGTCGCGCGGGTGCGCGCGCTGCAGGAAGCCGCCGAACGTCTCCGCCACCGATCGCACCGCCGCGTAGTCGAACTGCCGCAGCACCGGCGTCAGGACGTGCAGCCCCGTCGCCCCCGAGGTCTTCACGAACGAGGACAGCGAGGCGGCGTCGAGCAGCTCCTTCAGCCCTCGGGCGACCTCGACGGTCTTCGCGAAGGCGCGCCGGTTCAGCTCCGGCTCGTCGCCCGCCTGCTCCGTCCCGGCGTAGATGTAGGGGTCGAGATCGAAGAGTACGAAGTCCGGGTAGTTGAGCAGCGACACCTCGACGCGCGCCTTCGAGCCGCCGAAGCTCGCCTCGAGGCGCGCGCCGTCCGGCCGCGGGCTGACGCGCGCGAGCGAGACGTGCAGCTCGAGGTCCGCGAGCTGGCCGAGCCAGAGCAGCGTCGGCAGGTTGTTGCAGAGGATCGCCTGCTGATCGCCGCCCGCCGAGTCCGTGTAGACGGTCACCGTCTCCACGAACGGCGGCGGGCTGTCGTAGTGCTTCTGGTAGAACGAGCCGCCCTCGATGCCGTTCGGGTAGCGGGTGAGCGTCAGCGGGCGGTCGCGCAGGTGCGGCAGCAGCCAGGGCGAGACCTCGGCCAGGTAGCGCAGCAGGTCGCGCTTGGTGAGCGCGCGCTGCTGCGCCGTCTCCGGCCACAGCACCTTGTCGAGGTTGGTGACGGGTAGCTCCGCCCCGCCAACCTCGAGGTGCATTCGTTCCCCCTCGCGCGCGAGCTGGTCGAGCACGGCGCCGCTGTCGCCACCGCGATGGGTCGCCTCGTGCGTCTCGGCGGCTGGCGGCCGCGACGCGACGGCGTCAGCCCGCAGGACCTCCGAGGGCGGCTTGTCGTCGCGCAGGCGCACGAAGACGGGCGCGCGCAGCCGTTCGTCGCCGGTCCAGCTGTCGAACTCCACCTCGGCGACCAGCTCCGGGCGGACGAAGCGCACGCGGCCGGGCTCCGGCGGCGCGTCGGCGAACGGGTCGCCCTCGGCTGCCAACGCATCGAGGCGGGCGCGCAGTTCACCGAGAGCGCCGTCGCTGAAGCCGGAGCCGACGCGGCCCGCGTAGCGCAGCGCGCCGCCCTCGTCGTACACGCCGAGCAGCAGCGCGCCGAAGCTGCCGCGCCCGCTCTCCCCCTCGCGCCAGCCGCCGACGACGAAGTCCGCGCTCTGGCGAGCCTTCACCTTGAGCCACTCCCGCGAGCGCTGGCCGTCGAGGTAGGCGCTGTCCCGCCGCTTGGCGATCACGCCCTCGAAGCCGAGGCCGACCGCGGCCTCGTAGGCGGCGACGCCGTCCGCCTCGAAGCTCTGGAGGGGTTGCAGCAGCGGCCCCGGCCGCAGCACCCGCGCGAGCACCTCGATGCGGTCGGCGAGGGGAACGCGCCGCAGGTCGAAACCGTCGAGGTAGAGCAGGTCGAAGGGGAAGAACAGCACGGGCAGCTCGGCGTCGGCGAGCGCCACGTCCGCCTCGCCGCCCAGGTTCATGCGCTGCTGCAAGCGCTCGAACGAGGGCGCGCCGCGCTCGTCGAGCGCGACGATCTCGCCGTCGAGGATCGCGCTCGCCACGGGCTGCGCGGCGACTGCCCGCGCGAGCGCGGGGTACCGCGCGCTCACGTCGAGGCCGCGCCGCGAGCGCAGCGTGACCGCGCCGTCCTCGATCAAGGCGAGCGCGCGGATGCCGTCGAGTTTCGGCTCGAAGAGCCAGTCCGCGCCGTCGAACGGCCCGTCCGCGAGGGCGGCCTGCATCGGCGCGAGCGTGCGCGGCAGCTCGCCGCGCTCGACGCCGGGCAGCGCGGCGAGGTCCGGCGGCGTGCCGCGCCGCGCCGGGTCGGGCAGGCGGCCCGCCCGCAGGTCGGCGAGCGTGAGGCCCGAGATGACGGAAGCGTCTTCGGCGACCAGCTCGCGGGAAGGATCGGCGGCCTCGTCGTGGTGCTTGATCAGCAGCCAGCTGCGCTCCTCCTCGCTGGTGCGCACCAGCGCCCACGAGCCCTTCAGCTTGCGCCCGCGGAAGGTCACGGAGAGCTTGCCGGCCTCGATGCCCGCGAGGACGCGCGCCTCCGCCTCGGCACGGTCGTGGAAGGAGAGCGCGCCGCCCTCGTCGGGGGAGTAGGCGCCGTTGTCCCAGACGATCACCTCGCCGGCGCCGTACTCGCCCTGCGGGATCACGCCCTCGAAGGAGGCGTAGCCGAGCGGGTGGTCCTCCGTCTGGATCGCGAGCCGCCGCTCGGACGGGTCGAGCGAGGGCCCGCGCGGCACCGGCCACGAGGGCATCGCGCCGCCGACCTCAAGGCGCAGGTCGTAGTGCATGCGCGTCGCGCGGTGCTGCTGCACGACGAAGGTGAGCGGGCCATCGGCTGTGGGCGGCTGCCCGGGCGGCGGCTCGGGCGTCTTCTCGAAGTCGCGCTTCGCCTCGTACTCGTCGAGGCTGCGCGAGGGCTTGCGAGCGGGCATGGCTGCGGGCCGGCGCCGCGCGCGCCCGGCGGGCGCGGGCTAGCTCGCCTTCGCCTGGGTGGCGGCCGGGGCGTCCTCGCGCGCGGCGGCGTGCTGCGAGGCGGCCTCGACGCTCGCGCGCAGCGCGGCCATCAGATCGACGACCTTCGCCGTCTCGGGCGCCTCGGCCTCGACGATCTCCTGGCCCTCGAGCTTCGCCTCGATCAGTTGCATCAGCGCGTCGCGGTACTCGTCGCGGTAGTCCTCGGGCTGGAACGAGGCCTCGAGCATCTCGATCAGCGTGAGCGCCATCTGCAGCTCGTCCTCGGAGACCTCGGCCTGCTCGAACGGCTCGAGGGCGGCGGTGCGGATCTCGTCCGGGTAGTAGAGCGTCTCGAGCAGCACGCGGCCCTCGGCGCCGGGGCGCAGCGCGCAGAGCCGCTCCTTGTTGCGGATCGCGACCTGCGCGATGGCGGTCAGCCCCTTCGCCTCCAGCGCCCTGAGCAGCAGCGCGAACGGCTTCACGCCCGTCTCGTCGGGTTCGAGGTAGTAGGCGCGCTCGTAGAAGACGGGGTCGATCTCCTCGAGCTTGACGAACGCCTTGATCGCGATCGTGTGCTTCGTGGGGAGGGGGAGCTTGTCGAAGTCCTCGTTGTCGAGGACGACGTAGCGGTCCTTGGCGTACTCGTAGCCGCGCACGATCTCGTCGTAGGGCACCTCGCGGTCGAGGTTGGGGTTCCAGCGCAGCTGGCGGACGCGCGAGTGATCCTCGCGGTGCAGCTGGCGGAAGGAGACGTCCTTGCTCTCGGTGGCGGTAAAGAGGCGCACGGGTATGGCGACCATGCCGAAGCTGATCGCGCCTCGCCAGATCGGTCGCGGCACTGGGGACTCCGCTCCTCGCGGCGGCGCGCCGGCGTGCGCCGCCCGTCCTTCTACCTTAGCGCGTTTGTGTTCAACGCGAGGAGCGCGGGAGGGTGCGGCGCGGCGTGGGCGCGGCCTGGCGGTCCTCGCTCAATCCCGGTCGCCCAGCAGTTCCTTGAAGAACTGCTCGAACTCGACGCCGCCCTGCTCGGCGGCTTCGAGCCTCGACCGCTCGATCACGGAGCGCTCGGCATCATCGAGTGCGGTGTCCGCGAGCCATGACTCGATGGCCTCGTTCAAGAGCTCCTGGACTGGCCTGCCGTCGCGATTGGAGGCGGCCTCAAGCGCTCCGTACAGGCTGTCGTCCACAGCTACTGTCTTCACGGGCGCACCCCCTCAACGCGAGGAGCGAGGGAGGGCGCGGCGCGGAGTGGGCGCGGCCTGCGAGGGCGCGCGGGCGCCCTCGGCGACCGAGGCGAGATCGGCGTCGGGGGCGAGCAGGCCCTCGGCGGGCGGCTCGGCGAGGGCGCCGTCGACGAGCTCGAAGCTGCGGTCCTGTACCGCCGGGATGCGCGGGCCGGGGAGGATCACGCCCGTCAGGTTGAGCGGGTCCGCGGCGCTGAGGCGCACGCGCTCGCCCTCGCGCGGGCTGCGCCGCACCGCGCGCAGCGCCTCGAGGGCTTCCGGCAGCGAGAACTGCTCGCCGACGAAGCCGCTCACGAAGCGCCCGCCGCGCACGATGCCCCGCGCCTCGATGCGGCGCAGCGCGCGGAGCAGGTCGCGCCACGGCACCGTGAAGCTCTCGGCGGCGACCACGTCGCGGAAGACGACGCCGTAGCGACGCAGCAGGAGCTGCGCCAGCTCCTCGGCGAACTCGTCGCGTTCGGCCGGGTCGGCCTCGCCGGGGCGCAGCAGCGCCCAGCGCCCGGCTGGCCCGCCGCCGGCGTAGCGACCGGCCCCGAGGTAGCGCCCGCGGCGGGCGCGCCGCGTCGAGCGGCGGGTGAGGTCGCGCAGCCCCTGGAAGCCGTCGGAGGCGACGAGCCCGGCGGCGATCAGCTCGCGCAGGCCCTCCTCGACGTCGCTCGCGAGGCGGCGCGTGCCGCTCACCAGCTCGTCGAAGAAGAGCGCGCCGCGTTCCCGCAGCAGCGCGAGCAGCTCGGCGGCGGCCCCGGCGGCGGGCTCGCGCGGCACGCGGCCGTCCGCCCGCGCCGCCGCGAGCAGCATCGCGAGGTCCGCCCTCGAGGCGACCGTGACGGGCGTCACCTTCGTCGCCCGCGCGAGGCGCGCCGCCTCGCTGCCGTTCCGCCCGTTCGTCGCCGAGCGAGGCGGCGCGAGGCGTCCCCAGGCGACCTCGCCGGAGAGGCACAGCTCGTCGAGCCAGTTGGGGCCGAAGTCTTCGACGCGGGCGCGCAGCAGGTCGCGCTCCCAGCTCGCGGCGGGGGCCTCGAAGCCGCCGAGCTGGGTGACGGCCTGGCGTACGCCGCGACGGCCCGCGAGCTGCGTACCGGGGGCGACGTGCTGCCAGCGCAGCAGGAAGCGCATGAAGTCCTGCGCGCTGACCGGGTCGATCTCGCGGCGCAGCCGGTCGAGCGTCTCGCGGTGGATGCGGGCGAGCAGGCGGCGGTCGCAGAACTCGTCCTCGTCGCCCTCGCGGCCCGGCGTGAAGCGCCCGCGCAGCACGAACCCGCTCGCCTCGACCTGCTGCAACCCGCGCGCCACGTCCTTCGTCTCCAGCCCGACGCGCGAGGCCAGGCCCGAGGGCGTGAACGGTCCGCGCACCTCGCTGTGCCCGCGCAGCAGCCGCCTGCGCGCCTCGTCGCGGTCCTCGCAGGGCTCGGCGACGCCCTCGGGCAGGTCGAAGGCCGGGAGCGCGGCGTCGGGGTAGAGCAGCGCGATCGCCGGGTGCTGCTCGGCTGCGAACCAGAGCCGCGCGCCGTTCGCATCGATGGCGCCGGCGCGGCCTCGCGCCGCGAGGTCGAGCAGCCAGCCCTCCCACTCCGCCGCTTCCTCCTCGTGGACCGCGACGAGGGCCGTCAGCGCCTCGTGCGTCTCGTCCGCGTTGCGCGGCTGCGGCCAGGCCTGCTCGGCGACGCGCTCGATCGCGTCGCCGTCGAGCGCGCCGAGGTCGCGCGCCTCGCGCGGCAGCGAGCGGCGCAGCATCACGGCGCGCGTGCGGCGCTCCTCCAGCGGCGCGTCGTCGAGGAAGGTGTAGGGCTTGCCGTTGATGATCTCGTGCGCCATCGGCGAGGGCTCGGTGGTGTCGCGGGCGTGCAGCCGGATCTCGCCGGCCTCGATGCGTCGCAGTACCGCCTCGAGGCTGTCGACGTCCATCGCCTCGTGCAGGCAGTCGTCCATCGTCTGGCGCAGCAGCACGTTGTCGGGCATCTCGAGCGGGCCGGTGACGTTCTCCTGGCAGCCGACCTGCTCGGGGAAGGTCGCGGCGAGCAGGTCGTCGGCGATCATGCGTTGCAGGTAGGGCTGCACCTTCTTGCCGCCGCGCTGGCGCGGCACGGCGAGCGCCCTCGTGGTGTTCCAGCGCCAGCGTGTGGGGAAGAGCGGGATGTAGAAGCAGGACTGCCGCACCGCCTCCTCCACGTTCGCCGAGGTGACGTAGGCGAACGACTCCTCGAGGGGGAAGCTGTGCTGCGGCCCCAGCGAGAGGATCATCCCGTCGTCGTTGGCGGCCGCCTGCAACTCGAAGTCGAAGCGCACGCAGAAGCGCTTGCGCAGCGCGAGGCCCCAGGCGCGGTTGATCCTCGACCCGAACGGCGCGTGCACCACCAGCTGCATGCCGCCCGACTCGTCGAAGAAGCGCTCGAAGACCACGTCGGTGTCGGTCGGCACGATGCCGAGGCCGTCGCGCGTCGCGCGCACGTAGCCGACGAGCTGCTGCGCGCCGGAGAGGCCGACGCCGGTCTCCTCGATCAGCGTGTTCATCAGCGGCTCGACATCGTCGAGGCCGGCATCGATCTCGCGGCGCAGGCGGCCGACCTCCTCGCTCAGCTCGATCGTGCGGCCGGGGCCCTCGCCGAGCCAGAACGGGATCGTCGGCGGCGCGCCGCGCGCGTCCTCGACGCGCACCGTCCCGTTCTCGACGCGCCGGATCCGCCACGAGGTGCTGCCGAGCAGGAAGACGTCCCCCGCCATGCTCTCGACGGCCCAGTCCTCGTTGACCGTGCCGACCACCGTCTCGTCCGGCTCGGCGACCACGCGGTAGTCGCCCAGCTCGGGGATCGTGCCGCCGTTCTGGATCGCAACCATCCTCGAGGCGCGGCGCGCGCGCAGCGTGCCCTCGACGCGGTCGCGGTGCAGCAGCGGCCTGGAGCCGCCCGCGCCCTCGCCGACGCCGCTCGCGAGCATCGCGAGCACCTCGTCGTAGTCCTTGCGGGCGAGGTCGCGGTAGGGCGCGGCGCGGCGCACGAGCTCGAACAGCTCGTCCTCGCTCCACTCGCGCGCCGCACACTCGGCGACAATCTGCTGCGCCAGCACGTCGAGCGGCGCGACCGGCTGCACGATGCGATCGAGGCGGCCCGCGCGCACCGCCCTCGTGAGCGCCGCGCTCTCCACCAGCTCGTCGCGGGTGCCGGGGAAGATGCGGCCCTTGGGCCGCACGCCGAGCGCGTGCCCGGAGCGCCCGACGCGCTGCAGAAAGGTCGCGATGCTGCGCGGCGATCCGATCTGGCAGACGAGGTCGATCGAGCCGATGTCGATGCCCAGCTCGAGCGAGGCGGTCGCGACGAGCGCGCGCAGCTCGCCGTCCTTGAGCCGCTGCTCCAGCCGCAGCCGCCGCTCCTTGGAGAGGCTGCCGTGGTGGCTCGCGACGTGCTCCTCGCCGACGCGCTCCACGAGGTGGTGCGCGACGCGCTCCGAGAGCCGCCGCGTGTTCACGAACACGAGCGTGGTGCGGTGCTCCGCGATCAGCTCCGCGATGCGGTCGTAGATCTCGCCCCACTGTTCGGCCGGGGCGACCGCCTCGAGGTCGCTCGGCGGCAGCTCGACTGCGAGGTCGAGGTCGCGCTGGTGGCCGAGGTCGACGACCGCGCAGTCCGGCTCGCCGTCGTCGTCGAGGCGGTCGGCCCCGACGAGGAAGCGCGCGATCTCCTCGATCGGCCGCTGCGTCGCCGAGAGCCCGATGCGCGCCGGACGCTCGCCGCCGGAGTCGGCGACGAGCTGGTCGAGTCGGGCGAGCGTCAGCGCGAGGTGGCTGCCTCGGCGGTCGCGGGCGAGCGCGTGGATCTCGTCGACGATCACGGTGCGCACGCGCCGCAGGTTCTCGCGGCTGCGCTCGGCGGTGATCATCAGGTAGAGCGACTCGGGCGTGGTGATCAGGATGTGCGGCGGCTTGCGCACCATCGCCTGCCGCTCGCTCTGCGTCGTGTCGCCGCTGCGCACCGCCGTGCGGATCGCCGGCGGATCGAGCCCGAGTTCCGAAGCAACCTCGCGGATCTCCTCGAGCGGCGTTTCGAGGTTGCGCTGGATGTCGTTGCCCAGCGCCTTGAGCGGCGTGACGTAGACGATCTCCGTCACGTCCTCGAGCGCGCCCGCCTCCGCCTTGCGGACGAGGCCGTCGATGCCCGCGAGGAAGGCAGCGAGCGTCTTGCCGGAGCCGGTCGGGGCGCTGATCAGCGTGTCGCGCCCGCTCGCGATGCGCGGCCAGCCCGCCGTCTGCGCGTCGGTCGGCGCCTCGAAGCGCCCTCGGAACCAGGCCGCGACGGCGGGATGGAACTCGATGCCGCTGGCGATTGGCGCTTCGGCGGTGGTCATCGGCACTCCGTCATCGGCGCCGTGTCTGCGGCACAGCGGCGAACAAACGTGCGGCGCGCGTCCGTCCAGCCTACGCCCTGCCGCGCCGCGCCTCAAGGGGCGCTCCTCAATCTCATCGCCGCGACGTTGCCCGCGCGCGAGCGCTGGCCGTACCATGGCGAGGCGAGCGGAAGTAGCTCAGTGGTAGAGCGCCTCCTTGCCAAGGAGGAGGTCGCGGGTTCGACCCCCGTCTTCCGCTCCACCCTCACCCCCCGCGCGTACCTCTCGTCGCCGCGCTTGTCGCGTCGCCGTCCTCGCGCGATGCTGGACGGACCACGGCAGCCGAAGTGGCGGAATGGCAGACGCGACGGTCTCAAACACCGTTGGGCTTCACGGCCCGTGTGGGTTCGACTCCCACCTTCGGCACCAACGTCGCCAGCGGGTTCTCGCGGATCGTTCCCTGGCGCATTGTACTCAACAGGGTGATCAGTTGTGGCCATCTTGTGGCCATCTTCGCCCCGGCCGCCCCCTGCGGGAGGCTCAGGGCAGGCGATCGAGGCGGTCGACAAGGGTCTCCGGTCATCATCCCTGCGACACTAATCGATTCCGTTTGTTACCGTCACGATGGCGCGACGCTCAACAAAGGCCGGGGGTCGAATCCCGGCGACACGTCACCGCGTCTCGCTGATCACGCGCGAGGTGCGCGAGCCCGTGATCGCCGGGCTCGCCCGCGCGCACCCCGGCGACGTCGACGCCTGCTGGCGCGCGCTCGCGGACGCGGAGAGCCCGCGCACCCACGTCTTCGTCTCCTCCTCCGAGATCCACATGGCGCACCAGCTCCGCAAGAGCCGCGAGCAGGTCACGGAGCTCGCCCGCGCCGCGGTCGCCCGCGCGGCCGCCCACTGCCCCGACGTCGAGTTCTCGCCGATGGACGCGACGCGTTCCGACCCGGCCTTCCTCCACGAGCTGCTGGAGACCGTGATCGCGGCCGGCGCGACCACCGTCAACATCCCCGACACCGTCGGCTACGCGCTCCCGCACGAGTTCGGGGCGCTGATCTCGGGCGTCGCCGAGCACGTCCCGAACATCGCGCGCGCCCGCATCTCCGTGCACTGCCACGACGACCTCGGGCTCGCGACCGCGAACTCGCTCGCCGGGCTGCTCCCCCGGGGCGCGCCAGGTCGAGGGCGCGATCAACGGCATCGGCGAGCGCGCCGGCAACACCGCGCTCGAGGAAGTGATCATGGCGCTCGAGACGCGCGCCGATCTCGCCGCGCTGCACAGCGGCGCGCGCACCGAGGAGCTCTACCGCGCGAGCCGCCTGGTCGAGCGCGTCTCCGGGCTCGCCGTGCAGCCGCACAAGTCGGTCGTCGGGCGCAACGCCTTTCCGCCACTCCTCCGGCATCCACCAGGACGGCGTGCTGAAGCTGCGCGAGACCTACGAGATCATGGACCCGGCCGCGCATCGTCGACGGCGAGCAGGAGGGCGAAGCGCGGGCCTCGCTGATCGAGCCAGGCGTGGTGGCTGCTGTCGACCTGGACCAGCATGCCCTCGCGCGGCATCCGCTCACGCCGGACGCGGTGCTCGGGCGGGCGGCGGCGTCGGGGACTCGCGATGCCGGCCCGCGTCAGGATCCGGCGGACCGTCCAGCTCAGGTCCAGGCCCTCGTGCTCCCAGAGCAGCTCGGGCGAGGTGCGTGTGATTCGCGCCCGGGTAACGCGAGCTGGCGAAGCGCACCAGGCCGAGGCGACGTCGGCTGCGGTGGCGTTGTGGGGACGGCGCCCGCAGTTGCCGTGCGCAAGCGCCGCCGCTCCGCGCGCGCGGTAGGCGGCGAGGAGCCGCCAGGCGTGTCGCTCGCTGATGCCCAGGAGCTCGGCGGCTTGCGAGGCTTGCAAATCTCCGGCCACCACTCTGTCGAGTACGTAGCGTCACGCGGGAGAGCCCGAGCAGCCAGGCGGTGGCGCGCATCGACAGTCCCTGCAACTGCGCCTGCTGGATAGCCTTCCCAGCGCGCCTGCTGGCGAGGGGTGGGCGGGCGCAGCGGCCGGGTTCTGGCCTGCGGCGAGGCGCCGTTGGCGGCAGTCCCGTTCGCCGCAGGCGGGAGCTGCGGACCGCCAGGCGAGGCAACGCCCGAGCCGAGGCCGGAGGCGATCCGCTCGAGCGCGGGTCGCGCGCCAGCTCGGAGCGGCGCTCGCGCAGCACACCGGCTCGGGGCGGGGCGAGCTGGCTGGGGATGGTCTCGCCCAGGTGACGCACCGCGAGTTCCCCGCCGGGGCGTTCGGTCACCTCGACCTGTACCCCGGCGTAGCTGGTCCGCTCCGGGGAGGGCAGCAGCTGCAACGTGCGTCAGCGGTACTTGACGGTGTTGTCACGGGCGACGCTGCGCGGGTGGCGGAAGGCGAGGACGGCGCCGAGGTCGAGCGCCGGGTCGAGCGGCCGCCAGGCTGACTCGGGCTCGCGGGCGGCGACGGCGAAGCGGGCGTTGAAGCGATCAAGCACGGCTTGCGCCTCGGAGAGGGTGGTCGCCCGGGCGAGTCGCAGCTCGGTCACGAGGCGGTCCTGGAGGGTGCCGGCGACGCGCTCCACGCGGCCCTTGGCCTGCGGGGAGCGGCGAGGATCAGGCGGACCCCCAGCTCCGCCAGCGCGCGGGCGAACTGGGTGGAGCCTCCGCGTCCCGCGCGCTGCTGGGCGGAGGCCCGGAAGACGGCGTGGCGATCGCTCTACAGGGCGAGCGGGACGCCCGCGCGGCGCAGCACCCCTCCATCAGCAGGAATTAGCCGCGCGCGTCCTCGGCGGGACGGAAGAGAGCGTGCACGACGGCGCCGGTGGCGTCGTCGACGCCGAGCAGGAGGCAGAAGCGCGGGCCGCGCTGCTCGAGCCAGGCGTGATGGCTGCCGTCGACCTGGAGCAGCATGCCGGCGCTCTACGCGCGCAAGGCCGAAGCCCCTGCAGCGCGGGCTGCGCGAGTACGCCAAGCCGTATGCCGACTTCCGCGGCCCTCGATGCGAATTCTTCCTCTGGGTGCGGCTGCGCGGCGGCCTGAGCGCCGACACCGCGCAGCGCGAGTCGCTCGTCGAGGGCGTCGTCTTCCCGGGCGGCCGCGCCTTCTTCCCGGACCACGACGAGCGCGGCGGCGACCCCGGCGGTGGCTGCAGCCACCTCGCCTGGTCGACGGCGAGCGCCGAAGACCTCGAGGAGGCCGCAGCGCGGATCGCGTGCGCCTGCGAGCGGGCGGCGGGAGCTGAGCCGCGCGGAAGTCACGGTCTTGCGCCCCGGCGAGGACGCGCCTTACGCCCAGACCAGCACGATCAGCGGCACGGCGACGGCCGTGATCACGGCCTCGAGTGGCAGCCCCAGCCGCCAGTAGTCGCCGAAGCGATAGCCGCCCGGCCCCATCACCAGCAGGTTCGACTGGTGGCCGATCGGAGTCAGGAACGCCGCCGAGGCTCCCACCGCGACGGCCATGAGAAACGGATCCGCCGGCGCGGAGAGTCCGCCCGCGACGCCGAGCGCGATCGGCGCCATGAGCACCGCCGCCGCCGTGTTGTTGACGAGGTCCGACAGGAACATCGAGGTCACGAGCACCACGGCGACGTTCGTCCACAGCGGCCAGCCGCCGCTGACCGCGACGAGCGCCGCCGCCGTCTCGGCCGCGAGCCCCGTCTCCTCCAGCGCCCCGCCGACCGGGATCATCGCGCCCAGCAGCACGATCACCCGCCAGTCGATCGACTCGTAGACCTCCTTGGGCGAGACCAGCCCGATCAGCCCCATCACCGCGGCGGCGAGCGCCAGCGCGGCCTGGATCGGCAGCAGCCGCAGCACGGCCGCCAGCACGAGGGCACCGCCGAAGATCGAGGTCGCGAGCAGCGCGCGGCGCTCGCGGCGCCCGGCGGCGAGCTCGCGCTCGGCCAGCGGCAGGCAGTGTAGCGTTTCGAGCGTGGAGGGCAACTCGCGGCGATCCGCCTGGAGGAGCAGCACGTCCCCTGCCTCGAGCGCCAGATCCTGCATGCGGGCGGTGAAGCGTTGCCTGTCGCCGCGCGAAATCGCCAGCACGTTGACGTGGTGGCGCTGCCGCAGATCGGCCTGCACGACCGTCCGCCCCTGCAGCTGCGAGCCGTCCATGATCACCGCCTCGGCGAGCACGATGTCGCCGCCGCCCGGCCCCGCCGCCGCGCCGCCGCTTCCGCCCGCAATTTCCAGCCCGGCCGCGGCGACGAGCGCGTCGAGCGCCTCGCTGCTCGCCTCGACGGCCAGGACGTCTCCCGCGCGCAACGTCTCGAAACTCCAGGGGATGTCGATCCGCCGTTCGCCGCGCACGAGCGCGAGCACGATGAACTCGGCGTCCGTCTCCGAGCCGAGCTCGGCGATGGTCCGCCCGATCGCCGGGGAGCCGCGCGGCGCCCGGAGCTCGAAGAGGTAGTCGTCGATCTCGAAGAGCTGCTCGCTCACCGCCTCCTCGCGCCGCGGGATCAACCGCCAGCCGACCAGCGAGACAAAGGCGAGACCCGCGAACGCGACGCCGAGGCCAACCGGCGCGAAGTCGAACATCGCGAACGGCTCCCCGGATGTCTCCGCCCGGAAGGAGGCGATCACGATGTTGGGCGGGGTGCCGACGAGCGTGACGAGGCCGCCGAGCAGCGAGGCGAAGGCAAGCGGCATGAGCACGGCGGACGGCCGGTTGCCCGCCTGGCGGGCGAGGCGCAGCGTCGTCGGCATGAGGACGGCCAGCGCGCCGACGTTGTTGATGAACGCCGAGAGCGCCGCCGCCAGCCCGGAGGTGGCCGCGATCTGGCGGGTGAGCGAACCGCCTGCGAGGGTGAGCACACGGGCCACCGTGTCGACGGCGCCTGAGTTCTGCAGGCCGCGGCTGACGACGAGCACCGCGGCGACCGTGACGACGGCGGGGTGGCCGAAGCCGGCGAAGGCTCGCTCGCCCGGCACGACGCCGCCCAGCACGAGCGTGAGTAGCGCGAGCAGCGCCACCGCGTCGTAGCGCCAGCGCCCCCAGGCGAAGCCCGCGAGCGTGAGAGCGAGTACGAACACGACGAGCAGTTGATCTGTGCCCATGGCCCCTACAGCCGCTCAACAAAGGCCGGGAGGCTGCCCCCGGCGACACTCATTCATCTCTCCTTCACCCACCTTCATCTACGATGCGCTCAACGAAGGCCGGGGGTCTACCCCCGGCGACACATCCACGCCTGTGCGACGCGGTGCACGGCCCGCGGCACGCTCAACGAAGGCCGGGGGGTCTACCCCCGGCGACACATCCACGCCTGTGCGACGCGGTGCACGGCCCGCGGCACGCTCAACGAAGGCCGGGGGGTCTACCCCCGGCGACACATCCACGCCTGTGCGACGCGGTGCACGGCCCGCGGCACGCTCAACGAAGGCCGGTGGTCTACCCCCGGCGACACCCAGCCGATCGACTCTTCGTGGTGACCTCGAACCGTGCCGCTGAGGAGTGGCTCGGCCTCTTCGACGACCCGATCCTCGGCAACTCCGCCCTCGACCGGCTCGCCAACGCCAGCTACCAGATCGTGATCGAGGGCGAGAGCTACCGTCAGCGGCTCTCCCCGCACCGCGCCCTGCTCGAGGCGCAGGAAGGAGCTGATTGACGAGACCTACTGCTCACTGATACCAAGCCGCTCTACCGGCTGCCCGGGGTGGTCCAATGACTGTGGCGACGGGTGGTCTATAGACCCTGACGATCGACAGGTCGAATCCCGGCGACACATCGCCCACATCGACGCCGGGACGAACGCCGTGGCGCACGCTCAACGAAGGCCGGGGTTCGAACCCCGGCGACACGACACCGGCCTCGCGGCGAGCAGCTCGCCGAGCGCGAGCAGCGGCGGCTGCACGAGCCCGTTGAGCAGCGGCGAGGAGCGGATCAGCGGCTCGGTGGCGGCGCGAGGCGCGCGCCTGGCCGCGCGCGCCCGGGCGGCCTCGGTTCCGAGCGCGTCGAGCAGCTCGCCGGCATGCGGGCGGCGCGCGGCGAGCACGAGCGCGTGGGCGAGCAGGCCGAAGCCGAGGCCGCTGAGCAGCGCCGCCGCGATCAGGGTGTTCACGGGGCCGGGCCGCGCGGCGTCCGCTCCCCCGCGGCGGCCACGATCCGCTCGGTGACGTCGGCCGGCGGGAGCAGCACGCGGCGGTCCGCGGGCAGGGCGGCGATGCGCATCATCCAGAGGTAGCCGAGCAGCACCATGCCGAGGATCACGACGATCACGATCTGCCCAAGCGGGTTCGTGAACTCCGCGAGCAGGGGGCGGTTGGCGAAGGCGAGGGCCGGCGAGCAGGGCGAGCGGGGAGACGGCGAGCACGCGTCCGGTGAGCACGGACTCGGTCTGGCGCGCGCGCGCCTCGGAGCGCACGCCGATACGGCCCTGGACGGAGGCGGCGAGGCGGTCCATGACGGGGCTGATCGCGGTGCCGCCGGCGCGGTGCGAGTAGGCGAGGGCGAGCGCGGTCGAGTCCCAGGCGGGGTGGGCGAGGCGTTCCTGGGAGCGCGCGATCGCGGTCTCGAAGCCGTGCGCGGCGATATCGGAGGAGAGCTGGCGGAACTCCGGGCGCAGCAGCAGCGGGCCCGACTCGGAGAGCTGCTGCAGGGCGCGGTTGATCGAGGAGCCGGAGCGGATGAAGTCGCGCAGCGCGGCGATCGAGTTGGCGATCGCCGTCTCGGTGGCGGCGCGGCGGCGGTCGGCGCGGATCCCGGCGAGCTGGCGCGGCGCGAAGTAGCCGAGCAGCAGCGCGGAGCCGGCGGCGGCGATCGGCAGTCCGAGCGCGAGCGAGAGCAGCAGCCACCAGGCGGCGGTCCCGCCGGCGATCGCGAGCACGGCCTGCGCGCGCGGCAGTCCGAGGTCGTCGATCGGGAAGAGCCGCGCCGTCAGGGACTGCGCCCGCGCGGCGCGGCGCGGCCGGTAGCGCGCCTGCCGCTCGAGCTCGCCCGGCGCGGCGGCCTCGCGCTCGCGCCGCGCCAGCGCGCGGGTTGCGGAGAGGGCGGCCAGCACGGGCCCGGCCGCGACGGCTCCCGCCGCGAGCAGCAGCAGCGGCGTCGCGCTCACGAGGGCAGCCAGGGTTTCGGTCCGCCGGCGAGGATGCCGGCGCGGCGGAACTTCTGGGCGTGGTGCACGGCGATGCCGCTGTGGCGCAGCACGCCGTCGCGGCCGCGCTCGAAGATGTTGGCGCCGGTGATGCGGGCGAGGTCGCCGCCGCCCTCGACGCCGACGACCTCGTAGATCGCGGAGACGAAGCGGCGCTGCGTCTCGTGGTCCTGCTCAAGGTAGACGACGAAATCGATCGCGGCGGCGATCTCGAAGAGCAGCGACTCCTCGGAGGCCTGCTCCTCGGTGCGCTGCGCGTAGTGCATGAGCCGCAGCACGCCGTTGGGGGCGGAGGAGGCGTGCAGGGTGCACATCGAGCCGTCGTGGCCCGAGGACATCGCGGTGAGCATGTCGCGCGCCTCGCCGCCGCGCACCTCGCCGACGATGATGCGGGTCGGGCGCATGCGCAGCGCGTTGGTCACGAGCTGGCGGATCGTGACGCCGCCCGAGCCGTCGGCGCCGGACGGCCGCGCCTGCAGGGAGACGCAGTCGAGCACCTGCAGGTGCAGCTGCAGCTCGGCCGTCTCCTCGATCACGACGATCCGCTCGTTCGGCCCGTCGACGCGCTGGCCGAGGGCGTTGAGGAAGGTCGTCTTGCCGGAGCCGGTGCCGCCGGCGACGAGGATGTTGCATTGCGCGCGCACGGCGGAGTCGAGGAACTCGGCGGCCTCGTTGGTGAGGGCGCCGGCGCCGGCCATCGCCTCGAGCGGGAAGTCGGAGAGCACGAACTTGCGGATCGTGATCACGGGGTCGCGGGCGACGGGCGGGATCGCGACGTTGAGCCGCGAGCCGTCGGGCAGCTGCGCGTCCTGGTAGGGGTTGGCGGTGTCGCAGCGCCGCCCGGTGGGGGCGAGCACGGCGATGTCTTGTTTCAATCCTCGCCCGGCCCGAAGGCCGGGCGCTACCGGGCGCGGGCGTGCTCCTCGTCGACCACGCTCGAGGCGTTTCAATCCTCGCCCGGCCCGAAGGCCGGGCGCTACCTGGCGGATCGCATCGTCGCCCTCGAGGTCGCCGTCGCGGTTTCAATCCTCGCCCGGCCCGAAGGCCGGGCGCTACTACCGGAGCGCGGGCCGCGACCTCGAGGCGGGCTACGCGTTTCAATCCTCGCCCGGCCCGAAGGCCGGGCGCTACATCCTCGCTCCGGGCGGCCTGTAGCTCGCGCTGCAGGTTTCAATCCTCGCCCGGCCCGAAGGCCGGGCGCTACTAGTCGCCGGCCGCCACGCTCGGCACGGCCGGCGAGAGGTTTCAATCCTCGCCCGGCCCGAAGGCCGGGCGCTACCGGCGAGGGCGGCGGCGTCGTCCCAGCCGGTGTTGTCGTTTCAATCCTCGCCCGGCCCGAAGGCCGGGCGCTACTTCGCGGTCGGGGGGCTGGTCGCCATCCTGCTCTACGTTTCAATCCTCGCCCGGCCCGAAGGCCGGGCGCTACTCCCGCGCCGCCACCGCCCCGGCGTCCGGCAGCCACCCGTTTCAATCCTCGCCCGGCCCGAAGGCCGGGCGCTACGGCGGCTGCTTCGCGTAAGGCGGCGCGATGAGCTTGACGTTTCAATCCTCGCCCGGCCCGAAGGCCGGGCGCTACCTGGTGGATCGGCGGATCAAGGGCAACAGGCAGCGGAAGGTTTCAATCCTCGCCCGGCCCGAAGGCCGGGCGCTACCGGCGAATAATCTGAGCGGCCAACTTGCTCATGCGCCAGTTTCAATCCTCGCCCGGCCCGAAGGCCGGGCGCTACGGCTCCCGTCCTAAGCGGTTCAATCGCTGACCGTAGCGGTTTCAATCCTCGCCCGGCCCGAAGGCCGGGCGCTACATCGCGATCGCGGGCGGCAAGCTCCATGTCGTCGAGTTTCAATCCTCGCCCGGCCCGAAGGCCGGGCGCTACAGGCGTAGGATTATGTCGATTCGCAGGTTCTCGTGAGTTTCAATCCTCGCCCGGCCCGAAGGCCGGGCGCTACGAGATCGTCGCGTTGCCGAGGCCCGCGCGGTTGCCGGAGTTTCAATCCTCGCCCGGCCCGAAGGCCGGGCGCTACACGCCGGAGCTGCTGCGCGAGATGGGCGCCCTGCGCGTTTCAATCCTCGCCCGGCCCGAAGGCCGGGCGCTACCCGCCGAGACGGAGCTGCTGCGCGAGATCGTGAACCGGTTTCAATCCTCGCCCGGCCCGAAGGCCGGGCGCTACAGCGCCGCCACGATCCGCCAGCCGCGCTCCGTCAGGTCGTTTCAATCCTCGCCCGGCCCGAAGGCCGGGCGCTACGCGTGCGATGATCCGCGGACGGCGCCCTGCGTGGGCGTTTCAATCCTCGCCCGGCCCGAAGGCCGGGCGCTACGTGACCAGGACGAAGTGCTTCGGCCGCGAGATCGCGTTTCAATCCTCGCCCGGCCCGAAGGCCGGGCGCTACCTCCGGCAGCGGCTCGCCGCGCTCGAGCCGGTCGAGCACGTTTCAATCCTCGCCCGGCCCGAAGGCCGGGCGCTACCCGCTGCGCCGCTGCGCGGAGCGCGTCGTGACGCGCATGTTTCAATCCTCGCCCGGCCCGAAGGCCGGGCGCTACGGTCGGCAGCCTCGCGCTCATGCGAGATCCGTGTCGAGGTTTCAATCCTCGCCCGGCCCGAAGGCCGGGCGCTACCGCCGCCCGCGTCCCGGATCGGGCCCCGGTCACGGGGGTTTCAATCCTCGCCCGGCCCGAAGGCCGGGCGCTACACGACCACGAGCAGAGGCAGCACCCCCTGAGCTTCATGTTTCAATCCTCGCCCGGCCCGAAGGCCGGGCGCTACTCGCCCTGCCCGCCGCCCTGGTGCAACTGCAGCAGCCCGTTTCAATCCTCGCCCGGCCCGAAGGCCGGGCGCTACCACGACCCCGGCCCGGCCTTCCCCTGGCGACGCTGGATGTTTCAATCCTCGCCCGGCCCGAAGGCCGGGCGCTACGTCGTCTTGCCGTTCTTGCGAGGCACGAGCAGGTACGTTTCAATCCTCGCCCGGCCCGAAGGCCGGGCGCTACAACGCGGCGTCGGAGTTCGCGACGCGGCAGATGTACGGGTTTCAATCCTCGCCCGGCCCGAAGGCCGGGCGCTACTGTGGGCGTTGCCCTCGCCGATGTAGTCGAGCTGCGCGTTTCAATCCTCGCCCGGCCCGAAGGCCGGGCGCTACCGTCGCGGTCCGTGGCGAGGCCGTTCGCGCCGGCCAGGCTGTTTCAATCCTCGCCCGGCCCGAAGGCCGGGCGCTACGCGCTCAGGCGCGCGGTGACCTCGGCGGCACTGTAAGGGTTTCAATCCTCGCCCGGCCCGAAGGCCGGGCGCTACGATCAAGTCCTCAATGGCCTGCACAGTCGTATTGCCGTTTCAATCCTCGCCCGGCCCGAAGGCCGGGCGCTACTCAGCGCCCGCAGGCCCTCGCGCAGCCGCGCGTCCTCGTTTCAATCCTCGCCCGGCCCGAAGGCCGGGCGCTACCATGTCGACCGGCGGGACGCCCCGCAGGGCAGACTAGCGGTTTCAATCCTCGCCCGGCCCGAAGGCCGGGCGCTACCTGGCGCAGCGTCGCCGACGCCATCGTCCCGGTGTTGTTTCAATCCTCGCCCGGCCCGAAGGCCGGGCGCTACTCCCGGGCGCGTACCACGCGAGGATCTCCTCGCGTTCGTTTCAATCCTCGCCCGGCCCGAAGGCCGGGCGCTACTTGAGGCGGTCTTCAAGCGCGCGCGGGATGATGGCGGGGTTTCAATCCTCGCCCGGCCCGAAGGCCGGGCGCTACTCTCGGCCGGCAACGCCGACACGATCAGCCGCCTCACGTTTCAATCCTCGCCCGGCCCGAAGGCCGGGCGCTACTCGCACACGCAGATCAGCGTCACGGCGGCCATGCTAGTTTCAATCCTCGCCCGGCCCGAAGGCCGGGCGCTACCCCGAGCCGTTGAAGACGCGCGTCCCGTCCTGGGGCGCGTTTCAATCCTCGCCCGGCCCGAAGGCCGGGCGCTACCTGGCGCAGGGCGCGCACGGGTGAGCGCAACGACCATGTTTCAATCCTCGCCCGGCCCGAAGGCCGGGCGCTACATCGCCTCCCACGTCTCCTCGCCGACGTAGCGCCGCTCGTTTCAATCCTCGCCCGGCCCGAAGGCCGGGCGCTACTCATCGCGATCGAGGGAGGGCTGGCGATCGTGATCGGGTTTCAATCCTCGCCCGGCCCGAAGGCCGGGCGCTACGCGCGTCGAGCACGGTCGCCAGTGAGTCCTGGTCGAGCGTTTCAATCCTCGCCCGGCCCGAAGGCCGGGCGCTACGGCACTCTGTTCCGGCCCTAGCCGCGGCCGCACGCGTTTCAATCCTCGCCCGGCCCGAAGGCCGGGCGCTACTTCCACGCTCGTGCCGAAGTCGACCCGATCGAGTGGTTTCAATCCTCGCCCGGCCCGAAGGCCGGGCGCTACGTGGCCATCCGTGATCCTCCCGCCCGTCCGTAACAAGTTTCAATCCTCGCCCGGCCCGAAGGCCGGGCGCTACCGGAAGGTGGTCCCGTGAAGAAGCTCCAAGTCTCGCTCTGGTTTCAATCCTCGCCCGGCCCGAAGGCCGGGCGCTACGGCGACGTGCTCGCGCTCGTGTTCACCGGCCTGACCGAGTTTCAATCCTCGCCCGGCCCGAAGGCCGGGCGCTACAGGAAGCGAGCGCCGCAGCCGGACGTGCTGCGCGAGACGTTTCAATCCTCGCCCGGCCCGAAGGCCGGGCGCTACGCGAGGATGCCCATAAGAGCGCCCTTCGCAACATCGCCGTTTCAATCCTCGCCCGGCCCGAAGGCCGGGCGCTACCCCGCCGGTCCGCCTCGAGCCGCTCATGCTCGGCGCGTTTCAATCCTCGCCCGGCCCGAAGGCCGGGCGCTACCACCGAGGCGATGGGCCATGTCCCCGTGGCGTTCGAGTTTCAATCCTCGCCCGGCCCGAAGGCCGGGCGCTACTGCGCAACGCCCTCGTCTACCGCCGCGACGACGAGGAGTTTCAATCCTCGCCCGGCCCGAAGGCCGGGCGCTACGCGCGCTCGGGTCTGCGCCATCGAGCGGCAGGCGAAGTTTCAATCCTCGCCCGGCCCGAAGGCCGGGCGCTACGCTATCGGTACCCCAGTTCGGGGGAACGCGCCCTCGATTCTGGCCGAATTGCCGTTCGCTGTCACCCCAAGCGGCTTGCCGGCACGCTCGCCGCCCGAATCGCGGAGCGTGTGGCCGCCCGAAGTGCGCGGGCGGCGGGACGAGAAGTGTCCGCCGGAGGTTCGCGCGCCGCGCGGCGATTCAGAAGACCAGCGGGCCCCGCTGGTCGAACGGCAGCGCGACGCCGAACGACCGCAGGTGCCGCCGTAGCGGCTCGCGCAAGCGGTAGATGCGGACGCTGTCCGCGCTCTCGTCCATCTCCGCCCGCAGGCGGGCGACGAGCAACTCAAGGCCGGCGTCGCTGAGCACGCACTCGAACACAGATTTCTGCACTCGCTGGCCGTACGCCTCGCAGGCTTGGGCGACGCGGCGCAGCCGCCGCCGTCCGGCCGCGTCTTCGGTGGCGACATCGTAGGTGACGAGGACTTCCATTGCCGATCCCGTTCCTCCTTCCCGCGCCTCAGCGCGCGAGGTACGGCAGATAGTGGCGCAGGTCGCCGCGGAGATGGCGTGCGAGCAGGCGCGCCTGGACATGCGGGATGAGGCCCGCCGGAACCCGCTCGCGGAGCAGCCGGTGCGGCGTCGCGCTCTCCTTGCGGTGCTCGTACGCGCCCAGCACGGCGCGCCGCCCGGCCTCGTTCAGGCTCACCGCTCCTCCGGGGGTCTCGTCGAAGTGTGCGGGGCGGATCTCGCGGCGGTTGATGATGCGGAGCACCAGGCGGTCGGCGATCGCGGGCCGTAGCTCCTCCATCAGGTCGAGTGCGAGCGCGGGACGCCCGGGCCGCAGTCCGTGCAGGTAGCCGACTTGCGGATCCAGACCGACGCCCTCGATCGCGGCCTCGCACTCGGCGCGGAGGAGCGCGTAGCAGAACGAGAGGAGCGCGTTCGCGCGGTCGCGAGGAGGGCGGCGCGAGCGCCCGTCCGGCGTGAACGCGGGGCGGTCTCCGCGCACCATCGCGCCGAACACCCCGAAGTAGGCGCGAGCCGCGATGCCCTCCAGCCCCCGCAGCACGTCGAGGTCAGGGGCGTCCCGCACATCGCGAAGAAGCCCGGCGACTTGGTCCGCGGCGGCGCGGAGTTCGGCCTCGTCCGCACCGCCGCCGCTGTCGCGCGCAGATCGCAGCATGAGCGTGCGCGCGTTCTGCAGCTTGCCCGCCACGTACTGGCGGGCGAGCGCGAGCGTGCGGATCGGGTCGCTCAGCGCCTCGTGCTGCGCCCGGCGCAGCAGGACGTTGCCAAGCGTGCGCCCCGACAGACGGGCGCGGAAGCGCCCGCGGCCGGTGAGCCAGACGATGGCCCGCCCGTCCTCGGCGCAGCGGTGGATGAGCGGGGTGCTCACGGACACGCGTCCGAAGACCACGATCGCCTGGAGCCGCACGAGCGGAAGCCGTGCGCGCGTGTCCCGCTCGACGATCACCCGCACGGTGTCATGGTCGAGGCCGAGAGCGGCGCCGGGCGTGGTCACATAGAGGGTGTTGAGCAGTTCATGCATCGTCGCCCGCCAGCTCCAGCGGCCGGTAGAGCGCGCCCTGTAGTCCGCGCACACGTGCGGGCCGGGCCGCCACGTGCGGCAGGCAGGCGTGGACGAGCGAGCAGGGCGGGCAGCGCGCGTCGGCGGCGGCGGGCGGGAGGATCTGGCGGCGAAGCTGCTCCCGGATCTCGGCCACGAGCTCCTCGGTGCGCTGCCGCAGCGCGCCGCTGAAGCTCACGGCGTGTCGCCGCCGCTCCGCGTGCGAGTAGACGGCGCCCCCGGGCACGTGGGCGCCGAGCATCTCCTCGAGGCAGAGCGCCTGCGCGCAGAGCTGGAGGTCGGCGTGCGGCGGCCGCCTGCGGCCCACCTTGTACTCGACGGGGAAGGGCGGTTCGCCGGGCCGCAGCTCAACGAGGTCGGCCTTGCCCCGCAGGCCAAGCCGCTCGGACCAGAGCGGGATGCCGCGCAGGGCGCGCACCCCGGGGCGAGTCTCGGCCTCGCCGCTGTCGACGCGTTCATGGGAGAGACGCCCGCGGATGGTGTGGACGTTCTCCTCGAAGGTCTGCTCGATGTGGATGAGGGCGCACTGACGCGGGCAGTACGAGAAGTGCTCGATGGCCGAGATCGGCACATCGAGCGCTTGCCGCTCGTCCCAGGGCGTGCCCGCGCCGCCGGCCACGGACGTTCGCTCCTAGCCGACCAGGGTGGTGAGCGTGACGCCGCCGGGCACTCCGTCCCCGTCAACCTCGATGGAGTAGTCCGCGAACCCCCGCGGCGCCGCCGACTCGCTCGGCGGCGTGCGGACGAGGTCGAACAGGCGATGCGCGGGGGCGTTGCCGAGCTTGTTCTCGTGGCTGAAGACGTAGAGCCCCCGGCAGGCCATCTCGCCGCGCGAGGCGGAGCGGTCGAGGTCCCACATCAGCTCGAGGGCGTTCCAGAAGAGCGCCAGGTCCTCGGCGTCCGCCCCGGTCTTCGCGGCGAAGTGCGGGTTGAAGAAACCGTGCGCGCGGTAGAGGCCGTACGGCACGGTCGACTTGCGGCCCATGGTCCCGTAGTTGGTGGCCTGACCGTCGGCGTCCTCGCGATTCACGTCGCGTTCGTTCTGGGCCGGGCCGACGATGCTCGAGTCGAGCGGCACGATCGGGTCGATGGAGCGCCCGAACGTGAGCTGCATCGGGCCGCGCACCTGACCCGCATTGCGCTCCTTCATGGACATCACTGCGCCGAACATCCGGACGTCGTAGAACTCCTCGCACATCCAGCCCTGGGCATCGCTTACGTTGGGCGCCTCGCCGTTTCCGCGCTCGTCGAAGACCATCTTCCGGCGGTTCGTGAGGAACTGGCCGTGCTGGACATACACCTTGAATCGCCCGTCGCCGTGCGCCATGTCGACGAAGTCCCGCACCTTCCGCTTGATCGCGACATCCGTCACGAGGCCCTGCATGGTCTCGGGGTCGACGCGGGGCAGGTTGCCGGCGTCGGGATCGCCGTTCGGGTTGCCGTCGCGCACGTCGAACAGCAGCACGAAGTCGTGCCGGCGGGCTGGATCGATCGTGACCGCTGCGGTCGTTGCGTTAGCCATGGTTCCTACTCCTTTTCCGTTTCGTCATTCGCGCCATCGCGCTCGGCGCGGCGGCGGTTGGCCTCGGCGCGGTCATGCGCGCGCTGGTGGTAGTAGCCGAGCGAGAACAGCGCTTGCTGTTCGAGCGAGAGCGTCCTGGGGAACCCGTCGATTCGCTCGCAGACCTCCATGATGCGGTTCTGGAGGCCGCCGCGACGGGCGCCCTCGAGCTTGGCGAGGTGAGGTTGAGCCCCCCGCAGCAGCGAGCCAAACACGACCGCGGGCGTGGCCGAGGCCGCGCCGTAGTAGCGATCGACAATCGTGGCGTTCACCGACGGCCCCAGCGCCGCGCGCTGGACGCTCTCCAGCACGGCGAGCAGGCGTCCGCAGTGGTAGGCGGGCTCCTCGTGTTCGGCTTCCAGGGCAACCATGTAGTCCTCCTTCGGCAGTTGCGGTTTGCGGCTGAGGTGCACCAGTTTGATGAGGGCCGCCCGCTCTCGCCTGATGCCCTGTTCCGCGCGGTTGCGCCGCACGGCCTGGAACGCGATCTCAAGCGGCAGTTCCCCGCCCTCCAGGGCGGCGCGGAACAGGGCGCGGGTCGTCGTCACGGGGAGATCCGCGGCGGCCCGCACGGTCGAGACCGCGAGCTGAAAGAGGCTCAGCGGGCGCGGGTGCTCTCCCAGCGGGTCTTCGTCGCGAGGGTCGGAGATGCGCTGGAGCTCGAACCAGCGCTTCATATTCGCCTCGACGGCCCCGACGGTGGTGTCGATCCAGTCGCGCACGACGGCGCGGCCGCCACTCGCGGAGAGCGATGCCGCGTAGAAGTCCGCTTCGTTGAACGGCGCCGCGCGGCGGCCCCGGCCGGCGGACTCGATCAGCGCCCGCACCTGCTCGGGCGCGGGCGCACGCATGAACGATCCGAGGTCGAATTCAGAGGCTCCGCGCGTCCAGAACACGAACGTCGCCCCAGCGACGGCGAGGCTATTGGCTTCGTCGGCGAGTAGGTGGTTGAGGGCGCGGGTGAACGCCTCGCCGCACTCGCGGCACGTGGGGGCGGTCCGCGAGGCCCGCAGTCCGTACGATTCGAACGCCTCGGAGTTCGCGGAGATGATCGACGTGCCCGCCGATTGCCCGCCGCGGATGCCCTTGACCTTGGCTTGCAGGCGATCGAGCACCGGCTTGGAATCGCCGCACACGAGGCACTGCTCGCGGTCGCCGGCGCCGGGCGCGCTGATCGCGAGCCAGAACTCTTGCACGGCGGGCAGGTTGATCGGGCGCTGCCGTTCGCCGTTCTCGAAGAGCACCTCGAAGGTGACCTTCAGCCCGCTGTCCCAATCCTCGCCGAGGCTGAGCTGTTGCGCCCCGCCGTGCTCGAAGAAGCGGAGCACGGCGAGCACGGCCGGCTCCTCCGTTTCGATCGCGCAGCGCCGGAGGAGCTCCAGGTAGGCGCCATGCGCCCGGTCGACGCGCCCCTGCTTCGAGGCGGCCCGCGCGCGACCGAACGTGTACTCGCCGTTATCGGCCAGCAGCAGCGGCGTGATGCCCGAGGAGCGCTGCACCTCCGGGGCCGCCATGTCGAGGCCACGCTTCCCGCGAGTGGTGCTCGGGTCGATGCGCGAGACGGGCTCCGGCGACACGGCGCGCCCCTCCTGGTCGATCACGACGATCGACGCAACCGGGGTCATCGCGTAGAGCGGCGGGAGTTGATCCTCGAGCCGCTCGTCCGCGTACTCCTTGAGCCTCGCGAGCAACATCACGCCGCCTCCGCGAAGCGATCGGGCACGCGCAGCACGCCGCCCTCGAGCGAGGCGTGGAAGAACCGGGGCGTGCCGCGCCCGCTGCCATCGGGGTCGTAGTCGATGTCGAGCAGCATCAGGCCGAGGTCCTCGGTGCGGTCGATCGGCTCGTCGCCTGCGTAGGGTTCGCCGAAGGAGGCGCTGAACTCGCGGCAGCCGAGGTAGGGCGTCGCGAAGCACTGCCCGCGCGCCACGCGCCGCCGGAACTGGTCCCGGTACTTGGCGATGTCGTCGCCGACCCCGTCCCGGAGGACAAGCTGCGCACGCACGAGGTAGGCGACATCACGCAACGCGAGCGTGTGACGCTGCGTGCGGTTCTTCGGCTGGTCCGTGCTCGTGGCGTCGTAGCCGCCGCCGTTCCTCGCCCAGCCCCGGGCCGTGCGCGCGCTCTGGCGATCGTTGATCTCGTTGCGCAGGATCGAGGCGTAGGCGATGGGTCTGAGCACGTGGATCTCCTCGACGCGCCATGCCACTTGCGGCTTCCAGAAGATGGCCTCCAGCGCCCCGCGCGCGGCCGACGGCGTCATGACCGGGTAGGTCACGCGCTCCACCTTCAGCTCCGGGCGAGTGAAGCAGGCGTAATCGCCCCACAGCTTCACCTCGAGCGGTTGGTACGGCATGTCCCCTCTCTCACTTTAGCTGGTGTGCAATCCAAGATACACAACCCCAGCGCTGTGTCAACCCCGGATTAGCCGGGGCCACGCTAGAATCAGCTGAGGCGGCAACACCGCCTCAGCATCGCCCTGTGGGTGGATGAGGGTTGAAACACTTTCGCTGGTGCGCACGGACGCCGCGCCCGCGGGGCAACCTGCGGGCGCGGCTAGTACACCATTTCCGGATCCTCGACGGTGATGCCACGCACCGTGTCGTAGTACCCACCGGGCCAGCGCCCGACGCCGGGGAGCAACTCCTCCACGAACCGTTCCCGCAGCCACGCCTCGTAATCGCGCCGGCGGATCGAGACCATATGCGGCTGGAGTTCGCGCAGCACCTCGCGGGCGGGGCGTTCACGCGAACGCAGCTGCTCGACGAGGCGCTCGATCTTCGCCGCGTCCGCCTCCGGGTAGTCGACTATCACGTCGCAGGTATCGTCATCGATCATGCGGAAGCGATCGGCCACGGCCGGGAAGTCCAGGCGCTTCCGGGCCTCCTGCACGCGCTTCTCGTCCGCGTCGACAGCCAGGTCGAAGAGCAACCCGAAGTAACGGCGCACCGTCGCGGCGTCATGGGGATCGAAGCCCGGAAGCTCGCGCGCCACCCGCGCGATGTCGCGCCCCGAGCGGTACACGCCGGGCGGCGAGGCGTCGTCGGGCGGCCGGAACACGACGACGCGGCCGGGGCCGTCCAGTTTGCCCTCGCGGTTGCAGCGTCCCGCCGCCTGGACGACGGCGTCAAGCGGCGCTTCGGAGCGGAACACCGCGGGGAAATCGAGGTCGACTCCGGCCTCGACCACCTGCGTGCTGACGACACGGCAGGGCTCGCGATCCCGCAGGCGCCGGGCGATCTCGGCGATCACGCCGGCGCGATGCGCGCCGCACAGCAGCGTCGAGAGATGCAGCGCATCGGGATCGTCGAGAGCGTCAAGCAGTTCGAGCGCGTGCCGCTTGGTGTTGACGATCGCCAGCGCCTGGGGTTTGCCCCGCATCCACCCGGCGACTTCCGCCCACGCGTTCGGCTCCTCGGCCTTCGAGAAGTCGTACTCGACACGCTGGAGCGCCTCGAAATGCGCGGCGTGCCGCGGCACGATTTCGCGAGGCGCCGCATCCCGGAACTCCTTGATCAGGTCGAACGCCGGCTGCGTTGCCGTGGAGAGCACCACGCTCGCGCCGTAGTGCGCGGTCAGTTCGCGCAGGCCGTCGAGGATGGGGGCAAGCAGGCGGGGCGGCAGCGCCTGCGCCTCGTCCAGGATGATGACGCTGCCAGCCAGATTGTGAAGCTTGCGGGTCTTGCCGCGACGGTTCGAGAAGAGGCTCTCGAACAACTGCACCGTCGTCGTAACGACGATCGGCGCGTCCCAGTTCTCGGCGGCCAGCCGCCGCCACAGCGCCTCGCGCGAGGGGAAGTCGCCATCCCCCGCGTCCTCCGCAGCCGCTGAGTGGTGTTCGAGGACCACGCGGTCGGCGTCGTGCTCACCGCGTTCGAAGATGTCGCGGTACACGCCGGCCGTCTGCTGCGTGATGGTCGTGAAGGGCACGGCCACGACGACGCGGCGCATGCCGTGCTCCATGCCGTGGCGCAGCGCGAACGCCATCGCCGACCGGGTCTTGCCGCCGCCGGTGGGGACCGTCAGCCGGAAGGCGCCGGGCGGCTCCACCGCCGCGCGCAAGCACGCCTCATGGACCTCGCGGCGGACACGGTTGACCGGGCTCTCCGGTGCCGCGGGCTGGACCGCGAGGAACGCCTCGTAGCGTCGCCACAACTCCGCGAGCGTCGGGCCGGCGCCCCGAACGGAACGCGCTTCGCCGCCATCGTGAGCCTCGGCATCGAGGCTGTCCGCGTCGACCAGCGCGGAGTAGGTCATGCGCAGGAAGAACTCGGCGGATCGGCGATCGCCGTGGACATGCGACGGCAGCGCCGGGGCGGGATGGCCGCCGATGCCGGGCAGCTCCGAGCGGATTGCGTCGAGCGCCTTGCCGGGGCCGGGCAGCACCCGCCTCTCGGCGAGCCAGGCCTTGAAATCCTCCATGTCGCGGAGGCCACCGTGATGGGCGTGGATCAGCCAGCCGACGTGATCCGCGCCAGCGGCCTCCGCGAGGAGCGCGCCCGCGCACTTGTGGTCCGGGCCGGCGCCACGCCGAAGCGTCCCGGCCTCGCTCGCGCGAAGGTAGCGCTGCCACTCGGGATCGGCCTTGCCCGCGTCGTGCCAGAGGCCCGCGAGGTAGGCGAGGTCGCCGCCACCGAACAGGCTCGCCCGCTCACGGGCGAGCCCGGCGACGTGCCACAGGTGGTCGGCGAGCAACTGCCGTTCGCCGTGGCGATTCGCCGAGTGCGCGTACAGCGGCGGCTTGCCCGCCGCGTCGTCGACGCGCGACTCGCTCACCGCAACCTCCCTCGCTCATTTCGGCGTTGCACGCACGATAGGACGTTTGCGTGCTTGAGGTCGGACGGGGACGTCGGACGGGGACGACGGCGACGACCTGATGCTGGCGCCGGCGCGCAAGATCGTCGAGTGTGACGAGGACGCTGGCTCGGTCGAGTCGGTGTTCGAGCAAGCGCGGCAGGTCGCGGCCCGCGGCCGTGGCGCTGCTGGTCGACGAGGGCTGGCACGCGCCGGAGCCCGAGCCGACGCCAGTTGCGGTCGCGACCGCCGAGCCGGTCCCGCACGACGAGGCCGCCGAGCCGCAGCGCACGTTGTTCTCGTGGGCGGAGTTCATGACGGAGGAGCGGGACGAGCCGCCGAAGCGCGGGCGGCGCGACGAGGCCCCACGCTCTCGCTCGTCGAGTAGGCGCTGGAGCGCGAGCAGGAAGGCGCGCTCACGGGCGCGGCCCGGTAGACGGAACGCGCGGGGCATCGCCGGTGATGGCGGTGTCCCCGCGCCCGTTCCCCCATGTGTGGCGGGTCTTGTGTTGCTCCAGGGCGCGGTCCCGGCTTCTCCCAGCAGGCAGCGAGCGATGCGACAGGCGCTCCTGCGCGGCAGGCCCGTCCACGAGCCGGCCCCGGGCGGGCGTCAGTACAGGATGAGGTGCGTCGGCACCAGCCGCTGCGACGTGGGGTCCACGGCCAGCCCCAGCCCCTCCAGCGTGTAGGCGCCCAGCAGCGGCGGGGCGTCGTCCTCGCCGAAGGCCACGACGGTCACCTCGCTGGCGCCGTCGATCGTGATCCAGGCCCGGCCGACATCCATGTCGACCCGCCGCCCGTCGGCCAGCAGAAACCGGCGCTGGCCCGTGGGCTCGACTCCCAGCTCACGCAGCAGACGGGCGGGGAGCGTGGTGTAGGCGGCGCCCGTATCGACGGTGGCCTCGATCTCCCGGGACGGCCCGCCGTTCATGGCGGAGATCTGGAAGGGCCAGTTGAACGTTCCCATGTGTTTGATTCTAGCCGATCGCCCGGCTCGGTCGAGCCGGTGGTCGGGCAGGCCCGGCGGGTCGCGGCCGGAGCCGAGGCTCCACTCGAGACGGCCAGCTTGGGCAAGAGATGTACGACCGCGACATCCGTCCGCAGGCTGAAGCAGACCACGAAGGGGAGGTGGTCGCCATCGACGTGGACACCGGGCCATAGGACGGGCACGGCCACGCCGGATCGAGAACGAATGCGGCGCGTTCCGATCTCAACGCGTACCATCGCGGCCATGCGGAACAGGCAGCGGCTCCGATGACCGTCCCGGACCTCGCGCTGCCGTTCGACCTCACGCTCCCGGAAATCGATCAGGTGGCCGTGCTGACCGTGCTGTTTGGCGCCTTGCTTGGCGCACTCGCAGCCGACGTGCTGCTCACGCTGAGGCCGTTCGCCCGGCGGCGCACGCCCCGCCCGATGGCAGTCCTGGTCCTCACGGCGCTTGTTGCGGGCTGCATCGTGTTTGGTGCCTTCGCCGACCGCAGTCAGGCCTCGCTCACCGCTGCCACCGCAGTCGCGGCGCTGGGAGCGCTGACGTATGGATGGGGAGTCCGCAAAGCCGAGGCGTCTCGTGACCCCGGCGCGGCGGGGATACTATCCGACGCCGAGTTGCGGCGCGGCAAGGCCGGTTCCGACCGCTGGGTGCTGGTCGCCGGACCCGCCGCCTCTGGCAAGACGGCGCTCGTCGAGGGCATGGTCAGCGAGACCCGCCCTCGCATGACAGCGCCCGCGCGGAGCGCCGAGGATGGCGATCTACGGGTGACCGAGCTGGGCCTCAGTGATCGCCGGGGCACCGCACTGAAGCTTCGGTTCTGGGAGGCCCACTCCATCGAGGGGCATCGCAGACAACTTCCGCCTCTGACCGACTTCGATGCGGTGGTCCTGGTGGTCGACCCGACGCAACACAAGCCGATCGCCGGCTCGTTCCCCGACACCCTGCGCGACGGGCGCGAGCCCACAGACGCCAACGACGACGTGCTGCGGCTCTCGGAGGCGCTCTCCGGCGGCTACACGGTGTGGGCCGTGGCGACGAAAGCAGACCTGCTGCGGCTGTCGGTGCATCCCCCGTTGGTCGATTTGCTGCCGGTCGGTCCCGGGTGGTACCGGCGGCTGCGGGACATGAGTGTGATCGAGAGGCGCCCGCTGATAGAGGGGCTCGACCTCGGGCAGTTGCTGGTCGAGCATCGACCGGGCTTCGAATGGGGAAGAAGCAGCCCCTTGCTCGCCTTCGGCGGCGACGCCCGCGGTGACCCGTTCGGCGCTCCCCAGCTGCTGGACGCGCTGCTCGACACGCTGTGACGCTGCGCGCCATCAGCAGTGACCTGCCGCGAGCCGACGTGATGCGCGCAGCGGGTCTCGGGAGATAGCCATGCACGGCCGGTCCATCGAGGCGTTGGACGATCTGATCTGGGCATGGAGTCGCTGGGACGAGCACGAGCAGTACTACTTGGAGGAGCTCGCGCCGCGTATTGCGCGCTCCGACGACCCCGACTTCCACTGGCTGGACCGCGAGCAGCAACGCAGCGGCCGCCGATCCGGTCCGACCGAGCGCATGATCGTCGTCCGTCTCAGGGAACTGATGTCCCCGGGGGAGTGGCGGATCCTGCCCGAGCTGATCCGCGCGCGGCGGGGCCTCGAACTCCACGAACTGGAGTCCGATGACGAGCGCCTTGCGAGGCTTGCCGGGCGCGAGGCGGCGGAGCTCGACGCCGAGCAGGCGCGGCGTGACGCCGAGCGGGAGCGTCGGGAGACGGAGGAGTGGCCCGACGCCCTCGACCGCGCCCGCCAAGAGGGTGAGGTGCGCCTGGCCCGCGAGGAAGAGGAGCAAGCCGCAGCCCGCGAGGCCGAGGAGCAAGAGCGCCTCGACCGCGCGGCCGAGGTCGCTCGCCGCCGCGAGGAGGCACGCCGGGCGCAACGCGAAAGAGAAGAGCGTGCCCGTCTCGAGGCCGAGGAGCGCGCCGCACGAGACGAGGCCGACCGTGCCGCCCGCGAGGCGGAGCAGCAGCGCCTGCATCGTGAGGAGGCACGCCACGCCCGCCGTGACCGGGAAGCCGAGCAGCGGCCAGACGGCTCCCGCGAGGCTGCGCCTCTGCCACGGCGGCCAGCGACCCCCGAAGAGGGTGGCTTGATCGAGAACGGGGAGCGCGGGGACCATCGCGGAGACGGGGATGGGTCCGTCGCATCCGCGGCGTTGCCGCCCGCACCGGAGGACGCGATGGCGGATGAGCGCCGGAACGACGATGAGCTTCAAGGCCGCCTCCGGGAGTTGGCGGAACTCGCCGACGAGGGCCTGATTTCCCCGGAGGAGCACGCCGAGGTCCGCGAGCGCATAGGCGGCGCGGACGCCGACGCGGAGGAGGCCATGACGGATGACACCGCGTCGGACGATGCGGCGGATACGACGGACGACACGGAAGATGCGGAGGAGGAGCCTGGCGGTGCTCGAGTAGTGAATGACACGGCCACGGACAACGACCCCGACGACGAGCCGGATGCGGGCGAGACACCACCGGCAGGTAGCACCAGCGCGGCCGCCCTCAGCCTCAGGAGCTACGCGCGGCGGCTGTCGGACAAGGGTGAGCAGGCCCTTGCCGACGCCGTGCGCGAGTACGCGGAGCGCGTCAGGGGCGTCGAGCGGGGCGAGCTGCCGGCCGTGCTCAGCGTGGCGCCTGCGGCCATGGCGCCGGCGATGGTCGGAGCGGCCCTTGTCGGGCGCAGGCTGGAGGGCGTCCTCGAGTTCTTCCGCAACGTGCTCATCTTCATGCCCGTGCTGTGGACGTGGCTCAAACTCCAGGCCGCCGTCGAGGCCTACACACCTGGCCCGGAGAGGAACTTCTTCGACTTTTGGGTGGAGGCAGGCTCGTCGCACTGGCTCTTGGGCGGGCGGTTGGCCGACGCCGCTCTGCAGGTCGCGTTCATCCTCGTCCTGCTGGTCGTCGTCAACTCCCTCCTCGGCATGTTGCGCGGACGCACCGAGCGGCGGAGGGAGCGAGAGGCGCGGAGCTTCGCTGCCGTGCTCGCCCGCGCCGAGGCAGCGGGCGCCGCTCAGCGGGTCGAAGATCCACAGTCGGCGCTCGCGGGCTTCGCCGTCGCCGCCACCGGCCTCACCACGGAGCTACGCTCCGTTGGGGAGGGTCTGCGACATTCAGCCGCCCCTTTCGCCGAGTCGGTCGAGTTGGCGCGGCAAGCGTTGACAGAAACATCCGCGGCAGTCGCGAGCCAGCAACGGCGTCTCGACGATGTTATCGAGCAGCTTCGCGGCATCGCCGGGATGGGCGACCAACTGGAGGCGCTACGCGCCGAGTTCTCGGAGGCGCGCGAGGCCGCCGAGCGCAGTGCCCAAGCGCTAACCGGCATCCGCGACAGCCTCGACCCCTCGGCGCGTGACTTTGCTGACGCTGCGGGAAGGCTGGCGCAACTCGCGACACACCTGGAGCGCATGACCGACGCGATGGCCGGAACCATCGCCACCCTCGACAGCGGCTTCGACTCCAGCGCCAAGCACCTACGCGACGCGGCGATGTCGATGAACACGGTGGCGACCCGCGTACTCGACGAACTCGGCGATGGGCGGAGCGCCAGGCGGTGAACGACGAAGGCATCGGCATCGCCGGCTGGCTGCTCGCCGACCTCGTGCTGGTGCTGGCGATCGTCTTCCTCGCGTTCACGCCCGCCGCCCTCTCCGGCCACTCGGACGACGCCGAGTTGGTGGCTGCCGCCGGGGCGACGGCGGTCGCCGCCCCGCTCATCCTCGACATCGGCTGTAGGGAGGAAGAGCAGACCGGCCGCCTGCTCCCTGTGCGCTGCGAACCTATCCTCGACGGCGGCGCAGTCGACTCGTACGAATGGGAAGCTGACGGCGGCTGGGCCCGCAGCTACCCGGGCGGCGACTACTTCAAGGCGAGCTTCGCGGATGCAGGCGCTGTGCGCCTGACGGTCACGAACGAGGCCGGCGGGCGTAGCGCGGAGTTCTTCGTGCGGCCGCCACCCACCCCGACGCCGACCACGACGACCACTCCGATGCCCACACCAACCGCGACACCTACGCTGGCTGCAACACCCGCGCCAACGGAGGCACCAGATTGCTCCCAGGTACGGACCGACTTCCGCTTCGCCCAGATTGTGCTCACGGACGCCGCGCTCGACACGGTCGACTGGGAGGACATCGCGCAGGGCAGGGTGCGTGAGAACCTGATCAAGTCGAAGGAAGACGACCCGGCAGGCGAGATTGACGACGGAGAGTGGCTGGACACGGGAGGCGAGACGTTCCTGCGCCGGAAGCACGGTGAAGGGTTCCGCATCGCCCTTGTAGAGACCTTCTCCCACGCTCCTGGCGAACCGCAGGCGGGGGGTGGTGACCCTCACATCCGTCTATCGGGGCAGGTCAACGATGTCTTCGTCGACGGGCTGAACCGCCTCGGTATCGATATCTTCGTCGACCGGGAAGCGGCCCGGGAGAACTGGTTCGCCGACTATCGCGACAGGTCCGCGCTGCGAAGCGGCGAGGTGCGCATCAACCTGTATTTCGTGAAGCCGTTCGACGACGAGGACTGCCAGTAGCCCGCGCGCGACGGACTGCGGGTGCCCACCGCCCACCGTCAGCGCTGGTTGCGGCGGGGCTGGCGACGGCGGAGGTCGAGGCGGCGCGCGGCGGCGTCCGGGAGGTCGGCGATCGGGTCGCCGAGCCAGCGCGCTCGCGGCGGGGCGCCTGCCGAGGTGTCGCGGGCGACCAGCGGACCGAGGATCAGCCAGCGGAACATCAACAGCCGCCCTGGCCACTCCTGCTGCTCGTCGGGCTGCGTGCGGCACCACAGGAAGGCGCCCAACCGCACGATGTCCACTAGGCGCTGGCGCTCGTCGGGCACGGCCAAGCGGACCGGCGCCTCCCCCTCCTCGCCCCGTCGCCACTCGTGCGGCCTGCGCACCGAGACGGCGCTGATGGCGACTCCCAGCAGCGCCAGCGCCAGCAGGTGCAGCCCGGTTGCCCAGACCGGTTCCCAGTACCGCGTCCACGGGTCGGAGAGCCGCACCGGCTCGCTCGCGACGGCGGCATTGCGCGGCGACTCCGCGTACCACTCGCGGGTCGTGGCCTCGGCGGGACGTTCGCGCGTCGGGATGTCGAGGCTCAGCGGCGGGAGACCGACTGCCTCGGCGCTGCACCACTCGCAGTCGATGATGCGGGCGCTGGCCGTGATCGGCTCCTCACAGCCGGGCGAATCGACAGTGACGCTCCAGACGGCCGAATCGCGGAAGCGCACGGGTGGGAGTTCAAGGCCGACGCGCGCGGCCCAGCGCCAACGTGGCGCCGACCCAGGTTCACCGTCCCACGCCGGTATGAACATCGAGCACTCTGGCGGCGAGGGTGGGGTCGGCTCCGGCGTAGGCATAGGGGTGGGTGTCGGCGTGGTCGTCTCGATTGGCATCGGCGTGGGCGAGGGCGTCGCAGTCGGCGTCGGTGTGGGCGTGTCGAGGGCACCTGCGGGCAGACTCAGCCGGCCAACCTCGATCTCCGTTGTGCCCGTGACCAGGTAGAGCACCAGCGCGTGAGTGGCGTCCGCGCCGGCCGACGGCGCAAAGGGCGCCGTCAGCACGAACAGATCGCCGCCCTCGTGCCGGAGTCGCAGTTGCTCGTTGCCGACGACCGATCCGCCGCGGCTCAGTTCGATCCGGTAGTCCTGGTCCTCCAGCGATGCGACGTGGACACGAGCGGACGCAGTGAGGCCGAGTCGCAGCCCGTCGTCGTCCCACTGGCGCAACTCGATCAGGAAGCGAACGGCGTCGTACTCGACGATGACGCGCTGGCCCGGCGGGCCGTTGCCGGTCACCCCCCACGTGCCGGAGACGGGCCGTTCGAAGCGCCAGACGTGCGCGCTGTCGCCCGGGGACGCCAGTTCGCGATGGCCGCCGTCCGAGCGGTAGAGCTCACCCGCCTCGTTCTCGATGGTTGTGGCCGAGCCCGCGACGAGGCCGGCGATCTGGAAGCCGACCGAGACGAGGCCGCCCGGGACGTCGCAGTTGTATGCGTTGTCGGTAATCGCCTCGCAGAGGTCGACGCCGGGGAAGGCGCCGAGGATCAGCGTCGCGAGTTGGGCAGGGTCGACGCTGCGCACGACGCGATCGGCGCAGTCGGGCTGGCCATCGCCGCCGCACTGGGCAACGCGCTGCCAGTACGCCTCGGCGTCGGGGAACCACTGCCCCGGCTCGTCGAGACCGATCACGACGAGGTCGGCGGCGCGCTGGGCGCGCAGTGCGGTCCATGTCGAGGCCAGCGCGCAGAGGTAAGCGTCGCCGTCGTCGGAGTCGTACCCTTCGTGGCTGTCGGCGCCGCGGGGGCAGTCGGCGGCGGGGGGGCTGCCGTCGAACTCAAGGTCATCGGCGCCGCGAGCGGGGCTGCCGTCGGTGATCACGACGACGAGCAGCGGGCTGGCGTCCTCGGCGGGGGCGGCCGCGCCAAAGGCCTCCGGTAGCGGTGGACAGCCCGCGTCGGCAGGTGGCGTCTGGCCGGCCGCGATCGCCCAGGCCCCGCAGAGCGCCGCGCGGAAGTCGGTGCCCCCGCCCACCGGCTCCGCCCGCAGCCGCGCCGGCAGCGCCTCGGCGAGCACGTTGGCGGGGGCGCTCAGCACGCGCGGCGCATCGCCCCCGAAGGAGAGCGCGCCGAGTTCCACGCGGCGCAGTTCGCGGGGCGCGCCGAGGAACCCGCGCAGCACCTCGATCAGGCCACGCACACCCTCGATGCGCTGCTCTTCGGGATCACTACCCGGCTCGCCGCCCGCGCCGAACATTGAGCCGGAGTTGTCGATAGCGAAGACAACGCGGGTGGGCGGCGGCGCGGCGGGCGACTGCGCGCTGGCGTCGCCACCAAGCCGGAGCAGTCCGACCCCTGCCGCCAGCACCGTCAGCGCAAGCGCGGCGGCGAGCGACGCGGAGACGCGCCCGCTGCCCCGGCGCTCAATCACTGCTGCCCGTGGACCCCGGCCCGTCGAGGTGCGTCGCGCGGATGGCGCGGCGCTCCTGGCCCTCGATCAAGCGCCGCATCGCTCGCTCCCAGCTTGACCGCGCGGCGGCATCGCCGTTCTGCATCCGCTCGAGATCCTGCTTGAGCAGCGCGATCATCGCGGCGCAATCCGCGTCGATGTCCCCCTCGTACCACTCATGCACCGCGGCGCGCTGGAGCGCGACGACGCGCTGAGGGCTGCCGACCCACTCGGCTGAGGAGAGTGCTGCTCCGGGATAGACGGAAGCGGCAGCCGCCTGCTCGGGGGTCATGGTAGTGCTCCCGAAGCGCATGAACTCGCAGAAGGCGTCGAACTGTACGATCGTGGCGCGTCCGTCACCGAACACGTGGTCGGTCAGGCCGCCAAGTGGCCAGCTGGCAAGTCGCAGCGATTCCCCGCCGTCGCCGAATTCGAGCACACGCTTCGCCTCATCCCGCGCACCCTCCCGGCGCTCGGTGAGCTGCCCGCGGGCGCGGAGCAAGTAGAACAGCTCGGCGTAGGTCGGCCCCCTCGCGTCGAGGTCGCAGCCCAGCAGGCGCGCCACGACCGCCGGAGCCAGCGGCTCGGCAATACCGTCTAGGAGTTCAATCTTCGTTGCGGCGAGGATCTCAGGGATGACAGTGAAGCAAGTTCCCTTTGCGGTAGCCGTGTCGTTCAAGCCGGACTCGGCACCGTAGTAGGTCTTCATCGCCCGATCGGCTTCAGTCGCGCTGCCGATCACGCCGGGAGCCCACTGGTCCCATACTTGATTCCCGGAGTCCACCCATAGGTCGAGGAAAACGATCTGCTCGCCGAGCGCAGGCACGACCACCATCTCATCACGATCGCCCTTGTACGACTGTAGTGCATCCCGCCGCATGTTGAGTTCGGGCTGTGCCAGAGCGCGGTTGTACTCGCCCTCGATCGCCGTGCCGCCGACGAAGATCCCACGCACGGCAGGAGCGGATGCGGCTGTTTGCAACTCGATTGATGGCCGTTGCGGAAGTTGGAGGTCGACCAGCGACGAAGCCAAAGTCTTCGTCGCTCTAGCCTCGTCCTCGTTCTCACAGCCAACCAGCGCGTCGTGGAAGTCGGTGGGCAGGCTTTGGCCGAGTTGCCAGTTGATCAGGTTCCAGACGGAATCTCCCCAGCGGTTGGCAACCTTCTTCGCCTCAACAAGGCCGGGGCCGCCTTCGGCTGTCATCGCCCGGAGAATCGGTTCCGCCTCGCAGATCACTTGGTCGAACTCACTGGCGTCGCCAGGATCGGCGTGCACCAGCCTCAACGAGATGGATCGCACGCGCGGTCGGGCGTCTAACTGCACGTCTATGCGCAGCCGTGTCCGCAACTCGGCGATGATGTTGTCCGTGATGAGGGGGTTGTCCAAGACGCAACGGCCGACCTCGGCTACGACATGCGGAGGCTTCTTGTCCCCGTGCGATACATCCGCCGTAGCCTTATCCTCAAGCGCCTTGTAGGTGGCGTCCAAGGCCTCGACAGCGGTCCGGGCCTCTCCGATCTGCTGGCGTAGGGAGGCGAAGAACCCCTCAGCAGCGTCACGTCCGCGCAGTTCCTGGTGCATCCACCGCAAGGCGCGGACGCGATCTCGCTCTTCATACCGGTCGAACAGCCGGTCTTCCTGCTTTCGTCGGCGCTCCTCGATCGAGGCCGCTTGGGTCTTCCCACGCATCACGACGGCCCGTACGGCCCGGTGAGTGACGAACATCGCAATCACTGCCATGGCCCATGCGAATGCCTCCGACGGAATCCCCCCGATGACGGCGCTCGGCACTCCCCTCGCAATCCCCAGCACGGCCAACAGCGCCACCCCGCCGGCAAGCAGCGGTACCGCACGGTCAAACCACGAGGCCTGGGCCGCGTGTGGCGGTGGCCGGTCGAATTGGTCAGTCGCCGTCCGGATCTCGTCCTCGATGTCTTCAGTTCCCATTACCGAACCGAAGAAGGCATCTGTCTGGACGCGGGTCTCCAACTCGCGGGCGTCGTCTTCAAGCCGGTCGAGCAAGCCCAAGACATCACTTGTCGAGCCCGCGGCGTCGAGGTCAACCCCACCGAGGCGGCCCTGCAGCTCGTTACCGAGCCACTCGCCGAAGGCGACTTCTTCCTCGCGCCGGAGCGCCGGAATTGCTGTCTTCAGAGCGTTCTCCCGGCGGGCGGCCTCGCGGCTCAGCGTCTCCTGTACGCGGCCGACGTACCTGCGCCAGCCAATCTCATCGGCACCGTAGTTGTCGCCACCATTACCGACCTCGACGCTCGTGCCGCGCGGAACGCCCTCGTAGCCCCCCGCCGCTCCCGCGCGGTCACGGATCGCGAGCGCGAGATCGTCTGCAGCGTCGGGGTCCACTGCAGCGACGGTGCGGAGGGCGAGCGCGCCGTAGCGGTGGCGATTGAACCAGCCTCCAAGGGTCCGGGCCGTCTCGCTGCCAACGTAGGCGAGAAGGGTGGTGTTGTCCCCGCCCGCGCCCTCGAAGTCAACCGGTGAGACGCGAAGAGCGCGGTAGGCTGCCTGCAGCACAATCGATATCAGCCGTCGCTGGTAGCGCAACCTCGGGTACTCAATCGCGGTAACGGCCCCGACCCACTGCATGGGGGCAGAACCTGTGAGACCATCTAGCGCAGCGGCGCTGTCGTTGGTGCTCAGCAACCGCAGCAACACTCCTGCTTCCTCGAAGGCGTCCTCAGGGTCGGCGTCGTCGCGCCCACCGAACCAGTACACCCGGCGGAAGAGGGGCCGACCGGGGCGGTACTCCAACCCGGTCTCGGTTACCGGGAGCTTGCGGGGAGAGAACGTGGCTTGATCGTCGGTCTTCTCTGAGAGGAAGGACAGTTCGCGCAACATCGCGAAGGTTCCAGAGCGCCCCTTAGCCGCGCGGTCGAGGTTCGTCGGGTTGCCTGTGAGCACCTTGGAGAACGCCGAGGCGGTGACTGCCACGAGATTGAGGTCGCAGCGTGGATACTGCTCACGTAACCACAGTGCCAGGGGTATAACCGTGCCTGCCCCCGTGCCACCTGCGGTCGAGGTGACGAGATTGATGCGCGGGGCTTCGCCTTCGATGGTTGCAGCGCCAACGGCGGCAGAGATGCGTTCACGCAACGCGTTACCGGTGCCCGCCCCGGCGACCATCTTCGCCTCGTCGAACAGCATCGAGAACACGGCAAGGCCGTGAGCGCGCAAAGCGTAGAGTCCGGCGGCAGGGTCGGGGTTGGCCGAAACGCTGCGGCCGACGCTGACAAGCAGCGATTGCTCCGGTGTGTGCTGCGGCCCCGGCGTGGTGCCGTCCGCCATCGGGGCAACGCCTGGGCCAGGGTCGCGCATCGTCCACGCGGTCGCCAGATCGCGGACCCCTGACGTTTCGGCCTCGCGCGCCACGATCAGATCGAGCCCGACCCCGTCGCGGCTGCGTGCATCAAGGTCGAATGAGACCGGTTCACCGATGTGGCGGTCCAAGTCATAGAACTGTCGGCTGTCCTGGATGTCCTCGGCCACGGCCTTGCCTGTGCCGCCGAGGAAGATATTGACCGCGCCCATTCGTCGTTCCCCGTCCGTTACCGCAGCTTCACCAGTTCGGCCATCGAGATGAAGACTGTGAGACCCTCGCCAGCCTCGCCGGGCAGTGCACGCGGCAGGGCCGAGGCCACAGCCAGCACGAAGCCGCACTCGTCGACGAGCGGCCCGCCGCTCATCCCACTCTGTGCCTGCACGTCGGCCTGGACGATGGCTATGCCGTCCAACACGGCGGTGTGCGACACGACGCCGCGAACCACCACCGGAGGCGGAATTGCGGCCGATTCATCTTCCGCCTGCGACCAAGCATAGCCGAGCGCCCGCACAACTTGGTCCACGTCGCCGTCTCCTGGTGAGCGGTACGCGATCGAGTGTTTGACCACGAGCGTGCTCCGGAGAATGGCAATGTCGCGGTGCTGGCGATCGCCGCTGGTGCTGAACGATCCGGCGCTTACTATTTCGGCCCGCTCCGTGCGTCCGGTGAGCGCCGACGCTACATATATCTCGGAGTGGGCTCTGCCGCGCTCGTCCTGCACGACGTGCGCTGCGGTCACATATTCGCCGTCGCCGATGTGAAAGCCGGTCCCCTGACTGCCGCTGTAAGGGCTCTCGGGCGCGCGGATACGCACGACGGCGCCTCGCACACGCTCCAGCTCGTCGCGGAAGTCGCAACTGTCGGGGTCAGGAGTGGACGCGGCGGCCGTCGCCGGTGTGGTCGTGGGCGTCGCCGTCTCGCCGACTGCGGGCGTGGCGGCCGCAGGTGTCTCCGTTTCGCCGACGGTGGGCGCGGCGGCTGTCGGCGTAGATGCCGCGGGGGCGGCTGTGGACGGGGTTGGCGTCGCGGTGACTTCGGGCGGGTCGTCGCCGCTGCCGTCGCCAAGTTGCACGGCGATGAACACCACGATCGCAAAGACCGCGAGCAGAACTTCGTCGATCGTCGGTCGTCCGAGCAACAAGTCTCCTATCCCGGAGTCGTGACAGGCATCTTGCCGTACGCCATCCTACCGCACGTGTGGCGCGGGTCGGATCGCCTCTGCGCGTCTCTGGATGGCGAGCCGCGTGTTGGAAGTGTATCGAGCGCAGTTTCCGGGGTGAGGAGCACCGGCACAGTTGATGCCCCCTAGCGTAAACAGGCCCTAGGGATGGTCTGAACAGGTCGCGTGTTGGGCGCTTGGCGGGGCGATTGACGTGCGGCGCTGGGCTGTGGGAGGCCCGATGCCGCGGTTCGGGAGGCGATCCCGCCCCCCATTCCGCTCCGGGCTCGCCCGCGGGAGCGGTTGCCGACGCACCGCTCCCGCGATCACGCGAGCTGAGGCGCGGCGCGCAGCAGGTTCGCGAAGCCGAGCAGCAGCGCCAGGCGCTGGCGGTTCTTCTCCAGGCCCCGATAGCGCACCTTCGCGTAGCCGAAGCGCCGCTTCACGTAGAGGAACGGATGCTCCGCCTTCGCCCGCACCGAGGCCTTCTCGCGCTCCGCCACGGCCTCCGCGCTCCCCGGCTGAAGCCGCCGCCTGAGTCCCGGACGCAGCGCCACCCGCCAGCGCACCGCCGAGCCCGCGTGCTCGGGACGCTTCTCCACGCCCTGGTAGCCGGCGTCGCCCCACGCCTCCGCCTCGCCGCCGTGCAGCAGGCGCCGCGCCTCGGTCACGTCGGAGACGTTCGCCGCCGTCGTGTGCATGCTGTGCACCAGCCCCGAGCGCGCGTCCGTGCCGGTGTGCAGCTTCATCCCGAAGTACCACTGCCGGCCCTTGCGGGTCTGATGCATCTCGGGGTCGCGCGCGCGCTCGCGGTTCTTCGTCGAGGACGGCGCGCTGATGATCGTGGAGTCCACGATCGTGCCCTCGCGCACCAGCAGGCCCCGCTCGGCGAGCTGCGCGTTGATCGTCGCGAAGAGCTCCGTTCCCAGCCGGTGACGCTCGAGCAGATGGCGGAAGTTGAGGATGGTCGTCTCGTCGGGAATCGGCTCGGAGAGGCTGAGGCCGGCGAACTCGAGCATCGAGCGGGAGTCGTAGAGCTCCTGCTCCATGCCGGGGTCGCTGAGGTTGAACCAGAGCTGCAGGCAGTGGATGCGCAGCATCACGCGCAGCGGGTAGGGGCGGCGGCCGCGTCCGGGCTTCGGGTAGACGGGCGCGATGCGCTCCTCCAGCGTCTTCCAGGGAACGAGCCGCTCCATGCGCTCGAGGAACCGCTGCCGCCTCGTCTTGACCTTCTTGTGCTCGTACTCGACGCTGCCGAACGACCGCTGCTGCATGGCGCGCCCCTCTCCGGGTTCCTGCCCCATGATCGCATCGGCTCACTCGCTATGGCGAGTTGTTCAGAACTTCCCTAGGAAATCGAGGGCGTGGTGAACGTCGCCCATAGGCGGGTGCTCACCATTGCGCTCGAAGGGCCAGCCAGGCGGAAGTGGAGCACCCACCAGGTTGGCGAACCGAGGCCGTCGTCAACGTGCAGCTCAGGCCCAGGACTTGCCCGAGGGCATCCGCCACGGCTCCGCCGGCATGACCTCCTCGACGGCCTCGGCGACGAGGGTGCGCTGCACGCCGGTGCGCTCGTCGAGGGCGCCGCGGGCGCGCACGAAGGGGGCCATGCGCACCACGTCGCGGCGCGACTCGGTGAGCTCGCGCGGGACCAGGATGTTGATCAGGCCGTACTCGTCCTCGAGCAGCAGGAAGATGATGCCGCGCGCGGTGAGCGGGCGCTGGCGGCAGACGACGAGCCCGGCCACCTCGACGCCGCGGCCCGCCGGCAGCGCGTGCAGGTGGCGGCTGGAGGCGACGCCCTCGCCGAGCGCGCGGCGCAGGAACTGCATCGGGTGGCGGTCGGGCGAGAGGCCGAGCAGGTCGTAGTCGGCCGCCATCCGCTCCGGCTCGCCGAGGCCGGGCAGCGCCACCATGTCCTGCCCGGTCGGCAGCTCGAGGCGGAGCTGTCGCCCGCCGGCCGCCTCGGGCGTCGGCGCGATCGCGGCCTTCGCAGCTGTGCCTTCAACGCGGGGATACCCCGCAGGCGGGTAGCCCGTGAACAGCCCGAGCTGCCAGAGCAGCTCGCGGCGCTGCAGCCCGAGGCTGTCGAAGGCCCCGGCGCGGATCAGGCGCGAGGTCGCCCGGCGGCCGAGGCCGGTGCGCTGCACGAAGCCGAACAGCGACCGGTAGGGCCCGCCGCGCTCGCGCTCCGCCTCGACGCGCCCGGCGAGCGCCGCGCCGACGCCGCGCACGTAGCCGAGCCCGACGCGGACCGCGCCCGCGGGCAGCTCGACGCTGCAGCGCGCGGCGCTGGCGTTGACGTCGGGGCGCTCGACGGCGACGCCGTGGCGCCTGGCGTCGTTGGTGAGGACGTGCGGCGGGTAGAAGCCCAGCGGCTGCTGGTTGAACAGCGCGCACATGAACTCCGGCGCGTAGTACTGCTTGAGCCACGTCGACTGGTAGGCGAGCAGGCCGAACGCCGCGCCGTGGCTCTTCGGGAAGCCGAACTCCGCGAACCCGGCGAGGTTGCCGAAGACTTTTTCAGCCACGGCGGGTGGTACGCCGCGCTGCGCCGCGCCAGCGAGGAAGCGCTCCCGCCAGGCGTCGAGCTCCTCGTGCGCGCGGCGGCGGCCGAGCGAGCGGCGGAAGCGGTCGGCCTCGCCCGCGCTGAAGCCGCCCATCCGGCGCGCGACCTGCAGCACCTGCTCCTGGAAGATCACCACCCCCAGCGTCTCGTCCAGCACCTCGCGCACGCACTCGTGCGGCGGCGGCGGGCGGTAGCGCGGGTTGCGGCGCCGCAGCTCGCGACGCCGCACGTAGGGGTTGACCGCGCCGCCGACGATCGGCCCCGGCCGCACGATCGAGACCTGCACGGTGAGGTCCTCGAGGCTGCGCGGCTGCGTGCGCGGCAGCATCGCGATCTGCGCGCGCGACTCGATCTGGAAGACGCCGACGGTGTCGCCCCGGCAGATCGTGTCGAAGACCGCTTGGTCCTCGAAGTCGATGCGCGAGAGGTCGACGACGCGGCCGCGGCCGGCGGCGATCAGGTCGACCGCCTCCTCGACGACGGAGAGCATGCCGAGTCCGAGGAAGTCGATCTTCACCATCCGCGCGTCGGCGACGGAGTCCTTGTCCCAGTGGCAGAGGTAGCGGCCGGGCATCGCCGCCGGCTGGCACGGCACGCAGTCGATCAGCGGCTCCGAGGCGATCACCATCCCGCCGGGGTGCTGCGAGAGGTGGCGCGGCACGCCGACGAGCTGCGGGACCAGCGCGGCCAGCTCGCGCCAGCCGCGCATGCCCTCGCATTGGCCGAACTGCGGGTCGTTGGCGAGCACCTCGAGGATCTGATCGGGGCCCTCGAACGGCCCGGCGCGGCGGGCGAGGCGGTCGAGCTCGGCGGCGGGCAGGCCGAGCGCCTTGCCGGCGTCGCGGATCGCGCCGCGCGTGCGGTAGCTGGCGAAGGAGGCGACGAGCGCCGCGCGCTCGCGGCCCCAGCGCGCGTGCACGCGCTCGATCAGCTCGGCGCGGATGTCGCGCGGGAAGTCGAGGTCGATGTCGGGCAGCGCGTCCAGCTCCTCGTTGAGGAAGCGCCCGACGAACAGCCCGTGGTGGATCGGGTCGATGTGCGAGAGCCCGATCAGGTAGCAGACGATCGAGGAGACCGAGGAGCCGCGCCCGCGGCCGGGCGGCAGGTCGGTCAGCCCGCGCGCGATCCCCGCCGCGCGCACGTCGCGCGCGACCTCCCCGGCCAGCTGGAAGACCTCGTGGTAGATGAGGAAGAACCCGGCGAGATCGTGCAGCTCGATCAGCCGCAGCTCCTCGGCGAGCCGCGCCTCGGCCCGCGCGCGCTCCGAGGGCGAGCGGTAGCGCTCGCCCAGCCGCTCGCGGCAGATGCGCTCCAGCTCCTGCAGCGGCGTGACGCCCTCGGGCAGCGGCGGCGCGGGCAGCCGGTAGCCGAGGTCGCCGGTGAGGTCGAAGGCGCAGCGCTTCGCGATGCGCACGGTGTTGGCCGCCGCCTCGGGGTGGTAGCGCGCGAAGCGCGCGGCCTGCTCGGCGGGGCCGCGCAGCCAGAACTCGGCGTTGGGCCGCCGCTGCGCGTGCGACTCGTCGAGGGTCGAGCGGTGACGGATCGCCACCAGCACGTCCTGCAGGCGGTGCCGCTCGCGCGCGTGGTAGTGCACGTTGCCCGTGCCCACCACGCCCACGCCCGCCTGCTCCGCGAGCCGCACCAGCGCCTCGTTGCGCGGGCGGTCGCCGTGCACGTCGTTGTCCTGCAGCTCGACGAAGACCTGCTCCGCGCCGCACCAGCCGGCGAGGCGCGCCAGCGCGGCGGCGGCCTCGGCGCTTCTTCCGGCCTGCACGAGCGCCGGGATGCGGCCCTCGCGGCAGCCGGTGAGCACGATCAGCCCCGCCGCGTGGCGCTCGAGCGCGGCGAGCGGGACCACGGGGTCGGTACGCCGCGCCTCCTGCGCGCGGCGGTCGCTCTCGCCCAGCCCGAAGGCGAGGCTGGAGAGGCGGCAGAGGTTGGCGTAGCCCTCGCGCGTCTCGGCCAGCAGCGTGAGGTGCGAGCGCACCGCGCCGTCCTCGTCCACACCGGCGGGGTCGTCGCGTTCGGTCGCCGGCTGGGAGACGGTGAGCTCGAGGCCGGTGATCGGCCGCAGCCCCCCGGCGCGGGCGGCGCGCGCGAACTCCATCGCCCCGAACAGCCCGTCGTGGTCGGTGAGCGCGAGCGCCGCGTGGCCCTGCCCGACGGCGGTGCGCACCAGCTCGTCGGGGCTCGACGCGCCCTCCAGCAGCGAGTAGTGGCTGTGCAGGTGCAGCTCGACGTAGGGGACGCGGTCGAGCGCGTCGTCGCCCAGGGGCGTGACGGCGTCGCGCGGCGCCCGCGAGCGCGGCGTGTCCTTGAGGGCGCGGGCCTGCCGCGCCTCGAACTCGTCCCAGCGCTCCATGAAGCCGGGCTGCTGGTCGCGCCGTCCACGGGTCACGGCGTACCCCCCTCGCCGCGAGGGATGGTAACAGAACGCGCGTTCTGTTACCATCGCCGTCACCTCTTGGCGGGGGTGCACCAATGGCGGCTCAACGTCCCCTCCTCGCCTGCCTGTTCGTGCCGGAGATCGCGCTCGCGGCGGAGCTCGCCGCGCGCCCGCGGCTGCGCGGCCGGCCGGTCGCCGTCAGCGACGCCCCGGGCCTGCGCGTGGCCGAGGCGAGCGAGGAGGCCACGCAGCGCGGCGTGCGCGCCGGCCAAGCGCTCGCCGAGGCGATCGGCTGGTGCCCCCCGCTCGTCGTGATCGAGTCGCGTCCGGCGCGGACGCGGCGCGCCGCCGACGGGCTCGTCGACGCCGCGTCCGCCGTCAGCCCGCTCGTCGAGGAGGCGGCGCCGGGCGAGGTGTACGCCGACCTGCGCGGCCTCGACGGCCTCTATCCGCACGAGGATGCGATCGCGCGGACGCTGCTCGACGCCGCGCCGGAGGCGCTCGGCGCGCGGCTCGGGCTGGCCGGGAGCCGCTTTACCGCGCGCGCGGCCGCCTCGGCCGCGCCGCCGGGGGCGTGGCTGCGCGTGGGCGACGCCGGGGCGCGCGCCTGGCTGGCGCCGCTGCCGGCCGCGCTGCTGCCGCTGGACGAGGCGTCGCGGGAGTGGCTGGGGCTGCTCGGCATCGCCACGCTCGGCGACCTGACGGCGCTGCCGCGTCACGCCGTCGAGGCGCAGCTCGGCGCGGGCGGCGGGCGGGCGTGGCTCGCCGCGCGCGGCGAGGACGCCACCCCGATCACGCCGCTGGCGCCCGGCGAGCGCGTGGTCGAGCGCGCGCAAGCCGAGCCGCCGCTGACGGCCCTCGAGGCGGTGCTGCACACCTTCGGCCAGCTGCTCGAGCGCGCGCTGGCGCGGCCCCCGGCGCGCGGACGCCTCGTGCGCGCCGTCCGGCTCGGCGCCGTGACCGAGGACGAGCGCGTCTGGGAGCGCCGCCGCGTGCTGACCGAGCCGACCGGCGACCGCGAGCGGCTGTGGACGGCGCTGCGCCCCTCGATCGAGGCGGCCGCGTTCGGCGGGCCGATCGCGGAGCTGGCGCTGGAGCTGGGCGGGCTGACCGCGGAGCGCGGCCGCCAGGGGCGGCTGCTGCGCGAGCGCGGCGGGCGGCGGCGCGAGCAGCTCGACGAGATGGCCCGCCACCTCCAGCTGCGCCATGGGCGGGCGGCGCTGCGGCGCGTCGTCGCGCTGGCCCCGCGGAGCCGCATCCCCGAGCGCCGCCATGCCCTCGCGGACTACGAGCCGTGAGCGCCCGCGCCCGCGGGCCGGAAGCCGGGCGGCGCGACACCGGCGCGCTCAGCCCGCTCGGCCTGCCCCGGCCGCTCACCGTGCGCACCAACCCCGGCGGCGAGCCGTGCGAGGTGCAACGGCCGCCGCGCCGCGGCGCTCCCCCAGCCGCGCTCGCCGTCGAGCGCGTCGAGGAGACATGGCGCGTCGAGGACGAGTGGTGGCGGGAGCCGCCGCTGCTTCGCACCTACCACCGCCTCACCCTCGCCGGCGGCCTCTCGCTGACGCTCTTCCACGACGACACCCAGCCGCCGCACGAGGGCTGGTACGAGCAGCGCTACTGATTCCTGTAGGCAGGCCTTCACGCAACAGCCCAGCCTTCCGAGAGCACTTCCGCCTGCTCCAACACGGTGAGCGTCGCCTGCTCTTGCTTGTCCGGCGGGTAGCCGTGTCGTCGGAGGATGCGCCTCACGTGTCGGCGGAGGTTGGCGCGCACGTTTTCGCGGAGCATCCAGTCGATGGTGACGTTGCGGCGGACCGTCTCGACCAGCTCGCGCGCGATGGCGCGCAGCGCGTCGTCGCCGAGGACCTGGACGGCGCTGTCGTTGGTCTCGAGGGCGTCGTAGAAGGCAAGCTCGTCCTCGGTGAGGCCGAGTTGCTCGCCGCGCGCGCTCGCCTCGCGCATCTCGCGCGCCAGCTCGATCAGCTCCTCGATCACCTGCGCCGCCTCGATGGACCGGTTCTCGTAGCGCCGCAGGCTCTGCTCGAGCAGCTCGGCGAAGGAGCGCGCCTGCACGACGTTCTTGCGCCGGCGGGTGCTGACCTCTCCCTTGAGCAGCTTCTGCAGCAGCTCGACCGCGAGGTTGCGGTGCGGCATGCCGCGCACCTCGGCGAGGAACTCCTCGGAGAGGATCGAGAGGTCGGGCCTGTCGAGGCCGGCCGCCTCGAAGATGTCGACGACGCCCTCGGGCGCGACCGCGCGGGAGATGATCTGCCGCACCGCGTGGTCCAACTCGTCCTCGGCGCGCACCTCGCCGGCGCTCCGCTTGGACAGCGCCGAGCTCACGGTCTGGAAGAACGCAACGTCGTCGCGGATGGCGGTCGTGGCCTCGTGCGGGACGGCGAGGGCGAAGGCCTGCCCGAGCTCGCGCACGACCGTCACGAAGCGCTCCTTGCCGTTCTCCTGCGCGAGCACGTGCTCCTGGGCTGCTGGCAACAGCTCCATCCTCGCCGCCGGGCCGTCCGTCCACGACGACCAGTCGAAGCCGTGGAGGATGTCGCAGCAGACATCGTGCTTCTCCTGCATGAGCGCGACAGCCTCCTCCTTATCGACGGCCGTCCGCCCGGTGCCCCCGCTCTCCGTGTAGGCGGCGAGGGCGCTCTTCAACTCGGGAGCGAGGCCGAGATAGTCGACGACGAGCCCGCCCGGCTTGTCCTTGAAGACGCGGTTGACGCGGGCGATGGCCTGCATCAGGCCGTGGCCGCGCATCGGCTTGTCGACGTACATCGTGTGCAGGCTGGGCGCATCGAACCCCGTGAGCCACATGTCGCGGACGAGGACGATGCGCAGCCCGTCGTCCGCGTCGCGGAAGCGCTGCGCGAGCGCCTCGCGTCGCGGCTTGTTGCGGATGTGCTGTTGCCACTCCGTCGGGTCCGAGGCGGAGCCCGTCATCACCACCTTGATCGCACCCCTGCCGTCGTCCTCGTGCTCCCACTCCGGGCATAGCCGCACCAGCTCCCGGTAGAGCTCGACGCAGATGCGGCGGCTCATGCAGACGACCATCGCCTTGCCCTCGATCGCGTCGAGGCGCTGCCCGTAGTGCTCGACGATGTCCCCGGCGATCAGGCGGATGCGCTGTTCCGCGCCGACGATGGCCTCGAGTTGCGCCCAGCGCGTCTTGAGCCGCTCCTTCTGCTCGACCTCCTCGCCCTCGGTCGCCTCCTCGAAGTCCGCATCGATCAAGGGTCGCGCGTCCGCGTCGATGCCGAGCCTGGCGAGGCGGTTCTCGTAGTAGATCGGCACCGTGGCGCCGTCCTGCACGGACCGCTGGATGTCGTAGATGCTGATGTAGTCGCCGAACACCGCGCGGGTGTTCGCGTCGCGCAACTCGACGGGCGTGCCGGTGAAGCCGACGAACGAGGCGTTCGGCAGCGCGTCGCGCATGTGGCGCGCGAAGCCGTCGACGAAGTCGTACTGGCTGCGGTGCGCCTCGTCGGCGATCACCACGATGTTGCGCCGCCTGGAGAGCGAGGGGTGGGTGTCGCCCCCCTCCCCGGAGGAACGGGCCTCCGGGTAGAACTTCTGGATCGTGGTGAACACCACGCCGCCCGCGGCGACCGACAGCTTCCGCCGCAGGTCGGCGCGGCTCTCGGCCTGCGCCGGCGGCTGGCCGAGCAGGTCCTGGCAGCGCGCGAAAGAGCCGAAGAGCTGGTCGTCGAGGTCGTTGCGGTCGGTGAGGACGACGATGGTCGGGTTGTCCATCGCCGGCTCGCGCGCGATGGCTCCCGCGTAGAAGGCCATCGTCAGGCTCTTGCCGGCGCCCTGCGTGTGCCAGACGACGCCGATCCGGCGGTCGCCGGGCTCGCCGCCGCGGCGGCGGCCGGCCTCGAAGCGACCGCGCCCCTCGCCGACGCGCAGGTCGGAGCCCAACCTGGCGGCCCGCAGCGTCTCGGCGACCGCGACCCGGACGGCGTGGAACTGGTGGTAGCCGGCCAGCTTCTTCTCCAGCACGCCGCTGCCGTCGTCCTCGAACACGATGAAGTTGCGGATCAAGGCGAGCAGCCGCTCCCGATCGCAGACGCCTCGCAGCAGGATCCGCAGCTCGAGGGGGTCGGCCTCTTCGAGGCCCTCGCCCGTCACGGTGCGCCACGGCTTGAACCACTCCCGCCCCGCCGTGAGCGTGCCCAGCCGCGCCTCGGTGCCGTCCGAGGCGACCAGCAGCTCGTTCATCGAGAACAGCGAGGGCAGCTCGGCCTTGTAGGTCTGGAGCTGCTGCCACGCCTCGCGGATGCCGGCCTCCTCGTCGGCCGGGTTCTTGAGCTCGATCACGCCGAGCGGCAGACCGTTGACGAAGAGCATGACGTCGGGGCGGCGCGTGTGCTCGCGCTCGCTGACGGTGACCTGGTTGACCGCGAGGAAGTCGTTGGCCCCGGGTCGCTCGAAGTCGAGCGCGAGCGCCTGCCGACCCGCGATCCTGCCTCCACTCTCGCGGTACTCCACGGTGACGCCGTTGACGAGCATGCGGTGGAAGGCGCGATTGCGCGCCTCCAGCGTCGAGCCCTCGGGCCGCGTCAGCTTGCGGTAGGCGTCGTCGAGCGCTTCGAGGGGCAACTCCGGGTTGAGCCGCTCGAGGGCGTCCCGCAGCCGCCGCTCCAGCACGACGACGCCGTAGTCGCCTCGCTCCTCGCTCGCGCCGCCGGGGCCGATGTCGGGGCCGTGGGCGGTCTGCCAGCCGAGGGCGGCGAGCCACTCGAGCGCGGCTGCCTCGAGATCGGCCTCGGTGAGGGTGGTCACGGCCCTACGCGAGCATCAGGCGCTCACCCCTGGGGTCCGGGACGGGGTCGCCGAACTCACGCGCGGTGTCGATCCAGAGGTCGATCGCCTGCTCGACGCTTTGCAGGGCGGCCGCCTTGGTGTTGCCGTGGGCGCTGCAACCGGGGAGCTCGGGCACCTCCGCGACGAAGGTCTCGTCCTCGTTGCTCCAGTAGATGATGACCTCGTACTTGTGCATCGGCTTCCTCACAGGTGGCTTCTCAGGATTGCCTGGCGGACCTGCCGCACCTGGTACGGCTTCGCTTGGCTCCCGTCGCGCTGCAGGTTGATCAGCTCGCGGACGCCCGCTCTCCTGAAGATATGGTGGCTCCCGCGAACGCGCTCGGTGAATCCCAGCCGCAAGAGGAACGAACGGAGCTCCTCGAAGCGGATGTTTGCGTCAGAGCGCCCACTGAGAATCCTCTGTCGCAGATTGTCGTCGCGGCTCATACGCCCAGCGGCACGGTCCGCTCCCGGGCCAACTCGGCGGCGTACTGGAGGACGGCCTGGACCGCCTCCGCAGACACCGACGGGTAGCTTTCCGCGATCTCCGCGGGCGCCAGTCCCGCGGCCAGGTTGTCGAGGATGACAGTGACCAGCACACGGGTGCCGACGATGCAGGCCTGCCCGTGGCAGACGTTCGGGTCGACGGTGATGTGCTCACGCCAGTCCATGGTCAGGCCGCCCTCAATCGCTCGTCATGATCATCTCGCGCTGCTCGGGCTGTCAAACAGAGTTGGTCACGCCGACCGCCGTCACGCCTCATGCACGTGGGCCAGCGTGAGCCGCTAACCGCTCAAGGCGGCTTCCTTGGCATCGGCCTAGGTGAGGCTGGTCATGGGTCGCATCGTCGAAGAGGCGAGGTCGGATGCGAGGGGCTCAAGGAGCGACCGCACCCACTGCAAGGAAGCCTCGTCGTCGGCCAAGAGCTTCCTCACCGCCTGCTCGTACTCCGCGCACGACTTGAAGCCTAAGCTCCGAGCGATCGCATCGAGCGCGCCGGTTTGCCGTATCGGGTAGCGCTCGACAATCGTTCTGAGGTCTTCAGCGTCGAGCGCAGCCTCAAGATTCGAGCGCTCTTCGGCTCGCAGCCCAGGGACGTTGATAGACGGAAGCACGAGCACTTGGTCGCTGTCGAGCACGGCAGGGATACTCTGTTGAGCCTGCCCACGCGCTACCTCACTCGCTCGCATATGGGCGATACGATCGACCTGACCACGCACGCGCGCGAGTGCGCCCTCCCGCGCCGCGCGCAGGGCGGCCTCAGGGTCGTCGCCCAAGAGTTCAGCACGCCGGCCCGCGATCCTCGCTTGAAGGTCGGGGTGGTAGTAGATCGACTCCACCGAATGCCAGGGGAGTGCGTAGATGCCTTGCTCGCGCAGGGCTGCCACGTCGTCATCGCTCCGGTTGTCGCGGTCCACGATCCCGAACGCCTCGACCCATGCGATGTCACTAGCGCCCCGAAGTCCCTTTACGGAGTGGATCACTTGGCCCTGACCGCCCTTAGGGATCACGGAAACGGCGGGGAACAAGAGGCTGTAGAGCGGTTGGTCAAGGCTCTGCCCAGCCTTTCCCTCGACGAACAGAATCCCGCGCCGTGCGCCTAGCACATCTCGCTGAAGCCGCTCGTCGAGCGAATGACCACCCTTGAGGAGATCGACGTCCCATGCCACGGCTTGCCCGCCGTGGGGACCTCCGGGGCTGAACGTCGACCCACGCAGCAATAGGGACTTCGACTCTGGAAAGTCGATCGGCAAGCCGACCTCGTGAGTCGCAATGACGAATGAACAGTCGAGGCGCATCGAGAAAAGCGCAGACAGGAGCGGTGTGATGATCGATCGGTGCAGGTGTCGTTCAGGTTCATCGATCAGCAGCAGGGATGCAGGCCTGGCAGTCAGAATGTCTGCCGCCACCAACACAGCATTTCGCTCACCGTCAGACATCTCGGCCATTCCGTATGGCGGCTGACCCTGGCGCACGGCTTGAATCTCGTCAGCGGAGGCGATCGAGATTGTGACAGGAAGGTTCGCGTACTGGAGCAGGTCGTTGATCCGCTCTACAGGGGAAGGGTCCTGCGCGAGAGCAAGCGCACGGTCCTGATCGCCGCCTCGGAGCGCAGCGGCAATATCACGCGATGCTGCGTTCTCGGCCTCTATCAGATTGAAGATCGCCATGCTCGGCCGACTGCCTCCGATGTCGTCCCTCCATCGGGAGGCCGGCTGCTGCTCCACCTGCCGCATATGTGATTCCTGGTCACGTTTCTGCTGGGCAGTGAATGCCAGAGCACTCGACGACAGCCAAGTCTGGCGATGCGCCGATATTCGCACTGCGCTGTGGGCATGGGCAGCAAAGAAGCGCTGTATCAGGCTCGACTTTCCCGTTCCGTTTGCTCCCATGACGAACAGGACTTCTCCGGCAGCCACCGGGACGCCGAGGACGTTTCCGTCCGGTTGCGGCACTTCGAGATTGAAGAGCGGATTGCCGACTACAGTCATGGCTCCCTGCCCCCCGGCATGGCAACCCGCAACTCCCCCGACACCAGCCGCGGCAGCAGCGCGTCGCGAAGCCCTTCCAACGTATTCGACTGGCGACGGCCACGAGCGGAGAGCTCCAAGTTGGGGGCGATCGCTTCATGGAAGCGCGCTGCAATAGCGGGACCGCCCCACGCGATCTCGGCCTCGCCAACTACGTTAGGTCTCACGGCCGGGTAGGCGGCACCATCCGCAAGGTATCCGAGCCGTTGGAATAGGTCCGGCTGGGTCATGGCGGTGTGGACAAACGCCCATGGAGCACTGGTAGGCGTGATCACAGCGAAGCCGGTCGACGCGACGAGTGAGTCGGTTGGATCGAGGCAAAGAAAGTACGAGCCACGATCTGGCCGAACCGTAGAGAGCACTGTATCGCCGTGCCGGAGGCGCCTCCGCGCTCGGGATGGCTCCTCACCGCGAGCGTACCGCTCCATCCGTTCTATGGTGCCAGCAGATACGGCCGATATCTCGATGTAGTCGATGAATTCGAGCTCGTCTTTCGCTCGGAGCGTCCAGTCGTTGATTGAAGTCAGGGACGAAATCGCCGTCACCTCCCACCCCGCCGGTATCTCCCCCAGCTCCGACGCCTCGAACGACGCGGGGAACAGCGCGTCGAGGTCGGGCGGGAGGCCCGAGGGCCGGCCCTCGGCCTTCGCGTGCACCGGGTCGAAGTCCACGAACCACGACCGGAACAGCGCGCGCGCCATCTCCTCGAGTGTCTCGCTCATGCGCCGGTTCAGCTCGATCTTGTCGTCGAGCGCGCCGAGCACGCGCGCAATCGCGCGCTGCTCTTCGAGGGGCGGGAGGGAGATGACTTCGGAATCAAGGAAGTACTCGAACTGGAAGTTGCTGATGCCGGTCGACTGCTGCTCATACAGCGCGGCGCGGCCTGAGACGTACATTTCCTGTAGAGCGTAGTAGGCGTATCGCGGATCGATAGTGTTGCGGTCGAAGCGAACGAGGCGGCAGAAGCTTGCAGGAATGACGATCTCGCCCAGATTCGCGAGGACGGCCTCAGAGATGAGGAAGCTCCGGCCAGTGGACTGATTGCTCGTGCGACTCCCTCCCGATATCTCCAAGACGATGTCGCCTGGCTTCAGTATCCGCCGCTTCGCCTTAGATGCCTTCTCATAGCGAGCGGGAACTTCCGAGTAGTTGCCATTCCTGATTCGCTCAAAATCGGTACCACGGATAACGCGAACGGGCACCGAGTCTTCGAATTCCGTTTCCTGCCCCCAACCGCCACCAATGGCGAACTCAAGGACATCCCGAACCGGCGCGTCGGTCACTCGCCGCACGCAACACTTCCGGTTTCGTCTCGATCCCCGGGTGCAACTGCTTCGCGTAGGCTTGCTACTTGCACTACTCGGCAGCTCCTCTCGGCCAACGTCTCGTCTTGCACAGTCGCCGCCTCGCCTCAGCGCGACTCGCGGCGCAGCACGAGGGCATCCACGACGGGGGCGTCCGTGTCCTCCTCAGCGCGCGGCGACGCGTGACGCCCCTCCCACCAGTGCTCGCCGCGGTCGAGCTCGATGCGGGTGACGGAGATCCGCTCCCGCGCCACATCGTCGAAGCCGTCCTCGTAGCCGTTGACGACGACGCGCAGTTCGGGCGGATAGGCCGCCAGCAGCTCGATCAACTCCCGCACGGTCATCGCAGGCCTCCGGTGAACTCTCGCGCAGTCATTCGAGCGGAGCGATCTTGCCCGGCGGTTCGAGGCGGCGCGCCCGCCGCCACGCCTCGCGCAACTCGTCCTGGTGCAATGAGGCCCACTCGAAGACGAGCCGCCGGGCGCGGTTCGGCAGGCTCCCGCGGATCACTTCGATGTTCTCGATCCCGATCAAGGCCTCGTGTTCCGCGTAGACCGCGTGCATGTGCGGCGGTGCGTGGTCGAGTCCGTACATGCGGATCACGATGCCGTAGAAGCGGCTGATCTCAGGCATCGGTGACTGGCGCCTCGGCGTCAGTCGGCAGTTCGTCCAGCGACTTCCCGGTCAGGTCCATGTAGAGCGCGTCGGGGCACAATTCCAGATCGTCGCTCCAGGCGATGGCCCGGTGCGGCGCGACGTGCACACGTTCGAAGCACCCGGGCTCGTCCCACGCGGCGAACACGCCGCGGCCGGCCAGGCGCGACAGGTCCAGCTCACCGCTGACGCCGTCCGAGTAGCGGAGCCAGATGCGGAATCCCTCGCGGGGCTCGACGGCAGTAGGGCGAATCATGGTGTGCTGTCCTCCCTTGCTCATTCTAGAACCCCAGCGCCTTGAGGTTCGCCTCGATCTCCACGTCGAGTCGCTCCGCCTCCTCACGCTGCTCGCGCCACTGCGCGGCGAGGCGCGTCATCTTCTCCTCGAACGGCTCGCCGTCGTCCTCGCGCGGCGCCGCGCCGACGTAGCGGCCGGGCGTGAGCACGTGGCCGTGCCGCCGCACCTCCTCGAGGTCCGCGGACTTGCAGAAGCCCGGCACGTCGGCGTACTCGCCGGCGTCCTGCTCGCCGCGCCAGGCGTGGTAGGTGTCGGCGATGCGGGCGATGTCCTCGGCGGTCAGTTCGCGGTGCGTGCGGTCGGTCATGCGGCCCATCGCGCGGGCGTCGACGAACAGCACCTCGCCCGCGCGGTCCCGGTACTCGCCGGCACTACGGCCCTTCGACAGGAACCACAGGCACGCGGGGATCTGGGTGGAGCGAAAGAGCTGGCCGGGCAGCGCGACGATGCAGTCCACGAGGTCGGCCTCGACGATGTTCTTGCGGATCTCGCCCTCGCCCGACTGGTTCGAGGACATCGAGCCGTTCGCGAGCACGAAGCCGGCCGAGCCGCGCGGGGCGAGGTGGTGCAGGAAGTGCTGGACCCAAGCGAAGTTCGCGTTGCCGACCGGCGGGACGCCGTGGACCCAGCGCTGGTCGTCCCGCAGCCGCTCGCCGCCCCAGTCGGAGACGTTGAACGGCGGGTTGGCGAGGATGTAGTCGGCGCGCAGGTCGGGGTGGCGGTCGTTGTGGAAGCTGTCGCCGTGCTCGATGCGGCCCTCGATGCCGCGGATCGCAAGGTTCATCCGGGCCATCCGCCACGTGGTGTAGTTGAACTCCTGCCCGTAGATGGAGATGTCCCCGGCGGCCCTGCCGCCGTTGCCGTTGCCGGTGGCGTGCGCGCGGATGAACTCGACCGACTGGACGAACATGCCGGAGGAGCCACAGCACGGGTCGTAGACGCGGCCCCGGTAGGGCTCCAACATCTCCACGAGCAGCCGAACCACGGAGCGAGGCGTGTAGAACTCGCCGCCCTTCCGGCCCTCGGCGAGCGCGAACTGCTCGAGGAAGTACTCGTAGACCTCGCCCAGCACATCGGTCGCCTCGGCCTCGGCCCCGCCCACCTTGATGTTGCTCACGAGGTCGACGACCTGCCCGAGGCGGTCCTGGTCGAGGGCGGGGCGGGCGTAGTCCTTGGGCAGCACGCCGTCGAGGGCCGGGTTGTCGCGCTCGATCGCGGTCATCGCGGCATCGACCAGCTGGCCGATGGAGGGCTGCCGGGCCTGCCCCTGCAGGTAGGGCCAGCGCGCCTCGGGCGGCACCCAGAAGATGCTCTCGGCGGTGTACTCGTCCCTGTCCTCGGCGGCCTCCGCGCCCCACTCGGCGAGCACCGCGGCGCGGCGCTCCTCGAAGGCGTCGGAGACGTACTTGAGGAAGATCAGGCCGAGCACGACGTGCTTGTACTCGGCGGCGTCCATGCTGCCGCGCAGCGCGTTCGCCGCAGCCCAGAGTTCGGAGCGGTAGTCGGCGACGCTGCTGGCAGTCTGCGCGGTGGCGGCCATGCGGCCAGTTTAGTGGATGAGAAGTAGTCCGTGACCGCGGGCAGCGACGCCCGTCGGCGAGCATGGCCGAAGGCGAGCAGCGGCCGTTCGCTCAATCTCGTGGGTGGCATCGGAGCAGCAGTGATGTCTGACGCACGGCATACGGAGGAGTGGGAGCGGGCGGTCGCCCCGCCGGTCTAGGATCTCCACGGCTTCACAGCGGAGGAGTCCAGCGCTGTCGAGCGTGCTCTCGGTCGCGCCGGGTGAGGAGGAACTTGCATGCACGCGCCGGGGGACGAGCTGCAGGATCTCTTCGCCCGACTGATCAGCCGGGCCCGCGAACTGGGAACTAAAGGCATCTATCGCGGCGAGCGGAAGTGCTTCCCGCGGATCTCGTCCGGCCTCTACCGCCACCTTCACGAGATCGACGACCAGCGCTTCGACATTCGCGCCGCCCAGCGACGCTGGATCGAGCGCGCGCGGCAGTACGCGCCGTACCTCAGCGACGACGAGATCCTGACGCGCCTCCAGCACCTGGGCGGCAAGACGAACCTGATCGACTTCACACGCGACCTCAACATCGCGCTGTTCTTCGCCTCGTACCACTCGCACGACGAAGACGGCCGGGTCATCTTCATGGAAGAGCCGCTCGTGAGTCGCGACCAGCGTGAGGTACTCGCTTCGTACAAGCTCGTGCCGCGCGGAACCCCGGCCAACATGACGGACGTGCAGAAGAGCGTCTGGGTCGAGCCCAGGAATGGCTACATCGACGACGAAGAAGTCACCGTCATCGAGATCCCGAGCGCTCTCAAACCGGAAATCCTGTCGCACCTGCGGGTCGTGTACGGCATCGATGCATCGACGGTCTACAACGACCTGTCGGGGTTCATCCGCGACCAAGACCGACTCCGTGATTACGAAGCGGAGTGGCATGCGGGTGTGCGAGCCTGCGAGGCGGGGCAGTACGAAAGCGCACTCGGCTTCTTCGCCGAGTACGAACGGCTTGTCGAACCACCGAGATTGGACCTGCACTATTTCCTCGGCATCTCGTACTGGTACGCCGATCGCCGGGAAGAAGCTCTTGCTGCGATGGCGAGCTTTCGGAGCCGTGCTCCCCGCGTCTCCCATGCGTTCCCGCACGAGATGGAGTCCGCGTACGCGGAACGCCAACGCGGCCACATGGCGGATGGCCTGCGACATACCAGTCAGGATTCGGAGGCTACAGCAACGGAGGTGTTCCCCGGATTCCGGATCCGGCTTGGCGGTGATGCCGGTACGCCGCTCCGACCCACACTCAGGATCACTCACGAGTCCGGGATCCGGTCTGAGCAGCCGCTGCACGAGAAGCAGACCTTCGTGACGTTCCAGGGCCGCACGCCGGAGTTGGGGGAAACATGGCTGCTCTCGCTGAACCGGCACGATTACCGGGGCGTGGACTCGCATCCCGTGCGCTGGCCAGTCCGGGAGACGTTGGTACTGAAAGCGATCGATGGCGACGCCCCGGACATCACCCTCGAGATCGAGAGCCTCCAGTACACCTACGAAGCGGGTATCGAGGGGCCCCTGGTCACGTATCCTGCGCGGGGCGACGGCGGGTCGACGGCGTGAGGGCGCCGCCCGTCAGCGCGGTGGAGGCGTGGGACGGCGGCGCTCCGGGCTTGCTCGGCGCCTAGCTTCCACCGCACATCGCGATGCTCGGGAATCCGGCCCGCTCGGCCGCCACGGCGAGCGTGGGTCTTGCCCCGCGTCGCCGTTCTAGGAGATGAGTTTAACGGTCCGTGCGGCCGCATCGGGCCCCGCGTGTCCGTACCCTCGGCGCCGTGCGGTCCGGGACGAGCGCGGCGGTACGGGGACGGTCATGGCCGGATCGTCCGGTTCCGGCGCCAGCCGTGCCGGGCAGCCATCGCCCGTCCACGATCCCGGACGGCGCGGGCGAGCCCCCGCAACGAGGGCACGCCGACCGGACCGACGTGACCGCGACTTGCCTTCGTCGGACGCTCCGATCGCCTGCACGGGGAGAGTGCGCCGCGCGCTCAACCTCCCGCACCAAACGCGATAGGTCCCCTCCGACCCACAATGCCCAACGCGGGCGCGCCGCTCGCGTGCGACCGGGAGGGGCGCGGCGCCCGGAAGGACTGCCTCCGATGCGAGACCGGCAAGCCGAGATAACGCAGGGCGAGGGTGGCCCCAAGGGCGAGCCGGACGGCGCGGGCGAGCCCCCGCAACGAGGGCACGCCGACCGGACCGACGTGACCGCGACTTGCCCTCGTCGGACGCTCCGATCGCCTGCACGGGGAGAGTGCGCCGCGCGCTCAACCTCCCGCACCAAACGCGATAGGTCCCCTCCGACCCACAATGCCCAACGCGGGCGCGCCGCTCGCGTGCGGCCGGGAGGGGCGCGGCGCCCGGAAGGACTGCCTCCGATGCGAGACCGGCAAGCCGAGATAACGCAGGGCGGGGGTGGCCCCAAGGGCGAGCCGGACGGCGCGGGCGAGCCCCCGCAACGAGGGCACGCCGACCGGACCGACGTGACCGCGACTTGCCCTCGTCGGACGCTCCGATCGCCTGCACGGGGAGAGTGCGCCGCGCGCTCAACCTCCCGCACCAAACGCGATAGGTCCCCTCCGACCCACAATGCCCAACGCGGGCGCGCCGCTCGCGTGCGGCCGGGAGGGGCGCGGCGCCCGGAAGGACTGCCTCCGATGCGAGACCGGCAAGCCGAGATAACGCAGGGCGAGGGTGGCCCCAAGGGCGAGCCGGACGGCGCGGGCGAGCCCCCGCAACGAGGGCACGCCGACCGGACCGACGTGACCGCGACTTGCCCTCGTCGGACGCTCCGATCGCCTGCACGGGGAGAGTGCGCCGCGCGCTCAACCTCCCGCACCAAACGCGATAGGTCCCCTCCGACCCACAATGCCCAACGCGGGCGCGCCGCTCGCGTGCGGCTGGGGCGGGCACGACGCCCGGGAAGGATTTGCCTCCGATGCGAAACGGGCAAGCCGAGATGACGCAGGGCGAGGGCGGCCCCGAGGGCAAGCCGGGCGGGCGGCCGCCCCGCAACGGCGGCGAGGCGAGCGGCGCGGCGGTGCACGAGGCATGCTTCCTTACGGTGACCGAGCTGGCGGAGAAGCTGCGCATCGGACGTAACCACGCCTACGAGCTCGTCAGGCGGAACGAGATTCCTCACATCCGCCTCGGGAACGTGATTCGCATCCCCAGACACGCCTTCGAGCAGTGGATCGCGGACCGGACGGAGGGGACCGGGCGCGGGGATTAGCAGGACGGAGCGGCTGGCGGAACGGGCGGCCGGGTCAGGACCGGAGGGAGTTACGATGACGAAGCGGCGCGGCTACGGCCGGGGCAGCATGGTCGAGCGCAGCCCGCGACGCTGGCAGATCACGGTCGAGCTCGGCCGGGACCCCATGACCGGGCGGCGGCGCCGACGGCGCGCCACCGTGCACGGCTCCCGCAGGGATGCGCAGCGGGCGCTGAACCAGCTGCTCGCGGCGCGCGACCGCGGACTGGACATCAATCCATCCCGGGTCACGCTCGGCGAGCACCTGGACCGCTGGCTGGACGAGCACGCGCGCCTCAGGGTCAAGCCCTCGACGCTGCTGCGCTACCGGCAACTGGCGAACCGCCTCAAGCCGTTCGCCGGAACCGTGCCGCTGCGCGACCTGCGCCCCGAGCGCATCCAGTACGCCTACGCGCAGCTGCTCGAGGAGGGGCTCTCGGCCCGGACCGTCCTGCACCACCACCGCGTGCTGAGCCAGGCCCTCAAGCAGGCCGTCCGCTGGGGCCTACTCGCGAGCAACCCCGCCGACGCCGTCACCCCGCCGCGCGCCGCCCCGCGCGAACTGCGGACCCTGCGCCCCGAGGAGGTCGCGCTGCTCGAGGACGCGGCCCCCGACGATGAGTTCCGCCGCCTCATCCAGGTGGCCGTGAAGACGGGACTGCGGCTCGGCGAGCTGCTCGGGCTGCAGTGGAAGGACATCGACCTCGAAGGCGGACGCATGCGGATTCAGCGGAGCGCGAGCTACCGGAACGGGGAGACCACCCTCGGTCCGGTGAAGACCGGCAGGAGTCAACGGCCCGTGGCGCTCTCCGCGGAGACGCTCGCGGTGCTGCGGGCGCAGCGCGCGAGCCAACGCGCCCGCCGCCTCGAACTCGGCCCCGCGTACCGCGACCACGACCTCGTGTTCGCGGCGGCGGACGGTTCGGCGCAGCCGCCGTACCGGATCAGCGGGCGCTTCAGGAGCGTGGCCGCCCGCGCCGGCGTCGGGGGCGTGCGCTTCCACGACCTGCGCCACGCGATGGCGACGGCGGCGCTCGGCGCCGGGGTGCACGTGAAGGTCGTCTCGGAGCGCCTCGGTCACTCGACGACCCAGATCACGCTCGACACCTACTCGCACGTCCTGCCCGACCTGCAGCGGGAGGCCGCCGAGCTGATCGACGAGGCCCTGCGGCGCAGGGACGACCTCGCCTCGTGAGCCCGCCCGCCCGCGCGACGGCTCGGGCGAGCCGCCGGCGGCCGGGGGACGCAACCCGGAGGTGGAATTCCGGGGGCAGCGGCGGCGCTCGGAGACGCACGTCAGCACAACGGATTCCGGGGCGTGGCTCTACCGCAAGGGGCATGGTGAGAAGGCGGTGCTGGGCTACTTGGGGCGCCTGCTAACGGAGAACCATCACGGCCTGGTGGTGGACGTGGAGCTGACGGAGGCGAACGGGCGCGCCGAGCGCCGCGCCGCGCTGCGGATGGTGGAGCGCAGCACCGCCGGGCGCGCCACGCTGGGCACCGACCGGCGGCTACGACGCGCGCGGCTTCGTGGCCGAGCTGCGGGCGCGCGGCGTGATCCCGCACGTGGCGAGCAACGACCGCGGCGGCGCAGCGCCGTCGATGCACGCACCACGCGGCACCCCGGCTACGGGCAGAGCCAGCGGCGGCGCAAGCTCACCGAGGAGGTCTTCGGCTGGCTCAAGACGGTGGGCGGGTGCCGCAAGCTGCCCACCGCAGCTCAGCCCGCAACCGCTCGTGGGCTGGAGCTCGCCGCCGCGGCCTTCAACTTGGTGCGCATGGCGAGGCTCGAAGCCACCCCGGCGTAGGCGCAGTGCGCCTGCCGACCGCCCCAAGGGGCAGAGCACGACCAGGCAGGCGGCACGATCGGTGTTGACACCGACGACCGCGACGCCCTCAAGACGATTGGCGGCCCCAACGGCCGCTTCTTCAGCTGCCTGCTAGGGTTGGTGGGGACGATGGCGATCCTGACCGTTCACTCCCACGCCCTGCTCCCGTTACTCTGTTCCCCGCTTCGCCTGCGCCGTCCGCCGAGCGCGGTGCGGCTCGCGAGATCATTCCCGGAGCCGCAGTCCGACGCCGCGCGTCCGGCTTCCCGGCCCGCTCCACCGTCCCGTCCCCGCCGGGCGGAAGGAGGAGCGGGATTCCTTCGGGATTGGGCGCGAACCCGTCCCGGCGCGCGCTTCCCTGGCCGGTGGCTTCCCCGCGCGCGTTGATCGCGGGGAAGCCCGATCAGCCGGGCCGTTCTCGGAGTTCGCGGCGGACGGAGGCGTCCTCGCCGCGGTGGCCGGTGCGCTCCATCGAGGCGCAGCGGACGCGGCCGGACACACCGCGGAACGCGCGGGCGCGCGGCGGGGTCCGCCGACCGGACGGCGGGTGGGGGTGGGGAGCGCGGAGTGCACGAGGGTGTGACAACCGCTCCGTGAATGCGCCCCGGTCAACCTATACTGCGTGTATGACTCGCGTGATTCGCACGCCGCGCCACCCCCCGCGCGCCGCGGCGCTCGCCCTCGCGGTAGTGCTGGCGGCGCTGCTCGCGACGCTCCCGACCGCGCTCGCGATCGGGAGCGCGCCCGCTGTTGCGTGCGAGCGCGACCGCGGCGCCCTGGCCGCGCTCGCCGAGTCGGCCTGGCCGGCCTTCGGCGGCGCGGGCCCGGATTGCGGTTCGTTCGATCCCTCCACCGCCGGCCTCGCTCCCGTCGAGGAGCCCGGTGAGCCCGTCGCCACTCCCGCGGCGAGCCCGGCCGCCACTCCCGCGGCGAGCCCGAGCGCCACTCCCGCCCGCCGCGCCGGCGCGATCGCGCGGCTGGAGGCGTACGCTCCCGGCGAGCGCTTCCGCGGCACGGCGTTCCATGTGGGCGCCGGGCTCTGGGTGAGCGCGGCCCATGTCGTGGAGGGCGCGACGGGCGGCAGGCTCATCCTCGACGACGGCCGGGTGGCGGGTTTCACCGCCGGCTGGGAGATCCACCCCGGCGGGCGCGACCTACTGGTGCTGTGGACGGAGCCGGGGCTCGCGGACACGCTCGATCTCGCGGCGCCGCCGGCCGGGACGCGGGAGCTGGATTGCTCCGCCGTTGATCAGCGCGACCGGGGCTGCGATCTCGACGCCGGCGAGTGGATCCCGATCGCGGGCGAGTACGAACGGGGACAGAGCGGAAGCCCCTGGCTGCCGCTGTCCGGCGACGTCGCCCGCGGCGTGCTGTTCGCGGCGGTGGAGTGGGAGGGTTCACCGGCCGGCGCCGTGATCTCCGCCTGCGCGCTCGGCGAGTGGCGCGCCGAGCTGCGCGTGTCGGGCTGCGCGACGGACGCCGCCTCGCCACCCGCGACCGCGCCGCCGGTGGGGCCGCTGATACCGGGCACGACGATACCGATCGCGCCGCGCGGCGAGATCTGCCCGGACGAGCATGTGCGGCGGACCTGGCGGGAGTACCGAGACGCGAACGATTCAACTCGTTTTGTTTACGCGTGCGACGACGCATCCTGCTTTCTCGCGGCGGCGAGGACGCTGGGGTACAGCTGCCTGAACATCATCGGCGGGAGCTGGGTTCGCCGCAGTTATGGGTACGCTGACGGGTTGTCCCACTTCCTGCCAGACGATGCGGGCGGGCCAGAGACCTGCCAGACCTGGTGCGAGCGCGGCGATCCCGCCCAGCGCGGCTACTGCATCCTGCCCGAATCGCTTTCCGAGTGACCGTGCGCCGGCCCGGGCGGCGCGTTTGATTCGGCGCCCGCCCTATCATGTCGTGGTCGCGTATTCACCACGCCGCGCGAGCGGAGCGGAGCGGAGAGACTTGTGCGCACCATCGTTTGCTTGCTCGCGGCGTTCGCGCTGGTCGCCACCGCCGGACCCCTCCTGATCGCGGACGGCCGCGCCGCGGCCGAGGGCCCGCCGCCCGACAGCCAGTGGATAGCCTGGTCCGACAACCTCACCGGGGACGCGACGCCGACGCCGGACCCGATCGCGCCCGCGCCCGCGCCCAACCCGGTTCCCGCGCCGCGTCTCAACACCGTTCGCCACATCGCGAACAACACGCCGGGCAATATCTGCGATCCGACCAACCTCGCCCGCGACGAGGCCCGGCGGAATCTGGCTCGACGCGCAGCTCAATCCGTCCCCCACGGCGACTGAGCGCCGCTTCCTGTATTGACTGTAGGGCGATAGCGGGCGAAGACCGGCTCCGCCCAGTCCGGCCCTCTTCACCCGGCGAGGGCTCCACGGCTGTCGACCCTTGCCGCCACCTCAGACGGGGCGGTACTCAAGGAGCGACGATCGGCCCATGATCGCGGCGATGCGCACGAACAACTCGCGGCCGTTCGCGTCCGTCAGGCGCAACTCCTCACCAGGCACGAAAGAGACCGGCTGCTGCCGTCCCTCGTTGATGGCGATGTTCGAGGCGTAGAGGTACGTCCTGAAGCTCGTATCGAGGATCGGGTTGAGGCGTCCCGAGAGGCCGGGGATGTGACCAGCCCCCTCAGGGAACACGATCGAGCCGCCGTCGGCGAGCACAACGAGTTCGACTGCGAGCGCCCGTTCGGACGGAATCCAGCCCTGCTCGAGATGGGCGGAGCAGCCCTCCGCCGCGACGTAGACCGTCATCGGCAGGTGCACGGAGTGCAGGCCGAGACGCGCCTCGCCCCCCTCATCGGTAGTGGCGCGCTCCCAGGTGTTGTTTGGGAAGAGCGCCAGAACGTCCGCGCCTGCGAGCGACAGTCCGTGTCGGCGCACCGTAATGACGACATTCGCCGGCTCGGAGTCGGGCTCGGCGGCCGGCAGCGTAAGGCACAACTCGGAGCCGTCGATCAGCCGGAACTCCGCCTCCCGGCCGGTCAGCTCGCGCGTCTCGCGGCGGATGATCGGCACGCCGTCGCCACGGCGCTCCATGAAGTAGCGCCTGCCCCCGGCGCCCTCGACGGCGCCCGCGTCCATGCGCCCGAGCACCGAGGTCAGCACCTCGTTCCGCGTCGACTGCCGCTCGCCCATGCTCTCGATCGTGAGGTTGTTCGGGAGCGAGCCGGGCGAGCAGAGCTCGAGCCGGTCGGAAAAGATCGACAACCGGATGCGGCTCCCCCGGATCGAGTAGTCGCGGTGCACGACCGCGTTCACGATCGCCTCAAAGAGCGCCTGCGTGCTGTACTCGGGCAGGTTCTCGCGCGTGGGGGTCTTACGCGCCCCAACCTGCATGTTGCGAGCGGCGAAAGCGAGCGCCTGCGTGATCTGGCGGGCAATGGGCCCCGTGATCTCCTGAGCGTCGGTCTGCCCCGACCCACGATCCGCGCCCCGATAGCGGACTGCGGTGACGACCGCGTTCGGGAGGAACTGTTCCGGGCGAGCAGTGCAGACCAGCACGCCCGCCACGGTCGCGCGCGTCACGCCGTGCTCGTCGGCCGCGAGCAGGCCAAGCTTCTCGAGCGCCACTTCTGGATCGGCGAGCCCCTCGGCGCTGAGGAGAGGCTTCCACAACTCCTCGTCGAGCGTGGCGAACCCGGTACCGCCCACGGTCTGCTCGTCGAAGCTGCCGAACCGGGCTTGGCCGCGCCGCTGCGCTAGGCGCATCCGCTCGTCGGGAGTCATCGGCTGCTTCGAGCTGCCGACGCGGACGTAACTGCCGCCTGGGCTGTCGTGCTGGGCGTGTCCCTCGGGGACCGCGACGAGCAGGAAGGAGCGCCCGTCGAGTTCCAGGCGGTACGCCTCCACCCGGATGGCCGGTTTGATGGAATCCCTCGCGATCTCCCGGACGAGGGACTCGACCGCGTCGAGTCGCTCGCGCGACATGCCCGGCACGTCGCCCGCGTCCGTGACGCCGAGGAGCAGCACGCCGCCGCTCGCGTTGGCGAAGGCGGCGACCTCGTCGGCCCAGTCGTCGCGGTGATGCCGCGCTGGCCGGTCGCCCCGGAACTCGACCTCCTTGAACTCCCACCCGCTGTCCTCGCCCAGACGCAGGCGCCCCCGGAGTTCGTCGTCGCTGTACGGCATCGTCATCGCTGGCTCAGTCTGTTCCGATCACCGCCGGGTTGCTCGATGTTCCACGCAATCGGAACGATCCCGCGTCCCCGCACGAGTCAACCGCCCTGTCACGCAGACGGCGGGATTCGAGCACCGCATCCTCACCTTACTTTACGCCAGGCAGACGGCTCGGCCGCTCAAGCTGTAACGTCCACAGACGTTGTTGACCCCTGCGGGGCGTCTTGATCCCCGCAGGGGTTGCTCGTGAAGGGAGCCTCCGGGAGAAGGTGTGAGTAACGAACCAGCACCTTGCACCTGGAGACTCCGATGCATCGTAACGCCCGACTGACCTTCCTCGCCCGCCGCACCCTCGTCGGGCGCATCGCCGCTGGCCGCGCGGTCGCGCATGTCGCCGCCGAGATGGGCGTCTCCCGCCAGACCGCCCATAAGTGGTGGCGACGCTGGCTGGGGGAGGGCGAGGCCGGTCTCGAGGACTACTCCAGCCGCCCGCGGCGCTCACCGGCGCGCGTCCCGGCGCAGTTCGCGGCGGCGCAGGCCCAGGCTGTCGAATGCGCCGGCGCGGATCAGGCGCGAGGTGGCCCGGCGACCGTGGCCGGTGCGCTGCACGAAGCCGAACAGCGATCGGTAGGGGCCGCCGCGCTCGCGCTCCGCCTCGACACGCCCGGCGAGCGCCTCGCCGACGCCGCGCGCGTAGCCGAGCCCGACGCGGACCGCGCCCCCGGGCAACTCGACGCTGCAGCGCGCGGCGCTGGCGTTGACGTCGGGGCGCTCGACGGCGACGCCGTGGGCCATCGCCAACGCCACCCCGGACACGGCGCGGCTGTACACCTACACCTGCTCCGGCTCCGGCTGCATCCTGGCCGCAGACACGACTACTTCATCGTCGTGTCCATCTCGGACACGAGCGGCGGCCTGTCCGGCAGGTACTACAACTGGCGGAACACCACCTCGGACACAGAGGCCCGCCACCCCGCCGACAACGGCTGGCTGCTGGCCAACGGGGGCAGGTACAAGTCCGGCGCCCTCCTTGGGCGGGCGTCGTTCGCCGACCGGGCGACACGAAGGAGCCGTCGCTAGACTTTTCGGACGCGAAGAATCAAGCCGGAGTGCTCCAGCGACTTTGCGGAAAGCACCGCGCGGCCATCGGGCCGGCGTGCTTCGAGGGTGGTGTCCACCGCTGGGAGAAGTCCCCCCTCGGCGAGCCGGCGGGTTCCTCGCGGGAGGCGGCACCCGTGCCGCGCTCCGGTCTCCGTATTCCCGGACCCGTCCGGGAAGGGAGCCGGCCGTGAGGGCCTCCGTCCACCGGGTGGGGCGAACCCCGTTGGTGAACCGGCCTGGCTGCTAATTCGGTGCGGCTGAGCCGCTTTCCGCATCCTGCCGAACCCGTTCGGCGTGGATGGCTGCCAGGCCTTTTGGCGTTGCCACCGAAGCGGTTTCGCCAATGTGGGATGAAACATCCCGGTTGCGGAGGTGAGCCGAAGCTCGGTTCCGTCAGCGGAGTCCGCAGGCTCCCGCGTCAGGGTCGGGAAGGTTGATGTACCTGCTCCCGATCCGACAGGTCCGTGATTCGAGGATCCATCCTCTGCGTTCACGGTCGCCATCAAAGCGAGGCCATCCTAGCACCCCGATCGAATTCGTGCACGGACTTTTTTTCGCGAAATTCTCGGAGGCTTCGGCGCCCTGTCTGCGCGACGGGTCGAAACAGGTGCGAGAGAGCGGTTTCAGCACCGCCGGCGGGGCATCCACGGGGCCCCGAGACAAGCTCGTCGCGGCCTTCCTGGATCGGGACATAAGATAGCGCCATCGAAATCCGGTGTATTACAAAACGGATTTTTGGCGAGATGGGGATACGGATGCGCTGATTCGCCTTGCAGGCACAAGGAAAACGCCGCTGAGGGGCCGCCGATATTTCGCCCGCATGATCCCATGTATTCTGTTACACCCCTCCTTCACTTTCCTCCGCCGCCGGCTCGGGCGGTGCTGGTGCTCGTATCCGTTACCCCTCCCGTCCAGGTCTTCACGCGGCTCTCTTCCCGCACGTTTCCCGGCTGCCTTCCGCCCGGTCTGTCTCACCCTCGTTTCCTGCTGCTCCCCCGGTGTTTCAGTTCGCTGTCTCGCGCTCGTTCACGGCAACCCTGATCCCCGGGTTCGCCGCCTGCTCGCCGGGCGCGAGCCGGCGCGCAGTCCCTGCTCGCCCGCCTCTTTCCGATCGACGACCTCGGCCTGCCGCGCGCGCAGGCCGTGCTCGCGATCGCCTGCGGGGCCGGAGCCTGGTGGCTGCTCGCCTCGCTCGTCTTCGGCCTCCCCCTCGCCGCCACCGGCTCCGTGCTGCTGCTCGGCTACTTCGCGCTGCGCCAGATCGCCGGCATCCGCGCCGACCGGCGCCGCGACGCGGCCGAGCAGGCGATCGCCCACGCGATCGCCGCGCTGTGCGACTTCATCCGCTCCGGCTCCTCGATCAACCGCGCGCTGCAGCAGCTCTCGGAAATCCGGCCCGCTCGGCCAGGCGCTGCGCGACATCCGCAACCGCGCCGCCTCGGGCTCCGCCACGCACACCGCCGGACTGCACGAGCTCGCCGCCCGTGAGGGCATCGACTCGCTGCGCCAGATCGCCGAGATCTGGGATGTCTCGCGCGAGGGCGTGGCGATCACGCCCGCCCTCCAGCAGCTCGTGCAGGCGCTGCACCAGGAGAGCTCGCTGCGCCTGATCAGCACCGTCGCGAAGGCGCAGCCCGCGATGTACGCGCCGATGCTGCTGCTGATCTTTCCCGCCTCCCTGCTGATCGTCGCCTACCCTGCCCTCGTGCGCCTCTTCCGCGCCCTCGGCGGTGCCTGAGCGCGGGCGGTGGAAGCTCCCGCGGCGCCGGGCGCTGAAGCTCTTCCGCGCCCGCGCGGGCGCGGAGCCCGCGGCCCGATGACGGCGCCGCGCCGCGCCGCGTTCGCGGCGGTCGCGCTCTGCGCCATGCTGCTCGCACTCGGCTGCGACGGCGAGACGGTGCGGCTCGAGCTGGTCCACGAGGTCGGCCCGGACGGGGAGCACACGCTCGCGGGCGTAAGCTTCTGCGCGCCGGAAGGGGGCGGGGCGATCGCGATCGCCGGGCGTTTCCCGCGCGCGTGACCAAAACCAGGCGCGGGCTCTCATGCCGCCGCTGGGAGCGCGCGGACGAGGAGTGGGGGGGGGCGTGCTGCTCAACCCCGGGTTCCGCGGACGTGCCGTCGTCACGGCGCCGATGGGGCGCGACTCCGCCCCCCGCCGACGCGACCCCCTCGCCCGAGCAGATGGCAGCCTCCGTGCTGCCCGCCGCGGCCGTGCCCGTGATCGAGGAGTTGCGCGAGCTGGCCATGCTCGCGCGCTGGGAGCCGGGCGATTCCTGTGGCCGGGGGCGGTCTGGATGTTCGGGCGGCGCAGGCGCCCGGTCGTGCTCCCCGACGGCGTCGGAGCGCCGGAGGCCGCGCTGTTGATCGCGCGGCTGGTGATTACCGGGCGGCCCGGTTGCCCGCCCATTGATCCCGAGGCGGTGCTGTACTCGGGAACGGCGGTGCGCATCGATCCGGGCGGGGGGAGCTGCCGCGGCGTGCTCTGCGCCGAGTTCTACTGGCTGGTCGGGCAGGGGGATGAGCTGTTCGCCTGCATCGCCTTGTCCGCCGGCGACGGCGCCCCGGACCCCTGCGCGCCTTCGCCGATCGCGGCTCCCGGGCCGCCGGACGGCGAACCGGAAGCGCCCGGCTCGGGCGGCTCGAACGGAGGGGCCGGCATGACTCCGGCCGGGACCGCGACGCCCGCCGCCGGCCCATGCCGCCGATCGCCCTGGCGATCGGGGACGCGGGCTTTGCCGCGTGCGACCGCGATCGCGGCACCCTGGCCGCGCTTGCCGAGTCGGCCTGGCCGACCCTCGCCGTCGTGGCCCCGGATTGCGATTTGCCTAGTTCCCCCGGCGCCGCGATCGCGGTCGTTGCGAGGGAGCGCACTGCTCCGGACGCGAAGCCGAATGCCTCCGTCACGGCGGACGGCGGCGCACCGGCCGGCGCGGTGGCGATCCTGCGCGGCCGGCGCGCCGACGGCAAGAGCTACCATGGCGCGGCGTTCCATGTGGGCGATGGGCTCTGGGTGAGCGCCGCCCATGTCGTGGCCAGCGCGAGCGCGGCGGACTACGGGTATTGCATCCTGCCGGAGTCGCTCCCGGAGTAGTCGCCGCCACCAGCTCGGGCGCCACCTGCCGCACCGCATGCGGCTTGCGCGCCAGCTCGGCGAGGTAGTGACGGAGGGAGACTTGTTCCGGATGTGCCGCCCGGGCCTGCGGGGTTCGTTCCTGCGCTCGTGGGGGCGACATTCTGCGCGTCGCCGGGCGGCGTGACGATCGCGATCGCCGAGCGCTTTCCCGCAGACGTGCCTGAGAGCAGGCACGGTCTTTCCTGCCGCAGCTGGAAGCACACAGATGAAGAGTGGGATGCTGCGTTGCTCAACCCCGAGCTCCGTGCCGTCGACACGATCGCGTTGCCGGCGGGGGAGGTCCCCTCGCCCGAGCAGATGAATGCGCTGTTGCTGCCCACTGCGTCCGTGCCCGTGATCGAGGATCTACGCGAACTGGCCGTGCTCGCGCGCTGGGAGTCGGCGGCTCCTGCGGCGAGGGGGCGATCTGGACATTCGGGCAGCGCAGACGTCCGGTTGCGCTGCCCGATGGCGCCGGAGCACCGGATGCCGCGCTGCTAATCGCGCGGCTGGTGGTTACCGGGCGCCCCGCTGCTCGCCCATTGATTCCGAAGCGGTGATGCACTCAGGCGCGCGGTTGCGAATCGAAGCGGACGATGTGATTTGCCGCAGCGCGCTCTGCGCCGAGTTCCGCTGGATCGCGGGATATGGTGCTCTCATTGCCTGCCTCGCGCTTCCCGCCAGCGCGGCCGAGCCAGACGCCCCGAATCCATGCGCGCCCGATCCCGCAGCGGCGCCCAACCGCGAATGTCAGCGCGAGCCCGGAGTCCACGGCGGAGCCGGATGAGGCGGGAACGCCTGCCGCTGATAGATCGAGTAGCAACGGCAGCGGCGCGACCAGCGTCGGGACGCCTGACGCGGGCTCGGGAGCGTGGAGACGGCGACGCCCGCCGCCGCGCGGGGCGCGGCCCCGCCGTTGGCGAAACACCCGCAGTCGGCGCGGCCCCCGCAAATCTGGAATCGGGCGGGGGTGCGGCTCTGTTCTGCGGCCATCTTGTGGCCATGTTGGGTGGGACGGCATGGACTTGGACGGGACGGGCGGGGACGGGGCGTTGTGGTTTCTCCTTACTTGGCAAGATAAGTCACGATTGAACGCGACGCGGCGGGACGGCCGGGGGTGAACTCAAACACCGTTGGGCTTCACGGCCCGTGTGGGTTCGACTCCCACCTTCGGCACCAGGACGCCCCGCCCGCGCCTCAGCCGACCGTGTTGACCGGCTCACCTTCGACGAACGCAGCGAGGTTGGCGACGGCGATGTCCATCAGCCGCTGCCGCGAGGCCCGCGCGTACCAGGCGACATGCGGCGTGATGATGCAGTTCGGCGCGCGCAGCAGCGGGTGATCGTCCGGCGGCGGCTCCGCTTCGAGCACGTCGAGGCCCGCGCCCGCGATTGTCCCCGCCTCGAGGGCCGCCGCGAGGGCGGCGCTGTCCACGAGCGGGCCGCGGCCCGTGTTGATCAGCAGCGCCTCGGGCTTCATCAGCGCCAGCCGCCGCGCGTCGACGAGCCGTTCGGTGTCCGGCGTCAGCGGGCAGTGCAGGCTCAGCACGTCGGCGCGGCGAAAGAGCTCGTCGATGCTCGTGAACTCCACCTCGAGGCCGGCGAGGGTCGCCGCGTCCGGGCGGTGTTCGTCGCTGGCGAGGATCGCCATGCCCAGCGCCGCGCCGATGCGTGCGAAGGCGCGGCCGATGCGCCCCAGCCCGACGATCGCGAGCGTGCGGCCGGACAGCTCGGTGATCGGGGCGACGGAGAAGCACCACTCGCTCCTGCTCCACACGCCCGCGCGCACCGCCTCGGCGTGCGGCGCGGTGCGGCTCGCCAGCTCCAGCATCAGCGCCGCCGCGTGCTGCGCGACGGCCTCGGTGCCGTAGGCCGGCGCGTTGGTGACGACGATGCCTCGCCGCACTGCCTCGGCGGCGTCGACCACGTCGTAGCCGGTGGCGAGGACGCCGATGTAGGCGAGGTCCGGCAGCTGGCGGATCGTCTCGGCCGTGAGCGGCGTCTTGTTCGTGAAGACGTAGCGGCAGCCCGCCGCCCGCTCCACGATGGCCTCCGGCGGCGTGCGGTCGTGGACGGTCAGCTCGCCGAACGCGGCAAGACCGTCCCAGCTCAGATCGCCGGGATTGAGCGTGTAGCCGTCGAGGACCACGATGCTGTCGGCCCCGGTCCTGTCGGCCACCCTCGCCCCTCCGTCCCTCGCGCGCGGCGCTACACGCGGAAGCGGCGCGCCACGCCGCTGCGGCGGTGCGCCCGCTGCTTGCGGCGCTCCTCGGCGTCCATGCGCAGCGCGTCCGCCGGCAGCAGCGCGTCGAGGTCGGCGAGCTTGACGAGGCGCGTCGCCGGGAACGGCGGCTCGTCCGTCTCGCACTGCATCCAGCGCAGGCCGATGTGCCCCTCGTTCATGTTCCCCGTCGAGAGCCAGTTGGGGACGCCGGGATCCTCGTGCGAGACGACCACGCGCGCCGACCCGTCGCGCTCGGTGGGCGACTGGCGGCAGTTCACGCCCGCCATGTGATGGCGATAGTCGATCGAGGTCATCCAGTAGTCGTTCAACTCCAGCTCCCAGTAGTCGCAGGCCGGCGGCGTGAACTCGATCAGCAGCGCCTCGTCCGGCTGCACCATCCAGTACATGTGGTAGATGATCCCGCCCGGCGCGGCGCCGACGGCGCCCTGCGTCGCCGAGGTGCGGAAGGTGTTGGGCTGCTCGCGGTAGCGCTCCTGCCACCAGCGCCAGTAGCTGGCCGTGTCGCCGACCCAGTCCGCCGCCCCCGAGAGGCCTCGCGCGATCCGCTCCGGCGACATCGGCTCGGGAGGCCCGTGGTCGCCGACGCGCTCGATCAGCACGTCGATCGGCGCCTCGGCGGCCCAGTCGCCGAAGAACTGGCGGACCGTGAGGCGGTCCACCTCGGGCACCGTGCGCAGCCAGTTCCCCGGGTGCTCGTCCGGGCCGACGATGATCTCGAAGCTGCCGTCCCAGTTGGTGACGAGGTCCTTGCCCATGATCCGCCCCACCTCGGCGGACTCGCCCCGCGGCGTCGCCTCGGCCGGCCGGTAGGCGCCGAAGACGAGGTAGTGCACGCCGCCGCGGTTGCCCGTGATGCGGTACGTCTCGGAGCCGTCGATGAAGGCGCGCAGGTAGATGCAGTCCGGGTTGTCCCCGCCGTACTTGCGCGTCGGCGTCATCGGCCGGAAGAAGTCCGGGTAGAGCGGATCGGAGTGCTCGACGTTGATCTCAAGGCCGAGCCGGATGTTCTGCGTGAGGTACTGGAAGCCCCGCGCGCGATCCAGCACCGTCGCCGGCGCGGGATCATCGAAGATGTACGACGACGCCCCCTTGAGGTCGTCGCAGAACTGCTCCCAGGCCTCCTTCAGCATCGCGTCGTGCGGCGTGTCGCCGTAAGCCATCGTGTCCCCTCTCGCGCACCGCGAGCATAGCGAGGTGGACGCGCGGGCGTTGCGCGCGCCCGCGCCGCGCGACCTTCACGCTCGCGGCGGGTAGACTCCGGCCTCGATGGCGCTTGAGGGCAAGGTCGCGATCGTCACCGGAGCGAGCCGGGGCATCGGCGCGGACATCGCGCGCCACCTCGGCGGGCTCGGCGTGGCCGTCGCCGTGGCCGCGCGCAGCGAACGGGAGCCGGACCCGCGCCTGCCCGGCACGATCCACTCCGTCGTAGAGGAGATCGAGGACGCGGGCGGGCGCGCGCTCGCCGTGCGCACCAACGTGCGCTACATCGAGGACACGCAGGCGCTGGTCGATGCGACCGTCGCCGAGTTCGGGCGCCTCGACATCCTCGTCAACAACGCCGGCATCACCTTCCAGGGAAGCGTCGAGGAGATCCCGCTGGAGCGGCTGGAGCTGATCTGGCAGATCGACCTGCGCGCGCCAATCGTGCTCTGCCGCCAGGCGATCCCGCACATGCGGGCGAGCGGCGGCGGGCACATCATCAACGTCTCCTCGAACGCCGCGCGCCCGATCGGGCCCGCCCCCTACGAACGCCCTCGAACCGGGAGCTTCATCTACTCCGCCTTCAAGGCCGGGCTCAACCGCTTCAATGAGCAACTGGCGCGCGACCTGCAGTACGACGGCTCCGGCATCTCCGTGAACGTGCTCTCGCCGATGGGACGCCTCAAGACGCCCGGCAACCTCTACGCCGGCCGCGACTACGGCGACCCGCTGGACTTCGAGGTCGCCGAGGCGATGGCGAAGGCGACGGCCTGGATCTGCGAGCAGCCGCCGGAGTTCAGCGGCCACGTCCTCTGGGATCAGGAGCTGTGCGACGCGCAGGGGCTCTGAGCCCGGCCCGTGATAGGCTCGAACCGGCGACCGGGCAGGAGGCGCTGAGATGACCGCCAGCCAGGCCAACGGCCACGAGCACGAGGGGGAGATCGTCTCCGTCCCCGTCGCGATCGACGAGTTCCGCAACGGCCGCCCCGTGATCATCGCCGACGACGAGGGACGCGAGAACGAGGGCGACCTCTGCGTCCCGGCGGAGTTCATCAGCGCGGAGCTGATCGCGTTCATGGCGCGCGAGACGCGCGGGCTGATCTGCGTCGCCATCGCGGGCGAACGCCTCGACGAGCTGGCGATCCCGCTGATGACCGGGCGCAACACCTCCCCGCTCGCCAAGGGCTTCACCGTGACCGTCGAGGCGCGCGACGGCGTCACCACCGGCGCCTCGGCGCAGGACAAGGCGCACACGATCCGCCTGCTGGTGGACCCCGCGACCAAGCCCGAGCACCTGACGCGGCCGGGCCACATCTTCCCGCTGCGCGCCCGCGAGGGCGGCGTGCTGGAGCGCGCGGGCCACACGGAGGCCTCGGTCGACCTCGCGCGGCTCGCCGGTTGCAGCCCCGCCGCCGTGATCTGCGAGATGATGCGTGACGACGGGACGATGGCGCGGATGCCGGACCTCGTCGCCTTCGGCCGCAAGCACGGCTTCAAGATCGTCACCGTCAACGACCTGATCGCCCACCGGCTGCGCACCGACTCGCTGATCGAGCGGGTCGCCTCGGCCGATCTGCCGAGCCGCTACGGAGACTTCAGCGCGGTCGCCTACCGCACGCTGATCGACACGCGCGAGCACATCGCGTTCGTGACCGGCGACCTCGCCGGCGACGAGCCGGTGCTGGTGCGCGTGCACGACCAGTGCGTCAGCGGCGACGTGCTGCGCTCGCTCGGCTGCGACTGCGGGCAGCAGCTCCAGACCGCGATGCGCCTCGTCGGCGACGAGGGGCGCGGCGTGATCGTCTACCTCTACCAGCAGGGGCGCGGCGTCGGCGTGCATCAGAAGGCCGGAAGCGCACCGCTTCCGGCCGTCGGCGCCGCCGGCGAGACGGCCACCGAGGCGCTCGGTCTCCCCGACTACGGCATCGCGATGCAGATCCTCGTCGACCTCGGAGTGAGCAAGATGCGCCTGATCACGGACAACCCCGTGAAGCGCTCCGGCCTCGACGGCTACGGGCTGGAGATCGTCGAGTTCGTCCACTTCGACGGCAGCACGGAGCACGCGGCCGCCACCTAGCGGCAGCGCCCCCGGCGGGTCGGTCAGGAGATGCTGGCGCCGCCGTCCACGGCCAGCACCTGGCCCGTGATGTGGCCCGCGAGGTCCGAGGCAAGAAAGACCGCCGCTCCGGCGATGTCCTCGGGCTGCGCGATGCGGCCCAGCGGGTTGCCCGACGAGCGCTCCCAGGGGTCGCCGTGCATGTGGCGCGTCCGTCCGGCGGTGTCGACGGCGCCGGGGGCGACGGAGTTGACGCGGATGCCGTGCGCGCCCCACTCCGCCGCGAGGGCGCGCGTCATGCCCATGATGCCGGCCTTCGAGGCCGCGTAGACGGCGGTCTGGTTGCCGCCCGAGCGCAGCCCCGCCACCGATGACGTGCTGACGATGCTGCCGCCGTGGCCCTCGGCCAGCATCGCGCGCGCCGCCGCCTGGCTGCCGAGGAACATCGACTTCAGGTTCATGCGCACGATCGCGTCGAAGCCGTTCGCGGAGATGTCCAGCGCGGGTAACTGGAAGTTGCCTCCCGCGTTGTTGAACATCGCGTCGATCCGGCCGAAGTGATCCTGCGCGGCGGCGACCAGCGCGGTGATGTCCTCGTGCTTGCGCACGTCGGTCGGCAGCCAGAGCGCCTCGCCGCCGAGCTGCTCGATCTCCGAGGCGGTGCGCGGGCCGGTCTCCTCGTTGATCTCGCCGATCACGACGCGCGCCCCGGCGTCCGCCATGCCGAGCGCAATCGCGCGGCCGACGCCCTGCCCGGCCCCGGTCACGACGGCGACGCGGCCGTCCATGCGCATCCGCTCGCGTACGAAGGACATCGCCGCGCGCTCCCTTCGGCTGCCCCGAGGCGCGCCTACTCGATCGGCGGCTTCGGGTCCGGCGAGCGGTCGTGGAAGTGCGGGATCACGGTCTCGCCCATCAGCTTGAGCGATTGCAGGATCTTCTCCTGCGGCAGGTCCGGGCCGCCCATGACCATGCACATCATGCGGTCCAGCCCGATGCCCTCGTAGGCCTCGAGCTTGCGGATCACCTCGTCCGGCGTGCCGACGACGATCTGGTTCTCGGCGTTCATCGCCTCGTAGAACTCGAGACGGGAGACGGGCACCTCGTCGAGGAGCTTGAGCATCACCTGGCGGCCGGGCGAGTCGCCCGACTTCTCGATCGCCTCGATCTGCGCCGCGCGGTCGCGGGCGAAGTGGTAGCCCGCCTCGCCCTCGCGCACGGGGATCGAGCCGTAGAGGGCGTAGACCTTGCTCATGTACCAGGCCGCGGCCTCCGAGGCGCCGTCGTTGATCGCCTCGTCGAGCGTCGGAGCGCAGTAGACGAAGGTGAACGCGCCGGCCTGGTTGTTGACGAGGTCCGGGGCGACCGGATTCTGCACCTGCTGCGCCTCGCGGTAGATGCTCAGCGTCTTCTCGAGCTCGGAGAAGGGGCGCAGCAGCGTCAGGCTCAGCACGCCGATGCCGAGCCTGCCCGCCATCTTCAGCGACTCGTCGCTGCCGGCGGCGATCCACATCCGCGGATGAGGCTTCTGCAGCATCCGCGGCACCATCGTGATCGGCGCGATCTGGAAGTACTCGCCGTCGTACTGGAAGCTGTCCTGCGTCCAGAGCTGCGGCATCAGGTGCAGTACCTCTTCGAGCACCGGCCTCGTCTCGTCCCCGTCGATGTGGAAGATCGCCCACTCGCGCGGCGTCGATCGCCCGAACCCCATCTCGAGGCGCCCGCCGCTCAGGTTGTCGAGCACGGAGGCGCGCTCGGCGACGCGCACCGGGTGGTTGAAGTTCGGGTGCGTGAGCACCACCGAGTGGCCCACACGCAACTGCTTCGTGCGCATCGCGACGGCGGTCAGGAACTGCTCCGGCGCGGGCATGTGCGTGACCTCGACGGAGCCGTGGTGCTCCACCGACCAGAACACGTCGAAGCCCGCCTCGTCGGCGACCTCGGCCTGCTCGAGGATCTCCTCGAACAGCTGGCGGTCCGCCCCGTGCGGGATCGGGTAGCCGGCGCCCTGACAGAACTCGTAGAACAGATCGAGCCGCACGATGCCCTCCTCCGCCCCTCCGGCGGAGGGGTCATGCCCGCGCCACTATACGCGCGGCCCGGCGTACCCGCGCCCGCCGAAGCGCGCGGCGAAGCGGCTCAGTCGACCAGCGCCGCGATCAGTTCCTCGAGCGCCTCGTCCGCCTTCGCCCGCATCTCCTCGTCGTTCGCATCCTGGATGGGGTGCGGGACGAAGACGCGCGAAAGGTCGGGGAGGCCGAGCGACTGCGCCTGCGCCTCAGCGGCGTTGACGAACTCCGTGGAGGCGATCATCACCGAGGGCTTGCCCTGAATCTCGAACCAGACCGTGTCGTGCACACTGCACGTCGTACACGACCCTCAGTCGGCAAGTCCTTCGATGACGAAGTCCACCTCCCCCGCCATCTTGCGCAGCAGCTCGTCCGGGGCCGGCTTCGTGAAGGTCGGCTTCATGTAGCGCCGCACCTCCACCTCCGGCAACCGCTCGTGGATCAGCTCCTCGAGACGGTCCAGCAAGACGTTGCCCCGAGGCTTGCTGATGTCGAGCAGGCCGACGGTCCCGGCGATCTGCTCCGGGCGCCGCGAGCGCTGCCGTCCTACGGGCTCACGCTCGTCCGTGGGATCCAGAATCGTGGTCATGCGGCCTCCCTGTCCTGCGCGCCGCCCGCGTACTCGCTCAGACGACGTCCTCGATCAGCTGGCTCTCTACAAGACTGCCCCAGCCGGGGAAGATCGCGGTGATCTTCCCGGCCTCGCTGCCCGCCACGACGATGTGCAGGCGCTCCGGCGAATCGAACTTCGGAATCGGCTCGTCCAGTTGCTCCTCCGTCGGGCCGCCCGGCCCGAACTCCTCGAGCGTCCGTCCGACGCCGCTGCGCTCGTCCTGGATCAGCTCGCGCAGCGGGCGGTGCGTCAGCTCCCAGAGGCGCTCGCGCAGCCGCTCCTTCGTCCAGCCGTCGCGCCACAGCGTATCAACATGCTCCGGCGTGACGATCAGCAGCGTGTCCCGGCCTCCGGACTTCGGGTGCATCATCGCCTGCAGCGACATCGCGAGGCTGCCCGCGAGCGGCTCCGCGCCGCGCGAGGTCTGGTCCATGCTGATCAGCGGTCCCGGCGTGGAGGGGAAGAGCGTCACCACGCTCTGCTCCGGCTCGAACCCTCGATCGACGTGGAGCGGCGTCCAGGGGCTGCGCTCCTCCCACTCGGCGAACGTGAAGGTGAACTTGGCCGGCGAGCCCAGCGTCGAGCGCTCCGTGCCGCCCGGCTTCGCGCCGCCGACGTTGCGCAGCACCAGCCGCAGCGCGCGCCCGATCGTCGCGTTGGCGCGGTTGCCCTGACCGAGCGCCCCGAGGCCGGAGTTCATCCCGATGCGGTCGCGAATCGGTCCGTTCACGATCATCGCCGGCGAGGCGCCCATCGTCGTCGCCCACACGCCGTGCGCGTTGAACGTGTCCGTGCAGGCCGCCTCGAGGCTGGCGATCACGACGGGCAGGTACTCGGGGCGGCAGCCGGCGAGGACCGCATTGATCGCGATCTTCTCGACGGTCGCGGGGGCCATGTTGGGCGGCACGGTCGCCACGACCTCCTGCGCGTCGCGCTTCGTGCCGCCGAGCATGCGCAACACGCGCTCCGGCGTCGGCGCGACCAGGGGCAGGCCGTCGCTGAAGCCCTGGTCGAACATGAACTCGTCGGGATCGTCGGCCGAGCCGATCTCGATGCGCCGCGCGAGCAGCGGGCTGCCCTCGGCGAGCGCGGTCAGCCGTTCGGCGATGCCGGGTTCGACGTTGCGCGCGCCGCAGCCCGGCTCGCTCTCCGGGTAGTCGCCCCACTCGACGGCCGGGGCCGCCGCGCCGCTCAGCTCGCCGAGCTGTGCGTAGAGCGAGCGCCAGTCGTCGCGCCCGAACCCGACGAAGCGCCGCAGCTCCTCGCCGTCCGCGGCGGCGAGGAGCACCGTCGGCACCGTATCGAGGTCGTAGCGGAACGAGACGCCAAGCTCGGAGTCGTCGAGCATCGGCAGGGTGAGGCCGTAGCGCTCGACGAGCGCCGCGTTGCCCGCGGCCTCCTGACCGACTGCCCAGACGTCGACGCCGTCGCCGAAGGCGCGGTGCGCGCCCTCGATCAGCGGCATCGAGGTGCCGCAGGTGGGGCAGTCCTCCTTGACGAAGGCGAGCAGCGCCGGGCGGCCGCTCGGGAAGCGCCGCTCCCCGGCGGACTGGTCGCGCAGCGAGAAGGCCGGCAGGGACGCCATCGCGCCCATTCTAGCGCCCCCGTTCCCCGCGTGGCGCGCCGGCGAGGGCGACCGCGAGCGGGCAGCCCCTACCGGAGTGCCGCCGGACCGCGCACAATCGGAGGAAGCGTGAACCCGCTGCCGGGTGGTGTAACGGTAGCACAGGGGACTTTGGATCCCTTGATGGAGGTTCGATTCCTCCCCCGGCAGCCATAGCTGAGTGCACTGCGAACTGCCTCGACGGTTGGTCGGCGCGATCCGGTTTGATCCGTTCCGCACGCCTCGCTACGGTTTCACCGCGAACGCATCCATGGACGGAGGGACGCCTCGTGGCGGCGCAGATCAACGACCACGTTCGCTACGAGCCTGACGAGCGCCCGCCGTGGCCGGTGGCCGCGGGCGTCGGCGCCCAAGCCGCCCTCGTCACCGTGCCGGGCGTCGTGATCACCGTGGTGATCGTCGCCCGGATCGCCGAGCAGCCCGCCTCGTACATCGCGTGGGCCGTGTTCGCGGCGATGCTCGTCAGCGGCGCGACCACCGTCATGCAGGCCGCGCGGTTCGGCCGGGTGGGCGCGGGCCACGTCCTGATCATGGGCACCTCGGGCGCGTTCATCGCGGTCTGCGTCGCCGCGCTCGTTGAGGGCGGCCCGTCGACGATGGCGAGCCTCGTCGTCATCTCCTCGCTCATCCAGTTCGCGATGGCGGCGCGGCTGTCATTGCTGCGGCGGATCTTCACGCCGGTCATGGCGGGCACGGTGATCATGCTGATCGCGGCCACCGTGATGCCGATCGTCTTCGACACGCTCGACGATGTGCCCGACGATGCTTCGGATGTCGCCGCGCCCGTGACTGCCGCGGTCACCCTCGGCGTGGTGCTGGGGCTTGTCCTGCGCGGCCCACCGACCTGGCGGCTGTGGTCGCCGATCATCGGGATCGTCGTGGGCTGCGTCGTCGCCGCCGCCTACGGGATCTACGACCTGCAGCCGGTGCTGGACGCCGCCTGGCTGGGAGTGCCGGGCGGAGGCTGGCCCGGGTTCGACGTCACGCCGGGCCAGGAGTTCTGGGCGTTGCTGCCCGCGTTCATCGTGGTGACGCTGGTCGGGGCGGTGGAGACCGTCGGCGACGGCATCGCCATCCAGCGCGTCTCGAGGCGCGCGCCGCGGGCCACGGACTTCCGGGTCGTGCAGGGCGCGCTCAACGCCGACGGCATGGGCAACCTGCTCTCGGGCCTGGCCGGGACGCTGCCGAACACCACCTACTCCTCGAGCATCTCGCTGGCGGAGGTGACGGGCGTGGCCGCGAGGCGCGCCGGCATCGCGATCGGCGTGATCGTGGTGTTGCTGGCGTTCCTGCCCAAGTTCGCCGCGCTGCTGGTCGCGATCCCCGGGCCGGTGGTCGCGGCTTATCTCACCGTGCTGCTCGCGCTGCTCTTCGTGCAGGGCATGCGCATGGTCGTGCAGGACGGGCTCGATCATCGCAAGGCGGCGATCGCGGGCATTGCGTTCTGGGTCGGCGTCGGCTTCCAGAACGAGTCGATCTTCGCCGATCTGCTGGGGCCGTTCGCGGGCGTGCTGCTCGGCAACGGCATGACCTCGGGCGCGCTCGCCGCGGTGATCATGATCCTGTTCATGGAGCTCACCGGCCCCCGCAGGCGCCGCCTCCAGGTTCCGCTGGAGATGGAGGCGCTCCCCGCCATCGACGAGTTCCTCCGAGGGTTCGCGTCGCGCAGCCACTGGAACGAGGCGTCGACCGAACGCCTCGTGTCGGCCGGCGAAGAGACGCTGGCAGTCCTGCTGCAGATGGTGAGCCAGGGCGGCGACGGCCAGGCGAGACGCCTCGCGATCGTGGCCCGCATGGACGATCCGCTGGCGCAGGTCGAGTTCGTCACGTCCTTCGAAGGCGACAACATCGAGGATCAGCTGGCGTACCTGGCCGAGTTGCCGCCCGTCCCGGACGAGGACGATGTCTCGTTCCGGCTGCTCCGCCATCACGCTTCCTCGGTGCAACATCAGAAGTACCACGGAATCGACATCGTCACCGTGGAGGTCGAGGGCGTGCGCTAGCTAGGGCTTCGCCACCCACACGCCTCGGCCGCCCGGTTGCGGCATCGGTGCTGCCGACCGGCCGCCGTGGCGCTCCTCACGATCGCCTCCGGCGCGTCGGGCCCGGCGACCGCGATCTTTGACATCGCGGGCGGGAGCGCACACGATCCGGGCGCTCGTCGGCAGACGGACGGGCGCGCAACGGAAGGGGCGCCCCATGCGAGGCACCTCGGCGATCGTCGGCATCGGCGAATCGACGTACTACCGGCCGGGCGGCTCCCCGGACAGCGAACTGCAGCTCGCGGTCACGGCGATCACCAACGCCGCCGCCGACGCCGGCATCGACGTCGAGGAGATCGACGGGTTCGTCTCCTACGGCAACGACCGCAGCACGCCCTCGAAGCTCTCGACGGTGCTGGGCGTGAACGAGACGAAGTTCGCGGCGCTGTCCTGGGACGGCGGCGGCAACAACGTCGCCGGCACGCTCGCGATCGCGGACGCGGCGGTCACCGCAGGCTACGCCGACTACGTCGTCTGCTACCGCAGCCTCGCGCAGGGCGAGTATGGGCGCTTCGGGCAGGCGCGCGTCACCGGGCGCATGCGCGTGCCCGAGGAGGGCGCGTTCCGCATTCCCTACGGCGTGATGGTCCCCGCCCACTGGTACGCGATGATCGCCCAGCGCTTCATGTACGAGCACGGGATCACCGAGCACGCCCTCGCGGAGATCTCGCTCGCCGCCTACGCGCACGCGCAGCGCAATCCTCGGGCGATCCGCCACGGCCGCGAACTGACGAAGGACGACTACCTCAACTCGCGCTGGATCGTCGAGCCGTTCCGGCTCTTCGACTGCTGCCAGGAGAACGACTGCTCGGCCGCGGTGATCGTGACCAGCGCCGAGCGCGCCCGCGACCTCGACAAGCAGCCGGTCTACATCCGCTCGGCCGCGCAGGGCATCGACTACCGCGGCGCGGCCGGGGGCGCCGTCGGCGCCGGCTATGCCGATCCCGACTTCCCGACCGCGCACTACAAGAACATCGCCGACATGATCTGGTCGCGCGCCGGCGTCGGCCCGAAGGACGTGCAGGTCGCGCAGTTCTACGAGAACTTCACCGGCCTCGCGCTGATGGCGATCTCCGAGATGGGCTTCTCGCCGCCCGAGGAGATCGAGGAGTGGGTGCGCGCCGGCAACCTGCGCTGGCCGGACGGCGAGCTGCCGATCAACACCAGCGGCGGCAACCTCGCCGAGGCCTACGTGCATGGCTTCGAGCTGGTCAACGAGGCCGCCCGCCAGGTGCGCGGCGAGTCCACCTGCCAGGTCGACGACGTCGAGTTCAGCCTTGTCGTCGCTGGACCGGGAGCGCTGCCGGCAAGCGCCGCGCTGCTCTCGGTCGAGCCGTAGTCCAGACCGTCGCGAGCGTTACGAGGAGAGCACCATGCCCCGATTCATGCCGGAAGACTGGCCGATTCCCCAGCTTGACCGCTTCAACCGCGACTTCTTCACCTCGGGCAGGCTGGTCGTGCAGCAATGCGTGCCGTGCGGGACCGTCCAGCACCCGCCGGACGCCGCCTGTCACGCCTGCAGGTCGATGGACTTCCGCTCGCTGGAGACGAACGGCGAGGGGACGATCTACTCCTACATCGTCGTCCACAACCCGCCCGCGCCCGCGCTGGCGGAGGCCGTGCCGTACGCGGTGGCGCTCGTCAGTCTCGATCAGCACCCGCACGTCCGCATCCTCGGCAACGTGCTCAACTGCGAGCCCGGCGAGGTCGCGATCGGCCAGAAGGTGCGCGCCGTCTTCGAGGAGATCGTCGACGAGGACGAGACCCTGCTGATGCCGCAGTGGGAGCGCGTCTAGCGGCGTAGCCGCCGCGCGATGGACAGCAAGCAGGATCCGGACGGCGCCGCAGGCGAATCGGCGGCCGCGCCGCTGCGCCCGATCCACCCCGACGACCGCGCCGCCGTCGAGGGTCTCGAGGTGGTCGCGGCGCACCTCAACGAGTCGCACTGGTGGAACCACGCCTCGTTCGTGCTGCCGCTGCTGGGCGCGATCGTCTTCCTCGCGATCGGCGAGCTGGCCGGATCGGCGGAGGCGACCGGCTTCGGAATCTTCCTCGCCGTCGTGATGGTGCTGCAGCTGCCGATCGTCTGGTTCACATGGCGCCGTACCGCGACCGCCATCGTGCTCACGACCAGCGGCGCCCTCGCGCTGCATCGAGGGCGCGTCCTCGCCGAGGTGCGCTGGGCCAAGCTCGAGCGCATCGAGCGCGTCGAGACGCTCGGCAACGTGCGCTGGCGGCTCGCCGAGCGCGACGGCGCGCACATCGCCGTCGAGGGCGAGATCGAGGACGTGCCGGGCCTGATCGAGCACGCGAGCGCGCTCTCAGGGGTTGAGCCGGAGGGCGGGTAGCGGCGCGCACTTCCAGGTTGAACGGACCCCGGCCCCGAGGTACGCTGAACCCACAAGAACACAAGCCAATAAATTGTGGAGCAGCCTTGAAGACGATCAGCGTGTCCGTGGACGATGGAACACACAGGCTGGCGCGGGTCAGGGCTGCCGAGACCGGCACGACCGTGTCCGCCATGATGCGCGACATGCTGCTGGAGATGCTCAAGAGACCAGCAACGACAGCTCCCGCCGAGACCGAGCAGGAGAGACGGGTCCGGCTCATCGGCGAAGTCCTCGAGCGGTTCAGGAAAGACGGCATCGGCGTGGATACCAGCCAGTTGCTGACCCGGGAGGAACTGTACGACCGGCATGCGGCTCGCTGACACCAACGTCCTCCTCTACGCCGTGAGCAACCAGGAGGACGACGCCGGGAAAAGAGCCAGGGCCGCGGCCACCCTGATGGAGCCGGATCTGGCGCTCTCCGTTCAGGTGCTCCAGGAGTTCTATCACCAGGCCACCAGGCCTCACGGGCCGGCGGGGCTGACCCACGAGCAGGCCCTCGAGTTCCTCAGACCTCTGCGGACGCTCCCGACCCAGGACATCACGGTGGAGCTGTTCACCAGGGCGACCGGGATCAAGGCGAGGTTCGGCGTCTCCTACTGGGACGCCGCCATCCTCGCGGCGGCGAAGCTGCTGGACTGCGAGGCCGTGTACTCTGAGGATCTGAGCCATGACCAGAGTTACGACGGGGTCATGGTGATCAATCCGTTCCTGGGAGACCGAAGGGCAGCGGAGCCAACTCCCTGATCGCTTGCGGACCTGAACGCGATGAGCGCATAGGCATAGTGAGTAAGAACGAGTAAGACGCTCGCGGGGGCGCGCTGCGCCATGGCCAGAACCACCCTCACCTTCTCGCTCCCGCCCGAAATGGCCGAGCGAGTTGACCAGTTGGTCGAAGAAGAAGGGCGCACGCGGAGCGAGGTGGTGCGCGAGGCGCTGCGCCGCTACATCGACGACTCGGAGTGGCAGCGTCTCCTCGACTACGGCGAGCGACGGACGCGCGAGCTGGGGATTGGCCCAGAGGACGTCGAGCGGTTGGTCGACGAGCACCGAGCCGAGGTTGACGCCGCCCAGCCATGAGGGTCGTGCTCGACACGAACGTCATCGTCTCCGGCCTCAACTTGCCGCCCTCGAAGCACCGCGGTAGCCCCGAGCCGCTGCAAAAGTGAGCGCGCAGGTGCGCGAACGGGCGTTCTCCGCTAGGATGCGGCCATGCGCTGCACTCGCTGCGACTCGCCGCGGCCCCTCGACGGCCCCTTCTGCCCCTCCTGCGGCGCGCTGAGCGAGGAGCCCCCGCCGATCGAGGAGGCGCCGCCGGAGGCGGCGTCGCGGCCGGTCGAGCCTCCGCCCAGCGCTCCACGCGCCGCCGCGCCCGCGCAGGCTTCCCTGCCGCTGCCACCCCAACCGCGCGCAAGGGCCGAGCCGAGCCGAGCGGCGCCGGCGGCGGAGTTGCCTCGCGACACCGCTCGCTACCGGGAGCTGCTGCAGGAGCGCTTCGGCTACCCCGACTTCCGGCCCGGCCAGGCCGAGGTGCTCGCGGCGCTCGCCTCGCAGGACGCGCTCGGCGTGATGCCGACCGGCGGCGGCAAGAGCCTCTGCTACGTCCTGCCCGCGCTCGAGGTCGGCCGCACGCTCGTGATCTCGCCGCTGATCGCGCTCATGCAGGACCAGGTCGAGGCCCTCGAGGCGGTCGGCGTCCCGGCCAGCTTCATCAACTCCACGCTCAACCGCGCCGAGCAGAATCGCCGCTACGCCGACTTCGAGGCCGGGCGCACCGCGCTGCTCTACGTCGCGCCGGAGCGGCTTGCGAACCGGCGCTTCCTCGAAGGCCTCGCGCGCGCCGGCGTGCGCCTGCTCGTGATCGACGAGGCGCACTGCATCTCCGAGTGGGGGCACGACTTCCGCCCCGACTACCTCGCGCTCGGCGGTGCGCGCGAGCGGCTCGGACGCCCTCGCACGCTCGCCCTCACCGCGACGGCTGACCCGACCGTGCGCAAGGACATCCTCGCGCGGCTCGGCATCGCAGCCGACGCCCGCGAGGTGCTGACCAGCTTCGACCGTCCGAACCTGCGCTTCCGGGTGGTCCCGCTCGCCGGCGCGAAGGAGCGGCTCCCCTGGCTCATCGCCTACGCGCGCGAGCGGCAGGGCCAGTCCGGCATCGTCTACGCGCGCACGCGCCGCTCCGTCGAGGAGACGGCGGAGACGCTCAACGCGGCCGGCGTCCCCGCCGAGGGCTACCACGCGGGCATGGGCGGCGCCGTGCGCGCCGCGATCCAGCGCCGCTTCACCACCGGCCGCGCGCCGCTGATCGTCGCCACCAACGCCTTCGGCCTCGGCATCGACAAGCCGGATGTGCGTTATGTCGTGCATCTCCAGATGCCGGGACGCCTCGAGGCGTACTACCAGGAGGCGGGCCGCGCCGGGCGCGACGGCGAGCCCGCGGAGTGCACCCTGCTCTACTCGCGCCGCGACCACTCGCTGCAACGCCGCTTCATCGACCAGGCGCACCCGGGCGACGAGGCCGTGCGCCGCAGCTGGCAGCAGCTCGTCGCGATCCAGCAACTGGACCCGCAGCGCCCGCTCTCGCCCTCGGAGTTCGAGGAGGCCGCCGGGTTCGACGGCTGGGCGCTGACCGTGAAGGCGCTGCGCGCCACGGGCCTGCTCGGCGAGGGCGAGCTGCGCCTGCGCTCGCTCGACGCCGACGCGCCGATCGACACGCGCGTCATCGAGGAGCGCCGCCGCTACGCCGAGTCGCGCCTCGCGCAGATGGTGGAGTACGCCGAGACCTCGGGCTGCCGCCGCGAGCTGATCCTGCGCTACTTCGGCGAGCCGCCCGCTCCGAACGGCGCGAACGGCGCCCGCAACGGGAGCGGGTGCAACGGCTGCGACAACTGCAGCGGCGCCGCCAGCGCCGAGGCGCCCGAGTACCCGCACGATCTCTTCGCCTCGATCCTCGATCTGCGCGACGGCGTCGCCTGGGAGTCGAACCGCGCGCCCTACATGGTGTTCGAGGAGCGCACCGCCCGCGAGGTCGCCACCTACCGGCCCTCGAGCGAGACGGCGCTGCTCGAGGTCTGGGGCATGGGGCGGAAGCGCGCGCAGTGGTTCGGCGAGCGATTGCTCGGCCTCGTGCGCGAGTGGGAGGCGGCCAACCCGGACGCCGCTCCGCCGCCCGCGCGGCCGGCCCCAGCCTCGCGGAAGCGCAGCGTCACCGTCGGGCCCGGACCCGAGGTGCCGTTCGACGACCCGCTGTTCCAGCGGCTGCGCGAGTGGCGGCGCGAGCGCGCGGCGCGCGACGGCATCCCCGCCTACACCCTGTTCACGGACCGCAGCGCGCGCGAGTTGACCGTGCAGCGCCCGGCCGATCGGGCCGCCCTCGCGGACGTCTGGGGCTTCGGCGACCGGCGCATCGCCGAGATCGGCGACGAGCTGATCGAGCTGCTGCGGACCTTCGACTCGGGCGCGCCGGACGTCTCACAAGACCGCGCAACAAGCGAATCGGCAGCGCCCCCGCTGCAGCCCGCGCTTGCGGCGCCGCCCGCGAGCGAGCATGCTTGAGCGAAGCGGCCGCCGCCCCGGACGCGGCGCGGCCCCACACCAGAGGAGTTCTCGATGAGCCTGACCCTCACCGTCAGCAAGGACGCCGCCGAGCGGCTCGGCATGATCGTCACGCAACAGCGCGAGAGCGAGGAGCAGGGCCTGCGCATCTTCGCGCGCGGCGGCGGCTGCGGCTGCTCCGGCCCCTCCTTCGCGATGGGCATCGACAAGGCCGGCGACGAGGACAACGTGCTCGACCTGCACGGCGTCACCTTCATCGTCGACCCGGCGACCGCGACCAGCCTCGAGGGTGCCTCGATCGACTACACCGAGGACGACCTGATGCGTAAGGGCTTCACCATCGACGCGCCGAACGCGCAGGCGGCCGAAGGTGGCGGCGGCGGCGGCTGCGGCTGCGCCAGCGGCGGCGGCCACTAGGCTGTCCTATTCCCGAGTAGCTGCGACAGGTGCCGGGCTTCTGAGATAGGGGCCAGGCGGTCATCCTGCTGTGTGTCGAAGCACAGGAAGGAGCTCCGCCGTGACCCCTGACGACCGACTGTACCGCTTCCGCCAGCGCACGCTCGCGCTCGCCGAGGAACTGGGCAACGTCCGCGCCGCCTGCCGGGTGATGGGCATCCACCCCTCGACCTTCTACCGCTGGCGCAAGGACGCCGAGCGCTACGGGCTGGAGCTGCTGCGTCCTCGCGAGCGCCGCCGCCCGCGCATGCCCAACGCCACCAGTCCCCTCGTCGAGCAGCGCGTGCTGGCCTTCGCGCTCGGCCAGCCCGGCTTCGGGCCCAAGCGCATCGCCGCCGAGCTGGCCCGGCCCAAGTGGGGCGGCATCCAGCTCTCGCCCTCCGGCGTCTGGCGGGTGCTGCGGCGCCACGGTCTCAACACCCGCCGCAAGCGCCTCGGCCTCGTCGCCGGCTACGCCGCGCCTCCCGAGCCCGCTCCGCGCGAGCCCGGGCCGGAGCGCCACCTGGAGGCCGAACAGCCCGGTGCGCTCGTGCAATTCGACTGCTTCCACGTCGGCCGGCTGTCCGGGACGAAGGGCACCGTCTGGCAGTACACGGCGATCGATGTCGCCTCCGCCTACAGCTGGGCGGAGCTGCACGTCACACCGCGCAACCCGTCCGCGAAGTGGACCTCGCGCCTCGCCCGCCGCGTCGCCGCCGACCTCGCCGCACGCGGCTGGCGCCTGGAGACCGTGATGACCGACAACGGCTCCGAGTTCCGCTCCCGCGAGTTCGGGGCCACGGTCGCCGAACTGGGAGCGGAGCAGCGCTTCATCCGCGCCGGGAGGCCGCAGACCAATGGCTGCGTCGAGCGGGTGCAGGGCACGATCCTCGAGGAGTGCTGGAAGCCCGCCTTCGCGCGCCACCTGATCCCGAAGCAGACCGGGCTGCGCCGCGACCTCGAGCGCTACCTGCGCTACTACAACAGCGACCGCGCCCACACCGGCCGGCGGACCCGCGGCCGCACCCCCGAGAGCGTCATCGGCAAGGCCAAGGTATGGTCCTGACACGCAGCACGATGTGTCGCCAGATCTTGGAGATAGGACACACTAGGCGCTCCCCGGACCCCACGCACCCTCCGCCAGGCTGACTCCTCGCCACGCTCGCGGTTGCTGCCGCTTCGCGGTTGCCCCTGAGCGCGTCGAGGGCTCACGCTGTACCTCGTGCTGCACGACCTGCGCGACTGGCTCGACAACCTGCGCGAGTGGCTGATCGACTGGGCGGACAGCCCGGTCGCGCCGATCGCGCTCGCCCTGATCACCGCCTCCGAGTCGGTCTTCTTCCCGATCCCCACGGACCCGCTGCTGGTCGCGCTCGCGCTGCGCCACCCCGACGCCGCGCTGATCCTCGCGGCGCTCACGATCGCCGCCTCCGTCCTCGGCGGCGTCGTCGGGCACTGGCTGGGGCTGCGGCTCGGCCGGCCGCTGCTGCTGCGGCTGCACAGCCGGCACGCCGAGCGCGTCGAGGCGCTGCTCCGGCGCTGGGGCTTCTGGGCCGTCGCGGCGGCCGGGCTGACGCCGATTCCCTACAAGGTCTTCACGATCGGCGCCGGCGTCGTCGGCATCCCGCGCACGCAGTTCGTCTTCGCCTCGATCCTCGGGCGCGGGCTGCGCTTCGGCGTCTACGGCGTGCTGATCTTCTTCTGGGGCGAGCGCTTCGCCGAGTTCATCACGGACCGCTTCGACCTCGTGGCGAGCGCGCTCGCCGCCGCGACGGTCGTGCTGCTGCTGGCCTGGCTCGGCTGGCATCGGCTGCGCGCGCGGCGAGCGGCGGCCTGAAGCGCGGGCTCCCGTATGATGGAGCCGCAATCCCCTGACGAGGAGGCTCCGTGCACGAGCTCGTGGAACCGATCGGCGAGGTTCGCCCGCTCCGCGATCCGGTGCTGATCGCCGCCTTCTCCGGCTGGAACGACTTCGGCGGCGCCGCCGCGGCCGCCATCAAGCACATGGGCGACCAGTGGAAGGCGAGCGACCTCGCCGAGATCCGCAACGAGCGCCTCTTCGACTTCACCGTCCAGCGCCCCACCGTGCGCCTCGATGGCGAGCGGCGCGTGATCGACTGGCCCAGGCATCACTTCCGCGTCGCCAGCCCGCCGGGCGCGGAGCGCGACTTCGTGCTGCTGAGCGGTCCGGAGCCGCACCTGCGCTGGCGCACCTTCACCGAGGCGATCGCCGACCTGATGATCGAGATCGGCGCGACCACCAGCATCACGATCGCCGCCCAGGCGGGCGCGGTCCCGCACACCCGTCCGCTGCCGGTCACGCTCTCCGCCTCGGACTCCGACTTCGAGGGGCAGTTCGGGCTGCGCGTGCCGCAGTCCCGCTACGAGGGCCCGACGGGCATCGTGGGCGCGTTCAACGTCGATCAGCGGCAGCGCGGCTTCCGCAACGCGAGCCTCTGGGCGCAGTTGCCGCACTACCTCTCGACGGGCCCGAACCCGAACGCGATCGCCGCGCTCGTGAAGCTGATCGATCGCGGGTTCGGCACGAACACCTCCCTCGCGAGGATCGAGCGGCGCATCGAGCGCTTCAGCGAGCAGGTACGGGAGGCGGTCACGGAGTCCGGCGAGGCCGAGTCCTACATCCGCATGCTGGAGCAGCAGTACGACGCCAACATCGAGCAGCAGGCGGAACGGGAGGCAGGCGAGGACGCCGAGCTCCCCTCCGCCGAGGATCTGCTCAGCGACCTCGAGGGCTTCCTCCGCGATCAGCGAGACGAGGGGTAGGCAGCGCGGCGACGCGCCGCGCTTCACTCCCCGGCGGGGCGTTGATAGACTCGAAGGGCCCAGGAGTGTAGCTCAGCTGGAAGAGCAGCGGTCTCCAAAACCGCAGGTCGGGGGTTCGAGTCCCTCCACTCCTGCCAGCAACCGCCCTCCCGAGGGCGCGAACCGGGCCGAGGTGGTGGAATAGGCAGACACGCCGTCTTGAGGGGGCGGTGCCCGCAAGGGCGTATGAGTTCGAGTCTCATCCTCGGCACCAACGCACACCCGCAACCGCCGGCTTCCCGCCGGCGGTTCTGCGTCCCGGGCCGCCTGCTCGCGGCGCCCGGCGGCCTCGTTCCTTGTAGCGCTCGGCAGCGCTCGATATAGTCCGCCTCGACCGCAGATGGTCAGCTCAACGCGAGCGCGTATCCCCGAAGGAGTTTGCCGATGGCCGAGCTGAGACTGGAGATCGAGGACGGGATCGCCGTCGTCACGATGGACAACCCGCCCGTGAACGCGGCCTCGCAGGACTGGGACTTCCAGGGCGTGTTCGACTCGTTCTACTACAACACCGACGTACGGGTCGCCGTGCTCACCGGCGAGGGCACCCGCTCCTTCTGCGCCGGGGCCGACGTCAAGCGGCGCGCCGCCGACGTCAGCGAGGCGCAGCAGTCCGGCGGCGCGGGCGGCAACACCGCCTACATCTCCGGCCAGCGCCGCGGCCGCGAGAACTTCAACTGCATCCTCGAGGCCGCCGTGCCGGTGATCGGCGCGATCAACGGCTACTGCCTCGGCGCGGGCATGGCCCTCGCCGGGTCGTGCGACTACCTGATCGCCTCGGAGACGGCGAGCTTCGGGCTGCCGGAGATCAACGTCGGCCTGCTCGGCGGGGCGCGCCACATGATGCGCGCCTTCCCGCACCACATCGTGCGGCGGGCGCACTACACCGGCGAGCGCATCAGCGCCCAGGACGCCCATCACTTCGGCGCCGTCTGGAAGCTGGCCCCGCCCGACCAGCTGATGGAGGTGGTGATGGAGGAGGCGCGGCTGATCGCCTCGAAGATGCCGATCGGCATCCGCCTCGCCAAGGAAAACCTCAGCATGATCGAGACGATGGACGTGCGGAACGGCTACCGCTGGGAGCAGACGCGCACGCGCATCCTGCAGGAGACCGAGGACGCGCTCGAGGCGAAGCGCGCCTTCGCCGAGAAGCGCCAGCCCGTCTACCACGGCCGCTGATCGCGACCTGCCTCGAGATCACAAACGGGGGCGGCTCGGGCCGCCCCCGTTCGCGCCCGCGGCTTCGTTACGCCGGAGTGCGCGACGGCCACCAGTTCCAGCGGCCGAAGATCGCGACCAGCGCAGGGACGATCAGCGTGCGCGTGATGAAGGTGTCGATCAGCACGCCGACGCCGACCGCGAAGCCGAGCTGCACGAGGTCCTCGAGCGGCAGCGTCATCAGCGCCGAGAAGGTCCCCGCGAGGATCAGGCCGGCCGAGGTGATGACCGGCCCGGTGCGCGCCAGCGCGTGGCCCGTCGCCTCCTTGAGCGGGGCGCGCCGCACCTCCTCGCGGATGCGCGACATCAGGTAGATGTTGTAGTCGACGCTGAGCGCGTTGAGGAAGACGAAGAGGAAGAACGGCACGCCCGGCCCGATGCCGGCGTGGTCGAAGACCAGCAGGAAGACGATGACCGCGAGGCCGAGCGTCGCGAAGTAGGTGAAGGCAATCGTCGCCATCAGGTAGAGCGGCGCGATCAGCGAGCGCAGCAGCAGCGCCAGCACCACCCCGATCGCCAGCAGGATCAGCGGCAGCACCACCCGCGCGTCGCGGTTGCCGGCGGTCCGCGTATCGGCCTCCGCGGCCGTCTCGCCGCCGACCAGGACGCCGGTGGGGTCGAGGCCTGCCGAGGCGGCCGCGGCGCGGGCCAGCTCGCGCAGCTCCGGGACGACGTCGAGCGAGGCGTCGGAGAACGGGTTGTCCGTCAGCACCACTTCGATGCGCGCCGTGCCGCCGTCGGCGGAGACGAAGCGCGCCGCGGCCCCCGGCGGCCCACCCGGCGGGCCGGCCGTGCCGAAGGGACGGCTCGGTCCCGAGGCGCTCGCGACCGCCGGGTGACCGGCGACGGCAAGCGTCAGCGCGTCGAGCTGCTCGAGCCGTTCGGGTGCGAGCACCTGCTCGCCCGGCGGCAGCGAGACGTAGACGCGCGTCGGCGACAGCTCGCCGGCGGGGAAGCCCTCGCGCAGCAGCTCGAAGCTGCGCACGGACTCGGTGTTGCCCGGCAGGCTGGCGAGCTGGTCGTAGTTCGGCTCGTAGGCGAAGAGGCCGGCGATGAGCAGCGCCAGCGCCGCTGTCGTGGCGGCGAGGGAGGCGCGCGGCCAGCGCAGCACGACGCCGCCGACCCGGCCGTAGATGCTGCGCCGCCAGTCCTGCGGCGCCTCGGGCCGCGCGGCCGCCTCAGGGTCGAGGCGGGGCTGCATCGGCCAGAAGACGCGCCGCCCGGCGATGGTCAGCACCGCCGGGATCAGCGTGAGCGCGGCCAGCATCATCAGCCCGACCGCGATCGCGATCACGGGACCGAGCGACTGGTACGAGCGCAGGATCGCGAACGAGAGCGCCGCCGAGGCGATGAGGATCGTCGCGCCCGCGGAGGCGACCGCGCCGCCCACGCCGCGCATCGTGCGGCGCATCGCCTCGTGCCTGTCGCCGTGGCGGGTCAGCTCCTCGCGGAAGCGCGCGGAGACGAAGAGCACGTAGTCGGTGCCGGTACCGAACAGCACGACGGTCATGATCCCGGTCGTCTGGCCGGAGACCGGCAGGTCGAACAGCTTGGCGACCCCGGCGCCGACCGCGCCCGCGAGCTGGAAGACGAGGCCCACGCCGAGCAGCGGGATCACCGCCATGATCGGCGAGCGGTAGATCAGCACCAGCAGCACGAGCACCAGCGACGCGGTCACGATCAGCAGGAACGAGTCGATGTTCGCGAAGACCTGCACGAGGTCGACGATCAGCCCGCCGGGCCCTCCGACGGCGACCTCGACGCCCGGCAGGTCGAGCGCCGCGGCGCGGTCGCGGATCGCGGACACGGCTTCACGGAACTCGTCCTCGGCGGGCTCCCCCGCAAGCTCGGCGAAGACGTAGAGGGTGGCGCCGTCGGGCGAGACGAGGCCGGACGCGCCGCCCTCGCCGGGTGCGGGCGCGCGCACCGTAATGATGTTGTCGGGCGCATCGGGGCCTCTGAGCCACGCCCCGAGCTCGGCGACGGCCTCCCACGTCGGATCGCTGAGGTCGGCCGGTTCACGAACGACGACCAGCGTGGGCGTCCCCGCCGAGGGGAAGCGCTCGCGCGCCAGCTCGAACGCGCGGGTCGCCTCGGCGTCCTCGGGCAGGAAGAGCGCCGTCTCGTTCTCGGTCACCTCGTCGAGGCGCGGCAGCAGCGAGATCAGCGCCCCCGCGAGCACGATCCAGACAACCAGCGTGACCCACTTGCCGCGCCGGCTGCTCGCGAAATCGGTAACGTGTCCCAGCACGGGCTAGCGGCTCCCGATCCACGCGCACGCCGGGAACTCCCGGGGCGCTACCATCGTCTCGAGCAAGAGGGCTCCTTTACCAATATGTGCGACACGATCGGCCGCAAATCGAGGCTACAGCCGGGCCCGGCTGAGGGGAAGCCGCGCGAGTGTGGTTCGCCCTACTGCTGCGAGAGGGTGGCGGGGCGGCGGGAGCGTGCGTTTCCTGCGCCGTGCTAGACGCGAATGCCAACGCTCTCGGCCGCAGCCGGCGACAGGTAGCGCCAACTCTGCGGGGGTGTCAAGCCATCCTCGATCGTCGACAACTTGAGTGGCGCCGCCAGCCGACGGGGCGAGCCCACATGAATTGCAACTGCATGGGGACGTCCCCGGTAGTAGGTGCGGAACGCCCGCTCGCGAATGCCTGTGCGAGCCTTATGCTTCTTCCAAATCGCGCTCGGGCTGCCGTGCTCGACATGCACTGCCTTCACCCAGCCCAACACACGCTGAACGGGCGCTGTGGCGTAGATCACGATGTGAGTAATGTCGTCCGCAACCCGCGACTTTCGCAGCTCCACCGTCTTCGTGCCGTCGAGTAGGGCCTCAGCGTACTCGGGGTGAATCGACATCAGGACGATGCGGCCAGGCGATTCGTCAGCCATTGGATGCCCTCCTCGCTGTGGACCCGCGTGATCGATTGGGGTGGCGCGTTCAGGACGCGTGCCGCGAGCATCTCGTCCAGCGGCCATGGTGGGTCGAGGAGCCGATCCTGGCGGAACAGGATGGCGAGCACGGGCTGGCGCGCCATCATCTCGATCTCCTCGTAGCTATACACCGTCCGTTGGCCCGCGAACGCGGCGACACCCGGCGCATCTTCGAAGCGCATGGACAGCTCGACGACGCCGACAGCGGTGACTGCTCGCCAATCGTCCGAGCGATAGAACAGCACCGTCGCTCCACGCGGCAATGCCGCTATCGAACTCTGGCTCAGGTAGGCCTTTCGCAGCGCGTTGCCGTAAGGATCGTCGTCCGGCAAGAGGCGAGCCTGCTCGCGAGGGTGGTCAGGGAACAGGCGACCGTGATACCGAGGCTGGATGGGGATCACGTACACGCCCGCACCCAGGGAAGGGTCAACGGCGGGAGGACCAAAGTCGCGGTGGTAAGCGAAGTGGTCGCGCGACGCTCCACCAGTTGGTGCCAGCCCCTTGACCATCACGAGTTCGCCGAGATCCGTCTCGTCCCGGCGCCGCTCGAAGCCGAAGTCCTCAAGCATCGTGATGAGCGCTGCGTGGCGCTCGAACACCGTCAGCCAGACGTGGTTGTAGCCGTTGGCGTGCAGTTCGTTGAAGGCCGTCTTGAGCAGCAGTTCACCATAGCGTCGCCCCCGGTGTTCCTCCGAGACCTTGAAGGTGGAGAGCTTCATCACCTTGCCGCCGAGCCGGTACTCATCGTCTTCTGCTTTCCAGATGCAAATCCCTGCGTACCCGCCCTCTGGCGACTCAATCACCCAGGCTCGCCGACCCTGCTGGCTGACGTTCGCGAACCAACCGTCGAAGTCGGGGTAGTCATCGCGCAAGCTACGGAAGATGGGGTCAGCGCCGCGCAGCGAGTGGAGCGGCCGCGCAGTGACTTGCGGGGGCGGGGGTTGAGGGCGGCTGACCAGCGTGCCGAGCAATGCCCGGGCATCGGCGATCGTCAGTACGCGGTCGGAGGGCAAGTCCAGCCGACGCGCCTTGCGATGCATCTGATCGTCGTTGGTGACGAGGTAGTGGGCCGCGTCCGCGTGCAGGGCCGCGAGGAGGAGGTGATCGACCCAGTCGTTGCTCTGGCGATCCACTGCCCCGAGAACGCCCTCCACCCTCTCGATGCCGGGCGGATCCTCGAGTTCCCGATACTTGAGCAACAGAGCCTGCCGGGTGATCCGGCGATCGGGATTCGGATCGGTGGCGAGTTCCCGAACCGTCTCCGGATGGACCAGAAGGTGGAAGCCGAGTTCGGTGGCGCGCTGAACGATCTCCACCGCGAGCGGAGTATCGGGCTCAAGGTCTGCCGGGCTGGTCGGCTCAAGCGGGATCAGGACGTTGGCGTCGAGAAGGAAACGCTGCATCGATCCGAGGGTTGCCCTTCGCCCGATTACTCAACCCCCGCGCCGACTCTACCACGTAACATCCTGGGACGAATCTCGGGTCGGGGCCACCTGAGCCATCTTCGCGCTCGACAGAGCGGTCGTCTGCTGGGACGACGCCGAGTACAACATCCCCGCCTTACCGCCTATGAGGCCGCGCGTGCGTGTCGGAGCCTAGCCCTACTGCTGCGAGGGGGTGGCGGGGCGGCGGCGGGAGCGGGCGGGGGCCTCCATGCCGGCGTCCTCGAAGGCCTTGCGCTGGGCTGCCGCCTGCGGGGCGAACAGCTCGCGCATGTTCTCCTGCGCCCAGGAGAGCGAGCCCTCGATCGGCTCGATCTGGCCCTGGAAGCGCGGCATCACATGGCGCGCGAACAGCTCGAAGCTGCGCTTCGTCTGCTCGGTCGTCGCGAACTCCCGCATCGAGCAGAGCAGCGCGCCGAAGCCGCCCGAGAGCTCGAGCAGCCGCTCGATGCCCTCGATCGCGTCGTCCGGCGTGCCGACGATCGCGCCGCCGCGCTCGACCATCGCCTCGATCGTGTCCTCGCCCTCGGCGAAGCGCACGCCGAGCGCGCCGGTGTAGCCCTGGTTGTAGGCGATGCAGGCCTCGGCGGTCTGGGCCAGCGCCTCCTCCTTCGAGTCGGCGAGGTGGAAGTACATCGTGACGCGCCAGTCGTCGCGGCTGATCTCCTGGCCGTGCTCCCCGGCCGCCTCCTGCGCCCACTGCCACGCGCCCTGCAGCGAGCCGATGCCGCCCGGCGCGGCCGTGGCCACCGAGAGCATCCCGATGCCGAAGCGCCCCGCCGTCTGCGGCCCCGAGGGCGAGAGGCTGTGCGCGACGGAGACCGGGAGGTGCTCCTCGCGGTAGGGCGCGAGCTGGAGGTGCGCGTCGCGCAGGTTGAACCAGTCCGTCTCCATCGTGACGTGCTCGCCGCGCAGCAGCGGCAGGATCGCGTCCAGCGACTCGACCATGCGCGTGCGCTGCGTCGCGGGATCGATGCCCATCATGTAGGCGTCCGAGGCAAGCGCGCCCGGCCCCACGCCGAACAGCGCGCGCCCTCGCGTGAGGTGGTCGAGGAACATCATCCGGTCGGCGACCATCAGCGGGTTGTGGTACGGCAGGCTGACGACGCCGGTGCCGAGCTTGATCTGCTTCGTGCGCGCGGCCATGTGGGCGGCGAACAGCGCCGGGTCCGGGATGAACTCCCAGCCCACGCTGTGGTGCTCGCCGATCCACGCCTCGTCGTAGCCGAGGCGGTCGAGCTCCTCGATCAGCGCCGCGTCGCGCTCGATGGCGAGCGTGGGGTTCTCGCCGGGCTCGTGGAAGGGCGCGAGGAAGATGCCGAACTTCATCCGGCGCGGTCGGTAGCCCATCGTGCCCGTCCCTCCCGGCCGTCGCCCGCAGCCGCTACTGGCGGTCCATGTGCAGCACGCGCCGCGAGAGCCGCCAGCCATCGGGCGTGCGCCGCCATTCGTCCGTGTAGACGCCGGAGATCTGCGGGACCGCCGTGGACCTGCCCCCGCTGACCCGCGTCTCGAAGAGCATTGCGCGCGTCCGCGCCGTGTCGCCATCGAGGGCGTCGAAGACCACGCCGCCCGGTGCGTGGCGCGTACGCTCCTCCGCATCGGGCTCGCGCATGCCTTCCAGCTCCCCGCTGTGCGAGCGCCTCGCCCATGTCTCGATCGCGTCGCGGCCTCGCTCGCTGATGGCGGGCGCCTCGCGGCCGCGGGTATGGACCGCGAGTTCGGCGTCCTCGGTGAAGCAGGCGGCGTAGGCGGACGCGTCCTTCGCGTCCCACGCGTAGGCGTAGCGCGCGACCACTTCCATGATCTCCAGGCGGTCGTCCGCGCTCATGGCGTCTCCCCTCGGGCGCTGCCCCGCGGCGAGGATACCCCGCCGGGACGGCGAGAGGATCGAACGGGCGATGCACTTGCCGCGTCGCCCGATGGTAGGATCGAGGTGACGCGCCCGCCTCGGCGGGCGTTGCGCGGCGCGGCCACGTAGCCAAGTGGTAAGGCAGGGGTCTGCAAAACCCTTATCGTCGGTTCGATTCCGACCGTGGCCTCCAGCACCCCTACCGCGCCGGCGGGTCGATGCCCAGCTGTTCCCACATCGCCTCGCGGTCGAAGAAGAACCAGCCCTCGGCGATCCGCTCGCCCTCGATGCGCACGATCGCCATGCCCATCACCTCGACGCGCTTGCCGGTCGCCTCGGCGCCGCGGAACGCGCCCAGGTGCGTGCCGCGCAGCGTCAGGCGCAGGCCGACGCGGTCGCCCTCGGCCACGAGGTCGTCGACGGTCTCGACGAGGTCGGGGAAGGCGCGGCGCACGTTCGTGACCAACTGGCGCACGCCATCGGGCCCCGGCTGCTGGCCGGGATGGGCGTGCCGGTTCACGTACTCCGGCGCGAAGATCTCATCGACGAGATCGAGGCGGCCCTCGTTCATCACCTCTTCGAAGAAGCGCCGCACGAGCGCCTTGTTCGCCTCGGTGTCGGTCATTGGCAGCCTCCCGTTCGCGGCCAGCGTAGTCCGGTTTGTCGGCTGCGGCCGGAGTACGGGGACTACAGCCTCGTAGAGCCCGGTAGCCTGGCCATCTTGCGATCCAGCGTCAGCACCTCGAGGTCGGAACTCGCGTAGTCGCCCGCTATCAGGCGGTCCATCAGGCCAGGATTCCCGGACGCCTCGAGCGCATCGAGAACGGACCGCCCCTGTAGTGGGGCCACCAACCCACTCTGAAATGTCACGAGGAGGGCGGCTCGGACTTCGTTGCCGGACAGTCCGTAGTGATGTTGCGTCGTGACGTATGCCTCGCCCACCACCTGATTGGAGGCGAAGATCTCCGCGCCGTCCTCCTCGATAAGGACTCTCATTCTTTCAACGCAATGAGCGAAGGCATCATCAGGCTGCCCCGTGATGAGGCGGATCAGTACTGAAGTATCAATCCCGTAGCGCCGGGTCATAGGGCTGGCTCCGCACCTGCTCGAGATCGAGCGGCGGGTGGTCGGGGTCTATGCGATCGCGAAGCGTGCCAAGCTTGGAGAGATCGACCCGGCGGGGGTGGATCGTGAACCCGTCAGGGCCTTCCCTGATCTCCAGTCGGTCACCCGGTTTGACACCGAGCGTATCCAGCACACGCGCTGGGAAGGTAACTTGGCGCTTCGAAGTGACGCGTACGAGCATGGACATGACGTACCCTTTTCCTTACGCGTATCCTATCTTTGTAAGGAGCATCGGTCAAGCAAGGATCCCCTGAGTTCCCGCTCCCCTACACCGGCATCGGACGCAGCGAGGGCGAGACGGACAGCGGGGCGGCGGTCACCGCCTGGACGTCCTCGACGCTGTAGCCGGGCGCGTGCTCCAGCAGCTCGAAGCCGCGCTCGCCGACCTCGATGACGGCGAGGTCCGTCACCACCAGCGAGGCGGGACGGCCGCCCGTGACCGGCAGCGTGCAGCGCTCGACGAGCCGCGGAGCGCCCTCGGGCGTGGTATGGAACATCGCCAGCCAGACGCGCTTCGCGCCCTGCGTCAGGTCCATCGCCCCGCCGACGCCGCCGAGGTCGGTCCGCCCGTCGGCGTGCGGCGTCCAGTTCGCGAACGAGCCGTCCGCCGCGACCTCGTAGGCGCCGAGCACGGAGCAATCGACGCGCCCGCTGCGGATCAGGCCGAAGGCATCGGCGTGGTGGACGATCGCCGCGCCCGGCTGCAGCACGACGTACTGCATGCCCGGCGAGACGATGTCGAGGTCCTCGTGCCCGCGCGGAGCGTGCCAGCCGTAGCCGATCAGTCCGTTCTCCGAGGACAGCACGATCCCCGCGTCGGGGTCGACGAAGTCGCAGGCAAGCACGGGGATGCCGACGCCGAGGTTCACGATCCAGTCGCGCTCGAGGCGACCCGCGAGCACGGCGGCGATCTGCTCGCGGTTGAGCGGCTCCCTCACCTCGCCACTCACGAGGCGTCTCCCGTCTCGTCGTCCGCGTCGAGGTCCAGCTCGCGCCCGCTGCGGCGAGTGCGGCGCGGCGCCTCGATGCGGCCCTCGGCGATGTGCACGAGGCGCGCAACGTAGACGCCGGGCGTGTGCACCTGGTCGGGGTCGAACGAGCCCGCGGGCAGGATCGGCTCGTCCACCTCGGCGATCGTGCAGCGGCCGGCGGTGGCCATGATCGGGTTGAAGTTGCGCGCGGCGCGGCGGTAGACGAGGTTCCCCGCCTCGTCCGCGCGCTGCGCGCGCACGAAAGCGTAGTCGGCGGTGATGCCGCGCTCGAGGATGTACGTCCGCCCGTCGAACTCGCGCTGCTCGCGGCCCTCGGCGTAGGCGCTGCCGACGCCGGCGGGGGTGAAGAAGGCCGGGATGCCCGCGCCGCCCGCGCGGATGCGCTCGGCGACCGTGCCCTGCGGGACCAGCTCCGCCTCCGCCCCGCCCGCCCGGAAGACGTCCTCCGCCGCGTTCGGCTGCGAGGGGTGCGGGGCGGCGGTGAACGAGGCGATCACCTTGCGCACGCGCCCCGCGAGCACGAGGTCGGCGATCGTCACGCGGCCGTCCTCGTCGCGCAGCGGGCGGTTCACCGTCGTCGAGATCATGACGAGATCCCTGGCGCCTTGCTCCCAGAACGCTTGCATCAGGTTCCAGGGAACGCCCGCGTGGAAGCCGGCGACGAGAATCGAGGCGCCGTCCGGGATGTCGGCGACGGCGGACGCGGCCGAGTCGTAGTGCTCGGGTCGGGGCACTGCCGCGCTAGCCGATCTCCGCCGCGGCGGCCTCGAGGATCGCCCCGCTGCCCAGGAGCGCCGCGAACGCCGACGGCGTGACGCCCTCACCGAGGGCGGCGGCCGCTTCGATCGCCTGCGACTGTCCGGAGGCGGTCACGACGTCCGTGGTGAGGTCGCGGAACTTCGCCTGCAGCTCGGGCAGGCTCAGCGGGTTTTCGGGGTCGCCCTTGGGGTAGTCGACGCGGCGCGAGACGCTGCCGCCGTCGCGCAGCTCGATCACCACCTCCGCCGGCCAACGCTCCGGGAACACCGCGTCGAGGTCGTCCGAGCGGTAGCACTCGACGCGGTCCATGAGCGCCGCCACCTCGGGCGATGCGATCACCCCCGGCGTGTACTGGCGCGTCCCAGCCGAGCGGTGCAGCGCTGCGACGGCCGCGCCAAAGGGCATCGAGAACTGCGCATCGACGATCGAGACCGGGCGGCGCTTGTCCGCCTCGGGGGCGGCGATGATGTTCCAGCCCGCCTCCAGCACGCCGACGCGGATGCGCGCGACCTGCTCCGGCGCGATGTCGTGCGACGCGACCAGATCGAGGACGGCGTCGATTGGCGCCTGCTTGTAGCGGCAGCAGGCGTGCGCCTTGATGCTCGTGCGGTCGATCGCCAGCGGCGCGGAGCCGAGGCCGTCGGTGAGCCGCTCGGCCGCGTCGGCGGCGACCGGGGTGTCGCTGTAGGAGTGCAGGTAGCCGTCGGGGCCGCAGATCGGGTCTCGCGGGCCCTCGAAGCCTTCGGCGGCAAGCCGCGCGGCGAGGAGCCCGCCGTGCGCCGCCCAGCCGGGGTGCAGCCGCTTCGTCCACGCGCCGTCGGCGAGGAACGCCATCGAGCCGGCCGCGAGGCTGAGCGAGATGCCAAGCGCCGAGCGCATCGCGGCGGCGTCGAGGCCAAGCAGCCGCGAGGCTGCGGCGGCGGCGCCGAAGACGCCCGCCGTGCCGGTGGGGTGGAAGCCGCGGTCGTACTGGCCCTGCACGGTCGCGGTCATACCGATGCGGGCCATGACCTCGTAGCCCACGACGCTCGCCGCCACGACATCCTCGAAGCTCGCGCCCTCCGCGGTGGCGAGCGCCAGCACGGCGGGGAAGACCGCCGAGCCGGGGTGCGAGGACGAGGCCTGGTGCGTGTCGTCGCTTTCGAGGGCGTGCGCGCTGACCCCGGCGACGAACGCCGCGTACTCCTCCAGCAGCGCGTGGCCGCCCGGCGCGGGCACGCCGCCCGCGCGGCCCGCCGCGTAGCGCCGCACGAGGCGCGATGACTCCGCCGTCAGGCCGCCGAGCGCGTTCGCGGCGTGGTCGAGCAGCAGGTAGCGCACCTGCGCCGCCGCCTCGCCAGCCTCGTCCGGGCGATAGCCGACGGCCCAGTCGAGCAGGCCGTCGATGCCCGGCGTGACGGCGGGCGACTCCGTGGAGCGAGGCGCGGTCGTGGTCATCGGCGTCTCCGGTCAGCCTCGTCGCGGTGAGGCCGCGGCCCATGCTCGGCAGGGCGCGAAGCGGCTGTCAAGCCTCGGAGCGGCCGACCGGGGATAGCGACGGAGGCGCTCCCCCCGCCGCGGAGCGCCTCCTCGTGATGCGCCCGAAGAGCGGTGGGCGCCGATCCAGTGTACGCACATCGCCGGCGATTTGCGCCAGCCCGGACCCGCTGGCCCCCAGAGGCTACGCCCGCGGCGGCACATCGAGGCGCGCGACGATGCCATCGAGGTCCGGGGAGGGCGCGGGGTAGCGCTGGAGCACGCGCGGGTCGTGGCCCGGCACGAGGTGCTGCGGCGAGTCGCCCAGCTCGTGCATCCGCTGGTAGCCGCGCACGAGCCTGCCGACGTCGAAGACGATCGCGAACAGCGCCCCGTCCTCGAGCTGGTCGTAGTAGTGCGCGGCGTCCGAGGCGAGCACGACCCAGCCGCGCGCGGTCCGCACGCGCACCACCTGGTTGCCGCCGGTGTGGCCGCCGAGCAGGTGGAGGCTCAGGCCGTCGGCGAGCTCCACGTCGCCGTCGTGCAGCACGGTGCGCCCGCTGAACACGTCGCGCACGAGGCCGGTCACCTCCTCGACGTTGAACGAGTGGCCGATGCTCGCGTTCTGCATGTAGCGCCCACTCGCGAACTGCAGCTCGCTCTCCTGGATGTGCAGCCGCGCGTTCGGGAAGTCGTCGACGGTGCCGATGTGGTCGTAGTGGCAGTGGGTGAGGATCACGTCCTCGACGGTCTCGGCGTCCACGCCGACGAGCGCGAGCGCCTCCGCGGGTCGTCGCAGCGGCGTACGACCGCGCCGCTCGGCCTCCTCGGCGGTGAAGCCGGTGTCGATGACGAAGGTGCGCTCGGGGCTGATCGCGGCCCAGACGAAGTAGTCCATCCCGATCTGCTCGCTGCGATCGCCGCCGCCCGCGGGGAAGAGGTCGCCGCGCCGGACGGGGCGCCACGCGTACTTCGTGGCGTACACCTCGTAGACTCCTGGTTCGCCCGCGTCGGCCATGTCGATCCCCCTCGTCAGAACCAGCGCGCCTTGTCGACGATGTTCTCCAGCGCTTCGCCGGCCGCGAAGCGGCGGCAGTTCTCGAGCAGCACCTGGAAGCGCCGCTCCTCGACGTACGGGCCGTGCGCCGCGACGTGCGGCGTGAGCAGCACGTTCGGCGCGCTCCACAGCGGGTGCTCCGGCGGCAGCGGCTCGATCTCGTACACGTCGAGGCCCGCCCCGCCGATCCGGCCCTCGCGCAGCGCCTCGTTGAGATCGTCGAGGCGCACCGTCGGACCGCGCCCGATGTTCACGAGGTAGGCAGTGTCCTTCATCGCCTCGAAGCGGGCGGCGTTCATCATCCCCTCGGTCTCCGGCGTGTGCGGCGCCGTGAGGATCACGAAGTCGGCGCGCGGCAACAGCTCGTCCAGCGCCTCGGGCGGGTGCAGCTCCGCCAGCCCCTCGGTCAGCTCGCTGCGGCGCGCGTCGACGCCGACGACGGTCGCGCCGAAGGCGGCGAGCAGGCGCGCCGTCTCCGCGCCGATCTCGCCGACGCCGATCAGCAGCACGGTCGACTCCTCGAGGTAGGTGACGCCGCCGCGCGACAGGTCTGGCTCCCAGCGGGCCTCGGCGATGCGGGGCACGTAGCGGTGCAGCTGGCGCGCGAAGTAGAGGACGAAGGACATGATGTGCACGCTGATGTGGTCGTTGTAGACGCCTCGCGGGTTCGTGACGGTCGCCGGGTGCTCGATCAGCGCGTCGTGGTACCAGCCAGGGGGCGGCGCGACCATCGCCGAGTGGATCCAGCGCACCTTGGTCGCCGCGGCGAGCGCCTCCTCGGAGATGCGGCTTTCCGCGAAGATCGCGTCCGCATCCCCGATCACGTCGAGGGCGGACTCGGTGTCCTCGGGCGAGAGCGTGCGGACGTCGGGCAGCGCCTCGTCGACGCGGCGCGCCCAGTCCTCCTGGCCGCGGCGCCACGGCGGCCAGAAGAGAATCGTGATGCTCACGAGGCGCCTCCCGCGAGGCGCGCGAGGAAGCCCTCGATCGCCGCGTTCACGCCCTCGGGCGCCTCGATGTTCACGCCGTGGCCCGCGCCGTCGAAGACGTGCAACTCGCTGCCCTCGATGCGGTTCTCCATGTAGCTCATGCCGTTGCGGAACGGCGTATCGTTCTCGCCGACCAGCAGCAGGGTCGGCAACGCGATCGAGGCGATGCCGTCGATCACCAGCGAGTCGTGCTGCGTGAGCATCCCGCGCGCCGAGCGGGCGAGGCCCTCGGCGGAGCTGTGCTCGCTCATGTCCACCTCGGAGCCGCCGTCGTGGGTGCTCATGCCGATGGTTTCGAGGCGACGCGCACGCTCGAGGCGGTCCTCGTTCCACGCCTCGCGCGCGACGGGGTTGCGGTAGCCGGGACCGGTGCCCTGCAGGATCAGGGCGCCCGTGCGCTCCGGGTGCGTCGCCTGGAAGGCGAGCGACATGTAGCCGCCGAGCGAGTGCCCCGCGATCACCGCCTGCTCGATACCGAGCTCATCGAGGATCGCGCGCATGTCCTCGACGGTCAGCTCGCGGCTGTAGAGGGCGTCATCGGGAGGGCTGTCGCTCTGGCCGTGGCCGCGCATATCCCAGCTGATCAGCCGGTAGCGGACGGCAAAGGCCGCGATCTGCGGTCGCCACATCAGGCAGGTCGCGGCGTAGCCGTGCGTGAGCAGCACGGGCAGCGTCTCGGCGTCCCTCGGCCCGTGGTCCTCGTAGTGGATCGCGACGCCGTCGCGGTCGAGCGTGGGCATGGCTGTCACCTCCGAGCGTCGGCATACGGCAGGCGGCGTGCCTGCCACGGGCGGGCAGCTTATCATCGCCCGCGTCCCGTCCCGCAGCGGAGCAGGCGGAACGCGAACGGAGCGCGACGATGACGGTTGGCGGACCGCTCGAGGGCATCCGGGTGCTGGAGTTCTCCCAGCTCGTCGCCGGGCCGTTCTCCGGCTGCGTGCTCTCCGACCTCGGGGCCGAGGTGATCAAGGTCGAGCGTCCGCCCGGCGGCGACCCGCACCGCAACTTCGGCGCGGTGATCCCGCACGAGGGCAAGCGCTTCCAGGCCGTGAACCGCGGCAAGCGCAGCATCCTCGTCGACCTCCAGACCGGGGCGGGGCGCGAGCTGATCCACCGCATCCTGCCCCGCTTCGACGTGCTCACGATCAACTTCCGCCAGCGTGTGCTGGAGCGGCTGGAGGTCGACTACGAGACGCTGTCCTCGCTGCATCCGGGCCTCGTCTACTGCCGCATCTCCGCCTTCGGATCGCGCGGGCCGCTCGCCGACCGCGCGGGCACCGACGCGACGATGTCCGCCTACTCCGGCCTCACGGTCGGCGACGCGAAGACCGACGACGCGGGCGCGCCCGAGCACATCGGCTCCGGACCGGTTTCCGATTACACCTCGGGGCTCGCGGCGGTGATCGGCATCTGCTCGGCGCTCTACCGGCGCGAGCTGACGGGCCGCGGGCAGTTCGTCGAGACCTCGCTGCTGCGCTCGGCGATGGCGATCCAGGACAGCTACATCATGCGCGAGCCGGTCAGCGACGCCTCGACGGTCGAGCCGATGATGGAGGCGGTCCGCGAGCTGCGCGCGGCGGGCGCCTCCTACCGCGAGCAGCTGGACGCGCGCCACGCGATCCGCGCCCGGCGCTGGGCGTTCCGCATCTACTACGGCGGCTTCGAGGCCAGCGACGGCGTGATCGCCCTCGGCGCGCTCACGCCGCGGACGCGTGACGGCGCGCGCCGCGTGCTCGGCATCGAGGACGACCCGAGCGACACGCCGGACTTCGACAGCGGCGACCCCGCGAACATCGCGCACGCCACGGCGCTGCTCGAGCGGATCCGTGCGCTGATCCGCACTCGCCCCGTGGCCGAGTGGGTCGAGGCGTTCGAGGCGGAGGGCGTGCCCGTCGGCCCCGTGCACTTCCCCGAGGAACTGGCCGACGATCTGCAGGTCAACGCTGCCGGCATGATGACCGACCTCGAGCACCCGCTGACCGGCCCGCAGCGCGTCGTCGGGCCGATCGTCGAGCTCTCTGAGACCCCGACGGCCATCCGAGGCCCCGCGCCGCTGCTCGGCGCGGACACCGAGGCGGTGCTGCGCGAGGCGGGCTGCTCCGACGCCGACCTCGACGCCTATCGCGCGGCGGGGGCCATCCCATAGCATCTTCGCGATGATCGACGACGAAGGGCTGCCCATGCTTCCGCTCGATGGCTTCCGCGCGTGGCTGATCGCCGATACGCCCGCCGGCGGCTTCGCCGGCCGGCTGCTGCGCGAGCTTGGCGCGCGCGTCGAGCTGCTCGAACCGCCCGGCGGCAGCCCGCTGCGCCGTTGCCCGCCGTTCCTCGAGAGCGGCGAGAGCGCGGTCTTCCGCTACCTCGTAGACGGGCTGGAGACGCGCGAGCTCCCCGCCCGCCCCGACGTCAGCCAGGTCGCGAAGGTCGAGACCATCGTGCACGAGCGCCCGGCGCTGCCCTTCGGCTGGAACCCGATCGTCGAGGCGGCCCCGCTGCCCGAGCGGGGGCGCGCCATCGTGGCGCTGACGCCCTACGGCGTCAGCGGACCCAAGTCCGGATGGCAGGGGTGCGAGTTGACGCTGTTCCAGGGCGGCGGCGAGGGCTTCCTCCAGCCCTCGGGACTTGGCTACGAGGAGTTCCCGGACCGGCCCCCGATCGGCGTTGGCCGCTATCTCGGCAGCTATCAGGCGGGCACGAACGCAGCCTTTGCCGCGCTGGCGGGGCTGCGCTCATCGAGGGCGTCCGGGCGCACCGAGCGCGCCGATCTCTCCGTGCAGGACTCGCAGCTCTCGCTCAACTACCTGTCGGTCAGCCGCTACGTGGACGGGCACCTCGAGCGGCGCTCGAACCGCAGCTTCAGCTACGGCGGCATCGTTCGTTGCGCTGATGGTTATGTCGAGATCGTGCCGATCGAGCAGCACCACTGGGTGGCGCTGCGCGAGCTGATGGGCGACCCGGAGTGGGCGCGCGACCCGGACCTCGAGGACACGGTCGAGCGCGGACGGCGCGGCCCCTTCATCAACGAGCGCCTGCGGGCCTGGGCCGCCGAGCGCAGCGTCGAGGAGGTCGTCGCGCGCGCCGCCGAGACCGGCCTGCCCTGCGGCCCCTACCTCGCGCCGAAGCAGCTCCCCGAGGACCAGCAGTTCCAGCACCGCGGCTTCTTCCGCGAACGCGCCAACGGCGAACCCGCGCCCGGCGTCGCCTGGCAGCTCGCGAGCGCGGAGAGCGACGGCGAGGCTCCGGGCACCCCCGCCGCGCCCGCCTCGGGCGGCGCGAAACCCCTCGAGGGCGTGCGCGTCGCCGACTTCACGAACATGGCCGCGGGGCCCTACGCCACGCTGATGCTCAGCCTGCTCGGCGCGGACGTGATCAAGGTCGAGTCGCAGGCGCGGCTCGACATCGGGCGGCGTCCGCACCCGCTCTACGGGCGCTTCGACGTGCCGAACTTCGACCACCTCGCAGGCCACAAGCGCTCGATCACGCTCAACCTCAAGGAGGAGCGCGCCGCGCAGCTTGCACGCGAGCTGGTGGCTGCCTGCGACGTGGCGATCGAGAATTTCCGGCCCGGCGTGATGGGGCGGCTTGGCCTCGGCTGGGAGGACTTGAAGGCGGTCAATCCGCGCCTCGTGATGGTCTCGCTCTCCGCCTACGGCCAGCACGGCCCGGACAGCCACCGCCCCGGCTACGCGCCGATCTTCGCCGCCGAGGGCGGCCTCGGCTACATGAGCGGCTACCCCGACGGCGCCCCCGGTGAGATCCGCAACCAGATGGACCACGAGGCCGGCCTGATCGCCGCCCTGCTCTCCCTCGCGATGCTCGAGCAGCGCGACCGCACCGGCGAGGGCGCCTTCGCCGACCTCGCGGCCCGCGAGGTGGCGGCGATGCTCGTCGGCGAGTCGATCGTGCAGACGATCGCCGACGGCGACGCTCCGCGCGTGGGGACCGGCCACGAGCAGTGGGCGCCGCACGGCGTCTACCCCGCCGCCGGCGAGGACGGCTGGATCGCCATCGCGATCCGCTCCGACGAGGAGTGGGAGCGCTTCGTCGAGCTGTCCGGGCACCAGTCGTTCGACCGCCCGCAGTACGTGAGCGCGGGCCGCCGCCGCGCCGACAGCGGGGCGCTCGACGCCGCGCTGCGCTACTGGACGGCCAACCAGGACGCGCACGAGCTCGCCGCCCGCCTCCAGGCCGCCGGCATCGCGGCCGAGGTCTCGATGACCGGCGAGGATCTCGTCGCCGACCAGCACCTGCGCGAGCGCGGCGCGATCGTCGAGCTCCGGCACGAGCGCCATGGCGAGCGCGCCACCGTCGGCGCGCCCTGGCGCTTCGAGACGGCCTCGGGCGTGCGCTACGACGCGTGGTCGCCCGACCTTGGCGAGCACAACGAGGAGGTGATCTGCGGCCTGCTCGCCCACAGCCGCGAGGACCTCGAGCGCTGGATCGCGGAGCAGGCCGTCTACTGATGGCCGACCTGCCCGGCCTCGACCTCCCGATTGGCGGCCTGCGCGCCGTCGAGCTGAGCGAGCGTGGGGCCGCCGCCTACGCCGGCAAGCTGCTGCGCCGGCTCGGCGCGGACCTCGTGAAGGTCGAGCCGCCCGAGGGCGACCCGCTGCGCCGCGACGGATCGCGCCGCCACGAGGCGGACGGTCGCACGACCACCGCCGCCTTCGACTTCTTCAATGAGGGCAAGACCAGCGAGGCCGTCTCCGACCCCGCGCGGCTGCGCGAGCTGGTCGCGGGCGCCGACGCCTTCATCCTCGACCTCGAGCCGCGCCGCTACGAGGCGTGGGGCCTCGATGCCGACGCGCTCGCCGGACTCGGCTGCGGCGTCGTCTGCGCGATCACGCCGTTCGGCCTCAGCGGCCCCTACCGCGACTATCGAGGGCCGGAGATCGTCACCTCGGCGTTCGGCGGATCCAGCGTCGGCATCGGCGCGCCCGGCCGCCCGCCGCTGCGCATGCCGCTCTCGCAGACCGCGATCCAGGCGGGCCTCGTCGCCGCCATCGCAGCCCTCGGTGATGCGTACGAGGGCGAGGAGCGCGAGGCCGCCGAGGGCGCGCGCGTCGTCGACATCGCCGAGAGCGACGTCTGGGCGACGGTGCACACGGGCACGACGGTGGTCAGTTACCTCTTCTCCAACCGGCTGCGCAGCCGCCAGGGCCGCCGCGTGCTCGGCCAGCCCTACCCGCACCAGCTCTTCCGCTGCTCCGACGGCTGGATCGCGATCCAGGCATCCGAGCGCCACCAGCACCAGCTCTTCATCGAGATGGTCGGCTCGCCCGAGTGGGCCGCCGAGCGGCGCTTCGGCAGCCGCCTCGACATGAACGACCGCCACGCCGACGAGGTCGACGCGCTGCTCGCCCCCTGGTTCGAGGCGCGCACCCGCCAGCAGGTCTTCGAGGAATGCCGCGCCCGCAACATCCCCGCCGCCCCCGTCCGCACCGTCGCCGACGTGCGCGCCGACGCCGACCTGCAAGCCGCGGGCGCCTTCGAGCGCTTCGAGGGCGCCTCGGGCGTGGAGCTGACGCTGCCCGCGCCGCCCTTCCGCTTCGCCGAGGCGGAGCTTGCTCCGCCGGGCCCGGTCCCGCCGCCGCCGGAGGCCCCCTGATGCTGCTGCAGGGTGTGCGGGTGCTCGACTTCGGCTGGGTCTGGGCGGGGGCCGTCCCCGGCCAGATGCTCGCCTTCCTCGGCGCCGAGGTGATCAAGGTGGAGACGCGCAAGCGCCTCGACTACATGCGGCAGGGCCGCGCGATCGTCAAGGACGCGCCGGACACCGAGCAGCAGCCGATGTTCCACAACATCAACCGCGGCAAGCTCAGCCTCAGCATCGACTTCACCGCCGAGGCCAGCCGCGAACTGCTGCTCGACCTCGCCGCGCACTGCGACGTGGCGATCCAGAACTTCGCGCCCGGCGTGCTCGACCGCTACGGCCTCGGCTACGAGGCGCTGCGCGAGCGCCGGCCGGACCTCGTGATGCTCTCGCTGTCGGGCGGCGGCCAGCAGGGGCCGCTGCGCGAGCTGCGCAGCTACGCCTCGACGATCGCCGCCTTCAGCGGGCTCGACTCGCTCTGCGGCTACCCCGGCGAGGAGCCGCTGGGCGTGCAGCAGTCCTACCCGGACCCCAACGCCAGCCTGCACGGCGCGGTCGCCATCCTCGCGGCGCTGATCCGCCGCAAGCGCACGGGCTGCGGGGACCATATCGACCTCTCGCAGCTGGCAGCCGGCATGCAGACCTCCGCCGAGGCGATGGCCTGGCTCGACCTCTTCGGCGAGGTTCCCGGCCCGCTCGGCAACCTCCCGCCCAACGAGGAGCCGCTGCACGACTGCTTCCGCTGCGGCGGCGACGACGAGTGGATCGCCGTCGCCGCCGAGGACGAGGCGCAGCTCGCCGCCGTCGCCGCCCTCACCGGCGCGCCCCCGGACGACCCGGCGGCGGTGCGCGACGCCCTCGAAGCATGGTGCGCGCAGCGCGACCCGCGAGGCGCGATGGAGGCGCTGCAAGGCGCGGGCGTCCCGGCGGGCGCGGTCACGACGGCGAAGGACCGCTTCGAGGATCCGCACTACCGCGCGCGCGGGACCTACGTCGAGACGGAGCACCCCTCAATCGGCTGGGAGCTGGTCTACCGCGCGCCCTGGATCTGGCCGGACGAGGTCCCGCTCGTCAACGACCGCGCCCCGCTCATGGGCGAGCACAACGAGTACGTCGTCTGCGACCTGCTCGGCCGCCCTCGCGAGGATCTCGATCGCCTCACGGCGGAGCAGGTGCTGTATTGAGCCGGGCCGCCTCCCCTCCGCCCCCCTCTCCCTGGGGAGAGGGCCGGGGTGAGGGGGAGGACTCCCCCCGCCCCCGAAGGCCCCGATGGCAGATGGTCTCCCCCCAGCGCGGTGGGTTGGCGTACCTGGATTCCGGCTTTCGCCGGAATGACGGGGGACCGGGAGAGGGACTGGAGCGGAGGCGCGCTGCCCCCTTTGACAACGCGCCTCCCGGGAGCGACGATCCGTTTGGGTGCGCAGGCCAGTGAGCCCGTTTCGTCGGACTCGCAACGCATGGGCCGGGCGTCAAGCCCGGCCCTTTGCTTCCCCTTGCCCCGCCCGCGGACACCGCTAGCAGGTGACCGTGAGGTCGAACGAGCTGCGAGGCCTGACCTCGGAGAAGTAGTAATCCTCGACCGCGTCCCAACGGGCGTGCCAGCGGGCGAGGAACCGCGCCTCCTCGCGTCCGGCCAGCCGCGCTCGCCGCTCCCCGGCCGGAGCCTCCACCAGCACCGCCAGACCAACGAGGTCGGCGAGTTGCGGCCCGGACGAGTAGGCGCCGTCGATGATGATGACGGAGGCCGGTTCAAGCTCGATCGCCGCGGTCTTCGTTTCGTAGGTTCCGTCGGCGCGCGGCCCGGCGTCGAAGTCAAACCCGCGCCAGCGGGCGGTTCGCCCCGCGATCAACGCTTCAAGGGCCTCCGAGCGGAACCGCGCCCAGTCGAAGACGTTCGCCGCGCGCTCCTCGACGGTCATCCGGTCCCACTCGGCATCGGGGATCGACGCCGCGAAGAAGTCGTCCAGCGGGACGACTGCGGCGCCCGTCTCCCCGGCCACCCGCGACGCCAGCGTGGACTTCCCGGCGCCGCTGCGGCCGTCGAGACTCACCACGAGAGGCTCGGCGCCGGACGCGAGAGAGCGGCGAATCGCCTCGACAACACGAGCACGGGCTTCGGAGAGGGTCATCGGCCGCCCACCCGTCAACAGCGCAGCGTACGGGCAACTGTACAGGGCAGCCTTCATCGACTCCTGCCGACCGCACGATCGGCGCTCCCCGCGCCTGACACGCACCGGAAGCCCATTCGCCTCATCCGCGCCGCCCCGCCGGCCTGACGGCCCCCGCCCGCGCCTTGACACGCATCGAGCGGCGACAGACGCTCCGCATGTCGCGCGCGGCGCGCGATCCCGCAGCAGCGAAGGGCGCGAACGATGACCACGACCGACTCCGCAGCGGCCTCCGGACCGCCCTCCGGCCTCGACCTGCCCGAGGGCCGCATCACCCCCGAGGCGCTCGACGACCTGCGCCGCATCACCGGCCTGCAGATGCGCCCCGAGCGCTACATCCGCGAGGCGACGATCGACACCGTCACCAACTTCTGCAACGGCATCGGCGACCTCAACCCGCTGCACCGCGACGAGGAGTACGCGAAGTGGACCCGCTGGGGCGGCCTGATCGCGCCCGGCTGCTTCCTCTACGCGCGCACCTGGCCCGGCCGCACCCGCTTCGGCCTGCCCGGCGTCCACGGCTTCCACGCCGGCAACGACTTCCGTTTCGAACGTGAGATCCGGCTCGGCGACCGTATCGACAGCGTGGAGCGCATGCTCGGCTTCGAGGAGAAGGAGAGTCGCTTCTCCGGCAAGCTCGTCATCATCCACGTCGAGACCACCTTCACCAACCAGCGCGGCGAGCGGATCGCCAGGGTGCGCGGCTGGAACACGCGCCACGAGCGCGCCGCCGCCCGCGAGCGCGGCAAGGAGACGCGCGACGACTCCGTCACCGGCGGCGGACGCGCCCATGACTACGGCGCCGAGGAGCTGTACGAGATCGAGCAGGCGCAATACAGCGAGGACGAGCGCATCCGCGGCGGCGAGACCCGCTACTGGGAGGACGTGCAGGCCGGCGACGAGCTGGACCCGATCGCGCGCGGGCCGCTCACCACCTCGGACGTCACCGCCTGGCTGGTCGGCACCGGGCGAGGGCGCGCCCACGGCGCCGCGCTCAAGGAGGCGCGCCGCCACCCCGGCCACTACTTCCGCAACCCCGAGGCCGGACAGGGCCTCGAGTACACGGGCATGGGCCACCAGCTGCGCGAGGTCGCGGCGCAGGTGGGCGTGCCCGGCGCCTACGACTTCGGCCCGCAGCGCATCTCGTGGGCGGGCACGCTGATCGAGAACTGGATGGGCGACGACGGCTTCCTCAAGCGCCTGCGCGGCGAGCTGCGCGGCTTCAACCTGATGGGCGACACCACCTGGCTGCGCGGCACCGTGACCCGCACCTACCTCGAAAACGACGAGACGCTGGTGGACATCGAGATCCGCGGCGAAAACCAGCGCGGCCGCCTCACCCTCCCCGGCCTCGCCACCGTCCGCCTGCCCTCGAAGCGGGTGCCGCGGGAGTTGTAGGGGCTACTCCGCCTCTTGCGCGACCTTCGCCGCGAAGTCGACGGCGGGGAGCAATACAGCGCCTACGGCGGCTAGAGCCTTGTCCGCCTGCGCGCTCGTGATTTCCTCGTCCGCAACAGCCCGCTCCAGTGAGATGGCGGTGGGAGCCACCGCAAGCTTGTACATCTCCTCAAGCTCGCTTCTTCGCTGCCGCTCGGTGCGTACGTAGGCGACCAACCCCTGACTATCCATGTTGACGAACACGATGGTCTTACCATCCGCCTTGTCCACGCGAGCAATCGAATGCTCGTCAAAGTCGTGAGCTGACCAAGCATCCCTCCTCACCTCCAGAATCTCTGGTGGAGCAACCTTCGGCCGGGGAGGAGGAGGCGGCGGCGGCGGCGGACTCTCGACAGGTGGATCGACCACAAGTCGACCTTCGACTTCGAGCACATCTGGAACTTCCGGTGGAGCATCAGACATGAGCGTGACCCTAAGCGGGATTTTCTGCCCCGACTGGATGCCAACCGGTGGTTCCAACCGAATCTGAAGGCTCCCGTCCCATAGCTTCTCGCTCACTGACCAGCCTGATGGGGCGACATCAAGAATCCCGGGCTCGATCGATCGCGAGAGGAAGTCGTTGGAAGCATCCGTCTCAAGCTCGAGCAGGCAGTACGACCCAAGGTGACAGCGCTTCTCGCGTACAGGACCGCCCTTGGCCCACTTGAGGAAAGTCGGGAACCGCTGCCCCTCAAATGGAACGACAACCGGTGGCGGCGTTGGGGCGACGGGCGCTGGGATAGCTCCGCCGCTGAGCAAAGCCGCTATCGTGGGCGACGCAGCGATCATTTTCTCAAACATCTCACTGGTCTTGACGTTGCTCTTGACTGAGCGCTGTATCGCTGCCTCGCGTCGCTTGTGATTCAGCTCGCGGAGCCCCTTATGCCGACGAAGGTGCCCCGCAAGTGCACGCAGAAGCGCAGTGCGTTGTTCGCCGTCCCGCATTCGGTCGCGAGAGCCCATGAACAACTGCTCGATGCTGCCTAGTTCGGAGCAGTCAACCTCAACTAGCAAGCTCTGCGCCAGATAACGGTAGTTTGCCCCGCTTCGCGTGTCGCGCCGCAAGAAGTCCCGTGCCTCGAATGCGTGCGCTTGACCATTCACCGTGAATATCACGCTCTCAGATGCGGTCACCCAGTGGCTGATGTTCACGTCTTCACGGAACGGGATCAGTGAGACGCGCACCCACCCGACACCCTCAACCCTTATGCGGTCGGACACGGGAAAGCCGTGTTCCACATCATTGGACGTATCCTCATCGAGTCGCGTAGCCAAGCCGGGGACGACTTCCTCGTTGTTGGCCCGCCTAAAGCCTCGGGTCTCGATGACCTGGATCGGTAGTGGTAGCCGGTACAGTCGGCGATTCAGCATCCGGGAAAAGTCAAAGTTCGCGGCAGTCCGTTCTTGGATATCGTACTCGTACAGTCGTACGAGGCTGCCGTGTCCTACTTCCGAAGTGCTTCCGTCACCGTTCTTCCATAGCGGCACGGTGTCTGCGCCGATACTGAGCACCGCACCATCTGGAGCGAGATACTCGAACTGAGAAGCTCGCTCATCCGGCTTAGGGGGACGACGGCGCACGACCGTGAATCCCCAACGTCCGTTCGAGTCCGGTATCGCAGGGTGCCTGCGAGAGAGGATCAACTGGTAGTTCTGCTGCACTCCACAGAACGGCACTGCTCCCGCAGAACCCATGTTGAACTTCCCTTGGACGAACGGGATCTTCATCTTGTTCGTGGCTGACAGCGACAGGAAGGTGCCCGGGAACGACTCGGGGTTCTGGCCCTCACCCTGATCGGCGATCGTGATGGTCGGGCGACCCGGGCTCCGGTTGCCGGAGAGCACGACTTGGACCGCTTGCCGAGCGATCGCCCTCCGTTCTCCCGCCGGAACCTCGGAGAGGCGGCCGTCGCGGATGTCGAAATAGCGGTCCGCAGCCCCAAACATCGAATCTGGCGGGGAACCACTCAGCAAATCAGCGTGCTCGAAAGCCTTGGCCATCAGGACAGCGTCGATGCTATTGACAATCTTCTCGACAAGCGCGCCTCGCGGGCTCGCCTGTTGGTTGAAGAAGGTGCCGCTGTTGTTCTGCACGCCTCCATACGGCTGCCAGTACGAGTCATCAAGCATGCCCGCCTGATCGAGACATGCATGCACGTCAGCCTCTGTCTCTGCCTCCAAGAGCGCCTCAAGGAGTTCACGGGTAGCGCGATCCGTGCCGGGAAGCGGCCACTGAGCCTGTACCATGACTACTTCCCCCGGCGCGCGCGCCTACGCCTCGTACCGACCGATCGCGCGGCGCTCCCGTTGCGCAGCGCGTAGGTGCCGCGGCGGGGCCTGTACAGCCGTGGGTCGTTGAAGAATCGGGACAGCAGCGTGTTGGCGGGGTTCTTGCCCTCAACCCTCAGGACGCCACGCTCGCGCAGTTCCCGCTCGATCTCGCGGTAGTGGAGGGGCTCCCCGACTTCGCGCAGCAGGTCAACCACCAGATCGGCCGTCTCGTTGCCGGAAGCGGAGTCGCGGGCCTCGGGAGTCGGGGGTGTGGCAGCGGAGTCGGCGGCCGCGTCATTGCCGAGCAGGGCGTCGATGTGTCCGATCTGCTCCTCAATCTCGGAGCGCCTCCGCTCCCGCTTGCTGATCTGCGCGCTCACCGCCTCGCGCTCCGCTGCAAGAGCCTCGCGGCGGCCAACCAAGGCCGCGCGGAATCCGTCCTCACCCACGCCATTTCGGTCCGACATCCCGCTCTCCCTCTCATTGCGACCTTCTATGTAGCAGCCTCCGGTCTATTCTGTCAATAGTGTGTAGAAGTGGTGTAGTACGCCACAGAACCAGCCTCTGCCGCACGAATCGGTTCCGGGCTGCCGGCGCGCTCCAGCCCCACCCCCACCCCAGTGCTACCCTCCCCCGCGCGACCGAGGAGGACCAACATGCCGCGTGAGGCCAGGACGCTCGACCAGGCGAACTATGCGGAGATGTTGATCGAGAAGCGCGACGATGGGGTCGCGCTGATCACGCTCAACCGGCCGGAGCGGCACAACGCCTCGACCGCCGTGATGCACGCGGAGTTCGCACAGCTGCCAGGCGATATCCAGGAGGATCCGGACGTGCTGGCCGCCGTGATCACGGGCGCCGGTCGCTCCTTCTGCTCCGGCGCCGATGTGCAGCAGCGGCTCGGTGGCGGGGGCGAGGGGATGAGCCCGCTCGACGTGCTCGGCGAGCCGCGCGAGATCGTCGAGGGCTTCCTCAACAACGACAAGCCGGTGATCACCGCCGTCAAGGGCTACGCGCTCGGCTTCGGTTGCACCACCGCGCTGCTCGGCGACATCGTGATCGCCGGGCGCAGCGCCGTCTTCGCCGACCCGCACGTCTCGGTCGGCCTCACCGCCGGCGACGGCGGCGCGCTGCTCTGGCCGCTCCTCGCGGGGCCGCAGCACGCCAAGTACTACCTGATGACCGGCGAGCGCCTCGACGCCGAGACCGCCGAGCGGATCGGCCTCGTCTTCAAGGTCGTCGAGGACGACGACCTGCTCGACGAGGCGTTGGCGATCGCCTCGAAGCTCGCGGCCGGCGCACCCTACGCCGTGCGCTCGACGAAGCGCTCGATCAACCGCGTGCTGCTCGCGATGTCGAACGACGTGATGCACTACTCGCTCGCCGCCGAGGGCATGTCGATGATGACCGCCGACCACAAGGAAGCCGTCGCAGCGTTCATTGAGCGACGCGAGCCGCGCTTCACGAACAGCTAGGAGCGCCCTCCCCCACCCTTCCCCCGGGGAGACGGGAGCGGACGCCATCAGAACCTCCGTACGCGTGCGAGGGTTGCACCGCCCGAGCCTGATCCGGCGGGGGCGTGGGGGCTCCGCCCCCACACACAAAGAAACTCCGAGGGCGGGTGGGTGGGCTGAGCGGCGCGCAGCGCTCGCTCTCCGACGCCCGGCGGGCACGAACCCACGAGGGCGCGACGATCCATCGAGGCGGCAGCCAGGCCGGCGGGCCAACTGGATTCCAGCTTCCGACAGCGCGGGTGAGTAGACGAGCGGCGTGGGCAGCGAGAGGTGCTCGCCGAGCACGTCGGTGGCGCGCCGGATCGCGTCGAGGTCCGGCAGCGCCGCCGTCGTGTCTTGCTCCGTCACGGAGCCCGTGCCCTTGGCTTACCGCGAGCGCGGGCCGCCCGGCTCGGGGATGAACTTGGCGTCGCGCATCTTCAGGAAGGCGCCGAGGCCCTCGTTGCGCTGCACCTCGTACATGTCGGCGACTTCCTCGGCGTCTGTCGAGGCGTGCGCGAGGATGGAGATCAGTCCGCCGGTCTGGACGGCGTTGCGCAGGCCCATCGCGTGGAAGCCGAGCGTGGTGAGCTTCTTGTTGAGCCGCACGGAGTCGGACGGCACCATCGCCAGCCGCTTCGCCATCTCGCGTGCGCGCGACATCAGCTCGTCGTGCGGGACGACCTCGTTGATGGCGCCGATGCGCACGGCTTCCTCGGGGCCGAAGTGGTCACCGGTGAGCGCGTAGCGGGCCGCCACCTTCCAGCCGACGAGGGCAGGGAAGAGGAACGAGGTGTTCGACACCATGCGCACCTCGGGCTGGCCGAACGCGGCCTGCTCGGACGCGATGGTGATGTCGCAGGCGAGGGTGTACCAGAACCCACCGCCGAGCGCCCAGCCGTTGACGGCGGCGATCACGGGCTTGTCCAGCTCCATGATGTGCATCACGTGGTCGGTGTGGTTCATGTCCTTCGGCATCCACTGCGCCAGCGTCGCGCTGCGCGTGCTGGGTGCCTCGCGCTCGCGGCCGATGTCGTAGCCCGCGGAGAACGCACGGCCCGCGCCGGTGAGGATGATCGTGCGCACCGAGTCGTCAGCGGCCGCCTCGTCGAGGGCCTCATGGAGCTCGCGCTCGAGGTCCGGGGAGATCGCGTTCATCTGGTTCGGACGGTTGAGGGTGATGGTTGCGATCTGGTCGTCGTCGGTCTCGTAGAGGATGTTCTCGTAGTCGCCCACCTCGGGCCTCCTTCGGTATGCGCGGCACGTCGCGATGCAGCCACGCATCATAGACGCCCCGCCAGCGCGCGCCGCCGTGATTACCGGCGCGGGGCGCTCCTTCTGCTCCGGCGCCGACGTGCAGCAGCGGCTCGGCGGCGGGGGCGAGGGGATGAGCCCGCTCGACGTGCTCGGCGAGCCGCGCGAGATCGTCGAGGGCTTCCTCAACAACGACAAGCCGGTGATCACCGCCGTCAAGGGCTACGCGCTCGGCTTCGGCTGCACGACGGCGCTGCTCGGCGACATCGTGATCGCCGGACGCAGCGCCGTCTTCGCGGACCCGCACGTCTCGGTCGGCCTCACCGCCGGCGATGGCGGGGCGCTGCTGTGGCCGCTGCTCGCCGGGCCGCAACACGCCAAGTACTACCTGATGACCGGCGAGCGCCTCGACGCCGAGACGGCCGAGCGGATCGGCCTCGTCTTCAAGGTCGTCGAGGACGACGAGCTGCTCGACGAGGCGCTGGCGATCGCCTCGAAGCTGGCGGCGGGCGCGCCCTACGCCGTGCGTTCGACGAAGCGCTCGATCAACCGCGTGCTGCTCGCGATGTCGAACGACGTGATGCACTACTCGCTGGCCGCCGAGGGCATGTCGATGATGACCGCCGACCACAAGGAAGCCGTCGCCGCCTTCATCAAGCGACGCGAGCCGCGCTTCACGAACAGCTGAGGAAGGCTACCCCCGCGGGTGGGCCGTCACCGCCTCAAGCCGGCCGGCGAGGCGGTCCTCGGCGGTCTCGAGGTCGTACTGGCTCTGGAGGCCCATCCAGAAGGCCGCCGAGTTTCCGAAGAAGCGCGACAACAGCAGGGCCGTCTCGGCGGTGATGGATCGCTGCCCGTGGACGATGGAGTGGATCCGGCGCGCGTCGACGCCGATCGACTTGGCCAGCCGGTACTGCGTAATCCCCATCGGTAGCAGGAACTCCTCGTTGAGGATCTCGCCCGGGTGGATCGGGGACAGGAGCTGTGGGTCAGGGGCCGTGCTAGTAGTCATGGCGATCTCTCCCTCGGCCGCTCAGTGGTAGTCCACGATTTCGACCTGCCAAGCGTTCCCGTCGCTCCATACGAAACAGATCCGCCACTGACTGTTGATGCGGATGCTGTATTGCCCGTCTCGATCTCCTGACAGGGCTTCCAACCGGTTCCCCGGGGGCACCCTGAGGTCGTTCAAGTCCACCGCGTTGTTCAGGATCAGGAGCTTACGCTGCGCGCGGCGCTGGATGTCCTGCGGGAACTTCCTGACGTGTCGCCTTTCGGCGACCGCCCGGGTATCCCTGTCCCGGTAGCTCCTGATCACTTGGCAAATAATAGTACATCACACTATTAGCGCAAAGTGCTACTACAGGCCGGTCGCCCTTTCCCCCGCGGTGTAGCATCCGCACGAACGCGAGAGGAGGGTGAGATGGCCGGGACGATCGAGGTACTCAACCCGCGCGGGCGACTGCACCAGGCCGCCATCCCCCTCGCGCCGCGGCCCGCTAGCCTCGACGGGCTGCGGCCCGGCATCCTCGAGAACCGCAAGGCGAACGCCAAGTTGCTGCTCGAACGGCTCGTCGAGGGCCTGCGCGAGCGGCACGACCTCGGGCCGACGGCGCTGAGGTCGAAGAACGCCTCGGCGCCCGCGCCCGGCTCCGTGCTGGAGGCGTTCTCGCAGGAGGCGGACTTCGTGCTCGTCGGGAGCTGCGACTGAGGCAGTTGCACGACGTGGAGTGTCCACGCCTCGATCGCCCTCGAAGCCCGCGGAGTCCCGACCGTCACGATCGGCACCGACGCCTTCAGCGGCCTGATCGAGTACGAGGCCGAGCGGCGCGGCCTGCCCGCCCTGCCCTACGTCACCGTGCCGCACCCGCTCGGCGGCATCCCGCCCTCCGCCGTCGGCGGCCTCGCCACGCCCGCCACGCCCGAGGTCGAGCGCCTGCTGACGGCGACCAACGGCGACGGCGCGGCCAACGAGGGCGTCGCACCGGCCGCTCCGCTCGCCCGAGGAGAGGCCTCCCGCGGCGAGCCCGCCGAGCGGCTCGCGCTGCCCTCGGACCCGCGCGAGCTGCACGAGGCGGCGCTCGCCCGGGGCTGGTCGGACGGCCTGCCGATCATCCCGCCGACGCCGGGGCTGGTGGAGGCGCTGATCGCGTGCGGCGACCGGGACGCCCTCGACGTGCTGGGCGTGCTGCCGCCGGGTCACGGCCTCGTGACCGTCGAGGGCGTCGCCGCGAACGCGGCGATGGCCGGCTGCGAGCCGCGCGCCTTCCCCGTCGTGCTGGCGGCGGTGCGGGCGATCCTCGACGAGTCGCACAACGTCGCCGGGATGAACGCGACGACGCACCCTGTGGCCGAGACGATCGTGGTCAGCGGACCGATCGCGGAGGAGCTTGGCATCCACTCGGGCAGCGGCTGCTTCGGGCCGGCCTTCCCGGCGAACGCCTCGATCGGCCGCGCGGTCCGCCTCGTGCTGCTCAACATCGGCGGCGCGCAGCCGGGGCGCGGCGACCAGGCGACGCAGGGCACGCCGGCCAAGTTCGCCTCCTGCTTCGCCGAGAACGCCGAGGCGAACCCGTGGGAGCCCTTCCACGTCGCGCGCGGCCTCGAGGCGGCCGAGAGCGCGGTCACGGTCTTCGGCAGCGAGGGCCCGCACAACATCCGCGACGGCGACAGCAACACCGGCGAGGGCCTGCTGCGCACGATCGCCGGGGCGATGAGCCAGCCCGGCAGCAACAACATCCTCAACCGCGGCAACCCGCTGCTTGCGCTCTGCCCGGAGCACGCGGCGCTCCTCGCCAGCGACGGCTGGACGCGCGCGAGCATCCGCGAGTGGCTGTTCGAGCACGCGCGCTACCCGGCCGGGCAGCTCTCGCCGGAGCTGCGGCGCGCCATCGCCGTGCGACGTGTCCCCGAGGGCGACGTGCCGGAGAGCGCGCAGGAGCGCTTCGACGACGATGTGCTACTGCCGATCGCGGAGGCGCCCGAGGACATCCAGGTCGTGGTCGCGGGCGGCGCGGGGAAGCACTCGGCGTGGTTCCCGTCCTGGGGCCGCCTCAGCCGCCCGGTCACCGTGCCGATCGCGGCGCGGCGCTGAGCGCGGAGGCGCGATGGAGTACCGCAGGCTCGGCCGCTCCGGCCTCAAGGTCTCGATCGTCGGGCTGGGCTGCAACGACTTCGGCGGACGCTGGGATCTCGAACGCTCGCGCGAGGTGATCACGCACGCGCTCGACGCCGGCGTGAACCTCTTCGACACCTCGGACGTCTACCCCTCGCCCGCGGGCGGCGAGGGGCCGCCCGGACGCTCCGAGGAGTACCTCGGCGAGGTGCTGCGCGGCCGCCGCCACGAGGCGATCATCGCCACCAAGTTCTCGCGCCCGACCGGCGAGGGCGCGGCGCTCTACCGCGCGGGCGTCCTCGAGCGCGCCGGGCACGACGCGGGCGAGGCCGCGAACGTCGCCCCGCGATTGCTGCGCCAGGGCGGCTCGCGGCGGCACATCATTCACGCCCTCGAAGGCTCGCTGCGGCGGCTGGGCACGGACTACATCGACCTCTACCAGCTGCATGGGCCGGACCCGGCGACGCCGCTCGACGAGACGCTGCGCGCCCTCGACGATCTCGTGCGCGACGGCAAGGTGCGCTACATCGGCTGCTCGAACTTCGAGGGCTGGCGGGTCGCCGAGGCGGCCGGCATCGCCGGTTCGGCGCACATCACGCCGTTCATCTCGACGCAGGCCGAGTATCACATGCTGGACCGCCGCATCGAGGCGGACCTCGTGCCCGCCTGCAACGCGGCCGGCGTGAGCGTGCTGCCCTACTTCCCGCTCGCGAGCGGCTTCCTCACCGGCAAGTACCGCCGCGGCGAGGCCGCGCCCGAGGGCACGCGCTTCGAGATGTCGCCGCACCTGCCGAGCCGCTTCGTCTCCGACGACGCCTGGGACCGGCTCGAACGCCTCGATGCGTTCGCGAGCGAGCGAGGGCGCCCGCTCGTCGATCTGGCGATTGGCTGGCTCGCCTCGCAGCCGCACATCGGCAGCATCATCGCGGGCGCGAGCCGGCCGGCGCAGATCGACCAGAACATCGCCGCCTCGGACTGGCGCCTCGACGCCGCCGAGCTGGCGGAGATCGACGAGATCACGCTGGGCTGAGCTCCCGTTCCGAGGAAACTGACTACCAGGGCAGCGCCTGCGCGTTCGGTGTCACGAAGTCGGCGCCGCTGCCGGGGGCGCCGGCCCGCATCCCGGCCTCCTGCAGCGCGGCGCTCAGCTCCTCGAAGCCCTCTTCGCCCGCGACATCGAGGTGGAAGGTGATCAGCACGACGCCGATCGGCTGGTTGTCGCCGGTCAGCCGGTGCTCGACCTGGATCACGTTGGCGCGCGAGCCCGCGATGATCGCGCTGATCCGCGCCAGCTCGCCCGGCGCGTGCGCGGCGGCGAACGTCACCAGCCGACGCCGCCCCGCGCCCGTCAGGCCGCGCTCGACGATGCGGCCGAGCAGGTTGATGTCGGCGTTGCCGCCGGACAGCACCACCGCCACCGGCCCGCCCAACTCGACCGCGCCCGCGAGCAAGGCCGCGACGCCGAGCGCTCCGGCGCCCTCGACAACGAACTTGGCGCGCTCGATCAGCAGCACCATCGCGTGCTCGATGTCCGGCTCGGCGACCGTGACCACCTCGTCGACATGGCGCCGGATCAGCTCGAACGTGAGATCCGAGGGGCCGGCGACGGCCGCGCCGTCGGCGAGGGTCTGCACGAGCGGCACGGCCAGCGGCGAGCCCGCGTCGAGCGAGGCGGCGATGCCCGGCATCGCCTGCGCCTGCACACCGATGACGCGCACCTCGGGCCGCAGCGACTTGATGGCGAGCGCGACCCCGGCCAGCAGCCCGCCGCCGCCCGCCGGCACGAGCACCGTCTCCGCCTCGGGCGCCTGTTCGAGCACCTCGAGGCCAAGCGTGCCCTGCCCGGCGACGACCGCCGGGTTGTCGAAGGGCGGCACGAAGAGCAGCCCGAACTCGGCGGCGAGCTCGCGGGCGCGCGCGATGCAGGCCTCGAGCCCGCCGTCGAGCAGCACCACCTCCGCGCCGTAGGCGCGCGTCGCGGCCTGCTTGGCGAGCGGCGCGTTGGCCGGCATCACCACGGTCGAGGGGATGCCGCGCTCCGCGGCGGCGAGCGCGACGCCCTGCGCGTGATTGCCCGCGCTGGCCGCGACCACGCCGTCCGGCCGCTCCTCGAGGGCCGCGAGCATGTTCGAGGCGCCGCGGAACTTGAAGGAGCCACCGCGCTGCAACTGCTCGCACTTGAGCAGCACGGGCACGCCCGCGATCGCGGACAGCGACCCGATCGGCCAGAGCGGCGTCACGCGCACCGCCCCCGCGATGCGCTCCCGCGCCGCGTGCACGTCCTCGATCATCACCGTCGGAGGTGTCTCGCTCATGCCTCCATGTTCGCACGCGCAGGGCGTGGAGCAGGGGGGCGGGCGGAGCGGCCAAGCGCTGCTACGGCGTGAGGTCGCCGAAGTCGGGGTCGCGGTCCTCGAGGATGTACCCGGTGCGGGCGCGGACGAGGGCGTGCGAGCGCTCGGGGTGGGTGAGGATGTAGAAGCGCGGCTCGAGGATTGCGCCGAGCACGATCTCGGCGACCTGCTCCGGCGGCATGCGGCGCTGCTCGGCGTCCTGCTGGTCGTCCGTCCGCGCGACGCGCGGCTCGCCGCGGCGGGCCATCGCCTCGTGCGTGCGGATCGCGCCGGGCAGCAGCACCGAGGCGCGCAGCTCGGACCCCGCCGCCTTGAGGTCGTGATGGAGGGACTGGGCGGCCGAGAGCACGAGCCGCTTCGTCACCGGGTACGGCCCGCTCGCGGCGCGACTGGCGAGCGCGCCGTTCGAGGCAGTGATCACGATGTGGCCGCCCTCGGCGCCCGCGCGCTCCAGCGCGAGCATACGCGGCACGAAGGCCTGGATGCCGTTGAGCACGCCCCAGACGTTCGGCCCGATGATCCAGTCCCAGTCGTCGAGGCCGATCTCCCAGCTCGGGATGTGCGCGGCGTTCACCCCGGCGTTGAGGCAAACCACGTCGATCGCGCCGAAGGCCGAGAGCGCCACGCGCGGCAGCCGGTCGATGTCCGCGAAGTCGCTCACGTCCACCGGGACGGCGACCGCCTCGACGCCCTCCGCGTGCAGGTCGCGCTCCGCCTGCGCGAGCTTCGCGCCGTCGATGTCGGCGATGACGACGCGCATGCCCTCGCTGCCCAGCCGTGCGGCGATCGCGTAGCCGATGCCGCGCGCCGCCCCGGTGATGACCGCGACGCGGCCGGCGAGCTGCCCGGCGCCGTCGGCAGTCATCGCTAGCCCGCGGGCTCGCCGCCGAGCACCTCGATCAGCGTGCCCAACTCCGCTCGCGCGTCGACGTAGGCCATGCGCCCGCCGTTGGCGCGGATCTGCGAGTGCAGCGCGGGGTACCCACGGCCCTCGAGGTCGTCGGTGACCGCCGCGCCGTCGTCGACCTCGAAGGCGACGTGATGGAAGACGGGGCCGCCGCCCTGTTCGTCGAGGACGTCCTTCCAGACGCTCGGCCCGCCGATCGGCTCGATCAGTTCGAGGACGATGTTGTCCAGCTCGATCATCGCGACCTTGAGGTTGACCTCGGGTGGGAGCGGCTTGCCCCGGTACTCGCGGCCCTCGCGCAGCGGGGGTACGTAGATCTCGGCCGGTTCCATGCCCAGCAGCTCCGCGTACGTCGCGACGGCGGCCTCGATGTCGGGGACGACGAAGGCGACCTGCGTCATCACCCGGCTGCCGAGGACGGCCCGCGTCTCACTCATCGCGCTGCCTCCCTCCGGGCCGCTCCGCGGCCCGCGATCCCGCGCGGCGGAGGCGTCCGCCGCGGCGCGCGCGTGTACCATACCCGGCGCACGGGCGCGGCGGCGACGGGAGCGCGGGATGGCCATCACGCGGATGAAGCCTGTCCGGACGGCGAACGGGCGCGCGCGGGCGGCCTTCCCCGGCGCGCTGGTCGCGGCGCTGATCGCGGTCCCGCTGCTGGCCGCGGGCTGCGCAGGCTCGGGGGACGAGGACAAGCCGACGCTGGTCTTCAACGACCTCACCTGGACCAGCTCGCAGGTCCAGAACCGCATCGCCCAGTACATCGTCGAGCACGGCTACGGCTACCCGACGGAGCTGGTGTTCGGCCACACGCTGCCGCTGCTGCAGGGGCTGCGGCGCGGCGACAGCCACATCACCATGGAGATCTGGCTGCCCAACCAGATCGAGGCCTGGGACGAGGCCCAGGCGCTCGGCGAGGTCGTCTCCGTCGGCGAGAGCCTGAGCCGCAACTGGCAATCGGCCTTCGTCATCCCCCGCTACCTGCAGGAGCAGCACCCGGACCTCGACAGCGTCGAGGACCTCAAGGAGGAGCGCTTCCGGGCGCTCTTCGCGACGACCGAGACGGGCGGCAAGGCGCGCCTCGTGACGTGCGTGATCGGCTGGGCCTGCGAGGAGGTCAACGCCGCCCAGATCGCCGGCTACGGCCTCTCCGGGCACATCGCGATCGTCGCCCCCGGCGATGCCGCCGCGCTCAACGCCGACCTCTACGGCTCCTACGAGAAGGGCGAGCCGTGGCTCGGCTACCAGGACGGCACGGCGGACCCGGCGCTCGTGCTCGACCTCGTGCGGCTCGATGAGCCGCCGTACAGCGACGAGTGCTGGTTCAGCACGAAGGCCTGCGGCTACGAGTTGACCACGATCCTGATCGCGGTTCACCCCTCGCTGCTGACCGAGGCGCCGGACGTGGTCGCGATGCTGCGCGCCTGGGACTTCAACGTCGACGTCTACCGCGCGCTCGCCGTCTGGAGCTTCGAGCGCGACGCGAGCCCCGAGGACGCCGCCCGCTGGTGGCTGAGCAGCAACGAGCGGATCTGGACCGCCTGGGTCACCCCCGAAGCCGCCGAGGCGATCCGCGAGGCGCTGGCCGAGGGCAAGCCCGCCGCCGGCTGGCCCTCCGGCTAGCCGCCCGGCGGCGAGTGAGAGTCATCACTCCGCGTTTTCGGGGTGACCCTTGCGGCGTCCGCTCCCCCGATGTAGAAGCTTGCCATACTCCTTTTGCGTAATGGTCTCCCATAGGACTGTCGTCGAACGTCCGCCGGGAGTTATTTCGTAACAGTCATCCTATGAAACTGTCATTGGTCCATTAGCAAGACTTATGCGACGGCGGGTCTGCGGGTTTAACGCGGCCTCTATGATGTCCCTTAGAGGAGTTCCCAAAGCATGATTCCGTTCCCCAGGCGGCTGTTCCGCGACGCGTTCGTGTTGGCGCTGATTCAGGCCTGCCTGCTTCTCACGCTGGCGGCCGCCTGCGATGGCGGCTCAGGATCCGGCGAGAACCCGTGGGAATCGCGGGATCGCGGGCAGACGGCCGGCCAAACCGGAGACGCGGCGGCCGCGCGTGGAGGGCCCACGGCCGCCACATGCGCAGCCTACGAGGAAAGCCTGGAGCCGTTCGCGGACGAGATAGAAGACATTCTGGACGAAATCATCGATGAGGGACCCCACAGCGCACACGTCTCGCGTCTCGGCGATCTCATCACCCGGCTCCGGGGCCTGCGGGTCCCCGACGGGCTGGAGGCCCTGCACAGAGCCGTTGTCGCCTCGGCGGAAGCGGTACGGGAGTTCGCGCGTGTCGCCCTCCGCTCCCTGGCGAACCTGGAGGCTTCGGATCCCCTCCTGCGGGCTGCTTCGGCCGTCGAGGCTGCGGAGGAGCGGGTGGATGAGATGTGGGACCAAGCCTGCCCGCCCACGCTCACGGCGGTAGCAACGCCAACGGCCACGGCCACGCCAACGGCCACGCCAACGGCCACGCCAACATCCACGCCAACATCCACGCCGACGGCCACCCCAACATCCACGCCGACGGCCACCCCAACATCCACGCCGACGTCCACGCCGACGTCCACGCCGACGTCCACGCCGACGTCCACGCCGACATCCACGCCGACATCCACGCCGACGTCCACGCCGACATCCACGCCGACATCCACGCCGGACCCGGAGCCCCCCGGGCCGCCGGGTTCGGCGGAAAGCGACCGGGACGCACTCATTCGCTTCTACGACGCTACCCACGGCGATTCGTGGGAGTGGTGGAATCTGGACGATGAGTTCAACCGCTATAGAGTGAGGTGGAGTGAGGACCGGGATGTCGCGGACTGGTATGGGGTGACCGTCGACGAAGAGAGCGGACGCGTCATCGGGCTCGAGCTGCCGGGCGTCAGCCTGGACAACGACAGCGGCGGGTTCTTCGGAGGGCACAACAGGCTGGACATGCTGGGCGACCTGACCGCCCTCACCCACCTGGACCTCTCCGGCAACAACCTCGGCGGGGCCCTGCCACCCGAACTGGACCAGCTCACCGCGCTTACCCACCTGAACCTCTCCGGCAACATGTTCCGGGGGGACATCGAGGAGCAGAACCCGGGCCACGACCGCGGCATCGACTGGGAGAACCTGCAAAACCTGGTCGAGCTGGATCTGTCCTGGAACAAGCGTGATCGCGGCTGCACGCTGATCTGCCGGCACGGCCTGAGCGGGTCGATTCCGGAGGCGCTGAACGACCTCCCGAATCTGGCCGTCCTGAACCTGTCCGGCAACGAGTTGACCAGTGGCGCGAAGTTCTTGCTGGACAATGGGTTTGCCGAAAACGCGGAAGCCACGATCGCGGTGGACCTCAGGAACAACCCGTGGTCCGAGGAAGAACCCGCAGACACCCGGAACTACTGGAATGAATTCCAGGCCGACATGCTCCGCGGGTTCGTGGACCTGTCCGTCCTGGCGTACGATCAATTCTCGAACTATCCGCAGTTGCGCAGCGATAGCATTAGAAAGTACGCCGAGAAGGAAGGTCTCGAAAAGATAGAGATCCGCGCGGTCCAGCATCTGGCAATCAACGGCAGATATCGCCACGCAGCCAAATGGGTCATCAGGGGCGTGAAGGTTGCGGGAGGCGCCAGCAACGTAATCGGCTGGGCGCTCTTCGCCGGAGAGGGCATCGAGATTGCCAGCCGCATGCTGGAAGCGGGGATCCTGTTCCTCGAGAACGGCCCCGGCCAGGTCATCAGGAGCGCGCAGAACAAGTACTTGGGCGCACGGGATTCGTGTCTCATCGAAAACAACTTGCACCTGGTGGACCCGTTCAGCGAGGCGGCGTTCAGGGCGTGCGGACCGCCTGATTGAGCCGTCGCCTCGCGGCTGCGGAGGCTCGGGGGCTGGTGTTCGGGCACGCGCTGCCGCTGCTGCAGGGGCTGCGGCGTGGCGACAGCCACATTACGCTGGAGATCTGGCTGCCCAACCAGATCGAGGCCTGGGAGGAGACCCAGGCACTCGGCGAGGTCGTCTCTGGCGGCGAGAGCCTCAGCCGCAACTGGCAATCGGCCTCGTCATCCCCGCCTACTTGCAGGAACAGCACCCGGACCTCGACAGCGTCGAGGATCTGAAGGAGGAGCGCTTGCGGGCGCCGCGATGAGCGACAACGAGGCCGGCCCGATCACGCCGCTCGCGGCCAGCGAGGTTCCCCGATGGGACCTCGAGGCCGACGTGGTCGTCGTCGGCCTCGGCGCGGCGGGCGCATCCGCGGCGATCGAGGCCGCCGAGGCCGGAGCCGACGTGCTGCTGCTGGAGCGCGAGTTCTCCGGCGGCGGGACGAGCGCGCTCTCCGGCGGCTCGATCTACCTCGGGGGAGGCACGCCGCTGCAACGCGCCTGCGGCTTCGACGACACGCCCGGGGAGATGTATCGCTACCTGCGCGCCTCGGTGCAGCCGGGACCGGACGACGAGTGGCTGCGCGCCTACTGCGAGGGCAGCGTCGAGCTCTACGAGTGGCTCGTCGCCCGCGGCGTGCCGTTCAAGGCGGAGTTCCTGCCGCCCGAACGCGGTACCTACCCGTGGGGCTCCGAGCACGGGCTGTCCTACACGGGCAGCGAGCTGGCGCACCCCTTCAGCGCCCTCGCCGCGCCCGCGCCTCGCGGCCACCACCCGCAGCACCCCGGCGAGGGCGGCGGACTGGTGCTGATGGAGGCGCTGAGCGCCGCAGCCGCGGCCGCCGGCGCGACGATCGTCACCGGCGCACGCGTCGAGCGCCTCGTGGTGGGCGGACCGCCGGAGGAGCCCCGCGTGGTCGGCCTCCGAGCGCGCATCGAGGGCGAGACGCGCCACGTGCGCGCGAGCTGCGGCGTCGTCCTCTGCACGGGCGGCTTCGTGATGAACGAGACAATGCTGCGGCAGTACGCGCCTGAGCTGCTGCAGTTGCGCAACCGGCTCGGCGCCGACGCGAGCGATGGCATCGCGATCCGTCTTGGCCTCGGCCTAGGGGCCGCCCTCGATCGCATGGAGTGGGGCATGGTGAACCTGACGACGAGCCCGCCGAGGCGGCTCGTGAAGGGCGTGCTCGTCGATCGCGAGGGCCGCCGCTTCGTGAACGAGGACCAGTACCGCGATCAGCTCGGCCCGACCGCCCTCTACGACCACGGCGGCGAGGTCCTGATGATCGTCGACGACGAGACCTACCGCCGCCCGGTGCTCGCGCAGGCGGAGATCGTCGCCATCGGCGAGACATACGAGGAGCTCGAGCGCGAGCTGGGGATGCCGGAGGGCAGTCTCCAGCGCACGATGGCCTCCTACAACGAGCACGCCGCGCGCGGCGAGGACCCCGAGTTCCACAAGGCGCCGGAGTGGCTCGAGCCGCTCGACAGCCCGCCCTACGCCGCGCTCGACTTCTCGATCACGGCCTCGGTCTGGTCGGGCTTCCCGATCGGCGGCCTCACGACGGCGATGACGGGCGAGGTACTGCGCGCGGACGGCAGCGCAATCGGCGGGCTCTACGCGGCGGGGCGAGCGACGGCGGGGCTACAAGGGCGGGGCTACAGCAGCGGCCTCTCGCTGGGCGACTGCACCTTCTTCGGCCGCTGGGCCGGCCGCGCCGCCGCAGCAGCGCCCTCCGAGGGCGCTTGAGCGATCCGCCTCAGGCGCGGCTCTCCGCCCGCGCCCAGCCCTCGTACATGCGCACGGCGACCTGGTTCGGGGCCTGCTTGCCGTGCAACGCCTGCGAGAGCAGGAACAGCTGCGAGATCAGGCCGGCGACGGGCATCGGCACGCCGTGCTCCTTGCCGCCTGCGACGGCGTTCGCCAGGTCCTTGACCATCAGCTCGGTCGCCATCCCGCCGCGCGAGGAGAAGTCGCCGGCGAGGACGAACCGGGGGAAGCGGTTCTCGCTCGTCCAGCTGCGCCCGGAGCTGGCGTTGATCGCGCCCAGCACCTTGAGCGGGTCGAGCCCGGCCTTCGTCGCCACGGTCATCGCCTCCGAGAGCGCGAGGTAGTTGGCGGCCGAGCAGAAGTTGTTGAGCGCCTTCGTCAGGTGCCCGGCGCCCGGCTCACCGAGGTGGAAGATCTGCGCCCCGATCGCCTCGAGGACCGGCAGGCACGCCTCGTAGGCCTCGATCGAGCCGCCGCACATGATGCCGAGCGTGCCCGCCTCGGCGCCGGGCACGCCGCCGCTCACGCCCGCGTCGACGAGCTCGATGCCGGACTCGCGCAGGCGCTCGCCGATCGCGGCCGTCTGCGGCGGGTTGCCGCTGGTCAGGTCGACGATGATCGCGCCGTCCGAGGCGCCCTCGACGATCCCGTCCGGCCCGAAGCAGACCGTCTCGACCTCGTTCGAGGTCGGGAGCGAGAGGCAGATCGTGCGCGCCGCGCTCGCGACCGCGCGCGGCGAGTCCGCCGGCTGCGCGCCCGCCTCGGCGAGGCGCGCGAGGGCGTCCGGCTGGATGTCGCAGGCGACGAGGCCGAAGCCCGCGCCGAGCACGTTGCGCGCCATCGGCGAGCCGATGTTGCCGAGCCCGATGAAGCCGATTGTTTCCGCCATCGTGGCTGTCTCCGCCATCGTGGCGCCTCCCTTCGTGAGCGTTGGTGGTGCCGGGGGAGGGATTCGAACCCCCACGCCCGAGGGCCGCGGGTTTTAAGCCCGCTGCGTCTGCCAGTTCCGCCACCCCGGCCTCCACGCGACGATACCAGCCTGGGAGCGGCGAGGCGTGGGACAATAACCGCATGCGAACGTCACTGCGCAGGCTCGCGAACCTCGCCCCGCTCGGCGTAGCGGCGCTCGTCGTGTCGCTCGCCCTCGTCGCCGCGTGCGAGGGCGAGGCGGACGACCCGCCCGCCCCGCCCCCGGCGGCCTCGCCGGCGGAGACGCCGGCGGCGACGGCGGTCCCGATCCTGGACGGCGAGACGCTCTTCCGGCAGACCTGCGCGGTCTGCCACGGCGTCGATCTGCAGGGCACCGCGCAAGGCCCGCCCTTCCTCGACCGCATCTACCACCCGAACCACCACTCCGACGCCTCGTTCCGCCTCGCCGTGCAGCGCGGCGTGATCGCCCACCACTGGCCGTTCGGCAACATGCCGAAGATCGAAGGGCTGAGCGAACAGCAGGTCGAGGCGATCATCGCGTACGTCCGGGCCCAGCAACAGGAGGCTGGCCTCTACTGACCTCGAAGGCACTCAACGCCGCATCAACTCCGCGGCAATGTCATGGACGTCCCGCTCGGTCAGCCTCCGGCCCAGCGTCGCCTGGAGCTCGAACGTGACGCCGTCCCTGCGCCAGCGGAGGTAGGCGAGGTCCACACCCGCGCCGGTCGGCCCGGCGAAGCCCTCGGCGGTGACTCCGGCGGCGGAGACGCGAAGCCAGTGGCTCCCGGTCGGGATCGCCCTGAACGAAACGACCGCCCTCGTCTGGCTCAGGGTGAAGGCGTGCCTCCCGTCGCGGCCGACGACGAAGCTGACCCGCGGATGCCGCACGCCCTGATCGGGCAGCGAATCCTCCGAGACGCCCGTCACCTCGAGGCCTGACTCGAAGGCGCAGGGGCGCGTCAGCGCAAAGTCGACCCGCTGCTCGATTGCGTCGAGTGCCTCGGCGGCCCGCGGTGACAGCGGAACCTCGCTGCACGTCTTCTCCGAGGCACAGGCGGCTGCCAGCGCCGCGAGGGCGCACGTTGCGAGGGCGGCACAAGCGATCTTCGGAAGGGACGGCATGGCACGCAGGGTAGCGCTCGCGGAAACGCCCGGACGTAGTCAGCCATGCGGGCAGGGATGGAATCAGGGAAGATGCAACAATGCTGATCGAGTATGACCCCGAGGCCGACGCACTCTACATCCGCCTGAGCAGGGCGGAATCCGGGCATGGCGAGGTGAGCCACACGCGCGAACTCGATGAGCAGCGGCGGGTCGACATCGGGGAGGCCGACGAGGTGCTCGGCGTCGAGATCCTCTGGGCCAGCCGCGGCTTCACGCTCGCCGGGCTTCCGCAGCAGCGCGAGATCGGTGAGGCGCTCAACTCACTCGGGAGCCTCGCGAGCGTCTCGTAGCGCCGAAGTTACACGCGCCACTGTCTGACAGGCCGCGCTCCGCGCTCCCGTCGCGCGCAGCGCGGGCGTTCCGGTACCATGCGCGCGCGGCGGCGCGGGGCCGCCGCACCGGGCCGGGAGACGCCATGCACACCACGCCATTCCGCAGGACGCGCCTCGACGCGCTGCTGCCGCGCGAGACACTGGTACGCGACGTCGTGCTGATCGTCGCGGGGTCGGCGCTGCTCGCGCTCTGCGCCCAGGTCACGATTCACCTCCCGATCGGGCCCGTCCCGATCACCGGCCAGACCTTCGCCGTGCTCCTACTCGGCGCGGTGCTCGGACCGCGGCTCGGGACCATGGCCGCCACGCTCTACGTCCTCGAGGGCATCGCCAATCTGCCGGTCTACGCGAGCGGCGCGCACGGCTGGAGCGTGATCACCGGCTCCTCCGGCGGCTACCTGCTCTCCTACCCGTTCGCCGCCTTCGCCGTCGGCTTCCTCGCGCGCCTCGGCTGGGATCGCCGCCCGGTCACGCTCGCTCTCGCGATGCTGGTGGGCAACGTGATCATCTACGTCTTCGGCCTGCCCTGGCTCGCCAACTGGATGTACGTCAACGAGGCCACGCTCGGCATCGAGGCGAGCGCGGGGCTCGTGATGCAATGGGGCCTGACGCCGTTCATCCCCGGCGACCTCGCGAAGCTGCTGCTCGCCGCCTCGCTCGTGCCGGCGGGCTGGCTGGCGGTGCGCGCCTTCGAGTTCGGCCCGGAGCAGGCGCTGCGCGGCGAGAGCGCCCCGAGCGCGCTCTACCTGGGGCGCGCGGCCGTCGTCGCGGGGCTCGCCCTGGCGGCTGCCGCCTTCATGCCCTGGCAGTCGGGCGACGTGGGGATCGCTTCCGCGGCCGGGCAGGTCGTGCTGGTCGCCGGCCTCGCGGCGGCCCTCGGCGCGTGGCTGCTGCACCGCCGCGAGATCAGCGCGCGGCTCGGCCACCTCTGGGTCTTCGCCGCCGCCGCCCTCGGCGGACTGCTTGCGTTCGTCAACCTCGTCGACTTCACTGAGGCGGGGACGCTCGCGCTGGCCGACGTCTCGTTCGGCCTGCCGGTCGCGATGGTCGCCGCGCTCGTGCTGCTCGCCTTCCTCGGATCGGAGGCGTCGGCAACGCTGATCGAGGCCGATGAGCGCGACGGCGACGAGGCCGCGTAGCGCCTCGAGCCGGCCTGCGGCCCTCGCGGCGTGACGCTGCCCTCGGACCTCTGGCGCGCGGGCGCCGCGCAACTCGCTGCGGCGATCCGCGCGCGCGAGGTCTCCGCGCGCGAGGCCGTCGAGGCGCATGTCGCACGCATCGAGGCGGTCAACCCTCGGCTCAACGCCGTCACGGTCGTGCTCGCCGAGCAAGCGCGCGACCACGCCGCCCGCGCCGACGCGGCGCTCGCGCGTGGCGAGGCGCCGGGCCCGCTGCACGGCGTGCCCTGCACGGTGAAGGAGAACATCGACGTCGCCGGGAGCGCGACGACGAGCGGCGCCGCCGCCCTCGCCGGGGACCGCGCGGAGCGCGACGCCCCGGCGGTCGAGCGGCTGCGCGAGGCGGGCGCGATCGTGATCGGGCGCACGAACATGCCGGACCACGGCATGCGCTGGCACAGCGCGAGCAGCCTGCGCGGCGTGACGCTCAACCCTTGGGACGCGGGCCGCACGGCGGGCGGCTCCAGCGGCGGCGAGGCGTCCGCCCTCGCGAGCGGCATGACGCCGCTGGGCCTCGGCAACGACTACGGCGGCTCGCTGCGTTACCCCTCGCAGTGCTGCGGGACCGCCGCCCTCAAGCCCGGCTACGGGCGCGTCGCGACGCCGCCGCGCGCGGGCGCGCCGGATCCGCCGCCCAGCGGCGAGCTCTTCACCGTGACCGGCCCGATGGCGCGCCACGTCGCCGATCTGCGGCTCGCCTTCGGCGTCCTCGCCGCGCCCGATCCGCGCGACCCGCGGCTCGCGCCCGCTCCGCTCGAGGGGCCGCCCGGCGAGCCGCCGCCCGTGGCCGTCGCCGCCGATCCGGGGGGCCTCGGCGTCGACGATCGCGTCGCCGCGGGCGTGCGCCGCGCCGCCGAGGCGCTCGCCGACGCCGGCTACCGCGTCGAGGAGGGCGAGCCGCCGCTGCTGCGCGAGGCCGCCGCGGCCTGGGGGCGGCTGGCCGACGCCGAGTTGCGAGCCGCCCTCGCCGCCGGGCTGTTCTCGCAGCTCGGCGGGGAGGCGCTGCGCTTCATCGAGCTGACGACCGGGGCGGCGCCGGAGCCGGACCTGCTGGCCTACCTCGAGGCGCACATGGAGCGCGTCCGCTGCGCCCGCGCCTGGTCGGAGTGGTCCGGCGGCTCGCGGCTGCTGCTGGGGCCGGTCTCGACGGCGCAGCCCTTCGAGGTCGGCCACGACGTCGCGGACGGCGAGCGGGCGCTCGGCGTGCGGCGCGGGCTGAGGCTCACGCTCGCCGCGAACCTGCTCGGGCTGCCCTCGGTGGCGCTGCCCGCCGGAGCCGACGGCGGACTGCCGCGGGGCGTGCAGCTGATCGGCCCGCGCTATCGCGAGGATCTGTGCCTCGCCGCCGCGCAGGCGATCGAGGACCGGCTCGGCGTGATCACGCCGATCGAGCCCCGCGAGGCGGCGCGAGCGGGCGGCTGAGCCGCGCGTCATCCGCCCGGCCCGCGCCTATACTGCGCCCGATGGCCGCACCCGCCGAGGCACCGGCTCCCTCCGCCGACAGCGCGAAGCGCCCTCGGGTCTACTTCGGCTGGTACATCGTCGCGGGCGCGTTCCTCGCGCAGATGTTGCAGGCCGGCCTCAGCGTCTACGCCGGCGGCGTCTTCCTGGTCCCGATGACCGAGGACCTCGACTGGTCGCGCACCGAGTTCACGCTCGCCCAGACCCTCGGGCAGCTGGTGACGGGCGCGATCGGCTTCTTCATCGGCGCGCACGTCGACCGCCGGGGCGGGCGGCGCGTGATGCTGATCGGAGGCGCGCTGATCGCCGTGACGCTGTTCTCGATCAGCTACATCGAGGAGTGGTGGCAGTGGATGGTGCTGCGCGGCCTGTTCTTCATGGGCGGCTCCGCGATGATCGGCAGTCTCGTCGTCAACGTCACGCTCTCCAAGTGGTTCGTGGACCTGCGAGGGCGCGCCATCGGCATCGGCGCGATCGGCTTCTCGATCGGGGGGATCGTGATCGCCCCGCCGCTCACCGCCTTCGTCGACGACTTCGGTTGGCGGGCCGGCTGGCAGGTGCTCGCGGTCGTCACGGCCGCGATCATCTTCCCCATCGCGTTGCTCTTTCGCCGTCAGCCCGAGGACCACGGGCTCAACCCCGACGGGCGAAGCGCCGAGGAGCTGCGCAGCGGCGCCGCCTCGAGGATCGAGGCCGACTACCTCAACTCCTACACCCGGCGCGAGGCGCTGCGCACCCCGGCCCTCTACCTGATCACGTTCGCCTTCGGGCTCGCGGTGATTGGCATCGGGGGCGTGATCCTGAACGCCATTCCCTTCCTCACGGACCAGGACTACAGCCGCGCCACGGCCGCGCGGATCGTCGTCATCCTCGGGTTCGCAGCCGGGTTCTCGAAGGCGTTCTGGGGCTGGCTCACCGAGCGCTACGATTCCCGTTATGTCGCGGCGCTGGGCTTCGTCCTGTCTGGATCGTCGATGGTCCTCATCGTCTTCGCGGCGGCGTCCGGCAGCGCGGCGCTTGTCGGCCTCGGCTACCTGCTCTGGGGCACGGGCGTCGGTGCGCTGTTCCCGACGCAGGAGGTGATCTGGGCGCAGTACTTCGGGCGGCGCTACCTCGGCGAGGTGCGCAGCGTGGTGCTGCCCGTCTCACTCGGAATGGGCGCGGCGGGGCCGCTGATCACGGCCCTCTACTTCGACGCCGTCGGCGACTACAACGGTGTCTTTCTCACGATCGGGGTCAACTGGTTGCTCGCCGCCGTGCTGATTCTCGCCGTGCGCCGGCCCGGCCCGCCGCCGCGCATCGCCGTCACCTCGCCCGCGACGGCGCGAGGCTGAGGGAGCGCGCCCGCTACCCGCGCTGGCCTGGAGGCCGCCAGCGGATCGTCGGCGGCTGCTGGCGGGCGACGCGAGTCGCGGCGGACTCGTCGAGCAGATCGACGGCGTCGCCGCTGCGCAGCAGGCCCTCCTCGAGGACGCGCGCGTAGACGCGGCTGCAGCCGGGGTGCGTCTTCTGGTTCATGCGGTTGAAGTCGCCGTCGGCGAACCAGGCCGCGTTCTTGAAGCAGGGCGCCGTGTAGCTCGTGATCTCCACCAGCACCCCGGCGCCGAGCCGCAGCCGCGACCCCGGCACCACCAACGACCAGTCGAGGCCGGAGATCGTCACGTTCTCGCCGGCCAGGCCGGGCGCAATCGGGTGGCCCTCGGCGGCCATCTCCTCGATCCGCTCGAGCGAGAACAGGCAGAGCGCGCGCTCCGGTCCGCCGTGGTGCTTGAGGTCGGCCTGCGCGTCGCCCTCGAGGCCGCCGATGAAGGCGCGGGCCTCTTCGAGCGCGCGCTTGGGAACGCCGCCGTTGGAGGCGCTGAGCTGGTGGATCGTGCCGCTTCGGAACCCTTTCGCCGCCGTCATGCGCGCCCTCCTCGTCCCCTACCCGTCGAGCGCGGAGCGGAGCGCGGACTGCGCCTCGTTGGGGTTGGCGCGCCCGCGCGTGGCGCGCATCACCTGGCCCACGAGGAACTTGATCGCGTTCTCCTTGCCGCCGCGGTAGTCCTCGACCGCCTGCGGGTTGGCCTCGATCACCTCGCCGACGACCTTCGCAAGCCCGGCGTCGTCGCGCAGCTGGGCGAGGCCGCGCTCCTCGACGATCGCCGAGGGCGCGTCGCCGCTCTCGAAGGCAGCCGCGAGCACCTGCTTGGCGCTGGCAGCGGTGATCACGCCGTCCTCGACGAGCCCGACCAGCTCGGCGACGTGCCCGGGCGTGAGCGGCGTGTCCGCCAGCTCCGCGTCGCCGCCCGCCTGGTTGAGCAGCGCCGCCACGTCGCCGATCAGCCAGCGCGCGACCGCCTGCGCGCGGCCGGGCTTCGAGGCGGCGACGGCGGCCTCGAAGGCGTCGGCGCGGGCGCGCGTCTCGGCGAGCAGCCCCGCCTCGGCGGCGGCGAGGCCGTACTCGCCCTCGAAGCGCTCGCGCCTGGCGTCGGGCAGCTCCGGCAGGAGCGCGCGAATCTCCGCGAGGCGCGCCTCGCCGATCTCCAGCGGGGGCAGGTCCGGCTCGGGGAAGTAGCGGTAGTCGTGCGCCTCCTCCTTGGAGCGCTGGCTCGCCGTGCCGCCGGTCTCCTCGATGTAGCCGCGCGTCTCCTGCTCGACGCTCCCGCCGCCGGCGAGGACGGCGGCCTGGCGGCGGATCTCGGACTCGATCGCGCGCTGCACCGCGCGGAAGGAGTTCATGTTCTTGATCTCCACCTTCGAGCCGAGCGGATCGCCGGGGCGGCGCAGCGAGATGTTGGCGTCGCAGCGGAACGAGCCCTTCTCCATGTCGGCGTCGGAGACGTCGAGGTAGCGGAGCGTGCGGCGCAGCTCGCGCAGGTAGGCGACGGCCTCCTCGGGCGAGCGCATGTCCGGCGCGGAGACGATCTCCATCAGCGGCACGCCCGAGCGGTTGACGTCGAGCAGCGAGTAACCGTCGTCGGCCGGTCCCCCCTCGCGGTGGAGCAGGCGCGCCGTGTCCTCCTCGAGGTGGATCCGCTCCAGGCCGACCTCACGCCGCTCGCCGTCCAGCTCGATCGAGACCGCGCCACCCAAGCAGAGCGGCTCGTCGTACTGCGAGATCTGGTAGCCCTTCATCAGGTCGGGGTAGGGGTAGTTCTTGCGGTCGAACTTGGAATGCGGCGGGATCGAGCAGCCGAGGGCGAGGCCGGTGAGGATCGTGAGGTCCACGGCGCTGCGGTTGATCACCGGCAGCACGCCCGGCATGCCGAGGCAGACCGCGCAGACGCGCGTGTTCGGCGGGGCCGCGAAGTAGTCGCTCGCGCAGCCGCAAAACATCTTCGAGCGGGTGTTGAGCTGCGCGTGGACCTCGAGGCCGATCACGACCTCGTAGCCGGTGGCGCCGGGAGCGGTCGCAGTGGTCACGCGCGGCCTTCGATCCGGGGTCGCGTCAGGCGCGGCCTGCGGTACGCGGCGACGCGGCCCGGCTCCTTGCCGCGCCGCGCCGTACCGAGGATGAGCGGAGCGTCGGCGCTACGCGTCGCCCTCGGGGTTGAGGTACTTGTCGGGGTTGCCGATGAACTTGTTGCGGCAACCGATGTCTTCGAAGCGGTACCAGTTGCCGTCGCTGTGGAACCAGCGGTAGTTCTGCTGGTCGTCATCGGAGACGGCTGCGCCGCATACGAGGCAATCCATGGCCTGTCCCTCCCTGATCGCAGCCTCAGGATAGCCGCCCTGAGCCGCTTCGGCATCGCCGCCCGACGATACAGCGCGCGGGGGCGGCCTGTGAAGCGATCGCGGTACGGCTTGACCTCGCGGGGTTGTCGGGTCACGATCGTGTCCACGGGGGTGGGCTCGATCAAAGACGGAAGAGCGTCCGTGAGCCGCACGACCCTCGCCAAGTGGCTGTACCTCGGCCTGCACATCAAGCGCTGGCTGCTCCTCATCCTCATCGGCGTCGTGCTGATGGGCCTCGGCATCGGCTACCTGCTGCGCGAGGCCTACTTCTCCTACACCTTCCCCGCCTGGGTCGGCGACGCGACGCTGCAGTTCCTGCCGCGCTGGGTGCGCGGCGTGCTCTTCATCGGCGTCGCCACAGGCGCCACCGTGATCGGCGCCTGGAGGCTCAACCAGTCGATCGTCAGCGCCGTGGTCCCGATCGAGCGCCAGGACGAGTTGATCGACCGCATCTGGGCGCAGCGCACGCAGGGCCGGGGGCCGCGCATCGTCGCGATCGGCGGCGGCACCGGGCTCTCGACGCTGCTGCGCGGGCTCAAGGGCTACAACGCGAACCTCACCGCCATCGTCACCGTCGCCGACGACGGCGGCTCCAGCGGGCGGCTGCGGCGCGACCTCAACGTGATCCCGCCGGGCGACATCCGCAACTGCATCGCCGCTCTCGCCGACGCCGAGCCGCTGGTCACGCGCCTCTTCCAGTACCGCTTCGGCGACGACGCCGGCGAGGGCATCGCCGGTCACTCGTTCGGCAACCTCTTCATCGTCGCCATGTCCGACGTGACCGGGAACATGGAGGAGGCGATCCGCGAGACCTCGCGCGTCCTCGCGGTGCGCGGCCGCATCCTCCCCTCCACGCTCGCCGACATCACCCTCGCCGCCCGCCTCGCCGACGGCTCGACCGTGCGCGGCGAGTCCGTGCTGGCGGAGGGCGGGTCGGCCGTCGAGCAGGTCTTCGTCGAGCCGGCGAACGTGCAGGCCAACGCCGAGGCGGCGGCGGCGCTGCTCGAGGCGGACCTGATCGTGATCGGGCCCGGCTCGCTCTACACCTCGGTGCTGCCGAACCTGCTGGTCTCCGGCCTCGGCGAGGCGTTGCTGCAATCGCGCGCGCACCGCGTCTACGTCTCGAACGTCGCCACCCAGCAGGGGGAGACCGAGGGCTACGACGCCGCCGCTCACTACGCCGCGATCCGCCGCCACCTGGGACGCGACGACGTCGCGCACGTCGTCCTCGCGAACAGCAACCTGCCCGCCGAGCCGTTCCCCGCCGAGTGGCGATCGCAGCCCGTGCCCGCGCCGGGCGACGCCGACTACGCCGGGGCGCGCCTCGTGCTCGCCGACCTCGTCGACCGCGAGCTGCGCTACCGGCACGACTCGGAACGGCTGGCCGCCGCCGTGATGCGCCAGTACTACGAGCGCGACCTGCGCGTGCAGCAGGGCGCGGCGGCGCTCCCCGTCCAAGCGGACTCGTAGCGCCGCTGCCAGCGCCGCGCGCTTGCCCGCAACGGCGGGCGCGGGCTAGCCTCGATCCCGTCATGCAACTCACCGACTTCCTCCACATCGCGCAGATCCTCGTCTCGGTCACGCTGATCGTGGTCGTGCTGATGCAGGTCAAGGGGACCGGCTTCGGCGCGGCGCTCGGCGGGGCCGATCAGAGCTTCCGCACCCGCCGGGGCATCCAGCGCTCCCTGCACCGCCTGACGATCCTGCTGATCGTCGTCTTCATCGGCTTCTCCCTCTGGAGCGTCACCACCTCCTGAGATCCGCCGCCCCGGAGGCGGCGGGACGGACGCCTGCTACCATCGAGGCCGTGCGCGTCGTCTTCTTCGGCTCTCCCGACTACGCCCTGCCCACCCTGCGGCGGCTGATCGCGTCGCCCGCCGTCGACCTCGCGGCGGTCGTCACGCAGCCCGACCGGCCGCGAGGGCGTTCCGGCCGCGGCGTCCCCACGCCCGTCGCCCGGCTCGCCCGCGAGGCGGGCGCGCCCGTGCTCACGCCCGAGCGCATCCGCCGCGAGACGACCGAGCGGATCGCCGCCCTCAAGCCGGACGTGGGCGTGCTCGCGGCCTCGGCGCACATCCTGTCCTCGCACCTGATCGAGGCGATCCCGCACGGCATCCTCAACGTCCACGCCTCGCTGCTGCCGCGCCACCGCGGCGCCTCGCCCGTCGCCGCCGCGATCCTCGCGGGCGACGAGGCGAGCGGCGCCTCGGTGATGCTGATCGTGCGCGAGCTGGACGCCGGGCCGGTGCTCGGCACGGTCGCGACGCCAATCGAGCCCCTCGACACGACCGGGACGCTGACCGCGCGCATCGCCGAGCTGGGCGCGGAGCGGCTGATGGAGCTGCTGCCCGGCTGGGTCGAGGGCAGCGTCGAGGCCCTCCCGCAGGAGGAGGCGCTCGCCACGTACGCCGGACGCATCGAGAAGGACGCTGGCGTCATCGACTGGACCCGCTCCGCCGAGGAGATCGCGCGCGCCGTGCGCGCCTACGCGCCGTGGCCGCGCGCCACCACCCTGCGCGACGGCGAGCGACTGACGATCCACGCCGCCTGGCCCCTCGCCGCCACGATCGAGGCCGAGCCCGGCTGCGTGCTCGCGGGGGACGGTAAGGCGCTCGGCGAGTTGCTGCCGGGCCGCCGCGCCCTCGCAACCGTCGCCTGCGGCAGCGGGTCGCTCGCGCTGCTGCGCGTGCAGCGCGAGGGCCGGCGCGCGCTGGACATCGAGGACTACCTCAACGGGGACCGCGCGCTCGTCGGCACGCGCCTCGGCGAGTAACGGGCCGACGGAGACGCCGCCGATGCCGCCGCACCTGCTCGACCACTCGCTCGCCGACCTCGAGGCGCGACTCGCCGAATGGGGCGAGCCGGCGTACCGCGCGCGGCAGGTCGCGCGTTGGGCGCTGCGGCGCTGCGCGACCTCGTTCGAGGAGATGACGGACCTGCCCGCCGCTTTGCGCCCCCGGCTCGCCGGGGAGTGGGCGCTCGCGCCGCCGCCCGTGCTCGCGGAGACGCGCGCCGACGACGGGGCGACCTCGAAGGTGCTGCTCGACCTCGGCGGCGGGGCCGCCATCGAGGCGGTGCGCATGGACTACGACCCGGACCGCCCGGAGCACGCGCAGGGGTCGCGCGCCCGCAGCACCGTCTGCGTCTCGACGCAGGCAGGGTGCGCGATGGCCTGCGTCTTCTGCGCGACCGGGCAGCAGGGCTTCACGCGCAACCTGACGGCTGGCGAGATCCTCGCGCAGGTGCTGCACTTCCAGCGCCAGCGCCCGGTCTCCAACGTGGTCTTCATGGGCATGGGCGAGCCGCTCGCCAACTACGATCCCACGCTCGCCGCCGTGCGCTGGCTGATCGATCGCGACGGCCTCGACCTGCGCGCCCGAGGCGTCACGATCTCGACGGTGGGCCTGCCCGGCGCGATCCGAAGGCTGGCGGGCGAGCGCCTGCAGATCGGCCTCACCGTCTCGCTGCACGCGCCGGACGACGAGCTGCGCCGTCAACTCATCCCCACAGCGGGCGGCGTCACCCTCGACGAGCTGGTCGAGGCCTCGAACGACTACGTCGAGCGCACCGGCCGCCGCGTGACCTACGCCTACGCCCTGCTCGAGCGCCTCAACGACGAGCCGGAGCAGGCGCGCCGCCTGGCCGACCGCATCCGCGGCATGCGCTGCCACGTCAACCTGATCCCGTACAACCCGACGGCGGGCGAGGGCCTGCGCCGCCCCTCGCTGCGCCGGGTGCGCGCCTTCCAGCGCGAGCTGCAGGCAGCGGGCGTCAACGCCACGGTGCGCATCGAGCGCGGCATGGAGATCGCCGCCGCCTGCGGCCAACTGCGCACGGACCACCTGTCGGCATCCGCGCGCTGAGGGGTACGAGGCGCTGGGACCGCCTCACGCCGCAGGCGTTCAGGGTCCGCCCGCACCCTCGGCGATTGCGCGGTCCATCTCATCCAGGGTCACGGCCGGGCCGTCGTGCTGGAGAACTCCGAACAGGCGACTCAGGGGCCTCACCGGAACGATTCGCACAGCGCCGCTCTCAACGATGCAGCGCACCCGATCGCCGGGCTGTAGCGAGAGCGCTTCACGCACAGCCTTGGGCAATGTCGTCCGCCCCCTCGAAGTGATCCTCGACTCAAGCATGACGCCACCTTGCTTCGGGAAAGCGCATTCGTTGGCGAGGACGGCGTGAGGAGCGTGCAGGAGAGCCGGACTATTCCGAGGCCTGCCCGCCGTCCCCGGCGGCAGGAGCCTCCTCGCCCTCGGCGCCTTCCTCCAGCTCGCCTTCCTCGCCCTCGAGCAGCTCGTCCTCTTCCTCGTCCTCCGCGACGACGCGGGGGCGCGCGATGCGGGCGAGCATGATCTCCGGCTCGCTCATGATCCGCACGCCCTCGGCAGCGACGAGGTCGGCGACCGTGAGCTGCACGTCGAGCTCCTCGAGGGAGTCGACGGAGAGTTCGATGTGCGATGGGATGTCGGCGGGCAGCGCCTCGACGAGCACGTGGTCGAGGCCGGTGATGAGGATGCCCTGGTAGGTGTGGACGGCGGGCGCCTCCCCGACGAGCGTGACGGGCACGTTCGCCTGGATCGGGCGCGCCAGATCCACCTGGTAGAAGTCGAGGTGCAGGACTTCACGCGAGAGCGGATGACGCTGCACCTGCCGCACGATCACCGGCCGCTCGCCGGACTCGCCTTCCACGGACAGCTCGATCAGCGAGTTCAGGCCATGCTCCGAGAGCAGTGTCTCGGCCTCGCGGCGCGGCAGCTGCACCGCGACGGAATCGAGGCCGCGGCCATAGATGTTGCCGGGCAGGACGCCAGCGCGCCGCAGCCGCTTCGAGCGCTTCCCCAGCACGGTGCGGGGCGTGACCGAGTAGCGTTCCGGCATTCGCCTGGCTCCCTGATCGTCTCCGGCGTCGAGGCCGTATCGAGCGGAGCGCGCCCCGCGAATCGCGGCGCCGCGCGCGACTGATCACGCTAGCCCCGCCCTTGCCGCATGGTCAAGCGCTCCGCCGCTACGGCGTCGCACGCTACAATGACCGGCGGGACGGAGGCGACTGGACGGAGCAGCCCACATGCCGGACGAACCGGACCGCCTCGAACGCGAAATCCAGGAGATCCTCGACAAGATCGAGGAGTTGCCCGCCCCGAGGCGGCGGCGCGCCAGCGGGCTCCAGCGGTCGCTGCGCCGCATCGGCGATGGCGTCTCGGCCTGGCAGCGCACCGTCGTGCAGGAGCTCTCGAGGATCTCGCTCTCCCAGCTGGTGCTGTTGAGCTTCCTGCTGATCCTCGGGGCCTTCCTGATCCGCGGCCTCGGTCCACTGGGCGCCTGGCTGATGATCGCCGGCATCGTGCTGCTCGTCGCCTCGCTGGCGCTGATGATCTTCGGCGGCGGGAGCGGGCGGGCGCGCACGCAGCAGTGGCGAGGGCGCACGATCTCCTACAACCGCGACGGCCTCGCGCAGCGCATCCGGCGCTGGTTCAGCAATCGATCGCGCCGCTGACGCCCCCCGATCGGCCCCTGCCCCACGACCGCCCCGTGGCGTGTCAATGACAATCGGCGTCTGCGCCCGGGCGCTCGTCGCGGGCGTCGCGCTCGCGTCGGTGCTGCTTGTCGCCTGCGCTGACGGGGACGGCGAACCGGCGACCAGCGAGGCAACGCCGACGGCGACCGCGCCGCCCGCGACGCCCGAGGCGTTCGCGACGTCCGGGGCGTCCGCGACCCCGGCGCCGGAAGTCATGCACAGTGCGGAACGCGCCTTTGCGCACCTGCGCGTGCTGTCCGTCGAGATCGGCGAGCGCTTCGCGGGGACCGGCGCCGAGCGCGACGCGGCGGCGTACGTCGCCGCGCAGTTCGAGGCCGCCGGCTACGGCGTCGCAATCGAGGAGTTCGAGGCGCGGATCCGGATCAACGAGGCCACGATCGAGGTCGAGGGTGAAGGCGGACCGATTCGCGCCTTCCCGCTTGCCGAGAGCCCGAGCGGCGAGGCCAGCGGCCGGCTGGTCTTCGCCGGCCTCGGCGAGTTCGCCGACTTCGAGGGCGTCGACCTCGAGGGAGCGATCGTGCTGCTCGACAGGGGCGTGCTGACCTTCGCGCTCAAGGCCGTCAACGCCGAGGAGGCGGGCGCGTCCGCCGTGATCGTCGTCAACAACGAGCCCGGCGAGCTCTACGGCACGCTCGGCCGCGGCGCCGGGGTCGCGATCCCGGTGATCGGCGTCGCGGGCCGCCTCGGATCGCCGCTGCGCGTCCTCGCCGAGGACGGCGCGGACGTCACCGTCCGGAGCAACATCGGGTCGGACGTCCGCACGTCGCAGAACGTTGTCGCGCGCCCCGGGGACGGCGAATGCCGCGCCTACCTCGGCGCGCACTACGACTCCGTGCCGGAGAGTCCGGGCGCCAACGACAACGCCTCCGGAACCGCCCTGCTGATCGAGCTCGCGCGCACCGTACGGGCCGGGGAGATCGGCGACGGTCTGTGCTTCATCGCCTTCGGCGCGGAGGAGGTCGGGCTGTTCGGATCGCGGGCCTTCGTCGAACGGCATGACGTCCGGGGGGCGGCCTTCATGCTCAACTTCGACATGGTCGCGCGGATCGGGCAGCGCACGGGCGACGGACCACGCTTCATCGCCGGCGACGTGGCGCTCGCCGATCTGGCCGCCGCGGTCGCCGGCGAGCTGGGCTACGACATCCCTCGCGGCTCGTTCCCGCGGAACGCATCCTCGGACCACGCAAGCTTCGCCGAGGCCGGCGTGCCCGCCATCACCGTGCACAGCGGGGGCGCCGAGTACCTCCACACGCCACGGGACACCATCGACACCGTCTCCGTCGAGGCCCTCGCGGTGCTGCTCGATGTCTCGATCGCCCTGCTGGAGCGGCTGGTGGCGGAGCGGCTGCAGTAGTAGCAGGGCGGGTCAGCGCTTGTCGCGCGGCCCGCGCTGACGTACGATACATATGGCGGGGAGACAGGTTGCCTGCGTATGCGTCTGATCACTTCCCCGGTCACGGCCCTCGGCGTCCTTCTGACCGGCGCGATCCTGCTCGCCGCCTGTGGCGGCGGCGACGAGGACGCCGTCGACGCCGCGACGGAGACCCCGACCGCACAACCCACGGCGAAGAGCGGCGACCTGATCCCGACCGCGACGCCGTTCGCGACCCGCCCCACGCCCACCATCGTGAGCGACGAGGCGACGCCGGCGGCAACGGCAACCGCCACGACGGGAAGCGGCAGCGGAGCAGCAACCCCCGCCGCCACCCCGGCGGCAACGGCCGATCGCACCCACGTCGTGGTGGAGGGCGACACGCTCTCCGCGATCGCCGATGAGTACGGGGTGACCCTCGAGGCGATCATGGAGGCGAACGGCATCGAGGACGCCTCGCTGATCTTCGTCGGCCAGGAGCTGACCATCCCCGCCGCTGCGGCAAGCAGTGGCGGCTCGGACACTGGCGGGCGCACGCACACCGTCGTGGAGGGCGACACGCTCACCGGCATCGCCGATCAGTACGGCGTCGCCATCGAGGCGATCATGGAGGCGAACGGCATCGAGGACGCCTCGCTGGTCTTCATCGGCCAGGTGCTGGACATCCCGGCTGCGGCCCCGGCGCCGCAGCCCACGCCCACGCCCACGCCCACACCCGAGGCGACGAGCGAGAGCGGCGGCGGCCCGGCCACCTACACCGTCACCGACGGCGACACCGCCACCGGGATCGCGGAGGCGTTCGGCGTGACGCTGGAGGCGCTGGCGGGGGCCAACGACATGACCGTCGAGGAGCTCGGCAACCTGCTGATCGGGCAGGTGCTGAACATCCCCGGCTCGAGCGAGTAGCCCCGGCGCCCGCCGCGCAGTGGCGCTGCGGGCCAAAGCAGCCGATACTACGAATCGAGAGCCGGGCGGCGCGCCGCCCGGCGTCAGCACGCGCCCCGGAGGGTATCTTCAAGCGGCCATGAGCCACGAACAGCACCTCGACCAGCTCGCGGAGATGAAGTCCAGCGCCGCCCTCGGGGGCGGGCAGGACCGCATCGACGCGCAGCACGCCCGCGACAAGCTCACCGCGCGCGAACGGATCGACGCGCTCATCGACCCCGGCAGCTTCGAGGAACTCGACACCCTCGGGTTCGACTGGAGCGAGAACGGGACGGGCGAGCGCTTCTACGGTGACGCCGTCGTCACCGGCTGGGGCCAGATCGACGGCCGCTACGTCTGCCTCTTCGCGCAGGACTTCACGGTCTACGGCGGATCGCTCTCCACCGTGGTCGGCGAGAAGATGAGCAAGGCGATGGACCTCGCCATCAAGACCGGTGTCCCGATGATCGGCCTCAACGACTCGGGCGGCGCGCGCATCCAGGAGGGCGTCGCCTCGCTCGCCGGCTACGGCGACATCTTCTACCGCAACGTGCGCGGCTCCGGCGTGATCCCGCAGATCAGCGTGATCATGGGCCCCTGCGCCGGCGGCGCCGTCTACTCGCCAGCGATCACCGACTTCGTCTTCATGGTCGAGGGCACCTCGCAGATGTACATCACCGGCCCCGACGTCATCCAGAGCGTCACCGGCGAGCAGACCACCTTCGAGGAGCTCGGCGGCGCGATGTCGCACGCCGCCAAATCCGGCGTCGCCCACTTCGCCTACGCCGACGAGCAGACCTGCCTCGACGAGGTGCGCCGCCTGCTCTCCTTCCTCCCCGCCAACAACGTCGAGAACCCCCCGGCGCTCGACCAAGGCGACGACCCCAACCGCCTGCTCGACGACATCCTGAGCGTCGTCCCGGACGACGACGCGCTGCCCTACGACGTGCGCGACCTGATCGAGCGGCTCGTCGACAACGGCGAGTTCATGGAGGTGCACGAGTACTTCGCGCAGAACCTCGTCGTCGGCTTCGGGCGGATCGGCGGCAGCAGCGTCGGCGTGGTCGCGAACCAGCCGATGTACCTCGGCGGCGTGCTGGACATCGACTCCTCGCGCAAGGCGGCGCGCTTCGTGCGCATCTGCGACGCCTTCAACATCCCGATCATCACGCTGGTCGACGTGCCCGGCTACCTGCCGGGCGTCTCGCAGGAGTACGGCGGCATCATCTCGCACGGCGCGAAGCTGCTCTACGCCTACGCCGAGGCGAGCGTGCCGAAGATCACCGTGATCACGCGCAAGGCCTTCGGCGGCGCCTACGTCGCGATGGGCTCGAAGCACCTCGGGGCCGATGTCAACTTCGTCTGGCCGGGCGGCGCGATCGCCGTGATGGGCGGACACCAGGCGGTCAACATCATCAACCGCCGCGAGCTGCAGGGCGCCGAGGACGAGGACGCCGTCCGCGCCGAACTCGTCTCCGACTACCAGACCCGCTTCGAGCATCCCTACATCGCCGCCGCGAAGGGCTACGTCGACGACGTGATCGACCCGCGCGAGACGCGCCGCCGCATCGCGACGGCGTTGCGGATGCTGCGGAGCAAGGCCGAATCGCCGCTGGCGAAGAAGCACGGGAACATCCCGCTGTAGCGCCGCCCGAGGCCGCGCGAGCGGTCACGGCGACGCCAGGCAGCGGCAACAACGAGGCGTGCGAACGCGCAACCGGAGGAGCCTCCCCATGGCGAAAATCCCCGTAGCCAACCCGATCGTCGAGCTCGACGGCGACGAGATGACGCGCATCATCTGGGCCTGGATCCGCGAACGCCTGATCCTCCCCTACCTCGACATCGACCTGAAGTACTACGACCTCAGCATCCAGTCGCGCGACGCAACCAACGACCAGATCACCGTCGACTGCGCGAAGGCGATCCAGCAGTACGGCGTCGGCGTGAAGTGCGCGACGATCACCGCCGACGAGGACCGCGTCGAGGAGTTCGACCTCAAGGAGATGTGGCCCTCGCCCAACGGCACGATCCGCAACATCCTCGGCGGCACCGTCTTCCGCGAGCCGATCGTGATCTCGAACGTGCCGAGGCTCGTGCCCGGCTGGACGCAGCCGATGGTGATCGGCCGCCACGCCCACGGCGACCAGTACCGCGCCACCGACTTCGTCGTCCCCGGCGCCGGCAAGCTGACGATGACCTTCACCCCCGCCGACGGCGGCGAACCCACCGAGTACGAGGTGATGGACTTCCCCGGCGGCGGGACCGCGATGGGCATGTACAACCTCGACGACTCGATCCGCGGCTTCGCGCGCGCCTGCATGAACTACTCGCTGCAGCGCCAGTACCCGCTCTACTTCGCGACGAAGAACACGATCCTCAAGCGCTACGACGGGCGCTTCCGCGACCTCTTCCAGCAGGTCTTCGACGACGAGTTCGCCGACAAGTTCGCCGAGGCCGGACTGACCTACGAGCACCGCCTGATCGACGACATGGTCGCGCAGGCGATGAAGTGGAACGGCGGCTTCGTCTGGGCCTGCAAGAACTACGACGGCGACGTGCAGTCGGACGTGGTCGCGCAGGGCTACGGCTCGCTCGGCCTGATGACCTCGGTGCTGCTCACACCCGACGGCAACACCGTCGAGGCCGAGGCGGCGCACGGCACCGTCACGCGCCACTACCGCGAGCACCTGCTCGGCAACGAGACCTCGACCAACCCGATCGCCTCGATCTTCGCGTGGACGCGCGGCCTGCAGTACCGCGGCCGCATGGACGACACGCCCGAGGTCGAGCAGTTCGCCGAGGTCGTCGAGCGCGCCTGCATCGAGACCGTCGAGGCCGGCAACATGACCAAGGACCTGGCGATGCACATCGGGCCGGACGTGCCGTTCCTGAACACCGGCGCCTTCTTCGACAGCATCGAGGAGCGCCTGCAAGCAGAGATGGGCTCCTGACCGGCCGCCGCGACCGCGTCCACAGCGGCGCATAGCAGCAGCGAGGGCCGCAGACCGGGATCAACGCAGACCAGACGGGCGTCGGCGCGCGACGCGCGGCCCGCAACGCCGAGGGGAGACAGAGCGTGCGGAGCAAGGTGACGATTGTCGGCGCGGGCAACACCGGCGCCACCATGGCGCAGATCCTCGCCTCGCGCGGCTACGCCGACGTCATGCTGATCGACATCGTCGAGGGCCTGCCGCAGGGCAAGGCGCTCGACATCGCCGAGGGCGCCCCCTGGGTCGGCTTCAGCAGCTCCGTCGGCGGCACGAACGACTGGGCGGACACCGCCGGCTCCGACGTCGTCGTCGTCACCTCGGGCGTGGCGCGCAGGCCGGGCATGACGCGCGAGGACCTGCTCGGCACCAACGCCGGCATCGTGCGCAGCGTCGTCGGCCAGGCGGTCGAGCACTCGCCGGACGCGGTGCTGGTCATCTTCGCCAACCCGATGGACGCGATGTGCCACGTCGCCCTCGAGGCGAGCGGGCTGCCCGCCGCGCGCGTCGTCGGCCAGGGCGGGATGCTGGACAGCACGCGCTACCGCACCTTCATCGCGATGGAGCTCGGCGTCTCCGTGCGCGACGTCTCGGCCTGGGTCCTCGGCGGCCACACCGAGGCGACGATGGTCCCGGTCGTCTCGACGGCCACGGTCGGCGGCGTCCCGCTGACCGCGCTGCTGGCCCCCGACCGCATCGAGGCCGTCGTGGACCGCACGATGAAGGGCGGCGCCGAGATCGTCGGCCTGCTCAAGACGGGCTCCGCCTTCACCGCCCCCGCCGCCGCGACGATCGAGATGGTCGACGCGATCCTGCGCGACGAGCGCCGCATCCTCCCCTGCTGCGCGCTGCTGGACAGCCAGTGGGGCATCGAGCACGCCTACGTCGGCGCCCCGGTCCTGCTCGGCGCCGGCGGCATCCTCGAGGTCTACGAGCCCCCCCTCGCCGCCTCCGAGGTCGCCGCCATCCAGGCCGCCGGCGAGGCAGTGCTGGAGCTGGTGGCGGCTACGCCCGCGGGGTAGGGCTACGCGGTGCGCGGACCTGCTAGATTCGGCGGGAAGGGAGCGCGAGCATGGCCCGACGCCGTCTCTGGCTGATGCGGATCAACCGAAGCGCTGACCTGCCCCTGCTTACCCAGCGTGACCGGCCGTTCGAGCCAGACATTATGGAGGCGCTTGATCCGCAGCAGGTCGTGGCGCGCTACGGGCGCAATTGGCGTCTCGCACGCCCTCAGCGACTCGGCGACGAGCCCGTCCTCTTCGGGAAGCTCGGCTTCGAGAGCATCCGCACGGATGAGCCCGCTGTGCGGTACGACGAAGAGGCCGAGGACTTTATCACCATTCCCGGCAGCAGGGGACATGGCCAGTTCTCGTACCTCGTGCTCGACCTAGATACCCGCTACCTGATCTTCGAGGAGCGGAGAGATGTCAGGCGAACCGCTTTCGCTACCGCCCTGAGAATGATCCTGCGCCAAGCACCGAATCCTGAAGTCGCATTCGACGCCGAATTCGTCGCTGACATGGAAGAGTTCAGCAATTGGCTCACCCGCACAGACCGGGTGACCCGATTCTTCGTTTCGGTCCGACAACCAAACCCGGACTGGGACGAACATGGAGACGCCATCGTCCGGCGGCTCCTGGAAGATTCGAACGCAGCGCAGGTCAACCTCGAGGCCAAGCCCCCACAGGACGGTCCCGGTCTCCAGATTACTGGCACTGGCCTACAGGACTTCGTTGACTACACACGAGAGACTTTCGGCGTCGTGCGGGCCACCGGTGTAGTAGATCGGAACCGGAGATTCTTCGACTCAGGCCGGAATGTCGCCAGCACCGACATCGAGACAGTCGAGAACGAGACGGAGGAGACGTACCTCCGCCGCCTGCTGAGATCGCTCAGATCGCTGCTCTGAACATGGTTCCCGGGTTCTGGTCACTGCTGCTCGCCCATTGGAGGCACATCTTCCTCCACTGGTACTTCGTGTTGTCCCTCGTGCTCGGCATAGCACCAGCAGTCTTGGTCACAGATAGCAATCTTCAGGAACGCTACACTTTGATACTCCGCACAGAGGCTACGGTGTCGGTTGGCTTGCTCGGTGTGGTACTGGCGGGCCTATCGCTCATCGTTACGCTCATGAACGACGAGCTGCTCAGGGTGTCCAACAGCATCGGTAGGGGTGTGATCGAAGACTTCTTCCCATTCTCCTTCACTGCTGTAGTCGCCGTACTGACCTCCTCCGCCAGTCTAATGTTCCTGATTCTCACACCGCAGAACGACGAGCTAACAATGCGCATCGGCATCGGGCTCTCCACGTTCCTGTTTGTGTGGACCCTGTTCAACATGCTGGCTCTAGTCCGCCTCGTCGCTCGGCGCGGTCTAATCAGGGCTCTGTACGCGTCACAGAAGGACTCGGGCGGTCCGGGCGACAAAGAAGTCGACGGCAGGCGGTAATGTCACCCTTGGCCTCCAACCTCCGCCGCCCCGAACGTCCCCACCTCCACAGCCCCCGGGGCGTCGAGCCAGAAGATGCCGTGCTCGTCGGAGCCGCCGTCGGCGGCGAGGGCGCGGGCGGCCTCGAGGCGCTCGTCGTCCGTGGGGTAGGGGCCGTGCAGCTCCGGCTCGACGCCGGCCCAGACGTAGAGCAGGTAGTGGCGCTCGCCCGCGCCGTTCGTCCCGTTCGCCTCGCTGGTCATGCCGTCCTCCCTCTCGCTACGCGCCGAGCGCCGGCGCCGAGCGGTACACCTCGCCGTAGGTCATGAAGCGGCAGATGTCGTTGAGGCCGCTCGCCCGGAACGTCGGGCGGCGCACCTCCCGCACGAACTTGCCCCGCCGATCCTCCGGCGCGACGATCGTGAACTTCGGCGGCCGGTTGACGGTCAGGTGCATGTCGTTGAAGCGCAGCAGCCCCGAGTAGATCGCCGTCGTGTGCTCGACCTCGTAAAGGCTGACCGGCGTGCTGCCGCCGCGCGCCAGCCAGACCACGTCGATCTCGCGCATCACGGCGTCGAGGCCCGGCGGGAGCGCCGTGCGGAACTGGAACCTGGGAGCCAGCGTCCAGTCCATCTTCGATCGGTCGTTCGGCGGTATCCAGACGTCCAGTCCTTGCATATCGCCGATCGCCCCGAGCAGCGTCTGCACCTGCGAGTGCTCGAGCTTCGGCGTCTCCTCGCGCACGTCGGCGAGGGCGCTCAGCAGCAGCTCCCAACCGAAGTAGGTTTCGACGTTGTGGCGTCCGGCGCGCGTGACGTAGAGCTCGGCGGGCTGGTCCTCGCGCAGGTAGACCTGCGCCTTGAACTGGCCGTCTGCGGCGGGTTCGGACTCCTCGAACAGCGGGGCGAACTCAGCGAACGGGAGCAGCAGCGGCTCCGCCTGACCGTCCCACAGCAGCGCGATGAACGCCGTCCGCCCCTCGAGCTCGCGCACGTCCTGGTCCCGGAGGCCGAAGAACGTGTTGCCCGGCCCGTGGACGCGCGAGTAGCGGATGTAGACGAACGCCTGCCCATCCCCGATCTCGAACAGCGAGCGGCTGCGGCCAAGCCTCCTCGGCTCGCCCGCCCGCTCGGCCAGTTCTCGCAGAAACGCTTCGCGCGGCGTCATGGCCCTCACCATACCCGCCGAGGCTCCCGAACGCACGTTCATGTCCGCCTGCCGAACGACGCGCGCTGCTGCCCACAACCCCCACTCCCGCTACCCTGCTCCCGGCACCGAGGAGCACACGATGACAACCACCACACCCACCCGCATCGAGACCGACAGCATGGGCGCCATCGAGGTGGCCGATGACAGGTACTGGGGGGCGCAGACGCAGCGCTCGCTGGAGAACTTCAAGATCGGGGACGAGCGCATGCCGCGCTCGATCATCCGCGCTCTCGGCATCGTCAAGCACGCCTCGGCGAGCGCGAACGAGAGCCTCGGCAGGCTCGACGGCGGGCTCGCCGAGGCGATCCGCTCCGCCGCGCAGGAGGTGATCGACGGCGACCTCGACGACCACTTCCCGCTCGTCGTCTGGCAGACCGGCTCCGGCACCCAGTCCAACATGAACGCCAACGAGGTGATCTCCAACCGCGCGATCGAGCTGCTCGGCGGCGTGCGCGGCTCCAAGGACCCGGTGCACCCCAACGACCACGTCAACATGTCGCAGTCCTCGAACGACGTCTTCCCCGGCGCGATGTCGATCGCGACCGCCGAGGAGGTCACGCACCGCCTCGCGCCCGGCCTCAAGCATCTGCACGAGGCGCTCGCCGCGAAGCAGGCCGCCTTCGAGGACATCGTGAAGATCGGCCGCACGCACTTGATGGACGCGACGCCGCTGACGCTCGGCCAGGAGTTCTCCGGTTACGTCAAGCAGGTCGAGAACGCGATCCTGCGCGTCGAGAGCGCGCTGCCGCGCGTCTGCGAGCTCGCCCTCGGCGGCACTGCGGTCGGCACCGGCCTCAACGCGCACCCCGAGTACGGCGAGCGCGTCGCCGCGGAGATCGCGCGCATGACGGGGCTGCCCTTCGTGACCGCGCCCAACAAGTTCGAGTCGCTCGCCGCGCACGACGCGCAGGTCGAGCTGTCGGGCCAGCTCAAGACCGTCGCCGCCTCGCTGATGAAGATCGCGAACGACGTGCGGCTGCTCGGCTCCGGGCCGCGCGCCGGCGTCGCCGAGCTGATGCTGCCCGCCAACGAGCCGGGCTCCTCGATCATGCCGGGCAAGGTGAACCCGACGCAGTCCGAGGCGCTGACGATGGTCTGCGCGCAGGTGATCGGCAACGACGTGGCGGTCAACGTCGGCGGCGCGACGGGCCACTTCGAGCTCAACGTCTTCAAGCCGGTGATCGTCTACAACACGCTGCAATCGATCCGCCTGCTGGGCGACGCCGCCGTCTCCTTCACCGACAACTGCGTCGCCGGCATCGAGCCGAACCACGCGCGCATCCGCGAGTTGATGGAGTCGTCGCTGATGCTGGTGACGGCGCTCAGCCCGCACATCGGCTACGACCGCGCCGCCGAGGTGGCCCACCACGCCCACGTCGCGGGCTCGACGCTGCGCGAGGCCGCGCTGTCCCTCGGCTACGTCACGGACGCCGAGTTCGACGAGTGGGTGCGCCCGGAGGAGATGACGCACCCGTAGGCGCGGCGTACGCGGCTAAAGGAAGCGCTACACTGCCCCGCTGGGGGGCGCGATGGCATCGAGACGACCGCACTGGCGGTTCGGGCGCATGCAGCCTTGGGAAATCAATCAGAACCCGGTGCAGGGCGAGTTCTTCACGACCGCCGCCGACCTGCCCGAGCGGCTCGTGCGCGAGGCGCTGCAGAACTCGCTCGACGCCCGGCGGGACGGCGAGACCGTGCTGGTCCGCTTCACGTTCAGCGGCGACGACGGCGCGCTCCCGGCCAGCGCCGCCACGCGCTACCTCGAGGGCCTCGAGCCGCACATCCAGGCGGACCGGGACGCTGACGCGGCAGAGCGGGAGGCAATCGCCGCCGCGCGGGCCTGCCTGCGACGGCCGATGACATGGCTTGCCATCGAGGACTTCGGGACCACCGGTCTGGCGGGCGACATCCGGGCCAACGAGGAGAAGGAAGCCGGGAACCATTTCTGGGGCTTCTTCCGCAGCATCGGCATCTCCCCCAAGAACGAGGACGCCGGCGGCTCGTGGGGCCTCGGCAAGTGGGTCTTCCCCGACGCTTCGATGATCAACGCCTACGTCGGCGCGACGCGCCGCGCTGGCGAGGACAACGTGCTGGTGATGGGGATGGCCGTGCTCAGGACGCACACCGTGGACGGCGTGAAGCACCCGCCCTACGGTCAGTTCGCGGTCGCGGACGACCACGGCGACGACCAGTGGCTGCCGCTTCCCCTCGACTCCGACGACGACACCGAGTTCGTGCTGACGGCGATAGAGGACTTCGGACTCGGGCGGCTCGACGAGCCCGGCCTCTCCGTCGTCGTGCCCTATCCGCACGAGGACATCACTTCGGCGGCGATCGCCCGCGCCGTCATCGCGCAGTACTTCCTGCCGATCGTGCGCGGTGACCTCAGCATCGAGATCAGCGCGCCGGGCGAGCGACGGCGCTACATCAACGCTGAGACCATCAACCGCGAGGTGGTCGACATCCCCCAGCTGGACAGCCAGGACGCGCACGACGAAGAGACGCCCGAGTCGCTGGCAGGCGCCATCAGGCTCGCCCAGTGGGCAATCGGACGCGGCGACGGCGAGCACATCCGCCTCCCGGTCCCCAGGCGCACTAGTGACGCGCTCGCGAGCCTGGACCTAGAGGATCTGCGCGAGCGCTACGAGAACGGTGAACGGCTGGCGTTCAATCTGGAGATCGGCGTGCAGCGGCGCGGGGCGGCAGTGCGCACGCCCGGCAGCTTCCGGCTCTACTTCGAACGGGCCGAGAACCTCAGCAAGGGCCACGACTACTTCATCCGTGGCCACCTCAGCATCCCGCGCATGGATCACGTCGAACGCTACAAGGCGCGCGCGCTCGTGCTGGTGGACGGCGAGTCCGAGTTGGGTCACCTCCTGCGCGATGCGGAGGGCCCGGCGCACGTCGTCTGGGATCCGCACGAGCAGCGCCTGAAGGATCGGTGGGTCGGCGGTTACGCTCGCGTGCAGGAGGTACGCCGCGCCGCGGTGCTGCTCCTCCAGCGCCTCGCCGAGCGGCCCGACGAGCAGCAGTTCGACGCGCTCGCCGACCTGTTCCCCGCAGACGCGACCGCCATCAAGGGACGTACGCCAAGCACGCGCGTCGGCCCTGGGCGATCACGCGTCAGCGACCCCCCGCCGCGAACGGCGCCCAGCCCGTTCGACGTCAGCCGCAGCGCCGGAGGATTCTCGCTGCGAGCGCCGCGCGGGAACACCCTCGCCGGTACGGACTGGACGCTCCGCTTCGCCTACGACGTCGTCCGTGGCAACGCCTTCAACCTCTTCGAGCGGGGAGCGCGTCAGGGCGTGCCCGACTTCGTGATCGGCGATGGCGGGGTGGAGATACGCGAACGCTCAGCCCGCGTCGAGCCCCCGGCCGGGAATGAGCTGCGCTTCCGGGTCGAAGGCAGCGACTTCCGCCTCGACGTGACCGGCCTCGACGACCGCGACGTCGTCGTCGACGTGCGGCCCATCGTCGCCGCTGATGACGGCGGAAGCGAGGACGAGGCATCGTGAGGCGGCATCTCAATCGCACCGGACGGAGGAGCATCCGGCGCGACCATGCACAGGTCGCGCTGCGCCCGGCCGACGGCGACGAGGCGCCCGTCTTCGACCTCGACCTCGACCTGTCGGCGTACGACCTCCCGCCCGACGCCCGCATCCGCGTCGAGGCATGGCGCGGCAACGCCGTCCAGCGCTGGGACTACGGCACGACCGGCGTGCCGGAGCCCCCGCCTGACGAGGAGCGGCGGCTGACGGACGTGCCCGAATCGGCGCAGTTCCGCGTGATCGTCGTAGCCGGCGACGGATCGGGCCTGCTGCTGGCGCACGCGCCGAACATCCGCCCGGTGCTCCCGCGCCGCTCGCTGCTGGCGGTGCGCGAGAGCGAGGATCTCGGCGACGAGGTGTGGCGCGTGGACTTCGGCGACGGGATGGACCTGCCCGAGTTGCTGATCAACCCGAAGGTGGACGGCATCAGCGAAATCGTGCGCGGCGACGCGGCGTTCCGATCGCTCGTCATGCCGGACGTGCTGCGCACCATCCTGGGCCACATCGTGCTCGTTGAACGGGCGGACCCCGACGACGGCGAGGGACCGTGGGGCGGCTGGTTCGAGCAGGCGCGGGCGCGGCTGCGGGAGGCGGAGCCGCCGCGCCTCAGCCGCGACGCGGATGCGAGCGAGGTCGCCGCCGCGAGCCGCTGGATCGACAAGGTCGTGGAGGCGTTCGCCGACGACGCCGTCGATGCCGCCGAGTCCTATAACCAGGCCGTGCAGGGGCGGCGGGCATGAACGAGCGCGCGAACGACACGAGGGCGGAGGCGCTCGCCCGGTTGCGCGAGATCCGCGACGCGCTCGGGCGCGATGACGCGCCCCGCCGCATCAACCTGCGCGACTACGCGGAGCCCGGATCGCCAGCGTGGGATGCGTTCGTGGAGGCATCCCGCCCACCGGGCTACAAGGTGCGGCGGGGCACGATGCTGGCGCGGATCAACCAGGCGATCGACGCGTTGACCTCGCAGTTGATGGGCGTGGAGCCGCTCGTTCCCGCGGCAGCGCCGCCTGTGGAGGCCCCCGCGACGCTCACGGAGGAGGCGCTCGCCACCGCGCGCGAACTCGAGCGGCTCACGGACGAGACGCCGGGGCGGCGCCACTCCGTCGAGCGCCAGCGCTTGCGCCGCCTCACGCCCGACGGCGTCGAGTTCGCCCGCGCCTTCCTGGAGCGACTGCGCGCCCAACCGGACGGCGACCGCGAGCCGCCGCGAGAACTCCTCTACGACGAGCGCTACGCGCAGCCGTTCCCCGGCGATGTCGAGGTCGAGCGCCGCCCCTTTCGCACACGCCGCGACGCCGCCGAGTACCTTGCGCCCCGCCTGGAGCCGATCACTCGCCTTGTCGGCCAGCACGCAGGCGTGTGGTCGTGGCTGGGGATGTTCTACTTCGCGGAAACGGCGCGAGTTGTCAGCGGCGCGTTCGATCACAGGCAACCGGACGAGCGGTTCATCCCGGACGGGCGCATCGATGGGCGCCACTATCTGTGGGCGTCGTGGCGACTGAGGGAGCAATATGGAGAGAGTGCCGACTTCTTGCTGAACCAGGAGTTCTCGGACCTCCGACACATCACGATGCGGACGTTGACGACACCACGCATCTTCAACTCCGTGGGCGTTCTGCCGCTGGTCCTCAGGCTCTACACCAGCGGGAACCGCCAGAAGTCCGGCTTCCGGGACGCACGTGGAGGGTTCGCGCACCTCATCCGCGTGCTCGGCCATCTCGAGCGGACGTACGACGTGTACGGGATGGAGCCGGACGCTCTGCTGCGCATCCTGCCAGATGAGTTCCGCGCTTGGGATGGCGGGACCGGCGCGTAGCCGGCCGTCCGCTCGCAACAGCCTACCGCCTCGTGGGCATGTGGCCGGCCGCGAGGGCGACGACGACGCCGATGATGGGGCCGACGACGGCGGGCGGCAGGTCGCTGGCGAGGCCGACGGCCACGGCGACGACGAAGCCGAGCACCAGGCCCATGCCGATCAGGGTGAATAGCTTGCTGATGCCCATCGCGCCCTCCTCGCTCGCCGGTCGCGTGCGGGGACAGTCTATATGACGACGGTGGCGGCCCAGATCGCGCCGGCGAGCGCTCCGAGGTAGCAGAGCGCCGCGATCGGCGTCGCGATCGAGCGCAGGCCGAGATCCTTGAGCAGGTGGCGGATGCGGTGCGCGGCGTGGAAGAAGCCGAGGAACGCCACGCCGAAGACGATCAGCCGCGCCAGCGGGTTGCCGAAGACGTTGTCGAGCTGTTCGAACTCGACGCCCCCGGCGGGGACGACGAAGCCGGTGATGATGATCAGGACGGGCAGCAGGAACGCCACGATCATGCCGCCGGCGGAGAAGATCGCCCAGAAGAACGGCTCGTTCGAAGGTCTCACGCCGCCCTCCCCTCTACGCCGCGACCAGGAAGATCACGAGCACGACGACCGACACGACCAGCCACGCCCCGTTGACGCCCGCGATCAGCAGTTCGCCGGGCACGCGCCAGCCGCCGAGCTTCAGCGGCATCGCCTTCGGCACCAGCCGGAACCAGGTGGCGGTGTGGAACTGCGCCAGGCCGAGGAGCAGCGCGTGCACGATCCAGAGCAGCGGGTGCTTGAGCACGTCGAGATGGCCCTCGAAGGCGCTCTCGCCCTCGCGGACGCTCGCGACGAGCAGCAGCAGCAGCACCAGGTAGCCCGCGACGGCGAAGGCCGACAGCTCGCGCAACAGCACGAGGCGGTACGCCCAGCGGCGGTTCCACCAGTCGTTCGACTTCGTCCTCGGAAGCGGTCCGGGCATCGTCAGCGACCCATCCCGGGCGGCGTGAAGGGCAGCAGCGAGATGAAGAAGTTGTTCGTCGCCTCCACCTTCGCCTGCTGGATCGCCGCCGCCGGATCGACGTGCTTCGGGCAGACCGTGCTGCATTCGCCAATGAAGGTGCAGTCCCAGATGCCCTCGTCGGACCAGATCAGCTCCTGGCGCTGCGCGTTGCCCTCGTCGCGCGAGTCGAGGTTGTAGCGCTGCGCGAGGGCGAGCGCGGCCGGGCCGATGAACTCGTCCTCGTGCTCGTACACGGGGCAGGCGGCGTAGCAGAGCATGCAGTTGATGCACATGCTGAACTGCTTGAAGTCCGCGAGCTGCGAGGGCGACTGGCGGTACTCGCCTTCCTCGATCGGCTGCTCCTCATCGCGGATGATCCACGGCTTCACGTCGGTCAGCTTCTCCATGAAGTCGTCGAGGACGGTGACCATGTCGCGCTCGACGGGGAAGCCGCGCAGCGGCTCGACGCGGATCGGGCCGGGCATGAACTCGCGCAGGAAGGCGTTGCAGGTCAGGCGCGGGTAGCCGTTGACCATCATCCCGCAGCTGCCGCAGACGCCCATGCGGCAGGACCAGCGGTAGCTGAGCGTGCCGTCGACCTCGTCCTTGAGCCAGTTGAGCGCGTCGAGGACCACCCACTCCTCGCGGTAGGGCACCTCGAAACTCTGGTACGAGGGCTCCGTGTCCGTGTCGGGATGGTAGCGGAAGACCTCGAGGGTCACGGTGCGCGTGGCGGTCGCTTCGCTGGTCACGGCGCCTCCCGTCGCTAGTTCCCGTAGGTCCGCTCGGCCGGCGGCCAGTTGGTGATCGTCACGTCCGAGTACTCGATACGCGGCGCGTCGTCCGTACGGTACGCCAGCGAGTGCTTGAGGAACTGCTCGTCGTCGCGCTCCTCGTGGTCCGTCCGCTGGTGCGAGCCTCGCGACTCCGTGCGCGCGAGCGCGGAGTGCGCGACGGCCTCGCCGACGTCGAGCAGGAACTCGAGCTCGAGCGCGGCCGTCAGCTCGGTGTTGAAGCTCGCGCTGTGGTCGTCGAGGACGATGTTGTCGGCGCGCTCCTTGAGCTCGGCGACCTTCCGGGTGGTCGCCTCGAGGCCGGCGTGATCGCGGTAGACGCCGGCGCCCTCCTCCATCGTCGAGTTCAGCTCGCGGCGGATCGCGGCGATGCGCTCGCCGCCCTCGCGCGGCCGCAGGAAGCGCTCCGTGATGCGCGCCTGCTCGTCTGTGGCCTGCGCCTCGATCGAGGGGCCGTCGAACTCCGGGTGCTCCCGCGCCCAGATGGCGGCCGCGTGGCCGGCGTTGCGGCCGAAGACGAGCAGCTCGGTCAGCGAGTTCGAGCCAAGGCGGTTCGCGCCGTTGATGCTGACGCAGGCGCACTCGCCGGCGGCGTAGAGGCCGGGCAGGCTCGTCGCCCCGTTCGTGTCGGTGTGGATGCCGCCCATCATGTAGTGCACCACGGGGCGCACGGGGATCGGCTCGTGGACCGGGTCGATGCCGGCGTAGTTCTTCGCCAGCTCGCGCACGAAGGGGATGCGCTCCTCGATCAGCTTCTCGCCGAGATGGCGCACGTCGAGGTGGGTGTACGTCCCGTACTCGCCCTCGAAGACGCGGCCGGCGGCCTGCTCCTTCATGAACGCCTGCGAGAGCTTGTCGCGCGGTCCCAACTCCATCGTTCGCAGCTGCGGGTGGCGCGGGTCGTCGATCTCGACCGGTTCGCCGAGGTTGTAGTCCTGGAGGTAGCGCTCGCCCTCGGTGTTGACGAGGATGCCGCCCTCGCCGCGGGCGGCCTCGGTGATCAGGATGCCGGTGCCGGGCAGGCCGGTCGGGTGGTACTGGACGAACTCCATGTCCTTGAGGGCGACGCCGGCGCGGTAGGCCATCGCCATGCCGTCGCCGGTCTTGATCGCGGCGTTCGTGGTGAAGGGGAAGACGCGACCGCCGCCGCCGGTGCACATGATCACGGCCTTCGCCTTGATCGCGTGCATCTTGCCCGTCCGCAGCTCGATCGCGGCGACGCCCTGGCAGCGCCCGTCCTCGACGAGCAGGCGCGTGGCGAACCACTCGTCGTAGCGCTTGACCTGCGTGTACTTGAGCGAGGTCTGGAACAGCGCGTGCAGCATGTGGAAGCCGGTCTTGTCGGCGGCGTACCAGGTGCGGCGGATGCGCATCCCGCCGAACGGGCGGACGGCGACGCTGCCGTCCTCCTCGCGGCTCCACGGGCAGCCCCAGTGCTCGAGCTGGATCATCTCGCCCGGAGCCTCGTTGACGAACAGCTCGACGGCGTCCTGGTCGGCGAGCCAGTCGGCGCCGCTGATCGTGTCGTGGATGTGCTCCTCGAGGGAGTCGTTGTCCTTGATCACGGCCGCGGCGCCGCCCTCGGCGGAGACGGTGTGGCTGCGCATCGGGTAGACCTTGGAGACCATCGCGACATCGAGGTCGGGGTACGCCTCGGCAGCGGCGATGACGGCGCGCAGGCCGGCCCCGCCGCCGCCAACGATGAGCAGGTCGTGCTGAAGATCGTCGGCCACGGCACCTCTCATTCGGTCGGCTCGCCTCTGCCGCGAGGCCAGCCAGAGTGGGCTGCGCTCACTATTCCCGCGGCAGGGGTCATGGTCAAGCGGGCGGATCAGCCTCCGAGGGGAACGTGGCGCGCAGGTGAATGTCGTAGAGGTGGAGCGCGATGATCGTCTTCGCGTCCTCCACCTTCCCCTCGCCGATCAGCACGTCCAGTTCGTCCAGCGTGATCGCAATCGGCGCGCCGAGGTCCTCCTCGTCGCCCGTGTCGAGCGGCGCCTCGAACAGCCCCGTCGCGAGGTAGATGTCGATGTACTCGCTCGTAAAGCCCGGAGCCATCCAGGCGCCCCCGAGGCGGACGATCGATTCGGCGTCGTAGCCGGTCTCCTCGCGCAGCTCGCGGCGCGCGGTGACCTCGGGCGGCTCACCTGGCTCGCGCGTGCCGGCCGGGACTTCGAGCAGCCGCCGCCGCGCAGGATGGCGGTACTGCTCGACGAGCAGCATCAGATCGTCGTCGAGCAGCGCGACGAGGGCGACCGCGCCGGGGTGGACGACGGTCTGGCGATCGCCCTCGGAGCCGTCGGGGAAGCGCAGCCGCGCGTGGTCGATGGCGAAGAGCGCGCCCTCGTAGACGCGCTCGTCGCTGAGGATCTCCGGCAGTTCGTCACTCACGCGGGGGTCAGGCCGTGACCGGCGAGGGCAGGTCGAGTGTCATCGCGATCTCGTTGCAGCCGGGGAACTTCGGGCAGCGGTAGCACTCGTTCCAGACCTTGCGCGGCAGCTCCATCACGTCGGCCTGCTCGAAGCCGAGGCGCTCGAAGAACTCCGGACGGTAGGTGAGGGCGAAGACGCGCTCGAGGCCGAGCCGCCCGGCCTCGTCGATGCAGGCCCGCACCAGCAACTGGCCGTAGCCCCGTCCCTGCCGCTGCTCGGAGACCGCGAGCGACTTCACCTCGGCGATGTCGGCCCAGACGATGTGCAGCGCGCCGCAAGCGACCACTTCGTCGCCCTCGCGGACCACGAAGAAGTCGCGCAGGTTCTCGTAGGTCTCGCCCTTGGTGCGGGGCAGCATGTCGCCGCGCGCCGCCCAGAAGTTCACGAGCGCGTGGATCCCGTCCACGTCGTGGATCGTCGCGCGTTCGACGGTGGCGGGGAGTGCTGGGGCCGTCATGCTTCTAGGATAGTCCGGCGCGGGCCAATCGGGCGACAGGGTTTGCGAGGGCGGCGCGCTGCGCGTGCATCGTCAGTCTCGCTCCATGGACAAGCCGCTACCTCCTGTAGGCGTCGCGCCGATGGCGAATCCGGAGGACGACAACCTGCCGGGCCTCATCATCGACGCGGTAGAGGATGCGATACGAACCAACCCGAAGGCGCCATGTAGTTTCGGATAGTTTCCTCACGCCCCGATGTCGCGGGTCGGACGCGAGCCCACGGGCTCGCTCCCGAATCCGCTCGACCTGTTGAGCAGGGCTGGACCGCAGTTCTCGCAACGCTGGCCGTGAGATCAGGAGTTCGTAGACAGAAAGCCTCCGCGGCCATGCAACCCTGGAAGCGGTTGCTACAGCGCCTCTGCTTCGTCTATGTCCTCCCAGCGGATCGCGCCATGCCTCGCGATGTCGTCCTCGGCCTCTCTGGCAGCGGCAAGATCATCGAGATCCTCGCTGAAGTCCGGGATATCGAAAGCCACCGCCGACGTGCTGCTCCCAACAGTCCGCGCGACGATGCGCGTGCCGTTGCCAGGGATCTGGATGGGCGCACCGCCGAACTGCTGCACCCGCATCTGCACTTGCCGGATCATCAACCCGCTCATTGGCCCTGATCCTCCTGCGCCAATACTACATCAGCGGGCACGCGTGCCTTTGGTTCGCCGTTGACCAGGATGTGGAATGCGTGCGGCCCGGACCGCTCGAATGTGAGACCGGCGATTGCCTGGGGCATGACGAGCTCGACAGGCTTCCCCGGGTCTTTCGGACTCGGAACCTCAATGTCAGCCTCCAGCGTGAGGAGTTTCTGACCATCCGGGTCGGACAGGAATATCTCCAGGTGCTTTGTCTGCCCTGCCTCTACAGCATCGGCCACGAACTTGAGCACCAGCGTGAGCTGTGGATGAGTCGCGGGGAGTTCGCGCGTTGTAATCCGATTGAATACTCCGAGGACGTTAAGCTTGCCCTCCTCGGAGATGTTCGCCGCATCAGCGATCAGTGCCAGCGGGACGTCCATGCGTACTCTCCATGCTGTCCGCCTGTGGAGTGTTCAGCCCCGTTCCGCCAAGCGTCAATAGTGGGCCGGCGTCAGTCTCGCTCCAGCTCGCCGAGCTGGTGGTCGAGGCGCAGCCAGCCGAGGCGCTGCGCGAGGTTGGCGTAGAACTGGTTCTCGCCTCCGAGGCGCACGAAGCGCGCCTTTCGCGGCGAGCGCGTGATGCGCACCATGCTCCCGGACCGCACCTCGATCTCGTGGTGGCCGTCGACGGTCATCACCGCCTCGTGGCCGCGCGCGACCTCCAGCGTGACCTCCGCGCCGTCGCGCAGCACGAGCGCGTTGCCGTAGGAGAGGTGCGGCGCGACCGCCGCGACGATCAGCTCGCTCGAGGTCGGGTAGAGGATCGGCCCGTGGATCGCGAGGGCGTACCCGGTCGAGCCGGTCGCCGTCGCGACGATCACGGCGTCGGTGCGGTACTCGGCGAGGATCACGCCGTCGACGTGGACGCCGACCGAGACCGTGCGCCCGAGGCGGTGCCGCCCGATCACCACGTCGTTGAGCGCGTGCAGCGGCTCGCCATCCCCGAGCACGGCCTGCGCCATCGTGCGCTCCTCGACGCGGCTCTGTCCGGCGAGGATCAGTCCCAGCGCCGCCTCTGCCTCGCCCTCGGTGGACTCGGCGAGGAAGCCGAGGCGGCCCATGCGCACGCCGAAGATCGGGACGCCGAGCGCCGAGGCGATGCCGGAGGCCTGGAGCACGGTGCCGTCCCCGCCGACGCAGACCAGCAGGTCCGAGCCTGGCAGCCGCGCCTCGACGGGGCCCTCGCCGCCTGCCGGACCGTCGCGCTCCAGCGGCGCGCACCAGCTCTCGACGCCGGCCTCGGCGACCTGCGCGTGCAGGCGCTCGGCGAGCGCCCGCGCCCCGTGCACGTCGGGGTGATAGCAGACCCCGCAGCGCGTGATCGCGCCGAGGCCGCCCTCGCCGCTCACGACGCGCCTCGCGGAGGCACGGCGGCTGGGGTGCGCAGCCAGAGGAAGAACTCGCGGTTCCCGGCGGGCCCGGTCAGCGGCGAGCGATGGACGCCGCGCACGCGCACCCCGCGATCGAGGGCCCACGCCGCGACCTTGCCGACCACCTCGGCATGCACCAGCGGGTCGTGCACCACGCCGCCGCGCCGCACCTGCTCGCGCCGCGCCTCGAACTGCGGCTTGACCAGCGCCAGCACGTCGCCGCCCGGCCGCAGCGAGCGCAGCACCGCGGGCAGCACGGCGGTCAGCGAGATGAACGAGACATCGACGACGGCCACGTCGGCGGGCGGATCGAGCGGCTCGAGGTCGCGCGCGTTGGTGCGCTCGCGGACCTCGACGCGCGGGTCGTCGCGCAGCGGCTGCGCGAGCTGCCCGTAGCCGGCATCGACGGCGACGACCTCGCGCGCGCCGCGCTGCAGCAGGCAGTCGCTGAAGCCCCCGGTCGAGGCGCCGACGTCGAGGCAGCGCAGCCCGCGCACGTCGATACCCGTGCGGTCGAGTGCGTGGGCGAGCTTGTCGCCGCCACGGCTGACGTAGCGCGGCCGCTCCCGCACCTCGAGGGCCACGCCGGGCGCGACGGTCTCCGCCGGCCGCGTCGCCACCGCGCCCCCGACGCGCACCTCGCGCGCGAGCACGAGCGCGCGCGCGCGATCGGCGTCGGGCGCCAGCCCGCGCTCGACGAGCAGCTCGTCGAGGCGCAGTCGCGCGCGCGATCGGCGTCGGGCGGCGGTTGTCATGGTGATCGAGGATACCCCGCAGCCGCCCCGCCCGCTGCCCGGCTCGGCTCGCGGGGTATCGTCGCAGCGGGATCCCGCGCGACGGGCCGTCAGGCCGACTCGGAGATCTCGATCTCGCCGGCCTCCGCAGCAGCGTCGCCGACGACGGCGCCGGACTCGGTGACGAGGAGGGGGCGGGTGCGGTTGCGTACCGTCTCGGCGGAGACGACGCACTTGCGGATCTCGGGCATCGAGGGCGCGTCGTACATCACGTCCAGCAGCAGCTCCTCGACGACCGTCCGGAGGCCGCGTGCGCCCGTCTTCTGCTCGATCGCGTCCTCGGCGACGGCCTGGAGCGCGTCGTCGGTGAAGACCAGCTCCACGTCGTCCATGCGGAACAGCCGCTGGAACTGCTTCGCGATCGCGTTCTTCGGCTCCGTCAGGATCGAGACCATCGTCTCCACATCGAGCGGATCGAGGACGGAGACGACGGGCAGGCGGCCGACGAACTCCGGGATCAGGCCGTACTGCAGCAGGTCGTCGTGCGTGACGTGGCGCAGGATGCGCGCGCGGTCCGCCTCGCTCGGCCGCTCCGACCCGAAGCCGAGCTTGCGCGCGCCGATGCCGGTGCGCCGCGAGACGATGTCCTCGAGGCCCTCGAACGCCCCGCCGACGATGAAGAGCACGTTGGCGGTGTTGATCTGGATGAAGTCCTGGTGCGGGTGCTTGCGGCCGCCCTGCGGCGGCACGCTGGCGACCGTGCCCTCGATGATCTTGAGCAGCGCCTGCTGCACGCCCTCGCCGGAGACGTCGCGCGTGATCGAGGGGTTATCCGCCTTACGCGCGATCTTGTCGATCTCGTCGATGTAGACGATGCCGCGCTCGCCGCGCTGCACGTCGAACTCCGCCGCCTGGATCAGGTGCAGCAGGATGTTCTCGACGTCCTCGCCGACGTAGCCCGCCTCGGTCAGCGCCGTCGCGTCCGCGATCGAGAACGGCACATCGAGGACCTTCGCGAGCGTCCTGGCGAGCGCCGTCTTGCCGGTGCCCGTCGGCCCGATCAGCAGGATGTTCGACTTCTCCAGCTCGACGTCCGCCTGGATCGGCGCGTCGATGCGCTTGAAGTGGTTGTAGACGGCGACGGAGAGGACGCGCTTGGTGCGGTCCTGCGCGACGATGTACTCGTCCAGCTGCTCGACCAACTCGCGAGGGGTGCGCGTCGGTTTGGCGGCCGGGGCCGGGACGCCGTCGCCGCCTTCCTCGGTGATGATCTCGCGGCAGAGCTCGACGCACTCGTCGCAGATGTAGACGGCGCCGGGGCCGGCGATCAGGCGCTTGACCTGGTCCTGGTTCTTGCCGCAGAAGGAGCAGTGGTACTGCACCCACCCGCCGCGCTTCGAGGAGTTCGCCACCGCTCCGGCTCCCGTTCTCCCCGCCTCGCTGGTCCCGCCGTCCGGCTGTCCGAGGTTACTCGTCTCCGCCCGGGCTCGCGAGGATCTCGTCGATCATCCCGTACTCGAGGGCCTGCTCCGCGTTGAGGTAGTAGTCGCGGTCGGTGTCGGCGCGGATGCGGTCAATCGGCTGGCCGGTGCGCTCGGCGAGGATGTTGCGGATGATCTCGTTGTTGCGCAGGATCTCGCGCGCCGCGATCTCGATGTCCGCGGCCTGACCGCGCGCCCCGCCCATCGCCTGGTGCATGTGCACGGTGGCGTTCGGCAGCGCGTAGCGCTTGCTGTCCGCCCCGGCCGCCAGCAGCACCGTGGCCATCGAGGCCGTCGCGCCGACCGCGATCGTCGAGACGTCCGAGCGGATCAGGTTCATCGTGTCGTAGATCGCCAGTCCGGCGGTGATCACGCCACCGGGCGAGTGGACGTACATGTTGATGTCGCGGTCGGGATCCTCGCGCTCCAGGTAGAGCAGCTGCGCGACGATCATGTTGGCGACGTGGTCGTCGATCGGCGTGCCGAGGAAGATGATCCGCTCCTTCAGGAGCAGCGAGTAGATGTCGTACGCGCGCTCGCCGCGTGCGGTCGTCTCGACCACCATCGGCACCACGTTGCTGGGGGGCATCGCGCCCGGCCGCATCGTCATATCACCCGTCTTCCCCGCCGTCGCCGGCTCCCCGGCGTGTACGTTGCTCTCGTTCCATTGGACCACGGGCGGGCTCCGAGCGCCGCCCTACGACTCGCTGTTCTCGTCGCCGCCTTCGTCGCCGTCCCCGGCGTCGGCCTCTACCGAGTCCTCCCCGGAAGCCTCGCTCTCGCCCGCCTGCTCGTCGCCGTCCTCGGCGTCGGCGGCGCGCGAGCCGCGGCGGCGGCGGCCGCGGCGGCGCGGCGAGCGCGGCTCCAGCTCCTCGTCCTCCTGCGAGGCGATCTCGATCAGCCGCTCCAGCGCGCGGTCCGAGACCATCCGCTCGCGCAGCGAGGCGCGCATCTGCTCCGTGTCGAACATCCCGCGCACCCGGGCGCGCTGCTCAAGGTCCGTCGTCCCCGCCGAGGCCTGCTCGACGAGCTCATCGACGCGCTCGCCGATCTCCTCGTCCGTGGCCGCGATCTCCTCGCGCACGGCGAACTCCGCGAGCACGAGGCCGCGCCGCACGATCAGGTCGGCCTGCTCGCGCAGCGCGTCCCGCACCTCGTCCTCGGTGCGCCCGATCGCGTCCAGCCAGCGCTCGAAGTCCTCGCGCTCGTGGGCGGCGTGCTGCGACTGCTCGTCGACGAGCCGGTCGATCTCGCGCTCGACCAGCACCTCGGGGTAGTCCAGTTCGGCGGTCGCGAGGAGCAGGTCCACGACCTCCTCCTGGTAGGTCGCCTCGTGGATCGCCTCGATCTGCGCGCGCACGCCCTCGCTGACGCGCTCCTGGAGCTGGTCGAGGTTCTCGATGCCCTCCTCGTCGAGCGAGCGGGCGAAGTCGTCGTCGAGGTCCGGCAGCACCTCCTGCTTCACCTCGAGCAGCTGGACGCTGTAGCTGGCGGTCTTCCCGGCCAGCTCCTCGGCCTGGTAGTCCTCGGGCAGGTCGAACGCGAACTCGTGCGGCCCGCCACGCTCGAGGCCGATCAGCTGGTCGAGGAAGCCGGGCAGCGAGACGACGCCGTCCTCGGTGACGGCGAACTCGGCGCCCTCCTCGACGTGCGGCTCATCCTGGCCCTCGACCGCTACGCTCATGTCGATGCGCACGGTGTCGTTCCACTCGACCGGGCGATCGACGGGTTCGAGGGTGGCGTAGCGGCGGCGCAGCTCGGTCAGCGCCTCCTCGGTCTCCGCCTCGCCGACGGAGGGCTCCTCGCGGGGGACGCGCAGCGCCTGGTAGGCGCCGATCTCGATCGTCGGGCGGACCGGCACGGTCGCCTGCACGACCAGTGGCTCGGTCGACTTGAGCTCGATCTCGGGCTGGGCGATGGCCTCGATCTCCTCGCTCTCGAGGGCCTCGTTGTAGACGCCCGGCAGCAGATCCTCGATCGCCTCCTGGAGCAGCAGCGGCTGGCCGACGGTGCGCTCGACGATCTCGCGCGGGGCCTTGCCGGGCCGGAAGCCGGGGATGCGGACCTGCTGCGAGACCTTGTTGATGACCTTCTTCATCGACGCCTCGAGGCGCTCCGGTTCGACCTCGATCTCGAGCGAGACGAGGGAGCGCGGGAGGCGTTCAGCGGTTACGCCCAAGGCTGGCCCCTTCTCCGTGGCGGGACTGCGCGCGGCAGGCCATCTCGCAACGGGACGTCCTCGCGGCGGCGGGGTCCGTGGACCACCGGTAACGCGCGGGAGCGTAGCGGATTGAGTATATCAACGGCTCCCACTTCGGTCCCGCGGACGCCGTCGCGCCCTCGATAGCGCCGTCACCGCGCACGCACCGCGTCATTGAGCGCGTCGCCGAAGAGCGCGAACGCGAAGAGCAGCGAGACGACGAAGAACGAGGGCACCAGCAGCAGGTGCGGGCTCGCCTGGAAGGTGCGGACGCTGCCCGCCTCGAAGATCATCGCGCCGAACGAGGGCGCCGGCGGCTGGATGCCGACGCCGAACCAGGTCAGGAACAGCTCCGAGCCGGCCACGGCTCCGAGGGCGGTCGAGGCGCCGAGGATGAGCAGGAAGGAGACGTTGGGCAGCAGGTGCCGCCAGATCACGTGGCTCGTGGTCGCGCCCATCGCCTGCGCCGCGAGCACGAAGTCCCGCTCGCGGATCTGCAGCGTCTGCGCGCGGATGATGCGCATGCTGCCCACCCAGAAGAACAGCGAGAGCGCGCCGAAGACCGTCAGGTACGAGGGCACGCCGTTGGCGACGAGCCCGCTGAGCGGCGAATTGTCCTCGAGCCACCCGGTCGCCTCGATCACGCGCGGGGCGAGCGAGGCGTTGATCAGGATCAGCATCGGCAGCCCCGGCAGGGCGATGAAGATGTCGCCGACGCGGCCGATCACGCCGTCAACCCAGCCGCCGCGGTAGCCCGAGACGAGGCCGAGCGTCGGGCCGATCACCATGCCGCCGGTGACGATCACGGTGATGGTGATGATCACCGTGGTCCGGGCGGAGTACATCACGCGGCTCAGCATGTCGCGGCCGAGCCGGTCCGTGCCGAGGAAGTGGTCCGCGCTCGGCCCCTCGAGGCCGCGCTCCAGGTTCTGCTCGCGGTAGGAGTAGGGCGCCGTCCATTGCGCGGTGATGCCCATCAGGTAGATCAAGAGCACCACGGCGAGCCCGATCATCGCGATCCGCTTGCGGCGCAGGCGTCGCCAGAGTTGCAGCCAGGGACCGGCGGGCCGCTCCCGGGCGACCTCGGCGTCTTCGAGGCCGACTGCGGCGGCGCTCACGCGTTCACCGCCTCGCCCAGCCGCACGCGCGGGTCGATGAAGGTGTAGCTGATCTCGATCACGAGGTTCGCGATCAGGAACGCGGTCGCGATGATCACCGTGATCGCGAGGATCACGTCGTAGTCGCGGCTCTGCACCGCCTCGATCGAGAAGCGCCCGATGCCCGGGATGCCGAGCAGCGTCTCCGTGAAGAACGCCCCCTCGAGGATGCCGACCAGCGCGAAGCCGATCACCGTGACGACCGGCAGCAGCGAGTTGGGGAGGACGTGTCGCAGCGCCACAGCGGCCTCGGTGATCCCCTTCGCGCGCGCGGTGCGCACGTAGTCCTCCGTGAGCACCTCGAGCGCCGTGATCCGCACCAGCCGCGCGACGCCGGCGATGCCGCCGATCGAGAGCACGAAGACGGGCATGTAGAGGTGCGGGTCGGGGATCGGCACGGCGATCACGCCTCCGACCCACCAGACGTCGAAGATGCCCGCGAGGCCGTCGCCTCCCCAGCCGCCGGCCGGCAGGATGTCGAACTGGAGCGCGAACAGCCACAGCATCGGCGGGATGATCACGAGCACCGGCAGCGCAGTGAGGAAGAGCAGGCTGCTGATCACGAACGGGTCGATCCAGCTCCCGCTGAAGCGCGCCGCGAGCAGCCCGAGCGGGATGCCCGTCCCGAACACGACGACCAGCGCGAGGAAGCCCAGCTGCGCCGAGATCAGCATGCGCTTGCGGATCAGCTCGTTGACCGTGAAGCCGCGCTGGATGAACGACTCGCCGAAGTCTCCGCGGATCGAGCCGCCTCCGGAGCCGCCGGGGTAGAGATCGCCGAACAGCCAGCGGCCGTACTGCTCGAAGATCGAGCCGTCGAGGCCGCGCTCGGCGCGGACGCGCTCAAGCACCTCGGCGTCGCGGTACTGCCCGGCGGCGACGCTCACCGGATCGCCGGGGCCGAAGCGCGCGATCGAGAAGGTCGCGAACGAGACCACGAACAGGACGACCGGCAGCCAGAGCAGGCGGCGGATGATGTATCCGGCCATCGCCGACCGCCTCCGTTCCGGCTAGCGGTTCACGGTGATGTGGCGCAGCCGCGGGATCACCATCGGCGGCTCGAACCAGCCCTCGACAGCCGCGTTGATCACGACATGCGAGCGCGAGAAGTAGAGCGGCAGCCAGGCCGCGTCCTCGATGATCAGGCGTTCCGCCTGCTGGTAGAGCTGGAGCCGCGCCCCGCTGTCCTGCTCGGTGCGGGCGCGGTCGAGGATCGCGTCGACCTCGCTGTTGGAGTAGCCCACGTCGTTGAGCGCGGACTCCGAGTGGAACTTGAGGTCCAGGATGTCCTCGGGGTCCGGGTAGTCCATGATCCAGCCGGCGTTGAACATCTGCAGGCGGCCGGAGTCCTGGTCCTCCAGGAACGTCGCGAAGTCCGTCTGCTGGATGCGCACCTCGATGCCCAACTCATTGCGCCACTGCTCGATGAAGGCCTGCGTGTCGATCCGCGCCTCGGCGCCGCCGCCGACCTCGGTGATCACGATCGGCGGGAGGTTCTCGGCCGAGCCGTACTTCGACTCCGCCAGCAGGCGGCGCGCCTCGTCCGGGTCGAACTGGAAGGTCTTGTCCTCCGGGGTGTAGCCCGGCAGCTGCGGCATCAGGATGCCCGTGGCGGGCGCCAGCATGTTCTTGAACGTCACCTCGGCGATCAGCCGGCGGTCGATCGAGAGGCCGAGGGCGCGGCGCACGTTGACGTCGTCGAACGGCGGCACCTGCGTGTTGAACGCGAGGTAGGAGATCGTGAACTGGCTGAACTCCTGGTAGAGCGGCCCGATGTCGCTGCTCGGGTCGCGCGCCCGATCGATGTCGTTGACCGAGATGAAGGCGATGTCCAACTCGCCGTTCTCGAAGCGGGTCAGCGTGGAGCCGCCCGCCAGCTCGTACAGCACCTCGCGCACCGAGGGCTCGCCGAAGTGGTAGCGCGGGTTGGCGCGCAGCACGATCCGCTCGCCGATGCGCCACTCCTGGAGGCGGTACGGGCCCGTCCCGACCGGGCGGCGCGTCCAGCCGCGCGGGTTGCTCTCGACCTGCTGCTGATCGACGACGAAGGCCGTCGGGTAGGTGAGCTTCGCCAGGAAGTACGGCTTCGGCTCGTCGATCGTGAAGCGGATCGTGCGGTCGTCGACGACCTCGACGCCCTCGATCGTCTCGGCCAGCCCGTAGAAGTGCTCGCGCACGCCGACGATGTCGCCGAGGTAGGCGAGCGCGGTCGGCGAAGCGAGGTCGGGCGAGGCGGCGCGCTGGATCGACCAGCGCACGTCCTCGGCGGTCACGCGGCGGCCGTTGTGGAAGAGGATGTCGTCGCGCAGCGTGAACGTGTACTGCAGCCCGTCCGGGCTGATCTCGACCGACTCCGCGAGGTCGAGCTCGATGCTCAGATCCGGCCCGATCGTGACGAGGCCGCTGAACACCTCCACGATGTACTCGGCCGAGCCGGAGTCGCCGGCGATGTGCGGATCGAGCGTGACGGGATCGCCGCCCGGCAGGCGGAGCCGTCCCGCGGCGGCCCCGGCGCCGTCACCGCCGTCGTCTCCGCCGTCGCCGCTGTCGCCGTCGCCGCTTCTCGCGCCGCCGGTGTCGGTCGTCGTCCCGGCCGCCGCCGTCGGTTCGGCGGCGTCATCCTCGCCCCCTCCGAGCAGCAGCACGGCGGAGAGCCCGCCGATGATCAGCACGAGGGCGGCGAGCACCCCGAGCATGATGACGATGATGCGGTTCTGTCCGCCCACGGAGCCCTCCGCCCGCTTGCAGGTCCGCTATCGCCGGCGCGATAGCGAGTCTCGGGGGATCATACGTCAGTCGCGCCGCCCAACGCTTGCGCCTCCGCTGTCAGCGCGACGTGCACGTCGGCAAGTTGCTGCGCCTCGACCGCGCTCGGCGCGCCGGTCATCGGGTCGGAGGCCGTCTTCGTCTTCGGGAAGGCGATCACCTCGCGGATGTCCCGCTCGCCGGCCAGCAGCGCCGCCGTGCGGTCGATGCCGAGCGCGATGCCGCCGTGGGGCGGCGCGCCGTAGGTGAACGCCCGCAGCATGTGGCCGAAGCGCTCCTCCGCCTCGGCCTCGTCCAGGTCGAGGGCGCGCAGCACGCGCAGCAGCCGCTCGCGGCGGTGGATCCGGATCGAGCCCGATCCGATCTCCTGGCCGTTGCACACGAGGTCGTAGGCGCGCGAGCGGACCCGTCCGGGGTCCGTCTCCAGCAGCTCGTCGTCCTCCTCGTAGGGTGAGGTGAAGAGGTGGTGGACGGCGCTCCAGCGCGTGTCGGCGGCGTCGCGCTCGAACATCGGGAAGTCCGTGATCAGCGCGAACGCCAGCACGTCCGGGTCGGCGAGGCCGCGCTGCTCGGCGACGTGACGCAGCAGCCCGTCCAGCACCCGCGAGGTCACCTCGTCGCGGTCGGCGACGATCAGCAGCATGTCGCCGCGGCTCGCGCCGCAGGCCGCGCCCAGCGCCGCCAGCGTCTCGCCGTCGAGGAAGCGCTTCGCCGGCGATCGCGTCGCCTCGTGCAGCTCCTCGGGCGACACGCTATCGAGGTCGCCCTCGCCGTCGAAGGCGACCCAGACGAGACCGCCGGCGCCCAGCTCCTGGGCGAGCTCGACCAGCGCGTCGGCGCCACGGCGCGGCGTGTCGGCGCCACCGGGGACGGCGAAGCCGCGCACGCGCCCGCCGGCCGCGACCGCGTTGCGGAAGACGCCGAACTCCGAGTCGGCGACGAGCGCGCTGAGGTCGCGGATCTCGATGCCGATGCGCAGGTCCGGCTTGTCGGAGCCATGGCGCTCCATCGCCTCGGCCCAGGTCATGCGGGGGAACGGCGTGGGGGTCTGGAAGCGCCTGCCCTCGGTGAGCGCCAGCTCGCTGTAGAGGCCCTCGATCAGGTCGAGCACGTCGTCCTGCTCGGCGAACGCCAGCTCGAGGTCGAGTTGGGTGAACTCGGGCTGGCGATCGGCGCGCAGATCCTCGTCGCGGTAGCAGCGCGCGATCTGGAAGTAGCGCTCCTGCCCGGCGACCACCAGCAGCTGCTTCCACTGCTGCGGCGACTGCGGCAGCGCGTAGAAGCGCCCGGGATGGATGCGGCTCGGCACCAGGTAGTCGCGCGCGCCCTCGGGAGTCGCGAGGCCGAGCACCGGCGTCTCGATCTCGACGAAGTCGCGGTCGCCGAGGTAGTTGCGGATGAAGCGCACCACGCGATGGCGCAGCTTGATGTTCGCGGCCATGCGCTCGCGGCGCAGGTCCAGGTAGCGGTAGCGCAGCCGCGTCGCCTCGTCGACCTGCGTGTCCTGGTTGATCGGGAAGGGCGGCGTCTCCGCCTCGTTGAGGATCCTCGCCTCGCGGACGGCGACCTCGACGCCGCCCGTCGCCAGCTCCGGGTTCACCGTCTCCGGCGTCCGCTCGACGACCTCCCCGGCGATCTGCACCACGTACTCGCTGCGCAGCGCGGAGGCGACCGCGAAGGCCTCGGGCGCGTCCTCGGGGTGGAACACGGCCTGCACGATCCCGGAGAAGTCGCGCAGGTCGATGAAGACCAGGCCGCCGTGGTCGCGCCGGCGGTGGACCCAGCCCGCGAGGACCACGTCCTGGCCCGCGTGCCCCGGTCGGAGGAGCCCTGCCTCGAAGTCGCGCAGCATCGTCTGTCGAGTCTCGCACGGAGGCGGGGGGCGGGCCAGCGCTCCGGCCGCCTCGCTGCCCGCGTTCCCCGCATCGCGCCGCGCCTGTACGCTGGCCGCGAGGCGCGGCGACGCCGGGGAGCAGGTCGAGGCATGACGCGGGCGCTCTCGCTCTATCTGCACATCCCGTTCTGCACCGCGAAGTGCGGCTACTGCGACTTCAACTCCTACGAGGGTCTCGACCACCTCGTGCCGGACTACACGCCCGCGCTCGTGCGCGAGATCGGCCTCTGGGCGCCAGCAGCCCGCGAGTTCGAGGTGCGCACGATCTTCTTCGGCGGAGGCACGCCCAGCCTCAGCTCGCTCGACGACATGCGCACGCTCGCCGGCGCGATCCGCGAGCGCTACGCCGTCGCCCCCGACGCCGAGTGGACGCTGGAGGCCAACCCCACCGACCTGACCCGCGAGCACCTCGAGGGCCTGCGCGCCGTCGGCTTCAACCGGCTCTCGATCGGCGTGCAGTCGCTGCACGCCGACGAGCTCGAACTGCTCGACCGCCAGCACTCGGGCGACCGCGCCCTCGAGGCGCTGCGGGACGCCCGCGCGGCGGGCTTCGAGAACGTCAGCGCCGACCTGATCTTCGGGCTGATCGGGCAGCCGCTGAGCCGCTGGCAGGCAACGCTCGAGGGCGTCCTCACAGCACGCCCGGAGCACATCTCCTGTTACGCCCTGACGATCGAGCCGGGCACGGCCCTCTACTACCAGGTGCGGAAGGGCCAGCTCCCTGAGCCCGACCCGGACGTCGTCGCCGACCAGTACGAGTGGACGCGCGAGCGGCTCGCCGGCGAGGGCTACGAGCAGTACGAGATCTCGAACTGGGCGCGGCCCGGACTGGCCTGCCGTCACAACCTCGTCTACTGGCGCGCGGAGCCCTACCTCGGCCTCGGCGCGGGCGCGCACTCCTTCTTCGCCGGGCAGCGCCTCGCCAACGTCGACTCCCCCGCCCGCTACGTCGAGCTCGTCGACGCCTCGCACGAGGAGCGCGAGCGGCGCGGACGCGGCTCGCTGCAGCAGATCGCCGGCGGCGAGACGCCGGACGCGGCGACGCTGCGCGCGGACGCGCTGATCCTCGGCCTGCGGCTGATCGAGGGCGTCGCCGCCTCCGGGTTCGCCGCGCGCTTCGGCGTCTCGCCGCGCGAGGCGTTCGGCGAGGCGATCGAGCGGCACGCCGCGATCGGCCTGCTCGAATGGGAGGGCGAGCGGCTGCGCCTCACCGAGCGCGGCCTGCTGTTGGCGAACGAGGTCTTCGTCGACCTGCTGCCGGAGTCGGAGGCCGCGGCCGCCGTCGCGCCCGGCTAGCGGCCCTCCGTCCATGGCCATCGAGGTCTACCGCTGCTCGCACTGCGGACGCGAGGTGCTCGTGCGGCCACCCGGCCCGATCAGCCGCTTGGAGGCGGCGCGTCGCGTCGAGGAAGAGCTGCGCGCCGCGGCGAGCGGCCCGCGCGGACGCCTCAGCCCCCACTTCCGCCTGCGCGACGACATCTGGCTCGGCGTCTCCGCGACGCGCGGCGAGGTGCCGCGCCGCGAGCTCCCGGAGTGCTGCCCGGCCTGTGGCCGCATCGATACGCTCGCCGAGTCGCGAACGATCGAGTAGCGAGGTCAGCCCTCAGTCGAGGCCGCAGCCAGCGCGCGCCGCGGCGATCACCGCGTCGATCTCGCGCACGAGCTCCGGCCGACCCGCGCCCTGCTCAGGGTCCGGCGTCGGCTCGTCGCCGAGCAGCAGCTCGCAGAGCGCCTGCGCGCAGCAGGCGAGCGCGTGCTCGTCGTAGCCGCCCTCGAGGACGGCGACGAGGCGACCGTCGCACAGCCGCTCGGCGGCGCCGAGGATGAGCCTCGCCACCGTCGTATAGCCCTCGGTCGAGACGGCGAGCGCGCCGAGCGGATCGCGGGCGTGCGAGTCCCAGCCGCAGGAGACGAGCACCAGCGCGGGCTCGAAGGCCTCGAGGGCGGGGACGGCTACCCGCTCGTAGGCGGCGAGGAAGGCGCGGTCCCCCGCCCCGTGCGGGAGCGGGACGTTGATCTTCGTGCCGGCCGCCTCGCCACGCCCGCGATCGTCCACGGCGCCGGTGCCGGGGTAGTAGGGGTAGGCGTGCGTGCTGACGTAGAGCACGCGCGGGTCGGCGTCGAAGATCGCCTGCGTGCCGTTGCCGTGGTGCAGATCCCAGTCGACGACGGCGACCCGTTCGAGGCCCCGCGCGAGAGCGTCCGCGGCCGCGACGGCGACCTGGTTGTAGAGACAGAACCCCATCGAGCGCTCGCGCGTCGCATGGTGACCGGGCGGCGACGAAGGCGCTGCGGGCCGAACCGCTCAGCACCGCCTCGGTCGCCGCGAGGGCGGCCCCGGCGGCCCGCCGGGCAGCAGCAGGCGATGCCGTCCCGACGAACGTGTCCGCGTCGATCCAGCCGCCGCCCGCCGCGTGGTGCGCCTGCACGGTGTCGAGCACGCCGCGATCGTGGACGGCCAGCAGTTCCTCGTCCGTCGCGTCGCGCTGCGGCAGCCGCACCATGCGCTCGAACAGGCCCCTGGATTCGAGACGCCCGATGATTGCCGCGAGGCGTGCGGGGCGCTCGGGGTGCGGAACGCCGCCGGGCGGTTCGTGCGAGAGGTAGAGCTCGTCAGTGCTGAAGGCGACGGTCACAGCGGATCGTCGTCGAACTCCTCGGCCTCGGCGGGCTCGTCCGGTTCGCCCAGCTCGTCGAACTCGTCCAGCTCATCCGGCTCGTCGGCGTCATCGTCCTTGAGCGGGAGGCGGATCGCCGCCGTCGGGAACTCGGGGTTGTTCGGGTTCTCCACCTGGTAGACATCGACGAGGCCGGTATCGACCATCAGGTCCATCAGGGAGCGCAGTTCGCCCTGCCGGATCTCGCCCACCACCTGCGGCAGCAGCTGGTCCCGGTAGTACTTCAGGCCCACGAACGGCAGGCTCGACTGGAGCGACTCGACCTGGTCCTCGATGTCCTCGCGATGGCGGTCGAGCAGCTCCCGGAGGTCCGGCCGCGGCTCCATTCGCCGAGGCGGCTCGTCGCGCGCCCAGTCGCGCCGGGGCGGCTCCTCGTCCGCCCAGTCCCGCCGGGGAGGCTCATCGTCGGCAGGCGCGCGCCGGGGCGGCAGGTCGTCGGGGTCGCCTTCGAGCCTGGCCAGCGCCTCGATCGCGTCTTCGAGCTGATCGATGCGCTCGTCCAGCCGGCGGCGCTCCTCGAGCGCCTCAGCAAGCTCCTGCCGCAGGGAGTCGAGTGACACCATAGAGTCCACTCCAACGTTTATGTAGATTTGCTACCTTCGTCAGGCTCGCCTCCGGCGGCAGGAATGTCAAGGCCCAACAGGCGCTCCGCACGCGAACGCCGCTAGACTCCGGCCATGTACGTCATCGGCACCGCCGGACATGTCGACCACGGAAAGTCCGCCCTCGTCGAGGCGCTGACCGGCATCCATCCGGACCGGCTGCGCGAGGAGCGCGAGCGCGGCCTCACGATCGAGCTCGGCTTCGCCTGGCTGACGCTGCCCTCCGGCCGCGAGGTCTCGATCGTCGACGTGCCCGGACACGTCCGCTTCGTCCGCCACATGCTCGCCGGCGTCGGCGCGATCGATCTCGCCCTGCTCGTCGTCGCCGCCGACGAGGGGGTGATGCCGCAGACGCGCGAGCACCTCGAGATCCTGGACCTGCTGGAGCTGCGGCGCGGCGTCGTCGCGCTCACCAAGCTCGACCTCGTCGAGGAGGAGGAGTGGGCCGAGCTGGTCGAGGAGGAGCTGCGCGAGCTGCTCGCCGACACCTCGCTCGCGGGCTCGCCGATCGTGCGCACGTCCGTCGTCAACGGGAGTGGCCTCGAGGAGCTGCGGGCGGCCCTCGACGAGGCGCTGGCGGCGACGCCGGAGCCGCGCGACGTGGGGCGGCCGCGCTTCGGCATCGATCGGGTGTTCACGATGGCGGGCTTCGGCACGGTGGTGACCGGCACGCTGCTCGACGGGCGCCTGCGCACCGGCGACGCCGTCGAGGCCGTCCCCGGCGGCCCGGAGGCGCGGATCCGCGGCCTGCAGACGCACCAGCAGGAGATCGAGGAGGCACTGCCCGGCACCCGTGTCGCCGTGAACCTCGCGGGTGTGAGCACCGATCAGTTGAGCCGCGGACAGGTGCTGGCGCGCCCCGGCGAGATGCGGCCGGCAACGACGATTGACGTGCGCGTGCGCGCCCTCGCGCGGCGCGGCCTGCGGCACAACCTGCGCGTGACCGTGCACCTCGGCGCCGCCGAGACGCAGGGCCGATTGCGCGTGCTCGGCGCCGACGAGGTGCCGCCCGGCGCCGAGGGCTGGTGCCAGATCCAGCTCGCGCCCGCCCTCGCCGCCTCGCCCGGCGACCTGTTCGTGCTGCGCGTCTCGGACCAGACCGTCGGCGGCGGGCGGGTTCTGGAGGTCAACGCCGGACGACGACGACGCACCGATCCGGCGATCGTCGAGCGGCTGCGGCGCCTCGCCGAGGGTTCGCCCGAGGGCGAGGCGCTGGCCGCGCTGGAGGGCGTCGAGCCGGCGACGCTCGCGCGGCTCGCCGCTGTCGCCGACCTCGACGAGGCCGCCCTCGAAGCGGCGATCGAGGCGCTGATCGCGGCGGGCGACGCGGTCGCGCTCGACCACGCGGATGGAACGCCGCGCTACGTCAGCGCGGCCGGACTGGAGCGGCTGCGCACGCGCATCGAGCGCACGCTCGAGGAGTACGAGCGTGCGCACCCGCTGCGCCTCGCCATGCCCGCGGGCGAACTGCGGGCGCGTGTACGCCTGGAGCCGGACGCGCTCGCCGCCCTGCTCGGCGCGCTCGCCCCGCGGATCGAGGCGCGCGGCGCCGGCGTGACGCGGGTGGACTGGAAGCCACAGCCGACGGCCGCGCAGCGCCGCGCCGCCGACGAGGCGATCGCCGCCCTCGAAGCAGCGGGCCTCAGCCCGCCCCGCCTCGACCTCGATCCCGAGCTGCTGGGCTACCTCGGCGCGACGGGCCACGTCGTCGACTGCGGGGACGGCGTGGTCTTCGCGGCCGGACGCTTCACCGAGGCGCGCGAGGCGATCGTCGCGCTGATCGCGAACGAGGGCAGCGTGACGCTGGCGGGGGCGCGCGACGCCCTCGGCACCAACCGCCGCACCGCGCAGGCGCTGCTCGAACGCCTCGACCGCGACGGCGTGACGACGCGGCGAGGGGACGAGCGCGTGCTGGCACAGCCGACATAGTCCGCTTTGCGCTATGCGGCATGATCGATGCAACGAAGGGTGACTACGTGCTGGAGACCGTGCGCAGTCTTGAGTCCGCCGGCTTCTCGGCGGAGCAGGCGCGGGCCGTTGCCGACGCGATCGAGGCGCGCGCCGTCTCGCGGGACGCGTTGCGTTACGAACTGGCGCGCCTGCGACTTCAGCTGGGCGGATTGATCGTCGGCGCGAACGTCACCGTGATCACGATCATCCTCGCGGCCATCGCCATCTGGGCCTGACGGCCGTCGGCGCGGTCCGCCTACGAGGCGGACGCGGCGTCCTCGCGGCGCCGGACGCGGGCGAGCAGCCTCGGGACGTCGCCCTCCTCCCAGGCGACCAGCACCTGCGCCGCGATTGCGATGCTGGAGTAGGCGCCGGCGACCACGCCGACGAGCAGCACCAGCAGGAAGCTCTCGATCGTCGGTCCGCCCAGCCAGAGCAGCGCCATGATCGTGAACAGCAGCGTGATCGAGGTGTTCAGCGAGCGCCCCAGCGTCTGCACCAGCGCCGCGTTGACGTTCTCGGCGAGCGGCGCCGTCGGCGCGCGCTGCACGTTCTCGCGCACGCGGTCGAAGATCACGATCGTGTCGTGCACCGAGAAGCCGATGATCGTCAGCAATCCGGTCACGAACATCAGGTTGATCTCGATCCCGAAGAGCTTCCCGAAGAGGGAGAACGCGCCGATCACAATCGCGACGTCGTGCAGCAGCGCGATGATCGCGGCCATCGCGTAGCGGAACGGGTGCGGCATGCTGGAGAACGCGAAGACGATGTAGCCCATGATGAACAGCGAGGCGACGACCACCGCCGCCGCCGCGTTGCGCACCGCCTGCTTCGAGACCACCGCCGAGACCGAGGCGAACTCCAGCACCTCGAACTGCCCGAAGCGCCTCCCCAGCTCCGCCTCGATCACGCCGCGCTCGCCGAGCTCCTCGGCGCTGAGTTCGGGCTCAACGCCGCCGGAGCCATCGAGCGGGCGCGTCTCGGCCGGGGCGATGAAGCCGGTCACGATCGCGCCGTCCCCGCCATCGACCTGGACGCGGTACGCGAGGACCTCGGCCTCCGGCTCTTCGCCGTCCTCGGCGGCGCCAGCGGCATCGTCGCCGTCGCCATCGGCATCGTCGGCGGCGCCGGCGGCATCCTCGCCGTCACCATCCTCGGCGGCGTCACCGGCATCGTCCTCGGCGGGTTGGTCGCAGGCGCGGACCTCCTCGAGGATGCGCGCTTCCGTGCCTGCGGGGACGGAGGCGATCTCGGCGCCGAAGTCGCAGACATCGCCGAGCTGGAAGACGCGCAGCGCGATCTCGCCCTCCGCGCCCTCGGCGCCGAGCAGCAGCGAGCCGAGGCCGGGGTCCGCCGGTTCGCTCTCGGCGGCCTCGGGGGCGATCTCGATCAGCGCGGTGTCGGGGACGTCCAGTTTGCGGGTGCGAATCAGGAACTCGCCGGGGCCCGTGGACTGGATGCGCGCCTCGTCGTGCCCGAGGTCGGCGTAGGCGGCGCGCAGGGCGGCCTGGTCCGCGCCGTGCTCGAAGCGCAGCAGCGTCGTCGTGCCCGAGGTGAACTCGATGCCCGGGCGCAGCGTCGGCGGGATCGCCAGCAGCACCAACGCGATGACGACGAGCGCCGTGCTCAGGGCGAAGAAGCGCCGCCGCGTCGAGACGAGGTCGATCACCCTCACGCCTCACCACCCGTCGAGGCCGCCTCGGCCACGCCGGGCGCGGGATGGGCGCCGGCGCCGAGCAGCTCCGGGTTGCGCGCGATGCGCGTGCCGACGAGCAGCTTGAGCAGGCTGCGCGTGACCGTGATCGCCGAGAACATCGAGACGAGCACGCCGATCGCCAGCGTGATCGCGAAGCCCTGCACGAGCGGCGCGTCGAAGGCGCCGAAGCCGGGCACCTCGATGCCGCCGCCGAGCACGAAGAGGATGCCGCAGGTGATCAGCGTCGTCACGTTGGAGTCACGGATCGAGGACCAGGCGCGGCTGAACCCGGCGTCGAGCGCGGTGTGGAAGGCGCGGCCGGAGCGCAACTCCTCCTTCATCCGCTCGAAGATCAGGATGTTCGCGTCCACGGCCATACCGACCGAGAGCACGAACGCGGCGATGCCGGACAGCGTCAGCGTGACCGGGATCAACTTGAAGATCGCCAGCGTCACGACCGTGTACACGACCAGCGCGATCGAAGCGAGGATGCCGGGCACCCGGTAGTAGAGCACCATGAACAGCATCACGATCAGCAGTCCGATCTCGCCCGCCAGCACCGAGCGGCGCACGGAATCCTCGCCGAGCGTCGCGTCCACCTCCTGCTCCTGGAGGACCGCGAGCTGCACGGGCAGCGCACCGGAGTTGAGCTGGATCACCAGCTCCGTGGCGCGCTCGAACGAGAGGCCGCTGATCGTGCCGTTGTTGACGATCACGCCCTGCACGGTCGGCGCGGACAGCAGCTCGTTGTCGAGGAAGATCGCGAGCGGCTGACCGAGCAGGCGGCGCGTGATCTGCTCGGAGAGCGTGGCGCCCTCGCCGGTCCACTCGAACTGCACGAGCGGGTTGCCGAGCGGGTCCGCGCCCACGAAGGCGTTCGGCCTGAGGAAGCGCCCGGTCAGCGCGACCGAGTTGCCGTCGAGGACCGCGAGCGACTGCACCCACTGCCCGTCCTCGCCGCAGGGCGCGCCGCCGAGCCCCGTGGGCGCCTCGCAGAACTGCAGCAGCGCCGTGCGGCCGAGCAGCTGGCGCGCCTCCGCCGGATCGAGGCCGGGAATCTGGATCGTGATGCTATCGACGCCCTGGCGCGTGACCTCCGCCTCCGAGAGTCCGGCGGCGTTGACGCGGCGCTCGAGCACCCGCACGGAGCCCTCGAGCGCGTCGTCGAGGCCGCCCTCCGCGTCCTCCGGGAGGCTGCCCTGGAGCAGCAGCCGGGTGCCGCCCTGCAGATCGAGGCCGAGCCGCATCGTGTCGCGCTCGAAGCCGCCGATGCTCACGCCTTGCCCCTCGGGCCAGGGCACAATGCGGGGCAGCCACTTGTCGGGTTCGGAAGGCCAGATCGTGTAGATCGCGGCGATCGTCAGCAGCACTACGCCCAGCAGCGGCAGCCAGCGCCCCATCTAGCGAGCGTCCGTCTCATCGGCCGCGCCAAGCGCGTCGGCGTCCTGCTTCGCGTCGGCCGCAGAGGCGGTGACGACCTGGATCGCGTCGGCGGTGGCGCGCAACTCCACGCCGGGGGCCACCTCGAGCAGGATCTCGAGCGGGCCGTCCTCGCGGGTGCGGATCGCGCGCACGGTCGCGAAGAAGCCGCCGCTGGTGAGCACCTCGTCGCCGACGGCGAGCTTGCTGAGGTCGCGGCGGCGGCGGCGCTGCTGGTTGAGCACGGGGCGCAGCAGGATCAGGTAGAAGGCGACGACGACGAAGACCAGCGGCCAGAGCAGTTCCACGCCGCCCCCTAGCTCGCGCCCGCCGCCGGGCCGACGGCCGCGGCTTCCGCGGGAACCCAGCTGTCGCCCTCGAGCTTCATCAGGTCGTCCATGCTGTCGAGGCGGTCGACGTAGAGGATGCCGTTGACGTGGTCCACCTCGTGCTCGAGCGCCTGCGCGAGCAGGTTGTCCTCGGCGCGGATCCGCACCTCGCGGCCGTCGAGGTCCAGCGCCTTCACGACCACGCGCTGCGAACGCGTCAGCGCGCCGCGGTAGCCGGGCACGGAGAGACAGCCCTCGCCCTCCATGCGGCGCTCGCCGGAGCGTTTCACGACGACCGGGTTGAGCAGCGCGAACGGCTCCTCCTCCGGCATGCCGATCACGACGATGCGCAGGCCGACGCCGATCTGCGGCGCCGCGAGGCCGACGCCCTGGGCGGCGACCATCGACTCGATCATGTCGTCGACGAGCCGACGAATCGAGTCGTCGGGGCGGCGCACCTTCCTGGCCTGCCGGCGCAGGACGGGGTCGCCGAGGTAGCGGATCGGTCGGACGGTCAGGGTGCGCTCCCGCTGCGGCGTCGCTGGCCGGGCGCGCGGCATCGCGCGCTTGTGCGCGTCGAGTGTAGCCCACCGCGTGCGCAGCGTCCGCGCCGCCTCGCCGCGCTACCCGAGCGTCAGCGGATCAATGTCCACGACCCAGCCGGCGGGGAACTCGACGCCGCGCAGCAGCTCCGCCGGGTCGGGGGCGCGCACGAGCAGCGCCCAGCGGTGGCGTCCGCGCACGCGGGCCAGCGGCGGCGGCGCGGGCCCGAGCACCTCGATGTTGGGGAGGCCCGCGGCGAGGCGCTCCAGTTCACCGCTCATGCGCCGCGCCTCCTCGGCGGCGTAGTCGCCGCGCGTGTGCGAGAAGACGAGCCGCGCGAGGCGCTGGAACGGCGGGTAGCCGTACTCCGCGCGCCAGGTCAGCTCGTCCTCGAAGAAGCCGTCCACGTCGTGGCCCGCGAGGGCCTCGATCGCGGGGTCGTCGGGGGAGAGCGTCTGGACGATCACGCGGCCGTGGCGCTCGGCGCGGCCAGCGCGGCCGGCCACCTGCTCCAGCAGCTGGAAGGTGCGCTCGCGCGCGCGGAAGTCGCCGCCGTGCAGCCCGTAGTCCGCGAGTACGACGCCGACGAGCGTGACGAGCGGCAGGTCGAGGCCCTTCGCGATCATCTGCGTGCCGACCAGCACGTCGACCTCGTGGCGCTGCATGCGGCCGAAGATCTCCTCGTGCTGCTCGCGGCGGCGCGCGGTGTCGCGGTCCCAGCGGACGACGCGCGCGGTCGGATAGAGCTTGAGCACCTCGCGCTGCACCGCCTGCGTGCCCGCGCGGGCCCGGCGCAGCGGCCCCTCGCACTCGAGGCAGCGGGGCGGCAGCCGCCGCGAGCGGTTGCACTGGTGGCAGACCAGCCGGCCGGGCGGGTCGTGCAGCGTCAGCGAGACGTCGCAGCCGGAGCAGGCGGGGGAGTGCCCGCGCGGGCAGAGCAGGTAGCCGGCGAGACCGCGGCGGTTGAGGAAGAGCAGCGCCTGCTCCTCGCGGTCCAGCGTCTCGCCGAGGGCCTGCACGAGCTCGCCGGAGAACAGCGAGCGCTGCCCTCGCACATCGACGATCTCCACCTCCGGCAGCCCCTCGTCCGGCCAGACCTGCGTGGTCCCGTCGGGCTGGCGCACGGCGCGCATTCGCCTCGGCAGATCGAGGCGGCGAAGGCGGCCCTCGGCGGCGGCGTGCCAGCGCTCCGCGTCCGGGGTGGCCGTCCCGAAGACCAGCGCCGCGCCGCTCAGCTCCGCGAGCCGCGCGGCGACCGTGCGCGCGTCATAGCGCGGCGCGGGGTCCGCCTGCTTGTAGGTCCACTCGTGCGCCTCGTCGATCACGATCAGCCCGAGGTCCGGCTGCGGCGCGAAGATCGCCGAACGCGAGCCGATCACCACGTCGTACTCGCCCCGCGCGGTCGCATGCCACTCGTCATGGCGCTCGCCCTCGCTGAGGCCGGAGTGCAGCACGCCGACGCGGCCGGGGAAGCGCTCGGCGAAGCGCGAGACGGTGGGCACGGTCAGCGCGATCTCGGGCACGAGCACGATGCCGCGCTTGCCCTGATCGACGGCGTGCCGCAGCGCCGCGAGGTAGACCTCGGTCTTCCCGCTCCCCGAGACGCCCGCCAGCAGCAGCGCCTCCCCGGAGGCGCGGTCGATCGCCTCGCTGATCGCGCGCGCGGCGCGGCGCTGCTCGCCGATCAGCTCGGGCGGCGGGCGAACGGCGACATCCAGGCTGCGCAGCGGATCGCGCCGATCGAGCACCTCCTCGACCGCCAGCAGGCCCTCGTCGCGCAGCCCCGCCAGCGCCTCGCGCGCCGCCGCGCCGAATTCGCGCGCGAGCTCGCCGAGCGGCAGCGAGAGGTCCGGTTCGCCGGCGAAGCGCTCGAGCATGCGGGCCGCCGCGTCCTGGGCGCGCGTGCGCGTCCACTCGCGGATGCGGGCCGCCGCCTGCTCCGGCGACAGCGCGAGCGTGACGAGGCCGCGCCCGTCGACCTCGACGTCGCCGTCCTCGATCAGCGTCTCCACCGCGGGCTTGCCGCGCGCGATCCTCGCCAGCTCGTCGACCGCGATCGGGGCGGCGGCGGCGAGCAGCGCCTGCAGCGCCCGCGCCCGGCGCGAGGCGCGGCGGCCCTCGATGCCCCGCGCGAAGCGCAGCGCCTCGTCCGGCGCCGCCACGAGGCGGACGACCTCGACGACGCGCGGGCGTCCGCTGGGGCGGCTCAGCTCATGGCGCCGCTCGGCGAGGCCGCGCCGGAGCAGCGCCGCGAGGGCGGCCTCGAAGGCGCGCGCCGCCACGCGCCCGGGCAGCGCCGCGCGCAGCCGGCCGGCCTCGCGCGGCGTCTCGTCGAGCAGCGCGTAGAGCTGCTGCTGCCGCTCCGAAAGCGCCTGCGGCGGATCGGCGGACCCGCGCAGCAGGAGCCGCCGCGGCCGCTCGCCGGCGCCGGGAGGCAGCATCAGCGCGTGTGCCTCCCACGGCGGCGCGAGGTACTCGTGCGCGATCCAGCGGGCCAGTTCGAGCTGGAGGTCGTTGAGCCTCGGGGCGCCCTCGACCGGGGGATCGAGGTCGCGGATGTCGCCGTGGTAGCCGCTGAAGCCGCTCGGCTCCTCGACGACGATGCCCTGCAGCGTGCGCCTTCCGAAGGGGACGTGCACCACCTCGCCCGCCTCGATGTCGCGGCCGGGGGGGACGCGGTACGAGAAGGTCATGTGCGTGGGGCGCCCGGCGTTGACGGCGACCTGGACGTAGCGGTCGCGCTCCCGCGAGAGTGCGTGCGTGGCCATGCCCCGATGATACGTGCGTGAGCCGTGAGGTCGGGACTCAGGTGTCGCGGGCGGCGGGACTACGTGCGGCGCGCCTCGCGGACGCGGGCGGCGCGGCCGGTGCGGCCCCGCAGGTAGTAGAGGCGCGAGCGGCGCACGCGCCCGCGGCGCGTCACCTGCACGCTCTCGACACGCTTGCCGTTGAAAGGGAAGGTGCGCTCCACCCCGACGCCCGAGGCGATGCGGCGCACGGTGAAGCTGCCGTTCGGACCCTTGCGGACGCGCAGCACGACGCCCTCGAAGGACTGCACGCGCTCGCGCTCGCCCTCGACGACGCGCACGCTCACGCTGACGGTGTCGCCCGCCTTGAAGTCGGGGATGGTCTCGTTGCGCGGCGACGCGAGTTCGCGCAGATCGATCAACATGTCGGTCCCCGGAAAGCTGCGGCCGGGCTCCCGCGGAGCCCTCCACAACAGTCTAGCGCCTCGGCCCGTAGCGTCGAGGGAGCCGCGCGGGCTCAGTCCATCAGCAGCGCGTACCCGCCGAGCGCGCTCAGGATTCGAGGCGGTCGCGCTCCTCGGGCGTGAGATCGGCGTCGGCGAGCAGGTCGGGGCGGCGTTCCAGGGTGCGCCGCAGGCGCTGCGCGCGCCGCCAGCGCGCGATCTCGGCGTGGTGGCCGGAGAGCAGGACGTCCGGCACGGTCCAGCCGCGGAACTCCGCCGGGCGGGTGTACTGCGGGTACTCCAGCAGGCCGCCCTCGAAGCTCTCTTCGTCCAGCGATCCCTCGCCGCCGAGCACGCCGGGGATGCGCCGCGCCAGCGCGTCGAGCAGCAGCAGCGCCGGCAGCTCCCCGCCCGAGAGCACGACGTCGGCCACCGAGACCTCGATGTCCACGAGCCGCTCGCGGACGCGCTCGTCGACGCCCTCGTAGCGGCCGCAGATCAGCAGCAGGCGCGGCAGCGCCGCGAGCTCGGCGACCAGATCGCGATCGAGGCGGCGGCCCTGCGGGGTGAGCAGCACGACGCTCGCGGGCGGATCGGCGAGCGGCTGGATCGCCTCCACGGCCTCGAAGATCGGCTCCGGCTTCAGCACCATGCCCGGACCGCCGCCGAAGGGGTAGTCGTCGACGGTGCGATGGCGGTCGTGCGTCCAATCGCGCAGGTCGTGCAGCGCGATCTCCACGAGCCCGGCGTCGCTGGCGCGGCGCAGGATCGTCTCGTCGAGGGGGCCCCGGAAGATGCCGGGGAAGATCGTGAGCACGTCGTAGCGCCTGCCGTCGGCGCCCATCGCGGTCCGCCCGCCCCGATCAGCCGGCGTGCGTGCCGGCGGGCGGGCGCTCCTCCGGCGCCTCGCGCAGCTGGGCGACGGCGTGCGTCAGCACCGGCAGCACCACCTCCAGGTTCTCGGTCGCGCCGCGCTCGCTGCCCGGCAGGTTGAGGATCAGCGTGCGCCCCCGCACCCCGGCGACCGCTCGCGAGAGCATCGCCGTCGGCACGACGGCGATCGAGGCGGCGCGCATCGCCTCGGCGATGCCGTCCACGCGGTAGTCGAGCACCGCCTCGGTCGCTTGCGGGGTGCGGTCGCGCGGCGTCAGGCCGGTGCCCCCCGCCGTCACGACCAGCGCGGCGCCGTCCCCGTCGGCGCGCTCGCGCAGCCAGGCCGAGATGCGATCCGGGTCGTCGGGCAGCACGGCGGGCGCGGCGACCTCGAAGCCGGCGGCGCGCAGCAGCGCCGCGACGGCGGGACCGGCGCGGTCCTCGAGCTCCCCGCGCGAGGCGCGGTCGCTCACGGTCAGTACGGCGGCGAGGCCGAGCGATGCGCGGTCGGACATGCGGGCTTCCCTGCGGGCTCCGCCGTGGATCGTAGCAGGGGCGCGCGCATCGGGGGCGGTGGGGGTGGTTGTCGGATGGTGGTGCGTGTGGTAGCCTCGCGGGGCTAAGTGGGGTGAAATGGGAGAGATTCCCAGATTGGCCCACGGGATGAGGAACCCGCGTCGGAGGCTGCCGTGCACTTCTACGGCACGTACGAGCACTCGCTGGACGACCGCGGCCGGGTCGCGATTCCGGCCGTCTATCGCCGCGAGCTGCAGGACGGGGGCGTGCTCCGCCCCGCCGACGACGGCTGCCTCGAGCTCTACACGAACGACAGCTTCACTGCGAAGACCGACGAGGTGCTGGGCGACTCCGACACGCGCACGCGCATCGGCCGCCAGCGGCGCCGCGCCTTCCTCTCGCGCGCCTTCGGCTTCTCCCAGCTGGACCGGCAGGGGCGGATCGTGATCCCGCAGGAGCTGCGCGAGCACGCCGGCCTCGCGGGCCGCGTCGCCCTCGTCGGGCTTGGCGACTACGTCGAGGTCTGGGACCTCGAGCGCTGGCAGGGCGCCGACGAGGCCGCCGCCGAGGCGGTCGCGGAGGACGACGCATGAGCGCCTCCGGCCCCCACATGCAGGAGTCCGTGCGGCACGAGCCCGTGATGGTGGCCGAGACCCTCGAGGGCCTCGCCGTGCGCCCCGGCGGGCGCTACATCGACGCGACCGCCGGCCTCGGCGGTCACGCCGAGGCGGTGATCGAGGCGGCGCAGCCCGGCGGCTCCCTGCTGGGCGTCGACGTGGATCCGCAGGCGCTGGCGCTCGCCGGCGAGCGGCTGGCGCGCTTCGGCAGCGCCGTGCTGCTGGTGCGCGGCCACTACCGCGATCTGGCGGCGATCGCCGCCGAACACGGCTTCGAGCGCGTCGAGGGCGTCCTCTTCGACCTCGGCGTCTCCTCGTTGCAGCTCGATGCGCCGGGGCGGGGCTTCTCGTTCCAGCGCGACGAGCCGCTGGACATGCGCATGGATCCGGACGCCGGGCTGACGGCGGCCGTGATCGTGAACGAGTACGGAGAAGGCGAGCTGGCGGAGTTGCTGCGTCGCTTCGGCGAGGAGCCGCGCAGCCGGGCGATCGCGAGAGCGATCGTCGCCGCCCGCCCGCTGCACACCACTGGCGAGCTGGCCGGCGCCGTCGCGCGGGTCGCAGGACGGGGCAGGGAACGTCGAACAATCAACCCCGCCACTCTGACGTTCCAGGCACTGAGGATCGCGGTAAACCAGGAGATCGATTTCCTGGCTGACGCGCTGACTGCTGCCTGCGGCCTGCTCGACGGCGCCGGCGCTCGCCTGGTGGTGATCTCCTTCCACTCGCTCGAAGACCGCATCGTCAAGGACCATCTCGGCCGCGAGTCACGCGACTGCCTCTGCCCGCCGCGCAGCCCCGGCTGCGTCTGCGGGCACCGGGCCAGCCTGCGCCTGGTCACCCGCCGCGTGCGCAGGCCCTCCGCCGCCGAGGTCGTCCGCAACCCGCGCGCCCGTTCGGCGCGAATGCGCGTCGCCGAGGCGCTGGGCGAACAGGCGGCAGCCTGATGGCAGCGCTGGTCAGCGTCCCGAGGCGCGGCGGTTTCCCCCCTCCCGCCGCGCCTCGGGGCGCCCCTCGCCGCCGCGCCCCGGCCCAGGCTCCCCGCACCCAATCGCCTGCCCGCACCCGATCGCCGCGCGATGCAGCCAGGGAGCACCTCCCCAGGCCGCGCAGCAGCGCCCTCGGGCGTGTGCTGCGCGGCGTCTCCCTCTTCCTGAGCGTCGCGCTGCTGCTCGGCCTCGCCGCCGGCGCGGGCTCGCTGCAGGTGCTGCACAGCAGCCGCACGGCGGAGAACGCCTACGAGCTGCGCTCGCTGCAGGCGGAGCGCGCGCAACTGGGCGCGCGGCTGCGACTGCTCGAGGCCGAGATCGCGCACTTCGCGGACCTCGACGCGGTCTACGGCGACGCCACCACGCGACTCGGCATGGTCCCCGCCGAGCAGATCGTGAACGTGGCGGTGGGCGTCGCGGCGCCCTCGGTCATCCCCATGCCAGAACGCTATGTCCAGCAAGTTGCGCCGCTCCCCGAGGTATCCGTGCCGTGGTGGGAGCAACTGCTCAGGATCGCGACCGGCCTGAACTGACCGGAGCGCACCGGCCGCGACCCCGGAGCGCGCGGTGGGCGCGTCCCCGCGGATCGCGCCCATGAGGGAGGGGCAGGCCGTGGCGGAACCGCGCGGCGAGCGGACACGTCCCAATCACATGACCTGGCGGCACTGGCTGCTGGCGTCCGTGATCGCGATTGCGCTCGTCGCGCTGCTCGGACGCCTTGCCTGGATCCAGATCGCGAACCACGACCGCTACGCCGAGCTCGCGGCCGCCTCGCGCGCCGACGCCGAGGTGCTGCCCGCCCCGCGCGGCGCGATCCTCGATGCCTCGGGCCACCCGCTTGCGATCTCGGTGGACACCTGGGACCTCTACATCGACTCGTTCCTCTGGCGTGACCGCGAGCGTGCGGGCGAGGCGGCTGTCGCCCTCGGCGACGCGATGGGCCTGGACCCGCGGGCGCTGTTCGAGCTCGGTATCTCGCGGGACAAGGGCGACGTGATCGTGCAGCGCTTCATCGACTACGAGCGCGGGCTGGCATTGCGGGGGCGCGGGATCTGGGGCGTGCGCCTGCTGCCCAGCTCGCAGCGCGTCTACGCCGAGCAGAACCTCGCCGGCCCGCTGATCGGCTATGTCGGCCTCGATGGCTCCGGGCTGTGGGGCATCGAGCGCGACTTCGACCCGGTGCTGCGAGGACGCCCCGGCCTGCTGCTCTACGAACGCGACCCGCTGGGCCGCCCGATCGCCTTCGCCGCCTCGAGCGGGCGCGAGCCGACGGTCGGCGGCGAGGTGCAGCTCACGATCGACCGCTTCATCCAGGCGATCGCCGAACAGCGCCTCGCCGAGGCGGTCGAGGCGAACAAGGCGAGCGGCGGCACGGTGATCGTGATGGAGCCGCGGACCGGCGCGATCCTCGCGATGGCCTCGCTCCCCACGATCGCGCTGTCCGACGTCGACCTGGACGACGAGGAGGTGCTCGACCTGGCGCGCAACCGCGCCGTCTCCGACCTCTACGAGCCGGGGTCCGTGTTCAAGACGCTGACCACGGCGACGGCGATCGACCTCGGGCTGATCACGCCGCAGACCACCTACGTCGACGAGGGCTGGGTGCACGTCGGAGGGCACACGATCCGCAACTGGGACTTCACGGGCTACGGCGAGGTCACGATGACCGAGTTCCTGCAGCGCTCGCTCAACACCGGGTCGATCTGGATCTCCCAGCAGATCGGCGCGGAGCGCTTCTACCGGTACTTCGAACGCTTCGGCATCGGCCAGCCGACGCGCATCGAGCTGTCCGGCGAGACGCCGGGGATGCTGCGGCGCGTCGGCGACCCGGCCTGGTACCCCGTGGACCTGGCGACGCACTCCTACGGGCAGGGGCTGGCGGCCACGCCGCTGCAGGTGATCAGCGCCGTCAACTCCTTTGCCAACGGCGGCCTGCTGATGCGCCCGCAGATCGTGCACAGCGTCGTCGCCGCCGACGGCGCGCGGATCCACGAGCCGGTGGTCATCCGCCGCACCGTCTCGGCCGAGACCGCCCACACCGTGGCGCGGATGATGCTCGACGTCGTCGAGGGCGTCCCCTACCACCTCGCCCGCGTCGATGGTTACCGCGTCGCCGGCAAGACGGGCACGACGATCGTCACCATCGCGGGCGCGTACGACCCGGACACGACGATCGCCTCCTTCGTCGGTTTCCTGCCCTACGAGGATCCGCGCGTGACCATCCTCGTGAAGATCGACGAGCCGCGCGGCGACTCGAACCTCGCCGGCATCGTGGCCGCGCCGGTCTTCTCGACGATCGCGGGCGAGATCATGGAGTACCTGCGGGTAGCCCCCGGCGAGCGACAGGTGAGCGCGCCGTGAGCGCGGCGAGCGGGCGCGGCCCCGTCCTCGATGCGAACTTCGTCGCCCGCGCCCTCGGCGAGGCGCTGCGTGAGCGCAGCGGCCCGGAGGGCCCCTTCCGGCGCGCCGTCATCGACTCGCGCCGCGTCGAGGCAGGCGATCTCTTCGTAGCGCTCCGGGGCGAGCGCGCCGACGGTCACGACTTCGCGGCGGACGCCGCGGCCCGCGGCGCGGCGGGGCTGCTGCTGGAGCGCCCGCCCGAGGGCGATCTCCCCGGCGACCCGGCGGTCTTCGTGGCAGCGGACGCCCTCGCCGGGCTGCAGCGCCTCGCCGCGGCCTGGCGCGAGGCGCTCGAGGGTCTCGAGGTGATCGGGGTGACCGGCAACGTCGGCAAGACCACGACGAAGCTGATCGCCTCGGCCGTGCTGGAGCGCCGCTACCGCGTGCGCAGCTCCGCGCTCAACTACAACAACGAGATCGGCGTGCCGCTCTGCCTGCTGGAGCTCGACCCCGGCATCGAGCGGACCGTGATCGAGCACGGGATGTACACGACGGGTGAGATCGCCCAGCTCTGCGCGTGGACGCGCCCTCGCGTCGGCGTGGTCCTCAACGTCGGCCCCGTGCACCTCGAACGCGCCGGCTCGCTGGAGGCGATCGCGCGCGCCAAGCGCGAGCTGGTCGAGGCGCTCCCCGATGACGGGTACGCCTTGCTCAACGCCGACGACCCGGTCGTCGCCGCGATGGCCGAGCACACGGCCGCGCGGGTGCTGCGCTTCGGGACTGCGGAGGACGCCGCCGTCCGCGGCAGCGAGCTGGCCTCGCACGGCGCGGGCGGCTTCAGCTTCACCCTCGAGGCCGGCGGCGAGCGGCGGCGCGTTCACGCGCCGCTGCCGGGCGCGCACCTGCTGCCCAACGTGCTGGCCGCGGCCGCCGTCGGACTCGTCGAGGGCGTCCCCTTCGCCGAGATCGTCGGTGCCCTTGAGGCGCTCGACGTGCCACTGCGGCTGACCGTGCGCTGCCTGCCGGGCGGCGTGACGCTGCTCGACGACACCTACAACGCGAGCCCCGCCGCGACGCGGGCCGCCCTCGACCTGCTGGGCGAGATGCCCGGCCGCCGCATCGCGCTGCTCGGCGACATGCTGGAGCTGGGCGAGCTGGCCGAGCCGTCGCACGAGCAGGTCGGGCGGCACGCCGCCGACCGTGCCGATGCGCTGCTCACGGTCGGCGACCTCGCGGCCACGATCGCACGAGGCGCGCGCGAGGCGGGCCTCGGCGACGTGCGGACGCTCGGATCGAAGGCGGAGGCCGCAGCGGTGCTGCGCGCGCTGCTGCGGCCCGGCGACGCGCTGCTGGTCAAGGGATCGCGCGCGCTCGCCCTCGAAACGGTCGTCGAGGAACTGGAGGCGCTGCTGGCCGGGAGGCCCGGCGAGGCGGCGTCGGGGGGAGGCGGATCGTGACGCATGCGCTGCTTTCGGGCGCGGCGGCCTTCGCCGTCGCCCTGCTCGCCGGTCGCCCCTTCGTGCACTGGATCCGCGCGCAGCGGCTGGGCAAGGCGATCTCCGAGGAGGGACCGTCCTCGCACAACATCAAGGCCGGCACTCCCACGATGGGCGGCCTGCTGATCTTCGCCGCCGTCGCGATCGTGACGATCCCGACGAACCTGCTGGAGCGGCTCAGCATCCTGCTCCCGCTCGGCGTCGTGATCTCCGGGATGATCGTCGGCGCGATCGACGACCTCGGGACGCTCACCGAGCGGTTCCGGCAGCGCGCGGCGCTCAGCTGGCGGCTGAAGTTCCTGTACCAGCTGACGCTCTCGGCGATTGTCGCGGGGGTGCTCTACTTCGCGCTCGAGGTGCAGAGCATCAACGTGCCCTGGCTGGGCCAGTACGAGCTGGGGCCGTTCTACATCCCGATCGCGATCGGCACGGTGATCGCGACCACCTCGGCGGTCTCGATCACGGACGGGCTGGACGGGCTGCTGGGCGGGACCGCCGCGATCGCGTTCGGCGCGTACGGCGTGATCGCGTTCATCCAGGGGCAGCTGTTCCTCGCCAACTTCTCGTTCACGGTCGCCGGCGCGCTGCTCGGCTTCCTCTGGTTCAACGCCCACCCGGCGGCGCTGTTCATGGGCGACACGGGCGCGCTGCCCCTCGGCGCGGCGCTCGCCACGGTGGCGCTGATGACCGGGCACTGGCTGCTGCTCCCGATCATCGGAATCGTCTACGTGATCGAGGCCGGCTCGACGCTGATGCAGATCGCTTACTTCAAGACCACCGGCGGCGGACGCCTCTTCCGCATGACCCCGTTCCACCACCACCTGGAGCTGATCGGCTGGAGCGAACCGCAGGTCGTGACGCGGCTCTGGCTGTTCGGGATGACGGGCGCGATGGTCGGCATCGCGCTCGCACTTGCGGTTTGATGTATCCTCGTGGATAAACAAAAAGGCGAAGGCGCTAGCGCACGTGCCCCGAATCTGGGGGGAGCCCGTGTGACCGTCGTAGGGCTCGGCATCGAGGGTATCGACCTCACCCGCTTCCTCGCGGCCGAGGGCGCGCGCGTCACCGTCTCCGACATCCGCACCCGCGAGGACCTCGCCGAGCCTCTCGCCGCCATCGAGGATAGCGGCGCGACGCTCTCGCTGGGGGCGAATCGCGAAGAGGACATGACCGGCGCGGACTGCGTCTTCGTCTCGCAGGGCGTGCCGCCAGACCTGCCGGCGCTGCGTGCGGCGAAGCGCGCCGGCGTGCCGATCTCCTCGATGACGCGGCTCTTCCTCGAACGCTGCCCCGTCCCCGTCGCCGGCATCACCGGCTCCTCCGGCAAGACCACCACCACCGCGCTCGTCGGCGAGATGCTCGCCGAGGCCGGCGAGGACCACGTCGTCGGCGGCAACATCGGCGTCGGGCTGCTCGCCCTGCTCGAGCGCATCGGGCCGGAGACGCGCGTGGTGCTCGAGCTGTCCCACACCCAGCTCGAGTCGATCGAGCAGAGTCCGCAGCTGGCCTGCGTCACCAACGTCACGCCCAACCACCTCGATCAGTACTCCTGGTCCTCCTACGTCGCGCTGAAGCGGCGGATCTTCGAGCACCAGCAGGGCGACGACCTCGCGATCTTCCACATCGACGACGAGGTCGCCGCCGCCTTCGCCGAGGAGGCCCCGGCGCGCGTGCGCTACACCTCCCTGCTGCGCCCGCTGCCCGGCGACGGCGTGACCGTCAGCGGCGGCCTGATCGTGCGCCGCGAGGACGACCGCGAGACTGCGGTCATGAGCCGCGACGAGATCCCGCTGCGCGGCGATCACAACGCCGCGAACGTGCTCTGCGCGCTCGCCGTCGCCTCCGAGCTGGGCGCGGGCGACGAGACCTCCGCCGAGGCCGTGCGCCGCTTCCAGGGGGTTCCGCACCGCCTCGAGCCGATCGCCGTCGTGCGCGGCGTGCGCTACGTCAACGACTCGATCGCCACGACGCCGGAGCGAACGCTCGCGGGCCTGCGCACCTACGACGAACCGCTGGTGCTGCTGCTCGGCGGGCGCGACAAGCACCTGCCGCTGGGCGAGCTGGCGCACGAGGCCGTCGCGCGCTGCCGCGCCGTCGTCACCTTCGGCGAGGCGGGCCCGGCCTTCGCGGAGGCCGTCGCCGGCGCCCGCGACGGCGACCGGCCGGTCGTCGAGCAGACCGGAAGCATCGAGGACGCCGTCGCCGCCGCGGCGCGGCTGGCCCGCGAGGGCGACGTCGTGCTCTGCGCGCCGGCGGGCGCCTCGTTCGACGCCTACCGCAACTTCGAGCAGCGGGGCGCGGCGTTCCGCGCCGCCGTCGCCACACTCGGGGAGCGCGACTGATGGCGAGGGCCAAAGCCGCGGAGGCGCGACCGGCGCGGCGCGGCGAGCCGGACTACGTGCTGCTCAGCGCGGCGCTGATGCTGGTCGTGCTGGGCCTGATCGCCGTCTTCTCCTCCTCCTACGCGAACGGCGTGGTCAACCACGGCGACGGCAACTTCTTCATCAAACGTCAGGCGGTCTGGGCGGCGATCGGCCTCACCGGCCTGCTGGCCGCGATGTCGATCAACTACCGGCTGCTGATGCGCCTCAGCCCGCTGCTGATGCTGGCCGCCATCGCGGGACTGGTCGCCGTCTTCATCCCGGGCCTGTCCGTCACGGCGGAGGGATCCGCGCGCTGGATCAGCCTCAGCGGCGTGACGGCGCAGCCGAGCGAGTTCGCGAAGCTGGCGGTAATCGTCTACCTCGCCGCGTGGCTGGCGGCGAAGGGCCCGACGGTGCGCAACTTCACGCTGGGCGTCGCGCCCTACGTCGGCATGGTGGGGCTGGTCACGGCGCTCGTGCTGCTGGAGCCGGACCTGGGCACGGCCACGACGATCGCGCTGATCGCGGGCACGCTGCTGTTCGTCTCCGGGGCGCGGCTGCTCCACATCGCCGCGCTCGTGCTGAGCGCCGCCGCCTTCACCGCCGCGCTCGTGGTCGTCGGAGGCTACGGGGCGGCGCGCATCCTCTCCTTCACCTCGGCCGAGTCGGACCCGCAGGGCCTCGGCTTCCAGACGCTGCAGATGCTGCAGGCGCTCGGCTCGGGGGGCCTGACGGGCCAGGGGCTGGGGATCTCGAGGCAGCAGTACTTCTACCTCCCGGCCTCGCACACGGACGGCGTGCTCGCGATCATCGGCGAGGAGCTGGGCTACATCGGCGTGGTCGTCGTGCTGGCGCTCTTCGCGCTGCTGCTCTGGCGCGGCGTGCGCGTGATGCAGCGCGCCGCCGATCCCTTCGGATCGCTGCTCGCCGCCGGCGTGCTCGCCTGGATCGCCTTCCAGTTGCTGATCAACGTCGGCGGCGTCACGCGCTCGATCCCGCTCACCGGCATTCCCCTCCCGCTCGTCTCCTACGGCGGCTCCTCGCTGCTGATGATGATGGTCGCGATCGGCGTCCTGCTCTCCGTCTCCCGCTACGCGGCCCTCGAGGCTGCCGAGCGCGAGCCGCCCACGCACGGCGTGCTGCGCGCGCCCGGCCTGCGCGGCGCGCTGCCGGGACGCACCAGCGCGAGGGGCTCGCGATGAGGTACGGACTCGCGGGCGGCGGAACCGGCGGGCACGCCTACCCCGCCGTCGCGGTGGCCGAGCAGCTGCGCGAGCGACCGGACGTGGAGCTGATCTACTACGGCACGCCGGACGGCCCGGAGCGCGCCGTGGCCGCCGCGGAGGGCTTCGCCTTCCGGCCCGTCCACGCCTCGCCGCTGCGCTCGCGCTCTCCCGTCCGCGTCGCGCGCGGGGTGCTCAACCTCGTCCGCGGCTCGCGCGAGGCGCGGCGCTGGCTCGCCCAGGACGCGCCCGGCGCGGTCTTCGCCACCGGCGGGTACGCCGCCGCGCCCGTCGGCCGCGCCGCGCGCCGCGAGGGCATCCCGCTGCTGCTCTTCCTGCCCGACGTTCGCCCCGGCTGGGCGATCCGCTCGATGCGCGGCCAGGCCCAGGCCGTGGCCTGCTCCGTCCCGGACTCGCTGCCCTACCTGCCGGCCGATCGCTCGGTCGTGACCGGCTACCCGACGCGGCGGCAGTTCCGCACCGCCGAGCGCGAGCCGGGCGCGCGCGCGTTCGGCCTCGACCCGGGCCGCACGACGCTGCTCGTGACCGGCGGCTCGCTGGGCGCGCATCACATCAACCTCGTGATCGCGGGCAGCCTGCGAGCCCTGCTCGAGCGGATGCAGATCATTCACGTCGCGGGCCGCTCCGAGGAGCCCTGGCTGGCCCGCGAGCGCGAGCGGCTGCCCGGCTGGCTACAGGAGCGCTACGCCCTCCGCGCCTACACGGACCAGATGGCGCTGGCGATGGCCGCCGCCGACCTGGCCGTCACGCGCGCCGGCGCCTCCACGCTCGGCGAGCTGCCGGCGGCGGGCCTCCCGGCGATCGTGATCCCCGGCGAGTTCTCCGATCAGCTGGACAACGCGCGCTACCTCGAGACGCGCGGCGCGGCGCTGACGCTCGCCGGCGACGACGTCGAGCAGCTGCCGAACGAGATCCTGCGGCTGGCCGGGAACGACGCCGCGCGCGAGCGCATGGCGCTGGCGATGCGCGAGCTCGACAGGCCCGACGCCGCCGAACGGCTGGCGCAGCTGCTGGAAGGGCTGGCGGCCTGATGGCGAGCCTGCTGGACGCCAGACCGCGCAGCGGCGCGATCCCGAGGCGGGTCCACCTCGTCGGCGCGGGCGGCGTCCACCTCTCCGCGATCGGGCAGATCCTGCTCACCCGCGGGCACATCGTCACCGGCTCGGACCTCGCGCGGTCCGACTACAGCGAGCGCCTCGAGGGCGCCGGCGCGACCGTCTACCACGGCCACGCGCCCTCCAACCTCGGCCGCGCCGAAATCGTCGTCGCGACCGCCGCCGCCGCGAGCGACAACCCCGAGCTGCAGGCCGCGCGCGAGCGAGGCGTGGAGGTGCTTTCGCGCGCGGAGATGGTGCAGTGGCTGCTGGCGGACCGGCGCGTGCTCGCCGTGGCCGGGAGCCACGGCAAGACGACCGGCTCCGCCCTGCTCGCGCAGATGGCCGTCGACGGCGGCCTCGATCCGCTCGTCCTGCTCGGCGGCGACTCGCCCGGCCTCGGCGGCAACGCCCGCGACGGCGCCGGTGAACACGCCGTCGTCGAGGCCGACGAGTACGCCGAGGCCTTCCTCGAGTACGAGCCGGAGATCGCGGTCATCAACAACGTCGAGGCGGACCACCTCGACTACTACGGCAGCGAGGAGCGCCTGCGGGCGGCCTTCGCGGCCTTCGCGGAGCGCGTGCGGCCGGACGGCCTGCTGCTCGTCGGCGCGGACTCCGAGGCGGCCGACGAGATCGGCCGCGCACGGCGCGCCGCCGCCGCGCGCGTCGAGCGCTTCGGCTTCGCGCCGGACGCCGAGTGGCGCGCCGAGCAGTTGCGCGCCAACGACCTCGGCGGCCTCGACGCGACCGTCCTGCTGGAAGGCGTGCAGCTCGGTCCGCTCTCGCTGCGCGTGCCCGGCCGGCACAACGTGCTCAACGCGCTCGCCGCGCTCGCCGCCGCGATGCGCGCGGGCGTCGACTTCAAGCGCGCCGCCCAGGCGGCCTCGCAGTTCACGGGCGCGCGCCGGCGCTTCGAGCTGCACGGCGAGGCCGGCGGCGTGACGCTCGTCGACGACTACGCGCACCACCCGAGCGAGGTCCGCGCCACGCTCGCCGCCGCCCGCCTGCGCTACCCCGGACGCCGCCTCGTCGGCTGCTTCCAGCCGCACACCTACTCGCGCTCCGCCTACCTGCTGGACGGCTTCCGCGACTGCTTCGAGGGCCTCGACGCGCTCTTCATCGCCCCCACCTACGCCGCGCGCGAGGCTCCCTCGGAAGGCCTCGACGCCGCCGGCCTGGCGGCGGAGATCTCTTGGCCGTCCGCGCGTTATGTCGCATCTCTCGAAGAGGGCGCCTCGCTCATCGCCGGCGCGCTTGAGCCGGGCGACGTCTTCATGACCATCGGCGCGGGCGACATCGACGCCCTGCTGCCGCTGCTGCGCGCGCGGCTGGAGGCGCGACCATGAGCGCGCGGCAGCGCCTCGCGGTGCTCTTCGGCGGGCAGTCGCCGGAGCACGAGATCTCCGTGATCTCGGCACGCGCGATCATGCGCGAAGCCGACCCCGAGCGCTTCGAGATCGTCCCGCTCGGCATCACCCGCGGCGGCGAGTGGCTGAGCGAGGACGAGACCCGCGAGCGCCTCGAACGCGGAGCGGCGGACGGCGTGAACTGGCTCGGCGAGGAACCCGGCCGCGGACCGCTCGCGAACGCCGGGGCGATGGCCGACTTCGCGAGCGCCGACGTCGTGTTCCCGATCGTGCACGGTCGCAACGGCGAGGACGGCACGCTGCAGGGGCTGCTCGAGCTGACCGGGACGCCCTACGTCGGCGCGGGCGTGGCGGGCAGCGCGGTGGGCATGGACAAGGCGCTGATGCGCGCGCAGTTCGCCGCGCACGGCGTGCCCCAGCCCGCATACGCGTTGCTGCGGGACGCCGAGCTCCACGAGCTGTGCGGCGAGGCCGCCCCGCGCGAGGCGGTGGCCGGCCTTGAGCGCGCCGTCGGCTACCCCTGCTTCGTGAAGCCGGCGAACGGCGGCTCCTCGATCGGCGTGAGCCCCGCCGAGTCCCGCGAAGACCTCGGCGGGGCGTTGCGCGAGGCCGCGCGCTACGACCGCAAGGTGCTGGTCGAGGAGCGCATCGCCGGGCGCGAGATCGAGTGCGCCGTGCTCGGCAACGCGGAGCCGCAGGCCTCGCCGCTGGGCGAGATCCGCCCGCACGGCGACTTCTACGACTTCGACGCGAAGTACCGCGATGCGGGGGCCGATCTGCTCGTGCCCGCTCCACTCGACGAAGACCTCGCCGAGCGCATCCGGCAGACCGCCATCGAGGCGTACCGCGCGCTCGACCTCGCGGGCTTCTCGCGCGTCGACTTCCTCGTGCGCGAGCCGGACGGCATCCACGTGCTGGAGGTCAACACGCTGCCCGGCTTCACCCCGATCTCGATGTTCCCGCGCCTCTGGCAGGAGGCGGGGCTCTCTTACGCGGCGCTCATCACGCGACTGGTCGACCTCGGCCTCGAACGCCACGAGGAGGCGCGCGCCTATGCCTAGCCTCCGCCTGCCGCAGTTGCGCCAGCCGAGCCGGCGCCGAGGAACGCGCGCCGCCGTGCGGCGGCCCGGCCAGTACCAGCTCGGCCGCGCCGCGCAGCCTCGCCCGCGCCGACGGCTGTTGCCTGGCCTCCCCTGGGGCCGCCTCGCGCTGACGGCGCTGCTGCTCGCGATCGCAGGCGGCCTCGGCTACGGCGGGTTCTGGCTCGTCGATGGACCCGCGCTGCGCGTGCGGCAGGTCACGATCGAGGGCGCCGAGGTCTCCGATCCGCTCGCCATCGCCGACAGCGCGGACATCGACCACCGCTCGCTGCTGACGCTCGACACCTCCGAGGTCGCGAACCGCATCACCGAAGGCGTGCCCGCGGTGAAGAGCGCGACGGTGAGCCGCGAGTGGCCTCGGGGCATTCGCATCAGCGTCAGCGAGCATGTCGGCTGGGGCTACTGGCAGTCGGGCGGCCGTCGCGTCGTGATCGACGCCGAGGGCCTCGTGATCCCCGCCGGGCGGCCTCCCGCGGCCGGCGCCACGACGATCTTCGAGATCGGCGAGACGCGGGGCCTCGAGCCGTGGGACTACGCCGAGCCGGACACGATCACCGCCGTCCGGCAGCTGATCGAGGACGCGCGATCGCAGCGGCTCGGGGTCGTGATCCAGCGCTTCGAGTTCCACGCGGACCGCGGGCTCGTCGTGCGCGTCACGGACGGCCCGGACGCGATCTTCGGCGACTGGCGCAACTACGGCTTCAAGATCGCCGCCTGGGGCGCGCTGCTGAACCGGATCGAGCGCGAGCCGCTCGACGCCACGGAAATCGATCTGCGGTTCGGGGGACAGCTGGTGGTGCGCTGATGGCTCAACCGACGTTCGCGGCAATCGACATCGGCAGCACGAAGATCTGCACGGTGGTGGCGGAGCTCACGAGCAGCAACGAGATCCGCATCCTCGGCGTCGGCGTCGGGCCCTCGCAGGGCATCACGCGCGGGATGGTGGACAACATCCACGCCGCGATGGAGGCGATCTCCTCCTCCGTGCAGCGGGCCGAGCGCGCGGCCGGCGTGCGCATCCTCTCCGCCCACGTCGGCTTCACCGGCCCGCACGTCTCCTCGATGGGCTCGCGCGGCATCGTCGCGATCAGCGATCCGCGGGTGCCGATCGCGGAGAGCGACATGGATCGCGCGCTGGAGAGCGCGCGGATCGTCAACATCCCCAATAACCGCGAGGTGGTCCACGTCGTGCCGCGCTACTACGTGGTGGACGGGCAGGACCACGTCACCAACGCGCTCGGCATGTTCGGCTCCCGGCTGGACATGGAGACGCACGTCGTCACGGCGGGCAGCTCCGCCGTCCAGAACATCCTGCGTTGCGTAGAGGGCGCCGGCGTCCACGTCGACTCGTTGATCGTCGGGCCGCTCGCGGCGGCGGAAGCGGCCGCCGAGCGCGAGGAGTTGCAGCACGGCGCGGTGCTGATCGACATCGGCGGCGGCTCCACGGACATCGCCGTCTTCGTGCGCGGGACGGCGGTGCACACCGCCGTGCTCCCGGTCGGCGGGGCGCAGATGACGGGCGACCTGGTCGTCGCGCTGCGCGTGCCGCAGCCGGCCGCCGAGCAGGCGAAGATCGCCCACGGCCACGCCCTCGCCTCGCTCGTCGACGAGTCGGACACGATCGAGATCGACGCCTTCGGCTCGGAAGGCCGCAAGGAGATCCCGAAGCGCTTCATGGCGCAGGTGCTGCAGGCGCGCTGCGAGGAGCTGCTGGAGATGGTCCGCGCCGAGGTGCGGCGCGGCGCGCAGACCGAGTTGCTCGCCGCCGGCGCCGTGCTGACGGGCGGCGGCGCCTCGGTGCGCGGCCTCGACCTGCTCGCCGAGGAGGTGCTCGAGCTGCCCGCCCGCATCGGGCGGCCCCGTCACCTGGCCGGGCTCTCGGATCTGCTGAACGACCCCGCCTACTCGACCTCGGTCGGCCTGCTGCGCTGGGCGCTGCGCGAGCAGGAAATCATGTTGCGCCCCGCCCCACGCCGCCGCCGCGGTGTGGGCGGCCTGTTCAGGAAGGTCGCGCAGTTGATGCGCGTCGTGCTCCCCCAGTGATGACTCCCCGAGGAACCGTTGGAGGTAGCCATGACGAACCTCGCACATGAAGCGAGCGAGCGGACGCCCGGCGCGCCCGGCGTCGCCGGGGCGGGTTCGGGCGAGGCAGCGCCGCTGTTCGACTACCTGGAGGCGGCTCGCGCCGAGGCGCGCGCCCTCGCCGACTCGCCCCCGCCGCCACTCGATCTGAGCGCCGACCCGCTGCCCCCCGGAGCGCACTCCGAGTTCGACCTCGACGCCGAGCCGGTCCTCCACGCAGCCGAGGCGCCGCCCAGCGAGGCGGAGGCCAAGGCGCCGCCTGCCGAGGTGGAAGCCGAAGCGGCGCCTGCCGAGGCGAAAGCCGAGGGGCCGCCTGCCGAGGTGGAGGCCGAAGCCGCAGTTGCGCCTGCCGAGGCGGAGGCCGAGGCGCCGCCCAGCGAGGCGAAAGCCGAGGCAGAAGCCCAGGCGCCGCCCACCGAGGCAACAGCCGAGGTGACACCTACTGCGGCGGAGGCCGAAACGGATGTCGAGGCAGCGCCCGCGACGCCGCTGGAACGGGAGCCCGAAGCGCCCGCCGAAGAGGCGCCGCTCCCCGCGCCCGCGGCGGCGAACGCCGGGGAGCCGGCTGAAGCAGCGGCTGAGGCGTCGGCCGATCCTCCGCCGGAGGCGAAGGCCAAGGCACCCGCCGGAAACACGAGAACGAGCGCACGCAAGGGGTCCGGGTCCGGCCTGGAAGCACGGCCCCGAGCCAGATCCGCAGGCCCACGGAAGGAGCCCGCCATGCAGAGGAACTACGACACGCTGCCGCCGATCAAGGTCGTCGGCGTCGGAGGAGGCGGCTCGAACGCCGTCAACCGCATGATCCCGGAGCGCCTGCCCGGCGTGCAGTACGTCGCGCTGAACACGGACCTGCAGGCCCTCGAGAACTGCGGGGCGGAGCTCAAGGTCCGCCTCGGCGACCGCGTCACGAAGGGCCTCGGCGCGGGCTCCGACCCGCTGCGCGGGCACCGCGCCGCCGAGGAGTCACGCGAGGCGATCATCGAGGCGCTGCAGGGCGCGGAGATGGTGTTCGTGACCGCCTGCCTCGGCGGCGGCACGGGCACCGGCGCGGCCCCGATCGTCGCCGAGGCCGCCCGCGAGATCGGCGCGCTCACGATCGGCGTCGTGACCAAGCCCTTCGCCTTCGAGGGCTCGAAGCGACGCCAGCAGGCCGAGGAAGGCGTGCGCGACCTGCAGGACAAGGTCGACACGCTGATCGTCATCCCGAACGACCGCCTGCTCCAGATCTGCGACGAGGCCGTGCCGATGACCGAGGCGTTCCGCAAGGCGGACGACGTGCTGCGCCAGGGCATTGAGGGCATCAGCCAGCTGATCACCGTGCCGGGCATCGTGAACCTCGACTTCGCGGACGTGCGCCGCATCATGTCGGAGGCCGGCCCGGCCCTGATGGCGATCGGGTCCGGCGAGGGCGACCAGCGCGCCGTCGCGGCCGCCCGCCAGGCGATCGCCAGCCCGCTGCTGGAGGTCGACATCACCGGCGCGACGGGCGTGATCTTCAACGTCACCGGCCCGGAGAACCTCTCCTTGCAGGAGCTCAACACCGCGGCCCGCACCATCGCGGAGGTGGTCGACCCGGAGGCCGAGATCATCTTCGGCGCCGCGATCGACGAGGCGCTCGAGGACGAGGTGCGGATCACGGTGGTGGCGACCGGCTTCTCCGGGGTGCGCCAGTCGCTCAGCGGGTTCGTGGAGACCGGGCTCGAGCTTGAGCCGCCGCCACGGGCGGAGGCCCCGGCCGATGCGTCGTCGCTGCCCGATGCGCTGGCGGACTCCGATCTGCCGGCATTCCTGCGGAGGACGTTCCCGAAGCGTTAGTCCCGAGGCGTTAGGTCGGGCGCCGCCGCGGCACGGGGTGTGCTGTCGACCGCACTTGTCCACAACCCATAAAGAATCGTTGGCAAGAGGGGCAGCCCGGCGGGCCGCCCCTCTTGCGCGCCGCCGGCGCGCCGGGCGCCACGGACCCGCTCCGGAGGCCGGAACACGGGCCTCCGGCGGCGAGTGGACACGTTCGCCAAAACCTGTGGACTGCCGCCGTTGTCGCGACCGCGCCGCCGGTGCTGTACTCCGCAGGCCCGAACCCACCCACTCTCCGCTCCCCGAGGAGCCAGCATCGAATGAACTGCCCGATCTGCGATCAGGGTTCCACGACGGTCGTCGAGACCCAGCAGAACGGCGCGGGCGTGCGACGCAGCCGCCGCTGCCAGCACTGCAGCGCCCTCTTCAGCACCTACGAACAGCCCGAGGCGACGCGCGTGATGGTCCGCAAGCGCGACGGCCGCCGCGAGCACTTCCAGCGCGACAAGCTGCTCACCAGCCTCCGCCTCTCCGCCCGCAAGCGCGAACTCACCGCCGCCGCCATCGAAGCCGTCGTCGAGGACATCGAACGGCGCATCGCCGCCTCCGACGCGACCGAGGTGCCGAGCCGCGTGATCGGCGAGATGGCGATCGCGCGCCTGCGCGCGCTCGACCCGATCGCCTACATCCGCTTCGCCTCGGCCTACCGCCAGTTCGTCTCCCTCGACGACATGTTCGACGAGCTCGAGCGGCTGGAGTACAGCGCGATGCCGCCGGCCGCCCAGCCGCCGCTGTTCGAGGAGCAGCTGCCGCAGGCTCCGCGCCATATCGCGAGCGCGCCCTCGCTGCGCTGAACCCGGCGACCCGCCACCTCCGGGCGCGCGGCATCGCGAGGCGCCCGCGCGCCCACGACACGCCCGCGACGCGGTACGATCGATCGAGGCAGCGGGTGAAGCGCTTGCGCGTTTAACGTACGTATGTTCTTATAGGCGCGTACGCTCCCCGCGGCGGAAGGGAACGCGGCTCATGGTCGCCCCCACTGCGCCCGGCGCCCGGACCATCGCGCTGTCCTCGAACGCGCGCACCGTGCTGGAGCGCCGCTACCTGCTGCGCGACGCCTCCGGCGCCGTCGCCGAGACGCCGGAGCAGCTCTTCGCCCGCGTCGCCGAGGCGATCGCGGCCGTCGAGCCGACGGCGGAGCTGCGCGAGGCCTGGGCGCCGCGCTTCCTCGAGGCGCTGTCCTCGCTGCGCTTCCTGCCCAACTCGCCGACGCTGATGAACGCCGGCACGGGCCGCGGCACGCTCGCCGCCTGTTTCGTGCTGCCCGTCGAGGACACGCTCGAGTCGATTATGTCCACGGCGCGGGCCACCGCCCTCGTGCAGAAGTACGGCGGCGGCACCGGCTTCGACTTCTCGCGCCTGCGCGCCGAGGGCGAACCGATCGCGAGCACGCACGGCGCCGCCTGCGGCCCCGTCTCCGTGCTGCGCCACTACGACGACGTCTCCCGCCTCGTCACGCAGGGCGGCAAGCGCGACGGCGCGAACATGGGCACCCTGCGTGTCGATCACCCCGACGTGCGCGCCTTCCTCCACGCCAAGGACGACGGCGTCAGCGCCCAGCGCTTCAACATCTCCCTCGCCGTCACCGACGCCTTCCTCGAGGCCGCCGCCGAGGGCGCCCCCTTCACCCTCGTGGACCCGCGCGACGGCAGCCCGCGCGGCCGCGTGGACGCCGCGCAGCTGCTGGACGAGGCGGCGCGCTCGGCCTGGCTGAGCGGCGACCCGGGCGTGGTCTTCATCGACACGATCAACCGCGCGAACCCCACGCCGCGGCTCGGCGCGATCGAGGCGACCAACCCCTGCGGCGAGGTGCCGTTGCTGCCCTGGGAGGCCTGCACGCTCGGCTCGATCAACGTCGCCGCGTTCCGGGACGAGGCGACCGGCGACCTCGACTGGGCCGCGCTGCGCGAGACCGTCGCGCTGGCCGTGCGCTTCCTCGACAACGTGATCGACGCCAGCCCGTTCCCGCTCGAGGAGATCCGCGAGGCGGTGCGCGGCAACCGCAAGATCGGCCTCGGCGTGATGGGGTTCGCCGACCTGCTGATCGCCTCGGGCGTCCCCTACGACTCCCCCGAGGCGCTCGCCCTCGCGGAGCGGCTGATGAGCGAGATCGCCGCCGCGGCGAACGACGCCTCGGCGGCACTCGGCGAGGAGAAGGGCGTCTTCCCGAACTGGGAGCGCTCGATCCATGCGGGCGGGAAGCCGTACCGCAACGCAACGCGGACCTGCGTCGCCCCGACGGGCACGATTGCGATCATCGCGGGCGCCTCCTCCGGCATCGAGCCGCTCTACTCGCTCGCCCACCTGCGGCGGATGGGCGACGGAACGGTGCTGCCCGAGGTCTCGGCCGCCTTCGAGCGGGCCGCCCGCGACGGCGGCTTCCACTCGCCCGAGCTGTTCGAGGACCTCGCGGCGGGAGGCAGCCTGCGGGACCACGGCGGCGTGCCGGAGGAGGCGCGCCGCCGCTTCGCGACCGCGCACGAGATCGGCTGGGAGCAGCACGTGCGGATGCAGGCCGCCTTCCAGCGCCACACCGACCTCGCGGTCTCGAAGACCGTCAACCTGCCGCACGAGGCGAGCGTCGAGGACGTGCGCGCGGCGCTGCTGCTCGCACACGAGCTGGGCTGCAAGGGCGTCACTGTCTACCGCGACGGATCGCGTGCGCAGCAGGTGCTGGCGCACGCCCCGGCAGACAGGCCCGGCGAGGCGACCAACGGCCAGTGCTGCCCGGAGTGCGGACTCCCGTCGGTCTGAGGGCGGCGGGCGGCGCTACCCGCCCGCCCAGGAGAGCACCTGCTCCGGCGTGATCGAGACCACCACGCGGCCCTCCTCGCGGAGGCCGCGCAGCAGCTCCTCGTCGCTCAGCTCCGCATCGCCGAAGTCACGCCGGTACTTCGCGTAGAGGCGCGCGCGCAGCCCGATCAGCGAGGCGTCGTCGTCGAGGATCTCCGCCTGCCCGGAGACGACGACGGTGCGGTACGTCCGCGCGTCGTCGATCACAAGCGTGACCTGCCGCTCGTCTTGCAGCAGCCGGTACTTCACGCGCGTGCGGGTGATCGAGATCCGGAACCGGCCTTCGGAGTAGTCGAACCAGACGGGCGTGGCGTGCGGCGCCTCCTGGCCGTCGCCCTCCTCGGCGCCGCGCGGGATGCAGAGGATGGCGTTGTGCGGCTCGGCGAGGAAGTCGTCGAACTCGGGAGGTACGCGCTCCGCCACAGGTCGCTCCCTAGCCGCGCGGCAGCCCGAGGCCGCGCGTGGCGATGATGTTGCGCTGGATCTCGGAGGTGCCGCCGCCGATCGTCGTGGCGATCGCTCCGAGGTAGCCGCGCGACCACTTCGCGCGCAGCACGGTGCGCTCGTCCTCGCCGTCCCAGAGCGGGCCGTAGAGGCCGAGCGTCTTCATCGCCGTGCGCGCGATCGACTGCACGAGCTGGTCGGTGAACAGCTTCTGCATCGAGGCCTCGTAGTTGGGCACCTCGCCCCGCAGCTGCATCGAGATTACGCGGTAGGAGAAGAGCCGCGCGACGTTCGACTCGGTCCAGCGATCCGCGATCTCGCTCCGCAGGGTCGGGCTGCGCCGCGGGTCGACGCGCGGCGCGGCCTCGTCCTTCTCCTCCTCGATCAGCGCGAACAGGTCGCCGAGCGTCTGCAGCATCGTCAGCGCCGAACCAATCGAGGAACGCTCGAAGTCGAGGTGCGTCGCCCCGACGTACCAGCCGCGGTTGATCTCGCCCACGGCCTGGTCGACGGGCACGCGCACGTTCTCGAAGAAGACCTCGTTGAACTCGTTGCGCCCGTTGATCTGCTCCAGCGGGCGGATGCTGATGCCCGGCGTGTCCATCTCCAGCAGCAGGTAGGTGATGCCGCGGTGCTTGGGGGCGTCCACGTTCGTGCGGAAGAGGCCGAACATCCAGTCCGCCTCGCGCGCGTTCGAGGTCCAGATCTTCTGCCCGTTCAGCACGAAGTCGTCGCCGTCGCGGTCCGCCCGCGTCTGCAGCGAGGCGAGGTCGGAGCCCGAGCTCGGCTCGGAGTAGCCCTGCGCCCACTTGTCCTTGCCCTCGACGAAGCCGGGCAGGAAGCGCTGCTTCAGCGCGTCGCTGGCGTGCACCATGATCGTCGAGCCGACATCGAGGACGCCCGCCCTCGGGGCGCGGTACTCGGCCAGCACCTCGTTGAGGATGAACTGCTGGTCGACGGGCAGGTCGGCGCCGCCGTACTGCTTCGGCCAGGCCGGAGCGGCCCAGCCGCGCTCGACCAGCGCGTCGCGGAAGTCGTCGACGGCGCGGTCGTGCTCCTTCGGGTCCGGCCAGGTCGGCGCGGAGCCCGGCCCACCGAGCGCGCTGTACTTCGCGTCCTCACGGAGCTTCGCCGGCAATGCCTCCTCGACGAACTCGGCGACCACCTGCCGCCACTCGGCCTGTTCGGGTGTATCGGAGAAGTCGACCATGCCGTCCGTCCCGTCGCTGCGTCGCCGCCCGCTAGAGGCGCGCGATGATCTCCTGCTGGTAGCGATCAATGCCCGCCCGGATCTCCTCGATGTCCGAGCCCGCCCCACTTTCGCGCGAGGAGAGGATCAGCCGCGAGGCGCCCAGCTCCGCGTAGCAGCGCACGAGGTCGAGGTCGAACGTGCGCGAGGCGTCCCAGCTGCCCGGCCAGACGCTGATCTCGATCTCGCCGGGGTCACGCCCGGCCGCGCGGGCAGTCTCGCCGATCTCCTCGATCCTCGCGGCGAGGTCGTCGGGCGAGATCACGAAGGGGAAGAAGCCGTCGCCGTGCCGTCCGGCGCGGCGGGCGGCGAACTCGCTGCTGCCACCGATGTGGATCGGGATGCCCCCGGCCCGCGCCGGCTTGGCGTCCATGTTGACGCGCTCGAGCTGGATGTGCCGCCCCGCGTAGCTCGCGGGGCCGGGCGCCCAGAGCGCGCGCATCGCCTCGATCGTCTCGTCGAGGCGGCGGCCGCGGTCGCGGTAGGGCACGCCGATCGCCTCGTACTCCTCTTTCTGCCAGCCGAGGCCGACGCCGAGCAGCAGCCGCCCGCCGGAGAGCGCGTCGAGCGTCGCCGCGCGCTTCGCGAGGATCGCCGCGCTGTGCTGCGAGGCGACGACCACGGCGGTGCCGACGCGCAGCGTGCTGCTGCTCGCCGCCACCCAGGAGAGCCACTCCAGCGGGTCCGGCATCACCGTGTCCGGACTGGGCCCGCCGGGGATGCGCCCGTCGTCCGAGTAGGGGTAGAGCGGCTCGTAGTCCTCGGCGATGACCACGTGCTCGACGGCCCACACCGACTCGACGCCCTGCTCCTCGAGCATCCCCGCGAGGCTCGCGACCCACTCGCCCGAAGTGATGTGCGGGCGCAGGAACGGCGGCAGGATGCCGAGCTTCACGCGGGGGCGCCCTCCGGGATGTACGGGCTCTCCATGAACCGCGTGCTGAGCGGCGCTTCGACCTCGAACGGATCCTTGAGGTCGAACTCGTCGCCGATCTCGCGCAGCGCCGGCAGCACGTCCGAGCCCATCAACTCGATGCAGCGCTTCGAGTCCTCGTGGCTGACCTTGCCGTCGTTGCCCCAGAGGGCGAGGATGCCCGGCCGCGTCTCCTCGAGCAGCACGCGCAGCCGCTCGACCACCTGGTCCGGGGTGCCGGCGACGATCTGCAGGTGCTCCAGCTGCTCCTCGAAGGGCATCGCCTGCGGAGCGTCGGCGCGCTGGTTGATGCGCTTCAGCGTCGGTTCGCGGTTGGCCGGCGAGCCGTAGCCGGTGGGCGAGGACCAGACGGGGTGGCCGAGGCCGGTGAACTCGCCCTGCATCCACATGTACTCGCGGGCGTTGGCGATCGCCTTCTCCTCGGTGTCCTGGACGTGCACGCGCAGCAGGTAGCCGCGATGCTCCGGGCCGGACTCGTAGCCGACCTCGTTGGCGGACTTCTCGTAGAGCTCCCAGATCTGCTTGGTCATCTCGATGGTGGTGTTGAGGCAGACGTAGGGGTAGCGCTGCTGCGCGCACCAGACGATCGTCTCCGGGCTGGCGACGCCCGGCACCCAGATGCGCGGATGCGGCTTCTGCAGCGGCATCGCCCACGGATTGACGACGCGGAACTCGTAATTGGGGCCCTCCCAGCGCCACGGTCCGGGTTCCGTCCAGGCCTTCACCAGCAGGTCGTGCGCCTCGTAGAACCGTTCGCGGTTGAAGGCGGGGTTGACGTTGTTGGCGTACTGCTCGGTGCCGGACCCGCGCACGATGCCGGCGACGAGGCGGCCCTTCGAGATCATGTCGACCATCGACAGCGACTCCGCTGCCTGCAGCGGGTTGTCGAGCGTCGGGAGCGGCGTTCCGAGGAGCACGATCTTGATGCGCTCCGTCGCCGCAGCCAGCACGCTCGCCCAGACGGTGATCTGCGCCTGCATGCAGAACGGCGCGTCGTGGTGCTCGTTGAGCATGATCCCGTCGAAGCCCACCTCCTCGGCGAGCTTGTATTCGATCAGCCGCTCGTTGTAGAGCCGGCTGCCGGCGACGGAGTCGAAGTGCTTGTTGGAGAAGAGCAGCGCCGTCGTGCCGTCCTCACCGACGGCGTCTTCCGGGTACGTCGACATCGGCTGCTCGGTGAAGTACATCAGGTGCATCGGTTACCCCGTTTCGCCTCGTGCCGTTCGGTCCGTCACGCCTCTTCCGTCCACCCGAGGATCGAGGAGGCGGCCGGGCAGTACACGTGCGCCAGCAGCGGACTCACGATCCGCTGCGGGCGCTCCATGTCGAACCAGCCGTCCACCACGCCCCAGTGGTATGGGCTCACCATATAGTCGACGGTCAGGCCCTCGACCGTCTGGTACTCCTGCTCCCAGACATGCGTCCACCGCGTGGCGTGCAGCGCCGGATCGGTCCGGCAGCACGCCCAGTTGCGGATGCTCGCGATGTAGCGAGGCATGCCCATCAGCTCGCGCTCGAAGCGCGCCAGCGCCTCCGCCTCCGCGCCATCCTCGACCCGCAGGAACAGCGTCCGCTTCACGAAGTCGCGGATGCCCGGCTCCGGGACTTCACCGTACTGCGGCGCGAAGCGCACCGCGTCGATCTGCGCCACCACCGCTTGCGGCCCGTCGCCGAAGTACGGCGCGAGCGCCGGCGCGGCCGCGACCAGCCCCGCCGCGTCGGCCTCGGGGGCCTCGTCGAACAGCAGATCCCAGGTGTAGTCGCCGCCGCCCACGCTGCCCTCGATGTGCCGTCCGAGGTGGCCGCGGCGCGCGCCCAGCGCCTCGTGCGCCCCGGCCATCGCGGCCTCGAACGCCTCGAGGGTCGCGCCGTCGGCGCCCTCGCGCAGGTGCAGCATGGCGACCTGGCGGATCATGGGGCCTCCAACTCGGCGGCGGCGAGGAAGAGGCGCTCGCGCGAGACGGTCAGTTCCGCGCTGTCCTCCCACCACGCCGCGGCGCCCTGCTCGCGCGACTGCCGCCGCATCGACCAGAACTCGGGGAACGACCACAGCAGGTAGAGGTCGTTGCTCTCCTCGTGCAGCTCGAGCGGCGGCTCGATCCAGGAGCCGACCAGCTCCATCCCGCGCTCGCGCGCCAGCGGCAGGTACTCGCGCGCGACCCGCTCGCGGTACTCGCCAAGGCGGCCCGGCCGCACCGTCACGCGGTCGAGGATGTAGCCGCTGGTGACGCCGCCCTCCTCGTAGCTGGTCATACGGTGATCCCCTGCTCGGTCAGCTCGGCGAGCTCCTCGGCGCTGAGGCCGAGCAGGCCGCACAGCACCTCCTCGGTGTGCTCGCCGAGCAGCGGCGAGACGCCGTACTCGACATCGGGGATGGCGCTGAAGCGCCCCGGCAGCCCCGCGAGGCGGCGCTTCCCGACCTCCGGATGCACGGTCTCCACGAACGCGCCGAGCGCGTTGAGCTGCGGATCCTCGAGCGTCTCGAACGTGTCGAGGACCGGCGCGGACGGCACGCCGTGCGCCTGCAGTTGCGTGGCCGCCTCGTAGTGGGTGCGCTCGCGCGTCCAGGCGGTGATCCGCTCGTCGATCTCGTCGTGGTGCGCCTGCCTGCCCTCGTGCGTGGCGAAGCGCGGATCGGCCGCCCAGCCGGGGCTGCCGAGCGCCTCGCCGAGGGCGCGCCATTGCTCGCCGCCCTCGACGGAGATCGCGACCCACTTATCGTCGCCGGCGGAGTGGTAGACGCCTCGCGGCGCGAAGTGCGGGTGGCGGTTGCCGCGCCGCGGCGTCTCGCGGCCGTTCATCGTGTAGTCCAGCACCGCCTCCGGGATCGTCGAGGTCACCGTCTCGGCCATCGCGATCTCGATCCACTGGCCCTCGCCGCTGCGGTTGCGGTGATGCAGCGCGGCGAGGACGGAGAAGGCCATGTGAATGCCGATCATGAAGTCGGGATAGTCGCGGCCCAGGCCGGTCGGCATACCGCCCTCGTAGCCGGTGATGTAGGGGAGGCCGGCGTAGGCCTGCGTGTTCGGGCCGAAGCCGGTGGCGTCCTTGTCCGGCCCGTCCTGCCCGAGCGGGGAGCCGGAGAGCATGATGATGTCCGGCTTGACCTTCCGCAGTTCCTCGTAGCCCAGCCCCATCCGCTCCATCACGCCGGCGGCGAAGTTCTCCGTCACGATGTCGCTCTGCCGCACCATGTCCTTGACCAGCTCGATGCCGCGCGGCTGCGTGAGGTCGATCGTGACGCAGCGCTTCCCGAAGTTGACGCCGTTGTACATCGAGGAGCGGTTGATGCCGTTGACGCCGTCGGCGCCGTTGCGCAGCCCGCCCATGCGCGTGATGTCCGGGCGCACGGTCGACTCGACGCGGATCACGTCGGCCCCAAACGTCGCGAGCCACGAGGTGGCGTGCGGCACCGCCAGCACCCAGCCGATGTCCGTGATGCGAACCCCACTCAGCGGCGCGTACTGCCCGGCGCTCATCGCAGCCCCTCCAGCACCTCGTCGGTGTGCGCGCCCAGCCGCGGCGCGGGCTCGCGCACCGTCGCCGGCGTCGCCGAGAAGCGCGCGGGCGGGCCGGGCTGCGTGAGCACGCCTGCCCCGGGATGCTCGACCTCGACGAAGAAGTCGCGATGGCGGTACTGGCGCGACTCGATCAGCTCCTGCATCGAGTTCACGGGGAAGCAGGGGATGCCGGAGTCCCGCGCCAGCTCGTAGACCTCCATCTTCTTCTGCGTCAGCAGCCACTCGACGGTGAGCGCCTCGAGTACGTCGTTGTTCGCGTGGCGGCCCTCGGCGGTGTCGAAGACCTCGCTCATCGCCCACTCGGGGTTGCCCGCCAGCTCCCGGAACGTGGCCCACCAGTGGTCCGCGATGAACGGCGAGAAGGAGATGTAGCCGTCCTCGCAGGGCAGCACCCAGGAGTAGCCGTGCTTGATGCGCGGCGGCACCAGCTCGGGCGTGTACGAGGCGGCCGAGTAGTCGTTGCGCAGCATCGCGTTGACCGCCTCGAAGCGCGAGATGTCGACGAGCTGGCCCTCGCCGGACGCCTTGCGGTGGAAGACGGCCAGCATCGTCATCGCCGCCGCCGTCGCGCCGGAGAGGTAGTCCGTCTGGTAGCCGCCGCCGGCGAGCGGCGGCTGCGCCTCGAGGTCGGTGACCTGCCCGTACGGCGTCTGGAAGCCAAGCCCGCTCATCATGTAGGCGGTGAAGTCCGTGGCGACCCAGTCGCGACAGGGCCCGACGAGCCCGAACGGCGTGATCGCGGTCATGATCAGCTGGTCGTTGAGCGGCCTCAGCTCCTCGTAGGTCAGCGCGAACTCCTCGAGCTCCTTCGCCGCCAGGTCGATCACGAGGATGTCGGCCTGCCCGGCCAGCCGCCGCAGCAGCCCGCGCGACGCCTCGTCCCGGACGTCGAGCGTGACGCTGCGCTTGTTGTGGTTGAGGTAGATGAACTGGCCGCTGCGCTCCGGGTGCGCCTCGTCGCCGGGGAAGGGGCCGTGGCGGCGCGAGCGGTCGCCCTCGGGCGGCTCGATCTTGATCACGTCGGCCCCGAGGTCGGCGAGCAGCTTGCCGCAGAACGGCCCGGCGACGCCCTGCGCCACCTCGAGCACGGAGAGGTCGGAGAGCGCGCCGTCGCTCATGGTCCCCCCGCTCGCCCGCAGCGCCTCGAATCCGGCGCAGCCGCAGCACGCGCACGCAGGGTACTCCGTTGCGGCGGCCCGTGGCGCCCTCGATGCCCCGCCCCGCGCGAGCGCGTTTCGCTATACTCGCCGCCCGATGCGACGAAGGGGGATGGCGTATGACCGACGAGCCGATGGTCCCGCCCGAGGCGAAGGCGATGATCGGGCAGGAGACGCGGCGCGGCAGCGGCGTCGTCTACCAGAAGGAAGCCCAGCGCTGGGCCGCAGCGGTGGGCGACCTCAATCCTCGCTACTTCGAGGAGGACGCGGCGGCTGAGCAGGGCTTCAGCGACACGCCGATCCCGCCGCTGTTCGTCTCGCAGGTGATGCAGGGCGTCACGATCCGCGACGGCCTGCGGCACGACGGCATTCCCGGCGGCGGGGGCGGCGGCATCCCGCTCAACAACGCCCCGCGCCGCATGGCCGGCGGCGAGGAGTACGAGTTCCTCGCGCCGATCTACCCGGGCGACACCCTCACCGCCGTCACGCACATCGCCAACATCGAGGAGAAGACGGGCCGCTCCGGCCGCTTCGTGTTGATGACCAGCGAGACCACCTACACGAACCAGGACGGCGTCGTCGTCGTGCGCTCGCGCATGTCCACGATCGCGAACTGACGGGGAAACGACGATGACGGACCAGATCTACTTCGAGGACGTGAACGTCGGCGACGAGCTGCCGCAGGTGGTGGAGACCGTCGACGAGGTGCAGATGTTCTTCTTCAGCGCCGCGACCAACAACGGCCACCGCATCCACTACGACGCGCCCTACACCACGGAGGTCGAGAACCGCCCGAACATCCTCGTGCACGGCCCGCTGCAGGCCGCGCTGCTGGCGAAGATGGTGACGGACTGGCACGGACCGGCCGGCCACCTGAAGCGCTTCCGCATCCAGAACCGCGGCAACGCCTTCCCGCACGAGAACCTCTACTACGGCGGGACGATCACCGATAAGCGCGAAGAGGACGGCGAGGCGCTCGTCGACCTCGATGTCTACGAGCGCAACGAGGGCGGCGACGTGCTGGTGCCCGGCGCGGCCACGGTGAGCCTGCCGCGCCGCTCCTGAGGCGCGCACGCGAGACCGCCGACACCCGGAGGGGGTGAGCAATGGGACTGAGAGGCGACGCAGCGATCGTCGGCGTCGCGGAGTGGAAGCCGGAGCGCCGGCCGACCCGCGAGCCGATGTTCTCGTTCGAGCAGTACGCCGAGCTGGCGAAGGAGGCGCTCGACGACGCCGGCATCGGCGTCAACGAGGTCAACGGCCTCTGCACCACAGGCGTCCGCGAGTCCTCGATGTTCGCGCCGGCCACGCTCTCCGAGTACATGGGGAAGCCGGTCAACTTCGCCGAACACGTCGACCTCGGCGGGGCCAGTTCGGCGGGGATGATCTGGCGCGCAGCCGCGGCGATCGAGCTGGGGCTCTGTGACGTGGTGGTCTGCGCGACGCCCGCGGGGCCGACGCCGCAGCCGCCGGGCGGGCCCGTCAATCCGGGCTACCTGGGCGCATCGAGCGGGGCCTTCGGTTCGCCGCAGGCGGAGTTCGACATCCCCTACGGCAACCTGGCGCAGAACTGCGGCTACGCGCAGATCGCGCAGCGCTACGCCGCCGAGTTCGGCTACGACGAGCGCGCGCTCGCGAAGATCGCGGTCGACCAGCGCACCAACGCCTGCGCCTACCCGCCCGCCTTCTTCCACGGGCAGCCGATCACGGTCGACGACGTGCTGAACAGCCCGATGATCGCGGATCCGTTGCACCTGCTGGAGATCGTGATGCCGTGCAGCGGCGGGGCGGCCGTGGTCGTCGCCAGCCGCGAGCGGGCGCTGCGCGGCAACCACCGGCCGGCCTTCCTCACCGGCTTCGGCGAGCACCTGGCGTTCAAGACGCCCAGCTACGCCGAGGATCTGGTGCGCACGCCGATGAAGCCCGCCGCCGACAAGGCGTTCGAGATGGCCGGCGTGGCGCGCTCGGAGATCGACGCGGCCCAGCTTTACGACTGCTACACGATCACGGTGCTGCTGGCGCTGGAGGACATGGGCTTCTGCGAGAAGGGCGACGGCGCGCGCTTCGTCAACGAGCACGACCTGACGTACGCCGGCGACTTCCCGCTCAACACCAACGGCGGCCAGCTCTCCTTCGGCCAGCCCGGCATGTCCGGCGGGATGTCGCATGTCACCGAGGGCGCGCGCCAGATCATGGGCCGCGGCGACGCGAATCAGCTCGGGCGCTGCGACACGGTGCTCGTCCTCAACAACGGCGGGATCATGAGCGAGCAGGTCGCGCTGATCCTGAGGGGGGAGTAGCGCCGTGGAGAAGCCGCTGCCCGTCCCGACCCCGCAGACCCAGCCGTTCTGGGACGCCCTCGCCGAGGGCCGCGTCGAGCTCCAGCACTGCGCCGACTGCGAGCGCTACATCTACTACCCGCGCACCCACTGCCCCGGTTGCCTCACGCGCGACCTCGAGTGGCGCGAGCTGTCGGGCAACGGCGTGGTGCACACCTACACCGTCGCGCGGCGCCCCACGGCGCCGCCGTGGTCGGAGGACCTCCCGCAACTGATCGCCGTCGTCGAGCTGGACGAGGGCCCGCGTCTGACGACGGAACTCGTCAACGTCGACCCCGACGCCATCGAGGTGGGGATGCGCGTGCAGCCGGTCTTCCAGGCCGTCGGCGAGGCGACGCTGCTGCTCTACGAGCCCGCCTGACGGCGCCGCCCGGTAGCTACTCCGGCAGCGGCTTCGGCTCCTCCGAGGCGGCGACGCGCGCGCGCCTCAGTTCCTCGATGCCCTCGGCGCTGTAGCCAAGTTCGGCGAGGATCGCGTCGGTGTGCTGGCCGGCGAGCACGCCGGGGCCGTAGCGTCCGGGCGTGCGCGAGAGCGTGACGGTGGGTCCTCCGCGCTGGTAGCGGCCGAAGACGGCGTGCTCCACCTCCGGGGCGAAGCCGTTGGCGCGCATGTGCTCGTCGTCCCGGAGGAACTCGCCCTGCGGCACGTCCGCTCGCACGCACGGCGCGCCTGCCGCGATCAGTTCCCGCTCCCACTCGTCCGCCGCGCGCGCGGCGAACGCCTCGCCCAGCAGCGAGGCGAGCGCATCCGCCTCGCGCTCGCGGTCCTCGGGCGTGGCGAAGCGCGCGTCCGCCGCGAGGTCGGGGCCGCCGAGCCGCGGCAGCGCCGCGGCGAGCGCCTGCCATTCCCGCTCGTGCGAGATCTCGAGGTAGACCCAGCCCTCGGCACACTCGTAGAGGCGGCGCACGGGGCTCGGTCCGTACAGCTCCGGATCGGCCTGCGGGCGCTGCGGTTTGCCCTCGTAGGAGAGGAAGTCGTCGCTGTTCGCGTAGGCGTTGGCGCCGAGCATGCTGAGGTCGATGCGCTGCCCGCGCCCGGTGCGGCGGCGCGCGTAGAGCCCGAGCAGCGCCGACGAGGCGATCGCGACCGAGGTGTTGGGGTCCGGGTTCGCCTCGTTGGAGACGTAGAGCCAGCGCGAGGCCTCACGGATCTCGTCGAGGTCGTCGCACTCCGCTGGCGGCATGCCGGAGCCGGCCTGGTGCAGCGCGCCGCCCATCGCGGCGCCGGGGATCGGGTGCGCGGCGGGACGGCTCGCGCTCGGCCCGTCCGGGCCGTAGCCGACGGCGGCGAGGTAGACGAGCTCCGGCCGCAGCGCGCTCAACTCGTCGTAGCCGATGCCGAGCCGCTCCGCGACACCGGGCCGGTAGTTGTGGATCAGCACGTCGGCGTCGCGCACGAGGCGGTGCGCGATCGCCTGGCCCTCGGCCGTCTTGAGGTCCAGGCAGATGCTCTCCTTGCCCGCCGTCGTCTTCGTCGAGCCGATGTACTGCCCGAAGCCCTGTCCCATGTGACGGTAGGGATCGCCCTCGAGCGTCTCGATCTTGATCACGCGCGCGCCGAGGTCCGCGAGCAGCGAGGCGCCCAGCGGCGCCGCGATCACCGTCGCGAACTCCAGCACCGTGACGCCATCGAGGGCGTGCGCGGGCGCGTCCAGCGCGAACGGGGGCGCCTGCGCCCGCCGCGGTGCGCGCCGCCCGTTGCGCTGCGCGAACAGCTGCGCCTGGTGTGCGCCCGGATCGGCGGAAGGCCCGCCGGTCCGGCCGGGCGTCTCCCGCAGCCGCGCCAGCGGTCCCAGTTGCACGAGGCGGCCGAGGCGCGGGTGCTCGCCCTCGCTGACCTCGCCGTTGGCGCGCAGGTCGATGTTGTCGAGCGCCTCCTGCGCGGTCTCGAAGGGCTCGGAGGCAACGTTGCCGTCGGCGCGGAAGATCTCCATCCACTCGCCGGCGGGGCGCTCACGGATGCGCTCGAGGATCACGCCGCGCAGCGCCTCGCGGTCCTCGACGGTCTCCGTGTTCGGGGCGAGCGCGAAGCGCGGGTCGCTGTAGATGTGCGAGAGGTCGGCGGCGGCGATCATCGCGTGGAAGAGATGCTCCATCAGGTTCGCGAACTGGATCCAGCGCCCATCCGAGGCCATCGCGGGCAGGTACTGCAGCGTGATCCGGCCCGCCGCCGCCGTCTGCCTGATGTCGACCTCGAACTCCGAGGGGAAGCGCCGCGCGAGCTGCGTGCGCAGCAGCCCGTGCGTGTCGAAGGGGAACAGCCCCTGCAGCAGGCTGGTCTCGACGAGTTGCCCCCGCCCCGTCCGGTCGCGCACGAGCAGCGCCGCGAGGATGCCCGACAGCGCCGACTCAAACGCGCCGTGCGTGCCGACCGGCACGGCCGCGTAGGCGGGCCCCGCGCGCTGCGGCAGCCCGGCGAAGAGCTGCATGCGCCCGCTCTTCGCCGCGACCAGCCCCTCGCTCACCGGGTAGCGCGCATACGGCCCGCGCGGTCCCCAGCCGGTGATCGAGCAGTAGACGAGGCCCGGATTCAGCGCCTCGAGCGTGGCGTAGTCCGCACCGAGGCCCTCCGCCTCGCCCGGCGCGTACGAGGCGACGACCACGTCCGCGTCCGCGGCGAGGTCATGGAAGCGCCCTCGATCCGCGGGGCGCGCGAGGTCGAGGACGACGCTGCGCTTGCCGCGCAGCCACATCGGCGCGGCGGCGTCGCCGCGGCGCGGGTCGCCGCCGGGCGGCTCGACCTTGAGGACGTCGGCGCCGAAGTCGGCGAGCACCATCGAGGCCAGCCCGCCGGCGGGCCCGCTGCTGAGGTCGACGACGAGCAGGTCGTCGCAGGGGCCGCTCACGCGGCCCCCGGCGATGACGTCCCGGGCGCTGTCCGGGCGCCTACTTGGCGATCCAGAGGTAGTCCCTTCCGCGCTGGCCCGGCTCGAACGTGCCCTCGAGGCCGTAGACCTCCTCGAAGCCGCGCATCCGCTCGGACCAGTAGTTGATCTGCAGGTACACGTAGATCTGGATGATCGGCATGTGCTCCTGGATCAGCAGATCCTGCACCTGCTTGATCGTCTCGCCGCGCTCCTCGATGTCGAACTGCATCGACGCCTGGTCGATCAGCTCGTCGATCGTCGGGTCGGCGAAGTTGCCGTAGTTGCGCGAGCCCTCGGAGTGGTACTGCGAGTGCAGCTCCAGCACGGCGTCCGGCTGGCCGAGGATCGTGTAGCAGACGGCCTGCCAGCCCTCGCGGGAGTTCTGCCGCTTGCTGAACGCCGCGATGTCCGTCGGGAGGTCCAGCTCGACGTTCATGTCCGGCCAGACGTTCTTCCAGGCGTCGATCGCGCGCGTGCTCGAGTCGTACCAGTTGGTGGTCGGCGCGGGCACGCCGAGCAGGAGCTTCCACTCGAACTCGCCGTTGGGGAACCCGGCGGCCGACATCAGCTGCTTCGCCTCCTGGATGTCGGCTTCCTTGGTGTTCGGGTTCCAGCCCGGCATCTGCCCGATCTCTTCGGACTTGTAGGCCTCGCCGTAGCCCGAGGCGAGCGGGCCGGTGAAGCGCCACGCGTTGCCGTAGTAGCTGTCGCCGGCCTCCTTGTAGTTCGGCACGCGCTGGAGGGCGAGCCGCACGCGAGCGTCGTCGAACGGCTTCTCCTTGGTGTTGAACCGCCAGTGCGGCCACAGCACGGACTCCGGCATGACGAAGCGCTGGCCCTTGCCGCCCAGCTTGTCGAGCGTTTCCTGCTCCACCCGGTTCGGGCCGGAGAAGAAGTCCACCGAGCCCTGCGTGAAGGCCGCCATCAGCGCCGTCTTGTCCGCGAGGAACACGAACTCGACGCCGTCGAGGAGCGGCAACGGGGACTTCCACCAGTCCGGGTTGCGGCTCATCTTGACCGTGACCTCGTTCTCGTACTCATCGACGATGAACGGGCCGGAGCCGACCGCCGTGACCGGGTCGTTGAAGTCGCCGCCCGAGGCGAGGAACTCCTTGGGCACCATCGAGTTGCGCCCGTCCGTGAGGCCCCACAGGAAGCTGCCGCGCGGCCGGTCGAACGTCACGTTCACCGTGGCGGCGTCGACGGCCGTGACATCCTCCATCCCCGCCACGGTGCCGCGCCGCTGGTAGCGACCGATCTCGGTCTCCTCCGCGTCCGCGTAGCGGCCGGCGATGCGCTCGAAGTTGTAGACGATGTCCTCGGCGTCCACCGCGCGGCCGTTGATCGGCGCCTTGTTCTGCCAGACCGCGCCCTCGCGCACGTTCATCGTCATCGCAAGGCCGTCCGGCGCGACCTCCCAGTCCGCGATGAGCTCGCCGACGACGTCGGAGGCGTTGCGGTTCCGCCGCACCGCGTGGTCGCCGATGAACTGCCAGAGGAACCAGCCCGTCGAGGTGGACTGGTGGGGGTCGACGGCGCCGGCCAGGGACGACGTCCTCGTGTACTTGAAGACGCCGCCGCGGCGCGTATCCGGCGTCGGAGTCGGCTCGGGCGTCGCGGTGGCGGGAGCGGCGGTAGGCGCCGGGGTCGCGGCGGGAGCCTCCTCCTCCTCGTCGTCGTCGCCGCAGCCGATCAGCGCGGCGGCCGCGAGGCCCGCGCCGCCGAGCGCGGCCCCTCGCAGCAGCGTGCGCCGCGACGTGCGCCCGTGCAGCATCCGCAGAAAGTCTGAGTCGTTGGTCGCCATGAGCACCCTCCCTGGTGGCCGGATGCCCGCCGGGCCCCGCGCCCGGACGGGGGCCGCCGACCTGACCTGCCCGGCCCGCGAACCTGCCCCGCGCCTCGACGTTCCGAGGCGCCGGACCGGGCAGCGCCACGCCCTCGACTACGAAGGCGTGAGTGCGGGGATGCTAGCAGAGCGCCAGAAGCCTATCCACCGGCAGCGGCTCCCTATGATCGGCGCACGCCGCCTCTCGCGCGGCGGCGATCGGAGGAGCGATGCTGCAAGCCCGCAGCGACCGCGGACTGCTGCGCGAGCGCAACGAGGACGCCGCGTCCGCGCTCGCGCTGCGCGACGGCTCGCTGCTGCTCGCGGTCGCCGACGGCCTCGGCGGCCACCCCGGCGGCGAGGTCGCCTCGCACGCCGCGCTCGACGCGCTCGTCGAGACGCTGCGCGCGCAGCCGCCCGCCGACCCGCCCGCCGCCCTGCGCGACGCCTTCGAGGAGGCGAACCGCGCCGTGCGGGCCCGGCAGCAGGGAGCGCACGCGCGGATGGGCACGACGCTCGTCGTGGCGCTCGTGCGCGGCTCGCAAGCCTGGACCGCGAACGTCGGCGACAGCCGCGCCTACCTCGTGCCGCTCGACGGCGGCGCCGCGCGGCGGCTGACCGAGGACCATTCCTGGGTCGAGGAGCAGATCCGCGCCGGGCTGCTCGAACCGGGCGACCCGCTGGCGGCGCTCAACCGCCACGTCATCACCCGCGCGATCGGCCTCGAGGAACGCGCCGGGACGGACGTGGCCGGGCCAATCGCGCTGCCGGACCGGTGCCTGCTGCTGGTCGGCAGCGACGGCCTGCACGGCGTGCTGGACGACGAGGAGATCGGGCGCGTGATAGCGGAGTCAGGCGGCGACTACGCCTCGGAGCTGATCCACGCCGTGCTCGATCGCGGCGCGCCCGACAACGTCGCCGTCGCGCTTTATGTCCACCGAGGAGACGCGGGCGCGGCGTAGCCCCTCGCCCTGCCGTCAGCGTGGGTCGTGGCGGCTGGGGCTGCTGACGTGCACGCCGCCGTCGACGGGGATCGCGACGCCGGTGACGTAGCGCGCCTCGTCCGAGGCGAGGTAGACGGCGCACCAGCCAGTGTCCCAGCCGGTGCCCTCCCTGCCCATCGGCGAGGCGCGGCGGCGGCGATCGCGCAGATCCTCGCTCATCCCGCGCGACCAGACCGACGGCGTGTACATCGGCCCGACGATGATGCAGTTGGCGCGAATGCCCTGCTCGGCGTGGTCCATCGCCAGCTGGGCGGTGAACGTGACCAGCGCGCCCTTCGCGGTCGAGTACGAGGTGAGGTGGACCGGCCGGATCGCCGAGAGCGACGAGGTGACGTTGATCGCGCCGCCGCCGCCCTCGGCCATCACCGGGATCGCCGCCTTGCAGGCCAGCATCGTGCTCGTGAGGTTGGCGCGGATCACCTCCTCCCAGAAGTCCTCCTCGATGTCGAGGATCGTGCCCGGGCCGCTCATGCCGGCGTTGTTGTGCAGGATGTCGAGCTTGCCCCAGCGCTCGACGGCCTCGGCGACCATGGCCTGGCAGTCCTCGCTGCGCGTCACGTCGCCGAGGAACATCGCCGCCTCGCCGCCCTCCGCCTCGATCGCCTCGAGGGTGGGCAGCGTGCGCTCGCGGGTGCGCCCGACGAGCAGCACCTTCGCGCCCTCGCGCGCGAACAGGATCGCGGTGGCGCGGCCGTTGCCGATGCCCTCGGTCACCGATCCGGCGCCGGTCACGATCGCGACCTTGCCCGCGAGGCGGCCACCTCGTTCCCCGGTCATGTGGTGCTCCTCTCGCAGCCCCGCGGCAAATCGCGCACGCCGGGCCTGACTCGCGCGCCGATACTACCTACACACGCTCATTCGCGGGCCGGACGGCGTATGCTGACCGGCGCGAGCGCGCAACGATTTCGCCCGTGGAGACGCCGTGCGGAACTACATCATCGCCCGCCTGCTCGCGATCATCCCGACGACGATGGTGCTGATCCTCTTCGTCGTCGTGCTGATCCGCCTGCTCCCCGGCGACGCGATCGACGTGCTGCTCGAGGAACAGGTGCGCCTCGACGACGTCTCGCGCGCGGAGCTGGAGGCGCGGCTCGGGCTCGACAAATCGCTGCCCGAGGAGTTCGTGCGCTACACGCTGGGCACGCTGCGCGGCGACCTGGGCAACTCGATCTTCACGGAGGAGCCGGTCACGGGCCTGATCCGGCAGCGGATCGGCGTGACCCTCACGATGGGCGTGATGGCGCTCGTGATCGGCGCCACGACCGGCGTGGTGATCGGCATCATCTCGGCGGTCAGGCGCAACAGCCTGCTCGACTACTTTCTGCGCAGCGTCTCGATCGCCGGGTTGAGCATCCCCAACTTCGCGATCGCCACGGCGGTGATCGTCTTCCCGACGATCTGGTGGAAGTGGTCGCCGCCGGTGATCTACACGCCGCCCGGCGACGGGATCTGGCCCTACATCGCCCAGTTCTTCACGCCGGCCATCATCCTCGGCCTCTCTCTCAGCGCGTCGCTGATGCGCCTGACGCGCACGATGATGCTCGAGGTGCTGCGGCAGGACTACATCACCACCGCCCGCTCGAAGGGCGTGCGCGAGGGGACGGTGGTGATGCGGCACGCCCTGCGCAACGCGCTGATCCCCGTCGTCTCGCTGCTCGGCATCCAGGTGGCGTTCCTGCTCTCCGGCACCGTGATCCTCGAGAGCATCTTCTCGCTGCCGGGACTGGGGCGGACGCTGATCGGCTCGCTGACCGCCCGCGACTACCCGGTCGTGCAGGGGCTGACCGTCGTCTCCGGGCTGCTCGTGATCATGGTGAACCTGATGGTCGACGTCTCATACGGCGTGCTCGACCCGCGCACGAGGGCGGAGTAAACGACGATGGCCGTGGCCGGCGACGCGATGCTCGTTCCGCGGGAGCCATCCCTCGCAGCGCGCTGGAGCACGACCCTCGTGCGCTTCGCCAGGCGTCAGCCGATCGGCGCGTTCTCGGCGGCCGTGCTCGTGCTGCTGGTGTTCGTCGCGATCTTCGCCGACGTGATCGCGCCCTACTCGCCGACCCGCAACAACGTCGGGGAGAGCCTGATCAGCCCCTCGACCGACCACTTCTTCGGCACCGACCAGTTCGGGCGCGACCTGTTCAGCCGCGTCGTGCACGGCGCGAGGATCTCGCTCTACGTCGGCCTCGGGGCGACGTTCGGGGCGGCGGCGTGCGCCACCATCCTCGGCGCGGTGAGCGGCTACCTGGGCGGGGTCTTCGACTACATCGTGCAGCGTTTCGTGGACGCCTCGCAGGCGCTGCCGCCGCTGGTGATGCTGATCGCCATCCTCGTCGTGCTGGAGCCGAGCGTGACGAACGTGATCATCGCGCTCGCCGCCCGCGGCGCGCTCTCGCTCTCGCGCGTCATCCGCGGCGCGGTGATCGGCATCCGCGCCTTCCCCTTCATCGACGCCGCCCGCGCGATGGGCGCCTCGACGCCGCGCATCCTGCTGCGCCACATCCTGCCCAACATCTTCCCGGTGGTCGTCGTGCTGATGTCGACCTCGATCGGCGGCTACATCGTGGCCGAGGCGTCGCTCAGCTTCCTCGGCTTCGGCGTGCCGCCGCCGACGCCGAGCTGGGGCGGCATCATGAGCGCCGAGGGGCGGCTCTACATGATCGTCCAGCCCTGGATCCTCGTCTTCCCGACGATCGCGCTCAGCCTCGTGGTCTACGTGATGAACATGTTCGGCGACGCCCTGCGCGACGAGCTGGACCCGCGGCTGCGCGGCAGCCGCTGAGCCGAGGGCGCCCGACCCCGCGAGCGCCGACCCCCTACCCCGCGCCGCTGTGCGGCTTCGGCAGGTTCGCGCCGAGCGTGCCCGGCATCACCTTGATCAGCTCGTCCACCGTCCACTGGCCCTCGCTGTAGATCGACTTCGCGGGCGACGGCATCGAGTTCACCGAGATCAGGCCCGGCCGTCCGGCGTTGAACCACTGGCCGGTGATGTAGCCCGCCTCCTCGGTCGCGAGGTAGGCGACGATCGGCGCGACGTGCTCCGGCCGCGAGGTCGTCTCGGTCCCCGCCTCGCGCTGCTCCATCACGGGGCTGAGCGGGCGGCCCGAGAGCTGCGCGTAGGTCTCCTCGGTCATCCTCGTGTAGGCGCTGGGGCCGATGCAGTTGGCCGTGACGTTGTACTTCGCCAACTCGATCGCGAGGCTCAGCGCGAAGCCGTAGATGCCGGCCTTGGCGGCGGTGTAGTTCGTCCCGCCCATCGTGCCGATCCAGACGCCGCCCGAGCTGCAGAGGATGATCCGCCCCCACTGCTGCTCGCGCATGATCACCGAGGCCGGCTGCACGACGTTGAAGGCGCCGTAGAGATGCACCTTGATGACGGCGTCCCACTGCTCCGGGCTGAGGTTGAAGATCATCTTCGGCTGCCGGTTGCCGGCGAAGTGCACGACGCTGTGCAGCCCGCCGAACTCCTCGAGCGCCGTGTCGATGATGCTGCGGCCGCCCTCGACGGTGGCGACGCTCGCGTAGTTCGCCACCGCCCGGCCGCCGGCGGCGCGAATCTCCTCGACCACGCTGTCGGCCGGCTCGCTCGAGGCCTCGCTCACGCCGTCGCTGAGGCCGCCGAAGTCGTTGACGACGACGCTCGCCCCCTCCGCGCCGAGCTCCAGCGCGACCGCCCGTCCGACTCCCCGTCCGGCCCCGGTGACCACCGCGACCTTGCCCTCGAGATTCCCGCCCATCGCGCACCCCCCGCCGCGCGGCGCCCGCGCGCCGCCGTGCGGCGATTGTAGGGGCCGCGCGCGCTCCGGCCCCCGCGAGCGGCAAATTGGTACGTCGAGAGGACCGCCCCCGCTCCCACCGGCGCGGCATCGAGGTGCGATAGAATGGCTCCCGGGAGCGATGAGCGATGACGACCGAGACCTCGGCGAAGCTGATGACGGCGGACGAGTTGCTGCGCCTCGGCAAGGACGTACGCGGGGAGCTGATCCAGGGGGTGTTCTGCGAGATGACGCCGGGGGGCGAAGGGCACGGAAAATACGGCGCCAACCTGCTCATCGAGGTGGGGAGCTTCGTCAGGCGGCGGCGGCTCGGCACGATGTTCAACGCCGAAACCGGCTTCTGGCTCGAGCGCGGCCCGGACACGGTGCGCGCGCCCGACCTCGCGTTCACCTCGGCGGAGCGCCTGCCGCTGGACGCACACCACCGAGGCTACTCGCAGGTCGTCCCCGACCTCGCCGTCGAGGTGCGCTCGCCGAACGACAGCCGCCCCGAGGTCCACGACAAGGCGCGGATGTGGCTCAGCCACGGCGTCCGCCTCGTCTGGGTCGTCCACCCCGACACGCGCACGGTCGACGTCCACCGCGCCGACGAGCCCGTCGCCACTCTCGGCGACGACGCCGCCCTCGACGGCCACGACGTGCTGCCGGGCTTCGCCTGCCCCGTCAGCGCCATCTTCGACGCGTAGCGAGGGAGGCGCGGGATGCCGCTCGATCCACAGATGCAGGAGTTGCTCGAGCTGACGGCCGAGTTCCGCGCGGTGCCCAATCACCAGAAGACGGCGCAGCAGGCGCGCGCGGACACCCTCGAGCGCTCGGCGGCGATGGCCGGGATGGGCGACGGTCCGCAGCCGATCGCCCGTGTCGAGGATCGCGTCATCCCCGGCCCCGGCGGCGACATCCCGATCCGCATCTACACGCCCGACAGCCCGTCCGGCGGCGGCGTCCTCTACTTCCACGGCGGCGGCTGGGTGATCTGCAACCTCGACACGCACGACGCGCCCGCTCGCGCCCTCGCGAACCTCAGCGGCGCGGCGGTGATCTCCGTCGACTACCGGCTCGCGCCCGAGGCGAAGTACCCCGCAGCCGCCGACGACTGCTACGCCGCGACGGCCTGGGTCAGCGAGCACGGGGCGGAACTCGGAATCGACCCCTCGAGGATCGCCGTCACGGGCGACAGCGCGGGGGGCAACCTCGCGGCGGTCGTCGCGCAGATGGCGCGCGACCGGGGCGGTCCGGCGATCACCTTCCAAGCGCTCATCTACCCCGTGACGGACCGCGACTTCACGACCGCCTCATACATCGAGCACGGCAGCGGCGGCGATCTGCTGTCTGCCGAGGACATGACGTGGTACTGGGGTCACTACCTGGAGTCGCCCGAGCAGGCGCGGGAGCCCTACGCCGCGCCGCTCCAAGCGGACGACCTCGGTGGGCTGCCTCCCGCCCTCGTGATCACCGCCGAGTACGACGTGCTGTGCGACGAGGGCGAGGCCTACGCCCGCCGCCTCTGGTCGTCCGGCGTGCCGACGCGGCTGACGCGCTACGACGGCGTGATCCACGGCTTCTTCAACATGGCCCCGATCCTCGACAAGGCCACGGCCGCGCAGCAGCAGGCAGGCGCCGCGATCCGCGCCGCCCTCGAGGCGTAGCCGACCGCGCTACTCGACGCGGATCGAGGCGCTGGTGATCTCCAGCGGCTCCGTCGTCGCCCCGCCCTGCGATCCGCGCGCCTCGAGGGCTTGCAGCGTCTCCATGCCCTCGACGACCTCGCCGAAGATGGTGTGGTTGCCGTCGAGCCAGGGGGTGGGCACGAAGGTCAGGAAGAACTGGCTGCCGTCGGTGTTCGGTCCGGCGTTGGCCATGCTCAGCAGGCCGGGCCGGTCGTGGCGCACGGCGTCGTCGAACTCGCCGGCGTACTGGTAGCCGGGGCCGCCGGTGCCCGTGCCGAGCGGGCAGCCGCCCTGCGCCATGAACTGCGTGATCACGCGGTGGAAGCTGAGCCCGTCGTAGAATCCGAGCCGCGTGAGGTAGATCGTGCTGCTCACGTGCATCGGCGCGACGTCCGGCATCAGCCGCACGCTCAGCGCGCCGACGTTCGTCTCGAGGTCCCAGAAGTACGCGCTGCCGCCGTCGAACGCGGCCTGCGGCGGGCGGTTGAGCTGCGTCCGCCAGCGCGGACTCGAGCGGTCGATCGTCTGTGCGGCAATGAACTCGTCGATGGCGTCGAGGGCGGACTCGGCCACTCGCGGCTCCTCTCGGCTGCACGCCGCGCGGGCGCGCGGTCGAGGCGAAGCCCGGCCTCGGGCCCGCGGGGGCCAGCATACGGACTTCCGCACTTAGGCGGCGCTCACTCCTGCCATGGAGCTGCCGCGACCTCCTCGCCGCGCGCTTCGCGCTATCATCGGCGCGGTGACCGGACGCCGCTGCCGGCCGCCCGAGCGCAAGGAGCGCCATATGAGCCTCACCGAACACGTCGTCCGCTACATCACCGAGACCCCCGCCGAGTCCGTCCCGCCCGAGGCGATCACGGCCGCCAAGCGCGCCCTGCTCGACACCACCGGCGTGGCGCTCGCCGGGGTCCCCGAGGACGGCCCGACGATCGTCCGCGAGCTGGTTTCCGGGCACGGGCCGGGGCCGGTCTCGATCCTCGGCTCGGACCAGCGCGCGCAGCTGCTCGACGCCGCACTGGCGACCGGGACCGCCGCGCACGCGCTCGACTACGACGACACGAGCCTGCCGCTGCACGGCCACCCCACGGCGCCCCTGCTCCCCGCCGTCTTCGCCCTCGCCGAGGAGCGCGGACGGAGCGGCGCGGCGCTGCTCGACGCCTTCGTGATCGGCCTGGAGGTCGAGATCCGCCTCGGCCACGCCGTCGACCCCTCGCAGTACCTGCACGGCTGGCACGCCACGGCGACGGCGGGGACGCTCGGCGCAGCCGCGGCCGGCGCGCGTCTCGCCGGGCTGGACGCCGAGCGCACCCGCCACGCGCTCGGCATCGCGCTCTCGCTCGCCGGAGGCAGTCGCGCCAACTTCGGCTCGATGACCAAGCCGCTGCACGTCGGCAACGCCGCCCGCGGCGGCCTGCAGGCCGTGCTGCTCGCCGAGCGCGGCTTCACCGCCGCCGAGGAGTCGATCGGCGGCCCGATGGGCTTCCTCAAGCTGTTCGCGGGCGAGGGCGGAGACGCGCCCGAACGCCTCGAGGCGCTGGGCGAGCACTGGGGCATCGTCGACCCCGGGATCAACGTGAAGCGCTACCCCTGCTGCTACGGCACGGCCCGCGCCGCCGACTGCGTGTTCGCCCTCATCGAGGAGCACGATCTGCAACCGGACCAGGTCGAGCGCATCGACGTGCGCGTGGAGCCGGGCGGGCTCGCCGCGCTGATCCACCCGCGCCCGCAGGACGGGCTGCAGGGCAAGTTCAGCATGCAGTACGTCCTCTCCGCGATCCTCCTCGACCGCGAGCTGCGCCTCGCCACCTTCGAGGACGGCGCGGTCCTGCGCCCGGAGGCGCAGCGGCTCATCGAGCGCATCCACACGAGCGAGGGCGCCACGCCGCCGGAGTTCGCCGGCGCGCCGAAGTTCGCGCACGTCGAGGTCACGCTCGCCGACGGCGGCCGCCTCGTGCGCGCCGTCGACGAGGCCGCCGGCTCTGCGGACCATCCGCTGAGCTGGGACCAGCTGGCCGACAAGTACCGCGACACGGCCGGGCGCGTGCTCGACGAGGAGGCGATCGAGCGCGGCATCGAGGCGTTCGCGACGCTCGACACGGCGCGCGGCGTGGACGGCCTCATCGCCGACCTCTGCCCGGCGGGCGACTGAGCAGCGCGCGACAGCACGAGAGAACGAAGGGGGTTCCGATGTACCGCACGGACATGTACGAGGGGATGCTGGCGGAGACCGTCACGGTCTCGGGGCACAACGGGGACGCGATCGGCGCGTACTTCGCGCGTCCGCTGGGGGAGGGGCCGTTCCCCGGCGTGGTGCTGATCCACCACCTGCCCGGCTGGGACGAGTTCTACCGCGAGACCACGCGGCGCTTCGCGCACCACGGCTACGCCGCGATCTCGCCCAACCTCTACCACCGCGAGGGCCACGGCACGCCCGAGGACGTCGCCGCGATGGTGCGCGCCGACGGCGGCGTGCCGGACGAGCAGGTCGTCGGCGACGTGGTCGCGAGCGCGCGCGTCCTGCGCGGGCTGCCGACCTCGAACGGCAAGGTCGGCGTGATCGGCACCTGCTCCGGTGGACGGCACACCGTCCTCGTCGCCTCGCGCTCGACCGAGTTCGACGCGGCGGTCGACTGCTGGGGCGGGCGCGTCGTGATGCCCGAGGACGAGCTGACGGAGAAGCTGCCGGTCGCGCCGATCGACTACACGGCGGACCTCGCCGCGCCGCTGCTCGGCCTCTTCGGCGCGGACGACGCGAGCCCCTCGCCGGAGCAGGTCGCGCAGCACGAGGAGGCGCTGCGGGAGCACGGCAAGGAGTACGAGTTCCACATGTACGAGGGCGCCGGGCACGGTTTCTTCTACTGGAACCGCCCCGCCTACCGGATCGACCAGGCGATGGACGGCTGGGACAAGGTCTGGGACTTCTTCGGCCGCCACCTCAGCTCGTAGGAACCTCGCAAGGAGCAGGCAGATGTGCACGATGATCGCCGAGATCGCCAGGATCGAGGGCAGCGGCAAGGGCGCGCGCGGCTGGATTCCGATCGACCGCGCGAACGTGACCTACGACCACCCCTTCCAGCTCGCCGTCGAGCACTCGCTCAACATCGACTTCGTCAACGCCGCCGAGGGGCCCGACTCGCGCATCGCGGTCGAGCTGCACCCCTCGTCCGCCCGCGCGCTCGTGCGCGCCATCGAGGAGGCGCTCGCGCGAGGCGTGGCCCAGACCGGCGAGGTCTAGGCGCGGACGAGGCTGGGAGGCCGCGCGTGGGCTTCATCCACGACCGGCTGGAGATGAGCGGGCGCGTCGCCGTCGTCACCGGCGGCGGGCGCAACCTCGGGCGCGGCATGGCGCTCGGCCTCGCCGACGCCGGCGCCGCCGTCGTCGTCGCCGAGATCGACGAGGAGACCGGCCCGGCGATGGAGCGCGAGCTGCGCGAGGCCGGCCACGAGGCGCTGTGGCTGCGCACCAACGTGCGCGACTCCGCCTCGATCGACGCGCTCGTGGCGGGCACCGTGGAGCGCTTCGGGCGGATCGACGTGATGGTGGCGAACGCCGGCGGCATGTTCATGGCGCCCGCGCTTGACATCTCGCGCAACGGCTTCGAGGCGGTGCTGGACCTCAACCTCACGGGCGCGTGGCTCTGCGCGAGCGCCGCGGCGAAGGCGATGATCGACGCCGGCCACGGCGGCAGCATCGTCGCCGTCTCCTCGATGAACGCGATCGACGGTGCGCTGTACGGGGCGCACTACGGCGCGGCCAAGGCGGGCATCCTCGGGCTCACGCGATCGCTGGCGGCCGAGTGGGCCGAGCACGAGATCCGCGTCAACGCGATCGCGCCCGGCGGACGCCGCCGCCTCGCCGGCGGCGAGCCCGGCCGCGGCCAGCTGCTGGGCGGCGGCAGCCCCGAGTACATCGAGAACGTCGCCGCCGCCGCCGTCTACCTCGCCTCGGACCTCTCGACGTGGGTGACGGGCCACACGCTCGTCGTCGACGACGGCGGCACCAGCACCCACGCCCCGCCGCGCGGCGCGTAGCGAGCGCACCCTAGAACGGCGGCGCGAACCCGTCCTTGCCCTCGCCCAGCTCCGGCAGCCGCTCGCGCAGAACGGCTCGCACGCGCTCGTAGTGCTCAAGGTAGCGAGGTTGGAACGAGGCGGCATCGCAGCCGAGCTTCTCCGCCATCAGCGCGACCGCGCCCTCGCGCGTCGATGCAACAAACTTGCCGCGCGCGAAGTGGAACGGCTGCGCGATGAAGCGCTCGACGCCGGTGGCGAGCAGGCTGTCCGCGAACGCCTCGGCGTCGCTGACCAGCAGCAACGGCGTCAGCGTGATGCAGGTCTCGACGCCCGCCTCGCGCACCTCGGCGATGGCGCGCAGCCGCTGCCCGTTCGACGGGCACGAGGGCTCGAAGGTGCGGCGCACGTCCTCGTCGTCGGTGGTGACGGTCATGTTGACGCGCACCCGTCCGCCCTGCTCCTCGATCCTCTGGAACAGGTCGCAGTCGCGCACCACGTCCGGGCTGCGCGTCTGCACGACGAGCCTCGGCTGGTGCCGGTCGGCGAGCACCTGCAACAGCCGCCGCGTCAGCCGCAGCCTGCGCTCGACGGGCTGATACGGGTCGGTGACGCTGCTCATGTAGATGCGCTTGCCATCGAGGCTCCCGATGCGGCGCTTCATCAGCAGCTCGACGGCGTTCTCCTTGACCTCGACCCAGCGCCCCCAGTCATCGCGTCGCTCGGCGCTGCGGCTGAAGAACGCCGCGTAGCAGTAGGTGCAGCCGAACGCGCAGCCAGCGTATGGGTTGAGCGAGAAGTCGTAGGCATCGAGGAATCCCGTCCCCCGCATCAGGATCTCCCGCGCGGGCCTCGAGGCCACCTCGACACTCCCGCTGCGCGCCGGGACGGCCTCGACATCGGGCGCCTCGGTCAGCGGCGAGTCGAACAGCGAGCGTTGCGAGGGGTCGGTTGCGGCCATTGCCGCCTATTGTCGCCGCGCCATCGCCACAGCGCGCACCTCGCGGCGACACGTCAGCGCCCGCGGCGGCGCTGGCGGCGACCGTAGGAGCGGATCGCGCGGAGGAAGTCGATGCGGCGGAAGGCGGGCCAGAAGGCGTCGCAGAAGTAGTACTCGCTGTAGGCGCTCTGCCAGAGCATGAAGCCCGACATCCGCAACTCCCCGGACGTGCGAATCACCAGGTCCGGGTCCGGCACGTCCGGCGCGTAGAGGTAGCGGCCGATCTCGTCCGCGTCGAGGCCGCTCGCGATGCCCTCGAGGGAGTCGCCGCGCCGCACGCGGTCGGCGATCATGCGGCGCACCGCGTCCACGATCTCGTCGCGCCCGCCGTAGCCGACGCACACGAGCAGGTCGCCGTCCTCGTTGCCGGCCGTCAGCCGCTCGACCCGATCGATCGCCGCCACCGTCGAGGCGGGAAGCAGGTCGCGGCTGCCGACCGCGCGGATGCGGCGAGGGAGCGCGGCTCGGCGCTGCTGCTCCGCGAGCGCCTCGACGCGGTCCTCGACGATCTCGAAGATCGCGTCGAGCTCCGCCTGGGGGCGCTGGAAGTTCTCCGTCGAGAGCACCCAGAGCGTGACGACGGGGATGCCCAGCTCGTCGCACCAGCCGATCAGCCGCGCGACGTTGTCGGCGCCCTCGCGGTGGCCGTCGCCGACCCTCGCGAGGCCCGAGCCGCGCGCGAAGCGGCGGTTGCCGTCCGGCAGCACGCCGACGTGCCGCGGGATGCTCCCGCGGCGCACTTCCGCCTCCAGCCGGCGTTCATAGAAGCGATAGACGAGTCCAAGCAGCACCTGCAGCATGCGGCCCTCCTGACTACCTGACGCCGGGAGGCGCCGTCGGGTTCCCGGCGCGCTACTCGTCGAACGCCAGCTCCGCGCGCAGGGCGGACTCGCGCAGCCGGTCCGCCTCCGCGGCCGCCTCGAGGCCGGACTCGTAGCCGAGGTCCAGCGACTCGCGGGTGAGGCGCGCGGCGGCGCCGGGCGCGCGGGCGGCGTCACGGGCGAGCGCGATCGCCTCCTCGCGCAGCCGCTCGGGCGGGTGGACGGCGACGACGAGGCCCATCTCCAGCGCCTCTTGCGCGCCGACGCGGCGGCCGGTGATCGCCATGTTGAGCGCGTGCCCGCGCCCCACGAAGCGCGCGAGGCGCAGCGTCCCGCCGTAGGCGGGCAGGATGTCGAGCCGCACCTGCGGCAGCGAGAAGACGGCGTCCTCGGCCGCGACGGCGAAGCTGCAGCAGACCGGTATCAGGCAGCCGATCCCGATCGCGTAGCCGTTGACGGCGGCGATCAGCGGCTTCGGGTAGTGGCTCAGCGCGTCGAAGACCGGGTGCCCGGCCTCGTCGATGTCGCGGCGCTTCCAGCGGGGACGCGAGGGCATGCCGGAGGGGTCCGTGGGACTGTCTCCGCGCCCGGGGCGCTTGAGGTTGGCGCCCGCACAGAAGGCGCGCCCCTCGCCGGTGAGGACGACCGCGCGCACGTCCTCGTCGAGGCGCAGCGCATCGAGGGCTTCGAGCAGCGGCTCGCTGAGGTCGCTGCCCCAGGCGTTGAGGCGCTCGGGGCGGTTGAAGGAGAGCAGCGCGACGGGCCCGTCGCGCTGCACCAGCACCGCGTCATCGGCGCTCACGGCGTCAGCCGTCGATGTAGCGGGGCTGGCGCTTCTCGGAGAAGGCCTTGGCGCCCTCGATCGTGTCCTGCAAGCCCTCGACGGTCACGTCGAGAGCAACGCCGAACTGCTTCGCCGCCTCCGGCTGGAGGTAGAAGCCGCGGTAGATCGCCTGCTTGAAGTTGCGGACGGACTGCGGGGCCATGGCGATGGCGCGGCGCGCGTAGTCCATGGCCGTCTCGATCAACTCCGCGCGCGGCACGACGCGCTGCGCCCAGCCCGCCTCGTAGGCGCGCTGCGCCGTCCACTCGGTGTCGCCCCAGAGCGCGAGTTCGAGGGCGTTGCCGAGGCTGATCTGGCGCGCCAGCGGGGCCATCCAGCTCGCGCCCTTGCGCCCGAAGCGCGCCGAGGAGACGGAGACCTTGGCGTCGTCGGCGATGATGCGGATGTCGCACTGCATCGCGAGCATGAACCCGCCCGCATAGGCCGGGCCGTTGATCGCGCCGATGATCGGCTTCCACAGCCCGAGATCCTCGGAGAGCGGGTCGATGCTGTAGTTGGAAGGGATGTGCGGGCCCTCGATCTCCCCTCGCTCGATCGCCCGCAGGCGCTCCGCCGACTCCTTGAGGTCGCGCCCCGAGCAGAAGCCGCGCCCGGCGCCGGTGAGGATCGCGACGCGCCCGCGCTTGTCGTCACGGAACGTCTCCATGGTCCTGCGCAGGGTGTGCATCATGTCGAAGGTGATCGCGTTCAGCCGCTCCGGGCGATTGAGCGTGATCAGGTAGACCTGCCCGTCCTCGAGGATCTCGACGAGCAACGGGGAGTCGGGGTCCATGATGGCGGCGGGGTGGGACTCGGCTGTCGATGTCACGGCGGCCTCCTTCGATTCGTCGTGCGCGAGTATGCCACCGACCTCCGCAGAGGTGGGGGCGCGGCCGCGCTCGCCTGTATCATCGCGCCGCAGGACGGGGGGACCGAATGACCTACCAGACGATACTCACCGAGACGCGCGATGGCGTCCGCTATGTCACGCTCAACCGGCCCGAGAAGCGCAACGCACTCAGCCTTGAGCTGCAGAACGAGCTGGTCGACGCCCTCGAGGTGGCCGAGCAGGACGCCGAGGCGGGGTGCATCGTGATCCGCGGCGCCGGCCCGGCCTTCTGCGCCGGCTTCGACATCACGCCGAGCGACCGGACGCCCGGCGGCGCGAAGCCGATCCGGACCGACATCAACGACATGCGGGGGACGACCCGGCGGCTCGCGCGGATCTGGGAGCTGAGCAAGCCCGTGATCGCGCAGATCCACGGCTACTGCGTCGCCGGCGGCACGGACCTCGCGATGCACTGCGACATGATCATCGCCGCCGAGGACACGCAGATCGGCTTCCCGCCCGTGCGCGCGCAAGGCGCGCCGCCGACTCACATGTGGACCTACATGGTCGGCCCGCAGTGGGCGAAGCGGATGCTGCTCACCGGCGACTTCATCGACGGCTCCACCGCCGAGCGGATCGGGCTCGTGCTCAGCGCGGTCCCCGCCGAGGAGCTCGCCGACGAGGTCCACGCGCTCGCCTCGCGGATCGCGATGATCCCGCACGACCTGCTCGCGGCGAACAAGGGCATCACCAACAAGGCGATCGAGCTGATGGGCCGCAGCATGCTGCAGGAGGCGGCGCGCGAGACGGACGCGATCGCGCACAAGGCCGACGCCGCCGCCGAGTTCGCCCGGATCGGCCGCGAGCAGGGGCTCAGGGCCGCCCTCTCCTGGCGCGACGACCGCTTCGCGCAGTAGGTCTCGGCCCGAACGAGGAGGACACGATGCGATTCGGCTTTGCGCTGCCCAACCACTGGGGCGTCGAGGATCCCGAGGACCTGCTGGACCTCGCCGAGCGGGCCGAGGCGGCGGGCTTTGCCTCGGTCTGGGTCGCGCACCACATCCTCAACGCCGGCTACGTCGGCAAGCGGCTGGGGCTGAAGCCGTACTGGGACGCGCTCACGGTGCTCGGCTGGGTCGCGACCCGCACCGAGCACGTGCGGCTCGGCACCAGCGTGCTGGTGCTGCCCTACCTGCACCCGATGCCGCTCGCCAAGCAGCTTGCGACCATCGACGTGCTCTCCGGCGGCCGCCTCGACCTCGGCGTCGGCGTCGGGGCGATGCCGGAGGAGAACGAGGCGCTGGGCAGCGACTACCACACGCGCGGCGCCGTCGCCGACGAGTGCATCGACGTGCTGAAGGCGCTGTGGGCGGACGGGTCCGCCTCGTACGCGGGCGCGCACTACGCCTTCGAGGACGCCGTCTCCTCGCCCAAGCCGCTGCAGCGCCCGCACCCGCCGCTGCTGATCGGCGGCAACGGCGGCCCGGCGCTGCGCCGCGTCGCGCGCAGCGGCGACGGCTGGCACCCCTACCTGCTGAGCGCCGAGCAGCTGGAGCAGCGCCTCCCCCGCCTCGACGAGGAGCTGGCGAAGGCCGGCCGCAGCCGCGAGGAGATCAGCGTCTCGCTGCGCGTCGAGCTGGACACCGTGCCGACGCGCGAGGCGGCCGAGGTGTTCGCCGCGCTGGGCATCGACGAGCTGGTAGTCGCGCTCAACAGCGGGGACGCCGACGAGCAGCGCCGCCGCCTCGATCAGGCCGCCGCGGCGCTGCTCTGAGGCCGGGGACGCCTCGGAGGACGCTACCCGCCGTCGCTTGCTGCCGCCTCGAACCAGGCGCGGGCCTCGCGGATCACGGTCTGCGGCTGGTCGTGGTGGACCCAGTGCGCGGCGTCCGGCACGAGGATCGAGCGGCCGTTGGGGAACAGGCTGATCTGGTCCTGCATGCGCCGCCGCCCGCCCGAATCCTCGCCGACGATCAGCAGCAGCGGGCAGCTGATGGCGGCGGTGAAGCGCTTCATCTCCTCGGCGCTCACGTCGTCGCGGCGCACGCCCGGCCGCGCCCAGTTGTCGAACTTCCACTGGTAGCCGCCGTCGACCGGCGTGGCGGCGTGGCCCGCGAGGTCCAGCGCGTGCTCCGGCGAGAGCCGCGGGTTGTTCTCGCGCATCCGTGCCGCCGCCTCGTCCAGGTCGACGTAGACGCGCGGCCTGCGCCCGACGAGGGCGGTCCTCGATTCGACCATCGAGCGCAGCAGCTCCGGGGCGAACGGCTTCGGGTCGCCGTGGCTCGGCTCCAGCGGGCCCTCGATGGAGACGATCGCGCGGAAGCGCTCCGGGAAGGCGCCGGCCGCGAGGTAGCCGATGCGCCCGCCGTAGGAGTGACCGAGCAGGAAGACCGGCGGCCCCGCCAGCTCGGCCAGCGCCAGCAGGTCGATGACGTTCTGGCGGATCGCGTACTCGCCGCCGACTTCCGGCTGCGAGTCGCCGTGGCCGCGCAGGTCGAGCGCGAGCACGCGGTAGGCGTCCTCGAGGCCCTCGGCGATGCGGTCCCAGCTGCGTGCGGTGTCGCGTCCGCCGTGGTGCAGCAGCAGCGGCGGGTTGGCGGGGTCGCCCCACTCCCAGTAGGACAGCCGCAGGCGCTGCGACTCGAAGAAGTGCTGCCGCGGCTCGCTCATCGAGGGCGCCCCGCCGCCTACGGAATCTCGATGCTGACGAGCGGGTCGCGTTCGTCGACGAACGAGTTGACCTCGACGTGCATCGCCGAGACGCGGCCGTCGTGCTCGGACGGCACCGGCGTGAGGATCTTCATCGACTCGATGGTGACGAGATCCTGGCCGGCGCTGACCTCGGAGCCGGTCTCCACGTGCAGTTCGGCGACCCGTCCGGGCCAGGGGCTGAGGACTTGGACGACCGGCATGGCGGCTCCCTCGCGGCGCGCGGCGCAGCGTAGCGCATGCGGGCGCAGGGGGCAGCAGCGGGCGCGAGGCGTGACGGCGCGCCCTCGACACTGTGCGGGAGGGTGTTACCCTGTTCGCGGCGTCCGGATGGCGCCACTCAGCAATCGCGCCCGTGGACGGCACCTTCCCTGGTTGTAACGGTTCCCTGGTAGTAGCTGAGATTCAGGAAGACGTGTCCGCACGGGCACGAGCGAGTGTCGGCGACGCGCCGACGAGGGGTGAAGGTTCTTGACGCAGCGGATCTATGTGGGCAATCTCCCGTACGAAGCCAGAGAGTCGGAGGTGGAGGAGCTCTTCTCCGAACATGGCGAGGTCATTTCAGTAGCACTCCCGACCGACCGCGAAACCGGCCGCGCGCGCGGCTTCGGCTTCGTCGAGATGCCGGATGAGGACGCGACGAAGGCCATCTCGGCCCTCGACGGCGCCACGTTCCAGGGCCGCCGCCTCAACGTCGACGCGGCGCGACCGCGCGGCAGCGGCGGCGGTGGCGGAGGCGGCTACCGCGGCGGCGGCGGTGGTGGCGGCGGCTACGGCGGCGGCGGCGGTGGCGGTGGCTACCGCGGCGGCGGCGGTGGCGGTGGCGGCTACCGCGGCGGCGGCGGCGGCGGCGGGTACGACCGCCGCTAGCAGCTTCGCGACGGCCTCGACGGCAGTGCGCGGCGCAGGCACGCGGGCGCAGTGATGCTCGAAGACAAGATCGTCGTCGTCTCAGGCATCGGCCCAGGCATGGGCCGCGACATCTCGCTCGTGTGCGCGCGCGAGGGCGCCGACATCGTCCTCGCCGCACGCACCGAGGCGACGCTCGAGGCCGTCGCCGCCGAGGTCCGCGAGCTCGGCCGGCGCACGCTCTGCGTTCCGACCAACATCACGGACGCCGACGAGTGCCGTAACCTCGTCGAGCGCACGCTCGCGGAGTTCGGACGCATCGACGTGCTCGTCAACAACGCCGCCACCGGCGGCTACGAGGTCGAGCTTGGCGAGGCGACCGAGCGGCAGATCCAGCACGCGATCCGCATCAACTACGGCGGCACGATGAACATGACGCAGGCCGCGATCCCCGCGATGCGCGAGGGCGGCGGCGGCTCGATCGTGATGATCAGCTCGCTCTCGATGCGGCGCATGATGCCCGGCCGCGGCACCTACGCCGCCTCGAAGGCCGCGCTGCTGGCCGCGGCGCAGACGCTCGCCCTCGAACTCGGGCCCGACAACATCCGCGTCAACACCGTCGTGCCCGCCGCGATCATGGGCGAGGCCGTGCGGATCTGGTTCCGCCAGCTCGCCGAGGAGCGCGGCGTCGATTACCAGACCATCCACGACGAGATGGCGGGCGAGGCGGCGCTCAACCGCATCGCCACCTCCGCGGAGATCGCGGAGGCGGTCGCCTTCTTCGCCTCCGATCGCTCGAGTGCGATCACGGGTCAGTCGCTGGACGTGAACTGCGGTTCGTTCTTCGTGTGACCTGTTTGTGCGGCGGGACCGCGGCCCCGATACTGGTCACGCGGCGAAGGTGATCCGATGGCGCTGATCGAGACCGCGGGCCTCACCAAGCGCTACTCGGCCGTCACCGCCCTCGACGGGCTCACGCTCGAGGTGGAGCCGGGCATCGTCGGCCTCGTCGGGCCAAACGGGGCCGGCAAGAGCACGCTGATCAAGATCCTGCTCGGCTTGGTCGGCGCCACCTCCGGGAGCGCCGAGGTGCTCGGCCTCGACGCGGCGCGCGAGGGGCTGAAGGTCCGCGAGCGCGTCGGCTACATGCCGGAGCACGACTGCCTGCCGCCCGACCAGTCGGCGACGAACTTCGTGATCCACATGGCGCGGATGAGCGGCATCCCGCCCTCGCACGCCCGCGAGCGCGCCGCCGAGGTGCTGCGCCACGTCGGGCTGTTCGAGGAGCGCTACCGCCACGTCGGCGGCTACTCGACCGGCATGAAGCAGCGCGTGAAGCTCGCGCAGGCGCTCGTCCACGACCCGGAGCTGCTCTTCCTGGACGAGCCGACGAACGGCCTCGATCCGCAGGGCCGCGACGAGATGCTCGATCTCGTCGCGCGCACGGGCAACGAGTTCGGGATCTCGATCATCATGTCCTCCCACCTGCTCAGCGAGATCGAGCGCGTCTGCGACGGGCTGATCGTGATCGAGAGCGGCGCGCTGATGCGCACCGGGCGCATCGCCGAGCTGACCGACGAGACCGCCGTGCTCGCGGTCGAGGTCGAGTGGGACGCCGACCGTCTCGCCGCGCTGCTCACGGACCGCGGCCTCGACGTGCAGGCGCTGGGCCGCACCGTCGAGGTCGCCTCGGCGGGGGGCGCGGACGGCGTGCACGACACGATCCTCGACGCCGTCGTGACGCTCGAGCTGCCGCTCGTGCGGCTCGAACGCCGCCGCCGCACGCTGGAGGAGCTGTTCCAGCCCGCCACGGAAACCACTGCGGAGACGCCCGGTGACGACGCCTGAGCCCGCGCCGAGCGGCGCGATCTACGACCTCGGCTACCAGGGCTACGAGGGCCCCCGCCTCGGCCGCCTCTACGCGCTCTGGTCGCTCTACCTGCTGAGCGTGCGCAACGCCTTCGGCATCGGGCGCGGCGCGCTGCCGAAGGTGCTCGCCTTCGGGTTGGTGTTGTTCGCGTTCACGCCGGCCGTGGTCACGCTGATCGTCGGCGCGGTCGTGCCCGCCGAGGACTTCCAGGTCTTCGCGCCGAAGGACTACTACGGGCTGATCCAGTTCATCCTCGTGATCTTCGTCGCCGCGATCGCCTCGGACCTCGTCGGCAACGATCGGCGTTCGCGCACGCTCGCGCTCTACTTCTCGCGCCCGATCGAGCGCGACGACTACGCGCTGGCGAAGATCGCGGCGCTCTCCAGCAGCCTGGTCGCGCTGACCGTGCTGCCGCAACTCGTGATGTTCGCGGGCAACGCCCTCGGAGCGGCGAACAGCCTCGACTGGGCTCGCGACAACGCCGACGACGTGCCGCGGTTCGTCGCGAGCGGTCTGATCCTCTGCGTCACGTTCGGTGGGCTGGGGATCCTGATCGCTTCGTACGCCGAGCGCCGCGCCTTCGCGTTGATCAGCGTGGTCGCGATCTTCTTCATCTCCCTCCCGGTCGTCGGCATCATCATCTCGGAGATCGACAGCGATCAGGTGCGCTGGGCGCTCTTCCTCAGCCCGTTGCACGTGGTCGAGGGGTCCACCGCCTACATCTTCGACGCGATCCCGGAGGTGGACGAGTTCTCGCGCAGGGGTGATCCAATCGCCCAGGTCGCGTGGGCGGACTTCCCGAGCTACGTCTGGCCGCTCGCCTCGCTCGCCTGGGCGGCGATCGCCTCGGCGATCGTCGTGCGCCGCTTCCGGGGCTCGATCTGATGGCGGCGGAAGCGGCGGCGAACGCCGCGACCCACGCCATCGAGGTGCGCAACGTCTCGCGCTGGTACGGCGACGTCGTCGCCGTCAACGACATCTCCTTCTCCGTCGGGCCCGGCATCACGGGCCTGCTCGGGCCGAACGGGGCGGGCAAAAGCACGCTGCTGCACATGATCTCGGGCTTCCTGCGGCCCTCCGCCGGCGCCGTCGAGGTGCTCGGCGAGCCCTCGTGGCGCAACACCGGGATCTTCCGCCGCGTCGGCCTCGTGCCCGAGCGGGAGGCGATCTACCCCTTCCTCGGCGCGCGCGACTTCGCGCTCGCCAGCGCGCGCCTGCACGGACTCGCCGACCCCCGCGAGGCCGCGCGGCGCGCGGTCGCCCTCGTCGAGCTGGAGGACGCGCAGGACCGGGCGATGGGCGGTTACTCGAAGGGGATGCGTCAGCGCGCGAAGATCGCAGCCGCCCTCGTCCACGACCCCGACGTGCTGATCCTCGACGAGCCGTTCAACGGCACCGACCCGCGCCAGCGCCTCCAGCTCATGGAGATGCTGCGGCGCAGGGCCGCCGAGGGCTGCACGATCCTCTTCTCCTCGCACATCCTCGAGGAGGTCGAGCGGCTCGCCGAGAACGTGCTGGTGGTGATCAACGGGCGGCTCGCCGCCTCCGGCGACTTCCGCCAGATCCGGCGCCTGATGACGGACCGCCCGCACACCTTCGAGCTGCGCTCCAGCGACAACCGGGCGCTGGCGGCGGCGCTGGTCGGCCTGCCTCACGTCGCCGCCATCGAGATCAGCGACGGGCGCATGGACGTGCGCACCAGCGACTTCGGCGCCTTCACGGCCGCGATCGCGCGCGCGGCGAGCGACTGCGGCGTCACGCTCCGCGAGCTGCGCCCCGCGGACGAGTCGCTGGAGAGCGTGTTCTCGTACCTGGTGGGATCATGACGCTCACGCTGCTCTCGCTGACGGCGCGCCAGCTGCTCGGGCGGCGGCGGGCGATCGTGATCGGGCTGCTCGCGCTCATTCCGATCGTGATCGCGCTGCTCTACCGCCTCGCCGGCGACACGGGGGCGGCGGACGACTTCACCGTGGGCCTCGTCGGCGGGTTCGTGTTCACGCTGCTGCTGCCGATCGGCGCGCTGGTCTTCGGAACGGGGGCGCTCGGCTCGGAGATCGAGGACGGGACGATCGTCTACCTGCTGGCGCGGCCGATCGCGCGCTGGCGCATCGTCGTGGCCAAGGCCGTCATCGCCTCCCTCGCGACGATCGCGCTCACGGTCCCCGCGACGCTGATCACCGTGCTGATCGCCCTCGAGGGACTCGGCGAGGATTCGCTCTGGCTGGCCGCGATCGTCCCGGCCGCGGTGGGCAGCGTCGTCTACAGCACGCTGTTCGTCGGCCTCAGCGCCGTGACCGGCCGCGCGCTGATCATCGGCCTCGTCTACGTCTTCGTCTGGGAGACGGTCATCACGAACCTGTTCGACGGCACGCGCTGGGTCAGCGTCAGCCAGTACGTCTCCGGCGTCAGCGACGCGCTGACCGAGTCGCCGCACGTCAGCGCCAACCTCGATGGCTCGCAGTCGCTCATCGCGTCGCTCGTCGTCATCGCCGTCGCGCTCGCCGTCGGCGTGCGCTTCCTCCAGCGCTTCGAGATCGGCGAACAGGCCTAGCGGCGGACGCGCGAGAACGTGCGCTCGTCCTCCTCGATGTCGAGGGATCGAGGACAATCGAGGTCGATGCCGGAGCCCGGCCGGGAGCCGCGCACGGTCACCAGCCGGAAGGGCGGCGCATCCGGCTGCTCCCGCCGCTTCAGGGCGTCGTTCCGCTCCGCAGCCTCACGCCGCCCCTGCCTGGCCGGATGGTCGTCGCGCGAGCTGGTCGTCCTCATGGCCCGATCGCACTCCCCATCCCGTCATTCCGGCGAAAGCCGGAATCCAGGCACGCCAACCCACCGCGCCGCAGGAGGGAACCCGCTACCCCGCACCGCGCGCGACCCGCTCGCGGAAGTCCTCGTCGACGCGCAGCACCGAGCCGAGCTCGATGTACGGGTCGAGGCGCATCGTGATCGCGTCGCGCGCGAAGTCGTTGTCGAGGGCGACCGGGTGGCCGACGACGGCGCCCGCCTCGCGCAGTTCGGCGATCTCCTCGTCGCTCGCACCGAGTTCGCGCAGGAGCTCGTCGGTGTGCTCGCCGAGGTGCGGGCCGCGGCCCCTGGCGCCGAACGACTCGCCGTCGATGTGCGGCGAGAAGTAGCGCTGCACTGGCACCTCGCCCCAGCCGGTCAGCTCCAGTTGGTCCCAGAACCCGCGGGCGGCGAGCTGCGGGTCGGCCAGCACCTCGGGCGCCTGCAGCACCGCGCCGGCCGCCACGCCCGCCGCCTGTAGCTGCTCGGCGACCTCGAACTTGTCGCGCGGGGAGGTCCACGCGGCGATCAGCTCGTCGAGGGCGTCGTGGTTCGCCCAGCGCGCGTCGGCGCTCGCGAAGCGCGGATCCTCGCGCCACTCGTCGCCGCCGAGGACGCCGCAGAGCGCGATCCACTGGGCCTCGTCGCGGGCGGAGATGGCGACGTAGTTGTCGTCGCCCGCGCAGGGGTAGGCGCCGCGCACCATGCCGGGGCGGCGGTTACCGTCGCCGCCCACCTTGACGCGGCCGTTCAGCAGGTAGTCGGCGAGGTGCCGTCCCAGCGTCGGGATCGTCGCCTCCTGCATCGAGATGTCGACGTACTGGCCGCGTCCGCTGCGCTGACGGTAGATCAGCGCCGTGATCACGGCGGCGCAGGCGTGCAGCCCCGCGTAATGGTCCACCCAGGTCTGGCCCGTCTTGAGCGGGTCGTCGCCCGGGTAGCCGGTGACGGCGACCGCGCCCGCCGAGGGCTCCATGCTCATCCCCACGGCCTTGCGGTGGGCGAGCGGACCCTCCTGCCCGTAGCCGCTCATCGAGACGTAGACGAGGCGCGGGAAGCGCTCCTTGAGATCCTCGTAGCCGAGGCCCATGCGCCGGATCGCGCCGGGCGTGAAGTTCTCCGCGAGGATGTCGGCGTTCTCGAGCAGCTGCATCAGGATCTCGCGGCCCTGCTCGCTGCGCAGGTCAAGCTGCATCGCCCGCTTGCCCGCGTTGCGGGCGGCGAAGTACTGCGAGCGGTTGTTCCAGAAGTCGCCGCTCGCGTCGTTGCCAGCGAGGAAGCCGGAACGCACCTGGTCCGGCGTGTCCGTGCGCTCGATCTTGATCACGTTCGCGCCGAGGTCGCGCAGGATCCTCGTCATCATCGGGCCGATCCAGACCTGCGTCAGGTCGACGACCTTGAGGCCTTCGAAGAAGCGCATGGCTACGCCTCCCCTCGCCACAGCAGCGCTGCCGCCGGGCCGTCGAGATCAAGCAGCTCCGCGGTGCCCTCGCCGAGATCCGGCGGGGGCGCGACGCGCAGCGGCGTCTCCGAGAAGCGCACGGTGGGGCCGGGCACGATCCCGCCGTCCGGCAGGGTCTCCCAGTAGCCCCGCTCCGCGAGGTGCGGGTCGCTGACGAGGTCCTCGGTGGTCGCCACGTCGGCGAACGCCAGCCCGATCTCGTCGGAGCGCCTCAGCACTTCTTCCTTGGTGTGCGACTTCATCCAGGGCCCGACGATCTCGTCGAACTCCCGCCAGTTGAGCAACCGCTCCTGCCCGTTCGCGACGATCGGGTTCGTCGCCTGCTCCGGCTCCTCGATCAGCTCGGCGATCATCCCGCCCACGTCGAAGCCCGCGAGGACGAACGCAACGTAGCCGTCCTTCACCGGCAGCGAGTCCGAGGGGTAGATGATCAGCACGCGCGAGTAGTAGCGGCGGCGGATCGCGCCGGTCCCGATGTAGACCGGCAGGTTGTGGTCGTCCGCCGCCGAGAGCGCCTCGTGCATCGAGACGTCCACGAAGTGGTGCTCGACGCCCGCCTCCTTGTCGGCGAGCGCGGCGAGGCCGGCGATCCAGCCCATCGCCGCCGCGTAGTACTCGGCGACCTCGACGCCGGAGGCCATCGGCTCGCGGTCCGGTTTGCCGCTGACGTAGGACATGCCGGCGGCGCTCTCGATGACGAGGCTGTCCGCCTTGCGGTCGGCGTACGGTCCGGTCCGTCCGAAGGGGCTGATCGAGACGTAGATCGTGTCCGGGAAGCGCTCGGCCATCGCCTCGCTGTCGGCGAGCGGGAGCGGCGAGGCAGTCGGGGTCTGCCAGTTCGCGATCACGAGCTGGCTGGTGGCGACGAGCTTGCCCGCGAAGCGCGCGCCCGCCTCGCTGGTGATGTCGAGCGCGACGCTGCGCTTGCCGCCGTTGAGCAGGCGGTGCAACCCGCCGCCGTCGAGGGTGAAGTCGTCGCCGGGGAAGGGCCCGGCGCGGCGGATGGCGTCGCCGCCGGGCGGCTCGATGCGGATCACCTCGGCCCCGCTCTGGGCGAGGAGCTGCGCGGCGTAGGCGACGGCGCCGCCGCTCGCGATCTCGACGACGCGGACGCCATCGAGGGCTCCGGGGGTGGGCTCGTCCGTCATCGCTTACGCGTCCTCGTCGAACATCAGGACGCTGCGGGCGACCTCGCCCGCCTTCATCGCCCGGAACGCCTCGTTGATGTCCTCGAGCCGCCCGCGCCGCGTGATCATCTCGTCGAGCAGCAGGCGGCCTTGCAGGTACCAGTCGACGTAGCGCGGCATGTCGATGCGGAAGCGGTTGGAGCCCATGCTCGAACCCTGGAGCTTCTTGCCACCCAGCAGGCTGGGGCCGTCGATCTCCACCTTCGTGCCCTGCGGGATCATGCCGATTATCGTCGCGGTGCCTCCGCGGCGGATCGCCTCGTAGCACTGCTCGGCGGCCACCTTCAGACCGATCGCCTCGAACGTGTAGTCCACCCCGCCGGGCACGATGCCCTTGATCGCCTCCACCGGGTCGCGCGAGGAGGCGTCGACGGAGTGCGTGGCGCCCAGCTCGCGCGCGGTCGCCAGCTTCGACTCGTGCACGTCCACGGCGATGATCGTGCGGGCGCCGCCGATGCGCGCGCCCTGGATCGCCGCCAGCCCGACGCCGCCCGCGCCGAAGACCGCAACCGTCGAGCCGACCTCGATGCCGGCGGTGTTCAGGACCGCCCCGAGGCCGGTCGTGACGCCGCAGCCGATCAGGGCCATGCGGTCGATCCCGATGTCCTGCTCGATCTTCACGAGGGCGTTCTGGTGGACCAGCATCTTCTCCGCGTAGGTGGCGAGCCCGGCCATCTGCGTGACGCCCGCGCCCTTCCAGCTCAGCGCCGGCTCGTCGCCGCGTCCGCGCAGCGGACGCTGCATGCAGAGGAACGGCTCCCCGCTGAGGCAGCGGTCGCAGTTGCCGCAGAAGATCGAGAGGCAGGAGATCACGCGATCGCCGGGCTCGAACATCGTCACGTCCTCGCCGACCGCCTCGACGACCCCGGCGCCCTCGTGGCCGAGCACGGCCGGCGTGGCCATCGAGTAGAAGCCATCGACGAAGTGCAGGTCGGAGTGACAGACGCCGCTCGCGCCGGTGCGGACGACGACCTCCTCGCCGCGGGGCTCGTCGAGGTCGATGTCCTCGACGGTGAGCGCATCGTTGGGGGCGTGGAAGACGGCGGCTCGCATGGCGGTTCTCCTCGCTCGCGTCCCGTTCGGCGGGCGGCATTCGGGCAGGCCGCCCGCGACGCAGTGTGGCCATGCCGCGATGCGCTGTCCAGCCCGCCGCCGCGACGCCGCGACTGTCGGCTACGCGCCGCCCTCAGCGAGCTGCGAGACCAGTTCGGCCACGCTGCGCGCCGGGAGCGCGCAGACGAAGTCCTCGCAGACGTACGCGGCCGCCTCGCCCGGCGCGACGGCGCGGCCCGCGAGGACCGGGAGTACGCCCTCGCCGGCGGCAGGCGCGAGCAGCGTCGCGGGCAGGAAGCGCCCGGCCAGCTCGCGCTCGAACGGGGCGCGCGCCTCCGCGTCGCCGACGACGGCGATCTCGCGCGGCGGCGCGATCAGCAGCTCGACGAGCTGGAGCAGGCTGCCGAAGCCGCCCGCGCCCTCCGCCAGCTTCGCGCTGGCCTGCGCGACCACCTCGCGGGCCACGTCCTCCCACTCGGGCCGCCCGAAGTAGCGGCCGAGCCAGAACGCGAGCAGCGCGGATGCGCCGTTACCGCTCGGCGTCGCGGCGTCGTAGAAGGGTTTCTGGCGCAGGATCAGCCGCTCGGCGTCCTCGGGCGCTTCGAAGAAGCCCCCGCCTTCGGCGTCGCGGAAGCGCTCGACGATCTCCGCGAGCAGTTCGGCGGCCCAGTGCAGGTGGCCGAGGTCGCCGGTGGCGCGGTAGAGCTCGAGCAGGCCAAGGCCGTAGCAGGCGTAGTCGTCGAGCAGGCCGTCGATCTTCGCGACGCCGTCCTTCCAGCTGTGCAGCAGCCGCCCGCCCCGTCCGCTGGCGTCGGCCTGCCACAGCGAGCCGCGCACGAACTCCGCGTTGCGGCGCGCGATCTCCACGTAGCGGGCGTCGCCGAGCACCCGTCCCGCCTCGGCGAACGCGGCGAGGGCGAGCCCGTTCCAGGAGGTCAGCACCTTGTCGTCCAGGCCCGGCCGGATGCGGCGCTCGCGCTCGGCGAGCAGCGCCGCGCGCCAGCCGGCGAGGCGCGCCTCCAGCTCCCCTTCGTCCAGCCCGAAGTCGCGCGCGACCTCGCCGAGTGGGCGGTAGCGGCTGAGCACGTTGCGCCGCCCGAACTCGGGGTGGTGCGGATCCTCGAAGTTGCCGCCCTCGGTCACCCCGTACACCGCGCCGCAGATCCGCGCGTCCTCCTCGCCAAGGACGGCGTTCAGCTCGGCGCGCGTCCAGACGAAGAACTTGCCCTCGATGCCCTCGCTGTCCGCGTCCTGCGCGCTATGGAAGCCGCCCTCGCCGTCGAGCATCTCGCGCTCGAGGTAGTCGAGCGTCTCGCGCACGATCCGCTCGAACGCGGGCTCGGCGGCGAACTGGTAGCCGTGCAGGTAGAGGCGGGCGAGCTGGGCGTTGTCGTAGAGCATCTTCTCGAAGTGCGGGACCAGCCACTGGCGATCAACGCTGTAGCGCGCGAAGCCGCCGCCGAGCTGGTCGTACATGCCACCGGCCGCCATCGCCCGCAGCGTCGAGAGCGCCATGCGACCCGCCGTGCCCGGGGGGCCTCCCTCGCCGCGCAGGCGCGCCTCGTGCATCAGCAGGAACTCGAGCCCGCCGGGGTTGGGGAACTTGGGTGCTCTGCCGAAGCCGCCCCACTCCTCGTCGAACCCCCGCCAGAGCGCTTCAACTGCCTCCGAGGTCAGCGCCGCGCTCGCCTCGGCCGGGCCGTCGTCGCTCGCGTACTGGCGGGCGACGGCGGCCCGCAGCCGCTCCGTGATGCCCTGCGCCGAGTCGAGCACGCGGCTGCGATCGTCGCGCCAGAGGTCGCGCAGCGCGGTCAGCACGCGCGGGAAGCCGGGACGGCCGTGACCGTCCTCGGGAGGGAAGTAGGTGCCGGCGTAGAACGGCTTGCCCTCGGGCGTGAGGAAGACGGTCATCGGCCAGCCGCCCGAGCCGGTCAGCGCCTGCGTCGCCGTCATGTAGACGTTGTCGACGTCGGGGCGCTCCTCGCGGTCGACCTTGACGTTGACGAACGCCTCGTTCATCAGCGCCGCGATCGTCTCGTCCTCGAACGACTCGTGCGCCATCACGTGGCACCAGTGGCACGAGGAGTAGCCGACCGAAAGCAGCAGCGGCTTGTCCTCGGCGCGGGCGCGCTCGAACGCCTCCTCGCCCCAGGGGTGCCAGTCGACCGGGTTGTCGGCGTGCTGCAGCAGGTAGGGGCTGGTCTCCGCGGCGAGCCGGTTGCGGTGGCCGGAGGCGTCCGCCTCGCCGTGGTCCGTCACGGCGCCTCGCGCCGCTCGTCGCGCGGCTCGCAGTCCGGGTCGCCAGCCGCGCAGGCCGGCCCGGTGGCGCCCCTCACGACGCCCTCGAGGGCGTCCGCGAGGCCGGAGACGAGGCCCGCGGCGGCGTCCAGCGCCGAGCCCGCCGCGCCGGCCCCCGCCTCGCCAGCGCCGCCGACGACGCCGAGGAAGGGCGAGCGGGGGCGCGGCCTCGGCGCCTCGCCGCCCTGCTGATCGGAGCGCGATGCGGGCTCGGGCATTGCAATCATCCTCCCCGGCGTCAGCGCCGGATCATGCACGTCGTGAGACGCAGGGTAGCGCAATCTGGCCAAAACGAACGTAACAACATGTTAACTGAACGTAACCACTGATAACCGAACGTAACCCGCTGATTTGAACAAGTGCTTGAGCGGTTAGGCCCTTGACAGGGGGGATAAGCGATCTCTAGCGTCCGCCCCAAGCCGGTACGTGCAACAACGTCAGGATGTAACGTACGGCGAAGCGACGAGAGGGGATTGTTGGAATGACGTGGGCAGAACGCGTTGGCGACCTCGCGACGAATGTCGCACTAGTCGGGATCAACCTCGCGAGGATCTTCACGCTGGCCGCCAGCATTCTCGCCACCAAGGTCGACGACCTGGTGACGAGCCTGGGCGAGCGCAGCGAGAACGGCCTGGCTCGCACCGACACCGCAGCCGGCACGTGGGTTCGCCTGCCCGCTGCCGTGCTATGGGGTATCGCGGCGATCGGGCTTCGCCTGATTTCGATCGTGACCGTGTTCCTTCGGCAGCTGACGGGCGCGGCGGACGACTTCTTCCGCACGCTCGCCGAGGGCTAGGCACTCACGCCCTGACTGGCAGCTTGCCGAGCAAGCAGCCGCGAACTAGCGAGACGCGCGAGCAGGGTACTCAAGCGTGCTGAATGCGCTCGTGACGAGCGCCTGGACGGACAACCTCCTGGACATCCTGGAGGACGTCCGCCGGGTGCTCGTGTTCGTGTTGCTCACCGTGAGCGGCGTCTGGCGCTCGCTCGCGCTCGCCCTCGACGGTCTCGCACGGGGCCTCGAGGGCGAGTGGCGGCGGGTGGCCGACCGGACGGGTCTGAACGCTTGGCTGCCGTTCCGGATCGCACTTCGTGCGGTCGGCTGGCTGCACGGGGTCGCGGCGTCCGTAGCCGCGGCGCTCGGCCGGCTCAGCGCCGCGCACCTGCGGCTCGCGGCGGGCGTCGACGATCGCCTGCTGTGCTTCCTCGGCGAGACGGCCGCCCCGGCCTGATTCGCCGCCGGCTCCGGATGGCGCGTCCGCGGTCTCCCGCGGGCGCGTACTCGTTTGCCCGCCCGCTAGATCATCCGGCGCAGGCCGGAAAACAGCGTCCGCGCGTCGTCGAGAAGGGTGCGCCGCCGTTGCGGGCGCGCGGGCGTGCGAGCCGCGCGGCGCGGCGGACGACGGGGGGCGGCGACTGGCTGCGGCCGCGGCGTGGGTTGCGGCGTGGGTCGCGGCGGCGCCGCTGGTTGCCGGGCCGATCCCGCGGCGGGCCCGTTCGCGTCCGACTCCGGCGCCGGGAGTTGCAACAGCCGCTGCACCTGGAGCTGCGAGTTCCCGAGCAGCCGCCGCAACTCGGCGCGCTCCGTCGCGGCCTCGCGCTGCTCCTCGGCCGCCGCCTCGAGCTGACGCTCGAGCCGCTCGACGGAGGCGCGCAGCGTGTCGGCGCGCGCATGGACCGAGGCCAGCAACTGGTCACGGTGCTCCAGCTCCAGCCGCAGGCGGGCGAGTTCCGCCGCTGCCTGGTCCTCGGTCATCCGCTCGCCTCCCGCACCGCCGCCTCCGGCAGTCTAGCGCCGCCTCCGGGCGCGGCGTCCAACCTGCTTGCGCCGCAGGCGACTCTCGCGCCCTCGCTGGCGGGGTGTCGCTATGATTGGCGCGACCGCACGAGCATGTCGAGAGGGACATGATGGACTGGAGCGACACGCCGGAGCAGGCCGAGTTCAGGGCGTACGTCCGCCGCTTCTTCGAGGAGCAGCTACCCGAGCGCTATCGCAGCGCGCCCCACGCCGAGTTCCACAACGTCCGCGCCGTCAACGGCGAGGAGATCATCCTCAACAGCGCGAGCTGGACCGGCGACCGGCTCTCCGAGGATCCGGAGATCCGACAGGCCGCCGAGGACTGGGGCGCCGCACTCAGCGCCGAGGGCTACGTGGCCCCGGCCTGGCCGAAGGAGCTCGGCGGCGCCGGCTTCAGCACGCGCGAGCAGTTCATCTTCCACGAGGAGCGCGAGAAGGCGGGCGCGCCCCGCGCCGGCGGCACCGGCGCGATGTTCCTCGGCTCCGTGCTGATGGTGCACGGCAACGAGGAGCAGCGCGCCCGCTACATGCCCGCGATCGCCCGAGGCGAGATCGAGTGGGCGCAGGGCTACTCGGAGCCGGGCGCGGGCTCCGACCTCGCCTCGCTGAGCCTGCGGGCGGAGCGCGACGGCGACGAGTACGTGCTCAACGGGCAGAAGATCTGGTCCACGCCGCAGACCTCGGACGCGATCTACTGCCTCGTGCGGACCGACCCCGACGCGCCGAAGCATCGAGGCATCTCGTTCCTGATGGTCGACAGCCTGACCGCGCCCGGCATCGTGATGAAGCCGCTGCTCAACGCCTGCTTCGACCACGGCCGCTTCGGCGAGACCTTCTTCGACAACGTGCGCGTGCCCGCGGAGAACCTGATCGGCGAGGAGAACCGCGGCTGGTACGTCGCGATGACGCTGATGGACTTCGACCGCGCCTCGATCTCCGGGACCGGCGAGGACCGGCGCACGATCCACAAGCTGATCGACTACTCGCACAGCGACGAGGGCCGGACCCGGACCCGCATCGCCGAGCAGCCGTCGATCCGCGCCGAGATCGCGGACCGCATGATCGAGACCGAGGTCGGGCACAACCTCTCGTACCGCCTCGCCTGGATGCAGTCGTCCGGGCTGATCCCCAACTACGAGGCCTCGATGGGCAAGGTGTTCTCCACCGAGCTGCACCAGCGCGTCGCCCGCACCGGCGCGAAGGCGCTGGGGCTCTACACCAACATCTGGCCCGGCGACCCGCGCGCGCCGATCAAGGGCGAGTTCTCCGATCGCTACGTGCGGATGATCCCGGACTCGATCGCCGGGGGCACCTCGGAGATCCAGCGCAACGTGATCGCCACGCGCGGCCTCGGGCTGCCCCGCAGCTAGCGGCGTCATGCAGATCGACATCTTCAGCGAGATGCAGCGTCCCCGCGATCTCTGGGACGACGACGCCTACGAGCACACCCTGATCGAGGAGACGCTGGAGCAGGCGCGGCTCGCCGACGAACTCGGCTACGGCTGCTGGTGGCAGGTGGAGCACCACGGCGCGGTCGAGTTCAGCTACAGCTCCGCGCCCGAGCTGATGCTGACGGCGATCGCCCGAGGCACCGAGCAACTGCGCGTCGGCCACGCCGCCGTGCTCTCCCCGCACCGCTTCAACCACCCGATCCGCGTCGCCGAGCGCGCCTCTTTCCTCGATCACCTCAGCGAGGGCCGCCTCGAGCTCGGACTCGCGCGCTCCACGGTCAAGGAGTGGCGCGCCTTCAACATCGACGGCGACGAGACGCGCGATCAGATGCAGCAGGCGTTCGAGCTGATCCCGCAGCTCTGGACGCAGAACGCCGTGGACTGGGACAGCGAGGACTTCGAGATCCACGACTTCACGCTCACCCCCAAGCCGCTGCAGAAACCCCACCCGCCCCTCTGGCAGGCCTGCTCAGGCCCGATCTCCTTCGAGCAGGCGGGACGCAACGGCGTCGGCGCGCTCGCCAACACGCTCTGGCGCTCGCTCGACCAGGTCGAGGAGATCGTCGAGTCCTACAAGCGCGGCATCGCCCAGTGCGAGCGCCCGGTCGGCGAGTTCATCAACGATCAGATCGCCTTCTTCACCTTCGTCCACTGCGTCGAGGACGGCGACGCCGAGCTGAGCAGCGCCGCCGCGGGCGCGGCCGCCTGGTACACCAACACCGCCCTCACCTTCTTCGAGGCGCGCGAGTCCTTCCTGCGCCGCGCGCGAGAGCTGGAGGCGGCGCGCGACGTGGCCGGGGGCGACCTGACCGGTCAGTTCCTCGAGGACGAGGACGCCGAGTCCACCAGCGCGCAGCTGATGCACGCGCGGATCATGAACGGCGAGGAAGTATCCGACGAGGAGGTCTTCGAGGTGCTGAGCGAGCAGCAGTCGCTCGTCGTCGGCGACCAGCGCACCTGCCTCGAGAAGATGAAGCGCTACGAGGCGGTCGGGATCGACCGGCTGATGTCCTTCCACCAGGTCGGGAAGGTGCGCCACAACGAGGTGCTGCGCAGCATGCGGCTGATCGGAGAGCTGATCCCGCGGTTCCACGACACGGAGTGACGGCGAGCGGGCGCGGCGATTGACGCTCGCAGGGCGAGCGTCGAGGCTGCGCCCCCGGCGAACAGCAGCGAGAAGAGCGGCGAAGGGAGCGGTCGATGGCAGCGGACGCGCCGCGCGCGCTCGAGGGCGTGCGCATCATCGAGATCGCGGCGGGCCTCTCCGTCGCCTACGCGGGCAAGCTGCTCGCGCAGGGCGGCGCCGAGGTGATCCGCATCGAGCCCCCCGAGGGCGACGCGATCCGCCTCGCCGGCCCCTTCCCCGGCGACGAGCCGGACGTCGACGGCGGCGGGCAGCACGCCTTCCTCAACGGCGGCAAGCGCAGCGTGGCGCTCGACGTGACCAGCGAGGGCGGCGCGGCCGTCGCCGCCGACCTGATCGCGAGCGCGGACGTGCTGCTCACCTCCTGGAAGACCCCCTCGCAGCTCCCGCTCGACGACGCCGACACGATGCGCGAGCGCTTCCCCGACACGCTCTACGTCTCGATCAGCCCCTTCGGGCGCAGCGGCCCCTACGCCGGCTTCGAGGGCGACAGCCACGTCATCGAGGCGCTCGCCGGCTTCTCCTACGTCACCGGTTACCCGGACCGCGAGCCGGTCAGCCTCGGCGTCGACACCGCCGAGTTCCTCGGCGGCCTCTACGGCTGGGTAACGACGCTCGTGCTGCTCAACGCGAAGGCGCACGGGGAGCACCACCACCACGCCGACATCGCGAGCTACGAGACCGCCGCGCTCACCGACGACCACAACCTGGCGGTCTACCACGGCATGGGGTTGCTGCGGCGGCGCTTCTACTCGCGCGTCCTCGGCGCCTACCCGTCCGACATCATGCGCTGCCGCGACGGCTTCGTCTCCGTCGTCCCCGGCGCGCCGGACTTCGCCACCTCGCTGGCGCTGCTGATCGACCGTCCCGAGATGATCGACGACCCGCTGCTGCAACTGCCGAAGGAGCGCGTGGTGCGCTGGCAGGACTTCGACGCGCTGATGGAGCCCTGGCTGATGGAGCACGACGCGGCCGAGATCGTGCAGAAGGCGCAGGAGCTGCGCCTCGCCTTCGCCTTCGTGCCGGACGTCGCCGACCTCGCCGCGGACGAGCATTTGGCCGCCCGCGGCTTCTTCGAGGGCCCCGGCGGCGAGCCGGCCGTCGGCCCGCCCGTCGGCCTCTCTGAAACACCGCTGCGCCCGGCCGCGCCGCCCGCCCTCGGCGAGGCGAACGACGAACTCGCAGGCGCGAGGGGGGGCTCGGCATGAAGCCGTTCGACGGCCTCCGCGTCATCGACCTCTCACAGGTCTGGGCCGGCCCCGTGGCCGCCCGCGTGCTCGCCGACCTCGGCGCGGACGTGATCAAGGTCGAGCGGCCGACGGTGCCGGACCGCATCCGCACCGCCTACATCGCGCAGAACGACACGACCGGCAACTACTGGGAGCGCGCGCCGTACTACACCGTGCGCAACGTCTCCAAGCGCGGGCTCGCGCTCGACCTCGGCAGCGACGAGGGCATCGCGATCCTGCGCGGGCTGCTGGAGACGGCGGACGTGCTGATCGAGAGCTACACGCCGCGCGTGCTGGAGAACTTCGGGCTCTCCTGGAACGACCTCAAGGACCAGTACCCGCGGCTGATCATGATGTCGCTGTGCGGCTACGGCCAGACCGGCCCGCGCCGCAACAGCCCCGCCTTCGGCATGGGCATGGAGCCGGCCTCCGGCATCTCCTCGGTCAGCGGCTACGAGGGCGAGCCGCCGCTCAAGAGCGGCAACACCTGGGTCGACCCCTTCGCCGGCATCCACGGCCTCGGCGGCTTGCTGAACGCGCTCTACCACCGCGAGCGCAGCGGGCGCGGCCAGCAGATCGACGTCTCGATGCAGGAGGGGCTGCTGCAGCTGCTCGGCCCGCACTTCCACGACTACTGGATGAACGGCCGGCTGCACCCCGGCAGCGGCAACCGCCGCGAAGGCCTCGTGCGGGGCATCTACCCCTGCGCCGGCGAGGACGATTGGATCGCGATCAGTGTCCGCGACGAGGCGGAGTGGGCCGCCCTCGCCGGCGCCACCGGCAACGCCGCGTGGCTGGACGACGCCCGCCTGGCGACGATGGCCGGGCGCCACGAGCAGCACGACGAGATCGACGCCGCGATCGGCGAGTGGACCGCCACGCGCAACAAGTTCGCGGCGATGGAGGAGTTGCAGGCGGCGGGCGTGCCCGCGGGCGCGGTGCTCAACGCGCGCGAGCTGATGCAGAACGAGCACCTGCTCGCGCGCGGCCTCTGGGACGCGCAGCCGGTGCGCGGCTTCGCCACCGTGCCCGTGCAGCGCTACTTCCCCGCCCACGTCGACGGCGAGGGCTACGGCGCGCGCGGCCCGGCCCCGCACATCGGCGAGCACACCGACGAGGTGCTGCGCGAGCTGCTCGGCTACGACGACGCGAAGATTGCCGAGCTGCGCGAGGCCGGCGTGATCGACGGCGAGCCCGAGATGCTCACCCCGCCCGAGTCGCGCGCCGCCCTGATCCAGCCGATCGACGTCTTCCTCGAAAGCGGCTCCATCCTCGAGGTGGACGACCAGCACCTCGAGCGCATGGCCGCCGTCGTCGCGCGGATCGAGGCGGACGCTGGGTAGGGGCGGCGGGCGGCGGTTGAGCGCCGGACGCGTCCGGTATAATTGACCCGACGCGCTGCCCACCCTCGAGGCCTCTCGCGAGGCAGCCGCGCTGATCGGAGCAAGGATGCCGGGAAACCGCGCCCTGCTCATCGTCGACGTCCAGGCCGGGTTCGTGAACGACAAGACGAGGCACATCGTGCCCTCGGTCGAGGCCTTGCAGTCGCGCTACGACCATGTCTACGCGACCCGCTTCATCAACGCGGAGGACTCGCCATACAGGAAGTGGATCAACTGGCACCGCCTCGGCGCGGGATCGCCCGAGATCGAGCTTGCGTTCGCCGCCCGGCCGGACACGGTCGTGCTCGACAAGCACACCTACAGCTCCGTCGATGAGCAGCTCCTGGCGGAGCTGCGGCGGCGCGACATCGACGAGGTGCACATCTGCGGGATCGACACCGACGTGTGCGTCACGCAGAGCGCCGTCGACCTGTTCGAGGCAGGCGTCAGGCCCGTGGTGCTCGCGGCCGCGTGCGCGAGCCACGCCGGCCCCGAGTTCCACGAATACGCACTCAGGATCCTCCGCCGCTTGATCGGGGAAGCGCAGATCGATGATCCGCAATGACTACGCGGTAGTTCCGGTCGAGTTCCATTCGCGTGAAGCGCAGACCGAGGCCCGCGACCGGGCCTCGGCGCTGTACCCCGCTGGCAATCCGTTCGAAGGAGGAGGGTCGGGATCCGCGGAGCGGGGGCTCGACGCCGTCTACTCGATCGCCGGGGAGTACGAGGTGGAGGCGGTCGGCTCCTTCGCCGTCTGGCTGGCGTTCGTTGGCACCGCCGCGGTGTTCGTCTTCCATCGCTCCACCAGCGTCAACCCCGATGCCGACGGCGAGGAGCGCTCGAGGGAGATCGTGAGCGCGCTGCGGGATCGCCGGAACCTGCATGACCACCTGCTGGGGCAAGCGCAGTCCGCCATTGTCACGAGCCTCGGCAGGCTCGCCGCCGATCTGCCGCACGAGCCGCACTCCTACGTGTTCAGCTACTTCGTGTTCGAGGACATGACCCACGACCAGTTTCTCGCATGGGATACCCACCTCAAGCTGCTCTCCGAGCCCTCCCGGCTCGGGCTTGAGGCGGACGAAGGCAACGAAGACGGCGAGTCGGTGCGAGAGGCGGTGACCGAACTGGAAGTCACCATGGAGTACTCCATCGCCGACTCCGACATCAGTCACTATTCCTGCGCCTACGTCACGTGGGCTTCCATCGCCTCCGCATCCTGGGGGAACGCTGCGCAGTCGGCGCGAACGAAGAACTTGATCCTGGGGTTGGAGATCAAGCTGCAGGCGGCCTGGAACAAGTCCGACGCCCTGAGCCAACGCATCAACGCGATCATCCGCGACGAGGAGGACGTCGACGGAGACGCGATTCTCGTCGGCTTCAGCCAGGCGCTGGAGTCGATCAGAGGCGTGGTGTCGACGACCATCCCCTCCCGGGAGCAGGCCTTCTTCGACGCCCTCAGGAGCACCAGCAGGATCGACGAGCAGATCGATCTGGTGGAGCGCCGGCTGCTCCTCATGGAGCGCTACGTCGACCGAAGGCGTGAACTGGCGCGCAGACGGCTCGAACGGTTCGCGAAGGTCGCTCTCTATGTGATCGGCGCCGCCGACGTGCTCGGCACTGTCTTGTCCCTGCTGGTCGGGGATCTGCCTCCGCTGTTGCGTATCACCTGGTTCCTTGGCGGGCTCACCATCGCGATCGCGTGTGGGCTCGGGTTGTGGTGGTTCTGGGAGCACCGCGCCGAGGGCGCGCGATCAGCGACACCCACCTGAGGGCGCGGGGTCGCGGGGTAGCGATCCCTCGCCGTCGTGGTTAGCCCAGGAGGTCCGGCGGCGCGCATCCGGCCGCGTCGAGCGTCGCGCGCACGTCCGGGGGGAGGGCGGCGCCGGCCTCCTCGATATCCGCGATGAAGGCGAGCGCCGGTAGCAGAATCCGCAGGACGTTGACCGCGCCATCCGGGTCGAGGCCGTCCACGTGGCTCCTGAACCCCGCGACGGCCTCCACGATCGCACTGTGATGGTCGCGCAGCACGGGAGGAGGCTCGACGCCTCGCAACTCATCGAGCGCGCCGTTGAGCAGGGCCGCCGCCTCGCCCCAGGTCAGGTCGTCGGAGAGCAGCGCTTCCGCATCCGCGAGGGTTCCGCCGCACGTCTTCGCATACTCCTCGACGCTGAGGTGTGCGGTGGCGGTCGGAGTCGCGGTGGGCGCCCGCGTCGGAGTCGCGGCGGGCGTCCGCGTCGGAGTCGCGGCGGGCGTCCGCGTCGGAGTCGCGGCGGGCGTCCGCGTCGGAGTCGCGGCGGGTGTCCGCGTCGGAGTCGCGGCAGGCGTTCGCGTCGGAGTCGCGGCGGGCGTCCGCGTCGGAGTCGCGGCGGGTGCCTGCGGCGGGGTCGCGGTGGCGGTCGGTGTCGGAGTCGCGCTGGGCGACGCCGCCGATGTCGGCGTCGCGGTAGGTGTCGGAGTAGGAGTGGCGGTGGGCGTCCGCATCGGCGTCGCTGTGGGGCGCGACGTCGGGGTCGCCGTGGGGCGCGGCGTCGGAGTGGCGGTGAGCGTCGGGATCTCGGTCGCCGTCGGGGTCGCGGTGGGCGTCAGGACCGCCGTGGGCGTCGCGGTGGGCGTCGCGGTGGGCGTCGCGGCGGAGTCGCCGCCGCCGCACCCGGTGACGAGGGCGAGCGCCAACAAGCATGGGGCAACCCGGACTACAACTGAAGGCGCCACGGCAGTTCCTTCGCGGCGCCTACGGCAGCGGCTCGGCGCCCGGCGGCGGCGGAACCTCAAAGGCGTTGAGGGTGAAGCCGACGAAGACGTAGTAGCCGACGAGGCCGGTCAGGTCGACGACGCCCTGGTCGCCGAGGAGCGAGCGCAGCGCCTCGAACGACTCGTCGCTCACGCGATTGTCGGCGAACAGCTCGCGCACGTAGCGCACAATCGCCGCCTCGCCGGGTTCGAGCGCATCGAGGGCGGCGCGATGGCCAATCGCCTCGATCGCGGCCTCGCTGACGCCGCCCTCGCGGGCGAGGCGCACGTGGGCGTTCCACATCAGCCCGGCGTCGAGCTCGCGGGCGGCGGTGATGATCGCGGTCTCGCGCTGGCCGGGCGTGAGGTCGGACTCCCAGCGGACGTAGCGGCTGAGCTGCGCCGCGCGCAAGGCCAGCTCCGGCGAGTGGATCAGGATGCCGTACGGCCCGGAGACCTGCCCGCCGCGCAGTTCCGCCACCCGGTCGTAGGTCTCCGCCAGCTCGGCCGGCGCGTCATCGCGCGAGGTCAGGTTCGGTAGTCGGGGCATCGGGACTCCCTCGGTGCAGTCGGCGGGGCTCCGAGGATACAGAACCTCGGAGCCGAGAGCGGCGGCGGGCTGGTGAGGGCCGCTCGCGGTAGAGTCGATCCATGCGCCGCTTCCAGAACCCCGCCATGCTCCTACTCGTCCTCGCGGCGCTCGTCGTGCTGGTTGGGCTCGGCACCTGGCAGCTCGCGCGCAACGAGTGGAAGCAGGGGCTCGTCGAGGACCGCGCCGCGGCGATCGCCGCGGCTCCGCTCGCGGCGGCCGAGGCCTCGCGCCTCGACGGCGAGGCGATCGAGTACCGGCGCGTCGCCCTCGAGGGCGAGTGGGACTACGGGCGTGCGCAGATCGTCGCCAACCGCACGCGCTTCGGCCTGCGCGGCGAGGACGTGTACGTGCCGCTGCTGCCCGCCGAGGGCGCGCCCGCGCTGCTCGTGCGGCGCGGCTGGTACCCCGCCGCCGATCGCGATCGCGTGCTCGCGGGCCTCGAGGCGAGCGCGCCGCCGGAGGGTCTCGCGCTGCGCGCGAGCAGCACCGACTCGCGGCGCAACGCGGACGGCGCGTGGACGCGCTTCAGCCTCGACGCGATCGGCGGGGCGCTGCCCTACCCCGTCGCGCCGCTGTACGTGATCGCAGGGGAGCGGGTGGAGCAGCCGCCGCGGCGCGTGCCGGAGGAACTGCCGGTCACCGGCTACGAGGGCTACCGCAACACCACGCCGCACATCGAGTACGCTCTGACCTGGTACGGCCTCGCGATCGTGCTTGCCGTGACCGCCGGCGTGCGGATCCGGCAGCAACGCCGGGGCCGCGATGCGGCCTCGGCCACCGAGGGGAGCGCCAACGATGCCCCGCCTGCTTGACCTGCTGCGCCGCCGCGGCCCCGCGATCGACCCCGCCTGCGGCATGGAGGTGGACCGCGGCGACCCGCCCGGCGGCAGCGCGATCCACGACGGCGAGACCTACTACTTCTGCGCCCGCGGCTGCCGCCTCTCCTTCGAGGAGGATCCCGCCGCCTACCTCTCCGGCGACAAGCGCGAGGAGATGTAACCGCCTCGCGTCCGGCTCGGGCGGCGGGAACATCCGCCGCCCCAGGGACGTCGAGCCATCGTCGAGGCGTCGACGATCGGAGCCACGAGATGCGAACACCGGCGGGAACGCTGGCATGGATGGTCCTCCTCGCGGTCGCCACCCTCGCGTGCGAGGGCGACGCGGGTCCGGCGCTCATCGCCAGCCCGACGGCGACAGTTGAGCCCTCGCCAGCCGCGACCGCTGCGCCGACGGTGGTCCCGACGCCAACCGCTACCCCAGCACCGATCGCGACCCCGACACCCACCGCCGCGCCGACGCCTGCCGCTACGCCGACACCGACCGTGACTGCGACGCCGACCGCTACCCCGACGCCCACGCCCGCGCCGACCGCGGCCCCGATGCCGACGGCCGTCGCGCGGCCGATCGGGTCCGGGCCGCCGGAGCCCTACGTGCGTCCCGGGCCGAGCCCGCTCGACATACCGTCCGGCCGTTACACGGCGATCGCCGTCGGCTCAAGCCACGCCTGCGCGATCACGGAGGCGTCCGAGGTGGTGTGCTGGGGCGACAACGAGCACGGGCAGGCCGAAGCGCCGCCGGGGCGCTACGCGGCAATCGCAGTGAGCGACGAGCGAAGCTGCGCCGTGTCCGACGCCGGCGCGGCCGTCTGCTGGGGCCTGTACGCCGAGGAGGAGGCGGCGCCGGGCTCCTACTCGGCGATCACTGCCGGATTCTGGGGAGCCTGCGCCCTGCAGGCGACAGGCGAGGCGTCCTGTTGGGGCGCGGGCTACGGGGGCGCCAGCGGCGTTCCGCCAGGCCGTTACGCCGCAATCGATGTCAGTGACGCCCACGGGTGCGCCCTGACGGTTGATGGGACCGTCGTCTGCTGGGGCGGCTTCCGCGACGTCGACGCCCACGAGGTTCCAGAGGGCAGGTACACGGCCGTCAGCGCGGGCCACATCTGGTCGGAGGGCGACCTGTTCCGCAGCTGCGCGCTGACCGAAGACGGAGCCATCGTGTGCTGGGATGGCTGGCCCAAAGTGGTGCGCGAGGACGCGGGCCCTTACGTCGCCCTCGATGTGTCGGGACTCTACGACTGCGCCCTCAACGAGGCCGGGGAGGCGATCTGCTGGGGCGGCTTCTTCTCGGAACTGGTTCCGCCGCACCCCGCGCCGGGCCGCTACACGGCCATCAGCGTCAGCAATGCTTACGCCTGCGCGCTCACCGAGGCCGGCGAGGCGGTCTGCTGGGAAGACCGGGAGAGGAAGACGCCCGCGCCGCCCGATCTGGCGTCGAACCGCCATCTGGCCGTGAGCGACGGAGCGTTCCACACCTGCGCGCTCACGGAGGGCGGCGAGGTCGTCTGCTGGGGCTGGCGCGACAGCGATCAGACGAACGCGCCGCAAGGCCGCCACACGGCGATCAGCTCGGGCCACGCCCACACGTGCGCCCTCGCGGACACCGGCGAGGCCGTGTGCTGGGGCGACAACTTCTTCGGGCAGGCCAACGCCCCGCCCGGGCGCTACCGCGCGATCGACTCCGGTTGGCGCCACACGTGCGCGCTGACGGAAGCCGGTGAGGCGGTCTGCTGGGGAGCGGAGCATGCTTGGGACGGTGGGCAAGCCGATGCACCGCCGGGCCGCTATACGGCGATCAGCGCGGGCCGCGCGCACACCTGCGCGCTCACGGAGGGCGGCGAGGCCGTTTGCTGGGGATCACTCGACGAATCGTGGGACGGCGGGCAAGCCGATGCGCCGCCGGGCCGTTATGCGGCGATCAGCGCGGGCGACTGGGCGACATGCGCACTGACCGAGAGCGGCGAGGCTGTGTGCTGGGGCGACAACAGCTACGGGCAGACCGATGTCCCGTCCGGCCGCTACATCGTGATCGACAACGGCTGGGGCTACGCCTGTGCGCTGACGGAGGAGGGCGAGGCCGTCTGCTGGGGCTCGCCCACCTGGTGGGACCACGGGCAGGCGGACCCGCCGCCGGGACGCTACACCTCGATCAGCGCCAGCGAGTGCCGGACATGCGCCGTTACCGCGGCAGGCGAGGTCGTGTGCTGGGGCGACACCGACTACCGCGACCATCCCTTCCGGCTCTGAGCCCCGTCCGGTTCGGGCCGCCGCCGGGGGCCGTATACTTGTGCGGCCGAACGGCCGCGAGGCCCACCTCACCCGAAAGGCGGAGATGACTTCCGACGACTCCCCGATCGCGCGCGACGTCCTCAGCCAGGACGAGGCCATCGCCCGCGCGCGACTCGTCTCCGGCATCAGCTACGAGATCCACCTCGATCTCACGGCGGGCGCGTCCACGTACCGAGGCGACGTGACGGTTCGCTTCGCTTATGTCGCCAGCGAGGGCCGCGAGGGCGTCTTCCTCGACCACCGCGGCGGCGGCATCGTGCGCCTCGAGGTCAACGGCGAGGAGCTCGAGCCGCCGGGGGGCGAGTACCGCATCCCGCTGCCCGCCTCGGCGCTGCGCGAGCAGAACGTCGTGCGCGTGCGTTACGAGCACGAGTACGACCACACCGGCGACGGCTTCCACCAGTTCGTCGACCCCGAGGACGGCGGCGAGTACCTCTACAGCAACTTCGAGCCCTACAACGCCCACCGCCTCTTCCCCTGCTTCGACCAGCCGGACCTGAAGGCGAGCTACGACCTGACGGTCGACGCGCCGTCGGAGTGGGAGCTGATCGCCAACGGCCCGGAGCTCGGTCGCGAGGCGCTCGAGGACGGGCGGCTGCGGCGGCGCTACGCGCCCGCGGAGCGCTTCAGCACCTACCTCTTCGCGCTGATCGCGGGGCCGTACCATGTCGTGCGCGACGAGCATCGAGGCGTGCCGCTCGGCTTCTACTGCCGCCGTTCGCTCGTGCGGCACCTCGACGAGGACGAGCTGTTCGAGGTGACGAAGCAGGGCCTCGACTTCTTCGGCGAGTTTTTCGACTACGCCTACCCGTTCGGCAAGTACGACCAGATCTTCGTGCCGGAGTTCAACTTCGGCGCGATGGAGAACATCGGCGCGGTCACGCACTCGGAGCGCATGGTCTTCCGCGACCCGCCAACCGATAACCAGCGGCTCGGCCGCGCCGAGGTGCTGCTGCACGAGATGGCGCACATGTGGTTCGGCAACCTCGTGACGATGCGCTGGTGGAACGACCTCTGGCTCAACGAGAGCTTCGCCACCTACATGGCCTACCTGGCGCTGGTCGAGGCGACGCGCTTCCAGACGGCCTGGCAGGCGTTCAACTCGGGGATGAAAGCCTGGGCCTACCGCCAGGACCAGCTCGTCACCACCCACCCGATCGCCGGGCAGGTGCGCGACACCGACGAGACCTTCCTCAACTTCGACGGCATCACCTACGGCAAGGGCGCCGCCGTCCTCAAGCAGCTCGTCGCCGCCGTCGGCATGGACGGCTTCCGTGAGGGCATGCGGATCTACTTCCGCCGCCACGCGTTCGGCAACACCACGCTCGCCGAGTTCCTCGACGCGATCGGCGAGGGCGCCGGACGCGACCTGCACGGCTGGGCGGCGCTTTGGCTGGAGACGGCCTCGCTCAACACGCTCGCCGCCAGCTGGGAGGTCGACGACGGCCGCCTCGCGAGCCTCTCGATCGCCCAGACCGCGCCTGAGGACTACCCGACCCTGCGCCCGCACCAGCTCGACCTCGCCCTCGTCGGCGCGGGCGACGACGGTAACAGCGAACCGGTGATCGAGACGCTCCCGGTCTCCGTGGAGGGCGTCTCGACGGTCGTCGAGGAGGCCGCGGGACGCGCCGCGCCTCGGCTCGTGATGCCGAACCACAACGATCACGCCTTCGTGAAGGTCGCGCTCGACGACCGCTCGCTCGACTACGTGAGCGGGCACCTCGAGCGGGTCGGCGACCCGCTGCTGCGGCAGCTGATCGGGCAGGCGCTGTGGAACATGGTGCGCGACCAGCAGCTGCGCTCGACCGATTACCTGCCCCTCGTCGCCTCGAAGCTGGCGAGCGAGGCCGACACGGAGCTGATCGAGAGCGCCCTCCAGACGGCCGTCGCCGCGATCGCGCGCTACGTCCCGGACGAGCAGCGCGACGAGCAGGCGCAGCGCTTCGCTGAGGTCTGCTGGGAGGCGTTGCAGGCCCTCCCCGCCGAGGCGGCGAGCAACGACCTGCGGATCATCTGGGCGCGCACGCTGATCGGCGTCTCGATCACGCCCGAGGACATCGAGCGCGTGATCCGCCTCACCGACGGCGAGCTGTCCGCGCCGGGGCTGACGATCGATCAGGAGATGCGCTGGGACATCGCCGCCCGCGCCGTCGCGCACGGCATCGAGGGCGCCGCGGCGCGCGTCGAGGCGGAGCGCGAGCGCGACCCCTCGGACCGCGGGGAGCGCGCGGCGATCCGCGCCGCCGTGGCGACGCCCACGGCGGAGGCGAAGGCGGAGGCCTGGGATCGCATCCACGGCGAGGGCTACGGCTCGCTGCACCTCACCGCCGCGGCGATGAGCGGCTTCCACTGGAACGTGCAGCGCGAGCTGCTCGACCCGTGGGCCTGGGAGTTCTTCGAGCGCGCGCCCGAGGTCTTCGCCGAGCGCCAGAACGAGTTCACCCGCTCCTGGTTCGCGAACCTCTTCCCCCACTTCCGGATCGAGCGGGCCGTGCTCGACCGCTCGCGCGCGCTGCTCGACGAGATTGGAGACGGGCTGCCGCTGCTCGCCCGCTCGCTGCGCGAGGCCAACGACGACCTCGAGCGCGCGATCCGCTGCAGGGAGTTCGCTGCGTCGTGAGTGCCGCAGCGTGACGGGGCGCAGCATCCGCCGGCCGCGCATTTTCTACGGCTGGTACATCGCCGCCGCCGGGTTCCTCTCGCAGTTCATGTTCGGCGTGCTGATGTTCCACTCGTTCGGGACGTACGTGGCGCTGATGCAGGCCGACTTCGGCTGGAGCCGCACGACCTTCTCGTTCGCCTTCGCCGCGCAGCGCATCGAGAGCGGGGTGCTCGGACCGATCCAGGGCTGGGTGATCGACACCTACGGGCCGCGCAAGGTGATGATCTTCGGGATAGTGCTGTTCTCGCTCGGGTTCATCCTGCTCAGCCGGGTGGAGTCGCTGCCGCTCTTCTACATCTCCTTCACGCTGATCGCGATCGGCTCCTCGCTCGGGAGCTTCCTCTCGGTGCTGGTGGCGATCGTCAACTGGTTCCGCAGGCGCCGGGTGCTGGCGACCGGCGTGCTCACGATGGGCTTCGCCGTCGGCGGCCTCACCGCCACGCCGATGGCGCTGTTGATCGAGGGCATCGGCTGGCGCGACGCCGCCTTCGCCTCGGGCGTCGTCGCGCTCGTCGTCGGCCTCCCGCTCGCGGCCGTGGTGCGGCACCGCCCGGAGCCCTACGGCATGCTGCCCGACGGCGTCGACTCGGCATCGCAGGTCGCCGGCGAACAGGAGCAGATCGAGTGGTCGATGACGGCGCGCGAGGCGCTGACGACCTCGGCCTTCTGGTTCCTCGCGCTCGGCCAGGCCTCGGCGCTGCTCGTGATCGGTTCGCTGATGGTGCATCTCGTGATCTACATCCACGAGGATCTCGGCTACACGCTCGGGCTCGCCGCCCTGGCGGTCACGATCCAGACGTTCGGCCAGATCATCGGTCAGTTGCTCGCGACCGTGTTCGGCGACCGCGTGCCCAAGCGCCCGTTCGTCATGCTCGCCCTGCTCTGCCACTCGGCGGCGATGCTGCTGCTCGCGCTCGCCGACGGGCTGCCGATGATCTACGTCGCCGTGGTGATCAACGGGATCGCCTGGGGATCGCGCGGGCCGCTGATGATGGGGCTGCGCGCCGACTACTTCGGGCCGAGGCGCTTCGGCACGATCATGGGCTTCTCGTCGCTGGTGATCATGCTCGGCATGATCATCGGGCCGGTGTTCGCCGGCGTGATGTACGACCAGACCGGCAGCTATCGCCTCGGCTTCATCGTGCTGGCGCTCGTCGCCGCGCTCGGCTCGGTGATGTTCCTGCTGGTCCGCCCGCCCGCGGCGCGCGAGGAGTGGCTCGCCGAGGCGGAACGGATCGCCGCCAGCCGCTGAACGCGCGCCCGCGCCCCTTCCGGCGTCAGTCCGTGATCACGAGGTAGCGCTCGAACTGCTCCATGCGCATGCCGTCGCGCAGGTAGGGATGCGTGTAGAGCTGCAGGAACCGCTCCTCGCGCGGGGTCAGATCCGTGGCGGGAAGGGTTCCCTCCGCCGGGCGTACGGTCATCAGCGCGTCCCCCTCGGGCAGGTGGCCCATCGGCAGCAGCACGTGCAGCAACTCGTGCCGGAGCACGGCTTCGACGTATGACTCGGCGCCCGGGGCTGCGTGGATCACGCCATGGCTCGCGCCCTCGCCCGCGTCGACGAACTCGCTGCAGCCGAGGCGCTTCATGCACCCCGGCGGCAACCCGACGCCGAGGCGCAGCCGCAGGTTCGCCGCCTCGACGGAGGCGGCCTCCGCGACCTCGACGCCGAGCGTGTCCTCGATCCAGGGGACGAGGGCGCGGAAGCGCGTCCGCCACGCCTCGTCCGCCTCGACGAAGGCGTACGCCACGCGCGCGGGGAGCCAGCGCACGTGCGTGTCGATGAAGCTGTAGCGGCCGGCGCAGGAGACGTCCTCCTGGCCCCGAATGTCGCGGCTGTCGCGGAAGCAGTCCCAGATCTCGCGCGGGACGCGCAGCTTCCCGGCGGCCGGGACGACGTGATGCGTGACGACGCGCAGCGCGCACTCGCTGCCGCCGGCGGACGGCTCGATGGCGATGCCCCGGATGTCCGGGCGCATCAGCTCCTCATGCTCCTCCGCCCGCGCCTCGCAGCCGACGAGGAAGTCGTCCACGGGGATGAAGGAATCATCGCCCTCGACGGCCCGCACGAGCGCGCCGAGCCCGCCCGCCTCGCGGCCCGCGTTGAACCTCGCGAACGCCGCATCGGACGGCGGGAGCGGGGCGGGCGTCGCCGTGGCCGTCGGCGTCGCGGTCGGGGTGGCGGCGGGCGTGGCCGTGGCCGTCGGGGCGGCGGTGGCGGCGGGCGTGGCCGTGGCCGTCGGGGCGGCGGCGGGCGTGGCCGTGGCCGTCGGGGCGGCGGTGGCGGCGGGCGTGGCCGTGGCCGTCGGGGCGGCGGTGGCGGCGGGCGTGGCCGTGGCCGTCGGGGCGGCGGTGGCGGCGGGCGTGGCCGTGGCCGTCGGGGCGGCGGTGGCGGCGGGCGTGGCCGTGGCGGCCGGGGTCGCCGTGGGCGTGGCCGTGGCAGTGGTCACGATCACGCCCGGCGCATCGTCGGCGTTCGAGGCGCAGGCGGCGTGTGTCAGCGCCAGGCAGAGGATCGAGGCAGCCGCCCACGGGCCGATGCGCATCGCCGCCACCTCTCGCGGAAGGGCCGCGGGCGGCGCGCGCAGCACCTCCCCGGCAGCCTCGATGGTACACCTCGGACGGCGCGGCGAACGCGGGCGGGAACTTTCCCGTTCCGGCGTTCGTCCTCCATACACTGGATCATCGCGCACTGGATCATCGCGCGCTGTGCACGAGGGGCGTTGATGCGGCTGCTCCCCTGCTCGCTCCTGATCGCCGCCATGCTCGTCGCCGGCCTCGCAACCGGCTGCTCGGACCCGGTGGCCGAGGCGCCAACCCGGGCAGCGGCGCCCACGGCAACGCCGACGCCGACCGCGACGCCCTCGCCCAGCCCCGCGCCCACGGCGACACCCACTCCCGACGCCACGCCGGCGCCGACCGCGAGCCCCTCGCCCAGCCCGGCGCCCACGCCGACCCCGCAGGTCGCGCCCACGCCCAGTCCGACGCCGACCGCGAGCCCCTCGCCCAGCCCGGCGCCCACGCCGACCCCGCAGGTCGCGCCCACGCCCAGTCCGACGCCGACCGCGAGCCCCACGCCCACGGCAACGCCGACGCCGACGCCCGATCCGCGCCCGGCGCGATGCGAGGGACTGGAGGAGCGCGCCGCGCTCCTCGGCGAGGCGCTCGAGGAGAAGATGGCGGGGTACACGGGAGGCTGGGGCGTCGCCCTCGTCGACCTCGACTGCGACGCCGCCTTCCTCGTTAACCCCGGGCACGGCCAGTACCCCGCCTCGGCGGGCAAGATCATGGTCGTGATCGCCGCGCTGCGCGCCGTGCAGGACGGCCTGATCGAGCTCGAAGGAGAGCTCCGGGAGGACGTCGAGATCGTGCTCTCGCTCTCTCTCGATATGAACGCCGACCGGATCAACGACAAGGTCACGTCCGCGCAGATCGCGGCGGTGCTGGAGCGGGCGGGCGTCTCCGGGGACTCGGAGCTGGAGCACAGCTGGCGCTATGCGCACTTCACGCCCGAGGACCTCGCGCGCGTCTGGATCTCGCTCGTGCGCGGCGAGCAGCTCGACGAGGAGTTGACGGCCTACCTGCTCGACCTCGCCACGCGGCCGATCCTGGGCGCGTTCGCCTGGCCGTTCCCGCCCGAGTTCGGCATCGAGGGCTACGTGTTCGGGCAGAAGGCGGGCTTCTGGACCTCGGAAGTCCCGGTCGCCTACCGCGTCTCGGCGGGGTACCTGCGCCCCGAGGACGGCTCCAGCGAGGGCTACGTCTTCGCCTTCATGGTCCGCGCCGTATGGGAGGACCTGCGCGGCGACTGGATGCGCCCCGTCTTCCCGCTCGTGCGCGACTTCATGGTCACGGAGCTGGGCGCGGGCGACGAGGCAGGCGAGTAGGCCGCTGTCGAGACGCTGGCCGGCGCTACCGTAGCGCTGGCCACCATTGGGCCAGTCTCCGCCGGATCGCCGCGATCACAGTTGCTCCACCGCCCGCATCCGAGAACGCACGCGCCGGAACATCACGAAGCGCATACCGCGCGAGTGACGCCGCATCTGTCCCGATCATCTGCTTGATCACGAGCGGGGCTGGACTGAGGGGGGCATCGGCGTCAATGTCGAACACATAGATCCAGGCGAGGGCCCCCGGATCGAGCACCTCAGGGTGCCTGAGGCTGTATGAGGAGCCGTCGCCGAGTTCGCTCAGCGGGGGTCCGCCAAGGTGCCGCCGCCAACTGTCCCACACGGCTTGGGGGATCGCGAGTGCAGTACCGGCACAGCGCGGATGCACGCCTGCCTCAAACTTGAGCATCATCTGGTAGAAGGTGCGCTTGAACACATTGGCGATGTTGGGCCCTTCGATCTTCTCCGAGAGCCAGTGCCGATTCTCCTGTAGTACTTCCGCGAAGTTCTGCTGATGCAGCCGCAACGAGTCCTTGAGGTTCGCGACTGCATGTCGATAGGAACCGTGAAAGTCCATCGTCTGGACTTCGAGAACGCCGAAGCGCCCAATCTCGACGCCATCCTCCGAGGGCACTGCTTCGATGAGCGTAATGTCAAAGGAGAGTTCCGGTGAACGATCGGTAGAAGCCAACGAGACCTCACCGCCGAGCTTGTCCTGGAGGTACGCGATGGCCAGTCCGCCAGCCCGTACATGCTCCTCGAACACCTCCCTGCGGTCCTGCTGCGCGAGGGATGGCGCAGGCACGATCATTGTTTCTTGTGCAGGCTCCGGAGCGAACAGGCGGCGGACGATCTGGTCCATGAGGTCCAGGTCGAGCACCCTGTACGGACAGACAAGCCAATCCTGGCGGACGCCATTGCTGGCGTTGTTGATCGCACAAACGCCGGACGACGCGGGAACCTTGACGCACTCCCGATCCTCACGCGTCACTGCGGTAAGGAACGGGCAAATCCCGCCCTCCTGACGCCGAAGGGCCTCTTCGCCCCCGCGTACCTGTGGGTACGTCCGGAAGCCGAACCACTCGCTGACGAAGTTGCCCCGCGTAGCATCGGACGTCACGGGCCGGACTCCATGACTCGCATTTGACGCTCCTGGGTGAGGGCCGCAGCCGTCTCGACGTACGCTCTTGAGTTGTCGATCCCTATCGCGCGCCGTCCCGACTCCATCGCCACCACTAGCGCTCGGCCCGTCCCGCAGAACGGGTCCAGAACCGTACCGCCAGGCGGGCAACTGCTCAGGATACGCGGGCGAATCAGGCTCTCCGGGAACGTTGCCGAATGGCCATTCTCACCCGCACGGACGTAGTGCGTCACGACGTCGTTCGACCCCGACTCGGTCTCCGAGATGTCGTAGTAGTACTTGGCACGTCCGCTCGTCGGGCGAAGCACGAAGTGGAAGAAGTGCTCGTGGCTTAGTCGCAGCCTGTCCTTCTCGGGTCTGGGCGGGACGTTCGGCTTGTGCCAGATCATGTCGTTACGCAGAATCCAGCGCCGATCTTGCATGGCGATCGCGAATCTTGCGGGGACGAGGAGCATCTGCTTCTCTTGACGATAGCCGCCCATCGGGGTGCGGCGCCTCTCCCGCGACGGACTTCCGAGACCCTGGCGACCATCCCGCCGGATGCTCGACCAACGCGCGAAGTAGGTGTCCCCGAGATTGACCCAGACGCTTCCGGAACTCTTGAGGGCCGGGCGGAAGCGATCAAACATCTCGACAAGGTGAGCCACAAACCACTCAGGCGTTGGCTCCATCCCGAGCACACCCCCGTGCTCGCGGTACCACCCGTAATCAGGGACGCTGTCGGGCTCCCCGCCCGCTAGCTTCCAGTCCCGCAGCACATCCCAGTTGTGCTCCTGGCCGTAGGTTCTGTGGCCCCAATACGGCGGGCTGGTAATGAGCAGATCAACGCTCGCCGGCTCCAGCGACGGGAGCACGTCGTACGCATCCCCGTGCAGGATCGTCACCGGCGAGGCCTGATCGCCGGACAAGTACTCTGTCATCGGGCGCCAGCCCACCGGTGGGGAGAGGAACCTTTGTTCTCAGACTATTCCTACCCGCGATTCGCCGCCTCGTCAAGGCGGCCAACTCGCCGGGGCCCACCTACTCCTCCAGCAGACCCCGCAGCACGTATTGCAGGATCCCGCCGTGGCGGTAGTACTCCGCCTCCACGGGGGTGTCGATGCGGCAGCGGGCGGTGAAGGCGACCTCGCGGCCGTCGGCGGCGACGGCGCGCACGGCGATGCCCTGGCGCGGCTCGACGCCGCCCTCGATGCCGGAGAGGTCGAACGACTCCTCGCCCGTGAGGCCGAGCGAGGCGGCGGACTCGCCCGCCGGGTATTCGAGCGGCAGGATGCCCATGCCGATCAGGTTGCTGCGGTGGATGCGCTCGAACGACTCGGCGATGGCGGCACGCACGCCGAGCAGCGCCGGCCCCTTCGCCGCCCAGTCGCGCGAGGATCCCGATCCGTACTCGCGGCCGGCCAGCACGATCAGCGGGACGCCCTCGGCGCGGTAGCGCTCGGCGGCGTCGTAGATCGGCAGCTCCTCGCCGTCGGGCAGGTGGCGCGTCCAGCCGCCCTCGCGCTCGACGAGCGCGTTGCGCAGCCGCACGTTGGCGAAGGCGCCGCGCACCATCACCTCGTGGTTGCCGCGGCGCGACCCGTACGAGTTGAAGTCGCGGCGCGGAACCTCGCGCTCGCTGAGGTAGGCGCCCGCCGGGCTGCCGGGAGCGATCGCCCCCGCCGGCGAGATGTGGTCCGTGGTCACCGAGTCGCCGAGCATCGCGAGCACGCGCGCGCCCTCGATGTTCTCCGGAGGCGACGGCTCGCGCTTCAGATCCTGGAAGTAGGGCGCGTGCCGCACGTAGGTCGAGTCCTCGGCCCAGCCGAAGCGCTGCCCGCCGCCCGAGTCGAGGGCGGCCCACTGCTCGTCGCCCGTGAAGACGTCGGCGTAGCGCTCGCGGAACATCGACGAGCGGATCGAGGACTGGATCACCTCGGCGACCTCCTGCTCGCTCGGCCAGATCTCGCGCAGGTGCACGGGTTCGCCGTCCGCGCCCGCGCCCAGCGGCTCGGTCGCGAGGTCCACGTCCATGTGGCCGGCGAGGGCGTAGGCGACGACGAGCGGCGGCGAGGCAAGGTAGTTGGAGCGCACCTGGTTGCTGATCCGCGCCTCGAAGTTGCGGTTGCCCGAGAGCACGGCGGCGACGGCCAGCGGCCCGCCGTCGACGGCCTGCGAGATCGCCTCCGGCAGCGGCCCGGAGTTGCCGATGCAGGTGGTGCAGCCGTAGCCCACGAGGTTGAAGCCCAGCGCGTCGAGGTATGCGGTCAGCCCGGCCTCGTCCAGATACTCCGTGACGACGCGCGAGCCGGGCGCGAGGCTGGTCTTCACCCAGGGCGGCGTGCTCAGCCCGCGCTCCACTGCCTTCTTCGCGAGCAGGCCGGCGGCGACCATCACCTCGGGGTTTGAGGTGTTCGTGCAGCTCGTGATCGCCGCAATCACGACCGAGCCGTTCGAAAGCTCGTAGGAGTGGCCGTTGGCCGCGACCTCGACCGGCGTCGCGCTCGCGCCGCCCTCGATCTCCTCGGCGATCGTCGCGCGCGACGAAGCCTGCGCCTCGTGCAGCGCGATGCGGTCCTGCGGGCGCTTCGGCCCGGCCAGGCTCGGCTCGATCGAGCCGAGCTCGACCTCCAGCAGGTCGCTGTACTCGGGGTCCGGCGTCTCGTCGCTGCGGAACAGCTGCTGCTCGCGGCAGTAGGCCTCGACGAGGGCGACCTGCTCGTCCGAGCGGCCGGTGAAGCGCAGGTAGTTGAGCGTCTCGGCGTCGACCGGGAAGAAGCCGACGGTCGCGCCGTACTCGGGGCACATGTTGGCGATCGTCGCGCGCGCCGCGAGCGACAGGCTGCCGAGGCCGGGCCCGAAGAACTCGACGAACTTGCCGACGACGTTGCGCTCGCGCAGCAGCTCGACGACTCGCAGCACGAGGTCCGTGCCGGTCGCGCCCTCGGGCAGCCGCCCGGTCAGCCGCACCCCGAAGACCTGCGGGATCAGCATCGAGACCGGCTGGCCGAGCATCGCCGCCTCGGCCTCGATGCCGCCGACGCCCCAGCCGACGACGCCGAGCCCGTTGATCATCGTCGTGTGCGAGTCGGTCCCGACCAGCGTGTCGGGGTAGGCCGCGCCGCCGGCCGTGAAGACGACGGGCGCGAGGTACTCGAGGTTGACCTGGTGCACGATGCCGGTGCCGGGCGGGACCACGCGGAAGCCCTCGAAGGCCTGCTGGCCCCAGCGCAGGAACTGGTAGCGCTCGCCGTTGCGCTCGAACTCGCGCGTGACGTTGAGCAGGAAGGCGCCCTCGCTGCCGAACTCGTCCACCTGCACGGAGTGATCGATCACGAGGTCGACGGGCTGCTGCGGGTTGATCCTCGAGGGGTCGCCGCCGAGGTCGGCCATCGCGTCGCGCATCGCGGCGAGGTCGACGATGGCGGGGACGCCGGTGAAGTCCTGGAGCAGGACGCGCGCGGGGCGGAAGGCGACCTCGTCCGTGGGCGTCGCCCGCGCCTGCCAGGCGCCGAGCGCGCGAATCGAGTCCGCCGTGACAGCCGAGCCGTCCTCACCGCGCAGCAGGTTCTCGAGCAGGATGCGCAGCGTGAAGGGCAGCCGCGCGAGGTCGCAGCCGAGCGCCTCGGCGGCGCGGTCGAGGCGGTAGATCGTGTGCGTGGCGCCGCCGGCCTCGAGGCTCGCGCGCGCGCCAAAGCTGTCCAGCGACTCGACTCCCGCGGCCATCAGCCACACCCTTCCCTCGCTGCCCTGCCCAGGGGCGGCCGCTGCACAGCGGACCGCAGGCTATCGTAAACGACCGCGCCCGCCAGCCGCGCGCCGTCGAGACGGGTGGGCGGCCCCGTCCGTGATCGAGGCTCCGATCGGGAGTATGGTCGCGGAGGAGGCCATCCCGCGACCCGGCGCCGCTGCCCCCGGCCGGCGACACCAGCAGGCGCGAGGAGGGATAGCCGCCGTGGAGGCGAACGAAGCGGGCATCGAGCGTGTCCACGTCCAGGCGAAGTGGAAGCACGAGGCGCACGACTTCACGCCCTGGCTGGCCCGCAACCTTGACCTGCTGGGTGAGGCGATCGGCATCCCCCTCGAACTGAAGCAGCGGGAGGCGCCGGTCGGACCGCTGTTCCTCGACATCCTCACGAGAGACACGGCCTCCGGCGCGCTGGTGGCGATCGAGAACCAGTTGGCGCCGGCCAACCTCCAGCACCTCGGCCAGTTGCTCGCCTACGCGACAGGTCTCGATACGCGCGCCGCGGTGTGGGTTGCGCCCGAGTTCAGCTACCACCACGGTATGGCGCTCCATCGCCTCAACGAGTGGACCCGCGACGGCATCCGGTTCTACGCCGTCAAGATCGAGGTCGTCCGGCGTGACGGCGACCCGGACCTCGAGGCGAGGTTCCGCAAGGTCGTGTGGCCCGGCGGCTGGGACGAGGACGCGTTCGTGCGGCCCGAGGAGGAGTCGCCCTGGAAGCGAAGGTACACGGAGTTCTTCCAGCCGCTGATTGCCCGCCTCGTCACGGATGGCTTCACCGACAGGGCGCGCCAGCACTTCGACCACACCGGCCGACGCTTTCCCTCCGGGTCAACCGACGCGGCACGCCATTACTACGCAGCATCCCTGCAGGGGCAGAACTATGCCTACGTCACGTTCCATGTCCGCGCGGACGACGTCGAGCTCACCAACCGCATCTTCGACGAGCTCCACGCGAGCCGCGAGGAGATCGAGGCGGAGTTCGCCGCGATGATCAGCGACCGCGACCAGGCCAAGGCGGGCTCCCCTATACCGGAATGGAGATGGAACAAGGCCGACCCGTTCCTCTACTTCAGCATCCACGTCCGGCGGGACGGCTCCATCCTCGACTCGCCCGAGCGGCACGAGGAGATCAGGGCCTGGATGCTCGACCAGCTGCCCCACCTCAAGGCGGTCTTCGATCCGCGCGTGGCCGCCATCCTGAAGCGGATTGCCGGCGAAGAATCGCCGAGATAGCGGCCTTGCGACCCCCCCTCGAATCCTCCAGCCGGAGGGGAGCGCTCCCGCGCTCCCGCTGGATTCCGGCTTCCGCCGGAATGACGAGGGGAGGCGCGCCGGAATGACGGAGGGGGAGGCGCCGGAGTGACGGAGGGAGGACGGCCCCCTCGCCTCCCGCTCCCCAGGAGAGGGGCCGGATAGTGACGCGAAGAGGCCCGGGCATGGGGCCCGGGCCTTGCTGGTTCGCGGACCGCACGTCCGAGGCGTCAGGCGTCCTCGGGGAACTGCCAGGGGGCGTGCTCCGGCTCCTCGTCGCTGAGGCGGAACTGGGGGAGGGCCATGCCGTCGCCCATGTCGATCATCGTCACCTCGACGCGCTTGCCGATGGCGACGTTGGCCTCCAGCTCCGGGTTCTCGTCCGCATTGATGCAGTTGCCGATGATGCGGACGGAGCGGTCCGGCGTGGGGTGGCCGCGCTGCTCGTCGATCTCGACGAGGATGACGGGGTACGGGGTCCAGTCGCGGAACGCCGGGTTCACGGCGTGCGGGACGAAGTAGTAGGAGTGGATCGTGCCCCTGCCGGAGACCGGCCTCCATTCGTAGTCCGTCACGCCGCACTCCGAGCACATCGGGCTGGGCGGGTAGCGCATCAGCTCGCACTCGACGCAGTACTGCAGGTGCAGCGTGCCGGACGCGGCCTGCTCGAAGTACTCGATGTGGGGTCGGTCGTTCTCGGGAATGAAGACCTCGAGCCCGTGGTACTCCGGCATGTGCGCCCCCTCCGGCATCCGTCGGCACGGCCCGCCCGACCGTCGAGCGGGCCTCGCGGTTTGTAGCACGGCTGCGCGCCGCCGGGCAACCGCGAGGGCTCGCGAGGCGCCCGTGGCGGCGGTTGCCGGGCGGCAGCGCCGTGGGTAGGCTGATCGGCGGGCCGGGCGGTTAGCTCAGTTGGTACGAGCGCTCGCTTCACACGCGAGAGGTCACTGGTTCAAGTCCAGTACCGCCCACCACTCCGGACAGAATCAAGAACAGGGGCGCATGAACACGCGGACGCACGCGGAGCTGGCGAACTTCATCTGGAGCATCTGCAACCTGCTGCGCGGCCCCTACAAGCGCAACGAGTACCGCAAGGTCATCCTCCCCCTCACCGTGCTCCGCCGCTTCGACTGCGTCCTCGACGAAACGAAGGAGGCGGTGCTCGCAGCCGACGAGGAGTACCGAGGCGACAGCCCGAACGTTCGCGCGGAGCTGCTTGGGAAGGCCGCGGGGCGCGCGTTCTACAACACCTCGAGGCTGGACTTCGCGCGGCTGCTCGACGACCCCAACCAGATCGCGCAGAACCTCAGCCGCTACATCGCCACGTTCTCGCCCAACGTGCGCGAGATCATGCAGCGCTTCGGCTTCGAGGATCACATCGCGCGCATGGACGAGCGCAACCTGTTGTTCCAGGTCGTGCAGGCCTTCGCCAACGTCGACCTCTCGCCGGAGCGCGTCGACAACGTGCAGATGGGCTACGTCTTCGAGGAGCTGATCCGCGTCGGCGCCGAGCAGGCCAACGAGGAAGCCGGGGAGCACTTCACGCCGCGCGAGGTGATCCGGCTGATGGTCAGCCTCCTGCTCTCGCCCGAGCCGGACCTCGGCAAGGGCCACGTCGTCAAGACGATCTACGACCCGGCGTGCGGCACCGGCGGCATGCTCTCGGTCGCCGAGGACTACCTGCTCGAACACAACAGTGAGGCGAATCCCCACCTCTACGGCCAGGACTTGAATGACGACGCATGGGCGGTCTGTACGTCCGACATGCTGATCAAGGGTGAGAACGCCGAGAACATCATCCGTGGTGACACATTCACGGAAGACGGCTACGAGCGGATGGCGGACGGCCGCCGCTGGACGTTCGACTACATGCTCGCCAACCCGCCGTTCGGCGTGGAGTGGAAGCAGCAGAAGCAGGACATCGAGCGCGAGCGCGACACGCTGGGCGACCAGGGGCGCTTCGGCGCGGGGACTCCGAGGATCAACGACGGCTCGCTGCTGTTCCTGCAGCACATGCTCTCGAAGATGCAGCCCGTCGCCGCCGACGGTAGCGGCGGCAGCCGCATCGCCATCGTCTTCAACGGCTCGCCGCTCTTCACCGGCGACGCCAGCGGCGGCGAGAGCAACATCCGCAAGTGGATCATCGAGAACGACTGGCTCGAGGCGATCGTGGCGCTGCCGGACCAGCTCTTCTACAACACCGGCATCTCCACCTACATCTGGGTGCTCACCAACCGCAAGGAGCCGCGCCGCCGGGGCAAGGTGCAGCTCATCGACGGGCGGCAGTTCTTCGTGAAGATGCGCAAGAGCCTCGGCAACAAGCGCAACGAGCTCTCGCCCGGCCAGATCGACGACCTCACCCGCATCCACGGCGCCTTCGAGGACGGCGAGACCCGCGACCTGCCGTACGAGGACCCGGTCACGCACGAGCCCCGGACGCGCCCGCGCGTGGTGAGCAAGGTGTTCGCCAACGAGGACTTCGGCTACCGCAAGGTGACGGTCGAGCGGCCGCTGCGCCTCAACTTCGCGGCCAGCGCGGAGCGCATCGCGCGCATTGAGGACGAGCGGGCCTTCCGGAACCTCGCGAGGAGCAAGAAGCGCGCCGGCCCCGCGCACGACGCCGAGGTGGCCGGGGGCCAGGCGCGCCAGGAAGCGATCCGCGGCCTGCTGCGCTCGCTCGCCGATGCGACCGGCAGCGCGGTCGTGCGCGACCGCGAGGCGTTCATCGAGGCGCTGCGCGGCGCCGAGGCGGCGGCCGGCGTGAGGCTGTCGGCGCCCGAGCGCAAGGCGGTGCTGTCCGCGCTCGGCGAGCGCGACCCGGACGCCGAGGTCTGCCGCGACCGCCGCGGCAACCCCGAGCCGGACCCGGAGCTGCGCGACACGGAGACCGTGCCGCTGCGCGAGGACGTCGACGCCTGGATCGCGAGCGAGGTGCTGCCGCACGCGCCGGACGCCTGGGTCGACGGGAGCAAGACGAAGGTCGGCTACGAGATCCCGCTCAACCGCCACTTCTACGTCTACGAGCCGCCCCGCCCCCTCGAGGAGATCGAGTCGGACCTGCAAGCGCTGGAGCAGGAGATCGCGGGCCTGCTCTCGGACGTCGTGCGGAGTTGACGCACCACCGGACCCTGCCGGGACGCGTCCGATAGACTAGGTGGGCATGGAGGCGTGGCGTGAGCGTTTCGACACTTGAGCTGAGCGTCCCCGAGGCGGAGACCGTCACCGTCTCCGGCGACACGCTGACCGCCGAGCTCTCCGATGGCCGCGCCATCTCCGTGCCGCTCGACTGGTATCCCCGGCTGACCCACGCCACGCCCGAGGAACGCGACAACTGGCGGCTCATCGGCGGGGGCGAGGGCATCCACTGGCCGGACCTCGACGAGGACATCAGCGTCGAGGGCCTGATCGCCGGCCGCCCCTCCGGCGAGAGCCAGAAGTCCTTCCAACGCTGGCTCGAGGCCAGGCGCGAGGGCCGCCCGCTGACGCTGGACGCCTTGCGCCGCCACGAGCGCGGCGAGTAGGCGCGCTCCTCACCGATGAAGCTGACGTACGCAGTCGTCTTCGAGCAGATGCCCAGCAACTACAGCGCGTACGCGCCGGACGTGCCGGGCTGCATCAGCACCGGCGACACGTGGGACGAGATGCTCGCGATGATCCGCGAGGCGCTCACCTTCCACATCGAGGCCATGATCGAGGACGGCGACCCCGTACCGGAGCCCACGATGTCCATCGACGACGCCACCGCGCACCACGGTCGGCCGCTCACCGAGGCCGAAGAGGCGCTGCTGGCCGAGTTCGGCGAGCCCGCCCCTGTGATCTCGACCCGGTTCGAGCTGGTCGAGATCGAGGTTCCCGCGCCGCAGCCCGAGGCCGTCTAGGCCGCGCTCGCTTCACGGACGGCATGACTCAGCAGCCCGACCCCGCAGACGCCCCGCCAGCCCTGCCGGCCCTCAAGGTCGAGGAGCAGGACCACGACCCCAAGAAGCCGTGGGCCGACGACGTGCTCGACCGCAAGGAGATCGCGGATCGCCTGACGAGCATCGTCCGAGGGCAGGAGGCACCGTTCGTCATCAGCCTCGACGGGCGCTGGGGGACGGGCAAGACGTTCCTGCTCAAGCGCTGGGCGCAGGATCTCGAGAACGACGGCTGGCAGGCGATCTACTACAACGCCTGGGAGGATGACTACGCCGACGACCCGTTGCTCGCCATCACCGCGCAACTCACGGAGCACGTGGGTGAAGAGAAGTTCGCGGAGAAGGCTCGCAGTCTGCTCGGGCGGCTCGTGCGGCCCACCTACTTCGCGACCTCCGTCGCGTCCGCAGCGACCGTCGGGATGCCGCTGCCGGCCCTGCCCGCCGGGAATCAGGCCGCCCCGGACCACCTCGGCGGCTACCACCAGCGACGTGCGGCGAAGGACGAACTGAAGCAGAGCCTCATCGAACTGGCCGCCAAGGTGCGCGAGGACACGGGCCAGCCCCTGATCTTCATCATCGACGAACTCGACCGCTGCCGACCGACGTTCGCAATCGAGCTGCTGGAGCGAGTCAAGCACATCTTCGACGTGCCCAACATCGTGTTCGTCTTCGGGATCAACCGTGGCGAACTCGTGAAGTCGCTGGAGTCGGTCTACGGCGAGATCGACTCCGGAACGTACCTCCGGCGGTTCTTCGACATGGAGTTCACGCTGCCGGAACCGGATCCCGTGGAGTTCTGCAAGTCCTTGGCGGAGCGGTACGGGCTGCGCCCGTCCCTTTACCATTGGGGCGCCGCTACGGGGAGCAGCCTTCGGCCTCGGGTCGGCCTGTTGGCCAGCGCCTTGCCTGTTCTGGCTGGACACATGGGCCTCTCGCTGCGTGACATGGACTACTGCGTCCGGGTGGTGTCCCTGGCCGTGGCAAATGACGATGGCCGTTCTAACGTCGATCAGCATCTTTTGGCCGGGCTTGTAGCATTGAAGGTTAGCAATCCCCGGTTGTACCACCGGTACATGGAGGGCAGCGCTCGCGGGGCCGAGGTCATCGACTACTTCAACGGTCTCACTCGTGCCAACCGGCGTCAGTTTCGCAACCACTTGATGTACGACGACGAGGGCCTCGAGCGAATAGAGGCCGCAATTTACTGTGCGGACGATGGTGGGCAAGTCATGTCTCAGTTCCAGCGCATGGCGAGTAACTCGGCGCCGGACCGCCCCGAGTACCTGTCCCGCGAGCACCAGCGCTTGAACATTGAGGATCCTGAGCGCTTGGAGAAAATCATCCAGTTGATGGACGAGGACACTCGCAGTCATTCCCTGTTCGGAATGGACCGTGACAGGCTGGCCGAACTGATCGACCTCTACACTGACTTCACGAGGCGCTAGCCATGAACCCCTACCCCCGCTACCGCCCCTCCGGCGTCGAGTGGCTCGGCGAGCTGCCCGAGCACTGGGAGGTACGGCGGCTCAAGCTTGTCGCGTCGACGAACGACGACACGCTTTCGGAGAACGAAGACCCGCTGCGCCCAATCGCATATGTCGACATCGGCTCGGTTGACTCGACCATCGGGATTACCGAGATGGAGGAGATGGTCTTCGAGGACGCTCCGTCGCGGGCCCGGCGGTTGGTGCGTGACGGGGACACCATCGTCTCCACCGTGAGGACGTATCTGCGCGCGATCGCGACGGTGTCGGCGCCGCCGCCGGAGATGGTGGTCTCTACCGGCTTCGCGGTGATCCGGCCTCGGACGCTGGCCCCGGGCTTCGCCTCCTGGGCCTTGAGGGAGCAAGGGATCGTCGAAGAGATCGTCGCACGCTCCACCGGCGTCAGCTATCCAGCGATCAACGCTTCCGAGATCGGCGAGCTCCCCATCCCACTCCCACCCCTCGACGAGCAGCGCGCCATCGCGGCGCACCTCGACCGGGAGACGGAGCGCATCGACGCGCTGGTGGCGAAGAAGCGGCTGCTCATCGAGCGGCTCGAGGAGTACCGCACGGCGCTGGTCACGTGCACGGTGACGCGCGGCCTCCCGCCCGAGGCCGCCCGCGCCGCCGGCCTCGACCCCTCGCCGCGCCTCAAGCCCTCGGGCGTCGAGTGGCTCGGCGACGTGCCGGCGCACTGGGAGGTCAAAGAGCTGAAGTGGGAGACGCCCGTCCTTCGCGGCGCATCACCCCGCCCGATCGACGATGAGGTCTACTTCGACGATGACGGCTCGCACGCCTGGGTGCGGATCTCGGATGTAACTGCCGCTGGGATGTACTTGGAGCGCACGACACAGAGACTCTCCCAGGTTGGCATGTCACTCAGCGTCCCGCTGAGCCCGGGAGACCTCTTCCTCAGTATCGCCGGGTCAGTGGGAAAGCCATGCATCACTAACATCCCGTGCTGCATCCACGACGGATTCGTCTACTTCCCGCGCTGGCGCGGAGACGCTCGATTCCTGTACTACGTGTTCGCGTCTGGTGAGCCGTACAAAGGGCTCGGGAAGCTGGGCACTCAACTAAACCTAAACACCGACACCGTCGGTGCGATCCACATCGGCGTGCCTTCGATTCTCGAGCAGGCCGCAATCGCGGACTTCTTGGTAGCGCGACTCGGGGAACTGGACTCAACCGCTGCGAAGGCGGACTCCGCCATCGAGCGGCTGCAGGAGTACCGGACGGCGCTGATCACGGCCGCCGTCACCGGAAAGATCGACGTGCGAGAATAATCACGCACGCGAACCACGACGCCGGAAGCGACTCCCCATGACCGCCACACACACCGAGCAGGCCTTCGAGACCAACGTCGAGACGATGCTGCTCGGCGGCGGCTGGCGCGCGGGCGACCTCGCCGAGTGGGACGTGGAGCGGGCGCTGTTCCCCGCGCGCGCCGTCGCCTTCATCCGCGAGACGCAGCCCGAGGCGTGGGAGCACGTGGCGGCGACGCTCGGCGGCGACATCGAAGAGCGCATCGTCGCGACGCTCGCGCGCGAGCTGGACACCAAGGGCTCGCTCGAGGTGCTGCGCCACGGCTTCCGCTTCTTCGGGCGGACGTTCCGCGTCGCGTACTTCGCGCCGGCGCACGGCCTCAACCCGGACGCCCTCGCGCGCTTCGGGCGCAACGAGCTGACCGTGACGCGGCAGACGCCGTGCCACCCGGGCAAGGGCGACACGCTCGACCTCGTCTTCGCGCTCAACGGCGTGCCGGTGGCTACGTGCGAGCTCAAGAACCCGATGACCGGCCAGAGCTGGCGCGACGCCGTCCGCCAGTATCAGCAGGACCGAGACCCCAACGCGCCGCTCTTCCGCTTCAAGCGCCGCGCCCTCGTCCACTTCGCCGCCGACCCCGGCGAGGTGCACATGACGACGCGCCTCGCCGGCGACGCCACGCGCTTCCTGCCGTTCAACCGCGGCAGCAACCCCGGCGCCGTCCACTGCGGCGCCGGCAACCCGCCCAACCCCGGCGGCTACCCGACCGACTACTTCTGGCGCGAGGCGCTCGGCCGCGAGCGCTTCCTCGACATCCTCGGCTCCTACGTCTTCCTCGAGACCCGCGAGGAGAAGGTCGAGGACGCGAAGGGCGCGCGCACCGAGCAGCGCGAGACGATGATCTTCCCGCGCTACCACCAGCTCGACGCCGTCCACCGGCTGGTCGCCACCGCGCGCGACGACGGGCCGGGGCGCAACTACCTGATCCAGCACTCGGCCGGCAGCGGCAAGACGAACAGCATCTCGTGGCTCTCGCACCGCCTCGCGAGCCTGCACACCGCCGACGACGACAAGGTCTTCGACTGCGTCGTCGTCATCACCGACCGGCGCGTCCTCGACCGCCAGTTGCAGGACGCCGTCTACCAGATCGAGCACGCCCAGGGCGTCGTGCGGGCGATCGACGAGGACTCGCGGCAGCTCGCGCAGGCGCTCGTCGACGGGACACGGATCGTCATCACGACGATCCAGAAGTTCCCGTTCGTGATGCGCGGCCTGCTGCGCGTCGCCGGCGCCGACTCCGCCGATGCGCCCTCGGAGGACGAGCAGGCGCGGGCCGCCGAGTGGCGCAAGGCGATCGCCGCGCGCCGCTACGCCGTCATCGTCGACGAGGCGCACTCCGGCCAGACGGGCGAGAGCGCGCGCGAGCTGAAGGAGGTGCTCGGCTCGCGCGCCCAGGAGGCCGCCGGCGACGCCGAGGACTGGGAGGACGGCCTCAACGCCATCGTCGAGTCGCGCGGCGCGCAGCCCAACCTCTCGTTCTTCGCGTTCACGGCGACCCCGAAGGGCAAGACGATCGAGCTGTTCGGCCGGCCGGGGCCGAGCGGCGACCCGGAGCCGTTCCACGTCTACAGCATGCGCCAGGCGATCGAGGAGGGCTTCATCCTCGACGTGCTGCAGCACTACATCGACTACAAGACCTACTTCCGCATCGTGAAGCGGGCCGAGGACGACCCGCGGCTTCCGAAGCGCCGCGCGTCGGTCGCCCTCGCGAAGTTCCTGAGCCTGCACCCGGTCAACGTCAGCCAGCGCACCGAGGTGATCGTCGAGCACTTCCGCGAGCACGTCCGCCACCACATGGACGGCCGCGCGAAGGCGATGGTCGTCACCTCGTCGCGGCTGAGCGCGGTGCGCTACATGCAGGCGTTCCAGCGCTACATCGCCGAGCGCGGCTACGACGACGTGCGCCCGCTCGTCGCCTTCAGCGGCACGGTCACCGACCCCGACAGCGGCGAGGAGTTCACCGAGCCCGGCATGAACATCGACGTGGTCACGGGCAGGCCGATCAGCGAGGCGGCGCTGCCGGGGCGGTTCGCCTCGCCGGACTACCAGATCCTGCTCGTGGCGGAGAAGTACCAGACCGGCTTCGACCAGCCGCTGCTGCAGGCGATGTACGTCGACAAGCGCCTCGACGGCGTGCAGGCCGTGCAGACGCTCTCGCGCCTCAACCGCATCGCGCCGGGCAAGGCGCCGCCGTTCGTCCTCGACTTCGTCAACAACCCCGAGGACATCCGCAACGCCTTCGCGCCCTACTACGACCAGACCCGGCTGCTGGAGGCCTCGGACCCCTACCGCCTCGAGGAGCTGAAGCACGAGCTCGACACGATGCAGGTCTACCACCACGCCGAGGTCGAGGCGTTTGCCGAGGTCTTCTACCTGCCGGTCGCGAAGCGGCGCCCGGACGACCATGTACGCATGGAGGCGCAGCTACAACCGGCGGCTGGCCGCTTCGCGGACCTCGACGAGGAGGCCCAAACCGCGTTCCGCGACCGCCTCAATGCGTTCGTGAACCTCTACGCCTTCCTCAGCCAGATCATCCCCTACGCCGACGCCGACCTCGAACGCCTCGCCTCGTTCGGCCGCATGCTGCTCCCGCACCTGCGCGCGGAGCGCGGCGAGGCGGTGCACCTCGGCGGCGACGTGGAGTTGGAGTACTACCGCCTGCAGCGCGTCTCGTCGGGGGAGCTCGTCTTCGCCGACGAGCCGCCCGCGTACGTCACCGCTCCGGGCGAGGTCGGCACCGGCGACCCCGAGGAGGAGAGGGCCCCGCTCTCGGAGATCATCGCCCGCCTCAACGACCGCTTCGGCACGGACTTCACGGACGAGGACCGGCTGTTCTTCGAGCAGGTCAAGGAGCGCGCCGTCCGCGACGAGGTCGTGCGCCGCATGGCCCTCGCCAACAGCTACGACAAGTTCGCCCTCGGCTTCCGCCCCCAGCTCGGCAAGCTCATGGTCGAGCGGATGGGCGAGAACGACGCCATCGTCACCCGCTACCTCGACGACGCCGAGTTCCAGCAAACCGCCTCCGAGGTCCTCGCCCGCGAGGTGTACGCGGCCGTCGGCGAGCCGGGTGGGTAATTCGCGCAAGAAGCCCTCTTGGCGTGCCATCGGCGAGCGCTGCGGCGGACAGCGCGGCAATCGCAGTCTACGATGGCGCCGCTCCGGAACATGAACTGTAGCCAAAGGATCTGAGCGACTTGTACAACCTCCTGATGATTTACTCATCCACATTCAACGAGTGGGAATCGAACGAAGGGAAGCGTTACGACGCGAGCTTCCTCAGGAGCCGACTCTTTGAGCACACAGATGATTCGATCAAGCCACAGTTCGAACTCGCTCACGGCAATAACCCAGACTTCGACGCTCTCATCAAGCTCCCATGTCTGTTCACATATGAAGGCCGGGACGTCACTGGCGCGATCGGACGTATTGCTCGGGCCACGATGCAAGGTAGCGGACTCGAACTTATCTACAGTCTTCCGACCGAGTATCCCAAGATACGCATGAATAACGATGACATCTTTGCGTCTCTTGGAATCCAAGGATATGAGCGAAACAGGACACATTGGGCTGTGAAGGACATCGACTTGTTCGAGGTCACCACTACAATGCTCCACAATGCCAATGCAGGGATTACACTACTGTCCGGTCACAAAATGCGGAGGATCTGGGGACCACACCATCAACAAGGCAAGCTTGTGTTCTTGAGTCACCGCGCAACCCACCGCGGACAGGTCTCCAAGGTCAAGGAAGCGCTCGATTCTCAAGGCTTCAGCTGCTTCCTCGCACATGAAGATGTCATGCCCAGTTTGAGCTGGCAGGCCGAAATCCTGAACGCACTGAACACAATGGACGTGTTCGTCGCATTCGTGACCGATGACTTCCACCAGAACGGAGGCTGGCCGGACCAGGAAATCGGATACGCCCACAAGAGAGATGTCCCCAGGGTCTTCGTGAAGCTGGGGAGGGCGGATCCGGCAGGGATGGTTGCTGCGGAACAGGCGCTGACTGCGGACTGGTCGGATGCCGCCGATCGTATTCTTGATCATCTCACAAGCGTTGGCGTCCGCTGACATCGACTGACTTGAATGTCCGAGCAATAGCCCATCTCACCGGCTTCAGGGCGGCTCATCTCAACGGTCCGTACTGTTGACCCAACCGATCGCTCATCCCCATGAAGCCAAGACTGAGCATGTCATCGATCACGTCGAGCGCCGGCCTTCGGAGGTCAGGATCGGCTGGCGTGTACTACACCCAGCGCATCGAGGCGCGCGCGGCGGCCTGCTCGCGACGGCTCTTCTCCGCCCAGCGCTCGAGGAACTCGGCCCCCACGACCTGCTGCGCGTCCGGCCAGCGCATCGCCGGCTCCACGCTCAGCGTCTCGCGCTCGCGCACGGCGCAGAGGAAGGCCGTCGCGTCGCCGAGGTCGTGGCGCTCGATCACCTCGCAGCCGAGGTAGCCGACGCAGCCGGGGAACCACGGGTCGCCCGCCGCGGTGAGCGCGACCTCGAGGCCGGCGAGCTTGTCGCCGTCGCGCCCGGAGCGCAGGCCGAGCGGCTCGAGCAGCGGCAGCTGCGACGCGGAGAGCGCGCTGACGGCGAGCGTCCCCGAGGCGACCGCCAGCTCGTGCGTGTAGTTCGTCTTGGAGAGCGAGACGAGCACGCGCGGCCGCTCCGGCACGATCGAGGCGCCGAAGACGGAGACGCAGATCTGCGCGTTCGGAGGCGCGTTCGGCGGCGCGTCCGCCTCGAGGCCGCGCGCGCCGATCGCGCACAGCGGCGACCAGAACGAGGACAGCACGTCGCGCGGCGGTCTTTCGCTTCCCTGCTGCGTCATCGCCGACCCCCTCACCCGCCCGCACATCATGCCAGCCATGCCCCGCCGGCCCGCCATGCTGTAGCCTGACCGGCGGCGCGGCGTCGTGCCGCCGGGCCGAATGGGAGGCCGGTTCGTGAGCGAATCCAGCGAGGGCATGGTCACGATCGAGGAGGCCGTGCCGGTCGGCCGCGGCGGCGAGCGCGAGCTGCTCGTCGACGTCTACCGGCCGCCCGCGCACCTCGAGACGCGGCCGGCGGTGCTGCTGATCCACGGCGGCGGCTTCCAGATGGGCGACCGCGAGCAGCTCAAGTGGTACGGGCTGATGCTCGGCCGGCGCGGCTACCTCTGCGTCACCTGCGAGTACCGCCTCGTGCGGGAGGCCGCCTGGCCCGCCCAGATCCACGACGTCAAGACGGCGCTGCGCTGGATGCGCGCCAGCGCCGACGAGCTGGACATCGACCGCGAGCGCATCGCCGTCTGGGGGCACTCGGCGGGCGGGCACCTCGCCCTCTTCGCGGGCGGCACGCAGAACGACCCGGCCTGGGAGGGCGAGGGCGGCAACCCCGGCGCGGGCACGGACGTCGCCGTCGTCGTCGCCTACTACGGGCCGGCGCGGCTGTGGCGCTCGGCGGACGGCTTCAGCCCGATCGACGTCCTCCTCGGCGAGCATCCCTCGACGGAGCAGATCGACGCCGCCAGCCCGCTCAGCTACGTCACGCCCGAGTACCCGCCGACGGCGCTGATCCACGGCTCGGACGACGCGACCGTCCCGGTGGGGCAGAGCACGCTGATGTACGAGGCGCTGAGCGAGGCGGGCGTGCCCGTCGAGCTGCTGATCCTCGCCGGGCAGCCGCACTCGTTCGACCTCTCGCGCACGATGGGCCGCCACGGCATGAACAGCGGCGCGCTGTTCCTCGACCGCTACCTGTCCGGCATCGTGCCGGCCGACGGTTCCGAGGTGCTGGCGAAGATGAGAGCGATCGGCGAGGCCGACCGGGCGAAGCGCGCGGCGGCGGCGACCGACACAGGGAGGTAGAGGCATGAGGGTCGAACGGGAACGGCTGGACCGCACGATCAACCCGCGCACCGTCGCGGTGGTCGGCGACGCGCAGATCCGCAACTACCGCTGGCTGAAGAGCATGGAGACCTTCCAGGGCCCCGTCTACTCCGTGCAGGTCGACCCCAACGAGATCCCCAACATCGAGGAGATGGGGATCCCCAACTACTCGAGCCTCCTCGACATTCCCGACGAGATCGACTTCGTGCTCGTCGCCGTGCCGCGCAACGTCGCCCCGTTCATCCTGCGGCACTGTGTCGAGAAGGACGTGGCCGGCGCGGCCTTCTTCACCTCGGGCTTCTCCGAGACCGACACCGAGGACGGCGTCGAGTTGCAGGCGACGCTGACCGAGCTGGCGCGCGACTCCGGCCTCGCGCTGATCGGGCCGAACTGCATGGGCCTCTACAACCCGGGCGTCGGCGTGCGCTTCGGCCCCAACCAGCCCTCGGGCTTCGAGGGCCGGATCAGCTTCGCCGCGCAGAGCGGCGCGCACACCGGCGACCTGATCGAGGCCGCCCACGACGCCGGCGTGCTGCTGGGCAAGGCCGTCAGCTTCGGCAACGGCATCGTGCTGGAGAACGCCGACTACCTCGAGTACTTCGCTGGCGACCCCAACACCGACATCCTCGCGATGTACGTCGAGGGCCTGCAGGACGGGCCGCGCTTCTTCCGCGCGCTGCGCGAGACGACGCGCCACAAGCCCGTCGTGCTCTGGAAGGGCGGACGCACCGAGGACGGCGGTCGCGCCACGCGCTCGCACACCGCCTCGCTGGCCGGGTCGACGGAGGTCTGGGACGCCGCCTGCCGCCAGGCGGGCGCGCTGCAGGCGCGCAACCTGACCGAGCTGGTCGACACCCTCAAGGCGCTGACGATGATCCCGCCCTTCACGGGCGACGGCGTGGGCATCGCCGGCGGATCCGGCGGGCAGTCGGTGGCGATGGCGGACGCCTTCTCGACGGCCGGGCTGCGCGTGCCGACGCTGACGGACGAGTCCTACGCGCAGCTCGAGGAGTGGTTCAGCCTCGTCGGCGCGAGCTTCCGCAACCCGATCGACATGGGCTCGAACCGCACGGAACTGGAGCAGATCTTCGGCATCCTCGACCGCGACGAGCACATCGACGCGGTCGTGATGCAGATCCGCCCGCGCCCGCAGGACGACCCCGACCGCGAGCTGCTCGAGGAGCTGGTGGAGGCGCTGGTGCGCTCGAAGGAGCGCTCGGCGAAGCCGCACATCGCGCTGCTGCACTCACCCAAGCCGCTGGCCCACGCCGAGGCGATCCGCGAGATCTCCGGGATGCTGGCCGAGCAGGGCATCGCCAGCTTCGAGAGCTACGATCGCGGCGCGCGCGCCCTCGCCGCCGCCCGCAACTGGTACGCCTCGCGCGCCAACGGAGGGTAGGCCGCGCGTCCGGCCCCCTCCCCCGGGGGAGAGGGTCGGGGTGGAGGGGGCTCGCCCGCGGATGCTCCCACCTCGATCGGTTGTTGCGCTCCCGAGAACTCCTGCCCCGCCGGGCATCGGACGAGCGCGCTGCGCGGCTCGGCTGGATTCCGGCTTTCGCCGGAATGACGGGGCTGGGGAACCGCCCCTCCGCCCCCCCTCCCCTCCGACCCCCTCTCCCTCGGGGAGAGGGTGGGGGTGAGGGGGAGGACTCCCGCCTGCCCCCGAAGGCTCCGATGGCGCAACGCAATCCCGGAGGGCGGACCCTCCCTCACCCTCACCCTAATGGGGTTCGACCAGAACCCCGGAGCGATCTGGGAGACTGGTCCGGGGCCCGCCGGCCGGTGAGCACTTCCTCGCCCTGAGACCTCTGGATCTCTCGGGAGAGACCGCGCCCCGGCCGGTGCGTCCGGGTGGTCCGCAGCACTCATGGGGTGTCGTGCCCGCGAGCACTGTTCCATTAGGCCGTCGCGGGACCAGCCCGGCGGGTCGCAGCCGGCAGCACGAAGCGAAGGAGGCACTGAGACGATGACCCTCTACGTGGGCGACGACTGGTCCGAGGACCACCACGACGTCCATTTCATGAACGAGGCCGGCGCGCGGCTCGCCGCCAAGCGGCTGCCCGAGGGCGTCGCGGGCGTCGCCGCGCTGCACGAGCTGGTCGCCCGGCACGCCGCGGACCCGGGCGACGTCGTGGTCGGCATCGAGACCGACCGCGGGCCCTGGGTCGCGGCGCTGCTCGCCGCCGGCTACCGCGTCTACGCGATCAACCCGCGCTCGGCGGCGCGCTACCGCGAGCGCCACCACCTCGGCGGCGCCAAGTCCGACGCCGCCGACGCGAAGCTGCTCGCCGACCTCGTCCGCACCGACCGCCACAACCACCGGCCGGTCGCCGGCGACACTGACGAGGCCGCCGCGCTGCGCATCCTCGCCCGCGCCCACCAGCAACTGGTGTGGGACCGCACGCGCCAGACCAACCGCCTGCGCAACGCCCTCAGGGAGTACTTTCCCGCCGCCCTGCGGGCGTTTCCCAAGCTCGCCCACGGCGACGCCCTCGGCGTGCTGGCCACGGCGCCCGGCCCGCGCGAGGCGGCGCGGCTGAGCAGCACCCGGCTGCGCGCCGCGCTCCGCCGCGGCGGCCGCCGGCGCAACCTCGAGCGGCGCGCCGCCGCGGTCCGCGAGGCGCTGCGCTCCCCGCAGCTCGAGGTGTCGGAGGTGGTGAGCCGGGCCTTCGCCGCGAGCACCCGCGCGACGGTCGGGCAGATCAGCGAGATCAACCAGCAGATCGCCGCACTCGAGGCCGAACTGGCGGACCATTTTGAGCAGCACCCGGACGCCGCGCTCTACCGCTCCCTGCCCGGACTCGGTCTCGTGCTCGGCGCCCGGGTGCTCGGCGAGTTCGGGGACGACCCCGAACGCTACGCGTCGGCGAAGTCCCGCAGGAACTACGCCGGCACCTCGCCGCTGACCGTAGCATCGGGACGCAAACGCAGCGTGCGCGCCCGCTTCGTGCGCAACCGCCGGCTCGCCGCCGCCGCCGACCGCTGGGCGCTCTGCGCGCTACAGGCGAGCCCCGGTTGCTACGACTTCTACCTGCGGCGGCGCGCCGCCGGCGACCTCCACCACCAGGCGCTGCGCGCCCTCGGCAACCGCCTCGTCGGCTACCTCCACGGCTGCCTCAGGACGCGCCGCCCCTACGACGAGGCCACCGCCTGGGCGCACCGCCGCGACCGCGAGCAGCTCGCCGCTTGACGCCTTAGCACCATGGGGTGTCTCTCCCGCAGGGGAGAGGGGGCCGGAGGGATGTGCTCCGCTACCGTCCGCGCCGGGGCTGCTTGAGCCCCGTCTCGAGCTTGTGTCGCGCCTCGCGGCGGACGCGCGCCGCGAGGGCGTCGCCTTGCTCGTCGAGGAAGGCGCTCACGGCGGCGGGGTCGCGTTCGGCGAGGGAGCGCAGGGCCCAGGAGAGCGCCTTCACCACCATGTCGTCATGGTCCTCGGCGAGCTGGTCGCAGATCGCGAGCGTCCTTGGCGCGTCGCCGGTCCCGTCGCCGGCGCGCTTCTTGTTGAGCGGGACCGTCGCGGCGAGGGCGGCGCGGCGCCACCAGCGGTCTGACGAGCGCGCCCAGCGCTCGAGATCCTCATCGCCGAGTTGCCCCGCGAGCCAGGCCGGCCCGGCGACGAGTGTGGCGAAGGCGTCCACCGACGCCCAGTTGTCCATCCCGCGGCCCAGCGCCTCGATGCCGTCGACACGCAGCGTCGCGAACGCGGCGCGGTGGCGGAAGAGCAGCAGGTAGGCCAGCGCGCGCTCCTCGAACCCCCCGCTCGCGACGAGATCGTCCGCCAGCCGGACCACATCGTCCGGAGCCTCGATGCTGCGCGCGAGGTCGGCCGCGACGCGGCGCAGGACCGGCGTCCGCACGCCCGTGATCCGCATCGCCGTCGGGTAGTAGTCCTCGCCGTGGGCGGCGCGCGCCGCGTCGGCCTCGGCGGCGAACCGTGCTCGAACCTCGTCCAGCAGCGCGCCGTGATCGGCGGCCTGGACGGCCACCGTCAGTGCGCCTCGGCGACGAGGCCGGCCTCGGCGCGCGCGACGAGGGCGCGCAGCGCGGCGTGCGGCGGGGCCGCGAGCTGCGGGTCCGCCTCGAGCAGCGCCTCGGCCTCGACGCGGGTGGTGTCGATCAGGCGGGCGTCGAGCAGCGAGGCGACGCGCAGCGAGGGCGTCCCGGCCTGGCGCGTGCCGAACAGCTCGCCCGGCCCGCGCAGCTCCAGGTCCGCCTGCGCGAGCGCGAAGCCGTCGCGATTGCGCGCCACGAGCGAGAGCCGCTCCTGCGCCTCGGGCGAGGGGTCGTCCGCCAGCAGGTAGCAGGTCGAGGCGTGCTCGCCGCGCCCGACGCGCCCGCGGAACTGGTGCAGCTGCGAGAGCCCGAAGCGGTCCGCGCCCTCGATCAGCATCACCGTCGCGTTCGGCACGTCGATGCCGACCTCGACGACGGCGGTCGAGACGAGGATCGAGGCCTCGCCGCGCGCGAAGCGCTGCATCACGGCGTCCTTGTCGCGGCCCGGCATGCGCCCGTGCAGCAGCGCGATGCGGTCCGCGAGGTCCGGGAACTGCTCGCGGCAGAGGCGCTCGTACTCCTCGGTGGCCGCGCGCGAGACGACGGCGTCCGAGCCTTCGACGAGCGGGCAGATCACGAAGCCCTGGCGGCCCGCCTCGACCTCCTCGCGCAGCGCGGCGAAGGCCTCGCCGCGGTCGTGCGGCGGCAGCCAGCGCGTCTCGATCGGCGTGCGGCCGGGCGGCAACTCGTCGATCACCGTCAGATCGAGGTCGCCGTAGATCGTGAGCGCGAGCGAGCGCGGGATCGGCGTCGCCGTCATCACCAGCAGGTGCGCGGTCGAGGCGGCCTCGAGGCCCTCGTCGCCGGTGCGCTCGGGCTGGCGCAGGGCGGAGCGCTGCATCACGCCGAAGCGGTGCTGCTCGTCGACGACGGCGAGGCCGAGCCGCTGGAACTCGACGCCCTGCTGGATCAGCGCGTGCGTGCCGACGATCAGGTGCGCGCCGCCGTGGCGGATCGCCTCGAGGGCGTCGCGGCGCTCCCTGGCGCGCGTCGAGCCGGTGAGCAGCACGACGCGCAGCGGGAGCGGCAGGAAGGGCAAGCTGACGACGCCGTTGAGCGGCGGCTCCGGCTCGCCCGAGAGCACGCCGCAGATCGTGCGGAAGTGCTGCTCGGCCAGCACCTCGGTGGGGGCCATCAGCACGGCCTGGTGGCCGGAGGCGACCGCGCCGATCATCGCCGCCAGGGCGACGACGGTCTTGCCCGATCCGACATCCCCTTGCAGCAGCCGCGCCATCGGCTGCTCCCGCGCGAGATCCTCGAGCATCGCGTCGAGGGCGGCACGCTGCGCCCCGGTCAACTCGAAGGGCAGCCTCCCGATGAACGCCTCGATCGCCTCGCGGCCGGCGAAGGCGGGGGCGTCGCCGTGCGAGCGCCACTCGCGCTTGCGCCGGACCACGCCGATCTGGATTGCGAGCAGCTCGTCGAAGGCGATGCGCCGCCGCGCCGCGTCGAGCGCCGCCTTGCCGTCGGGGTAGTGCATCTGCCGCGTCGCCTCGACGATGCCGGGCAGGCCGTGGCGCTCGCGCAGCTCCTCGGGCAGCGTCTCCGGCAGCCGGTCGGCGAAGCGGTCGAGCAGCCCGCCGATCGTCGTGCGCAGCGTTCGCTGCGCCAGTCCCTGCGTCGAGGGGTAGACGGGCACCAGGCGGCCGGTCTCGCGCTGCTCGCCGCCGAGCTTCTCGAACGCGGGGTTGTCGATCGTCGGGCGGCCCCGGTAGGCCTTGACCGTCCCGGAGAGCGCGATCTCCGTGCCCGCAGGTAGCTGCGAGGCGAGCCAGGGCTGGTTGAACCAGACGACGCGGAGGCGCGCGCCGGTCTCGTCCGTGATCGTCGCCTCGCAGACCTGCATCCGCCCGCCGCGGCCCATCCGAACCGGTTTCGCGCGATCGACCGTGCCGCGCACCGTCTGTTCCTCCCCGACCCGCAGCGCGGCGATCGGCACCGTCACGGAGAAGTCATGGAAGCGGTGCGGGTAATGTCGCAGCGCGTCACCGACGGTCGCGAGGCCGAGCCGTTCGAGGCGTTCCAGGTTCCTCGCCCCGAGCCGCGTCCCGGCGCGCGCGATCGGCCACTCGAGGGCGGCCTCGCCCTCGGGGACCGGGTCGCTGGGCGGAGACCGGCGCTTCGGGGGCTTGCGGCGCGGCGGAGCGCCCTCGGGGGGCGCGGGCTGCGAAGCGGCCGGGGCGCGCTTGCGAGGGCGCGCGGCTGCGGGCGAGCGATTCGGGGCGCGGCCCTGCTCCCGCGCGATCGTCGCGCGCGCGCGGCGCAGCCACGCCTCGCGCTCCTCGCGGGCGAGCGAGCGGTAGCCCGCGGCGGGGAGCGCGAGCACCATCCGCAGCAACGGCGAGCCGGGCGGTTCGTCGCGCGCCATCCGCCGCAGCAGCTCGTCGAGGCCGCCCTGGACGAGCGTGTCGGCGCAACCGGAGCCGAGTTCGCCCTCCAGCACCCTCGCGAGCCGCGCGAGGTCGGCGGTCACGCGGTCGCGGCGGGGGAGTCCTCGGCGGCGACGAGGCAGATGGCGAGCAGGCCGGGGCCGACGTGCACGCCGATCGCGGGGCCGACCTGCCCCGTCAGCAGCGGCGCGCCGGGCGCGATCTCGCCCAACTGGCTAGCGAGGTCCGCGAGTTCGTCCGGCGTCGTCGAGTGCAGCGCCGCGAGCTCCTCGATGGGGGCGAGGTCGGCGACGCGCCTCAGCACCTCGGCGACGGCCTTCTTCTTCGTGCGCACGCGCCCGACGGGGACGACCTCGCCGTCCTGGATGGCGAGCAGCGGCTTGACGCGCATCAGGCTGCCGATCACCTCCTGCGCGCGCCCCAGCCGTCCACCGCGCCGCAGGTACTCGAGCGTATCGACGAGGATGAAGTTGTGCGTGCGGGCGAAGCGGGCGAGCGCGATCTCGCGCGCCTCGTCGAGGCTCGCGCCGTCCGCGATCGCCCGCGCCGCGGCCAGCACGCCCATGCCCAGCGCCAGCGTCGCGAAGCCCGAATCGACGATCTCGATACGCACGCCCTCGACCTGCTGCGCGCCCTGGCGCGCCGAGGCGAGGGTGCCGCTGAGCTTCTCGGAGATGTGGATCGAGAGGATCTCCGTCGCGCCCTCGTCCTTGAGCGCCTGGTAGGCGTCGCGGAACGCGCCCGGCGAGGGCTGCGAGGTCGTCGGCAGTTGCGACTCGCGGACGAGCCGCTCGAAGAACCCGTCGGTATCGATGTCCACGCCGTCCAGCAGGTGTTCGTCGCCAAAGAAGACGCTCGCCGGCACCACGGTGAGCCCGAACTCCTCGACGAGGTCGCTCGGGATGTCGCTGGTCGAGTCGGTGACGATGCGGATGCTCATGGGTCAGTCCTTCCGTCGGCTGACTATTCGAGGCTCACGAGGTAGGGGTAGTGCGGCTGCCCGCCCGAGAGCACCTCGACCTCGAGGTCCTCGTGCGCCCCTTCCAGCAGCTCCGGCACGCGCTCCACCGAGCCCGCGGGCGCGTCGACTCCGAGGTAGACGATCGCCAGTTCCAGCGCCTCGTCGGACTCGAGCGCGTGCGCGACCCCGGCGAGCAGGGCGTCGTCGATGCCGTCGGCGCGCGCGACGAGGCGGCCGTCGAGGATCGCGATCGCGTCGCCCGCGCTCACGCTCACGCCGTCGGCGACGGCGTCGCGGACGGCGAGCGTCACCTCGACGCAGCGCGCGGCGGCGGCGGCGGCGGCGAGCGTGCCGGCGAGCGCCTCGGGCGACTCGCTCGGCACGAAGCTGAGGGCGGCGGCGAGCCCGGCGGCGACGGTGCGCGCGGGGACGACGCTGATCAGGTCCGGCTCCTGCTGCGCCGCCTGCTCGGCGGCGAGCAGCACGTTGGAGTCGTTGGGGAGGATGAAGACGCGGTCCCGTCCCGCACGGCGCGCCGCCTCGAGCAGCTCGCCCGCGCTGGGGTTGTTCGTCGCGCCGCCGCTCACGATGCGAGTCACGCCGAGGTCGCGGAAGTGCGCCGTCAGCCCGTTGCCCTGGACGACGGCGACGAGGCCGATCGGGGGCGCGGGAGCGTCCTCGTCGGCATCCTCGTGGGCGGCGGCCCAGTCCTCGTGCTGGGCCTGCATGTTGTCGACCTTGACGCTCTGCAGGCCGCCGTGCGCGGCCCCTTTCGAGAGCGCGACGCCGGGGTCCTCCATGTGTACGTGCACGCGCAGCGCCGAGGGGTCGCCGACGACGAGCACGGACTCGCCCTCGGCCTCGCTCAGCTCGGCGGCCAGCACGGCGCGCTCGAGGCCCTGCCCCTGCACGATGTACTCGACGCAGTAACCGTGGCCCTCGTGCTCGACGCCGCCGAGGTCCACCGCGCCGGTCGGGGCGGGCGGCGGCTCGGGCAGCGCCTCGCCGCGCACGCCGTAGAACAGGCCCGCCAGCACGACGGCGACGCCCTGGCCCCCGGCGTCCACGACGCCCGCCTCTTGCAGCCGCGGCAGCAGCTCCGGCGTGCGCTCCACGCTCGCCTCCGCCTCCTCGAGCGCGACGGCCAGCAACTCGTCGAGGGCGAGCGCGGCGTCGGCCCGCGCCGCGACCTCGGCCGCCTCGCGCATGACGGTCAGCATCGTGCCCTCCACGGGCTCGGGCACGGCGCCGTAGGCGACCTCCGAGGCGGTGCTGAGCGCGGCGCGCAGCTCCGCGGGGCCGAGCGTCTCGACGCCCTCGAGGCCGTCGGCGAAGCCGCGCAGCATCTGCGAGAGGATGACGCCGCTGTTGCCGCGCGCGCCGAGCAGGGCCGCGTCGGCGAGCGCCTTGCTGATCGCGCCCACGCCGCCCGTCTCGGGCAGGGCCGCGTTCGCCGCGCGCAGGGTGAGCAGCATGTTGGTCCCGGTGTCCCCGTCCGGCACGGGGTAGACGTTGATCGCGTTGAGCGCCTCGCGGTTGGCCTCGAGCCAGAGCTCGGCGACCTGGAGGGCGTGGCGCAGGTCCACGCCGTCGAGGGCTGTCGCTGTGTCGGCGCCGGTCGACGTCATTGGCTGCTGCGTCCTCGTTCCTCGCGCTCGCGCGCCCGCGCGGCGGCGTGGCGCAGCACCGGGTGCGGTGCTACGCTCTGATCCCGGTCAAGCATAGCGCGAGCCGCGAGCGAGAGAGAGTCTCATGGCCTCCGGAAAGTGCGACCTCTGCCCGAAGCGCACCGCCTTCGGCCGCAACATCCGGCACAAGCACTCCGGGCGCTGGGAGCGCAAGGCCCAGCGCACCAACCGCGAGTTCCGCCCCAACGTGCACAAGAAGCGGCTGCTGATCGACGGCCGCTGGAAGCGCGTCAACGTCTGCACGCGCTGCCTGCGCACCCAGCTCAAGCGCCTCTCCGAGGGCAAGCCCGCCATCCCTTCGGCCAGCACCGCCACCGCCTGACCCTCGCGCTCGTCCTCGGCCCGCCGCACACCCGTCAGCCCGCGAGGGCGGCGCGCAGCGCGGCGAGCGCCTCCTGCGGCGTCTCGCCGGGGTTGTAGACGGCCGAGCCCGCCACGAGCAGGCTCGCGCCCGCGTGGACGCACTGCAGCGCGTTGTGCGCCTTGACGCCGCCGTCCACCTCGATCTCCGCGTCGCTGCCCAGCGCGTCGAGGGCGGCCCGCAGCTCGCGGACCTTGCCGAGCAGCTCCGGGATCAACTCCTGCCCGCCGCGCCCGGGGTAGACGAGCATGACCGTCACCTCGTCGAGCTGCGGCAGCCACGGCTCCAGCGCCGCGACCGGCGTCTGCGGGCTGATCGCAATGCCCACCTCGCAGGACAGCTCGCGCGCCCGCGCGATCTCGCGCTGCGGCTCGTCCGTCGCCTCGAGGTGGAAGATCAGCCGCCCGGCGCCCGCCTCGGCCAGCGGCTCCAGCTGCTGGAGCGGGTCGGCGACCATCATGTGCGCCTCGATCGGCAGCGAGACCGCCTTGCGCACGGCCTCGACGATCAGCGGGCCGAAGCTGATCTGCGGCACGAACTGGCCGTCCATCACGTCGATGTGCATCACGTCGGCGCCGCCCGCCTCGGCGGCGGCGACCGCGTCCGCGAGCCGCCCCAGGTCGGCCGTGAGGATCGAGGGCGCGATGCCAGCGCGCCGCGCCGCCGCCTCGCCGCTCACTCCGCCTCCTCGGCCGCGAGCCGCGTACGGGCGGCCTCGCGCTGCCGCGCCACCGCCTCCGGCGCGGTGCCGCCCGTCGCGCGGCGCGCGGCCAGCGCCGCATCGAGGCCGAGCGCGGGCAGCTGCCCGGCGAAGACCGGGTGCGCCGCGGCGAACTCCCCGGGCGTGAGGTCCTCGAAGGCGCGGCGCTCCCGTTCGCAGCGCGCGACGAGCGCGCCGATCGCCTCGTGCGCCTCGCGGAAGGGCACGCCGCCGCGCACGAGCTGGTCGGCGAGGTCGGTCGCGAGCGCGAAGTTCGCGACGGCCGCCGCGCGCCCGCGCTCGGCGTCGAAGCGCAGCGAGGGCAGCATCGCGGCCACCACGGCCAGCGAGGAGAGCAGCGTGTCCACTGTGTCGAAGAGCGGCTCCTTGTCCTCCTGCAGGTCGCGGTTGTAGGCGAGCGGCTGGCCCTTGAGCAGCGTCAGCGCCTGCACGAGGTTACCGATCACGCGCGCGCTCTTGCCCCTCGCCAGCTCCGCGACGTCCGGGTTGCGCTTCTGCGGCATGATGCTCGACCCCGTCGAGAAGGCGTCGTCGAGGCTCACGAGGCCGAACTCGGCCGAGGCCCAGAGCACGATCTCCTCGGACAGCCGCGAGAGGTGCGTCATCGCCAGCGCCGCCGCCGCGTGGACGTCGACGACGAAGTCACGGTCGGAGACGGCGTCGAGCGAGTTGGCGGAGACAGCCTCGAAGCCCAGCTCGCGCGCGACGAACTCGCGGTCGATCGGGTAGCCGACGCCGGCGAGGGCGCCCGAGCCGAGCGGCAACACGTTCGCGCGCCCTCGCGCCTGCCGCATCCGTTCGGCGTCGCGCGCGAACATCTCCTCGTAGGCGAGCAGGTGGTGAGCGAGCAGCACGGGCTGCGCGCGCTGCAGGTGCGTGTAGCCGGGCACGACCGTCTCCGTCTCGCGATCCGCGAGGTCGATCAGCGCGCCGCGCAGCGCCCGCAGGCGCGCGGCGGCCTCGTCGCAGGCGGCGCGCACGAACATGCGCAGGTCGGTCGCCACCTGGTCGTTGCGCGATCGGGCGGTGTGCAGCCGCCGCGCCGGATCGCCGATGCGCTCGGCGAGGGCGGCCTCGATGTTGAGGTGGATGTCCTCGCGATCCTCGCGGAACTCGAAGCGCCCGGCCTCGATCTCCGCCTCGATGGCGCGCAGGCCCTCGACGATGGCGTCGCGGTCGGCGTCGTCGATGATGCCTTGCTGCGCGAGCATCCGCGCGTGCGCGATCGAGCCGGCGATGTCCTCGCGGTAGAGCCGCCTATCGAAGGCGATGGACGCGGTGTAGGCCTCGACGAGCGCGTCGGTAGGCGCGCTGAAGCGCCCGCCCCACAGCTTGTCCGCGCCTTGCTGCCCAGCCGCGTCCGCCATCGTTCGAGGCTAGCACCGCGTGAGCGTCAGGTGCGAGCGGGACGGGTCAGGCAGAGAGTGGCGCGAGCAGATCGAGCAGCTCCGCCATGCTATCGATGTCGCGGCTAATGGCTGCGGCGTCGAGATGTCGCTTGCGGCGGTAGTAGTTGCCATGCAGGTCGTTAGCGATGGCGCGCAGACCCGGCAGGAGGTCGTCGCCGGTGAGCCGCCAGGCGCGGTTGAGCACGACGCTGAAGTCTGCGTGGGTCTCGTATTCCCAGCCCTGGGCCGCGGCCACGGCCTTCGCCATGTGCGCGGCCGCCCCCCAGCCCTTCTCGGAAGCCTGATGCAGGTCGCCCGACGCCAGGTACTCCCGGGCCTTCGCCAGGAACTCGCGCGCCTGCGCGGCGTAGTCGGCTATCTCGACGGGATCGACGGCTGTCATGCTGCGAGGTTAGCACCGCGCGCCCGCGGCGCGCGAGCGGTGGGGGCTACGCGTTCGCCTGCTTCCGGGCGCGCACCGCCTCGCGGATCCGAGCGAACTCCGGCTCCAGGCGCGCGTACGTGGCATCGAGCTCGGTCGTGCGCTCTGTCAAATCGCGCAGATGCTCCAGCGCGTCGCTGCCTACCTGTCCCACGGTGCGCCCGCCCCTACTCCTCGCCAGGGGAGGCGAGGCGGAGGGGGTCCGGGGATTCGCGCAGCAGCTGCTGGCGCGCCTGCACCTCTAGCGGGAGGCCCCACAGCTTGATGAAGCCGAGCGCCGCCTGCTGGTCGAAGGCGTCGTCCGAGCCGTAGGTCGCCAGCTCGAAGTGGTAGAGGCTGGCATCCGAGGCGACCCCGACCGCCTCGGCGTGGCCTCGCCAGAAGCGCAGCCGCACGTCGCCCGTGACGTGGCGCTGCGTGGAGTGCACGTAGGCGGCGAGATCCTGGTGGTGCGCGCTGAACCAGAGGCCCTCGTAGACGAGGTCGGCGTAGTCCTGCGCGATCCGCTGCTTCATGCGCAGCTGCTGCTTGCTGAGCGTCAGCGTCTCCAGCTTGCGGTGCGCGGCGAGCAGCGCGACGGCCGCCGGCGCCTCGTAGACCTCGCGCGACTTGATGCCCACCAGGCGGTTCTCGACCATGTCGATGCGCCCGACGCCGTGCGCGCCCGCGATCTCGTTGAGCCGCTCGACGAGCGGCACGGGCGCGAGCGCCTCGCCGTCGAGGGCCACCGGGACGCCCTGCTCGAAGCGCAGCTCGACCGTGGCCGGCTCCTCGGGCGTGGCGTCGAGCGGCTGCGTCCAGGCGTAGGCGTCCTCGGGCGGGGCCAGCCACGGATCCTCGAGCACGCCCGCCTCGATCGCGCGGCCCCACATGTTCTCGTCGACGGAGAACGGGGAGGCCTCGCCGCTCTCGACGGAGATGCCGTGCTTGCGGCAGTAGGCGAGCGCCTCGTCGCGGGTCCACTCGTTCTCGCGCGCCGTGCCGACGATCGCGAGGTCCGGCGCGAGCGCGCGCAGCGCGACGTCGAAGCGCACCTGGTCGTTGCCCTTGCCCGTGCAGCCGTGCGCGACGGCGGCCGCGCCGACCTCGCGCGCCTTGTCGACGAGCAGCTTCGCGATCAGCGGACGCCCGAGGGCGGTCGCGAGCGGGTAGGCGCCCTCGTAGACGGCGTTCGCCGCCAGTGCGGGGAAGGCGAAGTAGCGCAGGAAGTCCTCGCGCGCGTCGACGACCGCGAACTCCTTCGCGCCCGCCTCACCGGCGCGGCGCTCGGCGCCCTCGAGGTCGCCGACGTTGCCCAGATCGGCTAGCAGGCAGACGACCTCGTAGTCGCGCTCCTCTTGCAGCCACTTGACGGCGGCCGAGGTGTCCAGCCCGCCCGAGTAGGCGAGGACGATGGTGTCGCTCACGATGTGTCTCCGCTCAAGCTGTGGCTCCGCTCACACTGCGTCTCCGCTCATGCGCCGACCAGCAGCGGCGAGGCGATCTCGATCATGACGCCGTCGGGATCGCGCACGCAGGCGGTGGTCTGGCCCCAGGGTTGCTCGCTGGGCGGCGAGAGCGGCGTCGCGCCGGCCTCGATCGCCCGCTCGTAGTCGGCCGCCACGTCGTTGCTGCGGAAGGAGATGGTGAAGCCGGGGGCGGGCTCGTCCGGGTCGCTCTCGCGGATCGGCGCGGGCATGTGCACCGCGGCGAAGCGGTTCGAGGCGAAGGCGAGCGCCGTCGAACCCGTCTCCATCTCCGCGTAGTCCTTCGTCTCGACGATGAAGCGCAACTCCAGGCCGAAGGCGCGCCGGTAGAAGCGCACGGCCGCCTCGACGCTCTTGACGTAGACGATCGTCCAGCCCAGCTCCATGGCTCGAGGCTCCCGGCGGCGCTCCCGGTCAGGCGGTGACCTCGCTGATCGCGGCGTCGATGATCTCGACAGCGCGGTCGATCTCCCCGGCGCTCACGGTCAGCGGCGGCATCAGCCGCACCACGTCCGGGCGCACGGGGTTGAGCAGCAGGCCGCGGCCCACCGAGTTCACCACCACGTCGGGCGCGATCGCCTCGTTGAGCTCGAGGCCGATCAGCAGCCCTCGGCCGCGCACGCCCCGGACGACCGGGTGCTTCTCGCCGAGCGCGCCGAGGGCGCGCGCCGCCTGGGCGCCGCGTTCGCGCACGTTTTGCAGGATGTCGCTCTCCAGCACGCGCCGCAGCACATGGGCGGCGGCGGCTGTGGCCAGCGGTTGCCCGCCGAAGGTGCTGCCGTGGTCGCCCGGCTCGAAGACGTTGGCGCTCTCCTTGCAGAGCAGCGCGCCGATCGGCACGCCGCCTCCCAGCGCCTTCGCGCTCGTCATCACGTCCGGCTCGATGCCGGCCTGCTCGTGCGCCCAGAGCGTGCCCGTGCGCCCCATGCCGACCTGGATCTCGTCGAGGATGAGGAGCAGCTGCTGCTCGTCGCACCACTCGCGCAGCTTCCGCAGGTAGTCGTCGCCGGGAACGATGATGCCGCCCTCGGCCTGGATCGGCTCCACCATCACCGCCGCGGTCTGCGGCGAGGTCGCCGCCTGCACGGCCTCGATGTCGTCGAAATCGACGTGCACGAAGCCGGGCACCAGCGGCTCGAACGGTTCGCGGTAGGCGGGCGTGCCGGTCGCGGCGACGGTCGCCATCGTGCGCCCGAGGAAGCCGTTGTGCATCACGATGATCTCGCCGGCGCCGTTCTTGCGGACGCGGCCCCACTTGCGCGCGAGCTTGAGCGCGCCCTCGTTGGCCTCGGCGCCCGAGTTCGCGAAGAAGACGCGGTCCATCGGCGAGTTGTCGATCAGCAGTTGGGCGAGCTCGATCTGCGGCTCGCTGAAGAAGATGTTGGAGCAGTGGATCAGCGTGCTTGCCTGCTCGCTGATCGCCTGCGCCAGTCCGGGGTCCGCGTGACCGAAGGTGTTGGTCGAGATGCCGGCGACGAAGTCGAGGTATTCCTTGCCGTCGCTGTCCCAGACGCTTGTGCCCTCGCCGCGCACGAGGGTGACCGGCAGCCGCCGCGCGGCCTGCATGTAGAGCTGTGCTTCGAGTGCCTGAATCTCATCGCTCACGCGTACGCTCCCGTGCTGATCGCTGCTGCTGTCGTCTCGCCGTCCGTGTGGCCGCGCGCGGTCTGTCCGCGCGCTACTGGGACTCGCTCTGCTCGAGCTGTTCGAGGATCGCGCGCAGCCGGTCCAGCTCCGCCTGGGCGGCGTCCGCCGCCTCCTGCGCCTGGCGCAGCAGCTCGCCGAAGTCGCCCGAGGGCGCCACCGGGGCGGCTGCGTCTCTGTCATCGTCGCCGGCCGATGGCTGCGGCGCGATCGCACCGTCGCTCCCGGGCAGGCTCGATGCGCGGCGGCCGAAGACCACGTCCAACGCGCGCTCGAAGGTCGGCTCCATGGCGATGTTGTTGCCGTTCGCCACCACCACGCGCCGTAGCTCGGGGATGCGCGAGCTGTCCGCCTGCAGGTAGATCGGTTCGATGAAGAGGAACGACTCCCCGAGCGGGATCATCAGCAGGTTCCCGCGGATCACCTCGGAGCCCGCGCCCTCCCAGAGCGTGAGCTGCGCGGAGATGCCCGGATCCTGGTCGATGCGGGCCTCGATCTGCGCCGGTCCGAAGACGAGGTCGTCGGTGGGGAAGCGGTAGGCGCGCAGCTTGCCGAGGTTCTCGCCATCCGAGCGCCCGGCGAGCCAGGCGATGGTGTTCTGCTTGTTGCGCGGGGTGAAGGGCAGGATCAGCGAGAACTCCTCGGCCTCCTCGCCCGGCAGCTTCATGATCACGTAGTAGGGCTCGAGCGGCTGCTCCTGCTGGCGGAACTTCTCCGTCGGCACGGCCCAGAGGTCCTCGCCGATGAAGAAGGTGCGGGGATCCTGGATGTGGTAGCGCAGATACTGCTCGGCCTGCAGCCGGAAGAGGTCCTCCGGGTAGCGCAGGTGAGCACGAATCGACTGCGGCATCTCGCTCACGGGCGTGAACATGTCCGGGAAGATCTTCGCCCACGTCGCCACGATCGGGTCGGCCTCGTCAATCAGGTAGAAGGTCATGTCGCCGGTCTGGGCGTCGACGACGACCTTGACGCTGTTGCGGACGTAGTTGATGGAGCCGAGGTGCTGGGAGTAGGGGTAGCTCCCGGACGTCGTGTAGGCGTCCTGGATCCATGTCAGATCGCCGTCGATCACCACCAGGTAGGGGTCCGAGTCCAGCTCGAGGAACGGCGCCACCTTGCGGATCCGCTCGCCGAGCGCGCGGTGCATCAGCAGCCGCGAGTCGGAGTTCAGCTGGCCTGAAATCAGCACGTTCCGATCGCCCAACTCCCAGGCCAGCGCGAAGCGCCGCAGGATGCTGGAGAGCGCGATGCCGCGGTCCGGCTCGTAGAACGTCTCGACGGTCGTGTCGCCCGTCGGGTAATCGAACTCCGGCTCGTTCGTGTTGACGATCACGTAGTGGTTGGTCAGCTCGCCGAAGTAGATGCGGGCGCCGCTCTCCGTGATCGGCACCTCCTCGCCGACGGGTGGGATGTCGCCCGTGAGCAGCACGGGCAGGCCCTCGGTGGTGATCTCGTTGACCCGCGCGACCACGGCGCCGTAGCCGTGGGTGAACTGGAGCCGTTGCTGCGTCCAGCCGGACCCACCGGTCTGCGTCGCGCGCCGCAGGTCGAGCTCGCGTGGCGCCAGCATCACCTGCCTCAACTGGCCCTCGATGGTGTAGCGGTCCACGTCGATGTCCTCGAACTGGTAGAGCGGTCGGATCGACTGGATCTGGTTGAAGGTATCGCGCATCGGCCGCGGGTCGAGCAGGCGCACGTTGTCGAGGGTCGCCTGGTTGGCGGCGAGCTCGTCCTCGGTGACGGCAGGCTCGGCGGGGAAGGTGGTCTCGACGATCTCGTTGAGGCCCCAGGCGCGGCGGGTGCCCTCGATGTTGCGGCCGATGAAGCGCTGCTCCTTCTCCAGCTCGTTGGGGTCGACCTGGAAGGACTGGACGAAGGAGGGGTAGATCAAGCCGCCCACGATGCCGGCGATCACCCAGAGGCTGACCGCGAAGGCGGGCGCGCGCCAGTTGCTGCTGAGCAGCGAGTTCGCGATCGTGACCAGCCCGGCGAAGGCGCCGAGGGCGACCAGCGCGTAGCGCGCGGGCAGCCGCGCGTTGATGTCCGTGAACGTCGCCCCGGTCACGATCCCGCCCGGCGACGTCGCCAGGTCGAACACGCCGAGGTATGACCCGAACGCGATCGCGAGCAGGATTAGCCCGCCGAGCACGGAGAGATGGATGCGCATCCCGCGCGTCACCCGCACCTCGAAGCGTTGCAGCGAGAACGTCAGCCCGTAGACCGCGCCCGCTCCCAGCACGGAGAGCACGAGCAGGGAGAGCACCCAGCCCTGGATCAGGTGATAGGCGGGGAGGGTGAAGAGGTAGAAGGAGACGTCCCGCCCGAACGCCGGATCATCGATGCCGAACTCGGCGCCGTTCAGCCAGATCAGGATCGTCTCCCACGAACCGGCCGCGACGCCGCCGAAGATGATCGCGATGAAGATCGTGAGCGCCGTCAGACCGACCGTGACGACGCGCCGGATCGCCGTCGCGTCGATGTCCTCGATGAACGACTCCTCGGCGCCCTGGGGGGCGAGGCGGCGGGCGAGCCAGAGGTTGAGCCCGAGCACGAGCCCGGAGACCAGCGTGCCGATCGCGAGCAGCGAGATGCGCGCCGTCAGGACGCGCCGGAAGTTGCCTTCGTACTCGACCGACTCGAACCAGAGGAAGTCGACGTAGATCGACTTCGCCCAGCCAACGACGACGAACAGCACGACGAACGCGGCCGCGACGCCGACCCAGCGCAACGGAACCGGGGAGCGGAACCCGGCGCCGCCGACGCGGAACGGCTCGGGCGGCGGACCCAGGTCGCCGCGGTCCCCACGGTCGTCGCGGTCGTCGAAGAAGCCCACGTTTCTACCTCACCCGCGTGCCGGGAGACTCCCCGGAGGCGATCCGTTCCAGTGTATGCGGAAGGCGGCCATTGGCCACATGCGCCACGACGCCTCGCTCCGCTGCACGGAGGGCGGCGTCGATCTTCGGAATCATACCACCGTCCAGCACACCAGCCTCGCGCAGCGCGGACGCGCGCGCCGCGTCCAGCTCCTCGACCACTTCGCCGTCGCCGTCGAGCACCCCGTCGACATCGGTGAGGAAGACGAGGCTGCCCGCGCCGGCGGCGCGCGCGATCTCCCCCGCGACCGTGTCGGCGTTGATGTTCAACGGCTGCCCCGGCGGCTCCAGGCCGATCGGCGCGATCACGGGCGTCGCCTCGCCCTTGAGCAGCGCGCGCAGCGCCTCGCCGTCGATGCCGGTCACCTCGCCGACGAAGCCGAGCCGCTCGTCGTTGCGGCGCGCCCGCACCAGCGCGCCGTCCACGCCGGAGACGCCGCTGGCGCGTCCGCCGAGGCGCTCGATCGCGGCGACAAAGCGCGTGTTGACCACGCCGCGCAGCACGCCGATCACCACGTCCAGCGCCTCCTCGCTCGTCGAGCGCAGCCCCTCGATGAACGCCGAGGGCACCTCAAGGCGGTCGAGCCAGTCCGTGATCATCGCGCCGCCGCCGTGCACCACGACGACGCGCTCGCCCCGCTTGCGCAGCGCGACGACGTCCTCGAGCGTGGTGTCCTCCTCGCCGAGCGTGGAGCCGCCGATCTTGACGACGATCGGGCCGCCCGCGCTCACGTCGTGTAGTCCGCGTTGATGCGCACGTACTCCTCGGTCAGATCGCAGCCCCAGGCGGTGGCGCTCGCCTCGCCGCAGCCGAGGTCGATGCGGATCTTGACCTCGTCGCGGTCCATCGCCGCGGAGATGTCGGCCTCCGGCGTCGTCGTGGGCGCGCCTCGCTCGAAGGCGCAGAACTCGCCGATCCAGACCTCGGCGCGCTCGAGGTCGAGCGCCGCGCCGGAGCGGCCGGCCGCCATCAGCACGCGGCCCCAGTTCGGGTCGCGGCCGGTGATCATCGTCTTGACGAGCGGCGAGGAGCTGATCGTGCGGGCCGCGATCCGCGCGTCCGCCTCCGAGGCCGCGCCCTCGGCGACCACCTCGATCAGCGTGCGCGCGCCCTCGCCGTCGCGCGCCAGCTCGCGCGCCAGCCGCACGGCGACCGCCTCGATGGCGCTCGCCAGCGGCGCGGCGGCCGGATGGCCGGCGGCGATCGGGTCGCCGCCGGCGGAGCCGTTCGCGAGGGCGATCACCATGTCCGAGGTCGAGGTATCCATGTCCACGTCGATCATGTTGAAGGAGCGGTCGGTGACCTCGCGCAGGGTGTCGTGCAGCCAGCCGCGCTCGACCGGGGCGTCGGTGGTGAGGAAGCCGAACATCGTCGCCATGTCCGGGTGGATCATGCCCGCGCCCTTGGCCGCGCCGCCGACGATGTAGGCGCGTCCGCCCGCCTCGACGCGCAGCGCGTGCTCCTTGGGCCGCGTGTCGGTCGTCATCATCGCGCGCGCGAACCGTGCGCCGCCCTCGCGGCTCAGCTCGACCTCGGCGATGCCGGCCTCGATGCGGTCCATCGGCAGGCGGCGGCCGATCACGCCGGTGGAGGCGACGAGCACGTCGGCGGCCTCGACGCCGAGCGCCGCCGCCGCCAGCTCCGCCATGCGCTCCGCGTCGGCCTCGCCGGCCGCGCCGGTGGCGACGTTCGAGTTGCCCGAGTTGACGACGAGCGCCCGCGCGACGCCTCGCGCGACGCGAGCGCGCGTGAGCGTGACCGGCGCGCCGACGACGGCGTTGCGGGTGAAGAGCGCGGCGGCGGTCGCGGGCCGCTCCGAGAGCAGCAGGCCGAGGTCGAAGCGCGGCTCCGGGCCGTAGCCGCGGACGCCGGTGTAGGTGGCCCCGGCGGTCCAGCCGGCGGGCGCGGTCAGGCCGCCCGGAAGCTCCTTCAACTGCGGCTGAGAATCGACGTCCGCCACGCCCCGTGCCCTCACTTCGGTCCGGTCGGCGAGTGTATCCGAGGCTCCGGCAGCGAGCGACAGATCGTCCGGTCGGTGCGCCCGGTCAGAGAGGCGGCAGGCCGACGCGCGGGCAGCGCCCCAGCAGCAGGCACTCCTCGCAGCGCGGGGCGCGCGCGTGGCAGGTGCGGCGGCCGTGCTGGATCAGGTCGACGTGGAAGGCGTACATCTCATCCGGCTCGAGCTGCGCCTCCAGCTCGTCGTGCACCTTCACGACCGGCATGCGCGCCGGGGCGAGGCCGAGCCGCTTCGCCACGCGCTCGACGTGCGTGTCGACGGGCAGGGCGGGCCGTCCGAGGGCGAACAGCAGCACGATCGCCGCCGTCTTCGGACCCACGCCGGGCAGCGCGCGCAGCCACGCCTTCGCCTCCTCCAGCGGCAGCGTCTCGAGGAATCCGAGGTCGTAGCCGGGAGCCTGCTCGCGCACCTCGGCGAGCAGCGCCTGGATGCGCGGCGCCTTCGTCGGCGCGAGGCCGCCGGGGCGGATCGCGTCCTCCACCTCGGACGTCGGCGCGTCGATCACCTCGTCCCAGCTGGCGAAGCGTTCGAGCAGGCGGTGGAAGGCGTGGCCGGAGTTGTGGTCCGAGGTGTTCTGCGAGAGCAGCGTCAGCACCAGCTCGGAGATCGCGTCGCGGTGCGGGCGCGCCTCGACGCGCCCGTACGCCTCGCCGAGGATCGCGATCAGCTCGGAGGGCCGCCACGGTTGCGCCTCTGCCACGGCGTACCTCCCGAAGATTCACCGCGCGCGGCCATCGTAGCGCCCGCGCCCGTCGTAGGATGGTCGCGCACGGCGCGAGCGCGCCGAGGCGGGACGGAGGTCCGGGCGTGACTCGGGAGCAGGTTCGGCTCACCGACCTCGCATCCTGCGGCGGCTGAGCGGGCAAGCTGGGTCTCTCGACCCTGGCGCAGGTGCTGCGCCCGCTGCAGGAGACGTTCGACGCGAACGAGCACCCGGAGCTGCTCGTCGGCCTCGCACGCCCCGATGACGCCGCGATCTACCGGCTCAGCGACGACCTCGCGGTGATCCAGACGCTCGACTTCTTCCCGCCGGTCGTGGACGACCCCTACGACTACGGCCGCATCGCCGCCGCGAACGCGATGTCCGATGTCTACGCGATGGGCGGCGAGGTCAAACTCGCGCTCAACATCGCCGCCTTCCCGGACGACCTCGATCCCGCGCTGCTGGCCGAGATCTTCCGAGGGGGCGCGGACGCGGTCGCCGAGGCCGGCGGCGTGATCGCCGGCGGCCACACGGTGATCGACGCGGAGCCGAAGTACGGGCTGTCCGTGATGGGCGTGATCCACCCGGACGCCGTGCTGCGCAGCGGCGGCGCGCAGCCGGGCGACGCGCTGCTGCTCACCAAGCCGCTCGGCACGGGCATCGTGATGAGCGCCGCGGGGCAGCGGCGCGACGGCTACGAGGAAGGCCTCGAGGCCGCTGTCGCCTCGATGGTCCAGCTCAACCGCCACGCCGCGCACCTCGCGCGCGCGGCGGGCGTGCACGCGATGACGGACGTGACCGGCTTCGGGCTCGCCGGCCACGCCGCCGGGATCGCCTCGCAGAGCGGCGTCACGCTCGCCCTCGACCTCGCCGCGTTGCCGCTGCTGCCCGGCGCGGAGCGCTTCGCCGAGCTCGGCGGCGCCACCGGGGGCGGCGCGCGCAACCGCGACGGCCTCGGCGACCGCGTGCGCATCGAGGGCGAGCCGTCCGGGGCGCTCGTCGACCTGCTGTACGACCCGCAGACCTCGGGCGGCCTGCTGATCGCGCTGCCAGAGGCCAGCGCGGAGGCATTGCGGCGCGAGATCGAGGCGCGGACCGGCGGCTGCTGGCGGATCGGGCGCGCCGAGGCCGGGCCGCCGCAGGTGGTGGCGCGGTGATCGCCCGCGCGCGCCTCGCGGCGCTCGTCGCGCTCGTCGCGGCCTCGCTGCTGCTTGTCGCCTGCCCGGGCGAGGAGGAGGAGCCAGCCCCGACGCCGACGGCGACCGAGGTATTGCCGGACCCCGCCGAACTGCTGCGAGCGGCCGCCGATCGCATGGAAGCGGTCGAGAAGTTCCACTTCGTGCTCGAGCATGTCGACGGGACGAGCGAGATCGTGCAGGGCATCCAGATGGTGCGCGCCGAGGGCGACATCGGCGGCACGGAGCTGCTGCAGGCGGAGATCGACGGGCGCCTCGGAACGCTCGCGTTCGAGACCGGCATCGTGGTGCTCCCCGACCAGGGCTGGTTGCGCAACCCGCTCACCCAGCGCTGGCAGCGCGAGAACATCACCGTCAGCGCCCTCTTCGACCCCCAACAGGGCGCCGTCGCCCTGATGCGCTTTGCCACCGCGACCGGGCTCGCCGGCCGCGAGGACGTGCGCGGCGTCGACTGCTGGATCGTCGAGGCCTCGATCGATTCCGGGGACCTCGCCTTCTTCCGCAACGCCGAGGCGGGATTCACGGTCGCCGCGAAGATCTGGGTCGGCCTCGACGACCCGCTCGTGCACCGCATCGAGCTGATCGGGCCGATCACCGCCGGCGAACTGGACACGATCGTGCGGCGGCTCGAGCTGAGCCGCTTCGGGCAGGACGTGGACATTGTCCCGCCGCGCTGAGGCGCAGGACGGCCCCCGGACGGGACCGGACCGGCGAGGAACCTGGCTGCTGATCGCGGTCGCGGGCGGCGTCTTCATCGCCGCCGACGACCAGACCGCGGTCGTCACGGTGCTGCCCACGCTGATCGGCGACATCGGCCTCACCGTCGACGACCTCTACCTCGCCTCCTGGGTCGTCAACGGCTACCTGATCGGCTACATCGCCGCGCTGCCGATCGTCGGGCGCATCGCCGACGTGTACGGGCGCGCGCGCGTCTACGCCGCCTCGCTGGCGGTGTTCATGGTCGGCAGCGCGCTCGTTGCCGCCGCGCCCGGCTTCGAGTGGCTCGTCGCCTCGAGGGCGCTCCAGGCCGTCGGCGGCGGCGCGGTCGTGCCCGTGGCGATGGCGATCGTGGTGACCGAGCTGCCGCCGGGGCGGCGGCTGCTCGGCCTCGGCGCGATCGCCGCGGCCTCGGAGGCGGGGGCGCTGGCCGGGCCGCTCTGGGGCGGCGGGATCACGGAGCTGCTGGGCTGGCGCTGGGTGTTCTGGCTCAACCTCCCGCTCTCCCTGCCCTTCATGCTCGGCGCCTGGCGCTGGGCCGGACACGAGCGCGAGGGCGGCGCGATCGACTGGCCCGGCGCGGCGCTGCTCGCCCTCGGGCTCGCGCTGCTCACGATCACCCTCGCCGACGATCCGCTCGAGCGCCGTGCCTGGCCGCTGACGCTGCTGCTGTTCGCGCTCGTCGCGGCGATCACGGTCGCCTTCCTGCTGCGCCAGCGCGCCGCGCCCGAGCCGATGCTGCGGCTGGCGATGTTCCGGCCGCGCGCGGCCTGGGCCTCGAACGCGGCGACGCTGCTGCTCGGCGGCGGGCTGATCACGGTGCTGATCAGCGTCCCGCTGTTCGTGAACCTCGTGCTGGCGGAGCGCCCGATCGACGGAGGCCTGACGCTGCTGCGCTTCACCATCGCCGTGCCCGCGGGAGCGCTCGCCGGCGGCTGGCTGGCGGGGCGGATCGGCCTGCGCGCGACGGCGACGATCGGGATGTGGCTCGGCGCGCTCGGCTTCGCCGGGCTGCTCGCCTGGGACCGCGAGCTGAGCGAGGCCTGGCGCAGCCTCCCGCAGCTCGCCGGCGGCTTCGGCTTCGGCCTCGTGATCGCGCCGCTCAGCGCCGCCGTCCTCGCCGGGGTCCGCGAGGGCGAGCGCGCGACGGCGGCCTCCTGGCTCACGCTCAGCCGCGTCGCCGGGATGCTCGTGGGGGCGGCGCTGCTGACCTCGAACGGCCTCGGGCGCTTCTACGCGCGGGCGGGCGCGATCGAGTTCGGGTCGCCGGAGTTCGCGGCGCTGGTCGCCGAGGCGCAGGTCGCGACCTTCCGCGAGGTCTGGGCCGTCGCCGCCCTCGTCATGGTCGCCGCCGGCGTCCTCACCTGGCTGATCGGCCGCCGCCCCCACGAGGCCGGCGAGGAGGCGCTGACCTCGTGGTGGGAGGGGCGCTGACGAGTGACGGGGCTACCTGTCGGAGTCCGTCCGCCGATCAGGGGGTTGGTATGGCCACTCGAGCAGCCAAGAAGAAGACATGACTTTCGTTCCCTCTCTTATGGGTATCGGTGACGATCAATCGCTTATATTTGAACGGGATCATATAAGGGATATCTACAATGGCGCTCGAACCGAGCCCCGTTCCGGTCGTCCGCATGGCCTACCGGAATGACGTACAATGAGGGGTAGTGAGCGTGTGCGGCGCTGCCCGGGAGGAGGCTCCATGCCCTACGCAGCGGATATCAGCAGGAACAACCCCGGCTGCTTCCTCTTCCTGATCGACCACTCCGGCTCGATGTCGGAGGCGCTGGGCGGGCAGCCCGAGCTGCACAAGATGGACGGCGCGGCCGACGCCGTGAACCGCATTCTCGACGCCATCTCGCAGCGCTGCTCGCAGGGCATGGAGGTCCGCGACTACTTCCACATCGGCGTGCTCACCTACACCACGGACGATCGGGGCGAGCCGGTGATCCAATCCGCCCTCCCCGGAACCTCGAGCGACGCGCCGTTCCTCACCATCAGCGACGTCGTCGAGGCCGCCGTCGTGGAGGAGCGGGAGGTGAAGGAGCCGGACGGCGCGGGAGGCGTGATCGAGGTCACCCGCCGCTTCCCGACGTGGCTGCAGCCCGAGGCGCACTGGGGCACCCCGATGTGCGAGGCGCTGTCCGCGGCCTCCGCGGCGCTCCACGACTGGATCACCGATCACCCCGACTCGTACCCGCCGATGCTGATCAGCATCACCGACGGCGCCGCCACCGACGGCAACCCGGTGCCCCTGGCCGAGGAGATCATGGCCATGGCGACCAACGACGGCAACGTGCTGGTCTACAACGCCCACCTCTCGGCGATGTCCGCGATGCCGGTCCAGTACCCGTCCGACGAGAGCGAGACGCCTCCCGACGAGTACGCGGTGCAGATGTTCCGCATGTCGTCCGTCTTCCCCGAGCCGGTGGTCGAGCTGGCGGCGGGCATGGGCCTGCCGGTCACGGAGGGCTCGCGCGGCTACGTCTACAACGCCGACATGGTGGCGCTCGTGCAGTTCCTCGACATCGGGACGCGCGCCGCCTCCGACCTGCACTGACGCGCGGCGCGCGCTGATCGCCGGGAGCGCGAAGGTGTGGCTGAGGCCGCTCACGGAACTCTGGACGCCCAAGGCGGGCAACAGCCCCGACGAGTACGAGGACGCGTTCCGCGTCGCGTACCCGGAGGACGGCGCGGCGCGGGTCGCCGTCGCCGACGGCGCCAGCGAGTCCGCGTTCGCGCGTGAGTGGGCGGAGGCGCTGGCCGAGGCGTTCGTGTCCGCTCCTCCCGAGTGGCGCGGCCTGACCGGGGACTCGCTGAACGCGTGGCTCGCGGCGCCCCGCGAGCGCTGGCATGAGCAGGTGCCGTGGGAGCGCCTGCCCTGGCACGGCGAGGCCAAGGCGCGCGCCGGGGCCTTCGCCACGCTGCTGGGCCTGACCATCGACGCCGCGCCCGCTGACCCCTCGCGGCTCCGCTGGGCGGCGCTGGCCGTGGGCGACAGTTGCCTCTTCGTCGTCCGCGACGGCCGGCTGGCGGTGTCCTTCCCGCTGGAGGACGCCTCGGAGTTCGACAACACGCCCGCCCTCGCGTGCAGCAACCCCGACAACGCGGAAGGCATGTGGGACGGCGTGCGCGCGCTCGGCGGCGAATGCGAGCCGGGCGACCTGCTCGTCGTCGCATCGGACGCGCTGGCCGGCTGGTTCCTCGCCCGCGCCGCCGCGGGAGAGCGGCCGTGGGAGACGCTCGCCGCGCTCGGCGCGCCGGACTGGGAAGCCTGGGTCGATGATCAGCGGCGCGAGGGGCTGATGCGGAACGACGACACGACGCTCGTGGCGATGGAAGTCACGGAGGGCGCCGGAGGCGACGAGGCGGACGGCGCGCCATGACCTGGCCCGGCATCACCGACTTCAGCGAGGCCGTGCAGAACCCGCAACTGTGCTTCCGGGGCACCGACCTCGAGACGGGCGAGACGCTGGTCAACCAGCGCGGGATGCCGCTCATGTTCTCCGGCGCGTTCGCCAGCGTCTATTGCGTGTCCCTCGGAGGCCGCAAGTTCGCGGTGCGCTGCTTCACCCGCGAGGTGCGGGACCAGCAGCACCGCTACAACCAGCTCAGCGAGTACCTGATCAGCGTCCTGCCGCTGTCGTTCGTCCACTTCGAGTACGTGGAGCGGGGGATCAACCTGCGAGGCGACTGGTATCCGATCGTCCGCATGGAGTGGGTGGAAGGCGAGTCCCTGAGCAGCTTCGTCGACTCCAACCTGCACGACCCCGACGCCCTGCTGCGCGTCGCGGCGCAGTGGCGCGGCGGCCCCGCCGCCAGCCTGCGCGGGCTGCGCATCGCGCACAACGATCTGCAGCACGGCAACGTGATGGTGCAGGCGGACGGCAGAATCCGCCTGGTCGACTACGACGGCATGTTCCTGCCCCAGTTCCGGGGCGAGCGCAGCCCCGAGCTGGGACACAAACACTACCAGCATCCCCTGCGGTCGGCGGAGGACTACGACGCCTACGTGGACAACTTCCCCTCGCTCGTCATCTACCTCAGCCTCGTCGCGCTCGCCTCCGACCCCGGGCTGTGGGACTTCAACAACGAGGACAACCTGATCTTCACCCGCGGCGACTACGCGGATCCCGGCGCGTCCGGCGTCTTCGCCCGGCTGCGGCAATCGCCCGACCCGTTCGTCACCGCGCTGACCGAGCAGCTCGAGGAGTGCTGCGCGCTTCCCGTCGAGGAGGTGCCGGACATCGAGACGCTCCTGCGCGGGATGCCCGCCGCCGCGCCGTCCCCGGCGCTGAGCGCGCCCTCCGCGCCGCCTCCGGCCGCGACTTCGCCCGCACCGGCCCCGCCGACGCGCACGCCTCAGCCCCGCCGCGCCGCGCCGACGCCTGCGAGCGCCCCACGGCCCCGCTCCGCCGCGCCGGCGCCGACGAGCCAGCCGCGACCCCGCTCGCCCGCGGCCGCCTCACCCGCGCCGGCGCGGGCCGCGCCGGCGCCGCCGCAAGTCAGGCGCGCGCCCCAGCGTCCGTTCTCGTTCGGGCCGCCGGGCCAGCTGCGGAGGGTGGTGCTGGGCGTGACCGTCACCGTGCTCGCGGTGACCGCGGCGTTCGGGGCGATGCTCGCCGGGGCCGTCGCCGTGCGGGGGTGGTGAGGCTCCCGACGCCTCGCGCCCGGCCTACGGCCGCCCGCCGGCGCGCACGTGAGGCACGATGCCCGCCAGGAGGATCGTCACGCCCACGCCGAAGAACAGCCGGGCCGCGTCGTCGAACGGCAGGAACCAGACCACGGCGTTGATCAGCGAGCCCGCGATCAGCGCCAGCGCCAGCGTATTGATCCAGCCTCGTCCCGCCTTCCCCCATCCGACGGCCTCGGTCCAGCGCAGGAGCCGGCTGCGGAGGACGTTCCCGCGCAACGCGATCAGGACGAGGGAGCACACCAGCAGCAGCAGACCCGACCGCCAGACGAGGGCGAGGGCTCCGAGCACCCAGGCGATGTCCTGCTCGTGGTCGACGAAGAGCTCGGAGAGGAGGAAGTCGAGCAGCACCGCGGGGCCGAACAAGGCCGCGCCGGCCGCCGCGGCGCCCAGCGCCGCCTTGCCGGGCGGCCGCACCCGGCGGGTCAGCGCCGGGCTTCCGCCGAGCTCCAGCAGGTCGAGCACGATCACCACGCAGAACATGGAGACCCCGGCGACGAAGTTCCACGCCCCCAGCAGCACGAGCAGCTCGGCGCCCGTCCCCGACTCCCCGCGCGGGAGGAACTCACGATCGCCGGGCGCGCCCAGCAGTTCGATGAACGGCGTGACCAGCCCGTACAACGCCCCGCCGACGAACGGACTCCACACGACCATGAGGATGCCGACGCCGATGACGCCGAGCGCGACCTTGTAGCCGGCCCGCCAGTCGGCGAAGGTCATGCTCACGCGGGGCAGACTGCCGGGCGGCGCGCTCCGCTGGGCCATGTTCGCGTCTCCCGCCTTCCGCGCTCGCGGCGCGCGTCAACTCCGTCGGCGAGGCGGGTTCAGCGCGGGCGCCTGCCGCCGCCGGGCCGCCGCCGCCGCGCTGCCGGGTCGTCGCCGCGCCGGAACCTGGCATAGACGATCAGCGCCACGCCGCCCCAGAAGACCACGATACCCGGCGCGACAATCATGGCGCCGAACACCGTCCCGAACAGCACCTGCGCGACCAGCGCGGGAGCCAACAGGAGCAGGCCGACGACCATCGCGGCCACCCCCACCCGGTTCGGCCAGCGCCAGTGGCCGGTCGCGGCCATGTAGCGCGCAACCAGGCGGCGCGCCGCATCGGCCGACGCGGCCCGCCGCCGCGGCTCCCCGAGGAGCACGACCGCCAGACCGGCGAGGAGCAGGACGCCGCCGAGCGTCCTGACCGCCGTGCCAGTGGCGACGCCCTGTCCCTCGAGGGCGCTGCCGGACGCGACCAGGACCGCTCCAATCACCGCCCCGGCCGCTCCGGCGGCGTCGGACGGACGCAACTCGCGCAGACGACGTCCCAGCCGGTCCCACGCTCCTCCTCGATGCTGCACGGTCTGCCCTCCTCCGGCCCGCCGCCCGCGTGATCGTGTGTCCGGCGACCCGCGCCACCAGGCGCGGACCGCGAGCGGCCGGAGAGTCCGAATGTAAGACGATTCTAGGCGATCGTTGCGTGCCGTACCCTCGGCGGTGCAAGACGCCTGCGCCAGGACTGGAGAGCGGCGAGGAGGAGTCCCGCATATGAGCACCAGACGGGTCGTCATCGTTGGCGGTGGCTTCGCCGGCCTCAGCGCCGCCTACACGCTGATCAAGCGGGGCGTCACCCCGCTCCTGCTGGAGGCCGAGGATCACGCCGGCGGACGCGGCAGCGGCGAGCGGGTGGACGGGTTCTCCCTGGACATGGGCGCGTTCGTCTTCACCTCCACCTACGACACCGCATTCCGCCTCTGCGAGGAGTTGGGGCTCCCGCTGGTGCGTTCGCAGATGAAGTTCGGCCACTACCGCGACGGGCGCTGGGTGACCACGACGCCGGACCAATCGCTCTGGAACTTCGTACGGCATCTGCGTGCGGCCATCGCCATGGGCTTCCTCTCGCCCTCGGGCCTGCGATCCGGCTTCAGGGTGATGCGGCAGATCCACCGGCAGGCGGCGTACATGAGCTTCGCCAGCGACAGCCCCCTCGCCGAGATTGACGACGACGAGAGCTTCGGCGAGTACCTCGAGCGGCTCGGCGTGCCCGAGAAGCTGCGGGTGACGCTCAAGGGGCCGCTCGACATGATCCTCGGCGACCCGGAGCCCGCGGGCCAGGCGCTGATGCGGGCCTACATCGGGGAAACGATGCTGCACGCCGGACAGGTCTCGATGCCCGAGCGCGGCGTCGGCTCCCTCAGCGAAGCGCTCGCCGATGCCTGCGCCGATGCGATTCGCGTGTCCACCCCCGTCAGGAGCATCGTCGTCGCGGACGGGAAGGCGACCGGCGTCGTCGTGGACGGCGAGACCATCGAGGCGGACGCGGTGATCTGCGCCGTCCCCGGCACGAAGATCCCGGAGCTCATCCCCGAGCTGCCGGCGGAGACTCGCCGCGCGCTCGGCGCCGTCAGCTACTCGACCGGCTGCCGGGTGGTGATCGGCCTCGACCACTCCCCGCTGCCTCCGGGCTGGCATGGCGCGCTCTACCCGGAGGACGCCGACACCCCGCTGCTGCTGGACCGCGCCGTCTTCCTGCCCGCCTGCGCGCCTCCGGGCAAGGGCCTGCTCGACCTGCTGATCGGGCGCGACCGCGCCAGGGAGCTCATCCCGCTCGGCGACGAGGAGATCAAGCGCGAGCTGCTGGGCGCCGCTCGCCGCAACGCGCCGCCGGGCTCCGCACTCCCCGGCGACGACGAGGGCCTGTTCTATCGCGTGTACCGCTGGGAGGAGGCGCTGTGCATGGGGGAGCCCGGGATGCTCGCCGCGGTGGCGGAGATCCCGGGGCAGCTCGCGGGGCGCATCGACAACTTGTTCCTGGCGGGTGACTACATGGGCATCCCGTCGGTCAACGGCGCCCTCTCCAGCGGCCACGGCGCGGCCATCGAGGTCGCGGACTCGCTGGCGTCCCGCGCCAGCTAGGCAGGGCCGCTACGGCAGCTCCAGGATGCCCAGGCGCAGGCCCGCCATGACGGCGTCGAGCTTGGTGGTCGCGTTCAGCTTGAGGCGGAAGTGGCGGACGTGATTGCGCACCGTATGCACGCTGATCTCGAGATCCTCGGCGATCTCTCGAGTCCCCCGGCCCTGCGCCACCAGGCGCAGCACCTCCAGCTCCCGCGCCGTCAGTCCGGCAGTATCCTCAGCGCGCCCTTCTGGTGTGATGATGCACTCCCCCCATGCAGGCCGGTTGGACCCCACGGAAGAGGGCTACCAACCGGCGCCGACGCAAGTCCATAACATGACTATATTACGAAACGCTGCCGGGCGGTACCGGGCAGCGCGGGCCGATCGGCCCGCGCTCAGCGCTCCTCGATCGGGATATAGGGCTGGTCGAGGGGGCCGACGTACTGGAGGAGAGGGCGCAGCAGGATGTTGTTCTCCATCTGCTCGAGGACCTGCACCGTCCAGCCGGGCACGCGCCCGACCGCGAAGATCGGCACGAACAGATCCTGCGGGATGCCGTGCAGGTAGTAGATCACGCCCGCGAAGAAGTCGACGTTGACGTTCACGCCGAGCCGCCCGTAGGGCCGCATCGCTTCCTGCACCGCCTCGAGGATCGCGTACCACTTCGGCTCGCCCTTCTCGGCGCTGAGCCGCCGGACGCCCTCGCGCAGGTGGCGGGCGCGGGGGTCCTCGGCGCGGTAGACGCGGTGGCCGAAGCCCATGATCGGCTCGGAGCGGGAACGCAGCTCCTTGACGTAGGCGGCGGCGCGCTCCGGCTCGCCGATCTCCTGCGCCATCTTCATCACGTTCTCCGCCGCGCCCCCGTGCGAGGGGCCGGACAGCGCCGCGATCGCGGCCGTGATCGAGCTGTGCAGGTCCGCCTGCGTGCCCGTCACCACGCGCGCCGTGAACGACGAGGCGTTGGAGCCGTGCTCGGCGTGCAGGATGAAGTCCTTGTCCATCAGCCGCGCCGAGTCCTCGCTCGGAACCTCGCCGTCGAGCATGTAGAGGAAGTTCGCCGCGTGCGAGAGGTCGTCCCGCGGCTCGATCGGGTCCCGGCCCTCGCGGATCGCGTGGTGCGCCATCACGATCGCCGGCACCTGCGAGGTGAGCCGCATGCCCTTGCGCAGCGTCGCGTCGTGCGACTTGTCCGCCGTCTCCGGGTCGATCGCCGAGAGCGCGGACACGGCCGTGCGCAGCACGTCCATCGGATGGGCGTCCTTGACCACCCGGATCACATCGAGGATCTCGCCCGGCAGGTCGCGCGCGGCCTTCAGCTCGGCGTCGAAGTCGGCGAGCTGGGCGGCCGTCGGCAGGCCGCCGTGCAGCAGCAGGTAGCCCGTCTCCTCGAACGTGGAATGCTCGGCGAGATCGTCGATCGAGTAGCCGCGGTACTGGAGCTTGCCGGCGCGTCCGTCGATGAAGCAGGTCTCGCTGCGGTCGAAGTAGACGCCGTTGAAGCCGCGGTGGATCTGGATCTCGTCGGCCGATGTCATCTCGCCGCCCTCCGCCTTCGGCTCCATCGCAACCGGAGCGCGCCGCGCGAGCCCCGAGGGGACGCGGCGCGCAGCCGGCCGATTGAGCGGACTAGTCGTCCTCGAGCGTGGAGGTGTCGCCCTCCGGCAATCCGAGCTCGCGCGCCTTGAGCAGCCGCCGCATGATCTTGCCCGACCGCGTCTTCGGCAGGATGTCGATCACCTGGATCTCGCGCGGCGCGACCGCCGGGCCGAGGCGCTCGCGGCAGTGCCGGTTGAGGTCGCGCATCAGCTCGCGCGTCTCCTCGCGGCCCTCGTTGAGGGTGACGAAGGCCTTGACGACCTCCATCGCGAGGGCGTCCGGCTTGCCGATCACGCCCGCCTCGGCGACGGCCTCGTGCTCGATCAGCGCGCTCTCGACCTCGAACGGGCTGACGAGGTGGCCGGCGGTGTTGATCACGTCGTCGTCGCGCCCGACGAACCAGAAGTAGCCGTCGGCGTCGCGCTTCGCCTTGTCGCCGGTCAGGTACCAGCCCATCTGGAAGCGCGAGTCGTAGCGCTCCTGGTCGTTCCAGTAGGTGCGGAACATCGAGGGCCAGCCGGGGCGGACGGCGAGCTGGCCCTCCGCCATCGGCTCGGTGATCTCGTTGCCCTCGTCGTCGATGATCGCGGCGTGGATGCCGGGGAAGGGGCGGCCCATCGAGCCGGGCCGGATCGGCATCGAGGGGTAGTTGGCGATCATGATCGCGCCGGTCTCGGTCTGCCACCAGTTGTCGTGGATCGGCAGGTCGAAGGCGTCGAGGCCCCAGACGACGCCCTCGGGGTTGAGCGGCTCGCCGACGGACATCACGTAGCGCAGCGAACTGAGGTCGTACTCGCGCGCGGTGTCGGCGCCGGAGCGCATCAGCAGCCGGATCGCCGTCGGAGCCGTGTACCAGATGGTGACGTTGAACCGCTTGATCGTCTCGTACCAGCGGCGGGCGCCGAAGCCGCCCTCGTCGATCACCTGCGTGACGCCGTTGCTCCACGGCGCGAACATCCCGTACGAGGTGCCCGTCACCCAGCCGGGGTCGGCGGTGCACCAGTAGACGTCCTCCTCCTGGAAGTCCATCACGTACTTGCCGGTCGCGTAGTGGCTGACGACGGTGTTGTGCACATGCGCCGCGCCCTTGGGCAGGCCGGTGGTGCCGCTCGTGAAGTGCATCACCGACCAGTCCTCGGAACCGGTCTTCTCGATCTCGAACTCGTCCGAGGCGTCGGCGATGAGCGCGCTCCACGAGATGTCGCGGTCGGCGAGCTCGTGCTCCTCGCGGCCGTCCATGATGATCACGGTCTCGAGGCTGGGCAGGTCGTCGCGGATCGCGTCCACCTTGGACAGCAGCTTCGGCGTGGTCACCATCGCCTTGCCGTCAGCGCGCCCGACGCGCTCGGCGATCGGCTCGGGGCCGAAGGCGGAGAAGAGCGGCGCCGCCAGCGCGCCCAGCTTGAGCGCGCCGAAGAAGGCGAAGTAGAGCTCCGGGATGCGGTCGCTGAGGAAGAAGACGCGGTCGCCCTTCTCGATGCCCGCGTTACGCAAGGCGTTGGCGGCGCGGTCCGTCTCCCGCTTGAGGTCCGCGAAGGTGTACTCCTCGACATCGAGATCCTGGCTCTGCCAGATCATCGCGAGCTTGTTCGCGCGCTCGCCCGCGGCGTGGCGGTCGATGCACTCGTGACCCTGGTTGACGAGCCCGTCCGGCGTGTCGAGTTCGGCCCAGACGTCGTCCCAGTTCCACGAGGAGCGCAGGTCGGCGTAGTCCGCGAGGTTCGGCGGAGCCTTGAGCGCGGAGACATCCTTTGCGATCTCGGCGTAGTCGGTGGCCATAGCGAATCCCTCCCCCATCGGGCGTGTCGGCGGCGCCGAGTATATCGCAGCCTCTGGCGATAGGCCGCGACGCGCTCGAGGCCGCCCCCAGGGCTGCGTGCTCCGCATCCCGCCGCGACCGCGCCGGGCCGCGAGCGGTCCTACGCGGCGGGCGCGCGGTACTCGACGGACTTCGCGACGGCCTCGTCGATCTCCTCGGGCGTCAGCAGCACGGTGGTGCTCCAGCTGATCGCCCCGGCGCCGCCGATGGCGAGGCCGAGCGCTGCCGCGGAGACCTGGTCCGGGACGTCCATGATGATGACGAGGTCGTCGTCGCCGAAGGCGTAGTAGAAGGACTCCACCGTGCCTCCGACGGAGGCGATCGCGGCGCCGAGGGCGTCGCGGCGGGCTGTACCGCCCTCCGCGAGCAGGCCTCCCACTCCCTCGACGCTGTACGACGCTCTGGCCAGATACCTGGGCATGTGCTCCTCCTCCGGGCGGTCCGGGAACGGTCGACGGCCGTAACGTACTACAGGGTGGTCCGCCTGGCCTACGCGGCGCGGAGCTGATCGACCGCCCTCGCGGCGGCGGCGAAGCCGCGCTCGATCCACTGGCGCGGATCGCCCGGGCCGATCGGCAGCACGAGCAGCTCGCCGAGGCTGCTGCCCGCCAACTCCACCAGCCGATCGGCGACCTGCTGCTCGCTGCCCGCGACGATCAGCGCGTCGACCAGCGCCTCCTCGATGTTCGAGGCGGCGTCCGGGTAGCCGGCGGCGGCGAGCATCCCGGCGTAGAACGGCAGCTGCGCGGAGCGTCCGAGCTGCGTGCGGCCGGCGGCCAGCACCGTCTCGCGGTCCTCCGTGACGCAGACCGGGACGTGGGCGATCAGCGGCGGCGGCTCGCGGCCAGCGGCGGCGGCGCCCTCGCGCAGCGCGGGCAGCGCCCGCTCCAGCAGGTAGGCGGCGGGCGAGTTCCAGGAGATCGCCCCGTCCGCCAGCTCGCCGCAGAGCCGGTAGGAGCGCAGTTGCAGCGCCGACGCCATCACCGGCGTCGCGAGCGGCGCGTCGAGGCGGCCGCGCGCGGTGACGTGGCTGCCCTCGAACTCCACCTCGCCCTCGTGCAGCAGCGTGGTCAGCACGTGCAGGTACTCGCGCAGGTGCGTCAGCGGCGTGCGCCACTCGACGCCGAAGGTGTGCACCATCCCCGGCTCGTGGCCGGGGCCGATGCCGAGCCGGAAGCGGCCCGGCGAGATCTCCTCGAGCGCCCGCGTCTGCTGCGCCAGCAGCACCGGGTGGCGCGGCCAGGTCGGCACGATGCAGCTGCCGAGGATGATCCGCTCCGTCCGCGCCAGCGCCGCGCCGAAGATCGTCAGCGCGTCCGCCCGCGTCCCGCCCGTGGTCATCCACGCGGCCGGAATCCCGAGGCGCTCGGCCTCCTCGATCTGGGCGAGGGCGTCCCCCGCCTCGGCGGCGGAGGCGACGACGCCAATCGGCGGCGCCGGGGCGCTCATCGCGAGTCTCCGAAGATGATCGCCGGCTTGATCTCGTCCCAGCTCTGCATGCGCACCATCGCCTCGTTGATCCTCTCGATCGGGTAGCGGTTGGAGATCATGTCCATCCAGGTGAAGCGCTCCCAGTTGTGGGCGATGAACTGCAGCGCGCGGTGGTAGTGCGCCACGCTCGCCGAGATCGAGCCGATGATGCGCACGTGCTTGCGCGTCACGTCGCCCGGCTTGATCGGCACCTCCTCGTCGTGCAACTGGCCGATGATCAGGTAGCGCCCGCCGCGGCGGATCATCGAGAAGCCCTCGGGGAAGGCGGAGACGACGCCGGAGACCTCGATCACCACGTCCGGGCCGCGGCCGTCCGTCCACTCGCGGATCTGCGCCTCGCGCTCGGCGGCGTCCGGGACGTCGGCGATGTCGATCGTGTGCGTCGCGCCCCAGCGGCGAGCGACCTCGAGGCGCGCGGCCGGCCCGCCGATCACGATGATCTTCGAGGGTCCGCTGCGCGCGGCGACGGCGGTGGAGAACAGGCCCAGCGGGCCGGAGCCCTGGATGACCAGCGCGTGGCGGTCGTCGAGTCTTCCGAGGCGGTCGAAGCCATGCACGACAGTGCGCAGCGCGCAGGCCGCCGCCGAGGCGAGCTCGTCGGGGACGATGTCGGGCACCTTGACGCGCCCGGAGCTGGGGTAGACGTAGCCGTACTCGGCGAAGCCGCCGGTGAGGTAGGGGTACTCGGTGGCGAGGCCCCGCATGTAGCCGCGGCGGTCGTCGCAGAGCGTCTGCTCGTGCTCGATCACGCAGTTCACGCACTGCCCGCAGAAGCCGTGCGTCCAGATGATGCGGTCGCCGGCGCGCAGCGGCTCGCCGAGCGAGTCGCGCTCCGCGCCCTCGCCGATCCGCACGACGCGGCCCGTCATCTCGTGGCCGAGGATGCGCGGGAACAGGTCGCTCGAGGAGCCCGACTCGCCCTCCCAGAGGTGCACGTCGCTGGCGCAGATCGTGGCGGCGGTGTTGCGCACCAGCAGCGCGCCCGGCTCCAGCTCCCGCGGGATCGGCACCTCGGCGACATCCATCGGTTGCCGGTGGCCGACCAGCAGTGCGGCGCGGCACGTCGCGGGTATCTTCGCCATCCGGACCTCCTCGCGCGCCCTCGCCGGGCGCAGTCGCGCGGGAACTGTAGCGCATGAGGCCGGAGGGCGGCGGCGCGGCGCCCTGCCCTCGCGCTACTGGAGGCGGCGCAGCGTCGGGAAGGCGGGGAACAGCGCCAGCGCGACGACGAGCAGGAAGGCCGCCGCGCCGCCGATCGCGAGCTGCAGGCCGACCACCTCGGCGATCGCGCCCACGGCGAAGACGCCGAGGGCGACGAGGCCGAACTCCATCATGTAGATCGAGAGCACGCGGCCGCGGTACTCGGCATCGACGTAGGTCTGCAGCAGCACGGTGCTGAGCGACATCCGCCCGGCGTGCGCGACGCCGATCACGGCGGTCAGCAGCGCCGCCATCAGGAACGCCTCGAAGATCGTGAACGCCAGCACCCCGCCCGCCAGCAGCACGGCGCTCAGCAGGTAGAGCAGGCCGCGGCGGCGCGGCGGCAGCGAGGCGATCACGAGCGAGCCAAACAGCGAGCCGACGCCCATCACGCTGAGCAGCAGCCCGAGGTGGAAGCCGCCCAGGCCGAGCACATCCTCGACCCAGCCGGGCAGCAGGAACATCCATGGCATCGAGGCGCACACGATCAGCAGGTTGACGGCCAGCACCTGGAGGATGGCGGGCTGGCGCGCCGTGTAGCGGATCCCGTCGCGCACGCCCGCCCAGCCCTGCGCATCGCGGGCTGCGGGAGCGCCCGCCGCGCTCACGCTCGTCAGGCGCATCGGGACGATCGCGCCGATGGCGACGAGGTAGTAGACGACGACGGCGCTGTAGAGCCAGGCGCTGTTCGCGATCACGAGCAGCGCCCCGCCGATGGCGGGCGCGATCAGCCGCATCGTGGTCATGCCGGCGGCGCCGAGCGAGATCGCGTTCATCAGCCGCTCCTCGCCGGCGATCTCGTGAATCATCGCCTGCCGCGCCGGCATCATCAGCGACATCCCCGCGCCCTGGAAGAAGACGATCGCGATCAGGTGCTCGTAGCGCAGCACCCCGAGGAAGAGGAGCGCGGCCACGAGGCCGGCGAGCAGCGCCTGGAATGTCTGCCCCACCTGCAGCACGAGCCGCCTCGGCACGCGGTCCGCCAGCATCCCCCCGTAGAGCGAGAAGGCGAGCGAGGGGATCGCGTTGACGAGCGCCACGAGGCCGAGCCGTCCCGGCGAGCCGGTCAGCTCGTAGACGATGAAGCCCATCGCCAGCATCTGCGTCTGGATGCCGCCGAACTGCCCCAGCGTCGAGATGAAGAACCAGCGGAAGTTGCGGTCGCCGAGCGACTCGAAGGTGCGCAGCTCGCCCGCGCGGCCGGCGAAGGGGAGGCGCGGCCCCCGCCCGGCCGGGGTCTCGGCGCGCTCGCCTCGAGGGCGCTCGGGAGCGGGGCTGGGCGCGACGCTCATGGCCGTCCATTCGCGCGTGCGGACGCGGCCTGCGCCTCGGCGGCGCCGCGCCCGGACGATGACGCACGGGGAGCGCGAGCGTAGCACGGGCCCTCGCTGCAAGCCCGCGCGCGGCGCACCGGCAGCGCCCGGTTGCCGGATGGGCTAGGCTTAAGGCGGCAGCGGAGGAGCAATCGTGACGATCGACTTTGACCTCGACACCGACGTTGACGAGTACGGCCCCGAGATCTCAATGACCGACGAGGCGATCGCCCGCCTCTTGCACCTGATCGAGAGCGCCGGCGACCCGCCCGTCACCGGCATCCGCCTGCAGGTCGCGCGCCGCAGCAAGGATGGCATCGAGCACCTGCTGACGATGGTCGACACGGGGCGCGAGCCGGAGGACGACTTCGAGCTGGACTTCGACGGGCTCGCGCTTTATGTCGATAGCGACCACGCGGACTACCTCGACGGGCTGGCGGTGCACTGGGCCTACAAGGGCGAGGGCGTCAACGGCTTCGAGTTCGACAACCCGAACCCGCGCTGGCGCGATCCGCTGGCCGAGCGCATCCAGGTGCTGTTCGACGAGCAGGTCAACCCGGCGATCGCCGCGCACGGCGGCGCCGTCGACCTGCTCGGCGTCGAGGACAAGGTCGCGTTCATTCGCATGGGCGGCGGCTGCCAGGGCTGCGGGATGGCGAACGTGACCCTGCGCGAGGGCATCGAGGGCATGATCAAGGAGACCGCCCCCGAGATCGAGGAGATCATGGACGCCACCGACCACGCCGCCGGCCGCAACCCCTACTACCAGCCCGCCCCCGCCCACGGCCACTCGCACGGCTAGTCTCGCCCGCCCCCGCCCACGGCCACTCGCACGGCTAGTCTCGCCCGCCCCGCATCGGTAGCCCCGCCCGCCCGCATCGGCGGACGGCCCGGCCCCCTCTCCCTGGGGAGAGGATGGGGGTGAGGGGACTCTGGCCCGCCCTGCACCACCTCCCCGAGGCCGCGCGGCCCATCCGGGAACCCCCGCCCCGGCCGCGGCGTCATGACGAAACGGGGCGCGCAGCCGGTGAGCTTGCGTTACAATCGTTATGCTGGCGGGGCCGCGAGCCTGATCCGGGGGTGAGCCGTGCTGCTGCGAGTCCTGGCCTACGTGCTCCCGATCGCGGCGATCGCCGGGGTCTCCGCGGCGATCGTGCTCGGCTCCGACTCCGGGCCGCAACCCACCGTCGCGGCGACGGAGGTCGCCCCGGCGGCGACGACCGTCACGCCGACCCCCGAGGCGACGCCGGACGGCCAGCCCGCCCCGGCGTCCACGCCCACGCTCAGCGCCTCCCGCAACGTGGGCGGGACGACCGCCACCGTCTCCTGGACCCGCTACAGCGGGAACGGCTTCCAGTACTACCGCGTCATCGTCTGCAGCGACGCCCAGTACGACGGCTTCTCGTGCAGCGGCACGGTCTTCCGGAGCCCCGCCTTCTTCGACGTCGCCGCGACCGGCCCCGTCACCGCGACGGGTCTCAGCGCGGCGACCGGCTACGGCGTGATCCTCCAGGTCTGGCGCAACGGGAGCGCCCTCAAGGTCCACGCCACCCTCCCCGCCCCCGCCACGCCGACGCCGACCGCAACCCCGACCGCCACGCCAACGCCGACCGCGACCCCCACCCCTGCCTGCGAGCACAGCGAGGGCACGCTGAGCGCCGACGCGACGGTCAGCGGCGCGTGGGTCACGACCTGCCAGTCCGCCGAACTCAAGACCACCACCGGCGGCAGCGCGATGTTCCATACGTTCACCCTCTCCGCCCGCCGCATGGTCACGATCGGCCTCGCCTCGACGGCGGGCGACCCGCAGCTGGTGCTGCGCAAGGGCAGCGGCAGGACCGGCATCGCGCTCGAGGAGGACGACGACGGCGGGACGGGCAACAGCGCCCGGATCCGCCTCCCGCTCGACGCCGCGACGTACACCATCGAGGCGAAGGCCAAGGCGTCGGCGACGGGCGCGTACACGCTGACGATCGGCCTCGTCACGCCGCCGACGCTGACTTACCCGACGTTCGACACGACGGGCAATACGGCGACCGCCGGCAGCTACTCGATCCTCACCACGGCGAGCAGCGGCTCGGGCTCCGCCGCCTCAACCCCGCGCGCCGTCACGACCTACGAGGAGCTGCGCACCTCCGCCAGCACGGTCCGCCTCAACCAGTCCGACAGCCCCAGCACGCCGGGCGCCAGTTCGTCGCACTCCACCTTCTACGCCACGGTCGAGGTCGGCGACGTCTTCGAGTGGCGCAAGGCCGCCGATTGCTGGACGCGCTACATCGTGACGAGCTCCACGGCCCCCGGCTCCGGCGCGACGAGCCGGGAGTTCGGGGTGAAGTGGGTGACGTACGCATACAGCGGGTGCGCTGGCGCGCTGCCGGGGACGCTGTCGGCGACGGTGGGGTGGTACCCGGAGGACATTGAGGGGAAGACGCTGACCATCCCGGTGCGGCATGGCCCGTTCCTCCTGTTTCCGTACGAATGGGGAGGGAAGATCGAGGAGCAGCGTGCCCTGCCCACGCCGTCGCAGGGCAGCGCCACGAATGTGCAGTCAGAGGACGGGACCACCTACTCGGAGGATATCGCTGTCGCGCGGAAGCATCCGTACTGGCGCGACCCAACGCTACCCACTGGTTGGGCGCTCGCCGATGTGGCGGTCGCGCTCGAGGGCATCGACGGATACGTGGCGTGGTACGTCGATGAGCTCGGAGGGGCGGCAGCGCTCATCCAGATCCAGAAGCTGGCGAGTGCACCGCGCCATCTTCGAACGTGGACCGGCCCTGATTCCTCCACCTGGCTTTCGCGGGTGATCGATGGTCACCCGGCAGTCATCCGGTACGGTCCACCGGGCGAGTGGGGTCCTCGATCGGTATTGTTTGTCTATGACGAAGCGACCGGGCTTGAGTACCTCGTCCAAGGCATCTCGTTGCGGATGCGTGGCGACGGCGACGCCCTGATCGCGATAGCACGCAGTCTCTATCTCAAGGCAGGGCAATGAGATCCGCTTCGGCTGCCGCCGCCATTTTCGCAGCAGTGCTGCTCTTCTTTGTGCCCGTTCGGCTGGTAGACACGCCGAACATGACTGCGCAGGTCGCGCCGCTCCGCACGTCCGCTGCCGCACCTACCCCTGCGTACGAAGTCGAGGTGCTGAGTGGGCTCCAGAAGTCGTCGCCGACCAATCTCAAGTTTAGCTGCCGGTGGCATTCCAACGAGGGATGTGGCACGGGGGACGGGCCCGCACTCGACATGGTCCCTTCAATCGGTGGCATGTCAGATGCGGAGATTCACGCTGTCTTCGGCGCGGTCGATACTGGTGAATCTCTGGAGGCTGCCTTCACAGAGAAATGGTTCGGTCTATGCGAAGGTGTCGCTGTCGACATCGCCGACGGTGTCTTCACTATCGGCACAGTACTGTACACGCATGTGTACCCTGACCAGGGAAAGAGATCTGGCGACACTTGGGTCAGAGAACCCGTACTGGAGCGCTCCCCTGTGTCGCTGGCCAATCTCACCTCGCCTGTTGATGACGGCCTCCTCGGGAACATTGTTACGAGAGCGAGCCAGGATCCTGACTGCGCTCCGGGAAGCAAGTACTACACGGGGTTGCATCTGCACCAGGCAGCCTTCAAGCGCGAGGCGTCGGTGGGCAAACCTGTCAGCCCTACGAGTGTCGTACAACCAAACAGGGACGACAACAGCGGCAGTAAGGGAATAGCGCGAACAGGCAAGCGAACTTGTATCTCGTCCTCAATGTGGCTGTGGAAGATCGCCTCGGCGACGCCTGACGTAACTGCCACCGACGCACCCACGACCACCTGCCCGCCGACCGGCCTCGCCCTCAGCACGGACGCAAAGGACGCCGCCAAGCTGAACCTCGCCTACGAGATCGATCAGTCGACTGGTTCGGACGGCTACCCGACATCGTTCAAGTTCGAGCTCTACCGCTCCTCGTCGCTGGCCGGCTTCTGCGACGCAGACGACGACGACGGCGGTCCCGATCCAGGCGGCAAGGGCTGCGTCGCCACCGTCACGAAGGAGGTCACGGTGACCAGTCCGCTGACCAGCGCTTCCTTCGACACGCTGAAACAAGGCTCCTGGTACCGGGCGCGGGGCCGGGGTTGCGTCAACGCGGCCTGTGGCTCCTGGAGCGCGCCCATCTACGCCTACCTGATGGAGCCATGGCCGGGTCTCGGCCCGCCGCCCAGCCTGAACCTGTCGATGGCACGGGTGGCGGGCGACGGCATCGTCGGCACGGGGGAGAAGGCTGCGGGCTTCCCGATCTCGGGCAGCGCGCAGCCAGGCGCCAGCGTCGACCTGGTGATCGCGGAGGTGACCGGCGGCGCGTCCGGCGCGAGCGCCACGACGACCCTGCCGACGGTGACCGTCGGCGCCGACGGGACGTGGTCCGTGCAGGTGCCGGCGAGCATCTCCAGCACGCTCAGCGACGGCGACTACACGGTCCGCGCCACGGTGACGAAGGGCGGCGTGACCGCCACGCTCACGCGCACGTTCGTCGTCGACACGACCGCGCCGTCGGTGACGTACACCGCGCCGGCGACGCTGACGGTGGGGACGGCGGTCAGCGTCTCGCCCTCGACGACGGACGCGGACAAGAGCCAACACCGCTACGCGCTCGCGAGCGGCTCGACGCTGCCGCCGGGCCTCTCGCTGGCGGCCTCGACGGGCGCGATCAGCGGCACGCCGACAACGGCGCGCTCCACCACGCGGAGCGTCACGATCGTCGTCACGGACCGCGCGGGCAACACGCAGAACGTCGCCCTCACCTTCCCCGCCGTCGGCAGCGCCCCGCCGCCCACGCCCACGCCGCAGCAGTGCTCGCTGACCGTGACGGCGACCACGGGCGGGACGGCGAGCGGAAGCTGGTCCGGCAACTGCGGGACGACGCGCTCCATCAGCGCCACGGCGAACAGCGGCTACGAGTTCAGCAACTGGTCCGGCGCCGCGAGCGGCACGTCCGCGTCGACGAGTGTCGTCGTGAACCAGGCCTCCATGACCGCGACCGCCAACTTCACGAGGCAGTGCTCGCTGACCGTGACGGCGGGCACGGGCGGGACCGTGACCCCGTCTGCCACCGTCACCGTGGACTGCGGCACGTCGGTCAGCATCAGCGCCTCGGTGGATCCAGGCTACCGCTTCAAGAACTGGTCCGGCGCCGCGAGCGGAACGTCCCTCTCGACAACCGTCGTGGTGAACCAGACCAGCATGACCGCGACCGCGAACTTCCAGCGGCAACACACCCTGAGCGTCACGACCGCGGGAGGCTGCGGCTCGGCCAGCGGCGGGGACACATACGACAAGGGCACGGTCGTCACGGTCACCGCGACGGAGGGCGCGAACTGCAAGTTCGCCAACTGGTTCGGCGGGGGCCTGACCGGCGTGACGAGCACCACCGCCACGATCACGATGAACAGTGACAAATGGACGCTCGCCATCTTCAAGCGAAAGCGGACGCTGACCACGAGCGTCTCGCCGCCGGGCGGCGGGAGCGTCAGCGCCAGCCCCTCCGGCCCCTACTACCACGGTGACTCGGTGACGCTCACAGCCTCGTCGAGTACCGTCGTCTTCTGGTTCACGCACTGGTCGGGCGACTGCTCGGGGAGTAGTAGCAGTTGCAGTCTCACGATGAACGGGAACAGGTCGGTCACGGCCCACTTCACGCACAACTGCGACGGCAACACCGGCATCGGCTGCAGCGTGCAGCCGCAGGGGCAACGGCCTCCGTAGCCGCGCGCCGGCTCAGAACACGGCGAGGGGGTTGACGGGGCTGCCGGTGCCGCCTCGCACCCGCAGCGGGGAGATGATGAGCAGGAACTCGTGGCGGCCCTGCTCGGCGCAGGCCTCGGCGAGGGGCTGGAGCAGGGCGTTGTCGAGCAGCGGCACGCCGTAGGCGTAGATCACGCCGTGCATCGCCCACGGGTAGTCGTAGTCGTTCGGCTTCGCGTCCATCATGTCCCAGCCAAGCAGCGAGACGTCGTTGTCGCGCACGAACGGCAGGCACGAGGCGTGCAGGCCGGGCGTCGTGCTCCCCGCCTCGCCGAGGAACTGCTCCGGGTGGTCGGCCTGGTAGGCCTCGCGTCCGCTGTAGACCAGCAGCGCGTCGCCCGAGCCGACGCTCACGCCCTGCGCCTCCGCGATCTCCTCGAGCTCCCAGCCATGCACCGGGCGGTCCGTCGTCACGTAGTCCGTGCCGCGGTGGCGCGGCACGTCGAGCAGGACGCCGCGGGTGATGATGCCGGTGTCCCAGGCCGTCACGTCCGCGTAGGTGACGCCGTCGCCGGTGATGAACTCGGACGGGTCGCGCCCCTGCCAGGCCCCGTTCTTGTCCCAGACGTGGCAGAGCGCGTCGAGGTGCGTGTGCGTGTGCCCGTGGAAGATGAAGCCGTAGTAGTCGACGACCGATCCGCCGTCGGGCGGGCGCACGTTCTGGCGCAGGAAGTGCTGCGCCGGCACCGGGTTCGTCGGACCGGGGTTCTTCGGGTACTCACGGCTGATCGACACGACCCGCGCCTGCTGCACCAGCCCGAACGCCGCGAGGCGCTTCTCGTCCGTGATCAGGTTGACGGCGCCGCGGCTGTCGTCGTCGCCCCAGCGGCCCCAGTTGCGCCGCTCGGTCAGCCACGACGTGACCTCTTCGCTCGTCGGCAGCGCTCGCTCGTCGTTGCTCATCGGGGCCCCCTTCCGGCTGCGGCGATGATAGCGCCCCGTCCGGCGTGTGCGCCCCGTGCGCCTTGACCGGCGCACTCGCCCGCGCGCATGGTGCGGACATGGCCGAGCAGCTGAGCGCCGAGGGCTGGACGGGGCCGCTGAGCGGCCTGCGCGTGCTCGACTTCGGCCAGGCCGCCGTCGGCCCGATCGCCGCCGAGTACCTCGGCTGGCTCGGCGCCGACGCGATCAAGGTCGAGTCGCCGCGCGGCGACACCGTGCGCGGCACGAAGCCGCGCCTGCGCGGGACCGGCCACACCTTCCTCGGCAACAACCTCGGCAAGCGCGGGGTCGTGCTCGACCTCAAGGACCCCGAGGGCCACGCGCAGGCGCTGCGGCTGATCGAGAGCGCCGACGTGCTGGTCGAGAACTTCCGATCTCCCGAAGTGATGCGCCGCCTCGGCCTCGGCTACGAGTTACTGCGCGAGCACAACCCGCGGCTGATCTACCTGCAGAGCTCGGCCTACGGGCCGCGCGGGCCGATGCACGGCATGACCAGCAACGAGTGGTTCTCGCAGGCCGCGGCCGGGCTGACCAGCGTGACCGGCGAGGCTGGCGGGCGGCAGCAGTTCTCGCGCGGCACGGCGACGCTCGACTGGAGCGGCGCCTTCACCAACCTGCAGGCGCTCCTCGTGGCGCTCTACCTGCGCGAGCGCACCGGCCTCGGAACCTTCATCCAGACCTCGCAGCTGCAATCGACGATCGTCGGGGCGACGAGCCGCATCGCCGAGTACTTCGCGAGCGGCCGCGCGCCCGGCCCGATGGGCAGCGCGCGCCCCAACCTCGTGCCGGACCAGGCGTTCGCGTGCGCCGAGGGCCATGTGGCCGTCGGCGTTCCGCACGACGGCTTCTGGCCGAAACTCTGCGACGCCCTCGGCCTCGCGAAGCTTCGCGGCGACCCGCGCTTCGCCACCAACGCCGCGCGCGTCGCGCACCGCGCCGAGCTGATCCCGATCCTCGAGGCCTGCTTCCGCGAGCGGAGCGCCGAGGAGTGGGAGCGCGTGCTGCACGGGGCGGACGTGCCGGCCGCCGCCTACCAGCGCGGCCCGACGCTGAGCGCGAGCCTGCTCGAACATCCGCAGGCGATCGCCGAGGACCTCGTGACGGTCCTCGATACGCCCTACGGCGACATGGCCAGCGCCAAGCCGCACTGGCGCTTCGGCGCGACCGAGGCGCGCATCACCCGCGCCGCCCCCCGCCACGGCGAACACACCGCCGAGGTGCTCGCGGAGCTCGACGCCGCCGGCGCGACGAACGGCGCGAGCGTGAGCGCGGCCGACGGCCGGGCGCACTCGCAGCTGCCGCTCACGGGCCTGCGCGTCGTCGATGTCTCGCAGGGCATCCCGGGGGCGCTGTGCGCGATGCAGCTCGGCGACCTCGGCGCGGACGTGGTGAAGCTGGAGCCGCCCTCGGGCGACTGGCTGCGCGCGATCGGGCCGTTCGTCGATCCGCCGGACGGCGGTTCGCCGGAGGGCGCGCTGTTCCTGCAGTTCCAGCGCAACAAGCGCGGCATCGCCGTCGACCTCAAGAGCGAGGCCGGCGCGGAAGTCCTCGGGCGGCTGATCGAGGGCGCGGACGTGCTCGTCGAGGGCTACCGGCCGGGCGTGATGGAGCGCCTCGGCTTCGGCTACGAGGCGCTGCGCGAGCGCCACCCGCGCCTCGTCTACTGCTCGATCAGCGGCCATGGCAGCCGCGGCCCGCTGTCCGGCGCGCCCGCGAGCGAGATCGACATCCAGGCGATCGTCGGCTCGAACCGCCACATCGGCCGGCCCGGGGATCCCCCGCTGCGCTTCGGCTACGACTTCGCGCAGCACGCGGCGGGCATGGCCGGCTTCCAGGCGATCCTCACCGCGCTGCTGTGGCGCGACCGCCACGGCGCCGGCCAGCACGTCGAGACCTCGCTGCTCGCGGCGCTGACCGCGATCCACCAGTGGACCTTCACCGCCGAGCGCTCGCAGGACTCGCTCGAGGGCCGGGCGTTCACGGGCCTGACCGACCCGCCCGACCACGGCTTCGAGACCGCCGACGGCCCGGCGCTGATCACGCTGCGCGGCGACGAGGGCGGCTGGAACGCCTTCCTCATCGCCATCGACCGCCCCGAGGTGCTGCTCGACGAACGCTTCAGCGGCCCGCGCGGGATGATGGACAATCTCGCCTACCTGCCGCCGGAGATCAACGAGACGCTGCGCAACTGGCCCTTCGAGGACCTGCGCCGCATCGTGCAGGACGAGCTGGGCGGCACGATCGTCCCCATGCACACCATCGAGTCGCTGCTCAAGAGCGAACAGGTCGCGGCGCTCGAGATGGTGCGCCGCCTCGAGGGCCACGCCACCCTCGGCGACCTCCAGACGGTCGCCCCGCCCTGGACGTTCCAGGAGCCGTGGACCGCGCTGCGCCGCCCGCCCCCCGTGCTCGGCCAGCACACCGCCGAGGTCCTCGCCGAGCTCGGCTACAGCGACGGCGATGTTGCGCGCCTTGCGAAGGCGGGGGCGGTGGTGGTGTGGCAGGATGTAGGTGGAGGCGATTCGCCATGAAGCGAGTGTTCACGGCGAGCGTGTGCCGCGAGGGTGACTGGTACGTCGCGCAGGCGCTGGATGTCGACGTCGCCAGCCAGGGCGAATCGGTTGATGACGCCCTCGCGAACCTCCGCGAGGCGCTCGAACTCCACTTCGAGCCGCCCGTCCCTTCGTCCGAGCCGCTGATACGCCAGATCGAAGTAGAGGTGGCCACCGGTTAGGCCGCTTTCCTATCGAGAGGTAGCGCGCAAGCTCGCTGCTGCGGGCTTCGTTGAGGTCGGCCAGCGAGGGAGCCACGTCAAGTTCGTCAGGGATGCCCACGATGGCGTTCTCACCGCGATCGTGCCGCGCCATCGCGAAGTCGCCGTCGGAACCCTGCGGAGCATCTTGCGGCAGGCGGGGCTTACTCCCCGCGAATTCGAGGCCCTGTAGGGTTCCCCCCTACGCCTCGCGCGTGAACAGCAGCCCGCCGCCGCGCAGCAGCGGGGAGCCGTCGAGGGCGACCGAGACCTCGGCGCCCTCGACCTGGCGGGGGCCGGCGCGGCCGGAGACCTGGCGCGCGGCCTCGGCGATGTGGCCCATGCCGTGGAGGCGGCCCTCCGACAGCGATCCGCCGAAGGTGTTGACCGGCAGCTCGCCGCCGAGGGCGATGCGGCCGTCCTGCACGAAGGCGTGCGCCTCGCCCTCGGGACAGAAGCCCGCCGCCTCCAGCCAGTAGTACGTCGAGGGACTGAAGCCGTCGTAGAGCTGCGCCGCGTCCACGTCGCCCGGCCCGAGGCCGGATCGCGACCACAGCTTGCCCGCCGTCGAGGCCCCGCACGCCATGTAGTCGTCGAGCATGTAGTTCACGTACGTCGGCCTCGGCGCGGTGTGCTGCCCCCAGGCGGCGACGTAGGCGGGCGGCCTCGGCAGGTCGCGGGCGCGCTCGGCGGTGGTGAGCACGAGGGCGGCGCAGCCCTCGACGGGAATGTCGCAGTCGAACAGGCAGATCGGTTCCGAGATCATGCGCGCGGCCAGGTAGTCGTCGATCGACATGGGCGTGCCGTTGAAGAAGGCCGCCTCGTTGAGCTGGGCGTTGGCGCGGCTGTTCGTGACCAGCGAGGCCATCTCCTCGCGGGTCGCGCCGTAGCGGTGCATGTAGCGCTGGTAGGCGACGGCGTGGAGCTGGAAGGGGCTGGTGTAGCCATGGGGCGCGGTGAACTGGCTGTCGCCCCCGGCGAACGGCTCGCGCCACGCGCCGTAGGTGCCCGCCGGGCGGTGCATCGCGCGCCAGACGAGGGCGTACGTGCAGGCGCCGGCCATGAGCGCGTTCAGCGCCTCGATGATCGCGCTCGGGATCAGCCCGGCCGAGACCTGCGCGTACCACTCGACCTCCGGGCCGATGTCGAGGTGGTCGATCAGGAACGCCGCTGGCACGAGGTCTTCGCCCGCGCGGTTGCCGGCGCCGCGGAACGGCTGGTCCGGGTGCGTCGCCAGCCCGTCGATCCGCGAGGGCTCGATGCCCGCGTCGGCGATCGCCGCCCGACACGCCTCGATCGCGAGCTGCCCGAGCGGGCGCTCGTGCGTCCGCGTCAGCTGCGAGAAGCCGATGCCCACGACGGCGGTCTTGCCCCTGCCCGCCCACATCGCCGGCGCCCTACCCGCCCGCCGGGCGGAACTGCGGGAGGGCGATCGCCTCGCCCTCGGCGGCCTCGATCGGCTCGAACACGACCTCGACGGGCGCGCCGCTGGCGACCCAGTCGGACTCGCCGGCGGGCAGGTCGCTGAGGAGGTAGAGCTGCGGCTGCTCCTCGAGCTCGACGATGAGGTTGACGTAGGGGACGGCCTGCTCGAAGCCGGCGACGTTGCGCTGGTGGTTGGTGGTGAAGCTGTGCACGACGCCGCGCCCGCTGACGGCGGGGTAGCCGAAGTCCGCCGAGGCGCAGCGCTCGCAGAGCGGGCGCGGCGGGTGCTGGTAATGGCCGCACTCCTCGCAGCGCTGGATCGCCAGCTCGCCGCGCCCGGCGCCCTCCCAGTACGCTCGCGAGAGCGCGTCGAGGACCGGCCGCGGGCGGTTCGGGGAGCGCCCGTCCGCCTGTTCCGAGGGCGTCACGTCAGTCCCGCAGGATCTCGAGCGCCTTCGCGATCTGGCCGTCGTCGGCGGGGTCGTCGGGGAGCGGGAAGCGCAGCGAGACGGGCAGGTCGCCGTAGCGCTCCCTCAGCAGGTGCGCGGAGTCGATGTAGTCGCCGCTGATCGCGATCTCGTCGACGAGGTCGTCGCTCAGCAGGTCCGCCAGCTCGCCCCAGCGGTTCTCGCGGGTGAGTTCGCGCAGCCGCGCGCCGACCTCCTCGATGCCGCGCAGGCGCAGCGGACCCCAGTAGTTCGGGGTCGAGTACATGATCCCCATCTGGCGGCGGTTGGCCTCGCGCGACTCCGCGATCTCCCCGGCCGTCGCGCCGGTGTTCATGTAGGGCGAGACCATGATGTCGACGTCGCCGAGCGTGCGCCCGCCACGCCGCGCGCCCGCCTCGACGGCGGGAATCGCAAGCTCGCGGATGGCGCGCGGGTCGCTGTTGCAGCTGTGCGTGAAGAAGCCGTCGGCGACCTCGCCGGTGAGGCGGGTCATCGCCGGGCCGACCGCGCCGAGGTAGATCGGGATCTCCGGGTGCTCGATCGGTTCGGGCGTGAAGTAGGGCTGCATGCGCGTGAAGCGATAGTGCTCGCCCTCGAAGCGCAGGCGCGCGCCGTCCTGCGCCGCCCAGGTCTCGAAGATCGCGCGCAGCGCCTGCACGTACTCGCGCATGCGCGGCACGGGCGCGGTCCACGGCATCGAGAAGCGCTGCTCGATGTTCGCCTTGACCTGCGTGCCGAGGCCGATCACGAAGCGCCCGCCGGAGAAGTCCTGCAAATCCCAGCAGGCGTAGGCGAGCGACATCGGGCTGCGCGAGAAGGCGACGAAGACGCTGACGGCGACGCGCAGCTCGCTGGTCGCCGCGAGGGCGGCCCAGGCGTTGACCGAGCCGTCGTGGACGCCCTCGGAGACGGTCAGTCCGTCGTAGCCGAGCGCCTCGACGCGGCGGGCGTAGTCGCCCACCTCCTTCGGCGGCATGTCGCGCGGCTTCGAGGCCCAGACTTGCATGGCTACTCCCGGCCTTCGGTGGCCGGCTTCCCGACCTCGTTGTAGGCGCCGCAGCGGGGGCAACGCAGCACGAGGTTGTAGATCTCCCAACTCCAGGCGTCCTCGACGAGCACCGCGCCGCAGGCGCCGCAGCGGAAGCTCTCGCCTCCTCCGCGACGCAGCAGCGGCGTCTCCTCGCCGTCGACGACGATGCGCACGTGCGTCTCGGGCAGCTCGATCACCTGTAGCGCTTCCGCCATCCTGATTGCCTCCCGGCGCCCGGCGCGCGGCCAGAGTCTACGTCACGCGCGCGCTTCGGGCTCCCCGCCCTCGCCCGCCAGCAGCTCGTCCACGGCGGCGCGAACGCGGTCCGCGGTCTCGCGCAGTTGCGAGGGGCTCTCGTACGCGTGGCGAGGCCAGAAGAAGCCTCGCAGGCCGTCGCCGCGTGAGCGCGGGATCACGTGCACGTGCAGGTGCGGGACGCTCTGGCTGACGCCGTTGTTGATCGCCACGAAGGTGCCCTCGGCGGCCATCGCCTCCGGCGCCGCGCGCGCGAGCAGCTGCGCGCGCTGCAGCAGCGGCCCCGCGTCCCCTCGCGGCAGGTCCGGCAGCGTCTCGGCGTGCTCGCGCGGGATCAGCAGCACGTGCCCGTGGAACACCGGGCGGTGGTCGAGGAAGGCGAGGAAGCGCTCGTCCTCGAAGACGACCGCCGCCTCCGCCTCGCCCGCGGCGATCGCGCAGAAGACGCAGCGCGCCGTCATGCCGCGTCCTCGCCCGCCTCGAGGGCGCCTGCGGCGAGCGCCGCGATGCCGGTGGTGATCGGCACGGCGGCGACGATCCCGATGCTGCCGACGAGCGTGCGCACGATCTCGGTGGCGATCTGCTCGCGGCTGATCAGCAGGCCGAGCGGCTCCGGCTGCACGGAGAGGATCACGATCAGCGGCAGCGCCGCGCCCGCGTAGGCCAGCACCAGCGTGTTCACCGTCGAGGCGATGTGGTCGCGGCCGACGTTGAGCCCGCGCGCGAACAGCTCGCCCGCGCCGAGCAGCGGGTTGGCGCGGCGCAGCTCGAAGACCGCCGAGGACTGCGTGGCCGTGACGTCGTCGAGCACGCCGAGCGCGCCGATGATGATGCCGCCGAGCAGCACCCCGCGGGCGTCGATCGAGCCGCCCGAGAGAAGCTCGAGCGTCGCCTCCTGATCGCCCGCGAGGCCGGTCAGCGCCGCGACGTCGACCGCGAACGTCGCGAGCAGGACGGCGAGCACCAGGCTGAGCACCGTGCCGACGAGGGCGGCCCCCGTCTTCCTGCTCGCGCCGTGCGCGAGCACCAGCGTCGTCGTCATGATCACGCTCGCGCCGATCAGCGTCGCGGCCAGCGGGCTCATCCCGGAGAGGATCGCCGGCACGATGAAGCGCACGATCACGAGGAAGCTCGCGACGAGCCCGACCAGCGACCAGACGCCTCGCCAGCGCCCGATCAGCACCACCGCCGCCGCGAAGACGGCGCCCAGCACCCAGAGCGGGAACGTGCGCAGCCGGTCGGCGATGAAGTAGACGGTGTCGCCGCCCGCCTCGTAGGCCGTGACCAGCACGTCGTCACCGGGCTCGACCTTGATCGCGAAGGCGTCGTCTCCCGCGACCTGCCGCTCGACGGTGACGGTCTCGCCATCGTCGAGGCGCACCTCGATCCGCTCCGAGACGACGGTCACGCCACCCGCGGTCTGCTCCCGCCCCGTCTCCTCGATCGCGACGACCGCGCCCTCGCTGGTCTCGCCGTCGAAGGGGTTGATCGAGGGCGTCTCGAAGACACCGGCGGCGGGCAGCACGACGACGAAGACGAGCAGCAGCAGCGCGATCGCGAGGTAGACGATCGCCTGGGGCCTCAAGCGCGACAGGTTCATGCCGCGAGTCTGGCGCGGCTTCCGCCGCCGCGCCACCCCGCGCCCCGGACGCTACTCTGGAGGCGTGAAGGAGTGCGAGGCATGAGCCGTCTCGCCGAGGCGCTGCGCAACCGGGCCGCGAGCCGGCTGGCGGCGCTCTCGAAGCGCCGAGTCGTCGCGCTGCTCGTGCTTGGCGCGGTGCTGGCGTGGGCCGTGGTGCAGGGCGCGCACTCACACGACGGCCTCGCCCCGGTCGCGCGTGACCTCGGCGGCGAGACGCCCGCGCGCACGATCGCCGTGGACGCCTCGACGGGGCAGCTGGACCTGCGCGGGCTGGCGGTGCGGCCCGGCGAGGTGATCGACTTCGTCCTCGTGGGCAGCGCCGGCTCGCCGCACCGCTTCGTGCTCAGCGGCCTCGGCGGCGCGGAGATCGACGAGCGCCTCGCGGCCAACGGCGACACCGTAATCCGCATCCGCGCGCCGCAGCAGGGCGCGCTCAGCTTCTTCTGCGTCGTCCCCGGCCACGAGGGGCTGCACGGCAGCCTCGTGGTCGATGTCGGAGGCGAGCGCAACGGCGGTTGACGGGCGCGGGCGCGCTCGCCATCCTCGCAACGGTTCGCGGCGTTCCTGGTGGAGGCACCCTGTCATGGCGGAGAACGGAAACACGGCGCTGACGCTGCACTGGCCGGAGCTGATGAACGAGGAGGGCTTCGGCCTGCTCTGGTTCGCCTCCTGGATCGTCGACGCGGACGAGGGCGTCGAGGGCGAGTGGTTCTACAGCGGGCGCGGCGGCGAGACGCAGATCGCGCCTATCCCCTCCGAGGCGATCGGCGTGCGCATCCGCCGCTGGCCGTCCGAGGGCCTCGAGGCGGAGTACGTGGACGTGCTGCTCGCCGACGACCCGGGCGAGGTCTGGGCGGAGCAGCTCGACTTCGACCGCAAGCAGCCGTTCGCACGCATCCCGGCCGACCCGAAGAGCGCCGTCCGCGGCATCGACGACTAGCGCCATCCGGACGAGCACGCGCTGCGCGCGGCTCGGGCCCGCCCACCCGCCCTCGGATGTTCTTTCTGTGGGGGCTTCGCCCCCCACGCCCCCTTGGCTCCGCCGCCAGTGTCGCAACCTCCGAGGATTCCGGTCCCCTCTCCCCGAGGGAGAGAGCGGAGGGTGAGGGCGCGTCCGGGCCACGTCGCTCCATCGGCACTCTCGGGGGCTCGGCGGTGGATGGGCGTGCCTGGATTCCGGCTTTCGCCGGAATGACGGGAAGGGGCCGCGTGACTGGGGGCGCGGGAGCGCTCCCCGCGTGACGTGAGTCCGAGGCCTACCGCTCGCGGGCGGGCGCGGGGTCCGGCTTCAGCATCCCGATCGGCCCGATGGTGCCGCGGCTGATGCGCTGGACCACCGGCGCGACCACGCCGACCGTGTCCCAGAGTTGGGCGTGCCGCCAGGCTGGCTCGCGCTTGCGGCCCTCGCCCTGCAGGTAGACCTTCACCGCCTCCTCGAACTCGGGGCCCTCGAGGGGGAAGTCATAGCCGTGCTCCTCCTCGATCGCGCGGTTGATGTCCATCTCCACCTGGTCCGGGCGCCCCGAGAGGTGCCCGAGTTCCGCCCCGCTTCCGTCGAGGAAGACGATCGTCGGCGTGCCCGTCTCGCCGTAGCTGTTGGTGCGCGAATCCACCACGCCCTCGTTGCCTGCGGCGGGCACGATCGAGAGGTCGACGCCGAATTCAGCGGCGACCTTCGCCATGACGGCGACGCCGCGCCAGTCGTCGGGGGTCGTGGGGTCGGTGACGACCAGCGCACGGAGCGAGCCGCCGACGAACTCAATCGCGCGTTCCATGCGCCCGCGGTCGTCCTCGACCGGTTCGTACGCGTCGTAGTGGCGCTCGAACTCCTCGCGGTGGGCCGGGAGGGCGCCGAGCCACTCCTGGAAGTCACGGGCGCCGGCGTCGAAGAGCTCCGCCAGGTTCTCGCTCATCTTGTCCTCCACGATCGTTCAGCCGCGATCGGCGCGCAGCGTAGCAGGCATCGCGCGCCCTCGCTGCCACCGTCGCCGCGCCTGGACACGAGCGAGCCGCCCTCGCGGGCGGCTCGCGGCGGCTGCGTCCGGTACGGCCTAGCGGTCGTTGCCGTCGATGTCGTAGTCGTACTGCTCCGGCACCTCGAAGCCGAAGAGGCGCGCGGCGTTGAGGCCGAGCACGTCGCGGCGCTCTTCCTCGGTGAGGTTGCCCATGGTGCGGGCGATCGCCTCGTCCGAGTGCGGCCAGGAGCCCTCGTGGTGCGGGTAGTCGCTGCCCCACAGCCCGTTCTTCGTGATCTGGTAGTCACGCGCGAGCATGATGCCGGCCGGATCCTCCTGGAACGTCGCGAAGCACTGCTGCCGGAAGTACTCGCTGGGCAGCATCTTCAGCTTCGGGAAGACCCAGAAGTGGTGCTTCTCGTACGCCTCGTCCATGCCCGAGAGCATCCACGGCACGAAGCCGATGCCGGACTCGACGGTCCCGAAGCGCAGCTTCGGGTGCCGCTCGAGGATGCCCGAGGCGCAGAAGTGCGTGAACGGCTCGATCGCCGGCGTGAGCGCGTGCGTGACGTAGTTGATCACCGCGCCGCCCTCGCCGCTTGCCGTGCGCGGGTCCTTGCCCGTGGCGACGTGGCAGGTGAGCGGCACGTCGGCGTCCTCGATGGCGTGCCAGAGCGGCTCGAACATCGGCGAGTTGTAGCCGATCTGCGAGCTCTTCGCGCCCGCGCTCTCGTGGAACGGGCGGACCGGGATGTTGAGGGCGCGGAAGCCCATCTTGACCGTGCGGTCGATCTCCTTGATCGCCTCGTCCACGTCGGCGGGGGCGATCAGCGCGGCGGGCATCGTCCTGTCGAAGTGATCGCCGACGACCTCGTAGTACCAGTCGTTCTGCGCGCGGCAGAGCGCGGTGGCGAGCCGCGGGTCGGGCGTCGCCCAGGCCATGAGGCCGCCGCCGTTGGGGAAGACGATCTCGGCGTCGACGCCGTCGCGGTGGTGGTCGGTCCAGCGCTTCTCCCAGTCGAAGTAGCCGCCCATCGAGCGCTCGCGGTCCTCGCCGGAGAGCTTGAAGTCGCGGATCTTCATCGGGCGCAGGCCCTCGGTGATCGACCACTTCACGCCGTTCTCGTCGACCTCCTGGCGGGGCAGGCGGTGGCGGAAGCGCTTGTCGACGCGCTTCTCGAAGAGGTCGGGCGGGCCGTTGATGTGGTTGTCCGCCGACACCATGAAGTAGCGGTCACGGATCTCCGCGGTGGGAATTCCCGACTCGCCCATCACCGTCGTCCCGGTGGAACGGTTTGTCGGAGTAGGTGGAGGTGCAATCGCCATCGTCATCGCCTTCCGCGCCAGCCGGGAACCGATCCCCGGCTTGCGCGCATTATTACACACCGAGGGCGTTGCGGGACGCCTTCGCGGGCCCCGCTTGCGCCCTCGGCCGCTGCTAGCCCTCCTGCGCGGTGTAGCGCAGCAGCGTGAAGAGGTTCGTGCCGACCAGCTCGCCGTCCTGGTTGTAGTAGTTGTTGAGCACGGTCGTGAAATAGCCGGGACCGAGCCGCGTCTGCTTCAGGCCGGAGCAGTTCACCAGCTCCGTCGAGGCCGAGACGCGGTCGCCCGGGCGCAACGGCTTGCCGTAGGCCTGCTCCGAGATCGTCGCGACCGTCGCGGTCGCGCCCGGCGGGTCGAAGCGCGCGGCGGCCGTCGGCGGCCCCGAGCGAGGCGGCCACGGCCCGCGGCCCTGCTCCCCCACGTCCGGCGCGTCCGGGTTGACGCCGCTGCGGCCGGGCCGGTCCATCGTCCAGGTGATCAGCGCCATCGGCGGCGCGATGATCCCGCCGTGGCGGCTGTTGCGCGCGTACTCCGTGTCCTCGTAGAGCGGGTTGGCGTCCTCGACCATGTCCGCCCAGTACATGATCTGGACCTCGCTCACCGGGTAGGCGCCGTGGCGAGGCTCCGACTCCTTGCCGAGCCACTCCCGCGCGAAGTCCGGAAAGCCCGTGTCCAGCTCGATCGGCGGCTTCGCCAGCTCCAGCCGCGGCTTCACCGCGCCCCCCTCGCGCGAGGGCAGCGCCATCGTCGCCGTCGAGATGCAGGCCGTGCCGAGGTGGTTGCGGGAGTTCAGCTCCAGCTCCACCAGGTAGTCGTCGCCCTCGCGGCGCTTGCTCGCGACGCGGCCCTCGAGGATCGCCGTGTCGCCGGGGCAGACCTGGCCGATCATGTTCAGCGTCGTGGCGCGGAAGTCGGAGTCCGGGCCGCACCAGTCGGTCACGAAGCGCCCGAACAGCGCCTGGTTGAACATCGTGTTCACGAACTGGTCGCGGCTGCCGATCGACTGCGTGTAGGCGGAGTCGTGGTGGTAGGGCATGAAGTCGCGCGTGCCGACGACGCCCATCACGAGGTTCTTGACGGTGATCGGGTATTCGAGCACGGGCAGTTCGTCGCCCTCGTTGACGTCTTCCCAGAGCAGTGAGTCGGTCATGTGCACATCCCTCCAGCGCTTGGCTGCCCGCCATTCGTACGCGCGCCGCACGCGACTGTCCAGCGCGGGCCTCGGCAGCCCCGCCTCCGGCCCCCTCTCCTGGGGGAGAGGGTTGGGGTGAGGGGGCTCGCCGGACGCCCGCCCCCCACCGGCGGCGGAACGGGAGCCGGACCACCCTGGGGGGAACGGATGCGAGGTCGGGCGCGTATTGGATAGAGAACGGGGACGAATCTCCGGCGCTATGCTGGGCCGCCCGGTGAGGAGTGGCGCTCATGCGCAGGCTGTCGCGGCGGCTGATGCTCCTGCTAGCCGGCGGCGTCTTGCTGCTGGCTGCGCTGGCCAGCGTCCAGCTCTCGACGGGCGCCGGACGCGCGCACGCATGCGTCTGCCCGGAAGATTTTGAAGCGCCGCTCGAGGCCCTTGAAGGGGCCACCGCCGTCTTCTCAGGGAAGGTTGTTGATGGCCTGATCCCGTACAGGGGAGCGTGGCGTCGTGCGTATATCCAGGTCGATACGGTCTGGAAGGGATCGGTCACGGCCACCACGTTCGTATCGAATGCTGCTCCATGTGCGCGCGACCATTGGGTACAGGGCGAGACGTACCTGATCTATGCCACTGCCGACCCTAGCGGCTTTCTGGTGGCCAGCATCTGCGGCCGCACCTGGCTGCTCGAACACCGGGATGACGACTTGAGGGCGCTCGGCGAAGGATGGCCCCCCGCCCCCGACCCCGACGTCACCGATGCCGAAGCGGATTCCGTCCCCCTACCCGCGTGGCCACTCGTGGTCCCGGCGGCGACCATTGCCTTGATCGCCGCCGTCGCGATCCTCATCCGGCCTCTCCGCCGACGTGACAGCGCCCGCTGAGCGCCCCACTGACGCCGTTAGCGGAAGTGCGGGATCACCTCGTTGGCGATCCGTTCGAGGTGCCCCGGAACCTCCGAGGGCTCGCACGACCAGTTGCAGATGAAGTAGCGCACCCCGGCGTCGATGAACGTCTCCAGCCGCCGGATCACGTCGGCGGGGCTGCCGAGGATGTCGTAGCGCGCGACGCGGGCGGAGAGGTCGCGGCCGTAGCGCAGCTTGCCGGCGGCGGCCTCCAGCGCCTCGTCGTAGGAGTCGCGCATCAGCCAGAAGGTCGTGAGCGCCCACTCCATGCCGGAGATGTCGCGCCCGATCTCCGAGGCGTGGGCGCGGATCGCCGCCACGCTCTCGCGGTACATCTCCGGCGTCATGTAGTAGGGATCCCAGGCGTCGGCGTACTTCGCGGCGCGCTGGATCGCGCCGGTCGTGCTCTTGAAGCGCGGCTTGCCGTCGGGGCCGGTCTCGATGCCGCCCGGCCGACCGCCGACCCAGATCGGCGGGTGCGGCTGCTGCACCGGCTTCGGCTCCATCGTGACGCCCTCGAAGCGGAAGCGCGGGCTCTCGTAGCTCGACTCCTGCTCCGTCCAGAGGCTGCGGATGATCTCGATGCCCTCGTCGGTGCGGCGGCCCCGCTCGTTGAGCGGGATGCCGAAGCCCTCGAACTGCTTCGGGAACTCGCCGCCCACGCCCACGCCGAGGATGGCGCGGCCGTTGGAGAGCACGTCGAGCGTGCCGAACTGCTTCGCCACCCAGGCCGGGTGGTGCAGCGGCAGCAGCAGCACGTCCGAGCCGACCGTGATCCGCGAGGTGGCGGCGGCGGCGAAGCAGAGCGTCGCGAACGAGTCGTACGACGGATCGCGGTTCGTGGGCGTCTCGCCCGCCCAGAAGCCGTCGAAGCCGAGGTCCTCGAGGCGGCGCGCGAACTCGCCGGGCGTGAGCCCGCAGCGGTACGAGTAGAAGGCGCCGAAGCCGATGCGTTCGATCGCGCCCTCCTCTCGCGGCGGCCTTGCGGCTACCCGGCGGGCCGGAAGACCGGCAGCCGGTACTCGCCGTGCCGGTCCTCGCCGTCGAGCCAGTCGACCTCCATCGCCAGGCCGTCGCGCAAGCCGTCCGTCTCCAGTTCGTGCGGCTGGGTGACGAAGAGCGGGCCCTCGTCGAGCTCCACCATGATCACGGTGTGCGGGGCGGGGTACTCGGGGAAGTAGGGGCGGCGGTAGGTCACCCAGGTGAGCAGCGCGCCGCGTCCGCTCACCTCCTCCCAGGCATGGTCCTCGGACAGGCAGCCGTCGCAGATCGGCCCGGGCGGCCAGCGGAAGCGGCCGCACGCCCCGCAGCGCTGGAGGCGCAGCTCTTGCTGCCGGGTGAACTCCCAGAAGCGCTCGGCGTGGGGGTCCATCACGCGGGGAGGGCGCTGCGTGGCCACGGCTAACCGCCCTTCGTGTAGATCAGGCTCATGCACTTGCCGGCCACGTCGTGGGCGTACTGCGCAACCTCGGCGCCCTCGACCTGGCGATCGCCGAGGCCGCCGCGCAGCTGGCGCACCAGCTCCACCTGCTGGTTCCAGCTCTGCATGTAGCTCTCCGAGAGCATCCCGCCGCTGGTGTTGCAGGGCAGATCGCCGCCGACCTCGATGCGCCCGTCCTGGATGAAGGCGCCGCTCTCGCCCTCGCCGCAGAAGCCGAAGCCCTCGAGGGTGAAGAGCAAGTGCACGCTGAAGCTGTCGTAGGTCGCGTAGACGTCGATGTCGCCCTGCGTCACGCCGGCCATCGGGTAGACCTGCGCGACCACGTCGTGGTGGGCCGGGAAGTAGAAGTCCTTGATGCGCGGGCGCAGTTGGGTGGCGTCCACGCTCAACTCGGACCAGCCGAAGCCGCTGACCAGCACCGGCTCGCGCCGGCGCTCGCGGGCGAGGTCGGCGCGCTGGACGATCAGGGCGACGCCGCCGTCGTTGACGAGGCAGTAGTCGAACAGCCGCAGCGGCTCGACGATGTAGCGGGCGTTCAGGTAGTCCTCGGTGGTCATCGGGCGCTCGCGCATGATCGCGTTCGGATTGAGCGTCGCGTGCCTGCGCAGCGCGACGGGGATCGCGGCCAGTTGCTCCTCGGTCGTGCCGTAGACGAGCTGGTGGCGCTTGAACATCAGCGCGTAGAGCGCGCCCTGCGAGGTGAGGCCCCAGGGCGCGTAGTAGACGTAGGAGAGGATCCCGCCGCCCATCGCCTGCGGCCCGCCGTACTGCACGTTCGCCGAGCGCTGGGCGTTGCCGTAGACGCAGGCGACGGTGGTGCAGAGCCCCGCCCGGATCGCCTGCACGGCGTCGATCACGCTGCGCGGCGCGTCGCCGCCGCTGCTCCAGCGCGGGTTGAGGCCCAGCACCTCGGCGATCCGCTCGTGCGCGATCGGCCCGCCCACGCACAGCCCGTCGATGTCGCTCTTCTCAAGGCCTGCGTCGTCGAGGGCGCGCCGGAAGGCGCGCGCCGCGAGCACGTACGAGTCGCCTCCGCCGCTCCCGACCGCCGACGCCTCGCCTCGGGCGGTGCGGTAGTCCGCGGCGTAGTCGGTCTCGCCGACGCCGACGATGGCGGCCACGTCCTTGAGGGGCCGGAGCCGATCGAGGTCCGCTTGAGGTGACATGCGCGCGCTCCCGGACAGGCGGCGCGACGGTATCACAACGCTCGTCCGCCTTGTCCCGGCAGTCGGGGCCTGGCGAGCGATCGCGCCGCTAGACTGACGCAGCACCGCCCGGGGGAGGGAGACCGCCATGAGCGCACTCGAGGACATCAAGATTCTGGATCTGTCGCGGCTGGCGCCGGGACCGTTCTGCACGATGCTGCTCAGCGACTTCGGCGCCGACGTGTTGCTCGTCGAGGCGCCGCGGCGCCTCGTGAGCCGCGGCGCGGCGGCCGAGGAGCCGGACGAGCGCGACGAGGAGGCCGAGGCGCGCGAGCTGCGCCACGACGCCTTGCGGCGCAACAAGCGCTCGATCGTCATCAACCTGCGCGAGGACGCCGGCAAGGAGATCTTCTACGCCCTCTGCGAGGACGCGGACGTGGTGCTGGAAGGCTTCCGGCCGGGCGTCGTGGACCGGCTCGGCGTGGACTACGAGACTGTCTCGCGCATCAACCCGCGCATCGTCTACTGCTCGCTGTCGGGGTACGGGCAGGACGGTCCCTACCGCCTGATGGTCGGCCATGACATCAACTACATCGCGATGGCCGGCGCGCTGGGCGCGATCGGCAGGCCGGGCCAGAAGCCGGCGATCCCGCTCAACATCCTCGCCGACTACGCAGGCGGCGGGACGATGGCCGCCTTCTCCGTCGCCGCGGCGCTGCTGGCGCGCGAGCGCAGCGGCCGAGGCCAGTACATCGACCTCGCGATGTCGGACGGGGTGCTCTACCTGCTCGCCGCTGCCGTCTCGCGCATGCTCGCCGGGGGCGAGCCGCCTCGCCCCGGCGCCGCCACCTACTCCGGCGCGAACCCGCACTACGACGTCTACGAGACCGCGGACGGCGGCTACATCTCGCTGGGCACGCAGGAAGCGCACTTCTGGGAGAACCTCTGCGACGTCGTGGGCCGCGAGGACTTGAAGCCGCTCCAGCACGACACCGGCCGCCACCCCGAGATCCGCGCGCACCTCGAGGCGACCTTCCGCCAGCGCACGCGCGACGAGTGGTTCGAGCGGCTCAAGGAGGTCGAGCTCTGCATCGCCCCCGTCTATTCGCTCGACGAGGCGCTCGAGGACCCGCACAACCGCCATCGCGGCATGCTCTCCAGCGTCGCCGGCCCCGGCGGGGAGCAGGTGGCGCAGATCGGCGTGGGGCCGAAGCTGTCGGAGACGCCCGGCAGCCCGAAGACCGTGGGGCCCTCCGCCGGCGATCAGACCGACGACGTGCTCGCGTCGCTCGGTTACGAGGCGGGGCGGATCGCGGAGCTGAGGACGGCCGGGGTCGTCAGCTAGCCTGCGAGCACGCCCTCGTCGCGGAGGCGCGAGATCTCGGCCTCGGAGTAGCCGGCCTCGGCGAGGACGGCGGCGTTGTGCTCGCCGAGCTGCGGGGCCGGGCCCTGGATCGCTGCCGGGGTGCCCTCGAAGTCCCACGGCGGCGCAACCTGGCGCAGCGTGCCGACGCCGGGCTGCTCGACGGCCTCGATCACCCCGACATGCCGGGCCTGCTCCTCGGCGACGAGCGCCTCGTAGTCGTTCTTGGGATAGGCCCAGCCGCCGTAACGGCGAGTGATCTCGATCGCCTCGTCGACGGTGAAGTTCGCGAGCGCCCGCTCCCAGACCGGCCGGGCGAGGTGCGAGTAGCGCCCTCCCCCGCCGCCGGTGTCGATGTTGACCAGCTCGAACAGCGGGTCGCCCTCGACCCACTCCATGCCCAGCTCGCGGTACAGCTGCTCGCGCTGCTCGGGGCCCGTGCGCGCCAGCGAGAAGTAGATCGCGCCGTCCTTGCAGTGGTACCCGGTGTCGGGAGGCTTGATGTAGCTGTCGAGGTGGAAGCCCCACCACTCGTCCGGGTTGGAGAGCGCCACCCAGAGCGTGGACCGCATCGCGAGGATGCTGCCGAAGAGCGAGACGTCGATGCGCTGGCCGCCGCTCTCGTCGCGCGCGTAGACGGCGGCGCAGATGCTCATCACCGCGTAGATCGCGGCGTACATGCCCGCGATGTCGGTCGCCATGCGCACCGGCGGCTCCCCGATCGCGCCCAGCGAGCCGGTCCCGTCGCCCGCGAGCTGCGCGACCAGCTCGCCGTACGGCGGCTGGTCGGCCCACGGCCCGCCCTTGCCGTACTCGGAGAAGCGGCAGTAGACCAGCTGAGGGTTCAACTCCCCGAGCGAGTCGTACTGCAACGCGGCGGCGGCGGACCAGCCGGCGTCGGCGATCACGATGTCCGCGCCGGCGATCAGCTTGCGCAGGATCGCGGCGCCCGCCTCGCTGTCCGGGTCGAGCGCGACGCCGCGCTTGCCGCGGTTCGCCGAGAGGAACGCGACGCCGACGTCGCCGCGCTTGCGCGAGCCCCAGCCGCGCGTGCGGTCGCCGCCGGGCTTCTCGACCTTGATCACGTCCGCGCCCGCGTCCGACAGCTCCTGCGCGCAGTAGGAGCCGGCGACGCCCTCGGCGAGTTCGACGACGCGGAGGCCTTCGAGCGGGCCGCCCACCTAGGACTCCCGCGCGGCGGCCGGCTGCTCCGAGGCGGCGCGCTGCTGCTGGAGGCCGGCGAGGATCTCCCGTGAGTGCTCGCCGGGCATCGGCGGGCTGAACATCCGCGCGGGCGTCTCCGAGAGCCGCCAGGGCGGGCCGCCGGTCCAGACCTGGCCCCAGGCCGCCGTCTCCACCGGCACGATGTAGTCGTTCTCCAGTACCTGCGCGTGGTGACGCAGCTCGGCCCAGGTCATCGGGTAGCCAACGGGGACGCCGGCGCGGTTGAGGTGCATCAGCCAGTAGTCGCGCACCATGCCCGCGAGGATCGGCTCCAGCAGGCCGTCGAGCTCCTCGCGGTTGTCGACGCGGTCGGCGTTGACGGCGAAGCGCGGGTCGGCGGCGAGCTCGGGCTGGCCGATGACCTCGCAGAACCCCCGCCACTCGTCCTCGCTCGTGACGGAGACGCCGAGGATCGCGCCGTCCGCGCACTCGTAAGCGCGGTCCGGCGCGGTGTTCTGCGAGCCCGAGCCGAGCCGCTGCGGCTGGTGGCCGCTGGCGAGGTACTCGCCGATGCGCACGCTCTGCAGCGCCGAGCCGGCCCTCAACATCGAGACGTGGATGCGCTGGCCCTTGCCCGTGCGCTTGCGGGCGAGCAGGCCCATCAGGATCGCCTGCGCGGCGTAGTTGCCGCTGGTCGCGTCCATCTGCGTGAAGTGGCGGTTGATCTCGTCGTCGCCGTCGGGTGCGCCGGTGCCGGTCGCGAAGCCGGTGACGTACTGCGCGGGGGTGTCCGCGCCGGGCAGGAGCGCCATCGGCCCGCTCTCGCCCCAGCCGGTGATGGCGCAGTAGACGATCCGCGGGTTGATCCCGGAGACGATGTCGTAGCCCACGCCCAGCCGGTCGGCGACGCCGGGCGTCATGTTGATCAGGAAGACGTCGCTCGTCTTCAGCAGCTCGTAGGCGACGGTGCGGTCCTCGGGCGACTTCATGCCCAGCGAGAGGCCGCGCTTGTTCATGTTCCAGGCGATGTAGCCGACCGAGGTGCCGTTGATCAGCGGCGGGACGCCCGCCCCGAGCGTGCTCCAGTCCACGTCCGGCTGCTCGATGTGCACCACCTCCGCGCCGAGGGCGCCAAGCTGGACGGAGCACCACGGCCCCACCATCCACATCGTGAGATCGAAGACGCGAACCCCGGCCAGCGGTCCGTTACTCATGCGGGCGCCTCCGTTCGGCATCGGGCGGGCCGGGGCGCCGAGGCGACGCGATCAGCCGCGTGGCCGTACGCCCGAGGCCGTGGCGAGCATAACAAACCTGAAGGGCGCGCCCGCGCCGGGCTACCCGCGCGGGCGGAACTTGACCAGCGTCACCTCGTCCGTCACGTCGTCGAAGGCGACCTCGACGGGCATCCCCATCTCGATCGCCTCGTTCGCCACGCCGACGATGTTCGTCACGAGGCGCGGACCCTCCTCGAGCTGCACGAGCGCGACGTTGTAGGGGATGTCGTCCGCGAACGCCCGGTTGAAGAGGTGGTGGTAGACGCCGAACGACCAGACGGTCCCCCGCCCGCTCAGCGCCACCCAGTCGTCGTTCTCCTCGAGGCACTCGGGGCAGTGCCTGGCCGGGGGGAAGCGCACGTAGTCGCAGCTGCCGCAGCGCTGCATGCGCAGCTCATGGCGCTTCGCGGCCTCCCAGTAGGGCGCCATATTCGGGTCCGCGACATCGGGGAGCGGCTTCGCGTACTCGGTCATCGCGCTAGTCCCTCCTCATGATCGTCGAGGCGGCCTTGCTGAAGGCCATGGTCGAGCAGTACTGGGCGATCTCCGCGCCCTCGACCTGCCTCGGGCCGGCCTGGCCGCGCAGCTGGCGCACGGCCTCCGGAATGTGCAGCCAGCCCCACATGTAGCTCTCCGAGAGCTGCCCGCCGTTGGTGTTGAGGGGCAACTCGCCGCCGAGGCCGATGCGGCCGTCCTGGATGAAGGAGCCGCCCTCGCCGACCTCGCAGAAGCCGTACCACTCCAGCATCTGCAGCACCCAGACGCTCGTCGGATCCTGGATGAAGAGCACGTCCACGTCCTCGCGGCCGACGCCGGCGGCCGGGTAGACCTGGTCCCGCACGGTCTGGATGAAGGGCCGCATCAACTGATCGTCGTTCTGGAAGTTGCGCAGCGAGGTGTTCTCCGCCATCCCCATGATATGGACCGGCGGCTGCTTCATATCGCGCGCCCGCTCCGCCGAAGTCAGGATCACGCAGGCGCCGCCGTCCGTGATCAGGCACATGTCGAAGAGATGCAGCGGCTCGACGATGTAGCGCGAGTTGAGGTAGTCGTCCTTCGTCAGCTCGTCGCGCATCACCGCGATCGGGTTGAGGCGGGCGTGCGCGCGCTCCGTGAGCGCGATCGCCGACATCTGCTCCTCGGTGGTCCCGTACTCGTGCATGTGGCGGCGCAGCGCCATCGAGGCCGGTCCGGCGATGTTGAAGAGGCCATGCGCGAGGGCGTAGTCGGCGGCCGAGGCGCCGGCGAAGAAGTTTCGGTTGGAGCGCTGGTTCGTGCCGTACATGCAGGCCACGGTGTGGGCGAAGCCGCCCGCGATCAGCATCGCCGCGAAGTGCAGCGAGAAGTTGCACGTCCCGTAGTCGAGCGTGGCGCTGTAGAGCGGGTTGAGCCCGATCAGCGGCGCGATCTGCGTGTCCACGCCGAGGTCGCCGAAGGAGCGGCAGGTCAACAGCCCGTCGATGTCCTCCTTCTCGAGGCCCGCGTCGTCGAGGGCCAGTTTGAACGCATCGACGGCGATCTCGTTGCCGTCCTTGCCCGAGATCGTGCCCTGCCGGGTGGTGCCGACGCCGACGATCGCGACCTGATCGCGCAGCTTGCTCAACTCGGTGACGCCCATGATCGCTCCCCATGCGGCCGAAACGCGCCCCAAGCATAGCCAATCTTCCCCGAGGGTCAGGCGATCGTCGCCGCGCGGCGGATGGCAGCCGCCGGCAGCCTCGCTATGCTCGGAGCAGGACGCCGCCCGCGATCGGCTTCGAGGAGGTACGGGGATGGCCGGGCCGCTCGCCGGCATCAGGGTGATCGACGTCACCGAGGGCGCGCAGGGCCCCTGGGCCGGCGCGCTGCTCGCCGACCTCGGCGCCGACGTGATCAAGGTCGAGAAGCCCGGGGGCGAGATGATGCGGCGCTCCGGGCCGCTCAAGGGCGGGCACGCACTGCCCAACGCCGGCTTGAACCACGGCAAGCGCAACATCGTGCTCGACCTCAAGGACCCGGCGGGGCGGGAGATCCTGCTGCGCCTGATCCGCGACGCCGACGTCTTCATGGAGAACTGGCGGCGAGGCGTCTCCGAGCGCTTGCAGGTGGACTACGACGTGCTCGCCTCGATCAATCCGCGGCTGATCTACGCCTCGGCCAGCGGCTTCGGCCAGACCGGCAAGTACGCTCACAAGGCGACGGTCGACTACATCTCGCAGGCGATGGGCGGCTACTTCTCGCTGACCGGCCCCGAGGGCGGCCCCGGGGAGCGCCCGCGCTTCATCGCGATCGACTTCACCTCGCCGCTGACGTTCGTGCAGGCGATCCTGCTCGCGCTGCTGGCGCGCGAGGACAGCGGACGCGGCCAGTGGGCGCGCTGCTCGCAGACGGAGACGATGATCGCCGTCGGCGCGGTGCGCGCGGCGGAGTACTTCGCGAGCGGCGCGACGCCGCGGCCGTGGGGCAGCGCCAGCGCGCACGTCGTCCCCAGCCAGGCCTTCCTCGCGGCCGACGGCTACATCCTCGTCGAGTGCCCCACCGGGGAGACCTGGCGCGCGCTCTGCGAGACCCTCGAGCTGCCGGGGCTGGCGGACGACCCGCGGTTCGACTCCAACGCGAAGCGCGTCGAGCGCCGCGAGGAGCTGCTACCGATCCTCGATCAGGCGTTCCTGCGCTACAGCGGCGATCGCTGGCTCGAGCGGCTGGAGGCGGCGGGCGTGCCCTGCGGGCCCGTGCGCTGGGACATCGAGGATCTCTACGACGAGCCGCAGGTCGTCGCGAACGGGCTGCTGGTCGATCGCGAGCACCCGGAGATGGGCCGCGTGCGCACCAACGCCGTGCCCTGGCTGTTCAGCCGCACGCCCGCAGAGTACGGCGAGCTGGCGGTGGCGATGGACCGCGACCGCGAAGAGCTGCTGGCCGAGCTCGGCGTCCGCGACCGCGCCGCCGCGACCGCCGCCGGCGACGCCCGGCGATGAGCGCCCCGCTCGAAGGCGTCCGCGTCCTCGATCTCAGCGAGGGCGACGGCGCTCCCTTCTGCGCCATGCAGCTCGGCGACGCCGGCGCCGACGTCGTCAAGGTCGAGCCGCTCGACGGCGACTGGGCGCGCCGCCTCGGGCCGCCCTTCGATGACGGCGACGGCCCGCTGTTCATGGGCATGAACCGCAACAAGCGCGGCATCGCGCTCGACATCGAGCGTGAGGAGGGCCGCGCCGTCGTGCGCGACCTCGCGGCAAGCGCCGACATCCTCGTCGAGTGCTTCCCGAGGGCGAGCGACGCCGAGCGGCTGGGTCTCGACTACGGGACGCTCTCGGCGGCGAACCGCGGCTTGATCTACTGCGACCTCTCGCTGCTCGAGCGGCGCGGGCCGGACGCCGACAAGCCGGCGACGGACCTGATCGTGCAGGGGATCAGCGGCCTCACGCGCTTCGTCGGCGAGCGCGGGAAGGAGCCGCTGCGCTTCGGCAGCAACTACGCGGGCGTGACCGCCGCGATGTACGCCGCGCAGGCGATCCTCGCGGCGCTGTTCTGGCGGCGAACGAGCGGCGAGGGCCAGTACGTCGAGACCTCGTACCTGCGGGCGATGATCGCGACGCAGCAGAACTACCTCGCCGCGCACAGCGACCCCGACGACTTCGGCGGCCCCTTCTACAGCGCGCACCTGCGGCCCCAGGAACGGGGCTACCCGACGAGGGACCGCAACATCGAGTTCAACGTCACCTACGCGCGCGATCCGCACCTGCTCGAGACGCTGCTGGAGCGCGTCGGCTTCCTCGACGAGGTGCGGGCCGATCCGCAATTCGCGGACCGGCGGCTGGTGGCCGGGGATCAGGCCGCGCTGCGGCCCTACCTCGACCGCGCGTTCCTCGGCCACGGCAGCGAGGAGCTGCTCCAGCTCCTCGACGACCTCGGCGTGATGTGCGCGCCGGTGCACGACTACGACAGCATGTTCCACGACGAGGGCATCCTCGAGCAGGACATGCTGCTCACGGTCGAGCACCCGGCGCGCGGCGAGGTGCGAACCTTCGGCCTGCCGTGGAAGCTCGGCGAGACGCCCGGCGCGGTCCGCCTCGCGCCGCCGACGCTCGGCGAGCACACGGACGCGATCCTCGCGGAGATCGGCTACGACGCGCAGCGCATCGCCGCGCTGAGGGCGGACGGCGTCGTCGGCTGAGAGCGAGCCTGGAGGCCGAGAAGCGCCCTCGCGTTGCCGGCGAGGATCAGCTCCCTCTCGCGCTCGCTGTGCTCGACCGCTTCCGCCTCGCCCGCCGCCTGCCGCTGGCCCGCCCCGCCCGCCGCTGGTCCCGCCCGCACCCGTGCTGGCGCGTGAACGCGGGCGGCGACGGCGGGCGGCGGCCCGGCGAGGAGAGGTGCCCGCCCGGCCGCGCGGCGCGTCGCTACCGCTTGCAGTGCCAATGCCAATGCCTGACCGAGCCGTCATGCCCGCTGTGAGCGTGCGTCTCCATGCTGCACGGAGCGCCCTCGCCCGACGGGCCGAGCCCGCTGTGCGTGTGGCTGCTCCACTCGCCCGCAGGCTGAGGCGTCGGCGCCGGGGTGGGCGTCGGCGGCGGCCACTGCTTCGGCGGCGGCTCCGGCTCCGGCCGCTGCGGGCCGACGCCCGGCCACCTCTTGCAGTGCCAATGCTGGCCCCAGCCGTCATGCCCGCCATGCGTGTGCTGATGGATGTAGCACGGGTTGCCTTCACCCGCCGGGCCCAGCGTGATGCCGTCGGGCGAGTTGGGGCGGTCCTCGTGCAGCCAGTTGTGCGTGTGGCTGTTCCACGAGCCCCTGGTCCAGCCCGACGGCGGCGGAGGCGGCGGCGGTTGCGGCGGCTCCCAAGCCGCGTGCCGGTAGGCGTAGATCCTGGCGTCGCCGGGGTCCGCGACCCACATCGTCTCGCCGTCCGACCAGATGCCCCACGGGTCGTTGTTTCCCGCGTCGCACAGGGTATGGAGGTCGAGGGACGCATCGTGGGCCGAGGTAATCGCCGTGGCCGTCGACGTCATCGTGTACGCGAGGACCTCCTCGTCCCAGGGGGCCGCGACCCACAGGGTGGCGCCGTCCGACAGGATGGCGCCGGCCGACCAGATGCCGGCGGCGCTGACGGCCTTCTGCTGGAAGATCAGGGGGTGGTGGTCATGGTCGTGGTGGTCGTCGTGGTCGTCGTGGTCATCGTGGCAGGCGTGGTCATGGCCATGGTCGCCCGGCCTGACCGTGGTGATGTCCTTGCCGGCATCCCTCGAGCCGTCCGCGAGACGGTAGGCGTAAATCAAGGAGGTGCTGTAGTCCCCGACCCACATGGTGACGCCGTCCGACCAGATGCCGGTGGGCCAACTGTTGCCGAGGGGATCACCGGGGGCCGGTCCGGCCAGGCTGTCGATCTCCTTGCTCTGGTCCCTGAGCTTGGTCTGCATGTTGTACGCGTAGATCTTCTTGTCGGTAGCGTCCACGACCCACATGGTCTCGCCGTCCGACCAGATGCCGGTGGGGCGATCGTTCCCCACGGCGCCCAGGAGGGTGAATTCCTTGACCAGCGCTTCCCTGGACTTGTCGGACATCTTGTAGGCGTAGATCCTGGCGTCGTCATAGTCCGCGACCCACATCGTGACGCCGTCCGACCAGATGCCGGTGGGGCGAGTGTTCCCCGCGGCGCTCAGGGTGTCGAAGTCGTGGGTGAGGTAGCGCTGGCCCGGACCGGGCGGCGGCGTGTAGCTGAGGGCCGACCACGCCCCCCAGCCGGCGTCGTTCCTCCCGCGCACCTGCACGAAGTAGGTCGCGCCCGGGACGATGCCGAAGATGTTGGCCTCCACGTAGCCGGTGGCCTGTTCGGTGAACTCGGTCCAGGAAGCGCCGTTGGTGCTGTGGCGGATGGCCCACTCCCAGACACGGCTCCCCGACCACGACGGAGGATCCCAGTCCACTTTCAGCCAGTCGCCGTTCGGGTGCTGCCTGACGCTGAGCACCGGGGCGGCCGGCGCGGCCAGCTGAACCACCTTCGGATTGATGGAGGCGTCCTGCGACCACTCGCTGCGGCCTTCCGCGTTCCACGCCCGCACCTTCACGTGATACGACTTCCTCGACTCCAGCCGCCCCGTGATCGTGGCCGAGGTTGCCGCGCCGTCGTGGGGCCAGGCGTACCAGCGGGACACGTCCGCGCACTCGTACCAGCAGTACCGCACGTCGTAGTCGGTGATGGCCGTCCCGCCGTCGTCGGAGGGCGCGCTCCACGTCGCGGTGATGCTGCCGACTCCGGGCGTCAGCACGGGCCTGGCCGGGGCGGCAGGACGCGTCGCTTCGATGGCGGCTGTCGCCGCATTGCTCGCGCTCCCCGTTGCCGGGTTCTTCGCCGCCACGGTGAACGAGTAGTCGCCCGCGGCCAGGGCGGGCGTGGTGAAGGTCGTCCCCGCGCCGCCCGGGTCGTAGGTCGCGGTGGCCCGCCCGGTCTGCGTGATGGTGTATCCGGTGACGGGGGCGCCGCCGGTGTTCGCGGGCGCGGTCCAGGACAGGGTGACCGTCCGGTTCGCCTGGTTCGCCGTCGCGCGCAGGTTCGCGGGCGCGCCCGGCGGCTCCACGAAGGCGTGGTACGCGTAGACCTTGTTGTCCTCCGTGTCCTGGTCCGCCACCCACATCGTGGGCCCGTCCGACGAGATGCCGGCGGGGTCATTGTTCCCCGCGGCGCTCAGGGCGTTGAAGTCCTTGTCCGCGTCCCTCGACTTGTCGGACATCCGGTACGCGTAGATCTTGTCGTCTTCGATGTCCGCGACCCACATGGTGACGCCGTCCGACCAGATGCCCTTCGGGGCATCGTTGCCCGCGGCGCTCAGGGCGTCGAAGTCCCTGGAAGCATCCCGGGACTTGTCGGACATCCTGTAGGCGTAGAGCTTCTTGTCGGCGAGGTCCGCGACCCACATGGTGACGCCGTCCGACCACAAGCCCCCGGGGGCCCCGTTGCCCGCCGCGTCCAGGGTGTCGAAGTCCTTGTCCGCGTCCCGGGACTTGTCGGACATCTTGTACGCGAAAATCTTCGGGGTGACGGAGAGGCTGGGGAAGCCGGGGAATTCGAGGCCGAAGTTCGTGACCCACATGGTGTCGCCGTCCGACCAGATGCCGGTGGGCAGGGTGTTGCCCGCCGCGCTCAGGGTGTCGAACGTCCTCGACGTGTCCCTGGACTTATCGGACATCCTGTATCCGTGAATCTCCAGTCCGTTCAGGAGCCACAGCGTGTCGCCGCCCGCCCAGACGCCGACGGTGCCGCTCTCGCCCTCGAAGTCCTGGGCGGGGTTGCGATCGCCCGGAGCCGGAGCCTGCGCCTCCACCGTCCCGGAGTCGCCGACGCCGGAGGCGGCGACTGCGGCCATGACGGCAAGGGCCAGCGCGAGCAGGAGCGACCCGAACAGGGAGCGCCGGGCAGGGACGAGATCACGGATCGACCTGACGGGGCTCATCATCTACCTGACCTCCTGCGAGGCGTGTCGTGGTGTGCCGCTGAAGACGACAGGACGAACTGGCGTCCCAGTGCTTCATTTCAGCAAGATGATACAGAGTCTCACTACCGATGCAAGGGGCCCGCTCCGCGAGTCACCTTCACCTCTGCGTCACGTCCGTCATGGCTGACGGTGGGCGCCCTCGCGCGCGGGCGGGGCGGCTACAGACCGAGGAACGCCCTCGCGTTGCCGGCGAGGATCAGCTCCTTCTCGCGGTCGCTGAGTTCGAGCGCCATCACCTGCGCGGCCATCTCGCGGATGTCCTCGCCGGAGCCGCCGCCGGGCCCGTCGGAGCCGAACATGATGCGTTCGATGCCGACCTTGCGGAAGACGCGGGCGGCCTGCACCGCGGGCATGCAGGAGTGGCTGCCCGGCGGGTGATGGTCGTCGACGAGACCGCCCGAGATGTCGAACCAGAGGTTGTCGGTGAACTCCCGGCTGAGGTCGATGCGGTCGTCCCACATCTGGTCGCAGAAGTGGGCCATGATGAACCTCAGCCGCGGGAACTGTGTGAGCACGGGCCGCCAGTTGAGCGGCATCCCGTACTGCTCGCCGTTCGTCACGCGCGAGGTGCTGTCGGTGAGGATCGGCAGCTCCACCTCCTGCAGCCGCTCGTAGACGGCCAGCATGCTCGGGTGGTCCGGCAGGTGCCGGCAGATGCTCGGGTGCACCTTGACGCCCTTCGCGCCGTTCGCGATGCAGCGGTCGAGTTCCTCGACCGCCCCTTCGCCGAACAGCACCGGGTCGATCATGACGAAGGGGATGATGCGCGGCTCGGCGGCGTGCGTCTCGCAGGCCCAGTCGTTGAAGCCGCGCACCCGCTCGCGCATCGGCTCGGCGAGGTCGAGGCGGACGCGCTCGACCTCCTCGTCCGAGGCGCCGCCGGCGCGGACGCGCGCGAGGCGCGCCTCCGTCATGCGGCCGGTGTCCATGATGTTCTGGGTGGCGACGTAGCTGACCCCGCGCTCGTTCATGTAGGGGATCACGTCGTCCGGGTTGCCCCAGTACCACTCGTCCGGCCAGCCGTCCTTGGGGAAGACCAGCCGCTCCTGGTTCACGTCCCTGCAGAGATGCAGGTGGATGTCGATGATCTCGGGACCGCCCGCTGCCGCCATCGTGCTCCTCCGTCCGTTACGAGGCCGCCGGCCTGAAGCGCGGCACGACCACGTCCTCGGCGACCTCCTCAAAAACCGCCTCGACGCGCATTCCGACCTCGATCGCGTCGTTGTCCACCTCGACGAGGTTGTTGACGAAGCGCACGCCCTCGTCGAGCTCGATGATCGCGACGTTGTAGGGCAGTTCGTCGCGGTACCCGGGCAGCCAGCCCTGGTGGTAGACGATGAACGAGTAGACGGCGCCCGTGCCGGCCAGCGCCGCCCACTCGTAGTCCTCGGAGAGACAGCCGCTGCAGTTCGGCGAAGGCGGGAACCAGATGTGCCCGCAGGCCGTGCAGCGCTGCGCGAGGAACTCGCCCCGTCTCGCGCCCTCCCAGTGCGGCTCGTTGAGCTCCGTGACGAGCGGCAGCGGCTTCGCGTACCCGCTCACGCGCCGCCCCGGTAGATCAGCGACCACGTCGACTGCCAGTGCCCCGTCGAGAAGGTGCACAGCACCGTCTCGAGGCCGGCGAGCTGGCGCCCCGGCTCCTCGGCCTCGCCGCGGAGCTGCTTCACCGCGTCGAAGGTGTTGTGCCAGCCGACCATGTAGGTCATGCGGTTCTGGCCTCCGTGCGGGTTGACCGGGAACTCGCCGTCGAGCTCGATGCGGCCGTCCTGGATCCAGTCCTGGGCCGTCCCGAACTCGCAGAACCCGTAGTTCTCGAGGGCGGAGAGCACGTTCGGCGTGTACGACTCCTGCACGTAGAGCGCGTCGATGTCCTCGGGGCCCAGCCCGGAGGCGCCCCACAGCCGCTCCGCGTTCGGAAGCTGCGAGGGGTGGTACATGCTGTCGGGGTGCTCCAGCTCCAGGAAGCTGGACTGCGCGCCCATCCCCACGATCGTGACCGGCGGCGCCGGCAGATCCGCCGCGCGCTCGGGGCTGGTGAGGATCATCGCGAAGCCGCCGTCGTTGACCATGCAGAAATCCACGAGGCGCAGCGGTGCGATCACGTAGCGGGTGTCCAGGTAGTCGTCGATCGTGAGCGGCTGGCGGTAGACCGCCAGCGGGTTGAGCGCCGCCGCCCGCGACTGCGCGACGGCGACCGTGCCGAGTTGCTCCTCGGTGGCCCCGAAGTCATGCATGCGGCGGCGGTAGTTGAAGGCGGCGACCGCGCCCGGGTTGGAGAGCCCGTACACGTCGTCGAAGTTGCCACCGAGGTGGTAGACGCTCGAGCCGAAGCGGTTGCGGTTGGTGCGCTGGTTCGTGCCGTAGACGCAGGCGACCACCTCGGCCATGCCGCTCGCGATCAGCAGCGCCGCGTACTGGATCACCGCGCCGTGGTGGCTCAGGTTCGAGCCGATGCGCGGCTCCACGCCGAGGCGGTGGCCGATCTCCTTGATGTCGCCCTGGCCGCCGAAGCTCGGCTGCACGATCAGGCCGTCGAGGTCCTCCTTGGCCAGGCCGCTGTCGGCCAGCGCCTCGCGCAGCGCCCAGATCGCGATGCCGTCGGCCGTGTGCTCGGGCAGCGTGCCCTGCGGCGTCGCTCCAACGCCGACGATGCAGACCTTGCCGAGGACGTGCTCAGCGAGCGGCACGGCTGGCCTCCCGCATCCGCCCGAGGACCTCGTCCGTGTGCTCGCCCAGCAGCGGAGGCGGACGCCGCAGCGAGCCCGGCGTCTCGTCCAGCCGCCAGGGCAGCCCGACCGTCGCGATGCGGCCAAGGGTCGGATGCTCGAGGTGCCGCAGCATCTCGTACTCGACCATCTGCGGATCCTCGAACAGCGAGCGGTAGTCGTTGCAGACGACGGCGATGCCGCCGCACGCCTCGATGATCTCCTTCAGCTCGGCGGCGCGGTACTTCCTCGTGTACGGCTCGAAGGTCTCGCCCAGTGCCTCGGCGTTCAGCGTGCGGTCGAGCGTGGTTGCCCAGCGCGGATCCTCCGCCACGTCCTCCGGGACGCCGATGCGCTCGCAGAACCGCAGCCAGCCGGTCTGGTCCCGGACGAAGCCGATGTCGACCTGCAGGTCGCTGCCATGGAGGTCGTACTCGGGCGGGTCGGTCGGCGCGGAGAGGTGCCAGCCGCCCTCGAGGGAGTCGTCGCTCTGCGCCGCGTTCAGCTGCGTCTCGACCGCGAGCAGCGAGCCCAGCTCGGAGACCTCGACCCGCTGCCCGCCTCCGCCGCGCGCGCGGTGAACGACGGCGGCCAGCACGCCCTGCACCGCGAAGAACCCGGCCGCCATCGCCGACACGTCCTGGCCGTGGCGCAACGGCGGCTCATCGGGGCGGCCGAGGTAGCGCCAGATGTCCGCCATCGCCTGCAGCACGATCTCGGTGCCCGGCTTGTCGCGCAGCGGCCCGCGCTCGCCGAACGGGGTGACGTTGCAGTGGATCAGCTCCGGGTTCGCTGCCTCCAGATCCTCGTAGCGCAGCGCCAGCCGCCCCGCCTCGGCCGGCGCGAGGTCCGTCACCAGCACGTCGGCGTCCGCGATCAGCCCGTCGAGGGCGGCCCGGCCGGCGGCGTCCTCGACGTCGAGCACGACGCCGCGCTTGTTGCGGTTGAGCGCGAGGAAGACGGGGCTCTCATCGCCGAGGAACGGCGGGCCGATCGTGCGCGTCCAGTCGCCGCCCGGCGGCTCCACCTTGATGACCTCCGCGCCGAGGTCGCCGAGCTGCATCGCGGCCAGCGGCGCGCCCACGCCTTGCGCCAGCTCGACCACGGTGACGCCCTCGAGCGGCGCGGCGGCGGGCAGCGGATCGGGGCGCGGGCCGTCCCGGCGCGGCGGCTCCGCCTCGATCAGGGCGAGCACCTCGTCGCGGTGCTCGTCGATCGCCGGGGCGCGCTCGACGCGGGCGGGCGTGGCGCTGAAGCGCCAAGGCGCGCCGCCGACCTTGACGGCGCCCCAGGGGTGCTCGCGCTCGACGATCTGCTCGTTGGCCTGGACGTGCTCGCTGGCCCAGAGGTCGGCGAACGTCAGGAACGGGCCGCAGGGCACGCCGTGTGCTTCGAGGGCTGCGAGCCAGTCCGCGTCCGACCCGTCCTCGAATGTCCGCTCCAGCAGCGAGAGCAGCTCGGCGCGGTGCTCGACGCGGGCGGCGTTGTCCGCGAAGCGCGCGTCCTCGGCGAGCCACGGGAGGCCGAGAGCGGCGCAGAGGCCTCGCCACTGGGCCTGCGTGTTCACCCCGACGGCGATGTGCCCGTCGCTCGTGCGGAACCCCTGGTGCGGCACGAGGTTGGTCGTCGCGCTGCCCAGCGGCGCGTGCCGCCCGCCCGCGAAGTGCTCGGCGATGCGCGTGGTCTGGTAGACCGCCGCCGCCTGCATCATCGAGGTCTCGACGAACTGCGCGATGCCGAAGCGCTCGCGCGCGCAGAGCCCCGCCAGCACGGTCTGCGTGACGACCGCCGCGCAGGTGTGGTCGACGTGGCCGTTGCTGCGGAAGCGCTCCGCCCGCCCGCCCACGGGGCCGGTGAAGCTGTCGAACGCGGTGAAGGCGCGCGCGTAGCCGTCGGCGCTGCCCTCCCGCCTGCGCGGGCCGCGCGAGCCGTACCCGGAGGAGGAGCAGTAGACGATGTCCGGGTTGAGCGCGCGCACGGCCTCGTAGCCGAGGCCGAGGCGCTCCATCGCGCCGGGCCGGAAGTTCTCGACGAACACGTCGCTGCGCTCGGCGAGCCCTCGCGCGATCTCGAGGTCTCGCGGGCTCTTGAGGTCGAGGGCGATGTTCTTCTTGGTGACGTTGACGGACGTGTAGTAGGTCGCGACGCCGTTCATGTGCGGCAGCAGCGTGCGGATCAGGTCGCCGTCCGGAACCTCGACCTTGATCACCTCGGCGCCGAGTTCGCCGAGGAAGGCCGCGCCCAGCGGCCCGACCGCCAGCTGGGAGACGTCCATGACGCGAAGGCCGGAGAGCGGGCCTGCCATGGCGACCTCCGCCGCGAATCGAGAACCCGGCTGCCGGGTATGACGGACGTTGCCCTTCTAGGTCGGCGCGGCGAGCGCTGTCAACCGGCCCCGCGTGGTGCTCCGGCTAGTCGAGCCCGATGAACTCGCGGGCGTTCCCGGCGAGGATCCGCTCGCGCTCGGCGTCCGTCAGCGGGATGCTCATGAAGCTGCGCAGCTGCGGGCCCGCCTCGTGGCCCGGGGCGTCCGAGGCCCAGAGCACGCGCTCGATCCCGAGCGCGCGCAGGAAGCGCGGCGCGTCGTCGATCGGGCAGGCGCGGTGGCCGTCGCGCGCGTGGTGACCGGGGCCCTGAAAGCCGCCCGCGAGGTCGAACCAGACCTGCGGGAAGCGCTCGGCGATCGGGACGCGCTCGTCCCAGAAGGCGCTCGCGGCGTGCGCCATGATGAAGCGCAACCGCGGGAACTGCTCGAACACCGGCACGAAGTTGAGCGGCTCGCCGTAGACGCCGCCCTCGGGCGCCGGGGAGAGCGAGCCGGTGTCGCTGAGGACGGGGATGTCCGCCTCCTGCAGGCGCTCGTAGAGCGGGAACATCCGCTCGTCGCCGGGGAAGTAGTGGCCGAGGCCGGGGTGCAGCTTGATCCCGCGCGCGCCCTCGGCCAGCCGCGTCTCCAGCTCCTCCATCATCACCGTCACGTCGTAGAAGATGCCGATGTCGACGCAGGGGAAGGGGATGAGGCGCGGCTCGCGCGCGCCGAGCTCGCAGCACCAGGCGTTGAAGCGCCGCAGGCGCTCCACGTGCTCCTCGCGGAGCCGCTCGCGCGCGCCCTCGAGCTCGGCCTCCGAGGCGCCCGGCATGCGGGCCAGCCGGCTCGCGATCATCCGGTTGGTGTCCATGTAGTTGATCATGAAGAGGTGCGAGACGCCCTCGTCGTCCATCCAGTCGATGACGCGCGGCTCGTTGGCGCGGTACCACTCGTCGGGGTAGCCGGGCTTGGGGAAGACGAGCCGCTCCTGCGCAGGATCGCGCGTCAGGTGCACGTGCACGTCGATCACCTCGGGCAGCGCCATCACCGGACCCTTACCCGCAGATGCTGCGCACGGTGTCGTGCAGGATCTGCATGCCCAGCCGCAGGCCCTCGATCGCGATGCGCTCGTCGTTACCGTGGCCGAGCGCCTGGTCCGAGGGCGGCACGAAGACCGGCGTGAAGCCGTACGCCGGGTAGCCCATGCGGCGGAACACCCGCGAGTCCGTGAAGCCCGTCGAGGTCCAGGGGACGACGACCGCGTCCTCCACCGTGTTGCGCACGGCCCTTGCCAGCGTGTCGTACAGCTCCGAATCGATCGGCGAGGGCGGCCCGTAGCTGCTCAGCACCACCTCCACATCCACCTCGGCGTCGTCGATCACCTCGACCAGCTCCGCGAGGAAGGCGTCCGGGTCGGCGCCCGGCAGCAGGCGGCAGTCGAGGGTCGCCGACGCCCCGGCGGGGATCACGTTGTGCTTCACGCCGGACTCGAGGGTCGTGAGGGAGATCGTGTTCCTCAGCAGCGCCCCGACCCGCGGCTGACGCGCGGCGACCCGCTCGATGACCTCGGATGTCGGCTCCTCATCGAGCAGGCCCGCGGCGTGCAGGCCCTCGAAGTAGGCGCGCAGCTCCGGGCCGATCTGCGGCGGGCGCTCCCAGTCCTGGATCCGTTGCAGCGCGCGTACGAGGCGGTCGGCGGCGTTGTCCGGCGTCGGCACGGAGCCGTGACCGGGACGGCCCTGCGTGCGCAGCCGCACCCAGAAGGGGATCTTCTCCGCCACGCCGATCTGCATCAGCGGGCGCTCGACGCCGAAGGCGCGCGTGCTGCCGCGCCCGCCCTCGTTGATCACGCACACGCAGTCGATGACGTCGGGATGCTCGCGCGCGAGGAAGTCCGCGCCATGGACGCTGCCCGCCTCCTCGTCGGCGACGGCGATGAAGGTGAGGTCGCGGCGCAGCGGGAGGCCGTGGCGATGGTGCAGCAGGAAGGTGATGAGCTCCATGATGCCCATCCCCTTCATGTCGAGCGTGCCGCGGCCCCAGATGTAGCCGTCGCTCACCTCGCCGCCGAGCGGGTCCACCGTCCAGTGCTCGCGCTCGAAGGGGACGACGTCGGTGTGGTTGAGCAGGATCAACTGCTTGCCGCCCGTGCCGTCGCCGGGCAGCGTGGCGACGAGCGTGCCTCGGCCGGGCGCGTCGGCCGGCTCGTAGACGCGGTAGGGGATGCCCTCGCGATCGAGGATCGCGCCGTAGAACTCGCAGGCGCGCGTCTCGTTGCCGGGCGGGTTGACGGTGTCGACGCGGATGTAGGCGGAGAGCAGCTCCGTCGCTTCCTCCGTCAGCGCGTCCCAGTCCGGAGTGAACCCGTCGTCCGCCATCCCGTCCTCCTCGAGTGCTCGGCGCGCGTCCTGTGGCCGGGGATGAGCCTAGCAGCGACGGGCGTCGCCGGGCGCGCGTGCGCTCTCGCATGGTGACTGCGGGCGAGGTCGAGCGGGTGGGGTTGTGGAGCGGGGGACGGGTCTCGAACCCGCGACCTTCTGCTTGGAAGGCAGATGCTCTACCAGCTGAGCTACCCCCGCACCCGCCCAGCCATTGAACGCACGCCCCCCGCGCGCGGTCAACGACGGACACCCGCCGGACGGCGCACCCCGCGACGGTATGTTGCGCCCTCGGGGCGCGAGTGCGGCGGGCCGCTACCCGCCCTTCCAGACCGGGTCGCGCTTCTCGGCGAAGGCCTTCGGGCCCTCCTTCGAGTCCTCCGAGGCGTGAACGACCTTGCTCACCCACTGGCCGAGGCGGAGCGCCTCGTCGACCTTGGCGAGCCGCCACTCCTGGATCTGGGCCTTCGTGCCCTCCACCGAGAGCGGGGCGTTCTCGATGATCAGCTCCGCGATCTCGATCGCGCGCGGCAGCAGCGCCTCCGGCTCCAGCACCTCGGTGACGATGCCCCACTCGAGCGCCTGCTGCGGCTCGATGCGGTCGGCGGTGAGCAGGATGTAGTTGGCGGCGGAGAGCCCGATCACCCTCGCGAGGTGCTTCGTGGCGTAGCCGGCCATGATCCCGCGCTTCGGCTCGAACAGCCCGAAGTAGGCCTCCGTCGAGCAGATCCGGATGTCGCAATCCAGCGCGGTCTCCAGCCCGCCGCCGACGGCGAGCCCGTTGATCGCGGCGATGAACGGCTTCGCGTTCCCGGAGTACGGGTAGGTCGCCTCGAACTGCCCCTTGAAGGTGCCCTCGGCCATCTCCTTGAGATCGCCGCCGGCGCAGAACGCGCGCCCGGAACCGGTGACGATGCCGACGCGCATCTTCGGGTCTTCGCTGAAGTCCTCGATCGCCTCGGTCAGCTGGTTGATCAGCTGGCCTCCGAGGGCGTTGAGCCGCTCGGGGCGGTTGTAGGTGAAGATCGCGTAGTCGTCGCGCTTGTCGTAGATCAGATCCGGCATCGCCGCAGCTCCTCGCTCGCGCGCGCAGGGTACCCTGTCGGGGCGGCCAGCGGGCAAGCGGCGGCGCAGGCCGCGCGCGGCGAGGATCGAACGATGGTCAGCACGGAAGACTCGACGGACGCGGCCCTCCACCTCGACCTCGAGCGCCTCGAGGCGGGCCTTGAGGAGATTCGCCGCTCCCCGGCGGACGGCGGCGCGCTGCTGATGATCGTGCGGCGGCCCGCCGTCGACCAGCGCGAGGTCGTCGAGGAAGCCGACCTCGACGTGGCCGTCGGCGTCGTCGGGGACAGCTGGCAGGACCGCCCGAGCTCAAGCAGCGCCGACGGCGGACCGCATCCCCTCGCGCAGGTCACGATCATCAACGCCCGCGTGCTCGATCTCGTGGCGCGGTCGCGGGAGCGCTGGCCGCTCGTGGGCGACCAGCTGGTGATCGACCTCGACATGAGCGAGGAGAACCTGCCGCCCGGGACGCGACTGTCCATCGGCTCCGCGGTCATCGAGGTCACCGAGAAGCCGCACACGGGCTGCCTGAAGTTCGCCTCCCGCTTCGGCCACGACGCGCTGCGCTTCGTCAGCACCCCCGAGGCGATGGCGCTGCGCCTCCGGGGCGTCAACACCCGCGTCGTGCAGTCGGGCGCGATCCACGCCGGGGACACGGTCGCGAAGATCGCGGCGCCGTGACCGGCGAGGCCGCCGGGCGCGCCCCGGACGGCGGGCAGGACGGCGGCGATGACGCCGTCCTCGAGGCGAACGCGGCCTTCTACCGCGCCTTCGCCGAGCGCGACCTGGAGGCGATGGACCGGCTCTGGGCGCGCGAGGCGCCGGTCGCCTGCACGCACCCCGCGTGGACGGTGCTGACCGGGCGCGAGGACGTGCTGAAGAGCTGGGAAGGCATCCTCACCAACCCGGACGCGCCGGGCATCGAGGTGCGCGACGCCGTCGCGCACCGCCTCGGCGACACGGCGATCGTGCTCTGCCGCGAGATCGTGGAGGGCGCCCCGATCGAGGCGACCAACGTCTTCGTCCTCGAGGGCGGCGAGTGGCGCATCGCGCACCACCACGCCAGCGCGATCGCGCGCTTCCTCGTCTCGCGCTCCGCGGAGACGGACCCCTTCCGCGACCGCCGCAACTAGGCGCTCTTCCTGCCGGGGCTAGTCGAGGAGGGCGTCGGCGACGGTGCGCAGCGCCGCGCCGGCGCCGCCGAAGCGCAGCGAGGCCTCCTTGCCGCGGATCGTGTGGAAGTAGAGGTCGTACTCCGTGATGAAGCCGATGCCGCCGTGCAGCAGGTGGCAGTCCTGCGTGACCTGCGCCACCGTCTGCGCCGTCACCGCCTTCACGACCGCGATCTGCTCCGGGTCCTCGCTGCCCTCGCCGAAGCGCCAGAGCAGCTCGTGCACCAGGAAGTTGCTCGCCTGCACCCGCGTCGCGAGGTCGGCGAGCCGCATCTGCACCGCCTGGAAGGCGCCGATCGGCCGCGCGAACTGCACGCGCGTCTGCACGTAGTCGACCGTCATGTCGAGCGCGCGCTGCGCGTGCGCGTACGACTCCAGCGAGGCCAGCGCGGAGCCGAGCCGCCGCAGATCCTCGACGGCCGCCTCGCCCTCGATCCAGGAGTCGGCCCGCGCACCCTCGTAGGCGACGATCGCCTGCGGCGTCTTGCCGATGCTCACGAGATCCTGCTGGATGCTGACGCCCTCGGCGCCCGCCTGCACCACCGCGAGGCCCGGGGCGCCGTTGCGGCTGGCAGCCACGAGGTGCAGGTCGCTGCTGCGCGCGTACTCGACGAAGCGCTTCTCGCCGCTGACCGCGCCGTCCGCGTAGCTCGCCGCGAGGTCGCGCAGCTCGCCGTGGCCCTCGGCGAGGGCAATCGCGACCGTCGCGCCCTCGGCGATGCGCGGCAGCAGCTCGGCCCGCAGCGCCTCGCCGCCGTGGCGCTGCACCACGATCGCGGCGAGGGCGGTGGGCACGAAGGGCGTCAGCACGGCGTGGCGGCAGAGCTGCTCGACGATCACGGCGAGGTCGAGCAGCGAGCCGCCCTGGCCGCCGTGCTCCTCGTCGATCGCGAGGCCGGTCCAGCCGAGGTCGACGAGCGTCGACCAGAGGGCGGCGTCGGGCTCGCCCGCCTGCTCGATCTCGCGCACGCGGTCGGCGGGCGCCTCGCGCGCGAGCACGTCCTCGGCGTTGTTGCGCAGCAGCTCCTGGAGGTCGGTCGGTTGCAGGTCCACTGGGTGCGCTCCCGCTAGCCGCGCGGCAGGCTGAGGCCGCGCGTGGCGATGATCTGGCGCTGCACGTCGTTCGTGCCGCCGCCGAAGCGCGTCGCCGGCGCGCCGCGCCAGCGCTCCTCGAAGTCCCCGCCGAGGGGCGCGACCGGGCCGCTCGCGCCCTGCAGCGCGCCTTCCCAGCCGAGCAGGTCCATCGCCAGGTTGCTCACGCGCTCCTTCATGTCGGTCGACCAGACCTTCGTCATCGAGGCCTCCATCGTCGGGGTGTGGCCGCCGTCGATGATCGCCGCGTTGGTCGTCGCAAGCGCCCGCGCGATCTCGTAGTCGAGCTTCGTCTCGGCCAGCTTCGTGCGCACGATCGGGTCGTCGCGCAGCTCGCTGCGCTCCTCGCGCACGTAGTCGACCATCAGGTCGAGCACGCGCTTGATCGGCGCGTAGGGGCCGATCGTGACGCGCTCGAGGTCGAGCGCGTTCATGATCGTGTACCAGCCGCGGTTCTCCTCGCCGATGATCGAGTCGGCGGGGATGCGCACGTCCTCGTAGAAGGTCTCGTTGGTGCGTCCGCCGCCCATCGTCCAGAGCGGGCGCACGGTGATGCCGGGCGTGTCCATGGGGAAGACGAAGACGGAGATGCCGCGGTGCTTGGGCGCCTCGGGGTCGGTGCGCGCCGCCATGAAGAGGTGGCTCGCGTTGTGGGCCGCCGAGGTGTAGATCTTCTGCCCGTTGATCACCCACTCGTCGCCGTCGCGGACCGCGCGCGTCTGCAGCGAGGCGAGGTCCGTGCCGGCGTTCGGCTCGGTGTAGCCGATCGCGAAGTTCATCTCGCCGGTCTGGATCCTGGGCAGCCACTCGCGCTTCTGGCTCTCGCTGCCGAAGCGCATGATCGTCGTGCCCACGGAGAGCACGGAGAGCGCGTCGTAGGGCATCCCCCAGTACTCCAGCTCCTCCTTGAGGATGAAGAGATAGAACGCGCCCTTGTCCTGGCCGCCGTACTCCTTCGGCCAGGCCATGGTCGAGAACCCGGCCTCGTCGAGGGCGCTGCGGAAGCGCCGCATCGCGGGGCCGTAGACGTAGGTCTCGTGGTACGCCTCGAGCTCCTCGAGGAGTTCCTCGGTGCGGTGCTCGGCGATGAAGGCGCGCAGATCGTCGCGGAACTGCAGTTGCTCGTCGGTCCAGCCGTAGTGCATGCGCACGGCCCTTCCCCGATGTCCGGTTGACGCCCGCATCATACCCACGCCCTCGCGGGCGGGCGAACGAGGCGCCCGGCGGCTGCCCCCGAGGGCGCGCGGCGCGGTAGGCTTGCCCCGGAAGGCGGCGAGGAGGCAGCGATGGCCGAGCAGGACGCGCCCACGATCAGCGAAGGTGTCAGCGAGGGCCAGATCACCGAGGAGGCCCTCGAGCGGCTGCGATCGCGCCTCGGCAGCTACAACCGGCCGAGCTTCTACGGCCTGGGCCCGCTGCACGAGGAGGCGACGCGCGACAACATCCGCCACTTCGTGCGCGGCATCGGCGATCCGAACCCGCTGTGGGTGGACGCCGAGTACGCGGCCTCGACGCGCTGGGGCGGGATCATCGCGCCGCCGACCTTCCTCTACAGCGTGTACTGGACCTCGGGGCGGACGGGCGGGCTGCCCGGCGTGCACGGCTTCCACGCCGGCAACGACTGGGTGTGGCATCGCCCGATCATGCTCGGCGACCGGATCACGGTGCAGGAGCAGTTCACCGGCCTCGACGAGCGCCAGGGCGAGTTCGCCGGGCGCACGATGATCCAGTCCAGCATCTCCACCTACCGCAACCAGCGAGGCGAGGTGATCGCCGAGTGCAAGGGCTGGCAGTTCCGCGCCGAGCGCCGCGCCGCCCGCGAGCGCGGCAAGTACCAGCGCGAGCCGTACGCCTACAGCGAGGACGAGCTGTTCGAGATCGAGGAGCAGATGCTCAACGAGGAGATCCGCGGCGCGACCCCTCGCTTCTGGGAGGACGTGCAGGTCGGCGACGAGCTGCCCGCCGTCGTCAAGGGCCCGCTCAGCCTCGGCGACATCGCCGCTTTCGAGGCGGGCTGCATCGGCGGCATGGCGCACGTCTTCTCCGTCCGCGAGTCGCGCCGCCACCCGGCGTTCTGGTACCGCGACCCGAACACGGGCGCGCTCGAGGCGGTGATCCGCGTGCACGCCGCCTCCGGGACCGCCGGCCAGGCGGGGCTGCCGATGGCCTACGACTACGGCTCGCAGCGGATGTGCTGGCTCGGGCATCCCGTGACGAACTGGATGGGCAACGACGGCTTCATGACGCGCCTCTACGGCGAGGTCCGCCGCTTCAACTACCTCGGCGACACCACCTGGCTCAAGGGCCGCGTCAGCGGCAAGCAGATCGAGGGCGCCGACCACCTCGTGGACCTCGAGCTGTGGGCGGAGAACCAGATCGGCGAGACCACCGCGAAGGGCCGCGCCCAGGTCGCGCTGCCCACACGCGCGCCGGACTGGGAGGGGTTCTAGCCTCCACGGGCGGTCCGCCCGCCCTCGGTTTTCTTTCTGTGGGGGCTGCGCCCCCCACACCCCCATCCCGGACGAGCACGCGCTGCGCGCGGCTCGGACCCACCGAGGGCGCACGCGACTCTCGAGGGCGGTCCGGCCCCCTCTCCCCTGGCGGAGAGGCGGGGGTGAGGGGGAGCGGGCGCAGCCCGCCACTCGGGGGCGCAACAACCTTCCGAGGGCGCTCGCATGTCTGCCGAGCCTGGATTCCGGCTTTCGCCGGAATGACGGGAGGGCCGGGAGAGAGCGCATCGACGGATGGCAGGGACTACACTCGGCGCCACTCCCCCGAGGGGCACGAGAGGAAACGAAGATGCGCGACTTCCAGGACAAGGTTGCCGTCGTCACGGGCGGCTCGGGAGGCATCGGCAGCGGGATCGCGCAGCGCCTGCTCGAGGCCGGGATGCGCGTCGCCCTCGCCGACATCGACGCCGACGGGCTGAAGCAGGCGGAGCAGGCGCTCGGCCGGTACGGCACGGTGATCGGCGTGCCGACGGACGTCACGAACCGCGACAGCGTCGAGGCGCTCGCGCGGCGCGTGATCGACGAGTTCGGCGCGGTGCACGTGCTCTGCAACAACGCCGGCCTCAACTCGCGGCCCGAGCCCGCGCTCTGGGAGCTGCCGCACGAGGAGTGGCAGGCGGTGGTCGGGGTGAACTTCTGGGGCGTGCTCAACGGGATGCACGTCTTCGTGCCGCTGATGATCGAGCAGGACAGCGAGGGGCACATCGTCAACACCGCCTCGGCGGCGGGCCTCGGCTCGCGCCCCGGCATCAGCACGTATGTCGCCACCAAGGCGGCCGTGGTCGCGCTCAGCGAGTCGCTGCACCACGAGCTGCTGCGGGCGGGCTCGAAACTGCGCGCCTCGGTGCTCTGCCCCGGCCGCATCCGCACCCCCGTGCAGATGGGCGGCTACCAGCGCCCGCGCCAGCCGCGCAGCGCCGAGCAACTGAACGACCAGGGCCGCCGCATGCTGCCCACGGACGTCGGCGACCTCGTCGTCGCCGCCATCCGCGAGGAGCGCTTCTACATCCTCACCCACCCGGAGGCGACGAAGGAGCGCGTGCGCGGCCGCGCCGACGACCTCCTGCTCGACCGCCTGCCGACCTACTCGCCCTCGATCCGCTCCGACTAGCCCGAGGAGGCCACCGTGTCGCAATCCGCACCCGTCGCGATCGTCACCGGCGCCAGCCGCGGGATCGGCAAGGCCTGCGCAATCGCCCTCGCCGAGGCCGGCTACGACCTCGCCGTCGCCGCCCGCACGCTGGAGCCCGGCGAGCCGCAGGAGATGTCCGAGTCGGTGACGGGCTCCGACGTCCGCCCCGTCCCCGGCACGAGCCTCGCCGAAACCGTCGAGGAGATCGAGGCGCTCGGACGGCGCGCGCTCGCAGTGCGCGTCGACCTGCTGGAGCAGGGCGACATGGACGCCCTCGTGGAGCGCACGCTCGATGAGTTCGGCCGCATCGACGTGCTGGTCAACAACGCCCGCTGGGTAGGCCGCGGCTTCAAGGATCCGTTCCTGCTCACGCCGTACGAGGTCTTCGATCTCTCGTTGCGCGTGAACGCGCTCGCCCCGCTCTACCTGCTCACGAAAGTCGTCCCCGTGATGGTCGAGCAGGGCGGCGGGGTCGTGATCCACATCAGCTCGCGCAACGGCATCGTCGAGTCCGCGAGGATGCCGACGAGCGACTGGACGGGCCGGCCGGGGCTCTCCTACGCCGTGAGCAAGGCGGCGTTCAATCGCATCGCGCCCGGGCTCGCCAAGGAGGTCGCCGATCACAACGTCGCGATCGTGAACCTCGAGCCGGGCGATGTCGGCGTGGAGCGCAAGGCGGTCCAGCGCGGCGACGCGTTCGACCCCGCGAACCACGACTCGGCGCTCGCGGCCGGGCGCAGCTGCGCCCACATCGCGAGCTCGCCGCATCCGATGTACTACTCCGGCCTCACGGTCTTCGCGCCCGAGTTCGCCGTCGAGCGCGGGCTCATCGAGCTCGACGACATGGCTGCCGGCCAGCCCGAGCGCTGGGGCCAGCCCGGCCGCGTGATGGCGACCTACAGCGGGCTGGTGGAGACGATCTAGCGATGAAACCAATCGAGGACGCGAGCAAGCTGTTCCGGCGCCAGCGCGCCGTCCGCGCCTGGTCCGACCGCGAGGTCAGCGAGGAGCACGTGCGCGCCGTGCTGCAGGCCGCGATCCACGCGCCCTCGGGCTCCAACACGCAGCCGTGGAGCTTCATCGTCGTGCGCGACCCGGAGCAGAAGGCGCGCATCCGCGAGGTCTACGACCGCGCGCGCGCCGACATCTACCGCATCGCGCAGGTCTCGCCCAACGACGAGCGGATGCCGATGGACCAGGCCCCGGTGCTGATCGTCGCCTGCGTCTCGACGCCGCCCTCGGGACAGGCCGGCTTCCAGACGGGCGCCTCGATCTACCCGGCCTGCCAGAACCTCATGCTCGCCGCCCGCGCGCTTGGCCTCGGGACCGTGCTGACGACGCTGCACCGCCGCCGCAAGGAGGAGCTGCACGAGGTGCTCGGCATCCCCGAGGGCATCGAGAGCGCCGCGATCATCCCGCTCGGCTGGCCCACCCGCGACTACGGCCCGAACCGGCGGGCGCCCCTCGAGAGCGTCGTGATGCACGACCGCTGGACCGCCTCGGAGGACTAGCGGGAGGCGTCCTTCGGGTCGGCCGCGTCGACCCAGAAGCGCTGGCCGCAGCCGCGCGCGCAGATCAGCATCGAGCCCTGGCCCTGCGGATCCTGCATCGTGACGAGCGCGCCGTCCTCGCAGGTGGGGCAGACCAGGTACGGGTTCCCGAACCAGCCGATCTCGATGCGCTCGGGCATCTCCCGGAGGTAGACGATCGGCGTCTGGACGTGCTCACCGGGCATTCGCGCCGCCCCGCGCGCACACTGGCGCGCGCCCGGCGATCTCGTCAAGACGGCGCTCCGCTATCATCCGCAGCGCCTCGGCACGCCGCCGGGCTGCGACGAACGGAGAGAGCGATGGCCGACGGGCGCTTTGTCACCTACGAGACGCTGCACGAGGGCCGCATCGCGCGCATCTGGCTCAACCGCCCCGATGCGCGCAACGCCCAGAACTACGGCCTGCTCGGCGAGCTGGACGAGGCGTTCCTGCGCGCCGAGGCGGACGACGACGTGCGCGTCGTGATCCTCGGCGGCCTCGGCCCGGCCTTTTCCGCCGGGCATGACCTGGGCACGCCGGAGCGCCTCGCCGAGAACGAGGCGATGCTCGCCGCCACCGACCGTCGAGGCACGGAGGAGCGCTGGCTGCGCGAGTTCGAGCACTACTTCGAGAACACGCGGCGCTGGCGGGACCTGCGCAAGATCACGATCGCGCAGGTGCATGGCTACTGTATCTCCGCCGGGTTGATGCTCGCCTGGTGCTGCGACCTGATCTGCGCCTCGGACGATGCGGTCTTCGTGGACGTGGTCGGGGCGCGGCAAGGCATCTGCGGCGTCGAGTACTTCGCGCATCCCTGGGAGCTGGGCCCGCGCAAGGCGAAGGAGCTGCTGCTCACGGGCGACTCGATCGACGCGGACGAGGCCTACCGGCTGGGCATGGTGAACAAGGTCTTCGCGCGCGACGTGGTGGAGGAGGAGACGCTGAACCTCGCCACGCGCATTGCCGAGGTGCCCTCGTTCGCCGCGCTGCTGATCAAGGAGTCGGTCAACCAGACGCAGGACGCGCAGGGCTTCCATACCGCGCTCAAGGCCTGCTTCAGCATCCACCAGGCGAACCGCGCCCACTGGGGCGAGGTCACGAAGGGCGCCGCCGACATAGGCACGCCCGAGTTCGGCGTGAGCGGCGAACGTCGCCCGATCCGCCAGGCCGAGCGCAGCAGCAGCGGGCTGTAGGTCTGAGGGTGCTGTACAAATGTTCTATGGCTATGGTATACATCTAGCCCAAGCGGGGGCGGTGGCAGGGGCGGTGCGTGCCTGAGCACATCCGCGGTTGGGCGAACGCCGAACTCGCACTCGCCAGGATGGCTGTCGAGCTCGGGGCAACTGAGCACGGCGGCCCCCTCTCCACGAGCGAGGAAGCTCTGGTCCTCGAGGCGCAGACGTGGCGCGCCCCACCCGAACGCGAGGTGCGCGAGACCGCAGAGGCGATCCGTTCGGGCGGCGATCCGCTTGGAGAGCGTCTGATCGCGGGACGGTCCCAGCAAGAACGGCGGCCCCTCGGCCAGGTGTTCACCCCGGATGCGATCACCAGGCCCATGGTGGACTGGGCGTTGGACCAGTCACCAGCACGTGTAGTCGACGCGGGGTGTGGGAGCGGGCGTTTCGCCCTCGAGGTCGCTCGCCGGAGCGACGCCGAAATCGTGGCGGTGGACACGGACCCGCTGGCGACGATCCTGACCCGGGGCGGTTTCGCCGCGCTTGCGCGTGATCGAGACGCGACCGTGCTCAATGCCGACTACACGCAGGCGTCGATTCCCGGCCGGGATGGCCGGACCGCCTTCATCGGCAACCCCCCATACGTGCGGCACCATGACCTCAGCGCCGACGCGAAAGCCTGGGCGCGTCTCGCGGCCGGACGATTCGGGATTCGGCTCTCGGGTCTCGCCGGACTGCACACCTACTTCTTCCTCGCAACGGCGCTCCACGGGCGGCCCGGCGACATCGGCTGCTTCGTCACGAGTTCGGAGTGGCTCGACGTCAACTACGGCGGGGCCGTCCGGCAGCTGCTGCTCGACGGCCTCGGCGGGCGCTCGATTCACGTGATCGAGCCCACGGCCATGCCGTTCGAAGATGCAACAACCACAGCAGCAGTAACCTGCTTCGAGATCGGCTCGGAGCCACGGTCCGTGCGACTGCGCATGGTTGAGGACGTCGCTGAACTGACGCCGCTTACCGCCGGGCGCGTGGTGGACCGCAAGCACCTCAAGCAAGCCGCACGCTGGATCCCGGTGGTCCGATCGACTCCCTCCATGCCCGACGGCTACGTCGAGTTGGGCGAACTCTGCCGCGTCCACCGTGGTCAGGTGACCGGGGCCAACGGAACCTGGGTGATCAGGAACGGCAACCACTCGCCGATCCCGGAGCGCTATCTCGTACCGTCCGTCACGCGGGCGCGCGAGTTGATCGACGTGGGCGATCGGCTGGAATCAACCGCCATGCTACGCCGCGTGATCGACCTTCCTCCCGATCTTGACGAACTGGAGCCGGGAGAGCGGCGCGGGGTAGAGGCGTTCCTCAAGTCCGCGGAGGCCGCCGGAGTTGCCGATGGCTATGTCGCGCGCAACCGCCAGGCGTGGTGGTCAGTCGGCCTGCGCGAGCCGGCGCCCATCCTCGCCACCTACATGGCGCGTCGCCCCCCGGCCTTCGTGCGGAACATCGCGGGCGCTCGCCACATCAACATCGCGCATGGCATCTACCCTCGCGAGCCGCTCCCTGAGCGCGCACTCGATCGGCTCGCCGTGGCGTTACGAAGCAGCGTTCGCGTGGAGCAGGGAAGGACGTACGCAGGCGGGCTGATCAAGTTCGAGCCTCGTGAGATGGAGCGGATCCCCGTGCCGTCGCTGGAACTGCTCCTGGAGGACTGAGTGCCCGCGCAGCCTCCCCGCTGGGATGAGCAGAGGCTCGAAGCCGATCGCCAAGTCGCCATTCAGGAGTTCCGCGACGAGCGTCTGAGCGAATCGCTCAGCGTCTATCTGGAGAACTTTGCCCGCTACCGAGCGGGAATCGAACGCCTCCTCGACACGACCGCCGACCTCTCCACTCTCGCGGCACAGGCGTCAGATGTCCTCGCCGACCAGGATCTCCTGTACGTTTCTCGCTACCTTGCCGGACCTCCGCTGTCCTCCGACGACTTGCAGACCCTCTCGGATGTGTCGCTCGCGCCATCGAGGATCCGGTCGGACCCTGAGGGGGCTCGCGGCGTGGTCGAGATGATCCTGCGGGTGCTGGACCGCGAGCGCTTCGCGTGGGTCTCCGAGCGGAGGGCGCCCAGCCCCGCCGAACGACGTGCGGCGGTCGTGGCGACTGCGGCTCTGATAGCGTCCCAGCGGGCGCGCACGAGCCGTATGAACGAAGCCCCGCAACAGCAAGAGAGTCTGGTCAAGTCGCGGCTCGCTGCCCACGATTTCATTGAAGAGGATCCGCGGCCGATCCCGAACACGTTCGCAGCTCCCGCACCCGGCCGCTTCACTGGTGAGTGCGTCGTGGGCGAATCGCGAAAGGCCGATGTCGTCGTTCGCCTGTGGGATGGGCGCCTCATGCCGATCGAGTGCAAGGTCAGCAACTCGGAGGTCAACTCAATCAAGCGGCTGACGAATGACGCAGCGGTGAAGGCCCGAGTCTGGATTGAAGATCTGGGGCGGAGCAACGTGGTTCCCGCCGCGGTCCTCAGTGGCGTGTTCGGGCTGCCACACCTGATGGAGGCGCAGGAGCGCGGCCTCACACTCTTCTGGGCCCACTCTCTGGACGCACTCCTGTCGTTCATCGCCGAGACCCGGGACTGAACGGAGGCGAGAGCGCGGGCCGCACGCATACGTCGTACGCCGTACGCGCGCCGGTCACTCGTTCAGCTCGAGCGTCTCCATCAGCTCTCTCCACTCGCGCGCGGAGATTCCCGATTCCTCGCGCAGCGTCTCCGCCTCGGCGCGGCGGCCCGCGACCAGGGCGCGCACGACCGACAGCGCGCCCGCCGAGAGCATCCCGCTGTTCATCCGGTAGTCGCAAAACGCCTCGTAGACGAGCGGCACCCAGGCCTTCACGACGCGCTCGAGGATCGCGTCCGCGTAGACGCGGATCTCGTACTGGGCGTGGTCGTCCGCCCGCAGCGAGAGGAAGTGCAGCAGGTTGTGCAGGTCAATCTTCCAGTACCACTGCGTGTAGAAGTTGAGCGAGAGGTTCATCCGGGCGAGCTCGCGCGCGAGACCGCCTTGCTCCGCGTCGCGCGGCTCTCCCGCCGGGGGCTCGTTGAGCAGCTCCTCGTAGTGCCGGTAGGCGCGTTCGGCATCCTCGCGCAGCAGCTCCTGCACCCGCGCGGCCTGATCCGGCGAGAGCTGCTCGCCGCGGCCCTGGCGGTTGGTCCGGGATTGCGCGCGCAGGACCTCGGCGTCCGGCACGTAGAACTCGCGATCGAGGATCGAGTAGCGGGCGGAGTACTCGTTGACGTTGGCCGTGCGGTGCCGGATCCACTGCCGCGCGACGAAGATCGGGAGCTTGACGTGCAGCTTGATCTCGCACATCTCGAAGGGCGTCGTGTGGCGGTGCCGCAGCAGGTAGCGGATCAGCCCTCGATCGTCCGACAACCGCCGCGTGCCCCGGCCGTACGAGACGCGCGCCGCCTGCACGATCGCGCCGTCGTCGCCCATGTAGTCGATGACCCGCACGAACCCGTGATCGAGGACCGGCACGGGCGTGTACAGCAGGTCTTCGAGGGCGGGGACGGTGGCGCGCCTCGTGTCGTGGCGCTGCGCTCGCAGCGCCTCCAGCTCGGCTCGCTGCCCTGGCGTCATGAAGTCGGTCGTGGCGCCCACCTCCGCACACGACGCCTCGCAGCGGCGCCTTCACGCATCGTGGTTCGGGGTTCGAGCCCGCGCCGTATCCTACACCGCCTCGCTGGCCCAACCCGCGACCGCGCCTTACGCTCAGGTTATCCGCGTTCCGGCAGGCTGCCGCGCGTCCGGCGCCCGCGCGTGCAGGAGGATGACGAATGCCCGGTCGGCCCCGCCTCGTACTCGCAGCGATCCTCGCGCTGATCGTGGTCGCCGTGGTGGCCGCCGGCGGCTGGTACTTCCTGCTGCGCGACGACGCGCCGCCGCCCGTCAGCCTCGAGGGCGCCGTGGCCACCACGCGGGAGACGCCGACGGCGACCGCCGCCGCCGCGCCCTCGACACCCGCCCCAACCCGGACGGCGACCGCCACGCCTACGCCGACCGCCACGGCCATGTACGCCACGGCCACAGCGACCGCGACCGCGACGCCTACTGCCACCGCGACGCCCGAGCCCACCGCCGAGGCCGCCCCGGCGCGCCCGGAGGGCGAGCTGACCGGCGTGTGGACGCTCTCCGAGCGGGGCGAGTCCTTCGCCGGGTTCCGCGTCCGCGAGGAACTCGTCGGCATCGGCGCGTTCACCGCCGTCGGCCGCACCTCGGCGGTCAACGCCTCGCTCGAGTTCGACGGCGGCGCGATCACCGCCGTCAGCGTCGAGGTCGACATGACGCAGCTCACGACCGACGACTCGCGGCGCGACCGCGCCCTGCGCGGCCGGGGGATCGAGACGAACCGGTTCCCGACCTCGACGTTCGTCCTCGCCGAGCCGATCGCGATCGAGGCCGTGCCCGCCGAGGGCGAACGGATCTCGGCCACCGCGATCGGCGACTTCACGCTGCACGGCGTCACGCGCCGCGTCGAGATTCCGCTCGAGGGGCAGCTCACGGACGGGCTTGTCGTCGTGGTCGGCTCGCTCGAGATCGAGTTCGCCGACTACGACATCGTGGCGCCGACCGCCCCGATCGTCGTGTCCGTGGAGGACCGCGGGATCATGGAGTTCCAGCTGGTCTTCGAGTAGCCGGGCGGGCCTACGCGCCCCGGGCGGGGCCGGCGGGCGGCTCCGCCTCGGCGGCCTCGTTCGGCTCGACGCGCGCGGCGCGGTCGATCACGTCCGACGGCGCCACCAGCAGGAGCACCACGACGAAGCAGAGGAGGCCGGCGCCGAGCAGCGTGAAGGTGGCGTAGCCGCCGATCGCGTCTCCGAGGACGCCGAGGGGGAGCCCCATCAGCGGCATGAAGCCGAACGTGAGCATGTAGAGGCTCATGATCCGGCCGTGGTAGCGCTGCTCCGAGCTGGTCATGATCATCCCGTTGTTGAGCGCCATGTAGGCCATCGAGCAGCCGCCGATCACCATCATCGCGAGGAACGCGCCCGCCGCGCCGAGGGTGAGCGATCCGACCCCCAGCATGACGAGGCCGCCTCCCCAGCCGAGGCCGAGCAGCGCCTGCGTGCGCGCCAGCCTGCCGGCGGGGTTCAGGGCCGCGATCAGCAGCGAGCCCGCCAGCGCGCCGACGGCGTTGACCGCCATCAGCAGCCCGAACCCGCGGGGGCTGAGTCCGAGGTCGCCGGCCGCGAACGCCGGGAGGATCGTCACGAACGGAATCCCCAGCAGGATCGGGAGCAGCGCCATCAGCATCAGCGTGCGCAGCGCCCGGTTGCCTCGCACGTAGCGCAGCCCGATCTTGATCTCCTCGAACATATTCCCGCGCTGCGCGATCCCCTGCATGTGTCCGCGGCCGCGCGGCAGCAACCACACCGCGCCCCAGGCAACGGCGTACATCGCCGCGGTGATGTAGTACGTCGTGGCGAAGCCGAACGCCGCGATCAGGATCCCGGCGGCGACCGGCGAGAAGAGACGCGTCGCGTTCATCGCGGTGTTGTTGAGGGCGATCGCGTTCATCAGCTCGTGCCTCGGCACGAGTTCCGGAATGTAGGCCTGGCGGGCGGGCATGTTGAAGGAGAAGGTGCCGCCCAGCACGACGCCGAACGCGAACAGCACCTGCAGCGAGATCGCGTCGAAGCTGATCAGCAGCGCGACGCCCAGCGCCTGCAGGCAGACCACCGCCTGCGTGAACAGCAGCACGGTGCGCTTGTCCACGCGGTCGGCGATCGCGCCTCCCGGCAGCGCGAGGAAGAGTTGCGGGATGCCCCACGCCGCGGCCAGCGCGCCGACCGCGGAGAAGTTGCCCGCCAGCTCGAAGGCGAGCAGTCCGCGCGCGATCATCTGCATCTGCATGCCGACCATCGCGGTCGCCATCGAGGCCCACAGCAGGCGGTACTTGGGGTACTGGAAGGCCCTGAAGGTGCGCCGCAGCGGCGGGCGCTGTCCGCCGGCGGCCATCCCGCCGCCCATGCCGGCGGCCATCCCGCCGGACATGCCGCGCAGCGGCGCGCCGGGCGGGGCCAGCCCGTCCCCGTTGGGACCGAGGCCCTCCTGCCGGGCGGGCGGCTCCTCGCGACCCGCATCGGCGGTTCGCGGCGTCGTGCCCTGGGTCATCCGCGCTCCACCCGTCGAGCCCGGCGCGCCTGCCCCGCGAGGGGCCGGTCCGGCCCTCGTCGACTCGTTGCCCGCCCGTGCGCCGGAGGAAAATCTCGCCGCGGGATCAGCCCCGTGACGGCCTCAGCGTAGGTTCGCCCTATCCCTCCGTCAACGTAAGGTGAACTCCACGGCGGCGCGGCGGTACCATCCGCCGGGAACCCGCGTGACGGAGGCGCGATGAGCGACGAGACACCGGACGCCGGCGAGATCCGCATGGATGAGCAGCTCGCGACCGAGTGCGCGAACTGGGTCGCGGAGCAGCTCTCCGAGGAGTTCGGCGGCTTCATCGCCGCCGAGGTCGTCGACGCCGTGCTGGAGTTCGAGGCCGACATCCGCGTCGCCGAGGACGACCCCGGCATGGACCACGCCGCGATGGCCGAGCGTCTGCTCGCACGGCTCGCCGAGGAGGGCGCGCCGACCGATCAGCAGTGGGGCGTGACCCCGCACCTGCTGATGGAGATCCTGTTCTGGGAGGACGAGTTCCGCGGGCTGGCGGGCCGCCCGCGCCGCGTCCGCCCACACGCCGGTGGCCCGCGCTAGCAGCGATTCGCGGCACGCTCCTACGAGGCGGTGACCTCGTCGCGGATGCGCTTGAGGCGACGCACGTTCTCGAGGTCCGGGCCGTCGCCCTCGAAGCCCGGCACCTCCAGCAGCAGCGCCCGCCCGGCGAAGGCCGACTCGCCGAGGATCGTGCGGAAGCCCTCGGCGCCGATGTGGCCCTCGCCGATGTTCTCGTGGCGGTCGCGCCCGCTGCCCAGCTCCTGCTTCGAGTCGTTCGCGTGAATCACCGCCAGCATATCGAGGCCGATCTCGCGCTCGAACTCCTCGAGGGTGTCGGCCATGCCCTCGGGCGTCGTGATGTCGTAGCCGGCGGCGAAGCTGTGGCAGGTGTCGAGGCAGACGCGCAGCCGCGGCGAGCCGGCCGCAGCGAGGATCGCGCCGAGCTCGCCGAACGTGCCGCCGATCGGGCCCTGCTGGCCCGCCGCGTTCTCCAGCGCGAGGACGGGGCCCTCCGGCGCCTCGTCGAGGATGCGCGCGAGCGCTGAGACGACCTCCGGCAGCACCGCCTCGAAGCCGCGACCGAGGTGCGAGCCGCTGTGCAGCACCACGCCCTCGGCCCCGGCGCGCGCGGCGACGGTCAGGGCGTTCACCACCGAGGCGATCGACTTCTCGTAGTGCTCCTCGTTGCGTGGGGCGAGGCTGACGAGGTAGCTGCCGTGCAGCCACGCCTGGCCGATGCCGGACTCGGCGCGCAGCGCGCGAAAGCGCTCGTAGGCCTCGGGCTTGTGGTTGGTGGGACGCCAGGCGCGGGGCGAGGCGCCGAAGAACTGCACCGCCTCCGCCTCGATCGCCACGGCCCGCTCGATCGTGCGCCAGAGGCCGCCCGAGGCCGAGCAGTGCGCGCCGATCGCGATCGGGGCCGGGGCGCCATCCCTTGCCGCCATCAGGCGCTCCTCCGCGCGACGCGCCGCCAGCCCTCGCGCAGGCTCCCCGCCCACGCCTCGATCCTCAGCCGCCACGGCCGCGCGATGACGACGCCGTCGACCGCGTCCGCGAGTCGCGACGGATCGGGCGCGGTCTCGCCGTGCTCGATCGTCGCGCACCCGCTTGCGAGGTCGACGCTGGCGCGCTCGACGCCGGGGACGGCGCGCAGGGCGCGCTCGGCGCGGCTCGCGCAGACGCCGCAGACGAGGCCGTCGATCGCCAGCTCGCTGCGGCGCGCGCCCCTCGCGGTGACGCGCAAGCGGGGCGCGGTCAGCAGGCGGCGGAGCTGCACATGGAGGCGCGGTGTCATCGGATCCATCGTACCAGCGGCGCGGATCCGCTCCAGCGCGGCTCCCCGAGGCGGCCTCGAGCCGCTCGAACGGCGCGTCGGGCGATCGAATACCCGGCGAGGCGTCGCCCTGTGCGTCCGGGCGTGGTAGATTCGCGGCAGGTTTCGGCGAGCGGCGCTCCGATCGGAGGCAGCGTTGGCGTATTCCATCATCGAGACGTGCATCGGCTGCACGGCCTGCGTCAAGAAGTGCCCGGTCAACGCCATCACCGGCGTCCGCGACGAGTTGCACGTGATCGACCCCGACCTCTGCATCGACTGCGGCGCCTGCGGCGCGGTCTGTCCGCCGGAGTCGATCCTCGATGAGCTCGGCGACCAGTGCCGCACCTTCCCGCGCCGCGAGCTGCCGCTGGCGAAGGTGATCGACGACAACTGCATCGGCTCCGGCTGCGAGCTGTGCATCCACATCTGCCCGTTCGACGCGCTCTCGCTGACGGACGCCCCGAACAGCCACGACTTCTACGGCGTGGCCGTCGTCGACGACAAGAAGTGCGTCGGCTGCCGCCTCTGCGAGCAGGCCTGCGGCTGGGGCTCGATCTACATCGACCCGCCGCGCGAGATGCTCAAGAAGGACGTCTACCCCGTCGAGGTGCTCACGCCCAAGAAGGGCCGCGGCATCGCGCGCGCACAGGAGCGCCGGGCGGCCACCGCCGGCTAGCGCCCTCCCCGCCCCGGCACGGTGAGCGAGACTGCGGACGCCACGGTCCTGCGGGTGCGGCTGCTGCGCCCAGGCGCGCGGCTGCCGCGGCGCCAGAGCGCCCTCGCGAGCGGATTCGACCTGCACGCCTGCCTCGAGGGCGGCTCGATCGAGCTGGGCGCCTCGCCCGTGCTCGTGCCGACGGGCATCGCCGTGGCCGCGCCCGCGGGGCTCGACGTGCAGATCCGGCCGCGCTCCGGTCTCGCCTCGCGCGGCGTGCTGGCCGTGCTCGGCACGCTCGACGCCGACTACCGCGGCGAGCTGTTCGTGACGATGTACCGCCTGCCCGGCGCCGGCGAGGGCGGCCGCTACGTCATCGAGGACGGCGAGCGCATCGCGCAGCTCGTCGTCGCCAGGCTCGCGCCGGCGGCGTTCGAGGTGGTCGAGGACCTCGATGCGACCGAGCGGGGCGCGGGCGGGCACGGCTCCACCGGACGCTGAGGCAACCGCGGGTTCATCGCCGGGCATGCAGAGGGCGGGCCCGGAGGCCCGCCCTCTCACCTACATCTGCCGTGCGGCGGGGGTGATTGGTTTCGCGGCAGATGTTGGCTGCTGTGGAAAGTGCTGCGTCAGGCGGGAACCCTTCCCGCCCGGCGCTCGTCCTGCAGAGGAGTGGCGCGCACTCCTCCCCGGGATCCGCGAGGACTAGCCATCGCTCGCCTCCGGCTCCCCCTCGGCGAAGAGGTAGTGGTAGACCAGCGCGGCGACGACCGCGCCGATGATCGGGCCGATCCAGTAGACGAGGTGGTCGGCCCACTCGCCGCCCACGAGGGCGGGGCCGAAGGTGCGCGCCGGGTTCATCGCGGCCCCGGTCAGCGTGCCGATCGCGAGGATGTCCATCGTGATGATCAGCCCGATGCCGAAGCCGCCCAGCTTCGGGCCGCGCGGGTCGAGCGCGGTGCCGAACACGGCCAGCATCAGGAAGAAGGTCGCGATCGCCTCGAGGATCACGCCCTGGGCGAAGTCGATGCCGCGTCCGAGCAGCGGCGTGCCGAGGGCCACGGCCTCGCGCAGCGCCTCGGGGAAGAGCAGCACCAGCGCGAGCGCGGCCACGACGGCGCCGAGCAACTGCGCGATGATGTAGGCGACGGTCGTGACCGTATCGAGGCGGCGGGTAGCCCACAGGCCGATCGTCAGCGCAGGATTGAAGAGGCCGCCGGAGATGTGGCCGAGCGAGGAGACGAGCAGCGCGATGGCAAGGCCGTGCGCGACGGCGATGGCGATGAGGTTGCCCCCGCCGGTCTGGATGATGGCGCCCGCGCCCACGAAGATCAGCGCGAAGGCGCCGATGAACTCGGCCGCGAGTTTGCGCCCGTGCTCTTTGGTGTCGATCTCGCCCATCGGAGTCTCCCCAGCCTCACGCCCACGGCCGACAGCACCCGGAGGGCTGCCGGATCAGGGGCGTAGAGGGCATTCAAGCAGGGATCGGCTAAAAAGTCAACACGGGTGTTCAATTTGATCCGAAGATTAATCCACAAGCTCCGGCGAGGCAGCCGGACCGGCCGGCCGGCGGCGCTCGGGGCCGCGATCGCGGCCGCCCTCGCGGCGTCCGCCCTGCTCGCCGCGGCGTGCGGCGACGGCGGCGACGTGCGGATCGTCGCGCTCACGCCGACGCCTCCGCCCGAGGGAACCCCGGCGCGCGGCGTCGAGGGCCCCGCGTTCATCGTCACCGCCACTCCGACCGTCGCCGCCCTCGAGGCGACCGCGGCGCCGACGGCGACGACGACGGCGACCGTCGACGAGCCGGCCGAACCACCGGCCCAGCCGGACGAGCCGCTCGGAGGCGCGCTGCTGCTGCGCGATTACCTCGCCACCGGCGAGGTGAACCTGCCGGGCTGCCTGCCGGAGCTGGTCGCGGCCTGGGCGCTCGCCCCCACCAGCGGCGAGCGCTGCCTCTTCGCCGACTTCGACGGCGACGGGGCGAGCGAGTTCGTCTTCGCGCTCACGCTGACCGAGGGCGGCGGCGACATCTGGTTCTACGAGAGCGCGGAGGAGGACTTCCGCCTCATTTCCTCGGCGCGCGTCATGACGAACGAGACGCTCGACGGCGTCACGATCGAGGCCGTCGCGGACCTGACCGGCGACCGCTTCCCGGACATGGCGATCTCGACGCTGCGCTGCCAGGACGAGGCCTGCGAGCGGCGCGTGCTGATCCTCAGCACGCACAGGGGCAGCCTCGAGGATCTGACGCCCGCCGGCCTGAAGGTCAGCGCCACCGCGAGCGTGCGCGTCGAGGCCCCGGAGGAGGGCTCCGGCGGGACCGGCGGCGGCGGCCAGCCGGCACGGCTGATCATCGAGGAGGAGAGCCCGGCCGACGCCTCCGCGGGACCGGTGCGCACCTCGTATCTCGCGCTGAGCTGGGGCGAGGACGGGTTCCTGACCGAGACGGTCGCCGATCCGCCGCGCTACCTCTTCCACGCGATCGTGGACGCCGACGAGGCGTTCAGGAGCGGAGACTACGGGCAGGCGCGCGCGCTCTACGAGGCGGCGGCCCGGGACACCTCGCTGGTCGACTGGCGCGTCGAGCAGGGCCGGGGGTCGGGGCGCGCGGAGCTGTCCGCCTACGCGCTCTTCCGCGCGGGGCTGGCGGCGCAGCGCCAGCAGGACGAGCCGGGCTTGCTCGCCCTGCTCGATCAGACCGTGGACAGCTTCGGCCGGACCCTGCACGGGCAGGTGGCCGCCATCTACCGCGAGGGGCTGCGGACGGACACGGCGCCGGGCCTGATCTGCTCGGCGATCGAGCAGTTCGTGCGGGCCCAGGAATCGCGCTTTCGCTCGATCTGGAACTACGGCCCCCACAACCCCGCCCACGGCATCGGCGAACTCTGTTCGTAGCACGAGCCGCGCGCGGATCGATCCTCGCCCGCTAGCGTCCGCCCTCGCCATGTCTCGCCTCGGGCTGCGGCGGCGGCGGGTAGCGCGCGGCGGCGAGCGCGAGCGCGGCGATCAGGAAGAAGACGACGATCAGCGTGAACGGACCCTCGTAGCCGCCCGCGCGGTCGAACCAGATGCCGAGGACGAGCGGCCCGGCCGCGTTGAAGCCGAGGGCTACCGGCTGGAACGAGCCGCGGATCAGGCCGAGCTGCAGGCGGCCGAAGTACTCGGCGTAGATCACCTGCAGCTGCGTCACCATCACGCCGAAGAAGAAGCCGTACCAGACGGCGTAGAGCAGCGCCATCGCGAAGCTGTGGACGGCGAGCAGCAGCAGCACGCCGCTGCTCTGGAAGATCAGCGCGCCCACCATCGTCCAGCGCGCTCGCAAGCGGGTGGCGACGAAGCCGCTGATCAGCCCGGCGGCGGCGCCGCTGATCGACATCACGGTGAGGATCAGCGCGGCGTTCGTCGTCGAGAGCCCTCGATCGACGAGGTGCGGGATCTGGTGGAAGTTGATCGCGCCGTTGCCGAAGATCGCGAGGGCGAAGGCCGCGCCGACGAGCCAGTAGGCGCGGGTGCGCACGGCCGCGCGCAGCGTCCAGGCGGGATCGAGCAGCGCGGCTGCCCGGCGCTCCTCGGGTGTCGACGGAGGGTCGCCGTCCGGGCGCAGCCCCATGTCCTCGGGGCGGCGCCGCATCAGCAGCAGCGACGGCGCGATCCCGAACACCAGGAAGACGACCGCGAGCGCACGGAAGCCGTCGGGCCAGCCGCTGGCCGCGATCACCACCGCGACGAGCAGCGGCACCGTCGCGTTGCCGACGCGCATGCCGAGCGTGCCGATCGCGATCGCGATCGGCCGCTGGCGGATGAACCAGTTGGAGACCGCCACGACGGCGGCCGACATCATCGCCGCGATCGCCAGCGCGCGCCCGGTGGCGAAGAGCAGGTAGAACTGCCACAGCTCGCGCTGCTCGGCGAGCAGCAGGCAGCCCGCCGCCAGCAGCAGCGCCGGACCGGCGATCAGCCAGCGCGCCCCGTAACGGTCGAGCACCACGCCGAGGAACGGCGAGAGGAGTCCCCCGGCCAGGCTGCCGATCGTCAGCGCTCCGGCGATCTCGGCCCGGCTCCAGCCGAACTCCTCGTGCAGCGCCGGCTGGAAGATGCCGAGCACCGAGTTGAGGTAGCCGACGTGCGCGAACGTCGCGAGGAAGGCGACGCCGACGATCGTCCAGCCGTAGAACCAGCGGCCGGAGCCCGGCAACCGGGGAACGCCGGGGCGGGCCGGCGGGGCGTCAGCCGGCCGCGAGCGTCGGGGACCGGCCGGCATCGGCGCCTCTCTCCAGGCCGCGAGGGCGCGCGGCCGATGCGCGGTCGTTGTGCGGTCGTTGACCGCGTGCGGCGCGCGCGCGTACGGTGCTGAGACCTTAGCGCAGCCTGCCGCCAGCGGCTGCGAGCCGCGCGGCACGGCGCCATCCGCCACGGGAGACCGGCGATGCTCGGCTGGCTGCGGTCGATCCTGCTGACCCTGATCTTCGCGCTGCTCGGCGCGGCGATCGGCCGCGCCTTCGCCGAACAGCGGCGGCGCGCCGAGGAGGGCGAGCCCGACCTCCTGGAGGAGGGGCCGGAGGCCCTGATCGAGATCGGGCTGGCCCAGCCGAAGCCGCAGGAGCTCGTGCCCGGGCTGGTGGCGGCGCTGCGGGTGCGCGACCGCCCCTGGTCCTTCCTCGGCATCCCGCCCTGGGTCGCCGCCTTCGCGGTCAACTTCCTGGTCACGGCGCTGGGCCGCAGCCTCGGCGAGGCGTTCGAGCGCGCCGGCTTCGCCGCGCCGCACGGGGCGGACCCGGCGACGCTGGTCGACGAGTACCCCGGCTACGGCGACGCAGCCGGCTGGGAGCCGCCGCCGGACCCTCCGCCGGACCCTCCGGCCGACGAGGGCTTCACCCCGTTCGAGGAATGAGCCAGCCCGCGCCGGGAGCGGCATGACCAACCGCGAGTTCACGCTGGCCGAGGCCCGCGAGGCGCTGGCAGCCGCGAGGCAGCCGTTCGAGGCACTGCGCGAGGCGCAGCGCGAGGTGGACTCGCTCGCCCGCGAACTCGATCGGGTCCGCGAGCGCAGCCGCGGGAACGGACGCGCGCACGGCGCGCACGAGCGCGAGCTGGCGGGACGCCTCGCCGTGCTCGACGAGCGCGCGCGGCGGCTGCTCGCCGAGATCACCGCGACGGGCGCCGAGGTGAAGGGCCTCGAACAGGGCCTGCTCGACTTCCCGGCGACGATCGAGGGCCGGCCCGCCTACTGGTGCTGGCAGGCCGGCGAGCCGGACATCGCATGGTGGCACCCGCGCGAGAGCGGCTTCGCCGGCCGCCGCCCGATCGACCCCACGGCGCCGTAGCGCCGGGGGCCGCCAGCGCCCGGCGCTTGCTCGCCCCTACCCCGCCTCGGTACTCTCAGCGTTGGGGGACCGGCCCGGAGGGCAGCTATGCAACTCGCGCTCGTCCTGGGCGCCGCCTACCTCCTCGGCTCCGTGCCGAGCGCCTACCTCGTCGTGCGCCGCCTGACCGGCGAGGACATCCGCCGCATCGGCAGCGGCAACCCCGGCACGATGAACGTGCGCGACCACGTCGGCTTCAAGACCGCCGTGATCGTCGGCGCGCTCGACATCGGCAAGGGCGCCGCCGCGGTCGCCCTCGCCTACGCCGTCGGCCTCGGCGAGGTCGAAGCCGTGCTCGCCGGCTTCGTCGCCGTCATCGGCCACCTCTGGCCGATCTTCCTGCGGCTGCACGGAGGCAACGGCACGGGTCCGACGGTCGGCGCGATCCTCGTGCTGCTGCCCGCGCCCGGCCTGATCGCCAGCGCCGTCGCCTTCCTCGTCTGGCGGCTCACCGGCTCGCGCCGGCTCGGCGGCCTCACGGGCCTGCTCTCCGTGATCCCGATCGCCTACGTGCTGGAAGCGCCGCAGACGCCGATGGTCGGCGTCGCCGCGCTCGTCGCCCTGCTCTTCGTCAAGCTCTGGCGCGTCGAGGGAGTCGCGATCGCATGAGCGCGACGATGAGCGACTACTTCCCGGACCTGCTCGAGCGCTTCCGCGTCACCGTCGCCGGGAGGCCGGAGGAGATCCCGCTGGCCCGCGCCGCCCTGCTGATCGCCCAGGCCGAGGCGCCCGGCCTCGACATCGACCGCTACGAGGCGCAGCTCGACCAGTGGGGCCGCGAGCTGGCGGCGCGCGTGCTGCCCGCCGGCGGGCCCGAGGAGCGCCTCGACGCGGCCAACGAGCTGCTCTTCGGCGAGCTCGGCTTCCGCGGCAACGAGGACCACTACGCGGATCCGCGCAACCTGCTGCTGCACGAGGTGCTGGAGCGGCGCATCGGCATCCCCGTCTCGCTCGCGATCGTCGCCGTCGACGCCGGCCAGCGCGCCGGCCTCGCGATGCGCGCCGTCGGGCTGCCGGGGCACGTCGTGACGCGCCTCGACGTCGAGGACGGCGAGCCGCTGTTCAGCGACGTCTTCCGCGGCGGCGCGCGGCGATCGGTGGAGCAGTTGCAGCAGATCGTGCGCTCGATCTACGGCGCGCGCACGCCCTTCCGCGACCACTTCCTGGACCCGCTCACCCCTCGCCAGGTGCTGCAGCGGCTGCTGCACAACCTCAAGGGGCGCGCGCTCCAGCGCGGCGACGAGGCGCAGGCGGAGCGCGCGATCGAGCTGCTGCTGACGCTCGCCCCCTGGGATCTCGACGAGCTGCGCGACCGCGGCCGCCTGCACGAGCGCGCCGGCGACTACGCCGCCGCCCTCCCCGACCTCGAGGCCTACGTGCGCTTCCGGCCCGAAGCCCCGGACGCCGCGACGATCACCGAGGCCGTGCGCTCGCTGCGGCGGCACCTCGCCGCCGAGACGGCCTGAGCGGGCGCGCGGGACGGATCGAGGCGGACATGACGCAATCCTCGCACCCCTCGCGCGCGCTCAGGCGCGAACTGCTCTCGGAAACGAGCGCCCCGGCGAGCGAACTCGTGATCGTCAGCGAGCGCTTCGAGTACGCCACGCAGCACTCCAGCGAGTTCGTCGACATCACCGCCGACGTGCGCGCCGTCGTCGAGCGCTCGGGCGTCGTCGTCGGGCAGGTGCTGGCCGCCTCGGCGCACACGACGGCGGCGGTGACGGTGCAGGAGCACGAGCCGCTGCTGCTGCGCGACATGGCGCGCGTCCTCGACCGCATCGTCCCCGCCGACGACTACTACGAGCACAACGACTTCACGATCCGCACCGACGTGCCCGAGGGCGAGCCGGAGAACGGCCACTCGCACTGCCAGCACCTGCTGATCGGCGCGAGCGAGACGCTGCCGATCCAGAACGGCGAGGTGCGGCTCGGCGTCTGGCAGAGCATCTTCCTCGTCGAGCTCGACTTCCCGCCGGGCCGCTTCGAGGGCGAGCAGCTGCGCAGCGTCACCGTGCAGGTGATGGGCCTGCGCGGCGAAGCCGAGTCCGGCTAGCGCCCCGCGCCGGTTCCCCCTGCCCGACTCGCCGCTACGATGGAGCCGTGAGCACGCAACCGGCAGCCGACGACTTCGCCCTCGCTGAGGGCGCGACGCCCCTCGCGGCGGTGATCGAAGCGGAGATCGCCGCCGCCGGGCGCATCACCTTCGCGCGCTTCATGGAGCTCGCCCTCGGCCACCCGGAGCACGGCTACTACGCCCGCCCCGGCCTCGCCTGGGGCCGCGACGGCGACTACGAGACCTCGCCCGAGGTTCACCCCATCTTCGGCTACCTCTGGGCGCGCCAGGTCGCCGAGTGCTGGGAGCGGCTCGGCTCGCCCGCCGCCTTCGACCTCGTCGAGCCGGGCGCGGGATCCGGCGCCTTCGCCTCGGCAATGCTCGACTGGCTGCGGGCGCGCGCGCCGGACTGCCACGCCGCCGCGCGCGTCACCCTGCTCGACGGCCACCCGGCGCGCGGCGAGGAGCAGCGCGCCGCCCTCGCCGCCCGCGGCCACGAGGCGCGCACCGCGCTGCTCGCCGACTGGCTGGCCAAGCGCGAACCCCTCGAGGGCGTCGCGATCAGCAACGAGCTGTTCGACGCCTTCCCCGTCCACCTCGTCGAGCGGCGCGGCGAGGAGCTGCGCGAGTGGTACGTGACGAGCGAGGGCGGCGCGCTGCGCCTCGCGCTGGGCGAGCTCAGCGACCCGGCGATCGCGGCGCACTTCGCGCGCCTCGGCGTCGAGCCCGGCGACGGCTGCCGCGCCGAGGTCTCGCTCGCGGCGATCGAGGCGATGCGCGCGCTGGCCTCGCGCTTCCGCCGCGGCTACCTGCTGACGATCGACTACGGCCATGAGGCGGAACGGCTCTACGCGCCGTGGCGGCGCATGGGCACGCTGCTGGCCTTCCGCCGCCACAGCCCGCAGCCGGACCCACTCGCCCTCCCCGGCCTGACCGACCTCACCGCCCACGTCGACCTCACCTCGCTGGCCGCCGCGGCCACCGCCGCCGGCTTCGAGTCCGCCCCCTCCGTCTCGCAGTCCGAGGCGCTGATCGCCCTCGGCATCGGCGAGCAGCTCGAGTCCGCCCGCGAGCGCGCCTCGGGCGACCTCGCCGCCTACGCCACCGCCCGCCGCGCCGCCGACACCCTGCTCGACCCTGCCGGGCTTGGTCGCGTGCGTGTGCTCGTGCAGGCGAAGGGGGTGGGGCTGGACGGGCTGCTCTGTGTGCGGGGGGGTGGGTTAGGGCCTCGCCCGCCGATCCGGTAGACTCCGGCGAACGGAGCAGGTGCATGGTCAAGGCAGCGCTACCACGCCTCCCAGAAGAGGTTTCCTACCCGAAACTCCGGCCCGCATCCTCGGGGTACCGATACTATCCGGGCTATTCGCGGTCCTTCGTACGCGACATTCTCGCGGAATGGCCTCGGAGCGACATTGTCCTCGATCCGTGGAACGGAAGCGGCACGACCACAGCGGTCGCAGCCGAACTGGGGTTCCAATGTATCGGGATCGATCTGAACCCCGCAATGGTGGTGATTGCCAAGGCTGCGCTGCTGAGCGACGACGACGTTGCGACAATCCGGCGACAGGCCTACGCCCTCCACCAATTCAGAGAGGAGATCGCAGCCGTCGAAGAGGACGATCCGCTCCTCGAGTGGCTGGATGGCGGTAGTGTGGCTCGGTTGCGGTCAGTGCAGGCTGGCCTCGTCGGGTCAGCACGCCTCACTGCGGGAGACGTCGCAGACTTGGGAGCGACGCGCGCATTCTGGCTCACGACGCTCTTCCAGACTGTGCGCCAGGCTACGAAGGCATGGCGGAGCTCGAACCCGACCTGGATCAAGTCACGAGGCGGATCCAAGCCGGTGAGTTTGAGTTGGAACGAGATAGCCGGCGGGATTCACTCTGCCGGAGTGTCCGCAACTGCAGCGCGACCCGGTGGCGAGGTAACCGCGCGGGTGATGGTCGGGAGTTCGAAAGAACTGGGCGCGTACGGTTTCGAGCCCAATCTAGCGCTGGGCTCACCTCCCTACTGCACGCGGATCGACTACGCGGTCGCAACTCGGATCGAACTCTCGGTCCTCGGGCTTGCCGCTGGTGAGCAGTCAGCTTTGCGCCGCGAGTTGATTGGCACTACGACCGTGCCCCCCGTCGAGACCACACTCACTCCGGAGGCCAGTCCCATCGTACAGAGCACGTTGGACGCGGTTCGCAATCACCCATCGAAGGCCTCCGCCACGTACTATGTGAAGTGGCTGGCCCAGTACTTTGATGCATACGCCGCGTCTCTCGCACAGGTGGCGCACGTGACCGCGCCCCTAGGGACGATCGGGCTCGTCGTTCAGGGTTCGTACTACAAGGAAATCTACATCGATCTGCCGAAAATCACTTCCAAGATCCTCGAAGGCCTTGGCTGGCGTGAAATCCGCTCCTATGATTTTCGGCCACGGCGCTCGCTCGCCCAGATCAACCCGCGGGCCACTGCGTACCGTGACGGTGCCGCGCCTTCCGAGCACGCGCTCTTTTTCCGATCGAGGGAGTGACCCATGGACCTGCGCACGAATTCTGTCACACTGACGATCGCTGACTACTGCAACCTCTATCGGAGGGGTGAAGTTCGCGTTGACAGAAAGTACCAACGTAACGCCGGTGTCTGGCCTGCTCGTGCTCAATCCTTTCTGATCGAGACTATTCTGCGCGGCTTCCCAATACCTAAGTTGGCACTCTATCAGCAGACTGACGTTAAAAGCAGGCAGTCGATCAAGTATGTCGTGGACGGCCAGCAGCGCACCTTGGCAATTCTCGACTTCTTCGAAGATAAGCTACCCCTCGCTCGTACAGTTGAACAGGTTGACGCACGCGGCAAGACGTTCAGCGGACTGTCTGAGGAATTGCAGCGCGACTTTCTTTCCTATCCTTTGCACTTCGACCAATTCGAAGGTGTGCAAGATGATGCAGTCCGAGAGTACTTCAGAAGAATCAATTCATTCACGGCACCCTTGAATCCAGAGGAACGAAGAAACGCAAACTACCAAGGGAGCATGAAGTGGCTGATCGTAGATCTCGCCAATGTTCACTCCGACACTCTCGTGCTGATGGAAACCTTGACCGAGAAGCAGGTTGTTCGGATGGCCGACCAAAAGTTGCTTGCCGAGATCGTGCACGCGATGCTCAATGGCGTGAGCACGACAAGCGCGAGTGCGCTCGACAAGATGTACAGAGATTATGAGAGGTCGGATGTGCCAGATGAGAATCTCCTGAGGGACTCGTTGGATGTGGCGTTCAATCGCATTCTTGAGTGGGACAATTTGCACGCGACCGGATTGCCCGGTAAGGGGTATATGTTCTACTCACTAGTCTTGGCGCTAGTCGGTGTGGAATCGTCCTGCAGCACTTTGGATACTGCGATAGCCGAAGCTGCTGGAAAGTCCATTCATAAAAGCGCCGAACGCAATCTTATTGCGTTGGCTGATGCCATCGACGATCAACCCGAGTACTTCGCGGACTTCGTGAAGGCTTCCAGTGAAAAGACCAACACAAGGGACCACCGGGAAATACGCATCAAGTGGTTTGCAAACGCTATGACGCGAGCCGCGTGGTGAAGCCAGAGGGACGCACGTGCGGCCATCCAGAGACCTGCGGACCTTGCAGCTAAGCAGCTTGGCGAGGCTTGCACGCCTGCGTGCCGTTATGGCCGACGGTCTGATGCAGCCGACACCTTCCGCAGCCGACGATCGTACCCAAGCGTTCGATCCCCTGATCGCCTACGTCGTGGTTGAGTTAGAGAACCTGTGGGCCAGCACGGCGCAGAGCCTATTCGTGTCAACGGCCTTCCGCGCACGCGATGGTGCCGGTACCCGCATCGAATTGTCGAAGGTGTCGCCGCCGAGCGACACAGCCGAAGCGCTCGAGCACGCCAGCGAGTACGCCAACCGCTGGTGGAGACATCGCTCACTCTTGCGTGCGCTCGACAACCTCGGTGCATCGAATCTTCAGCAGGTACAGCTGGCCTTGAACGTGGCACCAGGCGTGTTCCAACACTTGCACACATTCCGCAACTTCTACGCACACCGCGGGAAGGACACCCGCGAGAAGGTCGTACAGTCCCTGGGTAACCTACGCTTCCCGCGACACTACACTGCGACGCAGGCTCTCACGTCGCCACGGCCAACGCGCGGGCGTCCCCGTCCTCAACCGCTTGTGCTGGATTGGCTGGACGACATGCGTGACACCATCGAGCTTCTCGTATAGGCCGTGGCCGGGAGCACCCCCAATCCCCCAACCCGTGCGACAATGGCCGCATGCCAGCAACCACGACCGGGTACAGCGAGGCGCTGATCGAGCACTTTGAGCGGCCGCGCAACGCGGGGGCGATGGAGGACGCGGACGCCGAGGCGTACGTGACCAACCCCGTCTGCGGCGACTCGATGCGCATCTTCCTGCGCATCGAGGATGAGCGCGTGACCGCCGCCTCCTTCCTCACCTCCGGCTGCCCCGCCTCCATCGGCACATCCTCCGCCGCCACCGAGCTGCTGATTGGGCGCAGCCTCGACGAGGCCGCCGCGCTCAGCCGCGAGGACTACGCCGAGGCCGTCGGCGGGCTGCCGAAGTCGAAGCTGCACTGCTCCGTCCTCGCCGCCGCCGCCGTGCGCGAGGCGATCGAGGGCTGGCGCGGCGACCACGCCGCCACCGAGGCCGCCGAGCGCGCGGGAGCCGCTTCGTGAGCGTCGCGGCGCTCCTGCTCGCCGCCGGGGCCTCGACCCGCATGGGCTCGCCCAAGCCGCTGCTGCCCTGGGGCGGCGGCTCGCTGCTCGCCTGGGAGCTCGACGAGCTGACTCGCACGCAGATCGAGGGCATCGTCGTCGTCACCGGCGCGTACGCCGACGACGTGCGGCGCGCCCTCCCCGAGGGCCGGCGGCAGCACTGCGTGTTCAACGCGCGCTGGGCGCAGGGCCGCTCGACCTCGCTGGCGGCGGGCGCGGCGGCGCTGCTCTCGCCAGCGCGCAGGCGTCCCGACGCGGTCGTGATCCAGAACGTGGACCAGCCGACACGCGCCGACATCATCGACCGGCTGGTCGACGAGCTGCGCTCGACGGGCGCGGAGGCCGTGCAGCCCTCGTACCTCGGCTCGCGCGGCCACCCGGTCGTCGTCTCCGGCGAGCTGCTCGAGGAGCTGGCGGCGGCGACGGAGGAGGAGCTGGGCCTGCGCTCGGTGCTGCGCCGCCACCCGCCCGTCGAGATTGCGATGGACGACGAGCCGATCGTGCGCATCGACCTCGACACGCCCGACACGCTCGCCGAGGGCCGCCGGCTCTGCGGCGTCCCCGACCCCGCCCCCGCCGGCCGGTAGCGGCGGCCGGGCCGGGCGGACGCAGCGAGGCGGCCCGCGTGTCCGGCGAGCGGCTGCGCCTCGACTGCCTGGGGTCCGGGTTCGCGTTCTCGCACGGGAGCTACTGGAGCGGGTTCCTGCTCGACGGGCGGGTGCTGCTCGACTGCCCGCCGCAGACGCTCGCGCACCTCTTCCGGCTCGGCGTGGCGACGCAGGCAATCGACCTCGTGCTGCTCTCGCACGAGCACTCCGACCACATCGGCGGCATGGACCTCTTCCTGCTGGAGGCGACGGTGGGCCGCGCGGCCCGCGAGGGCGCCCCACGCGAGTCGCCGCTCGCCGTCGCCGGGCCGCCCGGCATCCACGACCGGCTGCGCGAGGTGATCGGACCCTCCGACCGGCTGCCGGAGCGCGACGACCCGCGCGTGCGCTGGTTCGAGCAGGCCGGCGGCTCGGCCTTCGAGTGGGCCGGGCTGCGCGTCGAGTGCGTCTCGATGGAGCACGGCCACGGCATCGAGGCGCTCGGCTTCCGCGTCTCGCACCCGGACGGTGTCGTCGCCTACACCGGCGACACGGCCTACGTCGGGGCCGTGCTGACCCTCGCCGAGGGCGCGGACCTGCTGATCACCGAGTGCGGCGGCGACCGCCCTTACGGCCACACGAGCTGGGAGGACATGCGCGAGCTGCGCGCCGCCCTCGCCCCCTCGACGCGCCTGCTGGTGACGCACTACGACCCGCTCGCCGTGCCGGACTGGGCGCGCGCCCTCGCCGGCGTCGAGCTGGCCGAGGACTTCGCTCGCTACGAGATCTGAGGCGGTAGCGTCTCCCAATCGGGCGCGAGCACGGGGATACCCAGCTCCGGGGTCGGTTCCCAGGTGCGCCAGCGGTCGTCGATGGCGGGGTGGTCGCCGCGCTGGATCCAGGCGATCGCACTCTCGGCCTCGGAGCGGGTCGCCTCGGCCTCCTCGCGGGTCATGCTGCCGAAGGCGACGGCCTCCTCGAGCTCGTCCTCGTCCTTCCACTCGGGCTCGCCAAGGCCGGGCGGGAAGACGATGTCGAGGTGCTGGTCCGAGGTGTCGAGGCCGATCGCGGTGCGGCGGAAGGGCGCCTCGAGGTTCACGTACCAGCGCCGCACGTCGCCCTCGCCGAGGAAGACGAGCACGGAGTGGGCGGCGCCCTCGATGAAGACGCGCACGATGCCGCGGCCGTACCAGACGTCGTCGCGCAGCCGCCACTCGCCGTGGGGCAGCCGGATGTCGTTGCCCTCGAGGTCCGTCGGGCGCTTCCAGACCGTGCCCGGCGGCGTGCAGGCGGCGATCACGTCCCCGCGATCCTCGACGACGACGAAGGCCCAGGCCGTGAACACGCGCCCGTACCAGATGCTGCGGCCGGTGATGTGGTCGCCGGGCTGCCAGCGGCGCGCGGTCATGCGCTCGCCTGTGTCTCGGCGAAGGGGTTGATGACGCGCAGACCGCCGTAGTCCTGCGTGTCGCTCATGTCCTCGGAGTAGACGGCCTCGCAGCCCAGCGCGCGGGCCGCCGCGAGGATCGCGCCGTCCCAGTACGCCAATCCGTAGCGCCGGCTGATCGACACGCCCGCGAGGAAGACCTCGAGCGTCATCGACTGGAGCGGGAAGCCGTCAATCGACCGGATGAAGCGCAGCGCCTGTTCCGGAGTAAGGGCCGCGGGCCGGCTGGGCCGCGTCGCCTGGTGGTAGAACTCCTGAAGAACCTGCACAGAGATCGCAAGATCGCCCCCGTCCAGCAGGTCGAGCGCGCGCTCCCGCTTGCCGGACTGCTCGGCCACGGCGCTGACAGCGTAGAGCAGGACGTTGGTGTCAACGAAGCGCATCGCGGTCGTAGAGCGCCTCCCGTGGGAGGTTGTCGGCCATGCGCAGGCCGCCGCCGCCCGCGGTGATGTCCCGGATCACCTCGTGCATCAACCTCCTGCGGCGTTCGTGTTCCGTCTCCTCCACGTGCCCGCCCGCCTCGGACGCAACTGCCGGCTCGACAGCAAGGCTCTGCAGGAAGTCGCGCACGAGGGCCGAGACCGAGGTGTCGAGCTCCGCCGCACGGATGCGTGCGAGGCGGTGGGTCTCCTCGTCGACCGATACGGTGATGTTTCTCATGTCACAGTCTCACACTTCCTGTGCTACACGGTACACGACTCCCGCAGATTGCGCGATGCCCCGCCCCGCCCGCTACCCCCTGCCGCGAGCGTCGGCTATGCTTCGCCGCGAGCGCCGGATGCGGGAGACCGCGGCGGGACGAGGGGTTCGCGTGGCCTACGGACTGGGCATCGCCAAGGGACTGCTCGTTACCTTCAAGCACATCTTCAGGCCCCCCATCACCGTCTCCTACCCCGAGGAAGAGCGCGATGTGCCCCTGCGCGCCCGCACGAACCTGCTCTGGTTCGAGGAACGCTGCACCGGCTGCTCCACCTGCGCCCAGGCCTGCCCCGACGGCTGCATCCTCGTCGAGACCTCGCCGCGCGCCGACGGCACGCTCAACATCGACCGCTACGAGATCGACTTCCGGATCTGCATGTACTGCGGACTCTGCACCGAGGCCTGCCCCTACCAGGCGATCCAGGCCGGCGGGCGCTACGACGACGCCGTCTACGTCTTCGAGGACATGTACCGCGACCGCGACGCGCTCAGCCGCGAGGCGAGCGAGTACCTGGACCGCAGCGGCGGCGTCTACCCCAACGGCCAGCAGCAGGAGGAGAACCCGCTGCGCACGGCGTTGCCGACCGCGCGCGGACGCTTCCCCGTCGCCGGCGAGGAGGGCCCGTTCGGCCCTCAGCACCTGCCCGGCAAGCTCGACCGCGACTAGGCCCGCTCGGCACGCACGGAGGAGCCGCCGGTGGTCACGATCACGCTCAACGGCGAGACGCTCGATGTCGAGGCCGGACGGCCGCTCGTCGAGGTGATCAAGGAGCAGGGCGTTCGCATCACGAACCTCTGCTACATCGACGGCCTCGAACCCTACGCCGGCTGCCGCACCTGCATCGTCGAGATCGAGGGCGCGCGGCCGACCGAGCTGCAGCTCTCGTGCACCGCCGTCATCGCCGACGGCATGGCGGTCAACACCGAGACGGCCGACGTGAAGCGCGCGCGCCAGCAGGTGATGTCGCTGATCATGGCGAACCACCCCGACCGCTGCCTCACCTGCCACCGCCGCGTGCACTGCCAGCCGGGCGAGATCTGCCTGCGCGACGACGTCGTGACGCATCGCTGCCTGACGTGCAGCAAGAACTACCGCTGCGAGCTGCAGACCTCGACCGAGCTGATCGATATGGGCGAGTACGAGGAGCCGTGGGTCGGCGAGGATCGGTCCTACTACGAGACGCCGCCGCCCGAGGTGGACCGCGCCAACCCGTTCCTCGAGTTCGACCCGCAGATGTGCATCATCTGCACGCGCTGCGTGCGCGCCTGCGCCGACCTGCGCCACACCGGCGCGATCAGCCTCTCGGGCAAGGGCTCGACGACGATGATCGCCTTCGGCACCGGTGGCGCGATCCACGAGTCCAACTGCGACTTCTGCGGCGCCTGCATCGACGTCTGCCCGACCGCGACGCTGATGGAGAAGCCCAACAAGTGGATGGCCCTCTCCGAGGAGTGGACCAACTCCGCCTGCAACTCCTGCGCCGTCGGCTGCACGATCTCCTACGGCCTGCGCGACGGCCGCCCGATGATCGTGCGGCCCGACCGCCTCAACCCGACCAGCCGCGACCAGATCTGCGTGCGCGGGCGCTTCCACTACGACGCCGTCGGCGACCGCGAGCGGCTGAGCCGCTCGCTCGTCCGCGAGGGCGACCTGCTGCTCCCGGCCACGCCCGAGGCCGCGCTGGCCGAGGCGGCGCGGCTGCTCTCCGGCGTCGGGGAGCAGCACGGCGCGGAGGCGATCGCCGTCCTCGGCTCGCCGCTCGCGACGAACGAGGAGGCGGCGCTGCTCGCGAAGCTCGCGGGCGAGGTGATCGGCACGCCGCACCTCGACTTCTCGCACGGCCCGGTGCACCGCGCCGCCGCCGCCGCCTTCGAGCGCGGCCTCGGCTCGGCCGAGCTGCCCTCCAGCTACTCGGACATCGAGCAGGCCGGGACGATCGTCGTGGTCGGCGGGGACATCGAGGAGTCGCACCAGGTGATCTCGCTGCGTGTCAAGGACGCCGTCGTGAAGCACGGCGCGAAGCTCGTGCTCGTCTCGCCGCGCTGGGGCGAGCTCGTCGATTTCGCCGCCGCCTGGCTGCAGCCGCGGCCCGGCGCCGAGGCCGCAACAGTCCAGGCGCTCGCCGAGGCCGGCGCCGCCGCGCCGGCGGGCGTGGACCCCGAGTCCCTCGAGGCCGCGCGCGCGCTGCTCGCGGAGCGGCCCGCGGACGGCGACGACGCTGCGCCCTCGTGCGCGGTCGTGTTCGCGCCGGGCGCCCTCAGCGCCGAGGCGGCCGGGGCGCAGGCCGCGGCCTGCACGAACCTTGCCGTCGCCATCCTCGGCGACCGCGCGGCGCAGGGCCTGCACTACCTGCCGACCGACGCCAACGTGCTCGGCATCAGCGACATGGGCGTCGCGCCGGGCGAGGGCGGACGCTCCTTCCCCGAGATTATCGAGGGCGCGCGCGACGGCGCGATCCGCGCGCTGCTGATCCACGACGACAACCCGCTGCTCAACGCCCCCGGCACGGACGACGTCCGCGCCGCCCTCGAAGCGGTCGAGGCGCTGGTCGTGATCGACTCGCTGCGCTCGACGACGGCGGCGCACGCGAACGTCGTGCTGGCCGAGCTGCCCTTCTTCGCCAAGGACGGCACGCTGACCACGGGTGACCGCCGCATCACGCGCCAGCGCCCCGCCGCGCAGCCGCGCCGCGACGAGCGCGACGGCGTCGCCATCCTCGTCGCGCTCGCGAACGCCCTCGGCGGCGACTTCGCCCATGAGAGCGCGGGCGAGGTCATGGCCGAGGCTGCCGCGAGCCTCGATGGCTACGAGCCGCACGAGGCGGTCCGCTCCGGCCGCACGCGGGCGCTGTCCGGCTCGCCGGCCTCCGGCGCGAGCCCGCAGGCGCTGCCCGCGAGCAGCGACGGCGCGGCTGCGGACGGGCTGCGGCTGATCGCCGACCGCTCGCTCTACACCTCGTGGGAGGGCGCCTCGCTGCGCTCCGAGGAGGCCGACAAGCTGCACCGCGAGGAGACGCTGCTGATCAACCCCGCCGACGCCGAGCCGCTCGGCGTGCGCAGCGGCGACGAGCTGGTGCTGGCGAACGGCTCGCACGAGGTGCGCATCCCCGCGCAACTCGACGACGGCGTCCCGCCCGGCGTCGTCCATGCCTCGCGCTACTTCGACGGCGGCGCGCTGATGGCGCTGTTCCCGCTGCGCGGCGCCGCCGACGGCGCGGCCGAGGTCCGGGTGCGGGCGCTCCAGCCCGCCTGAGCCCGACGCGCCCCGGTGACCCGGCCGACACGGCCCGCCCGACAGTGACCTCAGCCCCGGACCCGGCGGAGCTGCCGCCCGGCCAGCGCGGGCTCGTCCTGCTCACCGTCGAGGAGGACGCCGCGATCGCCGGTGAGCGGCACGAACTGCTGCTCGCCGAGGGCATCGACGCCGAGTTGCACATCGAGCACGCGGCCAGCTTCGGATCGCGCTCCTCGGTCTACCCCTCGGGCGCGCCGTTCGTGTACGCGCTGTTCGTCCCCGCGCGTCAGGCCGAGGCCGCCGCCGCGGCGCTGATCGAGTCGGGCTGGGACGGCCGCCGCAGCGCCTTCTCACGCGGCCGCACCCGCCTCGATCCATCGTTCGTGCTGCGCGGCGCGCTGCTCGCCCTGCTCGCCGGCGTGGTGCTGGCCGCCGCGCTGCTGGTGCTGCGGCCGGAGTAGCGAGTCCTTTCACCCATAGGTTGAAAGATCGTCGGCCTGAGCGTATAGTTTCACCTGAAGGGTGATAGCGTTGGATGTACGGTTTCGGAGCCGCCAACTCCAACGCTGTTTTGAACGCGAAGCGCAGGCGATCAGGCGTTGGGGTACGGATGTAGGCCCCCGCTATGTCGAGCGCGTCAACTTCATCCTCGGATTGGAGGTGTGGGACGACCTCTTCAGGTTCCAGTTCTTGGCCTTCCATCCGCTGCGCCAGAATCGAAGGGGGCAGTTCGCGATCCGGCTGACCGGCAGGTGGCGGCTGATCGTGGAGCCCGGCGACAACGAGCGCACACTCTGGATCGTCGGGGTGGAGGATTACCATGGCTAGCGTGAGCAGCGGAGCGAGCTCCGACGTATGGTCGGACCGAGCCATCCACCCGGGGATCTACCTCGCCGAGGAGATCGAGGCGCACGGGTTGACCCAGACGGAACTCGCGCGCCGCATGGAGCGCCCCGTCCAGGTCATCAATGAGATCATCCGCGGGCGCAAGGCGATCTCCGAGGAGACCGCGCTCGGCCTCGAGCGCGTGCTCGGGTCGCCGGCGCGTGTGTGGCTCAACCTCCAGTCGAGGTTCGTGCTCACCCGGGCACGGATCCAGGAGAACCAGGCGCTGGAGGAGCAAGCAGACTGGTTGGAGCGATTCCCTGTTCGCGAGATGGTGCGGCGCAACTGGATCGAGTCGGCAGACTCGGTAGCGGATCAAGTTCGAGCACTCCTGCAGTTCTTCGGGCTGCAATCCTTCTCACGATGGGACGAACGCCATGAAGCGCTCGGCTTCCGTCTCTCCACGAAGGCAAAGACGGATCGCCTCGCTCTGCATACGTGGGTGCGGCGCGGCGAGATCGAGGGCCTCGACACACGCACCGAGCCGTACGACGAGGCGCGATTCCGCGAGGCCCTCGCGGAGATCCGAGGCCTGACCACGGAGAGCGACTTCTGGTCGCGTATGCAGGAGTTGTGCGCCTCGGCGGGGGTCGCGCTCGTCGCCGTCCAGGAATTTCCGAAGACCGGCGCACAGGGCGTCGCCCGCTGGCTGACGCCCGAGAAGGCGTTGATCCAGATCAACATCCGTTACCGCTGGGCCGACATCTTCTGGTTCACCTTCTTCCACGAGGCATGCCACGTCCTCAGGCATCCGCAGAAGGAGATATTCGTCGACGTACAGAAGGGGATGGCGCGAGACGGGCGCGAGGACGACGCCGATCGCTTCGCAACCGACTTCCTGATTCCGCCCGATGACTGGACGCACTTCGCCACGTTCGAAGCACCCGGTCGGGCAAGGATCGAGGCCTTCGCCTCGCGCGTCGGTGTCGCACCAGGAATCATCGTCGGGCGACTTCAGCACGAGAGGGTCATTCCCCACAACAGGTTCAACGATCTGCGGCAGCAACTGGAGTACGCCCCCGACTCGTAGCGGCAGGCTCCTACCCCGCGCCACCTCCCCCTTCGAGCATGCCTCGCCCGCCGCGTACACCACGCGGCGAGGAGGCTTGCATGGCCATCGATCTGACGGAGCGCTACTTCGCTACGGAGTTCATGCGCGGCGGGGTGGCGCGCTGGAAGCTGGACCGCGACGCCTGGCCCGTGCGCGCGATCGTGCTGCACCACGCGGCGGGCTGGTACGGCCCGCCGCTCGGCCCCGAGGCCTCCCGCCGCGACGAGGAGCAGCGCATCCACTCGCTGGCGCGCGACCACCACGCGCGCTTCGGCGTCGGGCCCGGCTACCATTATGTCGCCTTCCCCAGCGCGCGGCTCTACGCCGTCGGCAAGGCCGGGACGCGCCGCGCGCACACCAAGGGCCGCAACCCGGAGACCGGCGTGCGCTGGAACCTCGAGGCGATCGGCGTCTGCGCGCTCGGCGACTACGAGCGCGCGGGCAGGGACGAGCCGACACCGGGCCTGCGCGAGGCGATCGAGCAGGCCGTCGAGGAGATCCGGGGGTTCCGCTTCACCCTGCCGGGCGCTCCGGTCTTCGGGCACGGCGCAACCCCGACGGTGAAAGCTTCGGGCGATCCGCTGCCTCAGGCGACCTCCTGCCCCGGCCGACGGCTGATCCCGTTGCTCGCGACGCTCAACCGCCCGGCAGCACCGGACGTGAGCGCGGAACTGGCGGCGATCCGCGCCGCCGCCGAGGCGATCGAGCGCAAGCTGGCCGCTGCGTAGCGACTCCTCGAGGCTCCTACTCGCGCTGCATCATCGTCGAGTAGCCACCGAACGGCACCGTGCTGGCGCGCGCGTGCTCGTCGGCGACGACGTGCACGCAGGCGGGCTTGCCGCTGGCGAAGGCGCGCTCGATGGCCGGGCGGATCTCCTCCGGCTTCGTGACCAGCTCGCCGTGGCCGCCCAGCGCCTCGACGACGTCGTGGTAGCGCTGAGACTGTCCGAGGCTGCGGCCCGGCGTGGTGTTGGGGCCGCCGGTCCAGCCGCCGTTGTTGTTGATCACGGCCACGATCGGCAGGTCGTGCCGCACCATCGTGTCGAACTCCTGCACGTTCATCAGGAACGAACCGTCGCCGATGAAGGCGACCACCTGGCGGCCCGGGGCGGCCGCCTTCGCGCCCATCGCGAAGGGGATGCCCGTGCCCATGCAGCCGTTCGGTCCGGAGTTGAGCCGGCCGCCCTCGGCGAACGCGGGAATCCACTGCCGGCCGAAGTTCAGCGTCTCCATGCCGTCGATGCAGATGATCGCGTCGCGCTCGACCGTGTTCACGATCTCGTTCGCGATGCGCAGCGGGTGGATCGGCGTCGCATCGGACTCCGCCATCTCCAGCGTCCGCTGACGCCTCGAGTGGTCGCTCTCGCCGAGGCGCGCGATCCAGTCCTGCGAGCCCTGCAGGCCGACCTCCTTCGCCTTGTCGGTCAGCGCGCGCAGGGAGACCTTCGCGTCGGCGACGATGCCAAGCTCGATCGGCCGGTTGTGGCCCAGCTCGGTCGAGTCCGTGTCGATCTGGATCACCTTCACGTCCTCGGCGAAGCGCGGCGGGTGACCGAACGAGATGATGAAGTTGAAGCGCGTGCCGACGACGAGGATCGCGTCCGCCTCGCGGAATGCCTGCCCGCGCGATGCGAGGAAGGCCAACTCGTGGTCCTCGGGGACCACACCGCGCCCGAGCGGTGTCGTGTAGAAGGGGATGCGCGCCGTGTCGATGAACTCGCGCAGCTCCGCGGCGGCGTCCGACCAGAAGACGCCGCTGCCACTCAGCACCAGCGGGCGCTCGGCCTCCGATAGGATCTCGATCGCGCGATCGATGGAGCCCTCGTCGGGCGCGGGGCGCGCCGGGCGCTGGCCGCCGGGCGGGAACCACACGCCGGAGTCGTCGACCCGCTCATAGAGCGCGTCACCGGGCAGATCGAGGTAGGTCGGACCCGGTTTCGGGCCCTGCGCCTTGCGCATCGCCATGTTGAAGTACTCGGCCATGCGGTCGGCGTGGTGGACGCGCGCAGCCCAGCGCGTGACCGGCTTCGCCATCGTGAGCTGGTCGTACTCCTGGAAGGCGTCGCTGTCGAAGGCGCGTAGCGCCGCCGCGCCCCCGAGGGCGACCATCGGAACGCCGTCGAGGTAGGCGTTGGCGACGCCGGTGAGCAGGTTGGTCGTCGCCGGCCCGGAGGCGGCGAGGCAGATGCCCGGCGATCGCTTGACGCGCGCATAGCCGTGGGCCGCCATCGCGGCGCCCTGCTCGTGGCGGCAGTCGATCGTGCGGATGCCGAAGTCCCCGGCAAACCCGGCCGTTTCGATGATGGGGCCGCCCATCAGGTAGAAGAGATCCTCGACCCCCTCCTCGCGCATCTGTCGGGCCAGCAGTTCCGATCCGCTGTTCTCGGCCATTCCGCACCTCCCTAGGCGAGCGCCATCATATCGGAGCGCGGGACCGCCCTGCGGGCTACGTGTCGGACGTTCGCCAGGTGACGATCCCGATCTCGCGCAGTCCCAGCGGGAGCAGGACGCCGTCCGGCCCTCCCCACCACTCGTCGACGAACTCGCACATCCGCCGGTCCTTCTCCGAACCGGGGCGCAGCCAGAGCATGCGCCGCACGAACGCCTGGGCCTGCCGCGGGTCGATCGGTCCCGCGGCCGGGCCCGCCCACACGCGCCGCACCTCGTAGGGACGCCCGAGCGCCCCGAGGAGGGCGACGAACTCGCGCAGCGCGGGGAGTGGCTGGAACGCCTCACCGTGGATCGCCTCGAACAGCCTGGCGAACTGGACGCCTCGGGGCGACCGCGCCAGCGACACCACGCAGAGCCGCCGCGCGTGCCGCTCCATCGCCTCGAGGAAGGGGATCGGCTTACGGTTGTCGTAGAGGCAGTGGGCGGCCAGCGCGACGTCCGCCTGCTCCGTCCAGCCATCCACCGGCCAGCGCGCGTCGTGGACGCTGATGTTCGTCGCACCCGCCTCCTCCGCGCCTTCAGCGAGCACGCGGCGCATCGCCGGCGAGGGTTCGATCGCGATGACCTCCCGCACCCGGCTCGCGAGCGGTAGCGCGAAGCGGCCGCCCCCTGCCCCGATGTCCAGCCAGCGATCGTCCGGCTCCGCGAGGGCTACGAGCACCTCGAGCTCGGCGGCCGTCGGCTGCCCCGGCCTGAACGTCCCGGCGACCGGGGCGTAGAAGTCGTCCTCCGGCTCCGGTTCACGCACGCGCGCGACCTGCTCGGCGTCGGCGTCGACCAGGCGCATCCACGCCTCGCGCGCCTGATCGAGCGACGGTCGCAGCGCGTGCGTGGGATCCATCGCGCCCCCTTGCAGGCCGAACGAAGCGGGCGGCGCCCGGGTTAGCCGAGGCGCACCTTCTCGAGGAAGTCGGCGTCGAAGCGCAGGATCGAGCCGAGCTGGGCGTAGTCCGCGAACTCCGCATCGCGGGCCGCGACGACGTCCGGATCCCACCAGCCCACCGAGGGCGCGACGAGGCCCTGCGATCCCGCGGCCTCGCGCGCCTCGGCCTCCGTCAGCCCGACCTCCATCAGCACCTCGGCGGTGTGCTCGCCGAAGGGGGGCACGGAGTGGCGCGTCGGGAAGCCGCGGCCGTCGAACTTCGGCGGGAAGTAGCGCTGCATCGGCACCGGGCCGAGGTCGGCGACATGGACCGGGTCGAAAAACTCGCGCGCACGCAGGTGCGGGTCGAGCAGGATCTCGTCCGCCTTCAGCACCCCGGCGGCGGGCGCCCCGGCGCCTTGCAGCAGCTCCGCAACCTCCGATTTCGTGCGCTCGCGCGTCCAGTCCGCGATCAGCGCGTCGATCTCGTCGTGATGGCGCGTGCGCGCCTCGGCGCTCGCGAAGCGGTAATCGGAGAGCCAGGCCTCGTGGCCCGTGGCCCGGCAGAACGCCTCCCACTCCGCGTAGTTGCGCAGCGAGATCGCCACCCACTCGTCGTCGCCCGCGCAGGGGTAGGCGCCGCGCACCATGCCGGGGCGGCGGTTGCCGTTGCCGCCGTGCAGCCGCCCGTTGAGCAGGTAGTCGCCGAGGTAGGGCGCGAGCGTCGGCACGGTCGACTCCTGCATCGAGACGTCGACGCGCTGGCCGCGGCCCGTGACCTCGCGGCGCGCCAGGGCGGCGATGATCGAGCCGACGCCGTGCAGGCCGGTGAAGGGGTCAACCCAGGTCTGGCCGGTCTTGAGCGGTCCCTCGCCGGGGTAGCCGGTGACGGCCGCCGGGCCGGACGCGGCCTCCATCGTCATGCCGACCGCCGAGCGTTCGCCGTTGGGGCCGGACTGGCCGAACCCGGCGATCGAGCACATCACGAGGCGCGGGCAGCGGTCCACGATCTCCGGGTAGGTCAGGCGCAGCCCGCGCGTGACGCGCGGCGGGAAGTTCTCGACGAAGACATCGGCGCGCTCGAGCAGGCGCAGCATCAGCTCCCGCCCCTCCGGCGTGCGCAGGTTGAGCGCGCACGAGCGCTTGCTGGCCTGCCGCGCCGTGAAGTAGGCGGGGCCGATCGAGGAGTGCGGCGGACGCGCGTACTCGACCTTCACCACGTCCGCGCCCAGCTCCGAGAGCAGCCGCCCGGCGAGCGATCCCGTCCAGCCTCGCGAGAGGTCCACCACGCGGATGCCCTCGAAGTAACGCAGGCGTCCGCTCGGCGCCTCGCGCCGAGTGGCGGAGCGCGCCGGGGCCGACTCCTCCGCCGTCGCCGCCTCGGACAGCAGCGCGTTCGCCTCGCCGAGGGCGGGCGCCTGCCGGCCGATGCGGTACGGGCTCTCCGTGAACCTCCCCGCCGGGCCGGGCAGCACGCCGCCCGTGGCCTCGCCGTTCGCGTCGACCTCGGCCCGCCAGTAGCCGCGGGCCTCGAGGTGCGGGTCGTCGAGCAGGTCGGGCACGGTCGCCACCTCGCCGAAGCCGAGGTCGAGCTCGCCGGTGCGCAGGAAGATCTCGCGCGAGGTGTGCGAGTCGAACCACGGCTGGACCAGTTCGTCGAACTCGCGCCAGTGCATCAGCCGCGCGGCCACGTTGGTGAAGAGCGGGTGCGTCGCGAGCTCGGGCTGCTCGACCAGCTTCGAGATGTTGCCGGCGAAGTCGCGCCCACCGGGCCCGGCCGTGACGAAGGCGATGTGGCCGTCCTTGCAGGCGAAGATGTCGGACGGATAGCCCGGCAGGATGCGTGAGTAGTAGCGGCGGCGCACGCCGCCGGTGCCGAGGTAGACCGAGAGATTGTGGTCGTCGGTCATCGTCAGCGCCTCGTGGATCGAGACATCGACGAAGCCCGGGCGCTCGCCCGCCCGCGCCTCGGCGAGCGCGGCCAGCGCCGCCACCCAGCCGACGACCGCGCCGAAGGAGTCCGCGAGCTCCACCCCGGAGCTGAGCGGCTCGCGATCGGGGTTGCCGCTCACGTAGGAGTTGCCCGCCAGCGCCTCGATGATGTGGCTGTCGGCCTCGTGCGAGGCGTAGGGGCCGTCGATGCCGAACTCGCTGATCGAGACGTACGTCGTGTCCGGGAAGCGCTCGCGCATCCGCTCCGGCTCGGCGAGCGGGAGCGCGCAGGGCGCTCGCCAGCTTGAGAGCAGCAGCGCGCTGCCGCGCAGCAGCGGCTCGAGCTCCTCGGCCCCGTCCGGCGTCGTCACGTCCAGCGCGACGCTGCGCTTGCCCGCATTGAGCAGCCGGTGCACGCCGCCGCCGTCGAGGTCGGGGCGGTCGTCCCTGAAGGGTCCGGCGAGGCGGATCGCGTCGCCCGCGGGCGGCTCGACGCGGATCACCTCGGCGCCGCTCTGGGCCAGCAACTGCCCGCAGTAGGCGACCGCCAGGCTCGAGGCGATCTCGATGACGCGCACGCCCTCGAGCGGGGGCGGGGCGCCGTCGGGCATCAGAGGCTTCACCATCGCGCCCTCCCTGGTCCGTGCGCTGCCGCCGCCAGATTACAACCGTCGGCAAACCGCTGCGCGATCCGGCGCGTCGCGGCGAAGGGCGCGTCGCGCCGTACGGAGGCGAAGGGGCTGGTCGGGGAGGCCGGATTTGAACCGGCGACCTCTTGACCCCCAGTCAAGTGCGCTGCCAGGCTGCGCCACTCCCCGACGAAGGCCGATCGATTCTATCAGGGCGTCCCGCAGGGGCCACGCGAGGAACCTCGGAGCCCCGGGAGGCTAGGCGAGGTCGGCCGCGCGCGCCGCCACGACGACTGCGACGCCGAGCGCGGTAAGACCCGCGTACTGGATCAGCACCTCGCGCGTGAGCTGTCCCCGGATGCGCGAGGACAGCACGCCGCTCACGAAGAAGAAGGCGAGGAGCAGCGCGACCGCCGCCAGATGGCCGTCCAGCGGCACGAAGTGCAGCGCCCAGCGCAGTTGCCCAATCACCAGCGCCCCGACGAGCGCGAAGGTCAGCAGGTCCAGCATCCCGAGGCCGGCGTCGCGCAGCACCGCGAACGAGAGCAGGCCGGCGACGAGCGCCGCCGCCGCCACGGCGGCGGGAAGCCCGGGCTCTTGCGTATGGATGAGCGAGAGCAGCGCGAAGGCGGTCAGGTAGGCCCCGGCGTCGGCGACGAGGCGCGCCTCGGCGGCTCGGGCTTCGTACTGGCGGACGCTGCGCGCCTCCGCCACCAGGATCACCAGGAAGCCGAGACCGGCGGCGAGCGCGAGCAGCAGCGTCCAGAAGCCGCTTGCGTTCCGTTCAATGAAGAGCGGCATGGCGAGGGCGTACAGCGCGGGAAGCACGATCTGCGGCGCCGTGTCCACCCCGAGCGCGAACGTCCGCGCATGGACGCCGCGCAGCACGCCGTCCGCGCCCAGCGCCGCGGCCGCCACGCCGAGCGCCAGCAGCCAGTGCCGCGGCGGCTCCGTGAGCACGAACATCAGGAACGCGCCGGTCACGACGACCGCGAGCGCGACCGCGGCAGCCGGAGTCAGGCGCGCCACCTCCAGCGCGCCCGCGCCAAGGACGCCGAGGATTTTCGCTGGCCTCAGCCCGTTCGCTGGCCCCTCGCTGGCCGCGCCGTCCGGGTCCGCGTTCGCCTCGCCGTCCGGCTCGTCGCTGACCTCGGCGTCAGGCTGGTCGATAGCCTCGGCGTCCGGCTGGCCGGTCTCGTCAGTCTGGCCGGTTGGTTGGCTGCTCGTCGGCAAGTACGGGCTCCGCCTCCCCGAACAACTCCGCGGCGTTACGGTACCAAATGCGCTCGCGCTCCTCCTCGCTCAGTCCCAGCGCCTCGAACATCCAGCGGAAGCGCTCGACGTGCTGGCCGATCTCCTCGTTGCCGCAGTCCGAGCCCCAGACCAGCTTCTCGACGCCGATCTCGCGGCCGATCAGGCGGCGCTCCATCGCATGGCGCTCGATCGTCTCGCCGCCGGAGAGGTCGAAGACCACGTTGTGCCGCCAGCGCGCCACCGACGACGCCTCCTCGTAGTTGCCCGTGCCGCCGAGGTGCGCGCCGATCAGCGGCAGGTCCGGGAAGTTGTTCGCGATCGTGTCGAGCTGGAAGGGGCGCATCCGCGCCGCCGAGACGTCGCGCGGTCCGCCGCGCCGCCGGAACTCCCGCCAGCGGCGCAACGCCGCGGCGGCCTCCGGGTCGCGGCGCGGGTGCGTGCGCGCGTAGTCCACGCCGCCCCCGATCACGCCGAGGTGGAAGAGAATCGGCATGCGCCGCTCCTCGGCGGCGGCGTAGACGTGGAAGTAGCTCGGGTCGTCGATGGGCAGCGGCGAGCCGATGATCTTGAGGCCGCGGTAGCCGAGGTCGTGGAGTCGCTCGACCTCGCCCGCCGGCGTCTCCTCCATCGGGATGGAGGCGACGGGGACCAGCAGATCCTCGTGCCGCGCCAGGTACCGCAGCGCCTCGTCGTGCGACGGGCCGGGAATGTTGCGGCCGCCGCACAGCACCGAGGCGCGCGTCACGCCGGCGGCGCGCAGGGCGTCCGCGCGCGCGTCGATCTGCTGCGCGTGGTCCTCGCCCTCGGGGTTCTGCCAGTCGCGGGGGAAATGGCAATGCACGTCCCAGATCACGATCGCTTCCTCCTTCGTCGCCCAGCCTACGGCCTGCGCATCGTCTGCACCGAACGCGCCTCGAAGCCGAGCCGCTCCCAGAACCGCCGCGCCGGGGTGTTCGCCCACAACACCGAGGCCTCCACGGCGGAGACGCCCCGCGCGCGCATCCTCGCCAGCCAGACCTCGACGGCGGCTCGTCCGACGCCGCCGAGGCGCTGCGCGGGCTCGACGTAGCACTCGATCACCTCGCCGATCTCGCGCTCCTCATCGGGCCAGTCCGGGACGACGCGCGTGATCAGGAAGCCGACACGCTCGCCGCCCGCGACCATCCACTCGACCTGCTGGCCTTTCGGGTCGGCGTCGAGCGCGTCCCGGTACGCCTCGAGGGGCGGCGCGGGGTCCGAGGGCAGCTCGTACTGGTCCAGCTCGGCGAGGTAGTCCGCGAGCATCGCGAAGAACGCCTCGCGCTCGCCGGGCGCGACCGCGCGCAACTCGACGCGCGGAGCGCGGGCGGTCATGCGCGCACCGCCGTCGCGCGCGCGCGCGGCGTCGCCGCGTCCGGCTCGCCGATCAGCCGCAGCAGCGCCTCGATCGCGTCGAGCCAGTCCGCCCCGAGGGTAGCGCGAGGCATGCGCAGCTGCGTCTGCCCGACGCGCACGCCCGACGGGAGCGCCGGGAGCCGGCGGCTGCCGAACGGGGCGCCCTCGCGGGCGACGATGACGATCTCGCCGCCCTCGGCGCGCACGGCGGCGACGCCCGCCTCGCCCGCAGCGAGGCGGATGCGCACGAGGGCGAGCAGCTCGCGCAGCGGCTCCGGGATCTCGCCGAAGCGGTCGATGACCTCGGCGCAGAGGTCCGCCTCCTCGCGCAGGTCGCGCAGTCCGGCGATGCGCTGGTAAAGCGCGATGCGCGCCTCGAGGTCCTCGATGTAGCGCTCGGGGATGAAGGCGGAGGCGGGCAGGTCGAGCGCCACGGCGGGCGGCGGCGCGGGCGCCTCGGTCCCGTCGCGGCGGGCGCGCAGGCCCTCGACGGCGCTCGCCAGCATCTGCGTGTAGAGGTCGAAGCCGACAGCGGCGATCTGGCCGCTCTGCTCCGCGCCCAGCAGGTTGCCCGCGCCGCGGATCTCGAGGTCGCGCAGCGCCACCTGCAGGCCCGCGCCCAGCTCCGTCGCCTCGAAGATCGTGGCGAGGCGCTGCTGCGCGGCCTCGTTGAGGACGCCGCCGCGGCGGTGCAGCAGGTAGGCGCGCGCCTGCTGCGATCCGCGCCCGACGCGCCCGCGCAGCTGGTAGAGCTGCGCGAGGCCGAGCCGGTCGGCGAGGTCGACGATCAGCGTGTTGACGTTGGGGATGTCGATGCCGGACTCGATGATCGTGGTGCAGACCAGTACGTCCGCCTCGCCCGCGGCGAAGCGCTCCATCACGCTGCGCAGCACCCCGCGGTGCATCTGCCCGTGCCCGACCACGATGCGCGCCTCCGGCGCGAGCGCGCGCAGCCGATCGGCGAACCCGTCGATGCTGTGCACGCGGTTGTGGACGACGTAGGCCTGCCCGCCGCGTTCGAGCTCGCCGAGGATCGCCTCGCGCACCAGCGCGTCGTCCCACTCGGCCACCCAGGTCTGGACGGGCAGGCGGTCCTCCGGGGCCGACTCCATCGTCGACATGTCGCGGATGCCGGCCAGCGTCATGTGCAGCGTGCGCGGGATCGGCGTCGCCGAGAGGGTGAGCACGTCCACCTCGAGGCGCATCCGCTTCAGCCGCTCCTTGTGCGCGACGCCGAAGCGCTGCTCCTCGTCGATCACGACGAGGCCGAGGTTGGCGAACTCGACGCCCGCCTGGAGCAGCCGGTGCGTGCCGATCACGATATCGATCACGCCCGCGCGCAGGCCCGCGACCACCGCGCGCGCCTCGGCGTCCGTGCGGAAGCGCGAGAGCGTCTCGATGCGCACGGGGAACGGCGCGAGGCGCTCGCGGAAGGTGCGTTCGTGCTGCTGCGCGAGCACGGTCGTTGGCACGAGGATGGCGACCTGGTAGCCGTCCTGGACGGCCTTGAAGGCGGCGCGCACGGCGACCTCGGTCTTCCCGAAGCCGACGTCGCCGAGGACGATGCGGTCCATCGGCTGCCGCGCCTCCATGTCGCGCTTCACCTCGGCGATCACGCGCACCTGGTCCGGCGTCTCCTCGTAGGGGAACGCCGACTCCAGCTCGTGCTGCCACTCGCCGTCGGCCGCGAAGGCGTGGCCGCGCAGCAGCTGGCGCGCGGCGTAGAGGCGCAGCAGGTCCGCCGCCAGCTCGCCGACGGCCTCGCGCACGCGGGCGCGCGTCCGCGCCCACTCCTGCGTGCCGAGGCGGGTCAGCCTCGGCGCGCGGTCCGAGTCCGCGAGGTAGCGGCTGACGCGGTCGATCTGCTCGATCGGGACGTAGAGCCGGTCCTCGCCCGCGTAGCGCAGTTGCAGGTAGTCGCGCTGCTCCTCGCCCACGTCGCGGCGCACGATGCCGGCGAAGCGCGCGATGCCGTGGTCGGCGTGGACGACGAAGTCGCCCGGCGAGACGTCGGCGAGGAAGCGCGCGCGGTGCGATGCGCCGCGGCGCAGCGCGCGCCGCTTGCGGATGAAGCCCAGCAGCTCGCGGTCCGTCGCCAGCGCCAGCTCGCCTCGAGGCGTCGCGATGCGCCAGCCGCCCGGCAGCGAGCCCTGCACGAGGGCGAGCGAGCCGGGCGCGGGCGGCGCCTCGAGGCCGCTCTCGACGCCGACGGGCACGCCCGCCTCGGCGAGCAGCTCGCGAAAGCGCTGCGCCTGCTGCGTGACGACCACGATGCGGTCGCCGCGCTGCACCCGCCGCTCCAGCTCGCGCGCGGCGACCTGCAAGCGCCCGGCGTAGGCGTCGTGCGGCGTGAACGGCAGGCGCATCGAGCCGGCCTCGGCGCCGGTCGCCCAGCGCGAGAAGGTCGCGCGCGGCGCGCGGCGCTGGAGTTGCTCGATCAGTGCCTGCTCGCCGAGGTGCGGGCGGGGCGCCTCCGCGGACAGCTCGCCCTCCCGCGCGAGGAGCTGCGCGCGCTCGGCGGTCAGCTCGTCCTGCTCGGCCGCGGCGGCGAGCACCGCGTCCTCCTCATCGACGACGAGCAGCGCGCCCTCGCCGAGGTGGTCGAACAGCGTCGCCCCGCCGGCGAGCGGTCCGTAGCGCGGGGGCGCGGGCAGCTCGCCGCGCCCCAGCGCCGCGAGCTCCTCGGCAAGCTCGCCCCCGGCCGGCGTGACGCCATCGAGGCGGCTCGCGAGTTCGAGCAGCGCGTGGCGGTCCGGGAACCACTCGCGCGCCGGGCCGATCACGGCCGCCTCGAGGCGCTCGACCGTGCGCTGCGTCTCCGGGTCGAAGCGGCGGATCGACTCGACCTCGTCGCCGAACAGCTCGACGCGCAGCGGCAGCGCCTCGGTCGGCGGGAAGACGTCGAGGATGCCGCCGCGCCGCGCCGCCTCGCCCGGCGCCTCGACGAGCGGCCCGAGCGTGTAGCCCGCCTCGACGAGCTCGAGCGCGAGGGCGTCGAGGGCGATCCGCCCGCCGACCTCGACGCGCCCGGGCCCGGCGCCGAGGTCGGCGCGGCGCGCGGTGAAGGCGGTCGCCGCGACCACGGAGGCGATCACGAGCGGGGGCTGCGGATCGCGCTCCCCAAGCGCGAGCCTCGCGAGGATCGCGAGGCGGCGCTGCGTGACCGCCGCCGGAGCAGACTCGCGCGCGTAGGGCAGGCCGGGCCGGGCCGGGAAGTGCAGCGCCACATCGCCGACCCAGACGCCGAGCGCCTCCGCGTACGCCTCGGCGTCGCGTTCGCGCGGGACCAGCAGCAGCGCGGCGCGGCGCAGGCCGTGCCGCAGCGAGGCGACGACCGCCGCCTTCGCCCCGTCCGCAACGCCGAGCGCCAGTCGCTCGCCCCTCCCGAGGCGTGTTGAGACCTCGGCAAGCGGCGGAACCGCGCCGAGCGGGTCGAGCAGCGCCTCCAGCGGCGCCGCGAAGCCGGGGGACGATTCGTCCAGTGTGGCCTCCTCGCAGCGGCGCGCACCCCAAGGCGGGGCGCTCCCGGCGGAGCCCCCTCGTCAGGTGTGCCTGTGTGACAACGAGTCTAGCGCGGCGCGGGTTTACGCCCCGACGCTCGGAGCGGCTATTCGCCGCCTCCGGCGTCGTGGAGGCTGCGCATCGCCGCCTCGACGCTCTCGCGCACGGCCACCTCCACCGCGTCCGCCGCCGCCTCGACGGCGGCCTCGAGGGCTTCGCGCTCCTCGCGGCCGGGCTTGCCGAGCACCCAGTCCGCCACGCGGTCGGGGTCGCGCACGGGCTTGCCGTCGTCGTAGGGGCGGTCGATGCCGATGCGGATGCGCGGGAAGTCGCCGCCGCCGAGCGAGCCGATGATCGAGCGCATCCCGTTGTTGCCGCCGTGGCCGCCCCGCGGGCGCATCCGCACGCGCGCCAGCGGCAGGTCGATCTCGTCGTAGACGACGAGCAGCGCGTCGCGCAGCAGCCCCAGCCGCCGCAGCTCCGCGGCGACGGCCGGGCCGCTCTCGTTGTAGTAGCTGCGCGGCGTGGCGAGGTGCAGCGTGCGCCCCTCGATCTCGATCGTCGCGCGCAGCACGCGCCGGTCGCGCTCCAGCGTCGCGCCGTGGCGCGCCGCCAGCCGCTCGATGCAGGAGGCGCCGGCGTTGTGCCGCGTGCCGCGGTACTCGCCCCCCGGGTTACCGAGGCCGACGACGAGCCTCGGGCGTACTGCCCCGCCCGCCGGGGTCTCCTCGGGCTCGTCGGCCGAAGCGCCCCCAGCGTCGTGGCGTGGCGCCTCGCGGATGCGGGCGCGGAAGGCGGCGAAGCGGCGGCGCAGGCCCATGCAGCCATCGTCCGGTCCCGCGCGGGGGATGCGCAAGGGCGCGTGCTGCCGGACCAGTCGGCGAGGCATTGACACCCTCACCTGATACTTAGTATCGTCGCCGGTCAACTTTGGACAGACCGCGCACGAGCCGGAGGTAACCGTGACACATGCGCCAGTAGAGGCGACGCGGTTCATCGGACTGGGCGGACCGGCGATGGTCGCCCCGCCCTGCCGCGAGCTGATCGACATCGCGCGCAGGCTTGGGGCCAGGCACGCCGAGGCCGCGGCCGAGTGCGACCGCAGCGGGGAGATCAACACCGCACTGCTCGAGGATCTGCGAGCCGCCGGCTACCTGACCGCGGCCATGCCGCGTTCGGCGGGCGGCGGCGGGCACAGCCTCGGCGAGATCGTGCTGGCGCAGGCGGCCCTCGCGGAGTACGACGCCTCGACCGCGCTCGGCGTCGGGATGCACCTCATGGTGATCGGCAACGAGGGTTGGGGGACGCGCTGGCGCCCCGACCGCCGCGAGCGCCTCTTTGCCTACGCCCGGCAGCCCGGCGCGCTCTTCAACGTGCTGGCGACGGAGCCGGAGCTCGGGGCCCCGCAGCGCCTCGAGCGGCCCGCGACGACCCTCGCCCCGGACGGCCCGGACCGCTGGATCCTGAACGGGCGCAAGTCGTTCGCCACGTTCGCCGAGCGGCTGAGCCGCGCGGTGGTCTACGCCTCGGTCGGCGACGGGTCCGACGACGTCTGCCTCGTGCTGCTGCCGATGTCGGCGCCGGGCGTCTCGATCGAGCGGACCTGGGACGCGATCGGCATGCGCGCGACCGCCTCGCATGACGTGATCTTCGACGCCACGCCCGTCGAGGCGGACAACATCGTCAACCGCTCCTCGTACCGCGTGCTCACGAAGCGCCCGGCGATGACGCCGTGGTTCGCGCTGCCGGTCGCCGCCGTCTACCTCGGCATCGCGCGCGCCGCGAGGAATCACGCCGTCGAGTACGCCCGCACGCGGCGGCCCGGCGGCGGGGCCCGCGTCGCGGATGACGCACACGTCCGCGAGCTCACGGGGCAGATGGACGCCGAGCTGATGGCCGCCGAATCGACGATCCTCGTCGCCGCATCGGCAGCCGGGCTCGAGCTACTCGAATCGCCCCGCTTCGAGGCGATCGAGCCAATCGAGGCGGCCGCGAAGCTGGTTGTCACCTCGACCGCGGTCCGCGTGGTCGACGCGGCGATGCGCATCGGCGGCGGAGCGGCGCTCCGCGACGGCTCGCCCCTCGAACGCTGCTACCGCGACGTGCGCTCCGGGCCGGTGCACCACCCGAACGACGGACGCGCGCTGGCGGCGCTCGCCGGGCACGCGCTGGACCAGCTCCGCACGCCGGTCGGCATCGAGGGTTCGCGGCTGTTTCGGGCCATCGCCTGAGCCTCCTTTCGCCGCTGCCTCGCTTGCGGCTCAGGAACGCGCGTCCGTATGCTCGCAGCGCCTGACGCCGCATCGAGGATTGGAGCACCAGTTGAGCGACCCGATCGCCGCCGCCCGCGCGGACGGCCGCACCCTGCTGACCGAGGTCGAGTCGAAGCAGGTGCTCCATGACGCGGGCATCAACGTCACGCAGGCGCGCCTCGCGACGAGCGCCGACGAGGCCGTCGCCGCGGCCGAGGAGTTCGGCTACCCGACGGTCCTCAAGATCGTCTCCGGTGACATCGCCCACAAGTCCGATGTCGGCGGCGTCGAGCTCGGGCTCGGCGATGGCGACGCCGTGCGCGCGGCCTACGACCGCATCATGGCCTCGGTGCGGGCCGCCGAGCCGGACGCGCATGTGGGCGGCGTCTCCGTGCAGCAGATGGCCGACCCCGGCGTCGAGGTGATCATCGGCATGACCACGGACCCGCAGTTCGGGCCGGTGCTTGCCTTCGGCCTCGGCGGCATCATGGTCGAGGTGCTGAAGGACGTGGCCTTCCGCATCGTGCCGCTGGAGCCGCGCGACGCCGGCCAGATCGTGCGCGAGATCAAGGGCTACCCGGTCCTCGAGGGCGTGCGCGGGCAACCCGGCGCCGACATCGACGCGCTGGAGGCGATGATCCTCGAGGTCTCCGCCTTCGCGGAGGCGCACCCGGAGATCGCCGAACTGGACCTCAACCCGGTGTTCGCGCGCCCGGACGGCGCGATCGCGGTGGACGCGCGCGTCGTCCTCGCGGAGGCGTAGCGCCTCGATGGCCGTCGACCGCGATCGGCTGCACCGCACGCTCACCCCGCGCACCGTCGCCGTCGTCGGCGCGAAGGGGCCGGACTTCGGCTGGATCGAGAACCAGCGCGAGTTCCAGGGTCCGCTCTACTCCGTGCAGCTCGACCCCAACGAGATCGTCGAGATCGAGAAGCGCGGCTTCACCAACTATCTGAAGCTCGAAGACGTCCCCGAGGACATCGACCTCGTGATCTGCGCGGTGCCCCGCAACATCGCGCCCTTCATCCTCAGCGACGCGATCAAGAAGGGCGTCGCCGGCATGGCGATGTTCACCGCCGGCTTCGCCGAGACCGGCGACGAGGACGGCGTCAAGCTGCAGGAGGCGATCGTCGAGATGGCGAACGCCGACGGCATGCCGGTCGTCGGGCCGAACTGCATGGGCGTCTACAACCGCCGCCGAGGGGTCAAGTTTCACTCCGACGTGGACCAGGGCGACAGCGGCAACGTCTCGATCGTCGGCCAGAGCGGGACGCACACGATCAACATGACCACCGCCGCCCAGCGCGCCGGCATCGACGTCGGCCGCGGCATCTCGATCGGCAACGCCGTCGTCGTCAACGAGGCCGACTACCTCGAGTACCTGCGCGACGACCCCGACACCGAGGTGATCGGGATGTACCTCGAGGGGCTGAAGGACGGGCGGCGCTTCTTCGAGGCGCTGCGCGAGACGACGCGCATCAAGCCCGTCGTGATCTGGAAGGGCGGGCAGACCAGCGCCGGACAGCGCGCGACTCGCTCGCACACCGCCTCGCTCGCGACCTCCTCGGCGACGTGGGACGCGCTGATCAAGCAGACCGGCGCGATCCCGGCGAACAACGGCGACGAGGTGATCGACGTCATCCAGGCGCTGGTGCACTCCGCGCCGCCCACGGGCCGCCGCCTCGCGCTGATGGCGATGACCGGCGGGCAGTCCGTGGCGATCTCGGACGCCTTCGGTCGCGTCGGCCTCGAGGTGCCGGAGCTGGCGGACAACTCCTACGAGCAGCTGGGCGAGTTCTTCAACGTGATCGGCGGCTCCTACCGCAACCCGTTCGACATGGCGAACACGATCGGCCGGGCGGGCGACTCGGACCACCTGCGCCGGATCATGGACATCCTCGCCGAGGATCCGAACATCGACGGCATGGTCTACGAGTTCACGGCGAACTTCTTCGCGCGCTTCTGGAAGGAAGAGCCGGGGCTGTTCGACGAGATGATGGGCACCCTCGACGACTTCCGCACGCGCACCGGGTTGCCGCTGGTGACGGTGATGCACCCCGGCCACAAGGACGAGGACGTGATCCCGCTGCGCGACGACGTGATCGGCCGCGGCTTCGCCGTCTACCAGTCCTTCGACCGCGCCGCCCTCGCCCTCTCGCGCGTGGTGGCCTACCGGGAGTGGCTGGCGGCGTTGTAGGGATGCGCCTGGTCTCGATGCTGTAGCGTAGAAGTACCGATTCGGGCGATTCACAGCGGAGCCTGACGTAGCGACGGCCAGCACATGACGACCGCAACCGAGTCCATCGACATCGCGCTCTTTCAGCGGGGCGCCCTCAAGTCGCAACTCGTCTCGCACCTCTCGGGTGTCACGTCGCGACAACTGCGGTACTGGCACTCGACGGATGTGCTTGCGGCCACCGTGACGCCGGGGCGCCGGGGCATCCCGCGTCTCTACTCGTGGATCGAGTACTCGAAGGCCCGCACGGCGAGGAAGCTCCTCAACATGGGGATCTCGGCCAGACGCCTGCGCCCAAACATCGAGTGGCTCGAGGAGCACGTCCCGCTCTGGTACACGCTGCCGCTGATCGCCTACTCGGAGACGGTGATCCTGAGACCCGACAACGGGGATCCCGCCTTCACGGTCGGCCAGGTGCGCCAGCGTGTGGAGGCGGATCTGATTGAGTCCGCTCAATTGGCGTCGCGGATCAAGGATGCTCTCGCCGAAATGGAAGACGAGGGTCCGCTGGGCGTCCTCTCCGAGTACCGGGACGTGGTTGACATGGACCCGCGGATTCGCGCCGGCGTCCCGATCATCCGGGGTACGCGAATCGAGACCGAACTCCTGGCGCGGCTGGCAATCTGTGGGGGGTGCACCGAAGACCTCGCCGAGCGGTTCGACCTCGATGCGTACCAGGTGAAGCGCGCCCTTCAGTTCGAGACGGCCATCGCGGCCTAGGAATGAGGCTCCTGCTCGACGAGGCCATGTCCCCGGCCCTCGCCGGCGTGCTGACGGCGCTCGGCCACCCCTCCGATCACGTTCGCGACCTCGGCATCCGGGGGGCCTCCGATCAGGAGATCGTTGACCGCGCCAGAGGCTACGACGCGCTCGTCACCCTCGACCTTCACAGGCAGGGACCGGAGTGGATCGTCGTGAACGAGGCGCTCTTGACCTCCGCGAAGATCATCCGGATCCGGTTCGGGCAAGCCGAAGACAGCGGGCTCATGGGCCAGGCAAGGTCGCTGATCATGAAGTGGTCCGAGATCGAGCACCCCGTACTCCATGAACCCGATGTCCGCCTGGTCACCGTGTCACGCTCGGGCAGCCTGGTACGAAGGTCGACCTCGGACGACATCCAGGAACTGCTGCGCGCACGAAGAGCTTGACCCGAAGCGCCCGCCAACGCGGTACCATCGCGGCATGACCAACTCCGCGAACCAAACCGAGCGCCGCATCTACCTCGACGCGGCCGCGTCGACGGCGGTGCGGGCCGAGGCGCTCGAGGCGATGCTGCCGCTGTTCTCGCAGCACTTCGGCAACCCGTCGGCGCACCACGCGGGCGGGCGCGCCTCCGCCGAGGCGCTCGCCGGCGCGCGCGAGACCGTCGCCGAGGTGCTCGGCGCGCGCGCCGAGGAGGTCGTCTTCACCTCCGGCGGGACGGAGAGCATCAACGCCGCGATCAAGGGCGTCGCCTTCGCGCAGCGCGAGGCCGGCGCCGGCGCGCACGTCGTCACCAGCGCCATCGAGCACCACGCCGTGCTGCATTCGATGCACTACCTCGAACGCTTCGGCTTCGAGGTCGAGATCGTCCCGGTCGACGAGCACGGCGTCGTCGACCCGGCGGCGATCGCCGCGGCGGTGCGCGACGACACCGTGCTGGTCTCCGTGATGTACGCCAACAACGAGGTGGGCACGGTCCAGCCGCTGCCCACGATCGTCGAGGCGGTGCGCGGGCGCCAGCGCGCCATCGGCCGGCCGATCCCGTTCCACACGGACGCCGTGCAGGCGGCCGCCTCGTTGCCGCTCGGCGTGGACGCGATCGGGGTGGACCTGCTCTCGCTGTCGGGGCACAAGTTCGGCGGGCCGAAGGGCGTGGGCCTGCTCTACATCCGCCGGGGCGTGCCCTTCCTGGAGCAGACCTCGGGCGGCGGCCAGGAGCGGCAGCGCCGCTCAGGGACGGAGAACGTGCCCGGCGCAGCCGGCTTCGCGACCGCGCTGCGGCTCGCGCAGGCAGAGCGCGAGGCCTTCAGCGAGCGCACCTCGGCGCTGCGCGACCGGCTCCGCGACGGCCTCGCCGCGGCGCTGCCCGGCGCGCGGCTCAACGGCCACCCCGCGCGGCGCCTGCCGCACAACCTCCACCTCTGCTTCGACGGCATCGAGGGCGAGTCGCTCGTCGAGGCGCTGGACGAGATCGGCGTCGAGTGCTCGGCGGGCGCGGCCTGCACCTCGGCGACGTGGGAGCCCTCGCACGTGCTGCTGGCGATGGGCGTGCCGCTGGAGCTGGCGATCGGCTCGGTGCGGATGTCACTCACGCCGGACCTCGGCGAGGCGGACATCGACTACGTCGTGGAGCGCCTCCCCGCCCTCGTCGCGCGGCTGCGCGAGGCGGGCGCGCCCGCGCTGCCGTAGCCTCTGCGGACATCCACCCTCACCCAACCCGCTCCTCTCAAAGCGAGCGGCGCAGCCGCCGTTCGCGCGCCGGAAATGTGTATGCGCTTTACAGCAGGCCTGTTGGCAAGTTATGGTTGTGTATGCACGTCAACAATTCCGAGCCGACAGGAGGAGCTGCGTGCCCGACTCCCCGTTCGACGACTATCTCGATCTCGTGGAGGCTGCCCGCGAGCTGGGGATCCACCCCCAGAGCCTGCGCAGGCTGATCAAGCAGAAGCGCGTCCCCGCCGTGCTCTTCGCCGGCAAGTACCTGATCGAGCGCGACAAGCTCGAGATGTTCAAGGCCAACTACGACCCGCGCCCCGGCCGCAAGCCGCTCCGCCGCCTGATCTAGGACGCGCCCCAGGACGCCGGAGACCCGAGCGTGACGCAGCCGCGGGACGCGGGAACGGACCAGCCGCGCGGCCGCCTCTGGCTGGCCGATCTGCTCTGGCGCCTCGGCTGCGTGCAGTTCGGCGACTTCTCGCTGGGCCGCACCGTCCGCAACTCGCCGATCTACATCAACCCCAAGCTGATCGTCTCGCAGCCCGAGGCGCTCGCGCGCGTCGGGGCGCTGATCGACGAGGAACTGCGCCTCGCGATGTCGATGCGCAATCCGCACGTGGAACGCTTCGACGTGATCGCGGGCGTCCCGATCGGCGGGCTGCACATCGCGACGGCGCTCTCGCTGCAGACACGCATGCCCCTCGTCTACGCCCGCCCTCGCGCGCCCGGCGACAATGCCGGCCGGCGCCCGCAGATCGAGGGCAGCTACCGGCCGGGACAGACGGTGCTGATCGTCGACGACCTCGCCGCGGGCGGCGGCTCGCTCGTGGAGGCGGTGGAGAGCCTGCGCAGCGGGGGCCTGCGCGTGCGCGACGCCGCCGTCCTGATCGACCGCGAGCAGGGCGCGACACGCCGCCTCGAGGCGCTCGGCGTGCGGCTGCACCCGACGCTCACCCTTGAGGTGCTGCTCACCTTCCTGCACGGCGAGGGCCGGATCGACCCGGATGACTACCGCGCCTCGATGGCCTACCTGCACCGCGAGGGCGAGCCGCGCTCCGAGTTCGACCAGTAGCCGGCCGCCCCTCGCTACGGGCGCTCCGCGGCGGCTCTGCTACACTCGCCGGCAAGACACCGATCGCCGGCCTGACCGACGCCGAGAGGAACGACCGATGGCCGTCAAGAACGAGCTGGAGCCCTTCACGCGCATCGACGTGCACGAGGCGCACGAGATGATCGAGCAGGGCGACGTGCAGGTGGTCGACACGCGCGAGCCGTTCGAGCACGCCGAGGGCCACGTGCCCGGCTCCCTCAACATCCCGCACATGGCCACGCTGCCGCGCGCCGGGGAACTCGCGACCGACCGGCCGATCCTCTTCATCTGCAAGTCCGGCCAGCGCTCCGCCGTCGCCGCCGAGTTCGCCGCCACCATGGGCCTGACCGACCTCTACAACGTCGAGGGCGGCCACGACGACTGGCGCGAGGCCGGCTACCCGATGGAGCTGTAGCGGCGGGCGCGCCGCCCGCACGCGCATGACCGCCGACCGCGCCAGCTCCGGCGCGCGCAGCTACCTGTTGTTCGACATCGACGGCACGCTGATGGAGGCCGAGGGCGCGGGCCGCGCCGCCCTCGAACGCGCCGCCGCCGAGGCGACCGGCGTCCCCGGCGCGATGGGCGGCGTGATCTTCGCCGGCCGCACCGACTGCTGGATCCTCTCGGAAGTAGAGCGCGCGAACGGCCTGTCCATCGACCGCGAGTCCTACGTCCCGCGCTACCTCGAAATCCTCGAGGAGGAGCTGGACGCGCGGAATCCGCGGGCCCTGCCGGGAGTCGCCGATCTGCTGGAGCTGCTCGCCGCGCGCGAGGACGTCGTGATCGGCCTCTGCACCGGCAACATGCGCGCCGGAGCCTTCGCCAAGCTGCGCCGCGCTGGCATCGAAGGCTACTTCGCGGCGGGCGGCTTCGGCGACCGCCACGAGGACCGCGTGGACGTGACGCGCGAGGCGGCGCGAGCCATCGGCTGGACCCCGGGCGCGCCGCTGGCGCACGTCGGCGACACCGAGCACGACATCCGCGCGGCGCACGCCATCGGGGCGGCGGCGATCGGCGTCGCCACCGGCTGGCACGGCGCCGATCAGTTGCGCGAGGCCGACGCCGATCTGCTGCGGCAAGACCTCACGGGCGGCGCGGCCACCGTCGAGGCGCTGCTCGCCGTGGCGCGCACCGCGGCCACGGTCGCATGAGCGCCGCGAACGAGGCCACGCACGACGTCGCCGTGATCGGCGCGGGCATCGTCGGCCTCGCGACGGCGAAGGCGCTGCTGGAGCGCTGGCCGCAACTGCGGGTCTGCGTGCTGGAGAAGGACGCGCGGATCGCCGGGCAGCAGACCTCGCACAACAGCGGCGTCATCCACTCCGGCATCTACTACCGGCCCGGCTCCCTCAAGAGCGAGTTCTGCGTACGCGGCCGGGACGCCCTCGTGCGCTTCTGCGAGGAGTACGAGATCCCCCACGAGCTGTGCGGCAAGCTGATCGTCGCCACGCGCGAGGAGGAGCTGCCGCGCCTCGAGACGCTCGCCGAGCGCGCGACGGCGAACGGGGTCCGCGGGCACGAGCTTGCCGGACCGGAGCGGGTGGCCGAGATCGAGCCGCACGTGCGCGCCCTGCGCGCGCTCTGGGTGCCCTCGACGGGCATCGTCGACTTCACGCTGCTCGCCGAGGCGTACGCCGGCATCGTCCGCGAGGCGGGAGGCGAGGTGCTGCTGGGCGCGCCCGTCGAGGCCTCGCACGTCGCCGGCGGCGTGCGCTACGTGCGTGCGGGGAACGAGGAGCGCTCGGCGCGGCTGTTCGTGAACTGCGCGGGGCTGCACGCCGATCGCGTCGCGCGGCGGCTCGGGGCGCGCACGCCGGTGCGCATCGTCCCCTTCCGGGGCGAGTACTACACGCTGCGCCCGGAGCGGGCCGACCTCGTGCGCGGGCTGATCTACCCCGTGCCCGACCCCGCGCTGCCCTTCCTCGGCGTGCACTTCACGCGCAACATCCGCGGCTACGTCGAGGCGGGGCCCAACGCCGTCCTCGCCAGCGCGCGCGAGGGCTACCGCAAGCGCGACGTGAACCTCGGCGATGTCTGGGAGATCGCGCGCTATGGCGGCTTCTGGCGCGTCGCGCTGCGCGAGTGGCGGACAGGGCTCAACGAGGTGCACCGATCGCTGCGCAAGTCCGTCTTCGTGCGCGACCTGCAGCGGCTCATCCCGGAGGTTCGCGGCGAGGACCTCACCACGGGCGGCTCCGGCGTGCGCGCGCAGGCCGTCGCGCCCGACGGGGCGCTGCTCGACGACTTCCTGATCGAGCGCACGGAGGCGGCCCTGCACGTGCTCAACGCGCCCTCGCCGGGAGCGACCTCCTCGCTGCTGATCGGCGAGCACATCGCCTCGATGGCTGGGGAGATGCTGGGGCTGGCGGCCTGAGCGGTTGACGGACCGCGCGCCGGATGCGGAGATCGTCCCGCGATCCGGGCAACCTCGCGGCGGAGGGAGCACCCGCGTGAGAGTCGGCGTCTCGCTCTTCACGCAGAACCACGGCGACTGGGACCGTTTCGAGGACGGCGAGGGCCCGCAGCGCCCGCCCGCCACCGACGAGGCGATCTACGACGCCGAACTCGCCCTCGCCGAGCAGATCGAGCCCCTCGGCTACGACTCGATCTGGGCTGTCGAGCACCACTTCTCGCCGCTCAACCTCACGCCCAGCCCGCTGCTCTTCCTCGCCAACCTCGCCGGCCGCACGCGCCGCGTCGACATCGGGACGATGGTGATCGTGCTGCCCTGGCACGACCCGCTGCGCGTCGCCGAGGAGATCGCGATGGTCGACAACCTGCTGCAGGGCCGCCGCCTCTTCGTCGGCCTCGGCCGGGGCGCCGCGCGGCGCGAGTTCGACCCGCGGCGGATCGCGATGGGCGAGTCCCGCGCGCGCTTCCTCGAGGGCCTCGAGATCCTGCGCCGCGCGCTCACACGGGAGCGCTTCTCCTACGAGGGCGAGCACTACTCGGTCGCCGAGACCTCGTTGCGGCCGCGCCCGCGCAGCGCGGACCTCGTCGAGCGCTTCATGGTCGCCGGGAACAGCGCCGAGACACTGGAGATCGCGGGACGCGAGGGGCTCGGCTTGCTGCTGCTCAACCACAAGCCGTGGGAGGACTACGGCGACGAGGTCGGGCGCTACAACGCGGTCCGCGCGCGGCACGGCTTCGCCCCGGCCCAGCCCACCGTCGTCGTCAACGCCGTCTGCGCGGAGACCGAGGAGGAGGCGTGGGACGACCTGCTGCGCTACTTCGGCGAGATGAAGGACGGCACGAACCGCCACTACGAGTGGGACGAGCCGACGCACTTCCTCAAGGCCAGCGGCTACGAGCACTACGCCCAGGCGGCGGAGCGGCGGCGCAGCTCGACGCCGGAGCAGCTCGCCCGCGAGAGCGCCCTCACGCAGGTCTGGGGCACGCCGGAGCAGTGCGTGGAGAAGCTGCGCTTCATCCAGCGCATGACCAGCGCGCGCGAGTTCGTGATCGTCTTCAAGTACGGCACGATGCCCTACGCGGTCGCCGAGCGGAGCCTGCAGCTCTTCGCGGAGGGCGCGCTGCCCGCGCTGCACGCCCTCGACCCTTCGCCCGCAGCTGCCGCGAGCGGCGCGCCGTAGCCCCTACTCCGCGAGCGCCTCCAGCTTCTCGACGAGTTCGGCCACCCGGTCGAGGCTGTTCGCGACACTCCGCCGTGGCATCCAGCCTTCGTAGAAATTGATGTGGAGGGAGTTCGCGGAGTCGAAGAGGGTGCGCAGCTGGTCGTCACCAGTCTCCTCGGACAGGCGGTCGATCGTCAGATGGAGTTCGCGGTGGCCGTTGTGGCGGCAGCCGCGCGCCTCGGCGGCGGCCTTGACCAACTGCGCGGCCGCCCCCCAGCCCTTTTTGCGAAGCCTGCAACAGGTCGTCCTCGGCGAGGTACTCGCGTGCCCTCTCGAGGAACTCGCGCCCGGTGTCGCAGTGGTAGTCCGTCCGTGTCGTCATGCGGAGAGTGTAGCGCAGAGGGGGCGCCGCCGCCGTTGAGACGCCCTCGGCCCCGGCCGCCTCACGGGAGGCGAGCCGTGCAGCGGATCTCGACCATGAAGTCCGGATGCGCCAGCGCCACGACCTGCACGAGCGTGCTCGCCACCTCGATCGGCTCGCCGGCAGCCACGCCGTAGGCCTCGTGCCGCACTTCGCCCGCAGCGCTCGAGGCGGCGGCGACGTCGGTGACGTACACCACCTCCTCGACCACGTTGCCGAGATCGGCGCCGAAGGGGGCGAGCGCGCGGGCGATGTTCGCGTAGACGGCGCGCAACTGCGCGGCCATGTCGCCGGCGCCGACCAGCGCGCCGTCCTCGTCGCGCGCGATCTGCCCGGAGACGTACACGGTGTCGCCGACGCGGACGGCCTGCGCGTAGCCGTAGCGCCGCTCGGCCTCGCCGCCGAAGTACGCGGCCTGCCACTCGCCGCTCATGCGCCCCCGACCGCCGAGGTCCACGCGCGGATCAGCTGGTGCGAGATCGTGAACGGCGCGGGGACGCCGAAGTCGAGGTCGCTCTCGCCCTCGGCCTCGCCGGCGGCGAAGTCGAGCGCGCGCGCCACCTCCGCCCGGTCGAACCAGCGGGCGTCCTTGATCTCTTCAGGGTCGATCGCGATCGCCTCGCTGGCCGCCTCGGCGTGGCAGCCGAGCATCAGCGAGGCGGGGAAGGGCCAGGGCTGCGAGGAGTGGTAGCGCACGGCGGCCACCTCCACGCCCGCCTCCTCGCGCACCTCGCGGCGCACGGCCTCCTCGACCGTCTCGCCGGGCTCCATGAAGCCGGCGATGCAGGTGTAGTTCGAGCCCGGCCGGGCGCGCCCGCTGACGAGCAGGCAGCGATCGCCGTCGATGATCAGCACGATCACGACGGGGTCCACCCGCGGGAAGTGCTCCGCGCCGCAGCCCTCGCAGACGCGCATCAGGCCGCCGTTGCGCGGCTCGGTGGTTCCCCCGCAGACCGCGCAGAAGCGATGGCGCGCGTGCCAGTCCACCAGCGACCGCGCCTGCGCGAGGATCGCGGTGTCGCGCACCGGCAGGTCGGGGGAGACGCCGCGAACCTCGGCGAAGCGCCGACCGTCCCCGAGCGCATCGCCGAGGGCCGACTCGTCGATCGCCGTCAGGTCGATCGCGAAGCGCGGCTCGCCGCCGTCGAGGCCGAGCAGGACCGCCTCGCCCTCGGGCGCGCCGTCGGGCAGCTCGTCCGGCGCGAGCCAGGCGATCGTCGGCGCCGGGTCGCCCTCGACGAGCGCCTCGAGGTCGCGCAGCGCGAGGTAGCGGCGTCCGGGGTGCGCGTGCTGGCCCTTGATCCATGCGAGGTCGCGGCGTTCGTTCCCCGCCCGGTCGAGCCGGCTGCCCGTGAAGACGTGCCCGTGGTCGAGGTCGGAGCCGTAGCCTTGGCCGGGCATCGCGCCTCCCTCGAACACGGCGTCGCGCGCCGCCCGTGAGTCTGCGCCCTCGCGCGCGCCGCGTCGAGGGCGCAACGCGCGCCGGACGGCTACCATCGCGCGGCGCGAGCGGGAGGCGGAGATGGTGCTGCAACTGGCGAAGGCGGGGATGGACGTCGCGATCGTGGTGACGGACGCGGAGCGGATGGTGGCGTTCTACCGCGACACGCTGGGCCTGACGTTCCAGCGATCGCGCGAGACCGGGCCGGGCGGGACGATGCACCTCCTCGAATGCGGCGATTCGCTGCTCAAGCTGCTCGATCCGCCCGAGCCGCCGCCCCATCGGCACGCCCGAGGCGGCACGCGCGCGCAGACCGGCCTGCGCTACCTCACCATCCACGTCCGCAACATCGACGAGCTCGCCGCCCGCTGCGAGGCGGCGGGCTGCCACTTCCCCGTCCCGCTGCGCGACTCGACCGGCGGCGGCCGCTACTGCCAGCTCGAGGATCCCGAGGGCAACGTCGTCCAGCTCCAGCAGCTCGACTGAGGCGCGCCCGAGCGGTCCCTAAAGCGTTATGATCAGCCGCCCCGGCGCGGGAGTAGGGAGCGGAGCAACATGGCGGAGCTGAGCCTCGGAGACCTCGTAGCCAACCGCACCATGTCGCCGGAGATGGCGGCGACGCTGGCGGCGGCCGCGCGCGAGCGGCGCTCGCTGCTCTTCTTCGCGATCCCGCGGCTCGCCGGCAAGACCACGACGATGCTCGCGACGCTCGAGCACGCGCCCGAGGGCACCCCGATCCACGAGCTCTCGACCGAGAACGAGCCGGACCTCGGCATCCCGGCCGCGCCGGACGGCGGCTACCTCGTGATGCACGAGATCGCGGAGACCCCGTTCCCCCACTACCTCTGGGGCGAGCCCGTGCGGCGCGTCTTCGAGGCGCTGCGCGCAGGCGGCCTCTCGCTCGCCACCGTGCTCCACGCCGGCGGGCACGAGGAGGCGTTCTCGATCATCCTCGAGCGCAACGAGGTGCCGGACGCCGACGCGGCGCTGCTCGACTACGCCGTGCACATCCGCAGCCTCGGCCCCGACTGGCGCGAACCGACGCGCCGCGTCGTCGTCGAGCTGCACGAGGTGACGGGCGTCGAGGGCGGGCGCGCGGTCGTGAACCTCCTCCACCGCTGGGACGAGGATAGCGACCGCTTCGAGGTCGTCGGCGAGCCCTCGCTGCTCGCGGCCGACGGCGAGGCGCTCGCGCGGCTGGCCGAGGAGTTCCGCGGGCGGCTGGAGGAGTAGCGCGGGCCCTCGCGGTTCACATCGCCGCCGGATTCGCGTACCGTGCTGCCGCGCGCGCTGCGCACGATGCGAGAGACCTGAGAGGGGCCCGCCCATGTGCTTCAAGTTCGACTCCCTGCCGCCCGTGCCGGCCATCGCCGGCGCCGCCGTCCAGCACGAGGATCTGACGCTCACCGCCTCGGACGGCAATCAGCTCTCCGCGTTCAGCGCGCTGGCCGACGAGCCGCTCGGCCCGGCCGTGGTCGTGATGCCGGACGTGCGCGGGCTCTACCGCTTCTACGAGGAGCTGGCGCTGCGCTTCGCCGAGCGCGGCTACGACTCGGTCGCGATCGACTACTTCGGGCGCACGGCCGGCCTCGGCAAGCGGGGCGAGGACTTCGACTTCTGGCCGGAAGTGAGGGCCACCACCGCCGCCGGCGTCGCCGCCGACGTGCGCGCGGCCAGCGACCAGCTGCGCAGCCGCGAGGGCCAGGCCGACCGCGCCGTCTTCACCATCGGCTTCTGCTTCGGCGGCTCGTCGTCCTGGCAGCAGGCCGTCGAGGGCCACGGGTTGGCCGGCGTGATCGGCTTCTACGGCATGCCGACGAACCAGTGGTTCGAGGACTCAGCGCCGGTGATCGAGCGCGCCGGCGAGTTCGCCTGCCCGGTGCTGGCCATCCAGGGCGGCGCCGACGGGAACATCACGAAGGAGCACAACGACAGCTTCCAGGCCGCGCTCAGCGAGGCAGGCGTCGAGCACCTCGTGATTTCCTACCACGGCGCGCCGCACTCCTTCTTCGACCGCACCGCCGAAGAGAACCAGACCGCCTCGGCGGACGCCTGGGAGCGCGTGCTCGCCTTCATCGCGAACCACTCGTAAGCGGCGAGCCGTCCGAGACCGGATCCGGCCCCCTCTCCCTGGGGCAAGCCGTCCGAGGCCCGATCCGGCCCCCTCTCCCTGGGGAGAGGGAGGGGGTGAGGGGGAAGACTCCCGCGCGAACCGAACGCCCCGATGGCGGATCCGGTCCCCCGGAGGCCCTCGTTGTTTTGACTGGAGCCGACTGCGGTCGTAACGTCGATGGACCACCCCTGTCGCTTCGGCGGCAGGGTCGAGACCGCCCTCGTGGCGGTCTCTGTCTGTATATGGGGTAGCGATTGATCACCAGGTAGCCGGACCTCTAGCGAAGGGCGCTCTCCGCGCCCCCACTGTCGGGAATCGATCAGGCGGTTCCGCGGGCGTAGTCCCCGAGTTCGCGCTGGAAGAGACGGGTGTTGCGGAGGAGCCAGGCGAAATCGTCGTCCCACGCATCGGGGTTGGGGAGGTTGTGCTTCTTCCAGACCTCGATGTGGCCAGTCTCGTCGCGATCGTCCGGGGGCACCCAGCGCGCCTCCGGGATTCGTCGGTCAATGGACGGCCTGTACTCAAGCAACGCGCCGTACAACCGACGGTCCGGCAGCACCAGTTGCACGCGGTTACCGGCGAAGCGCTGCTTCTTCTTGTTGCCCCGCTTCGCCGCCACCACCGCGAAGTGCGGCGCCTTTCGATGGAAGCGGTTGGGTTCCGAAACGCCTTCGATCTCTACGATCCTGAAGTACTTGTGCCCCCCGGGGTGGGTGCGAAGCACGATGTCACTGTTCCCTGTGTCGCGAAGGAACACCTCGAACCTGGCCCAGTACGACAACTGATCCCCGGGCTTGGCCCCGGATCCTCCGGCCACGCTTCGCCTCCCCGCATCAACACCGCACGCGCGAGAGTGTAACCCTCACACATCCCCCCAACCCCAATCCCCGCCCGCTCCGCTATCCTCACGACGCGCGCGAGGAGGCAGCGTGAGCGTTCGCAACCGGGCGGCGATCGTGGGGGTGGGCGAGACCGAGTTCTCGCGCAACGCAGGGCGCTCCAACCTGCAACTCGCCCTCGAGGCGATTACGGCGGCGCTCGAGGACGCCGGGCTCACGACCGACGACGTCGACGCGATCGTGAAGATGCACGCCAACACCGACCTCTTCGAGATCGACATCATGCGCAGCCTCGGCATCCAGAACCTGCGCTTCTTCAGCGAGATCCCGCACGGCGGCGGCGGCTCCGTCGGCACCGTCGTCCACGCGGCCGCGGCGATCGCCGCCGGGCAGGCCGACGTCGTCGTCTGCTTCCGCTCGATCCGCCGCTCGCTGATGCCGGCCAGCCGCTCGCGGGCCGGCCGCTACGTCCCGGACGGGATGCAGTACCGCATCCCCGTCGGCCTCGTCACCCCCGTGCAGTGGGTGGCGATGTTCGGGCGGCGCTACCTGCACGACCATGACCTCACCACCGAGGCGTTCGGCCTCTGCGCCGTGCAGATCCGCAACAACGGCGCGATCAACCCGCACGCGATGCAGTACGGGCGCACCGTCACCCTCGAGGACCACCACAACTCGCGCTGGATCTCGGAGCCGCTGCGGCTGCTCGACTGCTGCCTCGAGACGGACGGCGGCAGCGCCGTCGTGGTCGTCTCGGCGGAGAAGGCGCGGGAGCTGGCGGCGAGCGGACGCTCGAAGCGCCCGCCGGTCTACATCACCGGCGCCGCGCAGGGCACGGGCAGCCGCACCGAGTCGATGACCAGCTACCAGCGCGACAGCATGTCCGTGCTCGAGGAGGCCGAGGAGACGGCGCGCGAGGTCTATCGCGTGGCGGAGATGGAGCCCGGCGACATGGAGACGCTGCAGCTCTACGACCACTTCACGCCGATGGTGCTGATGTCGCTGGAGGCCTACGGCTTCGCCGAGCCGGGCCAGTCGCACGAGCTGTTCCGCGAGGGCCGTACCACCCTCGAGGGCGACATCCCGCTCAACACGCACGGCGGCCAGCTCGCCGACGGCTACCTGCACGGCTTCAGCATGATCACCGAGGCGGCGCGCCAGATCCGCGGCGACGCCGTGAACCAGCTGGAGCGCCGCCCCCGGACCGCCCTCGCAACCGCCGGGACCGGCGTCCCGACGAGCGCCCTCATCCTCTGCGCCGACGGCGCGTAGCGCTCCCCTCCGGCCTCCTCCCTTCCGGCGCCCCCTCCCTTCCCGGCCCCCTCTCCTCCGGCCCCCTCTCCTGTGGCCCCCTCTCCTGCGGGAAGCCCCCCGGCTCGTCATTCCGGCGAAAGCCGGAATCCAGGCGCGCCAACACACCGCGCGGCCGGGAAGAGGGGAGCGGAGGCGGACCGGCGCGCCGGCTCCCTCCCCGCGTCCACCGGAGGGGACGGGGCGCTCAGTCGCGCTGGAGGGGCGGCTCCTGCTGGCCGGGGGCATATTGCGGTTCGTAGTCGGAGACCTCGCCGAGCATCTGGGCGTGGTGCATGCGGTCGTGACGGTAGTAGGAGCGCAGCCACTGGAGGACCGTCAGCTCGCCGAAGACCTGCGTGCGCGCCGTGCGGTCGTACTGCCCGGGCTCCAGCGAGTGCGCGAGCTCCAGCGTCTCCTCGCGCTCGCCCTGCATCTGCGCCACGAGGCTCGCGAGGTCCGCCTCGTGCGCCTGCTCGAAGGGGATGTCGAGCGGGATGTTCGGCGTCCGGCCGTCGGAGACGTTGGGGCTGTCCTCGGCGATCGCGCGCCGCACCCAGCCCCGGTAGCTGCGGTCCATTCCCGCGAGGTGCGCGACCTGCTCCTTGACGGACCAGCCAGCCTCGCCCTCGCCCTCGGGCGGGCGGTGCTGCGCCTGCTCGTCGGAGATGCCCTCGAGCGTGGCCAGCATGGCCGAGCGCTCGATCTCGAGCTTCTCGAAGAGTTCCGCGATCTGCTCGTTGGTCGCCATGCGCGCATCATAGCCGTGTAGGCTGCCCGTGGGGCACGAGGGGGCGCGAGATGACCGAAGATCCTCTGGAACTGATGGCGGCCGCCGCCGAGGCGGCGGGCGTCGAGCCCTCCCGGTTCGTGCTGCCCGAGGACCACGAGGTCGAGCTGAACGGCCTGCGCTTCCACTACGTCGACTGGGGCAACCGGCATCTGCCGCACGTCGTGCTGCTGCACGGCGGCTCGCTGACCGCGCGCACGTGGGACATGGCCGCCCTGCTGCTGCGCGACTCCTACCACCTGGTCGCCCTCGACCAGCGCGGCCACGGCGACACCGACTGGACCCCGAACGTCGAGGACGACACGGGCGCGCTGATGGTCGAGGACACGCGCGCCTTCCTCGACCACCTCGGCTACGACCACTTCACGCTCGTCGGCATGTCGATGGGCGGCATCAACTCGTTCCAGCACGCCGCCGCGCACCCGGAGCGCCTCGACGCGCTCGTGATCGTCGATGTCGCGCCGGAGACGATGCGCGCCGGGATCGTCGAGATGGAGCAGTTCGCGCAGGCCACGGAGACGCTCGACCGCTTCGAGGATTTCCTGGACCGGGCGACGAAGTTCAACCCCGACCGCTCGGTCGGCCACCTGCGCTACAGCCTCACGCACGCGCTGCGCGAGACCGCCGAGGGCTGGACCTGGAAGAACGACCGCCGCCCGCGCCCGAAGCTGGACGAGGAGGCGCGCAAGCGGCAGGGCGACGAGCGCGCCTCGCTGCTCTGGGAGTGCGTGCGCGCGATCCCGACGCCGACGCTGCTGGTGCGCGGGACGGAGAGCAAGATCCTCTCCGCCGAGCACGCCCGCGAGGTGGTGGGCGCGATGCGGGACGCCGAACTCGTCGAGATCGAGGGCGCGCGCCACACCGTGCAGGGCGACAAGCCGGTCGAGTTCGCGCGCGAGCTGGACGCCTTCCTGCAACGCACCCTGCCGCGCGCCGAGGGCGCGCTTTGACAGCGCCGCGCCCTCGCCTCTACCGTCCGCCCGAGCGCGCCGCGCGGCGGCGCGGAGATGGCGCTACACGGATGGGAGCAGCAGCGTGGTCGAGGTGATCAAGTCGTCCGAGGGCGAGACATCGGAAAGCACCCCCGCCGAGATCTTCACGGGCGGGCAGGTCTGGGCGCGGCGCCTCTCGGGCCCCGGCACCGGCCGCGGCGAGCACATGAGCTTCGGCATCGTGCAGTTCGGCGCGGGCGCGCGCACGCGCATGCACCGCCACAGCAGCGACCAGATGCTCTACGTCGTCGCCGGCATCGGCAAGGTCGGCACCGCGGACAGCGAGGAAGTGATCAGCGCGGGCGACTTCGCCCTCGTGCCGGCGGGCGAGGACCACTGGCACGGCGCGGGCGACACCGGCTCGCCGATGTCCCACATCACCGTCACCCGGGCCGACAGCGTGACCGAGGTCACCGAGTAGCGCGGCCCTCGGGAGCCGGGCAACGATGAGCACGAGCGAGCAGGCGATCCGCCGCCTGATGTTCCGCTACGCGGAGCTGCAGGACGCCGCCGACTTCGACGCCGTCGCCGAGCTGTTCTCGCACGGGATTTTCCAGCGCGGCGACGGCAAATCGTTCCGTGGTCCGGAGGTGTCCGCGCACCGCAAGCGCTCCAACATCCTGCACGACGGCAGCCTCGCCACGAAGCACGTCACGACGAACATCACCATCGAGGTGGACGAGGACAACAACTCCGCCTCGGCGGAGTCGTACTACACGGTCTTCCAGGGCACCGACGAGCTCCCGCTCCAACCGATCGTCGCCGGCCGCTACCACGACCACTTTGAGCGCGTCGACGGCGAGTGGCGCTTCCTTTACCGCCGCTCCCACGTCGACCTCCTCGGCCGCATCGAGACGCACCGCGCCTTCTAGCGAGGCGCACGTTCGGGCGATCCAGCCCTTCCCCTCCGGCCCCCTCCCTGGGGGAGAGGGTTGGGGTGAGGGGGCACGCCGGACCAGCGCCGTGCAACCCCGGACACATTGGCGGAGACGCACCGGCCGGCGGCGCGCATGGTCACGCCTCGGGCGGCTCGTAGTCGTGGCGGAAGGCGTCGAAGCGGTTGAGCAGGTCGAGGGCGCTGCGCCGGTAGCTGAAGCGCCAGGCGCCGTCGACGTACTCGAAGCGGTCGATGTAGCGCCCGGCCGCGATCGGCTGGAGCGGGAGCGCGGGCGGGCCCTGCAGGATCGTGTAGCAGGACTCGGCGCTCGCCTCGCCGCGCTCGAGGTCGACCTCGATCACGAGGTTCGTCGTGACGTGGCGGGTGCGCGGCGTGCCGTCGAAGTAGGCGCGCACGTTGGCCGTGCGGCGCTCGGCGATCTCCTTGCCGCGCCAGCCCACGCCCGAGTCCGCCACGAAGTCGCCGTGCTCGAACAGCTCCGCGATGGCGTCCCAGTCCGCGGCGTCCTGCAGCTCGGCGTAGTGGTAGACGAGGCGCTCGATCTCGCGGCGGGCGGCGGCGACCGGGTCGGCGGGCCCGCTCACGCTCGCTCCAGCGCCCAGGCGAAGTCCGCGCGGAGCTCCTCGTAGCGCTCGTCCACGCGCTCGCGCTCGCGCGGGTGCGTGATCACCCAGAAGCGGCCGGCGCGCACGGCGTCGAGCACGCGCCTGCCGACGAGCGCGGGCGACATGCGGCCGCGGCCCTCGGTGCGCAGCGCGGGCGTGATCTTGTCCGCGAGATCCGCCGGCGCGTGGCGATGCCCCTCGAAGAGCCGACTCGCGACCCCGCCGGGGCAGAGCACGGAAACGCCGATGCCGTCCTCGGCGACCTCGTGACGGAGGCGGTCGGTGAGCGCGACGACGGCGTGCTTGCTCGCCGCGTAGACGGCGACGTCGACCGGCGGGACGGTGAGGCCGGCCATCGAGGAGGTGTTGACGATGTGCGCCTCGCCACCTCCAGCCGCGATGTGCTCGCGCATGCGCGGGACGAACGCCTGTGCCCCGTGCACGGCGCCCAGCACGTTGACGCGGAACAGCCACTCCCAGTCCGCGTCCGTGCTGTCCACGATCGAGGTCTCGACGATCACCCCCGCGTTGCAGCAGAGCAGGTTGACCTCGCCGAACTCCTCGTAGGCGCGCGCGGCGAGCGCGTCCATCGCTGTCCGCTCGGAGACATCGACATGCACGGCGATCGCGTCGACGCCGCTCTCGCGGGCGGCCGAGGCGACACGCTCCGCGCCGTCGAGATCGATGTCGGCGACGACGACGCGCATCCCGGCCTCGACGCAGGCGCCGACGATACCCTGGCCGATGCCGCTGCCGCCCCCGGTGACGACGGCCACTTTGCCCTCGAGCTGCTCCATCGCCGCCGCCTTAGCGTTCGCTGGCCCACGCGTAGGCGTCGCGCAGAGCCTCGTAGCGCTCGTCGATCACCGCCTGGTCGTCGCCCCGCGCGTGCGTGATGATCCAGAAGCGGTCGGCCCGCACGGCGTCGAGCACGCGCCTGCCGACCTCCGCGGGCGCCATGCCGCCCGCGCCGTCGGTGCGCGTCGCCGGCGTCACGCTGTCGGCAAGGTCGGCCGGCACGTTGCGGTGCCCCTCGAACAGCCGGGTCGTCACCCCGCCGGGGCAGAGCACGGAGACGCCGATCCCTGCGTCGGCGACCTCGTGGCGGAGGCGGTCGGTGAGCGCGATGACGGCGTGCTTGCTCGCCGCGTAGGTGCCGACGTCAAGCGGCGGCACGAAGAGGCCCGCGATCGAGCCGGTGTTGACGATGTGCGCCTCGCCCTCCTGCTCGCGCATGCGAGGGGCGAACGCCTGCGCGCCATGCACCACGCCCATCACGTTCACGCGGAACAGCCACTCCCAGTCGGCGTCCGTGCTGTCCTCGATCGAGGCCTCGATGATCACGCCGGCGTTGCAGCAGAGCAGGTTGACCTCGCCGAACTCCTCATAGGCGCGCTCCGCGAGCGCGTCCATCGCGATCCGGTCGGCGACGTCCACCTGCACGGCGATCGCCTCGGCTCCGCGCTCGCGGGCCGCCTCGGCCACGCGCTCCGCGCCTTCGAGGTCGATGTCGGCCACGACGACGCGCATTCCGGCGTCCACGCAAGCGCCGATCATCCCCTCGCCGACGCCGCTGCCGGCGCCCGTGACGACCGCCACCTTGCCCTCGAGCTGCTCCATTGCCGTATCCCTTCCGTCGGTCCCTGCGCGCGCTACCCGGCGTTCGCCGCAGCCTCGTCGAAGGCCGCGAGCAGGCGCTGCGCGCGCCGCTCGATCGTGCTGCGGCGCTCGGGGTGCGTGATGATCCAGAAGCGATTCTCGCGGACGGCCCGCACCACCAGCGCGCCCACGTCGCGCGGTTGCATCCGCTCCACCTCGCGGCGCTCCTGGACCGGCGGCGTGACGCGGCCGCGCAGCTCGTCCGGCAGGTTGCGGTCGGCGGCGAAGAGCTGCGTCGCCACTCCGCCGGGACAGAGGATCGAGACGCCGATGCCGTCGTCCTCGAGCTCGTTGCGCAGCGTCTCGGAGAGCCCGAGGACGGCGTGCTTCGTCGCGCAATAGACGCCGACCTCGACGGCGCGGGTGGCCGAGATGCTGGACATCGAGCCGGTGTTGACGATGTGCGCCTCGCCGCCCTGCTCGCGCATCCGCGGCACGAACGCCTGGATGCCGTGCACGACGCCGAAGAGGTTGACGCCGAACAGCCACTGCCAGTCCGCAGGCGTGGTCGACGCGATCTCGCCCACCGAGATCACGCCGGCGTTGTTGCACAGCAGGTGGACCGCGCCGAAGGCCGCGTACGCCTCGTCGGCGAGCGTGTCGAGGGCGTCCGGGTCCGTGACGTCCGTCCGCACGGCGATCGCCTCGGCCCCCGTCTCGCGCAGCGCGTTCGCGACGCGCTCGGCCTGGTCGGCCTCGATGTCCGCGATCACGACGCGCATCCCGGCGTCCGCGCAGGCGGTGGCGATGCCCTCGCCGATGCCGCTGCCGCCGCCGGTGACGACGGCCACCTTGCCTTCGAGTTGCTCCACGGCCCGCCTCCTCGCTCCGCGCGCGATTCTACGCGGCGATCCCTGATAGCACGCGCCTGGGGCGGCCCGGCTCAGTTCGCGCCGTAGACCTCGGTGTCGGGATGGAAGGCGTACCAGCCGAACCAGTAGGCGAGGTGGCCGTTGATGCGTTCGAGACGCTCGCCGCCGGGGCCGAGCAGCGCCTCCTCGGTCACCCGCCACTCGCCGCCCTCGGCGTCGAGCAGCGCGTCGGGGCCGTCTCCGGGCGTGAAGAAGCGGTCGTCGCGCTCGAAGGCGCGCACCTCGCCTCCGGAGGCGTAGGCGACGGGCCCGAACTGTTGGTGGACGCCCTCGGTCTGGACCGCGCCGCGCGCGGCTACGAGCACGACCGGCCGATCGCCGACGGCGTCGTTGACGACGCGCTCCCTGGCGATCGCGGTCAGCCGGTAGGCCTTGCGGTCGCCGCCGATGCGCAGGCCGTAGACGAAGCTCTTGAGGTCCAGCGCGTCGCTCTGGAGCCAGACCGGGAACATCGTGCCGCTGTCGGCGAAGTACTCGCCGTAGGGCGCGCCGGGCTCGTAGGGGCGGTAGTAGCCGGTGTTGATGTCGATCACGTCAGTCTCGGGGTGCTGGGCGAGCCAGTCCTCCCAGGTGGTGAGCACGACCGGGAGCAGGTTGAGCTGGAGCGGGTCGCCCTCGCTGTCCGTGGCGCCGACGAGTTCGCCGAGCACGGGCCTGCCGGTGAACTGGTTCCAGAGCGTGCCGGTGAGGCGGTCGTACATCAGCTTGTTGCTGCGGTAGAGGAAGCCCGAGGTGCCGAACGTGTACAGCTCGCCGTCCGGCGCGCGGCCGTCGTAGGCGATGCCCGCGCCGCAGAGCGTGCAGTAGGCGAGCGAGAAGGGCGCCCCTCCGACGACGTCGTTCGTCAGCTCGTGCCAGTCCATGATGCGCAGCGGGTAGGCGCGCGCCTCGCCGTTGATCGCGATCCCGAAGACCGCCTCCTGAGGCCCCAGCCAGTCCGCCTCCGCGGGCGCGATCGTGCGCGGCAGGTCGAGCGGCGGGATGCCGTCGGGGCGCACGCCGCCCCAGACGATCTCCTCGACGCGGATCGCCGAGGCGTGCCGGTCGTCCAGGAAGTCCCGGAAGCGCTCGTCGATGTTCGCGTACAGGCGGCCCTTCCAGCCCAGGTAGCCCGGCGGCGGAGCGAGGTCCGTCGCGCCGTACCACCTCAGCCAGCTGAAGTAGTCGTAGCCGATCGTCTCGCCGGTGAGCCGGTCGAGGGCGTCCCCATACTCGAAACGGTCGGGCCCCACTGTGATCAGGCGGGCGTAGCGCGCGAACAGCATGTCGATCAGCACGGCGACGAAGCGCTGGTCCCCGGCAGCCGCGATGCGCCACAACGCCTCGCGCGCCGGCCCGTCCACGGGTGAGTGAATGAGGGCGTTCAGCAGGTTGGACGCCTCGCGGTCGGAGATCGGCCCGGCGTCGACGCCGGGAGGAACGTCGAAGGTGGGCCTGGGCGTGGCCGTCGGAGTCGCGACCTCGGCGGTCGGCGTTGCGGTCGCGACCGACGGGCCAGCGGTGGGCGTTGCTGCCGGCGCTGCGGTCGCAGTCGCGGGCGCCACGTCGTCGCCTTCGTCGTCACAGGCAACGAGGAGCGCGACGGCGAACAGGGCGAGCGCGCAGAGCAGAGCCTGACGACGCTGCATCGTATGCACCCCGATCGCGTGAACGTTGCCAAGCAGCGTATGGGCGAGGGCTGGCGGCGCGCCAGCGCGCTGCGCGACGGCTACGCGCCGTCGAGGACCTCGATCGCCTCGCGCACCATCGCCTCCACCCACTCGGGGCGCTCCAGCGGCGCGAAGTGGCCGCTGCCCTCGGCGACCCACTCATGGGCGCGCTGCGGCTGCGAGGCCGCCTCGGGGTCCGTCGTCGAGTGGAGGCCGCGCGAGCCACCGCCGCGACCGATCCAGACCGGGCATTCGAGTTCCGGCAGCGCGGCCCACAGCTCCGCCGTGCCGCCTCCGGTGAACACGGCGGCCTCGGTCTCGCGCGCACAGGCCAGCTGCACCGTCCCGTCGCCGCCGACCGCCCGCAGGCCCGAGTCCACGAAGCCCGCGAACACGTCGGGATGCCAGGCGTCGTAGGGCGAGCGGGCGCGCAGGTGCGCGGCGGCGGCCTCGCGGCTGGGCCACTCGTAGCGGCGCCGCAGGGCGACCTCGACCATCTGGTTCGCGTTCCCGCCGCCCGGACCGCCCGGCGGCTTCAACGGCGCCTCGATCAGCAGCAGCGCGGCCACGAGGTCCGGACGCTCCAGCGCGAGCAGCGTCCCGACGCCCCCGCCGAGCGAATGCCCGGCGATCACGAGGCCGGACCAGCCCTCGAGGCCCGCGAGCCGTTCGACGTCGCCGGCCATCTCGGCCCAGCGCGCGACCGGCAGGTCGCAGCGCGACGCGCCGTGGCCGCGCAGGTCGAGGGCTACGGGGCGGCAGGCATCGGTCAGGGCGCCGGCCGTCGGCCGCCAGACGCCGCGCGTGAAGCCGGTGGCGTGCAGGAACAGCACCGGACGCGCGCCCTCGCCCGGCCACTCGTCGAGGACGAGCACGGCCTCGCCGAGGTCCACCTCGCGCGTGCGGTAGGCTGCGCTCACGGCGTCACCGGCGGCTCAGCGCGCCCGCGCGGGGCGGCCGATTCGCAGCGAGTGAAGCAGCTCGCGCGTGGCGGCGGCGATCTCATCGACGGCGGTGTCGAAGGCCTCGGCGTTGTGCGCGGCAGGCCGGCGGAAGCCGCTCACCTTGCGCACGAACTGCAGCGCGGCGGCCTCGATCTCCTCGTCGCCGGCGAGCTGGGCGCCCTCGCGGAGGGTCTTGATGCTCCTGCACATGCGCGGAGGGTAGCAGGCGCGGGGCGCGAGTCGCAGGGGGCGGATCGGCATCAGGCGGCGGCGTCCTCGGGAGGCGCGAGTTCGCGGTCGCCGGCGCGGCGCCAGAGCAGCCAGCAGACGACGGCGACGGTTAGCAGCAGGGCGCTGGTCCCGGCGAGCGCGTGGCCGAGGGCGACGCGGGAGACGAGGGCGCTGAGCGAGAGCATGACGAAGATCGTCGCGAACTGCGCTCCGAACTGCTGGAAGGAGAGCGCCGTCGCGCGCTCGCTGTCCGGCACGCGCCGCGAGATGTAGACGGTGCTGATCGGGTGCAGGGCGTTCTGCGCGAACGGCGCGAGGCCGAACAGCGGCACAAACCAGAGCAGGCCGCCGCTGCCCCCAAGCAGCCCGATCGCCGCGAGGAGCGGCAGCACCAGCAGCGACACGCCGATCCCGAGCCGGCGCGAGAACCAGTTCGCGCTCCAGCCGCCGACCGCCGCCACGAGCATCATCGCCGCCGCCACCCAGCCGAAGGCGGCCACGGGCACCTCGTAGCCGATCAGCACGGGCTGCCAGACCGTGAAGGCGGCGAAGCCCGCCACCCAGGGCAGCGCGCCCAGCGTCGCCGCCCAGCGCAGCGCGGGCGCGCGCAGCACGCGCCGCGACGCCGAGAGGCCGGTCGCGAGGAACGACTGGGCCGCGCCGCCTGACTCGCGCGGAGGCTCCTCGAGGCGGAAGGCAAGGCTGGCGGCCATGATCGAGAGGATGCCGCTGGCGACGATCGGCCAGGACAGCGGCGTGACGGTCGCCATCAGGCCGCCGATGATCGTGAAGCCCGCGACCGCGAGCGTCATCATCGCGTTCAGCCGCCCGGCCACCGCCGGGAACTCGCGCACGCGCCCCACCGCGCGCAGCGCGTCGAACAGGTACGCGTCATCGGCGCCGCTCATCAGAGCGCTCCCAATGCCGAACAGCACGTACGCCGTGAGCAGCACCGGCAGCCAATCGGCGAGGGCGAAGACGAGGAACCCGGCCGAGATCACGAGGGACCCCGAGAGCATGCTGATCCGCCGCCCGTAGCGATCGGCGACGACGCCCGTGGGCACCTCGGAGAGCAGCGAGCTGGCGAAAAAGACGGCGTCGAAGAGCAGCACCTGCCCGATCGTCAGCCCGCGCGTCTCGATCAGGTAGACGACCCAGATCGCCTCGCCGAGCCACGCCCAGCGCAGCACCCACCAGTACGGCAGCAGCCGCAGGCTGCGCTCCATGCGCGCGTCAGTGGGTGGGGACTCCTGCATCGGGCGAGCGTGCGCCCGGACGCGCTACTCGCAGCAGGCCGGGTCGTCGCAGGTCGCGGGAGGGCCGGCGATCGGGACGATCTCGATCATCGCCGGTTCGTCGTCGGTGACGGTGTAGACCTCCCAGGCGAGACCGTCCGGGTCGCTGACCCAGACCTTGTCCTGCTCCGCGTGGCAGCAGACAACGCCGTCCTCGACGCGCGTCTCGAGGCCGGCCGCGCCGAGGCGTCGCGTCTCGGCGATGACACGCTCCGTGCTGAACACCTCGACGCCGATGTGGTTCAGGGACTCGCCGCCCGAATGCTCGATCAGCACCAGCTTCAGCGGCGGATCGGCGACCTCGAAGTTGGCGTAGCCGGGCCGCACCTTGTGCGGCTCCGTGCGAAACAGCTCCGAGTAGAACGCCACCGCGGCGTCGAGGTCGGAGACGTTGAGCGCCAGCTGGACGCGGGATTCGGGAGCGGCGGAGCTGGTCTCATGGGTCGTGGTCATGATCGCCTCCCTTGGTGGCGGGCGCGCGTGATCTCTTGATCGATGATCGCCCAATCGCCGCCGCGATGCGAGCGGCCAGCAGCGCGAGGCGGCTACGGCGCCTCGCGGCCGAGCAGCACCACGTCGGTGAAGAGCGCGCCCGCGCCGCCGTTCGTGCACATCGCGACCTCTGCGCCCTCGACCTGGCGGTTGCCGGCCTCGCCGCGCAGCTGCTTCGTGCCGGAGATGACCTTCTGCAGCAGCTGGGCCGTGCCGGGGTGCGCGAACGACATCGTGCCGCCGTCGGTGCAGACGGGGAACTCGCCGCCGACGCGGATGCGGCCGTCCATCACGAACGGGCCGCCCTCGCCGGGACCGCAGAAGCCGTAGGTCTCGAACTGGCGGATGATCTCGAACGAGAACGGGTCGTAGAACTCGCACACATCGATGTCCGACGGCCCGAGTCCGCAGGCCCCGAACGCCTGCCTCGAGGAGTACGACCCGACGTCGCCCGTGACGTGCCAGAGCGGCCCGGCGACGTAAGCCTGCCCGCGCGAGTCGAGGCCGCCGCCGAGGATGTGGATCGGCGTCACATCGAGGTCGCGCGCGCGCTCGGCGGTGGTGAGCACCATCGCCGCGCCGCCCTCGCTGGTCATCGCGCAGTCCAGCAGGTGGAACGGGTCGGCGATCATCGGCGAGTTGAGCACGTCGTCAGGGGTGATGACGCGCCCCGTGTAGACGGCGTCCGGGTTCATCCCGCCGTGCGTGCGGATCGCCGAGGCGACCTCGGCGAGGTGTTCGGGCTGCGTGTCGTACATGTGCATGTGGCGCTGGGCGATCAGCGCGAACTCGGCGGCGGTGTAGAGGCCGAAGCACTCGACGAACTCGTTCGAGGGCCGCGTCCACGGCGCCGTCGAGGCGCGCTCCGTGTAGGCCCCGGCCTGGCCGTTGCCGACGACGACAACGTTGGCGTACCCGGCGGCGATGGCGGCGGCCGCCTGGAGCACGGCGGGGATGCCCATGTTCGCGACGCCCACCCAGGTCGCGCGCCCTCCCAGCTGGTGGACCCACTGGCGCTGCCCGCCGCCTCCCCCGGTACCGGTGCTGACGTTGACCCCGTCGATATCGGAGACCTGGAGGCCGGCGTCGGCGATCGCGCCCTTCACGGCGTCGAGCGTGATCGAGAAGGACGTGTGCTCCTGGAGGTAGCGCGACTGCACCGTGTTGTAGGCGCCGACGATCACGACGTCATGCAGATCCTTGCGCGGCATGGAGGCTCCGTCATCGACTCGTCGCTGGCTGGTCCGCGCCATGGTACGCATCACGGCGCGCAGCATCGAGCCCACGCTCGCCTGCCGGGAACGACCGGCGAAACCGGCCCGGCATCCAACGGGTGTAAACTAGTCTGCAATCTGGTCAGCACGGGAACGTGATGGCGGGAGCGACATGGGCAACATCTGGCAGGTGCAGGACGCCAAGGCTCGCTTCAGCGAGTTCCTCGAGACGAGCCTGAACGACGGGCCGCAGATCGTCACCAGGCGCGGTGTCGAGACCGCCGTGCTCGTTCCGATCGAGCAGTGGCGCCGGCTGGAACAGCTGGCGAGACCGGACCTCAAGGAACTACTTCTCGCGCCCGAGCCCCGGACCGATGCGCTGACGCCAGCTCGCCGCGAGTTCCGCCTGCGCGAGACGCCGGACCTCGAATAGGCGGTGTACCTCCTCGACACGAACATCGTCTCCGAGTTGCGCCGCCCTCGTCCGCAGCGGTCGGTCGTGGAGTGGATCCGGGGGACGCCGCCCGAGCAGCTTTACCTTTGCGCCGTGACGATCGGCGAAATCCAGCCGGGCATCGAGATCACGCGCGAGCAGGATGGCGCGAAGGCTGCGGAGTTGGAGGCCTGGCTCGATCTCGTGCTTGCCAGCTACAACGTCCTGCCGGTGGATGCGAACGCCTTCCGGGAGTGGGCCCGGCTCATGCACGGCAGATCGGACACCCTGCTCCAGGATGCACTGATCGCCGCCGTCGCGGCCGTGCACGGGTTGACCGTCGTGACCCGGAACGTCCGCGACTTCCAGCAGCTCGGAGTCGAAGCACTCAACCCGTTCGATCTCAGGGAGGCAAGATGAGCAACCACGACCCCGATCTGCAGCGTAACGCCGAGGCGACACGCCAACTGGGCGAGCTCGTCGAGCGCCTCGATGCTGCCGACCTCGATCGGTCACTGGGCGGAGGCTGGACGGTGGCGTTCGCCCTCGTGCACCTCGCCTTCTGGGACGCGCGCCAGGCGGTCGCGCTCGGGGGCTACACGGGCAGCCAGGCGCTGCCGCCGGAGGACGAGCTGGTGAATCCGGCGCTCGAAGCCGTCGCGGCGATGTTCGACCCGGCAGCCGCCGGCCCCGCCGCCGTCGAGGCCGCCGAGGCGGTGGACGCCGCCGCAACCGCCCTCGCTGCGGGAGGCGGGACAGGAGTACGCCTTCCGCCGCTGGCCCCACCGCGAGGAGCACATCGCCCAGATCGAGGCGGGCCTCGGCTAACGCCGCTGCACTTGGCGATGGGTTGGCTGCCAGCGGCGTTACCGCCTCGCTACTGCGGGCGCGCCGCCTTCAGCATGTGGCCGTGGCGGCCGAGGTACTCGCGGACCGCCAGCAGCGCCGCGATGCCGTCGCCGGTCGCGGATCCGAGCTGCTTCGTGGATCCGGCCCGCACGTCGCCGGCCACGTAGACGCCATCGAGCGAGGTCGCGAAGCCCTCGCTGGCGACGAAGCCCCACTCGTCCAGCTCCACCGCCCCGCGCAGGAACTCCGTGTTCGGCGTCAGCCCGATGAAGACGAAGACGCCCGCCGGACTCCACGCGAGGTCCTCGCCGCTCTCGCGGTCGCGCGCTCGGACCTCCTGTAAGCGGCCGCCCCGCCCGAGGAGTTCGACCACCTCGGTGCTGGTGTGGACCTCGATGGCGGGGTGGCCGCGCACCTTGTCCTGCAAGAGCTGCGAGCCCTTCAGCTCCGGGTTGCGCTCCAGGATCCGCACGCGCTCGGCGAAGTTCGTGAGGAACAGCCCCTCCTCGAGGCCGGAGTTGCCGCCGCCGATCACGAGCAGCTCCCGCGAGCCGCGGTAGAACGGCCCGTCGCAGGTCGCGCAGAAATGCACGCCCGCGCCGATCAGCCCGTCCTCACCGGGAACCTCGAGCCGGCGGTACGAGGAGCCCGTGGCGATCAGGGCGGCGTGGGCGCTGATCTCCTGCCCCGAGCTGAGCGTCAGCGAGACGTCGCCCTCCTGCTCGTCGGCGCGCAGGCCGGTGACGGACACCGCCTCCAGCATCTCGACGCCGTAGCGCCGGGCCTGCCGCACGAAGCGGTCGGCCAGCTCGCCGCCCTCGATGCCGTCCGGGAAGCCGGGGTAGTTGTCGACGCGCTCGGTCACGCCGGCTTGCCCGCCCAGCGAGCCGCCGTCAACGATGATCGCGTCGATGCCCTCGCGCGCCGCGTAGATGCCGGCCGCGAGTCCGGCGGGCCCGCCTCCGATGATCGCGAGGTCGTAGAAGGCGCGCTCGGCCTCGATGTTGAGGCCGAGCTTCCGCGCCAGCTCCTCGTTCGAGGGCTCCAGCAGGTGGCTGCCGTCGGGGAAGATGACCGTCGGGATCGTGCGTCCGCCGTTCTGCAGCTCCTCGACGAAGCGCAGGCCCTCGGCGTCCGTGTCGATGTCGATCCAGTCGTACTCGACGCGGTGCTCGCCGAGGAACTTCTTGGAGCGCCGGCAATCCGGGCACCACGGGGCCCCGTAGACCTGTAGCTCCGCCATGGCGCTCTCCCTCCGGACGTCGTCCGCACTGCCGCCGGCCGCGACGGCCTCGATAGAATGATCCCAGAAGCGCGCCGCGCGCGCCCAGGCGCCGGGACGCACCCGGCGGCGACAGCAGCATCGAGGGGTCGCATGCGGCAGCCGGTACGCAACGGAAGGATACGGAGCCGCGGCGGCGCGGCCTGGCTCTTCCTGCCCGCCGCCGCGCTGCTCGGGGCGCTGCTGCTCGCCTGCGCCGGGACCAGCGGGGAGCCCCCGGCGGCGACCGCGACGCCGGCGCCCGCCGACGCCTCGGGCGTGACGACCGCCACCCCGGCGCCAACGGCGTCGCCCGATCCCGCCGAGTTGAGCGAAGACGAGCTGCTGGCGGCCTGGGGCCGCCGCGTGTGCGCCGCGGCGAGCGCGTTCACCCTCGAATTCCTGCGAAGCGGCGACGCCCGGGATCCGGGCGAGCTTGGCCTCGCGGCGCGCAAGGAGCGCGCGGCGGCGATGTTCGAGGTGCAGTACGACGCGGTGCGCAGGGCGGAGCGCACCCTCGAGGCGATCGACCCGCCGCCGCGCGCGGTGGACCTGCACCGGCTGCTGCTGACGACCTACCGCGATCTGGACGCCGCGCTCCAGGAGCAGGAGGAGATCATCGCCGAGGCGACCAGCAGCGCGGAGATCGCCGACAGCAACCTGCCGGTGGACGAGCTGATCAGCCTCGCCTTCCGCCAGGCCTCCCTGCTCGCCGACGGCGGCTACTGCGAGTAGCGCGCGGCGCCTCAATCTATGCGACGCTGGTGCGACGATGCTGTCGGGAGGCCATGAGTGACTAGCTGCGCGCCTGGAGTCAGCCATGATCGAGCGGATGAAGGATGTGGGTCGAAATCGGGCGGTAGGCGCAGCGGGGGATCGTGTCCTGCGGGAGCTCGACGCTCTGAGCAAGCACCTGGATGCCATCATTCAACTGATAGAGAGTGCCGACGCATGAAGCACTTCCTTCTGGACTACAACCGCGCCACACAGAAGCTGGTCAGCATCACCACGTTCGCGGACATGGACGAGGCCCTCGCGGCGTACTCGGAGCGCGAAGGCGCGGCTCTTGGGACTGCGCACGAGATCGTCCTGCTCGGCGCGGAGTCCGAGGACGACCTGCGCGAGACGCACGGGCGCTACTTCTTCGGCATCAGCGAGATGTGGGAGCGCGCACGCGAACGTTACGAGGAGCGGTTGAGCGCCCGCGCCTGAGCCGCTGCCCCTACCCGAGCAGGTTGGCGGGGTTCTCCCGCACCATCCGCCCGACGTCCGAGGCGGAGTAGCCAGCGTCGAGGAAGTGCTCGATCCAGCGGCCGAAGCCGACGGGCGGCTCGGGGTTCCGGGCCTGGCCGAAGTCGGTCGAGAGGATGACCCGCGCCGGGCCGACGGCGCGGACCTGCGACTCGATCAGCTCCCACTGCTCCTGGCCGTCCTCGTGGCTCGTCGCCGTCGCGACCTGCTCGACGTAGGCGCCGAGGCCCGCCAGCTCCTGCTGCACCTCGAGCGCGATGTAGAACGAGCCGTGCGTGACCACGGTGCGGATCCCGCGACGGCGTGACTCGCGCCCGAGGACGGCGGTCTCCGGCGACGAGAGGTGGCCCGTCGCGAGCACGGCGTCGTACTCGCCGATCAGGTCGAGGATCCCCAGCACCTCGTGGCGCAGCTCGCCCGCCTCGTCGAGGACGGTGATGCCGGGACCGGGGCTGTGGCGTCCGCCGGGGCGGTGGTCGCGCCAGCCCTGCGCGTCGAAGGTGGGCATCCACACCACCGTCGTGCCGATGCGCATCGCGACGCTGACGGCCTCCACGTTGAGCCCGCCGACGCAGTGGTCGAGCGCGATGCCGCCATGGACGCGGATGTCCTCGTGCTGCCGGTCCAGCAACCAGGCGAGCGGCTGGGTGTTGTACTCGTGGCTCTTCAGCACGATGCCGCCCATGCCCGCCTCGACGGCGCGCTCGACGAGCGCGGCGGCGTCCATCCGCCGGTCCGCGTACGGGTCGGGCGAGGCGTGCACGTGCACATCGATCGCGCCCTGCAGCAGCTCCCGCGCGTCCTCGCGCACATCGTCAAGCGTCGCGTCGGGGTCGAACAGCATCGCCATGCGGCCGCTCCTTCCCTCTCCGGAGAGTCCGTCTAGTCCGAGAGCAGCTTGTTGTGGTCCCAGGAGGAGACCTTGCCCGGCCGGATGCGCACGGCGATGCGCTTCGGCACGGCGCGGCGGCGGTCGGGGCTGGCCTGCGCGCCCGCGCGGGCCGTGTCGCCGCCCGGTCCCTCGTTGTAGTACTTCGCGCCGATCAGGCGCATCACGTTACGCGTCACCTCGACATCATCGAGCAGTTCCGCCTCGCCCTCGATCATCACGCCGCGCAGCTCGTCGTAGACCGTGCCGTCCTCGATCAGCATCGTCACGCGCGGGTCGCGCTCGAGGTTGCGGACCTTCTGCGATGAGCGGTAGGTGGTGAAGACGACGCAGCCCTCGTCGTCGACGCAGAACCACATCGGCACCAGGTGCGGGCGGCCATCGGGACCGACGCTCGCGACTTGCAGCGTGTGGGCGCTCTCGAGGAACTCGCGCAACTCCTCGTCGCTCAGGCGGATGCGTTCGCGCAGGTTGGGCACCGGCGCCTCCCTTCGGCGTGCGGGAGCCGCATCATAGCGCCTCGCCCGGGCCGGGCCTCGCCATGCGAACTCCGGCGCGCCGGGCGTGCGGTAGGCTTGTGACGCGAGGGCGGAGGAGGCCGCGCATGGAGTTGCGCCTGTTCCCGCTGCACACGGTGCTCTTCCCGGGCATGCCGCTCCCGCTCAACGTCTTCGAGCCTCGCTACCTGCAACTCGTGCGGGAGTGCCTGGAGCAGGAGGAGCCGTTCGGGGTCGCGCTGATCCGCGAGGGCCCGGAGGTCGGCGGCTTCGCCGACCCGTTCATGGTCGGCGCCACGGCGCGCATCGAGCAGGTCGCGCAGGGCGTGCTGAACGCGATCCAGCTGCTCGCGCGCGGCGAACGCCGCGTGCGCATCCTGGAGCTGCACCACGACCGTCCCTACCTCTGGGCCGACGCCGAGGAGATCGAGGACCAGGCGGGCGAGGCGCCGCGGGAGCTGCTGGAGCGCGGGCAGGAGCTGCTCGACGAGTTCGAGCGGCTGCGCTTCAGCTCGCAGGGCGGCTACGTGCGCCCGCGCTCACCCGAGCCCGTGACGACGCCTCCCGGCGTGCTCGCCGACGCGATCGGGGCGACCGGGGCGGGCAGCCCGGCGGAGCGGCAGGAGCTGCTGGAGACGCTCGACCCCGCCCTGAGACTGGAGCGCGCGGTCGCGATGTTCGCGCCGGTGATCGGGATGATGAGCCAGCGCTCGATGGACAGCGCGCTGCGCCGCTGGAGCGAACCCGGCGCGCTCAACTAGCCCCGCAGGGCTCCAGCGCAACGAGCACGACGGACGAGCGGGCGCTGCGCGCCGCTCGGCCCACCCACCCGCCCCGGATTATTCTTCCTGTGGGGGGCTGCGCCCCCCACGCCCCCCTCGGATCGCGCCAAGCCCTCGCTGGCCGCGCTGCCCCTACACCCCCTCGGTTCCCCTCCGTCATTCCGGCGAAAGCCGGAATCCAGTCGGGCATCGACCGTCGCCCCCTCCCGCGCGAGGGAGAGGGAGCCGGAGCGCACGGACCGGACTAGCCGCGCAGATCCTCGACGCTGCCGACGGGGCGGCCGAAGCGGTCGGCGATGACGGTCGTGACCGGCTGCGTGCGCTGTCCGAACGTCGGCAGCCACGAGGAGTGCTTGCCCGGCCCGCCGGCGACGAAGAGGTGCAGGCGCTCCGGCTCGTTGACGATCGGCAGCAGCGCGTCCGGCGCGAACGGCTCGATGCCCGTCTCCGGCTCGATCCGCACGTTGACGGACTCGAGGAACTCGGGCGAGAGCCGCGCCGCCGGGTAGCGGGCGTGCTCGAAGACGTACTGCTGGACGCCCTCGCGGGTCCAGCCCTCGCCGGCGATCGTCGCCGCGTGCTCGGGGCCGAGCGCGAGCAGCGGCTCGCCCCGGCTGAGGATGTTGTTGCTGCCCGCCTGCCCGAGGGCCCCGGCGACCGTCTGGAGGACGCCGAGCGCGGTGTTGCTGCCGTGCTCCTGGATGTTGTGCGGGCCCTCGCTGGCCGCGACGGTGACCGTGCTGTCCTCCGGCTCGAAGCCGCGCGTGGTGTGGAACGGCGGCCAGGGGCTGGCCTCCTCGTTCTCGGCGAGGCAGAGCGCGAACTTCGCGGGCGTGCCCTGCGTGGCGCGGTCGCCGTGGCCGGGCGAGGCGCCCGCGACGTTGAGCAGCAGCAGCCGGATCGCGCGCCCGATCGTCGCGTTCGCGCGGAAGCCGGGGCCATAGCAGCCCGGCCCGCCGTGCACCCCCAGCTCGCGGCCGATCGGGCCGTTCACCAGCACCAGGACGGCGCAGGGGTGCGTGGTCGCGTTGATGCCGCTGAGGTTGAACTGCGGCTGCACGATGCCCTGCACCGCCGCCAGCAGCACCGGCAGTGCGCGCGGCTCGCAACCCGCGAGGACGGCGTTGATCGCGACCGCCTCCACGGTCGCCACGCCGCGCCGCGGCGGCAGCACGCCCAGCACCTCGCGCCGATCGCGATCGCAGTAGGCGAGCATCGCCTCGACGCGCTCCTCGGTGGGCGGGATGACCGGCAGGCCGTCCGACCAGCCGCGCGCGGCGAAGGCGTCGTGCAGCTCGCCGGGATCGGCGGGGAGCTCGACCAGCGCCGCCGGGTCGCCGAGGCGGCCGGACCCGCCCGTCGTCATCGGTCGCCGCCGGCGATCGGCACGGGCTCAGCCGCGAGCGACGCCAGCAGGTCCGGGATGGAGGCGCGGGCCTTCTCGGCGACGGCGTCTTCCCGGATGCCGCCGATCGGGTGCGGGACCACGATGTAGCGCAGGTCCGGCATGCCGCGTTGTTCGGCCTCGAGCTTGAACAGGCTCACGAACGCCTCGGTGGTGATGTTGACGGTGGGGACGCCCTGCCGCTCGAAGAGGATGGAGGCGTGGACACTCCACGCCGTGCAGGAGCCTCAGTCGCTCGATCCGACGAGGGCGAAGTCGGCTCCTTCCACGAGCTTGCGCTCGTTGCTCCTGGTCGGCGGGCCGGCGCTCGGCTTGCCGATCGTCGTCAGTTCGCCGAGCTCGAAGTGCTCGCGCAGGCCCTCGACCATCTGGCGCATCAGCAGGCCGGCGTTGGCCTTGCGGTTCTCGACGATGCCGGGCCGCAGACCGTCGAGCGAGGCGGGCAGCGGCGCCAGCGGGTAGCGCTCGACGGGGGCGTGGCCGGTGGGGTCGTAGACGCGGATCGTGTCGCTCATGGTTCGCTCCTCGATGCGTGCGGGCTCGCGATCAGACGCGCGAGTAGATCAGTTCCTTCAGCTCCTCGATCTCCGGGAAGCGTCCACTCTGCATCTTGCTGAAGACCAGCTCGCCGTTCACGGACCACTCGAAGCAGCCGCCGTCGCCGGTGCGCATCTCCAGCTTCCGCACGTCGTCCTGGATGTCGTACATGATCTCGCCGATCATCCACTGTGCGCGGGCGAGGTAGCTGCACGGGACGCAGTACTCGACCGTGATCTCGACTCCCTGCTCTTCGCTCATGGGCCGCCTCCCTCGGCTCCCGATTCTAGCGCCCGCCGCGCGCCACGGCGCTCGCCCCGAAAAAAACTCGATGGTTGTAGCTGACTCCAATGCCGCATCGACGCCCGCGATGGCTGCTAGATTCGCGTCAACGAACGTTCATAGCGCGCGGCCGGACGGGTTCCGACCATGAGCGTCAGCGGGAGGAACCCCCGATGAGCCTTGACGCGCGCATGTCCATGACGTACGATCCGGTCAGAACAACTGGTTGATTTCTGATGTATGGGCGGTGAAAACATGCGCGAAATCCAAGCGACGGAAGCCAAGACGCGCCTCGCGCAGTTGTTGCGCGATGCCGAGCACGGCGAGGCGGTCGCGATCACGCGCCACGGCAAGGTCATCGCCCACCTGGTTCCCGCGCAGGCGCGGGAGCAGGCCGACCGCGAGGCAGCGGTGGGTCGCTTCCTGCTGCGCCGGGCCGGCTGGGCGCCCACCGGGATGTCCCGCGACGAGATCATGGCGGCGCGCCACGAGGGCCACCGCGTATGAGCCGCATCATCGTCGATGCGTCGATCGCGGCTGATTGGTTGCTGGACGACGAGTTCGACCCCCGCGCGGTCGCCGCGCTGGACCTGCTGGAACGCGACGGGGCGGTCGTGCCCCAGCTTTGGCACTACGAGGTCCGCAACGCCCTGCTGACGGCGGAGCGGCGCCGGCGCGTACCGCAGGACGGGATCAAGGAACGCCTCGACGCCCTGAGGGGTCTGCCCATCGTCACCGACCAGGAAGCCCGCCTTCCCGAGGCGCTCGAGTTGGCGCGGACACACCGCCTGTCGTTCTACGACGCCCTCTACTTGGAGTTGGCCACGCGGCGCGGGGCGCCGCTGGCCACGCTGGACAGGGATCTCGACCGGGCCTCCGTTGCGGAGGGCGTCGGCATCGCGACCGCGTAGCCGCGGCGAGCGTACGCAGCGCCTGCGGGCAGGTGCATCAGCGCAAAGTTGGAGAGAGTGCCCCAGTGAAGATCACCGACATCACGGTCACCGAACTCCGGGCCACGCCGGACCGGGAGCCAGCCGCCGCGGCCGGCCGATTCATCGTCCAGATCCACACCGACGAAGGGCTGACCGGCATCGCGGAAGGCACGGGCAACGCGGCCGTGACCCGGACCTACCTCCACGAGCTGATCAAGCCCTTGATCGTCGGCATGGACCCGCTGCGCCCGCGCCGCATCTGGGAGGCGCTGCGCCTGGGCGTTGTTTTATGGACCCGCTTCCCCACGCAGGTCGTCGGGCCCATCGACGTCGCCTGCTGGGACATCGTGGGCAAGGCCGCCCAACTCCCCCTGCACGCGCTGCTGGGCGGCGCGCTCCGCACCGAGATCCCCCTCTACTGGAGCCGGGGCAACGGCTGGCGCAAGAATCCGGAGGAGATGCTGGAGGAGGTCCAGGAGGGATACGAGCGGGGCTTCCGCGCCTTCAAGATCCGGATGGATTGGCGCGACAACCGGCAGGACGGCGACCCGGCCAAGGACTTCGCCATCTTCCAGCGTTGCCGCGAGTGGCTGCCCGACGACGTGCCGCTGAGCTTCGACGCCAATTGCGGCTATTCCGTGCCCACCGCCATTGAGCAGGGGCGCCGCTTCGAGGAGCTGGGCATCGCCCACTTCGAGGAGCCGCTGCCGCAGTACGACCTGCCGGGGCTGCGCCAGGTCGTCGACGCGCTCGACTGCGCCGTCTCCACCGGCGAGGGCGAGACCTCGGCGTGGCGGTTCCGCGACCTGATCCAGATCGGCAACCCCGACATCCTCCAGCCCGACGTGATCATCGTGGGCGGCCTGACCGAGATGCTGCGCGTCTTCGAGCTGGCCGTGGTGCACAACAAGGTGCTCATGCCGCACAGCCCGAACATTGGGCCGAACGCGGCGGCCAGCCTGCACGCCTACAGCACGGTCACCAACGCCGTCCGGCCGCACGAGTTCTCGGAGGAGTTCACCGGCCCCGCCGAGGTGGTCGGCGAGATCTACCAGGAGCCCCTCATCCCGGAGGACGGCGTGATCCGGCTGCCGGATCGCCCCGGGCTGGGCCTGGAGATCGACCAGGCCGCCTTGCGCAAGGCCGCGGTCGATTAGACACAGCCCCGGCGAACAGCCCGTGCATCCTCGCGACGGGCGCGCGTGAGCCGGCGACGAGCCTCAAACGTCACTCCGAGGGCGCGGGTGGAGGCGGCACTGTCACCTCGCTGGTGCGGAACCAGACGCCGGCCGGCGGGTCGGCAGGCACGTAGCGGATGTCGGGCACGATCCGCTCGCCGGGCGGCGCCGCGGAAGCCCAACTCGACGCGACCGTCCGCCAAGCGCTACATCCTCGGCGCCGGGCAGGCCTCGGGCCGCGGGGTGCCCGGCATCGCCTACGCCGAGCGGATGACCACCTCGCCGGTGGCGGTCTCGGCGCGGCGCGCGTTCTCGATGGCGGGCGTGGGCCCCAACGACATGGACATGGCCTCGCTCTACGACTGCTACACGATCACCGTGATCATCGAGGTCGAGGACGCCGGTTTCGCCCCCAAGGGCGAGGGTGGCCCCTGGGAGCTCAACGACGACATCACGATCGTCCAGTGGCAACCGGTGGATGCCTCGTAGCCTCGCGAGTACCGCGTCAGGGGCGAGCCGGGACTGCGGATCGGCTCGCCCCTCTTTTTTTCCCTTCCCTCCGTGTTATGTAGCGTTGGAGTAGAGTCAAGGGTTCGCGGGCCCGCCCGGTGACTGGTAGATTCACTCCAGGGAGCGCGGAGCACCGGACGAACGCGCCGGATCCGCGGACGCACGCACACGCGAGCGGGAGGAGCTGCCGATGAGCCTGCGCGGAGCGGCCTCGATCATCGGAATCGGCGAACTGAAGCCGGAGCGGCGCAAGCCCGGCCGCACCGGCCCCGGCCTGGCGCAGGAGGCGGCCCGCCTCTGCATTGAGGACTCGGGCCTGCTCAAGGAGCAGGTGGACGGGCTGATCACGGAGATCCCCTTCCTCAATACCTGCGAGTTCGCCGAGACGCTCGGCATCCAGCCGACCTGGGCGCACGGCGTGAACATGATGGGCTCGTCCGGCCCCACCTCGGTCGCCATCGCGGCGATGGCGGTCAACGCCGGGCTCGCCAACAACATCCTCTGCCTGGTCACCTCGGGCGAGGTCGGCGGCTTCGGCGGAGGCGGCGGGGGCGCCATCGGCGGCCAGTTCCCGCAGTTCGCCGGCCCGTTCGGGCCGGGGCCCGGCGCGAACTTCTGGTACGCGCTGGTCGCCAACCGCTACAAGCACGAGTTCGGCCTCACCGACGAGGAGCGCGTCGCCATCGCGGTGCAGCAGAGGGAGAACGCCCAGGCCAACCCGGATGCGGCCTTCTACGGCACCCCGGCGACCACCGACGACGTCCTCAACTCGCGCATGGTCGCGAACCCGCTGACCCTGCTCGAGTGCGTGATGCCCACCCTTGGCGCGGCGGCGCTGATGGTGAGCCGCCCGGAGGCCGTCGAGTCCTCGCCGCACGACCCGGTCTACATCCTCGGTGTCGGTCACTCGATGGACCGCGGCGTGCCGGGCATCACCTACGTGGACCGCATGACGAAGTCCCCGGTCGAGGTCTCGGCGCGCGCAGCCTACAAGATGGCCGGCGTCGGTCCGCAGGACATGGACATGGCCTCGCTCTACGACTGCTACACGATCACGGTGATCATCGAGTTCGAGGACGCCGGCTTCGCGCCCAAGGGCGAGGGCGGCGCCTACTTCGCGAACGAGGACGTCACCTACAAGAGCGACGGCATCGCCGTGAACACGCACGGCGGCCAGCTCTCCTTCGGCCAGCCCGGCACCGCCGGGGGCATGTCGCACGCCACCGAGGCGGTGCGCCAGCTGATGGGCCGCGGCGAGGCCCGCCAGAAGGAGAAGATGGACTACTGCTTCGTCAACGGCTGAGGCGGCGGACTGAGCGTGATGTGCTCACTGGTCCTCGGGAAGGACCAAGGCTAGCCACCTCGGACGAAGCGCCGGAGCCCCCGCCGCCCTCGCGGCGGCGGAGGCGAAAGCAGCAGGAGGGATGGGAACGATGGCCGACGAAGGCCCGAAGCGGCCCGTACCGCAGGCGAACGCACTGACCGAGCCCTTCTGGGAGGCGACGCGGGAGGAGCGGCTCACGGTCCAGCGCTGCAACGCCTGTAGCCGGCTGTTCTGGTATCCGCGCGAGTTCTGCCCGCTCCCGCACTGCTTCTCCAACGACTACGAGTGGGTGGACGTGAGCGGCAAGGGACGGCTGCACACCTTCACGATCATCGCCCAAGCCGCGGACCCCTGGTTCCAGGAGCGCGTGCCCTACATCTTCGGCGTGATCCAGCTCGACGAGGGCCTGCGCATGATGGGCAACGTCGACATCCCCGTCGAGGAGGCCGTCTGCGACCTGCCCGTCGAGGTCTACTTCGAGAAGATCGACGACGAATGGACGCTGCCGCAGTGGAGGCCGATCGCCTCGTAGCCTCGGCGTCATTTCGGCACACCAGCGGGCGCGCTTCAGGCGCGCCCGCTTCGCGTCCGGCCTGCCGAGCCAGCGAGCGCCGTGCGCGGTACCCTGACGCACGCGCGGGAGCGACAGCGGACGGAGCGGCAGCGTGGCGATCACCCTCGGCGTCCTCGACCAGTCGCCGATCCGCCAGGGCGGCACCCCCGCCGAGGCGATCGAGGAGACGCTGCGGCTCGCGCAGGCAACGGAGCGGCTCGGCTACACCCGCTACTGGCTGGCCGAGCACCACAACAGCAGCGGCCTCGCCTGCGCCGCCCCGGAGGTGCTGATCCCGCGCGTCGCCTCGGTGACCTCGCGCATCCGCGTCGGCTCCGGCGGCGTGATGCTGCCGCACTACTCGGCGCTCAAGGTGGCCGAGCAGTTCCGCATGCTGGAGACGATGTTCCCCGGCCGCATCGACCTCGGACTGGGGCGCGCGCCGGGGACGGACGGACGCACCTCGGCGGCGCTCGCGCAGGGGCCGGGCATGCGCGACGTCGCGCACTACCCGCGGCAGGTCGCCGACCTGATGCGGCTGCTCCGCGACGAGCTGCCCGAGGGCCACCCGCTGACCGGCATCCACGCCCAGCCGCGGGGCGAGAGCGTCCCCACGCCGTGGCTGCTCGGCTCCTCGCTCGACAGCGCCAGCACGGCGGCGGAGCAGGGGCTGCCCTTCTCCTTCGCGCACTTCATCCACGCCGAGTGGGCCGGGGAGGCGATCACCCTCTACCGGCGGCTCTTCCGGCCCTCGCAGTGGCTCGACGAGCCGCTCGTCAACGCCGGCGTCTCCGCGCTCTGCGCCGAGACGGACGAGGAGGCGGAGGGGCTGGCGATGAGCCGCTGGCTGTGGCGGCTGCGCAACCGCCAGGGCCGGCGCATCGGCGTACCTCCACCCGACGACCCCGAGGCCGAGCGCCTCTCACAGCCGGAGCGCGACTTCATCGAGTATCAGAAGCAGACCAGCCTCGTCGGCGGCCCGCGGCGCCTGCGCGACCGCCTCGAGGCGCTCGCCCTGGAGCTCGAGGTGGACGAGTTCGTGGTCGTGACGATCACGTACGACTACAGCGACCGGCTGCGCTCCTACGAGCTGCTGGCCGGGGAGTTCGGACTGAGCGGCGCGAGCGAAACAGACGGCGCGGGAAAGGATGGCGGCGATGCGTGACCTCGGAGGCCGCGTGGCGGTCGTGACGGGCGGCGGCAGCGGGATCGGGCGCGGCATCTGCCTCGCCGCGGCGGAGCAGGGCATGCACGTCGTCGTTGCGGACATCGAGGGCGGCGCCGCCGAGGAGACGGCGGCGCTCGTGCGCGAGCACGGCGTGCGCAGCATGGGCGCGGCGGCCGACGTCTCGGACGCCGCCTCGGTGGAGGCGCTCGCCGACGCGGCCTACGGCGAGTTCGGGGCGGTCGACGTGCTGTTCAACAACGCCGGGGTGCTCGTCTTCGGCCCGACCGCGGAGATGCCGGCGAGCGACCTCGACTGGATGCTCGCCGTGAACCTCTACGGCGTGCTCAACGGCGTGCAGGTCTTCGTGCCGCGCATGCGCGAGCAGGAGCCGGACGAGGACGGCGTGCGCGCGCAGATCATCAACACCTCCTCGATGTCCGGGCTCGTCGCCGGACGGGGCGGCGGCAACCTCGGCGGCTACGTCGCCTCCAAGTTCGCGGTCGTCGGGCTGACCGAGTCGCTGCGCCTCGATCTGGCGCCCGAGGGCATCGACGTGACGCTGTTCTGCCCCGGCGCGACGCACACGCGCATCGGCGAGGCGCAGCGCAACCGGCAGGACGCGTACGGCCCGGCGCGCGAGATCCCCGAGCCGATCGCCGCGCAGCGCGCGGCCCCGCGCGATCCGAGCCGATCGCCGGACGCGCGGCGCGACCCGCTGGACGTCGGCCGCGCGGTCCTCGAGGGCGTGCGCGAGCGCCGCGCCTACATCCTGACCCACACGGAGACGCGCCGCGTCGTCGCGAGGCGCTTCGAGCACATCGACGAGGGCTACGACCAGGCCGAGCGCTCCGCCGGGTAGCCCCGCGCCGCCCTCGCGGGCGGCCTACAGCACGGCGATCGGGTTGACCGGCGAGCCGGTGCCGCGCGGCACGACGAGCGGCGCGACGACCAGCATGAACTCCCAGCGCCCCGCCTCCGCGCAGGCCCGCGCGATGTCCTCAAGCTGCGCGTTGTCGAGCAGCGGCATGCCGAGGTAGGGGATCGTGAGGCGGTGCAGCGGCGCGCCCATCAACACCGAGCCGTCCGCGTTGTGCATCGGCGCGTCCATCAGATCCCAGACCAGCAGCGAGGCGTCGCTGGCGTGCAGGAACTCGAGGCACGACGCGTGCACGCCCGGTCGCGAGGGGTCGTCGTAGCCCGTGGGGAAGCCGGGGTGGGCCGCGTAGAACGGGCCCGCGCCGGAGCGGATCACCACCGCGTCGCCCGCGCGCGGCTCGATGCCCGCCGCCGCGGCGGCGTCGGCCAGCTCCCAGCCGTGCACCGGCTCCTCGCGGTTCACGAAATCGACGCCGCGCAGCCGCGGGATGTCGTAGAGCACCCCGCGCGTCACGATGCCCTCGCGCCAGTGGTCGACGGAGAGCGTGGTCGCGCCCTCGGGGGTGATGTGCTCGGCGGACGAGTGGCCGCCGAACAGCTCGCCGCCGGCGCGCGTATAGACGTGGCAGAGCGCGTCGAGGTGCGTGTTCGCGCGCCCGTGGTAGGCGATGCCGATGAAGTCCGAGCAGTGGTCGTCGTCGAGCCGCATCTCGTGCTGGACGGGCTCCGGGTTCTCCGGCCCCGGCTCCATCGCCAGCGGGTAGGAGAGCGAGACCGAGCGCCCCTCGCGCACGGTGGCGGCCGCCGCCGCGCGCGCCTCGGGGGTGATCAGGTTGAGCGCGCCGAACTGGTCGTCCTCGCCCCAGCGGCCCCAGTTGCTGAAGCGCTCCCGGTAGGCGCGGAACTCGTCGGCTGTCGGCGGCGTCCGGTCTGCGAGGGACATCGAGGGCTCCTCTCCGCTCTCTGTGCGGGCTGTTTGCGCGGGGAGCTTAGCCGACCTCGAGCGGCAGCGAAGGATCGGCGGCGTATTCCGACATCGAGGCGTCGTAGACGGCGACGTCCTCGTAGCCGAGCAGCGCGAGGGCGAACGCGTCGCTGGAGGCGGCGATGCCGCCGCCGCAGTACGTGACCACTCGCTGCGACCTGTCGGCGCCCGCCTGCTCGAAGAGTGACGCCAGCTCCTCGGCTGGGCGGTACAGCCCGGTCTCGGGATCGAGCAACTGCCCGGCCGGCACGTTGGTCGCGCCGGGGATGTGCCCGGGGCGCCCGTAGACCCCTCCGCCATCGGCACCCGAGTGCTGGTCCGGCCCCAGCGCGTTGATCAGGCAGCTCCCGCCCGCGCCGCGCGAGTCGACGAACGCCCGCACCTCGGCGAGGTCGGCGAAACGCGTCGGAGCGGCCGTCGGCCTGAAGGTCGTGGGCTCGTAGCTCGCCTCCTCGGTGGAGACGGCGCGGCCCTCGGCGGTCCAGCGACGCCAGCCGCCGTCCAGCACCGCCGCGCCCTCGCAGCCCATCGAGCGGAACATCCACCACAGCCGCGCCGCCCACGCCGAGCCCGCGCGGTCGTAGAGGACGAGCCTCGAGGACTCCGAGATGCCATGCCGCCCGGCCGCCTCGGCGAACGCATCGGCCGAGGGCATCATGAAGCGCAGCTGCTGGTCGTTGTCGGAGAAGTCGCCCTGCAGGTCGAGGAATCCCGCGCCGGGGATGTGCCCCGACTCGTACTCGCCTCGGCCCGACTCGACGTTGTAGCCCCCACCGTCGCGGGGCCGCAGGAAGACGGTCGCCTCGAAGACGCGCACAGCGTCATCGTCGAGGTGCTCCGCCAGCCAATCGGTGGATACGAGGAACTCCGGATGCGCGAACGCCATGACCAACCTCCCGCACGGCCCTCGACGGGCCGCTACGCCTCGCCCGTCTCTTCTGCCTCCTCGGACTCGTCGGCGATCTCGGCGAGCCGCTGGCCGATGGCGACGCTCGCCGTGTCGACGGCGGTGAGCTGGATCCAGCGCTCGAACGCCTCGCGGACGCGCGTGTAGGCAGCCTCGACACGCTCGCCGAGCTCCGTGTCGGAGCCGCTCTCGACCGCCCCGCGCGCCAGCGCGAGGTCGTTGAGCAGCGTCTCGAGGCGCGGTTCGAGCGACTCCTGCAGCTCGTGCAACTCCTCGTTGCCCTCGGCGTGGCCGCGGTCGCGCATGATCGCCAGCGCGCCCAGCACCCAGGCGATCGCGCCGAGCAGCGTGCCCACGCCCTCCGCGTGCAGCTGGACGGCGTACTGGCGCTCGGGAGGCTGTTCCGAGGGGAGACCGGGCAGGCCAGGCGGTGGGGGCTGCTGCGTCATGGCTTGCGCTCCCCCTCGTAGGCCAGCGTCGAGGCCATGCGCAGCGCGCCGGCCAGCGCCGCGCCCTCGCCAAGCTCCGAGGCGGCGACGCGCGGGCCGGGCGCGACCTCGTCGAGGACGCGCTGCAGCAGCGGGATCAGGCGGCTGCGGTGGTGCTCCTCGCCGTCGATCAGCACCGCGTGGGGGTCGAGCAGCGCGCTCGCGTCGGCGAGCAGGCCGGAGGCGGTCTCCAGCTCCTCGTCGCTGATCGGCTGGCCCGGCGTCAGCTCGGGCATCGCCGGCAGCTGGCCGGCGGCGAAGCGCGCGCCGCGCACGGGCCGCCCGCCGGCGACCGCCGCGGCGGCGGGCACGCCGCGCAGCGAGACGTAGAGCACGTCGTCGAGGGCCTGCGCGGCGCCCTGCCAGCGCTCGCCCTGCAGCGCCGCCAGCGTGCGGCCCTCGCAGGCGATCGGCGCGGCGAAGTGGCGCCGCAGCGCCTCGACGATCGAGAGGCCCTCCCACGCCGGCTGGCCCGCCGAGTCCACGAGGCGCCCGCTCAGCGGGTCGACGACGCCGGGCGCCGCGACGGCGATCGCCAGCGCGGAGCGGCGCTCGCCGTTGGCGGCGAAGAGCGTCGCGATGCGCCCGCCCACCTCCCACGACCAGGCCTGCTCGTCGGCGAGCGGGGGCAGCGGCCAGTCGCCGCGCTCGACCGGTGCGCCGTGCAGGTCGCTGAACAGCACGCGCAACTCGTTGGCGGTGAAGTCCACCGCCACCAGCACCGGATCGCCCTCGGGGGCGGGCGCGCCGCCGTCCGTCGTTTCGTCAGCCATCCCGGCGACTCTACGACGCGGCGGGGCGCTGCGACAGCCCGCCCGCGCCCCGTAGCCGGGGCCGCGCGTAGACTCCGCAGCGTGGCGGGCGCACACCCGCACCGAGGAGGACGCCGCGTGCTGCTCCAGCTCGGCGAGCACCGCATCGACACGACCGAGCGCGCCGCGCTCATGGCGATCCTCAACGTCTCCCGCGACTCGCCGATCGCCGCCTCCGTCGTCGACCCCTCGAGGGCGCTCGCGCGGGCGCGCGAGCTGCGCGCGCAGGGCGCGGACATCATCGACGTTGGCGCACACTCGACCTCCTCGCGGGCCGCGGAGATCGAGGCGCGGGAGGAGATCGAGCGCGTCGCGCCGGTGATCGAGGCGCTGAGCGGCGAGGGCGTCCCCGTCTCGATCGACACCTGGACGCCCTCCGTCGCGCGCGCCGCCGCCGGGGCGGGCGCGCACCTGCTCAACGACGTGACGGGCTTCGGCGACCCGGAGATGATCGCCGTCGCCGCCGAGCACCGCCTCCCGGGCGTCGTCATGCACATGCGCGGCCGCCCCCACGGCCACTACGAGGTGGACCAGACCTACGACGACGTCGCCGGCGAGGTGCGCGGCTTCCTGCTGGAGCGCGCGAGCGCCCTCGAGGCGGCCGGCGCGCCGCGCCCGTGGCTCGACCCCGGCTTCGAGTTCGCGAAGTCGCTGGAGGACAACCTGCGGCTGCTCGGCGACCTGCCGGCGCTCGCCGCCGAGGGCTACCCGCTGCTCGTCTCCGCCTCGCGCAAGGGCTTCCTCGCGGAGGCGCTGGGGCACGGCAAGCGGCAGGACGCGCCCGGCCTGCTGGAGGCGACGCTCGCCTTCCACACGCTGGCCGCCGCCCTCGGCGCCCACGTCATCCGCGCCCACGACGTCGAAGCGCACGCCCACGCCCTGCGCCTCGTGGGGGCCGCGCGGCCGTTTCTGGGGTGAGGGTGAGCGTGCGGGTGGGCGGGGGCGTGCGCGAAGGTTACGGGGCGGACTTCCCGCCGTACGGCGGCGCGGTCTCCGCCACCGCCAGCGCGGGCGCGGCCGGCGCGAGGCCGGAGGCCAGCGCCTCGCGGGCGAGGGCGCGGAACTCCGACTCGTCGCGCAGGCCGTCGCAGACCTCGGCGCCGACGAGCGAGAGCCGGTCGAGCGAGGCGCGCAGCGGCCCGGCCGCCCCCGCGTCGAGGCTCAGCTCCGCCTCCCACGCGAGCACGTCCGCCACGCTCGCCGCGCCATCGAGGTACGCCGCAAGCAGCCGCCCGAGGCCGCCCGAGTCCGTCATGGTTGCCGCCTCCTGATGCCGTCCGTCCGCCTGCCGGAGTACGAACTGTCCGACCTCTTCACCACCCTCGGCGGTGCTCCCCATTTTCCAGGCTTGCGCCGCGACGGCCAACCTGGTACATTTGTTCGCGAACTCCCCGAACATGGAGCCCGGACATGGACCACACGATTAACGCGGCGCACGTCGAGAGCATCGACCGCTGGGACTCCGGTGGCGGGATCGAACTCGACATCGTCGAACTGAAGGGCGGGCCGACGCTCGTCATCGCGTGCGACACCATCGCGGTCTACCGGACGGCCGATGACCACCAAGTCGAACTCGAGGACGAGACCTACAGCGGGAGGCACCGCGCCATCACGCTCCTGCGCGAGACGGGTAAGCCGCTCGAGTTCGCAGGCTCCCGCTAACCCGCTCCGCGCCCCCACCACATCGGAGCGCTGTTCTGTGGCATGATGCGCGCGCGGGGGCGGAGACAGCCGGTGTGAGCAGCCCGGACTTCCGCTTCATAGACCTGTTCGCCGGCATCGGAGGCCTGCGCCGGGGGTTCGACGACCTCGGCGGTCAGTGCGTGTTCACCTGCGAGTGGGACAAGTACGCCCGCGATACCTACGGCGCGAACTTCGACGACGACCTGACGCACCCCTTCGCCGGAGACATCCGGGACGTGGATGAACGCCATGTCCCGGAGCATGATCTGCTACTGGCCGGCTTCCCCTGTCAGCCCTTCTCGATCGCCGGCGTGAGCAAGAAGAACGCCCTCGGACAGCCGACTGGCTTCCGCTGCGACTCACAGGGCACACTGTTCTTCGACACTGCGAGGATTATCGCGCACCACCGACCCCAAGCATTCGTGCTCGAGAACGTGAAGAACCTGGTCAACCACGACCGCGGCAACACCTTCCGCGTGATCCGCGGCACGCTCGAGGACGACCTCGGCTACCACGTCACGACGCGCGTGATCAACGCCAAGGGCTACGTGCCGCAGAACCGCGAGCGCATCTTCATCGTCGGCTTCCGCGACCGGACCGACGCAGAACTCGACGATATGGACGTCCCCGACCCTCGCAGCGGACCGAGGATGCACAAGGTGCTCCACCCCGAGGACGGCAGCGAGCCCTGCGAGCGCGCCTACACCGACCGCAAGGGCCGGGTGCATGAGAGGTACGTACTCTCCGACCACCTCTGGCAGTACCTCCAGGAGTACGCAGAGAAACACCGCAGGAGGGGCAACGGCTTCGGCTTCGGACTCGTCGGGCCGGACGACGTGGCGCGGACGCTCTCGGCGCGGTACTACAAGGACGGCTCCGAGATTCTGGTCGAGCGCGAGGGCAATCCGCGTCGCCTGACGCCTCGCGAGTGCGCGCGGCTGATGGGATTCGACCAGCCGGGGCGTCCGGCCTGGAAGATTCCCGTTTCCGACACGCAGGCGTACAAGCAGTTCGGGAACGCCGTGGTGGCGCCGGTCGGCGAGGCAGTGGCGACGTTCGTGGTGGAGCGCCTGCGCGGGAGTTGAGACTGTGACGGCGGACGTCGTGGACGCGGCGACCCGCAGCCGGATGATGTCAGGCATCCGGGGTCGCGACACGAAGCCGGAGATGGTGATCCGCCGCGGCCTGCACGCGCGCGGCTACCGCTACCGGCTGCACTCCCGCCGCTTGCCTGGGAGACCAGACCTCGTATTCCCGTCCCGCAAAGCGGTGATCTTCGTCCACGGCTGCTTCTGGCACGGCCACGGCTGCCCGCTGTTCAAGTGGCCGGCCACGCGCGCGGAGTGGTGGCGTGAGAAGATCGAGGCCAACCGCGCGCGCGACGCCTCGGTGCGCGGCCAGATCGCCCGCATGGGCTGGCGACAGCTCCGGGTGTGGGAGTGCGCCCTCAAGGGCAAGCAGCGCCGCGATCCAGACCTGGTGCTGGACGAGGTCGCAGCGTGGCTCGACGGGAACGCCGTCGAGCACGAGACGCGGGGGACGTGATGCCGCTCATCGACGTCAGTGACTGGCTGGACGAGCAGACGCAGGATGACGTGTTCTGGTACGTCAAGCGACTGTCCGCCAACGACACGCAAGCCACCGGGGGCCACCAAGCAGGCCCGTATATCCCAAAGCAGGTTCTCTTCGACGCCATCCCGTCGCTCTACAGGCCGCTTGCCGTGAACCCGGATCGGGAGTTCGAACTCGCGATTGACAGCCACGCGGACATTCGGACCGCTCGGGCCATCTGGTACAACCAGAAGACCCGGAACGAGGCGCGCGTGACCGGCTTTGGTGGCTCATCATCTCCGCTGCTCGATCCGTACTCCACTGGCGCGCTCACGGTCTTCGCGTTCCGGCGCGAGACTGACACCCATCCGCCCGCGTGCCACATCTGGGTTTGCAATAACCTCCTTGAGGAGGATGTCGTCGAGAGCGTCATCGGGCCGGTCGAGCCCGGAGAGTGGCGGACATGGCCCAACCTTCTATCGGCCCTTGTCAAGCCGACGGATTGCCGCCTCTCACGCGAGGACATCCCGCCAGACTGGCTGGATCGCTTCCCGACGACCGCTGAGATGGTCCGCAAGACTATCGAACTCCGCCCAGAGCCAATGGCTGATGTGGACTTGCGACTGAAGCGGCGCCACGACTGCGAGTACCAGTTGTTCCTGAGCGTCGAGGAGGCAATCGAATTCCCCAGGATCGCCCTTGGCTACAAGAACATGGACGAGTTTCTGACTCACGCTCAGTCAGTGATGCAGCGCCGAAGGGCGCGGGCAGGCCGTTCTTTGGAGCTCCATGTCCGGCAAGTCCTGATCGAGGAGGACTTGGTCGAGGGGCGCAACTTCGACTTTCAGCCACTCTCGGAGGGACGGAAGCGTCCGGACTTCCTGTTCCCGAGTGCCGCCGCCTACCACGACCCTGCCGTCCCCGCCGACGGGCTGAGGATGCTGGGTGTGAAGAGAACCTTGCGCGAACGCTGGCGGCAGGTGATCGAGGAGGCCGACCGGATCGGAACGAAGCACCTGCTCACGCTGGACCCGGAGGTTTCGGTACCGCAACTCACCCAGATGCATGAGGCGGGAATCGAGCTCGTGGTCCCGGAGTCCGTTCACAACGATTTCCTGCCAGCAGTGCGCCCGCACCTCCAGACGCTGGAGAGCTTCATCGCGGACGTCCGCCTCCTGCGCCCCTGACTGCGCGCGCGGGCGCGGGATTGGGTAGCATGGGGGCGGACGGCGGCGGCTGACCGTCGCGGGAGGACGAAGCATGTTCATCGGCTACTTCACGGAACGGCCCTATCAGGACCGCGAGTCCGGCTTCTTCGGCATCACGGGCCGCTCCAACACCGACCTCAACATCTCCAACGGCGCCTACAACCCCAGGCTCGGCGCCGAACTCTACAACCGCTACCTCGATGAGAAGGTCTACGCCGAGGAGATGGGCTTCGACGGCGTGATGCTCAACGAGCACCACTCCACCCCCTTCTGCATGGGCAGCGTCCTCAACGTCGAGGCCGCCATCCTCGCGAGGATCACGAAGAAGGTGAAGATCGTCCTCGCCGGCAACGTCCTGCCGCTCTGGGACGACCCGCTCTTCCTCGCCGAGAGCCTCGCCGAGATCGACATGATCTCCCGAGGGCGCCTCGTCTCCGGCTGGGTGCGCGGCGGCGGGCGCGAGAGCGTCTCGCACAACGCCCAGCCGCCCTTCAACTGGGAGCGCTTCCAGGAGGCGCACGACTTCGTGGTGGCGGCGTGGACGCGCTCCGGCCCCTTCCGCTGGGAGGGCGAGCACTTCAACTACCGCTACGTGAACCCGTTCGTCCGCCCCTACCAGAAACCGCACCCGCAGATGTGGATCCCCGGCGTCGTCAGCCGCAACACCGTCGAGTGGGCCGCGCGGCACCGCTACCCCTACATCATGCTCGCCACGCAGCTGGAGCCGACCAAGCAGTCCTTCGCCTACTACCACGAGGTGGCCGAGCGCGAGGGCTACGAGTCCGGCACGCAGAACATCGGCTACCTCTTCAAGGTCCACGTCGACGAGACCGAGGAGCTGGCCTACGAGACCGGGCGCAAGTTCATCGAGGGCCCGCCCAACCCGTTCCTCGAGGGCAACACGGGCAACGTGAACCCCTACATCCAGAACCTGCCCGGCCTCACCTCGCGCACGAACCTGCTGCCGACGGGCGGCGCGCAGCCGGCAGGCAGGCAGGTCGCCGGGGCCGTCGCCCCGCGCGTGCGCGGGAACCAGGGCCGCAGCTACGAGGACCAGGTCGAGACGAAGACGATCATCACGGGCACACCGAAGTCGGTCATCCCGAAGATCCGCGAGGTCCTCCAGGAGCTGCGCCCCGGCTCGATCTTCCTCTGGGACGGCGACGGCGCGATGACGCACGAGGACGCGATGCGCAGCCTCAAGCTGATGGGCGAGGAGGTGATCCCGGCGATCCGCGAGATGGGCGAGGAGCTGGAGCTGTTCAGCCCCTTCGAGCGCGACACCTCCACGGGCGAGCCGATCGGGGAGGCGGCGGCGGCTACCGCCGGGTAGCTCCCCTCCGCAGCGGGCAACGAGGCGAGGGCGGCCGGTCGGGCCGCCCTCGTTGCGTGTCCGCCGCCTCGCGCACGTCAGATGAGCACGCGCTGCGCGCGGCTCAACCCACCCACCCGCCCCCGGAATTTCTCTCCGTGGGGGGCTGCGCCCCCCACGCCCCCTCGTGGGGGCTCCGCCCCCACACCCCCAAGGGCGTTCCGCCCGCTCCCGATCTGCGAGGCCGTCGCGCATGACCGCCTCGCCGAGGCGCAACGGACCCCGAGAGCGTTCGCCCCCCCCACCGTCACTCCGGCTCCCCCTCCCGTCACTCCGGCTCCCCCTCCCGTCATTCCGGCTCCCCTCCCGTCATTCCGGCGAAAGCCGGAATCCAGCCGAGCGGCCCTGCGGGGTATCCCCGCGCCAAGACAGAGACCGTGCGCCCGCTCGTCCGACGCGCGCCGGGCAAGAGCCTCGCGGGCGCAACAACCCATCGAGCCGGGAGCAGCGACGGGCGAGCCCCCTCACCCCCACCCTAATGGGGTTCGACCAGAACCCCGGAGCGATCTGGGAGACTGGTCCGGGGCCCGCCGGCCGGTGAGCACTTCCTCGCCCTGAGACCTCTGGATCTCTCGGGAGAGACCGCGCCCCGGCCGGTGCGTCCGGGTGGTCCGCAGCACTCATGGGGTGTCGTGCCCGCGAGCACTGTTCCATTAGGCCGTCGCGGGACCAGCCCGGCGGGTCGCAGCCGGCAGCACGAAGCGAAGGAGGCACTGAGACGATGACCCTCTACGTGGGCGACGACTGGTCCGAGGACCACCACGACGTCCATTTCATGAACGAGGCCGGCGCGCGGCTCGCCGCCAAGCGGCTGCCCGAGGGCGTCGCGGGCGTCGCCGCGCTGCACGAGCTGGTCGCCCGGCACGCCGCGGACCCGGGCGACGTCGTGGTCGGCATCGAGACCGACCGCGGGCCCTGGGTCGCGGCGCTGCTCGCCGCCGGCTACCGCGTCTACGCGATCAACCCGCGCTCGGCGGCGCGCTACCGCGAGCGCCACCACCTCGGCGGCGCCAAGTCCGACGCCGCCGACGCGAAGCTGCTCGCCGACCTCGTCCGCACCGACCGCCACAACCACCGGCCGGTCGCCGGCGACACTGACGAGGCCGCCGCGCTGCGCATCCTCGCCCGCGCGCACCAGCAGTTGATCTGGGACCGCACGCGCCAGACCAACCGCCTGCGCAACGCCCTCAGGGAGTACTTTCCCGCCGCCCTGCGGGCGTTTCCCAAGCTCGCCCACGGCGACGCCCTCGGCGTGCTGGCCACGGCGCCCGGCCCGCGCGAGGCGGCGCGGCTGAGCAGCACCCGGCTGCGCGCCGCGCTCCGCCGCGGCGGCCGCCGGCGCAACCTCGAGCGGCGCGCCGCCGCGGTCCGCGAGGCGCTGCGCTCCCCGCAGCTCGAGGTGTCGGAGGTGGTGAGCCGGGCCTTCGCCGCGAGCACCCGCGCGACGGTCGGGCAGATCAGCGAGATCAACCAGCAGATCGCCGCACTCGAGGCCGCACTGGCGGACCATTTTGAGCAGCACCCGGACGCCGCGCTCTACCGCTCCCTGCCCGGACTCGGTCTCGTGCTCGGCGCCCGGGTGCTCGGCGAGTTCGGGGACGACCCCGAACGCTACGCGTCGGCGAAGTCCCGCAGGAACTACGCCGGCACCTCGCCGCTGACCGTAGCATCGGGACGCAAACGCAGCGTGCGCGCCCGCTTCGTGCGCAACCGCCGGCTCGCCGACGCCGCCGACCGCTGGGCGCTCTGCGCGCTGCAGGCGAGCCCCGGTTGCTACGACTTCTACCTGCGGCGGCGCGCCGCCGGCGACCTCCACCACCAGGCGCTGCGCGCCCTCGGCAACCGCCTCGTCGGCTACCTCCACGGCTGCCTCAGGACGCGCCGCCCCTACGACGAGGCCACCGCCTGGGCGCACCGCCGCGACCGCGAGCAGCTCGCCGCTTGACGCCTTAGCACCATGGGGTGTCTCTCCCCCAGGAGAGGGGGCCGGATCGGCGCAACGAACCTTCCGAGGGCGGTCCGGTCCCCTCTCCCCGCGGGAGAGGGCGGAGGGTGAGGGAGGCGCACGCCCCCCGGAGGCTCAGAGGGCGCATCGCAAGCCATCGAGGGCAGGCGCGAGGTCAGTGCCCCCGATACATCGAGGCGAGGGGGTAGCGGCGGTCGCGGCCGAAGGCGCGGGGGGTGATCTTGATGCCGGGCGGGGACTGGCGGCGCTTGTACTCGTTGCGGTTGATCAGGTCGATCACGCGGCGCACCGTCGCCTCCTCGTAGCCGCGGGCGACGATCGTCTCGAAGGAGTCGTCGGCCTCGACGTAGGCCTCGATGATCGGGTCGAGCACGTCGTAGGGCGGGAGCGAGTCGGTGTCGAGCTGGTCGGGGCGCAGCTCGGCGGAGGGCGGCTTGTCGATGACGGCCTGCGGGATGACCTCGCTGACGCTGTTGCGGTAGCGCGCGAGGGCGTAGACGAGGGTCTTCGGCACGTCCTTGATCACCGCGTAGCCGCCCGCCATGTCGCCGTAGAGCGTGGCGTAGCCGCAGGCGTACTCGGACTTGTTGCCGGTGGTGAGCACGATCGCGCCCGTCTTGTTGGAGAGCGCCATCACGAGCAGGCCGCGCAGCCGCGACTGCACGTTCTCCTCCGCCGCGCCCGCCTCGCTGCCCTCGAACTCGCGGGCGAGCGCGTCGATCGCGGCCTGGTGCAGCGGCTCGATCGGGATCGCCGCGAGCCGGATGCCGAGCCGCTCGGCGAGGTCCCGCGCGTCCGCGATCGAGCCTTCCGAGGAGTAGCGCGAGGGCAGCGAGACGCCGCGCACGTGCTCCGGCCCCAGCGCGTCGACGGCGATCGCCGCGACCAGCGAGGAGTCGATGCCGCCCGAGAGCGCGATGATCGCGTCCTCGAAGCCGGTCTTGCGCAGGTAGTCGCGCGTGCCCGTGACCAGCGCCCGGTACGTCTCCTCGAGGTCGTCCGGCGGCTCCGGCAGCGCGGCCTCGAGCGGCGCGCGCTCGCCCTCGGCGGCGGGCGTGACGGCGAGGGCCAGCGGCGCGGCGGCGGGCCGCTCGCGGCGCAGCCGCGACTCGTGCATGCGCGCCTGCACGATCTCCTCGACGGGGATGTCGACGACGACGAGGTCTTCCTCGAAGGAGGCGCCGCGCGCGAGGACGGCGCCGTCCGCGCCGAGGACGATCGAATTGCCGTCGAGCACGATCTCGTCCTGCCCGCCGACCTGGTTCACGTAGGCGATGGCGACGTGGTTGTCGACGGCGCGCGTGGCCAGCATCCGCTCGCGCTCGCGGCGCTTGCCGGCGTGGAAGGGCGAGTGGTTGATGTTCACGACGACCAGCGCCCCCGCCAGCGCCGCCTCGCGGGCCGGGCCGTCCGGGTACCAGACGTCCTCGCAGACGCTCGCCGCCACCTCGACGCCGCCGACGACGAAGCGAGGCGTCGAGACGCCGGGCTGGAAGTAGCGCTCGTCGTCGAAGACGCCGTAGTTGGGCAGGTGCTGCTTGCGGTGCGCGCCGACGACCCGCCCGTCGTGCAGCACCAGCGCGGAGTTGTAGAGCGCGACGTCGAACTCGGGCGCGCCGACGATCAGCGGCGGCAGCCCCCGCGACTCCTCGAGCAGGCGCGCGAGCGAGCGCCCGGCCTCCTCGATGAACGGTGCGCGCAGCAGCAGGTCTTCCGGCGGGAAGCCGGTGATCGCGAGCTCCGGGAAGGCGACGAGGTCGGCGGCGCGCGCCGCTGCCTCGCGCGCGGCATCGAGGATGCGCGCGCGGTTGCCGTCGAAGTCGCCGACGGTGGTGTTGATCTGCGCCAGCGCCACGCGCAGCGGTCGCATTCGCTCGCCTCGATCCTCCGCGCGGCTGTTCGTGTATCCGGTACACGAACTCGCCGGCCTCGATCGTACGAGCGCGACGGGAGTGCGGTCAATCGCGCTTCGTGGCGCGGGGTGCTGCGCCCTGCCGCGCGCCGGGGCAAACTAGCGGGGAGGCGAGCCGCCTCCGTGGCGGCGGCGGAGGGCTCCGGTGCAGGCCGATCTGATCACGCGGCTCGGGCAGGCGGCAGGCGCGGCGCACGAGGGCGTGCACGCCGGTCAGCAGTGGTGGGAGCGCTGGAACTTCGACCCGGAGCTGATCATCCCGGTCGCGATCGTGACCGGGCTCTACCTGCGCGGTCTCCATGTCTGGCGCAATCGCAGCCGTCCGCATCCGCGCTGGCGCACCGCCTGCTACCTGTTCGGCGTCGCGCTCCTCGTGGCGACGATCGAGACGCCGCTCGACGCGGTGGCCGAGCACCACTTCTTCGTGCACATGATTCAGCACGACCTGCTGATGATGTACGCGGCGCCGCTGATCCTGCTCGGCGCGCCGACCACGCCGGTGCTGCGCGGGATGCCTCGTGCGGTGCGGCGCGTGCTGGTGCGGCCCGTGCTGCGCCGCCGCGAGGCGCGCTCGCTCTACCGGGTCGTGACGCACCCGCTGATGGCGGTCGTCGTGCACACCGGGGTGCTCTGGGCCTGGCACCTCGCGCCCGGCTGGTACGACGCCGCCGTCACGGACGACGTCGTGCACGACCTGCAACACTTCAGCATGACGGCGGCCGGGATGCTGGTCTGGTGGAACGTGATCGACCCCGCCCCGCTGCGCTCGCGCCTCGGCTACGTCTGGCGCATGGGGCTGCTCATCGCCGTCGGCACGCCGAAGGCGTTCCTCGGCGCGATGATCACGTTCAGCGAGTCGCTGCTCTACGACTTCTACGACAACGTCGAGCCGATCATCGCGATCGAGCCCATCCGCGACCAGGAGATCGGCGGGCTGATCATGTGGGTGCCCGGCCAGATGATGTTCCTGATCGCCGCCGGCATCGTCTTCGCCGTCTGGGCGCACAAGGCGGAGCAGCGCCAGCAGGCCGAGGAGGCCGAGCGGCTGGCCGCCGCGCAGGCGGGCGCAACCTCGTCCTGACATCGAGAACTCCGAGGCGCAACGAAGACGGCCCCGCTATCGGCGGGGCCGTTGGCTTGCTTGTGCGGGGTCTCGCGTCAGACGCCGTTGAGCAGGTCCGTGATGTCGGTCCAGAAGAGGGCGAGCAGGGCGATCAGCACCCCGGTCGCGAGGACGAACGAGCCGACGAAGACGCGCGTCAGCAGCTGCGGCTCGTAGTAGAGGTGCATGAAGAAGGCGACGACCGCGATGAACTTGACGGCGGACAGCACGATCAGCACCGGGATCAGCCAGTCCCCGAGGTCCACCCAAAGCGAGGCGCCCAGTTCGACGATGGTGATGACCGTGAGCGCGAGGCCGAGCCCGATGTACTGCCTCGGGGTGAGGCCGTGCTGCTCCTCGGCGTGTGGCGCCTGCGTTCCGCCGTGGCTCATCGCGTGCTCCGCTCCTCCCTGATCGGGTCCGCCGCGATCAGGCCGGTATCAGGTAGATGATCGTGAAGATCACGATCCAGACGATATCGACGAAGTGCCAGTAGAGACCCGCCGTCTCCACATGGAAGCCGGCCTCCGGGCCGAGCCCGCTGCGCCGGAACGACGCGAGCAGCAGCGACGTGAGGATGAGCACGCCGACGAAGACGTGCGTCCCGTGGAAGCCGGTCAGCACGAAGAACGAGGCTCCGAACTGGTTCGTCTCCAGCGTCAGCCCCTCGCTCCCGAACAGGCGGAACTCGTAGACCTGGTAACCGAGGAAGATCAACCCCAGCAGGATCGTGGCCAGCAGCCAGACCTTCATCGAGAGCAGCCGCCCGTGCTGCGCTCCGTAGACCGCGAGCACCATCGTCACGGAACTCATCAGCAGGACGAAGGTGCTTTGCGAGGTGATCGGAATGTCGAGCACGCCCGCGAACTCGACCTCGCGGAAGGAGCCGTCCTCATTCACGTATACGTCGTCGATGACACGGTCGACCGGGAACCAGCCGGTGACGACCTCGTGGCCGTTCTCGACGTGGGTGTGGGCCTCGATGAAGCTGATCGGCGGGGCGGGGATGTCGGCCTTGAAGATCAGGTAGGTGGAGATCAGCGCGCCGAAGAACAGGCACTCCGACCCGAGGAAGATCCACATGAGGAGCTTCCGGTTGTCGATACCGGTGACGGAGTGGTGCGCGACGTGATGCTCGGCTGTGGCCACGTGTCGTCCTCGTCTACTCCGTGGGTTCCAGGACCCAGCCCCAGATCGCGTAGATGACCACCGGCACGCCCAGCGCCGTCACCGCGAGGTGCGAGAGCGGGCCGATGCCGAGCAGCAGCACGCCGAACGCGAGGATCAGCGGGTAGTAGGACGGCGGCGGCATGTGGATGTGCTCGTCCGGGTCGCCCTCGGGCTGGCTCAGGCCGTGGTCGCGGTCGTACCACAGCGGGTCGCGCGCGCGGACCTCGGGGATCGCGTCGAAGTCGTGCTCCGGCGGCGGCGAGCTCGTGGCCCACTCGAGGGTGGACCCGTCCCAGGGGTTGTCCCCGGCGGTCTTCGGCTGGCGCATGGTGCGCGCGACGTTGATCACGAAGACCAGCACGCCGATGGCGAGGATGAGCGCGCCGACCGAGGCGAACATGTTCCAGAACTCCCAGCCGAGCCCCGCGTCGTAGGTGTAGATGCGCCGCGGCATCCCGGCCACGCCGAGGAAGTGCATCGGGAAGAAGGTCATGTTGAGGCCGATGAACATCAACCAGAAGTTCCACTTCCCGAGCGTCTCGGAGAGGAAGCGCCCGGTCATCTTCGGCCACCAGTAGTAGAGCCCGGAGAAGAGACCGACGATCGCGCCGCCGACGAGCACGTAGTGGAGGTGCGCGACGATGAAGTAGGTGTCCTGCTGCTGCTGGTCGACCGGCGGCGAGGCGTGCATCACGCCCGAGATGCCGCCGATCGTGAACAGCGCGATGAAGGAGACAGAGAAGTACATGGCCGTCGTGAAGCGGATGCTGCCGCCCCACATCGTGCTCAGCCAGTTGAAGATCTTGATGCCCGTCGGCACCCCGATGATCATCGTGCTGGTCGCGAAGACCACGCGCGGGACGGCGCCGAGGCCGGTCGTGAACATGTGGTGGCTCCACACTGCCCAGCCGAGGAAGCCGATGGCGACGCCGGCGAAGACCATCGCCGCGTAGCCGAAGAGCGGCTTGCGGGAGAAGGTGGGGAGCACCTCGGAAACGATGCCCATCGCCGGGAGGATCAGGATGTAGACCTCCGGGTGCCCGAAGATCCAGAACAGGTGCTGCCAGAGGATCGGATCCCCGCCGCCGCTCGGCAGAAAGAAGCTCGTCGTGTACTGGCGGTCGAAGAGCAGCTGGACCAGCGCGACGGTCAGCACCGGCAGCGCGAGGATCAGCAGGAAGGCCACGATCAGGGTCATCCAGACGAAGACCGGCATCCGCATCATGGTCATGCCCGGCGCCCGCATGTTGATGATCGTGACCGCGAAGTTCAGCGCCGCCGCCAGCGAGGACAGACCGAGGATCAGCAGCCCGATCACGTAGTAGTCCATGCCGCTGCCGGAGTACGCGCCTCCGCTGATCGGCGCGTAGGCGAACCAGCCGGTGTCCGGGGCCCCGCCGAGGAAGAAGCTGCTGGTCAGCACCAGCCCGCCGGCGAGGAAGATCCAGTAGGAGAGCGCGTTCAGCCGCGGGAAGGCGACGTCGCGCGCGCCGATCATCAGCGGGATCATGAAGTTGAAGAAGGCCGCCCCGAGCGGCATGACAGCGAGGAAGATCATCGTCAGCGCGTGCATCGTGAAGAGCTGGTTGTAGAGCTCCGGATCGATGACGCCGCCGTTCGGCACGGCGAGCTGCGCGCGGATCGCCAGCGCCTCGAGGCCGCCGATGAGGAAGAAGATGAAGGCGGTCACCCCGTAGAGGATGCCGATGCGCTTGTGGTCAACGGTCGTCAGCCAGGACCAGACCACGCCCTCGGCAGTCGGTGCGGCCATCGTGCCGGCAACGGTTGCCATCGTCGTGTTCCTCTCCGAGCTCCGCGCGCTCGCCCGCTACCTACTGTAGCCCAAGCAGGTAGACGGCGATCGCCTCGATCTGCTCGCGCGTCAGCACCGTCTCGAAGGCGGGCATGAACCGCGCCGTGTCGTCGTTGTAGTCGGCGCCCGGCTTCTCCCGGTCGGGGTTGCTGATCCAGGCCACGAGGTTCTCGAAGTTCGTGTCGAGGATGCCGGCGGCGATCGTGCTGCGCGATCCGACGTGGGTCAGGTTCGGGCCGATCCTGCCCACCGCGCCGGGGGCGCCGGCCACGGTGTGGCATCCGGTGCAGCCGAGGATCCCGCCTCCGCCGCCGGGGAGGGTCCAGACCGGGGTCAGGAACAGCTCCTGCCCCATAAGCGCCAGCTCGTCCGCGGGCTCCGCGCCGTCCGCCTGCTCGTTCGCCACCCAGGCGGCGAAGCCCTCGGGCGTGTCGACGAAGACGCGGAAGCGCATGTTGGCGTGCGCGGTGCCGCAGAACTCGGCGCACTGGCCGAGGTAGGCCTCGGCTCGGGCGGCGTCCTCGTGAGGCGTGAACCAGAGGTCGTTCGCGTGGCCAGGCACCATGTCCACCTTGCCGGCGAGCTGCGGCACCCAGAAGGAGTGGATCACGTCGTCGGAGAGGAGGTTGAAGGTCACCGGGCGGCCCGCCGGGATGTGCAGCTCGTTCGCCGTGATCAGGTCGTCGTACTCGCCGTCGTTGTCGAGGTCATACTGGAACTCGAACCACCACTGGTGGCCGATGGCGTTGACCCGCAGCGCGTCGCCGGGGGCGGGCTTGCTGCTGTCCGCGATGACCTGCCAGGTCGGCACCGCCATGATCACGACGAGCACGACGGGGATGAGCGTCCACACGATCTCGAGGCGGGTGTTGCCGTGGATCTGCTTCGCGACGCGGCCCGGCCGCTCGCGGTACCAGAAGGCGAGGCCGACGGTCAGCGCGAGGATGCCGATGAAGACGGCCATGCCCAGCCAGAACGTCAGCAGGTAGACGAACTGGATGTCGTCGGCGAAGTTCGACTTGGGATCGACGGTCGTCTGGGGGTCGCTGCACGCCGCCAGCGCGAGGGCGAGGGCAAGCAGGGCAACCGGGGCGAGACGCCGGAGGCTGCGGGAACTGCGCACCGGGGCTCCCTCCGTCAATCGCGCGCGCTCGGCGAGCACAATGCGCACGATCCCCCAACGCAAGGCTATGGCTATCATTGGGCCGTGTCGGGGTCAAGCGCGAAGCGGGTCGGCAAGCGCCCCGGCGCAGCCCTCGCGGGGCTTTTCCGCGACGCCTCAGGAGCCGTTTCGGACGGCGCCGGCGAGCCGATCCCGCTCGCTGAGACGCCGCGCCGAAGCGCCCCGGCGAAGCAGGTGTGACGATGATCATCGCGGCCGCGCGGACCTTCGCACGCTCGCTGCACGGCCGGCTGCTCGTGGTCGGCGTCGGCTCCGCCGCGCTCGCGCTGATCGCCGTGCTGGCGATCGCCTCGCTGCGCGACGTGGGGCGGGAGCCGCTCGGCGAGATCGACCCCGGCATCGAGCGCGCCGCCGAGTTCAGCCTGCCCGCGCTCGAGGGCGGCGAGATCTCGATCGCGGACTACGCCGACGGGCCGATCTTTCTCTACTTCTGGGCCTCCTGGTGCGCGCCCTGCGAGCGCGAGGCGCCGCTGATCGAGCGGCTCTGGGGGGAGTACGAGGCTCGCGGCTACGCCTTTCTTGGGATCAATATCCTCGACAGCGAGCGCGAGGCGCGGCGCTTCGTCGAGCGCCACGGGCTGACGTTCCCCTCGCTGGTGGACGCCGCCGGCGAGGTCTACCTGGAGTTCGGCGTGAACGGCGTGCCGGAGGCGTACTTCCTCTCGCCGGGGTTGCAGGTGCGGCACAAGTTCCTGGGGGAACTGCGCGAAAGCGAGTTCCGCGCGATGCTGGAAGCGATCATGGCAGACGGCGACAGGCCCGCGTCATGATCCGCAATCGGAGCCGGCGACCCGCCGGCGCAGTGAAGCGAGTGCGATGAGCGGTCTCCGCAACCTCGTCGGCCGCGGCCCCCTCGCCAGCCAGCGAGGGCGCCTGATCGCGATCCTCGTGATCGCGACCGCCGCGATCACGGCGATGGCGGTGCAGGCCTTCGACGGCGCCTACTACGCCACGCCCGAGGAGTTCGCCCAGGAACTCGACGCCGAGGGCCGCCGCTGGCGCGTCGGCGGACGCGTCGTCGACGGCACGATCGTCGAGCAGAACGGCCGCCCCGTGAGCTGGGTGATCGAGGGCGAAGAGGGCGAGACGATGCGCATCGAGTACGACGGCGCGGTGCCGGGGCTGTTCGGCCCCCGCGCCTTCGTGGTCGTCGAGGGCGTCGCCGCCGGCGAGGGGCTGCTGGAGGCGACGAGCGTGATCATCCGCCACGAGCCGGAGTTCGTGACCGACGCCGAAGACGCCTCGATCGCGGCGCCCTGACGAGGCGAGCGCGAGGCCGCCCGCATGAACCTCACCGCCACCATCGGAGCCGCCGCCGTGCTGACCGCGCTGGCGGCGGCGCTGTTCACCCTCGGCGCGGCGCTCGCGGCGAGCCTGCGCGGGCGACCCGAGCTGCTGCCGGCGGCGCGGCGGGCGCTGCCGGTCGCGGCGGGCTTCACGACGCTCGCGCTCGCGACGCTCGCCTACGCGCTGCTCAACGACGACTTCTCGCTCTCGCACGTCGCCCAGGTCTCCTCGAGCGAGATGCTGCCGCACATGAAGTGGGCCGCGCTCTACAGCGGGCAGCCGGGCTCGCTGCTGTTCTGGACCTGGCTGCTCTCGCTCTTCCTCGCCGCCTTCGCGCTGATCACCGTGCCGCGCATCCCCTGGGGCTCCGCGGCGGCGCTGGCGATCAGCGGCGGCGTGCTCGCCGCCTTCCTGCTGCCCGTCGCCTTCCTCGCCTCGCCCTTCGAGGTCAGCCCCGTCACGCCCGAGGACGGCGTCGGCCTCAACCCCCTGCTCGTCGACCGCTCGATGCTGGTCCACCCGCCGTTCATGCTCGCCGGGCTGGTCAGCACCTCGGTCCCGTTCGCCCTCGGGGCGGCGGCGCTGCTGTCCGGCCGCATCGACGGGCGCTGGCTGCGCAGCGTGCGACACTGGGCGCTGCTCTCCTGGCTGCTGCTCAGCATCGGCAACCTGCTCGGCGCCTTCTGGGCCTACACCACGCTCGGCTGGGGCGGCTACTGGGGCTGGGACCCCGTCGAGAACTCGGCGATCCTCCCGCTGCTGCCGATGACGGCGTTCGTGCACTCGATGATGGTCCAGGAGCGGCGCGGGATGCTGAAGCTGTGGAACCTCGCGCTCGTCCTCGCGGCGTTCGCGCTCGCCGTCTTCGGGACGTTCAACGTGCGCAGCGGGCTGGTCGCCTCCGTGCACTCGTTCGCCGTCTCCGACGTGGGACCGTACTTCCTCGCGCTGCTCGGGCTGACCCTGCTCGGCTCGGTCGTGCTGCTGGCGCTGCGCAGCGGGCGGCTGCAGGCCGGGCACGACTTCGAGTCGCTGGCCTCGAGGGAGAGCTCGCTGATCGTGAACAACTATCTGTTCACGGTGATCGCGCTGATCGTGCTCGGCGGGACGCTCTTCCCCGTCTTCTCGGAGCTGCTGCAGGACGCCCGCATCACCGTCTCCGCGCCGTTCTACAACGACGTCGTCGGCCCGCTGCTCGTCGTGCTGCTGGTGCTGATGGCGATCGGCACGGTGCTGCCCTGGCGTCGCGCCTCGCGCGTCACGCTGCTGCGCCGCTTCCGAGGGCCAGTGGCCGTGGCGCTGCTGAGCCTCGCGCTGCTCGTCACGCTCGGCGTGCGCGACCGCTACGCCCTCGCCGGGCTGATCGCCGCGATCGTGCTGCTTTATGTCACGCTACGCGAGTTCGCGCTCGGGGCGCGCGCGCTGCGGGCGGCGAGCGGGCGGCACTGGCCCGCCGCCGTGCTGGCGCTGTTCGAGCGCGACCGGCGGCGCTACGGCGGCTACCTCGTGCACCTCGGGCTGGCGGTGATGGCGATCGCCGCCGTCTCCTCCAGCGTCTACCAGCAGCAGACGCGCGCGCTGGTCGCGCCCGGCGAGTCGTTCGAGATCGGGCGCTACACGGTCGAGTACATCGGCCTGCGCGAGCGCACGGACCTGGCGAACGGCATCGAGTCCGAGGTGGTGTCGCTGCTGCGCGTGGAGGACGGCGGCGAGTTCGTCGCCGTGCTCGAGCCGGGGCGGCGCTTCTTCCCCAACTTCCCCGGCCAACCGCTGACGAAGGTGGACATCGAGACGGGGCTGCGCGAGGACCTCTACGTCTTCCTCCAGGGCTGGGACTCCGAGGGCGTCGCGGAGATCAGCGCCTTCGTGAACCCGCTGATGATCTGGCTCTGGATCGGGGCGGGCGTCTACATCGCGGGCGGCCTCGTGGTCTTCGCGCCCGTGCAGGCGCCCGCGCCGCAGCGGCGCGAGCTGCCCGCGTCCGGCGCGGCCGGACCGGTCGCGGGGGCCTGAGGTGGATCCGGCCATGCGACGGCGGATCGGGCTCGGCGCGGCGGCGATCGCGGCGATCGCCATCGTCGCGCTGGCGGCGCTGCTGGCGCTCGCCCCGCCCGGCGAGGGCTCGGCGAGCGCGCCGGACCCGGAGGCGCGGGCGCTGCAGCTCGAGCGCCAGCTGCTCTGCCCGAAGTGCACGAACCTGCGCCTCGACCAGTGCGAGCTGCAGGTCTGCCACGACATGCGCCGCGAGATCCGCGATCAGCTGGCGGCGGGCGCGAACAACGACGACGTGCTGCTCTTCTTCTCCAGCCGCTTCGGCGACCGCGTGCTCGCCGATCTGCCGCGCTCCGGCTTCAACCTCGTGCTCTTCGGCTGGGTCGGCGGCTCGATCGTGCTCGTCGCCCTCGGAGGCGGCATGACGCTGTGGCGGCTGCGGCGCAGCGCCCGGCCCCTCGCCGCCGCCGGAGCATCCTCCGAGGTCGACGAGCGCTGGCTCGACGAGCAGCTCGACGCGGGCGCCGGGGGAGAGGGCGGCGCCTGATGGAGTGGCTGGTGCTGCTGCTGTTCGCCGCGCTGGCGGCGCTGCTGATCGGCCTGCCGCTGGGGCGCGCGCCCGCGCTGCCGACCGCAGAGGCGCCCTCGCTGGAGGCGCTGCACGAGGAGCGCGCGCGGCTGCTCGCGGAGCTGCGCGAGCTGGACGACGACGCGGCGAGCGGCCGCATCTCCGGCGCGGAGCGGCTCTCGGGACGGCGCGCGCTCGGGCCGCGCCTGCGCGAGTTGACCGAGGCGCTGCGCGCGGAGGGCGACGACGTGCGCGCGCGGGCGTGAGCCGGGCGCTGCTCGCGCCGCTGCTCGCGCTCGCCCTCGGCGGCGCGCTGGCGGGCGCTGCCGCGCCGGCCTCGGGGCAGACGCCCGACGGCGAGATCCGCGGGACGCTCGTGCAGGCCAGCGCGGACGCCCCCGCCCCCGAGGGCATCCCCGTGGAGCTGATCATCCTCGGCGGCCCCGACGGGCTGGAGACGGCGCGGACCGTGAGCGGCGAGGGCGGAGCGTTCCGCTTCGAGGCGCCCGCCGATCCGCGGCGCACGTACGTCGTGCGCGTCGAACACCAGGGCGTGCAGTACCTCTCGCCGCCCCTTCTGCTCTCCCGCGAGCTGCCCTCGATTGACGTCGAGATCACGATCTTCGAGGCGACGCGGGACCGCCCCGCCCTGCGCATCGAGTCGACGCTCGTGACGCTGCTCGCCCTCGATCGCGCCGCCGCACAGCTCACGATCGAGCGCATCGACGAGGTGGCGAACCCCTCAGACCGCATCTACGTCGGTGACGAGGAGGGCGTCACGCTGCGGCTGCCGCTGCCGGACGGCGTCGCGGCAGCCTCCGGCGCGGGGACGGACAGCGGCTTCGTCCTCGAAGGCGGCGTGCTCGCGGCGACGATGACGCTGCGGCCCGGCGTCACCTCGGTCGTCACGCGCTACGTGGTCGGCTACGATCGCGCCGAGGACGCCTATACCCTGCGCATCACCGCGCCGCTCGCGACAGCGCGCATGGAGATCGAAGTGCCCGCCCGTTTCGTCCAGGATCTCGAACCGCTCGGTGCGAGCGATCGCGCGGACGCGCGCGAGGTCTCCGGCGAGCGCGTCGAGGTGATCGCGCGCGCGGCGGCCCGGCCCGGCGAGAGCGTCAGCGTGCGCCTCGAGGGGTTGGCGGGGCGCAACGCGGCGAACCCGCTGACCGGCAGGGGCGGCGCGCTGATCGGCGTGCTGCTCGCGCTCGCGGTGAGCGGCGGCGGGGCGCTGCTGCTGCGCGCCGGCCTGCGGCGCGCGGGCGTGGGAGCCGTCGAGTGATCGAGGCGCGCGGGCTGACGAAGCGCTTCGGGAGCGCGCTCGCCGTCGATCACGTCTCGTTCGAGGTCGCCGAGGGCGCGAAGGTCGCGCTGCTCGGCGCGAACGGCGCGGGCAAGACGACGCTGCTCGCGCTGCTCTCCACGCTGCTCTCGCCGAGCGAGGGCGAGGCCACCGTGGCCGGGCGCGACCTCGCCTCGGACGGCTCGGCGCTGCGCGCCTCGATCGGCGTGCTGACGCACCGCCCGATGCTCTACGAGGAGCTGACGCCGGAGGAGAACCTGCGCTTCTTCGCGCGCCTCTACTCCGTGGCCGACGCCGACGAGCGCATCGAGGAGCTGCTGCGCGCGGTGGGGCTGTGGCTGCGCCGCGACGAGCCGACGGCCGTGCTCTCGCGCGGCTACCACCAGCGGCTCGCGATCGCGCGCGCGCTGCTGCACCGCCCGCCCGTGCTGCTGCTCGACGAACCGGAAACCGGCCTCGACCGCGAGGCGCTCGACGTGCTCGACCGGCTGGTGCTGCACGCACCGGGGCTGACGGTGCTGGCCGCCACGCACCTGCGCGATCGCGTCGCTTCCTGGGCGGACGGCGTGCTGGAGCTGGAGCGCGGGCGGCTCCTCGCTGGCGGCGAGGGCGCGCGAGCGTCGGGCGCCGCGGCGGGAGCGGCGCGATGAACGCGACCACCGCCGTGCTGCTCAAGGATCTGCGGCTGCTCTGGCGGCAGCGCTCGGGCTGGCTCTCCGCCGCCACCTTCGCCGCGATCAGCGTGCTCACCTACTCGTTCGCCCTCGATCTCGCGACCGGCGAGGTGAAGCCGCTGCTGCCCGGCGTGCTCTGGGTCACGTTCCTGTTCGCCGGGATCATCGCCAGCGGGCGCTCGTTCGCGGCCGAGGCGGAGCAGGGCACCCTCGACGCGCTGCTCGTCGCCCCCGCGCCGCGATCGGCGATCTACGGGGCGAAGCTGATCAGCAACCTGATCGCGCTGCTGCTGATCGAGGTGGCCGTACTGGTGATGGCGACTATCCTCTTCAACACCGCCCTGCTCAGCGCGGAGTTGATCGCGATCATGGTGCTCGGCACGCTCGGCTACGTCAGCCTGACCACGCTGCTCTCGACCCTCGGGAGCCGCGTGCGATCGCGCGAGGTGCTGATCCCGGTGCTCGCGCTGCCGCTGCTGACGCCGCTGCTGATCGCCGCCGTGCGCGCGACGGGCGGCGCGCTCGATCTGCCGACGGGCGGCGAGGCGTGGCTGCCGCTGCTCGCCGTCTTCACCGCCTGGAGCGCCCTCGGCAGCGTGCTGCTGTTCCCCTTCGTGGCGGAGCAATGAGCGCCCGGACCCAGCCCGCCGACGCCGCCTCGAGGGGCACGGCCGCGCGCCTGGTCCTGGCCGCCCTGCGCCCCGTCGTCGCCGTCTACGGCGCGCGCTGGACGCTGCTGCCGCCGCTCACCGGCGCGGCGATGCTGGCGATGCTCGTGGGCGCGGTGATCGTCGCGCCGCGCGAGGCGATCGAGGGCGAGGTGCAGCGCATCTTCTACATCCACGTGCCCTCGGCGATCGCCGCCTATCTCTGCTTCTCCGTCGTCTTCGCCGCCTCGGTTGCCTTGCTCTGGACGCGCAACCTGCGCTTCGACGCGGTCGCGCGCGCGGCGGCGGGCGTGGGCGTGCTGTTCACGGCGCTGACCCTCGCGACCGGGGCGATCTGGGGCAAGCCGATCTGGGGTGTGTGGTGGGCCTGGGACGCGAGGCTGACGACCACCCTCGTGCTGCTGCTGATCTACTCCGGCTACCTGCTGGCGCGCAGCCTCTCCGACCGAGGCGACGTGCAGGCCGCGCGTTACGCCGCGGTCTTCGCGATCATCGGCTTCATCGACATCCCGATCATCAACCTCTCGGTGCACTGGTGGCGCACGCTGCACCCGGACCCGATCGTGACCCGCTTGCCGGGCGACATGGCACTGCCGACCTCGATGCTGGTGGTGCTGATGCTCGGCATGGCGGCGATCATGCTGCTCGCGCTGTGGCTGATGGCGCTGCGCTCCGAGGTCGAGCAGATCGGCGTGCGCGGCGACGACCTGCGAGGCGAGATCGACCGCCGCGAGGCGCAACGGAGCGGGGCGGGCTGATGGACTACCTGGAGTTCCTGTTCGCCGGCTTCGCGGTGTTCTGGGCCGGGCTCTTCGTCTACCTGCTGTGGCTGCAGGCGCGGCTGCGCACCGTGCAGCGCGAACTCCAGCGCCTCGAGGAGCGCCTGGCCGAGAGCGAGCGCGAGGAGGCGAAGGAGGACGAGGCGCCGTGACGCGCCACCAGTGGCTGCTCGCCGTCACCGTCGGCGCGACGCTGGTGCTGATCGCGATCGGCGCGATCGTGCGCACCACCGGCTCCGGCCTCGGCTGCCCGGACTGGCCGCTCTGCCACGGCCAGCTGATCCCGCCAGCGGAGCGGACCGCGATCATCGAGTACACCCACCGCACGGCCGCCGCGATCGTGGGCGCGCTGATCGTCGCGACGGCCGTGGTCACGCTGCGCTCGCACCGCGCGGACCGGGCGCTGCGCAGTCTCGCGATCGCCTCGCTGCCGCTGCTGGCGCTCCAGGCCTGGCTCGGCAAGGAGACGGTCGAGCGCGAGCTGCCGCCGGAGATCGTGACGCTGCACCTCAGCGGCGCGCTGCTGCTGCTGGCCGTCCTCGCGCTGATGGCGGCCTTCGCCTTCCTCGGGCCGCGCCGCCGCCGCATCGAGGAGCCGGGGCGCGCGGTCTACCTGCGGGTCTCGATCTCGGCCGCGGTGATGATCGCCGTCGCGTTGGTCGCCGGCTCCTACGTCGTCGGGGCCGACGCGACGGAGGCATGCACGGGCTGGCCGCACTGCCCCGAGGCGCCCGCGCCCTTCATCGACGGACTGCGCGCGCAGCACATCCACTGGATGCACCGCCTGCTCGCGGCGGCCGCCTTCATCGCCGTGCTGCGCCTGATCTGGCACGCGCGGGATCTGCCGGAGGCGGACGGGGCGCTGCGCCACGCGGCGTGGGGCCTCGGCGCGATGTACGGCGCGCAGATCCTGCTCGGCGCCGCGAACATCTGGACCGACTTCTCGGCGGCCGTGCGCGCGGCGCACCTCGCGGGCGCGGCGGCGACCTGGGGGCTGTGCGTGCTGATCGTGGCGGCGGCGCTGTTCTACCCCGGCCGCAGCGCCGGCGCCCGCGCCCCGGCGGCGCTGCCGGGCGAGCGAGACGCGGCCCGTGCGTAGCGAGGCGTCGGCGCAGCCCGCCGAGGCGGCCCGGCGCTCGGTGCGCCAGACCGTGCGCGACACGGTGCGCGCCTACGTCGCCCTCGCCAAGCCGCGCATCATCTGGCTGCTGCTGGTCACGACCGTGCCCGCGATGGTGCTCGCCGAGCGCGGCTGGCCCTCGATCTGGCTGATCGTCGCCACCCTGATCGGCGGCACGCTCGCCGCCGGAGGCGCCAACGCGATCAACCAGGTCGCCGACCGCGACATCGACGAGTTGATGCGCCGCACCAGCGCCCGGCCGCTGCCGAGGGGCAACGTGACGCCCTCGCGCGCGCTCGTCTTCGGGCTCGCGCTCGGGGCGGTCGCGGCGATCTGGTTGAGCCTGACGGTGAACCTGCTCGCGGCGGCGCTCGCGATCGGCGCGCTCGGCTTCTACGTGCTCGTCTACAGCTACTACCTCAAGCGCAGCACCACGCAGAACATCGTGCTCGGCGGCGCGGCCGGCGCGGCCCCCCCGGTGATCGGCTGGGCGGCCGTAACGGGCCAGGTCGGGATCGAGCCGCTGTTCCTGTTCCTGATCGTCTTCTACTGGACGCCCCCGCACTTCTGGGCGCTCGCCCTCGTCTTCTCGGACGACTACGAACGGGCGGGCGTGCCGATGCTGCCCGTCGTGCGCGGCGAGGCGGAGACGAAGCGCCAGATCGTCCTCTACACGCTGATGCTCGTCGGCCTCACGCTCGCCTTCACCCTCGTCGGCGGCCTCTCGCTGATCTACTTCCTGACGGCGGTCGGCGGAGGCGCCGCCTTCCTCTACCTCGCCGTGCGGCTCGCGCGCAGCGAGGGCATCGCGGACGCGATGCCGCTCTTCCACTACTCGATCGTCTACCTGGTGCTGCTCTTCGCCTCGGTCGCCGTCGACGAGCTCGTGCTCGGTTAGTCGCTCCCCGAGGGCCATGCCGCGCAGGACTCGCGCGGGCGGCGGCTACCCGCCGCGGATGCGCTCGAGCAGCAGTTCCTCGAGCGAGAAGTCGAGCTCCTCGGCGAGTGTCTTGTCGAGGCCCTCACTCATGAACCACTCGAAGGTCTGCTCGACGGCGGAGCGGAAGGTGTACTCCGGCTCCCAGTCGATCTCCTTCATCAGGCGGTCGATCGAGAAGATGACGTTCTGGTTCCAGGGGTGAATGTTGGGCGCGGAGCGCTGCACCAGCTGCGAGACGCGCGTCAGCCAGGCCCCGCCCCCGGCGCCTCGCCGATCGACGAGCGGCCCGCCGCCGAGCGGGAGCTTGTCCGCCCAGAGGTCGTCCATGAGCGAGGCCGGGACGGAGATCTTCTCCGGCGTCACGCCGATCACGTCCGCGATCGTGTCGATGTAGCCCTCATCGGTGAAGTAGTCCTTGCCCGTGAGGTTGTAGCGCTTCCCGAAGGTGTTGGGGTTGAGCATCATCATGCGCAGCGCCTTCGCCTCGTCGTCGACGTGTCCGATCTGCCCGAGGGTCGTGCCGTCGCCGGGCACGAGCGCGGGCCGCCCCTGCAGCAGGCGCACGAACATCCGCTGCTCGCGGTCCTTGATCATGTTGTGCGGCCCGAAGACCGAGGCGAACGGGACCATCGAGGCGGGGAAGCCGTGGTCCCAGTACGCGCGGGTGAGGTACTGCTCGCACGCGATCTTGTTGCGCCCGTACTCGATCTGCTTCTCGGACAGGTCCACCGGGTGGGTCTCGCGGATCGGCAGGATCTTCGCGTGGGCGTAGATCGCCGTCGAGCTGGCGAAGATGTAGTGCCCGGTTCGCCCGTGGAAGATCTCGTCCATGCTGCGCACGTCGTCGATTGTGTAGGCGCTCATGTCCTGGATGCAGTCGAACTCCTCGCCCTCAAAGACCTCGCGCATCGCGTCGTGGTCGGTGCGGTCGCCGTGGAGGCGGCGCACGCCGGGCGGCAGCACGGCCTGCGTGATGCCGCGATTGAAGGTCGTGACTTCGTGGCCGTGTTTGACCAGCTCCTGGACGAGGTGGAGCCCGTTGAACCGTGTGCCGCCCATCACCAGAACTCTCACGAGGAACCTCCGCATCGCGCGCACATCGGCGCGCGCGCATTCTACGCCGCCGGAGCCTGCCTGATGGTCTGCCCGAAGCCGCCGCGGCCGCCCGCTAGCCCTCCACCTCGAGGACGCGCAGGCGCAGCTGGCCGGCGGGCGCGTTCACCAGCACCTCGTCGCCGGGGCCCTGGTTGATGACGGCGAGGCCGACGGGCGATTCGACCGAGATCTTGCCGCTGGCGGGGTTGACCTCGCTGGGGCTTACCAGCTGGAAGGTCTGCTCGCGGTCCAGGTTGAGGTTCAGCACCTTGATGGTGGACCCGACGTTGGCGCGGCCCCGCTTCGTCTCCGGGTCGATGATCACGGCGTGACGCAACTGATCCTCGATCACGCGAATGCGCGCCTCGAGGTGCGCCTGCGCGTCGCGCGCGGCGTCGAGCGGAGCGTTCTCGCGGAAGTCCTTGTCCGCCATCGCCGCGCGCAGCGACTCGGCGATCTCGGGGCGGCGCCCCTTCAGCTCCTCCAGCTCCTGCTCGAGCGATTCGAGGCCCTCGATCGTGACGTAGTAGGCGCCGCCCAGCTCGGCGGCCGCGCCGGCGCCCCCGCGCGCGCCGCCGCCGCCCTCGCGCAGGCGCAGCGCGGGGACGAGGTTCTCATCCGTGAAGGCGAGCCGCGAGGCGTAGGCGAGGAAGGCGCGCAACGGCTCCAGCAGCGTGCTCATCTCGTCGTCGAGCTCCGCCGGGTCGTCGTCGGTCGCGAACGCCTCGGGGAAGCGCTCGCGCAGGTACTCGCCGATCTGGTCGGCGCTGAGGTCGCCCATCAGGTGGTCGGGGCCGAGCCACTCGACGAAGCGATCGATCTCGGCGCGCTCCTCGCGCGCCTTCTCGGCCTCGAGCGCGTTGAGGAAGTGTGCGCCGGCGTCGCCCACGCTGATAGCCTCGGCCATGGCCGGCGCCTCCTGCTCCGTCGGTATGAGGACGCTCCGGGCGACCCCGCTGCTCCGGGGATGCGGTCTGCCCGGCCCACGCAGTGTAGAAGATCGGGAAGCGCGCATGTCAACAACGGAACGACTCGATCCGCTCCGCTCCGAGGCGTCCCGCCTGCGCCTCGAACTCGACGCGGAGGCCCTGTCGCGCTTCGGGCGCTACCTCGCGCTGATCGAGGCGTGGCGTCAGCGCGCGGGTCTCACCGCCCTCCGCGACCCCGCGGCCATCCAGCAACGGCTCCTCGGCGAGTCGCTCGCGCTGCTCGTGGCCCTGCGTGAGGCCGGCGTCCTCGCCGGGGGCGCGAGCCGCGCGGTCGTCGATATCGGGAGCGGCGCGGGCATCCCGGGCATCCCGATGCGGATCGCCGAGCCCGCGCTGGCGCTGACGCTGATCGAGTCGCACGGGCGGCGCTGCGAGTTCCTGGAGGCGGTGATCGCCGATCTGGCCCTCGAGGGCGTCGCCGTGCGGCGGATGCGCGCCGAGGAGGCCGGCCGCGACGATGCGCTGCGCGAGGGCTTCGGCCTGGCCGTCGCGCGCGCCGTCGCGCCGCTGCCGGTGCTGGTCGAGTACGCGCTGCCGCTGCTGCGGCCGGGCGGGCTGCTGGCGGCGCCGAAGGGCAGCCGCGCGCGCGACGAGCTACAGGAGGCGGAGGCGGCGATCGAGGCGCTCGGCGGCCACGTCCTCGAGCCGCTCCCGCTCTCGCTGCCGGAGGACGCCGCGCCGCAGCTCGTGGTCCTCGTGCGGCGCGACGGTCCGCTGCCGGAGCGCTATCCGCGCCGCCCGGGCATCCCGAGCAAGCGTCCGCTGGCCTGACCGGGCGCGCTCAGCCCGGCCCCTCGTTGAGCACGGACTCGTAGACCTCGCGCGTCGCCGCGTCGAAGCAGACGAACGTAACGGTCTCCGGCAACTCGTTGCCTTCGAGGAAGTCAAGCGTCTCGCCGATCGCGATGCGCGTCGCGTGCTCCAGCGGGAAGCCGTAGGCGCCGGTGCTGATCGCGGGGAACGCGACGGTCGCCGCATCGTGGTCGCGAGCGAGTTCGAGGCTGGTGCGGTAGGCGCTGGCGAGCAGCGCATCCTCGCCCTGGTCGCCGCCGCCCCAGATCGGCCCGACGGTGTGGATCACGTAGGTGGCGGCGAGGTTGTAGCCATGGGTGATGCGCGCCTCGCCGGTGGGGCAGCCGCCGATCTGGCGGCAGGCCTCGAGCAGCTCGGGCCCGGCGGCGCGGTGGATCGCGCCGTCCACGCCACCGCCGCCCAGCAGCGACTCGTTGGCCGCGTTGACGATGGCGTCGACGCGCTGCTGCGTGATGTCGCCCTCCTCGAGTCGGATGCGGTCGAGCATCGCGGTCCTCGCTCTCTCTCGCTTCGCCCTCGGGGCATTGTAGGAGCGAGAGGCGTGCTCGCGCGCCTGTCGCGGGTTCGCGCTAGACTGGTGCGGCGGGCCTGTAGCTCAGCTGGGAGAGCGCCACACTGGCAGTGTGGAGGTCAGGGGTTCGAGCCCCCTCAGGTCCACCATGACTCCGCTTCCGGGACCACCCGTAGACTCTCCGTTGGCGCGGGCAGATGAGGCCGCGCGCCGGGGATGCGCATGAGATCGATCATTCCGGCCGGGATGGTGTACGCGGTGTCGCCCACCACCGCGGTGATCATGGGCGACTCGCTGATGTACATCGTGCTGCCCGTGGCGGCGGTCGAGTTCGGGGTGGCCGGGCAGCTCGGCCTGAGCGCGTCCTTCTGGATCGGGCTCGCGCTCAGCATCAACCGCTTCATTCGCCTCGTGAGCAACTCCTTCGCCGCCTCCGTCTTCCAGCGCTTCGGCGTGCGCTGGCCCTTCGTCGCCTCGATTGCCCTCGGCTCCCTGACGACGCTCGCGTACGGCCTTGGCAGCGGTCTCGCGCTGCTGCTCCTGGCCCGCGCCGCGTGGGGAGTCTCCTACTCCCATATGCGGCTCGCCGCGCAGCTGACAGCGTTCGGCGTCGGCACATCGGCGATGCGCGGCAGGCTGATGGGGTTCTTCAACTCCGGGCAACGGCTCGGCAGCCTGATCGCGGTCACCGCCGGCGCGCTGTTGTTCCAACTCACCTCGAGGGAGGTGACGTTCGTGGCCCTCGCGGCCATCGGCCTGCTCGGCATGATCGTCGCCACCCGGGCGCCGAACCTCCGGTTCGAGCGCACGAGGCCCTCCCGCGGGGGCCTGCGCGAACGCCTCAACCCCTGGAGCCTCGCCGTGTCCCGGCTGCCGGGCTACGGCCGCAAGCTGAGGCTCCGCCTGCTCTCGATCAGCCTGCTGCGCTTCGCCACGGCGTTCGCGTCGAACGGTCTGGCGATCGCGACCGTCGCCCCCTACCTCGCCGAGTTCGCCGACGAGGACGAGCGGGTGCTCGGAGGAACGCTCGCCGTGGTCACGCTCGCGGGGCTGCTGGTCGGCTTCCGGTGGCTGTCGGACCTCGGCTTTGGCGTGCCCCTGGGGCACCTCTCGGACCGCGTGGGCAGGCGGGCGTCGATCACCGTCGGGATGGCGGCGATGGTTGCCTCGCTGGTCCTCGTCGCCGCACTCGATTCGGCGTTCGCCACGGTCGCCGCGCTGCCGCTGCTGTTCATCGCCGCCGTGGGCGTGAACGCGGCATTGGACGCCGCGATCGGCGAGACATCGCCCGAGGCGACGCGCGCCGCCGTGCTGGGCAGGTACTCGACGTGGCTGGACCTCGGGGCGGCGTTGGGCCCGTTCCTCGGATTCCTGATTGCCGAGAGGATCGGCTTCCAGGGGGGGTTCCTCGTCGCGGCCGGGCTGCTGGCGGCTACCTGGGCGCTCTACGCGGCGGCCACGAGGAGGCCGCCGCAGCGACGAGCGGCGACCGGCTCGTAACCGCACGGGCCGCGGGACTCGCCTACCAGCGAGTGGACTCCTCGGCGTGGACGTGGTCCGGCAGGCCGTAGCTGATGCCCGCCTCGTCGTAGCCCGAGGCGTCGAGCAGGGAGGTGAACCTGCTGAAGCTGCTCTCCTGCACCCGCTTCGGGAACAGCCGGTAGAGGATGCGGTGGTAGCGCTCCTGCATGCGGAACCACGCCAGCACTCCAAACGTCGTGCTGGACGGGTAGTGGAGCTGATCCGCGAGTTCCTTGCCGATCAGCGCGCGCGAGATCGTGAACACGTACTTCGAGAGGTGCTGGCGCTCCCCCGGCTGGTCGATGCCGATGATCAGCGGGGCGGAGTTGACGAGGGAGCTCGCCATCGCGACCGCCTCGAAGCTCGGCTCCGGCTCGCAGATCGTGCCGATCTCGAAGAGCCTGAGGGCTTCCTGCTCGTCGCGGAAGAGGATCGTCTCCGGGATGCCCATCAGGTGACCGGAGTAGCGCCAGACCTGCATGAAGCTCGCGCGCTCCTCCTCGTCGAAGACGGCGCCGAGGCTCCGCAGGTGCATGAGCAGTCTCGCCGAGAACGCGGTGATCGCGTAGCCGACGTGGGCCGCGCTGATCGGCGTGCCCCAGGCCTCGTGGTCCCAGTCCGCGGAGCCGTCGAGCAGGCGTCTGACCTGCGAGTGGACCAGCCGGATGCGAACCGACAGCTTCCAGCCGTCGCCGCCCCGATCCATGCCGCCGGGGAGGAAGATCTCGATCATGTGGCGGTTGTTCTGGCGCAGCCGCCGCACGCCCTGATCGCGCAGCCGCCCCGTGATGAAGAACGACTTGCTGATGTTGGTGGAGAACCCCTCGACGAGCGTGCCGCCCACCATCGCTCCGAGCACGAGCCTCGAGTTCCGGTGGAACATGCGGATGCCGGGGGTGAAGGCGGGCAGGTCGACCCAGTCCGGCGGGACCGCGATCTCCTCGAAGAAATCGCGCACCACGGGCGGCAGCTTGCGGAGCTCCCGCGGATCCTCGGCGTCCATCGCCGCCTGGGTGATGCGGCGCGACTCCTGAGGCCCGAGGTCCGAGAGCGCGGCGGTGACTTCGTCGGCCGCGGGATCGCCGATCGTCGCGTGGGCGACGTAGCGCGACGCGATCTCCGGATCGATGGCGCGGGCCTTCGCGTACCCTGCCTCGTAGTCCGACGGCATGTTCATGCGGACGCCCCGGCTCCCACCGCGCCTCTATCGTACGGCGCGCCGGCCCGCTGAGCCTACCACCGACACAGCATGCAACAGTACGTGGAGGCAACGGGGCCGCGAGCGACCGTCCCGCCCGCGACCGCTACAATCGCGCCGATCCAACAGCGCCGCGCGAGAGGAGCAAACGATGAAGGCCGCGATCATGCACGGCGTGCACCAGCCGCTGACCATCGAGCAGGTCGAGATCGACGAACCGGGCGACCGCGAGATCCTCGTCCGCACCTCGGCCTCCGGCGTCTGCCACTCCGACCTGCACTACATCGAGGATCTGATGCCGATGCGCACGCCGGCGATCCTCGGGCACGAGGCCGCGGGAGTCGTCGAGGCCGTCGGCTCGAAGGTGACGTACGTGCGGCCGGGCGACCACGTGATCGCCTGCGGCTCCGCCTTCTGCGGGGAGTGCGAGGAGTGCCTGACCGGCCACCCCAACCGCTGCGTGGACAAGCCCTTCCGCACGCTCGACGACCCGCCGCGCATCACGCTCAACGGCGAGCGCGTCCATAACTCCGTCTCCAACATCGCCAGCTTCGCCGAGTGGATGCTGCTCAGCGAGCGCGGCGTCGTGAAGGTGCGCGAGGACATGCCGCTCGATGTCGCCTCGCTCGTCGGCTGCGGCGTGATCACCGGCGTCGGCGCGGTGCTCAACGCCGCGCGGGTGAAGCCCGGCTCGAGCGTCGCCGTCTTCGGCGTCGGCGGCGTCGGGCTCTCCGCCGTGCAGGGCGCCTACATCTCCGGCGCGCGCCAGGTCATCGCCGTCGACCTGCTGGAGTCGAAGCTGGGCGCGGCCCGCGAGTTCGGCGCGACGCACGGCGTGAACGCCTCCGAGGAGGATCCCGTCGAGGCCGTGCGGCGGCTCAGCGGCGGCGGCGTCGACTACTCCTTCGAGGCGATCGGCAACGCCGAGGTCGCGCTGCAGTGCGTGCAGTCGCTCGGCCTCGGCGGGCTCGCGACGATCATCGGCGTGGTCCCGGCCTCCCAGACGATCGCGCTCGGCGGGCGCGCGCTCGCCGGCGAGAAGTCGATCCGCGCGACGACGATGGGCTCGAACAAGTTCCGCGTCGACATGCCGAAGCTGATCGAGCTCTACATGCAGGGCCGCCTCAAGCTCGACGAGATGGTCACCCGCCGCGGCGAGCTCGAGGAGGTCAACGACATGTTCGAGGCGATGAACAAGGGCGAGGTCGCCCGCCAGGTGATCGTCTTCGAGTAGCCGCCGCGCACGCGGAGCGCCTCGAAGCCGTCGCTGCCGCGGCTCTCGCGCCGACCATCCACATACATGTGGAACACATACGTGCAGAACGTATACGTGGCGAACAGTTTGCCCGGCAACCCGTGACTCAAACCTTGACCTGGCTATGTTAGGGTTGGGCCACCAGTCCGCCCCGGGGGTCCGCGATGTCCAGGCCCAGCGCTCCCGTCCGCCTTCGCCGCCGGCTGCTCGCCGGCCTGGCCGCGCTGGCGCTGCTCGCCGCCGCCGCGTTCCTCCTCGCCCCCTCCCCTCCCCGCGCGCTGGCGGAGCAGCCTGAGCCGTCCGCGAGCGCGGAGTTGCGCGTCTGGCAATCCGTCTCCGACCCGCTCCGCCTCTGGATCAGCAGCCGCCCCGGCGAAGGCTCGGCCTGGCGCACCACCGAGGTCGAGCTGGCCGTGATCCTCGGCGGCGGCTGGCGCTCCGGCGGCCTCACCGTCCCCGCGCGCGAGGGCGAGCTCGAGCTGCGGCTCTGGCAGGATCCCGCCGAACCGCGGACCCTGCACCTGAGCGCCCGCCCCGCCGGGGCCTCCTGGAGCGAGTACGGCACGCAACCCCTCGATCTCGACAAGACGGGCCGCGGCGGCCGCTACACCTACGCCGACCTGACCGTCGCGCTCGAGGCGCCCGACGCCGCGCCGGCGCCGCCGGGCGGCGAGACGCCCGCGCTCTGCATCCCCGACGACCTCGACACCGAGGCCATCGAGGGCCGCGTGTGGCGCTCCGTCGCCGAGCCCGGCCGCTACTGGGTCACCACCCGCGCCGACAAGAAGTCGCGGTGGACGCGCCAGGCGCGCACGATCGGCGCGGCCGACGACGACGGCTGGCGCACGCTCGGCGTGACCGCCGACGCGGGCGACGCGGACTTCGAGCTGCGCCTGTGGCGCGGCGGCGACGGCGCTCACCACCTCAGCGCGCGCGTCGCCGGCGCGACGTGGCTCGAGTACGGCACGCGGGCGCTCGACCTCGACACGACCAGCCGCAGCGGGCGCTACACCTACGCCGACACCGGGATCACGCTCACGCTGCCCGAGGCCGAGCCGCCCCTGCCGGGCGAGGAGGCGGCCTCGTGGGAGTGCCCCGAGGCGGCGGCCGGCGCGGGCGCGGGCGCCGGCGGCGTCCAGCAGCCGGGCGGCAGTCCACCGGGCGGACAGCAGCCGGGCGGCAGTCCACCGGGCGGACAGCAGCCGGGCGGACAGCAGCCGGGCGGCAGCCCACCGGGCGGCAGCCCGCCGGGCCAACAGCCGGGCCAGCTGGAGGAGCGGACGCCCGTGGCGGAGGCGGGCGATGACCGGGAGGCCGATCGCGGCGCGCGGATCCTGCTCAACGCCAACGGCTCGCAGAACCACGAGGGCGGCGTCCGCTGGGCGAAGACGAGCGGCACCTACACCGGGGCGGTCTCGATCCCCGACCCGGAACGGACGTGGTTCTGGCTCACCATCCCCACCGCCGCGACCCCCGGCCAGACGATCATCCTCACGCTGACGGTCACGAGCCTCAACGGGCAGACCGACTCGGACACGCTGACGATCACGGTGACCAACCAGCCCCCCACGGCGGACGCGGGGGACGACGCGCACATCCCGACGGGCGCCACCACGCCGGTGAGCCTGGACGGCTCCGGCTCCACCGAGCCCGAGGGCGACACGCTGAGCTACCTCTGGGCGCTCACGGACGAGGGGACGTACGGCGACGACACCGGCGAGACCGTGACGATCGCCGACGACGACGCGGAGACGACCAGCTTCACGCTCCCGAGCACCGTGCCGCACGGGCGCACGCTCATCTTCAAGCTGACGGTCACCGACGAGTACGGCGGCGAGTCGACGGACAAGGTCACGTACACCGTGAACACGCCGCCCAGGTTCACCACCAACCCGTCAGCGACCCCCACGTCCGCCGCGCGCGGTTCGCGCGTGACGCTCAACGATGGAGCCGCGAGCGATGCCGACGGCGGGACGCTGACCTACACGTGGAAGCACACGCGCGGGACGTACAAGACCCGCACGGGCAACACCATCACGCCCGGGAGGGTCTCGTCCTCGTTCTTCGAGATGCCCACCGACGCGAAGGTCGACGAAACGGTCGTCATGACGCGCAGCGTGACCGACGACCAGGGCGCAACGGCCACGTACGACGTCACGGTCACGGCGACCAACGCGGCGCCGACGGCGACGGCGACGGCGTGCATCGGGACGACGACGAACCCGTGCGTGTCAGTAGCGCAGGGCGTCTATCGCACCTTGACGGTGACTCTCAGCGGCAGCGGCAGCGACCCGGAAGACGAAGACAGCGAGCTGACCTACAGGTGGGCGCTGACGGACGAGGGCACGTACGGCGACGATCCCGACGAGACGGTCACGATCACCGACAGCGACAAGAGTTCGGCGTCGTTCGTGGTGCCGAAGGCCGCGGCGATCGACGACACGCTCATCTTCGCCCTCGAGGTCACGGACACCGACAACGCGACCGCGACCGCGAAGGTCACCATCACCGCGAAGAACCACCCGCCGACGGTGGACGCCGGCCCGAACATCAACGCGACGGTGGGCATCGACACCTCCGCGACCGCGATCGCGAACGACCCCGATTGCAACGTGACTCCCCCGACACCTTGCTTGACCTACCGGTGGGCACCCGGGGAACCCGACGATCCCACGGATCCCCAGACTCCCACGTTCCTGTTGAAGAGTCCCACCAACCAAGCGACCCTGGGCTTGAACATCGAGGCGAATCTGCACCCGAGCCATATGAACCAGCCTTGGTGGGTGGACGTGACCGTCACCGACGCGGACAGCGCCACCGCCACCGCCAGCATGACCGTCACGGTGAACAACAGGCCGCCGACGGCGGACGCGGGCGCGGACCAGACGATCACCGGCCAGGGCTCGACCGTGAACCTGAGCGGCAGCTCTAACGACCCCGACAACGCGGGCCTCTCCCCGGGCGACACCGGCTACCAGACGCTGAGCTACTCGTGGGCGCTGACGGACGAGGGGACGTACGGCGACGACACCGGCGAGACCGTGACGCTGCTGAGGGAGAACACGGCCACGCCCAGCTTCGACGCGCCGGACATCAACGGCCAGAACGCGACGCTGATCTTCAAGCTGACCGTGAGCGACGGGAAGGGCGGCACGGCCACGGACACGGTGACCGTGACCGTGCACAACCTCGACCCCCAGATCGTCGTGAGCGGGACGCCCTCGAACGTCACGACGGGCAACTCCTACACCCTCACCGCGACGGGCAACGACCCCGACGGCGACAACAACGAGCTGACCTACAGCTGGAGCGTGAGCCAGTCACCGAGCACCGCGCCCGCCGCCTCCGTGTCGAGCGGGGTCGTGACCATTCCCGCGAACGCCGCCATCGGCAACATCTACACGGTCACGGCGACCGTCACGGACGAGGACGGCGACAGCGCCTCGCACAGCGCCGCGCTCACGGTCAACAACCGGCCCCCGGGCGCGGCCGCGTCGGTGGACTACTGCAAGAACGCCGGGCAGCGGGTCGATGCCTATGGCATGTCGACCCGTGACCCCGACAACGCGGGCCTCTACCCGAGCGACACCGGCTACCAGACGCTGACGTACTCGTGGGCGAAGACCGGCGGCACCTACACGGGCGGCATCACGTTCACCGCCGGCACGACCCATCAGAACACCTACTACACGATGCCGTCGGACGTGACGAGCGGCCAGACCATCATCCTCACCCTGACCGTGAGCGACCCGAAGGACGGCGTTGATACGGTCTCGGTGACCACGACCACGGGCTGCACCGCCCCCGCCAACCGCGCGCCCACCGCGAGAGCGGGCAGCGACCAGACCGTGACGATGGACAACCCGAAGATCACGCTCGACGGCAGCGGCTCCTCCGACCCCGACGGCGACACGCTGACCTACTGGTGGAACTGGCGCCACGGCAACAGCGGCATGCCCGCCCTCTACACCTTCATCACCTCCCCCAGCGCCTTCTTCTACCTGACGTCCAGCATCCCGCTGAACGAGAACGTCGAGCTGAAGCTGACGGTCCAGGACGGCCGGGGCGGCTCCAGCGCCGACTACGTCGCCATCAGGCGCGAGAACGCCCCGCCGAAGGCGGAGGTCAAGACGCCGGACAAGTCCGTGCGCAGCGGCACGGCCACCAGCTTCGGGCTCGAGGTCAAGGCGAGCGACGCCGACGAGCAGACGCTGACGTACCTCTGGTCGGCCCACCACGTCGACACGAACACCGCGAAGCCGGCCGGGCTGTCGTTCTGCGCGAGCACCGACTCGGCTTATCCGTGCAAGACCAGTTCGAGCGCGACGCCGACGCTGTACGTCGAGGCCACGGCGGCCTCGGGCACGTACCACGTCGGCGTGAACGTCAGCGACGGCACGGTCGAGGCCATCTCCCGCATGGTGCTGACGGTGACGGTGAACACCGCGCCGACGGTGACCGTCTCGCCCCCCTCGATCACGCACACGGCCAGCCTCATCCCGGTAACGTATACGCTCACCGCCACCGCCTCCGACGCGGACGGGCACTCGCTGACCTACACGTGGACGAAGTCCGCGAACTTCCAGGCCATCCTGACCGGCAACGGCAGCAGGGCGACGCTGGAGATCCGTCCGGGCACCGCCTTGGGCGCCTACAGCGTGAAGGTGAAGGTCACGGACGGCAACGGCGGCGAAGCCGAGGCCACGGTCACCGTGATCTTGCAGTAGCCCTCGGGGCGGCCCGCTACACTCGCGCCATGGCCGTTCCGATCCTCGCCGTGCTGTTCGCCTGCCATGTGCTGGTCACGCTCTGGCAGTTCCGCCGCGCCCTCGCCGCCTCCGCGCCGGAGGCGCGGCTGCGCGAGTCGCGGCGCGCGCTGATCCTCGTCTCGCTCGGCGCGCCGCTGCTGGCGGCATTGATCCTGGCGGCGTGACGGGGCGCGGGCGGTTGACGGCAGCCCAGCCTCCGAGGTGATGATGTCCTGAATTGAGAATCGAGGTCGGAGTGCGGCATCTCACGGTCAGAAACGTGCCCGACGAAGTCATGCGGGCGCTGCGCGAGGAGGCGAGCGAGACCGGACGGAGCCTCAACGTCGTGGCTCGCTCCGCCCTCCGGGATCACATCGAGCGACGACGAGCCGGACAGCGCCTCGCGGACCGCGCGCAGGCCATGGACGCGCTTCGAGCCCGTATCGCGGAGCGCACGGGGGGCGTACTGGACGATAGCGTCTCGCTGATCCGCGAAGACCGCGAGCGTTGAGCCGGTTGCCCGTGACTGCCGACCGGCGGCGGGTCCACGCCTGCGCGGTTGACGCTGCACCCCGCGCTCGTACGATGAACGGGTGACGAGCACCACCGGGCAGCAGCAGCAGACCGAGCGCTACGAGCCGGGCGCGATCGAACGGCGCTGGCGACGGCGCTGGGAGGAGAGCGGGCTCTACCGCACCGAGGACCACGTCGAGGGGCGCGAGAACTGGTACGCGCTCACGATGCTGCCCTACACCTCGGGCGACCTCCACGTCGGCCACTGGTTCGCGATGGCGCCCTCGGACGCCCTCGCCCGCTACCGCCGCATGCGCGGCCATAACGTGCTCTTCCCGATCGGCTTCGACGCCTTCGGCCTGCCCGCCGAGAACGCCGCCATCGCCGGCGGCGCGCACCCCAAGGACTGGACCGACGGCAACATCGTCCACATGCGCGAGCAGCTCAAGCGCATGGGCACGATGTTCGACTGGACGCGCGAGGTCGACACCAGCTCGCCGGACTACTACCGCTGGACGCAGTGGTGGTTCCTCCAGCTCCATCGCCAGGGCCTCGCCTACCGCGCCGGCGCCCCGGTGAACTGGTGCACCTCCTGCAACACCGTGCTCGCCAACGAACAGGTCCTCGACGCCGCCTGCGAGCGCTGCCACAGCGCCGTCGAGCAGCGCGACATGGAGCAGTGGTTCTTCCGCATCACCAACTACGCCGAGGAGCTGCTCGCCAACGAGGACCTCGAGTGGCCCGAGTTCGTGAAGCTGATGCAGCGCAACTGGATCGGCCGCTCCGAGGGGGCCGAGGCCGCGTTCGCCCTCGAGACGCCCGCGCCGGACGGCACGGACGAGATCCGCGTCTTCACCACCCGCCCCGACACGCTGCACGGCGTGACGTTCATGGTGCTCGCCCCGGAGCACCCGCTGGTCCGGCAGCTCACCACCGAGGACCGGCGCGAGGAGGTCGAGGCCTACGTGCGCGCCGCCGCGCTCGCCTCCGAGCTCGAGCGGCAGGCGACGGACCGCGAGAAGACCGGCGTCTTCACCGGCGCCTGGTGCGTCAACCACCTCACCGGCGACCGCGTCCCGATCTGGATCGCCGACTACGCCCTCGCGACCTACGGGACGGGCGCGGTGATGGCCGTGCCCGCGCACGACCAGCGCGACTTCGAGTTCGCCGGGAAGTTCGGGCTGCCCGTCCAGGTGGTGATCGCGCCGCCGGACTGGGACGGCCAGCCGCTCGCCGAGGCCTTCGTCGAGGCGGGCGCGATGGTCAACTCCGGGAGCTTCGACGGGCTGCCCTCGGAGGAGGGCAAGGCGGCGGTCACCGCGCACCTCGAGGCGCGGGGCTGGGGCGGACCGAAGATCCAGTACCGCCTGCGCGACTGGCTGATCTCGCGCCAGCGCTACTGGGGCGCGCCGATCCCGATGGTCTACTGCACCGGCGAGTGCGGCATCGTCCCCGTGCCCGAGGACCAGCTCCCCGTCGAGCTGCCCTACGACGTCGAGTTCCTCCCCACCGGCCAGTCGCCGCTCGCGCTCTCCGAGGAGTTCGTGCGCACCACCTGCCCGGAGTGCGAGGGGCCGGCGCGGCGCGAGACGGACACGATGGACACCTTCATGTGCTCCTCGTGGTACTACATGCGCTACGCCGACGCCGTGAACGGCGAGGCGGCGATCGCGCCCGATCCCGCCACCGCCTGGCTCCCCGTGGACCAGTACACCGGCGGGGCCGAGCACGCGACGATGCACCTGCTCTACGCGCGCTTCTTCCATAAGGCGGCGCGCGACGCCGGGATCGTGCCGGGCGACGAGCCGTTCACGCGCTACTTCGCGCAGGGTCAGATCCTCGGGCCGGACGGGCGGCGCATGTCCAAGTCGCGCGGCAACGTGGTCCCGCCCGACGACCAGGTCGACCAGTGGGGCGCCGACACCTTCCGCGCCTACCTGATGTTCCTCGGGCCCTGGGACCAGGGCGGCCCCTACGACGTCGAGGGCATCGTCGGCGTCGCGCGCTGGCTGCGGCGCGTCTGGGCGCTGGCGGCGGATCCGGCCGCCGGGGGCGGCGCGGCGGGCGGCGCCTCGCGCGAGGCGCTGCGCGAGGCGCACCGCACGCTCGGGCGAGTCACCGAGGACTACGACGGCTTCCACCTCAACACCGCGATCGCGGCGCTGATGGAGCTGACCAACACGCTCGTCCGCACGCGCGAGGCCGGCCCCGTGGACGAGGCCGACTGGAACGAGTCGCTGCGGCTGCTGCTGCTGATGCTCGCCCCGGTCTGCCCGCACATCGCCGAGGAGCTGTGGGAGCGCATCGGGCAGCCCTACTCGGTGCACGAGCAGGACTGGCCCGCGGTCGATGCCGCGCTCAGCGCCGTCGAGACCGTGGAGCTGCCCGTGCAGATCAACGGCCGCCTGCGCGACCGCATCGACGCCTCGCCGACGGCGAGCGAGGCCGAGGTCATGGCCATCGCCGGGGCGCGTCCGCGCGTCGCCGAGCTGCTGGACGGCCGCGAACCGGCGCGAGTCATCTACGTGCCCGGCCGGATGCTCAACCTCGTCGTACGGTAGGCGTCATGGCCACGGAATCCCGGCCGCCCCCGACGCGACTGCGCCCCGCGGCGCAGCCTTCTTCCCCGCTGCCCGGGCTGCGGCTGGCCGGCGCGCTGCTGCTCGCCTGCACCGCGCTGCTCGCGGCCTGCCGCACACAGGGCGACGAAGAGCCGGAGCCGCAGCCCGCCGAGGGCGCCTCGATCGAGGCGATCCGCACGGACGACGGCCTCAGCCTGGACGCGCGGCTGTTCGAGGCGGACCCGGAGCGGGTCGTGATCCTGCTCCACATGTTCCCGGCCGATCAGACCGCGTGGCGCCCGTTCGCGCGCCGGCTCCAGCTGCGCGGCGTCAGCGCGCTGACCCTGGACTTCCGCGGCTACGGCGCCTCCGAGGGCGAACAGGATCCCGGCGAGATCGACCACGACGTGCGCGCCGTGATCGCCTTCGCGCGCGAGCGCGGCTACTCCCGCATCGTGCTCGTCGGCGCGTCGATGGGCGGCACGGCGGCGATCGTCGTGGCTGCCGAGGAGGCCGTCGATGGCGTCGCGGTGCTCTCGGCGCCGTCGCGCATGCGCGGGCTCGACGCGAAGAGCACGATCGCCGCGGTGCGGGCTCCGCTGACGCTCATCGCGGCGTCAGGCGACCTGGCGGCGATGAACGCCCTCGAGGGCTTCGCCGCGCGCGCGGGGCTGGGCGAGGACGCGCGCCTCGTCGTCGAGGGCGGGGCGCACGGCACGGACCTGCTCGGCTCGGCGCACGGCGACGCCGTGCGCGGGCGCCTGCTGGCCTTCCTCGACGAGGTGTGGGCGAGCCGCTAGCGCGGCCTCGGCCCTAGAAGCCGAGGCGATCCTGCTCCTGATCCTCACCCGGCGAATCGCCAGGGCCGGGGTCGCCGGCGCCCGGCGGCTGATCGTCCAGGGCCGGCATCGCGAAGTCGTCGATCAGCGCCTGCTCCGCCTCCGGCGGATCGCCGGCGGCCGCGGCTTCGGCGTCGGGCTCCATCAGCGTCCCGAGGGCGGAACGGGAGCGCCGCGGCGCCGGCTCGTGGCCCGCGCCGCTGCCGTTGCCGTTGCCGGCGCCTCCGTTCGGCGCGACCGGCGCCGCGAGGACCGGGTCGGCGCGTTCCGCGCCGTGCGAGGCCTGATACCCGGCAGGGGGCGCCTCGAGCTGGTCGAGGCCGGAGCGCACGGACTGGCGGAACGCCTCGAGCTGCTGGTCGAGCCGGGCGAGCAGTTCGAGGGCGTACTGATCGGCGGCGGCCATCTGCTGCTCGCTGAAGCGGCGCGACTCGTTGACGCGGCCCGCGAGCTCCGCGTTCACCTCGGCGATGCGCTCCTCGGCGCGCAGTTCGGCTTCCTGCGCGATCTCCTCGGCGCGCACCTGCGCGGCGCGGACGATCTCGTGCTGGCCGGTCAGCTTGGTGACGTGCTCCTCGGCGCGCGCGACGAGCAGCTGCGCCTCCTCCTCGGCGTCGCGGAGCAGCGCCCCGCGCTCCTCGATCACCTGCTGCGCCTCGTGGACCTCGTTGGGGACGGCGATCCTGATCTGGTCGAGGATGTCGAGCAGCCGCTGGCGATCGACAATCGCCTTGCCCCCGATGGGCATGCGCTGGGCGTTCGCGACCAACTCCTCGATCTGGTCGATGTGATGCAGCAGATCCATCGCTTTCGCCTCCCCGTCAGTCGCCGCGGCAGCAGCGCATTGCTACTACCCCATCACTACTCATTGCTGAACTTCTCCCGCAGCGCGTCCGCCACGCCCGCCGGCACGAGATCGCTCACGTCCAGTCCGAAGCTCGCCAGCTCGCGCACCCGCGAGGCGCTGAGGACGAGGTGCTCGGCCGAGGTCATGAGGAACGCCGAATCCACGTCCGGCGCCAGCTTGCGGTTCATCAGCGCCTGGTCGAACTCGTCGTTGAAGTCGTTGATCGAGCGCAGGCCCTTGACGAGCACCGTCGCGCCCTCGGCGCGGGCGCAGTCGACGGTGAGGCCGTGGTTCGCGATCACCCGCACGTTCGGGAGATCGGCCACGGCCTCGGCGAAGAGCGCGACGCGCTCCTCGGTGCTGAACAGCGTGGAGCGGCTGTTGGCGACGGCGACGACGACGCCGTCGTAGATGCTCGCCGCGCGGCGCGCAATGTCGAGGTGGCCGAGGGTCACCGGATCGAAGCGGCCGGGGTACATCGCGGTGGTCACGATGGCCGCTCCTCGCGCGCGGCGAGGCAGCGGTAGGCGGCGATCGCGCCGTCCCCCTGGCGGCGCCGCCGCCAGACCGCGCAGCCACCAAGCGCGCCGGGCGCCGCGCTGCGAGCCGGGTGTTCGACGGTGATCAGCGCGCCGGGCGCGATTGCGCCCTCGATCGCCCGTTCGATCGCGCGCCACGCGCCGCCGTCCCCGTAGGGCGGGTCGGCGAGCACGAGCGTGAAGCGCTCGCCCTCCGGCGGACGCCAGCGCTCGACGCGGCCGGCGACGACCTCGCCGCGATCGCGCATCCCGGCGCGCTCCAGGTTCTCGCGCAGCACGCGGCAGACGCGGCGGTTCGACTCCACGAAGAGGCAGCGCTCCGCTCCTCGCGAGAGCGCCTCGATGCCGAGCGCGCCGCTGCCCGCGTAGAGATCGAGCACGGAACCCAGGTCGGCGTCCGCCGCCTCGAGCATGCCGAAGAGCGACTCGCGCAGGCGCGCCGAGGTCGGCCGCGTCGCGCTGCCCGGCGGGGTGTGCAGTTGCACCCCCCGCGCGCTCCCGGCAATCACTCGCAGCGGCATCCGGCGGTCCCTAGGCGTTCCCGCCCGGACCCGGCGGGCCGGATGGCGGGGGCGTGGGTTCCGGCGTGGGCGTGGGCTGGGGTGTCGGCGTGGGTTCGGGTGTGGGCGTGGGCGTGGGCTGCGGCGTCGGCTCCGGGGTGGGCTCGGGCGTCGGCTCGGGGGTGGGCTCCGCTGTCGGTTCCGGCGTCGGCTCCGGAGTGGGTTCGGGCGTCGGCTCCGGCGTTGGCTCGGGAGTCGCTTCCGGGGTCGCCGCGGAAGCGTCGGCGGGTGGGCTCGCGGAGGGCGTCTCGGTGACGGCCGCCGCGGTCGTCTCCGGCGCGCCCGCGCGATCGCCCTCGTTGCTCGTGCCCGGCGGGCCGACCGGGGACTGCGAGGCAACGCGCAGCGCCAGCTGGCGGCCGACGAAGATGGTGCCGTCCGAGACGACGACGGTGATGTCGTACTCGCCCTCGCGGGCCGGGGCGCGCCAGACGATGACGCCCTCGCTCGCGGCGCTCTCGACGACCCCGTCGGAGGCGCTCCACTCCGGGCTGAGGTACGGCCCGTACGGCAACTCGAGCGCGACGTCTTCGCCGGCGGCGAAGCTGCCGACGATGTCGCCCAGCGCGGGCAACTGGTCGCTCCGCGCGGCCCCCGCCACCACGACGCCGCCGAGGCCGAAGCGCCGCGCGAGGTCGAGCCGGAAGGCCACGGAGAAGCGGTTCTCCAGCCAGACGCTGCGCGGCCCGCTGCGCCCCGCATAGACGAAGCTCACGGCGCGGGCGCCGTCGTCCCAGAACAACCCGCTGTTCCCGGCCTGACGGTCGATGTGGATCGCCGCGATGGTGACGGCGTCGCCGGGTCCGACGGCGCCATCGGCCCCGTCGCTGAGCGCGGTCGCCAGCGCCAGGCCCTCCCGCAGCGTGAGCGCCCGCAGGCCGTCCGCCGAGCGCTCCCACGAGCGCCGATCGACGATCAGCGAGACGCGAGAGAGATCGAGGTCGTCGTCCTGCTGCCAGGCGAGCGCGCGCTCGAGTACGTCGTAATAGGTCGAGGCGTCACGCGGAGCGCGCAGCCAGATGCCGTCGCTGCTCGCGGCCAGCGCGGACCAGTCGTACGCGCCGAAGTTCTCGCCGTCCCCCGCGGGCACGGCGACGACGAGGCCCAAGCCGCGCACCTTCGCGCCTTCGCGAAGGGCCGCGATGAAGTGGCTGAACGGACCGCGCAGCGCGGGATCCATCGCGCCGTAGTCGATCATCAGCCCGGCGGCGCCCTGATCCTGCGCGGCGATCAGCAACTCGTCGATGTGCGCCGTGGTCAGCTCGGGCAGCGCCAGCAGGCGGTCCACCGCCTCCGCCGCGTCCGCGCCGTCCACGGTCACGCCGAGGTAGACGCGAGCCTTGCCGGCGGCGGCGAGCGCGGCGTCCAGTCCGCCGCTCCGCACGGCGAGGGCCGGCTCCCCGGCCGCGTCCCCGCCCGGCCGCGCGGCGAGCACCGCGACGATCGCCGGGGCCGGCAAGGCGGAGCGATCGGGCGCCTCGCCCGCCTCGACGATCAGGGCGACCGAGCGCTCGATGTTGGTCTGCGCGAGGACGGCGATGTTCCCCGGCACGACCTGGACCTCGCCCTGCGCCGCGGCGCCGTCGTCGATCACGCTGACGGCGCCGAGGTAGCGCCACGCGCCGCCGGCATGCGTGTAGAAGCCGAGTTCCTCGCCCGGGTTGATCTCCTCGCTGAGCAGCACGGTCAGCTCGGCGGGTCCGCTGATCGCGTCGTCGCCCGCGAGGTCGTAGAGCTCGCTGCGCGCGCTCAGGCCCGCCGGCAGGTCCGGCAGGTCGCCGCGCGCGGCGGCCCCGACGTCGCCGTCGGGCGCATCGCCGCCGCGGTCGATGATCGAGAACGGGGACCAGACGAGGATGGCGATCAGCGCCACCAGCACGGCGATGACGGCGCCGACGCGGAGCAGGCCCCGGCTACCGCCCTCGTAGTCTTCGCCGAGGTCATCCTCGTACTCGTCGAAGGGGGGTCGAAGTCCCCCTCGTCGAGGGGCACGAAGGAATCGGGATCACGCCGGATCGGGGGGTCAGACTTGTCCATGGATCACTCCAGCCTCGGCAGCACGGCGATCGAAATCCGCTGGCCGGCGCGCACCACGGTGAGATCGGCCGTCTCACCGGGCCGCAGCGGCTTCAGCAGGTTCACAAAGGGATTGTCGAGGTCGATCGCGACGCCGTTGACGGCGGTCACGATGTCCCCGATGCGGACGCCCGCCTGCTGCGCGGCGCTTCCGCCTCGACCTCGATCACCAGCGCGCCGAGGGAAAGCGGAATGCCTCGCGAGGCAGAGAGCTCCGGGGTGAGTTCGACGTGGTGGCGGAACGGCCGCTCGATGCCAAGGCGCGGCCGCACGTAGGAGCCGAGCAGCACGATGTCATTGACGATCGGGCGCAGGCTGTTCGAGGACTGCGCGAAGGAGATGCCCTGGATCGGGCTCCCGGTGCTGGTGCCGCGCACCACCGTCGTCAGCAGCCCGATCACCTCGCCGTCGGCGTTGATCAGCGCCCCGCCGGAGTCGCCCGAGTTCACGGCCGCGTCGGTCTGCACGAGGTCCTCGAGGATCACGGCGTTGCGCGGCCACTGGCGGCCCGTCGCCGAGACGACGCCGACGCTGACGGAGTTCCCGATCGCGAACCCGGCGGCGGAGAGCGCCGCCACGGGCTCACCCGGCGCCAGCTGCGAGGAGTCGCCCCAGGCCGCGCTGCGCAGGCCCTCGGGCGGGACCGCGAGCACGGCGAGGTCGCTGTAGGGCGAGTCGTGCGAGCGGACCACGGCGGGGCGCCGCTCGCCGGTGGTCAGCAGCACGTTGATCTCGGCGGCGCCGTCGATCACGTGGAAGTTGGTGACGACGTGGCCGCGGTCGTCGATGACGATGCCGGAGCCGACGTTGCGCGTCTGTACGACGTCGCCCTCTTCGTTGCGCCGCGGAACCTCGTCGGCAATCACCGTGACCACGGCGGGCAGCACGCGCTCGATCGCCTGCTGGAGCCGTTCGGCGCTGCCGATCGCCATCGCGGTCGCCTCGGGGGTGGCGGCAGTGGCGACGGCGGTGGGAGTCACCGCCTCCTCGGTCGCCTCGCGCCCGCCGGGCGCGACGACCACGACCAGGCCGCCCGCGAGGCCGCCGGCGAGGCCAGCCGCGAGAGCGAGGAAGAGCAGCGAGAGTGATCGATGTTGGTTCACGGGCACCGGCGTGATCGTCTTGACCCCTGCCGAGGCCTGACCTCGGCGCCCCGCTACCCCGGTTATGGTACCACCGATCCGCTGATTGTGTAATCCCATGATCGATAGCGGGCTTGAGAAGGCTCAGAACTTGGGCCACATTCGGAGTCGGGCGGGTAGCGTAGGCGAGGTACACTACGCTTGTGCACTAGTCGCACCGTTGGGAAGCGACGCTGCGAGCGACACTCCAGTCACCAAGGACGGGCTTGGAGTCTGTCGAGCAGCCGTGGACCTCAGAGCAAGGTGAGATGCGCGATGACCGAGGACCAGAAGCTCGCGGCCGAGTGGGCGCGCGAAGCTGGCGCAACCCTCTCGGCTTTCGCGGCGTCCCACCCAGACTTTGCTGAAGACTCCGGTACTTGGGAAGAGTACGAGGACGCCCTCACGCAACTGGCGAGCGCGTACTACCGCACTACCCACAGCGGCATCGGGCTTGTCTCGGGCGAATTGCTTGCGGCTGCGTTGCCCTCACTGGCGATGCGGCTCTGGGACGCCGCCGCGGAATTGGCGCGAGTAGGCGCCGCGTATGCCGAAGTCGAGGTGGCATCCATCGAGAAGGGCGGGGGGATGTACGACTACGCCACCGTCCCGTACACACTCGCCACGATCGGCCCCGTTGAGTGGTACGCGTCTGACTTGGCCGCGGAGGCCCTACCGGACCTCGCTTCGAACGCCAAGACGATCGCGGCCATCGCTCGCAAGCACTGGTTAGCGATCAGGGACTGCCCGGTGGAAGAGTGGCCCGACGATCCCGACCACTTGGCCATTCTGGAGCAGTTGGCAGACGCCAGCTCCGCCCTTGATGCGGCAGGGAACTTCCACCGCGCCAACCGCCCGCCTTTGGGGGTACTACTGGACGCGACGGTTGCGAGTGTGACACGGGGATCGTGGGCGACGGTCTACCCGCTCGCGGCAGCAACGGCAGTACTGGCGGAGTACGAATCACACAGGCTAGACGCGAGCCATGAGGTGGATAGGGCGACGACCGACGACGCCCCCGAAGAGGTCTTCACTGCCAAGGAGCGAGCGCGGCGCAAGAAGATCGTGACGGCGATGCTTGCCGAGCGTGACCAACGGCATCCTATGTCGCTCAGGGAGGTTCTTGAAGCCCGCGACCAGGGCCGCGCCTGAATGACGCTCGTGGTGGATGCCTCGGTCGTTGCGGCATGGGGTCTTCCCGACGAGGCCAGCGGTGGCGCCGTCGAGGCCATCGCAATGCGACTCAGCCACGAACGCGGCATCGTGCCAGGGATGTTCTGGTACGGGATTCGCAATGTCCTGATTCAGGCCGAGCGGCGAGGTCGCATCAGTAGCGAGCAGGCGGGGCAGTTCCTCGAACGGATCGGCGGGCTGATCGAAATCGATCGCAGGCACGACGAGGTAGCGCTGCTGGACTTTGCGCGACAATATGACCTCACGGTGTACGATGCCGCATATCTGGAGACGGCTGTGCGCCGCCGAGCCGACCTCGCTACCTTCGACGACGATCTTGCCGCTGCCGCTCGCGCCGAGGACATCAAGAATCCTGCGACGGACCCTCTCGGCTCAGACTAGTCCCAGACCTTCAGCGGCAGCCGCGCCCCGAGCGCGGCGAAGTCCAGCTCGCGCAGCGAGGCGACCACGAGGCGCGCGGCGGGCTGCGGCGGCGCGGCCGTCGAGGCCTGCCGCGACTGCACGACGAACATGCCGAGAGCGCGGGCCCGGCTCGATCCTCGGCGAGCGGCCACTCGCAGCCGGGGCCTGATACGCTGAGCGGGCGCAATCGAGGCGCGCAGGGGCCTCGAGATGCGGGCTGGGGGCCTTGAGATGACGGATCCGGAGACGGCGACCCGGCAGCGGCTGGACGAGTTGCTGTCGCGCTTCAACGCCGCGGAGCGCTCCCTCGGCTACCCGTGCAACCTGGACTTCGACTACTCGGCGCTGCTGCCGCTCCTGGACTACTCGCTCAACAACGTCGGCGATCCGTTCCACGACAGCAACTTCGTGACCAACACCCACGAATTCGAGCGCGAGGTGATCGGCCGCTTCGCCGGCCTCATGCGCCTGCCGCCGGACGAGGCCTGGGGGTACGTCACCAACGGCGGCACCGAGGGCAACATGTACGGCATCTTCCTCGCCCGCGAGCTGTTCCCGGACGGCATCGTCTACTTCTCCGAGGACACGCACTACAGCGTGCTCAAGATCAACCGCGTCCTCAACACCCGCAACATCATGATCAAGAGCCAGGACAGCGGCGAGGTGGACTACGACGACCTGCGCGAGTCGATCCGCGTCAACCGCGACGTGCCCGTGATCTTCATGGCCAACATCGGCACCACCATGAAGGGCGCCATCGACGACGTGAGCCGCGTGCGCGAGATCTTCGACGACCTCGCGATCACCCGGCGCCACATCCACGGCGACGCGGCCTTCAGCGGGATGATCCTCCCCTTCGTCGACGATCCGCAGCCGCACACCTTCGAGGACGGCTTCGACAGCATCTCGATCAGCGGGCACAAGCTGATCGGCGCGCCGATCCCCTGCGGCGTGGCGCTCACCCGCAAGGAGTACGTCGCCCGCATCGCGCGTTCGATCGAGTACGTGGGGGTGATGGACACCACGCTGAGCGGCTCGCGCAACGGCCTCACCCCGCTGATGCTGTGGCTGGCCTGGGAGCGCTACGGCATCGAGGGCTTCCACGCGCTCGTGACGGAGATGCTGGCCGTGGCCGCCTACGCCGTCGAGCGCTTCAACGGCCTCGGCATCCCCGCCTGGCGCAACCGCAACTCGGCGACCGTCGTGATCCCGCGTCCGCCGCCCGACGTGGTCGAGAAGTGGCAGCTCGCCCCTTACCAGGACATCGCGCACGTGATCACTGCGGGCCACGTCACCCGCGATCTCATCGACCGGATCGCCGAGGACCTCGCGGCCGCCCGCGCCGCCGCGGCGCCGGCCTGACCCGCCGCCGAGGGACGTGCGCCGATCCGCGGCGCGAGGGGGACTCCATGCAGCGCATCATCATCAGCACGAAGAACGAGGTCGGCGTCATCGCCGGCATCACCGCGGCGCTCGCCGGCCGCGGCATCAACATCCAGTCACTCGACACCGAGGGCGTCGGCGAGCACGGCATGGTGATCATCACCACCGACGACGACGACGGCGCGCTGATGGCGCTCAGCAACGCCGGCTACCGCGCCGTCGCCGACGACGCGCTGATCGTGCGGCTCGTGGACGAGCCGGGCGCGCTCGCGAAGCTCTCGGCGCGCTTCCGCGACGCGGGAGTGAACATCCAGAGCATGCACATCCTCAACCGCCACGGCGGCCACGCCACAATCGCCCTCAGCGCCGACAACCTCGACCTCGCGCGCTCGCTCGTGGACGCGGACGCCGCGATCTGAGAACCCTTGGCGCGCCGCCCTACGGCCCCGCCGGCGGCAGCCGCGCCCCGAGCGCGGCGAGGTCCAGCTCGCGCAGGGAGGCGACCACGAGGTGCGCGTCCCGCTGCGGCGGCGCGGCCGTCGAGGCCTGCCGCGACTGCACGACGAACATGCCCGCCGCCGCCGCCGACTGCACGCCGGCCGGTGAGTCCTCGATCGCCACGCAGGCGGCGGGCGCGACGCCGAGGCGCCCCGCGGCGAGCAGGAAGATGTCGGGCTCTGGCTTGCCGCGCTCGATGTCGTCGCCGCTGATGGCGACGTCGAAGGCGGACGTCAGGCCGCAGCCTTCGAGGGTGGCGTGCACCCACTCGGCGATCGATTGCGAGGCGAGGCCGACGGCCCAGCCCGCCGCGCGCGCGGCGGCAATCAGTTCGCGCGCACCGTCGAGCGGCTCCAGGCTCCCCCGCCGGAGCTCGGCGGTGACGAGCGCGGAGTAGCGCCGCGTGAGCTCCTCGACCGGGTCTTCGAGGCCGTAGTGGTCGCGCACCCACTCCATGAACGGCTCGATCGCCAGGCCGGTGAAGCGTGCGTAGTCCTCCTCGCCGAGCGGCTGCGGGGCGACCAGCCGTCGCGCGGCGCGGTGGTGGACGGGCTCGGAGTCGACGAGCACGCCGTCGAGGTCGAAGACGAGGGCGCGCGGCGGGGTCGCGCTCACGAGGATCCGTCGCCATCGCCGGGCTGCGAGGCGGGCGCCGCACCCTCCAGCAGCTGCTTCAGCCGCCAGACGGCGTCGCGCAGCGCCTGGCGGCGGTGCTGGCGCTGGACGAGCAGGTCGAGCAGCCGGCCCGCGAACCCGCCCGCCGGGGTGTAAACCGCCTCGACAAGCAGGTGGACGTCGTCCGCCCCCTCGGCGGTGAGCACCCAGCTCAGCGTGTCGAAGGCGCCGCGCTCGCCAACGGCGGCGCGGAAGAGCAGCAGCCGCGAGGGCTCGCGCTCGGCTGCCTCCAGGCGGACGCGCTCGGAGCGCAACGGCAGCGTCAGGACGCCCTCGAGGCGCGCGCGGGCGCCGGACTCACCCGCCACATCGCGGAAGCTGCGGGGCAGCCACTCCGCGTAGCGCTCGGTCGCCTCGAGGCGTTCGAACGTCTCGCTCGCGCTCGCGTGGATGTGCACGTCCTCGCGGATGCGTCCCACGCGCCGCTAGCCGCCCGACTCGCGCAGCGCCGGGAAGAGCACGACCTCGCGGATCGAGTGCTCGCCCGTCACGAGCATGACCAGCCGCTCGATGCCGACGCCGAGGCCGCCCGCCGGCGGCATGCCCTGCTCCAGCGCGCGCACGAAGTCCTCGTCGGCCAGTTCCGCCTCCTCGTCGCCGCTCGCCGCCTTGCGCGCCTGCTCGCGCAGCAACTCGCGCTGCTCCACCGGGTCGTTCTGCTCGGAGTAGGCGTTGGCCCGCTCGATGCCGAGCGCGAACAGCTCGAAGCGCTCGGCGATGGTGGGGTCGTCGCGCTTGCGCTTGGCCAGCGGCGAGAGCTCCGCCGGGTAGTCGAAGACGAAGGTCGGGCGCACCAGGCGCGGCTCGACGAACGCCGCCATCAGCGCGTCGAGCGCCGTACCCCACGAGGCGTCCGGGTCCACCTCAACCCCGCGGTCGAGCGCGAGCCTGCGGACCTGCTCCGCCTCCGGGTGCGCGCGGTAGTCGATGCCGGTGTGCTCGATCAGCGCCTCGCGGTAGGTGGTGCGCGCCCACGGCTCGCCGAGGTCGATCGTCTCCTCGCCGTGCCGCACCTCAAGGCCGCCGGTGACCTCGCTCAGCACGGAGCGGAACAGCGCCTCGACCATGTTCGCGACGTCCTCGTAGTCGGCGTAGGCCTCGTAGGACTCGAGCAGCGTGAACTCGGGGTTGTGACGGTGCGAGATGCCCTCGTTGCGGAAGACGCGGCCGATCTCGTAGACCTTGTCGAAGCCGCCGATCAGCAGCCGCTTGAGGTGCAGCTCGAGCGAGATGCGCAGCGCGAGGTCGCGATCGAGGGCGCCGTGATGCGTATGGAACGGCCGCGCCGCCGCGCCGCCCGCCTCCTCCTGCAGGACCGGCGTCTCCACCTCCATGAAGCCGCGCCGCTGGAAGAAGCGGCGCACGGCCGCGAGCACCTCGGAGCGCGCGCGCGCGATCTCGCGCGATCGCTCGTTCGCCATCAGGTCGAGGTGGCGCTGGCGGTAGCGCGTCTCGACATCGACGAGGCCGGCCCACTTCTCCGGCGGCGGACGCAGCGCCTTCGTCAGCACGCGCCAGCGCCTCACGGCGACCGTGACCTCGCCGTGGCGCGTGCGGAACAGCCGCCCGCTCGCCTCGACGAAGTCGCCGAGGTCGACGAGCGCCAGCAGCCCGAACTGGTCGCCGAGGACGTTGCGCCGCAGGTGCAGCTGGATGCCGCCCGAGCCGTCGCGCAGGTCGACGAAGGCGGCGCGGCCCATGTCGCGGATCGCCGTCACGCGCCCGGCGACGGTGACCGCGCGGCGGGACTCCTCGAGACCCTCGCGCTCGCTGCGCTCAAAGAGCGCGACGGCGCGCGCGGCCTCGTGCGTGCGGGAGGTGCGCGCGGGGTAGGCGTCGCCGAGCGCGAGCAACTGCTCGCGCTTGCGGAGGCGCAGCTCGATCAGTTCCTGTTCGGACGGCATCGGTCACCTGTCCGCGCAGCGGCGGCGGCAGCCCCTCTGCCGTCGCGACAACGCCCGCGCGCCGCTCAGGACACCTCGACGATGGTCATCATCGTGTTCCCGCCGGGGGCGCTGACCTTCACTCTGTCATTCTGCTTCCTGCCGAGCAACGCCTGCCCGACGGGCGACTCGTGACTGATGCGGCCCGCGCCCGGGTTCGCCTCGGCGGGCCCGACGAGCTGGAAGGTCTGCCGCACGCCGCCCTTGAGCTGCACGGTGACGTTGGAGCCGATGCGCACGTCCATCGAGTCGTGCGCGGCGTCCTCGTCGATCACCTCGGCGCCCTCGAGCAGCAGCTCGATCTCGCGGATGCGGCCTTCGAGGAACGCCTGCTGGTTCTTGGCGTCCTCGTACTGCCCGTCGATCTGGGCGATGCCGAGCTCCTGGGCCTCGTGAATCGCCTCGGCCACCTCGACGCGGCGGCTGGTACGGAGCTCGTGCAGCTCGTCTTCGAGCCGCTTGAGGCCTTCCTGCGTGAGCAGCACCCGATCCTCGCTCATTTCCCACCTCCGAGGGATGCGGACCCGCCGGCCGCGGGGCCGGTGATCCGCGGACACCCCTATGAGACGCGAATGCGGACTCGCCAGCGGCAAGCCCGCAACCCAGACGACACCTCGTATCTATCGTTACGTCTTATTTTATCCGGGAGCCCCGCGGGTGACAATATTTCGCCCGGCTGAGGACGCGGCCTCGCCGCTTCGTTGCCCTCGGCACGGGCGGCGCGTAGGCTCGCAGTCGTGGAACGCCACTTCACGGTATCCGGCTTCCTCTCTCACGACGGGCGAACCGCGCTCCACTGGCACCGCCTCGGGCTGTGGCTGCCGCCCGGCGGGCACATCCAGCCGGACGAGGATCCGATCCAGGCCGTACTGCGGGAGATCGAGGAGGAGACCGGCGTCGAGGCCCTCATCGTCCCCACCAGCGCCCCCTACCTGCATGTCGACACGCGGCAGCTGCCACCTCCGGTGACAGTCGGCGTCTACGACATCGACGAGCCCGGCAACCCTCACGAGCACATCGACTTCGTCTACTTCGCGCGCCCTCGCGCGCCGGGCGAGTCGGGCCTGCCCGCGCTGCCGGGGCACCGCGACGAGGGCGAGGGCTGGCGCTGGGTGAGCCACGAGGAGCTGCGCGAGCCGGGGCTCGTGCTCGACGGGCCCGGGGGCTCGGCAGCCGTCCCGGAGGACGTGCGCCGCCTCGCCCTCGACGCGATCGACGCCGCCGACGCCGCGCTCGCGGCGAGTCAGGCCCGCGCGGAACGGCAGGGCTGAGCGCATGCTGCCGATCCGCCTGATCCGCGAACAGACCGACGAGGTGCGCCGCGCCTGCGCCCTCCGCGGCGTCGAGGCGCCGATCGACGAGATCCTCGAGGTCGATCGCGCGCGCCGCTCGCTGCTCACCGAGGTCGAGGGGATGCGCGCCGAGCGTAACCAGGCCGGGCGGGCGATCGGCGCGACGCGCGACCCCGAGGAGCGCCAGCGGCTGATCGACGCCCAACGCGAGGTCGCCTCGCGCCTCGACGAGCTCGACGCCGCCGTGCGCGAGCGCGACGAGGAGCTGCGGCGCCTGCTGCTGGAGCTGCCCAACCTGCTGCACGCCTCGGTGGCCGAGGGCGGCGAGGAGGCCGGGCAGGTGCTGTTCGAGGGCGTCGGCGAGGGCGAGCGCGTCCCTGCCGATCCGCCGCTGCCGGTCTCCGCCGCGCCCGCGCCCGCGAGCGAGGAGGGCCGCCGCCCGCACTGGGAGATCGGCGAGGCGCGCGGGCTGATCGACTTCGAGCGCGGGGCGAAGATCTCCGGCTCGCGCTTCTACGTGCTGCGCGGGGCGGCGGCGCGGCTGCAGCGCGCGCTCATCAGCTGGATGCTGGACCTGCACCGCGAGCGCGGCTGGGACGAGGTCTACGTGCCGTTCGTCGTCCGCGAGGAGATGCTGGTCGGCTCCGGGCAACTCCCGAAGTTCGGCGACAACCTCTACCGCGACCACGAGGACGACGTCTGGTTGATCCCCACCGCCGAGGTGCCCGTCACCAACCTCTACCGCGACGAGATCCTGCCGCTGGACGCGCTGCCGATCCACCACGTCGCCTACTCGCCCTGCTTCCGCCGCGAGCGCATGAGCGCCGGCCGCGACGTGCGGGGCATCAAGCGCGGCCACCAGTTCGACAAGGTCGAGCTGGTCAAGTTCTGCGAGCCCGAGCGCTCCTGGGACGAGCTGGAAGCCCTGCTCGACGAGGCGCTCGAGGTCGTGCGCCGGCTAGGCTTCCGCTACCGCGTCGTGCGGCTCGCCGCCGGGGACGTGGGCGCGGCCTCGGCGCTGACCTACGACATCGAGGTCTGGGCGCCCGGCGCGGAGGAGTGGCTGGAGGTCTCCTCCTGCTCCAACTTCCTCGACTACCAGGCGCGCCGCGCCAGCCTGCGCTACCGCGACGCCGAGGGCCGCGTGCGTCACATGCACACGCTCAACGGCTCCGGCCTCGCGCTGCCGCGCACGCTCGCCGCGCTGCTTGAGCAGTACGAGCGGCCGGACGGCATCGAGACGCCCGAGGCGCTGCGCCCCTACCTCGGCGGCGCGGCCCTGATCGAGGACGAGCCGCAGCCCGGCTCCTGAGCCACTCTCGACGCCGACCATCCCCGCATCGAACGTCTGTGCTTGACACCGGAGCACGCATGTTCCATCATGCGAGGCGAGTGGCGGACATGCGTTCTGTGTGCGGGAGGTGAGGGGATGCTGTTCGCAACGCTGCTTGGAGTGCTGCTCGGAGCCGCCGCGGTGCTGCTGCTGGAGCAGTGGCTGCGCGCGGAGCTGGCGGCGGCCCGCCCTGCCGTGCAGCCCCGGCTCGCGCGGCCGGGCCGGGCGACGACCTCGATCGCGCTGCGCCGCCTGCCGCCGCGCTAGACCCGAACCGCGGGGGCGGCGCCGCTACGCCGCGAGCAACCGCCCGGCGGCCTCGCTGGCCTCGTCGAGGGTTGCGACGAAGTGCTCCGCGGGAACCCGGTCCAGCACGTTGAGCGCCTGGAGCGTGTTGGCCGGCGATCCGCTGAGGCCCATCACGATGCACTCGGTGTCCTCCGCGAAAGCGATGTCGATCATCTGCTCAACGACCAGGGCGGCGCTGTCGTCGATGTAGTCGGTCTCGGTGAAGTCCAGGATCACGACCTCGTGGTCGCGGATGTCCGCGCCGATCGTGCTGATCACGCTGCTCGAGGAGGCGACGGTGAAGGTGCCGCGCAGCGCCACCATGCCGACGCGCGCGGAGAATGCGTCCGTTGCGTCCTCCTCGTCCGCCTCGTCCGCGCCGGCGAGGAAGCTCTGGTCCAGCAGCGGCACCGAGACGACGCTGTCCAGCTGCAGGCGTTCGAGCCGCCGGGCGCTTGCCATCCCGGCGGCGATCAGGCCGATCGCCACCGCCGTGACGAGGTCCAGGAAGACCGTCAGCGCGAACGTGATCAGCATCACCACCAGGTGCTCCCGCTGCACGCGGTGCAGCCGGGTGACGAAGCGCCAATCGATGATGTCCCAGCCGACCTTCATCAGGATGCCGGCCAGCGCCGCGTGGGGAATCGATTCGACGTAGGTTCCGAGGCCCAGCACCAGCGCCAGCAGGATGCCGGCGCGCAACGCTCCGGAGATCTGCGTCCGCCCTCCGGCGCGGATGTTCACGACCGTGCCCATCGTGGCCCCGGCGCCGGGCAGCGCGCCGATCAGCCCGGCGACCGTGTTGCCGATGCCCTGCCCGACCAACTCGCGGTTCGGGTTGTGCTGCGTCCGCGTCATCGAATCGGCCACCAGCGAGGTGAGCAGGCTGTCGATCGAGCCGAGCAGCGCGAGGACCAGCGCGGGCTCCACGGAGCGCACCAGGATGTCGGGAGCGAGATCGGGCGCCCGCAGCTCCGGCAGGCCGGTCGGCACCTCGCCGATGACCGGCGTGTCGCCCAGCCAGAGGAGGCTCACCGCCGTCCCGGCGATCAGCGCCGCCAGGGTCGGCGGCAGGTACCTCCGGAGCGGGCCCGGCCAGCCCACGCCGACGGCGAGCGTGACGACCGCGATCACGAGCGCGCTGCCGTTGAGGTCGCCGATCGCGTCGGGCCAGGCGCGGATTGCCTCCAGCGGTCCGCCCTCGACGACGGGCGCGCCGAGGAAGGGCAGCGTCTGCAGCAGGATGATGATCGCGCCGATGCCGGTCATGAACCCGGAGATGACGGAGTAGGGCGTGTAGGCGACGAAGCGGCCGATGCGCGCCACGCCCAGCGCGATCTGGATCAGCCCGGCCATGATCACGATCGTGAACGCCTCGGCGAGGGACTCGGCGTGGGTGGTGACGATCACCGCCATCGCGACGGCCATCGGGCCGGTGGGCCCCGAGATCTGCGAGCGCGTGCCGCCGAACACCGCCGCGAAGAACCCGACCGTGATCGCCCCGTAGATGCCGGCGATGGCTCCGAGGCCCGATGTCTCCCCGAACGCCAGCCCGACCGGAAGCCCCACCACCGCCGCGGTGATGCCGCCGAAGAAGTCGCCACGGAGTAGCTGCGGGCTGTACGTGAACCTCAAGTGGAATACTCTCGATCCTGGTCGGCGCTCGCGCCCGAACATACCCAATGCAACCAGGTCTCACCAGTCGGGCGCGCGGTGCGCCCACGCAACCGTGAAGCGATCAGGAAGCCGGGCCGGCGGAAAGGCGCTAGGGATGGTCTGAACAGGTGGGTGTCGGGCGCAGTTCGCGTGGACGGGATGGCCGAGCGGCGCTGTGGGAGGCCCGATGCCGCGGTTCGGGAGGCGATCCCGCCCCCCATTCCGCTCCGGGCTCGCCCGCGGGAGCGGTTGCGGACGCACCGCTCCCGCGATCACGCGAGCTGAGGCGCGGCGCGCAGCAGGTTCGCGAAGCCGAGCAGCAGCGCGAGGCGCTGGCGGTTCTTCTCCAGGCCCCGATAGCGCACCTTCGCGTAGCCGAAGCGCCGCTTCACGTAGAGGAACGGATGCTCCGCCTTCGCCCGCAGCGAGGCCTTCTCGCGCTCCGCCACGGCCTCCGCGCTCCCCGGCGCCAGACGCCGCCTGAGTCCCGGACGCAGCGCCACCCGCCAGCGCACCGCCGAGCCCGCGTGCTCGGGACGCTTCTCCACGCCCTGGTAGCCGGCGTCGCCCCACGCCTCCGCCTCGCCGCCGTGCAGCAGGCGCCGCGCCTCGGTCACGTCGGAGACGTTCGCCGCCGTCGTGTGCATGCTGTGCACCAGCCCCGAGCGCGCGTCCGTGCCGGTGTGCAGCTTCATCCCGAAGTACCACTGCCGGCCCTTGCGGGTCTGATGCATCTCGGGGTCGCGGGCGCGCTCCCGGTTCTTCGTCGAGGAGGGCGCGCTGATGATCGTGGAGTCCACGATCGTGCCCTCGCGCACCAGCAGGCCCCGCTCGGCGAGCTGCGCGTTGATCGTCGCGAAGAGCTCCGTTCCCAGCCGGTGACGCTCGAGCAGGTGGCGGAAGTTGAGGATGGTCGTCTCGTCGGGAATCGGCTCGGAGAGGCTGAGCCCGGCGAACTCGAGCATCGAGCGGGAGTCGTAGAGCTCCTGCTCCATGCCGGGGTCGCTGAGGTTGAACCAGAGCTGCAGGCAGTGGATGCGCAGCATCACGCGCAGCGGGTAGGGGCGGCGGCCGCGTCCGGGCTTCGGGTAGACGGGCGCGATGCGCTCCTCCAGCGTCTCCCAGGGAACGAGCCGCTCCATGCGCTCGAGGAACCGCTGCCGCCTCGTCTTGACCTTCTTGTGCTCGTACTCGACGCTGCCGAACGACCGCTGCTGCATGGCGCGCCCCTCTCCGGGTTCCTGCCTCATGATCGCATCGGCTCACTCGCTATGGCGAGTTGTTCAGAGCTTCCCTAGAGCTCGCGCACGAGCATGCCGCCCGGCTGCCGCCTCCAGGTGCGGATGCGGGCGCGCTCGATGCCGGCGGCCATCGCGTAGTCGCGGGCCCGCGCTCCGAACCCGGAGGGCACGTAGATATAGAGCGGCGCGTCGTCGTTCTCGAGTTGCGCCCACACCAGCTCGGCCTGCCGCCGCGTCACCGTCTCGCTCGTCTCCACCTGCGCGACCATGATCGGGCGGTTGCGCGGGTGCTCGACGACGACGATGTCGGGGAAGACCTGCGAGCGCGAGGCGCCGCCCGCCGTGAACTCCAGCGCCAGTTGCGGCTCCGGCACGTTCACGTACGTCCGGTAGTCCGGGTGCGCCTCGTCGGGGAACGGGAAGCGGTCGTTCGCGAGCTGGCTGATCGTCGCCTCGAGCTCGTGGCGGCGCGACTCCTCGCTGCGCCGCCAGGGCACGCCGGCCTCGCGCCAGCCCGCCAGCACGCGCTCGCGCTTCGCGTCGAAGCCGCGCAGCTCGCGAGCCTGCTGGACGATGAAGATCAGCAGGAACAGCAGCGCCGGCAGGATCAGCACCACGCCCAACTCCGGCGGCCCCTGCAGGTTCCGGAAGATCCCCAGCCTCGGGATGATGTCGATGACGCCGCCGATGATCGGCGTGCCGCCGTTGACGGGATCGCCCGGCGCGAGCCAGACCCCGACGAGCATGACGAGCATCCCGGCGATCGCGACCACGCCGATCGGCGAGGGCTGGCCATACTGCGAGACGGCCGGCCCGTCATGGTGTCCGTGGTCCTCGAGGGCCTCGATCTGGGTGCCGGCGGCAACGAGCGCCGGAGCAGCCTCGGCGGGCGCCTCCGCGGGCTCCTCGGCCTCGGCGGCGGGCGCCTCCGCGGGCTCCTCGGCGGGCTCTGCCTCGGGCGCGGGCTCCTCCGCCGCCGGGGCGGCGGCGGGAGCCGGCGCGGCGCCGCCGCCAACCATGGCGCGCGCGGCCGCCGGGTCTTCGAACCAGAGGGTGTTGATCTCGAGGAAGTGCGCCTGGTCCTCGGGCAGGTCGGCCTCGGCGAAGATCGCGTTGACCGGACAGGCAGGCTCGCAGGCGCCGCAGTCGATGCAGACCTCGGGCTCGATGTAGAGCATCCGGTCTTCGCCGGCATCGAAGTGGATGCAATCGACCGGGCAGACCTCGACGCAGGACTGATCCTGCACGTCGACGCAGGGCTGGGTGATGACGAAGGTCACCCGCAGGGCCTCCCCTCCCTACGCTCGCCCGAGGGCGGGCGTCAGGCGCGTCACCTTGTCGGCATCCTATCGGCGCTCCGTGTGAGCGTCTACGCCGTTTCGGTCTGCGCCCTCAGTCGCCGCGCACATGCGTCGCCGCCGAGCGGCCCGCGGCGCGGCCGAAGACCGCGCCGGACATCAGGCCGGAGCCGGCCGGGTAGTTGTAGTGGAAGAGGCCGCCGACCATCTCGCCGCAGGCGTAGAGGCCGGGGATCGGCGTCCAGTCCGTGCTGATCACCTCGGAGTCCGTGTTGATGCGCAAGCCGCCGAACGTGAACGTGATGCCGCCGGTGATCGGGTAGGCGCGATAGGGCGGCGAGTCCAGCCGCTGCGCCCAGTTGGTCTTCTCCGGCTCCAGCCCGTCCGTCTTCAGCCCGTCGCGCACGCCCGGGTCGAACGTCCCCTGGCCGACGACGGCGGCGTTGAACGCCTCGAGCGTGCGCTGCGCCGTCTCCTGATCGAGCGGCAGCTGCGCGATCAACTCCTCGAGCGTGTCGGCGACGATCGGGTCGCTCGTGCGATAGCGCGGCTCGAGGGCCTCGAACACCTTGGAGTCGAAGATCTGGTAGCCGATGCCGCCCGGCTGGCGCAGCACCGCGCCGCCGGTCTTCGCGTAGGTCAGGAGGTGGAAGTCCTCGCCCTCGTCGATGAAGCGATCGCCCTCGGTGTTGAGGATGACGCCGAAGGGGTAGGAGAGGCGGTTGGTCTGGTCGGTGAGCCGGCGGTCGCCGTAGAGCGGCGCGTCCGCCGAGATCGGCGTGCCGTGGCTGCCGGACCACTGCCCGTAGGGCAGCGCGCCGACCTCGAGGGCCATGCGCAGGCCGTCGCCGTTGTTGTAGCGGGTGCCGCGCACCCGCGCGGTGTCCCAGGGCCGCCCGAGGTAGCGTGCGCGCCACTCCGGGTTGGCCTCGAAGCCGCCGCAGCCGAGGATCACCGCGCCCGTCTCGATCTCGTGCAGGCCGTCGGCGTCGTTCACCACGAGGCCGCTGATCGCGCCGCTGTCGTCGAGCGTCAGCGAGCGCGCGCCCGTCCCGTAGCGCAGCTCGACGCCGCGGTCGCGGGCCACCTCGAACCACATCCGCGAGAGCCCGATGCCGATGCCGACGGCGCGGATCACCGCGCCCTGCGGCCAGCGCACCGCGCCCTCGTACTTGACGGCGGAGAGGTCGGTGGCGGGGCCCATCACGATGCCCTGCTCGACCATCCAGCGGACCGTGTCGTAGGAGCGGCCGATCAGCGCCTCGGACAGCTCCGGGTCCGAGGAGCCCTCGGTCACGCGATCGAGGTCGGCGCGGAACTGGGCGGCGCCGTAGGGCTTGATGTTCTGCGTGAAGCCCGGCACCTGCTCCTCGATGTTGGGGACGATCGGCAGCAGGTCCTCGGGGCGCTCGAAGGCGAAGCGGAAGAGGCCGCCGCTGTAGTGGGTGTTGCCGCCGCGCAGCTCCTCGGGCGCCTTCTCCAGCATCAGCACCCGCTCGGCGCCGTGCTCGTGGGCGGAGACGGCGGCGGCGTGGGCGGCGTTGCCCGCGCCGACGACGACGACGTCGTACTGCATGGTCGGTTCCTCGCTTCCGGGCTGTTCCTGCCTCGCTGCGCCGGGCCGATGGTACGGGCTCGCGCGGTACGGGGTAGCGCGTCCCGCCGCGCTCAGTGGATCACGTTGTCGTGGACCAGCTCCTTGATCTCCTCGCGGCTGAGGCCGAGCAGCTCGCCGTAGACGTACGGCTCGCCGCTGCCTTGCAGCCGCGCCGCGTGGCGCACCGTCGCCGGCGTGTCGGAGAGACTCCAGGGCGAGGTCATCACCCACTTGCGTCCGAGGATGGCGTGCTCCACCTCCACCCAGCGGCCCTGCGCCGCCAGGTGCTCGTCCTCCAGCAGCTGCTTGCCGTTGAGCACGGGCGCGGCGGCCACGCCCGCGGCCTGCAGCCGCGCCGCGAGGTCGCCGGGAGGCTGCGCGCTCGTCCACTCGCCGATCAGCGCGTCGAGCTCCTGCTCGTGCTCCAGCCGCTCCAGCACGCCGGCGAAGCGCGCGTCCCCGGCCAGCTCGGGGCGGCCCATCGCCTCGCAGAGCGCCTGCCACTCGCCGTCGGTCCCCACGGCGATGCTGACCCACTCGTAGTCGCCGGCGCAGCGGTAGACGGCGTGCGGGGCCATCGTCGGCTCGCGGTTGCCCCGCGGCTCGGCGCTGCGTCCGTTCAGCGCCGCGTCGAGCACGAGGTCGCCGACCAGCGAGGTCAGCGACTCGTTGGCGGAGAGGTCGAGGTACTGGCCCTCGCCCGTCCGCTCGCGGTGGATCAGGGCGTAGAGCACGGCGAAGACGAGCCAGTGCGCGCTGATCAGGTCGGGCCAGTTCACGTACTCGCCGGGCGGCCCCCCGGCGTAGCCCGAGGTGAGCCCGACGCCGCTGCGCGAGACGAAGTTGGGCGCGTAGCCGACCTCGTCCTCGGCCGGGCCTCCCTTGCCGGAGGCGCTGAGCGAGATCGCGATGATGTCCGGCCGCAGCTCGCGCAGCGCCTCGTAGCCGAGGCCCAGCCGCGCGACGGAGCCGGGCCGCTGGTTCTCGACGACGATGTCGCATTGCGCCACCAGCCGCCGCCCGAGGTCGAGGCCGCGCGGGTCGCGCAGGTTGAGCCGCACGCACTCCTTGTTGAGGTAGAGCACGTTGATCGCCGGATCGTCGTCGGTGGCGCGGATGCGCGGGATCATCGCGCTGGTCACGCGGATCACCTCGGCCCCGAGGAAGCCGAGCATCTGCGTCGCCGCGGGACCGGCGACGCCCGTCGTCAGGTCCAGGACGCGCTTGCCCGCGAGCGGGCCGGGCGCGGACTCGTCCGCCATCAGGCCCTACCCCTCGCCATCGCCTGCATCGGACGCATCCGAATCGCCGCCGCCGAGCTCGACGCCCGCCCGCTCCTCCTGGAGCCGGAAGAAGATGTTGGAGTCGAACTCGCCCCAGCCGCGCCCGAGGGCGGCGAGCATCTCCTGCTCGGAGAGCGCGGCGTGCGCCATCGGCACGCCCAGCTCGCGCGCCAGCTCGGTCGCGAGGCCGAGATCCTTGCGCGAGAGCCGCAGCGCGAAGCTCGGCGGATCCCAGCGCTGCGCGAATACCGTGTCGACGAGGCGGTGGTCGAGGAAATGCCCCTGCCCGAACGCGCCGTCCTGCAGCACGCGCCGCATCACGTGCGGATCGACGCCCGCCCTGGCGGCCAGCGTCATGCCCTCGGCGATCGCCATCCGCGAGGAGACCGAGGTCATGTTGTGCACCAGCTTGGCGACCATGCCGCTGCCGATACCGCCGATGTAGCTGACCTTGTCGCCGATCGAGTCGAGCACCGGCTTCAGCTCCTCGTAGCGGTCGGCGTCGCCTCCGACCATCACGGCGAGCGTGCCCGCCGCCGCGCCGGTGACGCCGCCGCTGACCGGCGCGTCCAGCACCTCGATGCCGCGCTCGGCGAAGCGCGCGTGGATCTCGCGGATCAGCGTCGGCCGGTTGGAGGAGAGGTCGATGTAGACGCTGCCCTCGGCGGCGCTCTCGAGGATGCCGCCGGGGCCGAGCGCGACCGCCTCGACCTCGGGCGGGCCGGGCAGCGAGGTGAAGACGAGTTCGCTCGCCTCGGCGACGGCGCGCACGCTGTCGGCCCAGCTCGCGCCGGCCGCGAGGTGCGGATCGGCAAGCTCGCGGCGCAGGTCGTTGGCGGTGAGATCGTGGCCGGCCCGGATCAGGTTCATGGCCATCGGGCCGCCCATGTTGCCGAGCCCGATGAAGCCGATGCGCATGGCCGTGCCCTTCGCTCGCGGCGCGCCCGGACGGCGTTCGCTGGCCGCCGGGGCGTCGCCCGGCGGATACTAGCAGCGCCCGCGGGCAGGCGCTGCCGCTGTGCGGCGCAGCGTGTAGGCTTGCGCGGCCTGCAACCCGCTTCCGCGACGCCCTCGGGGAGGATCCGCGACGTGACCGCCCGACCGCTCGACGACGTGCTCGTGGTGGAGTGGTGCTCACTCGTCTGCGGCCCGTTCTGCGGCAAGTGGCTCGCCGAGGCCGGGGCCGACGTGGTCAAGATCGAGGCGCCGGGCGCGGGCGACGAGGCGCGCCGCCGCGGACCCTTCCCCGGCGACGAGCCGGACCCCGAGCGCAGCGGCCTCTTCCTGCTGCTCAACACCAACAAGCGCAGCGTCACGCTCGACCCGGAGACGGCCGACGGCCTCGCAATCCTGCGCGACCTGATCGCGCGCGCCGACGTCTTCCTCCACGACCGCCCGCCCGCCCTCGCCGACGAGCTGGGTCTCGACTACGAGACGCTGGCGGCGCGGCACGAGCGGCTGGTCGTGACGGCGATCTCGCCCTACGGCTCGACCGGCCCGAGGCGCGACGAGCACGCCTACCCGCTCAACGTCGTGCACGCCAGCGGGACCACCTACCACCAGCTCGCCGGGCAGATCGCGCTGCGCGACTTCCCGGACGACGGCCCGGTCAAGCCTGGCTCCTTCATCGCCGAGTGCGACGCGGGACTGAACGCGGCCACGGCCACCCTCGCGGCGCTGCTCGCGCGGATGAGCACGGGCCGCGGGCAGTTCGTCGACGTCTCGAAGCAGTGGGCGATGATGAGCACGCAGCGGCCGGAGGTGCACCGCTACGCCTCGGACGGCACGATCGTGACGCGCGAGCTGGATACCGAGTGGTTCCCCGGCGTCTACCAGTGCAAGGACGGCTGGATCGTGATCGGCGCGGTCTGGGGCGCGCGCAACTGGGGCGCCCTCGTCGCGATGATGGGCGGCGACCCCTGGTTCGCCTCCGAGCCGTGGTTCACCGAGGCGCTCTGGAACCTCCCCCAGCTCGGCATCCCCAAGCCCGACCACGCCGACGAAGTGCGCGACACGATCGCCGAGTGGTGCATGGAGCGCACCCGCGAGCAGATCCAGCAGATCGGGCAGGCGCACGGCCTCACGATCACCGGCCACGCCACCATGGAGGAGGTGCTCGCCAGCGAGCAGATGCGCCTGCGCGGCTTCCTCCGCGAGGTCGAGCACCCCGAGACCGGCCCGCTGACCGACACCGCCTTCCCGTTCCGCACCTCGACGATCGAGTCGCGCCGACCGGGCCCCGCGCCGCTCCTCGGCGAGCACAACCGCGAGGTCTACTGCGACCTGCTCGGCCTCGAGCCGGAGCAGCTCCCGATCCTCCGCCACGCGGGCGCGATCTAGGCGCCTCGCGGTGACGACCATCACGACGCGCACGAACCCGAAGGAGCACCGCCCATGACGCGCGACCCGATGCAGACCCGGCTCTGTGACGAGTACGGCTGCGAGATTCCCCTCGTCGGCTTCGCCCACACCCGCGACGTGGTCGCCGCGGTGACGAACGCCGGCGGCATCGGCATGTACGGCGTGAACGCGCTGACGCCCGAGGAGATCCGCAACGACATCCGCTGGATCCGCGAGCGCGTCGGCGACAAGCCGTTCGGCATCGACTTCCTGCTCTCGGCCTCGTACGTCGAGGGCACGCCGGAGGAGCTGATGCCGCAGATCCCGCAAAGCCACTGGGACTTCGTCGACGGCGTGATGGCCGAACACGGCATCCCCCAGCCGAAGACGCCCGGCCCCTGGGGCGTCAAGCGCGTCGACCTGCTGCGCAAGGCGCGCGCCAAGTTCGACGTGCTGATCGAGGAGCAGATCCCGATCTTCGCCTCCGGCATGGGCAGCCCCGCCTTCGCGCTGGAGCTGCTGCACGACGCGGGCATCAAGGTCTGGGGGCTGATCGGCCTCGCCCGCCAGGCGGCGCGCGAGCTGGAGCAGGGCCTCGACCTGATCGTGGCGCAGGGCCAGGACTCCGCCGGGCACACCGGGCGGATGGGCACCTTCTCGCTCGTCCCCGAGGTGGTCGAGCTGGCGCGGGCCCATGACAAGCCGGTGCTCGCGGCAGGCGGCGTCACGCACGGCCGCCACATGGCGGCCGCGCTCGCCCTCGGGGCGGACGGCGTCTGGACCGGCACGATCTGGCAGGCGACGCACGAGTCCGACACCTCGATGAAGAAGAAGCAGCGCCTCGTCGAGGGGCGCGGGCAGGACGCCTGGATCTCGACCGCCTACGACGGCAAGCGCGTGCGCGCGATGCGCTCCAGGTTCCAGGAGATGTGGGAGCGCGAGGACGCCCCGGAGATCCTGCCGATGCCGCTGCAGGGCATGCTCGTCGGCAAGATCGAGACGGCAATCGAGGACCACCAGCTCGACGACTGGCTGCACGTCACCGCCGGGCAGGGCCTGACCTTCATCGAGGAGGTGAAGCCCGCCCGCCAGGTCGTCTTCGACCTCGCCGACCAGGCGCGCGACGCCCTCGAGCGCCTCGGCGCCTACGGCGGCGAGTAGCGCGCCGCCCTCGCGTCAGCGGCGCGGTCGCCAACGAGAGAGCCGCCCTCGCGGGCGGCTCCGTCGTGTCTGCGGCCGAGGGAACGGCGTTTAGCGGCCCTTCCACTCCGGCTGGCGCTTCTCGGCGAAGGCGCGGGGGCCCTCGGCGATGTCCTCGCTGGTCTCGACGCGATGCAGGAGGTGCTTCGCCATGATCATCGCCTCGTCGTGCGGGAGCACGTGGGTGCGGTAGAGGATCTCCTTGAGGCAGCGCACGGAGAGCGGCGCGTTCTCGGTCAGGATGTTGGCCCAGCGGAAGGCCTCGTCCAGCACCTCGTCCTTCGGGACGATCGAGTTGATGAAGCCCATCTCCTTGGCGCGCTCGGGCGTGATGTACTCGCCCATCAGCACCACCTCGAGGGCGTTGCCGAGCCCGATGATGCGCGGCAGGTCCGCGACCCAGTGCGGCATCAGCCCGCGCTTCACCTCGCGGATGCCGAGGATCGCGTCGTCCGCGCAGACCCGGAAGTCGGAGCGCTGCGCCATCATCCAGCCGCCCGCCAGGCAGTAGCCGTGGATCGCGGCGATGACCGGCTTCCAGACCTCCTCCGGGCTGTTGTTGCCGGTGACGCGCACCTTGCGCCAGTCGATGCCCTTGGCGTTCATCTCCGCGCGCTCCTTGAGGTCCATCCCCGCGGAGAAGGCGCGGCTGTCCGGGTGCGCGCTGAGGATCGCGACCCAGATGTCGTCGTTCTCCTGCACCTCCTGCCAGGCGTCGGCGAGCGCCTGGTTGAGCTCGAAGTTGAGCGCGTTCATCACCTCGGGACGGTTCATCTCGAGGTGTGCGATGTGGTTCTCGACCTTGAAGTTCAGGACCGACACGGTTACCCCCTGGTTGCTGCGTTCACATCCTTGTCTGAGCGCGGGGAAGGTACGTCACCCCCCGCTCGATGTCCATGCTCCCCGGCGGCTCGCAGCCAGCGCCGCATCGCGTGCCGCCGCTTCCCGACCCGGCCGATCTCCTCGAACCCGGCCGCGAGGAAGACCGGCCGGGTACCCATGAAGCGGTAGCTGGGCGAGTCCGGGTCCACCGGGTAGCCCTCGATCACGTCGGCGCCCGCGCGCGCGGCCTCCGCGCAGGCGGCGTCGAGCAGCCGCGCGCCGATGCCCCGGCCGCGCAGTTCGCGGTTGGCGAAGAAGCAGACGACGGCCCAGACCGACGCGCCCTCGGGATACTCGCCGCCGCCGAGCGGGCGGTACGTCTCGCGCGGCGCGACCGAGCACCAGGCGACGGGCTCGCCGTTCGCGTAGGCGAGGATGCCGACCGGCACGCCGCGCGCGACGCGGTCCTCGAGGGCGGCGCGCTTCGCTCCGGGCTTGCCGCGCTGCGCGCTCGGCAGCTCGCGCCAGACCATGCACCAGCAGTACTTCGGCCCGCCGCGGCGCTCGAACAGCCGCGCCAGGTCGGCCCAGCGATCGGCGGTCACCGGCGCGAACTCAAGCTCCCCGGCCATCGCGCGCTCCTCCCCCGCGAGTCTATCGAGGCCGGCGCGTATCATCCCCGGCGGACAATCGAGTGAGAGGAGCGGCCATGGACCTGTCGACGTACGAGCACATCGAGTTCCGTCGTGAGGGCGACGTGCTGGTGATGACGCTGAACCGGCCGGAGCGCCTCAACGCGGTGCATCCGCCGCTGCGCATGGAGCTGATCCGCGCCTTCAACGAGCTGGACGACGACGAATCGCGCGCCGTCGTGATCACCGGCGCGGGCCGCGCCTTCTGCGCGGGCGGCGACGTGCAGCGCATGGATGAGCAGGGCGGCAGCAGCACGCGCGCCAAGTTCGCCCAGGTGCGCACCGGCGAGATCGTGCGCGCGCAGCTCGACCTCGAGAAGCCGTGCGTCGCCGCCGTGCGCGGCCCGGCGATCGGCCTCGGCGCGAGCATCGCGCTGATGTGCGACGTCGTCGTCGCCTCGGAGACGGCGCGCATCGGCGACCGGCACGTCAACGTCGGGCTCGTCGCCGGCGACGGCGGGGCGCTGATCTGGCCACTGCTGGTCGGCCTCAACAAGGCCAAGGAGCTGCTCATGCTCGGCGACCTCGTCGAGGGCGAGGATCTGGAGCGGCTCGGCGTCGTCAACCACCTCGTGCCCGACGAGGAGCTGGAGGCGCGATCGCTCGAGCTGGCGCGGCGCCTCGCCGCGATGCCGCCCTACGCGGTGAAGGCGACGAAGATCACGGTCAACACGCTGCTGCGCGACAAGCTCTCCGCGGTCCTCGACCTCGGACTGGCCTACGAGCACTACTCGGCGAAGATGGCCGACCACCGCGAGGCGACGCGCGCCTGGTCGGAGCGGCGCGACGGCGTCTTCACCGGCGAGTAGCGCACGCGCAGCGAAACATCGAAGCAGGGGACGGGGGCGCACGGTGGCGGACTACGCGGGCTACGAGACGATCGAGATCGAGCGGCAGGAGCGCGTGCTGCGGCTGACCATGAACCGCCCGGAGGCGCTCAACGCCTTCAACGCGCAGATGCACGAGGAGATGTCGCGCCTCTTCACCGAGATCGACATGGACCCCGACACGGACGTCGTCGTGCTGACCGGCGCCGGCCGCGCCTTCTCCGCCGGCGGCGACATGGGCTGGCTGCAGGAGATGATCGACGACCCCTCCGTCTGGGACCGCACGAGCACCGAGGGCAAGCGCATCGTGCTCTCCATCCTCGAGGCGCGGCAGCCGGTGATCGCGCGCATCAACGGCGCGGCGGTCGGCCTCGGCGCGACCGTCGCGCTCGCCTGCGACGTCACCTTCGCGGCGGAGGGCGCGCTGATCGGCGATCCGCACGTCAGCGTCGGCCTCGTCGCCGGCGACGGCGGCAGCACGCTCTGGCCCGCCCTCGTCGGCTACGCGCGGGCGCGCGAGTTCCTCTACACGGGCGACTTGATCGAGGCGACACGCGCCGCGGAGATCGGCCTCATCAACCACGCCGTCCCCGCCGACGAGCTGGACGAGGCAGTCGACGCCTTCGTCGCGCGGCTCGCGAACGGCCCTACGGTGGCGATCCAGGGCACGAAGGCCTCGATCAACCAGCCGCTGCGCGACACCGCCGTGACGAACCTCGGCCTCTCGCTCGCCCTTGAGGGCGTCTCCAACGTGAGCGCGGACCACCAGGAGGGCATCACCGCCTTCCGCGAGCGCCGCGAGCCCCGCTTCACGGGCCGCTGACGCGCGGGCTTACTCCTCGCCGAACGCCTCGCGGAAGTCGCGCAGCGCGTCGATGTGCTGCTGCACGGTCGTGAGGCCGCCCTCGAGCGTGTGCAGCGAGAAGTGCGTCGCGCCCGCCTCCTCGCAGCGCCGCGCGTGCTCCGCCTGCTGCCCGGGCGTCCAGCGCGCGACGCGCGCGCGGGTCTCGATGCCGATCTCCGCCGGGTCGCGCCCGGCGGCGCGGGCCGCCTCGTGGACCTGCTCGATGGCGCCCGGCAGGTAGTCCGCGCGCGCCCAGCCGACGACCCAGCCGTCGGCGATGCGCCCGACGCGGTCCAGCACGGCGGGCGCGTGCCCGCCGATCCAGACGGGGATCGAGCGCGCCGGGCGCGGGGCGATCGCGGACTCCGGCACGGAGTCGAACTCGCCCTCGAAGCTCAGCAGCGGCTCCGTCCAGAGCCGCCGCATCAGCGCGATCTGCTCCTCCGAGCGCCGCCCGCGCGCGCGGAACTCGTCGCCCAAGCCGAGCCCGCGGTACTCGACGTCCGACCAGCCGGTGCCGATGCCGAGCATGAGGCGTCCGCCGGAGAGGATGTCCACCTCGGCGGCCTGCTTGGCGACGAGCACGGTCTGGCGCTGCGGCAGCACGAGGATGCCGGTGAGGAAGCGAGGGCGCGTGGTGATCGCCGCGAGGTAGCCCATCAGCACCATCGGCTCGTGCCAGTCCGTGGTGCTGGTGTAGTAGCCGCGCCGCTCCGCGCGGCCCTCCCTCGGCGCCTCGCTGGGGTCGGCGCTGAGGACGTGGTCGTAGACCTCGATCAGGTCGTAGCCGAGGTCCTCGGCGGCCTGCGCCCAGTCGCGGATCGCGGCGGGGTCGGAGCCGATCTCGTTGGTGGGGAAGCAAGCGCCGAGTTCCATCGCGTCCTCCTCGCGGGTTCGCCGCAGAGACTACGCCGCGAGGGCAAGCGCCGAGGGCCGATCGCGCGTCTCGGGGCGCCCCGGCGGCGGGCCTCAGGTTTGCCCGCAGGGGCGCGCTCTGCTATCAACCTGTGGGCGCTCCTCGATCCGCGGGGAGCGTCACGGGTCGCGCTGGCCGGGCAGGCAGAGCGCCGACGCAATGGCGGGCCCCACAGGCAGACCAGAGGAGGTCTCGATGAAGGTCAGTATGTTCCACCTGATGCCGTACTCGGCGATGCCGGAAGAGCCGCCGCACGGCCCCGACTGGAAGACCGCGGGCATCTGGGTGGACCTCCCGAACTCGGTCTACAACCCGGAGATCGGGAACGAGCTCTACAACGAGTACCTCGACGAGCTTGAGTACGCCGAGCAGGTCGGACTGGACGGCGTCTGCGTCAACGAGCACCACGCCAACATGTACGGCACGATGCCGTCGCCGAGCATCATGCTGGCCTCCCTCGCTCGCCGCACCAGCAAGGCCAACCTGATCGTGCTGGGCACCTCGATCGCGCTCTACAACCCGCCCGTCCGCGTCGCCGAGGAGATGTCGATGATCGACGTGATCTCCGGCGGGCGCGTCGTCTGCGGCTTCCCCGTGGGCACCTCGCAGGACACGAACTGGGTCTACGGCATGTCGCCCTCGGTCTTCCGCGAGCGCTACTACGAGGCCGAGGACCTGATCAAGAAGGCAATGGAGACGCGCGAGCCGTTCCACTACAACGGCAAGTACAGCAAGCTGCGCTACGTCAGCATCTGGCCGCGCCCCGCGCAGGAGCCGCGGCCCCCGATCTGGGTGCCCGGCGGCGGCTCGATCGAGACCTGGGACTGGACCATCGAGAAGGACCACGTCTACGCGGCGCTCAGCTACGGCGGCTACAAGCGCGCCCAGCAGACCCTGAACGGCTACTGGAGCCGCGTCCGGGAGCACGGCGCCGACGAGACCCCGTACCGCGCCGCCTACATGCAGCTCACGCTGGTCTCCGACTCCGCCGAGCAGGCCAAGAAGGAGTACCAGGAGGGCGTCGAGTTCTTCTACCAGAAGCTGCTCGGCTCCACCGGCCGCTACTTCCCCGAGGCGCCCGGCTACCGCACGGAGGCCTCGATCCGCGCCGGCTTCGAGCGCAGCCTCGCGCTCGCGCAGGAGTCCGCCCCGCAGGCCGGCCGCAAGGCGCCCGCAGGCGCGGGCCCGTCCTGGGACCAGCTGGTCGAGGAAGGCAACATCGTTGCCGGCAACCCGGACGAGGTCGCCGAGAAGCTCACCGAGATTGCGAAGAGCCTGCGCGTCGGCCACGTGCTGCCGCTGCTCCAGATTGGGAACATGCGCCGCGAGACCACGATGAAGAACATCAAGATGTTCGGCGAAGAGGTCTTGCCGCAGATCCACGACGTCTGGGACGACGAGGGCTGGGAAGACCGCTGGTCGCCTCGCCCGCTCGCCCAGCGCGTCTCGCCGGCCCCGGTCGGCGGATAGCCGAGACGAATCGCACACAACCGCCCGCCGGAGGGACCGGCGGGCGGTTCAGCACGGAGGTACAGGTTGACGACAGCCACGACCCACACTGAGCGGACCGTCCCGGTCCGGGACGGCGCCTTCGAGATCGAAGTGCGCGAGGGCGGCGAGGGCCCGCCCCTGCTCTATCTGCACAACATGATGGCGGAGTACGGCTGGTTCCCGTTCATGGAGCGGCTCGCCGAGAACTACCGGGTGATCGCCCCGATCTTCCCCGGCTTCCGGGAGTCCAGCGGCCTCCAGTACATCGACGACCCGACCGACACCGTCGTCTACCACAACGACCTGCTCGACGCGCTCGGCCTCGACAGCGTCACGCTGATGGGCCACGAGCTGGGCGGCATGTTCGCCGCCGAGCTGGCCGCGCTCAGCCCGCACCGCGTCGAGAAGCTCGTGCTGATCGACGCCTACGGGCTGTGGCTGGAGGAGGTCCCCTGCCCGGACTACTTCGCCACACCGCGGCGCACCCTGCCGACCTTGATGTGGCACGACCACATGTCCGAGGTGGCGCAGGAGTACAACCCGCCGACGCGTGACCCCGAGATCTCGATCCAGCGCACGCGCGCGCAGACCTCGGGCAGCCGCTTCCTGTGGCAGTTCCCGGACCGCGGCCTGGACAAGCGCATCCACCGCATCAGCGCACCGACGCTGATCGTCTGGGGCGAGTCGGACGGGCAGATCCCGATCGAGTACGGTCAGGCCTTCAACGCGCTGATTCCGGGCTCGCAGCTGGTGACCATCCCGGAGGCCGGCAACCTGCCGCAGATCGAGCAGGTCGACGCCTTCATGGACGCCGTCTCCGGCTTCCTCGCGTAGTCCGGCTCCACGGCGAAGCAACGCGGCGGCCCCCCTCGCGGGGGCCGCTTCGCGTCCGCTCTCGCCGCCGCGCCCGCTACGATCGCGCGCGCTACCATGCGGAGGCGCCGAGGGCGGCTCGGCGCAAGCGAGCTTGATCGGAGGCCGCGTGGGCTGGCGCGAGGAGTATGAGGCGAGGCTGATCTCACCCGGCGAGGCCGCGCGGCTGGTGCGGCGCGGCGACACGCTCTATACGCCGATCGGCGGCGACGCCTACGCCGTGATGCCGGCGCTGATCGCGCGCATCTCCGAGCTGGACCGCGAGGTCAGGATCCGCGCCTGCGCCCCCTCCCCGGAGCAGCAGTGGTTCAAGGACGAGTTCGCCGCGCTCGGCTTCGACGCCAACCTCGAGGTCTACGCCGGGCCGGGCGGGCGCGCCGCCCTCGAGTCCTTGCGCGCCGACTACTACCCGCAGCTCTTCTCGACGCAGTTCAGCCACTACGACGACCGCGGCTCGCACGAGCCGATCGACGTGTTCATGGCGAACTGCGCGCCGCCCGACGCCGAGGGCTACATCCACTTCGGCGGGGTGCCCTGGCACAAGGGCGACTTCGTACGCCGCGCGCGCACCTCGGTCCTCGAAGTCTGCCCCTGGCTGCCCAACGTGCGGACGACGGAGCGGCTGCACGTGACCGAGGTCAGCGCCTTCGTGCTCACGGAGACCACCGAACGTCCACCCCCGCCGCCGCACGACTACCCGCCGGAGGGGCCCACCATCGCCGGGTTGGTCAACGGCATCATCGAGGACGGCGACACGGTCCAGATCGGCGCGGGGCGCACCTCGATGTTCCTCGGCGACCTCGGCGTGTTCGACGGCAAGCGCGACATCGGCTGGCACTCCGAGTTCACGCCGCACGCCGTGCTCGAGTTGATGATCGAGGGCACGGTCAACTCCAGCCGCAAGTCGCTGGAGCCCGGCCTGCACGTGACCACGAGCGTGGTGCCCTGGAACGACGAGGAGGCGCGCTGGCTGGAGAACGGGCCGCTGGAGACGCGCGCCGTCAGCGAGGTCAACCGGATCCAGATCGTCGCCCAACAGCGGCGTATGACCTCGATCAACAACGCGCTCAGCGTGGACCTGACCGGCCAGATCGGCGCCGAGTCGCTCGGCACGACCGTCTACCACGGCACCGGCGGGCAGCCCGAGTTCCACATCGGCGCCTTCATCGCGCCCGCGGGCAAGGCGATCACCGTGTTGCCCTCGACGGCGCGCGGCGGCGAGTTGAGCCGCATCATCGCACTGGTCGCGGACGGCTCGTACGTGACGATCCCGCGCTCGTTCGCCGACCATGTCGTCACGGAGCACGGGGTGGCGCGCCTCGCGGGCAAGAGCCAGCGCCAGCGCGCCGAGGAGCTGATCGCCATCGCGCACCCGGACCACCGCGGCGAGCTGCGGACCGCCGCGCTGCGGCAGTACTACCCCGCCGGTTGGGAGGCTCCGCCCGCGCCCGATCGGCAAGAGGAGGGCGCCTGATGGCGGACGGGCCGCTCAGCGGGATTCGCGTGCTGGATCTCTCGATGATCTACGCCGGGCCCTACGCCGGCATGCACCTCTCCGACCTCGGGGCGGATGTCGTGAAGGTCGAGCGGCCCGGCGGCGAGCCGTTCCGCAGCACCGGGGCAGTCGTTCCGGGACAGAGCAAGGTCTTCCAGTACCTCAACCGCGGCAAGCGCAGCCTCGTGATCGACCTCGCAGCCTCCGAGGGGCGCGCGCTGCTGCACCGCATCGCGCCGGGTTTCGACGTGGTGCTGCACAACTACCGGCCGGGCGTGCCGGAGCGGCTGGGCTTCGGCTACGAGACGCTGTCCGCGCTGCGGCCGGACCTGATCTACGCCGAGGTGAGCGGCTTCGGCTCGACCGGACCGCTGGCCGAGCTGCCCGGCAGCAACATCGTCGCTGAGGCCCACGGCGGCGCGATGGCGATGAGCGAGAAGACCAGCGACGACGGCGCGCCGATGCGCACCGGCGTGACGATGGCCGACCTCTCGACCGGCACGGCGCTGGCGATGGGCGTCTGCGCCGCGCTGCTGCACCGCGAGCGCACGGGCGAGGGCCAAGTCGTCTCCGCCTCGCTGCTGCGCTCCGTGCTCTCCCAGACCGGCATGTTCAACATGCGCGAGCCGGTCACCGACGCGGCCGTGCGCGATCCGCTGATGGCCGAGGTTTCCGAGCTGCGAGCGCGCGGCGCGCCGTACCGCGAGTTGCTGGCGGCGCGCATGCGCTACCACGACACGCTGGGCGGACCGTTCCACGGCGGCTACCGCGTCAAGGACGGCGCGCTCGCCATCGGAGCGCTCACCCCCGCCACGCGCGCCGCCGCCCAGGGCGTCCTCGGCATCGACGAGAGCCCCGAGGACGAGGAGGCGGGAGATCCGGCGGAGCAGCGCGTGCGCATGGCGGAGGTGCGCCGGCGGGTGGCCGCCGTGCTGCTCGGCGACACTCGCGACCGCTGGCTCGAGCGCTTCGCCGAGGCGGGCGTCCCCGCCGCGCCGGTCCACTTCCCGGAGGACCTCGCCGACGATCCGCAGGGCGCGACGCACTTCGTGGAGGTCGAGCACGAGCAGCTCGGCCAGCAGCGCCAGGCCGCTCCGATCGTCGACCTTTCGAGTTCCCCGACCGCGATCGCCTCGGGATCGCCGACCCTCGGACGCCATACGGACGAGATCCTGCGGGAGCAGGGCGTTGCGGCAGCGGAGATCGGGGAACTCAGGCGCCGGGGCATCGTCGCCTGAGCCACGCTCAATCCTCCGCGCGCGGTCGCGCCGTTTGACGGTCAGTGAAGGGCGTTCCTATTATCCCCCATTGGGCAGGAAGTGCATTGATTACCCCAAGCGAGGAGGTTCCATGAAGAGACTGACATTGCTGATCCTGGCGCTGTTTGCGCTGGGACTCGCCGCCGCCTGTGAGGGTGACGACGAGGACGGCGGCACGGTAGCCACCATCCAGGACCGCGGAGAGTTGCTCTGCGGCGTGAAGCAGACCCAGCCGCTGTTCGGCTTCAAGGAGGCCGACGGCAGCGTGGTCGGCTTCGACATCGAGTTCTGCAAGGCGATCGCCGCGGCGGTCCTGAAGAACGCGAACGCCGTCGAGTACGTGGACGCCTCGGACGCCTCGACTCGCTTCGAGCTGCTCGCCGACGAGACGATCGACGTGCTGATCCGCACGACGACGATCACCGCCTCGCGCGACCGCGAGCTCGAGGTCGACTTCGCGCAGACGACCTTCTACACCGGTCAGGGCTTCGCCGTGCGCAAGGACTCGGGCTACGACACGACGTCCGACATGGGCGAGGCGACGATCTGCGTGCAGACGGGCACGACGACCGAGCAGAACGTGGCCGACCACTTCACCGACATCGGCCTGACGTACGACCCGAAGGGCGGACTCAGCAGCGACGTCGCGGACGCGTTCTTCTCGGGACGCTGCGACGTGCTGACGGCGGACGCCTCGGACCTCGCCTCGCGCATCGCGGTGCGCGACGACGCGGCCGACTACAAGATCCTCCCGCAAATCATCTCGAAGGAGCCGCTGGCGCCTGGCGTCCGCGACAACGAGAGCGAGTGGAAGGACGTCGTGAACTGGGTCGTGCATGGCCTGATCGCGGCTGAGGAAGAGGGAATCACCCAGGGGAACGTGGCCCAGATGGCCGCGAGCCCGCCGAACACCGCGATCGCGCGCCTGCTCGGCGTGCCCTACGAGGGCGGCTCGGTCTCCACGCTCGGCTTCGACTCGGTGGACGCGCAGTTCATCCAGCGGGCGATCGCCGCCGTCGGCAACTACGGCGAGATCTACGCGCGGACGATCGGCGACAACATCCCGCGCGCCTGCACGCTCAACGCGCTGGCGATCGACAAGTCGGTCGACTGCCCGCCGGGCGAAGGCGGAGTCCTCTACGCGCTGCCGTACCGCTAGGTCGTCAGCCGACCAGACAGAGGAGCACACTGAGAGGGGTCGTCCCAACCGGGGCGGCCCCTCTCATAGATCAGTCCCACCCGCCCCGCCGGGCGCCGTGAGGCGGTGACATGGCTACTGCCCTTCCGCCCGAGGCCGCCCCCGTACCGCTGATCCACCGGCGACGCTTCCGCGACTTCGCGACGCAGGGCGTCTACGTCGCGATCACCGCGCTCGTCTTCGCGTATGTGCTCTTCTCGCTCGACCTGCGCGAGTTCGGGTTCGCCTTCCTCAACGAGCCAGCCGCCTTCAACGTCGCCAACCAGTGGCTGGTCGACGTCGACGGCGTCACCAACTCGCGGATCACGATGTACATGGTGGGCGTCTGGTCATCGGTCCGCGCGGTGCTGGTGGCGATCGCGCTGTCGACCATCGTCGGCGTCGTCGTCGGGGTCGCGCGGCTGTCCAACAACTGGCTGATCGCGCGGCTGGCGATGCTGTTCGTCGAGATCTTCCGCAACACGCCGCTGCTCGTGCAGGTGGTGCTGGTCTACTCCGTGTTCCTGGTGGGCATGCCGCTCATCGAGGACGTGATCAGCATCGGCGATATCGCCTTCGTCTCGAACCGCGGCGTGGCGATTCCCTGGCCGGTCCCGAACAGCGGCTTGTGGGGCGCGCCCCACTGGTTCGCCGGCATCTGGGTGCTGGCCTTGCTGATCTCGGCCGTCGCCGCGATGCGGGTGCGGGCGCGCCGCCAGGAGCTCGAGCGCGAGACGGGCCAGTCGCAGAACGGGAACCGCGCGGCGCTGACCGTCTTCGCCATCGGCGCCGTGGTCTCCTACCTGGCGCTCGGCGCGCCGGTCTGGATCGACGCCCCCGTCGTCAGCGGCACGCACTACGCCGAGGGGATGACGATCGAGCCGGAGTTCGCCGCGCTGGTGGTGGGCCTGACGCTCTACACCGGGTCGTTCATCGCCGAGATCGTGCGGGCCGGCATCCAGGCCCTGCCGAGGGGGCAGACCGAGGCGGCGAACGCCGTGGGGCTGAGCGCCTACCAGCGCCTGACGCTGGTGATCCTGCCGCAGGCGTTGCGTCAGATCATCCCGTCCGTCACCAACCAGTACCTGAACGTGAACAAGAACTCCTCGCTCGCCTACGCAGTCCTCTACGACGACCTGTTCCGGGTGGCGACGATCGTGCAGAACAAGGCCGGGCACGCGCTGGAGATGTTCTTCGTGATCATCGTCACGTACATGGCGATCTCGTTCCTGCTCTCGGCCGTGATGAACTTCTTCAACTCGCGCGTCACGGTGCACGAGGTCTAGGGGGCAGCGATGGCCGAGATGCCCATGCAGCCCCAGCAGCGCCGCATCGTGCTGCCGCCGCACCGCGAGCGCGCGCACCGCCCGTGGTCCGTGCGCGCCCGCGAGTGGGTGCGGCGCAACCTCTTCCCCTCGCGCGGCGGCGCGATCCTGACGTTCGTGGCGCTGGCGATCATCGGCGTCCTGCTCGCAGGCGCGATCTGGTTCGTATTCATCGACGCCGACTGGCGGGTGATCACGGCGAACCGCTGGCTGCTCTTCGCCGGGGCGTTCCCGCGCGAGGAAGCGTGGCGGCTCTGGGTCTCGATGGCCTTCGTCTTCACCCTGATCGGGCTCACCTACGGCACCTGGTCCAGCCTGGGACGCAAGGACCACCTCTTCATCGCGATTGCCGGAGCCTTCGTCGTCTTCCTGATGGCGCACGGCGGCGCCGCGCTCTGGTCGTCGCTGTGGTTCCTCGTCGCCATCGGCATGCTCTACGCGGGCTACTACGCGACGGTCTGGATGCCGCGCGAGACGAGCCAGCGGCGCACGCTGCAGGTGCGCATCGTGGGAGGGCTGCTGCTTGCGGCGCTGCCGATCGCGCTGATGCTCCTGCTCGCCTTCGGCGGCGGCCAGATGAGGCGGCTCGACGGCTTCGTGCTGAACCTGATCCTCGCGCCGGTCGGCATCGCGGGCGGGCTCGTCGTCGCGATCCCGCTCGCACTCGGGCGCGCGTCCACCATGAAGGCCATCTCCTGGACCTGCACCACCTACATCGAGGTCGTGCGCGGCGCGCCGCTGCTGGGCTGGCTGTTCGTGGCGCTGTTCATCCTCGACGACGTGTTCCCCGGCGAACTGATCGTCCGCGCCATGGTCGTGATGGCCGTCTTCACCGGGGCCTACATGGCCGAATCGATCCGCGGCGCGCTGCAGGCGCTGCCCCGAGGGCAGTACGAAGCCGCGCACGCCGTGGGCCTCAGCCGGCCCCAGGCGCTGCGGCTGATCATCATGCCGCAGGCGCTGCGCATCTCGATCCCGCCCATCGTCGGGCAGGCGATCGCGATCTGGAAGGACACCACGCTGGTCACGGTGATCCTGCCGCTGCGCGAACTGAAGGGGAACGCCGACGCCGCCATCGCGCAGTTCGAGTTCACCCCGTTCCGCCTCGAGGCCTACGTCTTCGTCGCCCTGGTCTTCTGGGTGGTGGCGTTCATGATGTCCCGCATCTCGCAGCGCCTCGAGCGCACGCTCGGCGTCGGGGAACGCTAGGATGATCGGAGGAAGCAGGAGATGACCGACGACAACGGCGGGCGGCTCGCCGGCCAACCCGACATCATCATCGCCGAGAACGTCGACAAGTGGTTCGGCGACTTCCAGGCGCTCGACGACGTGACGCTCTCCGTCAAGGAGCACGAGATCGTCGTCATCCTCGGCCCCTCCGGGTCCGGCAAGTCCACCTTCATCCGCTGCCTCAACCGCCTTGAGGAGCACGACGCCGGACGGATCGTGATCGACGGCATCGAGATGAACGACGATGTGCGCAACCTCAACGCGATCCGCTCCGAAGTGGGGATGGTGTTCCAGCAGTTCAACCTGTTCCCGCACCTCTCGGTGATGAGCAACATCACGCTCGGCCCGCAGAAGGTGCGGCACCTGCCCAAGCTCGATGCCCAGGATCTGGCGATGCAGCTGCTGGACCGGGTCGGCATCCCGGAGCAGGCGGACAAGTACCCCGCGCAGCTCTCCGGCGGTCAGCAGCAGCGCGTCGCGATCGCGCGCGCCCTCGCGATGCAGCCGAAGATCATGCTCTTCGACGAGCCGACCTCCGCGCTCGACCCGGAGATGATCAAGGAAGTGCTGGACGTGATGCGCGAGCTGGCCGAGTCCGGCATGACGATGATCGTGGTGACGCACGAGATGGGCTTCGCCCGCGAGGTCGCCGACCGCCTGGTCTTCTTCGACGAGGGCGCCCTGGTCGAGCAGGGCACGCCGCAGCACTTCTTCGAGAACCCGACCGAGGACCGGACGAAGCTCTTCCTGTCCCAGATCCTCTAGGCGCAGTTCCTCCAGCCGGATCCGCGCGGCGCCTGCGGGCGCCCGGACCGTGCCGTATGGCGCCCTCGGGAGGATTCGAACCTCCGGCCTCCGGATTAGAAGTCCGCTGCTCTGTCCCCTGAGCTACGAGGGCGCGCGGGCGCCTGGGCCACGATCTCAGGATACAGCGGGACGCCGCGCGGAGCGCCGCGCGGCTCGCGGTCCGCTAGAATCGCGCGCGGACGGGCCGCGGCCGCGGCTCTCGCACCGTTCGGAGCGCACATGACCGACTCGCCGTTCCAGCAGGTCGCGATCGTCGGGGCCTACAACACGAAGGTCGCGCGTCACCTCGAGGGCGAGACGTCGCTCTCGGTCACGGTCGACGCGCTGCGGGGCGCGCTGGCGGACGCGGGCATCGACGGCTCCGAGGTCGACGGCGTCAACGTGATCGCCAGCATGGAGCCGGCCGCACAGACCCACTTCGTGCACCTGCTGGGCGGGCGGCCGAGCTGGACGGGCGGAGCGCTCGTCGGCGTCTCGTCGGTCCTCGAGGCGGCCGCGGCGATCGCGACGGGCATGTGCCAGACGGTCGTGATCGCGAACGGCCAGGCGGGCGCCTACTCCGTTCGTCCCTCGACCGCGCCCTGGACCCGGCCGAGCAACGAGTTCGTGGAGTGCTTCGGGCTCTACACCGCCGCCGAGTTCGCCCTGATCGCGCAGCGCCACATGTACCTCTACGACACGAAGCCGGAGCACCTCGCCGAGGTCGCCTCGGCGATCCGCACCAACGGCGGGCGCAACCCGGACGCCGTCTACAGCGGCCAGGTGATCACCCCGGAAGACGTGCTCAACTCGCGCATGGTCGCCGACCCGTTCCACCTGCTGGACTGCGCGATGACCGCCGAGGGGGGCGCCGGCCTCGTGCTCACGACCGTCGAACGAGCGCGCGACCTCGACGTTCCGCTGGTGCGCGTGCTCGGGGGCGGGCTCGACCGGCGCGGACCGGCGTACCACATGGCGCCGATCTGGGACCGCGTCGGCGACGTGGGCGCCTGGGCCGCGAAGAAGGCCTTCGCGATGGCCGGACTCCAGCCCTCGGACGTGGACGTGTGCGAGTTCTACGACCCGTTCTCGTTCGAGATCATCCGCCAGTTCGAGGCCTACGGCTTCTGCGAGCTGGGCGAGGGCGGCCCCTTCGTGATGGACGGCCGCGTCCGGCCCGGCGGCGATTTCCCGATCGTCACCGACGGCGGGACGATGTCGTTCTGCCACGCGGGCACGGCCCAGCTCCTGCAGCGCGTCGTCTCCGCCGTGCGGCAGCTGCGCGGCACTGCCCACTACAACCAGATCGAGGGCGCGGAGGTCGCGATGGTGACGAACCACGGCGCGGGCGCGCTCTTCACCGACGCCGCCTTGCTCGGCCGCGGCTAGGCGCGCTCGCGGGCCAAGCCCCGCCGCTCAGCGCGCCGCGGCTCCTCGAACGCTCGCGGAAATCTGTATCCTGTGCGAGCCATGACGAGCACTCCCCAGGCCGCACGGGCAAGCGCCGGAGCGCGCGCCGAGCCGCGACGCGAGGCCGCGTTCGACCTCGACGACCCGGAGCTCTACCTCAACCGCGAGCTGAGCTGGCTGGACTTCAACGACCGCGTGCTGGCGGAGGCGCAAGACCCGCGCAACCCGCTGCTGGAGCGCGTCAAGTTCGTCGCGATCACCAGCAGCAACCTCGACGAGTTCTACGCGAAGCGCATCGGCTGGTTGCAGCGCCTGCGGCGCACCAACCCGGCGCGCCGCACCGTGGACGGCCTGACCGTCGCCGCCCAGCTGACGCAGGCGAAGGAGCGCTGCGCCGCGATGCGGCACGCGGCCGACGAGCTGTGGATGCGCGAGCTGCGCCCCGCCCTCGCAGCCGCCGGTGTGCGCATCGTCAGCTTCGACTCGCTCAACGAGGCCGAGCAGGCGGAGCTGGGCGAGCACTTCGAGCGCATGATCCTGCCGGTGCTGACGCCGCTGGTCGTCGATCCGGCGCATCCCTTCCCGTTCATCTCGGGCGGAAGCCTCTCGCTCGTGACCGAGCTGGCAGACCCCGGCAGCAGCAGCGGGCGTTTCGCGCGCGTCAAGGTGCCGCCCAACCGCCCGCGCTTCATCGAGATCGGCGACGGGCGCTTCGTCCCGATCGAGGAGGTGATCGGGGCCTTCCTGCACCTGCTCTTCAGCGGCGTCGAGGTGCGCGGCTGGAACATGGTGCGCGTGCTGCGCAGCGCCGACATCGGCGAGCCGGGCGAGGCGGCGCAGGACCTGCGCGAGCTGATCGAGAGCCAGCTCGAGCAGCGGCGGCTCGCCTCCGCCGTCGCCCTCGAAGCGCCCGCCGCGCTGCCGCCGGCGCACCGGCGCCTGCTGCTCGACGAGCTGGACCTCGACGAGTCCGACGTGATCGAGGTCGACGACCTGATCGGCAAGGACGCGCTGATGCAGATCGGCACGCTGCCGCGGCCCGATCTCTCGGTACCGCCCTTCACCCCCGCCGTCCCCTCCTCGTTCGCCAACATCGAGGACCACGCCTCGCTGTTCGCGCTGCTGCGCGAGCGGGACGTGATGGTCTCGCACCCTTACGAGTCCTTCGACGCGACGGTCGCGCGCTTCGTCGGGGCCGCCGCGCAGGATCCGCAGGTGCTCGCGATCAAGCAGACGCTGTACCGCACCTCGCCGGACTCGCCCGTGCTGGAATCGCTGATCGACGCGGCCGGCAAGGGCAAGCAGGTCGCCGTGGTCGTCGAGCTCTCGGCGCGCTTCGACGAGGCGAACAACATCGAGTGGACGCGCCGCCTGGAGCAGGCCGGCGTGCACATCGCCTACGGCTCGCCCGCGCTGAAGGTGCACAGCAAGGCCTGCCTCGTCGTCCGCGAGGAGGAGTCCGGGCTGCGGCTCTACGCGCACATCGGGACGGGCAACTACAACTCGGCAACCGCGAGGGTTTACAGCGACCTCGGGGTGTTCACGTCCGACCACGGCATCTGCTCCGACCTCGTGACTGTCTTCAATCACCTCACCGGATCGTCGGCGCGGCCGGTCACGGACCACCTCGTCGTCGCGCCCACCACGCTGCGGCGGGACTTCGAGCAGCGCGTGCGCCGCGAGATCGAGCACGCCCGCGGCGGCCGGCCCGCGCGCGTGATCTTCAAGATGAACGCGCTCGAGGACGCCCGTTTCACGCGCCTGCTCTACGAGGCGGCGCAGGCCGGCGTGCGGGTCGACCTGATCGTGCGCGGCATCTGCCGCCTGCGGCCCGGCCTCGAGGGCCTGAGCGAGCGCGTGCGCGTCGTCAGCGTCGTGGGCCGCTTCCTCGAGCACGCCCGCATCTACTACTTCGAGAACGACGGCGACCCGGAGTACTTCATCGGCAGCGCCGACCTGATGGAGCGCAACATGGACGAGCGGATCGAGATCCTCACGCCGGTCCGCGAGGCCGACCTGCGCGAGCAGCTGCGCGCCGTCCTCGAGGGCCAGCTCGCCGACTGCCGCCAAGGCTGGGAGCTGCGCGACTCCGAGTGGGCGCGCGATCCGCAGTGCCCGCGCCCCGGCGTGCATGCCGAGCTGCTGGCCCGCGCCCCGTTCAGCTAGGAGCCGGCGACCGGCGCACACGCGGCGTCTCACAATACGGAACGAAGCGGCCCTCCCGCCCCCCGGCGGCGGCCGCCCGCTACCATGACGCCCGCACTGCCGTAGCCGGCAAGGGACGTGGGATGGCGCGGGCGCTCGCCAACTACCGGATCTGCGACTTCACCGGCCAGCTCGCCGGCGCGGGCGCGACGCGTCACCTCGCGGCGTTCGGCGCCGAGGTGATCCGCATCGAGGACCCCATGAACGAGGGGCGCTGGGACATCCTGCGCGGGCAGCCGCCCTACCCGGACGAGCGGCGCGGCATCAACCTCGGCGGCGCCTTCAACAACCACAACACGGAGAAGCTGGGCATCACGCTCAACCTCCGCACCGAGCGCGGCAAGGAGCTGCTGCGCGAGCTGGTGCGTATCTCCGACGCCGTGACGGAGAACTTCTCGGCCGGCGTGATGGAGCGGCTGGGCTTCGGTTACGAGCAGTTGCGGGAGTTGAAGCCGGACATCGTCTACGTCTCCAACAGCGGCTTCGGCGGCAGCGGCCCCTACCGCGACTACAAGACCTGGGGCCCGATCGTGCAGGCGATCTCCGGGCTGACGTGGACCTCGAAACTGCGTGACCAGCCGCCTGCCGGCTGGGGCTACTCCTACATGGACCACACCGGCGCCTACTACATGGCGATCGGGCTGCTCGCCGCGCTGCACCATCGCAACGTCACCGGCGAGGGCCAGTGGGTCGACATGGCCTGCACCGAGGCTGGCGCGGCGCTGACCGGACCGGCGACGCTCGACTACACCGCCAACGGCCGCCCGACGCGCCGCGACGGCCTGCCCGACTCGAACCACAGCGAGTGGCCGCCGATGGCGCCGCACGCGATCTACCCCGCCGCCGGCGAGGACAACTGGATCGCCATCGCCTGCCGCAGCGAGGAGGACTGGCGCGCCCTCGCCGACGCCGTGGCCGAGCCGTGGACCGACGACCCGCGCTTCGCCGGCCTCGAGGCGCGCCGCGAGCACGAGGACGCCCTCGACGAGCGCATCGCGGCCTGGACGGGCGAGCGCGAGGCCTTCGAGACGGCCGAGCGTCTGCGGGCAGCGGGCGTGCCCGCCGCGGCGGTCGCCCGCCCCGAGGATCGCATCGACCACGACCCGAGCACGGCGGCCTGGGGCTTGTGGCCGGAGGTCACGCAGACGGAGATGGGCCGCGTCCGCGTCGACGGCGTGCCCGCGCACCTCAGCGAGACGGACTGGCGACTCGAGCGCGGCGCGCCCTGCCTCGGCGAGCACAACGAGTACGTCTTCGGCGAGCTGCTCGGCCTCGACAGCAGCGAGGTCGAGCAGCTGCACGAGGACGGCGTGATATGACGCAGCCACCGGCCGGCGCGTCCGGCCCGCTGTCCGGCCTGCGCGTCGTCGAGCTGTGCGACGAGGCCGGCGAGCTGGCGGGCAAGCTGCTCGGCGACATGGGAGCGGACGTCGTGAAGGTGGAGCCGCCCGAGGGCGCCCGCACGCGCGGCCATGAGCCCTTCCTCGGCGACGAGCGGCACCCGGAGCGCAGCCTCTACTTCTGGCACTACAACACCAGCAAGCGCTCGCTGACGCTGGACCTCGAGAGTGACGAGGGCCGCGAGGCGTTCCGCCGCCTGGCCGCGAACGCCGACGTGCTGGTGGAGGACCAGCCGCCGGGCCGCCTCGCGGGGCTGGGGCTGGACTACGCGGACCTGCGCGAGGGCAACCCCGGGCTGATCCACGCGGCGATCACCTCGTTCGGGCGCGACGATCCGCGAAGCAGGGAGCCGTTCACGGACCTCACGATCCTCGCGGGCGGCGGGCCGGTCTGGTCTTGCGGCTACGACGACCACTCGCTGCCGCCGGTGCGCGGCGGCGGCGGCCAGGGCTTCCAGACCGGCTGCCACTGGGCGCTGATTTCGATCCTCACCGCCCTGCTGCACCGCGACGGCGGCGGCGAGGGCCAGTTCATCGACGTCAGCATGCACGCCGCCTCGAACGTGACGACCGAGGCGGCGAGCTATCAGTGGCTCGTCGCGAACAACACCGTGCAACGCCAGACCGGCCGCCACGCCGCGCCCGCGCCGAGCATCCCCACCCAACGGGAGGCCGCCGACGGGCGCTGGATCAACACCGGCCTCTTCCCCCGCTACCCGGACCAGTTCCGAACCGTGATCGAGTGGCTGCGTGAGGTCGACCTCCTCGACACGTTCGAGGAAGCGCCGCTGCTCGAGGTCGCGGCAGGACGCGACGGCATGCTCAACATCGGGCGCATCGGCGAGGACGGCGAGGAGGCGGCGCTGCTGGCGGCGGGGCGCGAGGCCATGAACCTGCTGGCGGCGCGCCTGCCCGCCTACGAGTTCTTCGAGGGCGCCCAGGAGCGCGGCTTCCAGGTCGGGATCATCTATGCGCCCGAGGAGGTCATCAGAGACCCGCACTTCGTCGCGCGCGGCTTCCCGACGGAGGTCGAGCACCCTGAGCTGGACCGCTCCTTCACCTACCCCGGCGCGCCGTGGCGCTTCGGAGCGTCGCCGTGGGCGATCAGCCGCCGCCCGCCGCTGATCGGCGAGCACAACGACGAGTTGCTGGCCGAGCTCGGCCTCGCCTGACCGCCGACCGCCGGCTTACGCCACCACGCCGCGCTCGCGCAGCTCCGCGATCCGCGCCACATCGAGGCCAAGCGATCCGAGCACGTCGTCCGTGTGCTCGCCGAGCCGCGCCGAGGGCAGCCGCACCTCGCCCGGCGTGCCGAGCAGCCTCGGCGCGACGCCGACCTGCTCGACCGTGCCCGCTTCCGGATCCTCGATGGTCTCGACGAGCCCGCGATCGCGCACGTGCGGGTCCGCCGCCATCTCGTCGAGGTCGAGCACGGGCGTGAGGCAGGCATCCGCCTCGCCGAGGAGGGCGAACCACTCGTCGCGAGGCCGCGTGCGGAAGGTCGCGGCGAAGGCGTCCATCATCTCCTGCTGGCGATCGTCGTCGTGCTGGTGCGGGATGAACCCCTCGTGGCCGAGGCCGCGGCAGAGCGCCTCGAAGAAGTAGGCCTCGATCGCGCCCACGCTGATCCACTTGCCGTCGGCGCACTGGTAGACGTTGTAGAAGCAGCGCCCGCCGCCGAGGGGGTGCTCGCCGCGCGGCGGCGGGGGCTTCTCGACGTTGAACATCCTCGAGATCTGCATGCTCAGCAGCGAGGTCACGCCGTCCGACATCGCGAGGTCGATGTCCTGGCCGCGCCCCGTGCGTTCGCGCGCCTGCACGGCCAGCAGCACGGCAAAGGCGAGCAGCAGGCCGCCTCCGCCGAAGTCGGCGACGAGGTTGAGCGGCATCACCGGCCGGCCATCGGCGCCGCCGATCATGCCGAGCGCCCCGCCGATCGAGATGTAGTTGATGTCGTGGCCGGCCATCTGCGCGTAGGGGCCCGTCCGGCCGTAGCCGGACAGCGTGCCGGTGATGATCCGCGGATTGCGCGCGGACAGCGTCGCGTAGTCGATGCCGAGGCGCTCCGTCACGCCCGGCCGGAAGCCGTCAAGCACGACGTCGGCGTCGTCGACGAGCCGGTAGAACAGCTCGAGGCCCTCGGGCTCGCGCAGGTTGATGGCGATCGAGCGCTTGTTGCGGCGGAAGGCGTTGGTCGCGATCTGACGCTCGGCGCTGGCGGCGGCCTCCGGGTCGCCTCCGCCCTGGGCGTCGAAGCGCGGCACGGCGCCGGGCGGGATCTCCACCATCAGCACGTCCGCGCCGAAGTCGGCGAGCAGCATCGAGCCGTACATGCCGGGCCCGAGCCGGGCGAGGTCCAGCACGCGCAGACCTTGCAACGCCTCTGTCATCGCAACCTCCACAGTTCGCCGCCCCGCGCAGCCGCCCGCGCAGCCGTCCCAGTGGGCGACAGGCTAGAATGCCCCCGACGCGGGGACCAGCCCCGAGAGCCGGGAGCAGCGCCATGCATCTCATGTACTTCACCGAGCAACCGGACTCGGCCTACCCCGAGCCGCGGGACGAGGATGGCAACCTCGGCACGACGCGGGTGACGTTCTCCAACAAGTACTACAACCCCGTCGAGGGCAGCCGCCTCTACAACGACCGCCTCCGGGAGTACCTGAAGGCCGAGGAGGTCGGCTACGACGGCATCATGCTCAACGAGCACCACAACGCGCCGTTCTGCATGCAGTCGCAGATCACGGTCTGGGCCAGCATCCTCGCCGCCGCGACCGAGCGCGTGAAGATCGTGCTGCTGGGCACGCCGCTGCCGACCCTCGAGAACCCGCTGGCGGCGGCCGAGAGCCTCGCCATGATCGACATGATCTCGAAGGGCCGCCTCGTCGCCGGGATCGTGCGCGGCGGCGGCTCCGAGCAGCTCGCGAACAACGTCAACCCCGCGTTCAACCGCGATCGCTTCTACGAGGCGCACGACCTGATCGTGAAGGCCTGGACGGAGCCCGGTCCCTGGCGCTGGGAGGGCGACCACTACCACTTCCGCACCGTGAACCCCTGGGCGCGCCCGCTGCAGCAGCCGCACCCGCGCATCTGGGTGCCCGGCACCGCCAGCCCGGAGACGATCGTCTGGTGCGCGCAGCAGCGCTACCCCTATATCGCGCTCAACACCGCCGTGGACGTCACGCAACAGATCTGGAACCTCTACGACGAGACCGCCGCCGAGGCCGGCTACGAGGCCGGGCCCGAGCATCGCGGCTACCTGCTGCGCGTGCACGTCGCCGACACCGAGGAGAAGGCGGTAGAGAACGCCCGGCAGTTCATGTGGATGCAGGGTGAGTTCGCCGGCGTCGGCCAGCCGGAGTACCAGTCGCCCTCGGGCTACTTCTCGCCGACGCGGCGCGAGCAGTACGTGCAGGTCATCAACCACCGCGGCGAGGATCCCCGCGCCCGCCCCTTCGACGACCAGCGCGCGACCCGGACGATCGTCGCGGGGACGCCGGACCAGGTGGTCGAGGAACTGCGCGTCGTCATGGAGGCGACGCGGCCCGGCATCTTCGCCCTCTGGGGGAGCGACGGGCGCGTCGGCCACGAGGACGCGCTGCGCTGCATCGAGCTGACCGGCCAGGAGGTGCTGCCGCGCCTGCGCGAGATCGCGAAGGAGCTGGATCTCAAGGATCCCTTCGAGACGGACTCGCCGGTCAGCTCCGAGTTCCTCGAAACCGCCACGGTGCCGCAGACGTTCGACGTGCCTACGCCGCCGGTGGAGCCGCCGCGCGTTCGCCGCGGCCCGGCCGTCGGCACCGAGAGCCTGCGCCCGGGCTCGATCGGGCGGTAGCTCCCACGGACCCGCTGTAAGGAGACAGTCGATGCCCTCAGATCCGCTTCGCACGCGCCTCTGCGACGAGTACGGCTGCGAGTACCCGGTCGTCGGGTTCGCGCACACCAAGGACGTGGTCGCCGCCGTCACCAACGCCGGCGGCATCGGCGTCTACGGCGCCAACTCGCTCACCCCGGAGCAGATCCAGTCCGACGTGCGCTGGATCAAGGAACGCGTCGGCGACCGTCCCTTCGGCGTCGACCTGCTGCTCTCCGCCTCGTACCTCGAGGGCACGCCCGAGAACCTGGAGGCACAGATCCCGCAGGGGCACGTCGACTTCGTCGACAGGGTGATGGAGGAGCACGGCATCCCGGAGCCGAAGACGCCCGGACCGTGGGGCCACGCGCGCGTGGACCTGCTGCGCAAGGCGCGCGCCAAGTTCGAGGTGATCAAGGAGGAGCGCGTTCCGATCTTCGCCTCCGGCATGGGCAGCCCCGCCTTCATCCTCGACGAGCTGCACGAGGCGGGGATCAAGGTCTGGGGGCTGATCGGCCTCGCCCGCCAGGCGCGGCGCGAGCTCGAGCAGGGCCTCGACCTGATCGTCGCCCAGGGCCAGGACTCCGGAGGCCACACCGGCCGCATGGGCACCTTCTCGCTCGTGCGCGAGGTGACGGAGCTGGCGAAGGACTACGACACGCCGATCCTCGCCGCGGGCGGCGTCACCACCGGGGCGCACATCGTCGCCTCGCTCGCCCTCGGCGCGGCCGGCGTCTGGTGCGGCACGATCTGGCAGACGACGCACGAGTCCGAAACCTCGATGGCGAAGAAGCAGAAGCTGCTCGAGTCCGGCAACCAGGACGCGTGGGTCTCCGAGGCGGTCGACGGCAAGCGCATGCGCGTCATCCGCGGCGCCTTCATCGACGTCTTCGACGCGCCGGACGCGCCGCCGCCGCTCGCGATGCCGCTCCAGGGCATGCTGCTCGGCAAGCTCGAGACGGCCGTCGAGGACCACCAGGTCTACGACTGGCTGCGCATCCCCGCCGGCCAGGGCGTCGGCTTCGTCACGGAGATGAAGCCCGCGCGACAGACCCTGCTCGACCTCGTCGAGGAGGCGCGCGACAGCCTCGACGCGATGGGCTTCGACCCGCCCGACGACGAGTAGCCCGCGGGGCGGGCAACGCAACGGCGGCAGCAGGCAAGGAGATTGCGATGGCAGACGAACCAACGATCGGCCTCCTCGAGGCAATCCACTCGACGCGGGCGATCCGCCGCTTCAAGCCCGACCCGATTCCCGAGGACGTGCTGTGGGCGATCCTCGACGCCGCGATCCGCGGGCCGACCGGCGCCAACCGCCAGAACTGGGGCTGGGTCGTGGTGCGGGACGCCGAGGCGAAGCGCAAGATCGCCGTCTGGTTCAAGCAGGAGTACGACAACACCTACGGCCGCGTTGACGAATCGACGCTGACGGACACCGGGCGCATCCAGTCCGGGACGTACACGATCAACGAGGAGATCAACTACGGGTTGACCGCGCAGAACTACCGCGCGGTGCGGCACCTGGCGCACCACCTGCAGGATGCGCCGGCGATCGTCTTCCCCTGCCTCTACGGCGGCCCCGGATCGCGGAGGCCCGGACGCAACCCGCGCCGCGCGGGCGCCTCGATCTTCGGCGGGGTGCAGAACATGATGCTGGCCGCGAGGGCGTACGGGGTCGGCTCGGTGATCACTGGCTGGGCCGTGGACATGCCGGAGCTGCACGAGCTGCTCAACCTGCCCGAGGGCTACGAGCCGATGGCGCTGGTGCCGATGGGTTACCCGACGGTCCCCTTCTCGCAGCCGCAGCGCATCCCCGTGGACCAGGTCACGCACTGGGACCGCTGGGGCGAGCAGCACGAGCGGCCCGCCTCGGGGTAGCCACGCGCCCAGGGGCCACGCGCCGGGCTACTCCGGCCAGAGGTGCTCCTCGAAGGCCCAGTCGAACAGCCAGCGAGCCTCGTCGAAGCGGTTCGGCGCATCGAGCAGCACGACGAACAACCTGCGCCCGTCCCGCGTGGCGGAGGCGACCAGCGTCAGGCCGGCCCCCTCCGTGAAGCCGGTCTTGACGCCGTCCACGTCCCCGTAACTGCTGAGCAGGTGGTTCCCGTTCCGCATCGAGAGCTGCCGCGAGCCGTGCGCGGTCCAGTACGTCTCGCCGACGATCGACTGGAACTCGGGCAGCATCATCCCGTAGCGCGCGAGCATCGCGAGGTCGTAGGCGGAGGCGTGGTGGCCGGGCTCGTCGAGGCCGTGCGGATTCTCGAAGTGGGTGTCCTCCAGGCCGAGCCTGTGGAGCATGGTGTTCATCGCGATCACGAACTCCGCGTCCGAGCCGGTGAGATGCCGTCCCAACGCGAGGGCGGCGTCGTTGCCCGAGGGCAGCATCAGCCCGTAGAGCATGTCCGCCACCGTGAAGCAGTCGCCCGGCAGCAGCCCCATCAGGGAGCTGTCCGGCATCATCCGGCTGTCGACGTCGTTCTCGACCCAACCCTCGAGATCGCTGCCCTCGATCGCGAGGATCGCCGTCGCGATCTTCGTGAGGCTGGCCGGCGCGTACGACGCTCGCGCGTCCTTGTCGAAGAGCACGGCCCCCGAATCCGCGTCGATGACCACCGCGGCGTCCGCGCCGATCAGCGGCGCGGGCTTCCCGTGCACGGCCACCGGCGCCGCCGAGTTGGGAGGCGGGACGGGCAGCGCGGCCTGGGCGGGGGCGCCCTCGATGCTGCGCGCGAGGCGGCCGGCGGTCCGGTCGCACTGGATCATCAACGGGGTGCCCGCGGCGATGCGTCCTCCGGGGAACTGCTGGCGCCATTCGGCGTTGACGAATGCCGGCGCCCCGAAGATGTAGGAGACGTACCCGCCCCCGGTCTTGTTCGCCCACACGGACTTCAAGCCGCAGCCCCGGACGGCGGCGGCGTTCGCAATCCCGTGGACGGTGCCTCCGCCCCAGAGCACCAGTCCCCAGCCCGCTTCCGGGATCCAGCCGGTCAGTCCCGGCCCGATCCCCGATGACGCTCCACAGGCAGGGGGGCTCGGCGCGGGCTTCAGGAACTCGGCGGCGACCCAGCCGGTGAAGCCGTACGCCCGCACGCGCTGCCAGGTGTAGCCGTCCGCGCTGGCGGAGCCTTCCAGCACGTCCAGCGTCGTCCCGTCCGCGACGCAGGTGAGCTGGCTGGCGGAGAGCGCGGGCGCATCGCGCAGGCGCAGGCAATCGCCGTCGCCCCGCACCGTTGCCTTGTGACCGGGTGCGACCTTCCCGAATGCGGGAGCCGCGGGGGCATCGAGCAGCGCGGGGCTCGACGCGGCGCCCGCGTACGCGGGCCGCGGCCCGGCCACGGGCGCGACGAGGACGGCGAGCAGAATGAGGGCAACAAAAAACCGGCGAGGCATGACCACACCCGAGCCAAAACCCGCCAGCTCGCCCTCAAGTATACACGCTGGCGGCTGCCAAGCGCAGCAGGCGAGTCCGAGCCGGAATTCCGGCGCCGGATCAGTGGTAGATGATCATGTCTGGCACATGCGCGAGCGCCTGGATCTGCTCGGGCGACATGATCGGCTGATCCTGCCTGAAGAAGAGCTTGATCGCCGCCCGCTCGGCGGGGGCCGTGAGCGAGTACCGCTCGTAGTGCAGCAGCTTCAGGTCGATCCGGCCGAAACCGTCCATGTCGATGGTCAACTCGACGCCGCTCACATCCTCGACGTCGTCGCGGTTGAGGAGCATCCAGTCGACGAACTGGTGCACGACCAGGATCTTCGTCGGCAGCCCCTCTTCCCGTACGAGTCCCGCGAGGTAGTGCTGCACCTCGTTGAGTTCAGCGGCCTCCAGCGATCCGATCGCCAGGCCAGGGCGCACGCCGCGTTGCAGTGTCGCGAACTCCGGGTCCAGCGCGAGGTGGACGAACGGCTCGCGCAGGAAGGACTCCAGCAGCTTGACCTCCCTGAGCGGATCGCTCCAACCGATCTGCACGTCGAGGAAGAGCAGCATCCCGTGTTCGCGCGCCGCCTCGACGTACGTGGCGATCCGCTCGTCGGGCATGCGGCGGAGGTAGGTGCCGTCCCGCGTCGGGTGCGCCTGCGCGACCGCGGTGATCAGGTGGAACGCGGAGATCACCTCGCGCGGGCCGTTGAGCCGATCGTAGTGCTCGGCCCAGCTCGCCAGCTCCCGCGCCGTCTCGGCCGGCGAGGCCTTGCCGAGCGCGCCCATCACCGGCACCCCCGGGTAGCCGTAGAAGGCGACGACCTGGGCGTGCTCGAACGGCGACTCAGCCCCGGAGGGCCGCGGGAACGTCCACGGCCGCTCCGCATCGGAGATCACGAGGTACTCGTGCCCCGGCGAGAAATACGACAGACCTTGCAGACCCGGCGGCACGCCGTCTCCCCAGCCGATCATGTGCCACGGCTCGTCTTCCAGAACCACCCACACGGAGAGGCCCGGGACGAGGCCTCCGGGGCCGCGCTCCCACTCGGACCAGCCCAGCGCGCCTCCCGCGAAGGCATCGCGCACTTCGATGCGCGGTCCGCTCCACTGCAGACGCAGCGAGCCGGGCTTGAGCAGCACGTCGCACTGCGGAAGCGCGTTGACGCCGCTGATCGGGACCGACTGGGACCAGCCGAGCGTCTCCGAGGCGATCTCCACGCTCGCGTCCTGGCCGCGGCAGAGGTACGCGCGCTCGTCCCGGAGCAGCAGCGGCAATCGCGCCTCGACGAAGTGGGCCGACCCGGCGCCACCGGGCGCGCGGACCTCCACCTGTGCGGGAGCATCGCAGATGATCTCTATCTCAAGCGGAGTGCTCAGCGTGCCGAACGCCGCCGTGCCGGCCTCCGCGGCTGCATAGCAGGGGGTCGCCGCGGCGGCGGCGGCGCCTCCCCCGGTGATCGTCAGTCCGAGCGCGGTGAGGCCGACGAGGAGGGCGGCGAGTGCGGCAAGCGGTGAGGGGGCCCGGCGGGACCAGACCCGGAATTGCTGGGGGGAACCCTCCCGGCGCGGTGGCATCGGCGTTTCCCGTCCGATTACCCCCACTACCATTATCGACAGCCGAGCCCGAAAGTAAAACCGCCGCCGGTTGCGCCCCCAGCCCTCGTGCGCTACCACCCACCCATGCTGGAGCGCATCAGCGAAGCCGGAACCACCGAGGGCGTGCGCGAGCGCCGCTTCGACGTCGTGCGTCCCGAGGGGCGCGTGCCGGGCGTGCTCTGGACGCCGGAGCAGGCCGGCGGCGCCACGCCGCTGGTGCTGTTGGGGCACGGAGGCGCCGGGCACAAGCGCGACGAGAGCCGCCTCGAGCGCGCGCACGCCTACGTCCGGCGCCACGGCATCGCCGCCGCCGCCATCGACGGCCCCTTCCACGGCGACCGCGCCGCGCGCGGACGCGATCAGCGCTACGACGCCGCCGTCGCCGAGGAGATGGCCGGCGACTGGCAGGCGACCCTCGACGCACTGCTCGGCCTCGGCGAGTTCGGCGAGGACCGCGTCGGCTACGGCGGCGTCTCGATGGGGACGATGTTCGGGCTGCCCTTCATCGTCGCCGACGGCCGGATCCGCGCGGCCGTGCTCGGCCTCTGCGGCGTGCGCAGCTCGGCGCGGACGGAGGACAGCCTGTTCGCGCGGCTGGTGCGCGACGCTCCCCGCCTCACCTGCCCCGCGCTGTTCCTGATGCAGTGGGACGACGAGCTGTTCGACCGCGAGGGCGTGCTGGCGCTCTTCGACCTGCTGGGGTCCGCCGACAAGCGCCTCTACGCCAACCCCGGCGGCCACGCCGAGACGCCGGAGCACGTGCGCGACATCGGCCTGGAGTTCATCGCCGCGCAACTCCTCGCGTAGCCCGCGAGCGCGCGGGCCGCTACGCTGCCCTCACGTGGCCCGGCCCGCCCCCGGGGCCGCGGGCGCGGCGCAAGGACGGACCGACGATGGAAGTCGCAAACGAGCTCATGGTCCGCGGCATCGTCGTCGGCGTCTTCCAGGAGAACTGCTGGGTCGTCGGCAACCGCCGCACCGGCGAGGCGATCTGCATCGACCCCGGCGACCAGCCGGAGGAGATCCTGGCCCTCGCGCGCGACATGGGCGTCACGATCAAGGCGATCGCCAACTCCCACGCGCACCTCGACCACATCCTCGGCGTACACGGCGTGCACGAGGCGACCGGGGCGAAGTTCCTGCTGCACGAGAGCGACCTCGATCTGCTGCGGAACGGCTGGAAGACCTCGGCGCAGCGGATGGGGCTGGACCTCACGCAGGGCCCACCCGATCCAGACGGTTATGTCGAGGAATCCGACATCGTCGAGGTGGACGGGGTGCGCCTGCGCGTGATCACCACGCCGGGCCACACCACCGGCAGCGTCAGCTACTACAACGAGGACGCGAAGTTCCTGTTCAGCGGCGACACCCTGTTCCGCGGCTCGATCGGGCGCACCGACATGCCGGGCGGCAGCTACGACGAGGAAATGACCAGCATCACCGAGAAGCTGCTGGTGCTGCCCGACGAGACGGTCGTGCTGCCGGGCCACATGCAGGAGACCTCGGTGGCGTTCGAGAAGGAGCACAACCCCTTCGTGCTGGACTGGGAGCGCCGCCGCGCCGCGGCCGAGGGCCGCTAGCCGCCCTCGCCCCGCGCCCCCGCGGGGCCGCGCGTCCGGACGTGGTGGACCCGACCGAGGAGCGTGCGCACGTCCAGGATCTCGACGCCGTCGTGGTCGGCGAGCGTGGTCACGTGGCGTTGCACCCAGCGGCCGGCCGGCTGACCGGCGATACCGGCCAGCGCGGCCGCCGTGAACGCATTCGGGAAGCGCGTCCAGGGACGGCCCGTCGCGAGGACCAGCGTGGCCGCCAGCGCGCACAGGCCCGCCCCCACCGCGAGCGTCGTGCCGCACAGCGGCGAGATCGCCAGAAACGCCTCGCCCGCCCGCAGGCGGCGCAGCGCCTCGCGGGCCGCGGCCTCCACTTCGTCCGGGTGGAGGTCGGCGACGATCACGAAGCCGCTCGCCGTGGCGCGGCCGGCGAGGCGCGTGGGACCGCGCCGGGCAAGCAGCACCGCGACCGTGGCGTGCTCCAGCGCGTGATTGCGCCGGATCGCGTCGAGCCAGGCCCGGATCGCCTCGAACATGGCGCCCGCCTTTCGCGTCCGAGTGTAGCGGCGGGCGATCAGTAGGCGCGGCTGGTGCCGGGCGCGCCGACCTCGAAGTCCGCATCGACTTCGATGCGCACCTCCACGTCCCTGCCCTCGCCGTTGGGCGTGCTGACGCGCACGGTCCCGCGAGCCGTCGCGCTCGGCAGCAGCGTGGGATTGACCGTGATCGTGATCTCCGCCTCCCGCGAGCAGTTGCCCGGGCAGGCGACATCCGACCCGAGGGCCACGCCCGCGGGCGGATCGACCACGATCCAGCCGTCCGAGGGCGTCGCCGACCAGGAGAGGATGCCGCTGCCCGGATTGCGGATCCGGATCGTCCCGCGGGTCTCCTCGAACGCGCCCTCGGTCCGGATCTCGATCGGCGGGGCATTCACGGACAGCCGCGGCTGGGCCAGCGCCCGGGACGCGAATCCCCGAGGGATCGAGGGCGGCTCGGCCTGATGCGCCGGTTGGGGCGTGGGCATGTCCATGCCCGCGAAGGGGAAGCGGAAGGCCGCGATCGAGAGCGCCTCGAAGTAGCTGACCTGCGAGAGGTTCGGCAGCGTCGCATCGACGGGCGCCCAGAGGCCGCTGCCGTTCGGCGCGGGCGGTCGCGCCATGCAGCCCCACACCAGCTCCTGGTAGGGGTAGCGGTTGCGCGCTTGCGTCCCGTCGCAACGGAACCGCTCGCGCGGCCAGCCTCCGAACTGGGGGTCCGAGGGGTGATTGGACTTGTTGGAGCCCGGCCCGGTGAAGCCGTTGTAGGACCACGCGGCGTAGTACCAGTTCTCGATCAGGTCGGGCGCCGAGTTCGTATCGGTTCCCACGATGGGGCGTGACTGTGGCGCGCGATTCCACTTGTCCACGAGGATCACGGCGCCTCGCGCGATGTTGTACACGTAGTGCGTCGCCACGCTGACCTGTGTGGCGCTCGGCCAGCGATCATTGCCGAGCGGCACCGTCATCCCCGTCGTCACCTGCATCACGCCGTGACCGCAGTCGAACGTGATCAGCGCGTCGCCCTGCGACTCGTACGGCACGGACCGCGACGCCATCGTGATGCCCGACTCCACCCAGGCGATGGCGCGCAGCAGCTCGACCGGCACCTGCCGGATCGTGCTGTCGGAGCGATTGCCGCGCGTGCCCACCTCGACCGTGGGCAGGCCGAAGAAGAGGCTGCCCGGGAACAGCGCGTTCACCGCCGCGGCGTCGATCGCATCCATGTAGCGCTGGCGGGCGCGATCCGCCTCGTACGTCTTCGGCGTGCGCAGGAATGCGCAGGCGGATGCCGGCTCCGCCCCGCGGGGCGCGGACCAGAGGCCGAGCGCCAGCGCGACCGCGAGGGTGATCAGCGCCGCCCGCGCGATCCGGCGCAGCGCGGCGTCAGTCATCGAGCAGCCAGCCGAGGAAGATCAGCTCGTGCTCCGCGAGCACGGTGGTCCGGCCGCCCGCGCCGGCGATCACCACCAACGACTCACGGCCGGGGTCGTAGGCGTCGCGTCCGTCGAAGCTGCGCGCCGCCAAGTAGCGGCCGTCGGCGCTCCAGCCCAGCGGCGCATCGAAGCCCCGCTCCGGGGCCGTCAGCGGCGATTGCTCGCCGGTGCCGCCGAGGGCGAGCGTGAGCGGGGCGGCGCCCGCCGCGAAGCCGGGCTCCTGTCCGAACGTGATGCCGTCGCCCGCGGGCGTCCAGACGGGAGAGAACTGATCGCCGACGAACCCGTCGCCCGCCTCGATCCGCGGCTCGCCGCCGCCCTCGAGCGGCGTGACGTGGAGGCGCTGCACGACGCGCTCCGCCTCGATCCGCGGCGCCAGGTAGGAGAGCTCGCTCCCGTCCGGCGAGAGCCGCCAGCCGCCGGCGATGTGGTCCGAGGCGTGGACCAGCAGCTCGGCCTCGCCCGCGCCGTCTCCCGCGGCCCGGTAGAGGTCGGCGCCTCCGTTCGACAGTTCCATGTAGACCACGTCGCCGTCGCCGATGACGGCGACGGGGAAGACCCCGAACCGGGTCGTCAGCTCGCGCACGGTTCGCCGCGTCCGCGTCTCGAGATCGACGCGCACCAGCTCCTGCGTGCCCTCGAGATCGTTGCTGCGGCGATAGACCAGGAACCGCCCCTCCCGGTCGAAGACCGGCGCGACGAGCAGGTCGGCGTCCCCCGCGAGGCGCGTCAGCTCGCCGCTGGCGGCGTCCAGCAGCCACAGCTCGGCGGGCGAGTCGCGGCGCGGTTCGGCCTCGGGCGGCAGCGCGACGAAGGCGGCGAGCGAGCCGGCCATCTCCACCGCCGGCGTCAGCGCCCAGCCCTGCGCGTGCGGCACGCTCGCGATCAGCTCGCGGGCCTCGAGGTTCGCGGCGGGCGCGGCGTAGATGCGGTCCTCGGCGGGGCCGAACTCGGCGAAGACGAGGCGCGCCTCGGCAACGGGCTCGTCCGGCTCGCCGTCCCCGAAATCGCACGCCGCCACGCCGCCCGCGGCGAGCAGTACGAGCAGGGCCAGCAGCGGCAGGACGTGGCGGGGCATGGTCAACGCCCTCGGGTTTCCCGGAGAGTTCGGCCCCCGCCGAATGAGCCACAGTCGTCTGTGGGCCAGATTCACGATATGGACCGCCGTCGCGCGGTGTCAACGCGCGCGCCCGGACGCGCGCCTCGCGGCCGGCGGCGAGCGCGCTCCGCGGCGGCCCCTGTTAGGCTGGAACGGTGATACTTCGCTATCTGGCGGTGCTCGATGACGCGCCGCTCGCCTTCGTCATCCTGATCGCCGCCTTCGGCGCCTCGCTGCTGGTCGGCCTCGTGCTGCACGAGTTCGCCCACGCCTACGTCGCCGACTCGCTCGGGGACCGCACGCCGCGCTCGTTCGGGCGGCTCTCGCTCAATCCGAAGCGGCACCTCGATCCGCTGGGCGCGGCGCTGATCTTCCTCGCCGGCTTCGGCTGGGCGCGGCCGGTGCCGGTCAACCCGTTCAACACCTCGGGCAACGTCAAGCTGAACATGGCGGCGATCGCCGTCGCCGGTCCGGCGACGAACCTGGTCGTCGCCGCGATCGCCGGCCTCCCGATCAAGCTCGGCTGGGTTCCCTTCTTCCACCCCTTCGTCGCGCCCTCGCTGGCCGAGTTCGCGGCGGGGGTGTGGACGGAATCGCCGGAGAACATGGTCGGGCTGTTCCTCGGGACCGTCGTGCTGCTGAACGTGATCCTCGCGATCTTCAACCTCGTGCCGCTGGCGCCGCTCGATGGCTTCCGGGTGGTCGCGGGACTGCTCCCGCGCTCGATCGGGGCGCCCTTCTCGAAGCTGGAGCCGTGGTGCCCCGGCATCCTGATGCTGCTGATCATCCTCCCCTTCCTCGGCGGGCCGGCCTGGCTGTTCGAGGCGATGGGGCCGCCGCGCGACTTCCTGCTCGAGCTGTTCGCCGGCGACACCCTGGTGCGGCTGGTCTGACCGCCCGTGCGCGCCGCCGCCACGGACCTCGCACGGCACGCGCGGCGCTTCTTCCGGGGACTGCGCGGCTCGCTCTCCCCTTCCGAGGAGCGCGCCGTCCGGGCGCTGCTTCGCCCCGCCGAACTGCGGCTGTTCGAGACGCTCCAGGGCCGCGAGCGCCGTCACGCCCTCGACGTGATGGCGTGGCTGATCGCGAACACGACGCCCTCGGACGAGTTGCTCGTCGCCGCGCTGCTGCACAACACCGGCAAGGGCAGGCTGTACGTGCACGAGCGCATCCTCCACGTGCTGCTGCTGCAGTTCGCGCCGCGGCTGCACGCACGCCTCGCCAGCCCCGAGGGCGGGCGGCTGGGGCGCGCCCTCGCGGCGCAGCGCGACCATCCCGAGCGCGGCGCGCAAGCGCTCGCCGCCATCGGTTGCTCGCCGCGCGTCCGCGAGCTGGTGCGCGGCCACCACGACGGCTCGCCCGGCGACGACGGCGAGCTGGCCTGGCTGATCGAGGCCGACCGGATCTGCTGACGCCGCGCCGGCGGGAGCCGGGGCCGCCCGTGCTACCATCGAGACCGGCGATCCCGGCGGCGCCGGACGGCGTCTGCGGAGCACGAATGGCGCGGTGCACATGACGCAGGTGGCCATCCTCGGCACGGGCCTGATCGGGGCCTCGATCGGCCTCGGGCTCCGGGCAGCCGAGGGCACGGGCGATATCGAGATCGTGGGCTTCGACGTCAGCCGCGAGCGGGAGCGGGAGGCCGAGCGCCGTGACGCGATCCACAGGCGCGGCGGCAGCCTGCGTCAGGCCGTGCAAGGCGCCGCGCTGGTCGTCATCAGCACGCCGGTGCTCGCCACGCGCGAGGTGCTGGAGGAGATCGCCTCGGCCCTGACGGCGGGGGCGATCGTCACCGACACCTGCTCGACGAAGGCCCAGGTGATGCAGTGGGCCGGGGAGCTGCTGCCGGACGCGATCAACTTCGTCGGCGGTCACCCGCTGGCCGGCAAGACGGAGTTCGGGCCCGCCGCTGCGGAGGCGACGCTGTTCCGGGACGCGCGCTGGGTCGTCGTGCCCTCGCGCTCGGCCTCCAGCGAGGCCGTCGAGACGGTCGCCGGCCTCGCCACGGCGCTGGGCGCGAAGCCGATGTTCATGGACGCCGCGGAGCACGACGCCTACGCCGCCGCGATCTCGCACCTGCCGATGTTCGCCGCGAGCGCGCTCTTCCGCCTGGTGCGGGACTCCGAGGCCTGGCCGGAGCTGTCGCTGCTGGCGGCCAGCGGCTTCAAGGACACGACGCGCCTCGCCGGCACCGACGAGCTGATGGCGCACGACATCGCGGCCACCAACCGCGAGCAGGTGATCCACTGGCTGCAACGCCTGCGCGGCGCGCTTCACGACCTCGAGGACATGATCGCCGACCCGGACCGGAGCGAGGATCTGCTGCGCCATCTGGCGCAGCTGAACATCGACCACATCGCCTACCACGACGGCCAGGTCGGGCGCGTCGAGATCGACCAGAAGGGCTCCGGCATCCCGGTGCCCGGCATGACCGACATGCTCCTCGGCGGCGCGCTCTCCGAGCGGCTGCGCCAGCTGACCGACGAGAGCGACGAGGACACGCGGACGCGCCAGCGCCGGCGCTTCTTCGGCCGTCGCTAGCCGCGCGATGAGCGCGGCGCGGACCAGGCGAGTCATCCCGCCCGCGCGGCTGCGCGGCCGCGTCGCGATCCCCGGCGACAAGTCGATCACGCACCGCGCGCTGATGCTCAACGCCGCCGCCGAGGGCGAGGCGCGCATCGACGGCTTCCTCGACGCCGCCGACACCCGCTCCACCCTGGAGTGCATGCGCGCCCTCGGCGCGGAGATCGAGCAGGTCGCGGACGACGCGCTGATCGTGCGCGGGCGCGGACGCGCCGGCCTCCACGAGGCGTCCGACGTGCTCGACTGCGGGAACTCGGGCACGACGATCCGGCTGCTGAGCGGCCTGCTCGCGGGCTTCCCGTTCCTCTCCGTGCTCACCGGCGACGGCTCGCTGCGGCAGCGCCCGATGGGGCGCATCGTGCAGCCGCTGCGCGCCCTCGGCGCGCGCATGTCCGCGCGCGCGGGCGGCACGCTGCCGCCGCTGGTGATCGAGGGCGGCGCGATCGCCGGCGGCCAGCGCATCGAGACGCCGGTCGCCTCGGCGCAGGTCAAGTCCGCCATCCTGCTCGCCGGGCTCGCCGCCGAGGGCGCGACGACCGTCGCCGAGCCCTCGCGCTCGCGCGACCACAGCGAGCGCATGCTGGCCGCGATGGGCGCGCACGTCGCCGTCGAGGGCGCCACGGTGTCGCTGACGCCGCCAGCGGGCGAACTCGCGGCGATCGACGTGCGCGTCCCCGGCGACATCTCCACGGCGGCCGTCTGGATCGTCGCCGCCACGCTGCACCCGGACGCCGACGTGCTGCTCAGCGGCGTCGGCCTCAACCCCACGCGCGCGGGCGTCCTCGACGTGCTGCGCGAGATGGGCGCGGACATCGAGGAGCGCGAGCCGCGCACCGTCGGCGGCGAGCCGGTTGCGGACCTGCGCGTGCGCTCCGCCTCGCTGCGCGGCGTGTGCATCGAGGGCGACGTGATCCCGCGCGCGATCGACGAGCTGCCCCTGCTCGCGCTGGCCGGCGCGGTCGCCGAGGGCGAGACCGTGATCGCCGACGCCGCCGAGCTGCGCGTCAAGGAGTCAGACCGCGTCGCCACCACGGCGGAGGCGCTGCGCGCCCTCGGCGCGGAGGTCGAGGAGCGCGCCGACGGTCTCGCCGTCGGGGGCGGCGCGAGGCTGCGCGGCGGTCACGTCGAGGCGGCGGGCGACCACCGCCTCGCGATGCTCGGCGCGGCCGGCGCGCTGATCGCCGAGGGCGAATCGGCGATCGAGGGCGCGGACGCGGTCGCCGTCTCCTACCCCGCCTTCTGGTCGGACCTCGAGCGGCTCGGTTCGGCGTAGGGCGCGCGGCGGTGTCGACTCCCCCGCCGCTGCTCGCCGTGATCTCGGGACCGTCGGGCGTCGGCAAGGACGCGCTGCTGAGCGCGCTGCTCGCGGGCGACGAGTTCGCCCGCCCCGTCACGATGACGACGCGCCCGCCGCGCCCCGGCGAGATCGACGGCGTCCACTACCTCTTCGCCGACAGCGACTCATTCGAGGCCGCCGTCCGCTCCGGCGAGCTGGTCGAGCACGCCGAGGTGCACGGCCGCCTCTACGGCACGCCGCGCGCGCAGCTGCGCGCCGCACTCGGCAGCGGGCGCGACGTGCTGCTGCAGGTGGACGTGCAGGGCGCGCTGGCGATCCGCGAGGCGATCGCTCAGGCGCGCCTGCTCTTCATCGCGCCCGAGAGCCTCGAGCAGATCGAGCAGCGCCTGCGCGAGCGCGGCACGGACCCCGCCGAACTGGCGCGCCGCCTCGCCAGCGCCCGCGCCGAGCTGGCGCAGCAGGACGCCTTCGACGCCGTCATCGTCAACGTCGAGGGAGACCTCGCCGGCACCGTCGCCCGCGTCCGCGACTGGCTCGCCCGCGAGCGCGCGCGGCCGTGCCGGCGCGCGGTGGCGGTGTAGCCGTAGGCGGCGAGCGCGGCGCGCGGAGGGGTGTGAACCTACAATCGGCCTGAGCAGGGGAGGGCCCGATGGAGTTCCACAAAGCCAAGCCGGTCGGCTTGCGCGGCCACTCGGAGCGTTGGCTACAGGAGGAGATCACCAAGGATCCCAGCTTGCTGGGGCTCGGCGACCTCGATGTGCGGGACGTGGAGCGGCGCCAGCCGCGGGCCGGAAGGATCGATCTGCTCCTCTCGGACCCGGAGACGAGCACCCGCTACGTCGTGGAGTTGCAGCTCGGCAGCACCGACGAGTCGCACATCATCCGCACCGTCGAGTACTGGGATCTGGAGAAGCGCCGCTATCCCCAGTACGACCATGTCGCTGTGATCGTCGCCGAGGACATCACGAGCCGGTTCCTCAACGTCGTCAGTCTCTTCAACGGCTTCATCCCGCTCATCGCTATCCAGATCCAAGGGCTCGAGGTCAACGGCGCCTTCACGATCGTCGCAACTCGGATCCTCGACGTGATGACCTTGGGCACCGACGAGGACGATGAAGGCGAGACCGTCGACCGTGGCTACTGGGAAGAGAAGGCATCGCCAGCGTCGGTGGGAATCGTCGACCGGGCGATCGAGAGCCTGATACTGCCGATCGAGCCGGACCTTCAGGCGAAATACAACAAGCACTACATCGGGCTGGCCAACCGCGGTGTGGCGAAGAACTTCCTGACGTTCATTCCCCGCAAGCAGCATGTCGTGGCCAGATTCTCGATCCCGCACTCCGACGAACTGACCGGGCGGCTCGACGAGTCCGGGCTGGACATGCTCCCGTACGAGAAATACTGGCGAAACTACCGCGTGCGGCTGAGCGCGCGCGATGTCGATGAGCATCAGTCCGAACTTCAGCATCTTGCGGAAGAGGCGCATCGTTCCTACGGCCGGTAGAGCCGCCCCCAGCGCGCCTCGCCGCCCGCGCATCGTTGACACTCCCCGCAGCCCAGCCGTAGCCTCGATCACGGTCGCAGCATGAAGAGAGCGACGTGGAACGGGAGGAGTACGCCGCCACGCGGGGCCCAGAGAGCCGGGGCAAGGTGGAAGCCCGGCGCCCGACAGCAGCGGCGGAATGGACCCGGGAGTCTCGGCCCGAACGTCCGGCCGGAGCGCCCCTCGCGAGGCGCGACCGGCGGAGGATCAGTAGGCGCCGACGGTGTGGGCGCCGTTATCCAGGCCCAGGGCATCGCCGCCACGCCCCGTGTCCGGGGCAGCCGGGCGGCCGTGCCTTGAATGAGCGCGAGCCGCGGGCCTCGAGGCCCGGCGGCGCGCGGAACTTGGGTGGCGCCGCGAGGACCATCGCCCCAGGGCGGTGGTCCCTTTGTATCCGGGGCAGTCCTGCATCCGGGGCAGCCCACGGTCGGAGGAAACGAGAGGCTTGATCGTGCACCGCAGCAGCCCTGCGCCGTACCGCTGCCAGCCCGCCGCACGCCTCGCACCCGCCTGGGGCGGCGTCTGGCGGTGGCCGCGCGCCACGGGCTCAACACGCTGCATCGCACGAACAGGACGACGACGATGACGACACCGACCGCAACCCGCACCACACCGAGCCGCGAGGAGCTGCACCGCCTCGCCGCCGCCGGCGAGGGCAACATCGCGGCGATCTACCGCGAGGTGCGCGCCGACCTGGAGACGCCGGTCTCCGCCTACCTCAAGGTCGCGCGCGGCAAGTACTCCTTCCTCCTCGAATCCGTCGAGGGCGGCGAGCGCATGGGGCGCTACTCCTACATCGGCGCCGAGCCGTACCGGGTGAGCGCCCTCAACCACGAGGACGGCGACCCGCTGCGAGTGATCGAGGACGAGATCGCCGAACTGCGGCCGGTCCCGGCGCCCGGGCTGCCGCGCTTCCACGGCGGGGCCGTCGGCTACCTCGGCTACGAGGCCGTCGGGCACTTCGAGCGCGTGCCGCGCCCGGAGACGGACGCGCTGGGCGTACCCGAGTCCTGGCTGATGTTCACCGACACGCTGCTGGTCTTCGACCACGTGCTGCACACCATCAAGGTGATCTCGCTCGCGCGCCTCGACGGCGACATCGACGCCGCCTACGACGCGGCGGTGACGAAGATCGAGCGCCTCACCGAGCGCCTCGAGGCGCCGCTCGCCGCGCTGCCCTACGTCCCGCTCGACGGGCCGACCGGGCAGCCGATCGGCTCCAACTGGGCGCACGAGGACTACCTGCGGGCCGTGGAGCGCACGAAGCAGTACATCGTCGAGGGCGACATCATCCAGGCGGTGATCGCGCAGCGCTTCTCGCGCGAGACCGGCGTGCACCCCGTGGAGTTGTACCGCTCGCTGCGCGTGGTCAACCCCTCGCCCTACATGTACCTGCTGCAGTTCGACGACATCGCCGTCATCGGCGCCTCGCCGGAGCTGCTCGTGAAGGTCGAGGACGGCGTCGTCGACGTGCATCCGATCGCCGGGACGCGCCCGCGCAGCGGCTCACCGGCCGAGGACGAGCGGCTGGCCGAGGAGCTGCGCCACGACCCGAAGGAGATCGCCGAGCACGTGATGCTGCTCGACCTCGGCCGCAACGACGTGGGGCGCGTCTCGAAGTCCGGCTCGGTCGAGGTGACGCAGAGCTTCGACCTTGAGTTCTACTCGCACGTCATGCACCTCGTGAGCCACGTGCGGGGCGAGTTGCGCGAGGGGATGAGCGGCTACGACGCGTTGCGATCGGCCTTCCCGGCGGGCACGGTCTCCGGCGCGCCGAAGATCCGCGCGATGGAGATCATCGCCGAGCTGGAGCCGGACCAGCGCGGCCCCTACGCCGGCGCCGTCGGCTTCTTCGACCTCTCGGGCAACGTCGAGACCTGCATCACGATCCGCACGGTGCTGCTGCGCGACGGCGTCGCCTACGTGCAGGCCGGCGGCGGCATCGTCCATGACTCCGACCCGCAGCGGGAGTTCGAGGAGACGCAGCACAAGGCGCGCGCGCTGATGGCGGCGATCGACGACGCGGAGGCGCGAGCGGGCGTCAGCACGCCCTCGGGAAGCCTGGGCTACTGATGCCTGACAAGCCGCTCGTCGCCGCCGCCGCGCTGCGCCGCGGCGACGGTCGCGTGCTGCTCGTGCGCCACGCCCGCGAGGAGCGCAGCGGCGCGGGCAGCCGCTGGACGCTGCCCTCGGAGCCCGTCGCCGACGACGAGACCGCCGAGCAGGCGCTGGCGCGGCTGCTGGCCGACCGGCTGCACCTCGCACCCGACCGCCGCGAGTTCAACGACTCGCTGGCGCTGCCGGCCGCGATCGCCAACGTCTTCGTCTGCAGCTCGTGGCGCGGCGACCCGCAGTACGCCCCCGCCGACTTCCTCGATGCGGCCTGGGCGCCTCCCGGCGCCGCGCCCGGCATCGACCTCGTCGAGGGCGTGCGCGAGTGGCTGCGCGGCCTGCCCGCGGACGCGAGCGCCCTGCCGAAGAGCGCGAGCCCCGAGGAGCTGACGGCCGAGCTGATCACCGCCCGCGACGCGCTCCGCGCCGCCTACCTGGCGCTCGACGAGCCGTGGCGCGACGTCAGCCTCGACGGCGAGTGGGCGCCGGTCGACCTGCTCACGCACTGCGCCACGGTCGAGGCCTACTACGCCTCCGAGGCGCGCGAGCTGCTGGAGACGCCCGGCCACACCTGGCGCCCCTTCAACCCGGCGCAGGGCGACGCGGAGCGCGCCGGCCGCGCCCGCCCGGCGAGCGATCGCGCCGAACTCGAGCGCCTCGACGCGCTGCGGGCGGAGACGCTCGGCTGGCTCGAGGCGCTCGGGCAGGACGAGCTGGACGCCTTCGGCGACCACGCCGATCGCGGCGCGGTGCGCGTCGGCGACCGGATCGCCCGCATCGCGGCGCACGATCGCGCGCACACGCAGCAACTCGAGAAGATGCTCGCCGCCTCGCAGGCGGACCCCGACGACGACGAGGAGGCTTGAGATGCTCCTGCTCATCGATAACGTCCGCAGCCGATCCGTGGCGTACTCCCGTGGCCTGTTTGGAGCGTTCCCATGCTTCTCCTGATCGATAACTACGACTCGTTCACCTACAACCTCTACCAGTACCTCTCCGAGCTGGGCGCGACGGTCGAGGTCGTGCGCAACGACGAGGCGAGCGTCGAGGACTGCCTGGCGATGGGGCCGGAGCGGATCGTCGTCTCGCCGGGACCATGCACGCCTGCGGAGGCGGGCATCTCGATCGACCTGATCCGCGCGGCTGCCGGGCAGGTGCCGCTCCTCGGCGTCTGTCTCGGGCACCAGAGCATCGGCGAGGCGTTCGGCGCGCGGGTCGGTCCGGCGGGCGAGATCATGCACGGCAAGATCTCGACGGTGACGCACGACGGGAAGGGCGTCTTCGAGTCGCTGCCGCAGCCGTTCGAGGCGATTCGCTATCATTCACTGGCGATCGAGCCGGACACGCTGCCCGCCGAGCTCGAGGTCACGGCGCGCGCGGAGAGCGGAGTGATCATGGGCGTCCGCCACCGCACCCTGCCGATCGAGGGCGTCCAGTTCCACCCCGAGTCGATCATGACGACGACCGGCCACGACTTGCTCCGCAACTTCCTCGCGATGGAGTCGCCGCGCGCGGCGGCGACCCGGTCGTGAGCCGGGAGGCGGACTGAGATGGGCACCTTCAACGTCAGCGTCGAGGTGGCCGCCGGGCCGAATGGCCCGTTCGAGGCCGTGGAGTTGCTCGCGGGTACTCGCGCGGCGTTCAGCCTCGTACCGTCCGCGGTGCTGCAATGTCTGGGCGTCGAGCCTGCGGAGCGCCACGGGTTCATCGCGCCCGGCGGGAACCGCGTGGAACGCGGCGTCGGCTGGGGCGCCGCCCGGATCGGCGAGGAGTGCGCCTCGACGCCCTTCGTGTTTGGTGAAGGGGCTGATGAGCCGGTGCTCGGCCACGTCACGCTCACGGGCTGTGGTCTCCAAGCGGATCCAGAAGAGGATCGCCTGATCCCGGCGACCTTCTACCTCCCCGGCGTCGTGCTCGCGCCGGACGCGGAGCGAGAGGCGGTCTGAGATGGGCACCTTCTACGAGACATTCGATCTGGCAGCGGGGCCGGATGGCCCGTTCGAGACGATCGAGGCGCTGGTGGACACCGGCGCGACCTACACGATCATCCCCGCTCGCGTGCTGCGGCGGTTGGGTGTGGAGCCAATCGACAGCCTGACGCTCATCCTCGCCGACGGCAGCCGGCGGGAACAACCGATCGGCGAGGCGCGGGTGCGGATCGGGGAGCGCGAGCGCACGACGGTCGTGGTCTTCGGCGAGGAAGAGGGCTCCACCCTGCTGGGCGCCGTCACGCTTGAGGCCTTCGCGCTCAGCGTCGATCCGGTGAACGGGCGGCTCGTGCCGATACCGGGCTACCTCGTGAACGTCTGGCCGGGGAACGGGCGATGATCGGCGAGGCGATCGGCGCGCTCGTCGAGGAGGGGCGCGACCTCAGCGAGGACGAGGCCGCCGCCGTGATGAACGAGATCATGGAGGCGGAGGCGACGCCCGCCCAGTTCGGCGCCTTCGTCCTCGCGCTGCGCCACAAGGGCGAGACCGTCGACGAGGTCGTCGGGATGGCCCGGGTGATGCGGGAGCACTCGCTGAAGGCGCACGTCAGCGCGCGCCCGCTGCTCGACACCTGCGGGACCGGCGGCTCCGGCCTCAACACGTTCAACGTCTCCACCGCGGCCGCGATCGTCGCCGCCTCCGCCGGTGCGAAGGTCGCCAAGCACGGCAACCGCGGGATGACCTCGCAGTCCGGCTCGGCGGACCTGCTCGAGGCGCTCGGGGCGGAGATCGCGCTCGCGCCGGAGCAGGTCGCGAGCTGCATCGAGCGCACGGGCGTTGGCTTCCTCTTCGCGCAGTCGTTCCACCCGGCGATGCGCTTCGCCGCGCCGCTGCGGCGCGAGATCGGGGTGCGCACGGTCTTCAACATCCTCGGCCCGCTCACCAACCCCGCCTCGGCCAACTGCCACGTGCTGGGCACGCCCGGCGTCGCGACCGCCGAGCTGCTCGCCGGGGCGCTCGCCCGCCTCGGCGTGCGGCACGCCCTCGTCGTCTCGAGCGACGAGGGTCTCGACGAGATCTCGGTCTCCGCGCCGACGACGCTGTTCGAGGTGCGCGGCGTGGAGGTCGCGCAGCGCCGCGTCACGCCGCGCGACCTCGGCGTGGCGGAACGCACGCTCGACGAGGTGCGCGGCGGGAGCGCCGAGGAGAACGCGGAGGCGCTGCGCGCGGTGCTGCGCGGCGACGGCTCCGGCTCCGCGGCGCTGCGCGACTTCATCGCCGTCAACAGCGGCGCGGGGCTCTACGTCTGCGGCCTCGCCGCCTCCATCCAGCAGGGCGCCGAGCAGGCGCTGACCGCGATCGACGAGGGCGAGGCGGCGGCCCGCCTCGGCGCCTTCGTCGAGGCCACCCGGCGCAGCTGAGGCGATGACGGCGCACCCCTCGGCAGCCTCCGGCGGCCCGCGCGAGACGGGCACGGTGCTGGACCGCATCGTCGCCGACCGGCGGCTGCGGCTCGCCGAGGACCGGCGCGCGACGCCTCGTGACGCCCTCGAACGGCTCGCCGCCGCGCAGCCGCCCGCGATCGACTTCGCCGCACGGCTGACGGAGGGGCGCGCCGCCCCGCCCGAGGGCGCGCGGCTGCGGCTGATCGGCGAGATCAAGCGCGCCTCGCCCTCGCGCGGCGTGATCGACGGCGATCTCGACGCCGCGGCGCAGGCGCGGGAGTACGCCGCAGCGGGAGCCGCCGCCGTCTCGGTGCTGACCGAGCCGAGCTTCTTCCACGGCGGCCTCGAGGATCTCGCGGCCGCCTCGGAGGCGTTCGGCGGCGACGCGGACCGGCCGGCGCTGCTGCGCAAGGACTTCCTGTTCGACGCCTACCAGGTCGTCGAGGCGCGCGCGCACGGCGCGGACGCGCTGCTGCTGATCGCGATGATGCTGCCGCCCCGCGCGCTCGCCGAGCTGCTGGCGCTCACGCACGCGCAGGGCATGGAGGCGCTGGTCGAGGTGCACGACGCCGCCGAGCTCGGCGCCGCCGTCGCTACCGGGGCGCGCGTGATCGGCGTCAACAACCGCGACCTGCGCACCTTCGACGAGGACCTCGCAACCTTCGAGCGGCTCGCGCCGCTCGCTCCGGAGGGCGTCACGCTCGTCGCCGAGTCGGCGATCCACAGCGCCGCCGACGCCGAGCGGATGGCCGAGGCCGGAGCGCACGCCCTGCTCGTGGGCGAGGCGCTGGTGCGCACGGGCGATGTCGCCGCCAAGGCGCGCGAATTGATGCTCGCGCCGGCGCGCAGCGGGGTGGGCGGCTGATGACGCTCGTCAAGATCTGCGGCAACCGCACGCCCGCCGATGTGCTGTCCGCGGCCGAGGCCGGCGCCGACTTCGTGGGGATGATCTTCGCCGAGTCGAAGCGCCAGGTGGGGCTGGGCGAGGCGCAGGCGATGGTGCGCGCCCTCGGCGAGCCGCTGGCGGCGCACGAGATCGCGCTGCCGCCGCCGGCCCGCGGCCACGCGCGCGAAGACGAGCGCGAGTGGTTCCGCCACGGCGCGGAGGTGATCGAGGCCTACCTCGAGGCGAAGCGGCCGCTCACCGTCGGCCTCTTCGCCGACCAGCCGATCGAGGAGGTCAACGAGCTGGCGCTGGAGTCCGGCGTGGACCTCGTCCAGCTGTCCGGCGACGAGAGCTGGGAGGACTGCCTGCTGGTCGCGCGGCAAGTGATCCAGGTGGTGCACGTCTCGCCGCTCGACTCGCCCTCGGACCCGATGCGGTTCGTCGAGCCGGGCTTCGCGATCGCGCTGATGCTGGACTCGGCGCACGGCCCGTACCGCGGCGGATCGGGCCGCACGTTCGACTGGGAGGTCCGCGCGCATCGTCTCCGCCGAGCTGCCGATGGTGCTCGCCGGCGGCCTCACGCCGGAGAACGTCGGCGAGGCGATCGCGCGCGTCCGCCCCTGGGCCGTCGATGTCTCGACCGGCACGGAGCGCGACGGGCGCAAGGATCCGGAGCGGGTGCGCGAGTTCATCGAGGCCGTGCGCCGCCGGGACGCCGCCGCCTGACTAGAGGCGCAGCAGGCCCCTGACCGAGAAGCCGCGTGGCGGCTCGGGCCGCGCGGTGAACGCGAGGTGCCCGACGTGATGGTTCTCGCTGCAACCCGTCAGCGACTGCTCGGCCTGGATGGTGACGTGCCCGATGCGGTACTTGTCGTGCGCCAGATCCTGCATCCGGGCGAGCAGCGCGTCGAGATCGCCGTCGAACGCGGGGTCGATCAGGACGTGCGCGGTGAACGCCTCGTCGTTTGACGTGATCGTCCAGCAGTGCACGTCGTGGATCAACTGCACGCCCTCCAGCTCCTCGATGTCGTGGCAGAGGCTGTAGACGTCGACATGCTCCGGCGTGCCCTCCAGCAGCACGTGGAAGACGCGAGTCACCAGGCCCCATGAGGAGGCGAGAATCAGCAGCCCGATCACCACGCTGATGATCGGGTCGGCGTGGAACCAGCCGAACGCCATGACGAGGATGGCCGCGACGATGACGCCGACCGAGCCGAGCAGGTCCGCCAGCACGTGCTGGAAGGCGCCCTCGGCGTTGAGGCTGTGCTCCGCCGAGGCGTGCAGCATGTAGGCGGCGATCAGGTTCACGATCAGGCCGCCCGTGCCGACGATCAGCACCGGCAGTCCGTCGATGTGCACGTCCTCGGCTCCGAAGCGGTGGACGGCCTCGAAGAAGATCCAGCCGACGATGATCCAGAGCGCGAAGGCGTTGAGCATCGCGGCCAGCACCTCGGTGCGGTAGAGGCCGAAGGTGCGCTCCGCCGAGGCCTCGCGCTCGGCGAACCACATCGCGAGCAGCGCGAGGCCGATCGCGGCCGCGTCGGTCGCCATGTGTCCGGCGTCGGCCAGCAGGGCGAGGCTGCCGGAGAGCAGGCCGCCGACGATCTCGGCCAGCATGTAGCTGGTGATCAGCAGCAGGCTGATCGTCAGCCTGCGACGGCTGAGCCCTCGCAGGTCGTGCGCGTGATCGTGGTGGGCGTGGTCATGCCCGTGGTGGTCATGGTCGTCGTGACCATGGTCGTCGTGGTCGTGGGCGTCGTGGTCATGCTCGTCGTGGGCGTCGTGGGCGTCGTGGTCGTGGGCGTCGTGACCATGCTCGTCGTGGGCGTCGTGGTCATGCCCGGCGTGGGCGTCGTGACCATGCTCGTCGTGACCATGCTCGTCGTGGGCGTCGTGGTCGTGGGCGTCGTGGTCGTGGGCGTCCGCTGCTGGCCTCAGCGTCGACATGGCCGCCGGTTCATCCCCCTACGCGCAGAACGACCGGACCCCGGAGGCTACCCCGCGGGGCGCCTCCAGGCTCGTGCTCTCTCCCGGCAAGTTCGACCGTTGCAGCGGGACGACCCTTGCCGCACACCGATTCCCGCTTGCTAGTGGGAGTGGTGCTCGTGCTCGTCGCACTCGTGCTCGTCGTGCACGTGGGCGTGGTGCTCGTGCTCGTCACACTCGTGCTGGTCGTGCATATGCCCCGGCTCACCGTGATGCTCGTGCTCGTCGCACTCGTGCTGGTCGTGCACATGGGCGTGGTGCTCGTGCTCGTCGCACTCGTGCTCGTCGTGCCCGGCGCCGTGCGCATCGCCGTGGTGGGCGTGATCGTGGGCGTGGTGCTCGTGCTCGTCGCACTCGTGCTGGTCGTGCTCGTGGCCCGGCTCGCCGTGATGCTCGTGCTCGTCGCACTCATGGACATCGTGGACTGCTTGTACCACCACCAAATCCCTCCTGATCCTTCATCACCTTGATGATCCGATGCTAGCAGGTTTTTGATATGAATCTACGGTTCAAGTCGAGTCCGCTTACAAGATCCCAGATATAAGACGTAGTATCAACTCGCCCGATAGATACCCGATCTCAGTTGAAAGTACTGTGGCCGCCCTGATCGTGCGATACTTTGTATCATAAGGGCAGTGGCCCCCACGATCCGCCCCGGGACTCCCAGGGACCGAGGGGCGCGCCGGGGCTTGCAACAGACGGCGCGAGCGTAGAGTCTGCAACACATCATGGGCGCCGCCACGGGGGCGAGTCGCCCACGTACACTCCAACCGGGCTATACTGCGGCCCTGTCACCAATCGCGAGCGAGGGTTCAGGAGACGGAGTTATGGAAATCAACGCGGAGCGCGACGGCGCAACGGTCATCGCCCAGCCGACGGGGCGCCTCGACGGCTCCAACGCAAGCGAGTTCCAGGAGGCGCTGGAGGCGGCGATCGAGGGCAGCGATCGCGCCCTGGTGCTCGACTTCCAGGACATCTCCTACATCAGCAGCGCCGGGCTGCGCGTGATCCTGCTCACCGCGAGAACCCTCCAGGGCAACGGCGGCCAGATGGCCCTCTGCTCGCTCGACGCCCCAATCCGCGAGGTGTTCGCGATCAGCGGCTTCGACACCATCATCCCGATCCACGAGACCCGCAGCGAGGCGCTGGCGGCCGTCGACGGCTAGCACGGCTCATCCGGCCTGCCTGAAGGACGCCCACTCCCCCAAGAAGACGCAATGACCCACAAAATCCTGGTCGTTGACGACGAGCCCGATCTCGAACCACTGATGCTCCAGCGCATGCGCCGCGACATCCGCCGCGGCCGCTACGAGTTCGTCTTCGCCGGCAACGGCGTGGAGGCGCTCGAGAAGCTCCGCGCCGACAGCGGGATCGACATGGTTCTCTCGGACATCAACATGCCCGAGATGGACGGCCTCACCCTGCTCGAGCAGATCCCCTCGGTCGATCCCAACCTCCGCTCCGTGATCATCTCCGCCTACGGCGACATGCAGAACATCCGCACGGCGATGAACCGCGGCGCGTTCGACTTCGTCACCAAGCCGGTCGATTTCGAGGATCTGCGGATCACCATCGATCGCACCCTGCGCCGCGTCGAGGAGTGGCGCGAGGCGCTGGAAACGCGCGACCGCCTGGTGACGCTGCAGAACGAGCTCGACGTCGCCAGCCAGATGCAGCAGTCGATCCTGCCGATGACCTTCCCCAGCGGCGACGACTACGCGATCTTCGGCGCGATGCAGCCGGCGCAGAACGTGGGGGGCGATTTCTTCGACGTGATCCGGCTGGCCGACGACCGGATCGGGATGGCGATCGCGGACGTCTCGGGCAAGGGCGTGCCCGCCTCGCTGTTCATGATGTCGAGCCGCACCCTGCTCAAGGGCTCCGCGATCGGCCACCCGCAGCCCGGCGCGGTGCTCACCGAGGTCAACGACCTGCTGATCGAGGACAACCGGGCGGGCATGTTCGTGACCGTGCTCTACGCGATCTTCGATCCGGCCAGCGGCGACCTGACCTACGCCAGCGGCGGCCACGACGCGCCGCTGCTCGTCCGCCCCGACGGCTCCTCCGAACTGCTGCCGCGCACCGGCGGCATCGCCCTGGGCGTGGCGCCGGACTTCGAGTTCCAGGAGCACACCGAACGGATCGCCCCCGGCGAGACCGTCGTCCTCTACACCGACGGGGTGACCGAGGCCGTCAACATGGAGGACGAGCCGTTCGGCGTCGAGGGCATGAGCACGCTCTTCGCCGCGGCGCCCCCGGACGACCCGCAGCAGGCCGGGATGGAGATCGTGAAGGCGATCAACGCCTTCGCCGACGGCGCGGAGCAGTTCGACGACATCACCTGCCTCGCCCTGCGGAGGAAGAACGGGTGAGCGCGCAGATCTCGCTCTCGCTCGCGCCCGGCAGCGGCCGCGACGCGCTGGCGCTGGTCACCGCCGACGTCGAGCACCTGGCGCGCCGCGACGAGTGGCCCGAGGATCTGACCTTTCGCGTGCACCTCGTGCTGGAGGAGCTGATCCTCAACGTCATGGACTACGGGCTCGACGAGGACAGCGAAGGGGTGGCGGTCACCGTGGACGCCGCGGGCGACTCCGTGACCATCGAGATCGTGGACGACGGGGTGGCGTTCGATCCGCTGACCGACGCGCCCGATCCCGATCTCACCGGCTCGATCGAGGAGCGGCGCATCGGCGGCCTCGGCGTGCACTTCACGCGCACCCTGATGGACGAGGTGGCCTACAAGCGCGAGGGCGGCAAGAACCGGCTGACGATCGTCACCAGCAAGGTCAGATGAGGCGGACGCGAAGGGCGCGAATCCTCTGGCTGGCCGGGGTCTGCCTGGCCCTCGCGGCGTCCGCCCTCGCGGCGGGCTGCTCCGGCGGCGGCGACGCGCCCGGCCTCGTCGGGCACACCGACACCCCGACCCCGACCGCGACGGCGGCGCCCGGGACGCCCGGGGTCTTCGCCGATCGCGTGCTGTTCGGCCAGTCGGCGGCGTTCAACGGCCCCGCCAGGGAACTCGGCAAGAACATGCGGATCGGCATCGAGGCCGCGTTCTACGAGGCGAACCTTGGCGGCGGCGTCCACGGCCGCGTGCTCGAGCTGCTTTCCCTCGACGACTCCTACGAGCCGGAGGCGGCGATCGCCAACACCCGGCAGCTGATCGAGGAGGACGGCGTCTTCGCGCTGATCGGCGCCGTGGGCACGCCCACCTCGCGCTCCGCCACGCCGATCGCGGCGGCGGCGGGCGTGCCCTACATCGCGCCCTTCACCGGCGCGGCGTTCCTGCGCGACCCGGAGTGGAACAACATCATCAACCTGCGCGCCTCCTACAACCAGGAGACGGAGGAGATGGTGGCGCGGCTGATCGGCGATCTCGGCATCGAGCGGATCGGCATCATGTACCAGGACGACTCGTACGGCCGCGCGGGCTATCGCGGGTCGCTGGCCGCACTGGAGCGGCGGGGCCTCGAACCGGTGGCCGTCGGCGTGTATCCGCGCAACACGACGGCCGTCAAGACGGCGCTCCTCGACCTTCGCGAGGGCAGCCCGGAGGCCGTGATCATGATCGGCGCCTACGAGCCGATGGCCGCCCTGATCAAGTGGGGGCGGGCGACCGGGTTCAACCCGGTGTTCCTCAACGTCTCGTTCGTCGGCAGCAACGCGCTGGCCGGCGAGCTCGGCGCTGACGGCGCGGGGGTCATCGTCACCCAGGTGGTGCCGTTTCCGGACGACGACTCGCTCCCCGTGATCGCCGCCTACAAGCGCGCCCTCGCCCTCTACTCGCCCGACGCCGTCCCCGGCTTCGTCTCGCTCGAGGGCTACCTGGCCGGCCGGCTCGCCATCGCGGGGCTGGAGAGCTGCGGCCCCGCGCTGAACCGGCCCTGCTTCGTGGACGCGATCCTCGGGGCGGACTCGCTGGACCTCGAGGGCTTCGGACTCAGCTTCGGCGCGGACGACAACCAGGGTTCGGACGCCGTGTTCATCACGGTGATCGGCCCCGACGGGCGCTATCATCCGCTGGAAACGCTGCGGGACGTGGAGTCATGGTCGCTCAACTGAAGCGCCTCCTCGCCAGCCGCTTCCGGCTCTCCACCCAGCTCTACGTGGGGATCGGCGGGGCGGTGGTGCTGACCCTCGCCGCCAGCCTCGTCGGCTGGTTCTCGTTCGACCGCGTCGGGCGGGTGCAGTCGCAGGTCAACGAGGGCAGCGTGCCGGAGCTGGCGGCCGCCTTCTCCGTCGCCGAGTACAGCGCGATCCTGGCGGCGGCCGCGCCGAACCTCACCGTCTCGCACGAGCGCGAGGAGTTCGACGAGGTCTCCGCCGACATCGACCGCAACTACACCTTCTTCCAGGAGGCGGTGTCCGCGCTGGAGCAGGTCCGGTTCGACGAGGTGCCCGGTGTGTCGGCGGAAGAACTGCTGGTGGTCGGCTCCGACACGATGACGACCGAGGCGCTGGTCACGCACATCATCAGGCAGCACGCCGAGTCGCTCATCACCAACATCGAGCTGATCCGGAGCGAGACGGGCAAGGTCTTCGCGTTGATCGATCGGCGCGAGGTGCTGCAGGCCGAGCTGGCGGACGTGCGCGGCCAGCTGGAGGACGTGCTCGCGCCCGCGATCGACGACCAGCTCTTCTACACGCTGACCGGGTATCGCGTGATCGGTGATCCGCCCGCGGCGCGGGCGGATCACCTCTCGGAGGACGAGGTCGCCCGCTACCGGACCCTGTCCGAACTGCAGAGCGACGTGAACATCGCCACCGAGCTGCTCGCCAACGCCTTCACGCTCTCCGACGACACCTTCATCGAGCCGCTGCGCGAACGCTTCGAGGCCGCGACGAGCCGGATCACGAGGAATCTCGGAACACTGGAGGGCTCCGCGGAGTACGACCGGGCGAACCCGCTGGTGGCGCGGCTGGTGGAGCTGGGATCCGGGGACGATGGCGTGTTCAACACCTTCGAACGCGAACTGCGGATCGTGGCGCGCCAGGAAGAACTGCTGACGGAGAACCGCAACCTCTCGACCAGCCTGATCGCGGAGGTGAACACGCTCGTGGGCGTCTCGCAGGAGGGCGCCCGGGAAGCGACGCTCGCCTCGGAGGACGCGATCCTCACGGGCCGCTGGCTGCTGCTGGCGATCAGCGCGCTCAGCATCGTCGGCGCGGTGCTGATCATGTGGCTCTTCGTCGGCCGGGTGCTGCTGCGGCGCATCCAGATGCTCTCCGACTGGATGCTGCGCATGGCCGGCGGCGACCTGGAGGCGCGCGTCGAGATCGGCGGGCGCGACGAGGTCACGGAGATGGCGGCCGCGCTCGAGGTGTTCCGCCGCCACGCCCTGGAGGTGCAGCGGCTCAACCTCGTGGAGCAGCTCGCCGAGGAGCTGCAGGGCAAGAACGACGAGCTGGAGGAGGTGCTGGCGGACCTGCAGAAGGCGCAGGATCAGATCGTGCTGCGCGAAAAGCTGGCCGCCCTCGGCGAACTGACCGCCGGCGTGGCCCACGAGATCCGCAACCCGCTCAACTTCGTCAACAACTTCTCCGAGTCCTCGCAGGAACTCGTCGAGGAACTGCGCGAGGCGCTGGAGGAGGAGGACGTGGTCCTCGGCGACGAGCGCGAGTACATCGAGGAGATCATCGGCGACCTCGGCAGCAACGCCGAGCGCATCAACTCGCACGGCCAGCGCGCCGAGCGGATCGTGCGCGACATGCTGGCGATGGGCCGCGGCTCCGAGGAGTGGCAGGTGATCGACATCAACTCGCTGGTCGATCAGCACGCGATGCTGGCCTACCACAGCGCGCGCGCGCTGGACCAGAACTTCAACCTGGAGATCAACCAGGAGTTCGATCCCGAGGCCGGCGAGATCGACGCCATTCCCCAGGACCTCGGGCGCGTCTTCCTCAACATGGTCAGCAACGCCTGCTACGCCACGGATGAGAAGCGCAAGGCCGCGGCGGGGAACGGCGGCGAGCCCTACAGCCCCACGCTCTGGCTCACCACCCAACGCAAGGACGACCGCATGGAGGTCCGCATCCGCGACAACGGCATCGGCATCCCCCCCGATGCGGTCGAGAAGATCTTCAATCCCTTCTTCACCACCAAGCCGACGGACAAGGGGACCGGCCTGGGACTGGCGCTGTCGAGCGACATCGTGCGCCGCCACGGCGGCCTCATCCGCGTCGAGACGGAGCCGGGCGAGTTCACCGAGATGATCGTCGACCTGCCCGTCGAGCGGCAGGAGGAGCGGGATCCGGCCGCGCTGGCCGCCCATCCCGGCTTCGAGTAGCCGCCGAACGCCGCCCGCCGCCCGCTCCCCGTCCCGCCCGCGCGGCAGCCCGTGAGGCGCGTCGGCGGTATCATCGAGAGCACCCCGCGCGAGGCGAAGAGGGTGCGACGTGGGCACGTTCCAGGTACCAATCGAGTTGGCGGCCGGGCCAGAGGAGCCTTTCGAGGTCATAGACGCGCTCGTCGATACCGGCGCAACGTACACCCTCGTGCCATCGCCGATCCTGAGGCGGTTGGGTGTCGAGCCGGCCGTCCGCCGACGGTTCGCCATTGCCGATGACAACAGCATCGAGCGCGACCTGGGTGTCGCATTGATCCGGCTCAACGGGGAGACCCTGCCCTCGCTGGTGGTCTTCGGTGACGACAATACCGGGCCGCTCCTCGGTGCGGTCACGCTGGAGCAGTTCGCCCTCGGGGTCGATCCGGTTGGCCGGCAGCTCGCTCCCGTGACCAGCTATCTCGTGGGCCTCTGGCCCCCGGACGACGCATGACCGCCACCGCGGACCGCCCCGCCCTCCCGGACGATCGCGGTTACTTCGGCGCCTTCGGCGGGCGCTACGTGCCGGAGACGCTGATGCCCGCCCTCGCCGAACTGGAGGAGGCCTACGCCGCCGCCCGCGAGGACGCGACGTTCGGCGAGGAGCTCGAGCGGCTGCTGCGCGAGTTCGTCGGGCGGCCCACGCCGATCACGCGCGCGGATCGATTGGCGCAGCGCATCGCGGGCGAGCGCGCGCCGCGCGTCTACCTCAAGCGCGAGGACCTGACCCACACCGGCGCGCACAAGATCAACGCCGCGCTGGCGCAGGGCCTGCTCGCGCAGCGCATGGGCAAGCCGCGCATCGTCGCCGAGACCGGCGCCGGGCAGCACGGCGTCGCCACCGCCACCGCCTGCGCCCTGCTCGGCCTCGAATGCGTCGTCTACATGGGCGCGGAGGACGTGCGGAGGCAGGCGCTCAACGTCTTCCGCATGAAGCTGCTCGGCGCCGAGGTGCGCACCGTCGAGTCCGGCTCGCGCACGCTCAAGGACGCGATCAACGAGGCGATCCGCGACTGGGTCACCAACGTGCGCAGCACGCACTACCTGCTCGGCTCGGTAGTCGGACCGCACCCCTACCCGCAGCTCGTGCGCGACTTCCAGGCCGTGATCGGCCACGAGGCGCGCGAGCAGATCCTCGAGGCCGAGGGGCGGCTGCCCTCGATCGCCCTCGCCTGCGTCGGCGGCGGCTCGAACGCGATCGGGCTGTTCCATGCCTTCGTCGACGACGCCGTGCGCCTGATCGGCGTCGAGGCGGCGGGCGAGGGGCTCGACGGGCGGCACGCGGCCCCGCTGGCGGCAGGCGAGCCGGGCGTGCTGCACGGCTCGCGCTCCTACCTGCTGCAGGACGCGCACGGGCAGGTCACCGAGGCGCACTCGATCTCCGCCGGCCTCGACTACCCCGGCGTGGGGCCGGAGCACTCCTGGCTGAAGGTCAGCGAGCGCGCCGAGTACGTCTCCGTGACCGACGAGGAGGCCCTCGCCGCCTTCCGCCTGCTGAGCGAGACCGAGGGCATCATCCCCGCGCTGGAGCCCGCGCACGCGCTCGCCCACCTCGCAAAGCTGCTTCCGGGGCTGGGCGAGGACGAGCTGGTGCTCGTCAACCTCAGCGGGCGCGGCGACAAGGACATGGGCACGGTCGCCGACGCGCTCGGCGTCACGCTGTAGGGCTCCGCGCCGCCGGTGCGGCAGCGCGGGCCGCCTGTTACGCTCGAAGCGTGATCGCCGATCGTGCAGCGCCGGGGACCGGGACGCTTCCGCCGCTCTGGCGCGTGCGCGACATGGTCTCCGCGTTCGCCATCGTCGTCCTCGCCTTCGCCGTGCTTGGCCTGCTCGTCGCCGCCGCGGCCGAGGGCCGCGAGGACGTCGAGTCCGTCGGCGCCGTCGCGATCCTCGGCTTCAACCTGCTGCTCATCGCCACGGTGCTGCTGCTCGCGGCGCGACGAGGGCTCACGTCGGCTGACCTCGGCCTGGTGCGGCCTCGCGCCTGGGGCCCGCTGGCGATCGCCTGGGCGGGCGCGTACGCGATCTTTCTCTGCTACCTCGGGGCCGTCGCCCTGCTTGAAGCGCTCGGGCTGCCGGTCGAGGCGTTCCAGGGCGGCAACCCGATCGACTTCGACCACGGCCGCATCGAGCTCGTGCTGGCGCTGGGCGTCGCCACGATCGCCGGGGCGCCGCTCAGCGAGGAGCTGCTGTTCCGCGGGCTGCTGCATCGCGGGCTGCGCGGCTACTGGCGTCCGCTGCCCGCGATGGCGCTGAGCGGGGCGCTGTTCAGTGTCTTCCACCTCAACCTCGCGGTGCTCGTGCCGTTCGCCTTCATCGGCGCGCTCTGGGCGTGGGCCTACGAGCAGTCCGGCTCGCTCTGGACGACGATCGCGGCGCACGCCGGCGTCAACGGCGTCGCGTTCATCGCTACACTGCTCTTTCTTGAGTGAGAGGCCTGGAGTGACCATCCGATGAGTGACCGCATCGCGCAGCTGTTCGAGCGCACGCGGGCCGAGGGCCGCCCGGCGCTGATCGCCTTCGTCCCCGGCTGCTGGCCGGAGCCGGACGCCACGCCCGGCATCGTGCGCGCGCTGATCGAGGGCGGCGCGGACGCCGTCGAGCTGGGCGTGCCGTTCAGCGACCCGCTCGCCGACGGCGTCACCAACCAAGCCGCCTACCAGCAGGCGCTCGACGCCGGCGTGACCCAGGACGACGTGCTCGCCGGCGTGCGGGCGCTGCGCGAGGACGGCGTATCCGCCCCGCTGCTGCTGATGGGATACTTCAACCCGATGCTGGCCACGGGAACGGAGTCGTTCACGCGAGCAGCCGCCGACGCCGGCGTCGACGGGCTCGTCGTCGTCGATCTGCCCGTCGAGGAGGCTGCGGAACTGGCGGAGCCGGCGAAGGCGCACGGCGTGCATCTCGTCTACCTGCTGGCGCCGACCTCGACCGCGGAGCGCATCGCGGCGGTCGGCGAGCACGGCAGCGGCTTCGTCTACTGCGTGAGCGTCACCGGCGTCACGGGCGCGCGCGCACGGGTCTCCGGGGAGCTCCCGGCGTTCATCGCCCGCGTGCGCGAGCACACCACGCTCCCGCTTGCGGTTGGCTTCGGCATCTCGGCGCGCGAGCATGTCGAGGAGGTCGGCCGCATCGCCGATGCCGCGATCGTCGGGAGCGCGGTGGTGCAGGCGATCCGCGACGCTCCCCGCGAGCGGCGTCACGAGGCGGTGCGCAGCCTGATGGAGCAACTGAGCGGACGAGCAACGGCAAGGGCGGCGGCGTCATGATGGTTCGCGGCATCCGGGGCGCCACGTCCGTGCGCGCGAACACGCGCGAGGCGATCATCGAGGCGGCCACGGAGCTGCTCCGGGCCGTCGCCGACGCCAACGCCGTCGAGCGCTCGCACATCGCCTCGATCTTCTTCACCACGACGGCGGATCTCAACGCCGAGTTCCCCGCGGTCGCCGCGCGCGAGGCGGGGTGGACCGACGTGCCGCTGCTCTGCGGCCACGAGATGGCGGTGCCGGGCGGGCTGCCGCGCTGCCTGCGGCTGCTGATGCACGTCAACACGGACCGCCCGCCAGAGGAGATCCAGCACGTCTACCTGCACGAAGCCGCGGCGCTGCGCCCCGACATCTCCGCGCGGGGCGGTGGGGGGGACGGCGGCCAGTGATCGTCGTCATGCGCATCGACAGCAGCGAGGAGCAGGGCGCCGCCGTGATCGAGCGCATCGAGTCCTTCGGGCTGCGCGGCGAGGTCATCCGCGGCGAGCAGCGCAAGGTGATCGCCGTCCTCGGGCAGGTCTTCCCGGACCTGCGCGACGAGCTGGCGACGATGATCGGCGTCGACCAGGTGCTGCGCGTCTCGCGCCCCTACAAGCTCGCCAGCCGCGAGGTGCGCGAGCGCGACACCGTCGTCGACCTCCCCTACGGCGTCAGCATCGGCAACGGGCGGCCCGTGGTGATGGCCGGACCGTGCGCGATCGAGTCGGAGGAGCAGTTGCGGGAGACCGCGGCGCGGGTCAAGCAGTCCGGGGCGCACATCCTGCGCGGGGGCGCGTTCAAGCCGCGCACCTCGCCCTACTCCTTCCACGGGCTCGGCCTCGAGGCGCTCGAGATGCTGCGGCGCGCCGGCCGCGAGCACCGGATGCCGGTGATCACGGAGCTGCTCTCCGAGCGCGACGTGGACGTCGTCGCGGAGCACTCGGACGTGCTGCAGATCGGCACGCGCAACATGCAGAATTTCGTGCTGCTCTCCGAGGCCGGGAAGACGGGCAAGCCCGTGATGCTCAAGCGCGGGCTCTCCGCCACGATCGAGGAGTGGCTGCTCTCCGCCGAGTACATCCTCACGCAGGGCAACCGCGACGTGATCCTCTGCGAGCGCGGCGTGCGCACCTTCGAGACGGCGACGCGCAACACGCTCGACCTCAACGCCGTCGCGCTCGTCAAGCGGCTCAGCCACCTGCCGGTCGTCGTCGACCCCTCGCACGGGACGGGGCACTGGTACCTCGTGCGGCCGATGGCGACCGCCGGGCTGGCGGTCGGCGCGGACGGACTGATGATCGAGGTCCACCCGGACCCGGACCGGGCGCTCTCCGACGGCGCGCAGTCGCTCACCCCGGAGCACTTCGACGAGCTGATGCAGGAGGCCTCGGCGCTCGCGCGCGCCGTCGGCCGCCCGCTCGCCGAGCGCCCGCGGGTCGCGGCCTGACGGCGGCCCGTTCGATGACCGCACAGGACGCCGCCGAGCAGCCAGCCCCGGACGAGGCGCTGGCAACCGTAGCCGAAGACGACGCTCCCTCCGACGCCGGGGCCCAGCAGGGGGATCTCTTCGCCCTCGATCTGCCGAAGTTCCAGGGGCCGCTCGAGCTGCTGCTGCACCTGATCGAGCGGCGCGAGCTGGACATCACCGAGGTCTCGCTCGTCGCCGTCACGGAGCAGTACCTGGCGCACGTGCGCGAGGGCGAGCGCATCGACCTCGGCGCGCTCGCCTCGTTCATCGCGATGGGGGCGCGGCTGCTGCTGCTCAAGTCGCGCGCGCTGCTGCCGCGCGACCCCGAGGACGAAGAGGACGCCGAGGACAGCGACCCGCAGGCGCTGCTCGACGCGCTGGCCGAGTACCGCCGCTACCGCGAGGCCGCCGAGCATCTGCGCGACCTCGAATCGGAGCACCGCACCGGCTACCGGCGCGAGGCCGCCCCGCCCGAGCTGCCGCTCCCGAGCGGCCTCGACGGCGTCACCACGGACCAGCTCCACGCGCTGTTCCGCGAGGTGCTGGAGCGGCTCCCCGAGGAGGAGCCGCAGACCGAGGTGGAGCGCGAGCCCGTGCTGCTGCGCGATCGCGTCTCGTTGCTGACGGAGCGCCTGGAGCGCGAGCGCACGATCCCGTTCCGCGAGCTGATCGGCGCGGCCACCTCGCGGGTGATGGTGATCGTGGACTTCCTCGCGGTGCTGGAGCTGATCCGCCGCCGCTACCTGGAGGCGCGCCAGGACGAGGCGTTCGGCGAGATCACGCTCGCCCGCATCCAGGGCGCCCCGCCGCCCACCTCGCAGCCCTCCATCGCCGACTTCACCGAGGGCTAGCCGGCGCAGGCGACACACGCCGGTCTGAAGCGGCGGCCGTTTGGGGCTTATATCGCTAACCAGGCAGGGCGCACATCCTCCGGCATGGCCCTTGGGCATACTGAAGAAGAGCTACCAGGGCACGTAACCTCTGTATAGAGTTCCCCAAGGAGGTCGCTGGCGAGATGAACACCTGTATTCTCGGTGCGACCGGCAGCATCGGTTTTGAGTTGACCGTTCACCTGTTACAGACCGGTTCCGGCGTGCTCGCGGTTGTACGCGACGCTGAGAAGCTGCAGCGGATGCTCAGGGAGCGCGGATTCGCCCCTGACCCTGACGCGCTGTCCGTTGTCGAGCAGGACCTGTTCGCAGGGCCAGGCGTCACCGCCACGCCCCTATCGCAAGAGCTGCTGGACTGCGAGTACATCTTCAACATGGCCTCCAAGCCTGTCTCGTTGGCGCCCTGGTCACGGGTCAACCGTGAGTGGGGCAGCGCCGTCTCATCGCTGACACGGAAGATCGTGGAGACTGCCTCAGTGGCGGGGGTGAGGCCACACGTCGTGGCCTTCTGCGGGACAGAGCAGTTCGCGGGATACGACAGCAACATCAGCCTCCTGCAGAAGATCCTGCCGAAGGTGCTGAACAGGATGAGCGCAGCCCTGCGCGACAATCACGATGAGGCGATGTTCCTCCTCACCTCGGGATACGGACGCTGGAGCGTGCTCCGCTGTGGCAGCATCCGGTCGCATACCGGCCAACCCGGGGACGCCAGCCGGATCGGGATGGACCTGCACGAAGACGGCAGCGACTACCGGAGTGGCAGGGGCAAATCACTGGTCGTCGAGGACCTTGCCGCCTACCTCGCCCGCGCAATCCAGAACGGAACGCTCTCGGGATTCGAGACAGAAATGCCCTTCCTCTTCAACACCCGCTTCTAGGGGATGTCAGGCTAGGGCCACATCCGCGGCCGTTTGAGCAGCGATCACGCCGGTGCTACGATCGATGCTCACGGCCGCGCCGACGGCGGCCATGAGGGGGCCAGTCCGCCACGTGCTGCTGATTCGCGAGGAACTGCGCCGCGCGTCCACGCCGGGCGCCCACGCCCTGACGCTCGGCGTCTTCGACGGCGTGCACCGCGGCCACCGCATGCTCTTCGAGCGGCTGCGCGCCGAGGCCGCGGCCCGCCAGCTCGGCGCCGGCATCGTCACCTTCCACCCCCACCCGATCACCGTCCTCCGCCCCGATATCGAGATCTCCTACCTCACCTCCCTCGAAACCCGCGTCGAACAGCTCCGCACCACGGGCGTCGATTTCGTCGCCGTCGTGCAGTTCACCTCGGAGCTCGCGCAGGTGTCCGCCGAGGACTTCGCGCGCATCCTCGTCGAGGAGACCGGCCTGAAGCTGATCGTCACAGGGCGCGACTTCGCGCTCGGCCGCAACCGCGAGGGCACGCCCGAGCGCCTCGGCGAGCTGGGCCTGGATCTCGGCTTCGAGGTGCACCCGATCGAGCTGCTGCCGGAGGACGGCGCCCCCGTCTCCTCGACGCGCGTGCGCGAGGCGCTGGCCGGCGGCTTGATGGCCGAGGCGGCGGAGCTGCTCGGCCGCCCCTTCGCGCTGCGCGGCCCGATCGTGCGCGGCGACGAGCGCGGACGCACGATCGGCTTCCCGACCATCAACCTCGGCCTCAGCCCGGACCTCGCGCTCCCCGCCGACGGCGTCTACGTCTCGCGCACCGAGGTCGGCGGTCGCCGCCTCGAGAGCTGCACGAACATCGGGATGCGGCCGACGTTCGCGGGCGTGCGGCGCTCCGTGGAGACGCACCTGCTGGACTTCGAGGGCGACCTCTACGACCGGATCGCCTCGGTGGAGTTGCTGCACCGGCTGCGCCCGGAGCAGAAGTTCGACGGCCCGGAGGCGCTGATCGCGCAGATCCGCCGGGACGTCGAGGAGACGCGGGCCTGGTTCGCATGAGCGCCTCGATCGAGCAGCAGGCGGCCGCGATCATGCGCGGCGCGGAGTTCGGCGACGCGGCCACGCGCCGCACGATGGAGCGCGAGCTGCGCGAACGCCTCGCCGAGGGCCGCCCGCTGCGCGTCTACTGCGGCTACGACCCGACCGCCGTCGATCTGCACCTCGGCCACACGCTGACGATGCGCAAGCTGCGCGCCTTCCAGGACTTCGGCCACGAGGTCACGTTCCTGATCGGCAACTTCACCGGCCTCGTCGGCGACCCCTCGGACACCGACAAGACGCGCCCGATGCTCTCCCCGGAGCAGCTCGAGGAGAACAGCCAGACCTACGTGGACCAGGCGTTCCGCATCCTCGACCCGGAGCGCACGATCGTGCGGCGCAACGCGGACTGGCTCGGCAAGCTCAGCTTCGGCGACGTGCTGCGCCTCGCCTCGCACTTCACGGTGGCGCAGTTCCTGGAGCGCGACAACCTCGCCCGCCGCTTCGAGCGGCACGACCCGATCCACGTCAGCGAGTTCCTTTACGCGCTGATGCAGGCCTACGACGCCGTCGCGATGGAGACCGACGTGCAGGTCGGCGGCAGCGACCAGCTCTTCAACCTGATGGCCGGCCGCGTGCTGCAACGCGAGTACGGCCAGCAGCCGCAGATCGCGATCACGCTGCCGATCCTCACCGGCACCGACGGCCACGAGAAGATGTCCAAGTCGCTCGGCAACCACATCGGCATCGACGAGCCTCCCAACGACCTGTTCGGCAAAGTGATGTCGATCCCCGACTCCTCGCTGCGCAACTACTTCACGCTGCTCACGGACCTCTCCGACGTGGAGATCGAGGCGCTGCTCGGCGGCGCGCCGATGGAGGCCAAAAAGCGCCTCGCCTTCGAGATCACCGCCGGCCTGCACGACCCCGCCGCGGCCGAGGCCGCGCGCGACTACTTCGAATCGACATTCCAGCGCCGCCAGACGCCCGAAGAGATGCCGGAGTACGCGCTCGCGGCCGACGGCGACGGCGGCCCCTCGGGACGCCTCGACCACGTGCTGGTGGACGCCGACCTGGCGCAGAGCGGCGCCGAGGTGCGGCGGCTCGTCCAGCAGGGCGCCGTGCGCGTCAACGGCGAGCCGGTCGACGCCTTCGACCGCGCCGTCCACCCGGGGGACGAGCTGCGCGTGGGACGCCGGCGCTTCCTCCGGCTTGTCGCGGAGGCGCCCGATGCTTGACGGAGGCTACGAGCTGGACATCGAGGGCATCCGCGAGAACGTGGACGAGGCCGAGGTCGTCTCGATCTACTTCCCGATGCTGCGCCGGACCCTGCTGATGGACACGCGCGCCGACAAGTTCGTCCGCCCCTACATCGGCATCGTGCCGATGGCGCGCAACTCGACGGAGCGCTTCGAATCGCTGAAGCGGCTGCGCCCGCGGCTGCCTCGTCCCGACTCGATCACGCTGATTCCCTGGATCCGGCGCATCGGCGCGCTGGAGGAGGCGGGCGTGTGGGAGCGCGTCGTCGCGCGCCTCGAGGAGACCGGCGGCGCGCCGGAACTGGCGCGCGCCCGTGACTGTCTCAAGCAGCTCTACGCCCTCGAGCAGCAGGAGCTGGGCAACGCCATCCGCGGCCGCCAGTACGAGACGATCTGGCGCAACCCGGAGCTTGGGTCCGCGCCAGCCTGACGGCGCCTCGATGGCTCGGGCTCAGGCCTGCCCGGCTCAGGCTTCGGCGGCGGCCTGCAGTTCCTTCAGCACCTGCTCCTGCACGTGCACGGGCACCTCGGCGTAGCGGTCGACGGCGACGGTGAAGGTGCCGCGGCCGTTGGTCATCGAGCGCAGGTCCGGGCCGTAGCGCTGCACCTCGGCGAGGGGCGCCTCGCCGCGGATCACGCTGTAGTCGCCCTCGGTGTCCACGCCGTGCACCTGGCCGCGCCGGCCGTTGAGGTCGCTCATCACGTCGCCGACGCGGTCGCCGGGGATGCGCACGACGAGCCGCACGATCGGCTCCAGCAGGATCGGCCGCGCATCGAGGAAGCCCTGCTTCAGCGCCTGCGAGGCGGCCAGCTTGAACGCCATCTCCGAGGAGTCCACCGAGTGCGAGGAGCCGTCGAGCAGGGTCACCCGCACATCGACGATCGGCGCGTGCGCGAGCGGGCCGTCCGGGAGCGTCTCCATCAGGCCCTTCTCGACCGCGGGGATGAACTGCCTGGGCACGTTCCCGCCGACGACCTTCTGCTCGAAGCTGAAGCCCGCGCCGCGCTCGGCCGGGTCGATCTCGATGATCACGTGGCCGTACTGGCCGTGTCCGCCGGTCTGCTTCTTGTGCTTGTACTCCGACTTCGCCTTCGTGGTGACCGTCTCGCGGTAGGGCACGAGCGGGATCGCGACATCCACCTCGACGCCGTAGTTCTTCTCGAGGCGCGCGGCGGCGATATTCGCCTGCGCGTCGCCGATCGTCGACATCACCGTCTCGCTCGTGTTCGCGTCGCGCGCGACGAGGATGGTCGGATCCTGCTCGACGAGCCGCTGGAGGGCCGACGAGAGCTTGTCCACGTCCGCCTTGGTCTTCGGGTGGAGCGCGGAGCGGAACGTCGCCTCGGGGAAGGGCAGGCCCGGTACGCGCTCGCTCTGCCCGTCGCTGGCGAGGAGCGTGTCGCCGGTCATCGTCTCGGCGAGCTTGGCGGCGACGCCGATGTCGCCCGCCGCCAGCTGGGGCGTCTCGATCTGCTCCTTGCCACGCTGGATGAAGAGGTGCCCGAGCCGCTCGCTGGTGCGCCGGTCCGGGTTGTACGGGTTGGCGTTCGGCGTCAGCACGCCGCTCAGCACCTTCATGAACGTCAGCCGGCCGACGAAGGGGTCCGCCGCGGTCTTGAAGACGTGCACCACCAGCGGCCCGTCCGCGTCCGTGCCGCAGGAGCCATCGACCAGCTCGTGCTCACGGCCGAGCGGCGAGGGCAGCAGCCGCGCGGCCTCGTTCATCAGCGTGCGCACGCCGACGCCGCTGACGGAGCAGACCGGCAGCACCGGCACCACGTCGCCCGCCGCCACGGCGGCGGCCAGCACCTCGGCGACGCGATCGGGCGGCAGCTCCTCGCCCTCGAGGTACAGCTCGAGCAGCTCGTCGTCCGTCTCGGCGATCGACTCGATCAGCTGCTCGCGCGCGGCCTCGATCTCGTCGGCGAGATCGTCGGGCGCAGCGCCAGCGGTCGCGTCGGCGCCCATGCGCGCGTCGCCGCTGGCGAGGTGCACGACGCCCTCGAAGCTGTCGGCGGCGCCGATCGGGATCGCCAGCGGGACGACCTTCACGCCGAAGCGATCGCGCATCGATTCGAGGACCTGCGCGAAGTCCGCGTGCTCGCGGTCCATGCGGGTCACGGCGATGAAGCGCGGCAGGCCTCGCGCCTCGGCCTGGCTCCAGGCCAGCTCGGCGCCGGCCTCGATGCCGCTCGATGCGTCGACGGCGATCAGCGCGGAGTCGGCGGCGGCGAGGCCGCTGACGACCTCGCCGATGAAGTCGGCGTAGCCGGGCGTGTCGATCATGTTGAGGCGGGCGCCTGCCCATTCGACGGGGAGCATGGAGAGCGAGATGGAGTAGGTGCGGGCGTGCTCCTCGGGGTCGTAGTCGGAGACGGTGTTGCCGTCCTCGACGCGGCCGAGGCGGTTGGTGACGCCGGAGGCGAAGAGCATCGCCTCGCCCAGCATCGTCTTCCCCGCCCCGCTGTGGCCCAGCAGTACGACGTTGCGAAGCTGTTCGGACGTGTAGGCGTTCATCGTGTCGGCACCCCCTGCGCGCGTGCTGGCGGGGATGGTACACCGCGCGGGCGTGCTGGGGCAGGCGGGTCAGGGCGACCCGGGCGCTTCGGCGCACCAACAAGTCCATGCGCGGAGCGACGTTTGGAGATACTATCCCCACATCCAGAGCATGGCAGAGCCACAGGGTGGTAGTCGTGGAATGCGCCGTCGTCATCGGAGAACTCCGGTTCGAGACTCCGATGAGGGCGTTTCTCACAGGTCGGCGGTTCCACGAACTTGTCGCAGGGGCACCTCCAGACGAAGAGCCCCCGATGGTGGAGCAGCGTATGGTGTTCAACGCTGCCCAAGATGGCATTCGCGTTGTTATCCAGCCTTCTCTTGTCGGGGTGATCCGGCAAGGCGACCACGAGGGCGCCGTCGACGAGATCGTGAACCGATTTGTGCGCATCCAGCGTGAGTTTCAAGATCTCGGGATCTCACGTGTCGGCGTACGGTCCGCATGGCTCCGGTCAGTCGCGGAGGACAACTGGGAGGGCCTCGTCGCGCAGTTCCGTCAATCGTTCCTAACGCAAGGCCAAGCCTACGAACGCGGTGAAGACCTGGGCGTGTCCTTCTCGTCGCACGGCGAAGAGCCGGGCTACCAAGTTCAGTGCGGTCCAATGGGGCGCGGGCAACTGGAAGAGCAATTCCTCCCCTTCCCTGACCAGTTCGACTCGCCAGCATTCCTGTTCTTCGCAGATGTAGACTATTGGGTGAGCACGGTGCCGTCGTTCAACCGGCGAAGGGTTGCAGACGAAATGCGTGAGGCCCTAACCTTCGCATCCGGCTTCGCAGAAGACCTAAGCGAACAGTTCGAGCGAAACTCCAAATGACCATCAACGCACCAACCATCACGGGCGGCAGGCAGAGCAACCGGGTGCCTCTGGGTCTCGGCGAAGAAGTCGAACTCGGGCCTAGTGCGCTGCGATACGAAGCCTCCCTTGATGGTGGCGCGCCGTCCCGCTCGTTGGCGATGCCAGTCTCGCGTCGATTCCTGGCAGCATTCTTTGTGGGCCTGATTGTCTCCGGGGTATCGGCCGTGTCTTTCGAGATCGCCGGATCCGACAACGGTGTATTCGTTTCATTGCTGGCCGCTGGGGGATTTCTCTCGCTCACCACCACCGCGGGGCTTCGCTGGTTCTCGAGCGGACGCCTGTAGCTCATCAGGCGCTTCAGCGCTCGCGCTCATTGTCCGTGACGCGAACGTATGTCATGCATATCAGCAAGAATCCGATTAGCACGCCCAGCGGTGCAAAGTTCCGCAGCGTAGGATCCGGGTCCAACGGCAAATTCAGTACGAGGAGCACCACCCCGACTGTCCCGATCACGTTGATGACCGCTATCGGGCCCCAATCCGCCCGGACGAGCGCGACAATCAAGTCAACGAGCCGGCCCACTTGGTTCTCCTCGCACGCTCGGGCGTTTCGATCATGCCACTGTCACGCGGTAGCAGCCGCCCGCAGGTCCAGCACCTCGAGCTGGAGGGTGCCGCGGAAGTTGTCCCTGCTGAAGGTGTAGACGATGTCCGCCGCCTCGCCGTCGGGGACGGCGTGCTCCGCGAGGCCGAAGGCGATCGCCCGCCAGGTGACCCGGCCCGCCTTCAGCGTGAACTGCAGGTGCGTCCCGTCCTGCCCCACCACGCGGCTGTCGAGGATGCGCACCGCCCTCGCGAGGAAGCGCGGCGTCGGGTTGCCGATGCCGTGCGGGCCGAGCTGCTGCAGGCGGCGCAGCAGCTCGCCGTTGACGGCGGAGAGCGGCAGCTCCGCCTCCACGTCGATCGTCGGCGTGAGGTCCTCCGGCGACAGGCGCTCGGCGGCGTCGGCGACGAGGCGCTCGCGCAGCTCGGGCAGCCGGGACGCCTCGATGCTGAAGCCGGCGGCGGCGCGGTGACCGCCGTAGCGCAGGAACAGGTCGTCGTGGCGGCGCAGCAGCGCCGTGATGTCGAAGGCGTCGATCGAGCGGCACGAGGCGCGGCCCTCGCCGTCCGCGAGCTGGATCGCGATCGCCGGGCGGTGATGCGCCTCGGCGAGCCGCCCGGCGACGAGCCCGACGATGCCCGACGAGATCTCCTCGCTGGCGACGATCAGCAGCGGCGCGGCCAGCTCCCCGGGGGTCAGCAGCCCCTCCGCAAGTTCGAGGGCGGCCGCCGTCTCCTCGCGGCGCTCGCGGTTGAGCCGGTCGAGCTCGGCGGCGAGGCGACGCGCCTCGTCCTCGTCGTCGGTCAGCAGGAGGTCGAGCGCGGCGCCGGCGTGCGCCATCCGCCCGGCGGCGTTGAGGCGCGGGCCGAGCTGCCAGCCGCAGGTGTCGGGATCGGCGTCGGCGAGGTCGACCTTCGCCACCGCCGCGAGGGCGCGCAGGCCGGGCCGCTTCGAGCGCCGCAGCGCGTGGAGTCCGATGCGCACCAGGTCGCGGTTCTCGCCCAGCATCGGCGCGAGGTCGCAGACCGTCCCGAGGGCAACGAGCGCGCGGTGCTCCTCGGGCGATCCGTCGTGGCCGGCTCGCTCGTAGAGGTGGTCCACCACCTTGTGCGCGACGCCGACGGCGGCGGGCTCGGAGCCGTACTGCGAGCCGGCGAGCTTCGGGTTGACGAAGGCGAGCGCGTCCGGCAGCTCGTCCGGCACGGTGTGGTGGTCGATGATGATCACGTCCATGCCCAGCTCGTTGGCCAGCTCCACCTCGCGCAGCGCCGAGGTGCCGCAGTCCGCCGTCACGAGGACGCTCGCGCCCCGCGCGTGCAGGCTGCGGACCGCCCGCGGGTTGGGCCCGTAGCCCTCGCTGAAGCGGTCCGGGATGTAGGGCAGCGGGCGCGCGCCGAGGTCGCGCAGGCCCTCGCTGAGGATCGTCGTCGAGGTCAGCCCGTCCACATCGAAGTCGCCGAGGACCGCGACCGTCTCGCCCTCGGCGCAGGCGCGCCGCAGCCGCTCGACGGCGATGTCGAGGTCCGGCATCAGCGCCGGGTCCGTCAGCTCGCCCGGCTCGCCGAGGTAGGCGGTCGCCTCCTCGATGCTGCGCACGCCGCGGTTCGCGAGCAGGACGGAGATCAGGCGCGGCCACTCCGCGCCCTCGAAGGCGCCGAGGCCGGGCGTGGCGCGCAGGCGCCAGCGGCGTCCGCCGGAGCCGTCGATCAGCCGTGCGCCTGTGGTCGGAGCGGTCGGGTTAGTCGTCATACCTCCGGAACAGCAGGGAGGAATTGTGACCACCGAAGCCCAGGGAGTTCATCATCGCGTACTCGATGTCCACGTCGCGCGCGCCCTCGGCCACGTAGTCGAGGTCGCAGTCGGGGTCGGGGATCTCGAGGTTGCGGGTCATGTGCAGGCGCTGGTCGCGGAGCGAGAGCACGGTGACGGCCGCCTCGATGCCGCCCGCCGCGCCGAGGGTGTGACCGAGCATCGACTTCGTCGAGTTGACGGGGATGCCGAGCGCGGACTCGCCGAAGACCGCCTTGATCGACATCGTCTCGAACTTGTCGTTGAGCGGCGTGCTGGTGCCGTGGGCGTTGATGTAGCCGACGTCGCTCGCGGCGACCCCGCCCTTGCGCAGCGCGATGTTCATCGCGCGCGCGGCGCCCTCCCCGTTCTCCGAGGGCTGCGTGACGTGGAAGGCGTCGGCGGACTGCCCGTACGAGACGGCCTCGGCGAGGATCGTCGCGCCCCGCGCCTTCGCGTACTCCAGCTCCTCAAGGACCAGCGTGCCCGCGCCCTCGGCCAGCACGAAGCCGTCGCGCTCGAGGTCGAAGGGGCGCGAGGCGTGCTCGGGGTCGTCGTTGCGCTGCGTGGAGAGCGCGCGCGAGGCGTGGAAGGCGGCGAGGCCCATGCGCGTCACGCAGGCGTCGCTGCCGCCGGTGATCATCGCGAGCGCGTCCCCGCGGCGGATCACCTCGAGCGCGGTGCCGATCGCGTCGGCTCCCGAGGCGCAGGCGGAGACGGTGTTGTAGTTCGGCCCGCGCGCGCCGTAGCGGATCGAGACCTGGCCGGCGGCCATGTCCGGGATGAAGGCCGGCACGAGGAAGGGCGAGATGCGGTTCGGCCCCTTCTCGAACATCACCTTGAACTGGTCCTCGAGCCAGGTGAGGCCGCCCATGCCCGAGCCGATCATCGCCCCGACCTCGTCGGCGATCGGCGCGATGTTCAGCCCCGACTGTTCGAGGGCGTCCTGCGTGGCGGCGATCGAGATCTGGACGAAGCGGTCCATGCGCCGCGCGTCCTTGCGGTCCATGAAGTCGAGCGGGTTGAAGCCGGGCGCCTCGCCGGCGATGCGCGAACCGAGGTCCGAGGCGTCGCAGAGCGTGACCGGCCCGATGCCGTTCTCGCCCGCGAGCAGCGCGTCCCACGTCGCCTCGCGGCCGACGCCGACGGCGGTGACGAGGCCGATGCCGGTCACGGCGACGCGGCGCGGCTCCGTCTGGCCCGCTCCCTCAGCCATCACGCACCCTCCCAGCGTCCGAAGAGCAGGACCGAGTTATGCCCGCCGAGGCCAACCGAGGTGCTCATCGCGTGTCGCACCTCCAGCGGCCGCGCCTCGTTCGGCACATAGTCGAGGTCGCACTCCGGGTCAGGCGTACGATAGTTGATTGTAGGCGGCGCCAGCTGCCGATCACAGGCGAGGACCGCCACCGCCGCCTCCACCGCGCCCGCCGCGCCCATCATGTGCCCCAGCATCGACTTCGTCGAGGAGACCGCGACGCGGTCCGCATCCTCGCCGAAGACGGTGCGGATCGCCAGCGTCTCGACGCGGTCGTTGAGCGGCGTGCTCGTCCCGTGCGCGTTGAGGTAGTCGACCTCGTCCGTCGCCAGGCCGGTGTCGGCGAGCACCTGCCGCATCGCGCGCACGATGCCGCGGCCGTCATCGGCGGCGGCGGCCATGTCGAAGGCGTCGCTGGCCGTCGCCGCGCCCTCCCACTCGGCGTAGATGCGCGCGCCGCGCGCGAGCGCGTGCTCGAGCTCCTCGAGGATCAGCACGCCCGCGCCCTCGGAGATGACGAAGCCGTTGCGCTCGGCGTCGAAGGGCCGCGAGGCCTGCGTCGGGTCGTCGTGCACGGCGAGGGCGCGCATCGCCTGGAAGCCGGCGTAGTAGATCGGCTTGAGCGGCGCCTCGAAGCCGCCCGCGACGATCACGTCGGCGGCGCCGCGGCGGATCAGCTCGGCCGCCTCGCCGACGGCCGCGCCGCCCGTCGCGCAGGCGGCGGTGACGGCGAAGTTCGGGCCGCCCGCGCCGAGCGCGATCGATACGAGGCCGGACGCCGTGTCGGGGAGCATGTTGGTGATCAGGAACGGACTGACGCGCCGCGGTCCTCGCTGGTCCAGCACTTGCTGGTTCTCGACGATCAGGTGCGCGCCGCCGATGCCCGTCCCCAGCACGATGCCGACGCTGCCCGGAGGCTGGCTCTCCAGGTCGAGCTGCGCATCCCGCACCGCCTGCTTCGAGGCGGCGATCGCCAGCACCGAGGAGCGGTCGATGCGCCTCGCCAGCTTCGGGTCGGCGTGTTGGGCCGGGTCGAAGCCGCGCAGCTCGCCGGCGATCGGGCACTCGAAGGCGGCTGTATCGAAGGCCGTGATCGGGGCGATCCCGGAGCGGCCCGCGATCAGACCGTCCCAGGTCGATTCGGTGTCGAGGCCGAGGGGCGTGAGCAGGCCCAGGCCCGTGACCGCAACCCGGCGCGGCGCCTGGGCGATCGGCGTCATCAGGTCTGAGGCGCCTCGAGCGCGTCCGGCGGCAGCACGGAGATCGGGATCGGCTCCACCTCGGCGTCGTCGAGCGAGACGGCGACCACGCGGTTCGAGATGCGGCGCACCATGCGCGAGAGCACGTGGCCGGGCCCCACCTCGATGAAGGTCTGCACGCCCTGGCTGGTCATCTCGCGCACGTTGCCTTCCCAGAAGACGGGCGCGCGCAGCTGCTCGGAGAACTCCTCGCGCAGCTCCGCCGCGGTGCGCAGCGGCCGCGAGGTGCGGTTCGAGACGATCGGGCGCACGGGGTCGCTGATTGGCACGCCCTTGATGATCGCCGCGAACTCCTCGGCCTGTTCGTGGTGCAGCGGGGTGTGGCTGGAGACCTTCACCTTGAGGCGGATCACCCGGCCCTGCAGCTCGCGGGCGTGCTCCATCGCGCGCTCGAGGGCGGAGACGTCGCCGCTGATCACGGTCTGCGTCTGGAGGTTGTGGTTGGCGATGTCGACGCGGTCCGCGGGGGAGCGCGTCGCGCCCTCGCAGATCTCCTGCACGAGCTCGCCGTCGAGGCCGATGATCGAGGCCATCCCGACGGGGCGGCCCTCGTTGAAGCTGCTCATCAGGCGCGAGCGCTCCAGCACCACCAGCAGCGCGTCGCGGAAGGTCAGCGCCTCGCTCGCCACGGCCGCGCCGAAGAGGCCGAGCGAGTGGCCGCCGAAGAGGCGCGGCTGGATCGAGCGCCGCACCTCGGCCAGCTTCTCGCGCATGCCGCGGAAGATCGCCGTCGAGGTGGTAAGCACGGCCGGCTGCGTAAGGCGCGTCTCCGCGAGGTCGTCGGCGTCGCCCTCGAAGCAGACGCGCGCGACGTCAATGCCGGTGACATCGCTCGCCTCCTCGAAGGCGCGGCGCGCCTCGGCCGAGTGCTGGTGCACGAGGCGGCCCATGCCGGGCGACTGGGAGCCCTGACCGGGGAAGACGATCGCGACCGGATCGTGGCCCGTGGCGCTGCTGGTCATGGCGTTCGCTCGATCCGCATGCGCGGCGCCGCGCCCGCGCGTATCCGGGACATGGTAGAGGTTACCCGCCTCTGCCCGTCAAGCGCACCGCGCGCGGCCCCGTGAGGATTGTGCAACTAGCCGTCGAGCGCCTTGCGCGTATCGGGCAGCGCGCGCAGCAGATCCTGCGCGATCGCCGTCGAGGCGCCGACCGCCGACTCCAGCTGGCGCCCGCACTCGGTGTGCAGGTAGACGCCCGTCGCGGCCGCGTCGAAGGGGTCCATCCCCTGCGCGATCAGCGAGACGATGAAGCCCGCCAGCACGTCGCCCGTCCCGGCCGTCGCGAGGACGGCGCTGGCGAACTCGGAGAGCCGCGCCCGCCCGTCCGGGTGCGCGACGATCGTGCCCGCGCCCTTGAGCACCACCACGCTGCCCGTGCGCTGCGCGTACTCCGTCGCGTGGCTGAGCCGGTCCGCCTGCACCTCGTCGACGCTCACGCCAAGCAGCCGGGCCATCTCGCCCGGGTGCGGCGTGAGCACGCGAGGCACGGACAGGCCCTCGTGCCAGTCCGGGATCTCCGAGAGCGCGTTCAGCGCGTCCGCGTCGATCACCACGGCCCGCAACCCCTCGACGGCATCGAGGCCTCCCAGCACGCCGCGCATGAACTCCACCGTGCCCGGCGAGTCCGTGAGGCCGGGGCCGATCAGCAGCGCCTCGCGGCCCTCGAGGGCGGCCAGCAGCTCCGCTGCCGAGTCGCCGTCGGCGCCGCCGTTCGCGCCCTCGCCCGCCGGCAGCGGGTGGTGCGTGACCTCCGGCGACATGCCGGCGAACAGCGGCTGGATCGACTCCGGCGCCGCGAGCACGATCAGGCCGGCTCCGGCGCGCAGCGCCGACTCCGAGGCGAGCCGCGCCGCGCCAGGGTAGAACTTCGAGCCGGCCGCGACGACGGCCGTGCCGAAGGTGCCCTTGTGCGCGTCGTCGGAGCGGAACGGCATCAGCGGCTGGAGATCGCGCATCCGGATCTCCTCGTAGGGGAGACCCTCCTCGGCGTCCTCCGGCAGCCCGATCTCGACCGGGGCGATCGTGCCGGCGATCGCGCGGGCGGGCATCGCGAACAGCCCGACCTTCGCGAAGCCAAGCGCGACGGTCGTGTCCGCGCGCACCACCGCCGGGTCCGCCGTGCCCGTGTCCGGGTTCACGCCCGACGGCACATCGACCGCCACGAGGTGCGGGCGCAGCGTGCGGTCGGCGCGCGCGTCGGCGAGGCGGTCGAGCACCTCCTTGATCGGCCCATCGATCGGGCGGTTCAGGCCGGTGCCGAGCAGCGCGTCGACGATGCCTTGCGCGCCGCGCATCGCCTGCACGAGCTGCTCGCAGCCGGGGTCGTCCGCCGCCGAGAGCACCTCGATCTCCGCGTCGACGACGCGCTGCAGCAGCGGATCGCCGGCCGGGCGGTCGCCCACGAGGTAGACGGCGGACTCGGCGCCCCAGTCCTTGAGGCTGACGGCCGCGACGAGCCCGTCGCCGCCGTTGGAGCCCGGCCCGACGAGGACGATCGCGGTGCGGCCCTCGACGGCGCCCATGTTGATCCAGGTCTCCTGGGCGACGGCGACCCCCGCGGCCTCCATCAGCTCCGCCTCGCTCGTGCCCGCCGCGACGGCGGACGCCTCCAGGGCGCGCATCTGCTCGACCGTGACCAGCTTCATGGGTGTGTCCCCTCGTTACGCCGTTGCGCGTCCGGCCTACTGTAGCCGCCCGGAGGCCCTGAGCCGCTCGACGAGCCTCGCGCGCGCGACATCGTGCTCCTGTTCGCGGCGCTCCTGCGCGGAGACCACGACGGCGACGGCGAAGTCGGCGAGGTGGCTGAGCGAGATGTCGATCGCGTGCAGCCCGATCGCCTCCGCCCGCGCCTCGGCGCCTCCGTAGAGGTAGACGAGCGGCTTGCCGCGCCGGTCCGGGAGCACCTCGATGTCGCGCCAGGCGACGGAGCGCGCGCCCGTGCCGAGCGCCTTCATCACCGCTTCCTTCGCCGCGAAGCGAGCCGCCAGCTCCGGCACGCGGCCCCGGCAGAACGCGACTTCCTCGGGCGTGTAGACGCGATCGAGGAAGCGGCGGGGATGGCGCTGCAGGACGCGCGCCACGCGGCCGATCTCGATCATGTCGACGCCGACGGCGTGCGTACTCACGGCGCGCGATTCTAGCACGCAGGGGCGGCTATACTCTCCGCCCGTGAGGGTGCGCCCGTGACCGCAGAGAGAATCGACGGCGCCGCGATCGCCGCGGCGATCCGCGCCGAGGTCGCCGACCGCGTGCGCGCGCACGTCGCGGCGGGCGGCGCGACGCCGCAGCTGACCGCCGTCCTCGTGGGCGACGACCCCGCCTCGGCCACCTACGTCCGCAACAAGGCGCGCGCCTGCGAGGAGGTCGGCCTCGACGCGCAGACGCTGACCCCTCCCGCCGACATCCCGCAGGACGCGCTGCTGGAGATCGTGCGCGGGCTCAACGCCGATCCCGTGGTCTCGGGCGTCCTCGTCCAGCTCCCGCTGCCGCCGCAGCTCGACGAGCGAGTGATCACCGAGGCGGTGGACCCCGCGAAGGACGTGGACGGGCTGCACCCGGTGAACCTCGGGAGGCTCGTGCAGGGCGAGCCGCACCTCGTGCCCGCGACGCCGGCGGGCGTCCAGCAGTTGCTGCTGCGCACGGGCGTGGACCCGGCGGGCAAGCGCGTCGTCGTCGTCGGCCGCTCGACGCTGGTCGGGAAGCCGCTGGCGCTGCTGCTCGGGCAGAAGGCGGAGGGCGCGAACGCGACCGTCACGCTGGCGCACACCGGCACGAGCGACCTCGGCGCCGTCACCCGCGAGGCCGAGATCCTCGTCGTGGCTGCGGGGCGGCCCAACACCGTGACGGCGGAGATGGTGCGGCCGGGCGCGGTCGTCATCGATGTCGGCACGAACCGCGTCGACGACGCGACGCGCAAGCGCGGCTGGCGCCTCGCGGGCGACGTGGACTACGCGGGCGTCTCGGAGGTCGCCGCGGCAATCTCGCCAGTCCCCGGCGGCGTCGGCCCGATGACCATCGCGATGCTGCTGGTGAACACGCTGCGGGCCGCGGGGGTGGCGTAGGGGGCGGAGCGATGGTGGCGAGACACGACCTGCTACTCGAGATCTGCCGCTGTCCGAACGTGAAGGCCGCTCGCTCGGACAATGGCCATCCCTGTGCGGAGGTGGTGCACAGCCAAAACGTCCGCACCCTGAACGAATTCCAAGTCCCTTCACCGTGGGTTGGCCAGATTCATCGGGCGCCGATCCTGTTCGTGAGTTCGAACCCGAGCATCAGTGAGACGGAGCACCACCCAACTTGGCGAAAGTCCGCAGACTTCAAGATCGACTACTTCGAGAATCACTTCAGTGGGGGCCTACAGGAATGGACGCAGGACGGTGTCCGCACACTCCAGCGTGACGGAAGCTACAGTCGGCCCGTCAGATTCTTCTCGGGCATCAAGCGGATCGCCGAGGAAATACTCGGACACCAGCCCCGACCGGGAACCGACTACGCTCTCACGTATGTCGTGCGATGCAAGTCTCGCAGCGAAATCGGCGTTCGGCAGGCGGCAGTCGAGTGTTCGTCGCTGTACCTGGAGCGGACGGTCGCTGCCGCGAAGGCGCGGCTCATCGTCGTGCTCGGCAACCGCGCGCACGAAGCAGTGAGCCGAGAATTCGGAGTCGTCATCGACCAAGGCCACATCAGTCGCCCCATGCGGGTGGGACGGCGCGACCGGTGCTTCGTGTATCTCGCGCACCCCAGCGCTCGCGGGAAGGCCGGGAGGCCGCGTCGCCTCACATCAGGTGAGATCAGGCGCCTTCAACCGCATCTCGCGTAAGGCCCCTCCCGGCCTCACTGCGTCGCAGCCAACTCGTACAGGCGATACCTGTACCAAAGGTAGTGGTAGCGCGGGTTTTCGCTGGCCACCGGCGGCTTCGGATCGATTTTGAGCGTCCCACTCCAGGCGTCGACGAAGTTGTCCGCGCCCTCGTTCGGCTTCATCGGCACGAGCTTGCCGCTGTTGCGCTTGCGGGCCTTGTAATGGACGTCCGAGTCGGTGCCGGCAGGGAGTGGGAAGTGCATCCCGGCCCAGCGCTCGACGAGTTCCGCCGCAGCCTCGGCCGGGCCGCCTGCCGCCGCCACTGCCTCGACCGGCGTCGGCAGGGGAGGCGGCGCGGGGTTGCCAAGCGCCTGGTCGTCGTCGCCCCAGCGAACGCCGTAGCTTTCCCCCGTCCGCTCGTCGAACCGGCGGTGGCGGGAGTCCGCGCTGCGTGGCGGTGGAGGCGAATCGCCAGCGAACCAGCCGCGCCAGCGCTCCACCCAGACCAGCGCCTCCTCGTCGAGGCCGCCCCGGCGGGCGCGGGACGCAGCGGCCAAGTCGAGCGAAGGCGCGCCGCCGTCGCCGTCCTCACCGCTCGCCCGCTCCGCGTCGGTCAGCCGCTTCTTCATCGCAGCGCCCGCTCCCTCGTGCGTGCGTCCTGCACAGGCAGTATACGTGCGGCCGTCCGGCCCTTCGCGCTCTGCGCCCGCGCGTGCGAAGATCGAGGCATGGACGATCTGCGGCAACGCTTGGCCGAGCTCCTCGAGCGCGTGCGGGACGTGCAGGTGCGCCTTTGACCTGCCCGCTCGCGAGCGCGAGCTGACCGAGGCTCGCACGCAGGCCGCCGCCCCCGACCTCTGGGACGACTCCGAACGCGCTCAGGCGCTGATGAAGCGCGTCGCCCGCCTCGAACGGCAAGTCGAGACCTGGCGCTCGCTCGAACGGCGCTCCGCCGATCTCGCCGACCTCGCCGAACTCGCCGACGAGACCGACGGCGAGGACCACGACGCCCTCGAGCGCGACATCGAGGAGGAGCTCGGCGGCCTCGAGGCGCAGTTCGCCGAGCTGGAGGTCGCGCTCACCCTCGGCGGACCCTACGACGACCACAGCGCGGTGCTGGCGATCCACGCCGGGGCCGGCGGCACCGAGGCGCAGGACTGGGTGGAGATGCTGCTCCGCATGTACCTGCGCTGGGCCGAGCGCCACGAGTACCAGACGCGGGTGATGTCGATCTCCTCCGGCGACGAGGCCGGCATCAAGTCCGTCTCGATCCGCGTCGGCGGCGAGGACGCCTACGGCCTGCTCCGCTCGGAGCGCGGCGTGCACCGGCTGGTGCGCATCTCGCCCTTCGACGCCTCGAACTCGCGCCACACCAGCTTCGCCCTCGTCGAGGTGATGCCGGAGGCGCAGGACGAGGACATCGAGATCGAGATCCGGCCCGAGGAGCTGCGCGTCGACACCTACCGCGCGAGCGGCCACGGCGGCCAGAACGTGCAGAAGAACGACACCGCCGTGCGACTCACGCACCTCTCGACTGGTATCGTGGTGACCTGCCAGAACGAGCGCTCCCAGCTGCGTAACCGCGAGGCCGCCATGCAGGTGCTGCGTTCCCGCCTGCTCGAGATCGAACTGGAGAAGCGCGAGGCGGAACTCGCCCGCCTCAAGGGCGATCACGTGCAGCCCGGCTGGGGCAACCAGATCCGCTCCTACGTGCTGCACCCCTACCGCATGGCCAAGGATCTCCGCACCAACCTCGAGACGAGCGACACCAACGCCGTCCTCGACGGCGAGATCGACGCCTTCATCCACGCCTGGCTCCGCGAGCAGGTGGGCGTCGCCGAGCCCGGAGGGAACTGATGCGGGCAGCGTTGATGACTCGCGCCATACGCCGCGCATCGCTGCTCGCGGCGCTCGCGCTCGGCCTCGCGCTCGCCTGGCCGGCCGCCGCGGACGCGGAGGGCATCGAGGTGTCCGACCTGCGGGTGCGCAGCGCCGATCCGACCGCGATCACCTTCACCGCTCGCGTCATCGCGCCCGGCGGGCTGCAGGAGGCGGAGCTCGTCTACCGCGTGCTGAACCCCAAGGAGGGCGACGTCGGCGGGGCCATCCTCCGCGAGGACTTCGTGGCCGGCGAGGAGTACGACGTCTCGGCCACGCTCGAGACGCGAACGAGCCAGCGCTACATCCCGGTCGGCTCGCAGTTCCGCTACCACTGGCACCTGACGGGAACGGATGGCTCGAACTACGTGACCGAGGAACAGAGCTACCTCTTCCTCGACGGCCGCTACCCCTGGGTCTCGGTCCGGGGGGGCGACGTGACCGTCTACTACTACGGCACGAACCACGAGCGGGCGGAACGCGTGGCGCAAGCAGCCCGCTCCGCGATCGAGGACACCGAGGAGCTCTTGCAGGTGAAGGTGCCGTTCCCCGTGCGCGTGATGGTCTGGGCCTCGGAGGCGGACGGCGAGTTGGCGATGCGCTCGCGCGGCCTGGTCTTCGACCGGCTTGTGAATACCGGCGGCCAGCGGGTCGGGTCCGATCTGCTCTTCGTCTTCCACGCGTCGATGGACGTCGTGCGCCACGAGGCGGCGCACATCGTCACCTCGGTCGCGGGAGACGGCCCCTTCACCATGATTCCCTCGTGGCTCGACGAGGGCACGGCGGTTTATATGCAGAACTCGCAGCTCGAGTACGACGACGCCATCGCCTTCGCGATCGCCGCCGACCGCACGATCCGGCTGCGCAACATGGAGTCCTCCTCGAACAACCCGAACGAGGTCAACCTCTTCTACGGCCAGTCCTGGTCCGTGGTGGACTACATGCTCGAGGAGTTCGGCGAGCAGACCTTCGCCGAACTGTTCCGCACCGTCCGCGAGGGCGCATCCACCGACGCCGCCCTCGAGCAGCACTACGGCGTCGACCAGGACGGGCTCTACAACCTCTGGCGCGTCGCCAAGGGCCTTGAGGCGATCGACTACGCGCCGCGCGTCGAGGCGACCGCCGCCCCGGTCGCCGAGGCGACGCGCGCGCCGCTGGCGATCCCCACCTCGATCGGCTCAAGCGGCGGCTCCAGCGCCGGCGCCAGCGAGGATGCGACCCCGACTCCGGGGAGCGAGTCACCGGCCCCCGCAGCGACAGCCGCGGGCGAGCCCGAGCCGACGGCAGTGGCGGCGAGTGAGGGCGGTGGCTCGAACACCGTCATCGCCATCGTGATCGGCCTCGTCACGCTGCTGCTGGGCGGCGGGCTCGGCGGCGCCGCCTTCTACATCGCGCGCCGGCCCGGCTAAGGCAGGCTAGCGGCCGGGGATGATCAGGCCGCCCGGCGTGGTGGGCGGCTGCTGGCCCGCCTCGCCCTGCATCTCGCGCGCTACGGCCTGTTGGGCCTGCTCGACGTCCATGTAGGGCGAGACGAGGATGCGCTCGCGGACCACCGGCTCGTCGTTGCCCTCGACGATCCGCTTCAGCTGCTCCAGCAGGTCGGGCTCGTCCCAGGCGCCCGGGAAGCGGCGGCCGTTGATAATCAACAGCGGCAGCTCGGTCACCATCCGCGCCTGCGCCAGCCGCGGAAACTCGGAGACCTCGATCGCATCGAGGCGGATCCGGCGCCCCTCGACGGCGAAGGCCGAGGCGACGCGCAGCGTGTACGCGGAGTACGGGTCGTAGGGCGCGATCAGCAACTCGAGCTTGAGCTCGTCCTCGATCTCGTGCAGCGCCTCGCGGGTCTCGGGCTGGATCGGGGCGACGCCCGCGCCGACGTAGATCAGCGCGTCCATGAAGGCGGAGAAGAGCAGGCCGGACCAGAGCCCGACCATGCGCACCTCGCGGCCGTTGCGCCCTCGCAGGACGGTCACCGGCGGGCGCTCGATCCCGGCCTCGGCGGCGCGGTCGGCGTGCCTGTCGATGTCGTAGGGGGTGATCGAGATCAGCGGGTGCAACGCGGCGAGCTGCCGCGCGGCGCTGGCGACCGGCTCGCAGAACATGCAGGGGTCGCGGTCCGTGCGGACGAGCGTGGACTCACGCTGCGTCCAGGTCTCGATCGCGACCGGTCCGGCGAGGCGCTGCGCGAGGTAGTTCGCGATCGCGGGCCGTTGTTCGCGCGGGATCACCGGTTCGCTGCTTACCACCTCAATCGCCGCCTTCCGTCGATTGCCCGCGCCGCAGCGCGCCGATTGCGATCACCAGCCGTTGCAGCGCCGTCAGCACCGTGGCGACCGCGAGGATCCACAGCGCCAGGCGCAGCCAGCCCGTCATCAGCCCCAGCGCCAGCAGCACCACGCGCTCCGGGCGCGTCGCCAGCCCTTCTGCCACCTCGGAGCCGAGCTCGCCCGCGCGCGTGCGCACGTAGGAGACGAGGAAGGAGCCGGCGAACGCGACGAAGACGAGCGCCGCCCCCTCGTCGTTGCCGCGTTCGAGCTGGTGCAGCAGCACGCCGAACAGCACGACCGCCTCGGAGGCGCGGTCGAGCGTGGAGTCGAGCAGCGCGCCGACCGGGCCCGCCCGCCCCGTCGCGCGCGCCAGCGCACCGTCGAACAGATCGAGGGCGCCGGCGACCAGCAGCACGATGCCGCCGATCAACAGCTCGCCGCTCGCGATCAGCGCGGCGGCGGCGACGGCCCCGAGGAATCCGGCGACCGTGATCACGTTCGGCGTGATGCGGAGCGCGATCAGCACGCGCACGATCGGATCGAGGATCAGCGCGGGAACGCGCGAGGGCAGGAGGCGCGGGATCATCGTCATCGCCGCGCGCTCCTTGCCGCGATCGCTAGTCGAGCCGCGCGGCGGCTTGCACCGCGCGCGTGTGGGTCAGGCGATCGTAGCGCAGTCGCTCGTAGTAGGAGAGCACCCGGCGCGTGACGCGCGGCCAGGAGTAGGTCTCGACGCGCTGGCGGCCCGCCTTGACCAGCTCCGCGCGCAGCTCGCGGCTGCGCACCAGCCTCGTCAGCGCGTCCGCCAGCGCCATCGGATCGCGCGGCCGCACGAGCAGCCCCTCGACCTCGTCCGTGACGACCGAGGCGTAGCCGTCGATGTTCGAGGCAACGATCGGCACGCCCGAGGACAGCGCCTCCAGCAGCACGTAGCCCTGCGACTCATGGCCCGTCGCCGGCGAGCAGAAGACGTCGGCGCTGCGGTAGTAGCGCGGCAGATCCTCGTCGGAGACGTCGTCGACGAAGAGGATGCCGCGGCGACCGGTTCGCTCCATCGAGGCGCGGTAGCGGCGCTTCCCCCGCGAGTCCGGGCCGACGACGATGAGGCGCGTGGCCGGATCGCGCGCGTTGACGATGCCGAAGGCGCGCAGCAGGTGCGCGAGTCCCTTGCGCTTCTCGGCGCGGCCGACGTAGAGGATGTTGACCAGCCCATCGTCGAGGCCGGGAATCGGCTCCAGCGTCGGGTCGGCGAAGCGGCCGACCTCGATGCCGTTGGGGATGACGTTGTAGAAGCCGGGAAAGTAGCGCCCGACGTAGCGCCCGGCGGGCGGCGAGACGGTGATCTTGCCGTCCAACTCGCGGAACCAGCGCTTGAGCAGCCGACGGCCGTAGGAGTAGAGGCGGTTGCCGCCGTCCTTCGTCGCGTGGAAGGTGCCGACGTTGACGACGTCCGGGTTCGCGGCGCGCGAGTTGCGCAGCACCTGGATCGGCAGCGTCGGCATCAGCGGCTCGTGCACGTGGACCACGTCGCACGCCTCCTCCTCGAGCACGCTGCGCACGCGCCGCCCCAGCCGGGGCGAGAGCGCGATGCGCGCCATCGAGCCCGAGGCGGGCACGGGCGTGGGGCGGCCGATCACGCGCACGCGCGGGTCGTCCACCGGCACGCTGGCCGGGGCGAGGATGATCGGCTCGTGGCCGTAGTCCTCGAAGCGCGCCGAGAGCTGCTCGATGTGCTTGTTGACTCCGCCGGGGGTGACCCAGTCGTAGGGAGAGACGAGCGCTATCTTCATCGCCGCGCCACCCCCCGGATGCGTCGCCAGCGCTCGCCGATCACCTTGCGCGGCGTGACCGCGAGCCCGCGCACCTGCTGCTCCGCCAGCTTGCGCACCCCGAGGGCGCGCAGGCCGGGCGCGCCGTGCGTGACTCCCGAGCAGCGCCGCTGCTCGATCGCGCGCCGCAGGTCTGCAGCCGTGCGGCCCTCGAACTGCGTCGTGGCGCTGCCGACATGCTCGAGGAAGTGCGCGTCGCTGCCGCCGGTCTCGGCGAGGCCGTAGCGCTCGGCGTTGAGCCGCCGCGCCTTCGCCCCCGTCACCCGGCCGGCGAGGGTCGGGTTCGCGACCTCGATGCCGTCCGGGTGGACGGCGGGGTCCTCGCTGGCCAGCACGCGCTCGAGCGCGCGCTGCCCGATCGAGCGCGTCAGCCACGAGAACGGGTGCGGCGCGACCGCCAGCCCGCCCGCCCGGTGCACCGCCGCCACGGACTCCTCGAGCGGGCGCAGCGTCGGCAGCGGCTCGTCGACCCAGAGCGCGAGCAGGTGGCCGGAGCGGGTGGTCAGCTCGATGCCGGACACGAACTCGAAGCGGTAGCTGCCCCGCGCGTGCAGCTCGCGCGCGAGCAGCGCGCCCTCGACATCGTCGTGGTCCGTGACCGCGAGGACGTCGAGGTCCGTGTACCGCTCGACGTGGTCGAGCAGCGCGCGCGCGTCCGCCATGCCGTCACCGTGCGCCGTGTGGATCTGGAGATCGGCCTGGCCGAAGCGGGTGACCGAGGGCGCGTCGCCGGTCATGGCCGGCATTGTACGCAGATCGGGCGGCGCCTACGAGGAGACCCCGGCGTCCGGCTCGGACTCGTCCCAGACCGGGTGCAGGGCGAACCACTGGTCCGGCGACTCCCGGATGCCGCGCTCCAGCGCGCGCAGCATCAGGTCCATGCCCGCCGCCGCGTCCGCCTCGCGGTCCCCGCTGCGCGGCAGCGCGAGCGGCGGATCGATGCTGATGTGCACGCCTCCCCGCGCCGTGTTGCGCACGAAGCCGACGACCACCTCGGCGTTGGCGCGCAGCGCCAGCTCGATCGGGCCGCGCGGCAGGCGCGCCGGCTCGCCGAAGAACGGCTGGGGCTGCCCGCTGCCGAGCACGTCGCGATCGGCGAGGATCGCGACCGCGCCGCCGCGGCGCAGCTGCTCGATCGTCGCGCGCACGCCGCGCATGTCCGCCGGCACGAAGCGCACGCCGGGCGCGGCCCGCACCTCGTGCACGAGGCGGTGCAGCGCGGGCGGCGAGAGCGGCTCCGTCAGCACCACCACGTCGACGCCCATCGCCCCGACGGTGCGGATCATGTGCTCCGGGCTGCCGAGGTGCGCGGAGACGAAGACGACCCCGCACCCGCGGTCGTGCGCGGCGAAGAAGTGCTCGACGCCGTCGATCGCCTCGACCCGGTCGACCGCCCGCTCCGGCGGGCGGTGCGCCGCCCAAGCGAGGTCGGCCCAGTAGCGGTAGGCGCTGCGCAGGCAGCCGCGGGCGGCGCGGGTGCGCTCGCGCTCCGTCGCCTCCGGCGCGCAGGCGCGGCGCATGTGCGCCCTCGTGACGGCCCGCAGCCGCGGCGAGGCGTGCCAGGCGAGGCCCGCGCCGAGGTCCGCGATGAGATGGAGCGCACGCCGCGGCAGCCGTCCGAAGAGACGCACCCAGCACCACAGCAGGAAAAACCCCGCCACCGCCCGTCACCCCCCGCCGCAGCCTCGCGCCCTCGCGCGGACCATACCCCGCCTTCCACCCGTAGCGCGCCCGCGCGGCCTCCGGGAGCGCCATCCGGGAACCCGGAAGCCGGCGGCAGAGTGAGTCATAACGTGCTAATGCATCGAGGTCAGATACGATGGGGATTATTGCTGCGATCACATATGCTTGCGCTGGCTGCCGGATCTTCCCGGCTGCGCGAATTCGAGGTCACGGAAATTGCCAGGTGCAGTCGGGCGGACGCTCACCAGCGGCGTTGGGGTACTCGCGCCGAGCGGCGCCCTGCTCCTCCTCTGGCTACTGACGGCGCTCGCTCTGCTGCCGGTCGCCACGCCGGCCGCCAGCGCGCAGTCCGGGGCGGCGCCGGTCATCACGAGCCTCGGGCCCTTCACGGTCGATGAAGGGACAACCGCCGTGGCGAGCCTCACCGCAACCGACGAGGACACCGGCAGTGAGAAGTTGACCTGGTCCATCCCCGCTGACAGCGCGGGCGGTCTGGACCGCGCGCAGTTCAGCTTGACCACGGCCGGCGTCCTCTCCTTCACGGCGGCGAAGGACTTCGAGAATCCCGACGACAACGGCGGCGACGGGGTCTACAACGTGACCGTCCAGGTCAGCGACGGCGCGAACACGGATAGCGCCGACCTCACCGTCACGCTCCGGAACGTCACCGAGTTGCTCAGCGCCATCTCGGGCCCGGCGACCGTGAGCCACGCCGAGAACGCCGCCGTTCGGGTTGGCGCCTACAGCGCCAGCTCGGCGCAGGACGCGGCGGGCGTGACCTGGTCGCTGTCCGGGGACGACAGCGGCGACTTCGAGATCGCCGGCGGCGTGCTGCGGTTCAAGCTGCCGCCCCCCGACTACGAGTCGCCGGACGACACGGGCGCGGACAACGGGTACGCGGTCACGCTCCAGGCTGCGGCCGGCGACAGCAGCGTCACGCTCGATGTCACCGCCACGGTCAGCGACGTGAACGAGGCGGGCGTGGTCACGTTCTCCACCGCCCGTCCGAGCCTCGGGACGGCGCTGACCGCGAGCGTCGCGGATCCCGACAGCGACAGCGCCCACGCGGAGACCGTCACGTGGACGTGGGAGCGTTCCCGGGGCCGCACCGGCTGGACGGTCATCAGCGGCGCGACGGCGGCCAGCTACACGCCCACCGCGGCCGACTCCGAGAGCTACCTGCGGGCCACCGCCTCCTACACGGATCGGATCGGCTCCGGCAGGAGCGCCAGCGCCGTCACGCCCAACCCGCCCCTCGCGCACAAACTGAGCGCGCTCTCGATCAGCGGTTCAGTGAGGGCGATGTACCCGGCGTTCACGCCCGAAGTCCTGCACTACGCGGTCGAGTGCGGCGACGGGGACACGATGGCCCTGAGCTGGTCGGCGGCCGACGCGGCCACGCGGGTGGCGGTCAACGGCGTCCAGCGGGCCAGCCAGAGCGGCTCGCTGTCGCTGACGGGGCTGACCGGGGCCAGCGACATCGTGATCGCCCTCAGCGGCGCGACGGGAGCCAGCACGACCTACGTGATCCACTGCCTGGGCGAGGACTTCCCGGACGTCACCACCGTGAAGCGGACCGGGGCCACGGAGGGGCTGATCGGATTCGTGAGGAGGTTTGACGCCGGCCAGGGCCAGTGGTTCTCGCACCTCATGATCATCGACAACAACGGCGTCCCGCGATACCGGGAGCGGATCGCGAACCGGGTGAATCACTTCCGGCTGCACCCCGGAGGCGCCCATCCCTACTCGTACTCCGAGCGGGACAGGGATCCGAATCCGCCCTCGACCCGGGACCTCCACTCGCTCCACGTGGTCCTCGATGCGTACCTGAAGGAGGTGGCTCGGGTGTGGACCGTCCCGCCGTTGCGCCGCACCGACAACCACGACTTCACCATCACGCCCGGCGGGAACTACGTGCTCATGTCCTACGAGCCGCGGGACCGGGACTTCAGCGACATCAGGGATAACGCGGGCAACGTCCTCACCGACGACCAGGGCCAGCCGTACGGCACCCGGAACGTCAGGGACTCGGACATCCAGATCATCACCCCGGAGGGACAGCAGCTCTCCCTGTGGAGCTCCTGGGACCACATGGCGATCGAGGACTGCACGCAACACCGATTCCCCGACGGGTACGCGCACATCAATTCGCTGCAGTTCCACGACGGGGACGTCATCGCGGCGTTCCGCGGGTGCTCGAAGGTGCTGCGGATCGACCCCGAAACGGGAACGACCGTCTGGCGGGTGGGGCGCTCCTACCGCACCAGCGAGCAGTGGACGGCCAGCGGCGAGCCGGAGCCGCTGACAATCGTCGGCGATCCCTACCTCGAGTTCTGCGGCCTCCACTCGGCGAAGATCCTCGGGAACGGGAACCTCCTGCTCTTCGACAACGGCGGGCACTGCGTCATTAATCCGGTCACCGGCACGAGCATGCGGGAGAGCGCCAAGTTCGCCCGCGGGGTGGAGTACGCGATCGACACCGTCAACGGCGAGGCGATCTTCCAGGCTCACCACTCCCTGCACGGCCAATTCGCACACTACTCGCTCGCGTCCGGGCACATCGAGGCGATGAGCAACGGCGACTGGCTGATCAGCTGGGGCCGCGCCCTGATCGACAACGATCCGAACACGGGCAAGCCTCCCGACGAGTCGGCGACGCAGGTCGATCCCGCGACGGGGACCGAGAAGTTCTCGATCACGGTGACCGCGCCGAGCAACACGCCGCTGGCCCAGCGGGAGCGGCTCGCCATCCGGGCGTATCCGATGGAGCCCGTGGCGCTGGCGCCCGACCTCGGCGCACTGAGCGGGGCCTTCCCCGCGAGCAGCCACACCTCCGCGTCCAATCCCGGCGCGGCGAACTCGGCGCGGGTGGTCGTCGCGTTCAGCCGCCCCGTGGTCGACTTCGCGGCCTCGACCGCGTCGCTCAGCGTGCAAGGGGCGACCATCGCGAGCGTCAGCGCGCACGTCGTGGCCGGCGAGGCGGCCAACGCCTACCTGGTCACGCTCACCCCGGACGGCGACGGCGCGATCACCGTCAGCCTGGTCGCGGACAAGGCCTGCGCATCGGGCGGCGTCTGCACGGCCGACGGCACGACGCTGACGGATATTCCGTCCCCGCTCGTGATCGGCTCCGCGTCCGTCGCAGCGCCGCCTGTCTTCTTTGGCGCGGCGCCGCCGGTCCCCACTCCCAGCGACGCCGATTTCGCGTGGACGGTGAGCCACGACCTCGCGCTCGAGGCCAGTCAGCGCAGGTCCACGGGGCTGTGGTCGGACGGCGCCACGCTCTGGATCCTCCGGGACGGCGACGGCGCGGACGACGCCGTGAGCGCCCATGACCTCGAGACCGGCGAACGCGTGGAGGAGCGCGAGTTCGCGATCGACGATCGCAACCCCGCACCGCGCGGCATCCAGGGCAACGGCAGGGGGATCGCCTGGGTCAGCGACAGCGCCCGCGATCGCCTCTTCGCCTACGACCTCGCGAGCGGTGAGCGGGCCGGCGAGCGCGACATCGAGCTCGCCGCGGCCAACGACGACGCTCGCGGCATCTGGTCCGATGGCGCGACGCTGTGGGTGCTCGACGGCAACCCGTCCCTCCACGCCTACGACCTCGCCGGCGGCGAGCTGCTCGGCGAGTACGGCCTCGACCCCGCCAACGGCGACCCGCACGGCCTCTGGTCCGACGGCGTGAGCGTCTGGGTCTCCAACGACGACCCGGATCGCCTCTTCGCCTACCGGCTGCCCGAGCCCGGCAGCGCGGACGCTCCCGCGGAGGCCGGCCTCGAGCGCGTGCGGGACGAGGACTTCAGCGAGCTCTCGAACGCCAACACGAGTCCGCGCGGCATCTGGTCCGGCGGCGGGGTGATGTACGTCGCCGACGGGAACGACGACAAGGTCTACAGCTACAACATGCCGGACGCACTGGACGCGCGGCTGGCCGCGCTCCACCTCAGCGAGGTCGACATCGGGGAGTTCGGCCCGGACCGGACCGGCTACACGGGCGTCGTCGCCGCAGAGGCAACCGAAGCCGTGGTGACAGCCGAGGCGATGCAGCCCCGCGCCGGGATTGAGATCGACCCGGCGGACGCGGATGCGGCGACGGACGGCCATCAGGTCGCCCTGGAGGGCCTCGCCGAGGTCACCGTGACGGTGACCTCGGCGGACGGCGCCCGCAAGCAGGTCTACAGCGTCCGCCTCGTCGACGGCGAGGCCAGGGCCTGGCCGCACTGCCTGCGTGGCGGCATCGGCGCGGGCTTCAACCTCGTCGTGTACGAGGGGGGCGGCGTCGACGACCTCGTGTCCTGCGCGCAGAGCCGGGGCGTGGCCGCGCTCTACGCGCTGCATGAGGGCGCCTGGCTCCACTACATCCCCGGAGCGCCGGACTTCGTCAATGCGCGATTCCGTGAGCTGTACGCCGACGGCGCACCGGCGTTCACGCCACTGCTGGCGCGGAGCGACGGGCCGGCCGGCAAGAGTCCGGCCGGCGACATCGCCGTGCCGCGTTGGCCGGATTGCCTGCATGGCGACGTGGCCGTGGGCTTCAGCCTCGTGCTCTACAAGGGGGGCAGCCTCGAGGATCTCGCGACCTGCGCGCGGAGCCGAGGCGTCACGGCCCTCTACGCGCTCGCCGGGGGGACGTGGACGCCCTACACCTTTGGCGCACCGGAGTTCGTGAACCGCCCCTTCGCCGAGCTGTTCGCCAAGGGCCTGCCTCCCGTCACCCCGCTGGTTGCGAAGAGCGACGGCCCCCCGGCCGGTGGGACCGACGGCGACGGCGGCACGGGCAACTGACCGGACGGCGTGGCGCGGACCCGTACGGGGCCGGGCTAGCCGGCGGCGTCCTCCGGCCAGAGCGAGCGGAAGATGTACCACTGCTCGGGCCGCGCGCGCACCATCTCCTCGAAGACGCGGAACAGCGCCTGCGTCAGCGAGCGCACGTCACGCTCGCGATCGCCGCTGCGCTCGCACTCGATGAGCTGGAAGTCGCCCGTGAACTCGTCGCTCCACGGCCCGAGGCGCGGCACGGTCGCGGCGACCACGCTCGCTCCGGTGCGCAGCGCGAGGCGCGCCGCCCCGTCCGGCACCGCGATCGTCCCGCCGAAGAACTCGACCTCGACGCCGCCCTCGGGCTGCGGCACGTCGGCGAGCACGCCGACGATCTCGTTCTGCCGCAGCGCGCGCACGAGGCGCAGGCTGAGCCGCCCGGCGGGCAGGATGCGCAGCCCGATCCGCCGCCGCGAGGAGAACACGAGCTCATCGAGCCGCGCCTCGGCGAACGTGTCGGCGATGACCGAGACCGGGTAGCCGCGTTCGGTCATCGCGGCCGCGCCGAGGTCCCAGTTGCCGAAGTGGATGGTGACGAAGAGCACGCCGTTGCCGGCGCGAGCCTCGTCGAGCTGCTCCCACTGGTCGAAGACGACGCGCCGCCGCACCTCCGGGACGGAGACGTCCGTGAGGCGCAGGAAGTCGACGATGTAGAGGCCGTAGTAGCCGAAGGAGCGGCGGGCCAGCCGCCGCGCGGCCGACTCGTCGCCGCCGGCGACGCGGCGCATGTTGGCGATGCAGCGCCGCCGGCCGCCGCGCCAGAGGTAGTAGACGCACAGCCCGCCGAGGCGCCCCGCGGCGTAGGAGGCTCGCAGCGGCGCCGCGCGCGCGACCCAGGCGGCGATCCGGAACGCCAGGTAGATAGCCATCGGCGCGCAGTCTACGCCGCGGGCCGCGCGCCGGGGCGGCTCCGCGCCTACCCGGCGGGCGCCTCCGCCTCCTCGGCGATGAACGCCTCGAGGCGCTCGCGCGCGACGTGGTCGACCCACTGCTCGGGCGGCGACTTCATGAAGTAGGCCGAGGGGGCGAGCAGCGGGCCGCCGATGCCGCGGTCGAGCGCGATCTTCGCGCAGCGGATGGCGTCGATCACGACGCCCGCCGAGTTGGGGCTGTCCCACACCTCGAGCTTGCACTCCAGGTTGAGCGGCACGTTGCCGAACGTCGTGCCCTCCATGCGGATGTGGCACCACTTGCGGTCGTCCAGCCACGGGACGTGGTCGGAGGGCCCGACGTGCACGTCGGCGCCCGGCAGCTCGTAGTCGATCTGCGAGGTCACGGCGTTGGTCTTCGAGATCTTCTTGGACTCCAGCCGCTCGCGCTCGAGCATGTTGAGGAAGTCCGTGTTGCCGCCGAAGTTGAGCTGGTAGGTGCGGTCCACGCGCACCCCGCGGTCGAGGAAGAGCCGCGCCAGCAGGCGGTGCAGGATCGTCGCGCCGACCTGCGACTTGATGTCGTCGCCGATCACGGGCAGGCCCGCGTCGATGAAGCGCTGCTGGAAGTGGCCCTCCTTGGCGATGAAGACGGGGATGCAGTTGATGAAGGCGCAGCCCGCCGCCAGCACCTGCTCCACGTACCACTTCGTCGCCTCCTCGGAGCCGACCGGCAGGTAGTTGACGACGACGTGGGTGTTGGTCGCGCGCAGGATGCCGGCGATGTCGGCGGTCGCGCCCGGCGCCTTGTCGATCACCTCGGAGAGGTACTTGCCGAGGCCGTCGTGCGTCATGCCGCGGTCCACCGTCACGCCCGAGGCGGGCACGTCGGCGAAGCGGAAGGTGTTGTTCGGCGGCGCGTAGATAGCGTCGGCGAGATCCTGGCCGACCTTGTTGGCGTCGACATCGAAGGCGGCGCTGAAGCGGATGTCGCGGATGTGGTAGTCCCCAAGCTGCGGATGCATCAGCCCGGGGATCGTCTCGTCCTCGCTCGCGTCGCGGTAGAACTCGATGCCCTGCACCAGCGAGGAGGCGCAGTTCCCCACGCCGATGATCGCCACGTTGATCGGCTCGCCCATCGCACACCCTCCGTTCGCGCCGTCCGCGCGGGGGCGCGGCCAGCCTTCCCGGCAAGGATACGCGCGCGGCATTCATCAATCCAATACGAGTTTCGTACTTGACACATAAACATCGCTTATCTATACTCAGGGCGTGACCAGCGATCCCACACCTGCCCCGAGCGGCAGCGAAGCGACTCCGCCGAACGATATCGCCAATACCGCCGAGACCTCCGAGGCCGCCCCGCTCAACCTGCACATGCAGCAGCTCGCCTACCTCCAGGCGGTCGAACGCTGGGGCTCGATGACCGAGGCGGCGCGCCGCCTCGGCGTCACCCAGCCCGCGCTCTCGCAGTCGATCGCGCAGCTGGAGCGGCGGCTCGGCGCGTCCCTGCTGGAGCGAGCCGGGCGCGGGCGGCGGCTGACCGAGACGGGGATCGAGGTCGCCCGCTTCGCCGCGGAGGTGCTGGGCCGCGCCACGGAACTGCGCGAGTGGCTGCAGGAATACGAGGCCGGCGCCGGCGGCGTGCTGCGCGTCGGGATGATCGACGCGGCGAGCCTCTACGTGCTGCCGGAAACGGTGCGCGCCTTCCGCGCCGCCAGCCCCGGCGTGGAGGTGCGGCTCACCGTGGACCGCAGCGCCGTGCTGCTCGAACGCCTCGCGCGCTTCGAGCTGGACGTCGCCTTCGTCGTCGGGCCGCCGCCCGAGGGCTACCGCTCCACCGAGGTGTTGAGCGAGCCGCTCTACGTCTACGCGCCGCCGGGCTCCGACGAGGAACCCGAGCAAGCCGACTGGGCGCTCTACCCGCAGGACCGGCGGACGCGGCTGCTGATCGACGAGGGCCTGGCGCTGCGCGGCCTCCGTCCGCGCGTCACGCTGGAGAGCGACAACCCGGCCGTGCTGCGCCAGATGGTGGTGCTCGGCCTCTGCTGGAGCGTACTGCCCGCCGAGATCGCCGAGGCGGGGACGCCCTCGCTGCGGCCGCAGCGGCGCGAGCTCGTCGCCGAACGCACGCTGCTCGCGGTGCGCCGCGCGCAGGCGCCGGACGACGCGCGCGTCGCCTCCTTCCTCCGCCTCGTCGCCGGGCACGGCGCGGGGCCGGAGGCGTAGCGCCGCGAGCTACTCCGCGAAGACGCGGTAGGGGTGCCAGACGCCGGGGATCGGCCCGCACTCGAGCAGCGCGACGAGCCTGCCGTGCGCGCCGTAGCCGCGCGCCTTGACGCCGACCCGCGCCGGGGGCCGCCCGTCGATCGGCCGGGGCCGCACGTCGCGGCCCTGCCGCGCGAGCGCGATCGAGCGCTTCCCGAGGATCACCGCCGGCCAGTCGCGCAGCACCGCGTCCGGGGCATGCACCAGCTCCTCGGCCAGCCCGCCCTCCAGCATCAGCACCGCGTCATCGAGCGTCACCGCGTCCTCGAGGCGGAACGGCCCGACGGCGGTGCGGCTGAGGCTGGCGAGGTGGCCGCCGACGCCGAGCGCCGCGCCGAGATCGTGCGCGAGCGAGCGCATGTAGAAGCCCTTGCTGCACTCGACCTCGATCTCCAGCTCGGGCGGCTCGCACGCGCCGAGCGCGAGCTCGTAGACCGTGACCGGCCGCGGCTCGAGTTGCGGCTGCTCGCCGCGCCGCGCCGCGCGCCAGGCGCGCTCGCCCTCGAGCTTGACCGCGCTGAAGGCGGGCGGCGTCTGCATCAGCTCGCCGCGGAAGGCCTCAAGGGCGTCCACGACCTCGGCGGGCGTGACGCCGGAGGCGTCGCGGCGGGCCCGCACCTCGCCGACAGCGTCATGGGTGTCGGTCTCGACGCCGAGCGTGACCGTCGCGCGGTAGCGCTTGCGGGCGTCCATCAGCGCCTCGATCAGCCGCGTCGAGGGCCCGAGGGCGATCGGCAGCACGCCGGTCGCGGGCCGGTCGAGCGTGCCCGCGTGGCCGACGCGGCGGATGCCGGCGGCGCGGCGCACCACGCGCACCACGTCGAACGAGGTCATGTCCGGCGGCTTGTCGATGTTGATGAAGCCGCTCAGCGCCGGTGCCCGCGCGCGGGCGGCGGCGCTCACAGCTCGCGCCCCTCGGAGCGCGCGAGGTCGCGCATCAGCACGGTCATGCGGTCCGCCTCGGCGATCGACTCGTCGAGCACGAAGCGCAGCCGGGGGACGCGCTTGATGCGGATCCGCTTCACCAGCTCACGGTGCAGGAAGGGAGCGCTGCGTTCGAGCGCGACGAGCACCTCGTCCGCGCCCCCGGCGGCGTCCATCACGCTCACGTGCACGCGCGCCGCCGAGAGGTCCGGCGTGACCTCGACGCGGGTGATCGAGAGGAAGGCCTCGGCCAGCACCGGGTCCTTGACGCGGCGCTGCAGCAGCTCGGCCAGCTCCGACTGCACGAGGTCGTTGACCTTCTCCATGCGACGGCTCATCGCGGCGCGTGCTCCACGGGCAGAACCAATCGGCGGGCGGCGAGGTGGTTCACGGATCGGGGCGCTGCGGCGTGAGCCGCGCTAGCGCACCTGCTCCATGTGGTACGTGACGATCTCGTCGCCTTCCTCGAAGGCCTCGAAGCCGTCGACGGTGATGCCGCATTCGAGGCCGGCGGCGACCTCGCGCGCGTCCTCCTGGAAGCGCTTCAGCGAGTCGATGCGCGACTCGCGCAGCACCTCGCCGCCGCGCATCACCCGCGCGAGCGAGCCGCGGGTCACGGCGCCGTCGCGCACGAGGCAGCCGGCAATCGAGTTGCGGCGTCCGCGGCGGAAGACCTGGCGCACCTCGGCGACGGCGTCGCGGCGCTCCTCGTAGATCGGCTGCAGCATGCCGCGCACGGCCCGCTCGGCGTCCTCGATCACGTCGTAGATCACGCGGTACTCGCGGATCTCGACGTGCTCCGCCTCGGCGAGGCGCTGCGCGCCGGTCTCGGCGCGGGTGTTGAAGGCGATGATCACGCCCTGCGAGGCGACCGCGAGGTTCACGTCGGACTCGTTCACGGTGCCTGCGGCGGCGTGGATCACCTTGACGTTGATCTCGTCCAGCGCGAGGCCCTCGATAGCGCGCACGAGCGGCTCGATCGAGCCCTGCACGTCCGTCTTGAGCACGATGTTGAAGTCCTGCACGGCCCCGCGGTGGATCTCGCCGAACAGCGTGTCGAGGGTGACGCCGGTGCGCACCGTGCCCTCGCGCTCGACGGAGCGGCGCAGCTCGACGCTCTCCGCGCGCGCGGTGCGCTCGTCCTTCGCCGTGACGAACTGCTCGCCCGCGGGCGGCACCTCGCTCAGCCCGAGCACCGTCACCGGCGTCGAGGGGCCCGCCTCCCTGAGCTGCTGTCCGGCCGAGTCGGTCATCGCCTTGATGCGGCCATGGCTCAGCCCCGCGCGGATCACGTCGCCGCGGCGCAGCGTGCCGGTCTGCACGAGGATCGTCGCCGCGATGCCGCGCCGCGGATCGGTCGCCGCCTCGAGCACGACGCCGATCGCCTCGCGGTCCGGGTTGGCCTTCAACTCCTCGAGATCGGCGACCAGCAGGACGCTCTCGAGCAGGTCGTCGATGCCGTCGCCGGCGAGCGCGGAGATCGGCACGACGACGGTGTCGCCGCCGAACTCCTCGGGCACCAGCTCCGCGCCCATCAGATCCTGCTTGACGCGGTCCGGGTTGGCGTTGGGCAGGTCCGTCTTGTTGACCGCCACCACGATCGGCACGCCCGCCGCGCGCGCGTGGTCGATCGCCTCGCGTGTCTGCGGCATCACGCCGTCGTCGGCGGCGACGACGATGATCGCGATGTCCGTGACCTGCGCGCCGCGCGCGCGCATCTCGGTGAACGCCTCGTGGCCGGGCGTGTCGATGAAGGTGAGCGTCCGCCCGTCCGGCCCGCTGGCCTGGTAGGCACCGATGTGCTGGGTGATCCCGCCGGCCTCGCCCTCGACAACCCTGGCGCGGCGGATCGTGTCGAGCAGCGTCGTCTTGCCGTGGTCGACGTGCCCGAGCACGGTGACCACGGGCGCGCGCGGCTGTGCGTGCTCGCCTTCCTCGATGATCCGGCGGGAGAGCGGCGCGGACTCGTCCTCGCCGGCAACGGCGGCGGCCTCCTCGCCGCCCTCCTCCTCGGGCGCGTAGCCGAGGTCGGCGGCGACGACGGCGGCCGTGTCGAAGTCGACCACCTGGTTGATGGTCGCCATCACGCCGTTCTTCATCAGCTCCTTGATCACGTCGACCGGCGTGATGCCGAGCAGCCCCGCGAGGTCGCTGACGACGACCGCGGCGGGGATCGTGACGCGCGGCGATTCCGCGACTGGAACGGTCTGGTCCGGCGCCTGCGTCATCGCTGTTGCTCTCCCGCTTCCCGGGCTCCGGCGGCAACGGCCTCGCCGCGCCGCCGCGCGTAGACACGCAGTGTAGCGCGGTCGGCGGCGCTGACCGTGATGCGCAGCGCCCGATCGAGCCGTCCGCCCTCGATTGCCTGCTCCCAGCAGGCGGGCGACTCGCAGAGGTAGCCGCCGCGTCCCGGCGCGCGCCCGCGCTCATCGACGCCGACCGAGCCGTCGGCGCCGCGCACCAGCCGGGTCAGCGAGCGCTGGTCGCGCTGCTCGCGGCAGCTCAGGCAGCTACGCTGCGGAGGCGTCCGTCTGCGGGCCGGGGCCATCGCCGTGCATCCGTTCCCATTCGCTGGTCGCGGCGGCCTCGCGCTAGCGGTCGCCGTAGTCCTCGTACTCGTCGTACTCCTCGTCTTCGTCCTCGAAGGGCGAGTCGCCGTGGAGCTCGCTGAGCCCCTCCTCGATCTCGTCCTCGTCGACCTCGAAGCGGCGGCGGCCACCGCGCGGCTGGCGGGCGGGCGTGGGCGCGGCTCCTCCGCGGCGGCGACGCCGCGCCGGCCCGCGGCCACCGCGCGCCGGCCGGTCCGGCTCGTCGTCGATGTCGCGCAGCTCGCCGATCTCCTCGGCGAAGCGCAGTCCGCCGGGAGCGGACCGCGCCGCGGCGGGCGCCGGAGCGGGCGCGGCGGGCGCCTCCTCGACGGCGACCTCGGCGGCTGCCGCGGCCTCCTCGACCGGCTCCGCCTCGGTGGGCTCGGCAAACTCGGCGAGCACCTCCTGCTCCGGAGTGAGCGGGGCGGGCTCGGCGGGCGCCTCGACGAGCTCGTGCTCGCCGGGGAGCCCCGGTCGCGCGTAGCCGGCCTGCGAGGGCGCCACGAGGTCCGGCAGCGTCGGCAGCGCCGGCGCCGGCGCCAGCGGGATCGCGTCCATGTTCGGCTCGGGCGGCGGGTAGAGGTCCTCGCCGTTGCGGATCAGCAGGCTCTCCGGGCTGATCTCGACGCGGCGGCCGGTCAGGCGCGCGGTCAGGCGCGCGTTCTGCCCCTCCTTGCCGATCGCCAGGCTGATCTGCTTGTCCGGCACCGCGAGGAACGCCGTGTTCGTCTCCTCGTCGAGGCGTACCGAGACGACCTCGGCGGGACTCAGCGCGTTCGCGACGAACCCCGCCTCGTTCGGATCCCAGCGGATGACGTCGACGCGCTCGCCGCCAAGCTCGTTGACCACGTTCTGGATGCGCGCGCCGCGCACGCCGACGACCGCGCCGATCGGGTCGACGCCGTCCTGGCGGGAGATCACGGCGATCTTGCTGCGGAAGCCAGGCTCGCGCGCCATCTTCACGATCTCGACCGTGCCCTTGGCGATCTCCGGCGACTCGAGCTCCAGCAGGCGCCGCAGCAGCTCCGGATGGGAGCGCGAGGCGACGACCTGCGGCCCCTTGGCCGCGCGGTAGACCTCCTTCACGTAGACCCGCAGCCGCTGCCCCACGCGGTAGTGCTCGGGCCGCACCTGCTCGGCGGACGGCAATACCGCCTCGGTCCGGCCGAGGTCGAGGATCACGTTGCGGCGGCCGGCCTCGACGCGCAGCACGGTGCCGGACACCAGCTCGCCCTGCTTCGTCGTGAACTCGCCGAAGACGGCCTCGCGCTCGGCCTCGCGGAGGCGCTGCAGCACCACCTGCTTCGCGGTCTGCGCGGCGATGCGGCCGGCGTCGAGCGAGGCCTCGAGCGGCTCGCGGATGCGATCGCCCTCGGCCGCCCCGGCGTGGCCCATCTCCGCCGCGCGCTCGGGCGAGACCTGGATCTCGTCGTCCTCGATCTCCTCGTCGGGGATCACGTCCCAGACGCGCCAGGCGTCGATGTCGCCGGTGTCGATGTCGATCTTGACCTCGATCTCGGCGTACTGGAGTTCGTCCTTCTTGTAGGCCGAGGCCATCGCCGCCTCGACGGCCAGGAACACCGTATCGGTGTCGAGGTTCTTCTCCGCGGAGAGTTGCGCAATCGCGGTGACGAATTCGCTCTTCATGTGCTGCCGCCGCTCCCGGGGTGTTCCCGGCTGGGCCGCCCTTGCTACAAAAAAACGTGGGCGCCGGCCCACGTCTCGCAAGGAGGCGCTGGTGTCCCGGCAAGTGTAGCACGCGGCCCCGGTTCGGGCGCGCCCCCTCCTTCGGCCCCGGTGCCCCGCCCGCCCCGCGAGCCTGTCGCGCCCTCGGCGCCGGAAGGCTCGTTCAGCCTGCCGTTCCCTCGCTACGGCGCCGGGCACGGCCCGGCGAGGAGCGGCGTGCGGGCGAAGCCAGCGGGGAAGGCGTCGATGAAGGCGGCGTTCACCGCCGGGACGAGCGCGGGCGGGATGTAAGGCGTCCAGGCGCCGCCGATTGGCGTCCACATCGCCATGCCGCCGGACGGGCAGTGCGCGGCCATCGCCGCGCGCAGGTCGGCGAGCGTCCCGGTGAAGGTCGTGAGCGTGAAGCCCTCCCGGGCGGGCCGGACGCTGAAGCCGCGCTCGTCGGGCAGCGGCTCCTCGCGGTCGGTGACCCTCACGGTCACGTCCCGCGAGGCGCTCGCCGCGCCGCCGCGGGCCTCGACGGTGACGAGGTGGACGTTGTCGCCGTCGCCGTCGCCGGGCGACTCGTGGTCGGGCGGCTCGGCGAAGCGGAGCGCGCCTTCGTGGATGGCGAAGAGCGCCGCGTCCTCGCCGGAGAGCGACCACGCGACGGCGACGCCCTCCGCCCCGGACGCGGCGTAGCCCTCGACGGCGCGGCGGCCCTCGGCGACGGCGGCCCCGGCCGGGCCGCTCACGCCGAACGCGGCGGGCGGCGGAGTGTCGCAGCGCGTGACGAGCAGCGGCGTCCAGTCAAAGCCGCCGGCGGGCGGCGCCTCGAACGCCGCGTCGGCTGCGGGGACGGGCGCGCCCGGGACGTAGCTCACCCACCTCGCGCGGTCCCCGCGCACCCGCGACGACCAGATCGCCGCGCCGCCGGGACAGGCGTCGGTCAGTTCCTCGCGGAGCTGCGCGAGCGAGCCGGTGAAGGCCGTCAGGATGCCGGCGCGGCCCGCGGCCGCGCCCGCCGGCGGTACGTGGAAGCGGCCCCCGGCGTCGGTGACGGTGACGCGCACCGTGCGCGCGCCCGTCTCGCCGTTGTCCGCCGTGGCGTTGACCGTGACGACGTAGACGTTGTCGCGCGGCGCGGCGGCGTCGTGATCGCGGGGCTGCTCGAAGTCGGGCGGATCGAGGAAGGCGAGCGCGCCCGCGGCGTCGATCGCGAACAGCGCGGCGTCGGCCCCGGAGAGCGACCACGCGGGGACGATCGGCAAGCCGGAGAACAGCGCCGTGTAGGAGCCGACGGCGGTGTCGCCCTCCTCGGCGACGCTCACCCTCCACGGGCCGCGCACGCGCGGCTGGGGCGGGGGCGCGGGCGTGTCCTCGGTCAGCGGCGGCGTGTCCTCGGTCAGCGGCGGCGTGTCCTCGGTCAGCTCCTGGCGGCCGGGCGTCGACGTCAAGCCGAGGCCGTACGCGTAGAGCTTTTCGTCCCAGAAGTCCGCGACCCACATCGTCGTGCCGTCCGACCAGATGCCCCCGTAGGGGTAGCTGGCTTCGAGGGTGACGTCTTTGGACGAATCCCGGGACTTGTCGGACATCTTGTACGCGTAGATTTTGTCGTAGTGGGCGTCCGTGACCCACATTGTCGCGCCGTCCGACCAGATGCCCGTGGGCGCAGGGGTAAGCGCGGAGTCCAGGGTGAAGTCCCTGGACGAGTCCCGGGACTTGTCGGACATCTTGTACGCGTAGATCGCGTCGTCACTGTAGTCCGTGACCCACATCGTCGCGCCGTCCGACCAGATGCCCGTGGGCGCGGGAGTGAGCGCGGAGTCCAGGCTAACGTCCTTGGACGAGTCCCGGGACTTGTCGGACATCTTGTACGCGTAGATCTTGTCTTCAGCGGAGTCCGCGACCCACATCGTCGTGCCGTCCGACCAGATGCCTTCGGGGTACTTGTTGCCCGCAGCCGCCAGGGTGTCGAAGTCTTGGGCAGGGTAGCGCGTGCCGTAACTCGGGGTTTGCGCCTCGACCGTCCCGGAGCCGCCGGGGCCGGAGCCGATGACCGCGGCTGCGGCGGCAAGAGCCAGGACGGCGGCGAGGAGACGGGCCAGCGGGTTGTTCATCTGCCTCGGGGCGGGCGCGATGCGCCGCCAAATGCATGGTTCTGGTTATGAGACCAAGTATCATCTGGTAGTCAAGCCCGCCTGGGTCGGCGCTCTGCCCGGCGCCCCGCCGGACCGACGGACGGGTTACGCGTCCGGGTCGAGCGCCTCGATGGCGGCCGCGCGCAGCGCCAGCAGGCGACTCGCCACCTCGCCGCGCGGGACGTGCTCGACCTCGCCGGTCGCGCGCACGCGCAACTCGACGGCGCCCTGCTCCTGGTTGCGCGCCGAGACGGTCAGCCGCCAGGGCAGGCCGATCAGGTCGGCGTCGTTGAACTTCACGCCCGGCGACTCGTCGCGGTCGTCGAACAGCACCTCGAGGCCGGCGTTCGCCAGCTCGGCGTAGAGCGCCTCGGCCTCCTCGGCGACCGGCGGGTCGCGGTCCAGGCGCAGCGCAACGAGCTGCACGTCGTAGGGCGCGACCGAGGCCGGCCAGCTGATGCCGTCCTCGTCGTGGTTCGCCTCCACCGCCGCCGCGACGATGCGGTCGACGCCGATGCCGTAGCAGCCCATCGTCGGGACCACCGGCTGCCCGTCGGCCCCGAGCACGTCGGCGCCGAACGCCTCGGAGTAGATCTGCCCGAGGCGGAAGACGTGCCCCATCTCGATCCCGCGCCGCAGCCGGATCGTGCCCGTGCCGCAGGCCGCGCAGGCGTGGCCGTCCTCGGCGAGGGCGATGTCGGCGACGAGGCTCGCCCGCCAGTCGCGGCCGTGGTTCACGTTGCGCAGGTGGAAGTCCGCCTTGTTCGCGCCCGCCACGAGGTTCGGCGAGTCCGGGAGCGAGAGGTCCGCGACGACGGTCATCCGGTCGCCGAGTCCGACCGGCGAGGCCGACCCGGCGACGAGGCCGTGGCGCTCCACCTCGGCGTCGGTCATCGCGCGCACGGCGCGTCCGTCGAGCTCGTTGGAGAGCTTGACCTCGTTGATCTCCAGATCGCCGCGCACGACGGCGAAGATCGGCTCCTCCGGATCGCTGCCGCCCCCGGCCATGTAGAAGACCGCCTTGGCGGTGCGCGCCGTGGGGACATCGAGCAGCGTGGCGAGACCCTCGATGGTCGTCGTACCCGGCGTCGAGACCTCCTCGACGGGGAGTGGGTCCTCGGGAGCGGCGGGCGGACGGACGAAAGCGGCCTTCTCCGTGTTGGCGGCGTAGCCGCAGTCCGAGCAGAGCGCGACTGTGTCCTCGCCGGCCTCGCTGAGGAAGATGAACTCCTGCGAGCCCTTGCCGCCGATCGCGCCCGAGTCCGCCTCGACGGGGACGGTCGGCACGCCGCAGCGCGCGAAGATGCGCCGGTAGGCCTGGAACATCGCGTCGTAGGAGTCGGTCAGCCCGTCCTCGTCGAGGTCGAAGGAGTAGGCGTCCTTCATCGTGAACTCGCGTACGCGCACCAGGCCGCCGCGCGGGCGGCCCTCGTCGCGGAACTTGGTCTGGATCTGGTAGAGCGTGACGGGCAGGTCGCGGTAGGAGCTGGTGTGGTCGGCGAAGAGGCGCGTGATCACCTCCTCGTGCGTCGGCCCGAGCACGAGTTCGCGCCCGCGCTGGTCGTTGAGGTGGAAGAGGACGGGCCCGAAGGCCTCCTCGCGCCCGCTCTGCCGCCACAGCTCGACGGGCTGGATGGCGGGCAGCAGCACCTCCTGCCCGCCAGCGGCGTCCATCTCCTCGCGCACGACGTTCTCGGCCTTGAGGCGGGCGCGGCGGCCGAGGGGCATGTAGCTGTAGGCCCCCGCCATGAGCTGGTCGATGCACCCGGCGCGCAGCAGCAGCCGGTGGCTCGCCGTCTCCGCGTCGGCGGGCGCCTGGCGCAGCGTGCGTCCGAACAGCCGCGACATCCGCATGCCTCGGAGGGTACGCAGGCAGGGCGGCGCGGGCAAAGGCGGGCGGTGACTCTTGCACGTTCCCCCGCCACAGCCGCTGATCGAGCCGCCCAGTGTGGCACGGAAGAAGAGTCGCAGCGGAGTGTGTGGAATCCCTTTTCGACAGCAACGTTCCTGATGTGCTGCCGCTCAAGAATCTCGCCAGTATGCACATTGAGAGCACGCAGCCGCCCGTCGTAGTCGGCGAAGCGACTGAGATAGAACTGCGGGACAGTGTGATGCCTTAGAGATTGTTGAGCGGGCACGAGACGTTCTACGGGGTAGCCAGGCCAGCGGGGAGGGTCAAAAGTAGGCCAGCTATCCGGCTTCCGCCGGAAGAGCCCAGGGGCTCTTGTCACTGGCCAGGTTAGGCATCGAGCGTACCGAGCCGCCGAACGCCTCGTCAAGCAAGGGCGGCAGACCACTCCTTGCCCCCTCCCCGGCAGGTGCTACCATCCGCCGCGCCGCCTCGACAGCCCCGAGGCGCGCCCATCCGCATCCGCACCGGGAGCCCGCGATGAAGCTGCACGAGTACCAGGCCAAGGAACTGCTGGCGCGCTACGGCGTGCCCACGCCGGGCGGCAAGGTCGCCCGTAGCGCAGACGAAGCCGCCGCCGCCGCCGAGGAGCTCGGCGGCAAGGTCGTCGTCAAGGCGCAGGTGCACGCCGGCGGGCGCGGCAAGGCGGGCGGCATCAAGCTCGCCAACTCCGCCGAGGAGGCCCGCGCGGCCGCCGACGAGCTGCTCGGCGCGAACCTCGTCACCATCCAGAGCCCGCAGGGCCAGCCGATCAACTCGGTGCTCGTCGAGGAGCAGATCGACGTCGCCCGCGAGCTCTACCTCGGCGCCGTCATCGACAACCAGTCCGGGCGTCCCGTCGTCATCGCCTCGGCGGCCGGCGGCATGGACATCGAGCAGGTCGCCGAGGAGACGCCGGAGCAGATCCACAGCCAGGCGATCGACCCCGCCTGCGGCTTCCAGGGCTACCAGGCCCGCGCCCTCGCCTTCGCGACCGGCCTCGACGGCGACCTCAACCGCCCCGCCGTCGCGCTCATCTCGGCCCTCGCGCGAGCCTTCGAGGAGAACGACGGCTCGCTCGCCGAGATCAACCCGCTCGTCGTCACCGGCGACGGCAAGCTGCTCGCCGTCGACGCCAAGTTCAGCATCGACGACGACGCCGACTTCCGCCATCGCGACCTCGTCGAGCTCCGTGACAAGTCGCAGGACGACGCGCTCGAGGTCGAGGCGGAAGAGGCCGGCGTGCAGAATTACGTCAAGCTCGACGGCGACATCGGCTGCATGGTCAACGGCGCCGGGCTGGCGATGGCGACGATGGACGCGATCAAGTTCGAGGGCGGCGAGCCCGCGAACTTCCTCGACATCGGCACGGCGAACGACCCGGAGGCAATCGTCACCGCGTTGCGCCTGATCGGCGCCGACCCGGACGTGAAGGCGGTGCTGGTCAACATCTTCGGCGGCCTCGCGCGCACCGACGTGATCGCGGAGGGCGTGGTGCAGGCCAAGCGCGACGGCCTGATCCCGCAGCCGACGGTCGTGCGGCTGGCCGGCACCAACGTCGAGGAGGGCACGCGCATCCTCGACGAGTCGGGCATCGAGCTGATCCGCGCGGACGGCTTCGCCGACGCCGCCCGCAAGTCCGTCGAGGCGGCAGGCGAGGGAGCGTAACGTGGGCGTACTGCTGGACGAGAACAGCCGCGTCGTTATCCAGGGCTTCGGCGGCGCGGGCCAGCGCGAGGCGAAGACCAGCCGCGAGTACGGCACGCAGATCGTCTGCGGCGTCACGCCCGGCCGCGGCGGCCAGGTCCTCGAGGACACGCCGATCCGCAACACCGTGCGCGAGGCCGTCGACGAGTTCGGCGCCAACGTCTCGCTGATCTTCGTGCCCGCCCCCTTCGCCGCCGACGCGATCCTCGAGGCCGCCGACGCCGGCATCCCCGTCGCGATCTGCATCACCGAGGGCATCCCGGTGCAGGACATGGTGCGCGTGAAGCGCGCGCTGGAGGGTAGCGAGACGCTGCTGATCGGCCCCAACTGCCCCGGCGTCATTACCCCCGCGGCCCGCGCCCGCGCCGGCATCATGCCGACCGATGTCTACCTCGAGGGCAACGTGGGCGTGATCTCGCGCTCCGGCACGCTCGTCTACGAGACGGTCGACCAGCTGACGCGGGCCGGCATCGGGCAGTCCTCGAGCGTCGGCGTGGGTGGCGACCCGATCATCGGCACCACGCAGGCCGAGGCACTGGCGCTGTTCGAGGCGGACCCGGACACGGCGGCGGTGGTGCTGATCGGCGAGATCGGCGGGACCGCCGAGCAGGAGGCGGCCGCCTACGTCGCGCGGATGTCGAAGCCTGTGACGGCCTTCATCGCCGGCGCGACGGCCCCGCCCGGCCGTCGCATGGGCCACGCCGGCGCGATCATCGCCGGCAAGGCCGGCACCGCCGAGGCGAAGAAGGCGGCCCTCCGCGAGGCCGGCGCCGCCGTCGCCGACTCCCCCTCGCAGATCGGCGAGACCTGCCTGGAGCAGCTGCGAAGCGCCGGGCTGCTGTAGGGCGACGCCCTCGGCGCTGGTGTACGCTGGTACGGCCATGGTGAAGCCGAAGAACCAGCCGCAACCCGCCGACGAGGCGCAGCACGACGCGCCCGACCACCTCGCCGCCCTGCGCGAGGAAGTCGACGCGCTGGTGGAGATCGCGCGCAACGGCGTGCTGAAGCACAACGGCCGCGCCAACCGCGACAAGCAGCTCCGCGCGGTGGTGGCTCACTGGGCGCCCGCCCTGCGGGAACTCGAGAAACACTAGGCAGAACGGGCGTCATTCCAGAGTCGGCGCCCGTGATGGGCGTCGTTTTCGTTGACGCCGTCCGGGAGCCGCGAGGGTACGTGACGGCTCCTTGTGCTCAGGGACGTTCGTACAGGGGCGGACGAACAGGCGATGAGCGGTCTCCACTACGTCGATGAGGAAGCGGTCCGCGGCATCGTCGCGCGGCTCACGCGCGACCTGTTCCCCGGCACGCCCGCCTTCCACGTGGCAGGCCCCCAGGGCGCGGCACGGTTGGAGTCGGCGCTCGCGCAGCCACACTGGCCGCATCACCGCACCGCGCAGCAGAAGGCCGCCGCGCTGCACTACAGCCTCAACAAGAACCACCCGTTCGTGGACGGCAACAAGAGGCTCGCCGCAGCCGCGATGGCCTGGTTCCTGTTCAGCAACGGCTTCCTGATCTGCGCCACGAACGACCAGCTCGTGGACTTCGCGCTGCGCGTCGCCGACGACCGGCTCAGCCGCGAGGACAGCGCGCGCTGGATCGAGCGGCGCGCGCTCCGGCTCACGTGGACGCAGCAGCGCCGCGAGCGCTGGCTCGCCTCGCTCCCGCCCGCCGACCGCGCCGCAGTGCTGGACGTGCTCGCCTCGGGCGAGTCGCGGCGCTTCCTCGCGTCCGTCGGCAACGTGCTGTAGCAGCGTCGAGGGTCGGGCCGCGCTACTCCCCGTGGTCGGCGAGCAGCGCCGCGATCTCGGCGAGCCGCGTGACAATGGCCTCGACTACGGCCTCCTCTTCGACGCCCGTCGGCAGTGAGATTGGGACGAACAGATCTGAACCCTCGACGATCAATTCGGGTGGGTCGCCTTGGGTCAGTGGAGCGAGTCGTCGCCGCGCCTCGCTGAATGTGAGGTCGACCGGGTCGGGGTCGTCTTTCCATTCCCAGAACCGAACCCAGAACGGTGTGGTGCGGTGCTTCGCCCAAAGATCGTAGGCGGTCCCGAACCACGCTCGTGCACCGGCGATCCTCACCCGTCCGCCGCGCCGATCACTCGTTGACGTTACCGGCGAGACGGTCCTCATCGTCCCTTCGCTCCCAGCCTTCGCAAATGCGGCATCGAGGAGACTGTTGAAGTTGAGGACTCGGCGCGGGATCGCTGGACCCAGCTCATCCGAGCGCAGCGGCAGGAACGCATCGTTGTCCATCCGGTCGGCTAGTCCACGCAATTGGCGGATGTCGAGTTCGGCACTTGTGTCACTATCGTCACTGGTTCGGGAGGCCATGCGGCTGAGCAGCGCTCGCCAGCTGGTGAGGAGCAGGCGGCGACCACCGCCGACACTCGCGGCGCGGGGAGCGAGGGCGTCCTCGTCAGGTCGCCATTCGAGGCCGTTGGCGTCCTGAACGCGGTCGCGCAACTCCGCCCAAAGGGACTCGCGCCTCGCCTCAGGAGCGACGAACAGCAGCGCCGATGTCCCATCCGTTCGTAGCCGTTCGAGGTAGGCGACGGGTTGGTTGTCGGTCAGTCCAGCCCAGAACTTCGCCTCGATCAATCCGCACTCGCCGCCGCGATCGTCGAAGACGGCGAGGTCCGGCTGCTCGCCGCCCTCCCCCGTCGCTTGCGTCTGCACGGTCGCGATCGGTCCCACACCCGCGCCGCCGTCACGCAGCAGATCGGAGAGCGCATCCCGCGCCGACGCCGAGCGCGCAAAGATGTGGCCCAGCGCGTCGACCGCAACGTTCTCGGGATGTGCAAACTTCGGCACGAGGTGCGCGAGCAGCGTCGGCGAGCCGGATGTGTCGGGCATTGGGCGTCTCCCCGGCTACAGAGTAGCCCCGCCCCCGCCCCGCTTGCCGCCCCCCGACCCCCTCCCTACGCTCCGCTGCACGGAAGGCGGCGAGCAGTGGCGGAAGGCGCGCGCGGCGGCAAGCTCGAAGGCAAGGCCGCCGTCGTCACGGGCGGGACGAGCGGCATCGGCCTCGCCGTCGCGCGGGAGTTCCTTGGCGAGGGCGCGCGCGTCGCCGTCTGCGGGCGCGACCCGCGCCGCCTCGACGCCGCCTCGGTCGCCCTCGGCGACGGCGCGATCGCCATCCCCTGCGACGTGACCAGCGTCGAGGAGCTCGACCGGCTCTTCGAGGAGGCCGCCGCCAAGCTCGGGGCGATCGACGTCGTCGTCGTGAACGCGGGCGGGGACAACCCACCGCAGTCCTTCCTCGAGGTGACCGAGCAGGACTTCGACGCCGTCGCGGCGCTCAACTTCAAGTCGGTGTTCTTCACCGTGCAGAAGGCCGCGCCGCGCATGAACGACGGCGGCTCGATCATCATCACTACCTCGGGGGCGAACGAGCAGGGCTACGCCGACGGCGCGGTCTACGGCGCCTCGAAGGCGGCGGCTCGCTCCCTCGCGCGCTCGCTGGGCTCGGGACTGCTGCGACGCGGCATCCGCGTCAACGCGATCCGCCCCGGCCTGATCGACACGCCGATCCTCGACACGACGATGACCGAGGAGACCCGCGAGTTCATCCGCCGCCGCATGATCCCGATGCGCCGCGAGGGCACACCCGACGAGATCGCGAAGGCCGCCCTCTTCCTCGCCTCGGACGACTCGTCCTACGTCCTCGGCGTCGAGCTCACCGTCGACGGCGGTCTGACCGAGCTGTAGCGGCGCCGCAGGCCGCCTCGGGCGCGGCGGAACCCCCCGAACCCGCGAGGCGTCCTACAGTCGTACGCGGTGCGAGCGGGATCGGGGGCTGCTCGTGGCGAACGCACGCAGCGACAGCGAGCGCATCGCCTCGCGACTGGCGCGCGGGCTCGCGGGTCTGCTGGCGCTGGCCGCCCTGCTGACGCTCGGCTGCGAGGGCGGCGAGGACTCCGCGCCTCCCTCGCCCACGACGACTGCGACCGCCACAGCCGCCGCGACGCCCATTGCGACCGCGACACCGCCCGCCGCGCCCCGCGAGACCGTAACGCCAACCGTCACCGCTACGCGAACCGCAATGGCGACGCCTCCCGAGACGCCCTCACCGACGCCGACCCCAACCGCGACGCCTCGTGCGACGGCCACGCCGACGGCCACGGCGACCCCCGTGGCGACCGCCGCACCCGCTCCGACTCCTATGGCGACGCCCACGGCAACCGCCACGCCGACACCGACGCCCGAACCGCCGCCCCCGGTGACGGTGAGCGGCCCGCTGCTCGTCTTCTCCGAGCGCGTGGGAATCGAGCGAGACGCGCCCGAGCGGAAGGTCGAAGTGCGCCAGGTCGTGATCTACGAGGTAGGCGCGGAGCGGTACTGGACCCCCTTCGAGTACCGGGACGCCCGTGAGCAGGCGTACAACCCTCGGCGTCTCGTCCGCCTCTCGGGAGTGGAGCCGGCGGGGACGAGCTTGATCGTCTGGAGCGAGCGCGAGATCCGCCGCGTGGGACTGAATGGGGAGACCGAGGCCGTTCTCTTCGGCGGGGAGATCGGGGCGGTCCGGGAGATCAAGGTCTCGCCCGACGCGACGAAGGTCGCGGCAATCATCGGCCACGGACTGCGCGTGCTCGACGCCGCGACGAGCGAGTCGCTGCTTCACATCGCCGTCGGCGATCCGCTGCTGGGGCCACTGCAAGGCAGCCGGCTGGCGCTTGGCGGCTGGCGCGCGGATGGGGGGGCGCTCAGCATCACCAGCATCGCCGAGATCGGCAGCGAGCCGCGCACCGCGATCGTCGCGCTCGATGGCGCCGTCCGCGTGCTCCCGGAGGGATTGGCGGCGGCGCCCGATCTCCGCTACGCCCTCCGGATCGGAGATGAGCTGCCGTGGGGCGGGACCGCGTTTACGGGCCACGCTCCCGTGTGGGATCGCCTGGAGGTGCTCGACATCGAGACGCTGCGGACCGTCTGGACCATCTCACACGAGGATGGAGTCCAGTCGTCGTGGGTCGCCCCGTCCTGGTGGCTGGGCGGTTCGCGCTACGTGGCGTTCGGCGTGACGTATGTCGATGAGCCGCGACTGCTGGACACCGCGACCGGCGAGACCATCTTGCTCACGCCCGAGATCGAGCGGCTGATCGAGGGCAGTGTGACCGACACGTGCGGCGCGTCGTACAGCTACGGCCCCCGGCACAGCCCCTGCGATGTGCGCTACGACGGGCGGATCGTATGGGAGGGAACACATGGCTGGACGCACTACCTCGGGCTGATCGATCTGCCCGGCGATCTCACGCTCCGCGGCGTCGCTCCCCTCGAAGTCCCGGACGAACCGCTCCCGCCGCCGCCTCCACCCCGCGAGGAGATGGAGGGCCCGCTCCTGCTCTACGAGGTGCATACCACGCACGACACGCTGCCCGTGCTCGCGATCGCGTACGACGAAGGCACGGGGCGCAGCTGGCGGCTTCACCGCCGCCCGCGCGACTACTACTGCTCGCAGCCCCAGACTGCGGTTGACGGCTTCGTCGCCTGCGCCGGATCGGAGGTCCTGTACGTTGCCGTCGATGGCCAAACCGAGACGCTCGTGCCCACGAGATGTACCCGTCATTCGGAGTCGCACCCGATGGAGCGAAGGTGGTGGTCGAACTCGGATTTGAGACGATACTCGTCCTGAGCATCCCATCCGGCGATGAGATTCTGCGGGTGGAGATCGGGGAGATCTACGATGCCTTCGAGCGTTCTGACGAGGGGCGCTTCCTGGGGTATCTCGGGCTGGCGCCTTGGGGCGCAAACGGGTGGAGTGCTGACGGGACCGCAGTGGCTACGCTGATCACTGACCGCCATAGCACGGCAGTGCCCGGGGCCATCCTCACGCTCGATGGGAACGTGATCCCGTTGTCCCTCGGTCTGGAAGCAGAAGGCTCCAACCTCTCGCCCGATGCCCGCTACGTCGTCCGCGGGCGCGCCAAGGACTCGGACGAGTACACGCATCGGAACTGGCGCAGCTTCGACATCCTCCACTTCGCGACCGGGCGCGTCTTGTGGTCGTTCGAGATCGCCGACCCGCGTCAGCGCTACCACTGGGAATGGGCCTCACCGACCGAGTTCGCCTGGTCGAGCGGCGCCTGGCCCGACGTGTTCCACTTCGATCTCCAGCGCCCGGACTCGGATGCCGAGCGCGCGGAGGTCTCCGTCCTCGATGTGCGCACGGGCGAGGTCGATGTGCTGGACAGCGCGGACTACCTCGCGCGCTTCCACCCGCCGCCGCCCGCCAAGACCGAGTGCCCGGAGCACCCCGCGCACGCCTGCAAGATCCTGCTCGACGGCGAGGTCGTCGGCGAGGGGCGCTGGCCGCGCATCATCGGCTTCATCGAGCTCGGCGAGTAGCGAGCGGGGGAGCCCCTCACCCCAACCCTCTCCCGCCAGGAGCGAGGGGATAGTACCTACAGGAAGACGGGCTCGCGGCTGGTGAAGCGGTAGAGGCGGGCGGGGCGGTGGGCGCCCTCGCGGCGGAGATCCTCGGTGGCCTCGATCAGCGCGGTCGAGAGCATGCGCTTGCGGAAGTTGCGGCGGTCGAGCCGCGCCGCGAGGATCGCCTCGTACGCGGCCTGCAGCTCGCGCAGCGTGAAGCGCTCCGGCAGCAGGCCGTAGGCGATGTTCGTGTAGTCCAGCTTCGCCCGCACCCGCTCGACCGCCTGCGCGATCACGCGGCCGTTGGAGAAGGCCAGCGGCGGCAGCGCGTCCACCGGCTGCCAGGCCGGCCGCCAGGCGTCGTCCGCGCTCTCGCGCAGCCGCACCGCCTTCGCCTCGACCAGCGCGAAGTAGGCGATCGCGACGCCCGGCTGCGTCGGGTCGAGGCCGGACTCGGTGAACAGCTGCTCGAGGTAGACGTCGCGCGCGCCGGTCTCCTCGAAGAGCTTCGCCTGCGCCGCCTGCTCCAGCGTGCGCCCGCCGTCCCAGAGCCCGCCGGGCAGCGCCCACAGCTCCGCCTCGGGCGGCTCGTCGCGGTGCACCAGCAGCACCTGCAAGCGCTCCTCGATGATCGCGAAGATCACGAGGATGGTGGCGACGGCCGGCCCGCCGGACATCACGCGGTCCCTAGACCACGTTGAGCAGGAGGTCGCCGCCGCGCCGCGCTCCCGCGAGCTGACCGCGCAGCGACCACGACGTCGTCTCGGCAATCTCGACATCGACGAGCTCACCGATGAGCCCGACTCCGGACCCACCCGTTCCGGACCCGGCTGAGTCGAAGTGCACGATGCGCCCACCGCGCGTCCGGCCGCTGGCGCGGCCGTCCTCCTCGCGCTCGACGAGCACCTCGACGGTCTCGCCGAGCAGCGCCCGGTTGCGGGCGCCGGCGCTCTCGGCGTGGATCGCCTCGACTGCCTTGAGGCGCGCCTTCTTGACCTCGCGCGGCACGTCGTCTGCGAGCTTGCGGTAGGCGAACGTGCCGGGGCGCGGCGAGTAGGCGGCGACGTGGATCACGTCGAAGCCAATCCGCTCGAGGAGGGCGACCGTGCTGGCGAACTCCTCGTCGGTCTCGCCGGGGCAGCCGACGATCACGTCGGTGGCGATCGCCGCGTCGGGCATGCGGCTGCGGATGCGCTCGACGCGCTCCTCGTACTCGGCGACGCTGTAGCCGCGCCGCATCCGCTCGAGCATGCGGTCGTCACCGGACTGCACGGGGATGTTGAAGTGCTCGCAGACCTTCGGCAGGTCCGCGACGGCGTCGATGATGCGGTCCGTCATGTCCTTCGGGTACGAGGTGAGGAAGCGCGTGCGCGCGATGCCCTCGATCGCCTCGATGCCCTCGAACAGGGTCGCGAGGTCGGCCGGCTCCTCGAGGTCGTGGCCGTAGGCCTCGACGGTCTGGCCGAGCAGCGTGACCTCGCGCACCCCGCGGGCGGCGAGGAAGCGCACCTCGCCGAGCACCTCGGCGACGGGCCGCGAGCGCTCGCGGCCGCGGCGCAGCGGAACGATGCAGTAGGTGCAGAACTTGTCGCAGCCGTGGACGACCGGCACGTAGGCCGTGGGTCCGGTCGGCTCGCCGAAGGTCTCGGTCCAGAACTCGCCCTCGGAGATGTCGCGGGCGAGCCCGGCCGCCTCGAGGATCGGCTCGTACTCCTGCGGACGCGCCCAGACGTCGACCCAGGGGAAGCGGCGCGCGAGGGCGGCCCGCTCGCTGTCGCCCTCGGGGCCGACCATGCAGCCCATGACGGCGATCCGGAAGCTCTCGCCGCGCTTGCGGCGCTGGTTGAGGGCGTGGAGGCGACCGGCGGCGCGGTCCTCGGCGTGCTGGCGGACGGCGCAGGTGTTGACGACGGCGAGGTCGGCGCGCGCGGGGTTCTCGGCGGGCGTGTAGCCGGTGCGCTCGAGGCCGGCGGCAAGGCGCAGGGAGTCGGCCTGGTTCATCTGGCAGCCGAGCGTCCAGATGTGGAAGGTGGGCACGAGGCTGCTCCCGTCAGGTGGTGCGGATGGCGGAGGGGGCGGGATTCGAACCCGCGATCCCGAACAGGGATAAGCGCTTAGCAGGCGCCCGCACTAGGCCACTATGCGACCCCTCCACGAGAGATCGTAGGGCGGCGGGGCAGCGGGCGGCAAGGCGGGGCGGCGCAGGACCGACCCGTTGGACGGTCAACGTACGGGGAACGAACATGGTTCGGGGGGAGGAGGTGCGAGGTGCTTCTGAGGGGAGCCGTCCACCCCGGCGAGATCCTCAAGGACGAACTGGCCGAGTTCGGCGTCACGCCGACGGAGTTCGCTCGCCAGATCGACGTGCCGCCGAACCGCATCAGCCAAATCATCGCCGGCAAGCGCTCCGTGACCGGCGACAGCGCGCTGCGCTTCGGCCACTGGTTCGGCGTTGACCCGCAGTTCTGGCTGAATCTCCAGTCGCAGTTCGACCTCGCCGACGCCGATCGGCTCGTCGGCGATGCCGTGGGGCAGCTGCCGACAGCGACCAGTTCCACGTAGGGATGCCAAGGCCCTTTCCGGGCCTCAGCCCCCGGATGCGCTGACGTGGGGATTACATCGAATAGTGCCCAAGCGCCACGCGGCTTACAGCCAGAGGCGCATCGCGCCGAGGATGACGGCTGTCGCGAGGCCGATCACGCCGACAAGCCGCCACATCATTGAATGCAACTCGGAACGGAGGCTCTCGAGGTCGGCCTTCGTAGCGAGATGCTCGTATGCTCCTTCGAGCCGGGCGAGCCGCTCCCCCTGTGCCTGTGTCGCCATGTCGCGCCTCCTGCCCGCCATTCTACAACCTGGCGGCGATGTATCCAGCCGCAACTTCGATCCAGAGGCCACCGACACGCTCACGTTTGACGACCTCGGGGAGTTCGCGTACCATGTACGCCGTCACTTAGCGTACTTCGTACACGAAGTGTAGCGCGCGGCGGCCGCGTCGCCTTTGCGTCCGCAGCGCCGCAGGAATGAGGGCTCCCCCATGGTTTCCTCGATCTCGCGTCCCGTCCCGCAGTTGCAGTGCGAGTCCGACTTCGGGATCGAGACGCTGCCGCTCTCGCAGGAGGCCTCCTTCGGCTCCTGGCAGCGCGAGATTCCCGAGGCCTACTGGCAGCTCGGCAGCGACGAGCTGGTGGCGCGCGTGCGCGAGGCGCGCGCCAGCCTCGGCGACCGCGCCGTCATCCTCGGCCACCACTACCAGCGCGAGGACATCATCCAGTTCGCCGACGAGCGCGGCGACTCCTTCATGCTCGCCCAGTACGCCGCCGAGCGGCCGGAGTCCGAGTACATCGTCTTCTGCGGCGTGCACTTCATGGCCGAGGCGGCCGACATCCTCTCCGCCTCGCACCAGCAGGTCGTGCTACCCAACATGGAGGCCGGCTGCTCGATGGCGGACATGGCCGCGCCCGCCGACGTGCACGTCGCCTGGCGCGAACTCGGCGACCTGTTCGGCTCCACCGAGGACCTGATCCCCGTCACCTACATGAACTCGGCCGCCTCGCTCAAGGCGTTCTGCGGCGAGCACGGCGGCGTGGTCTGCACCTCCTCGAACGCCGTCAAGGTGCTGGAGTGGGCGTTCGGGCAGGGCAAGCGCGTCTTCTTCTTCCCGGACCAGCACCTGGGCCGCAACACCGGCCACGCGATGGGCATCCCGCTCGAGGAGATGACGCTCTGGAACTGGCGGCTGCCCGCGGGCAACCTCGGCGGCGCCGCGCCGGAGCAGCTCGAGCGCTCGCGCGTGATCCTCTGGCAGGGTCACTGCTCCGTGCACCAGCGCTTCACGACCACGCAGATCGAGGAGGCGCGCGAGCGCTATCCGGACGTGCGGATCGTCGTCCATCCCGAGTGCCGCTACGACATCGTGCAGGCCGCCGACGCGATCGGCTCGACGGCCTACATCGCCAACTACGTCGCCGAGGCGCCCGCCGGCTCGGTGATCGGCGTGGGCACCGAGATCAACCTCGTCTCGCGGCTGGCGAAGGAGAACCCGGACAAGACCGTGTTCTGCCTCGACCCGGTCGTCTGTCCGTGCAGCACGATGTACCGCGTACACCCCGCCTACCTCGCGTGGGTGATGGAGTCGCTGGCGGCCGGGCAGGTCGTGAACCAGATCGTCGTGCCCGAGGAGGTGCGGGCCCACGCCCGCGTCGCCCTCGAGCGCATGCTGGCGCTGCGCTAGCCGCGGCCTCCCGTGTCCGCGCACTCCCCCGCCCCACCGCCCGAGGCCGAGCGCGAGCTGCTGCGCGCCGACCTGCTGGTGATCGGCTCCGGCATCGCCGGGCTCTTCGTCGCCCTCCAAGCGCACGAGCGCGGCGCCCGCGTGCTGGTCGTCACCAAGAGCGCGATCGACGAGGCGAGCACGCGCTACGCCCAGGGCGGCATCAGCGCCGCGATCGGCCCCGGCGACTCGCCCGAGCTGCACCTGCGCGACACCATCGAGGCCGGCGCGGGCCTCGTAGACGCCCACGCGGCGCGCGTGCTCGTCGAGGAAGCGGCGGGCCGCATCGCCGACCTCGGCGGCTACGGGGTGCGCTTCGACGAGGCCGAGGGCGAGGCGGCGCTCGGCAGGGAGGGCGCGCACTCGACGCGGCGCGTGCTGCGCGCGCGGGGGGACCAGACCGGGTTGGAGATCGAGCTGTCGCTCTCCTCGCTCGTGCAGCGCGAGGGCATCACGGTGCTCGAGCACGCGCTCGCCGAGCGGCTGATCGTCGCCGACGGGCGCGCGATCGGCGCGGACGTGCTCTGCGCCGACGACGGCGCGCGGCTGCGCTGCGAGGCGGACGCGGTCGTCCTCGCGACGGGCGGGGCGGGGCAGGTCTACCGCGTGACGACGAACCCGCCGATCGCGACCGGCGACGGGATCGCGCTCGCCTTCCGCGCGGGCGCCGAGGTCCAGGACATGGAGTTCACGCAGTTCCACCCGACGGCGCTGCGGCTGCCGGGCCAGCCCTCGTTCCTGATCTCGGAGGCCGTGCGCGGCGAGGGCGCCCTGCTCTTCGACACCGCGGGCCGGCGCTTCATGGCCGACCTCGACCCGGCGGCGGAGCTGGCGCCTCGCAACATCGTCGCGCTGGCGGAGCTGGCGCAGATGCGCGCGACCGGCAGCGACCACGTGCTCCTGGACATCACGCACCGCGAGGCCTCGTGGCTGGCGGCGCGCTTCCCCAACATCTACCGCACCTGCCTCGCCGCCGGCCTCGACATGGCCCGCGACCGCATCCCCGTCTCGCCCGCGGCGCACTACACGATGGGCGGCGTGCGCACGGACACCTGGGGCCGCACGACGCTGCCCGGCCTCCATGCGGTCGGCGAGGTGACCTGCACGGGCGTGCACGGCGCGAACCGCCTCGCCAGCAACTCCCTGCTCGAATCGGTCGTCTTCGCGCACCGCCTCGTCGACGCCCTCCACGGCGGCCCGCTGCCCGAGGGCGATCGCGAGCCCCCGGCGCTCAGCGAGGACGCGCGAACGCTCGATGCCGGGGCGGCCGGTCCCGCCTCGGATGCGCCATCGCGCGAGGACGTGCGGGCGCTGATGTGGAGCGAGGCCGGCCTCGAGCGCGAGGGCGCGCGCCTGCACGCCGCCGCAGCGCGGCTCGCCGCCTGGGAGGGCGCGCTGCCCGACCCGCGCACCCGCGAGGAGCACGAGGTCGCCTCGCTGCTCACGTGCGGGCGGCTGATCACGGAGGCGGCGCTGCTGCGCGAGGAGTCGCGCGGCGCGCACTACCGGCGGGACTTCCCGGAGCAGCGTCCGGAGTGGCGGCGGCGGCTCGTGTTCCGCGCGCCCGTCTAGGCCGCCGCCGTGACCTCGGCGCCACGCCTCCCCGTCCCGCCCTCTCGCTCTGGGAGACCTTCGCGAAACTCCCACAAGCCCGATCCGGCTCCCTCTCCCTGGGGAGAGGGCGGGGGTGAGGGGGAGGACTCCCGCGCGCCTCCGAAAGCCCCGATGGCGCAACGCAATTCCGGAGGGCGGACCCTCCCTCACCCTAACCCTCTCCCTCGGGGAGAGGGGACCGGAAGGGATGCGCTCGCTGCCCTGGGGAGAGGGTTACGCAAGGGTCTCCCTGGGGAGAGCGCGGGGGTGAGGGGGAGGACTCCCGCGAGCCCGGAGCGCGTCGCGTGAGCGGCGCGGCGGAGGGACTGAGGCCGCCGGACGCCGCGGCGCTGCGGGAGGCCGTCGCGCGCGCCCTCGCCGAGGACCGCGTCCTGCAGGACGTGACGACGCAGGCGACGGTGCCGCCGGACCAGTCCGGGCGCGGCTCGCTGCTGATCAAGCAGGACGGCGTGCTCTGCGGGCTGGACCTCGTCCGCGAGGTCTACCGCCAGCTCGGCGGCACCATCGCCATCGAGGCGCGCGCCGCCGACGGCGACGCGGTCTCCGCCGGACAGGTCGTGGCGACGCTCGCCGGACCGCTCGCGGCGCTGCTCACGGGCGAGCGGGTCGCCCTCAACTTCCTGCAGCGGCTGAGCGGCACGGCGACGCTCACGCGCGCCTTCGTCGAGCGCGCCGCCGAGGGGGGAGCGGCGCGGATCACGGACACGCGCAAGACCACGCCGGGGCTGCGCGCGCTGGAGCGCTACGCCGTCCGCGCCGGCGGCGGGCACAACCACCGCGACACCCTCGCCGATGGCGTGCTGATCAAGGACAACCACCTGGCCGCCGCCGCCGCCCGCGGGGTCGCGCTGCCTGACCTGCTGGCCGAGGCGCGCGAGCGCGCGCCGCACACCCACCGCATCGAGGTCGAGGCGCCCGACGTCGAGACGGCGCTGCTCGCGATCGAGGCGGGCGCGGACATCGTGATGCTCGACAATATGCCGGTAGCCGCGATGCGCGAGGCCGTCGAGGCGGCCGCCGGGCGCGTGGTGTTGGAAGCCTCGGGTGGGGTGAACCTCGAGACCGTGCGCGAGATCGCGGCGACGGGTGTGGACCTGATCTCGGTCGGGGCGCTGACGCACTCCGCGCCGGCACTCGACATCTCGCTGGAGGTTGAGCCGGCATGAACCAGGTGATCGTCATCTCGGGGCCGCCGGGGGCCGGCAAGAGCGCGGTCGCCGGCGCGATCTGCGAGCGTTTCGACCGCATGCTGCTGATCGAGGTGGACGAGCTGCGCCGCTGGGTCTGCGCCGGCTACCGCCGTCCCTGGGACGGCGACGCGCAGGCCGAGGAGCAACTGCTGCTCGGCGCGCGCGCCGCCTGCGCCGTCGCCCGCGAGGCGATCGCGACGCGCTACGCCGTCGCGATCTGCGACGTCGCCGACCCGGCGCTGGCCGAGGTCTACCGCGAGGCTCTCGAGGGCGTCGGCGCGGCGGTGCACTTCGTGACGCTGCTGCCCGACCTCGCGACGACGCTCGCACGCGGAGGCGAGGCGCAGGCCGAGCGCGCGCGCGAGGTCCACGCACTGCTCAGCGCGGCGCACGAGGCCGGCGAGCTGGCCGGCGCCATCCTCGACAGCTCGCAGGACGCCGACGCGTACGTCACCGCTGACCGCCTGCAGGAGCTGGTCGCCCGCGGCGAGGCTGTGCTGCTGCCGGAGTAGCGAGCCGCGGTCGCCTACGCTTCGCTATCGAGGGTGATCGTGACCGGGCCATCATTGGTGCTCTCGACCGCCATCATCGCGCCGAAGCGGCCCTCGGCGACCGTCACGCCGAGGCCGCGCAACTCCTCGCAGACGGTCGCGACCAGCGGCTCGGCGTCCTCGGGCGGGGCGGCGTCGAAGAACGAGGGGCGGCGGCCCCTGCGCGTGTCGGCGAGCAGCGTGAACTGCGAGACGACGAGCGCATCGCCGCCCACGTCGAGCAGCGAGCGGTCGATCGGGCGCGCATCGCTGGGGAAGATGCGCAGCTCGGCGACCTTCTTCGCGAGCCACCGCGCCTGCGCCTCGCCGTCGCCCGCCGCGACGCCGACGTAGACGAGCAGGCCACGGCCGATCTCGCCGCTGACTTCGCCAGCGACGGTGACGCGCGCCCGCTCGACGCGCTGCACGACGGCTCGCATCGGGGGTCTCGCGGCGCCTAGTTGCTCTTGTCGCCGGAGCTGCTTGAGCCGCCCGTGGTGCTCTTCGCGGCGTCCGCCTTCTTCTTAGCGGCGACGGACTCTTTCCTGGCCTCGCGCTCATTGGTCGCGGCCTCGGCGGCGAGCACCCGGTCGGACTTCTCGGAATCGTCGCCCTCGGAGACGGCGGGGGCGCGCTTCGAGGTGGAGCGGCTGTCGGTCTTGTACCAGCCGGAGCCCTTGAAGACGACGGGCGGGGCGTGGATCACGCGCCGTGCGGTCTCCCCGCACTCGTCGCATGGCTGCTGCGCGGGCGAGCCGAAGGGCTCGCGCTTCTCGTAGCGATGGCCCTCGTCGCAGCGGTAGTCGTAGGTGGGCACGGTGGGGAGCCTCCGTGAGCTCGGTCGCACGGCAACGCCGCAGGAGACGCTCCCGCGGCGCGCGAGTCAGTGTACGTAAGGGCCGATCAGGCCACAAGCCAAGACTGCGATCCCGAACTCGTCCAGTCGATGGCGTGGGATCGCGTCAGCCGGAGTTGGCTGGATCCTCGAACCACTCCGCGGGCATGGGACTCACGATGTCGCCAAGTATTCTGATCTTGTCGCGGTTGCGGCCGAACGCTATGCCCGGCTTCTCGCGATCGGGCTTCGGTCCACGCCTCGTTCCGGACCCGCCACTCAGAGTCTCCACGACTTGCTCCGTCCCTTACGCACGGGACCATCGTCCCATTGCACCGCACGAGGCGAGTCGATCGTATCAGGAGCCTCGTCCCCCTGCGGCTCGATCGAGACTCGTCGCCCGGTAGCCCCTGCGCCGGGGCTGTGGCTATACTCGATGGCTCGCGGACACCGTCGCGAGAGGCGTGCGGCGGGCCGCCGACAGCCCGCCAGTTCGAGGCGTAACGCGCCGAGGGAGTGCCGTGAGCGCAGCCGCGACCATGAAGCAGATGCTGGAGGCCGGCGTCCACTTCGGACACCAGACCCGGCGCTGGAACCCGCGCATGCGGCCGTTCATCTACACCGAGCGGCACGGCATCCACATCCTCGACCTCGCCCAGACCGTGCGGCGCTTCGACGAGGCGCTGCAGCAGGTGCGCGAGACCGTCTCCGCCGGCCAGACCGTGCTCTTCGTGGCCACGAAGAAGCAGGCCCGCGCCGTGATCCGCGCCGAGGCCGAGCGCTGCGGGATGCCCTACGTCACCAATCGCTGGCTCGGCGGCACGCTCACCAACTGGGCCACCATCTCGCGCCGCATCGAGTACCTGCGCGACCTTGAGGTGCGGATCGCCTCCGGCGAGCACGAGGAGCTGCCCAAGCGCGAGCGGCTGCGGCTGGAGAAGCAGTTCAACCGCATGCAGCGCGCCTTCGGCGGCATCAGCACGCTGGAGCGGCCTCCCGGCATGCTCTTCGTCATCGACGTGAAGCTCGAGGACATCGCCGTCCGCGAGGCCAACCGCACGAAGACCCCGATCGTCGCGATGTGCGACACCGACGCCGATCCGACGCTGATCGACTTCCCGATTCCGGCCAACGACGACGCGATCCGCGCCATCCAGCTGGTGACCGCGCGCGTCGCCGACGCCGTCCTCGAGGGCCGCGCCTTCGGCGAGGTCGAGCAGGAGGCGGCCGCCGCCGGTTCGGTGGCGATGATGCCGCCAGCCGAGGCGGCCGCGCCCGCCGAGGCCGCGCCCGCAACGGAAGCGGCGGCAGCCGCGCCCGTCGCGCCCGCCGCGCCGGCGCAGAACGGGGCTGCCGAGGCCGATGCGACCTCGGAAGCCGCCGAGCAGTAGCGAACGAAGCCTGCCGCCGCGGCGGGCCATCCGACAGGTACGGCGCGACAAGGGAGCGGTTGTGGTCTCAGTCCAGGATGTGAAGCGGCTCCGCGAGGAGACCGGCGCCGGCGTGATGGACGCCAAGCGCGCGCTCGATCGGGCGGAGGGCGACTTCGATCGCGCCCGCTCGCTGCTGCGCGAGGAGGGCATCGCCGCCGCCGCCAAGCGCGCCGACCGCGCAACCAGCGAGGGCGTGATCGAGTCCTACATCCACGCCGGCGGGCGCATCGGCGTGCTCGTCGAGCTGAACAGCGAGACGGACTTCGTCGCGCGCACGGAGCAGTTCCAGAACCTCGCGCACGACGTCGCGCTGCAGGTCGCCGCGATGAACCCGGACACGGTCGCCGTCGATGACCTGCCCGAGGACGTGCCGGAAGGCGAGCGCGAGCAGCGCGCGCTGCTCACCCAGCCGTTCATCAAGGAGCCGGGCAAGACCATCCAGCAGCTTGTCGAGGACACGATCTCGGCGACGGGCGAGAACATCCGCATCTCCCGCTTCATCCGCTACGAGATCGGCGGCGGGTCGCCGGCCGGGTAGCGGGAGCGGGCGACGAACGGGGCCGGGCTCGCGTTCGTCCGGCCGGAGGAGGCGGCGGTGGACGTCGACGAGGTGCTGCTCGACGCTGACGACCGCATGGACAAGGCGGTGGAGTCGCTGCGCCAGGCGCTGGCGGCGGTGCGCACGGGCCGGGCCAACACCGCGATCGTCGAGCGCCTCCAGGTGTCGCACTACGACCAGGTCATGCCGCTCAACCAGCTCGCGACGCTCGCCGCGCCGGACCCGACGCTGGTCACCGTGCAGCCGTGGGACAAGTCCGCGCTGCAACCGATCATGAAGGCGATCCAGGCGAGCGACCTCGGGATCACGCCCAGCAACGACGGCGCCACGATCCGGCTGCCGATCCCGCCGCTCACCGAGGAGCGCCGCCGCGAGCTGGTGCGGCTGGTGGGCGCGCGCTCCGAGGAGGGCAAGGTCGCGGTGCGCAACATCCGCCGCCAGGCCATCGACGAGCTGCGCAAGGCGCTGCGCTCGGGCGAGCTCTCCGAGGACGAGGAGCGCCGCGCGCTTACCGACGTCGAAGAGATCACCGGGGCGCACACGAAGCAGATCGACGAGATTGGACAGCAGAAGGAGCAGGAGCTCCTCGAGATCTAGTGACGCCTCATGTCGGTAAGCCAGGCCGGGGGGCCAGCAAGCATGGTCGTTGAGCCCGCCGCGAGCGATGTCGCGAGTCCCCCGGACGAGGCGCTCCCTCGCCACGTCGCGATCATCATGGACGGCAACGGCCGCTGGGCGCGCGAGCGCGGGCTGAGCCGCCAGCGCGGCCACCGCGCGGGCGCCGACCGCATCCGCGCCGTGGTCGAGCGCCTCGGCGAGCACGGCGTCCCGATCGTCACGCTCTTCGCCTTCTCCACCGAGAACTGGGGACGCCCTCGCGGCGAGGTGGACTACCTGATGCGCCTCGCAGGCCGCGTGATCGACCGCGAGCTGGACTCGCTCGACGAGGCGGGCATCCGCCTGCGCCACATCGGCGACCTCTCGCCGCTCCCGGGCTCGCTCCAGCGCAAGGTGGAGGACGCGGTCGCCCGCACCGCAGGGAACGAGCGCATCACCGTCAACCTCGCCTTCAACTACGGCGGCCGCTCCGACATCGTGGGCGCCGTGCGGCGCCTGATCGCCGAGGGCGTCGCCGCGGGGGAGGTGGACGCCGATGCGATCGCGAGCCGCCTGGCGACCGCCGAGCTGCCGGACCCGGATCTGCTGATCCGCACCGCCGGGGAGCACAGGCTCTCCAACTTCCTCGTCTGGGAGTCGGCCTACAGCGAGTACTACTTCACCTCCACGCTCTGGCCGGACTTCGGGCCGCAGGACGTGGACGAGGCCCTTCGGGAGTACCGCCGCCGCCGCCGCCGCTTCGGGCTGGTCCCGGAGCGCCAGGCGGAGCACGCGCACCCGGACGCCTGACCCATGCTGCGCACGCGGCTGCTGGTGGCGGCGATCGGGCTGCCGCTGCTGGCGATCGTCATCGCCCTGCCGGAGCGCGCCTTCGCCGCCGCCATCTCGCTGCTGCTCGCCGCCGCCGCCGCCGAGATGTTCGTCGCCGCCGCCGGCCCGCGGCCGGCCTGGCAACCGCTCGGCGCGGCAGCCGCGACCGCCTTCGTCGCGCTCTGGATGCGCCAGGCGGCCGAGGCCTTCCCGCTCTGGACGCTGCTGCCGCTGCCCGCGATCGCGCTCTACGGCCTGCTCCGCCCCGGCCCCGGGCCGCGCCGCCTGCGCGAGGCCTGGTGGCTCGGCGCCGTCGCCTACATCGGCGTGCTCGGCGCGCACTGGCTGCTGCTGCGCGGGGAGCCCGAGGGCCAGCGCTGGCTGATCGTGCTGCTCGGCGTCACGATCGCCACCGACACCGGCGCCTACGCCGTCGGGAAGTGGCTCGGCCGCCGCCCGCTCGCGCCGCGCATCTCGCCCGGCAAGACGCGCGAGGGCGCGATCGGCGGCTTCCTCGCCGGCGCCGTCGCGGGCGTCGCGCTGCCGCTCGCGCTCGGCCTTGAGGCCGAGGCGGTCGTGATCGCCGTGATCGCGGTCGCGCTGCCGATCGCGGCGCAGGCGGGCGACCTGCTGGAGTCCGCGCTCAAGCGGCGGATCGGCGTGAAGGACAGCTCCGGCCTGCTGCCGGGGCACGGCGGGCTGCTCGACCGCATGGACTCCCAGTTGCTGGCGGGGCCGTTGCTATACTGGATCTTGCAGTGGCTCTAGCCACCGGCCCGACCCCGCCCGCGGCGCCCGGTTGGAGGTCCGCATGACCGCGATCGGCCTCGCGATCCTCGGCTCGACCGGCTCGATCGGCACCCAGACCCTCGACGTCGTGCGCGGCCTCCCGGACCGCTTCCGCGTCGCCGCGCTCGCCGCCGGCGGCAACGTCTCCCTGCTGCGCGAGCAGATCGGGGAGTTCCGCCCCAGCGCGGCCTGCGCCGCTCCCGGCGCCGAGGCCGACCGCCTCGCCTCGGAGTTCGGGCGCGACGCGTGGCTGCCGCTGGACGAGCTGGCCGTGCGGCCTGACGTGGACATCGTTGTCGTGGCGACGGCGGGCCGCCTCGGGCTGGAGCCGACGCTGCGGGCGCTCGAGGCGGGCAAGATCGTCGCGCTCGCCAACAAGGAGGTGCTCGTCGTCGGCGGGCACGTCGTGCGCGCCGCCCTCGAGGCGAACGAGCAGCGCGGCGCGGAGCTGCGCCCGATCGACTCGGAGCACTCGGCGATCTGGCAATGCCTCTGGGGCGAGCCGATCGAGACCGTCGATCGCCTCACCCTCACCGCCTCGGGCGGCGCCTTCCGCGACTACGACATGGACGCGCTCGACCGCGTCACGCCGGAGCAGGCGCTCAAGCACCCCAACTGGCAGATGGGCCCGAAGGTCACGATCGACAGCGCCACCCTCTTCAACAAGGGCCTCGAGGCGATCGAGGCGCGCTGGCTGTTCGACATCCCGATCGACCGCGTCGACATCCTCCAGCACCGCGAGAGCATCGTGCACTCGATGGTCACCTACGCCGACGGCTCGATTAAGGCGCAGCTGGGCGAGCCGGACATGCGGCTGCCGATCCAGTGCGCGCTGACCTACCCGGAGCGCGCGCCGCAGCAGCCCGCGCCGCCGCTCGACCTCGCCGCGCGCGGGACGCTGAACTTCAGCGAGGTCGACACGGAGCGCTTCCCGGCGCTGCCGACCGTGCTCGAGGCGGGGCGGCGCGGCGACACCTCGGCCGCCATGCTCTCCGGCGCGGACGAGTCCGCGGTCGAGCACTTCCTCGCCGGCCGCTGCCGCTTCACGGACATCGCCCGGCTGCTGATCGAGGCGCTCGACGCGCACGAGGCGGACACGGATCCCGGCCTTGAGCAGCTGATCGCCGCCGAGGCGTGGGGCCAGCGCTTCGTCAACGAGCGCGTGGCCGCCGGAATCCGCTGAGCCGGCGATGAGCGACCGCACGGGCGAGCAACCGGGCGAGCCGGACTCCTCGCGGGGCGGCCCCCGCATCCCGCGCGCCCTCAACACCGGGATCGCGATCGCGGTCGCGCTGGCCGTGGCCTGGTGGTTCGCGCCCGACGCGGTCAGCTCGATGCTGCTCTTCATCGGCGTGCTCGTCGTGCTGGTCGTCGCGCACGAGCTGGCGCACTTCGCGACGGCGAAGCTGTTCGGCATCTACGTGATCGAGTTCGGCGTGGGCTTCCCGCCGCGGATCGTGGGGCGGCAGTGGGGCGAGACCGTCTACTCGCTGAACTGGACGCCCCTCGGCGGCTTCGTGCGGCTGCTCGGCGAGGAGCTGCCGGACCACCCGCGCTCGCTCGCCGTTCAGGCGCGCTGGAAGCGCTTCATCGTGCTCGTCTCCGGCTCCGTCGTGAACCTGCTGCTGCCGGTGCTGCTCTTCGCCATCGCCTTCACGATCCCGCACGAGGAGTCGATCGGCCGCGCCGTCATCGAGCAGGTCGTGCCCGGCGCGCCGGCGGAGGCCGCCGGCTTCCAGAGCGGCGACGTGATCTACGAGGTCGGCGGGCGCGACGCGCGGAACGTCGCCGCCGCCGGCCGGCTGATCCGCCTCAACCTCGGCAAGGAGATCGACGTCGTCGTGCGGCGCGGGCAGGTGTACGAGACGCTGCGCGTCGAGCCGCGCTGGACGCCGCCGAGCGGCCAGGGCCCGACCGGGATCACGATCCGCTCGCAGTGCACGGTGGTCGGCGGCGAGGGCTGCGTGCCGTTCACTGAGACGGTCTCGCAGCCGCCGTGGGAGTCGATCCCGGCGGGGGCGCGGACGACGCTCGACGCGATGATCCTCGCGCGCAACGAGCTGGTGTCGTGGTTCAAGGGCGGGAGCAGCCCCGACGTGGCCGGCCCGGTCGGGATCGCGCAGACGACCGGCGAGGTCGCGCGCGAGGGCGGCGTGACGCCGCTGCTGATGCTGGCGGCGCTGCTCTCGATCAACCTCGGCGTGCTCAACCTGCTGCCGCTGCCGATGCTCGACGGCGGGCGCATCTTCTTCCTGCTGATCGAGGTGCTGCGAGGCGGGCGGCGGATCGCGCCGGAGAAGGAGGCGCTGGTCCACCTCGTGGGCTTCGTCGCCTTCATCGTGCTGGCGATCGTCATCACCTTCGCCGACATCATGCGCATCGCCAGCGGCGACTCGCTGTTCCGCTAGCGAGTCGGGGCGGCCGGGGAGCCAACTCAGACGGGCTGGTAGCGCCGCACGCTGATCTCGTCCGCACGCGCGCGCATTCGCGAGGCGTCGTGCCACGCCTGCATCCGCAGCAGCATGTCCATGCCGATGCCGAAGGCCTTCTCGATCCGCAGAGCCATCTCCGGCGAGAGCGAGGCGTTGCCGTTCAGTAAATCCGAGAGCGTCGCCCGGCGTACGCCCAGAATCTCCGCCGCCTTCGTCACGCTCAGGCCCAACTCCTCGATGACCTCGGTGCGGACGAACTCGCCCGGGTGAGAGGGCGTCATGTTCACTTCGATGCCGACGTCGCTCATCAGTGGTAGTCCTCCAGGTTCAGGCGATCGATGTGGCCGCCCTCTTCCTCGAACGTGATCCGCCAGTTGCCCGAGACGGACACACTCCATTGCCCGCGCCGGTCGCCCGACAGCCTGTGGACGCGCCAGCCGGGCGGTGCGTCGGCAATGAACCCGTCCATGTGCTCAGCCAGCAGCAGGGCGGTCAGGACGTTGCGGACCCGATTGGCCAACGCGCCCCCCACCAGGCGGGGGTCATCGCGCTCAACCAGGCGGCGCAGACCCCTGTGGCGGATCGAGCGAACACGCATCCACGACCGAGTGTACGGTTGTACCGTACGTTGCCGCAACCGCTGCCCGACACGACTCGGGCGGCCCGGTTGACACGCCGCCCGGATGCCCCCGACGATCGGGGGCGATGGAGGTCGGCTCGTGGCTCGCAACAAGACCCGCAGCGTGTCCGTCGGGCCGATCGCGATCGGCGGCGGCGCGCCGATCGCCGTGCAGTCGATGGCCGCCACCAAGACCCAGGACATCGAGGCCACCGTCAGGCAGGTCGAGCTGCTGGAGCAGGCCGGCGCCGACATCGTGCGCATCGCCGTCGACTCCCGCAGGGACGTGGAGGCGCTGGCCGAGGTGCGCGCGCGCACGGCGGCGACACTCTCCGTGGACCTGCAGGAGAACTACCGCCTCGCCACCATCGTCGCGCCGCACGTCGACAAGATCCGCTACAACCCCGGCCACCTCTGGCACCACGAGCGCGACAAGCCCGCGCGCGACAAGGTCGCCTTCATCGCCGAGACCGCCGAGGCGCACGACTGCGCGCTGCGCGTCGGCGTCAACTGCGGCTCCGTCGACCCCGTGCAGACCGAGGCGCACGGCGACGACGACGTGGGCGCGATGGTCGCCAGCGCGCTCGAGCACTGCGAGATCCTCGACGGCCTCGGGTTCGAGCGCTACGTCGTCTCGCTCAAGGACTCGGATTGGCGCAAGGTCGTCGAGGGCAACCGCCGCTTCGCCTCGCAGCGCCCGGACGTGCCGCTGCACCTCGGCGTGACCGAGGCGGGCATGCTGCCGGAGGGCGAGATCAAGACGCGCCTCGCCTTCGAGCAGCTGGTGCCGGAGGGCATCGGCGACACGGTGCGCGTCTCGCTGACGCTCCCGTTCGAGGACAAGGGCACGGAGATCGCGGCCGGACGGCGCATCCTCGCCGACATCGAGTCCGGGCGCTTCCGCTCGATCCCGACGGTCCTCGACGACGGCCTCAACATCATCTCCTGCCCCTCCTGCTCGCGGGTGGAGAACGAGGCGTTCATCGAGCTGGCGCAGGACGTGCGCAAGATCACGGCCTGGGCGAAGCAGCACGACGTCACCATCGCCGTGATGGGCTGCCGCGTGAACGGCCCCGGCGAGACGGACGACGCCGACCTCGGCCTCTGGTGCGGCCCCGTGGCCGTGAACCTCAAGCGCGGCCCGGAGCTGGTCGGCTCCTTCCCCTACGACGAGGTGCTGGAGCACCTGCAACGCGAGCTGGAGTCGATAGTCGAGGGGCGCTCGACGGCGTGAGTCCCGCCCACCCGGAAGCCACGAGGGCGCGGTGAGCGCTCCCGGTTCCGAGGGCGCCTCGCCGCGCCCGCTGCTCGCTTTGAGCACGATGTGGGCGGTGCAGCCCCGCTTCGAACGCGACCTCGGCGCCTTCCTGGAGCGCGCCGCCGAGCTGGGCTACGAGGCGATCGAGATCAACCACTCGATGGACGCCGGGCAGATCGGCGCGATCCTCGGGCACGCGACGCTGCCCGTGACCGGCGTGCACGCCCCCGCGCCGCTGGAGCGCGATCGCGGGCGCGGCTGGAACCGCGACCTCAATCTCGCCTCCACCGACGAGGACGAGCGCGCGCTGGCCGTGCACTACACGCAGCGATCGATCGATGTCGCGGCGGATGCGGGCGCCTACGCGGTGGTCGTCCACCTCGGTTCCGTGGGCGGGCGGGCGATCGGCGCGGCGACGCGGCTGCGCGAGATGCACCCGCGGCAGCGGCTCGCGGGAGACGGCTGGGAGCAGGCGATCTCCGAGGCGCGCCGCGAGCGAGCGCGGCAGGCGCCTCCGTACCTCGCGCAGGCCCGGCGCTCGCTCGACGAGCTGGTGGCGTACGCGGAGCCGAGGGGCGTCGCGCTCGGCCTCGAATGCCGCTTGCGCTACCACCAGATCCCGTTGCCCGAGGAGATGGCGGACCTGCTTGCGCCGTACCCGCGGGAGGCCGCCGGGTACTGGCACGACGTCGGGCACGCCGAGGTGCTGCACCGCCTCGGGCTGGTCGAGCGCGGCGCCTGGTTCGACCTGCTGGGCGATCGCCTGCTGGGCAGCCACCTCCACGACGTCGACGGCCTGCGGGACCACCGCGCCCCCGGCCGCGGCGATGTCGACTTCGCCTGGCTCGCCGAACGCCTGCCCGCCTCGGCCGCGCGCACCTTCGAGATCAACCAGCGCGAGCCGGACGAGGCCGTCCGCAACGCCATCGTCCTGCTGCGCGAGGCAGGCGTCATCGAGGAGGGATAGCGCCGCTTCCGGGCAGCCGCACGGAAACCGGAGCGCGCGTAGTATCGTCTTTCCCGTGACGGGCGCGGACCCCCGGCCGCCCCGTGGAGGATGGACCATGAACGCGACCGGCACGCAACGTCACGGCTCCGGCACGGGGCTCTCCGGCACCGTGCGGCCGCGCCGCCCAATCGACACGGCGCGGCTACGCCGCGCGACCAGGACCGGGCTGACCTTGATCGCCGCCTGCGTCGCGGCGCTCGCCCTCGCGGGCTGCACGGGCGACGGCGACTCCGGCGACGGCGTCGAGAGCCCGCCCGGCGCGACCGCCGACGCCAGCGACTCCGGCGGCACGGTGAGCAACCAGAACGCGAACGGCGCGGCCACCCCGCTCGACAGCAGCGCCAACGACGCCCTCGCCGGCGCGGCGCCCCTCGACATCGCCGACTGGACGGTGGAGCCGGTCATCGAGGCGGGCGCGCTGACCGCCGAGGGGACGCTGGAGCCGGGCGCGATCCTGTTCAACCCGATGGGGGACGAGGGCTACGCCTTCGCCGTCCATTACAAGGGCCAGGACGAGCCGCTCGTCGTGCTGCTGCCTGACCTCGGCCCGCTGTACAGCTGGGACACGACGCTCACCATCGCCCCCACCAAGCACGAGATCGAGGGGACGGCGTTCTGGTTCCGCGCCTACTCGCCGCTGTTCATGGACGTCGGCCCCGGCGATCTGGAGCTGCGCCTCTTCGGCTTCGACGCCTCGGGCGAGCCCGCCGTGCTCGCGGTGCGCGAGATCGCCGTCAGGTAGGCCGCGCCGAGCCCCGCCCCCGCGCGCGCCCGGCCGCCTCGGCGATCCGCTCCCAGAACGCGGCCACGAGGAAGACGACGAGCGCGACCGCCGCCACCACGAGGGCGGAACGGAAGATGCCTCCGGCGACCTCGCCGCTCACCGACTCCGTGATGTCGATCAGCTTCTCGCCCGTGCGGCGGGCCGTGGCCTCGAAGTCCTCGAACTCCTCGCCCGGATTGATGACGAGCTCCTCGCGCGCCTGATCGAAGGCGAGGTCCGCGATCGCCGAGTAGACGGGCCCCCAGAGCAGCGCGACGACGAGGGCGGACGCCAGCAGCGCGCCCGAGGCCCACGCGACCCGGCCCGCCCAGCTCCGCCCGCCCAGCGCGCCGATCGCCACGAGCAGGACCGCGACGGCCAGCCACGCGACCACGCCCGCGCCCCGCTGCGCGCTGTTCAGCCCGTCGCGCAGCTCTTCCAGGTCGTCGGCGAGCGTTCCCTCCGAGGCGTCGGCGCGCGTGTGCGTGTAGCCGTCCGCGAAGAAGGAACGGACCCGGTCCAGCGCGTCCAGCGCGTCGTGATCGGAGGCGAGGTCCGCTCGCAGATCGGCGTCGTCGTAGCTCCAGCCCTCGGCGAAGAACTCGCGGCCGTCGTCGAGCGCGGCGAGGGCGTCCGCGCCGCCGTCCGCGCGGAGGTCGCGCCGCAGATCCGCCGCGCCGTAGCTGACCGCGTCCGGGACGGGCTCCAGCACGAGCCGCGTGACCGAGTCCTCGATGGCGGCGCGCGCCTCGCCGAGCAGGCCGTCGGCGCTCGTGTCCGGGGGCAGGCAGTCCGGCAGCATGCCGCCGCGCAGCGCCGCCGCGGCGCTCGCCGCCGCCTCGGGCGCGCAGGCGGGCAGGCCGCGCAGCGCCTCGCCGAGCCGTTCGAGGGCCAGCTCCGTCAGCAGGCTCGCCGCCCGCTCCTTGCTGGCGGCGAGCGGGATCGTGGTCTCGAAGCCGTCCGTCCGCGCCGTCGCGTAGGCGCTCACGTCGGCGATCAGCCGGTCGGCCTGCTCGCGGACCCAGTCAGGCGGCGCGGCCTCGCGCAGCACGGCCTTGACCTCGCCGCGCCCGATCTCGACGCCGTAGGGCAGCGTCACCGTCTCGCCGAGGTTGCGATCGACGGCCGGATCGAGCGCCTCGCCGTAGACGAGCTCGGCGCTGTCGGCCTCGCCGAGGATCGCCGCGATCTCCGCGGACGCCGCCTCCGCCTGCGCCTCGCCCGGCCGCACGCCGAGCGCGAAGCCGTCCGCGTCGCCGAGCAGCCAAGCCGTCAGCTCGTCGAGGTTGCGCTCGAACTGCTCGCGGAGCCACTCGGGCGTGACGACGCCGCTGACCGCCTCGGCGATGCGGTCGGCCGCCTCCTCGTCGCCGCTGGCGAGGCCGCGCGTCCAGCCGGAGCCGTCCGCGCCCGAGGCCAGCGCGTCGCGCGCCGCCTCGCGGACGAGCGGCTGCAGCTCGCGCTCGAGCAGCAACTCGTAGGCCCCGGCGTCGCGCAGCAGCGCCTTGGCCTCCGTCGCCAGGCGGCGCACGGCGTTCGCCGCCGGTTGCGAATCGATGGTCAGCGTGTCGGATGCGCCCGTCGCGTAGGCCACGGTCTCGCGCAGCACGGGATCGACCAGCGCCTCCAGCTCCTCGGGCGGCAGGGCGCGGCGCGCCGCCTCGGCCGTGCGGGAGGCGTCGAGCCCGGACGCGACGAGCGGGTTCTCGCGCGTGTCCACGCCGAGTTCGCCGGGCTCGAGCAGGCGGAACTCGTCGACGGCCAGCGGGAGCGCCTCGTCCAGCACAAAGCCGTAGAGGTCCGCCTCCGCCAGCTGGTCCGCGAGGAAGTCCGGGTCGAGCAGGGTGTCGCCGAGCCTGAGCAGCACGAGGGCGGCGAGCAGGATCGCGGTCAACGGACCGGCGAGCGCGACGGCGCCCGCGCGCCTCACCCAGATCATCGCTCACCGCCCTCCGGCCGCCGCCGGAGCGGCTCCGCCTCACTGGCAGAGTGCGGCGGGCGGGGGGAACGTTCAAGGCTGCCCGCCAGCGGCGGCCCTCCTCACGGCGCGTTCGGGCTCTCGAACAGGCTGCGCGCGATCGCGATCACGGGGTCGACGTTGCTGCCGCCCAGACTGGGATCCTTTCCGCCTACCCAGTAGACGGTCTCGGACGCCGCGTCGTAGACCCAAACATCGATCGAGAAGATTTCGGAATGGTTGGGGCCTGGCGGGCTGTAGGTCACCGTCGCCGGTCGCCCGCTCACCACGCGCGTCTCACGCGCTCCCAGCCCGTCGCCCCACGACGCCTCGGCGGTGTCCCCCACGACCGTCGCGCGGCCTCCGCAGATCTGGACTGCGAGATACCCGTCGGCAGTCACGTAGCTGGCGCAGAAGCCGTACAGGGGGTCGGTCGGCCCCCCGGCGGTGGCTTGGCTGAAGGTCCAGCCCGCCGGCAGCTTCGGTTCCCGCCAGAAGGCGAGCTTCCGTGCCGTGGCGATATCAGTCGTGTCCGCGTGAGCGGACCTGAGCCCGCTCCTCCAGCCCTCCGCAGGTTCGACCTCGCCGGTCCAGGTCACGGGGACGAGTTGGAACGGCCCGTGGCGGATCGGGATGGTGAGGCTGGCCCCGCCGAGGTCGGGCAGCGGCCCGAAGTCGATCGTGGCTGCGGCGTTCGCGGCGACGGCGCCCGTGCAGCCCGTGAAGGCGTAGGTCATCCACTCGACGCCGAACTCCCGGCGCGACGGCGAGGCATCCGAGGCGGCCGGCACGCTCGTCACGATGTAGCGCACCCAGCAATCGTCCGCCTCGCGCCACTCGAACAGGTCGCCGGCCTCGACGCTGTCGAGGCCCGCCCACGACGCGCCGTCGGTGTCCGTCGCGTGGAGGCGGAAGAGCGTGGCCTCGCGGCGCAGCTCCTCGTAGGTCTCGACGACGCGCGCCGCGCCATCCTCGCCGGTCGCGAGGAAGGCGTAGCTGCCGGGCGCCGCCGCCTCGCCGCTGGCGTCGAGGTGGTTGTAGCGCAGCGCGGTCGAGGTTGGCGCGGGCGTCCGGTAGAGGCTGCGCGCCGCCGCGATCACGATGTCCGCAGAGCCGGTGGCCTCTGCGGCGATACCGATCGCCCCGTAGAAGATGCCCGTGGACTCGTGGGCAATGTACGTGTTCGTGGTGGGTACCCGGTTACCGGACGGAGTGTATCGAACGACAGCTGGATGGCCATCGATCATCCGCGCCTCCCAGACGGTTGTCGTCATCCCCCACGTGATGACCTCGAGCGGAAGGTAAGCTGGCCGCCACACAACAACCTTCATGCCGACGCCACCCCGCGCATCGACGTACATCGCGCTGTACCCGTCCAACCCATCCTCCCCGGCGATGGCCCTGTGGAGCGTCCAGCCACTCGGCACGTCCGCGTCGCGCCAGAACGGGTGCTTCCGGACCTTGTCGAGGTCCGAGGTGGTCAGGCGTTCGGACATCGGAGTGAGGCCGGTAGCGGCTGCGGTCGGCTCAAGAGAGCCGGTCCAGCTGGGCGGATACAGTACGAACGGCCCGTAACGCATCGGCGAGGTCGTCGCCACGATCGTCTCCGATGCGTCCCAATCGATGCTGACGGCGGTGTTCGCGGACACGGCGCCGCTGCAACCCGCGAAGGCGTAGGCGAACCACTGCACCTCGAAGTCCTTGCGCGGCCGCGCGCCCGGCGGGTCCGGAAGCACCGTCGTCACGCGGTAGCGCGTCCAGCAATCGTCCGCCTCGCGCCACTCGAACAGGTCGCCGGCCTCGACGGCGTCGAGGCCCGCCCACGACGCGCCGTCGGCGTCGGTCGCGTGGAGGCGGAAGAGCGTCGCCTCGCGGCGCAGCTCCTCGTAGGTCTCGACGACGCGCGCCGCGCCGTCCTCGCCGGTCGCGAGGAAGGCGTAGCTGCCCGGCGTCGCCGCCTCGCCGCTGGCGTCGAGGTTGTTGTAGGGCAGCGTGGCCAGCGTCGGCGTCGCGGTTGCGGTCGGCGTGGCGGTCGCGGTTGCCGTCGGCGTGGCGGTCGCGGCAGCGGTCGCCGCCGGCGTCGCCGTCGTGGTTGCGGTCGCGGTCGCAGTCGGCGTCGCAGTCGCGGTAGCCGGCGGCGCCGTGGCGGTTGGCGTCGCCGTCGTGGTGGCGGTTGGCGTTGCGGTTACCGGCAGCGCCAGCGTCGGTGTGGCGGTCGCCGTCAGCGGGGCGGGCGGCGGTTGCGTGGGGGAGCCCGTGCAGGCCGCGAGCGCGAGCGTGGCCGCGAGGCCCGCGACGAGCGCCAGCGCGGCGGCGCGCGCCCGGTATCGTATTCGCGCCTCGCTCCGGGTCACGCTCCGCGCTCCGCTGCCGCCGCCCCGCCGGGGCGCGCCGCCCCTGGCGTCATGACGTCGCGAGCGGGGCGCCGGTTCCCGGCCCAGCCCCCTCTCCCCCAGGAGAGGGGAGCGGAGGGGAAGGGAGGGGAGCGGCGGCGGGCGGCTGCGGCCCGCCGCCGCCGGTGTGCGCGGGAGGCGGGGCTAGCGGCCCTGCCAGTTCGGGTCGCGCTTCTCCGCGAAGGCGCGCGCGCCCTCCTTGATGTCCTCGGAGTTCACGACCGGCAGCGACAACCACGCGCCGAGGCGGTAGGAGTCGTCGATCTTCGCCATCCGCCAGGCCTGGATCATCGCCTTCGTCGCCTGCACCGAGAGCGGCGCGTTCGAGGCGATCTGCTCGGCCAGCTCGATCGCGCGAGGCATCAACTGCTCCGGCGGATCCACGACCTCCGAGACGATGCCGAACTGCAGCGCCTGCTCCGGCTCCACGCGGTCGCCGACGAGCAGCACGTGGTTGGCGGCCGAGAGGTTCGTGATCCTCGGCAGGTGGTGAATCGCGTAGCCGGCGATGATCCCGCGCCGCGGCTCGAACAGCCCGACGTAGGCGTTCGAGGCCATGATCCGGATGTCGCAGTCCAGCGCCTGCTCAAGGCCGCCGCCCACGGCGAGCCCGTTGATCGCCGCGATGAACGGCTTCGGGCTACCCGAGTAGACGAGCCGCGGCACCTGCCCGGTCTGCCGGCCGGCGACGCCCTCGCCGGTGTTGGCGCGGTCCGCGGCCTCCTTCAGGTCCATGCCGGCGCTGAAGGCGCGGCCCGCACCGGTCAGGATGCCGACCCGCATGTTCGGGTCTGCGTTGAAGTCGTCGACGTGCTCCGCCATCTCGGCGCGCAACTGGCCTCCGAGGGCGTTGAGCCGCTCGGGCCGGTTGAGCGTGAAGATCGCGTAGAAGTCCCGCTTCTCGTACAACGCGTCAGGCATGGTTCCCCCTTTTCTGCCTTGCGGTTTCCCTGCTTCTGCTTCGCCGCGGCGGGCGCCTCAGCGCCCCTGCCACACGGGGTCGCGCTTCTCGGCGAAGGCCTGCGGCCCCTCTCGCGCGTCCTCGGAGTCGAGGACGACCGCGTCGATCCACTGGTAGAGCCGGTAGTTGTCGTCGATGCTCGCCATGCGCCAGGCCTGGATCTCGGCCTTGGTGCCGTGCACGGAGAGCGGCGCGTTCTCCGCGATCATCTCCGCGATCTCCGCCGCCCGCTGGATCAGCCGCTCCGGCTCGACGACCTCGCTCACGACGCCCCACTCGAGGGCCTGATCGGCCTCGATCGCGTCGGCGGTGAGCAGCATGTAGGCGGCGGCGGTGGAGCCGACGACGCGCGGCAGGTGGTGCATCGCGTAGCCAGCCATGATCCCGCGCTTCGGCTCGAACAGCCCGACGTAGGCGTCCGAGGACATGATGCGGATGTCGCAGTCGAGGGCGATCTCCAGGCCCCCGCCGATCGCGAGCCCGTTGATCGCCGCGATGAACGGCTTGGGGCTGCGCGAGAAGTCCATCAGCTCCACGCGCCCCTGGGGGCGAACCCCGGTGACGTCGTCCCCGCTCGCGGCGCGGTCCGCGGCCTCCTTGAGGTCCATGCCCGCGCAGAACGCGCGCCCGGACCCGGTCAGGATCCCGGCGCGCATCTTCGGATCGGCGTTGAAGTCCGCGATCGCCTCGTCGAGCTGCTCCATCAGTGCGCCGCCGAGGGCGTTGAGCCGCTCCGGGCGGTTCATCGTGAAGATCGCGTGGGCGTCGTGCTTCTCGTACAGGAGTTCACTCATCGGCGCGCCGTTCGTCCTCTCCCGGACCTCGCCGCTGCGGGCGCTTCGCCGCGCCATCATACGCCGCCGGGGCGGCGCGTGCGGCGCGGTGCTCCCCGGACCGTCAGGCGCCGCCCAGCTCGCGGCGCATCAGCGCGAGGCCCATCGGCCCCAGCTCGAAGGCGCGCGCGTGGAACGCCTTGAGGTCGAACGCGTCGCCGAGACGGCGGCGCGCCGCCTCGCGCGCCTCGAGCCAGGCGCGCTCGCCCACCTTGTAGCTGATCGCCTGCCCCGGCAGGCCGAGGTAGCGGTCGATCTCGCTGGCGACGAAGTCGGCGGGGAAGTGGCTGCGCTGCTCGATGAACTCCAGCCCCAGCTCGGGGTTCCAGCGCTCGCCGGGGTGGAAGCCGCCGGAGGCGGCGCCCTCGGGGATCGAGAGTTCGAGGTGCATGCCGATGTCGATCACGACGCGCACGCAGCGCAGCGCCTGCGCGCGCAGCATCCCGAGTTCGTAGTCCGGGTTGTCGAGGTAGCCGAGCTCGCCCATCAGTTGCTCGGCGTAGAGCGCCCAGCCCTCGACGTAGCCGGAGGTGCCGCCGATCAGGCGCTGCCAGCGCGAGAGCAGCCCGGCCAGCCAGATCGTCGTCCCGATCTGCAGGTGGTGGCCGGGGACGCCCTCGTGGTAGGCGATCGAGACCTCGCCCCAGAGCGGGAGGCGCGTCTTGCCGCCCGTCGGGTACCAGGTGCGGCCCGGCCGGCTGAAGTCCTCCGAGGGCCCCGTGTAGTACATCGCGAGCGCGCCGCCGGGCGGCGCGATCAGCGCCTCGATGCGGCGCACGGGCTCGGGGATGTCGAAGTGCCGCCCGTGCAGCTCGGCGATCGTCGAGTCCTGCAACTCCTGCATCCAGCGCTGGAAGGCGTCGACGCCCTCGATCGCGCGATCGGGGTCCGTCTCCAATAGCTCCTTCGCCGCCTCGACGCCCCCGCCGGGCAGGATCCGCTCGGCGACCTCCGCCATGCGGCCCTCGATGCGGCGCAGCTCCTCCCAGCCCCACTCGTACGTCGCGCGCAGGTCGAACTCGTCGCCGTTGTAGACGCGCGCGCCGAGGGCGTAGCGGTCCGGGCCGACGGCGTCGCGCGGCCTCGCGAGCTGGAGGTAGCGCTGGCGCAGGTAGCGGCCGAAGGCGGCGCAGGCGCCGCTCGCCGCCCCGGCGGCGTTGCGCAACTCCGCCGCCAGCCCCGGCGACTCGATGCCCGAGTCCGCGAACTCGTCCGCGAGGCCGTGGAAGAAGCTGGTGGCGCCATCGCCGTGGCCGCTCCAGACCTCGGCCTGCCGGGCGCAGGCCTCGACCTGCCGCCGCGCGGCGACGCGCTCGCGCCGGATGCCCTCGTCGAGCGTGTCGCGGTAGCGGCTGTACGCCTCCGGCGCGCGCGCCATGCGCCGCGCGATGTGCGCCCAGTCCTGCTCGGTCGCGCGCGGCATCAGGTCGAAGACGCGGCGGATCGACTGGAACGGGCTGGCGAGGATGTTGAGGCCCCGGTAGTGCTCGCCGGCGGCGTCCAGCTCGAGCGTGAGCCGCAGCCGCTCGGACATCGCCTCGCGGGCGATGCGGTCGCGGTCGTCCTCGGGCTCGGCCGCATCGAGGGCGCTCAGCGTCTCGCGATCCAGCGCCGTCCGCGCGTCGTGGCCCGCGGGCGAGAAGTCGGTCAGTTGATCCTCATGGCCGGGGATGCCCATCGAGGTCGCGGCGTTGGGGTGCAGCGCGGCGAGGCGCTCGACGTAGTCGCTGGCGATCGCGTAGATCGCCGATGGCTCGCGGTCGGGTGTTGCTGCGTCCGGCGGCATGGCGCCTCGAGGCTAGAAGGTCGCGATCGGGTTGGCGGGCGAGCCGGTGCCCTGCGCGAGGCGGAGCGGGTTCAGCGTCAGGCAGAACTCCCAGCGGTTGCGCTCCGCGCAGGCCTCGGCGAGCCGTTCGAGGTGGCCGTTGTCGATCAGGCGCAGGCCCATCGCGACCAGCGTGACCTGGTGCACCGGCAGCATCGTCTTCGGGTACTCGCCCGGCGGCGTCGCGTCCTGGATCACGTCCGAGCCGAGCAGCGCGACGTCCCGCTCGCGGATCCAGGGCAGGCAGGCCGCGTTGTAGCCGGAGTGCTCGGGCGGCGGCGGCTCGCCCGCGGCGGCCGCCGCGTCGACCTGCGCGCCGTAGCCGGTGCGCAGCAGCAACACGTCGCCCGGCTCCACGCGCACGCCCTGCGCCTCCTCGGCGGCCTCGAGATCCTCGGGGAAGACGTGGTCGCCCGGCTCCAGCGTGGTGACGCCCTTCGCGCGGGCGACGTCGAGCAGCACGCCGCGGCTCATGATGCCGTCGCGCAGCACGTCCGAGGTCTGCACCGTGGCGCCCTCGGAGGCCTTGACCAGCCCGGCGGGACGGCCGTTGTACATCTTGCCCTGGTAGAAGACGTGGGCGAGCCCGTCGATGTGGGTGAAGACCTGGCCGTGGAAGACGAACGCGACGTGCTCGGCCGCCCACTCGAGCATCTCGACGCCGGGGAAGAGCGGGTGGCCGGGGTTGTCGCCGAGTGCGTAGCGCTCGCCGGTCTGGACCATGTGGATCAGCGGGTTGGCGGCGCCCATCGCCATCGGGCCGGGGAAGGGAATCTGGCGCGAGCAGGAGACGCTGACGCCGTCCCGCACCAGCGAGGCGGCCTGCCTGCGCTTCTCGGGCGTGATCAGGTTGAGCGTGCCGAGGAGGTCGTCATCCCCCCAGCGCCCCCAGTTGCTCAGGGAGTCGAAGTAGCCGATCACCTCGTCCTGCGTAGGTGGCGTCCCCATCAGCCGGCCTCCTCCAGGCGCCGCTCCGCGCCCCCGCGCGAGCCCGCGGCGATGCTACACCAGCGCCGCGCCCCTTACCCGCGCGCCGCGGCGCCGTCCGATCCCCTCTCCCCTGGCGGGAGAGGGCGAGGGTGAGGGGGATGCTGCGGCGGCGCAGCTAGTAGCGGATGTTGATCGAGGTGCGCAGGCGCACCAGCTCGCCGTGCTGGTTCTCCCAGCGGATGCTCGTGTAGGTGAACAGCGTCAGCCCGAGGCGGCCCGTCCGCTCGTCCCACTTCGTCAGTGCGAACGTCTCCGCGATGCGGTCGCCGGGGCGCATCGGGACGCCGTAGACGTCGTCTTGGCCGCCGTTCATGCCGTGCTGGCCGGGCGCGTTCGGGTCGGGCGGCGTCTGCGGGCGTGGCAGGTTGTTGTCCGCCTCCCAGAACTGTCGCCCCGTCGGCGTGTCGATCTGCCAGGCGAAGGGGTTGAACTCGGGAGGCGCGATGATGCCGCCCCAGCGCGTCGTCTTCGCGTACTCCTCGTCCCAGAACAGGCGCGGCGGCTTCTCCGGGTAGTAGGTCGCGATCGCCCAGCGGCGGATGTCGGACGCCTCGATCGGCAGCGACCACGACGGCTCGCTCCAGACGTCGAGCGCCTCGCGCATCTGCGGCGTGACCAGCGTATCGACTCCCTCGGCCATCGCGCCCTCCTACCCTGTGGTCTCTCGCTCGATGACGACGCGGCCGCCACTCCCGACATCGATGCATACGCTGTGACCATCGAGCAACCGCATACCCATGAGCGGCGCGGTGTCCGACACGTAGACATCCACATCCCTGGGTTGGCCGTCGAGGAGCACCGTGACGCTATGGATGTCGAAGGTCGCCTCGCCGCCGTCGGCGAGGATTGCCTGGCCGCTGGTCACGAAGGGCAGTCCCAGTTCCCCCACGAGCACCGGCGGCAGGGTCAGGAAGCCGTTGTACCCGGTGTCGATCACGGCCTCGATGTCCCGAACCCGCCCTGCTGGACCTCTCACGCCAATGGGAACGACCGCCTCGTAGGCAGCGTTGACAGCGCCCTCGATCACCCGGCGCTCCGCACCGAGCTGCCCCCGAAACTGTAGAGCGCCCGATACCCGACCCGCACGCTCCAGACATTCGTGGCATCCGGACACTGCTCCCGAAGGAGCTCTGCTGCCTTAAGGACGCTGTCGGCAATCGCCCAGCTTCCACTCTCCACGTCTATCGCGACGATCTCACCGTGATGGGTCGCTTCGACGCGGGAGCGGATGTCCCGCTCGTAGATCTCGTCGCCGAGGTGAGCTGTCTCTTCGGCGGGTCGGCGCGTGGGCATCGCCATGTCCTCCTGACTCCAACTCTGCACGTAGAAGATAGCGCCCCACGCATCCGCGTGCCGTGGCGAGCGAGGCGGAGGCGGGTGGCGGAGGGGGTGGGATTCGAACCCACGACAGCTTGCGCTGCGACGGTGTTCAAGACCGCTCCCTTAAACCACTCGGGCACCCCTCCACCCTCCATTGTAGGTCCGCGCCCCCGTGCGGGCCGGGCCGGCGCGCGATCGCGCGCGCTATGCTGCGGCCCGGATCGGAACGCCAGCGGCGAGAGGAGCCAGAGGATGCCCACGGTCAACACCGCCCGAGGCCCCGTCGACACCTCCGAGCTCGGCCGCACCTTCATGCACGAGCACATCTCGCTCGGCGGGGCCGACGTCTTCGCGAACTGGCCCGAACTCAACGATGCTCCCGCCTGCCTCGAGGCCGCGACCGCGCGCTTCGCAGAACTCGACGAGCGCGGCGTCGGGACCGTCGTCGACGTGACGCCGGCGAACCTCGGGCGCGACATCGCGCTGATCGAGCAGGTGCAGGCCTCGACGAGCGTCAACATCATCGTGGCGACGGGGATGTACTGGAACGTCCCGCTCTACTGGCACGGCCGCGACCCGGACGAACTGGCCGACGCCTTCGTGCGCGAGATCGAGCAGGGCGTCGGCGAGTCCTCGGTGCGCGCCGGCATCATCAAGCTCGCCTCGCACATGACGCTGGACGAGGTCAACGAGGCCGTGCTGCGCGCCGGGGCGCGCGCGCATCGCCGCACGGGCGTCCCGATCACGACGCACGCGATGCCGCAGGCGTTCGGGCTGGAGCAGCAGCGCATCTTCCGCGAGGAGGGCGTGGACCTCTCGCGCACGATCATCGGGCACCAGGGCAACGAGCCGACGCCGGACTTCTACCGCCAGCTGATGGACGCCGGGAGCCTGATCGGCGTCGACAACTTCGGCATCGAGATCGGCAGCCCGGACTGGCACGACTCGCAGGGCCGCATCGAGGTGGTCGCGCAGCTCTGCGCGGACGGCTACGCCGACCGCATCGTGCTCTCGCACGACAGCATGTGCTGCATCCACTGGGGGCAGGTGCGGGCGCTGCGCCAGGCCAACCCGAACTGGACCTCGACCTACATCCCGGACGTGATCGCCCCCGCCATGCTCGACCGCGGCATCAGCGAGGCGCACCTCGAGCAGATGCTCGTCGCCAACCCGCGCCGCGTGTTCGAGACGCAGGGCCCTTACTAGGGAGGTCTGCCTGACGCGGGCGCCTCAGTACCAGATCGCGACCTCGCGGCCCTCGATGCGCTGAGGCGGGTCCGGAAGCGGTCGCGCCTCGCCGCGCGCGACGCGGGCGGCCGTCCACGCGCAGGCGACCGCGTCCACGATGTCGTCGGCCGCCCCGCGTCGGCTCGCCTCGCCGACGAGGTCGGGGAGCGCGAGGCCGGCCGCGGCGAGCAGCGCGCGCCGCTGCATCAGCCCGTCCCACGTCTTCTTCGAGGGCAACGCCCGCCCTCCGGCGAGCGCCGCGAACGAGACCTCAGGGTGCGCCTCGAAGACGCGATCGTCCGCCTCGGCGACCTCCGCAACTTCCCGGATCTTGTTGAGCAGCGCGAAGCTCTGCCGCGACAGGCCCTTCCCGCTCACTCGCCTCGACGTGTCGTTCGCCTCCTCGTAGCTCGCCGCGTGGAGCGCGGCCAGCGGGGGTGTGTTGAACACGCTCGAGGCGCGGCCGGTGGGGAGGAATCTGCGCGCCTCGCGGTCGGCCGCGCGATCACCGTCAGGGCTCAGCCAGATCGGAGTGTCGAAGGCGAACGCCCTGGCAAACGGGTGCGCCAGGACGGCGGCGTTCGCCGACTTGACGTACTCGACGGCGACCAATCGCCCGTCGTCGACGACGGCGGCGATCCAGCCACTGGGACAGCCGTCGAGACCGACTGCGATGGCCATCGCACTCCCTCGGGGGCGCGGGTGCGCCGCCCCGGCCGCAGGCTACGCGGTGCCGGACTGCGATTCCAGTTGCAGCTCCTCGACGGGCGATCAGTCGCGCTGGAGTTCCTTGAGGTGGTCGCGGGCGAAGCGCTCGATCAGCTCGGGAACGCGGTCCGTTTCGCGGAAGTCGACGGTCGTCAGCGCGTGCTGGACGCCCGCCTCGCGCAGCGCCGCCAGACCCTCGGCGGCCTGCTCCATCCCGTCCGCGCTGATCACGACGTGAGAGTGGATCGCGACGGTCAACTCGGCGGGATCACGGCCCTCGGCCTCGGCGGCGTCGCGGAGCATCTCGATGTGCTTGTGCAGCAAGGGCGCCTCGGCGCCGCGCGAGATCCAGCCGTCGCCCCAGCGCGCGGCGCGGCGGAACTGCTGCGGGCTGTTGCCGCCCATCCAGATCGGCAGCCGCCGCGGCGGAACCGGCCGCGAGATCCAGCCGTCGACCTGGTGGAACTCGCCCTCGAAGTCGACCGGATCGCCGGTCCAGAGGGCGCGGTAGAGCTGCAGCATCTCGTCCGTGCGCCGCCCGCGCCGGTCCCAAGGCATCGAGAGCACCTCGAACTCCTCGCGCGCCCAGCCGACGCCGGCGCCGAGGATCACGCGGCCGGCGGCAAGGTGATCGAGGCTGGCGAGGATCTTGGCGTGCAGCACGGGCTGGCGCATCGGCACGACGAGCACCGAGACGCCGAGCTCGACGCGCTCGGTCACGGCGGCGAGGAAAGCCATCGTCGCGAGCGGCTCGAGGAAGGCCTCCTCGACCTTGAACGGCGCGCGGTGCTCGCTTTCGTGCCGGCGCGGCATCACGACATGGTCGGAGACCCACAGCGAGTCGAAGCCGTGCGCCTCCGCCGCGCGCGCGTGCGCCTCGATATGCTCGGGCGTCGCCCGCCAGCCGAACATCGGCACGCGCAACCCGACCTTCATGCTCGTCCCCTTACGCCTCGTCGACCCATCATGCGCCCTCGCCCACCGCGCCGCAGGCCCAGAGCGCCTCGATCTCCGCGTCGCTGAGGCCCGCCTCGCGCAGCACCTCGGCGCCATGGCGGCCGAGCGGCGGCGCCGGGCCCGCGGCCCGCACCGGCGTGGCCGACATCTCGAAGACCGAGGCGAGCTGCTGCTGCTCGCCGGTGATCGGATCCTCGATCCCGGCGAAGAGCGGGCCGGCCTGCGGGTCGTCGGCGAGCTGCGGCGAGAAGTGCATCGGCGCGACTGGCGCGCCGGCGGCGCGGAACTCCTCGACCCACTCGGCGACCGGCCGCTCGCGGATCAGCGCCGCCAGCTCCTTCCGCAGCTCCTCGATCTCCAGCAGCATCGACGGGTCCAGCGGGTCGAAGTCCGGATCGTCGCCGCCCTCGTCGCGCGTGCCGAGGACGCCGCGGATCGCCTCGCGGTGGCCGGGCGAGGTCGCGCCGAGGACGAGCGGGCCGTCCTTCGCCATGTAGACGGACTGGTAGAGCCGCCGCACCGCGCCGAGCTGGCGCAGCGGGCTGCCGTCAGCCCAGGCGCCGGTCACCTCGGCGAAGCTCGCGCCGTCCTCGATCAGCTCCTGCACGCGCTCGAAGGCGGGGATGCCGAAGACAGCGTCGGAGACGGGCTCGCGCATCACCGAGCTGCCGATGGCGGCCATCGCGCCGCGCAGCAGTGAGGCGTCGACGAGCTGCCCCTCGCCCGTGCGCGCGTGGTGGTGCACCGCCCCGACCACGCCGAGGGCGGTCCCGACGCCGGCGATCAGGTCGGCCACCCACATCGACTGCGTGCCGATCGGGGTGCCCTCGGCGTCGAGGCGGCCCTCGTCGGCCATCATCCCGGAGTAGGCCTGCACGATCAGGTCGATCGCCGGGTCGTCGGCGAGCGGGCCGCTCGCGCCGAAGCCGGTGATGCGCGCGTAGATCACGTCCGGCCGGTGCGCCGCGATCGTCTCGTAGTCGATGCCCAGCGAGCGCGCGACCTCCAGCCGGAAGTTGTTCATCACCACGCCGAAGCGCGGCAGCAGGCGCTCATGGACGAGCGTGCGCGCCTCGGGCCGTTCGAGGTCGAGCACGAGACTGCGCTTGCCGCGGTTGAGCCACTGGAAGCGCTTGCTGGTGCCGGGCGCGATGCTGCCGCTGCGGCGCGTGCGGTCGCCGTTGGGCGACTCGACCTTGACGACGTCGGCGCCCATGTCGGCGAGCAGCATCCCCGCGAGCGGCGCGGCGATGATCTGCGAGAACTCGAGCACGCGTATGCCGGCAAGCGGCCCCGCCCGTTGCTCCTCGGTCACTGCGCCCTCCTCGCGGACCGTCAGGTCCGCACGGCGCGGATTCTAGCCCGGCGAGGCCGCGAGGTCCGGGCGGCGCCGAGACCGTAGAATCGAGGACACGCCGCGCCCCACGGATGGAGGCCCACCATGACCCTCGCACGCGACCTCGCAGCGGCCGTCTCGGCAATGGAACGCACGGACCTCGATGCCGAGGCGGTGCGCTGGGCGCAGCTCGGCATCGCCGACACGATCGCCTGCGCGATCGCCGGCTCGCGGGAGGCCGCGCCGCGGCTGGCGATGGCCGCCGTGGGCGCGGACCGCGAGGAGGGGCCGTGCCTGCTGCTCGGCATCGGCCGGCGCACGGGGCCGCTCAGCGCGGCGCTCGTCAACGGCGTCGCCGCGCACGCGCTCGACTTCGACGACGTGAACGACGTCCTCGGAGGGCACCCCTCGGCGCCGCTCGTGCCCGCGCTGCTCGCCATCGGCGAGGCGTACGGGGCGAGCGGGAGCGAGCTGCTGCTCGCCTACGTGGCGGGGTTCGAGACGGAGTGCAAGATCGGGCTCGCCGTCAACTTCCACCACTACGACAAGGGCTGGCACCCCACCGCCACGCTCGGCGTCTTCGGCGCCGCAGCCGCCTCGGCGAAGCTGCTGCGGCTGAGCGAGGCGGAGACGGCGACGGCGCTCTCGATCGCCGCCTCGTTCGCGAGCGGCCTCAAGGCCAACTTCGGGACGATGACCAAGCCGCTGCACGTCGGCCACGCCTCGCGCAACGGCGCCTTCGCCGCGCTGCTCGCGCGCGAGGGCTTCACCGCCGGCGAGGCAGCCTTCGAGCACGAGATGGGCTTCTTCGAGGTCTACAACGGCGCCGGGACGTACGACGCCTCGCGCGTGCTCGGGGAGTGGGCGGACCCGCTCTCCGTGGTTGAGCCCGGCGTCGGAGTGAAGCCCTACCCCTGCTGCGGCAGCACGCACGCGCCGATCGACGCCGTGCGTGCGCTGGTCTCGGCGAAGGACATCGCCCCCGAGGACATCGTCTCCGTGCGCGTGCTCGCCCACCCCAGCCGCATCCCGCACATCGACCGCCCCGAGGTGCGCACCGGCCTCGAGGGCAAGTTCTCGATCCAGTACTGCGTCGCCCGCGCCATCCACGACGGCGCGCTGCGGCTCAGCCACTTCGAGGACGGCCGGGCGACCGAGGCCGCCGTGCAGGCGCTGATGCCCGGCGTGAGCATCGAGCCAGGCGTGCCGCGCGAGTCAGACGAGCGCCTCGCCGTGCGCGTCGAGATCGCCACCCGCGACGGCGCGACCCACGACTGGCGTGTCGAGGAGGCGATCGGCACCGGCGGAGCGCGCTCGCCGATCCCGGAGGCCGACTTCCGAGCGAAGTTCGAGGACTGCTGCACGCGCGTGCTAAGCGCCGAGGCGGCGGATCGCCTCTACGCGCTCTGCTTCGACCTCGACGGCGTCGCCACGGTCGCCGATCTGACGGGGGCGGTCGCCGAGGGCGCGCAGGCGGCGGTGGCCGGGTAGCCGGGGCGCGGTTCGAGGTGGCTGCGACGCTGCCGCAGGGCTACGAGGAGATCGGCCGCTGGGATCTCGGCCAGGTACAGCGCCGGGTGATCTTGGTGCTCCTCGTGCTCTCCCTGATCGCGATGGTCGTGACGGCGAACGTCGCAATCGCGATCAAGTACCTGGCGACCGGTGTCTCCTCGATCAGCCTCGACCTCGGGAGCATGGCTCTTGGGCTGGTCGGCGGGCTGGCGCTACACGAGGCGGCGCACGGCGTCGCCTTCATGGGGCTCGGCGCGCGTCCGCGGTTCGGGGCGAAACTCAAGACGAGATTCGGCCCGGTCTTCTACGCCTCGGCTCCCGGCTCCTGCCTGAGCAGGAGCGGCTACCTCGTGGTCGGCCTCGCGCCGGCGCTGGGTCTGACCGTGCTGCTGCTCGCGGTCATCGCCGTCGCGCCGGCGGGCGGGCTGATCGGGAGCGCGGCGTTCATGGCAGTGGTCCTCAACGTCGGCGGCTCCGCCGGGGACGCGATGATGATGCGCACGGTGCTGACGTACCCCGCGAACGCACGCTTCGAGGACACGGCGGACGGGTTCACGGTCTACGGTCCGGCGCCTGCGGGGTAGCTGCCGGGGGTATTGTCAGCATGCTGTAGGCATGCTATCGTCATGACATGGCGAACCTGCAGGTGAAGAACGTGCCCGACTCACTCCACGAACGTCTGCGCCGCCACGCGCGCGAACAGCACATCACGCTCGGCGCCGCCGTGCTCGGGGCCGTCGAGCGCGAGCTGGCGAGGGCGGAGTGGCGCCGTCACTTTGCGCAGCGCCCCACCACGGACCTCGGCATCCCCGCCGCGGACCTGCTGGCCGAGGCGCGCGCCGAGCGCGATCTGGAGCTCGGGTGACGGGCTACGTCGTCGACGCCTCCGTCGCCGTCGAGTACCTGCTCAAGACCCCGCTCGGACGGGCCGTCGCCGGCACGATCGACGACACCGCGCTCGCCGCGCCCGAGTTGCTGGACGTGGAGGTTCTCCACGTGCTGCGCGGGGCGGTGCTGCACGGCCGCCTCGAGGAGGAGCGAGCACTGACGGCGATCGACGACCTGGAGCTGTGGCCGGTCGAGCGGCTCCCGCACCTTGAGTTCGCGCGCTCCGCCTGGCGGCATCGCCACAACGTCAGCGCCTATGATGCCTTCTACGTGGCCGTCGCCGACGAGCTGGCGCTGCCGCTGCTGACCGCCGACGGGCGGCTCTCGCGGGCCTCGGGGCTGGGCGTCGCCGTGCAGCACGTTCGCATGAGCTGAGCCGGCCTCGCGCGAGCGCGGCGCGACTGGAGGCACGATGCGCGTCGGGCTGTTCCTGACCAGCCAGCAGCACCTCGACACGGACATGGTGGCCGCCTTCCGGGAGCAGGCGGCGATGGTGCGGCTGGCGCGCGACGCCGGCTGGGACTCGCTGTTCAGCGGCCAGCACTATCTCAACGAGGGCGACAACCAGGGCCTCCAGCTCGTACCCTTCCTCGCCCGCCTGCAGGCCGAGGCGGGCGAGATGACAGTCGGCCTCGGCATCCTGCTGCTGAACCTCCACAACCCCGTCTATGTCGCCGAGACCGTCGCCACGCTCGACGTGATCAGCGGCGGGCGCTTCGTCTTCGGCATCGGCCTCGGCTACCGCGACGTCGAGTTCGACGCCTTCCGCGTGCCTCGAGGCCAGCGCGTCGCGCGCTTCGAGGAGACGCTGGCGTTGGTGAAGCGGCTCTGGACCGAGGAGTCCGTCAGCCACGAGAGCGAGACCACGCTGCTGGACGGCGTGCGCATGAACCTGCGCCCCGTGCAACGGCCGCACCCGCCGATCTGGATCGCCGCCAACAGCGACGCCGCCGTGCGGCGCGCGGCGCGCCTCGGCGACGCTTGGTTCGTCAACCCGCACGCCACCCTCGAGACCGTGCGCCGTCAGCTCGCGCTCTACCGCGAGGAGCGCGCTGCCGAGGGGCTCGGTCCCCCGGCTGCGCTGCCCGCGATGCGCGAGGTCTTCTGTGCGCCGGACCGCGAGACGGCGCTGCGCGTCGCCGGTCCCGCCCTCGGGGGCAAGTACGCCGACTATGCGCGCTGGGGCCAGGACGAGGTGATGCCGGGCGAGGAGCAGTTCAGCGCGCCGTTCGAGGAGCTGCGCTCGGACCGCTTCGTGCTCGGTTCGCCCGAGGAGTGCTACGAGCAGCTGCGGCCGCTCTGGGAGGAGCTCGGCGTCACCGAGCTGATCATCCGCACGCACTGGGCGGGCCTGCCCGCCGAGGACTCGCTCGCGAGCATGCGGCTGATCTCGGACGAGCTGCTCCCCGAGCTGCGGCGGGCGCAGCCCGCGGAATGGAGTGCCTGATGGTGCGTGTGGTCCGGCTCTACAGCGGCGACGACGGCGAGTCACACTTCGAGGACCTCGAGATCCCCATCGAGGGCGGCAGCTCGTCCGCCTTCCCCGTCGACACGCTGGACTTTCGCGAGGCGCCGGAGGAGCACGCGCCGGACTGGCACAACGCCTCGCGGCGGCAGTTCGTGATCACCACCAGCGGGGCGCTCGAGATCGAGATCGCCGGCGGCGAGACGCGCCGCCTCGGCCCCGGCGACGCGATGCTCGCCGAGGATCTGACCGGCCACGGGCACATCTCGCGCACCGTGGAGTCGCCGCGCCGCAGCATCGTGGTCCCGCTCGCCCCCGACGCCGACCTCGAGGCGCTGCTCGACCGCATCCGCGGAGGCGGCGCCGGCAGTGGCTGAGCACGCGGACGGCGGCCCGCTGGAGGTGCTGATCCGCGACGCGCGCGCGGACGACCTGCCGGCGATCCAGCGCATCACCAACCGCGAGATCAGCGAGGGCGTCGCGCACTGGGACGAGTGGCCCTGGAGCGACGCGCGCCGGCGCGAGTGGTTCGAGCAACACCGCGACGAGGTGTCGATCGTCGCGGTCGGGCCAAGCTCGGTCGCCGGGTTCGCCTGTCTCTCCCCCTACCGCGGCAAGTCCGGGTACCGCTTCACGCGCGAATGCAGCCTCTACGTCGATCCGGCGCTCCATCGCCGCGGCGTGGCGCGCCGCCTGCTGGCGGAGCTGATCGAGCGGGCGCGGGCGCGCAACCTGCACGCGCTCGTCGGCTGGATCGAGGCGGGCAACGAGGCCAGCCGCGCCCTCGCGCGCTCGTTCGGCTTCGAGGAGGTTGGGCGCGAGCGCGAGACGGGCCATAAGCACGGCCGCTGGCTCGACACCGTCGAGGTGCAGCTGCTGCTCCAGTCCGCCGAGGAGTTCGAGCGCCTCGTGGCGCCCGGCTTCCGCGTCCTCACGATCGAGACGGCCGAGCAGCTGGCCGAGGCGATCGAGGTGCGGCGCGCGGTCTTCATCGAGGAGCAGCAGGTTCCCGAGGACGAGGAGATCGACGACTACGACGCCGACCCCGCCTCGCCCGGCATGAGCGAGCGCGTGGCGCACGTGCTCGGCCGCCTCGACGGGCGGCCCGTCGCGACGGCGCGGCTGCTGCTGGACCACGCGGGCGAGCCGCCGCACGGCTACCCGCACATCGGCCGCGTCGCCGTCCTCGCCGCGCTGCGCGGGCGGCATTACGGCGAGCGGATCATGGAGGCGCTGCACGAGGAGGCGCGACGGCGCGGCCACGGCGGGATCACGCTCGCCGCGCAGGAGCACGCGCTGCCGTTCTACAAACGCCTCGGTTATGTCGCGCGCGGCGGGCTGTTCCTCGACGCGGGCATCGAGCACCGCTGGATGGACCTCGCGTTCGAGCGCTGACGGATGGGACAGCGGGCGAATCCTGCCCAACACGCGCCGTTCTTGCGGCTGGGCCTGGTTCTTGGTACCCGGTCCCAAGGCTATAATGATGACCGTCGATAAGAATCGGCAGGAAAAGGATGAGGAGGATGCTGTGAGACGATTCTGGCTAAGCGCGCCGGGGCGGCTCTCGCTGCTGGTGGCGCTGATCGCGCTGCTGACGCTGGGCGCCGCGGCATGCGAGGACGAGGGCGAGCAACTCAAGATCGGCTACCTCGCCGACTTCTCCGGACCGCTCGCCGAGTACGGCGCGCAGATCCAGACCGGCGTCGAGCTCGCCGTCAAGCACATCAACGAGGCCGGCGGCGTCAACGGCCAGGACGTGGTCTTCGTCACCGGCGACACCCGCGTCGACCCGACCCAGTCCGTCGAGGAGGCGCGCCGCCTCGTGGACGTCGAGGGCGTGCACGCGATCGTCGGGCCGCTCGCCAGCACGGCGACGCTGGCGGTGGCGGACAGCGTCACCGGACCGGGCGGCATCCCGCAGATCTCGCCCTCGGCCACCTCGCCGGCGCTGACCGAGGCCGACGACGGCGGCTACCTCTTCCGCACCACCGGCTCCGACGCGGTGCAGGGCGTGGTGCTGGCCCAGTTGGTGGAGAGCGAGGGCCACTCCAACGTCGGCGTGATCTTCCGCGACGACGCCTGGGGCCAGGGGCTCTCGCAGGTCTTCAGCGAGAACTTCGGCGGCACGGCGACTCTCGCCTCCTACAACGCCGACGGGCAGCCGAGCTACCTCGCCGAGCTGCAGCAGGCGGCGAGCGGCGGCGCCGAGGTGCTGGTCGCGATGGGCTTCGCGGAGACCGAGGTGTTCATCCGCGAGTCGGTCGAGAACGGCATCTTCACGCGCTTCATCTTCACCGACGGCAACAAGAGCGAGGATCTGATCGAGCAGCTCGGCGCGGACGTGCTCGAGGGCACGGTCGGCACGGCGCCCGGCAGCAACCCGGAGAACGCCTCGACGCAGGCGTGGACGGCGGCCTACGTCGCCGAGTACGGAACGAAGCCCACGCTGCCCTTCGTGCGCGAGGCCTACGACGCCGTGATCGCGATCGCGCTCGCCGCCGAGGCGGCGGGCTCGACCGACGGCGAGGCGATCCGCGACCAACTCGTGCGCGTCGCCGGACCTCCGGGCGCCACCTACGTGGCCGACGCGGCGGGCGTCAAGGCGGCGCTCGAGGCCGCGGGCGACGGCGACGACGTGAACTTCGAGGGAGCGGCGACGCCGATCGACTGGAACGCGGCGGGCGACGTGACCTCGGGCTTCATGGAGATCTGGGGCTACAGCGGCGGCGAGCTCGTCACGATCGAGATCCGGGCCTTCAACCTCGAGTAGCCGGGCAACCGGAGAGCAGGAGCAAGCGGGCGGCCATCGGGCCGCCCGCCCCGCGTCTGCGGCGGGAGGAGGAGACATGAGCGCCCGGGCACGCCTCGCTCGCGCCAGCGGCCTCGTGCTGCTCGCCCTCGCGGCAGCGTGGCCGGCGATCACCGCGTGCGGCGGCGGCGAGGAGCGCGAGCCGCTCACGCTCGGCTATCTCACCGACCTCAGCGGACCCGCCAGCGAGTACGCCCATGTCTGGAGGAACGGCGCCGACCTCGCCATCCGGCACATCAACGAGGCGGGCGGCGTCCATGGCCGCGACGTCATCCTCGTGGCCGCGGACACCGGCGCCGATCCGGCGCGCGCCGTCGAGCAGGCGCGCCGCCTGATCGACGACGAGGGCGTCGACGCCCTCGTCGGACCGCCGAGCAGCGCCACGACCATCGCCGTGGCGAACGAGGTCGCGGCGCCCGGCGGCGTCCCGCTCGTCTCCCACACCGCGTCGTCGCCAGCGATCAGCGGGCTCGCCGACGGCGGCTACGTCTTCCGCACCACGGGCTCCGACACCGCGCAGGGCGTCGTGCTCGCCTCGATCGTCGAGGCGGCGGGCCACGACCGCGTCGGCGTGCTGCACCGCGACGACGCCTGGGGGCGCGGGCTGGCGGACGCCTTCGGCGCGGCCCATGGCGGCGAGGCGACCGTCGCCTCGTACCCGCCGGAGGGGCTGGAGAGCTACGCCGCCGTGCTGCGGGAGGCCGCCGCCGGGGGCGCGGACACGCTCGTCGCGATCGGGTTCGCGGAGACCGCGGCCTTCGTCCGCGAGGCGCTCGACGCCGGGCTGTTCTCACGCTTCTTCTTCACCAACGCCACGCGCAGCCTCGCCCTCGTCGAGCACGTCGGCGCGGCGGCGCTGGAGGGCTCGCTCGGCACGGCGCCCGGCCATGATCCCGGCAACGCCTCGACCAGCGCCTGGAACGCCGCGTACCAGCGCCAGTACGGCGAGCTGCCGGCCAGCACCTACGCGCGCAGCGTCTACGATGCGGTGATCGCGATCGCCCTCGCCGCCGAGGCCGCGCGCTCCACCGAGGGCGCGGCGATCCGCGACCAGCTCGCGCGCGTCGCCGGCCCGCCGGGCGAGGCATTCCTCGCCAACGCCGCCGGGGTGAAGGCCGCCCTCAAGGCCGTCCGCGACGGCGACGACGTGAACTTCGAGGGCGCGGCGACGCCGATCGACTGGAACGCGGACGGGGACATCACCTCGGGCTTCATCGAGGTCTGGGGCTACCGCGGCGGCGCCCTCGTCACCATCGAGGTGCGGCCCTTCAACATCGAGTAGGCGCGGTCAGCCGCTGCCCCCGCCGCCCTCGCCGCGCGGGGCGAAGCGGCTGACGCGCGGCTCCTCGGCGATCAGGCCCTGCGGGCGCGCGAGCAGGAAGCCGATGATCAGCAGCCCGATCGCGATCCGCCGCAGCATGAAGACGCGCGTGCCGAGGAAGTCCGGCAGCTCCTCCTGGATCAGCGGCAGCCCGAACCAGACGAAGCCGACCACGAGCGCGCCGAGCATCACGCCGCGGTTGTTGCCGCCGCCGCCCACCATCACCATCGTCCAGACGAGGAACGTCGTCAGGTTGTCGAACGAGTCGGGCGCGATCGTGCCGATGCGGTGCGCCCAGATCGCGCCCGCGAGGCCCATCAGCACGCCGCCGAGCACGAAGCTCTGGATGCGGTAGCTCGTCGTCATCTTGCCGACCGACTGCGTCGTCGCCTCGTTCTCGCGGATCGCGCGCAGGACGCGGCCCCAGGGCGAGGCGGTCGCGCCGCGCACCACGAGGAAGACGGCCAGCAGCGCCAGCCCGGTGATTACGAGCAGCAGCCAGTCGTAATCGACGCCGATCTCGCGCGAGGCGCCCTCGAGGGGGCGCGGGATGCCGTTGAGGCCGCGCGCGCGGTTGACGAGGCCCTCCTGCGTGTTGGCGATGCTGCGCAGGATCGTGGCGATGCCGATCGTGGCGATGGCGAGGAAGTCGTCGCGCAGCCGCAGCGTCGGCAGGCCGACCGCCAGCGCGAGCACGCCTCCGGCGATCATGCCGCCGATCCAGCCCACGGGAATCGGCAGTTCGAGGCCACCGATGTAGCTCTCGAACTGGCCGGGCGGGTCGAGCGTGAGCAGCGCGCTGACGTAGGCGCCGATGCCGAAGAAGGCGACGACGCCGAAGTTGATCGTGCCCGTGTAGCCCCACTGCACGTTCAGCGCGAGCGCGACGATCGCGAAGATCGCCGCCGTCGTGAGGAAGCCGACCGTCCAGTTCACGCCTCCGCCGAAGGTGACCAGCAGCGGCAACTCGCCCGCGAGCGGCGTCAGGGACTCCACTGGAAGCATCAGCCGGACCCCCCGATCGAGGAGCCGAAGAGCCCGCGCGGACGCACGATCAGCATCGCGATCAGCAGCGCGAACGGCACCGCCGGCTTGAACCCGGTGTTAATCCACTCGGTCGAGACTTCCTGCGAGACGCCGACGATCAGCCCGCCGACGAGCGCGCCCCAGGGGTTCCCGATACCGCCGAGAATGACGGCGGCGAACATCGGCAGCAGCAGGAACTCGAACCCGGCGTCGAAGCGCAGTTGCGACTGCACGCCGAACATCACGCCGGCGACGGCGGTCAGCGCGGCGGCGATCACCCACGTCGCGGTGCGCACCCGCTCGGTGTCGATGCCGCTCGCCTCCGCGAGCGGGGCGTTGTCCGCCGTCGCCCGCATCGCCGTGCCGAGGCGGGTGCGGTGCAGCAGCAGGTAGAGCGCGACCGCCAGCAGCGGCATCAGCGCGATGAACAGCATCTGGTCCGGCTTCAGCTTGAGGCCGCCGGCGAAGGTCAGCGCCTCGTGGATCTCGTTGTGGTAGCGCAGCGGTGGGGAGCCCCAGATTGCCTGGATCACCGCCTGCAACGCGATGGCGAAGCCGAGCGAGGCGATCTCGAGGTTGAGGAAGCCGCCCCCGCGCCTCCGCAGCCGCCGGTAGACCAGCCGGTCCACCCCGACGCAGGCCGCCGCCACCCCGGCCCAGGCGAACGGGACCGCCACGAGCATCCCCCAGCCGAACGAGAACGGCCCGATGTGCCCGGCATCCAGCCCGATGTCCACGTAGACGAAGAACGCCAGGTACATCCCCAGCGTCATCAGGTCGGCGTGCGCGAAGTGCGCGAACTTGAACACCCCGTAGACCAGCGTCAGCCCCATCGCGCCGAGCCCGATGATCGAGCCGACGACGACGCCGACGAGGACGAGCTGCAGGATCTCCGTCATGCGCCGTTCTCGCCTTCGGCGCTGTCGAGGCCGAGGAACATGCGGCCGACCTCGGGGTTGGCGAGCATCTCCGGGCCCGGCTGCTCGTGCGCGTTGCGGCCGTCGACCAGCAGGTAGGCGCGGTCCGAGATCGCGAGGGCCTCGCGCGCGTTCTGCTCGACCATCAGCAGCGCGACACCGCCCTCGCGCACGGCTTGCAGGCGATCGAAGATCTCGCCGCGGCGCACGGGCGAGAGCGCGGCCGTCGGCTCGTCGAGCAGCAGCACCTTCGGGTCGAGCATCAGCGCCCGCGCGATCGCGAGCGCCTGGCGCTGCCCGCCCGAGAGGTGCGAGGCGCGCGCCTTCTGCCGCTCCGCCAGCTCCGGGAAGAGGCGGAGCACCTCGGCGATGCGCTCGGCGACGTCGCCGCTGCGCTGGTAGCCGCCCATCGCGAGGTTCTCGCGGATCGTCAGCGACGGAAAGACGTTCTCCGTCTGCGGCACGAACGAGACGCCGAGCCGCACCATGTGCGAGGGCGTCTCGTCGGTGACCTCGCCGCCCTCGAGGCGCACCGCCCCCTCGCTGACCGGGAGCAGCCCGAAGATCGCCTTCAGCAGCGTGGACTTGCCCGCCCCGTTCGGCCCGATGATCGTCACCAGCTCGCCGCGTTCGAGGCGCAGCGAGACGTCGTGCACGATCATCACGCTGCCGTAGCCGGCGCGGACGGCGTCGACCTCGAGCAGCGCGCTCACAACGCCTGCGCTCCGAGGTAGGCGGCCTGCACCTCGGCGTTCTCGAGCACCGCCTGCGGGTCGCCGGCGACGAGCACCACGCCGTCGGCCATCGCGATCAGCCGCTCGCAGAGGCGCAGCATCAGGTCCATGTCGTGCGCGATCACGAGGAAGGTGATGCCGAAGCGATCGCGCAGCGCGCGGATGCGCTCGACCAGGCGCAGCGTCAGCGTGGGGTTCACGCCCGCGCTCGGCTCGTCGAGCAGGATCAGGCTGGGACTCGACATCAGCGCGCGCCCGAGCTCCAGCAGCTTGCGCTGGCCGCCCGAGAGGTTCCCGGCCTGGTTCTGCGCCTCGTGGCCGAGGTCCACCTCGGCGAGCACCTCGTGCGCGCGCTCCGCGATCTCGCGCTCCTGCGCGGCAACGCGCCAGGGCCGCAGCCAGCTCTCCTGGATGCGTTCGCCCGCCTGCTCCTCCGGGACCACCATCAGGTTCTCGAGGACGGTGAGCGCGCCCAGCTCCTGCGGGATCTGGAAGGTGCGGGTCAGGCCGCGGCGGAACACCCGGTACGAGGGCAGGCCGGTGATGTCCTCGCCGGCGAAGCGCACGCGCCCGCCGTCCGGCCGGAGCGCGCCCGCGATGCAGTTGAAGCAGGTGGTCTTGCCCGCCCCGTTGGGGCCGATCAGCCCGGTGATCGAGCCGCGCTCGACCTCGAACGTCGCGCCGTCGACGGCGACGTGGCCGCCGAAGCGCTTGACCAGGCCCGAGACTTCGAGCAGCACGTCCACGGGCGTCGCCTCCGTTCGCGATGCTACCCGCTGCCGGGGGAGCGCGTATACGAGTAGCCGGCTCCGGTTGCCCCGGCACCGCACGGTGACGCCCGCCGGAGAGGGATCGCGTATCGTGCGTCTCACCGCGAGGAAGCACGAGGACGCGATGCGGCGAGCCGGGCGACAGAGGCGGCCGGTCCGACGGGTGCGGTCGTGAGCCGCGCGGGCGGGGCGCTTCGGCTGCTGCGCAGCGCGCCGCGGCCCGTCGCATCCTGGCTGCTTCTGCTCGCGGGGGCGCTGCTGCTCTTCGCCGCGCTGTTCGCACTCTGGGCCGAGGACGCCCTCGTCGACAGCGGCGGCTTCACCGATCGCGCGGTGCGCGCCCTCGACGACGAGGACGTGCAGCGGTTCGTCTCCAACTTCCTCGTCGAGGAGTTGATCGAGCAGGGCGATCCAGAACTGATCGCGGGCCGCCCGTTGCTCGAGACCGCCGTGCAGGCGGTGATCGCCAGTGCGGCGTTCGAGCAGCTCTACGAGGCCGCGCTGCTCCAGACACACCGCGCGCTCTTCTCCGACGCGCCGATCGCGCTGCAGCTCGTCGACGCCTCGATCGCCGTCGAGGTGACGCTGGCGCAGTTCAATCCCGAACTCGCCGATGCGCTTCCCTCGCTCGACAGCGCGGTGATCGAACTCGCGGACTCCGAGTACGTGGACGCCACGCTCGGCATCGCCCGCGGCATTCGCTTCCTTGCGGCGGTGCTGCCGTTGCTCGCGCTCGTCGCGTTCGCCGCCTCGTGGGCGGTGGCGCGAGGACGAAGGCGCGCCCTCTTGCGTGTCGGCATCACCTTCACGGTCGTCGCGGGACTGACGATCGTGACGCTCGACATCGGCAAGGCGGCGCTCGAGGAGTTCGCCGGCGGCGGGCTGCGGGGCGCCGCGGCAGCCGGTGTGTGGGACGCCTTCCTCGGCGACCTGCGCGCGTGGAGCTTCGCGCTCGGCGCCGGCGGCCTGCTGCTCGCCGCCGCCTCCAGCTCGCGCCTCGCCGGTCTCGACGCCGCCGAGACGCTGCGGCGCGCGTGGCGGCTGGCGACCGCGCCGCAGTCGAACGCCGGGCGGCTCGGGCGCGCCAGCGCGGCCGTCGTGCTGGGCTGGCTCGCGCTGTTCCGCACGGACGACCTCGTGACGCTGGCGGTCGCGCTCGCGGGGCTCGCCGCGATCTACCTCGGCGTGATCGAGCTGATGCGCCTGCTCTGGAAGGAGCGCGCGACCACCACCAGCGACATCGCCGCCGCCTCCGCCGACCTGCGCTCGCAACTCTCCCCGCTCGTGCGCCTCGCCGCGCTCGCCGCGCTGATCGCCGGGGGCGCCGCGGCCGTCGTGCTGCTGATCGCCGGACTCGGTCTGCTCGGAGGCGACGACGAGGGTGGACCGGTCACGGTCTGCAACGGCCACGCCGCGCTCTGCGACCGCCCGCTCGACGAGGTCGCCTTCGCCGCCACGCACAACTCGATGTCCGCCGCCTCGGAGGACGGTTGGCTCTTCGCCGCGCAGCGCGACGGCATCGCCGAGCAGCTGGACCACGGCGTTCGCGGGCTGCTGATCGACGTCTGGTTCGGCTACCGCTCGGTCACGGGCGTCGCCACGGAGCTGCTCGGCAAGGACCGCGAAGCGATGGTCGAGCTGTACGGTGCGGAGGTGGTCGAGGCGCGCGAGCGCATCGCCGCGAGCCTCGGACCGCTCGAGGATCGCGAGCTGTACCTCTGCCACGGGTTCTGCGAGGTGGGCGCGACTCCGCTGCGCGAGGCGCTGCAGGACATCCGCCGCTTCCTCGGGAGCAACCCCGGCGAGGTCCTGATCGTCTTCATCCAGGACGAGGCGCCCGCGGAGGACATCGCCGCCGCGTTCGCCGAGGCCGGCCTCGAGCGCTACGCGTACGCGCATCCCCGCCGCGATGCGCCGTGGCCGACGCTGGGCGAGCTGGTCGAGCGCAACCAGCGGCTGATCGTGCTGACCGAGAACGCCGAGCGCGCACCCGTCCCGTGGCTGCATCGCGGCTTCGAGCTGGCGCAGGAGACGCCGTTCGCCTTCCACTCGGTCGACGACCTCAGCTGCGAGCCCAACCGCGGCCCCGCCGACGCGCCGCTCTTCCTGGTCAATCACTGGATCGAGGACATCTCGCCGAACCCGCAAGACGCGGAACTGCTCAACGCCCGCGAGGTGCTGCTGCCGCGGCTGCGCGAGTGCGCCGCGGCGCGCGGGCTGACGCCGAACCTCGTCGCGGTCAACTTCTACCGCTCCGGTGACCTCTTCGCCGTGATCGACGAGATCAACGGCGTGGGCGCGGCTCCCGAGTAGCCGCGCCGCGCGCGACGTGACAGATTGCGAGCGTCCACCCGCGCGCAACCGACGGACCACACCGATGAGCGACGAGCGAACGATCGAAGACCCGGAGATCGCCGAGTACCTGGACCGTCGCGGCGAGTGGGCCGTGCTCACCACCCTCGACGCGGACGGCTACCCGCACAGCGTCGCCCTCGGCTACTACCGCATCGGCGCCGCGCTCCATGTCGGCACCCCGGCGCACACGCGCAAGGTGCGCAACGCCGAGGCGAACCCGCAGGGCTCGCTGCTGGTCACGGGCGCGAAGGCGTCCGGCGACTGGAGCGGCGTGCTGGCCCAGGGCGACCTCGAGATCGTGCGCGACGCCGCCGAGCGGCTCGCCATCGAGCGCGAGGGCCGCCGCCAGCGCGGCGTGCCGGAGGAGGAGCTGCCGGACGCTCCCCGCGAGGGCGAGGTGATCCTGCGGCTGCGCCCCCGCCGCACGATCCGCTGGAGCTACTGACGCCTGGAGCTACCGAGCAGGACGATAGCGAGCGCGCTCGATGACCTCGCCGCACACGCCGACGCCGTCCGCACCCGTACGCGACCCCGCGCGGCGCGAGCGCACGCTCGACGAGACGCTGCCGCCCTACCGCGTGATCCTGCACGACGACGACGTGAACGAGATGGGCCACGTCGTGCGCGCGCTGCTCGCCTCCGTGCCGGAACTCGATGTGCGCGGCGCGACGGAGATCATGCTGACGGCGCACCTGCAGGGCCGCGCCGAGGTGATCGCCTGCCCGCTCGAACGCGCCGAGCTGTACCGCGACCGCCTCGAGTCTCGCGGCCTGACCGCGACGATCGAGCGGGTCTGAGACGCGGTCGCGGAAACGTCGTAGGCTGGGCGCATGCGCAAGCTCACCGCCGCCGCGCTGCTCCCGCTGCTCCTCGCGGGCGCCCTCATCGCCGCATCGTGCGGCGGGGACGGCGAGGACGAGGACGAGCAACTGCGGATCGGCTACCTCGCCGACCGCTCCGGCTCCCTCGCGGAGCTCGGCGACGTGATCAGCGTCGGCGTCGAGCTCGCCGTCCAGCACATCAACGAGGCCGGCGGCGTCAACGGCCGCGACGTCCTGCTCTTCTCCGGCGACACCAAGGTCAACCCCACGCAGGGCGTCGAGGAGGCGCGCCGCCTCGTGGACGTCGAGGGCGTGCAGGCGATCGTCGGCGCGATCTCGAGCACCGTCACGCTCGCGGTGACGGAGAGCGTGATCGGGCCCTCGGGCGTCGTGATGATCACGCCGTCCGCCTCCTCCCCGGCGCTTTCGACCTCGAACGACCGCGACTTCCTGTTCCGCAGCGCCCCCTCCGACGTGGCGAAGGGCGTGATCCTCGCGGCCCTCGCGCGCGAGGAGGGGCTCGACAACGTCGGCCTGCTCTACCGCGACGACGCCTACGGGCAAGGGCTCGCCGAGGTGTTCACGCAGCACTTCGGCGGCACGGTCTCGGCCGCCTCCTACTCCGCGCTCGGCCAGCCCTCGTACGTGGCCGAGCTGCAGAAGGCGGCGAGCGGCGGCGCGGACCTGCTGGTGGTCGTCGCCTTCCCCGGCGAGGCCGAGGTCTTCCTGCGCGAGTCGATCGAGAACGGCATCTTCACGAAGTTCGTCTTCGCCGACGCCACGCGCAGCGAGGACCTCGCGGCCAAGATCGGGGCGGGGCGCCTCGACGGCTCGAAGGGCACGGCGCCCGGCAGCGGCCCCGACGAGCCCTCGACGGCGGCCTGGAACCGCGCGTACATCGCGCGGTTCGGCGAGGAGCCGGCGCGCGCCTACGTGCGCGAGGGCTACGACGCGGTGATCGCGATCGCGCTCGCCGCCGAGGCCGCCGGCTCCAACGCCAGCGCCGCGATCCGCGACCAGCTGCGCAACGTCGTGCAGCCGCCCGGCCGCACCGTGATCGCCGGCCCCGCTGGCGTCGCGGCCGCCCTCGAGGCCGTACGCAACGGCGAGGAGATCGACTACGACGGCGCGGCCTCGCCGCTCGACTGGAACGCCACGGGCGACCTCGTAACCGGCTTCGTCGAGATCTGGGAGTACCGAGGGGGCAAGATCGTCCCGCTCGAGTCCCGCGCCTTCGACCTCCGCTAGCCGCCGCCTCCCGGCCCCTCGCGACTGGAGACCTTACAGAACCGTCATTCCGGCGAAAGCCGGAACCCAGGCACGCCAACCCACCGCGCCGCGAGGAAACTCTCCCACCAGCGAGGGAGAGGTCATTTCGTGAGTGAGGGTCCGCCCTCTCGCAAAGGTCTCCGCCGGGGAGAGACGGTTGGAGCACGCAGGCTCTCTTGCACAGCTTGCTGAGACCGTGGTACCGTCTCCTGCTGTAGTGAGACTAAGTATCACTATGGCTCTGATCGTCTGTCTGCAAGGGGTTCAATCGTGCGAGACATCATGGGATTGCGGACACTCTGGACCGCGCTGCTGCTCGGGCTCGCGCTCGCCGTCGCGGTGGCGTGCACGGGCGACGACGACGATGACGGTGACGGCGATGCCAGCCAGGCTGCGGAACAGCCTCCGCAGGTTGAGGAGCGTCTCCAGGTTGTCGCGTCCACCGGCATCATCGCCCACTTCGCCGGGCAGATCGCCGGCGACGACGCCGACGTCGTGTCCGTGATCCCGCCGGGCGCGGATGCGCACAGCTTCACCCCCACCACCACTTCCATCCGCAACGTCGCCGCCGCCGACCTCGTGATCGTCAACGGCTACAACCTCGAGGAAAGCACGCTGGCCACCATCTTCGAGAACCTGCCGGAGGACGCCACGCTCGTCGTCGCCACCGCCAGCATCGTTCCTCTCGAGGGCGGTCACCACCACCACGACCACCACGACGACGAGGGCCACGACGACCACGAGGACGAGGAAGGCCACGACGACGAAGAGGGCCACGACGACGAAGAGGGCCACGACCACGACGAGGACGAAGAGGGCCACGACGACGAAGAGGGCCACGACCACGACGAGGACGAAGAGGGCCACGACGACGAAGGGGGCCACGACCACGACGAGGACGAGGAAGGCCACGACGACGAAGAGAAGCTGAAGGTCGCCGCGGAGCACGAGCTCGCCGTCGCCGATGGCGACCCGCACATGTGGCTCACCGTCCCGAATGCGATGGTCTACGTGCGCAACATCGCCAACGCGATCGTCGCCGCCGACCCCGCCAACGCCGCCGCCTACCGCGAGCGCGAGGCGGCCTACCTCGCCGAGCTACAGCAGCTCGACGAGGAGGTGCGGGCCACAATCGCCGGCATTCCGCAGGATCGCCGCGTGCTGATCGTCTACCACGACGCATTCCAGTACTTCTCCGCGGAGTACGGGCTCGAGCTGGCCGCCACCGTGCTGCCGGGCAACCCCTCGCAGCAGGCGAGCGCGGCCGCCGTCGCCGAGATCATCGAGATCGTGGCCGGCCGCCAGGTCGGCGCCGTCTACCGCGAGCCGCAGTTCGCCGCCGACGCCATCGAGTCGATCGCGGAGGAGGCGGGCGTGCGCGTGCTGACGCTCTACTCAGCCGCCTTCACCGACGAGGTCGACACCTACCTCAAGCTGATGCGTGCGAACGCGGACGCGCTGGTCGAAGGGCTTGGCGGCGAGTAACGCTCGGGCGGGTGAGGGCGGTGGATCGTGGAGCTCGCGGAGTGGCTGATCGAGCCCTACGAGTACACGTTCATGCGACGCGCGCTCGCCTCGCTGCTGATCGTCAGCCTGGTCGGCTCGATCGTCGGGACGTTCGTCGTGCACAAGGGGCTGGCGGCCTCGGGCAGCGGGCTCGCGCACGCGACGCTCGCGGGCGTCGCCATCGCCTTCGTCAACGGGGCGAACGTGGCGTTGGGGGCGCTCGTCGCGGCGGTCGCCACGGGGTTGGGCATCGGCTACGCGCGGCGCACCTCGCGCGTCAGCTACGACACGGCGATCGCGATCTTCTTTGTCTCCGCCTTCTCGCTCGGCATCCTCGTGATCTCGCGCCGTTCGAGTTACACGCCGGACCTGGTCTCCTTCGTGTTCGGCGACATCCTCGGCGTCTCGCGGGCCGATCTGCTCGGCGAGCTGGTGCTCGCCGTCATCGTGGTCGGCTTCGTGCTCGCCTTCTATCGGGAGATGGTGATGGTCGCCTACGACCCGGCGATGGCGTCCGCGGCCGGGGTGCGGACGATGTTCTTCGAGTTCTCGCTGCTGGTGCTGATCGCGCTCTCCGTGGTGGTGGCGCTGCAGGCGATCGGGATCGTGCTGGTGACGGCGACGCTGATCATCCCGCCGGCCACGGCGAGCCTGCTGCTGCGCCGCATCCCGCAGATCATGGCGGTCAGCTTCCTGGTCGGCGCGGCGTCCTCGGTGGTGGGTCTGTACGCCTCGTTCCACGCGGGCGTGGCCGCCAGTCCCGCCGTCGTGCTCTCCGCGACGGCCGCCTTCGCCGTCGCCCTCGTCGCCACCTCGCTGCGCCGCCCGCGCCTCCCCGCCGCCGCGACCGCCGAGTAGTGCGCCCCCGGGCCGAGGGGCGCGAGGACGCCGGAGGGCGCGGGCAGGGGTCTACCGCCCCCGCAGCGCGGACAACCCGTGCGCGCGGCGGCGCTCGTTGAGGGCGCGCCAGGCGGCGCGGTCGGCCTCGAGGAAGCGGGTCAGCGAGGCGTTCGTGACGCCGAGGGCGCGCGCCGCCTCGCCCGGCCGCCAGCCGGCCGCCGCCAGCAGGTCGAAGAGCGCGGCCAGCGCCGCCGGGTAGCGCGCGTCGCGGCGGCCGAGCATGAGCCTGCGGTCCTTCGTGCGCGCAGCGGCAAGCTCCGGCGCGGGCGCGTAGCCATCGAGGCTGACGGGGGCGCGGAGTTGCAGCGCGATCGCGCGGCGCAGGCGGCGCAGGGCGCGCGCCCGGTTCTCGTGCTGCGAGCGCGACTCGGCGGCCTCGGCGCTGACGCCGGAGGGGCGGTGCCGCAGCCGCACGGCGGAGTCGGTGACGTTGCGCTTCTGCCCGCCCGGCCCGCTCGCGCGGAAGCGGTCGACCTCGCACTGCCGCAGCAGCGCCGCGTCATCGAGGTGCAGGAACTCGCGCCAGTCCGGCTGCTCCGCGCTCACGATCGCGACCGTCGCACGCCGCGTCAGCCCGGCAGGATCTCGTCCGGGTAGCGCGTCCCGACGATGCCGCGCGCCACGAACGAGTCGTACTCCTCGCGGGAGTAGCCGAGCAGGCCGAGGTAGACCTCCTCGTTGTGCTCGCCGAGCCGCGGCGGCGGGAGCCGCACCTCGTCCGAGGTGTTGCGCAGCTTGAAGAGGTAGCCGGGGTAGCGGTGCGTCCCCACCGTCGGCATGTGGATCTCGCGGAACCACTCGCGCGCGGCGAGCTGCGGGTCGGCGAGGATCTCGAGGGAGTCGCGCACCGGGGCGGCGCAGACGCCGGCCGCCTGCAGCTCGTGGAACAGCGCCTCCTTGTCGCGGGCGGCGGTCAGCTCGCCGATGCTCGCCTCGAGCTCGACTCGATGCTCCCGGCGGCCGGCCGCGCTCGCGTAGCGCGGGTCGGCGGCGAGCGCGGGGCCGCCGAGCACCGTGCAGAGCGCGGCGAACTGCTCGTCGGTCGCGACGTCGATCGCGATCCACTGGTCCTCGCCTCGGGCCGGGTAGACGCCGTGGGGGGCGCGCCAGCGGTGGGTGTTGCCCCGCGCCGCCGAGTCGGCGCCGTTCATCACGTAGTCGAGGATGAACTCGCCGAGGATCGGGATGAAGCCCTCGGCGAGCGGCAGCTCGATCAGCTGGCCTTCGCCGGTGCGCTCGCGGTGGCGCAGTCCCATCATCGCCGCGACCGCGCCGTGGACCCCCGCCATCGCGTCGGCGCTGAGCACGTCGCCGGACAGTTCCGGTTCGCCATCAATGTAGCGGCGGAACAGCGTCTGGCCGACCATCGCCTCGGCGTGCGTGCCGAAGGAGCGGTAGTCGCGGTAGGGCCCGGACAGGCCGAAGGCGGGCATCCGCACCATGACGAGCCGCGGGTTCACCTCGCGCAGCTCGTCCCAGCCGAGGCCCGCGCGTTCGAACGCGCCGGGCGAGTTGTTCTCGATCACCACGTCGCTGATCGCCGCCAGGCGCAGGAACGCCTCGCGGCCCTCGGGCGCGGAGATGTCGACGGTCATCGACTTCTTGTTGCGGGCGTGGGAGTTGAAGTTGGCCGAGCGGTTCCAGCGGTCGTCCTTCGGATCGTGGCCGGGGTAGAGCGCGTGCAGGCTGACGCCGGAGCGTACCTGCTCCTCGCACTGCTCCTTGGTGAGCCCGACCTCGGCGCCGCGGGTGTTCGGGTGGATGCGGTTCATCGGTTCGGCGCGGATCACCTCGGCGCCCCACTCGGCCAGCAGCTGCGTGCTGTGCGGGCCGGCCCAGACCACCGTCGCGGCGATGACTCGCACGCCCTCGAGGGGTGGGCGCAGCAGGCCGCCCTCCGCGACGCGTTGCGCCTCGCGCCGCTCCGGCCGGACTGGCGGGGCGGGCCAGGCCGCGGGCGCCTCGAGGGCGGCGTCGTGCTCGCCGAGCAGCGGCGCGCGGCGCGCGGCGGGGCGGGGCGAGGCGTTCATGATGAACGGGCGGCCGGGGTACTCGAGCGGCCCGGTGCGCGGATGATCGATCGTGTCCCAGGCGCCGCGCTCCCGGAAGTGCGGGTTCTCCAGCAGCTCCCCCATGGTCTGCAGCGCCCCGCCGAGGACGCCGTACTCCTGGGCCTGGCGCAGCGCCTCGAGCTTGGGCGTGCGCTGCAGGAACTCGGCGTAGGACGCCTCCAGCTCCTCGCCGAGATCGTCGGGCCAGTAGACGAACGGCTGGAACAGCTCCTCGCGGGCCACGAGGTCCTCGCGCCCGATCATGGCGAGGAACCCCGGCAGCCGGGCGCCGAAGCCGTGCAGGTTGACGTAGCCGTCCAGCGCCGGGCGGACGCCGCTCGCCGGGATCTGGCCGCCCTCGCGGCGCCGCATCGTGCAGCCCGCGTAGGCCGCGCCCGTCAGGTCGACGACGCGCCGGTCGCGGAACCCGGCCTGGCACTCGTAGACCGCGAGGTCGATGTAGTCGCCGGCGCCGCCCGCCTCGACGCGGTAGCGGGCGAGCAGGATGGCGAGCGCCGCCGTCGCGCCGGCCGAGTAGTGCGCGACGTGCCCGGCGTACTTCAGCGGCTCGCGGCTGCGGTGCCCGGTGATCCACAGCGGCCCGCCCAGCGCCTGGAGCGTGATCTCGGAGCCGAGGTAATCGCGGTACGGCCCGTCCTGCCCGAACGGCGTGAGCGAGAGCATCACGAGGTCGTCGCGGCCGCGCGCAAGCTCGTCCCAGCCCCAACCCCACTCGGCGGCACGCCCCGCCTCGTGGTCCTCGATGAGTACGTCGCACTCCGTCGCGAGGCGGCGAATCGTCGCCGCGCCGTCCGTGCTCGCGGGATCGACCGTCGCGGAGCGCTTGTTGGTGTTGAGGTGGAGGAACAGGCCGGACGCCTCGCGGTCCTCGATGTTGCCGGGGAAGGGGCCGAAGCGGCGGGCCGGGTCGCCGTCGGGCGGCTCGAGCTTGAGCACGTCGGCCCCGTAGTCGGCGAGCAGTTTCGTCGCGTAGGGCCCGGCGACGTTGCGGGTGAGGTCGAGCACGCGGATGCCTTCGAGGGGGGCTGCCATCGTCGTCACCTCGGATCGCCGCGAATGTCGAGGGCGAGGCGCATGATACGCCGCGCCCGCCGGGCGGCGCGGGATCGGCGGAACTGCGCATCAGATGATGCTGTTTTAGCGGGCGACAGCAAGCGCGCACCTTAGTAAAGTGAAGTGGTCACGACTTAACGATGGCGGGGCCACGCCCTTCGATCATCGGCTTACGCTAATTCAGGCTGGTACACTCCCGAGGCGTACAAGTAAAGAATCCTGCTCTATACTTAACTAAGACTCGGAAGGAGCGCTCCCTTGGACGCCGCCGCGTTCACCAACCCAGCGGGCGAACTCGTGACGCAGCGCCGCTACGGCGGCGGCCAGGACCTCACGTTCGTCCCGAACCCGCTGCCGCCTCCGCCCGCGATCGAGCAGGCCGCCATCGCGAGCGCCGGCGCGCTGCTCGCCGACGCCGAGTACTGGCTCGGCCAGCTGATCGGCCTCGGCGGCGTGCTCCACGACGCGAACGCGCTGGCCGCACCCTACATCCGGCACGAGGCCGTCCGCAGCTCCCAGATCGAGGGCATGCGCACCTCGCTCGGCGAGCTCGCCGCCTTCGAGGCGGCATCGGACGAACCGCCGCCCGACAGCGACGCGCGCGAGACCCTCAACTACGTCGCGGCGCTCGACCAGGGGCTGTCCCGCATGCGGGACGGCGGCGCGATCGACGCCGACCTCGTCCGCGACCTGCATCGCACGCTGATGACGGGCGCGGGCGACGAGCTGCGCAGCGCTCCGGGCGAGTTTCGGAACGTCCAGGCCTACATCACCGCCGGGGGCGCGGTGATCTACACCCCGCCGCCTCCGGGCCGGATGCCCGGCTGCCTCGACAGCCTGTTCGGCTACATCGACTCGCGGCCCGAGGCGCCGCCGCTGGTCGAGATCGCGTGGACGCACTACGCCTTCGAGGCGATTCACCCCTTCCGCGACGGCAACGGCCGCGTCGGGCGGATCCTGATGCCGCTGTTGCTCGCCCGGCGGCGCGGGCTGGAGCATCCGCTGCTCTACCTCAGCCCGTACCTCTTCGAGCACCGGCAGGAGTACTACGACCGCCTCTTCGCCGTCAGCGCGCGCAGCGACTGGGCCGGCTGGCTGGCGTTCATGCTGCGCGCCGTCGCCTCGCAGGCGCAGGCCTCCGTCGCGACGGCGCAGCGTCTGATCGCCATCGAGGACGAGTGGCGACAACGGCTCGAGGAAGCCGGCGCGACTCCCACGGCGCTCCGCCTCGCGGTGCTGATCCGGCGCCAGTCGCTCGCGGTCACGGCGCCGCATGCAATCGGCCTGCTCGCCGGGGCCGGCTCCCCGGTCACCCCGCCGACGGCCTACCAGGCGATCGCCGACCTCGAGCGGACGGGCATCGTCAGCGAGATCACCGGCCGGGCCCGCGGCCGCATCTGGCTGGCCCACGAACTGGTGGACCTGCTCGAAAGCGACCAGGGCGCGGCCAACGAGGACGCCGCGGGCGCGTAGCCGCGCCGAACCTTCCGGCAGGCGCGTCCGCCGCATATCCTGCAAGGGGCGGACCCGAGCGACGGAGGCCACCATGCGCGTGCAGATCGTCGGGGCGACCGGCTATGGCGGCCTCGGCATGCTCGAGCTGCTGCTCCAGCATCCCGAGCTCGAGCCCTCGGCGCTGATCGCGCGCGACGACGCCGGACGGCCGATCGCCGAGATCTACCCGCACCTGGCGGGCCGCACGGACCTCGTCGTGCAGGCGCCGGACGCGGCCGACATCGGCGCGGACTGCGACGCGGTCGTCTTCTCCACGCCCGACCAGGTCTCGATGGGCTACGCGGCGGCGCTCGCCGACGCGGGCGTGCGCTTCCTCGACTACTCCGGCGACTTCCGCTTCCCGGACGAGACGTCCTACGCGCGCTACGCGGCGGCGCACCCCTCGATCGGCGACGGCGCGCACGAGGCCGCCGCGCTGCTCGGCAGCGCCTGCTATGGCGTGCCGGAGCTGCACGCCGAGGCGGTCGCCGCGGCTCCGATCGTCGGCAACCCCGGCTGCTTCGCCGTGGGCATCACGCTCGGCCTCGCGCCGCTCTTCGCGGACGGGCTCGTCGAGGGCGGCTCGGTGGTGGTCGATGGCCTCACGGGGTCCTCGGGCGCGGGCAAGAAGCCGGCGGCCGCGCAGCACTTCTCGCACCTCAACGACAACGTCGTCCCCTACCGCGTGTTCAGCCATCAGCACGTCGTCGAGGCGGAGCAGACGCTGGGCGGCCTCGCCGGCGGCGCGGCGAGCGTGCTGTTCGTGCCGCACCTGCTGGGCACGACGCGCGGCATCCTGAGCACGATGCACCTCACGCTGAGCCGCAGCGCCTCGCGCGAGGCGCTGCTCGAGCGCTACCGCGAGTTCTACGAGGGCGCGCCGTTCGTGCGCGTGCTCGACGCGCCGCCCTCGCTGAAGCAGACGGCCGGCTCGAACCATTGCGACATCTCGCTCGTCAGCTCACCGGACGAGCGCCGCGTGGTCGTGATCTCCTCGATCGACAACCTGCTCAAGGGGCAGAGCGGCAACGCGCTGCAGAACCTCAACCTGATGTTCGGCCTCGAGGAGACCGCCGGGCTGGAGCGCACGCCGCTCTACCCGTAGCGGCGGAAGGCTGGATCACCCTGACCGCTCCCACCGCTGACGCCGCCGCCTTCGACGACGCCCGTGCGATGCACGGCGCGGACGTCGACCGCCTCGTCGGCCGCTTCTACTCGCGGCAGGCGCAACTGCACGGCGAGTGCTTCTACCTCGGCCTCTGCGAACCTGCGGAGGCGACGGCGCGGCGCATTCGCGAGACCAGCGACTACATCGCCGACGCCGAGAACCTCGCCGCGACCGTGAACTGACGCCGCGCCTCAGGGCAGCATGCCCGGCGCGGGCGCGCGGAAGCGGCTGACGGTGCGGTCGATGACCACCGCGAGCGCCAGCAGGAACACGGGCGCGACCGTGATCACGGTGTCCACGCCGACGGTGCTCGCGATCGCCCCGAGGACCAGCAGCGGCGGGATCGCGAAGCCGTCCTTGAGCACCCCCAGCAGCGCGAACGCGCGCCCCTGGATGCGCAGCGGCACCGTGCGGCTGATGTAGGTCTGCGTCGCCACGACCGCCAGCGTCACGCCCGCCCCGAGGAACATCGAGAGCAGCGCCGCCATCTCCACCCGCGGCCCCACGCCGGGGATGCCGAAGAACAGCAGCCAGCCGAAGAGGTCGGTCAGCATCGCGACCAGACCGAGCGCCGTCACCGCCGAGGAGACGAACATGAAGCCGAGGATCGCGATCGGACGCTCGCCGGCCCAGCGGATCAGCAGCGGCGCGACGGCGAGCGCGGCGAGCAGGCCGACCGGAGCGGGCGCGAAGACATAGAGCGTGTACGCGGGGTCGACGTCCAGCACCTCGCTGACGTATTGCGGCCCGAGCATGGCGAGGACGACGTTGATCGTGCTCGCCAGCGCGGCCAGCACCAGCATCCACATCACCTGGCGCTCGGCGAGCAGCCAGCGCACGACGCCCATCGTCGAGGCCGGCGGGGCGCCCCGCTCCCCCTCGACGGGTCCGGGGTGGGGGGGCGGGCGCAGGTCGAAGACGCGGCTGGCGGAGAGCAGGAAGAGGAACCCGGCGATGATCGTCACCGGGTCCACCCCGTAGGCGCGCACGATCAGCGGGGCGAGCACGGCCTTGCCCAGCAGGTCCGCCGCCGAGGAGATCAGGCCGAGCATCGAGTTCGCGGCGGCCAGCTCCTCGGCCGTCGCGACGAGCGGCAGCGTGGACGCCTCGGAGGGCTGCGAGAACTGGTGGAGGAGGCGCACGACGAAGATCACGGCCAGCAGCGACCAGAAGTCGGAGCCGAACACGAAGGCGACGGCGAGCGTGAGCACGCCCATCCCCACGTACGCCCCGGCGAGGGCGACCCGCTTCGGCAGCGCGTCGGCGACGGCCCCGCCGTAGAGGCCGAGCAGCAGGCTCGGCAGCAGGAAGGCGGTCCCCAGCAGCGCCGCCTCGATCGCCCCGCCGCCCCCGCGCGCCGTCGCGATCAGCGCCCCGAAGATCAGCGCGTTGATGGCGACGTCGGTGAGGAAGCGCGAGGCGAGCAGCGCCTGGAACTGCGGGTTCCGCGCCACCGACCCCGGAGGCAGCCAGAACCAGAGCACGCGAAAGACGTGCGCCTGCCCCGCGTCGAGGGCGCGATCGATCCGCTGGAGGCTCTCGAACGCCGGCTCGTCGAACTGGGGTGGCAGCGCCATCGCCCGCCCATCGTACGGGACCGGCGCATGCGGAGTGGGGCCCGCGCCCCCGGCCCCCCCGCCCTCCCCCCGCCCTCCCCCGCCAGGGGCGAGGGGGCCGGAGGGGAGGGGCCGGAGGGCGGAGGCGGGCGGCGCTATTCGAAGGCGGCGAGGGCGCGCTCGATGCCGGGGCGGTCGTCGGGGGCGGGGGCGAGGACGAGCGTGACGCCCTCGGCGGCCCACGCCTCCGCCTGCTCGCGCACCTGCGAGGGCGTGCCGACCAGGCAGGCGTCGGCGATGAAGCGCTCGGAGATGGCGGCGAGGCGCGCCTCGTCGTCGCCGGCGGCGACGGCGGCGCGGGCGGCGGCCACCTCGTCGTGGTAGCCGGCCTCCTCGAAGTAGGCCTGGTAGTAGGGTCGCGAGAAGTAGAGGAACAGCTTGTCGCGCGCCGCCGCGAGGGCCGCCGCGCGGTTCTCGTCGACCGCCGTCGGGATGAAGGTGCCGACGAAGAAGTCGCCGCGCCGCCCGGGCGGGATCACGGCGAGCGAGGTCGCCATGCGCGAGCGCAGGCCGTTGGCCCAGAGCGCGCCGTCCGCGATCTCCGTGGCGAGCACCGTCATGCGCCGCCGCAGCGTCGCGAGGACGAGGCGCGGGAACGCCGCGCCCTCGGTGTTCGCGCGCATCTCCGCGACGTACTCGCGCATGTCCGAGAGCGGGCGGCCGACGCTGAGCCCCAGCTCCGCGTGCGTCGGCTGATGCGAGACGCCGAGCCCGAGCATGAGCCGCCCGGGGTGCAGCTCCTCGATCAGCGAGCCCGCCTGCGCCATCAGGTGCGGGTGCCGCAGGTAGATGTGCGCGATGCCCGTGGCGACGCTGATGCGTTCGGTGCGCTCGAGGACGGCGAGCAGGAACGCGATGTTGTCGCCGCGGCTCGGCGCCCAGACGCCGGGGAAGCCTCGCCGCTCCACCTCCCGCGCAAGCGCGAGCTTGTCCGCGCGCGTGCCGGGCTCGTCCCAGATCCTCAGGTACGGCTTCTCCATCGCCGGCTCCCCCTCCGCCGCCCGGCGCTACTCGAACGCGGCGAGGGCGCGCTCCACGCCGCCGGGGTCGAGCGCCGGGGGCGCGAGCACGAGCGTGACGCCCTCGGCGGCCCACGCCTCCGCCTGCCCGCGCGCCTCGGCGGCCGTCCCCACGAGGCAGGAGTCGGCGATGAAGCGCTCCGAGATCGCCGCGAGCAGCGCCTCGCGGTCGCCGGCGGCGATCGCCGCGCGGGCGGCGGCGACCTCGTCGTGGTAGCCGGCCTCCTCGAAGTAGGCCTGGTAGTAGGGCAGCCGGAAGTAGTTGCGCAGCCCGTCGCGCGCGGCGGCGAGGGCGGATGCGCGGTCGTCGTCGACCGCCGTCGGGATGATGTTGCCGACGAAGAAGCCCTCGCGCCGATCGGGCGGAACCTCGGCGAGCGAGGCAGCCATGTGCGAGCGGAGACCGTTCGCCCAGAGCGCTCCCTCGGCGATCTCGGCGGAGAGCGCGGTCATGCGCCTGCGCAGCGTCGCGAGGACGAGGCGCGGCATGGGCCCGCCCTCCGTGCCCGCGCGCATCGCGGCGACGTACTCGCGCATGTCGGCGAGCGGGCGGCCGACGCTGAGCCCCAGCGCCTCGTGGATCGGCTGGTGCGAGACGCCGAGCCCGAGCAGCAGCCGTCCGGGATGCAGCTCCTCAATCAGCGAGCCCGCCTGCGCCATCAGCTGCGGGTGCCGCAGGTAGATGTGCGCGATGCCCGTGCCGACCTCGATGCGCTCGGTGCGGTCGAGGATCGCGAGCAGCAGGGCGAGGTTGTCGCCGCGGCTCGGCGCCCAGACGCCGGGGAAGCCGCGTCGCTCGAGCTCCCGCACGAACGCCAGCTGCTCCGCGCGCGATCCGGGGGCGTCCCGGATCATCAGGTACGGCTTCTCCATCGCGGTCTCCCCTTCCGGTCTCCCGCGCTCGGCGCGCGAGGGCTACTCGCCCGCCTCGCGGACGGCGTTGCGCAGCGGCTCGCCGCGCGCCCAGCGTACGAGGTTGTCGAAGAAGATCGCGGCCGCCCGCGCGTCGTTGCCCGCCGAGGCGCCGGAGTTGTGCGGCGTGACGATCACGCGCGGCATGTCCCAGAGCGGCGAGTCCCCGGGCAGCGGCTCCTCCGCGAAGACATCGAGGTAGGCGCCGCCGAGCTGCCCCGAGCGCAGCGCCTCGATCAGCGCCGGCTCGTCGACGACCGGGCCGCGCGCGACGTTGAGCACGTGCGCGCCGCGCGGCATCGCGGCGAACGCCGCGGCGCCGAACAGCCCCCGCGTCTCCGGGGTCAGCGGGCAGGCGAGCGCGAGCCAGTCGGCGCGCGGCAGCAGCGAGGGCAGCGCGTCCGGGTGGCGCAGCTCGTCGACCGGGTCGCCCTCGCGGGCCGGGCTGCGCCGCACGCCGACGACGCGCAGCCCGATCGCCCGCGCGATGCGCGCGATCGCCGACCCGATCGCGCCCAGCCCGAAGACGACGAGCGTCTGGTCGAGGAGGTCGGGGCGCCCTCGGTCCGCGGCCGGCTCCCAGGCGTGCCGTTGCTGCGCGGCGGCGTAGGCGGGGAAGCCGCGCGAGAGGGCGAGCAGGCCGGCGATCGCCGACTGCGCGATCGGCTCCGCCGTCGCGCCGGCCGCGGTGGAGAGGACGACGCCGCGCGCCAGCATCCGCCCGAAGATGGGGTGGTCGACGCCGGCGTTGCGCGTGTGCAACCAGCTCAGGCGCGGCGCGCGGTGCAGCGCGGAGAAGAAGCTGCGCGCCAGCGGACCGGCGATCAGGTCGGCGCTGTAGTAGGCGAGGTCGATGCGCTCGCACTGCTCGTCGCTGAGCCGTGCGTCGGGGTCCGGCGGCACGGTGATCAGCTCGGCCTCGAGGCCGGCCTCGGCGAGGGCGTCCCGCAGCTGTTCGCCGTAGCGCCCCACGAACCGCTCGGACGTGAGGATTCCTGCCATCGTCCCTCCCGCGGGCACGATAGCGGGGCGGCGGCGGCCTCACCAGCGCCGCCCGCGCGGCTCGCCTCTTGACAGCGGGGCGCGCAGGGCGCGAGATCGACGCAGCATGACGACGACACCGGACCGCTACCCGGTCGAGCTGCCGCTGCGCGAGGGCGCCGTGCTGCTGCGCCCGCCGGAGCCCGAGGACCGCGACGCCGTCATCGCCTTCGCACAGTCGTTGCCCTCCCACGACCTGCTGTTCCTGCGCCGCGACATCACCCGCCCCGAGGAGGTCGACGACTGGATCGCCTCGGTCGTCGCGGGCGAGCTGGCGACGGTGCTCGCGATGCGCGAGGAGGCCGTCGTCGGCTACGCCGTCGTCGATCGCAGCCGCCTCGAGTGGATGCGCCACGTCGCGGAGCTGCGCGTGATGGTCTCCGCCACGATGCGGGGGCAGGGGCTGGGCCGGCTGCTGACGACCGAGGCGTTCCGCATCGCCTCGGAGATGGGCGTCGAGAAGATGGTCGCGCAGATGACGACGGACCAGCGCACGGCGATCTCGGTCTTCCAGAACCTCGGCTTCGAGAACGAGGCGGTGCTGCACGAGCACGTGCGCGACCGCGACGGCAAGAAGTACGACCTGCTGATCCTGCGCCGCGCCGTCTCCGGCTTCGAGTCGAGCGTGATCCTCGAGGAGTACGAGGCCAGGTAGGCGTCAGCCCCGGAACGCCAGCAGCGCCGTCTGCAGGCCGACGAGGAAGATGCCGGCGGCGAGCGCGCGCGTGAGCGGGCCCTCGCCGAGGCGGTCGTGCAGGCGCCGCGCGACCGGCACCGCGGCGATCATGCCGAGCACGAGCGGCGGCATGTCGCGCAGCGGATCGCCCGCGTGCCCCGCCAGCAGATGCAGCGCCAGGGCGGCGCTCGCGACGGCGGTGATCAGCACGTGCGCGGTCGGCACCGCGACCGCGAGCGGGATGCGCATCACGCGGACCGCCAGCGGCGTGTAGAAGAGCCCGCCGCCGAGGCCCACCAGCGTGCTCACCCCCGCCGCCGCCGCGGCGGCGGCGAGGCTGCGCGGGAGCGGCACCCGGTACACGAAACTCAGGCCGGCGCGGGAGTGCAGCTCGCGCCGCCAACCTCCGTGCAGCGGCGTGATCCGGTGCGCCACCGGCCGCAGCACGAGGTAGCCGCCCGTGAGGATCAGCAGCAGCCCGAAGGCGATCGCGAACGCCGCCCTCGGGACCAGCGACGTCGCGGCGGCGCCGAGCAGCGCGGCCGGCAGCGCTGCGGCAACCAGCGCGCCCGAGAGCGCCCGATCGACCCGCCGGTGCAGCCAGGCGTAGAGCGCCGTGGCCGCGTTCGCCACCGCCACGCCCGCCAGCGTGGCGGTCGTGATCTGCTCCGGAGGCGCCTCCGGATAGCGGAACAGCAGCAACGGCGCGAACAGGAAGCCGCCGCCCGCCCCGACGGACCCGGCGTAGACGCCGATGACGAAGCCGACGCCCAACAGGAAGACCCAGTCAAGCACGGGCGCGCCCCATCGCGTCCGCGGCATGCTCGCCGCCGCCGAAGGCGCTACCGTACAGCCGGACGCCCGCTCGCGCGGGCAAGCAACGGAGGATGCCGATGGCGACGATTTCCACCGTGACCGGCGAGGTCGCCCCGGAGGATCTCGGCGTCACGCTCTTCCACGAACACCTCGCGATGGTCTCGCCCGGCCTCGAACTGAACTGGCCGCAGGCCTTCGACCGGCCCGCCGAGGTCGCGAACGCCGTCGAGCTGCTCTCGCGGGCGGCGGCCGTCGGCGTGCGCACGCTCGTCGACCTCACCACCATCGACCTCGGGCGCGACGTCACGATGCAGCAGGAGATCGGCGAGCGTGCGGAGGTCCAGATCGTCGTCTGCACCGGCGTGCACCTCCGGCCCTCGCGCTTCCTGCTGCACGCGCCCGACGAGCGGATCGTCGAGCTGTTCGTCGACGACATCGAGCGCGGCATCGGCGGCACGAGTATCCGCGCCGGAGCGCTCAAGATCGCCAGCGCCGAGGAGGTGACGGAGGAGAACGAGCGCCTGCTGCGCCTGATCGCGCGCGCGCACCTCGCCACCGGCGCGCCGATCATCACCCACAGCGAGGCGCTGACCGAGAGCGGCGCGCGCCAGCAGGAGGTCCTCGCCGACGAGGGCGTCGACCTCACGCAGGTCGCGGTCGGGCACGTCGGCGACACCACGGACCTCGACTACCTCGAACGGCTCGCGGCGCGCGGCAGCTTCGTGGGCATGGACCGCTTCGGGCTCGACGTGGTGCTGCCCGTCGCCGAGCGCATCGAGGTGGTGGCGGCGCTCTGCAAGCGCGGCCTCGAGGGGAGCGTGCTGCTCTCGCACGACGCGGCCACCTCGTACGACGCGCTGCCGCGCGGCCTCGAGCTGCCGGACCATCCGCTCTGGAAGTTCACGACGATCCACGAGGTGGTGCTGCCCGCCCTGCGCGAGCGGGGCGTGAGCGAGTCGCAGATCGAGACGATGCTCGTCGACAACCCGCGCCGCCTGCTCACCCCGGTCGCTCCCGCCTGACGCCGCCGCAGGCTAGACCCGCGGCGCCTTGCCCTCGGCGAGCAGGTCGCGCAGCCCGCTCTCGACGGCGCCCGCGAGATGATCGAGGTCGGCCTCGGTCATCGCGGTGGAGAGGCAGCCCATGTGCGGCTGCATGAAGACGCCGTGGCGCAGCAGGTGGCCCTGCAGCTGGAAGATCCAGGCGCGCTCGTCGTCCCGCCAGTACGAGTCGCGGTAGTTGCGGATCGGGCGCGGCGTGAGGTGCAGGCGGAAGAACGAGCCCATGCCCGTCACCTGCCCCGGATAGCCCGCCGCCTCGAACGCGCCGCGCAGCGCCTCGCGCGCGTACGCGCCGAGGGCGTTGAGGCGGTCGCAGGCCTCGGGCGTCAGCAGCTCCATCGCCGCCAGCCCCGCCGTCATCGAGGTGACGTTGCCGTTGAAGGTGCCGCCGTGCGAGATGCGGGGGCGGTCGGCCGGATCGGGGGCGAAGAAGCTGCCCTCGAAGACGCGCATGATCTCCTCGGAGCCGCCCATCCCGCCGACGGGGAAGCCGCCGCCGATGATCTTGGCGAAGGTCGTGAGGTCCGGCTCGATGCCGAACTCGCCCTGCGCCCCGCCGTAGCCGAGCCGCAGCGAGACCACCTCGTCCACGATGAAGACGATGCCGTGCTTCCGCGTGAAGTCGCGCAGCATCGCGATGAACTCCGGCGTCGGCGGGACCAGCGCCGCCACGTCGGAGACGGGGTCGAGCAGCACCGCCGCCAGCCGATCGGCGTGCGGCTCCAGCAGGCGCTCGCCCGCCTCGGGATCGTTCCAGGGGATCACGATCGTGTCGTCGAGGATCGACTGTGGCACGCCGGCGGCGTTCGGCACGGGCGCGGGGTCGGGCTCGCCCCAGACGTCGGGGCCCGGCCAGTAGGAGATCTCGGAGTAGTCGTAGGTGCCGTGGTAGGCGCCCTCGATCTTCGCGATCGCGGGGCGGCCGGTGTAGGCGCGGGCGGTGCGGATCGCCATCATCACCGCCTCGGTGCCGGAGTTGGAGAAGCGCAGCCGCTCGCAGCTCGGCACGCGCTCCCGCAGCAGCTCCGCGAGGGCCAGCTCCGCCTCGCTGCCGAAGCTGTAGGCGCTGCCGGACGCGATCTGCTTCGAGACCGCCTCGACGATCGCGGGGTGGGCGTGGCCGTGGATCAGCGCCGTGTTGTTGTTGTTGAAGTCGATCAGCTCCTGCCCGTCGGCGTCCGTCACGCGCGCGCCCCGCGCCGAGCGCGCGTAGAGCACGTACGGCCCCGGACCGGGCGCCGAGGCGACGACGCGGCTGTAGCCGTTGGCCAGCACCCCGCGCGCACGCGCGAAGAACTGCGCCGATCTCGAGTCAGGGTCCGGGTAGCGATACGGCTGCGACATGGCTCCCCCTCGCGGCTGCGGCTCGGGCGCGATCTGCGAGCGATGGTAGCGCGGCGCGCGGGTACGATGGCCGCATGACGAGCGAGCTGGCCGCGGACGTCGTCGTCGTCGGATCGGGCGCGGCGGGCCTCAGCGCCGCCGTCAGCGCGGCAGTGAGCCTGGGCGAGCGGCGCGAGGGCGGCTCGGTGCTGCTGCTGGAGCGCTCGGACCGCCTCGGCGGCACGACGGCCGTCTCCGGCGGCGTCGCCTGGCTGCCCAACAACGACCACATGCGCGAGCTGGAGCTGCCGGACTCGCCCGAGCGCGCGCTCGACTACCTGCGCGCGATCTCGCTCGGCCGCGCCGACCCCGCGCTGCTCGAGGCGTTCGTCGCCGCCGCGCCGGAGGCCGCGCGCTTCCTCGAGGCGGAGACGCCGCTGCGCTTCAGCGCGGCGGGGCGCGGCAACCCGGCGGGCGGCGTGTTGCCCTTCCCCGACTACCAGGCCGACCTGCCCGGCGGCGCGGCCAACGGCCGCTCGCTGGACCCCGCGCCCTTCGACCCGTCCGCCCTCGGCGACCTGGCCGAGGCGCTGCGCGAGCCGCTGCCCTACAGCGTGAGCTGGTCCGGCGGCGGCCTCGTGCTCGACTCGGGCGAGTGGGTCGGCGGGCGCGGGCTCGTCGGGGCGCTGATCGCGGGCGCCCTCGCGCACGGCGTGCGCATCGAGCGCGGCGTGCGGGCGCGCCGCCTGCTGACGGACGCCGCCGGGCGCGTCGCCGGCCTCGAGGCGGAGCGCGGGGGCGAGACGCTGCGCATCGCGGCGCGGCGCGGCGTGGTGCTCGCGGCGGGCGGCTTCGAGTGGGACGCGGAGCTGCGCCGCGAGTGGCTGCGCGGCCCCGTCGACGCGCTGCTCAGCCCGCGGGGCCTCGCCGAGGGCGACGCGCTGCGCATGGCGATGGAGCGCGGCGCCGCGCTCGCCAACCTCGGCGAGGCGTGGTGGACGCTGGCCGTGCGCCTGACCGGCGAAGGCGCCGGACCCGGCGACGCGCAGGGCGAGCTGCGCTTCCTCTCCGGGCCGCGCTCGCTGCCGGGCTCGATCCTCGTGAACCGCCTCGGACGGCGCTTCGTCAACGAGGCGGTGAACTACCACGACATCGTGCGCGCCTTCCACGTCTTCGACCCCGGCGCGTTCACCTACCCAAACCGCCCCGCCTGGTTCCTCTTCGGCGAGTCCTACCGCCGCGCCTACGGCCTGCTCAGCGCCGCCCCCGGCGACCCCGACCCGCCCTGGCTGGAGCCCTCGCCCAGCATCGAGGCGCTCGCCGCCCGCTGCGGCATCGATGCGGCGGGCCTGCGCGGGACGGTCGCGCGCTTCGACGAGCAGGCCGCGCGTGGCGTCGACCCGGACTTCGGGCGCGGCGAGGGCTCGTACGACCTCGCGACGGGCGACCCGTCGCGCGAGGGCCGCGCGCGCACCCTCGGCCCAATCGGCGGGCCGCCCTACTACGCGCTCGAGGTGCACATCGCCGTGCTCGGCACGAGCAGCGGCCTGCGCATCGACGCCGAGGGCCGGGTGCTGGATGTGCGCGGCCAGCCGATCGCCGGACTGCACGCCGCGGGCAACACGATCGCCGCACCGACCGGCCCCGGCTACGGCGGGGGCGGCGGCACGATCGGTCCCGCCCTCACCTTCGGCTACCTCGCGGGCCGCGCCGCCGCGCGCGGCGACTAAGGGCTCACGCCGCGCGATGCGAGGCGGCGCGGGTGATGCTTACCTGCCGCGGTCGGCGAGGAACCGCTCAAGCGCGCCCGGGATGTGCGCGACCGGCCGGAGCGGCCTCCTGGGCTCGCGGGACCGGACCAACTCGCCGCTCCGCTCAAGTTCATCGAGCCGGTCCTCGATCGTCCAGGGCCGCGCTTCGATCGGGCGGATCTCGGCGACGGGCTCCCCCCCGATACGTCACGGTGACGGTCGTCCCCGCGCGGACCTGGCGCAGCACCTCGGAGAAGCGCGCCCTCGCCTCGGACGTCGAGTAGGTGTTTTCCGGCATCATCACAGCCTATCTGGTCAGACCAGTCTGACACAGCACAGTCCCGCGCCCACCGCTACGAGGCGACCAGCGCCTCGAGGTCGGCGGGCGTCACCGTGCCGGGTGGTGTGCCCTCGCGGGCGCAGCGGTTGGCGAGCAGGTTGAGCGCGCGGTTGTAGGGCGTCTCGATGCCGTGGTGCGCGCCGAGCAGGGCGACCTCGCCGTTGATGTAGTCCGTCTCAGCCGTCCGCAGCCCGCGCTGGATGCCCTGCCAGAGCGAACTCGCGAACGGCGGCGCGCCCTCGATCTCCGCCCAGTCGTAGCGCGGCTGGCGGTTCAGCCGCAGCGCCTCCTCCGGCGTCGGCAGGTCGATGCCGGTGGCCTCGAGGACGGCGCGCGTCTCCGCCACCAGCCGCTCGCGGATCGCCGCCGTGTCCGCGCCGGGGCCGAAGACGCCCGCGAGCGCGGAGCCGACGTTGATCAGCAGCTTCTCGTGCTTCCAGCGCATCACGTCGGCCTCGGCCTGCCCATCGAAGCCGCAGGCGGTCAGGTCGGCGGCGAGCTGCTCGGCGACCTCGTCAACACCCTCGGGGCAGCGCCCGAGCTCGATCTCGCCGCCGCCCCGCGGCTCGTAGTTCGCGACCACGCCCGGTTCGAGCAGCATGCCGGGGAAGCGCACCACCATGCCGTAGACGCGGCGGAAGCGGCGCAGCGCCTCGCGCTCCGTCGCCACCCCGTTCTGCGCGCAGACCACCGGCACGTTGTCGCCGGCCGCCGCGCGCAGGTCGTCGAGGGCGTCGAAGGCGTCCTGCGTCTTCACGGTGAGCAGGACCGCGTCGTCCTCGCGGAACTCGATCTCCTCGGGGCGCTCGACCGCGCTCAGCTCCGTGCGCACGGTCTCCAGCGGTGTGCGCAGCGTCAGGCCGTGCTCGCGGATCGCCTCAAGGTGCCGGCCGCGCGCGATCAGCACCACCTCGCGGCCGATCCGCGAGAGCGCCGCGCCCATCACCCCGCCGGTCGCGCCCGCTCCGTAGACGACGTAGCGCATCGCCGCCTACCCGACCTGCTCGGCGATGCGCGCCGCCGCGTCGAAGCCCGCGAGGATGTCGGCGTAGTGCTCCTCCAGGTCGGCGCGGGTGTGCGGGTGGCTGAAGATGTAGCGCTGGTCCTGCCGCACCGCCTCCAGCACGCGCGGCGCGATGCCCTCGGGGTAGACGGGGTTGGGCTGGCGCGGCACCGGCATCGGCCCGAGGGTGAACGGCCCGCCGAAGCGCTCCTGGCGGTGCCGTCCGGCGTCCTCGATGTCCGTCAGCATCCCGCCGGGGCAGAACACCGAGCACGAGATCTCGCCGTCGTCGGCCTCCAGCTCGTGGCGCAGCGCGTTGGTCAACGCGACGACGCCGTGCTTGACCGCCTGGTAGATGCCTCGCTGGTTGCGGCGCGCGATCAGCCCGCTCATCGAGGCGGTGTTGACGATGTGCGCCTCGCCGCCCTGCGCGCGCATGCGCGGCAGGAAGGCGTGGATGCCGTTGAGCGGCCCCCACAGGTTGACCGCGAGCACCCACTCCCAGTCGTTGACCTGCGACTCCTCGATCGTCTTGTGCATCGAGACGCCGGCGTTGTTGAACAGCAGGTGCGCCGCGCCGAACTCGGCGTACGCGCGCTCCGCGAGGGCCTCGACCTGCGCCCGCTCCGCGACATCCGTCTCGACGGCGATCGCCTCGCCGCCGCGATCGCGGATCGAGGCGGCGACGACCTCGGCGGGTTCGCCCTCGATGTCGGCGACGACGACGCGCATGCCCTCGTTGGCGCACTCGTTGGCCAGCGCTCGTCCGACACCGTGCGCGGCCCCGGTGACGACGGCGACCCGATCCCGAAACTCCCGCATCGCACCCTCCCGTCGGCGCCCGCGCAGCGCGGGCGCTGCACAGTCTATGGCGGCAGCCGTTCCAGAACAGGAGCAACCGCCATGTATCTGCTTAGTCTGGCCTGGTCAGACCAACTCGTGTAGAATGCCGCTATGGTGATCAACGTGTACGAGGCAAAGACCCACCTGTCGAGGCTGCTCGACCGGGCGGCCGGCGGCGAAGAGATCGTGCTCGGCAAGTCCGGCAAGCCGCTGGCCCGGCTCGTGCCGTACGGCGAGCCGCGGCAACCGCGGAAGCCGGGGCGCCTGGCGGGCCAGATCTGGATCGCCCCGGACTTCGACGATACGCCCGAAGACATCATCGCCGCGTTCGAGGGCGACCTCGAGGATGATGAATGAACCTCCTGCTCGATACCCACGTCCTCCTGTGGTGGAGCGGTGAGCGGGATTTGTCGGGGGAGGCGCTCAACGAGATCGCCAAGCCGGACAACGTCGTCTATGTCAGCTCGGCCAGCATCTGGGAGATCAGCATCAAGCGGGCTCGAGGAAAGCTGCGCGTGGACGACGCCATCTTCGACGTCGGCGATGACGGCTTCGAGCCGCTGCCCATTACCCACGCCGACGCTCGCATGGCCGGCGCTCTGCCCGATCACCACCGCGATCCGTTCGATCGGATGCTGATCGCCCAGGCGCTCACCCACGGCCTGGTGCTCGTCACCCGCGACTCCCGGATGGAGTCGTACGAAGCGCCGATCCTCCCCGCCTGACCTTGCGCGGCGGCGCGCCCTCGGACACCCTCGCCGCATGCCGACGCCTGCCTTCGGCCTGAATCGCTTCGAGTTCGGCTCGGTCGCGGGCTTCGCCGCCGATGTGCGGCGCGCCGAGGAGCTGGGCTGGGACCATGCCTTCATCCCGGACTCGCAGCTGCGCCGCCGCGACACCTACGTGATGCTCGCCGAGGCGGCGCGGGCGACCAGCCGCATCCGCATCGGGCCGCTGATCGCCAACCCGGTGAACCGCCACATCTCCGTCACGGCCTCCTCGATCGCCACCGTCGACGAGCTCGCCGGGGGCCGCACGCTGCTCGGGCTCGGCATCGGCGACACGGCCGTGCGGCTGGCCGGGCTGCGCCCGGCGCGCGTCCGCGAGCTGGAGGAGGCGACGCGCCTCGCCCGCGCCCTGCTGCACGGCGAGGCGATCGAGGTGGGCGCGCGCGCCCCGGCGCGGCTGCCGCACGCCCGTCCCGTGCCGGTCTGGATCGCCGCGGGCGGCCCTCGGATGCTGCGCGCCGCCGGCCGCGTCGCCGACGGCGTCTTCATCCGCGTCGGCACGTCGCCCGCGAACCTCGAGGCCGCGATCGAGGCGGTGCACGCGGGCGCGGCCGAGGTGGGGCGCGACCCCGACGAGGTCGCCCGCGGCGTAGTCTTCCACACCGTGCTCGTCGACGGCGCGGAGCGCGCGCTGCGCATCGGCCGCTCGATGGCGGCGGGGTACTACGAGTACTCGCCGACGCTGTTCGACGCGCCCGGCCTGCGCTGGGACGGTCCGCCCGTCGAGGAGTTGCAGCAGCAGGTCAGTCCGGACTTCCACCACACGCCGGACCTTGAGGGCGCGGGCCGCCTGCTCGACTTCCTCCCGCCGGCCGCAGCCGAGGCGTTCTGCCTGCACGGCGACGCCGCGGCGGTCTCGCAGCAGCTGGCCGAGCTGCTGCGCGCGCTGCCGGTGTTCGAGATCGTCGTGCTGCACCCCGTGCCGGACCCGGTGCACGAGGCGCCCGGCGCGCCGCCGGACTACATGGGCCTCGTCGCCCGCGAGGTGCTGCCGCGCGTGCGCGCCGCATTCGAGGAGCCTCGCGGCTAGCCGACGATGCCGGCCTCGCGCAGCGCGGCGATCTCCCCGGCACTGTAGCCGCCGAGGCTCGCGAGCACGTCGTCGCTCGCGTCGCCCGGCAGCGGCGACGCGCCGCCGACCGAGGTCGGCGTGCGCTCCAGGTCGAACATCGGGCCGACGAAGCGCTGCGGGCCCGTGATCTCGTGCTCCAGCTCGACGAAGTGCCGCGCGCCCTCCTCGTGATCCGGGACGTCCTCCGGGAAGAGCACCGGCGCGACGGGCGCGCCGACCGCGTCGAAGCGCTCCATCCACTCCGCGACCGTCCGCCGGCGCACGATCTCCGCGACCCGCACCTGCAGGCCCTCGACGATGTCGGCGCTCTCCTCGGCGAACTGGTTGTAGCCGGGGTCGTCCGTCGGGTCGCCCTCGATGCCGAGCACGCCGCGGATCGCGTCCCGGTTCTCCTTCGTGACGGCGCCCATGACGAGGCCGCCGTCGGCGGCGGAGTAGCCGCGCCAGTAGGTGACGAGCGGCGCGCCGGAGCGGACCGAGCCCTCGCGCGTCTCGATGAGGCCGCGGTAGTCGGCGCCGGCGGCGCGCGCGCGCCCGAGCTCGGCGAGCATCGGGTCGCGGCCGTAGGCGTCGTGCACGGGCTCGACGTTGACGTAGTAGCAGAGCATCCCCAGCACCGAGCGCAGCAGCGAGACCGAGACGCGCTGGCCCTCGCCGGTGCGCTCGCGGTGGTAGAGCGCCGAGATCAGCGCGATCGCCGCCGAGAGCCCCGCCGGGAAGTCCGCGATCACGACCGGCGGCCAGACCGGCGCGCCGTCGTCGGTGATCTTGCCGTTGAGGGCGATGCTCCCGGAGTAGGCCTGCGCGATCATGTCGGCGGCCGGCTTCTGCTCGTACGGCCCTCCCGGATCGAAGCCGCTGATCTCGGCGTAGATCAGGTCCGGCCGCACCGCCTTCAGCGTCTCGTAGTCGATGCCGAGCCGCTCGGCGACGCCGGGTCGATAGTTGATCAGCACCACGTCGAACTCGGGCAGCAGCCGGTAGACCACCTCGCGCGCCTCGGGGTTGCGCAGGTCCAGCTCGAGGCTGCGCTTGCCGCGGTTGACCGACTGGAAGATCTTCGCGTTCGCCGGCACGGCGGCGAAGAGGTTACGGAACGGCTCGCCGCCCGGCGGCTCCACCTTGACCACGTCCGCCCCGAGGTCGGCGAGCTGCAACCCGGCGAAGGGCGCCGAGAAGATCAGCGAGAACTCGAGCACCCGCACCCCGTGCAGCGGGCCCCGCGGGCCCTCGGCGGTCTCGCTCATCGTCCCCTCCCGTCGCGCGCAGCGATCAAGGCCGGCGCCCCGGCGAGGCGCGGATTCGCCGTCCTGTATACCACCGCAGCGCGCCGTCCCGGCGTCGTGGGAGGGCCGGGAACCAAAGCGGGGCATGCGTCGTCATAGGAGTGTCGCGCCCGTCCGTCCGAGGTGGACGAACCGCCGCGACGGACGGGACGGCGGCAGAACGCGGTCCCTCCTCCCGCGACGCGGAAGCCGGCGGGGGCTCGGCCCCCCGCCAAATGAGCGAGTCCTCGCCGGCCCACGCGTGCCCTCCCGACACGGCAGCGACACCAAATCCGCTAGTCTGGCCTCTCCGGGCCACCTTCCTCCTGCGATCCCGGGAGGCTCCGGCCGCACGCTCCTTGAAGTCCGGTCGGCGGCCATGCACATTCGTCGCGGGAGCGGGAACCGGAGGAACAACGAAATGACGACCTGGCGAGCGGGGCTGGCCGTGCTCTGCGCCGCGGCGGCGGCGCTGCTGCTGCTCAACATCTTCGTCCACACCGCCGACGCCGACACGGCCGAGTTCATCTGGAACTACATCGCCGATCCGGCGGCGATCGTCGCGATCGCCCTCACCGCCATCGTCAACGCGCGCGACTCGCTGCGCGTGCGCGCGAGCGGCGACGGCGCGGCGGCGCGCCAGCTGCCGCGCGACGTCGTCACGGCGCTGACGGCCATCGTCGGCGTGCGCTACCTCCAGCAGTACCTCGCCCACTGGAGCGACCGCGACGTCGGCTGGCTGTGGGACTACCTCGTCGCCATCGCGATCGTCCTGCTCGCCGCCGAGGCGGTCGCGCAGTGGCGCGCCGCGCGACGCGAGGAGTAGACGCGACCAGCGCCTCCCACGCCGAAGGCCCCTCGCCGACGCGGCCTCCGTAGTCAGCCCGGCAAGCCGCTGCTAGCCTCCGCCACGCGCGAGGCGGCCCCGCGAGCGGGCCGCCCTCGCAGGCCGCGACGCGAAGGAGGCGCATCATCACCATCTCCACCGAGACCACCACTCCCGACGAGCTGCAGGCGATCTTCGACTCCGTCTCCAACTGGGGCCGCTGGGGCCCCGAGGACGAGCGCGGCGCGCTGAACCTGATCACCGCCGGGAAGCGCGCCGCGGCGGCCTCCCTCGTGCGCGAGGGCGTCACCGTCAGCTGCGCTCTGGAGCTTGCGAAGCACCCGCACGCCGACAACCCGACGCCCGTGCGGCACACGATGCTCGTCGCCGGCGACATCACGCGGCCTCAGAACTTGCAGGGGTCGAGCGACTACTTCTCGATCGCGCCGCACGGGGTCGCGAACACGCACCTCGACGCGCTCTGCCACATCTTCCGCGACGGCAGGATGTACAACGGCTTCGACCAGGCCGAGGTCACCAGCGTCGGCGCTCGGCGCAACAGCATCATGGCCGGCCAGGACGGCGTGGTCAGCCGCGGCGTGCTGCTCGACATCCCCGCCGTGCACGGCGTGCCCTACCTCGAGCTCGGCGAGCGCATCACCGTCGAGGACCTCGAGGCGGCCGAGGCGCGCCAGGGCGTCACCGTCTCCGAGGGCGACATCCTGCTGATCTGCATCGGGCGCGACGCCCGCCGCGAGGAGCACGGCTACTGGACGTCTGGCATCGACGGGATCGCCGGGCTGTCCGTGACGTGCGCCCCGTGGATCCGCGAGCGCGGCGTGGCGGTGATGGGCTGCGACGGGATCACGGACGCGATGCCGCACCAGATCGAGGGCTGGGACACGCCGATGCACCAGGTGCTGATCGTCTCGATGGGCATCCACCTGATCGACAACATGCAGCTCGGCCGCCTCGCCGCCGCCTGCGAGGAGCGGGGCCGCTGGGAGTTCCTGCTCACCCTTGCCCCGCTGCGGCTCGACCAGGGCACCGCCTCCCCCGTCAACCCGATCGCGATGTTCTAATGGTTGGATGAGGGAGGTGCGCCGTGAGCGCGATGGAGTACTGCGGCTACCGCGCGACGGTGGTCTTCGACGACGAGGCCGGCCTCTACCACGGCGAAGTCATCGGGATCCGTGACGTGATCACGTTCCAGGCGAAGGCGGCCTCACAACTTCGCGAGGAGTTCGCCACCTCCGTCGACGAGTACCTCGCGGTGTGTGCCGAGCGAGGCCGAACTCCGGATCTTCCCCACTGAGGGCAGCATCGTGAGCGCATCACACGACTGGACCAGCTGGCTATTGTGCGGCGAGTCTCGCCGCCCGCGACGTACGCGGTGGACTACCCTGGACCTCGTCCCAGAAGCCGCGAAGGATGCCAAAGCACTGTCGGGAGTCGCCGACTATCTCCGCGAATGCGAGTGGGTCGAGGACTCGCCACCACGTTCGACCGGACTGGCCGCTGCTCTGGCGGACCACATCGACATGCTTGCCAGCGAGATCGCGGACGGTGCCGGAGGTGTCTCGGGCGGACTGTTCGGCTTTGACTCGCATTATGACGGCAAAGCCGTCCTCAGGCTCGATGGTGAATCGGTCGCACGTGCCGGGGCCAATGCGCTCAGGAGCGTCGCGCGTAGATTGAGTAAAGCTGCAGAAACACAGAGGCGCCCCGACGAAGTCAACGCTACTGCGATCGCCGCTAGTCTGGCGGTCGCGCTCCACGAAGCTGCCGCCCAAGCGACGCCGGATGGAGCACCACCCTGCCGTCCGGGACGCGATGCGCAGGCTGCGGACCTCGCCGAGTGGAGGACGATGCGCGCGGCCGGACAGCGAGCCATCGACCGGGCCGGCGCGTGGGCGACGGATGCGGAAGCCGCCGGCCGGATGCTCCGTCAAGCGATAAGCAGGCGACCTCCTGAGATCGCGGCTGAGCGTGCCGCCGTCGAGCGCGCCGCCAAAGTGGTCGATGCGCGGATGCTGACGTTCATCCGCCGCGCGGTTGCGGCCGAGGATCCCGACTGGCCGTGCCCGCCTCCGCCACCACGCCTGAGTCCTGCCAGTAGACGCGTCTGGTCCGCCGCGTTCGAGTCTGCCTCTGCTGTCGCCCAAGCTGAACGAGCTCTCGGCCCGGCAGACTCCGCAGATCATTCAACTGCCGACACTCATGGAGCCGCAAGCATTGCCTTGGCCAAACTCGCTGCCACGCTGGAGGGTCAGGTCGCAGCTGCCGATGGCCTAGCGAAAGAGGCTAGCGCAGACGCACCAGCATTGGCGGAAGCACGTCGTGCGATCGAGCAACCGCTAGCCACCGAACGAATTGATGCAGCCGTGTCGATGCTGCGTGAATTAGGCCGCGAACCAGTACTCGACATCGGAGCTGCCCGCCGTGCAGTCGCCCGGGCTGCGCAGGCAGTCGACGGAGGAGTACTGGCAGCGTTCCGCCGCGCCCTCGCTTCGGACGATCCAAACGGGATGCGGTGGCAGCCGCCGCGCGGGCTAGGTCGCGCCGAGGAGCGCGCGTGGACGTTTGTGCGCGGTTGCGCGAGCGCCGTGGCCTTCGCGGAATCGAGCCTAGACGACGCGAGCGATGCCAGCGGTTCGTATCCCGCTCCCGACGATCTTGACGGTGATGCCCGCAGGGCAGCAGAAGCGCTGGCCGAGTTTCACGCGATAGCGGCGGAGGAGGCCCGCGAGGCGCTGCTCGACCTAATCCGGGCACTAGAGAAGGCGTCATCTTGGGCCTCATTGCAAGGAGCGATTGCCCTCCGTGGCGGCGGGAGCGTGCCAGTCGCCGGCGTCCTACAACATCAGGACACGCTCCGGGCGCTGGGTGGGTACGGGCAGAGCAGGAGAGTAACAGCGTTACTCGTCGCGGAGCCCAACAACCCCCACGACAGGAATGCGATTGCGGTGTATGTCGCGTCCAGAGGAGCGCGTCGCTCGCTCGCAGAACGCGTTGGCTACATCCCGCGCGACCGAGCGGCAGCGTACGCCAAGGCCCTTAAGTCCATTTCGCGCACTGCCAGTGGGGGCTTCTGTGACGGCACGATCGTGGGCGGCCACCCTCTGTTCGAAGGGGGGTCGCAGGGCGATCGGGTCGGCCCGCGCCGTAAGAGGGCCGCCAAGGCAAGGTTCCCCATGACGCGGAGCGGAACGGCGAATCTCGGTCTGCGCCTGGATCTGGCTGAGCCCGGCTCAATCCTCCCGCCGCTCGGTACCGGCGAGGCCTCATCGGAGTAGCGCAGCCCTCTACCCCCGCGGCAGCCCGAGGCCGCGCGTGGCGATGATGTTGCGCTGGATCTCGGAGGTGCCCGCGCCGATCGTGTGCGGGATCGAGGTCAGGTAGCGCTGCGTGAAGTCGGCGCGCGCCGGCGAGCGCTCGTCCTCCGGATCCCAGAGGTTCGAGTAGAGCCCGAAGGCGCGCATACCCGTGCGCGAGATCGCCTGCAGCGTCTCGCTGATGCGCAGCTTGCCCATCGACGCCTCGTAGTTCGGGATCAGGCCCACGGCCTGCATCGAGATCACGCGCAGCGAGAAGTTCTCGCAGACCGCCGTGTCGATCGCGCGGTCGGCGATCTCGGCGCGCACGGACGGGAGGCCGCGCACCGAGCCGGGCGCGCGCGGCTCGCGCACCTCGCCGAGGAGTTGGTTGAACTGGCGGCGCACGTTGGTCGCCTGGCGCACGCCGGAGCGCTCGAAGTCGAGCAGCGTCATGGCGACGTACCAGCCGCGGTTGACCTCGCCCACCACATTGGTGGCGGGGACGCGCACGTCCTCGAAGAAGACCTCGTTGAAGCCGTGCTCCCAGGCCATGTTGACGAGCGGGCGGACGCTGACGCCCTCGGCGGTCATGTCGTCGATCAGCAGAAAGCTGATGCCGCGGTGCTTGGGCGCGTCAGGGTCCGTGCGCACCATCGCGAAGATCGCGTCGGCGTGGTGGCCGTTGGTCGTCCAGATCTTCTGCCCGTTCACCACGTACTCGTCGCCATCGAGGACGGCGCGCGTCTGCACCGAGGCGAGGTCGGAGCCGGCGCCCGGCTCGGAGTAGCCCTGGCACCAGACCATCTCGCCGCCGAGGATGCGCGGCAGGTAGGCGCTCTTCTGCGCGTCGCTGCCGTGCACGACGAGCGTGGGCGTCAGCATCTCGACCGAGTGCGAGCTGCCGACGACGGGCGCGCTGACGCGGGCCATCTCCTGGTTGTAGATGAACTGCTCCCACTTGGAGAGGCCGCCCCCGCCGTACTCGGTGGGGATGTGCGGGGCGACCCAGCCGCGCTCGCCGAGGGCCACCGCCCACTCGCGGGCGGCCTCGCGACGCTCCGGCTCCGGGGCCTTGCGGTCGGCGACCCACTCGTCCGGCGCGCCGGGCGGGCGATCGCGGTAGTGCCTCGGAAGGCGCGCTTCGATGAAGCCGCGCACCTCGCTGCGGAACGCGGCCTGCTCGGGGCTGTCTTGCCAGTCCATGGGCGTCCTCCTGCGCGCTAGGGTAGCCGAAACGCGCGAGGGCCGACGCGCGCCCCCTCTCAGGCGTGCGGCTCGGGAGTCGCGACCGCCTCCCAGGCGTAGCCCGTCTCCACCCGGCGCACGCGGCCGAGCGTGAGGATGCCGAAGTGGCCGCCCGTCACGAGGGCGTCCCGCGCGATCGCCAGCTCGGCGAGCTTGCGGCGCGACCGCTCGGCCTCGGCCGCGTCGTGCTCGAGGAAGGTGCGCCACTCCGGCCGCACGACGTGGGCCGGGTGGTAGGCGACGTCGCCGGTGATCAGCAGGCGCTCGCCGCCCGAGTCGAGCAGCAGCGAGCAGTGCCCGGGCGTATGGCCCGGCGTCGGCACCATTGTCAGCGAGGGAGAGAGCGCCGCCTCGCCGTCGACGGGCTCGATGCGGGCAGCCTCGTGCGCGGGCAGCACGCAACGACGCACGAACTCGAGGCGCTGCGGGTCGGCGTCCGGGCCGAGCCAGTGGTCGAGCTCGGTTCGCGAGACGTAGACCGTGGCGTTCGGGAAGGTGAGGGCGTTGTCGCGGTCCTCGTCGATCAGCCAGCCCACGTGGTCGGGGTGCAGGTGCGTCTGCACGACGGCGTCGATCTCCTCGAGGGCAACGCCAAGCTCGGCGATGCGCTCCAGCAGCTCGCCGCAGCCCGGCGCGCCGAGCGTGCGCCCGAAGACGCCGTAGCCGGCGTCGACGAGCGTGGCGCCACCGTCGCCGCGGATCAGGAAGCTGCCGAGGTTGAACGGCACCGGGTCGTCCGGCCTCGTCAGCCCGACCTCGCGCATCCAGTCGGCCGCCTCGACGCCGGGGAAGTGGCGCTGGAAGTCGGTGACGTCGGGCGCGCTGTCGCTGATCGCGGCGACCTCGAGCGAGCCGACGCGGACGGTCTCGCTGAGCCTCGACATGGGCGCGCGGCTACCCCAGCTCGCGGGCGATGCGCTCGCCCGCCTCGAAGTCGTCGAGGATCTGCTGGTAGTAGGCCTCGACGGTGGGGCGGGTGTGCGGGTGGCTGAAGATGTAGAGCCGGTTCTCGCGCACGGCGGCGAGCACGCGCCTCGCGACGTCGTCCACGGTCATCGGGTTGGGCTCGCGGGCGACGGGCCGGGGCTGCTCCGGGTAGGGACCGCCGAAGCGCTCCTGCCGGTTGCGGCCAGAGTCGCGCATGTTCGTGAGCATCCCGCCGGGGCACCAGCAGGAAACGACGATGCCCTCGGGGGCGAGCTCGTCGTGCAACACGGCGCTGACGCCGACGAGGCCATGCTTGATCGAGGTGTAGATGCCGTTCACGTTCGGGCGCGCCACCAAGCCGGAGACCGAGGCGGTGTTGATGATGTGCCCCGGTCCTTCCTGCTCCCTCATGCGCGGGACAAAGGCATGGATGCCGTACATCGGCCCCATCAGGTCGACGGAGGTGATCCAGTCCCAGTCCTCGTCGGGCGCCTCGGCGATCGGGTTGCGCTTGCTGACGCCGGCGTTGTTGAAGAGCAGGTTGACCTCGCCGAACTCCTCGTAGGCGCGGGCCGCGAGGGCCTCGACGGCGGCGCGGTCACTGACGTCGGTCTGGACGGCGATCGCGGCTGCTCCCGCCTCGCGCACCTCGGCAGCCACATCCTCCGCAGGCCCCGCCTCGATGTCGGCGATGACGACGCCGCGCGCCCCCTGCCGCGCGCACTCGACGGCGATCGCGCGCCCGACGCCGCTCCCCCCGCCCGTAATCACGGCGACGCTGCCCGCGATGTCCGTCATCCTGCGATCCCTTCCGCCACCGCCCCGGCGATCTCCCGCTCGTTCCACGCGGGATTCCAAGACTCCAGTGCGGCCTCGATGAACCGCACGAGTCCGTCACGACGCTCGTCCCACTGCTTCGCACTGTCGATTGGGAGGGCGTAGTCTCTGCCGTTATCTTCCGCGCGCCATCCGCACTGGACTGCCTCGGCCCTTAGCGGGTCGAGTGCGTCAGGGCTGTAGTACGACCCTGGATACCACCTGACCACCAACCCAGCGTTCTCCTCGACCCAGAGGTGGCAGAAGCGGCGGCGGCGGTTGCTGCCGGCAGGTAGGCGATAGCTCACCCCGTAAGATCCATACCTCTGCGCGGAGTCGGGGAGGGCGGTCCTCAGCGTCTTGTCAACGTCCTCGAAGAGTTCCACCAATCCGCGATCGACCAGTCTGGTCTGAAGCGCAAGGCGCTTATCGGGCGCGGTTCGCGGCCCGGTGCGCACGACCGTATCCCGTTCGACCTCCACCTGCCGGGCGAGCAAAGTCTCGCCGCCGTGCTCGAAGCCATGGAACGCGAGCACCGAGATCTCGATGCTGCCCCTTGAGAGGAACTTTGCCATCCGTTCCGCACGTTCATCCACGCCGAGCCCCACGAGCACGAGTCGGGGCGGCAACAGCTCGTTCAGTTCATTCTCGTCGAACCGCTCCCGGTACCACGCATCGAAGTCGTCAATCTTCTCGATGCCGCCGCTTCCCGAGTGCTCGGCAATGAACGCCGCCAACTCCTCCGGCGGCTTCGCGTCCAGCGCCGAGGCGTAGTCGATGCACTGCGTCACCGCCTCGCGGGTCAGCCGCTCGCGTTTCAGCTCGAACACGACCAGCCGCCCGCCCTCGTCCACGCCGAGCAGGTCCAGCGGGCCGCTCTCTGTTGGCGTCTGCCGCCCGACGAGGTGAAGGCCGCTCTCCAGCATCTCGGGCCGGCTGACCAGCGTCTCCTCGAGGATGTCCTCCAGTGTCACGCCGGAAACGCCCGGCACGGGCTCGACTTCGTTCCCGTCGCGCAAGGTCCAGATCTTGAGTTCATCCGTCATCTCTTCGCTCCATCACTTGCCAGACAGCGCCAGACGCTCGACATCGGCGACGAACTCCTCGACGCCGATCGAGCCGGGCTCGATGCCGTTGCGGACGCAGTGGTTGGCTGCCTGCTGGAGCGCGCGGTTCCAGGGCGTGGGGACGCCGTGCAGCGCGCCGATCAGCACGATCTCGCCGTTCACGTAGTCCGTCTCGACGCTGCGGTTGCCGCGCTGCACGCCCTGCCAGACGGAGCTGGTGAACTCCCCGTGGCCCGGGATCTCGCCCCACTCGAAGCCGGGCGCGCGCCCGGCCGCCGCCGACTCCTCGCGCGAGGCGTAGTCGATGCCCGCCGCCTGGAACACCGCCTCGCACTCGGCCTCGAGGCGCGCGCGCAGCGCGGCGGTGTCCGCGCCGGGGCCGAAGATCGCGGGGAAGGCCGCGCCGAGGTTGCGGATCAGCTTGTGGTGCTTCCAGCGCATCACCTGCTCCTCGACCTCGCCGCGGAAGCCGGCCGCCGTGAGGTCGGCGGCGATCGAGCGCACGAGGTCGTCCGCGCCCTCGGGGTAGCGGCCCAGCACCAGCGTGCCGCCGCCGCCCTTGTCGTAGCTGAGCACGAGGCCGGGCTCGACGAAGGAGGTGGCGACCAGCACCTCGACGGCGTAGACGCGCTCGAAGCGGCGCAGCGCCATGCGCTCGTTCTCGATGCCGTTCTGGGTGCAGACCACGGGCAGGCCGGCCCCGCCGGCCAGGCGCAGCTCGTCGAGGGCGTCCGTGCAGTCCTGCGACCTCATCGTGAGGAAGACGACGTCGTCCTCGCGGAAGTCGACTTCGTGCGGGCTGGCGACGGCGGGGATGCGCAGCTCCAGCGTGTCGGCGGGCGTCTTGAGGGTCAGCCCGCGCTCGCGGATCGCCTCGAGGTGCGGGCCGCGCGCGATCAGCACCACCTCGCGACCGGAGGCGAAGAGCCGCGCGCCGATGGCGCAGCCGATGCCGCCTGCGCCGTAGATCACGTAGCGGTTGGGCATGCGTCCTCCTCGCGGACTCGCCCGGCATTGGTAGGCGACGGCGCGGCGCTTGTCCAGCCCGCGCCGTGCGCGCCGGGGCGCGGATCGCGTCGCCACCACGCGCCGCGTGCTGTAGAGTGCGGCGCGGCAAACGCAGAGGGAAGGACGGCACTCTTGGCTAAAGGCTCAGGCTTGCTTCGAGGCAAGTACGCGGTCGTCGGCGTTGGCGAGACCGAGTACTCGCGCAACTCCGGCCGCACCACGCGCCAGATGGGCGTGGAGGCGGTCAAGGCGGCGATCGACGACTCCGGCCTCGACTACGACAGCACCAGTTGGGGCACGACCTGCTACCAGGTCGGCGACGCGGCCGGCTCGGAGATCATCTTCTCCGACCTCGGCGTGCGGTTGGACTACCAGGTGGACACCTGGGGCGGCGGATCGTCCTCGGAGACGCTGATCGGCCTCGCGATCGGAGCGCTCGAGGCGGGCCTCTGCGACGCGATGGTCGTCTACCGGACGATGAACGGCTTCACGGAGATGCGCATCGGCGGCACGCCCGTGGGCGCGCCGGCGGGGCCGCCCCCGTTCCTGACGCGCCACGGCGACCACACGATGCACAGCCGCATCTACGGCATCGCCAGCGCGCTGCAGAACTTCGGGCTCAGCTTCGTGCGCCACATGTACGAGTACGGCACCACGCCGGAGCAGCTCGCGCACGTCAAGGTGGCGCACAGCAAGGGCGCCTCGAACAACCCGAAGGCGTACTACAAGCAGCGGCTCACCGTCGACGACGTGCTCAACTCGCGCTACATCGTCGAGCCGTTCCACCTGCTCGACTGCTGCGTGGAGACGGACAACGCGACGGCGATCGTGATCACCAGCACGGAGCGCGCGCGCGACCTGCCGAGGCCGAACGTCGCGATCCTCGGGACGGGCGGGCGCACCCACAAGTGGTCGCCCGACTACCACTGGAACCACGGGCCGATCAACCAGGTGGGCGGCATCTACACGAAGGACGTGGTCTTCCCGAACGCCGGCATCGGGCCGGAGGACGTGGACATCACCGGCTCCTACGACGCCTTCACCTTCACCACGCTGCTGCAGCTGGAAGCCTACGGCTTCTGCCCGATCGGCGAGGGCGGCCACTACGTCTCCGACGGCACCATCGAGCTCGGCGGCAAGCGGCCCAACAACCCCTCGGGCGGCCACCTCTGCGAGGGCTACACGCACGGGATGAACATGGTCATCGAGAACGTGCGCCAGCTCCGCGGCGAGGTCGACGACTACTGCGAGGGTGAGCACACCTACGACTACAGCGAGGGCGCCTGCCGCCAGGTGCGTGACCCGGAGATCACGATGAACCTCGGCTGGGCGCAGCCGCCGACCGGTTCGTCGCTGGTCATGACGAACCAGGTCTAGGCGAGCGGCCAGCGAAGAGGAGCGATAGCAATGGCTGAATACCTCGGGGCCGGCGTCTTCGTCCCGGAGAACGACCCGCAGCATCGCGAGTACCTGACGGAGGCGGGCAAGGGCTACCTCCCGCTCCAGCAGTGCGACGACTGCGGCGCCAAGATCTACCCGGCGCGCACGATGTGCCCGGAGTGCCGCGGCAGCGACATGACGTGGGTCGCGGCGTCGGGCAAGGGCACGATCTACTCCTACTACATCGTGCCGCACCCGATTAACCCGGCGTTCAAGGACTTCGTCCCCTACCCCGTGATCCTCGTCGAGCTGGACGAGGAGCGCGGGACGATGGGCGAGCACCGCGCGCTGCGCATCGTCGGCAACCTGCTGGGCGAGGACGGCAACCCCGCGCCTCGCGAGGATGTCGCGATCGGCAAGCGCGTCGAGGTGACGATCGTGGACCTCGGCGACGGCTGGGGGCTGCCGCAGTGGAAGCTCTCCGGCGAGCCGGACGAGCACGAGGCCTGGCAGATCCCGCACAGCTACCCGCCGTAGCGGCGGCAAGCGGGCGCGTAGGCGCCGCGAACAGCGCAGAGGGGGCGGCCCGCGCCGCCCCCTCCTTGTACCCTGCCCGCAGCGCCCGGCGCGGCGAGGGAGGGTGACCCGGTGACGGCCTCCGCGGAGCAACGTCCCTCGCGCCCGCTCGCCGGCGGGCCGCTGCGCATCGCGCATCGCGGCGGCAACACGCCGCGGCGGCTGTTCGAGGCCGAGCGCTGGGGCATCGACGTCGTCGAACTCGACCTCTGGCTGCACCGCGGGCGGCTGGACGTCCGGCACGCGGGCGCGCTCGGAATGCTGCCCTTGCTGCGCGAGGGCTGGGCGCTGCGGCCCGGCCGCCCGGGCCGCCTCCGGCTCGGCGGCGTGCTCAACACCGCCCGGCCCAGCACGCGCCTGATGCTCGATCTCAAGGGCCGCGACCCCGGACTGCCCGCGGCTGCCATCGAGGCCATGGCGGAGCACCGCCCGGGCGAGCCGTACCTCGTGAGCGCGCGGAACTGGGAGCTACTCGCGCCCTTCCGCGCCTTGCCGCACGTGCTGGCCGTCTACTCCTGCGGATCCGCCGACGACCTGACGAGCGCGCTCGACCTCGCGCGAGGGGACGGCCTCCCGGCGGTGGGAGCGCACCGCCGCAACCTCGACGCGAAGCGGGTGGCCGAGCTGCGCGAGCATGTGCCGGAGTGCTTCGCCTGGGCCGTGGACAGTGGCCGCCAGGCCCGCGAGCTCATCGAGTGGGGCGTGACCGGCATCATCAGCGACGACTTCCACGTGCTGCACGGCCTCGGACACGGGCGTCAGGAGACGCCCGCGGTCGGGTAGAGTGCGCACGCAGGGCGTGACAGACGCGCGCACCCACGAGAGGCACACCACCATGACGACCACCGCGGACCCGCACATCCTCACCGCGCACTACGACGACAAGACCGTCGCCTCGCTGCTCTTCGACTTCTTCGCCGTCGACGGTGACGCGAGCCTAGAGGGCTACCTCGAGGATCGGGCGCGTCCGCTGCTGGACGGCGGCGCGGCGGCGGCGGCGAACATCTTCGAGCTGCGCGAACAGGAGGTGCCGGCCACGCCGATCGCGCGGGGCATCAACCAGGGGCTGACGGAGGCCTACGAGGACCGGCTGTGGCTGCACCTCGACCGGGACGCTCCGAGCGACGCCGTCCCCGACCGCCCGCGTCCGGCCGCCGTCTACGGCGCCGCCTACCAGCTCGCCGGCGACGACTTCGGCGCGCTGGCCGCCCTGCCCGAGGCCGCCGGGCGCTCGGTCATCAGCAGCGGGGCCTACAGCAAGATCATCGACTTCGGCCGCCCCGACCCGACGAGCGACGACGCCTTCGAGGGCGCGATGATCGTCTTCACGCACCCGACGGACCTCGGCTATGTCGAGTCCTTCAACGACTGGTACACCACGAACCACATGATCGACGTCGCCAAGTCGCCGCCGTTCCGCAGCGCGACGCGCTACATCCTCGAACGCCGCATCGAGGGGACGCCGCTGCCCTACCTCTGCATCTACGAGGTGGAGTCGCCCTGGAGCGAGCGGATGCACATCGACATGATGCAGCAGGTCAGCATCGACCCTTGGCCGCAGCGGGAGTCGCAGCCCGTCACCGAGGGCGGCCAGGGCGTGCTGATGATCGACTTCTGGGGCTACTTCCAGCGCGCCTGGCACGCCTCGTAGACAGACCTCGGCGCGCATCGTTGACGCGAGGCGCGGAGGGCGGACAATACGCAGGTGAGCACCGCCGAGCCGACCATCCGCACCGCGCCGACGGAGATCGAAGCGCCTGACGCCGGGGAGCAACTCGCGCCCCGCTACCACCTGGTGCTGCTCGACGACGACTTCCACACCTACGCCTACGTGATCGAGATGCTCGGCCGCATCTTCGGCTACGGAAAGGAGAAGGCGTTCGCCCTCGCCCGCATCGTGGACACGGAGGGGCGGGTGATCGTGGAGACGGCGGGGCGTGAGCAGGTGACGCGCAACCAGGAGAAGATCCACGGCTACGGAGCGGACCCGCGCATCCCGACCTCGAAGGGCTCGATGTCGGCGCTGGTCGAGGAGGCCCCGTGACCTCGGACGCGCCCGGCGTGATCGCGCCCGGCACGGTCGTACGCGCGCCCGTCGAGGGGCCGCTCAACATCGCCCGCGCCTGCCTCGAGGCGCGCGCAAGTGATCCCGCCTTCGCCGACCGGCCCGCGTTCAGCTTCCTCTACGGCGATCGCACGGAGCGCTGGACCTACGCCGAGGCCTGGGAGCGGGTCGAGCGCATCGGGCGCGGGTTGCTGGCGCGCGGCCTCGAGCCGGGCGATCGCGTGCTGGTGCGCACGCCGCACTCGCCGGACTACGCCTTCGCCTTCTTCGGCGCGAACGCCGCCGGGCTCGCGCCGATCCCCGCCTCGCCGCAACTGACGCCCGCCGAGGCCGCCTTCCTCTGCGCCGACGCCGAGCCGCGCGCCGCCGTCACCTCCGCCGACCTGCCGCTGCCCGGCTTCCAGGGCATCGAGATCGACGCCGCCGACCTCGACACGCTCGACGGCGACGCCGGGCTGCCGCAGACGCAGGCCGAGGATCCGGCGTTCCTGATCTACACCTCGGGGACGCAGGCCAGCCCAAAGGGCGTGTTGCACGCGCAGCGCACGCTCTACGGGCGCGCGCTGATGTGGGGCGCGTGGGAGGGCTTCGAGGCCGGCGACGTCACGCTGCACGCGGGGACGCTGAACTGGTCCTACACCCTCGGCGTGGGGCTGATGGACGTCTGGGCGGTCGGTGGGCACGCGATGCTCTACGGCGGTCCGCCGGACCCCGCGATCTGGTCGCGCCTGATCGCCCAGCACGGCGTCAACGTCTTCACCGCCGTCCCGACCGTCTACCGCCAGCTGCTCAAGTACGGGGCGCCCGAGGAGACCGATCTCTCCTCGCTGCGTCACTGCCTCTGCGCGGCCGAGCCGCTGCTGCCGGCGCTCGCCGACGAGTGGGCCGCCAGGGTCGGGACGGAGATGTTCGAGGCGCTCGGCATGACCGAGGTCAGCACGTACATCTCCTCCGGACCGGCGACGCCCGTGCGTCCCGGCTCGCCGGGGCAGCCCCAGCCCGGCCGCCGCGTCGTGATCCTGCCGGAGGACGGCGACGCGCCGGGCGCGGATCAGCCGCTGCCGCCGGGCGAGGTGGGGCTGCTCGCCGTGCACCGCACGGACCCCGGCCTGATGCTCGGCTACTGGCGGCGGCCGGACGAGGAGGCCTCGGTCCATCGCGGCGAGTGGTTCACGGGCGGCGACCTGGCCGCGCTGGACGAGGACGGCTACATCTGGTTCCACGGCCGCGCCGACGACGTCATCAAGTCGTTCGGCTTCCGCCTCTCCCCGGTCGAGATCGAGGCGGCGATCGAGTCCTGCCCCGGCGTCTCCGAGGTCGCCGTCGTCGGCCTGCCGATCGACGCGACGAAGACGCTGGTCACGGCCTGCGTCGTGCCGCAGGACGGCGTGCGCCTCGAGGAAGACGTGCTGCGCGCCCACGCCGAGGGCAGGCTGGCCGGCTACAAGCAGCCGCACGAGTACCGCCTCGTCGACGAACTCCCGCGCACTCGCAACGGCAAGGTGCAGCGCAAGGTGCTGCTCGCCAGCCTGCGCGGCGACGCGTAGCCGCCTCGCGACCCGGCCCCGTGGGCGGCTACCGCGCCGCGGGCGACTCGGCGAAGACGGCGGGCGGGCGGCGCAGTTGCAGCGCGACGCGATCGAGGCGCGCGAACTCCTCGCCCGGCCCCACGCGCACGCGCAGCTCCTCGCCGCCGGCGAGGCGCACGTGCAGCATCTGGTCGTGGCCGTAGAACTCGTGGCCGCAGACCTCGGCGGGCGCGCCGTTCTCGCGCAGCAGCACGTCCTCGGGGCGGATCACGACGGCGCAGCGGCTCGCCTCGGGCGGCGCGGGCAGGTCGCCGAACGGGGTGCGCACGAGGCCGCCGGCGGCGGGCAGCCGCAGCACCATCGCGTCGCCGATGCTCTCCGCGACGCGCAGCGTGCCCGGCTCCAGGTAGATCTCCCGAGGCGTGCCATACTGCTCGACGCGCCCGTCCCAGAGGAAGGCGACGCGATCGGCGATCGAGAGCGCCTCCTCCTGGTCGTGCGTGACGAGGATCGTCGTCGTGCCCGCGCGGCGCAGGATCTCGCGCAACTCGCCGCGCACCCGGGCGCGCAGCGAGGGGTCGAGATTGGAGAACGGCTCGTCGAGCAGCAGCAGCCGGGGGCGGGGCGCGAGCGCCCTCGCGAGGGCGGTGCGCTGCTGCTCACCGCCGGACAGCTCATGCACGGCGCGCCTGTCGAGGCCGGCGAGGCCGGTCAGCTCCAGCACCTCGCGCACGCGCGCCGCGCGGTCCGCTCCGCGCGGGAGGCCGTAGGCGACGTTGTCCTCCACGGAGAGATGGGGGAACAGCGCGTAATCCTGGAACACCATGCCGACGCCACGCCGCTCCGGAGGCACGAACGCGCCCTCGCCGGCCACGCGCTCGCCGAACAGCTTGATCGCGCCCTCGTCCGGGCGCTCGAAGCCGGCGATCAGGCGCAGCGCGGTCGTCTTGCCGGAGCCGCTCGCGCCGAGGATGACGCAGAGCTCGCCGCGGTGGACATCGAGGTCCAGCCCGTCGAGCGCCCGCACGCCGTCGAAGCTGCGCACGAGGCCGCGCGCGCGCAGTGCGGGCGTGGCGGGCGCCTCGTGCGCCTCATGCGCGGCAATGGGTGCGCGTTCAGGCATCGCGCCTCCAGAGCGTGAGCAGTGCGAGCGGCAGTGCGGAGAGCAGGACCAGCAGCAGCGCAGGGAGCGCGGCGCGCGCGAAGAACGCCTCGCTGGCGGTGCCCCAGACCTGCGCCGCGAGCGGCTGGAAGCCGATCGGGCTGAGGATCAGCGTCGCGGGCAGCTCCTTCATCGTGGTCAGGAAGACGAGCGCCATGCCGACGGCGATGCCGCGGCTGGCGAGCGGCAGCGTGATCGAGCCCAGCACCTGCCAGGGACGCCGCCCGAGTCCGCTCGCCGCCTCCTCCATCGAGGGGCTGATTTGCAGCAGCGAGGCGCGTGTCGCGCCGAGCGCCTGCGGCAGGAAGAGCAGCGCGTAACCGGCGACCAGCAGCCCGAGCGACTGGTAGAGCCAGCCGCCGAACAGCCCTCCGGCGAACGACTCGCCGTGCAACGCGGCGAAGACTAGCGCGAGCGCGACCACCAGCCCTGGCAGCGCGAAGCCGCTGTGGCTCAGCAGCTCGATCGGTTGCGTCAGCGCGAAACGGCGATGGCGCGCCGAGAGCACGGCGACGGGGATCGCCGCAGCCGCCGCGACCAGCGCGGCGAGCCCGGCGGCGGTCAGCGAGTCCAGCATCGCGCCAGCCACGCCGTGCAGCGCCTCGCCCGCCGCCAGGCCGCGCACCAGCCAGAAGCCGAGCAGCGCCAGCGGCAGCGCGAGCGCAACCGCCAGCAGTCCCGCCACGAGGCCGAACGCGGGCCAGCGCCAGCGGCCGAGCGGCGCCACGGCGGCGGGGCGCGAGTCGCCTCGCGCGCCGTGGTAGCGGCGTTCGCCGCGCGCCCACAGCTCGACAGCGATCAGCGCGAAGGCGATGCCGATCAGCACGAGCGCGAGCGCCGAGGCCCCGGAGAGGTCGAAGCCGGACTCGTAGCGCACGAACAGCGCCCTCGTCAGCGTGTCATAGCGCAGCAGCGCGACCGCCCCGAAGTCCGAGATCGCGTAGAGCGCGACGAGCAGGCCGCCCGCAGCGAGGGCGGGGCGCAGCTGCGGCAGCACCACGCGCAGGAACGTCGTCCAGCGCCCATGGCCGAGGCCGCGCGACGTCTCCTCGAGGCGCGGGTCGAGGCCGAGCAGCGCCGGGCGCAGCGTGAGCAGCAGGTAGGGGTAGGTGAACAGGCCGAGCACGAGCGTCGCGCCCGGGAAGCCGTAGATCGAGGGCAAGCGCTCCACCCCAAGCGGCGCGAGCGCATCCTGGAGCAGCCCGGTCGGTCCGAAGGCCGAGACCGCCAGCATCGCGGCGATGTACGAGGGCACCGCGAGCGGCAACGCCGCGAGGATCGCGAGCGTGCGCCTGCCCGGCAGGTCGGTGCGCGTCGTCAGCCAGGCGAGTGGGAGCGCGATCGCCGTGGCGAGCGCGGTGGAGGCGGCGGCGAAGGCAATCGTGCGCAGCGCGAGGCCGAGCGTCGAGCTCGCGGCGACCGCTTCCCAGGCGGCCTCGGGCGACTGTCCGGCGCGGACCAGCAGGTAGACGGGCGGGATCGCGCAGAGGGCGCCGACCAGCAGGGCGGGCAACACGATCACGGCCGGCGGCCAGCCGTGGCCGAGGAGCGGGACACGTCGCGCCGGCAGTGCGATCAGTCGCGCCGTCATCCCCACCCCCGCGATCCGCCTGCCGCGCCCCGGACGTGCTGCCGGGCCTGCCCGCCCAGTATCGTACGGGCAACGGCTCGATATTCGCCGCACCTAACGTCGTGAAATCGTACCAGCATTGCTCGCAACGCGCGCGCCACACAGGCGCGTAGCGCGCCCGGACTGACGCGCCGGCAACGCCGCGACTACCCGCCGCCGCCAGTCCAGCACGGGCAGCGAGGGCAGTACCGCCTCGCCGGGCGTGACGCCCGGGCGCGCAGGCCGTACGCTCGGGTCTGCGCGACCGCCGCCGGAGATGGAGACGCCTGCGATGAACCTGCTCGAGGATCCCGGCCGCTTCCACTGGAAGTGGATCGCCATCGCCGTGGGGCTGCTGGTCGTCTACGCGATCGAGCGCACGATCCGCACCGGCGGGCTCTTCTAGCCGGGACGCCCGCGCCGCGCCCAGCGAGGCGGGAGGCAGCGTCGATGCCGGCTGCCGTGCATCCCTCGCCCGTCGAGCGCTGGCTGCTCGCGAACGCGCCGCCCGAGCGGATCGACTCGGCGCGCGGGCTCTACGAGCGGATGCCGCGCCAGCGCGGCGGCCAGCTCCCGTTCGTCGACGTCCCCTACGACCCCCGCCGCGAGGAGCACTGGGCGGACGCCGCGCGCGTTACGGATTACGTCTCGTACCTCGCGCACGCTCCGTCCGTGCACGCAGACCGCGCACCGCGCGTGCTCGACATCGGGCCCGGCGACGGCTGGCCCTCGCTGCCGATCGCCGCCGCGCGCCCGGACGCCGAGGTGCTGGGCGTCGACCCGTCGCCGCGGCGGGTGCGCGCATGCAGGGCGAACGCCGAACGGCTGGGGCTCGCGAACGCTCGCTTCGTCACGGCCGATGCGGCGGCGCTGCCCTTAGCCAACGGCTCGGTGGACCTCGTCACGGCGGCGGCATCGCTCGAGGAAGCAGCGGCGCCGGAGGCGGTCTTCGCCGAGCTGCGGCGCGTGCTGCGGCCCGGCGGGGCGCTGCGCGTTTCCTACCAGCACTGGCGGCTCCCCGCCCCGGAGATCGAGAGCGTGCTGCTCTGGGACGGCGTCGACGCCGCCGCGCGGCCGATCCGCCTCTACAGCTACGTACGGCGGTTGCAGGATCCGCCGCTGGAGCGCCGCTACACCCTCGAGCTCCCCGCGGACGGCGAGGCGGCGCGGCTGCACCAGCGGGCCCTTGAGGCCGCCGCGCTCGGCCGCCGCGCCTACGGCGAGACGCTGCTGGCGGGCGCGGCCGCGCCCGCGCTCGGCGTGGAGCTGCTGGAGCGGCTCGCGCCCCACGCGCGGCGCAGCACGGTCGTGGAGCTGCGGCGCTGGACGACGGCGTGGCTGCGCGAGGCGCTGGAGCACGCGGGCTTCGCCGAGGCGCGCGCGACGGCGCATCCGGGCGAGCTGGCGCGGCACGTCGGGCGCGCGTTGATCGCCGCCTCCCCGGCCGCGGCTGCCGGAGAGGGCGACGCCCTCGAGGCGCTCGCCCGCAGCTTCGGCGACTGGACGGCGCGGATCGGCGCGGCGGGCGGGACGCTGCCGGGCGACGGGATGATCGCGGCGGTCGCGTGAGGCGCGGCTAGCGGGAGCCTCGGAGGCGCGGGTCGAGCACGTCGCGGATGACGTCGCCGAGCAGGTTGAAGGCGAGCACCGTGATCGCGATGGCGGTGCCGGCGGAGATCGCCATCCAGGGCTGCTCCTCCATGAAGATGCGCCCGTCGCGCAGGCTGATGCCCCATGAGACGTCGGGCAACTGCGTGGCGAGCCCGAGGAAGCTGAGCGCGCCCTCGATCAGGATCGCGGCGCCAAAGCCCGCCGAGATCAGGATCAGGATGACCGGCATCACGTTGGGCAAGACGTGGCGGACCAGGCGTCGCAGCGGGGAGGCGCCGATCGCCTCGGCGGCCTCGATGTAGACGTTCTCCTTGACGGAGAACACCGCGCTTCTCACCACGCGCGAGTTGCTGGCCGAGACGAACACCGCGATCGCGATGACGGCGTTGGTGGTGCTGGGTCCAATCACCGCGATGATCGCGATCGTCATCATGAGCGCGGGGATCGCCTGGATGGCGTCGACGAAGCGCTGGATGATGAGGTCGGCCGTGCCGCCGGCAAAGCCACTCACCAATCCGACGATCGACCCGACGAGGGTGCCGAAGGTGACGGTCAGGAAGCCGGCGTAAATCGAAATGCGCGCTCCCCGGATCAGCCGCGAGAGCGTATCGCGGCCGAGGTTGTCCGTGCCGAGCCAGTGAGATGTGCTCGGGCCCTGGTACGTGTCGACCGAGAACTGGGTGAAGCCGTACGGGGAGATCCACGGACCGAGGACCGCGACGAGGACGAGCCCGACGATCACGGCCAGCGAGGCTGCTCCGACCGGCGTCCTGACGATGTTCCACATCGTGTGGACGATCGGGTTGCGCGCGGGAGTCGCAAACTGCTGGAACTCCGTGCGGGTTGTGCTCGCGGCCACCGTTGCCCCCTGCCCTAGCTGTAGCGGATCCGCGGGTCGATCAGCGCGTACGAGAGATCGACCAGCAGGTTCATGAGGATGAAGGTGATCGAGGTGAGCACCACGACGCCCTGCACCACCGGGTAGTCACGGACCTCGACGGCGTTCAGCAGCAGCGAGCCGAGTCCGGGAAGCGAGAACACGACCTCGATCAGCACGATCCCGCCGAGCAGGAAGCTCAACTGCGTGCCCATGATCGTGACCACCGGGATGAGCGCGTTCCGCAGCGAGTGTTTGAGGATGACGGGCCGCTCCTCGAGACCCTTCGCGCGAGCGGTGCGCACGTAGTCCTGGCGCAGCACCTCGAGCATCGCGGATCGCGTCATGCGCGCGCTGATTGCCGAGAGCCGGTAGCCGACGATGAGCGCGGGAATGGTGTACGCCTGCAGGTTGGTCCACGTGTCGGACCAGAAGGAGAAGTAACCGAACGGAGGTGTCCACCCAACCCAGACCGAGAGGATGTAGAGCAACACCGTCGCGGTGAAGAAGTCCGGCACGGAGAGACCCAGGACCGAGAACAGGCGCGATACGTAGTCAACCCAGCTGTCCTGCTTGACCGCCGCGATGATGCCGAGCGGCAGCGCAACCGAGATCGCCACGACCATCGCCATCATCGCGAGTTGAACCGAGACGCGCGCTCGCTTGCCAATCTGCTCGAGGATGTCGCGCCTGCTGTCGAGGGATTGTCCGAAATCGGCGCGGATCAGGCCTCCGCCGTCGCACTCGCCGAGCAGCGGCTTCTCGCCGATGAAGCCGAGGGTCAGGATCGATCCGTCCCTGGGAACCGCGCTGTTCGGATCCTGTACGGCAGGGCTCACGGCCCAGTTCAGCAGGTCGCCCACCACCCAGCACTGGTACTGGTGCGGCCAGGTGCGCGTGATGCCAAGGTTGTAGGCCATCAGGTCAAGTTCTTCTTCGGTGTAGCTGCCGCCCTCCTCGAGGTTGGCCATGAGGACGCTGCCCGGCTGCAGGCGGATCAGCAGCGAGACAAGGATCGAGATGATGATGATCGTGGGGACGGCGGCAATCAGGCGGCGGATGACGTAGCGGTACATGCTGCCTCGTCTCGTTGCGCTCCGGGCGCCGGCCCCGCGCCGGGCCGCTGCCGCCCCCCGACGCGTCCGGGGGCCGGGCTTCCGCCGCGGCAATCATAGTACGCCGTGGCCCGGATCGGGGGATTTGCGGGATCGGCGTCGCGGCGGCCTGCCTCGGTTCCCGATTCGCGCCCCGCGGGCCCGGATCTCGTGAAGGCGGCTCCGCCCCCGAACGAGAAGGGAGCCGGCCAATCGGCCGGCTCCCCTTGCGTACGACTGTACGGCTTCCCTGCCGCCGCTACTTGTCCAGCCACACGTCCGTGAACGAGTCGCCGAAGCGGTAGAAGTAGTGGTAGCTGATGTACGGCCCGTTGAACCGCACGAAGCGCAGCCATGGCGGGTACGACGTGAGCGAGAACGTGTGAATCGTCTCGAGCCGGTACGCCTCCGCCACCAACTTGTCGAAGATCTTGCGCTGCGTGTCCGAACGGCTGTCGGGATCGAGGTCGATCCGCTGCGCGTCCGCCCACGCGTCGATCTCCGGGTCGTTGATGTACCAGCGGTTGTCCGGCGACTGCGAGTGCACCTGCTCCCAGTAGAAGCCGTCCGCAGCGCCCGTGCTCGACGGGGTCGCCCAGCCGTCGGCCACCTCGGGGTACTCGCCCGGCACCCACTGGCTGTTGAACTCCGTGTAGTCCACCGAGTTGAAGTTCACCGTGATGCCCAGCTCGCGGAACTGCTCCTGCATCAGCTCGGCGTCGCCGGTGCTCAGGTAGCGGTCCGTCGTCAGCACCGTGAACTCGAGGTTCTCCTGGCCGGCCGCCTGGAGCAGGCTCTGCGCCTCGCCCGGGTCGTACGTGAACCACGGCGCCAGGATCCCGTTCTCGAACGACGGGGTCTCGTCGTAGACGAACGGCCACGCCGCCGTCGGCAGACAGGTGCCGACGCCGTCGTAGATGATCTGGATCGCCAGGTCGCGGTTGAAGCCCAGGTGCAGCGCCTGCCGCACGCGCGGGTCGGAGAAGCGCGGGTCCGTCAGGTTCATGCCCCACGAACCGCTGTTCAGCACCACCGGGTCCGCCAGGACGATGTAGTCCGGGTTCGTCTCCAGCAGCTCGGCCGCGTGCCTCGGCGTGGACGGCCAGCTGTAGCAGTAGTCCAGATCGCCAGTGCGGTACGCCGCGATGCGCGCCGCCGAGTCACGCATGATCCGGAACTCCAGGCCGTCCAGCCACGGCTCGCGGCCGTGCAGGTTCTTCTCCCAGTAGTCCGGGTTCTTCTCGAGGGTGACGTGGCTGCCTTCCTCGATCTCCGTGATGATCAGCGGACCGGTGCCGATCGCCTGCGTCGCCAGCAGATCCTGATCCACCAGCTCGCGCGGGTAGATGCTCATGAAGTGCGTGCCGAACGGAATCAGGAAGTCCGGGCTCGGCGCCGAGAGCGTGAACTGGAACGTGTTCGCGTCCGGCGTCGCCATGTCCGTGACCAGCCCGAACGCGCCCGTGTTCACGCCCGTCGTCGACTGGCGCTCCGCCCACTGCAGCACGTCGGTCGACGAGAAGTCGCGCCCGTTCAGGGGCACGACGTTCTGGAACTTGACGCCGCTGGCCAGGTTGAACGTGACCTGCGTGCCGTCCGGCGACCACTCCCAGGACTCGGCCAGCTCCGGCTCCAGGTCGACGCTCAGCTTGCTGCCCGTGTCCGGCCCGTGCTTGAAGCCGAGCAGGCTGTTGTAGGTGCAGTCCGGCGTGGTCGTGCTACCGCCGGCCTTCTGCAGCGCGGTGTCCATCGCGCCGAGGTCCCAGGAGACGCCGATCTTGATGACGCCGCCTTCCTTCGGATCCCCGGCCGGCTCCGGGTAGTTGTACGGGTAGAGCGAGCCATCGGCCATCGCTCGCCCGACGTAGTCGTCCTCCGCCGCTTCCTCCGTCGCCGCCGCGGCCGCCTCGGTCGGCGTCGGAGTCGCGGGAGCCGCCGTCGGCGCCGGCGTCGCCGGGGCCGGCGTGGCTGCCGGTTCGTCCTCGTCGTCGTCGCCGCAGCCGATCAGCGCGGCTGCGGCAAGGCCCGCTCCGCCGATCACGCCGCCTCTCAGCACCGTGCGGCGGCTCAAGCGCGTGTTGAGTCCCTCGAACCAGTTTCGGCTGTCTTCTGCCATGCCCCTCCCCCTTCGGTGCGGCGCCTCCGCGTGCGGCGACGGCAGGACAAGCCAACGCGGCAGCGGATCACCGCAGACGAACTATCGCGATGCTAGCACATCGCGCCAGCGGTTTGCGCGTGAAGTCCGAAAACGATGCCCGGGCGTCCTCGCCACGCGCGCCCTCGCGTGGCCCGCCCGCGCCCAACAAGAGGGGAGCCGGCCAATGGCCGGCTCCCCCTGTGTACACGACTGTGTACGGCTTCCTTGCTGCCGTTACTTGTCGAGCCAGGTGTCCATGAAGGAGTCGCCCCAGCGGTAGAACCAGTGGTAGCTGATGTACGGCCCGTTGAACCGCACGAAGCGCAGCCATGGCGGGTACGACGACAGCGAGAACGTGTGAATCGTCTCGAGCCGGTACGCCTCCGCCACCAACTTGTCGAAGATCTTGCGCTGCGTGTCCGAACGGCTGTCGGGATCGAGGTCGATCCGCTGCGCGTCCGCCCACGCGTCGATCTCCGGGTCGTTGATGTACCAGCGGTTGTCCGGCGACTGCGAGTGCACCTGCTCCCAGTAGAAGCCGTCCGCAGCGCCCGTGCTCGACGGGGTCGCCCAGCCGTCGGCCACCTCGGGGTACTCGCCCGGCACCCACTGGCTGTTGAACTCCGTGTAGTCCACCGAGTTGAAGTTCACCGTGACGCCCAGCTCGCGGAACTGCTCCTGCATCAGCTCGGCGTCGCCGGTGCTGAGGTAGCGGTCCGTCGTCAGCACCGTGAACTCGAGGTTCTCCTGGCCGGCGGCCTGCAGCAGGCTCTGCGCCTCGCCCGGGTCGTACGTGAACCACGGCGCCAGGATCCCGTTCTCGAACGACGGGGTCTCGTCGTAGACGAACGGCCACGCCGCCGTCGGCAGACAGGTGCCGACGCCGTCGTAGATGATCTGGATCGCCAGATCGCGGTTGAAGCCCAGGTGCAGCGCCTGCCGCACGCGCGGGTCGGAGAAGCGCGGGTCCGTCAGGTTCATGCCCCACGAACCGCTGTTCAGCACCACCGGGTCGGAGAGGACCACGTAGTCCGGGTTCGTCTCCAGCAGCTCGGCCGCGTGCCTCGGCGTGGACGGCCAGCTGTAGCAGTAGTCGAGGTCGCCCGTGCGGTAGGCGGCGATGCGCGCCGCCGAGTCACGCATGATCCGAAACTCCAGGCCGTCCAGCCACGGCTCGCGGCCGTGCAGGTTCTTCTCCCAGTAGTCCGGGTTGGTCTCGAGGATGACGTGGCTGCCTTCCTCGATCTCCGTGATGATCAGCGGCCCGGTGCCGATCGCCTGCGTCGCCAGCAGCTCCTGATCCACCAGCTCGCGCGGGTAGATGCTCATGAAGTGCGTGCCGAACGGAATCAGGAAGTCCGGGCTCGGCGCCGAGAGCGTGAACTGGAACGTGTTCGCGTCCGGCGTCGCCATGTCCGTGACCAGCCCGAACGCGCCCTTGTTGACGCCCGTCGTCGACTGGCGCTCCGCCCACTGCAGCACGTCGGTCGACGAGAAGTCACGCCCGTTCAGGGGCACGACGTTCTGGAACTTGACGCCGCTCGCCAGGTTGAACGTGACCTGCGTGCCGTCCGGCGACCACTCCCAGGACTGCGCCAGCTCCGGCTCCAGCTCGACGGTGAGCTTGCTGCCCGTGCCCGGACCGTGCTTGAAGCCGATCAGGCTGTTGTAGGTGCAGTCCGGCACCGTGGTGCTGCCGCCCGCCTTCTGCAGGGCGGTGTCCATCGCGCCGAGGTCCCAGGAGACGCCGATCTTGATGACGCCGCCTGCCTTCGGGTCCCCGGCCGGCTCCGGGTAGTTGTACGGGTAGAGCGAGCCGTCGTTCGCTGCCCGCCCGACGTAGTCGTCCTCCGCCGCTTCCTCCGTCGCCGCCGCGGCCGCCTCGGTCGGCGCCGGCGTCGCCGGGGCCTGCGTCGGGGCAGGCGTCGGGGCCGGCGTGGCTGCCGGCTCTTCGTCGTCGTCGCCGCAGCCGATCAGCGCGGCCGCGGCAAGGCCCGCTCCGCCGATCACGCCGCCTCTCAGCACCGTGCGGCGGCTCAAGCGCGTGTTGAGTCCCTCGAACCAGTTGTGGCTGTCTTCTGCCATGCCCCTCCCCCTTCGCGTGCGGCGCCTCCGCATGCGACGTTGATGGTACGAGCGAACGGCCCGAACGGTTCACCCGCACTTCGAGCGCGCGGATGCTAGCACATCGCGCTCGCACGGTGAACGGATTTACTGCTAATCCGGGATAGCGTTTGTTATCCCTGCGCCCCGGCATGTTCGAGGCCCAGCACCCGCTCCAGCCACTGCGAGAGGTCGCGCGCGCTGTGCGCGCCCACCTCGTGCGCCATCGGGTACTCGCGATAGTCCGGGGCGAGCCCCAGCCCCGCGAGGCGGTCGCGGGAGGCGCGCCCCTTGTCGACGCTCACGCTGGCGTCGGACGCTCCGTGCTGGATCAGCAGCGGCAGCGCGCGCACGGCCTCGCCCGGCGCCTCGCCCCCCGCGAAGAGGTCGTCCGGCAGGCTCGTGCTCAGCGCCGCGAGGCCGACGAAGCGCTCCGGCTCGCGGAAGCCGAGGCGGTAGGCCATCCCCCCGCCCTGGCTGAAGCCGAGCAGCGCGACCCGCTCCGGGTCCGCCGGGTAGGCCTCGAGGGCGAAGCCGACGAACTCGCTGACCATCGCCGTGGCGGCCTCGACGACCTCGGGGGAGCCGCGGCCCTCGGGGCCGCTGAAGGCGTGCCAGCTGAAGCCGTGGAAGCCGGGCTGGATCGGCAGCGGCGCTTGCGGGCAGATCATCAACAGCCGCCCGCCCGCGAGGTAGGGGTTGAGGCCGAGCAGATCCTGCGCGTGCGCCCCGTAGCCGTGCAGCGCGATCAGCGTCGGCAGCGCCCCGCCGCCGTCCGCGTCGTCGGGCGTTCCGGGGTGGGCGACGGCGTGAATGAGTGTCATGGAGCCTCCCGCGATGCCCTCGAGGGCGCTCGCGCGCGCAGTATAGGCGGGCGGCCCGCGCGGACGCGGCTGCTATCATCGCGGCGCGGCGCGGGCCGGGAGGCTGCGGGGCGGGAGGAGCGGCGTGGCCTACCACGTGTACTTCGAGGACGTCGAGGTCGGCGACAGCGTCCCCGAGTGGGCGCGCACGACGGACTTCATGCACTGGAACCGCTACGCGGCGGTCAACGACGAGTTCGTCTACATCCACATGGACGACGACGCGGGACGGCGCGGCGCGAACGAGCAGGGCGCGTTCGGCATGGGCAACCTGCGCTTCGCCTACCTGATCAACATGCTGCGCGACTGGGCCGGCGACGAGGTGGAGGTGCGCGAGCTGGGCGTGCAGTTCCGCGCCATCAACCAGAAGAACGACACCCTGACCTGCACCGCGACCGTCAGCGAGAAGACCATCGAGGACGGCGAACACCTCGTGCGCCTCGAGATCAACGTGCTCAACCAGGACGGCCAGGGCACCACGCCCGGTCACGCCGTCGTCGTGCTGCCCTCGCGCGGCGAGTAGCGCGCCGCCGCGAGTCGAGAGCCATGATCGCAGCCGAGTTCATCGCGGAGTCCCCGGAGCAGATCGGCATCGACCCTGCGGGACTGGAGCGGCTGCGCGACTACGTGCGCGGCGAGGTGGCCTCCGGCCTTCCCAGCGCGCAGTTGGCGGTCGGCCGCCGCGGCAAGATCGCCGCGGTCGCCTGCTACGGCGAGGCGACGCGGGGCGGCCGCTCGGGTCCGGCCGGACCGGACACCCTCTACTGCATCTACTCCTCGACCAAGGGAGTCGTCGGCGCCGCCGCCTGGGCGTTGATCGAGGACGGCCTGCTGGACATCGACGAGCGGGTCTCGGCGATCGTCCCGCAGTTCCTCACCAACGGCACCGAGCGGGTCACCGTCCGCCAGGTGCTGACGCACACCGCTGGCTTCCCCCATGCGCCGATGCATCCCGACCTCTGGGAGGACCGCGCGAAGCGGCAGGAGCGCATGGACTACTGGCGCCTCACCTGGGAGCCGGGCAGCCGCTTCGAGTACCACGCGACCTCGGCCCACTGGACGCTCGCCGAGATCATCAGCCAGCGCACGGGCGAGGACTTCCGGGACTACGTGCGCCGGAGGCTGCTGCTGCCGATGGGCCTGCCCGACCTCTGGGTCGGCCTGCCGGACGAGCAGCACCACCGCGCCGCCGACGTCGTCTACACCGAGCCGCCGGTGGAGCCGGAGGGCGGCTGGACCGAGACGAACCCCAACACCGTGCTGCACTTCAACCTGCCCTCGCAGCGGCGATCGGGCTGCCCCGGCGCGGCCGGCTTCGGCGGCGCCGGCGAGCTCGCGCTCTTCTACCAGCGGCTGGTCAGCCCCGCCGAGTCCGGCGACCGCGCGCCGCTCAAGCCAGAGACCATTGAGTACGCCACGCGGGTGCGGACGGACGATCGCCATCGCACGCCCGAGGGGCTGCCGGTCAACCGCGCGCTCGCCGTCGTCGTGGCGGGCGACCGCCCCGCCGAGCGCGGGTTCGCGCCGACGGCCTCGGCGCGCGCTTTCGGGCACGGCGGCGCGGGCGGCCAGATCGCCTGGGGCGATCCGGAGAGCGGCTTCTCGCTCGGCTTCGTCACGAACGGCTTCGTCCCACCCGAGGCTCAGGAGGCGCGCAGCCGCGAGATCAACCGCCTCGCGGGCGAGTGCCTGCTGGACTGAGCACCCCCCAACGCGGACCTGGATTCCGGCTTTCGCCGGAATGACGGGAAGGGCGGAATGACAGGAGGGGAATCGGCTACCCTCTCCCTGGCCGAGAATTCCCACGCGTCCACACCGCGAGCCGTGCGATGACCGCCGCCCCCACGTCCGAACCGCCGCCCGAGGCCGCGCCCGCCGCCCCCGGCGAGCTGCAGCTCCCGATCCGCGGCATGCACTGCGCCTCCTGCGTGCGGCGCGTCGAGAACGCGCTCGCCTCCGTGCCCGGCGTCGAGTCGGCGAGCGTCAACCTCGCGACGGAGTCGGCCACGGTCGCCGCGAGCGGCGCGCCGCTGGCGGCGCTGCGCGAGGCGGTCGCCCGCGCCGGCTACGAAGTGCGCCTGCCCGGCGACCGCGACGACGAGGCGGACGGCGACCCGCTCGAGGCGGAGCGCCGCGCGGAGCAGGCGGCGCTGCGCCGGCGCGCGCTGCTCGCGGGGGTCGTCGCGATCGTGCTCGTCTCGGCGATGGGCTGGACGCGGCTGCCCGGCCTCGAGGGCGTCGCGGACCGGGTCTGGCACACGCTCTTCTTCGTCCTCGCGACGCCGGTGCAGCTCTGGGCGGCGTGGCGCATTCACGCTGCGGCGCTGCGAGCGGCGCGCCACGGCCTCGCGACGATGGAGACGCTGATCTCGCTCGGCACCTCGGCGGCCTACGGCTACTCGCTGCTGGCGACCTTCGCGCCGGGGCTGTTCGAGGGCGCGCGCGGCCTGGAGCCGAACGTCTACTTCGACACGGCCGCCGCGATCGTCGCGCTCGTGCTCGCCGGGCGGCTGCTGGAGTCGCGCGCGAAGGCGAAGTCGGCCGAGGCGCTGCACAGCCTGATCGCGTTGCGTCCCAAGCTCGCGCGCGTCCTCGAGGGCGGCGAGGAGTACGAGATCCCGATCGCCGCCGTGCAGCCCGGCGACATCGTCGTCGTGCGCCCCGGCGAGCAACTGCCTGTTGACGGCGAGGTCGTCGCGGGCGCCTCGGCGGTCGACGAGTCGATGCTGACCGGCGAGTCGCTGCCGGTCGCGAAGCGCGAGGGCGACGCGGTCTACGGCGCGACGCAGAACACGACGGGCGCGCTGCGCGTGCGCGCGACCGCCGTCGGCGCGGACTCGGCACTGGCGAGGATCATCGCGCTCGTCGAGCAGGCGCAGGGCTCGAAGGCGCCGATCCAGGCGCTCGTCGATCGTGTCGCCGCGGTCTTCGTGCCGGCGGTGATCGCCGTCGCGCTGCTCACGCTCGGGCTGTGGTGGGCGTTCGGCCCGGCGCCGGCGCTGACGTTCGCGCTGATCAACGCCGTCACGGTGCTGATCGTGGCCTGCCCCTGCGCCCTCGGCCTCGCCACGCCGACGGCGATCATGGTCGGCATCGGCCGCGGCGCCCGCGCCGGCCTGCTCATCCGCGACGCCTCCGCCCTCGAGCTCGCGAGGCGCGTCGACACCGTGCTGCTCGACAAGACCGGGACGCTGACCGAGGGGCGGCCCGAGGTCGTCTCGATCACCGCAGCGCCCGACATCGAGGAGGACGAGCTGCTACGCCTCCTCGCAACCGCCGAGCGCGGCTCGGAGCACCCGCTGGCCGGCGCGATCGAACGCGATGCCGAGCGTCGCGGGCTGGCGCCTGGCCAGCCGGACACGCTCGAGGCCGCACCGGGCCTCGGCATCCTCGCCACGGTCGAGGGCCGCGAGGTCGTCGCGGGCGCGCTCGATCTGCTGGCGGCGCAGGGTGCGGACACTCGCGCCATCGCGGGTGAGTTCGAGGCGGCTGGCGCGCGCGGCGAGACACCGATCGCCGTCGCGATCGACGGTGAGGCATGGGGCGTGGTCGGTGTCGCGGACCGGCTGCGCGTGGACGCCGCCGAGGCGGTCGCGCGGCTGCACGCGCTCGGCCTCGATGTCGCACTGCTCACCGGCGACCGCGCCGAGGCGGGGGAGGCGATCGCGGCGCAGGCCGGCATCGGGCGCGTCGTGGCGGGCGCGTCGCCGGCGGAGAAGGCGGAGGCGGTGCGCGCGCTGCAAGGCGAGGGCCGCGTCGTGGCGATGGTCGGCGACGGCATCAACGACGCGCCCGCGCTGGCGCAGGCGGACGTCGGCATCGCGATCGGCGGCGGGGCGGACGCGGCGCTCGGCGCGGCGAGCGTCGCGCTGCTGCGCTCCGACCCTCGAGGCGTCGCCGCCGCGATCGCGCTGAGCCGCTCGACGGTGCGGACGCTGCGCCAGAACCTGGTCTGGGCGTTCGCCTACAACGTGCTGCTGATCCCGGTGGCGGCGGGCCTCGGCTACCTGCTCTTCGAGGGCGCCTCGGTCCCCACGCTGCTGACGCCGGTCTTCGGCGAGCACGGCTTCCTCAACCCGATCGTCGCCGCCGCCGCGATGGCCTTCAGCTCGCTCTCCGTGATGGCCAACTCGCTACTGCCGCGGCGGTCCGCGACGGCGTGAGGTCAGGAGCCGATCAGGCGGTCGTATTCGTCGTGCGCTCCAACCCAGACCCAGATGAAGTCACTGCCGTCCTCGACGGCGAGCGCCCGGTAGTCGCGGCCCACCCGCGCCGACCAGAACGCACCGACCTTCTTGAAGCGAAGCGACGGATGCGATGGATTCGCTGCGAGCAAGCGAAAGTTCCGCCTCGCCACTCGCTGAGCCGGCTCCGGAAGCCGCCTGAGCGCTCGCCAGAACCGGGGAGTGGCTCGATGCACCTATAGCTCTTCGAGGGCGCCGCGCTCCCCGGCCTCGCGAGCCTCGTCGATCAGAAAGGCCAGCCTGCCCCCATTAGCGTCCGCTTCGAGTTGCTGGTCCCAGCGTTCCCAGTCCAGCTCGCTGATCCACTCCCGCAGCCGGGCGTACTCGGCCTCGGGAAGAACCAGAATCGCCTCCTGGATTTCCGTGATGCTCATCGTCGCCGCTTCCCTGGCCTCGTCGCCGTCCGGGCCGTCGCACTCGATTCTACGGCACGCCCGCGGCGTGCGCCCCGGCGGCCCCGTTGAGTTCCGGGGACGCACCTGACGAGGCGCCCTGCGGGGCGAGGCGCCTCGGAGGGCTGCGGCCGGCGGCAAGTTCGGCCGCTCACAAGCGCCCGCCCCGCGCCGCGGGCTACCCTGCGCCCGAGGGCGATAGACGAGAGAAGGCGGGGCTGGCGATGCGCATCTCGGTCATCGGGGGCGAGCAGGCGGAGGGCGAGGCGACGCGGCTGGCGTTCGAGGTCGGCCGCGAGCTGGGCGCACGCGGGCACGTGCTGATCTGCGGCGGACGCGGCGGCGTGATGCGCGAGGCCTGCCGCGGCGCGAAGGAGACGGGCGGGCTGACGATCGGCATCCTGCCGGGCGACGACCTCGGCGACGCGAACGAGTACGTCGACATCCCGCTGCCGAGCGGCCTCGGCTACGCGCGCAACGTGCTGGTCGCGCGCGCCGGCGAGGCCGTGATCGCCATCGACGGCAAGTTCGGCACGCTCTCCGAGATCGCCTTCGCGCTCATCTCGGAGCGGCCCGTGATCGGCCTCGGCACCTGGGAGCTGCGCGACGGCGACGGCGAGCACGCCCCGATCGAGCGCGTCGAGGACGCCGCAGCCGCCGTCGACGCCTGCGAGGCGGCCGTCGCGGGCGGCGGATCAGGCTAGCGCTCGACCCGATAGCGCAGGTACAGCTCGCTCGTCTCCGCGTTGCGGAACGCGGAGAGCAGGTCGAGGCGGTGCACGCCCTCGTGCGTCGCGGGGTGGCCGGGCGTCTCGACGGCGGTCGGGCCGCCCTCGCCCCCGGCGACGAGCGCGCCGACCGTCAGGAACAGCTCGTCGACGAGGCCGCGGCGGAAGAACTCGCCGTTGAGCGAGGGGCCGCCCTCGAGCAGCAGCAGCCGGCAGCCGAGCGCCTCGCGCATGTGCGCGAGCATCGAGGGAACCTCGGCGCCCGCGGGGACGCGCTGGACGGGACGGCCAGCGGCCGCGAGCGCGGCGGCGCGCTCGGCGGAGGCGCCGTCGGAGAGGTAGACGAGGCCCTCGAAGTCGCTCCCCGTGAAGAAGCGGTCGTCGAGCGGGAGGTCGCCGGAGTGCGAGAGCGTGGCGGCGATCGGCAGGCGCGGCTTGCCCCGGCTGACGCGCAGCGCCTCGAGGGCCTCGTCGTTGAGGCGCGGCGAGTGACCGCTGGCGCGCAGCGTGCCCGCGCCGGTGAGCACGACGTCGGCGTGGACGCGCAGCTCGCGCATCAGCTGGCGGTCGGCAGGCGAGCCGAGCCCCTGCTCGCGGCCCTCGATGACCGTCGTGCCGTCGGCGGACGCGACCATGTTGACGATCACACAGGGCCGATCGGCGGGCGCGTCGGGGAACTCGAGGGCCGTGTAGTCGGGAGTCGCGGCGGTGACGTCCATACCGGCGAGTCTGCCACCGCGCGGGCGGGCGCGGCTACCGCGCCCCGATCGCGGCGACGAGGGCGGCGCGGACCTCCTCGAGCGAGGCGACGCCCTCGAACTTGGCGGTGACGACGCCGCCGCTGCCGGCGATGAAGACCCACGGCTCGGTCTGGAGTTGCCAGTCCTCCAGCAGCGGCACGGGGACGAGGCGTCCGCTGCCGCGCACCTCGGCCAGCTCGTAGGGCTCGACGTGCACGAACTGGACCTCGCCGCCGAACTCCTCCCAGAGCGGGACGACGACCGCGTCCATCAGCGGGCCGCAGAAGCGGCTCTGGCAGTACGCGGGCGTCGCGATCGCCACGAGGACCGGCTGCCCGGTGGCGACCGCCTCGGGGACGGTCAGCTCGTTCAGCTCCGGGACCGGCTCGCTCATGCTGCTGACGGCGGCGATGTCCGCCCCGTCGCCCAGCGTCAGGTGCGGGCTCTCCGGCAGCGCGTCGCCGATCTGCGGCTCGGGCGTGCGCTCCAGCACGGTGAAGGGCTGCACGAGCAGCCCGCGATGGCGCTCGCCCTCGATCTCGACGTCCAGCGAGGCGGCCCAGGCGCCCGTGCGGTCGAAGTCGACGTTGGCATGGAAGACGGCGGCGAACGCGTCCTCGTGCACGTGTGTCGAGCCGTCCGCGTGCGTGTGGTCGGTCTGCTGGCCGAACGCGGCGCGCCGCAGCTCGTGGCTCGCGACGTAGGCGCCTCGCCGCGACTCGTCGAGGCGGTAGAGCCGCACGCTCCCGCTCGCCTCGAGGATCAGCGAGGTGTCGGAGCGGAAGAAGCCGAACGTCAGGCGATTCGGGCCGACGGCCAGCGCCGAGTTGAGCACGACGGGCTGCGCCTCCGGGTCGAAGGCCTCGCCGACGGCGCGCGCGGAGAAGTCGAGCGACTGCGGCGGAGCGTCCTCGTCCGACCCGCAGGCGGCGGCGAGGGCGGCGAGCAGCGCGAGGGCGAAGAGGGCCGGGGCCGCCCTCGCGGCCCGCGGGCCCGCCGGCCCGCGCGCGCTAGTCGCGCGGGAGGCCGAGGCCCTGCAGCGCGATGATGTTGCGCTGAATCTCACTGCTGCCGCCCGCAATCGTGATCGCGACGTTGAACTTGTGCGTCGCCCAGATCTGGCCCTCCATCGGCGCCTCTCCCGAGGCCGGCGGCAGGGAGGCGAGCGGGCCGGCGATCTCCGTGCCGAACTCGCCCATGCGGCGCTCCAGCTCGGTCATGAAGATCTTCAGCACGGACGACTCGCTGCGCAGCTTCATGCCCGTCGCGATCTTCGAGGCGGTCATGCCCTGCAGCACATCGCCCGCCTCCTGGTCGATCACCAGCTGCGCGAGCCGATCGCGCACCCACGGATCCTCGGAGAGCGGACGGCCGTCGACCTTCGTCTCCTTGATGAAGGCGATCAGGTTGTCGCGCATCAGCGGCATGTGCCCGTAGGGAATGCCCGAGGTGCGATCCAGGTCCAGCGCCTCGCGCACGTAGTCCCAGCCCCGGTTCTCCACGCCCAGCAGGTGGTCGGCGGGGACGCGCACGTCGTCGTAGAACGTCGCGCCGACCTCGCCGCCGTCGAGCGTCGGCATGGAGGCGACCGTGAAGCCCTCGCGGCCGTGCTCGACGAAGAGCAGCGAGATGCCGTCGCGCAGCGGCGCATCCGGGTCCGTGCGGACGGCGAGGTACATGATGTCGCCGGGGCCGGGGCGGCCGTACATCTTCTGGCCGTTGATCACGTACTCGTCGCCGTCGCGGTAGGCGGCGGTCGAGAGGTTGGCGAGGTCGGAGCCGGTCTCCGGCTCGGTGAAGCCGAGCGTGAAGTCGATCTCGCCGTCGCGGATCTTGGGGAGCAGCTCCGACTTCATCCACGGCGAGCCGTACTTGATGATCAGCGGCCCCATGATGTTGACGTTGTAGAGCGAGAGCGGGGCCCCGACGCGCGAGGCCTCGTCCGAGAGGATGAAGCGCTCGACGGCGGTGAGGTCGCCGCTGCCGCCGTACTCCTCGGGCCAGCCAATCGAGTACCAGCCGCGCTCGGCGACCATGTCCTTGAAGCGCCTGATCGCGCCCTCGTGCTCGGGGGCGCGGCGGCTGAGGCGGTCCGCGGAGCGCACCTCCGCCGGCCATGCGTCCTCGAGGAACTCGCGGATCTGCGCGCGGAACTCGTCCTGCTCCTTGCTCCAGGCGAAATCCATCGGCCTGCGTCCCTTCGCGTCCCGTCGCCGCTAGTCGCGAGGCAGCCCGAGGCCCTGCAGCGCGATGATGTTGCGCTGAATCTCGTTGCTGCCGCCCGCGATGGTGATGCCGGGGTTGTTACGGTGCGTGTAGTGGAACCAGCCGCCCGAGGGCGCCTCCGGCGAGTCCGCCGTGAGCGAGGCGAGCGGCCCGGAGACCTCCATCGCGAACTCACCCATGCGGAGCTCCAGCTCGGTCAGGAAGATCTTCACGACCGAGGACTCCATGCGCAGCTTCATGCCCGTCGCGATCTTCGAGGCGGTCATGCCCTGCAGCAGCTCGCCCGCCTCGATCTCGATCGCGAACTCCGCGATGCGATCGCGCACCCAGGGATCCTCGATCAGCGGCTTGCCGTCGAGCGAGGACTCCTTGACGTACTCGATCAGCTCGCCGAGCCGCTCGGGCATCTGGCCGTAGGTGATGCCGCTCGTGCGGTCGAGGTCGAGCGCCTCGCGGATGTAGTCCCAGCCCTTGTTCTCCTCGCCGAGCAGGTGGTCGGCGGGCACGCGCACGTTGTCGTAGAAGGTGGCGCCGACGGTGTTGCCGGCCAGGGTCGGCATCTGCAAGGAGGTGAAGCCCTCGCGGTTGGATTCGACGAAGAGCACGGAGATGCCCTGGCGCAGCGGCGCGTCGGGGTCCGTGCGCACGGCGAGGTACATCATCTCGTCGGGGCCCGGATTGCCGTACATCTTCTGGCCGTTGATGACGTACTCGTCGCCGTCGCGGTAGGCGCGCGTCTGCAGGTTGGCGAGGTCCGAACCGGTCTCCGGCTCGGTGAAGCCGAGCGTGAAGTCCACGTCGCCGGCGCGGATCCGGGGCAGCACCTCCTCCTTCATCCAGGGCGTGCCGTACTTCATGATCAGTGGCCCCATGATGCTGACGAGGTAGGCGGGGAGCGGCGCGCCGATGCGGCTCGCCTCGTCGCTGACGATGAAGCGCTCCATCTGGCTGAAGTCGGGCAGGCCCCCGTACTCCTCGGGGAGTCCCAGGGAGAAGAGGCCGCGCTGCGCGGCGGCGCGGCGGAAGCGCTCGCCCTCCTCACGGCCCGCGCGCCCGGCCCGCTGCACCTCCGGCGGCCAGACGCGCTCGAAGAACTCGCGCACCTCGGCGCGGAACTGCTTTTCGCTCTCGGTGTATTCGAAGTCCATGGCGATCCTCCGTCGTCTCGCTGCGGGTTGACGCTGCGGCTAGTCGAGAATCGCGCTGGCGACGGCGCGGCGGTGTTCGTGCGCGGTGCCGTAGGTGCAGGCCGCCGCCGTGCCGATGCGGTAGGGGAACTGCACGAAGTGGTCGTCGATGAAGCCGACGCCGCCGTGCACCTGGATCGCATCGCGCGTGATCCGCGCGGTCGCGTCGCCCATGAACGCCTTGGCGTAGCGCGCGCCCAACTCGTACGGCTGGCCGGTGGAGTGCAGCCAGGCGGCCTTGTAGCAGAGGTTCCGCCCGGTCTCGATGTCGACCACCATGTTCGCGCACTTGTGCGAGATCGCCTGGAACGTCCCGATCGGCTTGCCGAAGGCGACGCGCGTCTTCGAGTACTCCGAGGCCAGTTCCAGCGAGCGCTGGCAGAGCCCGAGCATCAGCACGGAGTTGGCGATCGCGCCGAGCAGGGTGACGTGGTCCTGCAAGCCCGCGGCCGAGACCACGCGGCCCGTCGCGCCCTCGAAGCGCACGTCATGGAGCGGCTCGCCGCCGGAGGCGGGCATCTGCTCGGCGCTGACGCCGTCCGCGCCCGTCTCGATGACGGCCATCTCGTCGCCGTTCGGCAGCGGGACCAGCAGGTGCGTCGCCAGCTCCGCCCACGGCACGACGAGGCGCCGGTCGGTCAGCGTGACGGCGTCTCCGTCGCCGCGCGCGGCCTCTTGCGCCGGGCCGCCGTCGGCGGCGGTGAGCGCCGGGATGACGACGGCCTCGCCGTCGGCGATCGCCTGGGCGAGGCCCGGGTCGGCCTCGACGAGCGCGAGGCCGGCGGCGATGGTGGAGTGGGGGTAGGGGCTGACGCAGTAGCCCTTGCCCATCTCCTCGAGCAGCAGGACGGTGTCGAAGAGGCCGCCGCCGGTGCCGCCCATCTCCTCGGGGAAGGGTGCGGAGTTCCAGCCGAGCTCGACGATGTTGGGCCAGAGCTCGGTGTCGTAGCCGTCGTCGTTGCGGTAGCCGTCGCGCATGCGGTCGAGCGGGAAGTCGCGCGAGAAGAACTCGCGCGCGGTCTGGCCGAGCAGTTCCTGCAGTTCGCTGAATTCGTGGTTCACCTGGACGCCGCCCCTCGTGTGTCGCGGGCGCCGGGGCAGCAAGTGGTGGTGTCGCGGCGTCGCCCCCGGCCCTCGCCCGCCGCGAGCGCAATATATGCCGCCCGCCGTGCTGGCGGTAGCGCGGGTCGCGCGGCGCTATGCCTGCCTCGCAGGCGCGGCCCGGTTGCGGAGGGCGGGGGCGGGGTCCGCACTCAGGGACGCCGCGCGGGGTCGGAAGCATAAGCATGGTGAACCGATCCCGCCTGGCGCATAATGCATCCTGCACAATGCATCCGTGGTGAGGGTCATCCCGCCCGGAGATCGGGGGAGCCGTGAGCATCCAGGAAAAGTACGTGTGCCCGGCCCTGGGCGTGGTCATCCTGCTCGGCCTCGTGGGGTTGGACGCCGCGCCGCTCGTCCGGGTGATCATCGGGATCCTGGGTGTGGTCGCGATCGGAACCTGGCTCGCGCCCCGCGAGGTCCAGGTGGAGTTGCGGGTGGCGATCGCCGCACTGGGTCTGGTCGTACTGGTCTTCTTCGTGGGTTCCCTCGCCTTGTGGCTGGTGCTGCTGGCGTTGGGAGCGATGGGCGCATTGCAACTGCGCCACGCCGATGCGCTGCATACCCTCCCCGGCACACCGTGAGCTGGCTCAAGGCGACGCTCGATCGGTCGGGCGGATCGTGGACGCCGGCCTCCGGAACCGACCCCGGCGAGGCTGAAGGCGAGACGGCGCAGGCCGCCGCAACCGACCCTGGCGAGGCCGCGAGCGAGACGGCGCAGACCACCGCGACGCAGGGCGCTCCCGCGACGCAGGGAGGGCTCGGCGACCTGATGCGGCGCTTGAGGACGAGCCCGAGCCGCATGGCGGCCTCGGTGCTGGCCGCCTTCATCGTGCTCTGCGTGTTCACCGTGCCCTTCATCATCCTCGTCATCACGGTCGAGTTCGCCGGGGAGTCGGAGTCGGAATCGGCGGGCTACACCTACCTGGAGGCGACCCGGGAACTCGATGACGCGGTGGGCGACCGCGTATCCGCGGTGCTCTTCGTCGTGCTGGCCGCGGTGGCGATCGCCGCGATGGCCTCGGTGGTGCTGCCGCGGTGGGTGGTCATCCTCGTCGGTCTTGCCGGGATGGGCATGACGTTCCTCGGCTTCATCTGGCTGTTCGTCAGGTTCCTGAGTCTCAGCGAGCAAGCGGGCGGCGTCAGCGCCTCGGCCCTCACATTGCCCCACCTCGGGTCGTTCCTCGTGGGAGGGTGCTTCTTCATCATCGTCGTGTTGCAGCTGATTCCCGGCCTGAGCAGGGCCAGAGCCTGACGGCCGAATCGCGGACGCCGCCGCCCGGAGGCGCGATCACCCATCCAGGCCCGCCAGCTCCTTGATCGCGCCGTCGATGTAGAGGATGGAGGCGGTCGCGCCGTGGCCTCGTCGGTCACGCCGGCGGCGGCGGCGATGCGCCCGCTCGCCTCGTTCCCGATAAGGGATGATTAGGCTCGCGGCGTGTTCTAATCCGTTAACTTATGTCTCGACAAATCACCCCTGAACCGGCTGGCGCGCGTGGTAGCGTGCGCTCCGGGCGCGGGTCGTCCCGCCCGGAGATGGAGAGAGCCGTGGTCGTTCAGGAGAAGCACGTTGCGCCAACCCTGGGGGTGGTCATCCTGCTCGCCCTCGTCGCGTTGGATGCGTCGGCGTCCGTCCGGGTCTTCATCGGGATCCTGGGGTTGATCGCGGTCGCAAGCTGGCTGTTGCCCCACGAGGTCCAGGTGGAGGTGCGGGTGGCGATCGCCGTCGTGGGCCTGCTCGTCCTGGGTTTCTTCGTGGGGCCCATCGCCTTGTTCGTGGTGCTGCTGGCGTTGGGAGCGATCGGAGCATTGCAGGTTCGCCACGCCGATGCGCTGGCGGCGCCTCCCCTGCACACCGTGGAGTGGCTCAAGGCGGCGCTGGAGCGGTCGGGCTGGTCGTCGGCGGCCGCTTCCGCAACGAACCCCGGCGGGCCCGCGGGCGACACCGCGCTGGCCGCCGCGACGGACCCCGGCGAGCCCGGGGGTGACCCGGCGCAGGCCTCCGCAACGGGCCCCGGCGGGGGCGGCGGGCAACACGGCGCGCCGCAAGGGTTTGGGGGAGGCTCGTGGATGCCAAGCGGCCAAGCCCGACCGGCCCTGGCCTCGGCCCTGGCTGCGGTCATCTTGCTGTGTCTCTTCGCCCTGCCCTTCATGACGAACAGTCTCCCTGACGAAACCCTCAACTACACCTTCCAGTACGCAGTCGAGGTACTCGAGGAAGAAGCGCGCGACGACGTTGCGTCCGACGTGGCCGAGAAGTCCTTCTGGATCCTGGTGGCGGTGGCGGTTGCCGCGCTCGCCTCGGTGGTGCTGCCGCGAGCGGCGGTCAGCGTCATCGGTGTTGCCGGCGTGGCGGTGTCGGTTCTCAGCTTTATCTGGCTGTACATCCAGTACGGCAGGCTCGCCGACTATTACGGCGTCACGGTCACCACGCTGCCCAGCATCGGGTTCCTCATCGTGGCAGGGTGCTTCATCCTGATCACCGTGCTAAGCCGAAGGGAAGCCTGACGGCCGAATGGCGCCCGGCGGGGATCCGCCCCGCCTCACCCCTCCAGCCCCGCCAGCTCCTCGATCGCGCCGTCGATGTAGAGGATGGAGGCGGCGGCGGCGAGCTGCTCGGTGAGGCGGGCGCGCGTCGCCTCGTCGGTCACGCCGGCGGCGGCGGCGATGCGCCCGCTCAGCTCGGCGATCGAGGCGCGGCCGTCCGCCGAGGCGAGCATGCGCGCGACGGGCAGGCTGAGCGGCGCGCCCTCGGGGCGCTGCTCGCTGCTCAATACGTGGCCCCAGGCGAACTCCTCGCCCTCGATCACCGGCTTGCGCTCGATGCGCACGCCTTCGTCGAGGCGCGGGACCGAGGCGGCGATCGCCGCCGGACCGGCGCGGTCGAGGGCGGCGCGGCGCGCCTCGCGCTCCGCCTCGACGGCGCGCACGCCGGCGACGAAGGCGGGCGGGGCGTCGCCGTGGTTGATCACGGCGCGCTCGTAGCCGATCGGCGACTGCCCCGCGACCATGCGGATGAAGGCGTGGCGCGGGCTGAACTCCGACTCGTCGCTGATCCGCCGCGCCTCCCAGAAGTAGGAGCCGGCGCTGCGGTTGCTCGAGTAGAAGAGCATCGCCAGCCTGTGGAAGTTGTGGTACTGCGCCAAGTAGAGGTCGGCGTAGGCCTCGGCGGCCGGGCCCTCGAGCGTCGGGTCGCGCAGCGCCGAGGCGATGTAGGCGGCGGCGAGCACGCCGCTGCTCAGCGCCAGGTGCACGCCCGAGGAGAAGAGCGGGTCGACGAAGCAGCCGGCGTCGCCGACGAGGACGTAGCCCGGCCCCGCCAGCCGGCGCGAGCGGTAGGACCAGTCGCGCACGACGTACGGCCCGTCGACGAGCGTGGCGCGCTCGAGCAGCGCCGCCGTGCGCGGCGCGCCCGCGATGCGGTCGCGGAACGCCTCCTCGACGCCCAGCTCGCCGATCGCGCGCTGCCCCGCCTCGCTGTCGAGGACGACGCCGACGCTCGCCTGGCCGGTGTGCAGCGGGATCGTCCAGCACCAGCCATGTTCGCATGACTCGATGAAGATGTTGGTGGCGTCCGGCTCGGGCAGGCGCTCGGCGTCCTCGAAGTAGCCGTAGATCGCGAGGTTGCGGAAGAAGTCGTCCCACTCGCGCAGGCCGAGGGCGTGACCGAGCAGCGCCGTCTGCCCGCTGGCGTCGACGACCCAGCGCGCGGCGACGAAGCCCTCGGCGCCGTCCTCCGTGCGGTAGCGCACGCCGCTGGCGCGGCCGTCCCCGAAGGGGACTTCGACGGCCTGGCGGCCCTCGTGGACCTCGGCGCCGAGCGCGCGGGCGTGTTCGAGCAGGATCTGGTCGAACTCGGGGCGGGTGACCTGGAAGGAGCTGGGGTAGCTGCGATTGGTCTCGCGGAAGTACCAGCTCCACGGCTCCGGGTCCGAGCCCCAGACCATCGTCGCCCCGTGCTTGGGCAGGAAGCTGGCCGCCGCGACGGCGGGCAGCACGCCGAGGCGTTCGAGGATCGGGATGCTGGCGGGCAGCAGCGACTCGCCGACGTGGTCGCGCGGGAAGCGATCGCGCTCCAGCAGGACGACGCGCAGGCCGCCTCGCGCGAGCATCGCCGCGGCGCTGCTGCCGCCCGGCCCGCCGCCGATGACGGCGACGTCGGCCCGTGCGGCAGGCGGCTCGCTCATCGTGGCGGCGCGGCGCGCCTCGCGATCAGGCGGGGGCCGCGGCCTCGTCGGCGACCGGCTCGTTGGTCGCCGGGTCCACCTCGTAGGGGCCGCGCAGTTCGAGCTCCTCGCCGATCTCGCGGACGGCGGGGATGACCTCCTCGCCGAAGAGCTTGAGGCTGCGCATCTGGTCCTCGTGGCTCATCGCGCCGTCGCCGTCCCAGAAGAAGATCGCGCCCGGCCGCAGGTACTCGAGAACGTGGCGGACCTTGGGGATCACGGTCTTCGGCGTGCCGGTGATGATCGTGTAGCGCTCGAGCTGCTCATCGTAAGTGCCCTGGAAGCCCGCGGCCGAGAGAATCTCCTTCCGCGGCTCGCCATCCTCGCTCTCGAGGCGGCCACGCGCGACGGCGGCGGCGCGGTTGATCGAGGTCGGCAGCAGGTGCGTGCGCGAGGTCAGGCCGGGCAGGTTCTGGAGGAAGGTGCGGACCACGCCCTGGTTGCCCTCCAGGAACGGGTTGGGCGGACCCTGGACGTACTTCTGCGCGGTCTCGTAGGCGAGCTCCTCGGTCTCGTCGACGTGCACCTTGAAGAGGTAGCCGCGGTGCTGCGTCCCCGCCTCGTAGCCCTCCTCGGCGGCGACCTCGGCGTAGTACTCGAAGGACTGCTTCGTGGGCTCGAGGTCGGTGGCGAGCATGACGTAGGGGTAGCGGTGGCGGGCGGACCACTCGACGGTGTTCTTGCTCATCACGCCGGGGATCCAGATCGGCGGGTGCGGCTCCTGGTAGGGCTTCGCCCAGGGGTTCACGTAGCGGAAGTTGTAGTGCTCGCCCTCCCAGCGGTAGGGGCCGGGCGTGGTCCAGGCCTTCACGATGAAGTCGTGAGCCTCCTGGAAGCGCTCCCAGTTGAAGGGCGGCTGCGCGTTGTGCGAGACGCTCTCGCGCCCGGTGCCGCGCACCCAGCCGGTGACGAGCCGGCCGCGCGAGATCATGTCGATCTCGGCCAGCTCCTCGGCGAGGAACAGCGGGTCGTCCCAGATCGGCAGCACGTTGCCGAGCAGCACGATCTTCACCTTCTTCGTGATGCGGGCGAGGATCGCGGCCTCGACGTTCATCACGGAGCCCATGCAGAAGGGCGTCGAGTGGTGCTCGTTGAGCATCACGCCGTCGAAGCCCATCTCCTCGGCGTAGACGCGCTCATCGAGGTAGCGGTTGTAGAGCTCCGCGCCGACCTCCGGGTTGTAGACCTCGTTGGTGATGCCGAGGTCCGGGATCGGGCGCGCGGTGGTCCCGAACACGCCGGACTCCGGATCCTGGTAGGGGCGCTCGGTGAAGTGGCCGATGAACATTGCCGTCTCCTGCCTTCACGGCGCACCGCGCGAGGGGGCGCGCCTCGTCGCCATCGTACACCGCGCGGCTGGGGCCCGGCACGCGCGGGGCGCTGCGCCGCGGTTCCCGGTGTGCGGGATCGAGCAGCCGCGGCGCGCGCCGCCCGATCGCCGGTCGCGATCAGCCGATGTGGGCGGCGGCGAGCTCGGCGAGCCGGTCCGGCTGCTCCATGTCCACGAAGTGACCGCAGTCCGCGACCACCTCGAGGCTGGCGTTGGGCAGCGCGGCCTCGTAGGCCTGCGCGACGGCCAGCGGGACGATGGCGTCGGCGGCGCCCCAGACCAGCAGCGTCGGGGTCTCTACCTCCTGGAGGAGGTGCGGCAGGCGGCGGTTGAACATGTAGGGCTTCCAGGTGAGGCGCGCGGTCATCTCGCGGCTGAAGTCCCACAGCTCGCGGACCTCGGGCGCGGGGTCCGCGCCGAACTCGGCCTCGTAGCTCTCCTCGTTGCTGAAGCCGGCCCGCACGTACTCGTCGTAGTCGATCAGCATCTGGTCGAGGATCTCGCCCTCGTCCGGCTGGATGCCCGGCGCGCCGACGAGCACGAGGCTGGAGATGCGCTGCTGGTTCATCGTCGCCATCTCGGCGGCGATCCAGCCGCCGAAGCCAAGGCCGACGACGGGGATCGGGCCGTGGCCGAGCTTGTCGAGCAGCTGGAGGATCAGGATGGCGACGTCGCGGGTCTCGCGCGCCCACTCGGGGCGCTCGGACTGGCCGTAGCCGGGGAGGTCCGGCACGAGCACCTGCCGCGACGCGGCCAGCTGCTCATGGGCGGGCAGCCAGCCGTGGTTGCCGATCGAGTGGTGCAGGACCAGCAGCGGGTCGCCGCTGCCGCCCCGCAGGTACTGGACGCGGCGGCCCGCGACCTCGATCTGCTCCGTCGTGTGCGTCTCGGTGCTCGTCGTCATGCTGTCACCCGTCGTCGGTCCGTGTCGGCTGGCGCATCATACCAGCGGCCCGCCGCACGGGCGCGAGCCCTCGCCGCCCCTCGAACGCGCTGCCGTGCGCGGCTACGATGCGTGCGAACGCACGCAGCGACGCGCGAAGGGGGCGCCACGTGGAGGTCAAGCGGATCCGGCAGGTCTACATCGTCGCCGAGGACGTGGAGGCGGCGGCCCGCTTCTACAGCGAGACGCTGGGACTCGCCGAGCAGTTCCGGGACGGCGCGAACTGGGTGCAGCTCTCGGCGGGCGACATCTCGCTCGCCATCGCCAGCGCCGCCGAGGGCCAGGGCGCGTCCGCCGCCCAGCCCGTCCCCGTCTTCGAGGTCGACGACCTCGAGGCCGCCCTCGCCGCCGTCAGCGCCGGCGGCGGCAGCGCCGGCGAGGTCCGGGACATGGGAGACCACGGCCGCACGGCCCTGGCGACCGACCCCTCGGGCGCGGCGATCTCGTTCTTCCAGCGCTGAGGCGAGCGGCGGCAGCGCCGCCGAGGTGCGCACGGTTTCGCCTCATCCGGGGGAGACCACGGCCGCACGGCCCTGGCGACCGACCCCTCGGGCGCCGCGATCTCGTTCTTCCAGCGCTGAGGCGAGCGGCGGCAGCGCCGCCGAGGTGCGCACGGTTTCGCCTCATCCGGGGGCGACCACGGCCGCACGGCCCTCGCGACGGACCCCTCGGGCGCCGCGATCTCGTTCTTCCAACGCTGACGCGAGCGGCGGCAGCGCCGCCGAGGTGCGCACGGTTTCGCCTCATCCGGGGGCGACCACGGCCGCACGGCCCTCGCGACGGACCCCTCGGGCGCGGCTATCTCCTTCTTCCAGCGCTGAGGCGGGGCGAGGAGCGGCCTCAGGGCGAGGCGGCGGGTGTGGACAGCTCCGGGAAGTACGTCGTGTAGAAACGCTGGTCGCGCGTGAGGAGCGCATCGGCCGTCGCGAGGGCGTGAGCGCCGATCAGGAAATCCGTCATGATGCGCTGGCGCGGCCCGCCGGCCCGGCGGTAGCGCCCCCAGCGCACCCCCGCCTCCCACGCGATCGCAGTATCGATTGGTGAGAGTTCCGCGCCGATCACCGCCAGCGCATCGGCGAGCATGCCTCTGTCGGGGAAGGCCGGAGCCAGTTCGGCGTAGACAATGTCGCAGATCAGGATCGCTCCCCGGTCGTACGCATCGCGAAGCTGCGCCTCTGACTGCGGCTCGTGGACCTGGTCGAACAGGAGCACGTCCAGGAGGACGTTCGTGTCTACAGCGGTGATCACCTGCCGCGGATTTCCGCCATGTACTCGTCCGTGCTCCAACCCGGAACCTTGAGGATGCCAACGATCCGGTCCACGGGGTGCTCGCCGCTCGTTCGCTTGCGGATCAGGATGCCGCCCTCCGCGGGCGTCATCTCCACCTCGACGTCGTGGTGCATGCCGAAGCGGTCCCGCAGCTTCTTGGGGATCGTGACCTGGCCTCGCTCGGACACTCGCATGAGTTTGCTCCGTATGAATCGCGCGATAGGAAAATCATACTCTGACTGCGACTGGAAGTGCAGCCAAAAGGCGGCCGCTACGCCGCTGATGAGCCGACGCGGGCGTCGCGGTAGCGGCGGTGCAGGTCGGCGGCGACCTCCGGGCGGAAGCTGAGCGCGAGCAGCGTGTCGCGGACCTCGTCCGGGTAGGGCCGCACCGGCGCCGGGTGCGAGCGCACCTCGGCGATGAACTCGTCGAAGCGCTCGAGGAGGTCGGGCGCGTCGCTCGCCTCGCGGGCAAGCCGGAACAGGGCCTTGCGGAAGCGGCGATCCACGGTTCGGCCTCCCCGGTGCGGCGCTGTTAGCTCGCCGGCCTCCAGCGCAGGATCGTCACGTCCTCCGTCACGTCGTCGAAGACGGCTTCCATCGCCATCCCCACCTCGAGGTCCTCGTTGTCCACCTCGACGGCGTTGCCGTAGATGACGTTGTAGGTGGCGTTGTTGTGGACGCTCACGCTCGCCGGGTCCACCTCGTCGGGCAGCACCTGGATGACGTTGTAGGGGTCGTGCCCGCGCCAGGGGCCGAGGATGCCCTGCGTGACGATCACGTAGGTGTAGAGCGTGCCCTTGCCGCTCACTTCCTCCCAGCCCATCTCCTCGCCGAGGCAGAACCGGCAGGTGCGGTCCGGCGGGTGCTGGAAGGTCTGGCAGGACTGGCAGCGCTGCAGCACCATGCGGTGCTCCCGGAGCGCGTCCCAGTAGCCCTGCGTCAGGACGTCCGGCTGGGGCAGCAGGTAGGGGTACTCGTCAGCCATCGTCAGTCCGCCTTCATCATCACGAGCGCGCTCTTGCCGACCACGCCGGTGTGCAGCGCGATCTTCGGGTCGCGCGTCTGGCGACAGAGATCGCGGTCGTAGGTGTGCTCGCCCCCGGCCCAGTTGGGGCAGAGATCCTCGGCCTCGCCCCAGAGCTGCTGCGCGGCCTCGAGGGCGTTGTTGAGGCCGTGGCAGTAGCCCTCGTTGATCAGGCCGCCCTGCGTCTCCATCGGGATCTCGCCGTCCAGCGCGGTCGCGCCGCTGCGCACGAAGTCGGCGCACTCGCCCTTCCCGCACCAGCCGATGTCCTCGACCATGCGCATCGGGCAGTCCGTGAAGTTGTCGTAGAGCAGCGCGATGTCGATGTCGCTGAGCTGGATGTCGGCGGCCGCGAAGAGCTTGTCGCGCATGTACATGAAGCCGGTGTCGGCGAGGTCCGCGTAGGGGCTGGGCCCGCCGATCGCGCCGCGGATCAGCAGCGGCGTCTTGCGCATCTCCTTCGCCCGCTCGGCGCTGGTCAGGATCATGGCGCAGGCCACGTCGGTTTCCAGGCAGCAGTCCAGCAGGTGGTAGGGGTTCACGATGTAGCGCGAGTTCTGGTGGTCCTCGACGGTGATCGGGTCGCGCATCGTGGCGCGCGGGTTCTTGACCGCGTTGCTGCGCGAGTTGACGGACCACTCGGCGAGGTCGGCGCTGGAGACGTTGTAGAGGCCCATGTAGCGCCGCGCCTGCTGCGCGTACGTGGAGGGCGGACCGGCGAGGCCGTAGATGTTCTGGAACTGGCCGGCCCCGCCGACGCGGTTCGTGCCTCCCCCGGCTCCGGCGCCCGATTGGCCCATGCGATACCCGGAACGCCCGTTCATCGAGCGGTAGACCAGGCAGTAGTCGGCCATGCCGTGGTAGATGATCTGCGCGCCCATCATGATCGAGGCGGAGGCGTAGTTGCCGCCCCCCGTGAGGCTCGTGTCCTGGTGAATGCGCCTCACGCCCAGCGCCCGCAGCGCCGCCTGCGGATCGATCGAGTCGTTCGTCTGGTAGGTGACCCCGGCGTCGATGTCCTTGGGGTCCATGCCGGCGTCGGCGGCGGCCTCGCGGGCCGCGCGGACGGTGAGCGTGGTCACGCTCTCGCCGGAGTTCTTGGAGAACCCACCGGGCGCCGAGGGGCTGCGGCTGTAGCCGATCCCGACGATCGCCACGCTGTCGCGGAAGTCCTCTGGGGGCATGCGCATCTTCCCCTTCGCCAGCCCTCGCCGGAGCGTCCAGCGAGGAGCGCCGCGACGATACCACCGGCATTGCGGGCTCGCCAGCGAGGGGAGGGTGCGCGGGCGTCCGGCGACCCGCCTCGAGGCCTCGCGCGGGCCGGGGTTTGCGACGGCTTCAAGGCCATGCTATGAAGCGGAGCGCGCCCGCGGGCAGGGTTCCGCGCGCGCCGCGGAGGGAGCTACCGATGCCGGGTCCGGAGATCAGAGGCAAGTACGCGATCGTGGGTGTCGGGGAGACCGAGTACTCCCGTAACTCCGGCCGCACCACGCGGTCGATGGGCGCCGAGGCGATCCGCAACGCGATGCAGGACGCCGGCATGTGGGAGGACCGCAAGGAGATCAGCTGGGGCATGCTCTCCTACCAGGGCCGCGGCTCCGCCAACGCCCCGGACCTCGCCGGCGAGGTCGGCATCCGGCTCGACTTCTTCTTCGACTGCATGGGCGGCGGCTCCTCGACCGAGGCGCTGACCGGCATGGCGGTCGGCGTGATCGAGGCCGGGATGTGCGACGCGGTGATCATCAACCGCTCGATGAACGGCTTCACGGAGACGCGCACCGGCGGCACCGGCCAGCAGGCGCCGCGCTTCACCACGGCCAACGGCCTGGACACGCTGCAGACGGCGATCTACGGCTTCAGCACGCCGCTGCAAAGCTTCTCGCTCGCCTTCGTGCGCCACATGCACAACTACGGCACGACCAACGAGCAGCTTGCCGAGGTCAAGGTCGCCCACAGCTGGGGCGCCTCGAACAACCCGAAGGCCTACTACAAGACGCGGCTGACCGTGGAGGACGTGGTCAACTCCCGCTACATCGTGAAGCCGTTCCACCTGCTGGACTGCTGCGTGGAGACGGACAACGGTACCGCGATCATCGTGACGACGGCGGAGCGGGCGGCGAGCCTGGCGAAGCCGGTGGTCAAGATCCTCGGGCTGGCGGGGCGCGTCTGCAAGTGGCAGGCCGGTTACCCCTGGCAGAACGACCCGGTCTCGCAGGTCGCCGGCGAGTACAACGCGCGCATCCTCTGGCCGAACGCGGGCGTCGGTCCCGAGGACATCGACATCACCGGCTCCTACGACGCGTTCACGTTCACCTCACTGATCCAGCTCGAGGCCTACGGCTTCTGCCCGATCGGCGAGGGCGGCAACTACGTCTCCGACGGCACCATCAAGCTGGGCGGGAAGCGGCCCAACAACCCCTCGGGCGGCCACCTCTGCGAGGGCTACACGCACGGCATGAACATGGTGATCGAGAACGTGCGCCAGCTGCGCCTGCAGGTGGACGACTACTGCGAGGGCGAGCACAACTACGACTACAGCGAGGGCGCCTGCCGCCAGGTGCGGGACCCGGAGATCACCGCCAACCTCGGTTGGGCGAACCCGGGCACGGCCTCCTCGATGGTGATGACGAACCAGTAGTCAGCCTGCGAAGCGGCAGGAGTGCAGCGGGGGCGCCTCGGAGGCGCCCCCGTTCGCGTCCGTGGTCAGTGTGTTGCACCCAGCCAGGGATTGACCACGTCAATCCCGCACTCCTCGAAACCTCCGGTGTCCCGCGTTGCGACCGGCGCGCCCGCCGAGCGGGCGATCGCCGCGATCTGACAGTCGGATTGGCTGATCGGACGGCCGGAGACGCGGCGACTGGATGCGATCAGGGCGTACTCGCGGGCGGCCTCGCTGCCGAAGGGCAGGATGCGCTGGGCGAACATCACGCCGAGCGTACGCTCAGCTGCTGCGGCCAGTTCGCGCCGGCGCTGACCCGACGGCAGCAGCGTGACGCCGGTTCGGACTTCTGCCTCGGTGATTGCAGTGATGAACAGGCTATCCGGAGGCTGTTGGTCGACCCAGGCGAGCACCTCGGGTCGAGGGTTCTCTCGCATGAGCTCCGACACGACGTTCGTGTCAAGAATGAGCATCCCTGAGCTTAGTCAAACCGCGGGACTTCCCGCATCGGCTCCCTTGGTGGAATAGGCAGGTCGACGCCACCGAGGGGCTTGAACAGCTCATGAATCGCTGTTCCGAGGTTCCCCGGAGGCGCCGCTTCCTCCGCCAGCGCTGCCCGCAGGATCTCGCGCGCCTCCTGCTCCATCGAGTGACCGTGCTCCGCCGCCCGAATGCGGAGGCGCCGCTTCAGTCCGTCATCGAGATTGCGCACCGTGATGCTGGCCATGAACGGCACTCCCATCTGTTGACTACATTGTACACGATGATTGCACCGCAATCACCGCGCCCTGCCACCTACGACGGTGGCCGCCGAGGCGTGTACGGCGGCGGGTCGGCCATGTGCGGCAGGCCGTGCGCGCCGCCGGGGCGGAAGTCGAGCGGCGCGTGGCGGTGCAGGCGCAGCAGCCGCACCAGCGTCTCCACGTCAGGCACCGGCTCCGGGAAGCCCGTCCCGACACGCCCGACGGCGGGGAGGCTGTGCGCGTCCGATCCCGCCGTGCGGCCGACGCCCAGCTCCTCGGCGAGCGTCGCCCAGTAGCCGTCGACGTGGTCCGTGTGGTCGCCGTTGACGACCTCCAGCGCCTCGAACAGATCCGGGATCGCGGACCAGCTCGGGCGCTGGTGATCGCCCTCGCGCATCGGGTGCGCCCAGACCATCGCGCCGCCCTCGGCAAGCACGATCTCGCGCAGCCGCTCGATGTTCGTCAGCTCCGGGTGGTAGCGGTCGAGGCCGAAGACGAGCACGTGGCCGTGCGTGCTGCCGATCTCCATGCCCGGCAGCACGGCGACGCCGTGCCGCTCGCCGATCTCGCGCGCTTTGTCCGCGTCCCAGATCGCGTTGTGCTCCGTCAGGCAGACGCCGTCGAGGCCGCGCGCGACGGCCTGCGCGACCAGCCGCTCGGCGCGCACGCCGCTGTCCAGCGAGAGGTCGGAGCTGTGGCAGTGCATGTCGACGACGGCGCCGCCGGGGAGCCGCGCGTCGGCGACGATGCCCAGCTCCGCGCCGGGCTCGCCGGCCATCGAGAGCGCGGCCGGCCGCGGCCGGCCGATCGCGCCGGTCGGCGGCGTCTCCGCCCCCTCGTCAGCCACGAGGCGAGCGCACGCGGTCGCGCACCGCGCCCGCTAGCCCGCCGCCCGCTCGCGGGCGAGGCGGATCAGCTCCGGCAGCACCTCCAGGCAGTCGGCGGTGATGCCGTAGCGGGCGTAGCGGAAGATCGGCGCGTCCGCGTCGGTGTTGACGCCGACCAGCACGCGCGCCGTCGAGCAGCCGACCATGTGCTGGCTCGCGCCGGAGATGCCGGCCGCGATGTAGAGGTCCGGGCTGACGATCTTGCCGGTCAGGCCGACTTGCTCCTCGGCCGGCGCCCAGCCGTCGTCGACGATCGCGCGGGAGGCGCCCGGGAGGCCGCCGAGGGCCTCCGCGAGCTCGCGGATCAGCCCGAAGTTCTCGCCCAGCTGCAGGCCGCGCCCGCCGGAGACGACGATCTTCGCGTCCTCGAGGCGCGGCCCGGTGAGCGCGGCGGGCTCCTCGACGGTCACGCGCTCCTCCGCGGGCGGCGCGACATCGAGGGCGACCGTCTCCGCCGCCCGCCCGGCCTCGCGCTCCGGCGGCGCGGCGACGCCCGGCGCGAGCGAGACGACGCGCGGCTCCGCGTTCATGCGGTAGACCGCGCGGGCCGAGCCGCCGAAGACCGAGGCGACGGCCTCGACGTTGGCGCCGTCGGTGCGGAAGGCGCTCGCGCCCATCACACAGCCGCCGCCCAGCCGCGCGCCGAGGCGCGGCGCGAGCTCAAGGGCGTTCGGGCCGCGCGCGACGATCACGCTGCTCGCGCCGGAGGCGCTCACCGCCTCGGCCGCGGCCGCGACGACGGCGTCGCCCGAGAACGTCGCGAGGTGGTCGGCGTCGGCGCTGAGCACCTGCTCCGCGCCGCGCTCGGCGGCCTCGGAGGCGGCTGCCTCGAGCCCCTGTCCGATCAGCGCGCAGGCGAGCGGCTCGCCGAGCGCGTCGGCGAGGCTGCGGCCGAGGCCGAGCGCCTCGCCCTCGGCCTGGTTGAGTCCGGCGGGTCCGGGTTGCGCGATGACGACCAGCACGCCGCTCACAGCACGCCCTCCTCTTCCAGCCTGGCGAACAGGGCCGCCGCCTGCTCGGCGGGCGTGGCGCCCTCGATCTGCTCGCAGTGGCCCTGCACGTCGGGCACGAACAGCTCGACCAGCTCGACGCCGTGCGCGCCCTCGCCGGCCTCGAGGTCGGCGGCGGCGCGCACGGTCGGTGGTCGGCGGCGAGCGGCGATCATGCCGCGGCTCGTGGGGTAGCGAGGCACGCCCAGCTCGTTGCTGATCGTGACCACGGCTGGCGTCGCGACGGAGACGAGCTCCTCGCCGAGCGGCGTCGCGCGCTGGACGCGCAGGCGCCCGTCCTCGGCGGTCACGCCGAAGCCGAGCGTGACGCAGGCGAAGCCGAGCAGCTCCGCCAGCGCGCCGGGCACGGCGCCCTGGTCGTAGTCCGAGGACTGCCGGCCGCAGAGCACGAGGTCCACGTCGCCGAGCTCCTCGATCTGCGCGGCGAGCAGGCGCGCGGTGCGCAGCGCGTTGCCGGCCCCGGCCTCGGGGTCGTCGATGCGGATGATCTCGTTGCAGCCCATCGCGACGCAGTGCTTGAGCACCTGGTCGACGTCCTCGCCGCCGACGGAGATGGCGGTGATCGTCACATCGTCGCCGGCGTCGCGGAGGCGCAGGGCGGCCTCGATCGCCTGGTCGTCGTAGGCGTTGATGATCAGCGGCAGCCGGGTGCTGAAGGCCCGGCCGCTGTCGTCGACCTCCAGTTGGCCCCACAGCGCGTAGCTGTTGACGCCGTCCGGGTCGACGACCTGCTTGACGCAGATCACGATGTGCATGCGGCCTCCTTCGGTCGCGTCCCCTGCGTGTGCGGGCCGCGCCCCTACTCCTCGTCGTCGAAGAAGACGAAGCTCTCCTCGCACCAGACGAGCTGCGCGCCCTGTCCGCTGTGATCGTCGATGCTGCGTCCGGCGAGTTCCAGCCAGCGCCAGGGCGGGTCGCCCTGCTCGAAGCGGCGGCCGGTCGCCACGCCGCGGTAGGTGACGCGGCCGGCGTAGTCGGTACCCTCGATCTGCGCGCCGCCCTCGCAGGTGCAGGGCCTGCCCATCAGCGACTCGTCGAAGAAGTAGCGGACGTCCTCGTCGGCGTCGGCGGCCTCGGGGGTCGCCTCACCGGGCTCCTCTGGACGCTCGCTCTCGGGCCCGCTCACCGGCCTCACCCCCACCCGCGGCGCCGCGGCGCCGACCAAGTCTCGCGTCGCCTCGTGGCGGCGTCAAAGCGCCTCGCGGCGGGCGTCATTCTAGCCGTCCGCGCCGCCTGCTACGATCCGCGCCGAGGCGCCGGCGGGCCGCACGGGCGCGCCGGCGGAGCAGCGGGAGGGCCGCATGGGACTCGCAGATCGCACGCCGCCGACGAAGGACGACTTCTTCGCCTACCGCGAGCGCTACAGCAACTGGGGGCGCTGGGGCGACGACGACCAGCTGGGCACGCTCAACCACATCACGCCCGAGGTGCGCGCGCACGCGGCGAGCCTCGTACGGGCGGGCCGGGCGGTCTCGCTCGCCAACTCGCTGGACACGCGGCCGGGGCCGCGCAACCCGTTCCCGGTCTCGCACTACCTGCGCTGGCACGCGGGCATCGCCTGGGACTTCTTCGCGATCAACTACCACGGCCTGACCAACACCCACGTCGACGCGCACTGCCACGTCTTCACCGACGACGAGGAGCCGCTGCTCTACAACGGCCGCCCCGCCTCCTTGGTGACGGTGACGGGCGCGAAGAGCGGGTCCGTGGAGCACTGGCGCGACGGCATCGTCACGCGCGGCGTGCTCTACGACATCCCCCGCTTCCGCGGCGTCGAGCACGTCAGCTACGAGGAGCCGGTGCACGGCTGGGAGCTGGAGGACTGCGCGCGCGCGCAGGGCGTCGAGCCGCGCTCCGGCGACGCGGTGCTGATCCGGTCCGGCGCGGACGCCGTGCAGCGCGGGCTGCAGAGCGGCGCGCTGGAGGCGCCGAGTGAGGGCGCGAGCATCACCGTGCCGGGCGCGCCGCCCCGGCCCGGCGTGCACGCCTCGGCGATCGAGTTCCTCTACGAGTACGACGCCTCGATCCTCGTCTGGGACTTGCAGGAGGCGGCGGGGCAGGGCTTCGAGGGCAGCGGCGGCGCGATCCACCAGATCGCGCTGCCCTACATGGGTCTGCCGCTGCTCGACAACGCCAACCTCGAGGCCGTCGGCGTGGCCTGCGCCGAGCTGGGCCGCCACGAGTTCCAGTTCGTCTGCGCCCCGCTGATCATCTGGGGCGGCACCGGCTCCCCGGTCAACCCGCTGGCGGTGCTGTGAGGGAACGGGCGTGGAGCGCCACGTGGATCTTGAGTACACGCGGCACGCGACTCACGCGATGGCGGAGCGAGGGATCCTCGAGGAGTGGGTCGACCTCACGGTGGCTGCGCCAGCCCTGCGCGCACCCGACCCGGACGACCCCGAAGTGGAGCGCTTCTTTCGGCGCATCCCGGACTACGGCGACCGAGCGCTCCGCGTGGCAGTGAACACTCGCGCTGCGCCCTGGCGCGTTGTGAGCGTATTCTTTGATCGGGACGCGGGAGCACGACTATGAGATTGAGCGTGGACAAGGCGGCCGACGCCCTCTACCTGCGGCTCGACGAATCCTCCATCGTCGAGTCCGAAGAGGTTTCGCCCGGAATCGTGCTCGACTACAACGAGTCGAACGAGGTGGTCGGCGTGGAGATCCTGCACCTCTCCAGGCGCTCTCCTGAGTTGAACCTGTCCGTCCTGCAATTCGAGACCGCCTGAGCGTTGATAGGATCGGGGTCCGGGAAAGAACCCCAAAGGAGTTGCACGCACACGTCGATGCTGCGGGACTGGGCGAAGCCAGGTGTGAGCCCGCTGGACGCACGGAGGAAGACTGAGCATGGCAGGCAAGACTGTGTCCGTCTGGTACGACGGTGAGGGCGACATGCTCGAAGTCCTGTGGGCCTTCCGGGAGGGCTACTTCACGCCCACCGACGACGAGCGCATCCTCAAGCGGCTCGACGATGACGGCGAGGTCATCGGCTTCCTCATCCACGAGGTGAGCACCCTGAAGCAGCAGAGCCCCTTGGACTTCGAACTGGCCCCGGAGGGTTCCGCTACGTCACCGTGATCGGGTGGGGGAGGGGCTGGTTGAAGAGGTAGCCCTTGTCGTTGAACGGGACCTCCTCGGGCTGCGTCTCGCCCGAGGCGTCCGTGGCGCGGGTCATGATCGTGTGCTCGCCCGGCGGCGCGTCCCACTCGAACTCGAACTTCGCCCACGAGTAGTCGACCTGCGGGCCCAGCACGTCCGCCTCGCTCCAGCTCGCGCCGCCGTCCGTGCTCCACTCGACGCGCTCGATCGGGCCGCCGGGCGAGTGGGCGTAGCCGTGCAGGCGCTGGACGCCGGCGGACAGCTCGGCGGGCCAGGGCAGCGCGAGGGCGCTCTTGATGTTCTGCTCCTCGGCGATCTCGCCCCGCGCCTCGCCCTCGGGCTCGTAGCGGGTGCCGATCAGCACGTAGTGCGTGGTGTTGTTGCGCGTCCAGAGCTGCTCGCGCGAGACGACGATGCGGCCGAGCCACTTGATGTTGGTCGCGCCGACCCAGCCGGGCGCGATGGCGCGCAGCGGGAAGCCGTGGTCCTTCGGGAGCGCCTCGCCGTTCAGCTCGTAGGCGAGGATCGTGTCCGGGTGCAGCGCCTTCTCGACCGGCACCACGCGCCGGAAGCCGCCCTCCGGGGCCTCGGTGTCGAGGCCCACGAACATCACGCAGACGGCGTCGTCGCGGATCCCCGCCAGCGTCAGCACGTCGCGCAGGGAGACCCCGGTCCACTCGCCGTTGGAGATGCCCCCGGTGGTCCACTGCGAGCCGGTCGTCAGCCAGCCGGCCAGCCGCTCGAACATCGCGCGCTGGTTGCCCGCGCACTCGAGATAGGAGACGAACGTGCGCGAGGGCAGGCGGCGGATCTCCTCGTAACTCAGCTCGATCGGGCTGTCGATGGCGTCGCCCTCGATCGACAGCCGCCAGTCCCCCGCGTCCACATCGAGGCTCGCGGATGAGTTGTTCCGGACGAAGAACAGCCGGGCCGGGGTTATCACCTCGTCCATCAGTTCAAGACGCGCCTCGAGGCTCGTGTCGGCGTGCTCGATGAACGGCTCGGTGTCCTTGAACCAGTGCGTGGGCTCGTCGGGCTCCTCGTCCATGCCGCCTTCGAGGTCGATGCAGGCCACGAGCACGGCGGCGGCGCCCCCGGCCGCCATCAGTTCCAGGAAGCGGCGGCGAGTCATGCCGGACGAGTGGGCGCGCCGCCACAGCTCCTCGGCCATCGCCTCGTCGCGCCCGCCCGCCGCGGCGCGATCGGGCGCGGAGACTTCACGCCTCGAGGTCATGCATTCCTCCGCTGCCGGGGGAGTGGTCCCTGCCCGAATCCACTCGGCGACGGCCCCGATGCTGGCGCACCGCGCCGCTCCGGGCAAGGCCCGCCGCCCCTACAGCCCCTGCTCCGCCACGACCTCCGTGTCGTAGAGGATGTTGCCCGTGTACGAGCCGGGCGGCTGCTGGCAGATCCAGACGGCCGACTTGCCGAGGTCGTGCGCGATCTCGACGTCCAGCAGCGGCGCGTCGGGGTCGTCGATGTTGCGCAGCAGCGCGACGCCGGGCGTCGTCACCTGGTGGTCGGGCGAGAGGCAGTTGAAGGAGATGTTGTCCTGCTGGTGCTCCAGCGCGAGCTGCTGGTTGAGCCGGTCGAGCGCGGCCTTGGTCGGGCCGTAGAGGTACGAGGTGGGCCGCCGCTCCTCGACCGGGTAGGGGCCGGGCGGGAAGTTGACCGCCCCCCGCGAGGAGATGTTGATCACGTGCCCGCCGCCGACGGCGCGCAGGTGCGGGATCGCGTGGCGGATCAGCAGGATCGGCCCGCGCACGTTGACCTCGAGCATGAGGTCGATGTGCCGCTCCGCCATCGTCTCGATCATGCCGCGCGCCTGCACGGCGGCGTTGTTGACGAGGATGTCGAGGCGGCCGAAGTGCGCGACCGTGTCCTCGATGCAGGCCTGGCAGCTCTCCCGGTCGCGCATGTCGAGGCGGATCGCGAGCCCCGTGCCGCCCTCGTTCTCGATCTCCCTGACGACGTCGTGGATCGTGACCGGCCAGCGCGGGTCGGTGACCTCGCTGCTGCGCGCGGCGATGACGGTGCTGGCGCCGGCGCGCGCGAGGTAGAGGGCGATGTCGTGGCCGATGCCGCGCGTCGCACCGGCGACGATCGCGACCTTGCCCGCCAGCGGCTTGCCGTCCTCAGCCATCGCGCACCCTCGATTCCCCGCCCGCGCCGTTCTCGCGCGGGCGCTGCCTCGCCCGCCCGAGCGCGCGCGAGCGTAGCAGGATCCGCGGTGGCGGGCAGCGCCGGACGCCAGCGAGGCGCCCGGCGCTCAAGGCGCTAGCCGGACTGCGTCAACTCGGGTTCCTCGTTGACGAGCCCGACGCCCAGCAGCAGGTACCAGATCGTCACGATCAGCAGGTACAGGCCGTAGATGAGCACCAGCTCCTGGGCGATGTCGTGCGCGAACTCCGCGATCATGGTCGCCACCAACCCGGCGACCGAGGCCACGACCACGAGCAGGGCCACCCACTTCTGGTAGCCGCCCGCGTACCGCTCGTGCAGACCGAGCCCCAGCAGCAGCGTGCCGACCGCGCCGGCTCCCCAGGCGCCGATGGTGATGCCGTAGCGGACGCCCTGCAGGGCCCACGCAACCGCGTCCGCCCGCTCCGCGTCGATCCCCTCGAGGCCTCCGTGCTGCAGCACGTGGACGATCATCTTGTTGACGCCGGTCGCTGCAAGGATGAGGGCGATCGTGATCGTGAGGGCGACCACGCCGTAGCGCACCATCGCGTCGCTCGCGCTCTCGCCTCCGGCCGTCCGGTTGATGGCGAGCAGCCCGAACAGGAGGAGGAGCCCCGCGGCCATGTTCAGCAGCCCCGCGAGGTTGTGCAGCCCGGCGTCCGAGGACCGATCCTCGAGCGTCTGGACCATGTTCAGGCCCTCGAAGCTGTCCGTGCTGAAGCCGGGCGTGATCGCGGCCCCCACGATCACGAGCACGGCCGCCACGATCATCGACCATCCGGCGAGCTTGCTCGCCGACAACTCACTCATCTGTCGCCTCCGATCCTCGCAAGCACCCCTGGCGTCACGATAGGCGCACAGGCATTTCTGTCAATGAACATCGGGGATTATTGGGATTCCGTCTCAACTCGCTCGCGGCGTTCCCATGAACTCCCGGAGCGCCGGCAGGACGCGCTCCGGCGCCTCCTCGGCGAGGAAGTGGCCGCAGTCCTCGAACGTGAGCGCGCGCGCGCCGGACAGCTCGGCCCGCCAGCGCTCGAGCTCCTGCTCGCGGAACGCGATGTCGCGAAGGCCCCAGAGGATCAGCGCGGGCTTGGCGACGAACTTCGCGCGCTCGTCCCAGATCGAGTCCAGCCAGTCGCTCGCGCGGATGATATGGCCCGGGAACGCCGCCATCGCCGCGCGCGCCCCGGGCGGCTGGGCGTTGCGGTAGTGGTCCATCACCTCGGGCGTCAGGATCGACTTGTCGCCGACGGCCCTCGGCACGACCTGGTTGACGAAGAAGTTGAAGCGCTTGATGAGGAACTGCCCCAGCGGGCTGCGCATCATAAAGCTGAACATCCGGAAGTGCCGGTCGTCCGAGACGGGCCAGCACCAGGTGTTCGCGATCACGAGGCGCGCCACCCGCTCCGGGCGCCGCCGCGCGAAGTCCAGCCCGATCGGCCCGCCCCAGTCTCCCATGAACAGCGTCGCCTCGCGGACCTTGAGGTGGTCGAGCAGCGCGGCGAAGCGCTCCGCGTGCGCGGCGGGGTGATGGTCCTCGGGGCGGTCGCTGCGCGAGGAGAGGCCGAAGCCGACGTGGTCCGGTGCGATACAGCGGAAGTCGCCGCGCAGGCCCTCGATCACCCCGGCGGAACTCGAAGGACCACGAGGGGTTGCCGTGCACGAAGACGATCGGCGCGCCCGCGCCCTCGTCGACGTAGTGCATGCGCTGCCCGTCGGGCGTCTCGAAGTAGCGGCTCTCGAACGGGTACAGCTCGTCCGAGACCCAACCGGGTCGCCCCTCAGCAGCCATCGAGGTCGCTCCTCTCCTACTCCGCGACCGGCGCGCCGTCACGGATGCGCCACTCGCCGTCCTGCAACAGGTGGCGGACGCGGCGAGTGGCGGCGAGGTCGGCGAGCGGGTCGCCGTCGAGCACCAGCAGGTCGGCGCGGCGGCCGGGCCGCACCGTGCCGAGGTCGTCCTCGAGGCCGAGCACGCGCGCGCCCTGCAGCGTGGCGGCCTGGATCGCCTCGTGCGCCGTCATGCCGAGGCCGGCGAGCTGCGCGATCTCTTCGTGCAGCGCGTCGGGGCCGGTGAAGGGGCTGCCCATGTCCGTGCCGGCCGCGAGCGGCACGCCCGCGCGCCAGGCGGCGCCGATGTTCTCGCGATGCGCCGCGGCCACCTCGTGCGCGCGCCCGACCGTCTCCGCGCCGAGCGCGTCGCCCGCCGCCGCGATCACGATCCTGATCACCGCCAGCGTCGGCACGATGAACGTGCCGCGCTCCAGCAGCTCGCCGATCAGCTCCCCGGTGAGGAACGAGGCGTGCTCGACGGTATCGACGCCGCCGCGCACGGCGTTGCGGATGCTGGGCGCGCCGTGGGCGTGGGCGGCGACGGTCTTGCCCTCGGCGTGCGCCATGCGGGTGACGATGCGCACCTCGCGCTCGTTGAACTGCTCGGTGTTGGGGCCGTGGCCGGTCCCGATCACGCCGCCGGAGACCATCAGCTTGAGCAGGTCCGCCCCGGCGTCGAGCTGCGCGCGGGCGGCCCGCCGCACGCCGTCCTCGCCCTCGGCGAGCGCGCCGATGTGCCAGCCGTGGCCCTCCGGCGCGGTCAGCCAGGCGCCCGCCGAATGGACGCGCGGCCCGGGCGTGAGCCCGTCCGCGATCGCGTCGCGCAGCCCGAGGATCACCGGCGCCACGCCGCCGACATCGCGCGCCGTCGTCACGCCGGCGGCGAGCAGCCGCCCGGCGCGCCGCGCGGAGTCGATCGCCTGGTAGCTGTGTGGGCGCTCCGCGCCGTGTTCGAGCGCCTGCGGCGTCGCGTCGAGGCTGAGGTGCGTGTGCGCGTCGATCAGCCCCGGGATCGCCGTCGCGCCCCCCGCGTCGAGCGCCGGCTCGCCGCCCTCGAGGGCGACGCCGATCTCGGCGAAGCGCCCCTCGCGCACGCGCACGTCGACGCCCTCGAGGAGCGCGCCCGTCCCGTCGAGCAGGCGCAGGTTGCGGATCAGCACGGGCGGCTCCCGGTTCGCCGTGTTCGTTGACAAGGCCTCTGGTTAGTCATACTCTTAGTCAAGCGCTCGGCGTGCAAGGATTTTGATGATGGTAACGGTGAACGTCCACGAAGCCAAGACGCATCTCTCGCGCCTCCTCGCCCAGGTCGAGGATGGCGAGGAGGTGGTCATTGCCCGCAACGGGAATCCCGTGGCGCGACTGGTCGGGCTTGAGCGACGCAAAGGGCGGCAATTCGGCGCCATGAAGGATCTCATCGAGATCGACGACAGCTTCTTCGACCCGCTTCCGGAGGAAGAACTGGCTGCCTGGGAGGGAGCCTACGAGGGTCCCGAGGCAGAGGCGTAGCGGGTTGCGACTCCTGCTCGACACTCACGCATTCCTCTGGTGGTTCGCGGGGAGCAGGCGACTTTCGGCGGCGGCGCACCGTGCAATAGCGGATGAGTCGAACGATGTGCTGATCAGCGCGGCGTCAGCGTGGGAGATCACCACCAAGCATCGGATCGGCAGGCTGCCAAGCGCGGACGTGCTGGCGCTCGACGTTGTCGGGACGATCGACAGCCAGGATTTCGAGGAGCTGCCCGTCACGGTGGACGACGGGGCTCGCGCCGGCGCGCTGCCCGGTCCCCACGGCGATCCGTTCGACAGGATGCTGATCGCGCAGGCGCTCTCCCGCAACCTGACGGTCGTGTCCGTCGATTCGGTCTTCGACAGGTACGGCGTCCGCCGCCTCTGGTGAGCCGGAGCGCCCTCGCTGTGAGCGGCCTCGGAGGTCGCGCTCATGCGCGACAATGCGGCGACCAGATCGAGGTGTGCGGACTGATCGGCGGCCAGCCATCGTCGTGAGAGAGAGGATGCGGACGTGAAGGTGTTCACCGGCTACGGCGAGGTCTGGCTGGGCGATGTCAAGGAGCAGGTGCGGCGCGCCGAGGCGGCCGGTTTCGACGGCATCTCGACCGGCGAGCTGAAGCACAACTCGATCCTCGCGCTCACGCTCGCCGCCGAGTACAGCGAGCGTATCGAGTTGGCGACCAGCGTCACGATCGCCTTCCCGCGCTCTCCCTACGTCATGGCGCAGACCGCCTGGGACCTCCAGGAGTTCAGCAAGGGCCGCATCAACCTCGGCCTCGGGAGCCAGGTGAAGGGGCACAACGTGCGCCGCTTCGCCGGGGACTGGACGCCGCCCGCCCGGCGCATGGAGGGCTACATCGGGATGATGCGCGCCGTCTGGCGCTCCTGGCAGGAGGGCGAGCGACCCCGGTTCCACAGCGACGACTACAACTACACGCTGCTGCCCCCGGCTTTCAGCCCCGGCCCGATCGACCATCCCTACCCGAAGATCTCCCTCGCCTGCGTCGGGCCGAGGATGGCGGAAGCCGCCGGCTACTGCGCCGACGGCCTGCTGCCGCACGGGTTCATGACGGAGAAGTACCTGCGCGAGACCGTGCTCCCCGCCGTCAGGAAGGGCGCGGACCGCGCCGGCCGCTCGCCCGGCGAGATCAGCATCTCCGTCGGCGGCTTCAACGCCTTCGGCGAGACGGACTCCGAGGTCGAGCAGGCGATCGAGGCGCTGCGCCGGCCGATCTCCTTCTACGGCTCGACCCGCTCCTACCACGGCGTCTTCCGCGCGCACGGCCGCGAGGATCTGGGGATGCGGCTGCACGAGCTCTCCCTCAAGGGCCGCTGGGACGAGATGTACGAGGCGGTCAACTTCGAGGTCGCCCTCGAGCTGGCGAACGCCTGCACCTACGACGACCTCCCGCGCTACGCGCGCGAGCACTTCGACTACGCAGATCGCATCCACCTGCCGATGCCGAGCAGGCGCGACCGGGCCAGCGTCTACGGCGGTGACGCCAGCGGCGACGCGAGGGCGCCGGAGGCCAGCGAGGAGCGGCTGCAGTGGCTGATCGGGGAGCTGCGGGACGTCTAGCCGCGTCCTCCGCCGCCGGCGGGCCACACCCCACCCTCGCCGCTACCGACCCTCGCGGCGATACTCCTCGCGGACGGCCGCCGCCGGAGTCATCCGGCAGCGCGCGGACGCGGCGGGAGGGCCGAGGATGAGCGCCAACCCGGACGCGGCGATCGCCGCGGATGGCCTCGTCCGCGCGTTCCCCGGCGTCCGCGCCGTCGACGGCATCGACCTCGCGATCGAGCGCGGGCGGGTCTTCGGCTTCCTCGGCGCCAACGGCTCCGGCAAGACCACCACCATCCGCATGCTGACGACGCTGCTGCGGCCCACCGAGGGCCGCGCCTTCGTCGACGGCCTCGACGTGCAGCGCCACCCCAACGACGTCCGCCGCCGCATCGGCGTCGCGCTGCAGGAGGCCGGCCTCGACGACCTCCAGACGGGGCGCGAGCTGCTGACGCTGCAAGGCCGCCTGCAGGGCATGCCCCGCTCCGCCGTCGCGCCGCGCGCCGACGAGCTGCTGGCGATCGTCGAGCTCGAGGACGCCGCCGACCGCAAGATCGGCACCTACTCCGGCGGCATGCGGCGGCGGCTCGACCTCGCCTCGGCGCTCGTGCACGAGCCGAGCATCGTCTTCCTCGACGAGCCGACGAGCGGGCTGGATCCGATCAGCCGCGAGGCGCTCTGGCGTTATGTAGAGCGCCTCAACCGCGAGGACGGCGTCACCTTCTTCCTCACCACCCAGTACCTCGAGGAAGCCGACCGGCTCGCCGACGAGATCGCGATCATCGACGCGGGCCGCATCGTCGCCTCCGGCTCGCCGGCGGCGCTCAAGGCGACGATCGGCGCGGACGTGGTCTCGCTGCGCATCGAGGACGGCGACGGCGCCGAGGTTGCGGTGGAGCGCGCGAGCGAGCGGATCCGCGCGCTGCCCGGCCTCGAGGAGCTGCGGAGGACGGAGGACGCGCTCGTGGTCTACATCCGCGAGGGCAGCCAGGCGATCGCGCCGATCGTGACGATCGCCAACGAGACCGGGCTCTCCGTGCTCGAGGTCACGCTCGCGCAGCCGACGCTGGACGACGTCTTCCTGCGCGCGACGGGGCGGCGCCTGGAGGTGGACGCGGACGTGCCGGAGCCGGGCGCGCGGGACGCCTCGGAGGCGGCGGCGTGACCGCGCTCGCGATGGCCTCGTACCAGCTCTGCCGGCGCGCGGTGCGGGAGACGATCCGCCAGCCGGGGGTGGAGGTCAGCAACCTCTTCATCCCGCTGTTCTTCTTCTTCGTGACGGTCGGCGCGATCAGCAACGTGGCCGGGCCGGCCTTCGGGGTGAGGAACTACGAGGGCTTCCAGCTGCCGGTGGCGGTCCTGCAGTGCGTGGCCGGCTCCGCCTCGGTCTCCGGCGTCGTGATCATCAGGGACATCGAGAGCGGTTACTTCGACAAGCTGCTGCTCACGCCCAGCCCGAGGCTGGCGATCGTGCTGGGCCGGCTGATCGCGGACGCGATCCGGGCCGTCGCGTTCACCGCGGTGATCCTCGTCGTGATCACGCTGGCCGGCTCGGGGATGGAGGCGGGGCCGCTCGGGTACGTCGTGATCCTCGCGCTGGCCGGACTGTTCGGGCTGGCCTACTCCGGCATCGGCGTGGCGATCGGGCTGCGCACGGGCAACGCACAGGCGGCGCAAGCCGGGTTCCTGCTGTTCTTCCCGCTGCTCTTCCTCTCGCCCGCCTTCGCGCCGAAGGAGGTCTTCGACCCGTGGCTGGAGTTCCTCGCCTCGATCAACCCCGTCACCTACCTGCTCGAGGGCATGCGCACGCTGGTGCTCGACGGCTGGCAGTGGGACAACCTGGCCGGGGCGCTCGCCGCCGTGATCGGCCTGGGCGTGGTCACCATCGCGCTCTCGCTGTGGGCGCTGCGGACGCGCACGCGCTGAGACGGGCCGCAGCGTATAGAATCAGCGGCGAGGTCAGGAGGACCACATGGACTGGGACGACTCTGCCGAACTCGCGGCCTTCCGCGAACGCATCCGCACCTTCTTCGAGGACAACCTGCCCGATCGCTACAAGCGCCACGCCGCCGGCGAGTGGATGCGCCAGATGATCCCCGCGCCGGACGGCTCCCCGATGTGGTTCGACGAGCCGAGTTGGGACCACGACCGGCTCTCGACCGACCCCGAAGCGCGCGCCGCCGCCCGGGAGTGGGCCGACGCCCTCTCCGCCGAGGGCCTCGTCGCCCCGGCCTGGGCGAAGGAGCACGGGGGCGCGGGCCTGACCACGCTGGAGCAATTCGTCTTCAACGAGGAGCGCGAGCGCGCCGGAGCGCCGCGCGTCGGCGGGACCGGCGCGATGTTCCTCGGCTCGCTGCTGATGGTCTACGGCAACGAGGAGCAGCAGGCGAAGTACATGCCGCCGATCGCGCGCGGCGACGTGCAGTGGGCGCAGGGCTACTCCGAGCCCGGCGCCGGCTCCGACCTCGGCTCGCTGCAGCTGCGCGCCCAGCGCGACGGCGACGAGTACATCCTCAACGGCCAGAAGATCTGGTCCACCCCCCAGACCGCGGACTCGATGTACGCCCTCGTGCGCACCGACCCGGACGCGCCGAAGCACCGCGGCATCTCCTTCCTCATGGTCGAGGACTTCCACACCGAGGGCATCTCGATGCGGCCGATCGAGAACGCGGTCTTCGACCACAGTTCGTTCGGCGAGACCTTCTTCGACGACGCCCGCGTGCCGGCCGAGAACCGCATCGGCGAGGAGAACCAGGGCTGGTACGTGGCGATGACGCTGATGGACTTCGACCGCGCCTCGATCTCCAACACCGCCGAGGACCGCTCGCTGCTGCTGGACCTCAAGGACTTCCTCGGGACGCCCGAGGGAGCGACGAAGTCGCGGCTCGCCGAGTCGGCGACGATCCGCGCGGAGCTGACGGACCGGGCGATCGAGATCGAGGTCGGCTACAACCTCTCGCTGCGGCTCGCCTCGCTACAGGCGAAGGGGCTGATCCCCAACTACGAGGCCTCGATCGGTCAGGTCTTCTCGAAGGCGCTGAACCAGCGCATGGCGCGCACGGGCACGACGATCTTCGGGCTCTACTCGAACCTCTGGCCGGGCGACGAGCGGGCGCCGATGACGGGCGAGTTCACGCGCTCCTACGTGCGCACGATCCCCTCGACGATCGCCGGCGGCAGCGCCGAGATCCAGCGCAACGTGATCGCCACCCGCGGCTTGGGGCTGCCTCGAGGCTAGCCCGGCGGCGGCAGCCGCCGCGGCTCCCCTCCGGCCCCCTCTCGATGGGTTGTTGCGCCTTCGGGGGTTCTTGCCCGGCTGGCGTCGGAACGAGCGGGCGCTGCGCGCCGCTCGGGCCCGCCCACCCGCCCTCGGATTCTCTTTCTGTGGGGGGCTTCGCCCCCCACGCCCCCCACAGGGCCGCCGCGCGGCTCGGAAGGTTCGTGCGCCGATCCGGCCCGCGCTCTCCCTCACCCCCCGCCCTCCCCCGCCAGGGGGGAGGGGGCCGGACCGCCCTCGACAGTTCCGAGTGGGGGTGTGGGGGCGCAGCCCCCACGGAAGGGGGCGCGGGGCGCAGCCCCGCATCCATTGAGGGCGGGTGGGCGGGCCGAGCCGCGCGCAGCGCGCGCTCGCTCCGGCCCGGCGGCGCTAGGACTCGCCGTTCGCGGATCCGCCGTCCCGTGGCTCGCTGCGCGCGCCGCCGGAGATGCCGGCGAGCGTGCTGCTGATGTTGCCGGCGACACTCGCGAGGTCCATGGGGATGATCCACTTCGTGGACTGACCGTCGCCGAGCTGCTTCATCATGTCCAGGTACTGCAGCCCCATCGTGTTGGAGTCCACACCCTGCGCCACGTCGTAGATCCGCTCGAGGCCGATTGAGAAGCCCTCGGCCTGCAGGATCTGGGCCTGCCGCGACCCCTCGGCGCGCAGGATCGAGGACTCGCGCACGCCCTCGGCCTCGAGGATGGCAGCCTGCTTGTTGCCCTCAGCCACGTTGATCGCCGACTGGCGCTGGCCCTCGGACTCGGTGATCTGGGCGCGCTTGGTGCGGTCCGCCGTGAGCAGCTGCGTCATCGCGTCCTGGATGTCGTGCTGCGGGGTGATCTCGCGAATCTCGATCGAGGTGACGGTGACGCCCCAGCGCACCGTCTCCACGGCAATCTTGGCCTGCAGGCGGCTGTTGATCTCCTCGCGCCGCGCCAGCACGTCCTCCACCGTCATATCGCCGATCACCGCGCGCAGCGAGGTCGTCGCCAGGTTGCGCACGGCGATGATGAAGTTGCTGATGTTGATCACTGCCGCCTCGGCGTCGACGACCTGGAGGAAGACCACGAAGTCGACATCGACGAGCGCGTTGTCCTTGGTGATCGAGGTCTGCTTCGGCTCCTCGATCACGAACTCGCGCATGTCAACGCGTATCCCGCGGTCGATGAAGGGGATCATGACTACGAGGCCCGCGCCACGCGTGCCGACGTAGCGTCCGAGGCGGAAGATCACCGCCTGCTCGTACTGCCGCACCACGCTGATGAAGAACACCCGCCACCCCCTCCGCACTGCCGGCTCCCGGCCAATCGAGTATAGCCGCGCCCGGAGCGCCTCGCGCGGCCGTCGATGCGGCGACCTCAGGTATCATGCGCCGGGCACGCCGCGCACACGGGCCGCGTGGAGTGTGCGTGGCGCGCGATGGAGGACCGTCCATGGCCGAGGCGAACGGCAGCATGGAGCGGCGCGGCGCACCGCGGATGCTCGAGGATCTCAAGGTGATCGACCTCACCACGATGATCGCGGGGCCGGTCACGGCGCGCATGTTCTCCGAGCTTGGCGCGAACGTGATCCACATCGAGCCGCCCTGGGGCGACGACGGGCGCAACTCGACCACGCCGTTCCTCGGGACCGAGGGCGTGCTCTACACGGTCTCCAACCGCAGCAAGCGTGGCATCGTGCTCGACATCCGCAATCCGAAGGGCCACGAGCTGCTGCTGCGCATGGTCGAGGACGCCGACGTCTTCATCGAGAACATGCGGATCGGCGTGCTCGACAAGCGCGGGCTCGGCTACGAGGATCTGTCGAAGGTCAACCCCGGCCTCGTCTACATCTCGATCAGCGGCTGGGGCCGCGAGGGGCCGCTCAGGTACGAGCCGACCTACGACGTGATCATCCAGGCCTTCAGCACGGCAATGCGCCGCTACGACGACCACGGTCCGCCGCGCCTCAACGGCTCGATGGTCGGTGACACCTCGACGCCGCTGCTCGCCGCCTTCGCGGCGATGGCGGCGCTGCGCGAGCGCGACCGCACGGGACGTGGCTCGCACGTCACGAGCTCGCTGCTGCAAGGCGCGTTCCACATGATGGCGCCTCGCAAGGTGGTGCCGGAGAACGAGACGGGGCCGCCGCACGAGCGCCAGCTGCCGGCCGGCGCGGGCGTGTTCCAGACCTCGGACGGGGAGTGGACCTTCATCTGCGCCTGGACCAACGGGCAGTTCGAGCGCTTCGCCCACCTCGCCGGCTACCCGCACCTCGCCGGCGACCCCGCCTACGCGACGCGCCAGCTGCGCGAGGCCGCGCAGGTGGAGCTGAACGAGCTGTTCAACGCCTGGGTGCAGCCGCACACGCGCGACGGGCTGATCGCCGCCCTGCGCGCCGCCGACATCCCCTGCTCGCCCGTCTACGGCGGCGTCGAGGAGCTGATGGCGGACGAGCACGTGCAGGCCAACGACTTCGTCGTCGGCATCGACCACCCGACGAAGGGGCGCATCTGGCAGATGGGCGCGGGCTTCGAGATCAACGGGGAGCGTCCCGAGCTGACCTACTCGCCGCTCTTCGGCGAGCACACGGACGAGGTGCTGCGCGAGCACGGCTGCTCCGACGCGGAGATCGCGGCGCTGCGCGAGGAAGGAGTGGTCGCGTGAGGATTGCGATCTTCGGGCAGGCCGCGTTCGGCGTGGACACCTTCAACGCGCTGCACGAGGCGGGCGAGCAGATCGTCGGCGTCTCCACCCCCCGGACGCCCGAGGGCGGCCGACCGGACCCGCTGCGCGCCGCCGCCGAGGAGGCCGGCCTGCCCTGGCTGGAGACGCGCGCGCTGCGCCGTGAGGAGGCGTTCGAGGCCTACCGCGCGTGGGAGCCGGAGCTGATCGTCTTCGCCTTCGTGACCGACATCGTGCGCAAGAACGTGCTGGACGCGGCCCCGCACGGCGCGATCCAGTACCACCCCTCGCTGCTGCCGAAGTACCGCGGCCGCTCGGCGCTGAACTGGCCCGTCGTCAACGGCGACAGGGAGACCGGCCTGACCATCTTCTGGGTCGACGAGGGCATCGACACCGGCCCGATCCTGCTCCAGCGCACGGTCGAGATCCGGCCCGGCGACACGATGGGCTCGCTCTACTTCGAGCGGCTCTACCCGCTCGGCATCGAGGCGCTGGCCGAGGCGACGGCGCTGGTGCGCGAGGGCCGCGCGCCGCGCATCAAGCAGGACCACTCGCAGGCGACCTACGAGCCGCCGTTCGAGGACGAGCACGCGCTGGTCGACTGGTCGCGTCCGGCGCGCGCCGTGTTCAACCACGTGCGCGGCTGCGACCCGGCGCCGGGCGCGATCGCCGCGCTCGGCGACGCGCGGGTGCGCCTGTTCGACCCCTCGCTCGCGCCCGCCGCGCCCTCGGAGCCAATCGGCACGGTGCTGGAGCCGGACGCCGCGAACCCGGGCGCGGCGCGCATCGCCGTGATCGGCGGCGTGCTCACCGTCGGCCGCGTGCGCGCGGACGGCGGCAAGGTCGCCGCCTCCGAGGCGCTGAGTCCCGGCGACCGCCTGACGGCCGCAACGCTCGACGCCTGAGCCGCGCCGGCCCTCGTTACGGCAAGTCCGCCGGGTCCGCCTCGGGGGGCTTGTTGGGCGCCCAGTAGCGCGCGGCGAAGTAGGCGAGGAAGGCGGCGAGCAGCAGCGCGATCACGCCGATCACGGCGAGCACGATCACCAGCAGCCGCCCGATCGTGAGGTCCGTCGAGCCCTGCCCGATGCCGATCCCGATCGCGAAGGCGAGCGCCAGCGCCGCCCCGGCGCCGAGCACGCCGCCGGTGGGCAGGAACAGCTCCAGCACGATCAGCAGCACGGCGAGCACCAGGAAGGCGAGCGCCGCCTCGACGGGCAGCAGCGTGCCCACGCCGAGGAAGAAGAGCAGCAGCGCGAGCGCCCCGGCGACGCCGGGAACGAACGTGCCCGGCGCGAAGAACAGCTCCGTCGCGATGCCGACCATCCCGATCAGCAGCAGCAGCGTGACCATCAGCGGATCGCCGAGGAAGGCGACGATCCGTTCGTAGGCGTTGAACTCGTTCTCGATGCGCGGCGCGATTGCGAGCTGCAGCACGACCGTGCGCCCGTCGATCAACTCCACCTCGCGGCCCTCGACGGCGGCGAGCAGCTCCGCCTCCGTCGCCGCCACGAGGTCGATCACGTTCAGTTCGATCGCCTCGTTCGCCGTCGCGGAGCTCGCCTCGCGCACGGCGGCCTCGGCCCAGTCGGCGTTGCGCCCGCGCAGCTCGGCCACGCCGCGCGCGAAGGCGACGGTGTCGTTGGTGACCTTGCGGCCGAGTGCGCCCTCGACATCCTCGCCGGTGGCCGTGACCGGCGTGGCCGCGCCGATCGTCGTGCTCGGCGCCATCGCCGCGACGTGGCCGGCCATGGCGATGAACGTGCCGGCCGAGACGGCCTCCGCGCCCGGCGGGCCGACCCAGGCGATCACTGGCGCCTCGGAGCGCTCGATGCGCCCGACGATCTCCTTCATCGCGCCGATCTCGCCGCCGGGGGTGTCGATGCGCAGCAGCACGGCGCGTCCGCGGGTGTCCTCGGCGTGATCGATCGCGCGATCGATGTAGCTCGCGAGCACGCCGTCCACCTGCCGCTCGATGGTGACGACGTGCAGCGCGCGCTCGGTGCTCTCGGCGCCGCAGGCCGCCCCCAGCGCCGCGAGGGCGAGCGCGAGGGCTGCGAGCGGTCCGCGCGCGCGGGCGAGCAGGATACGAGCCGGGCCGGTCATGCGAACGCCTCCCCTGACACGATAGCCCGTGCGCGCGGGCGCGCGGCTACAGCTCGCGGGCGAGATCCTCGTCGCGGCCGGCGAAGACGAGCATGTCGCCGGGGCCGATCGTGCGATCGCGGACGGGGTTGAGTTCGACCTCGCCGCTGCGCACGGCGATCAGCAGCCGCCGCGTGCCGTCGTGGCTGTCGACCTCGGCGAGCGTCCGGCCGTGGAGGTGCTCGGGCGCCTCCTGGATGGCGATGCCGTAGTCGTGGCTGACCGAGAGGTAGTCGCGCGCGCCCTGCACGCGCAGCAGGTGCGCGAAGCGCTCGCCTCCGTCGCGCTCCGGCTGCACGACGCGCGTGACGCCGATGCGTTCGAGGATCGAGGCGTGACGTTCGTTGGAGGCCTTCGCGTAGACCGCGCTCACGCCGAGCGCCTGGGCGTTCATCGCCGCCAGCACGCTCGCCTCGAGCACGCCGGTGGAGACGACGGCGGCGTCCACATCGCCGACGCCGAGGTCGCGCAGCGCGAGTTCGTTGGTGATGTCGGCGACGGCGGCCCTGGCGCAATGGGGCGCCGCCCGCTCCACGCTCGCCGCGTTGAGATCGACGGCGAGCACCTCGTGGCCGAGTTGCGCGAGTTCGAGGACGATCTGCGATCCGAAGCGCCCGAGTCCGAGTACGGCGATCTGCATCGTTCGCTCCTCCCGTTCCGCGCGCGCCGCTAGCCGATGCGCACGCGTCCGTACGAGTAACGGTAACGCTCCGGCGGGCGGTCCGGGATCGAGATCGCGACGATCAGCGGCCCCAGCCGCCCGATGAACATCAGGGCCGTGAGCAGGATCACCGCGGGGGTGGAGAGCTCCCGCGTGCTGCCCATCGACCAGCCGACGTTGGCGAGCGCGGACATGGTCTCGAAGAGCATCGGCAGGAACGGCCCGTCCTCGAACAGCAGCAGCAGCCACAGCCCGATCGCGAGGAAGAACATACCGAGCAGCGTGACGGCGATCGCGCGGAGCACGATCGCCTGCGGGATCTCGCGCCCGAAGGCCTGGGCGCTGTGCCGTCCCCGCAGCGCCGAGAACATGGCGACCAGCGCCACCATGAAGGCGCCGATCTTGATCCCGCTGGCGCTGGAGGTCGACGCGCCGCCGATGAACATCAGCGGCAGCAACAGCGCGATGCTCGAGGTGTGCAGCGAGGCGATCTCGATGGTGGCCATGCCGGTCGTGCGGTTGGCGGCGAGGAAGAAGACGTTCGCGGACGCCTCGAACGGGTTGAGCCCGCCGAGCGGGTGACCGGGGCGCAGCTCCGAGATCGCGAACATCAGCATGCCGATCAGCTGCAGCGCCACCATCCCGATCACCACCAGCCGCGTATCGAGCGACCAGCGCCGCGGGCGCGCGCGCAGGTTGAGCACGGTGATGAAGGAGAGGCTGCCGAGGAAGGCGGCGGTCCCCATCACGAGAATCGGGTAGGGCTCGTCGACCTGCTCGCTGAACCCGCGGCCTCCGCCCATCAGATCGAAGCCCGCGCAGTTGGAGGCGGACAGGGCGTGGAAGAAGGCGCGCCAGATCGCCGGCGCCGGATCCCACTTCGTCAGCGACCAGGGCAGCAGCAGCAGGAACGTGGCCGCCTCGAGCGTGAACATGAAGATCGCGGCGCGGCGCAGCAGGCGCAGCACGTCGCGCTCGCGGTCGCCCATCAGCTCGATGCCGAAGAAATCGCGCCCGCGCAGGCCGAACTGCCCGCCGACGAAGAGGATCAGCATCCCCGCGTACATCGTGACGCCGAGCCCGCCGAGCTGGATCAGCACGACGACCACGAGCTCGCCGAAGAAGCTGAACTGGTCCGCCGTATCGAAGCGCACGAGGCCGGTCACGCAGAGCGCCGAGGTGGCGGTGAAGAGCGCATCCCAGCCGTTGGTCCACTCGCCGGATTCGGAGGAGACGGGAAGCGAGAGCAGCAGCGCGCCCAGTGCGATCAGCACGGCGAAGGCGGCCGGCACCATCCACGGGCGGGGGCGGAAACTGCGGCGGCGGATCGCGCTGACGCGCACCGTCTCGGAGCGACGCCGCGCGCGGCGCACCACCCTGTCGCCGGGGAGCCTGCGTCCGAGACGCCTCATGCGCGCCTGGCCTTGTCTGCCGGCCCCCGCCGGCCCGCTCGGACCAGCCTACGCCCGCGGCGCGCTGGGCGCAGCAGTCCGCGCGGACAGCGGCGTTGACAGATCGCCGCCGCGCGGCGACGGTGCTGCGGGCGGAGGGACGGGCGCATGGGCAAGCTCGACGGACGGGTCGCTCTGGTCACCGGGGCGAGCCGCGGCATCGGCGAGTCGATCGCCGCGCGCTTCGCGGCGGAGGGCGCGTGCGTCGTCTGCGTCGCCCGCACGCTGAGCGAGGGCGACCACCAGCTCGAGGGCTCGCTGGAGCGCACGGTCGCCGCGATCCGCGAGGCCGGCGGCGAGGCGGAGGCCGTCGCCGCGAACATCTCCGAGGTCGAGGAGTGCCGCCGCGTGGTGGCCGAGGCGGAGCAGGCCTTCGGCCCGGTCGACGTCCTCGTGAACAACGCCGCGGCGAACTACTTCGCGCCGGTCGCGGAGATCGCGGAGCGGCGCTGGCAGCGCGTCTTCGCGGTCAACGTGCATGCGCCGTTCCTGCTCGCGCAGGGCGTGTTGCCGGGGATGATCGAGCGCGGCGGCGGAGCGATCGTGAACATCGGCTCCGGCGGCGCGATCGGCCCCGGCCGCGGCCCCTACCCCACGGTCGCCGAGGGCCGCGCCGTCCTCTACGGCTCGACCAAGGCGGCGCTCGAGCGCTTCACGCAGGGGCTGGCCGAGGAGGTCGAGCGCCACGGCGTCGCCGTCTCCTGCGTCTCACCCTCCGAGCCCGTGCGGACGCCGGGCGCGCTCTTCCACCTCGAGGTCTCCGGGATGGGCGACAAGGGCGCGCCGGTCGACTACATGGTCGAGTCGGCGCTGCTGCTGGCGACGGAGCCGCTCGAGCGGGTGAGCGGTCTCGTGACCTACGACCAGCGACTGCTCAAGGAGTACGGCCTGCTCGAGGACGCGAAGGGCACGGGCGTCACGAGTCCTGGCTCCGGCTACTCGGACAGCTAGGCAGATCTAGCCGGACCGCGGGCGGAGCCGCACGAGCGGAATCTCGCGCGGGTGCGCCTCCTCGATCATCTCGTCGTAGCGCGGGTAGGCGCGCGCGGCGATCGGCCAGAGCCGCTCGCGCTCCTCGCCCTCGATCAGCGAGGCGAGCACGGGGATCCGGCGACGGCGCACGCAGATCCAGGCGTGCGGGTCGGCGAGCAGGTTGCGGAACCACTCGGGATGGCGCGGGCTGCCGCCGATCGAGCCGACGACGAAGTAGTCCTCGCCGTCCTCGAAGTAGAACAGCGGCGACTCGCGCAACTCGCCGCTGCGCCGCCCGACGCTGACGAGCAGCAACGTCGGCACGTACGGCACGCCGATGCGCCTTGTCACGTGCCGGCTGAGCAGCGAGTACCCCGTATGGCGCACCAGCGCCCGCTCCACGCGCGCGCGGATCCGCAGCAGGTCCAGCAGCGCAATCAGCATGCGAGGCTCCTCGTCCGATGGTCGCAGCAGCAGTCCATGCGTGCCGGAGTTCGTGCGGGCAGGCGCTCCAATGAGCATCAAGGCTAGACTAGATGCGAGATCGCAAGCAGCGCCGAGGTGTCGGACGTGGAGCAGACGGCAGAGGATTCCTACCAGCTAGCTCGCGCGCACCTTGAGCGTGTGGAGGCTTCGTGGGACGATCCCACGGACTGGGCGGACCTTTCGACTTACGGTTTCTACTGCCTTGAGGCTTGCGTCGTTGCCGCAGCCCTACATCTGGGTCACAAGCGCCCACAAAACCATAGCGACAAGGCAGAGACAGCCGCCCTCCTCGCCGAGGAACACGGCCTACCCGACTTATGGGACTTGCTGCGGGACCTTAACGACATGCGCAAGCACGAGGCTTACGGTGATGTCGATGCCCCTGACGGCCTAAACGCAGAGGAGGTCGCGGCCGCAATCGAAGAGTATGTTGAGTTCGTGGGATCGTTCCTTCAGTCATGACACAACAACTGAGGACGCAAGGCGCCCAACGCTTGTCGGACCCGTTTGAGGCTGTCCGCTCGTGGCCGAGCGCGGCCGCGCGTGCGTGGACTCTCGACGCGGTGAGACGTGCACGATTGGACGAGACGATTGAAGCGGTCGTCGCGTCCGGCTCGGCCGTGCGCGAGGTCGAGATCAGCGAAGACCTCGACCTCGTGCTGGTATACGCGCACGACCGTCCCTCAATACCGCGACCGCCGATCGATGTCGATCTCCGGCAGTATGAGCGGGACGAGGTTCCCGGAAAGCTGGCAACTAGCCACGACTACCTCTCGTGGACGGTGCGGTTCGGCCGCGTGCTCTTCGAACGCAACGCATGGTGGACGCGGCTGCGGGCTGAATGGAACGATCGGCTCGCGCTGCCGTCCGCGTCCGAAGCACGAAAGCGAGCGCACAAGACGAAGCGCCAATACGAGGCCATGCTGACCGTGGGAGACGGCGATGCGGCGGCCGAGTTGCGAGTCTCGATGCTGACGCACCTCGCCCGCGCAGCCCTGAGCGGCGCCGCCGTCTTCCCGCAGTCGCGACCGGAACTGTCGGGCCAGTTGCGCGGCATCGGCGAGCATGTTCTGGCGGACCAGTTGGACGCGGCGCTCGCGCAGCGTCGCGGATAGCGCGTTGCGACCACCACCAACGAACGCCGAGGTCTCATGAGTGACGCCACACACTTCCGCGCACGCGCCATCGCCCGCCTGCGGGCGGCGACGATCTACTGGATCGCGACGACGCGGCCGGACGGGCGGCCGCACTCGATGCCGGTCTGGGGCGTCTGGCTGGACGGCGCGCTCTGGTTCGGCACCTACGGGCAGAAGGTCCGCAACCTCGCGCACGTGCCGTACGCCGTCGCCCACATCGAGAGCGGCGAGGACGTCGCGATCGTCGAGGGGCCGGTCGAGCGGCTCGCGCTCGCCGACGCGCCCGCCGCGGTGGTCGCCGCCTACCGGGAGAAGTACGTCGACCCGACCACGGGCGGGCCGTTCGAGATCCAGGCCGCGGCGGAGTCGGGGGATGACAGCTGGCTCTACGTGCTTCGCCCGCGCGTCGGCCATGCCTGGGTCGAGGGCGCCTACCTGGAAACGCAAACCCGCTGGACCTACGCGGACGCCCCGTAGCCTCATCGTGTGCACCAGCCCCCGCGACCGCATCGACGCCCCGCGCGCCGGGGCGTAGCCTGACCGGCGCGCGGAGGGAGCGCGAGGCGCGATGAAGGTCTACGCGGGCATCGGGACGCACACGCCATTCGCCGACATCGCGGCGCACGTGCGCCGCGTCGAGGCGCTCGGCTACGACGGCATCAAGGTGCCGGAGACGGTCAACGACGGGATGATCACCGCCGCGCTCGTCGCCGAGCACAGCGAGCGGCTGCGCATCGTGACCAGCATCATCCTCGCCTTCCCGCGCGCGCCGATGCAGCTCGCCTACAGCGCGTGGGGCGTGCAGCAGCTCGCCGCCGGCCGCCTCAACCTCGGCCTCGGCACGCAGGTGAAGGGCAACATCGAGGGCCGCTACGGCGTGCCGTGGACGCCGCCGATCCCGCGCATGCGCGAGTACCTGCAGCTGCTGCACGCGATCTTCGGCGCGTTCCAGTCCGGCGAGGGCGTGCGCTTCGAGGGCGAGCAGTACCGCATCACCCGCCTGCAGCCGCGCTTCAACCCCGGCCCGATCGACCATCCCGCGCCCTCGCTCTGGCTCGGCGCGGTGAACCCGGCGATCTGCCGCCTCGCCGGCGAGCTGGCGGACGGCGTGCTGACGCACCCGACGAACTCCAGCCCTCGCTACCTGCGCGAGGTCACGCTCGCCAACATCGCCGAGGGCGCGAAGCGCAGCGGCCGCGACCCCTCGGAGGTGGAGCTGATCCCGAGCCTGCAAATCCTGACAGGCGCGACGCAGGGCGAGATCGACCGGCAGCGCGAGGTGGTCCGAGAGTCGATGGGGTTCTGGTACTCGACGCCGCCCTACTGGCCGACGCTGCGGATCCACGGCTGGACCGAGCTCGGCCCGCAGCTGCGCGAGCTGACGCGGGCGGGCAAGTGGGACGAGCTGTCCTCGCTGATCAGCGACGAGCTGATCGACGCGCTGATGCCGCAGGGCACGTACGACTCCATCGCCGACACCATCCTCGCGTGGTACGGCGACCTCGCCGACGGCGTCACCTTCCCGCTGCCGGACGATCCGGCCCGGGACGAGCAAGTCGCGCGCGTAATCGAGCAGTTGCAGGCGGCATAATCGGCTGCGCGCTACCATCGACTCGACTGAGACGAGGTGGCGTGATGCCGATGCAGAATCCTCCCCATCCGGGCGAGATCGTGCGCTGGGAGTGCCTCGAGCCTCTCGGCCTCACCGTGACGAGGGCGGCGGAGGGCCTGGGCGTCACCCGGCAGGCTCTCTCCGAACTGGTCAACAAGCGAGCAGGCGTCTCGGTCGAAATGTCGCTGCGGCTCTCGCAGGCGTTCGGCTCGTCGCCCGAGACATGGCTCGGGATGCAGACGGCCTACGACCTCTGGCAGGCGCGTGATCGCGCCGACGAACTCAACGTCGAGCGGTTCGTGGAGCCGGCTCGCACGTAGCGATCGAGGCTGGACGGAGGCGGGACGATGCAGCTTTCAGGGGACGACCGGGCGGCGATCCAGGACCTGGTCTCGCGCTACAACATGGCGCACGACACGGACGACGTGGACGGCTGGCTCGACACCTTCACCGAGGACGCCACGTTCATCACCGGCCGCAGCCGCCGCGAGGGCCGCGGGGAGCTGCGCGACTTCTTCCTGCACGGCGGCGAGCGGCTGCCGAACGTGCGCCACATTACCTACAACTCCGTGTTCGAGCCGATCGAGGGCGAGAGCGAGCGCGTGCTGATGCACTCGGACCTGCTGGTCTTCCGCGCCGACGACCCGCCGGTGCTGGTGCTGACGCGCCGCTACCACGACACGCTGCGCCTCAAGGACGGCGAGTGGCGCTTCGAGCGCCGCGAGATCACGGCCGACTGACCAACGCCGGGGCCTCCGAGGCGGTGCGGCTCGCAAGGTGACTCACTCTGCCTCATACTATGGGTCACGAGGAGCGGCCGTGGTCAACCAACTCACGCTCCGGGGCTTCGACGACGAGCTGCGCGACCACCTGCAGCGCCTCGCGAAGCACGAGGGCATCTCGCTGAACAAGGCGGCGCTCAGGCTGCTCCGCAAGGGCGCCGGGCTGACGGACGCCGCGGGCGAAGATCGGACAATCGGCTCCTCGCTGGACCACCTGATCGGGACGTGGACCCAGGAAGAGGCGGATGCGTTCGACGCCGCTCTGGAGGAACTCCACACCATCGATGAGTCGATGTGGGAATGAGGATCGTCCTCGACTCGGACGCCTACTCCCAACTCATGCGCGGCCGCGATCAGGTCACCGGCCTCGTTCGGGGGGCCGAGGAGATCCTCCTCTCGGCGATCGTGGTCGGTGAGCTCATGTCGGGATTCCGGCAGGGGGCGCGCTTCGACGAGAACATCGCCGAGCTCCACTCCTTCCTCGACAACCCCCACACTCACTTCCTCCCCGTGGGGCAGGCCACGGCGGACCGCTACTCGAGAATCGCGACGGCGCTGAGGGCGAAGGGCCGTCCCATCCCGGCGAACGACATCTGGATCGCGGCCCATGCGATGGAGACCGGCGCCGATCTCGTGTCGGGCGACCGGCACTTCGAGCACATCGACGGGCTTGCCTGGATCCGGGTCGCCGGCTGAGTCCGCCCGGCTCGCGCCCGTATGCGGCGGGCGACCGCGCGCGTGTGGCTGCCGGGCGCTACGCGTCGAAGACGGCGCTGACGGGGCAGGCGAACCCCGGCAGCACGTCGCAGCCGTCCAGCGTGGCGTCCCCGGCGAGCGTGGCCGCGGGCGCGTCCGCGCGGTACACGTCGATGGTGCGCGTGTCGGGGTGGACGACCCAGACGAGGCGCACGCCGTGGCTCAGCCACATCAGCGCCTTGTCGTGGACCTCGCGGCGGCTGTCGTTCGGCGAGCGCACCTCCACGGCGAGGTCGGGGACGACCTCGGCGTAACCCGTGATCGCGGGTTCGAGCGCGCTGCACTCCGCCGAGGTGAAGGCGATGTCCGGCGCGCGCACGGTGTCAGGGTCGCGCTCGAGCCGGACGCCCATGTCGCCGACGGCGAGTTCCCCCAGGCGGCGCGGCTCGATGAAGACACCGAGCCGAACGGTCAGTCTCGCTGCGATCCGGGCATGCTGAACTCCCGTCGGCGTCATCTCGCAGAACACTCCCCGGATCAGCTCGCCGCGCGCGTCAGCGCCGAGGCGCAGCAACTCGTCCGCCGTCATCAGCTTCGCCGAGGTCTCGGTCGTCATCGCCCGTCGCTCCCGCGCACGGCCATCTTACCGCAGCGGCGGGCGCCGGTGCGGAGAAGCGAGTGATCGAAGGAGTTCGATGAGTTGCCGCTGGAAGGCCGCGAGGGAGGCGGGGACCGGACCGGCTACGCCTCGAAGACGGCGCTGACGGGGCACGCGAACCCCGGCAGCACGTCGCCGCCGTCCAGCGTGGCGTCCTCGGCGAGCGTGGCCGCGGGCGCGTCCGGGCGGTACACGTCGATGCTGCGCGTGTCGGGGTGGACGACCCAGACGAGGCGGACGCCGTGGCTCAGCCACATCAGCGCCTTGTCGTGGACCTCCCGGCGGCTGTCGTTGGGGGAGCGCACCCCGGCGACGAGGTCGGGGACGACCTGCGAGTAGCCCGGATTGTCCGCGTCCAGCGGCAGGCGCTCCGCCGACGTGAACGCGATGTCGGGCGCGCGCACGGTGTCCGGGTCGCGCTCCAGCCAGAAGCCCGTTTCGGCGTTGAACGTCGTGCCGAGCCGCCGCTGTTCGGCGAACATGTTCACCCTGCTCCCCAGCCGCATCCCGTATTTTCCGTGCCCTTCTCCCCCTGGCGTCATCTCGCAGAACACTCCCCGGATCAGCTCGCCGCGCGCGTCAGCGCCGAGGCGCAGCAACTCGTCCGCCGTCATCAGCTTCGCCGAGGTCTCGGTCGTCATCGCCGTTTGCTCCCGCGTCGATCCTACACCACTGCCAGGAGCCCGCGCGGCCCCGCGCCTACGGCGTGAACGCCGCCGCCACCGCGCAACTGAAGCCGGGCAGCACGTCGCCGCCGTCCAGCGTGGCGTCCTCGCCCAGCGTGGCCGCCGCGCCCTCCGCGCGGTGCACGTCGATGGTGCGCGTGTCGGGGTGGACGACCCAGACGAGGCGGACGCCGTGGCTCAGCCACATCAGCGCCTTGTCGTGGACCTCGCGGCGGCTGTCGTTCGGCGAGCGCACCTCCACGGCGAGGTCGGGGACGACCTCGGCGTAGCCCGTGATGCGGGGGCCGAGCGGGCTGCGCTCCGCCGAGGTGAAGGCGATGTCGGGCGCCCGCACCGTGTCCGGGTCGCGCTCGAGCCGGACGCCCATGTCGCCGACGGCGAGCCGCCCGAGGCGGCGCGGCTTGGTGAAGGCGTACAACTCGCCGGTCAGGTTCGCCGCGATCTCGGTGTGTTCGGCTCCCGGTGGCGTCATCTCGCAGAACACTCCCCGGATCAGTTCGCCGCGCGCGTCAGCGCCGAGGCGCAGCAACTCGTCCGCCGTCATCAGCTTCGCCGAGGTCTCGGTCGTCATCGCCGTTCGCTCCCGATCGCGATCCTACACCACTGCCAGGAGCCCGCCCGGCCCCGCGCCTACGGCGTGAACGCCGCCGCCACCGCGCAACTGAAGCCGGGCAGCACGTCGCCGCCGTCCAGCGTGGCGTCCTCGCCGAGCGTGGCCACCGTGACGCCTTCGCGGTACACGTCGATGGTGCGCGTGTCGGGGTGGACGACCCAGACGAGGCGGACGCCGTGGCTCAGCCACATCAGCGCCTTGTCGTGGACCTCGCGGCGGCTGTCGTTGGGCGAGCGCACTTCCACGGCGAGGTCGGGCACGACCTCCGCATAGCCGTCCACGTCCTCGCCGAGCGGCATCCGCACCGCCGACGTGAACGAGACGTCGGGCGCACGCACCGTGTCTGGGTCACGCTCCAGCCACACGCCCGATTCCGCGCCGCCCACCGTGCCCAGCCGCCGAGGGATCACGAAGGCGCTCAGATAGTGGCCCAGCCTCACGACGATGTTTCCGTGTCGTTGTCCCGTCGGCGTCATCTCGCAGAACACTCCCCGGATCAGCTCGCCGCGCGCATCGTCGCCGAGGCGCAGCAACTCCTCCGCCGTCATCAGCTTCGCCGAGGTCTCGGTCGTCGTCATCGCCGTTCGCTCCCGATCGCGATCCTACACCACCGGGGATGGCGGCAGCGTCACCATCCGCGCGCGGGGCTAGAGGCCGTAGGGCCGGCTACGAGGCGAGGGCGTCGAGCTTCTCGACGAACTCGGCGACGCCGGCGAGGTCTTCCGCGACGGCGGCCCGGCCGAGCCAGCCCTCGTAGAAGTTCATGTGGAGCTCGTTCGCCATGCGGAACCCGGCCCGGAGGCCGGAGTCGCCGGTCTCCTCGATGAGGCGGTCGACGACGGCGTAGAGGTCGCGGTGGCTCCCGTGACGCCAGCCTCGCGCGTCGGCGGCGGCCTTCACCAGCTGCGCCGCCGCGCCCCACCCCTTCTCCGAGGCCTGGAGCAGGTCGCCCTCGTCGAGGTACGCGCGGGCGCGGGCGAGGAACTCGTGGCTGGTGTCGACGTAGCTGTGGGTCGTGGTCATGGGCTCATTGTACCGGGCCGAGCGTTGTCCGGCTCCCGCTCCCGCAAGGGAGAGGGGGCGGAAGGCGCGCCTACGGCGTGAACGCCGCCGCCACCGCGCAGCTGAAGCCCGGCAGCACGTCGCCGCCGTCCAGCGTGGCGTCCTCGCCGAGCGTGGCCACCGTGACGCCTTCGCGGTACACGTCGATGCTGCGTGTGTCGGGGTGGACGACCCAGACGAGGCGGACGCCGTGGCTCAGCCACATCAGCGCCTTGTCGTGGACCTCGCGGCGGCTGTCGTTGGGCGAGCGCACTTCCACGGCGAGGTCGGGCACGATCTCGGCGTAGCCCGTGATATCGGGTTCGAGCGCGCTGCGCTCCGCCGAGGTGAAGGCGATGTCGGGCGCACGCACGGTGTCGGGGTCGCGCTCGAGCCGGACGCCCATGTCGCCGATGGCGAGTTCCCCCAGGCGGCGCGGCTCGATGAAGACACCGAGCCGAACGGTCAGTCTCGCTGCGATCCGGGCATGCTGAACTCCCGTCGGCGACATCTCGCAGAACACTCCCCGGATCAGTTCGCCGCGCGCGTCAGCGCCGAGGCGCAGCAACTCGTCCGCCGTCATCAGCTTCGCCGAGGTCTCGGTCGTCGTCATCGCCCGTCGCTCCTGCTCACGGCCATCTTACAGCAGGCAGCCGCGCGCCGGCGCCGCGCCCGCACGCCGCCCGCGCGCGCCCGTGCCGGTGTTACTCGCCGCGCCCGGCGGGTGGACGGCGTTGGCGCTACTGCAACACGCCGGCCGGCGCGATGGCTGTGAGCGTGGCGCCCCCGGGTACCGTGATGGACGACAGGGGACTCGGCTCCGGCGCCCGCTGCCCGTTCGCCTCCATGCTGGCGATCCAATCGCGCATGGCGTCTTCGGCGTTGCGCACGACCTCGTCCAGGGTGTCGCCCATGGCGACGCAGCCCGGCAGATCCGGGAACACGGCTCCGTACGCGCCCGCCTCGCCGTCGATCAACGCTGGATACTCCATGTCAGTCCTCCCATCCGGCGGCGGCTGCGATACCGCGGGCCACGCCGGGCGACACGGTGCGATGTCGCGGTAGTGCGATGCTATCGCGCAGATCCGGGTGGCGGTAGATGTCGTGATTGCCGCCGCGACGCTCCAGATACCAGCCTTCCCGCAGCAACCGACGCCGGATCCTGCGGGTTTGCCGTTCCATGACGCCAATCTACCCACAGGCAGCCGCGCGCCGGCGGCGCGCCGGCGGCGCGCCGCACGCACGCCGCCCGCACGCGCTCCCGAGGACCAGCGCGCTACTTCGCCGTCGCGGTCACCTTCATCTTGACCGCCGCCAGCATGTCGTGCCAGCTTCCAGAGAGCTGCTCCCTGCCCTTGTCGGCGATCGACCAGCCGTTGTTGGATGGCTGCATCGTCTCGGCTGCGGCCGTCAGATCCACCGAGTAGGTGCTGGTGCCGGTCGAACCGGGGGCTGCCAGCAGCACGAAGTAGGTCGTGCTCGCCGACAGGTCGCAGCCGCTCCCGGAGCAGGTGTACGTGTGAGCGCCGGACGCCGGACTCTTCGCGCCGCTCAGCGTGGCCAGCGTCGCGCTCGTGTTCGGGTTCGAGCCCGACGCCGCGTGCAGCGTCACCACGAAGTCGGTCGGGGTTCCGTACTTGGTGCCGAACCGGATGTCGATGCTCGACAGCGTGTAGCCGCCCGTGTTCGAGCCGGTGGTGAAGGCTTGCGCGCCCTGTTGCTGCGTATTCTGGTAGTTGCCCACCTAGTAGCTCTGGAACAGAGCCCCGTCCAGCGTGCTGACGGAGACGCTGGACGCCGTCGCCGTGAACGCCGCGGCCGTGGCCAGCAGGCTGTCGGGGGCGCAGGTGCTGTCCGCGTACGCCTTGAAGGTGTACGACGCGCCGGACGTGAGGCCGCTGATCGTCGTGCTCGTGGTGCTGACGGCCGACGAGCACGCCGCGTACGGGGCCGCGTTCGCCTGGTAGTGCCAGCTGCCCGTGTAGTCGCTGATCGTCAGCGCCGTCGACGTCGCCGCCAGGGACGCGCTTGCGGCCCCTCCCGTCGCGGACACGGTCATCTTCATGGCCAAGCTCTGGGGATGCTCATTCCAGCTGTTCGCTTGGTAGCGCGCCGCGTTGGCGATGCTCCAGCCGTTGCCGGAGGGCTGAAGCGTCTCTGCGTCGCTCGCCGTGGTGGTCTGTTGGTTGGCGGTAAAGGAGAGCGCACCCGCGTAGACAAAGTAGGAGGTGTTCGCGGCCAAGGAGCAATCGTTGTTGGTGTTGGTAGCGTCGCAGGTGAACGTCACCTGGCCTATCGCCGCAGTCCCGGTGAGGGTCGCGCGGGCCGTCGTTGCGGGTGTGTCGTCGGACTGCACGGCGCGGATGGAGGCCTCTATCTGGCTTGCGTTCGTGATAATGGTGAAGTCCAGCGTGACGCTCTTCAGCGTGTAGCCGCCCGCCGCGCTCCCCGTGGTGAACTTCTGGGCGTAGTCGGAGGAAAGGTTAAACGCGGCGGGCCCGTCTGCCTCGCTGATGTTGCTGACGCTGACCGAAGTCGGCGTGCCGAAGACGGCGGTGGCGAGGCGGCTGGCGCTGGCGCAGCCGCTCGCGCTGTAGGCGGTGTAGGCGTAGACCGTGCCCGCCGTCAGGCTCGACAGCGTCTTCGTCGTCCCCGTCTCGGCGGTCGTGCTGCAACTCGCGTCCGGCGCCCGGTTCGCCTGGTACCACCAGTTGCCCGAGTGGCCCGCGAGCGTCAGCGTCGCGCCCGTGCCCGTCACGCTCGAGGCGGTCAGCGAGGCGGTCGTCGTGAACTGCGAGGCCGTCGCCAGCAGCGTCGTGCAGCCGCTGTTCGAGTAGGCGGAGTAGGTGTAGGCCGTGCCCGCCGTGAGGCCGGTCAGGTCCTTCGAGGCCGTGTTGGCCGCCACCGGCCCGTCGCAGGTCGCGCCCGTGTTCGTGTGCTTGTAGTACCACGCGCCCGTGTGCCCGGCGATCGTGAGCGTCGCCGTCGTCGCCGCGACGTTGGAGGACGTGAGCGTGGCGAGCGTCGTGAACGCCGCCGCCGTCGCCAGCAGGTTGCCCGTGGTGCAGGCGCTGTCGCCGTAGGCGGAGTAGGTGTAGTTCGTGCCCGCCGTGAGGCCGGTCAGGGCCTTCGTGGACGTGCCCGCGGCCACCGGCCCCTGGCAGGTCGTGTGCGGCCCGCTGGTCGCCTTGTACCACCACTGGCCCGTGTGCCCGCCGATGGTCAGCGTCGCGCCCGTGGCGGTGATGCTGGAGGAGGTGAGGGAGGGATTGAGCGTGGCTGCGACGCTGAACTTACCAACGAAATGGAACGCGCCGGTCTGTTCCGTCCAGCCACGGCCGTCGTCCCAGTACGAAGAGTCGGCGATGCTCCAGCCGAAGGTGGTCGGCGTGTTGGTCTGGCTGAGGGAGACTGTCGTGTCCCAATCGTAGCCGTTGCTGGCACGCACAGCATTCCCAGACAACACCAGGAAATAGGACGTGTTACGGGACAACGGGCACGCCCCGGAGCAGGCGAACGTGTGCTCGCCCGGTCCTGTGGGGTTGCTGGGGCTGAGGGTGTAGGTAGCGGTGTCCGCCGGCTGGCTGCCGGACACCGCGTGAATGGCCACCGTGAGATCCCCCGCATCCGACGTCAGCCGGAGGATCTCTGCGGTGACGCTCCGCAGCATGTAGCCGCCGCTGTTGTCGCCAGTGGTGAATGCTGTTGCCGCAAAGCTACTGCCATTGATCTTGATGCCGATCGCGTCCGATGTCTCATCCAGGTTGCTGACGGCAGAGAACGTAGTGAACGTCGCCGTGACCAGCAGCGTCGAGCACGTGCTGTCGCTGTAGGCCGAGTAGGTGTAGGCCGTACCCCCGGTGAGGCCGGTCAGGTTCACCGCGCTGGTGTTCGCGGCGACCGCGGTGCAGGTCGTCTGGCCCGCCGTGGTCGACCTGTAGTACCAGGCGCCCGTGTGGTGGGCGATGGTCAGCGTCGCCGAATCGTCGCTGACGTTGCTCGCGGTGAGCGTGGGGTTGGGATGGATCGTCGGCGCGACCAGCCCGGGCGACTCGCCCCAGGCGTTCGTGGTCACAACGACCAGGGAGTACGTCTTGCCGTCGTCGACGGTGTAGGAGGTGTTTCCAACCGTCCACGACGTGATCGTGGCGGTGACCCGGCGGTTGCCGTCCGGGGTCGCGGTCTCGACGTCGGCGCAGAGTTGGTCGGCGCCGAGGACGCCGTTCTCGATCGTGGCGCACCAGATTTCGTAGCCCGTGGACAGGAGCGGCTGCGTCCACGAGAGGGTCAGGGAGCCGGCGGCGCGCGAGACCGTGATGGGCTTCACCGCCATGAGGGCCGGATGCGCGTCGTCCGAGGCCGTCCAGGGGCTGGCGTCGGCGGCGTTGGCGGTCACCGCGCGCACGGCGACCGCGTAGGAGCGGGTGTGGATCAGATCCCGCGTGAACCCGCCCCGCCCGTCGTCGTCCACGGTGAAGGTCGTCGTGGATCCGGAGGTCACCGAGCCGCAGTGCCACCACTTCCAGGCGGTGAAGGCGACGCTGCCGCCGGGGGAGGCGGCGCAGGCGAGGTTATAGCCGGTCGCGCCCGTGACCGCCGTCCAGCTCACGTAGAGCTTCTCGTTGCGGGGGCTGTTCTCGCGCGTCACCGTCAAGCCCGTGGGCGCGTCGAGCTGAGCGGCGATGGAGCCGCCCGAACTGGAGGCGCCGGCCCCGCCCGCGGACTGGACGGTGGTCAGCCAGTTGTCGTCCGGCAGCCGCGAGAGTTCGGTCCAGGGGCCGGTCGCATCGGCGTTGCGGGCGCGCACGGCCACCTGGTCGATGGTCTTGCTGGTCGTGTAGCGGTAGGACGTGCCCGTGATCTTCCGGGCGACGAAGCGCCAGTCGTTGACGCCGGCCTCCCTGGCGCGGATGTCGTAGTGCGTCGCGCCCGCGACGGCGTTCCAGGAGAGGTCGAGGTAGCCGTTGCCGGGGTTGACGGCGAAGTTGTCGGGGGCGGCCGGCGTGGGGACGGGTGGTGTGGGGACGGCGGGGCCTGGTTGGGCGCCGGACGGCTGGCCCGGACTGAGCTTGTTCCTGCTGTCGTCGTCAATGGGGAGGGTGGAGTCCCTGTCGTCGAGGTCGAAGCAGGGAACCTGGATGAAGGGCGGCATGGGCGGGGGGCAGACGACGGACGGATCCTGCGGCGACTGCGCCTCGGCGGGCGGCGTACTCGCGGAGAAGAGGCCCGCGCAGAGCGCCAGCAGGCCGATGAACAGCAGGGCGCGCCCGCCCGAACCCACGCTCCGCATGGCCCGCCCCCAACGTTATCCGTTTCCGAAGAAACTAATCGCTATCAATACCAGTCGTCAACCTTGTTTTGTTTTCAATCGAGACCTTCGCACGGGACTTCCGAGGGCGCGCTGCGCGCGCTCCCCCTCACCCCCGCCCTCCCCCGCCAGGAGACCTTCGCGTAACTGGGTGAAGTCGGCGGGATTGGGCGGCGGGAGGACCTGCGAGTGTCGCTGGCGGCCCGGGAAAGGGTGTGGTGGCGGCCTCGGACCGTGCGCGGGGCGCACTCCGGCCCGGGACGGGCCTCAGGCGGGGAGCAGGCGGACCGCCCGTTTCAGGTTGTAGGCCGTGCACTTCAGCCACAGCTCCGTGGCGTTGCGCTCCAGCCCCAGGTAGCGCACCCGGCGGTAGCCGTAGCCGCGCTTCAGCGTCCCGAAGACCTGCTCGACCGGCGCCCGTACCCTGGCGATCAGCGCGTTGCGCCGCCGCCGCCAGCGCGGCAGCTGCGGGTGGTGCTTGTTCGGACGGTGCATGATCCGGTCCTTCACCCCCCGCGCGCGCAGCCGCGCGCGCCGCGCCTTCGTGTCGTACGCCTTGTCGGCGTAGAGCGCCGCCTCGTCTCCGCTCAGCAGGCGGTCCGCCGGCTCCGTGTCGTTCACGTTGGCGGGCGTCAGCAGCGCCTTGCGGACCAGCCCCGAGCCGGCGTCCATCCCGATATGCGCCTTGTAGCCGAAGTACACCTGGTCGCCCTTGCGCGCCCACGCCGCGTCGCGGTCGGTCTCGCTGCCCGCGCCCGGACCGCGGCGGAACGGCGGCCGCCGCACCTGCGCATCGACGAGGGTGGCGTCGACCAGCGTCCCCTGCTTGACCAGCAGGCCGCGTTCCTCCAGCTGGCGCTGCAGCTCGTCGAACACGCGCTCGGCGCGGCCGCGCCTGGCGAGCTGCGTGCGGAAGCGGCTGATCGTCGAGTGGTCGGGCGTGCCGTCGTCCCAGCCCAGGCCCACGAAGCGGCGGAAGCTGATGCGGTCGCACAGCGCCTCCTCCATGGCCGGGTCGGAGGCGTCGTACCACTGCTGCAACAGCATCACCTTGAGCATCGTCAGCGGCGGGTAGGCGGGGCGGCCCTCAGGCGCGGCGTGCACCTCGGCGACGACCTTCCCGATGCGCTCCCAGTCGAGGGCTGCGTCGATCCGCTCGAGGGTGTCGTTGCGTCCGAACTCCTCGGGGATCCACTCCTCCGCGAACGATGGCTGACCGGTCCGGCGATGCATGGCGCCTCTCCCCACGCTGCTTCGCCCCCGCCTGCGTACTGTGCCCCTCGCGGGGGTGTTACGCAAAGGTCTCGCCAGGGGGGAGGGGGCCGGATCCGCCTTCCCCCTCCGTCATTCCGCCTTCCCCTCCGTCATTCCGGCGAACGCCGGAATCCAGGCTCGGCGGCCCGTCGCCATCCTCGGAAGGTGGTTGCGCCCTCGAGGGCGCGCTGCGCGCGCTCCCCCCTCACCCCCGCCCTCCCCCGCCAGGGGGGAGGGGGCCGGATCGGCTCCCGTCCCTTCCGATCCCCTCTCCCCCGGCGGGAGAGGGTGAGGGTGAGGGGGGAGAACGCACCGCGTGTGGGCGTAGCCCCCACTCCTTTTTTTCCGCGCCTCGCGAACCTCCCCCGCCAGGCGCGAGGGGGCCGGAGGGCTCCCGTCCCTTCCGATCCCCTCTCCCCCGGCGGGAGAGACACCCCATGGTGCTAAGGCGTCAAGCGGCGAGCTGCTCGCGGTCGCGGCGGTGCGCCCAGGCGGTGGCCTCGTCGTAGGGGCGGCGCGTCCTGAGGCAGCCGTGGAGGTAGCCGACGAGGCGGTTGCCGAGGGCGCGCAGCGCCTGGTGGTGGAGGTCGCCGGCGGCGCGCCGCCGCAGGTAGAAGTCGTAGCAACCGGGGCTCGCCTGTAGCGCGCAGAGCGCCCAGCGGTCGGCGGCGGCGGCGAGCCGGCGGTTGCGCACGAAGCGGGCGCGCACGCTGCGTTTGCGTCCCGATGCTACGGTCAGCGGCGAGGTGCCGGCGTAGTTCCTGCGGGACTTCGCCGACGCGTAGCGTTCGGGGTCGTCCCCGAACTCGCCGAGCACCCGGGCGCCGAGCACGAGACCGAGTCCGGGCAGGGAGCGGTAGAGCGCGGCGTCCGGGTGCTGCTCAAAATGGTCCGCCAGTTCGGCCTCGAGTGCGGCGATCTGCTGGTTGATCTCGCTGATCTGCCCGACCGTCGCGCGGGTGCTCGCGGCGAAGGCCCGGCTCACCACCTCCGACACCTCGAGCTGCGGGGAGCGCAGCGCCTCGCGGACCGCGGCGGCGCGCCGCTCGAGGTTGCGCCGGCGGCCGCCGCGGCGGAGCGCGGCGCGCAGCCGGGTGCTGCTCAGCCGCGCCGCCTCGCGCGGGCCGGGCGCCGTGGCCAGCACGCCGAGGGCGGCGCCGTGGGCGAGCTTGGGAAACGCCCGCAGGGCGGCGGGAAAGTACTCCCTGAGGGCGTTGCGCAGGCGGTTGGTCTGGCGCGTGCGGTCCCAGATCAACTGCTGGTGCGCACGGGCGAGGATGCGCAGCGCGGCGGCCTCGTCAGTGTCGCCGGCGACCGGCCGGTGGTTGTGGCGGTCGGTGCGGACGAGGTCGGCGAGCAGCTTCGCGTCGGCGGCGTCGGACTTGGCGCCGCCGAGGTGGTGGCGCTCGCGGTAGCGCGCCGCCGAGCGCGGGTTGATCGCGTAGACGCGGTAGCCGGCGGCGAGCAGCGCCGCGACCCAGGGCCCGCGGTCGGTCTCGATGCCGACCACGACGTCGCCCGGGTCCGCGGCGTGCCGGGCGACCAGCTCGTGCAGCGCGGCGACGCCCGCGACGCCCTCGGGCAGCCGCTTGGCGGCGAGCCGCGCGCCGGCCTCGTTCATGAAATGGACGTCGTGGTGGTCCTCGGACCAGTCGTCGCCCACGTAGAGGGTCATCGTCTCAGTGCCTCCTTCGCTTCGTGCTGCCGGCTGCGACCCGCCGGGCTGGTCCCGCGACGGCCTAATGGAACAGTGCTCGCGGGCACGACACCCCATGAGTGCTGCGGACCACCCGGACGCACCGGCCGGGGCGCGGTCTCTCCCGAGAGATCCAGAGGTCTCAGGGCGAGGAAGTGCTCACCGGCCGGCGGGCCCCGGACCAGTCTCCCAGATCGCTCCGGGGTTCTGGTCGAACCCCATTAGGGTGAGGGTGAGGGGGGAGAACGCACCGCGTGGGGGCGTAGCCCCCACTCCTTTTTTTCCGCGCCTCGCGAACCTCCCCCGCCAGGGGGAGAGGGGGCCGGAGGGCTCCCGTCCCTTCCGATCCCCTCTCCCCCGGCGGGAGAGACACCCCATGGTGCTAAGGCGTCAAGCGGCGAGCTGCTCGCGGTCGCGGCGGTGCGCCCAGGCGGTGGCCTCGTCGTAGGGGCGGCGCGTCCTGAGGCAGCCGTGGAGGTAGCCGACGAGGCGGTTGCCGAGGGCGCGCAGCGCCTGGTGGTGGAGGTCGCCGGCGGCGCGCCGCCGCAGGTAGAAGTCGTAGCAACCGGGGCTCGCCTGTAGCGCGCAGAGCGCCCAGCGGTCGGCGGCGTCGGCGAGCCGGCGGTTGCGCACGAAGCGGGCGCGCACGCTGCGTTTGCGTCCCGATGCTACGGTCAGCGGCGAGGTGCCGGCGTAGTTCCTGCGGGACTTCGCCGACGCGTAGCGTTCGGGGTCGTCCCCGAACTCGCCGAGCACCCGGGCGCCGAGCACGAGACCGAGTCCGGGCAGGGAGCGGTAGAGCGCGGCGTCCGGGTGCTGCTCAAAATGGTCCGCCAGTTCGGCCTCGAGTGCGGCGATCTGCTGGTTGATCTCGCTGATCTGCCCGACCGTCGCGCGGGTGCTCGCGGCGAAGGCCCGGCTCACCACCTCCGACACCTCGAGCTGCGGGGAGCGCAGCGCCTCGCGGACCGCGGCGGCGCGCCGCTCGAGGTTGCGCCGGCGGCCGCCGCGGCGGAGCGCGGCGCGCAGCCGGGTGCTGCTCAGCCGCGCCGCCTCGCGCGGGCCGGGCGCCGTGGCCAGCACGCCGAGGGCGTCGCCGTGGGCGAGCTTGGGAAACGCCCGCAGGGCGGCGGGAAAGTACTCCCTGAGGGCGTTGCGCAGGCGGTTGGTCTGGCGCGTGCGGTCCCAGATCAACTGCTGGTGCGCACGGGCGAGGATGCGCAGCGCGGCGGCCTCGTCAGTGTCGCCGGCGACCGGCCGGTGGTTGTGGCGGTCGGTGCGGACGAGGTCGGCGAGCAGCTTCGCGTCGGCGGCGTCGGACTTGGCGCCGCCGAGGTGGTGGCGCTCGCGGTAGCGCGCCGCCGAGCGCGGGTTGATCGCGTAGACGCGGTAGCCGGCGGCGAGCAGCGCCGCGACCCAGGGCCCGCGGTCGGTCTCGATGCCGACCACGACGTCGCCCGGGTCCGCGGCGTGCCGGGCGACCAGCTCGTGCAGCGCGGCGACGCCCGCGACGCCCTCGGGCAGCCGCTTGGCGGCGAGCCGCGCGCCGGCCTCGTTCATGAAATGGACGTCGTGGTGGTCCTCGGACCAGTCGTCGCCCACGTAGAGGGTCATCGTCTCAGTGCCTCCTTCGCTTCGTGCTGCCGGCTGCGACCCGCCGGGCTGGTCCCGCGACGGCCTAATGGAACAGTGCTCGCGGGCACGACACCCCATGAGTGCTGCGGACCACCCGGACGCACCGGCCGGGGCGCGGTCTCTCCCGAGAGATCCAGAGGTCTCAGGGCGAGGAAGTGCTCACCGGCCGGCGGGCCCCGGACCAGTCTCCCAGATCGCTCCGGGGTTCTGGTCGAACCCCATTAGGGTGAGGGTGAGGGGGAGAACGCACCGCGTGGGGGCGTAGCCCCCACTCCTTTTTTTCCGCGCCTCGCGAACCTCCCCCGCCAGGCGCGAGGGGGCCGGGCGCCCTCGTATACTCGCGGGGCGGGCGAGGAGGGCCGAATGTTCGCGACGATCGGGCACACCTTCGAGTTGATGAAGATGAGCTGGCGCGTGCTGATGCTGGACCGCGAGCTGATCCTGTTCCCGATCATGTCGGGCATCGCGGTGCTGGCGCTGGTAGCGGTGATGGCCGGGATCGGCCTCTCGGTGGGCACCTTTGATCGCGCCGCGGCCGAGGGGGCGGAGGAGTCGCTCGGCCTCGTGGACGCGGTGCTCGGGCTGGTCTTCGTCTTCGTGTCGTCGGCGCTCGTGATCTTCTTCAACGCGGCGTTGGTGGCGGCGGCGCTGGAGCGGCTGCGCGGCGGCGACCCGAACGTCGGGTCCGGGCTGCGGGCGGCCTCGGCGCGGCTGCCGCAGATCCTCGCCTGGGCGCTGATCTCGGTGATCGTCTCGATCATCCTGCAGGCGCTGCGCGAGCGCGGCGGCATCGCCGGCCAGATCGCCTCGATGATCGGCGGCGTGGCCTGGGGCCTCGCGACGTTCTTCGTGATCCCGGTGCTGGTCGCCGAGGGCGTCGGGCCGGTCGAGGCGATCAAGCGATCGGCGGGGCTGCTGGGGCGGACGTGGGGCCGCCAGGTGACGGCGAGCTTCGGCTTCATGCTGTTCAGCATCCTCGCGGTGATCGTCGCCGTGATTCCCGCCGCGATCCTCTTCTTCGTGCATCCGATCCTCGGCGTCGCCGTCGGCGTGCCGCTGGTGGCGCTGGCGATCGGCACGGTCTCCGCCCTCGAGGGCATCTTCAAGGCGGCGCTGTACGACTTCGCGAACGGCGAGACGCCGCACGGCTTCGACCGCGCGACGCTGGCGAACGCCTACCGGGCGATGTAGCGCGGGCGGGCGCGCTGCGCGCGCTCCCCCTCACCCCCGCCCTCCCCCGCCAGGGGGGAGGGGGCCGGATCCGCCTCCCCTCCGTCATTCCGCCTCCCCCTCCGTCATTCCGGCGAAAGCCGGAATCCAGGCACGCCGGACACGGGGGCGCCCTCGGAGGTTGGTTGCGCCCTCGAGGGCGCGCTGCGCGCGCTCCCCCTCACCCCCGCCCTCCCCCGCAAGGGGGGAGGGGGCCGGAGCGGAGGCGACGGACCGGCAGCCCCTCCGCCGCCGGGCGGCTATGATCGCGGCGGCTCAGCGCCGGCCCAGGGCTGCGCACCGCGAGCCGCGCGGCGAGAGGCCCCGAGGTGGCGACGCAGCCCTCCACGGACAGCGACGCCTCCGCCATGCCAACCGGGACCGCCGAGGCGGCTGAGTCCGCCGTGGCGGCTGAGTCCGCCGTGGCGAGCACGTCCGTGTGGGGGCCGCTGCGCAGCCGCGATTACCGCTGGTTCCTGCTCGGCGGGCTCACCTTCTCCGGCTCGCTCTGGGTCGGCATCACGGCCGTCGGCTGGATTGCGCTCGAGCTGACCGGCTCGCCCTCGGGGGTGACGCTCGCCAGCGCCGTCTGGTTCTCGCCGTTCGTCGTGCTGGCGCTGCCGGCTGGCGTGCTCGCCGACTCGCTGGACCGCCGCTGGCTGATGATCGTCCTGCGCGGGCTCTCGGCGCTGCTGATGGTCGCCGGAGCCCTGATCGCCTTCAGCGGACAGCTGACGTACCCGCTGCTGCTGGTGCTCGCCGCCTGCAACGGCGCGCTGATCATCATCGAGATGCCCGCCCGCCAGGCCTACATCGCGATGCTGGTGCCGCGCGGCCAGCTGGTGAACGCGATGGCGATGCTGTCCAGCGAGGGCAGCGTCTCGCGCGTCGCGGGCCCGCTGCTCGCCGGCATCCTGCTCGACGAGAGCGGCGCGGGCGGCGCCTTCCTCGCCTTCGCGGTGCTCTGCCTGCTGATCATCGTCTTCACGCTGCGCATCCGCACTCCGGGACGCGTCGTACGCGAGCGCCCGCCCGGCGCGGCCGCGGGCCGTATGCACCGCGAGCTGATGGAGGGCTTGCGGCACATCGCCGGGCACCGCGACGCGAGGGCGGTCGTGACGCTCGCCATCCTCGCCGGCACGGTCTCGTGGGTGTACGTCACGCTGCTGCCGGTGATGACGAAGGAGGTGTTCGACGGCGACGCGCGGCTGCTCGGCGCGCTCAGCGCGGCGATCGGCATCGGGCAGGTGCCGTCGGCGGTGCTGCTCGCGTTCTACCGCGACTTCCGCCATACCGGCCCGGCCTACATCGCCTCGATGCTCACGCTCGGCCTCGCGATCGCCGGCTACGCCGTCTCCACCTCGGTGCCGCTGACGCTGGGGCTGCTGGCGCTGACGGGGCTGACGTTCTCCAGCCAGCACATCATGCTCAACGCGATCCTGCTGAGGATCGTGGAGCCGCGCTTCCACGGGCGCGTGCTCGGCGCGATGTTCCTGCCCTGGGGGTTCAACGTGCTCGGCCTGCTCTCGGCGGGCGCGATCGCCGAGGCGCTCGGCGTGCAGCTCGCCGTCGGCATCTCCGGCGCGCTGCTGGTGGCCTTCGCCTGCGGCGCCGTGCTGCTGCGCCCGCAACTGCTGCGCATCTGAGCCGCGCACGCCCGCGATGCGCTAAGGTCGCGGGCGGACGCCTCGCGGGACTCGAACGGGGGAGGCGCGATGGAGGACTTCGCGGGCAAGGTCGCCGTCATCACCGGCGCCGCGAGCGGCATGGGCCGCGCCTACGCGCGCCGCTTCTCCGCCGAGGGCATGAGCGTCGTCCTCGCCGACATCGACGGCGACGGCCTCGAGCGCCTCGTCGCCGAGCTGCGCGAGGCGGGCCGCGACGCCAGCGGCGTGGTCGCCGACGTGACGGACCCGGACGCCGTCGAGGCGCTCGCGGAGGCGGCGTTCGCGCGCCACGGCGGCGTGCACGTGCTGAGCAACAACGCCGGAGGAAGCGGCGACGCGCGCGGCCCGATCTGGGAGAACACGCGGGAGCAGTGGGAGTTCGTCTTCGGCCTCAACATGTACGGGGTGGTGAACGGCATCCGCTCGTTCGTCCCGCGCATGATCGCGATGGACGAGGAGGCGCACGTCGTCAACACCTCCTCGATGTCGGGGATCGTCCCCGGCGGCCTGATCTACGGGGCGGCCAAGCACGCCGTCGTCAGCATCAGCGAGACGCTCTACCTGCAGCTGCGGCGCCGCAACCTGAAGGTGCACGCGCACGCGCTCTGCCCCTGGTTCGTGAAGACCTCGCTGACCTCGCGCAGCGACGACCCGCGCGCCGTCTCCGCCTACGAGGGCGCGATCCAGCCCGAGGACGTGGCCGAGGCGGTGGTGCGGGCGCTGCGCGACAACCGCTTCTACATCCTCCCGCAGCACGACCTCGACGAGTTGATCCTCGCCCGCGCCCGGAACATCGTGGCGGAGAGCGAGCCCGCCTCGATCACGCCCTGGGAGGCGAGCGCGAGCGTGCGCAGCGGCAGCGGCGTCAGCGACGCGATCAGGAGGTAACGATGAGCGAGTACATCCCGAGCCCGCGCGACTGGGTCGCCGAGCAGGTCGAGGTCTACGAGGGCAGCGACGGCCGCGAGGGCGTCACGCTGCGCGACACCGGGCTGCCCTGCATCATCGTGACCTGCCGGGGGCGCAGGACCGGCGCGATCCGCAAGGTGCCGCTGATGACGGTCGCCGACGGCGACGGCTACGTGCTGGTCGCCTCGGTGGGCGGCGGGCCGGAGCACCCGCTCTGGTACCACAACCTGCTCGCCGACCCCGACGTCGAGATCCGCGACGGCGATCGTGTGCAGCCGATGCGCGCGCGCCTCGTCGAGGACGCCGGGGAGCGTGCGCGCCTCTGGGCGCTGGCCGTGGCGGCCTACCCGCCGTACGAGGAGTACCAGGGCCGCACGGAGCGCGTGATCCCCGTCTTCCGCGCGGAGCCCGCGAGCTAACGCAGGGCGCGGAGTCACGGCGAGCCGCGATCCTCGATACTGGGGCCGGGCCGCGGGCAGCCGCGCGGCAGCGACGAGGGCACGGTGAGATGAGCGCCGGCGAAAGTTTCCTGGATCACGTCTACGAGCAGTTCGATGCGGCGGCCGCCTGCACCGACTACGAGCCCGGCCTGATCGAGCAGATGCGGGTCTGCAACGCGACCTACCACCTGCGCTTCCCCGTCGAGATGAACGACGGCCGCGTCGAGGTCATCGACGCCTACCGCGCGGAGCACAGCTACCACCGGCTGCCGACCAAGGGAGGCATCCGCATCAGCCCGCACGTCAGCGCGGACGAGGTGACGGCGCTGGCCACGCTGATGACCTTCAAGTGCGCCCTCGTCGAGGTGCCGTTCGGCGGGGCAAAGGGCGGCATCGTCCTCGATCCGCGCAGCCCGGAGGACGTCCGCAGGCGCGTGATCCGCCGCTACACGGCCGAACTGGCGAGGAAGAACTTCATCGGGCCCAGCGTCGACGTGCCCGCCCCCGACTACGGCAGCGGCGAGCAGGAGATGGCCTGGATCGCCGACACCTACCGCCACCTCCGGCCGGCCGAGCTCGACCACTGGGCCTGCGTCACCGGCAAGCCCGTGACCCTCCACGGCATCCCCGGCCGCACCGAGGCGACCGGCCTCGGCGTGGTCAACGGCATCACCGAGGCGCTCGACTACGAGGAGGACGTCCGGGCGCTCGGCCTGACCCGCGGCCTCGAGGGCAAGCGCGTGATCGTGCAGGGCCTCGGCAACGTCGGCGCGCACGCCGCGCGCTACCTGCGGAAGGAGGGCGCGCGCATCGTCGGCATTGCCGAGTACGAGGGCGGCCTCTATGCGGAGGACGGCCTCGACGTTGAGCGGGTGCTGACGCATCGCGCGGAGACGGGCTCGCTGCACGGCTTCCCCCGCGCGACCTGGATTCCCAGCTCGGCGGAGACGCTGGAGCAGGACTGCGACATCCTCGTGCCCGCCGCGATCGAGGGCGTGATCACGGCGGAGAACGCTCCGCGCATCCAGGCGAAGATCATCGCCGAGGCCTCGAACGGTCCGGTCTACCCGGACGCGGAGCCGATCCTCGCCGAGCGGGGCACGCTGCTGATCCCGGACATCTACCTCAACGCCGGCGGCGTCACGGTGTCCTATTTCGAGTGGCTGAAGAACCTCTCGCACGTCAGCTTCGACCGCATGCACAAGCGCTACGAGGAGATCTCGACGCGCCGCCTGCTGACGGCGACCGAGCAACTCGCGGGCAGCCGCTTCCAGCCGGACGAGTTCGCCGGCCTCACGCGCGGCCCCTCCGAGATCGACTTCGTGCGCACGGCGCTCGCGGAGACGATGTCCGAGGCCTACCGGAGCATGCACGAGACGTGGCGGGAGCGCGATCTGCCCGACCTGCGCACCGCCGCCTTCCTGATCGCGATCGATCGCATCGCCTCGAACTACCTCGCGCTCGGCATCTTCCCGTAGGGCGCGGGGACTCGCCGCCGCCTACAGCGCCATCTCGCGCAGGTCCGGGGCGCGGCGGAGCGGCGCGGCGGTGGCCGCCTCCACCTCCTCCGGCGTGACACCGGGCGCGACCTCGCGCAGCAGCAAGCCGTCCGCGGCGACCTCGATCACCGCCAGGTTCGTGACCAGCAGGTCGACGCAGGCGCGCGCCGTCAGCGGGTAGCCGCAACGCTCGAGGATGCGCGGGCGGCCATCGTGCGTGGTGTGCTCCATCGCCACGATCAGCCGCCGCACGCCCACGGCGAGGTCCATCCCGCCGCCGATGCTGCCGCCGCCCCGCTCCGGGATCGACCAGTTCGCCAGGTCGCCGCGCGCGGAGACCTCGAGCGCTCCGAGGACGGCGGCGTCGACGTGGCCGCCGCGGATCATCCCGAACGAGTCGCTGGTGTGGAAGAAGCTCGCGCCGGGGCGCAGCACGATCGGCTGCCCGCCGGCGTTGATCAGGTCCGGGTCGAAGCCGCCGTCCTCGCGGATCGCGCCGTAGCCGAGGATGCCGTTCTCCGCCTGCAGCAGCACGCCGTGGTCCGGCGGGAGGTAGTTCGAGACCAGCGTCGGGATGCCGATGCCGAGGTTGACGACCATCCCGTCGCGCAGCTCGCGGGCCACGCGCAGCGCGATCAGCTCGCGAGTCAGCCCGGCCACGCTACAAGCCCTCCAGGCGCACCTCGACGGGGTCGCAGCGCACGATGCGGTCGACGTAGACGGCGGGCGTGCCGACCGTCTCGGGGTCGAGTTCGCCGGTCTCGACGATCTCGGAGACCTCGGCGATCACGAGGTCGGCGGCGGTCGCCATCAGCGGGTTGAAGTTGCGTCCGGACGCCCGGTAGACGAGGTTGCCGAGCCGATCCGCGCGATGCGCCTGGATCAGCGCGACATCGGCGCGCAGCGGCGTCTCCAGCAGGTAGTCGACGCCCCGCACCTCGATGCGCCGCTTGCCCTCCTCGACGACGGTGTCGAGGCCGGTGCGGGTCAGCACGCCGCCGAGGCCGGCGCCGCCCGCGCGGATGCGCTCCACGAGGGTGCCCTGCGGGACCAGCTCGAGCGTCACCTCGCCGCGGTGGTACTGCTCCTCGAAGCGGCTCCACTTCGAGGTGGAGGCGCGGATCGCGAAGGACGCGATCATGTGGGCGATCTGGCCCTGCTCGCAGAGGACGTCGAGCTGGTCGCCGAAGCCGATGTTGTTGGCGATCGCCGTCAATCCGCGCGTCCCGCGCCGCTTGAGCGCATGGATCAGGTTCGTCGGCGTTCCCGCCGAGACGAAACCGCCGACCATCACGGTCGCGCCGTCCTCGATGCCCTCGAGGGCGGCGTCCGGCGTCTCGAAGATCTCGGCGACCAGCGTTCGCCTCCGCGCGTCGTCAGAACCTCTCGCGTCTCGCCGAGGTTACGGTCTCGCCTCTACCTTTCGCGCAGCTGCCGCAGGCAGTGCGGGCGTCAGGCGCCGCCGTTGCGTCTCGACGACGGTGGCGGCTCCGTGAACTCCGCGCCAGTCCGCTCGGCGGCCTCCTTCCGCTCGACCCACGCGGCCCACTCGGAGTCCGCCACGGCGAGCCCCTCGTCGAGGCCCTCCGCTCGGCCCTCGGCGCGCTCCTTCGCGGGGGCCTGGCGAAGCCTTCGCCAACGCTCGGCTGCTGAGACCATGGTTCTGCCTCCACCCTCGATGATGATGAGCCCCAGCGCCGCCGAAGCGACGACGCACGAGCCCGCCCGTTCCAGCGTGCCGGTGAGCGACCGGGTGTCGAGCGCGACCCAGCACAGGCTGGCCAGCACCAACACGGTGAAGACCACGAAGTAGTGGACGCTCCACTCGTTGTGGATGCTCCAGATCGGATGGCGGGGCGAGTCCGACCCGTTCGATCCGGCCGTGACCCTAGCCCTCGGATCCGCCTGCGGGCACACGGTCCTCCGTTCCGCTTCGGCGTCCGGACGCCCCGATGGTAGCACGCCGCGCGGCGCGCCCTCGCCCCGATCACCGTGCGGGCGGCGGACGGCGCTGCGCTATCATCACGGCGCGGCCCGCGATCGAGCCGGAGGTATCGAAGATGACTGCGAACTCGGCGAACCCGCTGCACACGAGGCTCTGCGAGGAGTACGGCTGCGAGTACCCGATCGTCGCCTTCTCGCACACGCGCGACGTGGTCGTCGCGGCCTCGAACGCGGGCGCGATCGGGATGCTGGGCTGCAGCACGCACACGATGGACGAGCTGCGCGCCGACCTCGCCTGGATCAAGGAGCGCGTCGGCGACCGGCCCTTCGGCTGCGACATCACCCTCCCCTCCTCCTACGTGCAGGGGAACCGCGAGGAGTTGGACGAGCAGATCCCCGATGCGCATCGCGAGTTCGTCGAGGACCTGATGCGCGAGCACGAGATCCCGGAGCCGAAGACGCCGGGGCCGTGGGGTACGACGCGGCTGCGCAGCCTGGCCGACACGCGCGCCAAGCTCGAGCTGTTCATGAACGAGCGGATCCCGATCTTCGCCTCGGGGATGGGCAGCCCCGCCTTCGTGCTCGATGAGATGCACGACGCCGGGGTGAAGGTCTGGGGCCTGATCGGCCTCGGCCGCCAGGCGGCGCGCGAGCTGGAAGCCGGAATCGACCTGATCATCGCCCAGGGCCAGGACTCCGGCGGGCACACCGGGCGCATCGGCACCTTCTCGATCGTCCCCGAGGTCGCGGAGCTGGCGAGGGCGTACGACACGCCGATCGTCGCCGCCGGGGGCGTGACGACGGGGCGGCACCTCGTCGCCGCGCTCTCCCTCGGGGCGGTCGGCGTCTGGACCGGCACGCTCTGGCTGGCGACGCACGAGAACGGGCACCTCGAGCCGTGGCAGAAGCAGAAGGTCGTCGAGGCGCGCACGCAGGACGCCTGGGTGACGACGGCGCTGGACGGCAAGCGCGCCCGAGGGCTGCGCGACTCCTTCGTCGAGGCGTGGGAGCAGCCCGAGGCGCCGCGCACGCTGCCGATGCCGCTGCAGGGCCTGCTCGTCGGCAAGCTGCTCCAGTCGGCCGAGGACTGGGACCGCCGCGACTGGATCCGCACGCCTGGCGGGCAGGGCGTCGGCTTCGTGCGCGAGATCAAGCCGACCCGGCAGGTGATCTTCGACGTGATGGAAGAGGCCTGGGACGCCATCGACACCGTCCAGCTCGCCGAGTAGCCGGGAAGCGATCGCGGCGATGGCGCAACCCGGCGAGGGCGGCGCACTGACCGGCGCCCCCGGCGCGCTGTCCGGCCTGCGCGTGCTCAACCTCGGAGGCTCGCTCTGCGCGGCCTGGTGCGCGCGCACGCTCGCCGACTACGGCGCGGAGGCGACGATCGTCGAGCCGCCGGGCGGGGCGGCGCTGCGCCGCCTCGGCCCGCACGGCCCCGAGGGCGAGAGCATCCCCGCCGCCCATGCGCTCGCCAACCAGCGATCGGTCGTGCTCGACCTCGCGGACGAGGCCGACCGCGCCACGCTGCGCCGCCTCGCACTCGAAAGCGACGTGGTCCTCGAGAGCCGCGCGCCCGGCGTGCTCGAGGAGGCGGGCGCGAGCTTCGAGGAACTGCGCGGCGAGCGGCCGGGGCTGATCCTCGCGGCGCTGACGCCGCACGGGCTGACGGGGCCGCGAGCGGGGCAGCCGGGCAACGACCTGACGGCGTTCGCACGCTCCGGCTGGGCGGCGATCAACGGGCGCGCCGAGCCGCCGCTCAAGGGCGCGCGCCACGTCGCCTCGCTCCATGCCGGGCTGACCGGCGCGGCGGCGGTGCTCGCGGCGCTGCGCGAGCGCGCGAGGAGCGGGCGCGGGCAGCTCGTCGACCTCGCGGAGACGGACGCCCTCGCGGCGACGTTCGCCTCGGTCGCCTCGCACGCGCAGTACCAGGGCGAGCTGGAGCAGCGCAACGTCGTCTGGTTCCGCGACCCGCTGCGCGGGCCGCTGCCCGCCGCCGACGGCTACTTCCACCTCATGCTCGGCCGCAGCGACTTCTTCCGGCTGGCGCTGCACATCCTCGGGCTGCCGGAGCTTGCCGAGGACGCGCGCTTCGACAGCCGCGCCGGCCGGCTGGAGCTGGCGGATGAGTGGGTTCCCGCCGTATGGGAGCGCGTCGCCGCGCGCGAGAAGCTCGAGCTGTTCGAGGCGCTGACGACGGCGCGCGTCGTCGCCGGGCCGGTGCTGGACGCGGCGGAGCTCGCGACGAACGAGCACCTCGAGGCGCGCGGCTTCTTCGTGCGCCCGGAGGGCGGCGGACCGCGCATGCCGGGCCCCGCCGCGCGGCTCTCGGCGACGCCGCCACGGCTGCGGCGGGCCGCGCCGGCGCCCGGCGCCGATGGCGCCTCGGTACTTCGCGAGGAGCGCGCGCGCCGGGCGGCCACACCGCCGCCGACCGGCGGCGGGCGTTCGAGGCCCCTCGATGGCTTGCGGGCGCTGGCGCTGACGCAGGTCTGGGCGGGCGCGCACTGCGCGCAGCACCTCGCGCTGCTCGGGGCGGAGGTGATCAAGGTCGAGGCGCGCCGCCGGCCCGACACCTGGCGCGGCGGCTACGAGATGCGGATCCTCGCCGCGCTCCGGGACCGCCCGACGGCGCGGCGCGGCTGGAACTGCCATCCTTCGTTCAACTCCGGCAACCTCAACCAGCTCGGCCTCACGCTCGACCTGCAACGGCCCGAGGGCGTCCGGCTCCTTCGCCGCCTGCTGCGCTCGACCGACATCGTCGTCGAGAACTTCACGCCGCGCGTCCTCGGCAGCCTCGGGATCGGCTACGAGGCGCTGCGCGAGGAGCGCCCGGACGTGATCCTCTGCTCGATCAGCGGCTTCGGGGCGAGCGGGCCGTACCGCGACCGCCCCTCGAACGGCGGGACGATCGAGCCCGCCTCGGGCATGTCCTCGCTGCTCGGCTTCCCCGGCGGGCCGCCGCGCAACTCCGGCGCGACCTTCCCCGACCCGCTCGCCGCGATGACCGCGACGGCCGCGATCCTCGCCGCGCTCGAACACCGCGCACGCACGGGCGAGGGTCAACACATCGACGTCTCGATGCAGGAGGCGACGCTCGCGCTGGTCGGCGACGCGGCGCTGGAGCACGAGCTGACCGGGCGCACGCCGGGGCCTCTGGGCAACCGCCACCCGGACATCGCGCCGCACGGCGTCTACCCCGCGAGCGGCGAGGACCGCTGGATCGCCCTCGCCGCCGAGGACGAGGCGCAGTGGCGGCGGCTCTGCGAAGTCGCCGAGCGCCCCGACTGGCTGGCCGACCCGCGTTACGCGAGCAACGGCGCGCGCAAGGCCAACGAGGACGCCCTCGACGCCGCGATCGCGGGGTGGACGCGCGCGCAGCCACGCGACGAGCTGGCCGCGCGCCTCGCGGCGGCCGGGCTGCCTGCCGCGCCCGTCCTCAACCCCGGCGAGCTGCCCTCGGACGCCTCGTTCCGCGAGCGCGGCGTCGTTGCCGAGGTCGAGCACCCGGAGGCGGGCGTCTGGCCCTACGTCGTCGTCCCCTACCGCCTCACCGAGACCCCCCTGCGCGTGACCGCGCCCGCCCCCTGCCTCGGCGAGCACTCCGCCGAGGTCCTCGCCCGCCTCGCCGGCGTCGACGCCGCGCGTTACGAGGAGCTCGTGCGCCTCGGCATCAGCGGCGAGGATCCGCCGGAGTAGCGGCGGGCGGCTACCGGCCCGCAGCCTGCGGGGCGAGCGCGTAGGCCGACGACTGGAACGCGCGGATCGCGTCGACGTGCACGACGCGGACGCGCTCCGCTGCGACCTCGACCGTGCCGGTGTAGTCGACGATCGTGCGCACCCCGGCGGCGGCGAGGCGGTCCGTGACGCCCTGCGCGTAGCGTGGCGGCACGGCGATAATCGCCGCCGCGATGCCCGAGGCGGCGAGGGCATCCTCGAGGCCGTCAACGGACTCGACGGTGAGGCCGCGAATCGTATGGCCGATCTGGCGCGGGTCGGCGTCGAAGGCGGCCTCGATCTCGTAACCGGCCTGCGCGAGCTGCTCGCTCGCCAGCGTCGGGCGGCCGAGGCGGCCGCAGCCGACGAGCGCGAGTGGGCCCAGCGGCTCCCCGCCGAACGCGGCCCGGAACGCCTCCGTGATGGCCTGCGGGCCGCGTTGCTCCTCGATCAGCCGGCCCTCGCGCACGAGGTAGTGGAGGTGGGCGTTGGTCTCCCAGATCGCCATGTTGCGCGTGTCGGCGTTCATCTCGTCCCACGCGCCCACGTTCCAGCTGATGCGCGCCGCGATGCCGGAGGCGCTGCGCGGCCCGTCGGCGGCAGCCGCGAGGATCTCCTCGTTGCGCTCGTGGTGGTGCTCGATGATCTCGCCGACCCGCGCCCGCAGGTCCTCGAAGGAGTGCTCGTGGGCGGGATGCACCATCGCCACATCGAGGTCGGCAAGCGCGCGGTGGGCGTCGATGAAGTCCTGCAGCGGGTTCCCCGTATCGGTCGGGTAGCGGCTGACGTTGGGGGTGGTGACCGGCAGCACGTGGTCGCCGGAGAACAGCAGGCGCCGCCCGCGGTCGTGGACGCAGGTATGGCCGGGCGTGTGTCCGGGCGTCCAGATCGTCCACAGGCCGGAGCCGGGCGCGAGCTCCTCGCCGCCCTCGAGGAGCACGTCCACCTCGGGCGGTCCGGCGTCGGCGTCGAACGTCAGCACGTAGGGGTTCGTCGCGTCGGCGCGGTGGATGGCGACCGGGGCGCCGGTGAACTCGCGCGCCTTCGCGGCGAGCCCGAAGTGGTCGTTGTGGCCGTGCGTCACGACGATCAGCGAGAAGTCGCGCGGGTCGAGGCCAGCCTCGGGGATCTGGCGGCGCAGCGCCTCGAGGCCCTGCTCGCTGTCCATCCCGGCGTCGACCATGACCCAGCCCTCGGAGGTCTCGATGGCGTAGACGAGCGTGTAGCGCTCGCGGCTGCTCGGCCGGATCTGGTTTGGCGGCATGGGGATGCGGAACTGGTGGACGCCCTCGGCGACTGCCTGCACGCGCTGTCTCCCCCCACCCGGCTCCGTCCGTGCCTCGCAAGCCTAGAGGCGCTCACCCGGCCAGTCACGGCGAGAGCGCAGCCGGGGCCGGCGGTAGGCCCAACACCGCAGGTCGGAAACGACCTCATCTCACAGTGCGCACAGGTCACGAGGAATGGCCCCGACGCGTCGCGGCAAGGGGCCTCGCATCGGTGCTATCATCCGCCCGCGCGAGGGGGTGAGGCGTGCGCATCGACGGCGAGCACCGCTTCGCGCTTCCCCGCTCCGTGATGTGGGAGCACCTGCTCGACCCCGCCTCGCTGCGGGGGGCGATTCCCGGCTGCACGGCCTTCGACGAGGTCGCCCCCGACACCTGGGAAGTCACGGCCCAGGTCGGCGTCGGGCCGGTGCGCGGAGCATTCACCGGCCGCGTCGAGCTGCGCGACCGCGAGCCGCAGTCGCGCTACACGCTGATCGCCTCGGGACAGGGGCGGCCCGGCGGCGGAACGGGCGAGGCGGCGATCAACCTGACGGACGACGGAGCCGGCACGCACCTGCGTTACGAGGCGGACGTGTCGGTCCGGGGCGCGATCGCGCGCGTCGGCGGACGCTTGCTGACCGCCTCGGCGCGCACGATGGCGCGCCAGTTCTTCGATGCGATCGAGAAAGAGGCAACGACGGCGACGGAAAGGAGTGCGGCGAGATGACCGTACCGATTTCAGTGACCGTGAACGGGCGGGCCCACGAGCTGGAAGTGGAGCCCCGCATGCTGCTGGTGCACCTCCTGCGGGAGGAGCTGAACCTCACCGGCACGCATGTGGGTTGCGACACCAGCCAGTGCGGGGCCTGCACCGTGATCGTCGATGGCTCGTCCGCCAAGTCCTGCACCGTGCTCGCGGTGCAGGCCGACGGCGCGTCCATCACCACGATCGAGGGCCTGAGCGCGGAGGGTGAGATGCACCCGCTGCAGCAGGCCTTCTGGGACGAGCACGGCTTGCAGTGCGGCTACTGCACGCCGGGCATGATCATGTCCGGCGTCGACCTGCTGGAGCGCCATCCGGACCCCTCGGACGACGACGTTCGCCGGGGGCTGGACGGCAACCTCTGCCGCTGCACGGGCTACGAGCACATCATCAACGCGGTGAAGAGCGCGGCGGGAGGCGCCCAATGACCATGCAGGCAACACCGGGCCAGCTCGTCGGGCAGCGCGTACGCCGTCGCGAGGACCCGCGCCTGGTCAAGGGCCGGGGATCCTACGTCGACGACATGAAGCTGCCGGGCATGCTGCACCTGGCCTTCAAGCGCGGCGACGTCGCCCACGGCATCATCCGCTCGATCGACACGAGCGCCGCCGAGGCGATGCCCGGCGTCGAGCTGGTGCTGACCGGCGCGCAACTCGCCGAGATCATCCCGCCGATGCCCGTCGCCACGCCGTTCCCGGCGCCGGACCACCACGCCGTCACGCCGGACCGCGTGCGCTACGTCGGCGAGCCGATCGCCGTCGTCGTGGCCACCGACCGCTTCCTGGCCGCCGACGCGGCCGACGCGATCGAGGTCGACATCGAGGAACTGCCCGCGGTGATCGACCCGGAGCGGGCCGCCAACGGCGACCCGGCGGTGATTCACGAGGCGTTCGAGAACAACCTCGCCGTCCCCTTCGCCCCGGCCGGCACCGGCGTGAACCCGGAGACGCTCGAGGTCGAGGACGAGTCGGCGCTGAACGAGGCGTTCGACAACGCGGACGTCGTGGTCTCGCAGCGCATGTTCAGCCAGCGGCTGGTGCCGAACGCGATGGAGCCGCGAGGCGTCATCGCGCGCTTCGAGCCCGGTAACGACGAGCTGACGGTCTGGTCGACGACCCAGAACCCGCACATCGCGCGCACGTTGCTGGCGGCGATCCTCGGGATGGGCCAGCACCAGGTGCGCGTCATCGCCCCGGACGTGGGCGGCGGCTTCGGCAGCAAGATCAACGTCTACGGCGAGGACTTCGCCGCGGCGGCGATCTCGCGCCGCCTCGGCCTCCCCGTCAAGTGGATCGAGGACCGCTCCGAGGCGTTCATGACCACGATCCACGGGCGCGACGTGATCTGCTACCTCGACCTCGCTGCCACCAGCGAGGGCAAGGTGACGGCCGTCAAGATGCGGCTGGTCGCCGACATCGGCGCCTACGAGATGGTGCTGACGGCCGCGATTCCCACCCTCGTGGCGTTCATGATCAGCGGCGTCTACGACATCCCCGTCGTGCGCTGCGACCTGACCGAGGTGTTCACCAACAAGATGCCGACCGACGCCTACCGCGGCGCGGGCCGGCCCGAGGGCATCTACTTCCTCGAGCGCGGCATCGACATGCTGGCCAGCAAGCTGGGGATGGACCCGGCCGAGGTGCGGCGGGTCAACTTCATCCAGCCGGACCAGTTCCCGTACACCACCGCCGGCGGGATGGTCTACGACTCCGGTGAGTACGAGACCGCCCTCGACAAGGCGCTCGAGAACGCCGGCTGGGAGCAGATGAAGGCGGACCGCGACGCCGCGAGGGCGGAAGGCCGCCTGGTTGGCCTCGGGCTGTCGTTCTACACGGAGATCTGCGGCTTCGGGCCCTCGGCGGCGATGCCGAGCGTGGGCCTCTGGGAGCACGGCAGCGTGAGCGTGGAGCGCGACGGCAAGGTGCGCGCCACCACCGGCGTCTCCACGCACGGCCAGGGTCACGAGACGACCTTCGCGCAGATGCTCGCCGACGAGTTCAGCATCCCGATGGACGACATCACCATCGTCCACGGCGACACCGGCCAGGTGCGAGGCGGCACCGGCACGTTCGGCAGCCGCTCGCAGGTGGTCGGCGGGACGGCGCTGCTCCTCGCCACCGCCAAGGTGCAGGACAAGATGCGCCGCTTCGCCGCCCCGATGCTGGAGCTGCAGCCGTCCGACCTGTCCTTCAAGGACGGGATGATCGGCCCGACCGGCCAGGAGGACACCGGCGTCCCCTTCGTGGACGTCGCCGCCTTCGCCTACGCCCCGGTCCCGCTGCCGCCGGACACCGAGCCCGGCCTCAGCGATGAGGCGTTCTGGGAGCCCGAGGGCTTCACCTGGCCCTTCGGCTGCTACATCTCGCAGGTCGAGATCGACCGCGACACGGGCGAGCTGGAGCTGCAGCGCTTCGTCGGCGTGGACGACTGCGGCAACGTGGTCAACCCGCTGATCGTCGCTGGCCAGATCCACGGCGGCATCGCCCAGGGCGTCGGCCAGGCGATCACCGAGGAGGCGGTCTACGACGAGGAGAGCGGCCAGCTGCTGAGCGCCTCGTTCATGGACTACGCGATCCCGCGGGCGCGCGACCTGCCGCGCTTCGAGTTGGACCACACCGTGACGCCCTCGCCCCTCAACCCGATGGGCGTGAAGGGCATCGGCGAGGCCGGCACGATCGGATCGACTCCATCGATCGTCAACGCCGCCGTCGACGCGCTCAGCGGGCACGGCGTCGAGCACATCGACATGATGCTGCGTCCGGAGAAGCTCTGGCGTCTGATCCAGGGAGGCGACGCATGATCCCCTCAGCGTTCGAGTACCAGCGCGCCGGCTCCGTCGAGGAGGCGATCGCGCTCAAGCAGGGAGCGGAGGGCGACGCCCGCTTCATCGCCGGGGGGCACAGCCTGATCCCGCTGATGAAGCTGCGCCTCGCCGAGCCTTCGCTGCTGATCGACATCGGCGGCATCCCCGGCCTCTCCGGGGTCAGCGAGGACGGCGGGCGGATCTCGATCGGCGCGCTCACCACGCACGCCGATCTGGAGGACGACGCGGTGCTGCTCGCGTCCGCGCCCGTCGTCGCCGAGGCGGCGGGCGAGATCGGCGACCAGCAGGTGCGCAATCGCGGCACCATCGGCGGCAGCCTCGCGCACGCGGACCCGGCGTCCGACCTGCCGGCGGTGGTTGTGGCGCTCGACGCCTCGATCCACATCGCCGGCTCCGGCGGCGAGCGCACGGTCGCCGCGGGCGACTTCTTCAGCGGGCTGTTCGAAGTCGACCTGGCGGAGGACGAGTTGATCACCTCGGTCAGCTTCGACGCCCCCTCGCAGGCGGCCTACGCGAAGCTCCGCCACCCGGCCTCGCACTTCGCGATCGTCGGCGTGGCAGCCTCGCTGACCGTCGAGGGCGGCGTCTGCACCGGCGCGCGCGTCGCCGTGACCGGCGCCTCGACGCACGCGCAGCGGCTCGGGGCGGTCGAGGATGCGCTGACCGGCTCGGCGCTCGACGACGCCGCGATCGACGCCGCCTCCGCGGCGGCCGACGTGGACGACGTGAACGCGGACCTGGCGGGCTCGGAGGAGTACCGGCGGGCGATGACGCGGGTCTTCACCGGCCGCGCGATCTCGGCGGCGGCCAGCCGCTAGCCCGGAGGCGCGAGGGCGCGCCTCGGGCGAAGCTGTACGCGACCTCGCGCCGGGACCGGTTCCCGGCGCGAGTGTTCTCACGGGCGACTGCGTGAGGGAGGCAAGCCATGCGAGGAGTGGGAGTCATCGAGTTCGGAGGGCCCGAGGCCCTCGAGGTCGTCGCGCTGCCCGAGGTCCACGCCGGGCCCGGCGAGGTGCGGATCCGCAACCACGCCGCCGCGGTCAACCCGACGGACACGATGCTGCGCAACGGCTCGCGCGCCGACGCGCTGCGCGACGTGCTGTCGCCCCACGTCCCGGGCATGGACGCCGCCGGCGTCATCGACGAGATCGGTCCCGGCACGGACACCGACCTCGCCATCGGCGACGCGGTGATGGCGATGGTGATCCCGCACGGCAGGCACGGCGCCTACCGCCAGAGCATCGTGCTCTCCGCCGACTCGGTCGTGCGCGCCCCGGCGGGCGCGACCCACGTCGAGGCGTGCACGCTGCCGATGAACGCGCTGACCGCGCGCCAGTCGCTCGACCAGCTCGCGCTGGAGCCGGGGCAGACCCTCGGCGTGACGGGGGCCGCCGGCTGCTACGGCGGCTACGTCGTGCAGCTCGCGAAGGCCGAGGGCCTGCGCGTCGTCGCCGACTCCTCGGAGGCCGACTGGGGACTGGTGCGCGACCTCGGGGCCGACATCATCGTGCCGCGCGGTGACGACGTCGCCGCGCGGATGCGCATGGCCGTGCCCGGGGGCGTGGACGGCCTCGCCGACGGGGCGGTGCAGAACGAGCTGGCGGTGGGCGCGGTGCGCGACGGCGGCTCCTTCGCCGCAGTGCGCGGCTTCGGCGGGACCGGCGAGCGCGGGATCAACTTCCACGTCACGATGGTGCGGACGTACGACCAGCGCGCCGACCTCCTCGACACGCTTCGCCGGCAAGTCGAGGACGGCGTGCTCAGCCTGCGGGTCTACGACACCTACTCGATGGAGCAGGCGGCCGACGCCCACGCCCGCCTCGAGGCGGGAGGCGCCCGCGGCCGCTGCGTAATCCTGTTCTAGGCGGCTGGGAGCCGCGGGCGGGGAGCTCTCGATGACCACGACCGCCGGCGCCTTCGCCTTCCTCGGCGAAGCCGCCGTTGACGGCCGCGTCGCCGAGCGCCGCTTCGAGGTGCTACGCGACGGCGAGGTGATTCCCGGCATCCTCTGGACGCCCGCGGCCGTGAGCCGCGACGTGCCGCTGGTGCTGCTGGGTCACGGAGGCAGCGGGCACAAGCGCAGCGACCGCATGCTGGAACTGGGAACCCGCTTCGCCCGCGATCGCAGCTTCGCGGCCGCGGCGATCGACGGCCCCGGCCACGGCGACCGCGGCGGCCTGACCTCGACCGACGACCCCGCCTACCGGGCGATCTGGCAGCGACCCGACAACGTGCCCGACATGGTCGCCGACTGGCGGGCGACGCTCGACGCGCTGGGCGAGCTGGAACTCATCGACGCCGCCCGCGTCGGCTACTGGGGCCTCTCGATGGGCACGATGTTCGGGCTGCCGTTCGTCGCCGCCGAACCGCGGATCCTCGCCGCCGTCCTCGGCAAGGCGGGGCTCACCGGCAGCAGCGTCGACCGCAGCGGGATCGCGCCGCACCTGAGGGAGGCGGCTCCGCGGGTCACCTGCCCGACGTACTTCCACGTGCAGTGGGACGACGAGCGGTTCGACCGCTACGGCTCGCTCTTCCTCTTCGACCAGATCGCGACCGCCGAGAAGGAGCTGCACACCTTCCCCGGCCTGCACGCGGAGCTGACGCCGCAGGCCCTCGAGGGGTCAGTCGCCTTCCTCGCGCGCCACCTCACCGCCTGAGCGAGGCGCCGAGGCGTCGTAGTCGGCCTCCTCCTCGGCGACCACCAGGTTCCCGCCGCCGATCCGCAGCGGGACCGCCGTCTCCGTCTCGCCGTCGTCGAAGAGCGCGACCAGCTGCAGGCGGGCACCGAGGCCCTCGAGGTACCTGCGCAGCGAGGACAGCCGGATGTCCTCGCCGCGCTCGAGTTGCGACACGGCGGGCTGGCTGCTGCCGAGGCTCGCCGCCAGCTCGACCTGCGAGCGGTTGAGCGCCCGGCGGAGCTCGTGCAGCCCGATCTCCGCCACGGTGGCCTCGCGCAGGGCGGCAAGCCGCTTGGGCGCGCCGGGGCGGGCCACGACGCGCTGGTGGAGCTCGCGATAGTTCCTGGCCATGATCCCGACTCCTCTACCGGGCCTCGTTTCCGAGCAACCCCTCCGCACGCAACTCCTCGAGGTGGGTGTCGTACAGCACGTCCGCCTCGGGGATCGCCCGCCGATACCAGGCATTCCACTGACCGGACTTGTCACCGCCCAGCAGCAGGATCGCGTGCCGCCTCGGGTCAAAGGCGAAGAGCACCCGCAACGCACCGCCCCGTGACGCCCTCAACTCCTTCATGTTGGCGTGGCGGGAGTTCGTGATCGTCCCCACCACCGGCCGTCCGAGCCCCGGACCAACCTCCGCGAGCAGCATCACGCGGTCGTCGAGCGCCTCTTGCTGTTCGATGCTCAGCCCTTCCCACCAGCCCCCGAACTGGTCCGTGTACTCCACTTCCCACGTCATGAGTATAAGCCTTGCCTGATATAAGTCAAGTCTAATGCGCGCGCGTGCGCGCTACGCGTCGACCCGGACGAACTTCTGGAGGGCGCGCGAGCCGCGGTCGATGCCGCGGTAGGTCTCCGCGAGGTCGCCGACGTAGATGCTGCCCTGCGAGTCGACGGCGAGGCCGTGCGGGCCGATCACCTGCCCCGCCGCCTGCCGCTCGGCGGGGCAGGGCGGGATCGGCGGCTGCTCCGGGCAGGCGCAGCCCTCGTCGCCCCAGCCGGCGAGGCGCTCGCCCCCGGGGCTCCAGATGCTGACACGGTGCAGCAGCTCGGCGACGTAGGCGTTGCCGTCCGGGCCCCAGGCGATGTCGTCCGGCAGATTCACGCCGGGCCACTCCTCCTCGTACTCCCCGTCGGCGCCGAAGACCTGGATGCGCCGGTTGGAGCGGTCGCAGACGTAGACGCGGCCGTCGGGGCCGATGCTGACGGCGTGCGGGTTGGAGAACTGGCCCGGCCCGGAGCCGGGGCTGCCCCAGCCGAAGCGGTACTCGCCGTCGGGGCTGAAGACGTGGATGCGCGCGTTGCCGTAGCCGTCGCTGACGTAGAGGTCGCCGTTGGCGGCCACCGCCACGCGCGTCGGCTCGTTGAACGGGTCGCCGCCCATGCGCGGCGCGCTCTGGTGCGGCGTGCCGAGGCTGAGCAGCGGCTTCCCGTCGGGCGTGAACTTGCGCACGGTGTGGTCGCCCGTGTCGGCGAGCCAGACGTTGCCCTCGGCGTCGACGGTGATGCCGTGCGCCGTCGTGGTCACGTCGTCGCCCCACCAGTCGAGGAAAAAGCCGTCGCGGTCGTAGACCTGCACGGGGCGCCGCGATCGCGAGAAGACGAAGACGCGGTCCTCGGCATCGACGGCGACCCCGGCGACGTCGATCCACGCCCAGCCCCGAGGCCGCCGCGCCCAGTTGTCGACGACGTAGTAGCTGTGCTCGCCCGAGCCGAGCGGCTCCTCGACGATCCCTCGCGAGCGGGTCGCCGGGGCGCCCCAGCGCCCGTCGCTGTTCGCCCAGCCGTGGTGCTCGAGCCGCGTCACGTTGACCATCGAGAGCCCCGCCTTCCGGCCGCTACCTCCCCGGCCAGGGCACGCGGCGATGATCGAGGTCCGGCCCCAGCTCCGCCGGCACGCGCTCGATCAGCGCGTCCAGCGTCCACGGCCCCTCGCTGTGGATGCGCCCGACCCACTCGCGGTGGTTGAGCAGGTAGACCCCCCGCCCGACCGCGCCGAAGACCTGCCCGTTGATCGAGGCCGCCTCGTCGGTCAGCAGGTAGGCGACGATCGGCGCGACGTTGGCCGGGTCCATCGCGCCGCCGATCGCCTGCTCGCTCGGCAGCGGGTCGCCCTCGCCGACCTGTCCCGTCTGCTGCGCGACGATGTCGTGCATGCGCGTCGCGCCGACGGGGACGATGCAGTTCGAGGTGATCCCGAGCGGCTCCAGCTCCTCGGCGAGGCTCAGCGAGAAGCCGATCACGCCCGCCTTCGCCGACGCGTAGGCGACGCGCGCGCCCGAGCCGGCCAGCGCGGTGCTCGAGGAGAAGGAGATGATCGCGCCGCTGCCCTGCTCGCGCATGACCTCGGCGGCCGCTCGCGCGCAGGAGAAGTGCCCGCGCAGGTGCACGGCCATCGCCCGATCCCAGGCGTCCGGGCTGACCTCGAGCAGGCCGCCCTCGAGCAGGATGCCCGCGCAGCAGATCATCGCGTCCAGCCGCCCGAAGTGCTCGACGGCCGTCGCGACGATCTGCTCGCCGCCCTCCATCGTCGAGACGTCGGAGCGGCTCGCGGCGGCCTCGCCGCCGGCGGCGATGATCTCGTTCGCGACGACCTGGGCGACGTCCTCCTCGGGCCCGCCGGCGCCGTCGACCGGTCCGCCGTAGTCGGCGACGACGACGCTCGCGCCCTCGGCGGCGAGGCGCAGCGCGATGCCGCGGCCGATGCCGCGCCCGGCGCCGGTGACGGCGGCGACCTTGCCCTCGAGTGGTTGTGTCATGGGGGCCATACTAGAGGAGTGTGCGGGGCTGCGGGCGTTCACCCCTTGGTTGACGCGTTCACCTTCGGGTAGTACGTTCGCCGTGTGGAGATTCGGTTTCGTAACCGGCGGTTGCAGCGGGCCTTCGACCAACCGAATCGCGCGATCCGGGAGTGGGGCCCGGTCACGGGGCAACGCTACATTGACCGGGTGGAGATGCTGGAGTCCACGGAGCGTGTCGAGCACCTCTATGAGATCCGGCCGCTGAACTTTCATCCGCTGACTGGTGACCGGAGAGGACGGCATGCGCTTAGGCTGACAGGGCAAATGAGGATGATTGTCACAGTCGAGGACGAGCGCACGATCATCGTGGAGGAAGTGGTGGACTACCATGACTGAGGAGACGTACCCCTACGTGGAGTCGAACGCTGCTGTCTCCCACCCCGGCACGTTACTCGCCGAAGAGCTCGAGGTGCGGGGGATGTCACAGCGCGAGCTCGCGCGGCGCATCGGGCGGCCGTATCAGGTAGTCAACGAGATCGTGCGGGGGCGCAAGGCAATCACGGCCGAGACCGCCCTTCAACTGGAGGCCGAGTTCGGAACCCGCGCCTACATCTGGCTCGGCCTGCAGGCGAAGTACGACCTCGCAGCGGCACGGCGGAAGCGTGAAGCGTCGGCGCTCGCGTCGTAGCGGGACTCCGGATCGAACGCACCTGATAGCATTCGGCGCCGGCCAGTCGCGAGCATGGTGAGACGAGGACGGCGATGAGCCTGAAGCTGGGCATCCACACCGGACCGCAGGACCTCTCGATGGAGGAGCTGCTGCGCGTCTGGCGGCGGGCCGACGAGGCCGGGTTCCACTGGGCCTCGGTCTGGGACCACTTCTACGCCAACCCCCTCAACCTGCGCGAGGACCCCTGCTTCGAGGGCGTCGCCGCGATGGCCGCGCTGGCCGGGGCGACCACGAACATGCGCGTCGGCTGCCTCGTCTTCTGCGCGCTGTTCCGCAACCCGAGCCTGCTCGCCAAGGCCGCCGTCACGATCGACCACCTCTCCGGCGGGCGGGCCGAGATCGGCATCGGCGCCGGCTGGTTTGAGGAGGAGTTCCGCGAGTTCGGCTACGACTTCCCGCCGCTCGGCCAGCGCTTCGAGCAGCTCGAGGAGACGTTGCGGATCGTGCGCTCGCTGTGGCGCGATCCGGTGACGAACTTCGAGGGCAAGTACTACCGGCTCCCGGGCGCGGTCGGCAGCCCCAAGCCGCTCAACCCGAACATGCGCCTCTGGGTCGGCGGCAACGGCCCGAGGCGGACGCCGCGCCTCGCGGCCCAGTACGCCGACGGCTACAACGTCCCCTACCAGCCGCCCGAGGTCATCCGCGAACGCCTCGACGCGCTGGAGCGGGCATGCGAGCGCCTGGGCCGCGACCCCGCGGAGATCGAGACGAGCGTCAACCTCCGCTTCCACATGCGCGCCCACGCCGGCGACAGCGCCGCCGATCCGCCCGACAACCATGTCCCCGGCTCGATCACGGGCACGACGCAGCAGGCGATCGACCGCATCGGCGAGTACGTCGAGACGGGCGTCGGCGGCCTCAACATCGCCTTCCGGCCGCCGATCCACTGGGACGCCTACGAGGCGTTTATCGAGGACGTGCTTCCCGTCTTCCACACCGCGAGCGCCTGAGAGGCTGGCCTGATGCTTGAACGGTTCCACGTCCCCCGCGAGATCGAGGTGCGCGTCGATCCCGGGGTGATGCGCGCGACCGTCGAGGAGCTGTTCGTCGCCTTGGGCATGCCGCGCGAGCACGCCGTGCAGTCGGCGGACGTGCTGCTCTACGCGGACGTCCGGGGGATCGACTCGCACGGCGTCTCGAACATGCTGCGCCGCTACGTCGAGTCGATCCGCGACGGCGGCATCAACCTGCAGCCGCGCTGGCGGATCACTCATGACAGCCCGGCCGCCTGCACGATCGACTCGGACGGCGCGCACGGAGGCGTGATCGGGCCCGAGGCGATGCGCATCGCCATCGAGCGGGCGCGCGAGTACGGCGTCGGCTCGGTCGCCGTCCATAACGGCGGCCACTACGGCGCCTCGGCCTACACCGCCGCGATGGCCCTCGAGGAGGACATGATCGGCGTCTCGATGACCGCGGGCGGCGTCAACGTCGCGCCCACCTTCGGCGCCGAGCCGCTGGTCGGCCTCAACCCGATCGCTATCGCCGTGCCCACCCGCGGGGAGCCGCCGTTCATCTTCGACGCCTCGATGAGCTCGGTGGCGGGCAACAAGATCCGGCTCGTGCAGCGCCTCGGCGCCAACACGTTGCCCGGCTGGATTGCCGGCGAGGACGGCGCGCCGATCATGGAGGAGCAGCCGATCCCGGAGGCGCACCTGATGCTGCCGCTGGGCGGCACGCGGGAGATCGGCTCGCACAAGGGCTACGGCCTCGCGGTCATGATCGAGGTGCTGACGAGCCTGCTCTCCGGCGGCGCGGCCGGGCCGGACCGCCGCGCCCGGCAGGCGCACCACCTGCTCGCCTACCGCATCGACGCCTTCACGGACCTCGAGGGCTTCAAGGACGACATGGACGCCTACCTGCGCCGCCTGCGCGAGGCGAAGACCGCGCCGGGCGAGGAGCGGGTCTACTACGCCGGCCTGCCCGAGCACGAGGAGGAGGCGATCCGCCGCGAGCGCGGCATCCCCTACCACCCCGAGGTGATCGAGTGGTTCCGCGGCGTCCTCGCGGAGCTCGGCGTCGAGGACCGCCTGCCGGCGCTGTGAGCGCGGGCGGCCCCGCGTACCCGTGAGAGGAGCAGCGCCGTGTCGCTGAGCGTGCTCACGTGGAACGTCGAATGGGCCACCCCGCACCCGCGCTCCAGGCGAACCCCCGTGATCCTGAGGCGCATCAAGCGGCACGCCCCCGAGATCGTCTGCCTCACCGAGACCCACGCCGATCTGCTTGCTCGCGACGGTCACGCGATCTGCTCGGAACCCGACTACGGGTACCCGATCAAGGCGGGGCGGCGGAAGGTCATGCTCTGGTCGAAGGAGCCGTGGGAGCGCGTGGACCACGTCGGCGCGGACACGCTGCCGCCGGGACGGTTCGTGTCCGGCGTCACCCGGACATCGATCGGCGAGGTCGCGGTCATCGGAGTGTGCATCCCCTGGTCCGGGTCGCGGACCGGGGCGCGACGCGGAGCGGCGCGCAAGCAGCTCTGGGACGACCACGCGCAGTACCTGGACGGCCTCACGGGAATCCTCAAGCGGAGTCCCGCCAGGCCCCTGATCGTCATGGGCGACTTCAACCAGATGATCGGGCCGGGCAGCCGCGCGCCTGAACACCTGCGATCGGCGCTGCTGGACGCCTTCCCGCCGGACATGCGAGTCGCCACGGCGGACCTTGCCCTCGAAGGACGCAGCAGCATCGACCACATCGCCGTGAGCCGGAACCTCGCGATTGAGTCCCTCGGCATCTTCAGCAACATCCAGGCCGGGAAGCGGCTGTCGGACCATTCCGGCGTCGCGGCGGAGTTGTCCGCGCAACGCGCCTAGCAGAGCTACAGCAGGGGTTCAGCGGCCGGTGTACTGCGGCGGGCGGTTCTCCTCGTAGGCGCGGATCGCCTCCTTGTGGTCCTCCAGCTGCAGGGACAGCCACTCCAGCGACGAGGCGGGCAGCTGGCCGAGCAGCACCTCCTCCTCCAGCCGGCGGTTGAGCGACATCTTCGTCCAGCGCACGGCCAACCGCGGGTTCGCCGCGATCCGCCGCGCGAGGTCGAGCACGCGCCCCATCAGCTCCTCGGCGGGCGCGACCTCGCTGAAGAGGCCGATCCGCTCCGCCTCGGCGGCGTCGATCAGGTCGCCGGTGAGCAGCAGCTGCTTCGCCTTCTGCAGGCCCAGCAGGTGCGAGAAGATCACCGTGCCGCCGTCGCCGGGCACCATCCCCAGCTTGATGTGCGAGTCGCCGATGCGCGCCGTCTCGCTCGCGATCACGATGTCGCAGAACAGCGCGAGCGTCGCCCCGGCGCCGACCGCGACGCCGTTGACCGCGGCGATGATCGGCGGCTCGAGGGCGAGCAGCCCGCGGATGATGTCGTGGCGGCCCGGCTTCGGGATCGCCCAGGCGTGGTCCTCGTCGCCGGTGTTGCGGTCGGACATCGCCTTGATGTCGCCGCCGGCGCAGAAGGCGCGGCCGGCGCCGGTGAGCACGACGACGTGCACGGCCGGGTCGCGGTTGATGTCGTGGAAGATGCGCTCGAGCTCGTCGAGCATCGGCGGGTGCGTGGCGTTCAGCCGCTCGGGGCGGTTGAGCGTGACGGTGAGGATGCCCTCGTCGTCGAGCGCGACCTTGAGGAACTCGTAGCCCTCGTAGTCCATGGTCGCCGCCTCCGCCCGCCGGGCGCTCAGTCCACCCGCACGAACTTCTGGACCGCGCGGGAGCCGCGGTCGATGCCGCGGTAGGTGTCGGGGAGGTCGCCGACGTAGATGCTGCCCTCGGAGTCGAGCGTGATGCCGTGCGGGCCGATCACCATCCCGGCGTCGAGGCTCTCCGCCGGGCACTGCGCGAGCGGCAGCGCGTTCTCCGGGCACTCGCAGCCCTCGTCGCCCCAGCCCGCGATGCGCCGGCCGTCCGGGCTCCAGATCGTGATCCGGTGCAGCAGCTCCGCGATGTAGACCGTGCCGTCCGGGCCGACCACCAGGTCGTCCGGCAGGTGCACGCCGCGCCACTCCTCGAGGTACTCGCCGTCGAGGTCGAAGAGCTGGATGCGGCTGTTCATGCGGTCGCAGACGTAGACGCGCTGGTTGTGGTCGATGAAGATCGCGTGCGGCGTGCTGAACTGGCCGGGCCCGTCGCCGGGGCTGCCGAAGGTGAACTTGTGGTCGCCGGCGGCGTCGAAGACGTGCACGTGGCTGTTGCCGTAGCCGTCGCTGACGTAGAGGTCGCCGTTCGCGGCGACCGCCACGCGCGTCGGCCGGTTGAACGGTACGCCGCCCAGGTCCGGCATGTTGATGTGCCGCCGCCCGATGGCGAGCAGCAGCTTGCCGTCCGCCGTGCACTTCTTGACGAGGTGATCGCCCGTGTCGGCGAGCCAGACGTCGCCGGCGGCGTCGATCGTGATGCCGTGCGGGGTGGTGTGCTCGTCGTCGCCCCACCAGTCGAGGAAGTCGCCGTCCTTGTCGTAGATCTGGATCGGGCGGCTCGAGCGGTTGTAGACGAAGAGGTTGTCGTCGGCGTCGACGGCCACGCCGGCGACGTCGCCGAGCGACCAGCCGCGAGGGCGCCGCGCCCAGTTGTCGATTACCCGGTAGCGATGCGCGCCCTCGCCGAACACCGTGTCCGGCGTGCGGACCCAGCGCGTGAACGGCTCGGTGAGCTGGCCGGGCACGGCGGCCGAGCGCTCCCACGAAGCCTTCTGCACGTCAAGACTCACGGCGCCCGATCCTCCCCTGATCAGCGCGGCGCACGCCGGCCGTGCCGGACGTGCGCCGCGTGATGACCGTCCGCGCTGTCCGCGCGGCGGCTACTTCCCCTAGTCCTCTACCCAGATCTCCTCGAAGAGGTGGGCCTTGACGTTGCCGCCTCCGGCAAGGCCGTAGCGGTACCCCTGGACCCGGTTCTTCCAGAACATGAAGCCCTGACCACGCAGGCCCGGTGCGATGTAGCCGTTCTGGAGGATGTGACCCTCGATGGCGTGGTACAGGTCGCGCCGCGCCTCGGGATCGAGGATCCCGCGCTGCCGGTCGATCATCTCGGTCAGCGCCGGGTCGTCGATGCCGTAGGGGTTCTGCGACCCGCCGGGGTGGAAGGTCTGCAGCAGCGAGTGGTCCACCGTGTCGCCGCCGCCTCGCGTCGTGGACTGGAAGCGGAAGTCCTCGTTCGCGTCGGCGTGCTCGGTGGCGATGATCCCGCCGCTGGGCAGGATCTTGAGCTCGGTCTTGATGCCGATCGTGGCGAGCTCCGCCTGCAGCACTTCGTTCTGCACCACGTAGAACTCGCCGGTGTGCTGAGGCACCTCGAGCTCGCCGCCGGCGGCGGCCTGCACCAGCTGGGCGGCCATCGCGATGTCCTCTTCCTTCTCCGGCCGGAAGCCCGGCTGACCGATGATCAGCTCGTCCGGGAGGGTGAAGTAGGGGTCGCGTCCGCCGGGAGTCGTCAGCGAGGCGTAACCCTCGTACTGGAACTCGGCGAGCGCCTGGCGGTTGAACACGAGGTGCACGGCCCCGCGCAGCCGGATGTCGTTGAACGGCTCCTTCTGGACGGCGAAGACGACGCCGCTGTAGCCGCGGAAATCACCGTTGGAGTTCCAGACGGTGAGATCCTCCTCCTCGCGCAGCTGGATGCCGAAGCTGTTCGGCCAGACGCGCGCCGGGCCGTCGATCTCGCCCGCCTTGAAGAGGCCGAACTGCACCGAGTCGTCCGGGATGATCCGGTACTCGACCGCGTCGAGGTAGGGCCGGCCGGCGCGCCAGTAGTCCGGGTTGCGGACGTAGCGTCCGCCGACGCCCTCCTCGTGCGACTCGGAGAGGAACGGCCCGGTGCCGATCAGGGCCTGCGGGTCGTTCAGGTCGTCACCGGCCAGCTCCGCCACCTCGGGCGAAACCATCGCGTTGTAGAGCGAGGCCAGCGCATCGAGGAAGTTCGCGTCCGGCTGCGTGAGGTTGAACTGCACCGTGTTGTCGTCGACGGCGTCGACGCTCTCGAGGGTCGAGAACAGGAACGCGCGAGGCGACCAGTCGCTGAAGGCGATGCGCTCGACGTTGAACTTGGCGTCCGCGGCCGTGAACGGGCGACCGCTGACGGGCGGGAGGTTCTGCCACTTCGCGGCCGGGTCCAGCCGCGCGACGAGCGTGTTGTCCCCCGTCCACTCCCAGTCGACAACGAGGTCGCCGACGGCGAGCAGCGTCGCCGGGTCCGGCACGAACAGGCTGTTGCCGACCAGGCCCCAGTGGTCCTGCGTCTGGATCGGCGACGTCGCGCGGTGCGGATCCCAGGAGGTGCGGGCGCGGAAGAAGACCGTGACGATCTCGCCGCCCCGCTTTGCCGCCTCCGGGTCCGGCGTCGGCGTCGGCGTGGGCGTGGGCGTCGGCGGCGGCGTGGAGCGTGTGGGTGGGGGCCTTGGCGTGGGCGTCGGTGTCGCGGGCGCGGCCGTCGGCGTCGCCTCGGCCGTCGCCGCGGCGGCCGTCGGCGTGGCCGGCGCGGGCGTGGCCGGCGCGGGCGCCGGCTCGTCGTCGTCGTCGTCACAGCCGATCAGCGCGGCGGCTGCGAGCCCGGCGGCGCCGATGGCGCCCCCTCGCAGCAGCGCGCGGCGGCTGAGTATTCCTCGCATCTCGAACAGGCTGTCTGGCATAGAACCCCCCTCTGAGCCAACCATTCAGGCGGTAGTCCCGCCGCGGCAGCCCCGGAGGGCGTGGCCACGACGCGGACGTGATGGCCGAATCCTAGCAGGTTCGCCGGGCGTGCGCCGGGAGCGCCCCCCTCACTCGCCGCGCAGCCGCGGATCGAGCACGTCGCGGAGCGCGTCGCCGAACATGTTGAAGGCGAACACCACCAGCGTGAGGGCCGCGCCGGGGAACAGCACCAGCGAGGGATTGCTCGCGAAGTAGAAGCGCGACTCCTCGCCGCCGATCATCCGCCCCCAGGAGGGCGTGGGCGGCGGGACGCCCAGGCCGAGGAAGCTGAGCGCGCCCTCGGCGAGGATCACGGTGCCGAGGCTGACCGTCGCGATCACGATCAAGGGCGAGACCACGTTCGGCAGGACGTGCCGCACGATCACGCGCGGCGTGCCGGCGCCCACCACCCTCGCCGCTTCGACGTAGGTCGATTCCTTGACCGCAAGGGTGGAGCCGCGAACCACGCGGGAGTTGGCCGCGATCATCAGCACGCCGAGCACGAGTGTGACGTTCAGGGCGCTCGGCCCCAGCACGCCGACCGCGACGAGCGCGAGCACCAGTGGCGGATACGCCATCACGCCGTCCACCACGCGCTGCACGACCATGTCGACCTTCCCGCCGACGTAGCCGACCCACAGCCCGAGGACGGTGGCCGCCCCGGTGCCGATCGCCACCGCCCCGAAGCCGACGAACACCGAAAGCCGCGCGCCGACGATGATCCGGCTGAACTGATCGCGCCCGAACGCGTCCGTCCCGAAGGGGTGGTCCAGCGTCGGACTGGAGAGGCGAGGCCCCACCGCAAGCGCCGACGTCTCGTACGGCACGATGTACGGACCGATCGCCCCGAGCACGACGAACAGCCCCACGATCAGCGCGCCCACCGTGCCCAGGGGCTGCTTGCGCAGGAAGCGCCACAGTCCGCGCCGCACCGTGAGCACACGGCTGCGCGGCCGGTAGAGGCTCGCTGCCGCCGTCACCGCTGCATTCCCATCGCGCTCACCGCTCCTTGCCTCCCGCCTCGCGCGCTGCTCATCCGTAGCGGATTTGCGGGTTGAGGAACCCGTACACGAGATCCACTGCCAGATTGACGAGCATCACGAACACGCCGACCAGCAGCACCACGCTCTGGATCATCTCGAATTCCCGCTCGCGAATCGCCTCCAGCATCAGGCGCCCCAGTCCCGGCAGGCCGAAGATCGACTCCATGATCACGCTGCCGCCGAGCAGGGTCGCAACCGAGAGCCCGATCACCGTGACGACGGGGATCGCCGCGTTCCGGAAGGCGTGCCTCGTGACCACGCGGTACTCGGTCAGGCCCTTCGCGCGCGCCGTCCGCACATAGTCCGCCCGGATCACCTCCAGCATCTCCGAACGCACCATGCGCATCACCGTGGCGCCGAGGCGCAACGAGAGCACCAGCGCCGGCAACAGGAAGAGCGTGACGTTGTCGACGGGATCGTCGACGAACGAAACGTACGTCAGCGGCGGCACCCACTCCCACCAGATGGCGGGCAGCACGATCAGCAGCGTGGCCAGCCAGAAGTTGGGGATCGAGAGCCCGCCGATCGCGAGCGTGCGGACGATCAGATCGATGAGCGAGCCGGGTTTCAGCGCCGAGATCAGGCCCGTGGGGATGCCGAGGATGATCGCGAAGAGGATCGAGAGCACGCCGAGCTCGACGGTGATCGGCAGGGCGCGCCGGGCGCGCGTCGCGACGCTGTCCTTGCTGAAGATGGAGTCGCCGAGGTCGCCCCGCGCCAGCCCGCCCATCCAGTCGAGGTACTGCTCCAGCAGGGGGCGGTCGAGTCCCAGGTCGGCGCGGATCTTCAGGCGATCCTCGGCCGGCACGCCGGCCTCGGCCAGGCGGTCGTCGAGGGCGTCGCCCGGCAGCATCCGGATCGAGCCGAAGACGATCAGCGAGATGATGAACACCGTGGGCGGGACCAGCAGCACCCGCCGCATCACGTATTCGTTCATGGACACACTCCGGGTGCGTACGCCGCCCGACTATACACGCGCCCTCTACGCCATCCGGCCCGCGAGCGCGGCGCGCCGCCCGCCGTCTCTGCTATGAATGGCCCCGAGCGACGCCCGGCGGGCGGGATCGAGGAGCAGCGCCATGCCCATGCCCAGCGACATCGGCGTCGTCGACACGCTGCTCGGCATCCCCACGCCCGGCCGCAAGGCCTACAGCGCGTTCCGCCCAATGCTGCGCGACCACGAGTCGCTCGAGGTCTTCGACCATCCGGTGGAGTACCAGTACCGCAACCGGCCGGACATCCCGCAGTCCGGCAGCCTCGAGGACATGGTCGCCTTCACGCTCGCCGAGATGGACAAGCACGGCGTCTGGCGCGCGCTCGTCGACGTGACGGCCGAGGACAGCGCGGGGCGGCGCGCCCTCGAGCTGCGCCCGGACCGCTTCAGCGGCACGTTCACGGTCGACCCCAACGAGGGCGTCCCGGCGCTGCGCAGGCTGGAGCAGGCCGTCGGGGAGCTGGGGGTGAAGGCGGCGAACGTGACGCCCGCCTTCGTCGTCCCGCAGGCGCCGATCAACGACAAGCGGGTCTATCCGGTCTACGCGAAGTGCGTCGAGCTGGACATCGCGGTCACGGTCACCTCGGGCGTGCCGGGGCCGCGCGTGCCGATGCAGGCGCAGGACGTGGCGCTGATCGACGAGGTGTGCTGGTTCTTCCCGGAGCTGCGCTTCGTGATGCGCCACGGCGGGGAGCCGTGGACCGCGCTGGCGGTGAAGCTGCTGCTCAAGTGGCCGAACCTCTACTACTCGACCAGCGCCTTCGCGCCTCGCCACTACCCGCGGGACATCATCGACTTCGCGAACACGCGAGGCGCGGACAAGGTGATCTACGCCGGCTACTTCCCGACCGGCCTCTCGCTCGACCGGATCTTCGAGGAGCTGGCGGAGGTTCCGTTCCGCGACCGCGTCTGGCCCAAGTTCCTGCGCGAGAACGCGGTGCGCGTCTTCAAGCTGGAGGAGTAGCCGGCCACGCCGCCGGCCTCGCGGCGGAGAAGCCGCAGGCGGCTCGTCCGTCCACAACGGCTATGATGGCCGCACGGGGAGGCGTTCCGAGGGGGTCGCGATGTCAGAGCATCCGAACGCAGCGCTGGTGCGGCGGGGCTACGAGGCGTTCGCCAGCGGCGACGCGGAGACACTCGCCGAGCTGATCGCGGAGGACGCCGTGTGGCGCGTCGGCGGGCGCAACCTGTTCACCGACACCTACCGCGGGCGCGACGCGATCTTCACCTACTTCCGCAAGCTGCGGGACTTCACGAACGAGACGATCAAGGTCGAAGTGCACGATGTGCTCGCGAACGACGAGCACGCGGTCGCGCTCGTCGTCATGACGGCGCAGCGTGCGCGCAACGAGCTCGATTCGCTCGCGACCACCAGCTTCCACCTCCGGGACGGGCAGGTGACGGAGGCCTGGACCTTCCACGAGAACCAGTACGAGGCGGACGAGTTCTTCTCCTACCGCAAGCACAGCCAAGGCCGCATGCCCTGACTCGCGTCGCGGCCGCCGGGCGCGCCCGGCACGAACTCAGTAGCCCATGTCGCGCAGCTGGCTGACGGTCCGCCCCATCTGCCGCTCCTCCGGGTCGATCGCCACGTCGATCAGCGCCGCGCGGCCGGCGGCGAGGGCGCGCTGGAGGGCGGGACCGATCTCCTCGGGCCGCTCGACGTGCTCGGCGTGGCCGCCGAAGGCCTCCATCACCTTGTCGTAGCGCGCCTCCGGCACGTACATCCCGACGCGCTCCGGGTAGTCGTCCCCGAACAGCCCTTGCTCGAGCGTGCTGCCGAGGATCCCCTGGTTGTTGTCGACGATGAAGACGACGGGCAGGTTGTGGCGCAGCGCCGTCTCGATCTCCATGCCGTTGAAGCCGAACGCGCTGTCGCCGTTGACGCTGATCACCGTCGCCTCGGGGCGGGCGAGCTGGGCGCCGATCGCGAACGGCACGCCCGTGCCGATGCAGGCGTTGGTCCCGGAGTTGAGGCGCGTCGCCGGCCCGTAGCTCTGCAGCACCTGGCGCGCGGTCGCCATCGTGATCTCGCCGTCGACGGTGATGATCGCGTCGCGCGGCGCGGCGTTGCGGATCTCGTTCATCAGCCGGTAGTGCGAGATCGGCGTCTTGTCCGAGGCGAGCAGCGGCGCGAGGCGCTCCGCGTTCCGCGCCAGCGTCTCCCGCAGCTCGTGCCGCCAGGGCGACTCGGCGCGCTGCCCGGCCAGACCTTCCGTGCGGCCCTCGAGGGCCTCGCCGAGCTGCCGCAGCACGTGGCCGACGTCGCCGGCGATGCCGACGTCCACGTCGCGCTGGAGGCCGATCTCCTCGGCGTCGATGTCGACCTGGATCAGTTTCGCGTCGGGGGCGAAGCCCTGGCCCATCTGGAACATCCAGTTGAGCCGCGCCGCCAGCACCACCACCACGTCCGCGCCGCGCATCGCCTGGCTGCGCGCGGCGGCGACGTTGAGCGGGTGGTCGTCGGGGATGAAGCCGCGCCCCATCGGCGAGGTCAGGAACGGCACGCCGAGGTCATCGACAAGCTGTTGCAGATCGCCGAACGCCTCGTCGCCGCCCCAGCGCACGCCCTTGCCGACGATCAGCAGCGGGCGCTCGGCGTTGAGCAGCAGCTCCGCCGCCTGCTCGATCAGCAGCGGGTCGCCCTGCGCCCTGGCGGGTGGCGTGCTGCTGATCGCGCGGCGGATCTCGATGTCCTCGACCTCCTCGCGCAGCACGTCGAGGGGGAGGTCGATGTAGACGGGGCCCGGGCGGCCGCTCAGCGCCTTGTGGTAGCCCATCGCGATCAGCTCGGGGATGCGCTCGGCGCTGTCGGCCTGGATCGCCCACTTCGTGATCGGCTGCATCATCGCGACGGAGTCGGCCTCCTGGAAGGTCATGCGCCCGCGCTGGTGCAGCGCCGCCGATCCGCCGAGGACGAGCAGCGGGTAGCCGCTGTCCCAGGCGACGTGCACGCCGGTGACCGTGTTCGTGACGCCGGGGCCGGAGCCGGTCATCGCCACGCCGACCTTGCCGGCGACGTAGCCGTGCGCGATCGCCATGAACGCCGCGCCCTGCTCGTGGCGCACGCCGATCGGCCGCACGCCGATCTCGCCGCAGGCGCCGATCACGTTCGTGACCGGACCGGCGACGATCGTGAAGATCGCGTCCGCTCCCTGGTCCTGGAGCGCCCTCGCCACGAGCATGCTCCCGGCGGTTCCCGACATCGGATCGTCCCTTCCCGCGTACCTAACCGGCGGCGGTCACGCGCTCGTCGTGCAGCCGCTCGATCTCCTTCCAGTCGTAGCCGAGGTCGAGCAGCACCTCCTCGGTGTGCTGGCCGAGCTCCGGCGCCGGGCCCTGCACCGCGCCGGGCGTCTCGCTGAAGCGGACGGGCACGCCCACCGAGAGGTACTCCTCGAAGTGGGGGTGCTCGACCTCGACGATGTAGCCGTTGTCCCGGAACTGCGGCTCGTCGAGGACCTCGGCGTATTCGAGCACGGGGCCGCAGGGCACGCCCTCGGCCAGCATACGGTCCAGCCAGTACTGGCGCGGCCGGGTGAGCAGCGTGCCCTTGACCTCCTCCAGCAGCCAGTCGGCGTGCTCGCGGCGCGCGAAGGCGTCGGCGCTGCGCTCGTCCGTGATCAGGTCCTCGCGCTCGATCGCGCGGCAGAGGCCGGGCCAGTCCTTCGGGTCGAGGACGCCGACGGTCAGCCACCTGTCGTCGCCCGCCTCGTGCCAGCCGAAGGCGGCCTGGTTGTAGCCTCCGGCGCCCTCGCGCACCTCCTGGTGTTTGGTGTGCAGGAAGTTCGCCAGCGTCAGGTTCTGCACGGTCATCATGCTGCCCAGCAGCGAGGCGTCGACACGCTGGCCGACGCCGAAGCGCTCGCGCGCGACGATCGCGGCCATGATCCCGTAGGCGAAGATCATGCTGCCCGACTGGTCGGCCAGGCCCCATTGCACGGCCTGCGGCTCCTTGCCCGGTCCCCCGCCCTGGGCGATCAGCGCGCCGCTCATCCCCTGCGCGATGTGATCGAAGGAGGCGCGCCGCGACCACTCGCCGATCGGCCCGAAACCGGTCGTCGAGCCGTAGATCAGCCGCTCGTTGTGCGTGCGCAGCTCCTCGTAGCCAAGTCCGAGGGCGTCCATCACGCCGCTCCGGAAGTTCTCCATGACCACGTCGACCCGCGGCGCGAGCTTGTAGATGATCTCGCGCGCCTGCGGCTTGCGCAGGTCGAGCGTGATGCTGCGCTTGCCGCGGTTGTTGCCCTCGAAGTAGGAGCAGAACCCGTCCGGCAGGCGGCCCAGCGAGCGCCCCGGGTCGCCGTTGCCCGGGACCTCCACCTTGAGGACGTCGGCGCCCATGTCGGACAGCATCGCTGTGGCGTGGGGGCCGTTCTGGTAGCGGGTGAAATCGAGGATGCGAATCCCATCGAGCGGTCCGGGCATGGCGTGCCTCCTTTCGGACCTCGCTGCTGCGCCGGCGAGCCGGCTACTCCGCGCCGCGCAGCCGCGGATCGAGGACGTCGCGCAGTGCGTCGCCGAACATGTTGAGCGAGTAGACGGTGAGCGCGATCGCCAGGCCGGGGAAGAGCGCGAGGTAGGGATGCTGCTGCATCCCGGCCTGCGCCTCCTGCAGCATCCGGCCCCACGAGGGGAACGGCGGCTGCACCCCGAACCCGAGGAACGACAGCGTCGATTCGATCAGGATCACGAACCCGATCTGGATCGAGATGTTGACGATGATCACCGTGACCACGTTGGGGAAGATGTGCCGCAGCAGGATCCGCAGGTCGGACGCGCCAAGCGCCTGCGCCGCCTCGACGAAGTCGTTCTGCTTCGTCGAGATCGTCTGGCTGCGGACCACCCTCGAGGCGCCCGCCGTGAAGAGGATGCCGATCGTCACGATCAGGCTGATCTGGCTGGCGGTGGAGTCGCGCGGCACCGTCGAGGTGATCACGGAGATGATGAAGATGACGAAGATCAGGCCCGGGAACGCCTGCCAGGCGTCGATCAGGCGCTGCGCGAACAGGTCGAACGTCCCCCCGTAGTACCCGGAGACGATGCCGATCAGGCTGGACCCGATGGTCGCGATGACGACCGCGCCGAGCCCGATGATCACGGAGGCGCGCGCCCCGAAGATCACGCGGCTCATCACGTCGCGGCCCTGGTCGTCCGTGCCGAAGGGGTGCTCCGGCGTCGGTCCGATGAAACGGTTGAACACGTCGATGTCGGCGTAGTGGAACGGCGCCACGAGGTGGCCGAACAGCGCCAGCAACAGCAGCACCAGCATGATCAGGCCGCCGAAGGCGCCGAGCGGCTTGCGGCGAACGAAGCGCAGCACGCTCAGCAGCACGCGAAGCGCGCGCGAGCGTTCCTCGCGGAGCCCCGTCGCCCGGACGGCCAGTGCGGCGCTTGTCTCGGCCATCAGCCGTACCTGATGCGCGGATCGATGATCGCGTAGGAGAGATCGACGATCAGGTTGCTGAGTACGACGACGATCGCGGAGAGCAGCACCACCGCCTGCACGGCCGGGTAGTCGCGCTGCTCGAGCGAGGTGAGCAGGAAGTTGCCCATCCCCGGTATCGAGAAGATGCGCTCCAGCACCACGGTGCCGCCGACCAGCAGCCCGACCTGGAGGCCGATCACCGTCACCACGGGAAGCGCGGCGTTGCGCAGCGCGTGGCGGACGATGACGTGGCGCTCGTGCAGGCCCTTCGCGCGCGCCGTCCGCACGTAGTCCTGGCGCAGCACCTCGAGCATCGTCGAGCGGGTGAGCCGCATCACGGAGCCGGCGAGGGCGCCGCCGAGGATGATCGCGGGCACCCAGAGGATCTTGAGGTTGGTGAGCGGCTCGTCCCAGATGTTGCGGTACTGGATCGGCGGCACCCAGCCGAAGAACTGGAAGCCGTAGACGATCGCCATCAGCCCCAGCCAGAAGCTGGGCACGGCGAGCAGCAGGATCGCGAGGCTCCTCGTGACGTAGTCGATCCAGGTGTCCTGCCAGACGGCCGAGGTCACGCCGACCGGGATCGCCATGGTGATCGAGAACGCCATCGCCATGATGCCCAGCTGCATGCTGACCGGCAGCTTGCGCCGCACGTCATCGAAGACCGGGCGGTCCGTCAGGAAGGACTGCCCGAAGTCGCCGGCGGCGATGTGGAGCAGCCACTCGGCGTACTGCTGGGGGATCGCGGTGTTGAGGTTGTACTTGTGCGCGACCTTCGCCCGGAACTCGGGATCGATCGCGCCGTCCTCGAGCTCCGAGGCCATGAGGTCGATCACGTCGCCGGGCAGGAAGCGCACGGCCATGAAGACGAAGACCGTGATGAAGAACAGGGTCGGGATGAGCAGCAGCACGCGGCGGATGATGTACGTCTGGATGGCCCGTGCCTCCGGCCTACCGAGGCGCTGCCCTCAATTGCAGGCGAGCCGGGGATGCCGGGCGTTTCCGCCCGGCTCCCCGACGCCCCCCTGCTGCTGCGCCGCGCGGCCCCGGACCGCGCGACGGCTCGGACGGTTCCTCGTTGCCTCCGTCGCTACTTCTCGATCCAGACGTCGGTGTAGCGCGTCTGGTAGCCGCTGTCGCCGCGGGCCGTGAAGTGCGCCTCGGCGACGTTCATGCGCGGGCTGTAGGCGCCCCAGCCGAGCTGCCAGCCGACGCTCGGCACGTACCACATCGGCTCGACGAGGAAGCGCTGGATGTCGCGGATCTTCTCGTTCCGCACATCCAGGTCCAGCTCGCTGAGGATGTCGTTCACCTTGTCCACGATCACCTGATCGTGGATCTGGCTCTGGTTGCGGTTCGAGGGCAGCCGGTAGTTGAGCGAGAGCAGCAATCCCATGTCGGGCGCGACGTTGAGGATCATCGCAAGGCCGTCGAAGTCACCCTGCGTCGTCATCGGCGTGTAGACCGAGGAGTGGTCGTCCACGTTGATCTTGAGGTCGATCCCCGCCTCGCGCACGATCTGGGCGATCAGCTCGCCCTCGAGCCTCCACTCCGCGCCGTAGGCGCCGGTGTAGTGGAACTCCGCCGAGAAGCCGTCCGGGTAGCCAGCGGCGGCGAGCAGCTTCTTCGACTCCGCCACGTCGTGGCGGATCCACTTGCCGGTCACCTCGTCCGTGCGCGGGTCGATCGACTGGCCCGGGATGCCGGCCGGCATCATGTTGTGCCAGGAGACCGCGTCGCTGACATTGAAGCCCTCGGCGTCCAGCTTGGAGACGTTGTAGACCGCCTCGAGCAGCGCGTCGCGGTCGATCGCGAGCGAGACGGCGTGGCGCACGCGGTTGTCGCTCCAGGGCGCATCGCCGTTGCCCAGCCAGGAGCGCGGCTCGCCGAAGGCGAGGTAGCTCCAGCCGAGGCGCTTGGAGGCGAAGATGAAGGCGTTCGGCATCTCGTCCCGCAGCGTCAGCAGCTCGTTCGCGCTGAACCTCGGGAGCTCGTCGAGGTTGCCGGCCTTGAACTGCACGAGCTGGTTGGCGCTGCCGGAGATGACGGAGATCTCGATGCCGTCGACGTAGGGCCGCTCCGGGCCGCCCCACCACTCCGGGTTGCGCTTCAGCTTGTAGTTGACGCCGGGATCCTGGCCGTCCCAGAGGAACGCCCCGGCCCCGACCATCTCGACGCCGGGGTCGAAGGCCGAGCCCGCCTCGCGGGGCATGATCACCATGCTCCAGAGGTCGCCGAGGTCGAAGAGGGCGCGCGGGTTGGGGCGCGCCATCTTGATCACCGGCGTGTCCGGGTCCGGCGTCTCCACCGTGTCCACGAAGTCCAGCGAGCTCGCGTTCGGCGCGCCCGAGGGCAACGTGGAGTGCGGCGCCGGCCGGCCGGTGAAGCGCTGCACGGAGAACTTCACGTCCTCGGAGTCCAGCTTGCGGCTGATCGGCGCCGAGATCATCGCGTTCGGCTGCAGCGTGCCCGTCAGCTGGAGGCCGTCCGGCGTCATCTCCCAGTCCGCCATGAGGCCGGGCTGCATCTCGGCGATCGGATGGTCCGCGAGCGCTGCGGGCTGCTGCCGGAAGAGCGTGCCGTAGACGGCCTCGCCCATCGGCTTGCCGCGCGTGTCCATCGAGGCGTGCGGGTCCAGCTGCTGCGGGCCGGTCGAGTTGGACTGGCGGAAGACGCCGCCCATGACCGGCTCGCCGCGGTTGCCTCCGCCGAGCCGCGCCACCTCGGCGGGCGGCGCGGGCGTGGCCGTGGGCACGGGCGTGCGCTGCACGGCGGCCTGCGTGGGCGTGGCCGTGGCCGTGGGGACCGGTGTGGCCGGCGCGGCCGTGGCCGTCGCGGCCTGCGTCGCCGCCGGGGCCGGCGTCGCCGCGGGTGCTTCGTCGTCATCGTCGTCGCCGCAGCCGATCAGCGCCGCCGCGGCCAGCCCGGCGCCGCCCAGCGCGGCGCCGCGCAGCAGCGATCGTCGTGTGGTGAGCACCCTCATGAGCCGTGTCAACTCGCGTTCATCATTCATGTGATGCCCCCTCAGCGGCCTGGTCCCTTGTCGTGCTCCGTTCGCCGTTCGGCTGGTGCGAGGCGGGGCGCCCTCGGGAGGCGCCCCGCCGTCGGTCAGCGGCTAGTAGTCGAGGTTGTAGACCCGCGCGGCGTTGTCGTGGAGGATCTTCTGCAGCGTCTCCCTCGGCAGCGAGCTGAGGTTGCGCTCGATGAAGTCCTTCGGCTTGTCCGCGACCGAGGCCGGGCCCGGCGACATGCTCGTCGGGTGCGGGAAGTCCGTCTCGTAGAGGACGTTGTCGGGAATCATCTCGATCGTGTGCAGCGCCACCTCGCGCTCGAACCAGAAGCAGGCGTAGACCTGGCGCTTGAAGTACTCGCTCGGCAGCAGGTCCATCTCCGGGTGCTCGTCGCGCCCTCCGGCGTTGAGCCACTGCCAGTCGACCGCCTCGAGGACGTACGGCACCCAGCCGATGCCGCTCTCGACGGAGACGAAGTTCAGGTTGGGGTGGCGGTGGCAGATGCCCGAGATCAAGATCTCCATGATCCCGTTCATGTTGTCCATGAAGAAGCGCACGGTGCCCGCCGAGTAGTTCGCCTGCTGGCCGTTGCCCTCGTACCCGCCATGCACATCGACCGGGTTCCCCGAGCCGATGTGGAAGTTGATGCTCAGGCCGAGGTCCTCTGCCGTGTGCCAGACCGGGTTCCAGTGCGGGTCGGCGAGCATCGGCGCGTCGCCGAAGAGGTGCGGCTGCTGCGGGAACAGCACGCCCTTGTGGCCCAGCTTCGCGCAGCGCTCGATCTCCTTGACCGTCTCGTCCACGTCCCAGAACGGCACGGCCATGATCGGCAGCAGCCGCTTCGGGTCGAGGCCGCACCACTCGTGCAGGAAGTCGTTGTAGGCGCGCACGCAGGCGAGCATCAACTCGGGATCCTCGAGCTTGAGGAAGTTCTGGTTCCCGAAGCCGGCCACGTTCGGGTAGATGACGTGGGCGTACATCCCGTACTCGTCCATGCGCTCCAGGCGCTTCTCGGCGTCGTAGGCGCCGGGGTCGAAGTCCTCGATCGTCGAGGGGTGCGCGGGGGGCCACTCGCGCCAGCCGGCCATCGTCGTGATGCCGATCGGCGAGGAGGGCTGGCCGTTGAGGATCCAGATGTCGCGCGGCATGTCCGGGTCCGCGCTCGGATCCCAGTGCCTCGCCGTGTCCCAGGGGATCGTGCGGACATGGGGCACCATGTCGCCCCACCTCTTCGTCGAGACGCGCGAGGTGAAGAGGTCGTACGGCTCCGTCACGTGCGTGTCGACGTCGATGACCTTGATCTCGTCGGTGATCATGTTTGCCTCCACTCGAGGCCCGGCCGCGGATCGGCCAGCCTCGCCCTTGCGCCGGACTTCCCGGCAGATACCTGGTTCAAATGGTGGCGGGCCACGCCGGTAGCGCCGTGTTACCCCCTCGCCCCATTACTTACGCCATATCACTAATGCGACTATAGGTTGAGGCGCGCGGTTGTCAAGGAGATCACCCGGCGCCCGCGGTCGGCGGGTTGCGTTCGGCGGCAGGGGCACCGGCAGCCGGCGCCGAGCGGGCCGCGATCGGTGCGGCGCTACGTCTGGTCCGGCGTGTTGTCGTACCCCGCCGTGATCGGCTGGTCCGTGCGCTGGCCGCTGCCGCCCGCCGGGCTGTAGCGCTCGACCACCTCGCCCAGCTCGTCCCGCCCCGCCGCCGCCGGAACCTCGGCCGGCTGTCCCGGCAGCGAGGCGACGTGCAGCGTCTGCGTGGGGAAGGCGAACTCGACGCCCAGCTCCTCGGCGAGGCGCATGATGTCGAGGTTCAGCACGTGCCGGGTGCGCAGCTCGGCGTTCCAGTCCGCTGCGGTGATGAAGCAGTAGACGAGGATGTCGAGCGATGCCGGGCCGAACTCGTGGAACTCGACGATGTAGTAGTCCTTGCGCGTGTTCGGGTTCGCCCGGATCAGGGCGCGGATGCCCTCGGTGAATGCCTGCAGCTGGTCGGGCGTGGTGTGGTAGGCGACGCCGAGGGCGGTCCTGTAGCGCCGCCACTGGCGCAGGCCCATGTTGTCCACGTGCGTATCGACCATGCGCGCGTTCGGCACGGTCACGAGCGAGTTGTAGAAGGTCCGCACCCGTGACGAGCGGAACCCGACGTACTCGACGGTTCCCTCGATGTCACCCACCACCACCCAGTCGCCGACCTGGAACGGCCGGTCCGCGAAGATCGTCACCCCGCCGAGCAGGTTGCGGAACGAGTCCTGGGCGGCGAGCGCCACCGCCAGCCCGCCGAGCCCGAGCCCCGCGACGAGCGAGGTGATGTTCACGCCGAGGTTGCCCAGGATGAAGAGCATCCCGATCAGCAGCGTGGCCACCTTCAGCGAGGTGCTCGTGATCGGCACCAGCTGATCGTCGAGACGGCTCTCCGTCTGCTGCGCCCGCCGCTCCAGCACGTCGGTGAAGATGTCGACGCCCCGGAAGCCGAGCAGCACGAGCGCTACCGCGCCGAGCAGGCTGGCGAGCTGATCGACGATGTTCTCGGCGGCGGCGGGGAAATCGAGGATGGGGAAGCCGAGCAGGAACGTGATCGCCACGGCCAGCGCCCAGAGCGCCCGCCCCAGCCGCCCCCGCTCCTCCTCCCAGAATTCATGGTCGTCCTCGTCGAAGCGCGCTCGCACGTAGAGCTTGAGCGCTTGGTTGACGACCGCGTAGGTGAGGGCGGATACGGCGGCCAGGACGACGAGCCCGAGGTACTGCGCGACCTCGATGCCGATGTAGGTGTCCTGGAACCAGGCTGGCGCGAGGAAGGGGGGCACGGCGACCTCCGGCGTCCAGCCTATCATCGGATGATGCGCATGCGCACCTTCGCGGATTCGGCCCGCCTGCCGTCTGCAAGCGGCGAGCGAGAAGCGCGGCGCGCTATCATCGCGCTCGCCATGACGGCGAGAAGCACCCGGACGAGGAAGGCCTGATCGCGTGAGCGCTCCCCTGCGCGTGCTGACCTGGATGCCGCCCGACATGACCGAGCTCATCAACAGGGAGGTCGAGGGCGTCGAGCTAATCCACATCCCGGCGAGGGGGCCGCTCGACCCCGGCCTGCGGGGCGAGGTGCTGCTGGTGGGCGCGCGCGGCGCGCCCGTCATGGAGGAGGCGCTGCGCAGCGGCGTCCGCTGGATCCACGTCTACGGCACCGGCGTCGACGGCTTCCCGATCGAACTCCTCGAGGACGGTCAGATCCTCAGTTGCTCACGCGGGGCGAGCGGCGTGCCGATCGCCGAGTGGGTGCTGGCGACGATCCTCGCCTTCGAGAAGAAGCTGTCCGAGACGCTGGTGCGCGAGCCCTGGGATCGACGCCGCGACCCGGGGCTCGGCACGCTGGAGGGCAAGACGCTGGGCCTCGTCGGGTTGGGCGGCATCGGACTGGCCCTGGCGGAGCGCGCGCTGCCTTTCGGCATGCGCGTCCTCGCGCTGCGCCGCCACCCGCGGCCCAGCGAGACGCCGGGCGTCGAGATCGCGAGCGATCTGGGGGAGCTGCTGCGGGAGGCCGACCACCTCGTGCTCGCCGCTCCGGCGACCGCCGCCACGCACCGCCTGATCGACCGCGCCGCCCTCGCGCGGGTCAAGCCGGGCGTGCACCTGGTCAACGTCGCGCGCGGCACGCTGGTCGACGACGACGCGCTGCGCGAGGCGCTCGACGACGGGCGCGTCGCCCTTGCCTCGCTCGACACGACCGAGCCGGAGCCGCTGCCGGAGGGCCACTGGATGTACTCGCACCCGCGCGTGCGGATGACCCCGCACATCTCGTGGAGCATGCCGCTGGCGCGCGATCAGATCGTCGCGGTGTTCATCCGCAACCTGCGCCACTACATGGCCGGCGAACCCCTCGAGGGCGTCGTCGACGTCGAGGAGGGCTACTAGCCTCGCAGGTAGCGGGCCGCAGCGCTTGCGGCCGAGACGGCCTCGCCGACCGCCTCCGCCACATGGCCGCCGTAGCCTCGCCGCACGGCGCCGGCGGCGAAGACGCCCGGCAGCGATGTCGCGAACCCGGCGTCGGTGACGATGTAGCCGTCCTCGCGCGCCACCTCCGAGGGCAGGAACTCGCCGTTGGGGATCGAGCCGATGAAGGGGAAGACGGCCTTGCAGGCCAGCTCGCGGAGGCTGCCGTCCCGGACGCCGCGCAGCCGCACGCCCTCGACCGCGCCGCTGCCGAGGACTTCGTCGACGACGCTGCTCCAGACGAACTCGACGTTATCGAGGCGGGAGAGCCGGTTCACGTAGTCCGGCTTCGCCCGCAGCGGGCTGCGCGCGACGACGTAGACCATGCGGCAGACGCCGGCGAGGACCAGCGCCTCCTGCGCGGCGGCGTCCCCGCCCCCGATGACGGCGACATCCTCGCCCCGGTAGAGGTGGCCGTCGCACCAGGCGCACTGCGAGACGCCCTTGCCGAACAGCTCGCGCGCCCCGGGCGCCTCGAGCTGCCGGAGGCGAGCGCCGGAGGCCACGACGACCGCGCGGGCGCGCTGCCGCTCATCGCCCGCGATCGCGACCAAGCCGCCGTCCCCCGCCGACAGCGCCTCGGCGGGGGCCTGCATGATCGCGACGCCGAGCGAGCGGCAGCGCTCGACGAGGTCGACGGCGAGGTCGACGCCGGAGAGCGCGCCCGCGGCCGGGTAGCCGTCGAGCTGCTCGACGGTCGCGATCTGCCCGCCGAAGAGTGGCTCGCCCTCGATCAGGGCCGTGCTGAGGCCGGAGCGGGCGGCGTGGTGCGCGGCGGTCAGGCCGGTCACGCCGCCGCCGATGACGAGGACGTCGTACCTGCCGTGGCGGCGGCTCACCATCGTCGGGCTCGCGCGGCCGTCAGCGCGCCCGCGCCTCGGCGAGCCGCGCCTCCCAGCCGGCGGGGAGCTCGATCCGCTTCGCGACCGGGTAGCCGAGCCTGCCGTTGTGCGCGAAGGTGATGGCGTTGTTGCGCAGCGGGTCGCCCGCGACCGCGATCATGAAGTCGTCGGGCTCGAAGACGATCGGCACGAGCCGGTTCGGGTCGTCCGATTCGAGGAAGACGCGCGGGATCCTGCCGAGGTTGACCTCCGCCTCGAGCGAGCGGATCACATGGTCCGTCCAGTCGCCGAGGTAGCGCTCGAACTCCCAGGCGGGCAGACGCGCGTTGTCGAAGAGGTACTGCTTGACGTCCTGCTTGCTCCATCCGGCCTTCGCGATCGTCTGCGCGAGGATCGGGCTCAGCACCAGCAGCGGACGCAGCGAACCCATCGACTTGCCGACGGTGAAGATCAGCTGCCAAGTGTTCTGCTTCAGCACCGCGTCCGCGATGTACGGCAGGACGCGCTCCGGCGTGTCGCCGTAGACCGAGGCCATCATGTCGCCGCCGGTGTAGCGCGCGATGGTGACGGTGTTGTCGCCGGCCTCGAGGCCGAACTCGGCGCTCGTGGGCGGCCAGCCGATCGCGGCGAGCACGTCCTCGTTCTCCGCGAGCACGACGCGCCAGGTGTTGCCGAAGGTGGCCTTGTCGTTCTTGTGCGGGAGGAAGCCGGCGACGTTGCGCAGGTAGAGGCGCCAGAAGCGCCCGACCGAGCTGTTCGCCTGGAAGCCGTCGCGCAGCACGCCCTGCTCGTAGTTGAAGCCGAGCTGCTTGATGATCGGCCCGTTGAGCGTGATCAGCGTCTCCGCGCCGGGCGTGTTGCCGCTGTGCTCCACGCCGTACTCGGGGTCGGCCATCGCCTCGGCGAGGGCGACCAGCACCGGCATGTACTCCGGCCGGCAGCCAGCCATCACGCCGTTGACGGCGATGCTCCAGATCGTGACGGAGCGGTTGTCCGCGAGGATCACGCCCAGCACCTCGTCCGGGTCGCGATCGGTGAAGGCGAGGAACTCCTCCACCTTCTCGACCGTCGGCGGGACGATCGGCAGGCCGTCGCTCCACTCGCACTCGGTGAAGTGGCGGTTGACCTCCTCGAAGCTGCCCTCGAAGACGATCTCGCGCGGCGAGGGCTCGTCGAACGGCGGGGCGTCCTCGGGAGCCTCGAGCAGGTTCGAGACGACGGCGTCCAGGGTCACGCCGAGGACGTTTTGCTTCATCTCCTCGTCGCTCTGATTGCCGACGTGGCCGGGCACGAGCGCGAGCGGCAGGTTCGGCAGCCCGAGGCCGGCCGAGGTCGTGCCGGCCTGGCCGATGAAGCCCTCGCAGACGAGCGAGGAGGTCGGCACGCCGGCCAGCTCGCACGCCGCGCTTGCCCGCATCACGGCGGGCGTGCAGCTGCCTCAGCAGCCCATCCCGGAGATCGCGGCGTCCACCCCCAGCTCCCTGAAGCGCTGCGGCAGCGAGGCGAGGAGCTCGCGCTCCTCCGCGCCGTGGGTCGTGCCGAACTCGCGCCAGCTGACGAAGCGCACGCCCGGATAGCGGGCCTCGAGCTGCGGTTCGAGCAGCTCGAAGACCTCGTCGCCGCGGTACACGTAGTCCCAGAGCTGGGCGATCGTCTTGCCGGCCAGCGTGTCCAGCCGCGGCGCGAGCGGCCGGGGCTGGAGCTGCCGCTTGCTGCGCGGCCAGACGACCTGGTAGCGGCGCTCGCCGGTGCTGTTCGTCATGTCGGGCTCCCTCGAGGCTGGCGGTCGTCCGCGGAGGCGCGCTGGCGCCGTCCGAATCCTACCCGCTGCGCGGGCCGCCCGCGCCGCGTGGTACCGTCGCCGCACTCGACAGAGGGAGAGCGCCATGGACGACCTGCGCGGGAAAGTCGCGGTGGTGACCGGCGGCGGAAGCGGAATCGGGCGCGGCATCGCCGACGCGCTCGCGGACGCGGGCGCGCGCCTCGTCGTCGCGGACATCGAAGGCAGGGCGGGTGAGACGGCCGCAGCCGCGATCCGGGACGCGGGCCACCCGGCGATCGCGCGGCGCACCGACGTGACCGACGCCCACGACCTCGAGAGCCTCGCCGAGACGACCATCGAGGCGTTCGGCGCCGTCCACGTGCTGGTCAACAACGCCGGCGTGATGACGATGGGGCCGCTGGCCGAGGCGAGCGAGGCCGACTGGGACTGGCTCTTCGACGTCAACGTGCGCGGCATGGTGCGCGGCGTGCGCGCCTTCCTCCCCCACCTGCGCGCGAACGCGCCCGCGCACATCGTGAACACCGTCTCGATGGCCCCGGTCGCGCCGCGGCTCGACGGCGAGATGGGCATCTACACCGCCTCGAAGGGGGCGGCGCTCGGGTTCTCCGAGGTGCTGCGTGCGGAGCTGGCGGACGACGGGATCGGCGTCACGGCGGTCTGCCCCGGCCCGGTGGAGACGGGACTCTACGAGGCCGAGCGCAACCGCCACCCGCGCTTCGGCGAACGCAAGGCGATGGACGCGCCCTCGCGGGCCCACCGCCAGCAGCCGGCCGAGGTCGGCGCGATGGTCGTCGATGCGATCCTGCGCAACGCCGGCTACCTGTTCACGGACCTCGACTCGCGCGGCCGCATCGAGGCGCGCGAAGCGCGGATCCGCGAGGCGCTGGACCACCTCGAGCAGGGCGGCGCGTAGCGTCGCGCGGGGCACTGAACGGGGGCCCGCCATCGACGCGCGCGAGCATGGCCGGTTGCGGACGTTCCGTTCGCTGGATGACCGCAACTTCCGCTGGTTCCTGACCTCGATCTTCTCGGGGTTCACCTCGAATGACATGCAGCAGTTCCTGCGGGGCTGGCTGGTCTTCGAGCTGACCGGCTCGTTCGCGGCGCTCGGCCTGATGTCGCTGATCAACGGCATGACGGGGCTGCTGCTGGCGCTGGTCGGCGGGGTGGTCGCGGACCTCGTGAAGCAGCGCAAGCACGTCGTGCAGATCGGGCAGGGGTTGAGCGGGCTGAACGCGCTGGTGCTCGCGCTGCTGGTCTTCGCCGACCTGCTGCGCGTGGAGCACGTGCTGATCGCGGCGGCGCTGCACGGCGGGTCCAACAACCTCACGATGCCATCGAGGCAGGCGCTGACGCCGGACGTCGTGGGGCCCGAGCGGCTGATGAACGCGATGGGCCTCTACAGCACGAGCCAGAACGCGGCGAAACTGCTGATGCCCGGCCTCGCGGGCGGGATGGTGGGCTTCCTCAGCGACCCGGGCGCGATCGGCGGCGCGGCCTACGTCTACGTGCTGATCTTCACCATCTACACGGTGTCCGTCGCGACCATGTTCCCGGTGCGCGTCCCGGACCGCGCCGCGGGACCGCGCTCCTTCGCCTCGCTGCGCGGCGATCTCGCCGACGGCTTCCGCTTCGTGGGGGGGCACCGGCCGCTCGCGGTGCTGCTGATCTGCAACCCGCTCTTCGCGCTGCTCGGCCTCGGCCACTTCGTGATGCTGCCGGGCTTCGCCAAGGAGGTGCTCGACGCCGGTCCGGGGCAACTGGGGCTGCTGACCAGCGTCTCGGGAGTCGGCGCGGTGATCGGATCGCTGGTGGTGGCGTCCCTGCCGGGCAGACGCCGGGGCGTGCTGATGCTGGGCAGCGCGGTGCTGCTCGGCGTCGCGCTCGTCGCCTTCGCGGCGTCGACCTCGTTCTGGCTCTCGCTGGCGATCATCCTCGTCGTCGGGCTCGGGCAGGCGGGCTACCTGGGGCTGATGAACGTGCTCGTGCAGGTGCTCGCCGGCAACACCTATCGAGGGCGGGTGATGAGCATCTACATGATGGAGTTCAACATCACGCAGCTGCTGCTGTTCGGAATGGGCATCCTCGCGAGCATCTACGGCCCGCGGGCCACGTTCGCGGCCGCCGGCATCGCCCTCGTGCTGCTCTCGCTGGCCCTGCTGGCGCGCTCGCCGACGCTGCGCCGGATCGAGTAGCCGACCACCCTACCCGCTCTTCCGAGGAACCTCGAGCTGCTCCATGACCTGCTCGAAGACCGCGTACTCCTGCGCGCCGACGACGGCGTCGCGCTCGTTGAAGATGAACGTCGGCACGCCGCGCACGCCGATCTCGCGCGCGATCGCGATGCGCTCGTCGACCTGCTCCCGGTAGCGCCCCTCGCTCAGCACCGCGCGCAGCTCGTCGCGGTCGAGCCCCGCCTCGCCGCCGATCTCGATCAACGTCTCGAGGTTCCCGATGTCCGCCTCGCCCTCGAAGTGCGCGGCGAAGAGCGCGCGGTGCAGCCCGTCGCCGTCGTGGCCGATCTCCTGCGCGTACTCGGCCGTTTCGAGGGCGAGGTGCGAGTTCGGCGTGAAGCGCCGCCCGCGGCGGAAGGTGATGCCGACGCGCTCGCCTCGCAGCTCCAGCTGCGTCGGCGGGTCGTCCGGCTTCGTGCGCGGCTCGCGCTCACGGCCCTCGGGAGGGATCGAGGCGTCGAGCAGGTAGGGCCACCAGCGGACCTCCAGCTCGTACTCGCGCCGCAGCTTCTCGACCTCCACGAGGCCGACGTAGCACCACGGTCAGATGAAGTCGCTGACGATGATCAGTGAGGTCATGCCGGCCTCGTCATTCGCCGGGCACGGGCGATGTCCCCCAGCGCCGCCACTATGAGGGGCAAATCACCCTCCTCCAGGGCGGCGTTGAGGTACTCGACCATGTCCTCTTCGGTCTTGAAGTGCTCAGCCGGATCCCACGGGATGGTCTGCGTCCGAGTCATCGTCGATTGAGTGTAGCGCAGGGGCTACAGTTGCGCGCCCGCTCGCTCGTCCGGCATCGCGACCGGCGGCGCTGCTACCATCCACCCGGCGGCGCGGTACAGTCTCCGCACGGGGGTCGGCGACCGCGACGGAGTGAGGTGAGGCATGACGACTGCGCAGCGCTCGCATCGGGTGGTGGGGACACGGCCGGTACGCCCGGACGGCGTCGACAAGGTGACGGGACGCGCCGGCTACAGCGCCGACACGCGGCTGCCGGGGATGCTCTACGGCCGCCTCAAGCGCGCCCCGCACGGCCACGCCCGGATCCTCTCGATCGACACCTCGAAGGCCGAGGCGCTGCCCGGCGTGCGCTCGGTGATCACTGCGGCGGACTTCCCCGGCGACCGCGAGGAGATGATCCGCACGATGCGCGGACACACGACGCGCAAGTGGTTCCAGGACATGATCATGGCCTCGGACAAGGTGCTGCACGACGGCCACGCCGTCGCCGCCGTCTGCGCCACCGACCCGCACATCGCCGAGGATGCGCTCGAGCTGATCGAGGTCGAGTACGAGCCGCTGCCACCCGTCCTCGACGTGATCGAGGCGATGGCCGAGGGCGCGCCGATCCTCCACGAGGAGATGCGCACGGTGACGATGCTCGGGCGCGGCATGCCCGGCGATCCGATCAACGACAATCCCTCGAACGTCGTCAGCCACATGCCGCTCGAGAAGGGCGACCCCGACCGGGGCTTCGAGGACTCGGACATCGTCATCGAGCGGGAGTTCCGCACCGGGATGGCGCACCAGGGCTACATCGAGCCTCAGAGCGCGGTGGCGGACTGGAGCCCCGACGGGATGCTCACGGTCTGGGCGAGCAGCCAGGGCGCGTTCAACTTCCGCGACCAGCTCGCCGTGATCCTGCAGATCCCGACCGCGCACGTCACCGTCGTGCCGACCGAGATCGGCGGCGGCTTCGGCGGGAAGCTCTACATGTACGTGGAGCCGATCGCCGCGCTGTTCTCGCAGCGCACGGGCCGGCCGGTGAAGGTCACGCTCTCCCGCGAGGAGGTGCTGACCGCGACCGGGCCGACCTCCGGGACCTACGTGCGCGTCAAGATCGGCGCGAAACGCGACGGCGCGCTGCTGGCCGCGGAGGCCGAACTCGCCTACGAGGCGGGCTCGCATCCGCCCTCGCCGGTGGCGGGCGGCTGCATGACGGTGTTCGGCCCGTACGACATCCCCAACGAGCGCGTCGACGGCTACGACGTGGTGCTCAACAAGCCGAAGGTCTCCTCCTACCGCGCGCCCGGCGCCTGCCAGCCGACGCTCGCCGTCGAGTCCGTGCTCGACGAGATCGCGGAGGAGCTGGGCATCGAGCCGATGGAGCTGCGGCTGCGCAACGCCGCGCGCGAGGGCACGCGCGTCCTCGACGGCCGCGCCTACCCGAAGATCGGCGCGGTCGACGTGATGGAGGCGGTGCGCAACTCCGAGCACTACCGCTCCGAGCTCGGCGGCGAGTACCAGGGCCGCGGCGTGGCGATCGGCTACTGGTACAACGGCGGCGGCGAGGGCACGGCCACCGCCAGCATCAACGCCGACGGGACCGTGAGCCTGATCTTCGGCTCGGTCGACATCGGCGGTCAGCGCGCCTCGCTGGCGATGCACATGGCCGAGGCGCTGGGCATCCCCTACGAGGACGTGCGCCCGCACGTCGTCGATACGGAGTCGATCGGCTACACGGGCCTCACCGCGGGGTCGGCGACGACCTTCAAGACCGGCTGGGCCGTCTACAAGCTGGCGCAGGAGCTGCAAAGCAAGCTCCAGGCCCGGGCGGCCCGGATCTGGGACGCGCCCTCGGAGCAGGTCGAGTACCGCGCCGACGCCACGATCCACGGACCGCCGGACGAGGACGGCAACGCGCGCTCCTTCACCTTCAGGGAGCTGGCCGGCCAGCTGCCCGGCACTGGCGGCAACATCGCGGCGCAGGCCGACTCCAACGAGACGACGTGGGGCCCGAGCTTCGCCGGCCACATCGTCGACGTGGAGGTGGATCCCGCGACGGGGAAGGTGGACATCCTGCGCTACACCACGGTGCAGGACGTGGGCACGGCGGTACACCCCTCTTATGTCGAGGGGCAGATGCAGGGCGGCGCCTCGCAGGGCGCGGGCATGGCGCTGAGCGAGGAGTACGTCTACGACGAGGACGGCCGGCTGCGGAACGCGAGCCTGCTCGACTACCGGATGCCCACAACCGTCGATCTGCCGATGGTCGAGACAGTGCTCGTCGAGGTGCCGAATCCCGGACACCCCTACGGCGTGCGTGGCGTGGGCGAGGTGCCGATCGTGCCCCCGCTGGGCGCGATCGCGAACGCGCTGCACGACGCGACGGGCGTGCGGATGCGCCACCTCCCGCTCAGCCCCGAGCGGGTACTCGAGGCGCTCGGCGAGATCTGAGGCCGCCTCGCCGGCTCGGCGCTCGCTCGGCCGCTGCTAGACTCCGGCGCGCACGGACGGGTGCGTTCGCCCGCGCCTCCGTGTAGTTGGGCGGGCTGGCGGCGATGACCACGAGCGGTTCGCAGCCGCCGGCGCCCTCACCGGCCGCGGCAGCAGCACCGGGCGCGCCCGCGCGCCGGCGCCGAGGGCTCTCGCTCCGCACCTTCGACTCGCTGAAGCAGGTCGAGTTCCGCTGGCTGTTCTTGTCCATCCTCGGCCAGATGGCCGGGATCCAGATGCAGATCCTGGCGCGCAGCTATGTCGCGTACGACCTCACGAACTCGTTCGCGGCGATCGGCATCGTCGGACTCGCGAGCGCCGTGCCGATGCTGTTCCTCTCGGTGTTCGGCGGGGTGCTGGCGGACCGCATGCCGCGGAAGCGGATCCTGCAGGTTGGGCACGTGGTGAACGGGGGCTTCGCGTTCCTCATTGCGGCGCTCCTGCTGCTCGATCTGTTGCTCATCGAGCACCTCTTCGGCATCGCGTTGCTGCAGGGCGCCGTGATCGCGCTCACGATCCCCGCGGGCCAGGCGATCGTCCCCGAGGTGGCGGGCAGGGAGCGGCTGATGAACGCCGTCTCGCTGAACGCCGCGGGCATGAGCTTCATGCGCCTCGTGGCCCCGGCCGCCGCCGCCGGGGTGATCGCGCTGGCCGGAGCGGGATCGGCCTTCCTCACGGTCGCCGCCTGCTATGGCGTGGCGCTGCTCATGCTCGTACCGGTGCGCAGCCGCGTGCCGGGCGCGATGCGAGCGGGTCCCGGCGGAGGCCCGGCGGGGCCCGTTGGCAGATCCCCGGGCAGGTTCAACGATCTGATCGAGGGGCTGCGCTACGCCTTCGAGCACCGGGTCATCTTCTGGATCCTCATCCTCAACTTCGTGACCGCGATCCTCGCGATGCCGTACATGGTCCAGCTCCCCGGCTACGTCGCCGACGTCTTCGACGGCGGCCCCGCCGAACTGGCGTGGTTCGCCGCCGTGAGCGGGGCCGGCTCGCTGCTCGCCACGCTCGTCATCGCCTCGCTGCCGGAGCGGCGGCGCGGCGTGCTGCTGCTCGGGGCCTCGTTCCTGTTCGGCCTCTCGCTGGTTGTCTTCGCCTCGACCTCGGTCCTCTGGCTCGGCCTGCTGTTCATGTTCGTCGTCGGCATCTGGACGGCGGGCCGGCAGGCGCTGGCGATGGTGATCATCCAGGCGCAGGTCGATGACACGCACCGAGGCCGCGTGATGGCGATCTTCATGACGCAGATCTCGATGGTCCTGTTCGGCGGGTTCATCGTCGGGCTGATGGCGGAAGCGACGGGCATCCAGACCGCCATCGGCGGGCTCGGGCTCTTCCTCGCGATCTTCACCCTCGGCGTCGCGGTCTTCGTCCCGAGGCTGCGCCGGGTGACGTAGCGCCGAGGCTCTACGGCGTGGCGACCGCGCCGTGCGCGTACAACTCGTCGATCTCGTCCGCCTCGAGACCCGCCTCCTCGAGCACCTCGCGGGTGTGGCGCCCGAGCGGCGGCGAGGGCCGGGGCGACCCCGTCGGCGAGTTGGACATCTCGATGAGCGGGCCGACGAACTGCTCCGGGCCGGTCAGCTCGTTCTCGACCTCGATCATGATCCCCGCCTCCTGCACGCCGGGGTCGTCGGCCAGCTCTTCCGGCAGGTTGACCTTCGAGGCCGGCACGCCGAGCCGGTCGAACTCGGCGATCCACTCGTCCGCCGTGCGCGTGCGGAACGCCTCGGCGATCCTGCGGTGCGTGCGGTCGATCGCCGGGCGGTTCGCCGGGTCGAGGACGTCGAACTCCAGATCCTCCGTCGGGTCGTCCTCGATGCCGAGCAGGTCGCGGATCTGCTGGCGGTTCCGGTCGCTGAGCGCGCCGATGATGATCGCGCCGTCGCGGACGGCGTAGCCGCCGTAGTAGAGGCGCAGTTGCGGGCCCAGGATGTCGTAGACGCCGCCGCGCTCGTTCACGACCTCGCAGTAGTCGCCGCCGCGCTCCCGCACCGCGTTGATGCGTTCCATCATCGGATCGCGCGTGACGGCGTCGAAGATCGGGGAGCGGGCGATCTCGCGGCCCATCATCATCATCCCCGTCGCGAGCAGGGAGCTGCGGACGAGCTGCCCCTCGCCGGTGCGCTCGCGGTGGAGCAGGGCGGCGCAGACACCCATCGCGAGGACGACGCCGGCGGGGTAGTCGACGATCCCGGTGCACTGCACCAGCTCCGGGCCGCCCAGCTCGTCGCACTTCACCTCGGCCGCCATCAGCCCGCTGTAGGCCTGCGCCACGATGTCGGAGCCGGCCCGGCTGGCATTGCGGCCATGGCCGCCAAAGCCCGTGTTCTCCGCCCAGATCAGATCCTCGCGGTAGCGCCGCAGCGACTCGTAGTCGATGCCGAGCCGCTCCGCGGCTCCGTAGCCCATGTTCGAGACGACGACGTCGAAGGTCGGGACGAGCCGCGCCATCAGGCGCTCCGCGTCCGGGTGCTTGAGGTCGATGGCGATGCTGCGCTTGCCTCGATTAAGCGAGTGGAAGGTCTTGTTCTCGCCCGGAAGCGCGCTGCGCCGCCGCCGCGATGGTCCACCGTCGATCGGCTCGACCTTGACCACGTCCGCGCCGAAGTCGGCGAGCGCGACGCCACAGAACGGTCCGGCGATGATCTGCGTGAATTCGAGCACGCGAATGCCTTCGAGTGGTCCGCCCATGGTCGCCCTCCTGCCGTCCGAAGCGCCCGTGCCGGGGGACGGATGGTAGCAGCCGGGGATCGCGGCCCGGCTGGCGTGGTGCGGGGCGAGGGGGGCGGGCGGGCGGCTACGCCGTAAGCGCGTCGAGCTTCTCGACGAGTTCGGCGGCATCGCGAAGGTGCGCCTCGACATCCTCGTGGTCGAGCCAGCCCTCGTAGAAGTTCGCGTGGAGTTCGTTGGCCATGCCGAACGCGGTCCGGATGGCGGGGTCGCCGGTCTCCCGAACCAGGCCGCGAACCGCCGCGTACAGGTCGCGGTGCTGCTTGTGCGGCCAGCCGCGCGCGTCGGCGGCGGCCTTCACCATCTGCGCAGCCGCGCCCCAGCCCTTCTCCGAGGCCTGCAGCAAGTCGCCCGCGTCGAGGTAGGCGCGGACGCGCGCGAGGAACTCGCGGCCCGTGTCGGTGTGGTAATCGGTGCGCGTCGTCATGGGATCATCGTACTACGCGGCGGCTACGCCTCAAGCCCGTCGAGCTTCGCGACGAGCTCGGCCACGGCCTCGAGGTTGCGCTCGGCGGCCTCGCGGGGGAGCCAGCCTTCGTAGAAGTTCTGGTGCAGGGCGCCGGCGATGCTGAACGCGACGGCGATGCCATCGTCCCCGGTCTCCTCGACGAGCCGCTCGATGGCGCGATACAGGTCGCGGTGGCTCCCGTGGCGCCAGCCGCGCGCGTCGGCGGCGGCCTTCACCATCTGCGCGGCCGCGCCCCAGCCCTTCTCCGAGGCCTGGAGCAGGTCATCCTCGGCGAGGTAGGCGCGGGCGCGCGCGAGGAGCTCGCGGCCCGTGTCGGTGTGGTAGTCGGTGCGCGTCGTCATGGAATCATCGTACTGCGCAGCGACTACGCCGTGAGCGCTTCGAGCTTCTCGACGAGTTCGGCCACCTCATCGAGGTAGCCCTCCACCGACTCGCGGGGGAGCCAGCCCTCGAAGAAGTCCTGATGCAGCGCGCTCGCGCTGCCGAACGCGCTCTGGATGCGCCTGTCGCCGGTTTCCTCGGTGAGCCGGTTCACCGTGTGGTGGAGGTCGCGGTGGCTCCCGTGACGCCAGCCGCGCGCGTCGGCGGCGGCCTTGACCAGCTGCGCGGCCGCGCCCCAGCCCTTCTCCGAGGCCTGCAGCAAGTCGCCCGCGTCGAGGTAGGCGCGGGCGCGCGCGAGGAACTCGCGGCCCGTGTCGGTGTGGTAATCGGTGCGCGTCGTCATGGGATCATCGTACTACGCGGCGGCTACGCCGCGAGCGCTTCAAGCTTCGCGACGAGTTCGGCCACGGCCTCGAGGTTGCGCTCGACGGCCTCGCGGGGGAGCCAGCCTTCGTAGAAGTTCTGGTGCAGGGCGCCGGCGATGCTGAACGCGACGGCGATGCCATCGTCCCCGGTCTCCTCGACGAGCCGCTCGATGGCGCGATACAGGTCGCGGTGGCTCCCGTGGCGCCAGCCGCGCGCGTCGGCGACAGCCTTCACCATCTGCGCGGCCGCGCCCCAGCCCTTCTCCGAGGCTTGGAGCAGGTCATCCTCGGCGAGGTAGGCGCGGACGCGCGCGAGGAACTCGCGGCCCGTGTCGGTGTGGTAGTCGGTGCGCGTCGTCATGGGATCATCGTACTGCGCAGCGGCTACGCTGTGAGCGCCTCGAACTCCGCGACGAGTTCCTCGACCTGGACGAGGTCTGCCTCGACGTCGTCGCGGTCAAGCCAGCCTTCGTAGAAGTTCTGGTGCAGGGCGCCCGCGGCGTTGAACGTAATCCGGATGTCTCGATCCCCGGTCTCGTTCACGAGGCGGCGGACGACGGCGTGGAGGTCGCGGTGGCTCCCGTGACGCCAGCCGCGCGCGTCGGCGGCGGCCTTCACCATCTGCGCGGCCGCGCCCCAGCCCTTCTCCGAGGCTTGCAGCAAGTCGCCCGCGTCGAGGTAGGCGCGCGCCCGCGCGAGGAACTCGTGACTCGTGTCGACGTAGCTGTGGGTCGTTGTCATGAACCGATTGTACCGCGCGGCGCTCCCCGCTACGCGCCGCCGACGACGCCGAGGGGGCGCATCACCTCCTCGGCGAAGCGCTCGGTCGCCTCGATCTTCGCCTCGACGGGCGAGTCGGCGCCGGCCGGCTCCCAGGCGGGGATGCGGATGCCGTCGAGGCCGGCGCGGCCCAGCTCGTCCAGCACCTCGGCGGTGGGCCACTCGCGGGGCTGGATCGTGATCTCGAAGTCCGCCGGGTCGCGCCCGTTCTCCTCGAGGTAGCCGTGCAGCCGCGCGATGACCTCGGGCACAGCGGTCGAGGAGGATCCGCCGCCGACCCAGCCGTCGGCGATGCGCGCGGCGCGGCGCAGCGCGATCTCGCTGCGTCCTCCGAGCGTGATCGGGATCGGCCCTGGCGGGACCGGCGCCATCGAGACGGCGTCGAAGTCGAACCACTCGCCGTGGTGCTCCACCCAGCCGCCGGCCCAGAGGCGGCGCAGCACCTCGATCATCTCGGCGAGGCGCCGGCCGCGGCCGGAGAACGCCTGGCCCGTCTGGTCGAACTCCTCGCGGCACCAGCCGGCCCCGAGGCCGGCCACGACGCGCCCCTCGGTGAGCACGGCGGCGGTCGAGATCGACTTGGCGACGGTGAAGAGGTCGCGCGCGGGGGCGATGTAGACGGCGGTCATGCAGCGCAGCGTGGTGGTTGCCGCGCCGACCGCCGAGGCGAGCGCCCAGGGGTCGGGCCAGTGCGTCTCCGCGTCCCAGAACGGGACGCCGTCGGCGGTGCCCGGATACGCGGGGATGATCTCGCGGGGGAAGAAGAGGTGGTCGGGGATCGCAAGGCCCTCGAAGCCGAGGCGCTCGGAGGCCCGCGCCAGCGGGAGCACCTGCTCCGTGGGCATGAAGCCGGTGAACTGCCAGAATTTCATTGCCGCTCCGCTTCCCTCGACTGCACCGCGTTGCCCGCTACCATAGCCGTGAGGGGAGTACGCCGCGATGCAATTCGGCTTCTGCTACATCCCGGACTACTACCCGGACCTGCACGGCGAGTTCCGCGACTGGTACGAGCGGCTGCTCTCCGAGTGGGCCTGGGCCGACGAACTCGGCTACGACTCGGTCTGGATCGCGGAGCACCGCTATCCGGGCTACGCCTTCTCCTCGACACCGGTCGTGTTGCAGGCGATGGCCGATCGCACGAAGCAGATCCGCATCGGGACGGCCGTGGCGCTGATCACCCAGCGGCACCCCGTGCTGAGCGCCGAGCACTGGGCCGCGGTCGACGTGCTCTCCGGCGGACGGCTCAACTTCGGCATCGGCCGCGGCATCTCGGAGTACGACTTCGAGACCGTCGGCGTGCCCTCGGAGGAGTCGCGCGAGCGCTTCGAGGAGGCGTGGGAGGTGATCCGCCGGCTCTGGACCGAGGACGAGGTGGTGCACAACGGCAAGTACTGGTCGTTCGACGTGCACACGCTGCGGCCACGCCCGCTGCAGCAGCCGATGCCGCCGATCTACGTCTCCGCGCTGGCGTCGCCGGAGACGTACCGCTGGGCCGGGCGCAACGGCTACCACCTGCTGGTCGCGCCGTTCCTGCTCGACTCGAACGAGCGGCAGCACGGCTTCCTCGAGATCTACCGCGAGGAGCTGGCCAACGCCGGGCACGATCCCGACGCGTTCGAGATCCTCGGGACGTACCACCTGAGCATCGTCGAGCGGGAGAGCCAGCTCGAGGGGGCGGACCAGTACTTCTACAACTACCTCAGCTTCATCCAGAACACCGGGAAGGAGCGAACCGGCGTGAAGGAGGCCCTGGCCGGGGAGGCCAACCGCGCCTACCAGACCGGCGAGAGCCTCTACAAGAACGTCGAGGCGATGCGCAGGCAGCGCACCGTGATCGGCACGCCGCAGCAGTGCATCGAGCGCATGTCGGAGCTGGCCGAGGCGTGCGGCCTCACCGGCTGGTCGTTCGAGATCAGCTACGGCGGCATGCCCCTCGAGATGACCCGGGACCAGATGCAACTCTTCGCCGAGGAGGTCATCCCCGTCCTGCGCCCGTAGCCGCCCGGCGGGGCGTCAGGGCACGAGCATCCCCCGCGAGACGGCCGTCTGGCGCTCGTGCCACTCCGCCTCGGCGAACGCCTCGTTGACGTGTTCGAGCGGGTAGATGTTGGAGACAATGCGGTCGTAGGGAACCTTGCCCAGGTTCTTGACCAGCGTCTCCATCATCAGCGGCAGCAGGTGCGGCCGGTACATGAGCGAGCCCATGATCTTCTTGCCGCGCAGGATCGTGGAGGGATCGAACTCCACCGTGCGGCCGCGCACGATGTCGCCGATCTCGACGAACGTGCCGCCGTTGGTGAGATAGCCGACGCCCTCGACCAGCAGCTCCGCCCTGCCGACCAGCTCCATCGCGATGTTGGCGCCGCGCCCGTCGGTCAACTCCAGGACACGCTGCAGCCGCGCCTCCGGCGTGTCGTACTCCTCGATGTTGATCGTGTAGTCGGCGCCGAACTCCTCGGCGAGCGCGAGCCGGTCGGCGAGGCGGTCGAGCACGATCACGCGGTGCGCGCCCATGTCCTTGGCCATCGCCGTCGCGTTGAGGCCGAGGCCGCCCGCGCCCTGGATGACGACGTAGTCGCCCTCGGCGGCGCCAGCGCGCAGCAGGCCCTCGGTGACGGTCCCCATCGCGCAGTTGACCCAGCCGAGGACGGAATCGGGCAACTCGTCGGGCACCTTGAAGACGGGGTGGTTGGCGCGGATCCAGTAGTAGTCGGCGTAGGTGCCCGTGAAGTAGGGCCAATCGCCGGCGTTGGCGTAGGGGCTGCTGGGGCACCAGTTGGGCTCGCCGCGCATGCACTGGTAGCAGTTGCCGCACGGCTTGATCGCCGAGTACATGACGCGGTCGCCCTCGTGCAGCGGGACGCCGTTGGAGTCCGTCGTCGTGCCCTTGCCGAGCTGGAAGACGACGCCGGTGCCCTCGTGGCCCATCACGCGGCCGCTCTCGGGGAGCGGGACGTTGACCTGGTCGCCGCGCCAGGTGTGGAGGTCGGAGCCGCAGATCCCGGCCTGCGTGATCTTCAGCACCAGGCCGCCCGGCTCCGGGTCGGGCAGCTCGTACTCCTCGATCACGAACGGCTCGCGGTACTCCTTGACGACGACGACACGCCCGGTAGTCACGATTCGCCCTCCTTCTGCGCGCGCAGCCTCAAGGCTGCCGCCGCATCATAGCGAGGCGGTGGACGGCGCGCGGAGGGCCGGACGGGAAGCCTGCGCGGCTCCCCGGTAGCCTCCTCAGTACGGAGCTGTGAGGTCCGGAAACATCGGGAAGTGGCGAACGTTGCGGGTCCAGAGCCGGGCCTCGAGGCGCTCGGCCGTCGCCGCGATCACAAAGTCGATCGGATCAATCCCCGGGTGCGACCGCAGAAAGCGGTTGGCCAGGGTGCCGGCACGTTCGGCGAGATCGTTGTCGACGTCGATCCAGTCGAGACTACCCAGCAGGCGACGTGTGGCCGGCTCTTCGGAGGATCGCATCCCGGCCAGCACCTCGACCCTGGTCAGTACGGAGGCGGCGAGTCGTTCGCCGTCGGCCACGGCATCGCGCAGCGCTTCGCGAGCAGCATCGTCGCCCCGGAGGTGGTCGATCAGCACCGAGGTGTCGACGAGGATCGTCACCTGCTCGCCAGGCGGCGAGACATGCCGCGACGCAGCCCGTCAACGTAGCTTGCGCCGTCGAAGTCGCGATCCGCCCAGGACGCGAAACTCGCGTCGAGGGCGCTCCGCAGCTCGGCGGCGGAAGACGTGCCGTAGCTGCGGTCGAGCGCCCGGCGGACGAGCTCCGCGAGGCCGCGGCCAGAGCGCCGGGACTCCTCACGCAGGCGCGCGTACTGCTCGTCCGTCAGGGTGATCTGCGTGCGGTGACTCATGATGATGTAAGTCTACATCACTCAACCGGGCGAGAGCAGTCGCGCCGGGTATGGCGCGGCAGCGCTAGCGCTCCTCCGGAACGACGCCGGCGCGGGTGATCAGGTTCTTGCTGATTGCCTGGAAGGAGTCCGGCTCCAGCTCGTCGACCTCGGCCTGGCCGGACGCGGCGACCTCGCGCTTGAACGGCTCGAAGCTCGGGATCTCGTCGTCGGCGAGCGGCTGCATCCACTGCTTGCGCTCCATGGCGGCCTCGATGTACGGGGCCAGCTCCTCCTGCTTGCGCGCGCCGCGCTCGTCCTCCGCCTCGGACTTGAACTCGGGCATCACCTCCTCGGCGAAGAGGCGCAGCGAGTCGCAGATCTCTCCGTGCGTGACGCGGCCGGCCTGGGCGCCGAGCATCACCTGGTCCGCGCCGGCCTTGATCAGCAGGCGGATCGCCTCGCGCGCCTCCTCGGGCGTGCCGATGCAGCTCGGGCGCCGGCGCGTGTGCTCGGCCTCGAGGCGCTCGCGCGAGTCCTCGAAGATGCTCCAGAGGTTCGTGCGGCCGGGCGTGTGGCGGCCGGCGACGTAGAAGTGCGCGACGCCGGTGCTGAAGAACAGCCGGTTCGGCAGCGCGCGCTCGAACGCCGCCTCGCCGTCGTGATCGAGGACGAGCGGCTCGGCGATCGCGAAGTTGGCGTTGACGAAGTGACCGATCGGGACGCACTCGGTCTTGATCGCGTCGTAGTAGTCGTCGATCCAGGCGCCGACCTCGCCGGGCGGGAGGAAGGAGAAGCAGAGCACGCCGAGGCCGAGCCGTCCGGCGAGCTTGACCGCCTCGCGGTTGGAGCAGGCCATCCACATCGGCGGGTGCGGCCGCTGCACGGCCTTCGGGACCACGTTGCGGCAGGGCATCGAGAAGTACTCGCCCTCGTAGCCGGGGTAGGGGTCGAGCGCGAGCATGTTCGCCGCCTGCTCGGTGGCCTCGAGCCACATCGCGCGCTTGTCCTCGAGCGGCACACCGTAGCCCTCGAGCTCGCTGCGCGAGGCGGTCTCGCCCGTGCCGAACTCGACGCGGCCGCCGGAGACGAGGTCAAGCGTGGCGATGCGCTCCGCCACGCGGGCGGGGTGGTTGTAGTTCGGCGGCATCGCGACGATGCCGTGGCCGAGCCGGATGCGCTTCGTGTTGCGCGCCGCCGCCGCGAGCACGATCTCCGGCGCGGAGGAGTGCGAGTACTCCTCGAGGAAGTGGTGCTCGACCTCCCAGACGTAGTCGATACCGAGTTCGTCGGCGAGCTCGATCTGCTCGATCGTGTTCTGGAAGAGCTGCTGCTCGCTGCCCGGGGTCCACGGCCGCGGATGCTGGATCTCCAGGAAGATGCCGAACTTCATCGCTCGCTCCGTTCCGGTTCGCGCGCGGGGAGTATACGGGCGGTCTCAGTCAGCGTCGCCGAGGAAGTCCTCCGCCGCGTCCCGCGGTACGTGGCCGAGCACCTCGGTGCTGTGGCTGAAGTCGCGGAAGCGCCAGCGGTTGTTGGAGATGCCGAAGAAGACGTCGAAGCGCACCTCCTCGGGCGCCTCGATGCTGCGCACGATCAGGTCCGTCACGTCCCGATGGCTGACGAAGATCGCCTGGTTCCACGGGTCGCCCTCGCGCGGGCGGCCGCTCGCCGGACAGCCGCCGATCCGCAGGCAGATGATCGAGAGCTCCGTCGTCTCGACGTACATGCGCGCGAGGTCCTCGCCGAACAGCTTGGAGACGCCGTAGAGGTTGTTGGGCCTCGGCTCGTCGCTGGTGCGCAGCATCCGGTACTCCGAGGGCACGCGGTCGTACTCGCCGCGCGTGATCTCGCGGTAGGGCGAGGACTTCAGGTAGCCGCCCATCGTCGCGCCGCTCGAGGCGAAGACGACGCGCCGTACACCGGCCCGCAGCGAGGCCTCGAAGACGTTGCGCGTGCCGCTGATGTTGTTGCGCAGGACCTCTTCCCAGGAGGCCTCCCACATCCCGCGCGGCGAGTTCACCCCGCCGTAGGCCGCGAGGTGCACGACCGTGTCGACGCCCTCGAAGGCCGGCGCGATCTCCTCCAGCACCGCGATGTCGGCCCGGACGTTCCGCTCCGGGGGCAGGCCCTCGACGCCGCCGCGCGAGAGCGCGACAACCTCGTAGCGCTCCTCGAGGGCGGGGCGGATCGCCGCGCCGACCGCGCCGCCGAGCCCCGTGACCAGCACGCGCCGTCGGTCCGTCATGCTCGCTCCGTTCCTCGCGCGCGGGGCGCACTCGTGCGATCCGCCGCGCCAGTCTAGCGATGGGCAGCCGCGGGCGCGTCAGCGCGAGGCGAGCTGCGCCCAGGTCGGGCGGCGGATCAGCAGCAGCAGGACGGCCCCGCTGAGGGTGATCAGCGCGTACACGGTGAAGACCAGCCGGTAGCTGCCCAGCTCGTCGAACGACCAGCCGGCGATGATCGGCGTGGCGAAGCCGAGCGGCATCATCATCGTCGAGGTCAGGCCGCGGATCGTGGCGAAGTAGCGGGTTCCGAAGTAATCGGCGATCAGCGTCATGAACATCGCCACCCAGGCCGCGTGCGCGAACGGGAAGGTGAGGAAGTAGGCCGGCAGCAGCCACATCCGATCCGGCGAGAGCCAGGCGAAGATCAGCATCCCGAGGGCCTGCAGGAGGTAGGCGATCACGTACAGCCGGCGGCGTCCGATGATGTCGCCGAACCAGCCGCAGATGAAGCGCAGCGGCACCTGGAAGAGGCCGTACGCGCCGGTGATCAGGGCCGCGCCCTGCAACGTGAACCCGACGTTCTGGAGGTGCGGCACCTGGTGCACGATCCAGCTGATCTGCGTCGCCCCGCCGATCGCCGTGGCCGCGCCGAGCAGGTAGAACGCCGGCGTGCGCAGCGCCTCGGCGACCGTCATCCCGTCGCCCAGCGAGTCGGCGGCCGAGGCGGTCGAGGCAGCCGGGGTGGCCGGCGCGGCGGCGCCGTCGGGCCGGTAGCCGTACGGCTCGGGGCGGTTGCGCAGCACGAAGGAGAGCGGCAGCACCACACTTACGATGACGAGCGCGGCGATCACCAGCGTCGACCGCCAGCCGAGCGCGCCGATCAGCACCGCCAGCGCCGGCACCATGAAGTAGCCCGCGCCGCGCGCCGAGGCGAGCAGCCCGAGCGCCTGCCCTCGTTTGCGGTCGAACCAGCGCATCAGCGACGCCGAGTACGCCGTGGACGAGCCGAGACTCTCGCCCGAGCCGACCACGAGGCTCGCGAGGTAGTAGACCCAGAGCACGCGCGCCTGCGAGAAGAGCAGCAGCCCGACGCCGACGATCAGCACGCCCGCGATCGCCATCCGCCGCGCCCCGAGCCGGTCGACGAGCGCGCCGGTGATCGGGGCGAGCAGCCCGTGCTCGAAACTGCGCAAGGAGAAGCCGACCGAGATCGCGGCGAGGCTCCACCCGGTCTCCTCGCGGATCGGCTCGATGAAGACGCCGAAGCCGAAGCCGACGACGCCGAAGGTGAAGAAGCTGGTGAAGGCTCCGGCGAGCGCGATGTACCAGCCGTAGAAGATCCGGCCGCGCACGAGGTCGCCTGCGGGGCCCAGGGCGAGTCGCATCGCGTCTCCGTCCGGGCGCCGGCCCTCGCGAGGCCGGCGTCGCGCGCAGCGTAGCGCGTGGCCGCCGCGCTGCGGCGCCGATCGCGTAGCATCGCCGCGCGCCGAGGAGCAGAGGATGATCCAGACACGACCGACCGAGCTGCGCGTCCGTGATCCCGGGATTCAGGCCCTCTTTACGCAAGAGGCGCGCTGGCAGTCGTGGCTCGACGTCGAGGCGGCGCTGGCCCGCGCGCAGGCGGAGATCGGGATGATTCCCGAGGCGGCCGCGGCGGAGATCGAGCGCAAGGCGCGGCTCGAGCTGTTCGACCTCGAGCGCGTCACCGAGGGGCTGCGCGTCACCGGGCACGGCCTCGTGCCGCTCGTCTGGGAGCTCGACCGGCTCTGCGAGGGCGACACCGGCGGCTATGTCCACTGGGGAGCGACCACGCAGAACATCACCCAGACCGGCACCCTCCTGCAGACGCGGAAGGCGCACCGCATCGTCCTCGCGGAGCTTGCGGACCTGCTCGAGGCGTTCGCAAGGCTTGCGGAACGCACGAAGCACGACGCGATCGCGGGGCGCACGCACGGGCAGCACGCGGTGCCCTCGACGTTCGGGGCGAAGGTCGCGGTCTGGATCGACGAGCTGTGCCGCCACGCGGAGCGGCTGCGGCAACTGGAGCCGCGGGTCTTCGTCGCGATGCTCGGCGGCGGCGCGGGCACGGGCGCCTCCTTCGAGGGCCACGCCGCCGCGCTGCAGCGGCGCATGGGCGAGCTGCTCGGGCTCGGCTCGATGCCGCTGCCCGGCCGCACGATCTACGACCACCTGACGGAGTACGTCCTCGCCCTCGCGCTGCTCGGCGCGAGCTGCGGGAAGGCCGCGCGCGAGGTGCGCAGGCTGATGGCGGAGGAGTTCGGCGAGGTCGAGGAGCCCGTGCCGCCCGGCACGGTGGGCAGCAGCACGATGCCGCAGAAGCGCAACCCGAAGCTCTGCCAGGACATCGTCGCGGACGAGACGCACCTGCGATCGCTGGTCCCGCTCGCCCTCGAGGCGATGCTCGGCGACCACGAGGCCGACGGCAGCCGTTCGATGATGATCGACCGCGCGCTGCGGCAGGCGGTCGAGCTGAGCGGCGACATCCTCGTGCGGCTGCTCGACGTGGCCCAGGGGCTGCGCGTCTTCCCGGAGCGGATGCGGGAGAACCTCGAACTCTCGGGCGGGCTGATCATGGCGGAGAGCCTGATGCTCGAGCTGGGGCGCGAGATCGGGCGGCAGCGCGCGCACGACGCCGTCTACGAGGCCGCCCAGGAGGCCGCCACCAGCGGCGAGTCGTTCGCCTCGCTGCTGGAGCGGGACGCGGAGATCGCCGAGCGCCTCGGCGCGGAGCGCCTGGCGGAGCTGCTGGACCCGACGCGCTACACCGGCGACAGCGCGAGTCAGGCCTCGGAGCAGGCGGCGCGCGCCCTGCGCGTGGCCGCGGAACTGCGCGAGGCGCTGGCGACGGACTGAGGCGGGGCCGGCGGCTCGATCCGGCCCTGCTCGCTACTCGCCCAGCTCGTCCCGCACGGCGCCCTGGCCGGGGTGCATCCACTCGCTCTCGTAGCGCCGGTGCGCGAACTTCCACTCGCCGGCGACCTTGCGCAGGTGGTCGAAGTAGCGGCCGGCGAGGCGGAAGACGCCGTCGGACATCCCCCACGCGGCGATGTAGCACTCGACGCGCGCCTCGTCCGGCGCGCCCTCGACGGCCTCGATGGCGAGGCTGTTCGTCCAGTGGCGGTAGTCGTCGCCGGTCACCTCGAAGAGGCGGCGCATGTACGTCTCGAGCCCTTCGCGCCCCTCGTGGCGGAACGCCCAGTCCGGACCGATCAGCTCGAGCACGCCGTCCTCGGTGAACATCGCGGCCGTCCGCTCGGCCTCGCGGCGGTCATAGGCGAGGTTCTGCCGCGCGAACAGGTCGCGGATCGCCTCGCGGTCCTCGAGCGTCAGCGTCATCGCCATCTCCTCGCCTTCCGGCGGGCCTGCCGAGGCCACGGCCAGCATAGTGCCCGGCGCAGCGAGGTGGCGGGCACTGTGGCGCCGCCGGTCGCCAGCCCGCTAGCATGCGTTCCCCGCAAACCAGCCGCGTACGCGGCAGAAGGGCCGTCCCCATGCCAGACGAGAGCCAGGAGAGCCAGTACTCGATCCGCTACACGAATCCGATCTACGGCGAGGAGGAGATCGCCGCCGTCGTCGAGGCGCTTCGCACCGAGCCCGAGCTGCAGGTGGGCCCGCGCGTGCGCGAGATGGAGAGCCGCGTCGCGGCGATGTTCGACAAGAAGTACGGCGTGATGACCAACTCGGGCACCTCGGCGCTGTATCTCGCCGTCGAGCTGCTCGACCTGCCGCCGGGGAGCGAGATCATCACCTCGATCATCAGCTTCTCGGCCACGTTCGCGCCGATCGTGCGCGGCGGGTTCGTCGCCTCCTACGTCGATGTCGAGTTCGACACCTACAACATCGACGTCGACAAGATCGAGGCGATGATCACGCCCAACACGCGGGCGATGCTGATCCCGAACCTGATCGGCAACGCGCCGGACTGGGAGAAGATCCGCGCGATCGCGGACCGTCACGACCTCAAGGTGGTCGAGGACTCGGCGGACACGCTCGGCGCGGAGCTGCGCGGCAAGACGACCGGCACGTGGACCGACATCAGCATGACGAGCTTCGCCCGCTCGCACATCATCACCAGCGGGGGCAGCGGCGGCCTCGTCGCCGTCAACAGCGAGGAGGAGTGGGACCGCGCGCTGCTGCTGCGCCGCTGGGGCCGCACCTCCGAGGTGCAGATGTACGGCTCCAAGCAGGGCTCCGGCGACCGCTTCGAGGCCGTGATCGACGGCATCCCCTACGACACCTACTTCATCTTCGACGAGGTCGGCTGGAACTTCGAGCCCTCGGAGATGCACGCGGCGTTCGGCCTCGTGCAGCTCGGCAGGCTCGATGAGTTCTACCAGGCGCGGAAGCGGCGCTTCGACATGCACACGGACTTCTTCAACCTCGAGCGCATCCGGGAGCGCTTCGTCCCGGCGCGCCAGCTGGAGGATCTGAAGACGAGCTGGATCTCCTACCCGCTGATGATCCGCGAGGACGCGGGCTTCAGCCGCGCCGAGTTCCAGCAGTACATGGAGGCGAACGGCGTCCAGACGCGCATGGTCTGGTCCGGCAACATCCTCCGCCAACCGGCCTTCAAGGACACTCCGCACAAGGCCGCCCCCGAGGGCTATCCGAACGCCGACCGGGTGATGGAGTACGGCCTGATCCTGCCGATGAACCACGCCGTGCCGACCGACGACATCGAGCAGATCCACGGGCTGATCGACGAGTTCGTGCGCACGCGCTGAGCGGCGACCGGGAGGAACGGCGATGGCGTACGGGGACACCGAGCACGACGAGGCGCTGCGGACCGCCTGGCGCGCCTTCTGCGACCGCCTCAAGGACGTGGGGGAGCTGGTCTTCACCGACCCCGCGCCGGCGACGCCCCTCGATCGCGCGGTCGGGCTCCAGTACGTCGCGCGCAACATCTCGGCGGGGCTGGAGATCGGCCTCGAGCACGCCGACCCGCTGTACCCGCAGCTGTTCCGCATGATGGCGCCGACCCGCAAGCGCGGAGGCGACAACCCGGACTGCGTCTACTTCCTCGGGATCATCGACGGCAGCGAGACCTACCGCCTGGTCGGCAACCGCGGCAGCGCCCACTTCGTCGCCTTCTCGGCGGTGCGGCCGCTGGACAAGGTGCCGGAGGGCGAGGCGGCCGAGGTCGGGCGGCTGCTCGGCGACGAGCTGGAGACGGAGTGGGACGGGAGCTTCGTCGTGACGGTCGGCCCCGACCCGCAGCCCGGCAACTGGGTCCGCACGACTCCCGAGGTCGACAAGGTCTGGGTCCGGCAGTTCTTCGGCGACTGGAACCGCGAACAGCCGATGGACGTGCGCATCGAGCGCGTCGGCGCCGAGGGTGCGCCGCCGCGGCTCACGCCGGAGCGCCTCGCCGCGGGCCTCGAGGCGGCCGTCGAGGAGCTGCACGAGACTGTCGACTACTGGCGCGGCTGGCAGGAGCACTACCGCGCCCAGCCCAACCGCTTCCTCGAGTCCCCGACCGCGCGCAAGCTCGGGGCGGCCCCCGGCGGGCTGCCGCAGCACGTCTACTTCATGGTGCAGCCGGACGAGGCGCTGCTGATCGAGTTCACGCCGCCGGAGTGCTCCTACTGGAACTTCGAGCTGAATACCTACTGGATGACCTCGATCGACTACCGCTACCACCTGTCCAGCATCAACGGGACGCAGGCCGTGCTGGAGGACGACGGCTCCGTGATCCTCGTCGTCGCGCACGACGATCCGGGCGTCCCCAACTGGCTGGCGACGGACGGGCACTGCGAGGGCCACATCGGCCTGCGCTGGATGCAGGCCGATTCGCAGCCCACACCCGCCACGAGGCTCGTCAAGCTCGCCGACCTGCCCTCGGTCCTGCCGACCGGCGCGAGGCGCATCGACGAGGCGGGGCGGCGGGAGCAGCTGCGGCTGCGACGCATCGGCGTGGATCGGCGCTTCCGGATCTAGGCTTCCCCAACAGTCAGCAGCCTCGGAGGCGAACCCCGCATCTGGAGGGACAACCCTGCCTAGTCGCCGATCGTCCGGGCGGGGAACTCCTTGGCCGGGTGCGCCTTCAGCACGTCCTCGTCGAGGTCGATGCCGAGGCCCGGCGCCGTCGGGAGGGCAATGTGGCTGTCCTCGACCTCGAAGGCCGGCGTCGCGGCCTCCCGGCCCCACGCCTCGAAGTTCACGAAGTACTCGGTGATGATGAAGTTGGGCATCGTCGCCCCGGCCTGCAGCGTCGCGGCCAGCGCCACCGTCGTCGAGTTGTAGTTGTGCGGGCTCACGGCGACGAAGTAGGCCTCGGCCATCGCCGCGATCTCCGTCAGCTCCTTGATGCCGCCGACGTTCGCGACGTCCGGGTTGATGATGTCGGCGGCGCGCTGCTCGAAGGCCTCGCGGAACTCGAACTTGGTGTAGAGCTCCTCGCCCGTGACGGTGGGGATGTTGATCTGCGCCGTGGCCGCCGCGAGGGCGGTCATGTTCTCGGCCCAGACGGGCTCCTCGAACCAGTACGGCTCGTATTCCTCGACCAGCTTCGCCAGCCGCACCGCGTTGGACGGGCTCAGCCGCCGGTGGACCTCGACGAGGATGTCGACATCGGGGCCGACCGCCTCGCGCACGGCGCGGACGCGATCGGCGGCCGTGCGCAGCTCCGGCATGCCCACGTAGCTGCGCCACTTGCCCGGCACCGGGTCGAACTTGAGCCCCGTGAAGCCGCGCTCGGCCATCGCCCGGGCGCGGGCCTGCAACTCGTCGAGGTCGTCCATCCTCGCCCAGCCGTTGGCGTAGACGCGCAGCCGGTCGCGCAGCGCGCCGCCGAGCAGCTGGTGCACGGGCATCCCCGCGCGCTTGCCCGCGAGATCCCACATCGCCTGCTCCACGCCGGAGATCGCGGAGTAGAGGTCCATCGCGCCGCGGCGGTTGCCGAAGTCGTTGTGGATCGCGTCGGTCCACGGCTTGATGCGCGCCGCGTCCCAGCCCTCGATGTAGCGCCGCAGCGCCTCGAGGTGCGCGGTGATCTGGATGTCGCGGTCGGACTGCGTGTAGCACTCGCCCCAGCCGTGCAGCCCGTCGGCGGTCTCCAGCCGCACGAAGCAGAGGTTCTTGCCCGCGGTGTAGCGATCGGGCTGCCCGGTCTCGGGCGGCGTGGGATGGACCAGGTAGTAGCGCAGGCCGGTGATGGTGGAGCCGGGCATCGGCGGTCTCTCGATTCGGTGATCGGGCGCGGGCCCTGAGCGCCGTGGACGAGTGCTCGCCCGTCAGTCGGAGTTGGTCAGCTCCAGCCAGGGCTCGAGTTCGGCCTCGTGGTGCCACCAGAAGCCGAAGTCGTGATCGCGGGCGGCCTCCTCGTCCGTGTTGCGGTCGCCCATGTGGTAGTAGGCGTCGGCGTCGTCGAACTGCTCCTTGACCTGGCCGAGCTGGTGCTTGGAGGCGACGAAGGCGGGCTCGATCTCGAGCGCCGCCCACATGCGGCGCTGGCTGCTGAGCGGCCGGTCCGAGCAGCTGCCGACGATGAAGCCGCGGTCGATCGCCCGCCGGACCATCTCGACCGTGACCCCGCCCGGCGGATCGCCCAGCTCGAGCGTTCCGTCGATATCAAAGCTCAATAGGATCGCCACGCACTACCCTCCCGGCTCCGTGTACGCCGGGGAGTATCGCCAGCGAACCGCTAGGCCGCAACGGGGCTGACGCCGAAGTGGCGGCGCAGCCCGGCTGCTAGTCGGGAACCGAGCTGAAGGCCAGCGCCGCGGCCCGGAACGGGAGCACCCCGATCGTGACCGCCACCTCGGCCTTGATCGCCACCTGGCGTTCGCCCGCGCGGCCCTGCAGCTGCTCCATCGGGTCGGTGATGAAGACCGTGCGCATCCGCCCGGTGCCCATGTTGCCGCCTCCCGAGTTGAGCGGGTTCGGCCCCTTGAGCGAGATGTCCCCCGCGTAGAAATCGTGCGCCTCGCCGCGCTTCACCCCGCGCCAGCCGAAGGCCTCGAGGAAGTACTGCGTGAACACCGCGAAGCCGTCGTACGGCGCGAACACGTCGATGTCCTCCGGCCGCAGGCCGGAGCCGGCGTACGACCGCCGCGCCTGCGTGCTCGTCCACTCCTCGGTGTCGTTGAGGGTCTCGACGAGGCTGCGCGGGGCGAACTCGCTCTCCGTGTGGTCGAGGATGTAGACCGGCTTCTGCTTCATGTCCTTCGCGCGCTCGGCGGTGGTGATCACGTAGCAGGCGCCCGCCTGCACGGGCCGGTCGCAGTCGAAGATGCTCAGGTTCTGCGCGATCCAGCGGCCGTTGAGGTAGTCCTCCTCGGTGAACGGCTCGGGCTCGTGCTGCGCGTAGTAGCTGTACGGCCAGAGCAGGCCGTTGTTGTGCTCCTGGACGATGAACGGCGCGAGCCGATCGTGGTTCGTCCCGTACTTGCGGGCGTACTGCTCGAAGACGTAGCCCTGGCCCGACAGCCCCCAGCCGTAGGGGTAGGTCCACTGGGTCGGTCCGGGCGCGTCGAGGGTGGGGTTCTGGTGGTAGCGGCCCTCGATGTTCCCGTTCGGGTAGGGCACCAGGCAGACCTCGCAGCGCCCGTCGCCCACGACCTGGGCGGCGAGCCCGATCAGGTTCCAGAGGGTCGCGCCGTGCGAGTTCAGGTACTTCACGTTCGGGAGGTTCATCGTCTTGCGCAGCCATTCGGCCGTCACGTAGGTGAGCCCGTCCTCCGAGTCGTACGGCGGGTCGAAGAACGGCCGCTCCGGCCCCCACTGCGAGCCGAGGCTCGCGTGGTTGGTCTGCCCGCCCGCCGAGGTGACGATGCCGTCGACCTCGTCGGGGCTGATGCCGGCGTCGTCCATGGCGGCGCGGGCGGCCTCGATGACGTAGGCGCCGAGCGTCTTGTCCATGCTGACGCCGTCCCAGCGGCGGTCGGTGTTCTTCGAGTGGCCGCGGCCGGCGAGCACGACCTTGCCGCGGTGCTCCCAGATGCCGACCGGGTCCTCGTTGCGCTCCCAGTGAATCGCGTGCGCCATGCCTCGTGCCTTCCTGCGCGGTTCCGGCTGCTAGTCGGGGACCGTGCTGAACGCGAGCGCCGCGGCGCTGATCGGCAGCACGCCGATCGTGACCGCGATCTCGGCCTTGGTGGCGATCTGCCGTTCGCCGGCGCGGCCCTGCAGCTGCTCCATCGGGTCGGTGATGAAGACCGTGCGCATGCGGCCGGTGCCCATGTTGCCGCCGCCCGAGTTGATCGGGTTCGGCCCCTTGAGCGAGATGTCGCCTGCGTAGAAATCGTGCGCCTCGCCGCGCTTCACGCCCCGCCAGCCGAAGGCCTCGAGGAAGTACTGCGTGAACACCGCGAACCCGTCGTACGGCGCGAAGACGTCGATGTCGTCCGGCCGCAGCCCGGAGCCGGCGTAGGAGCGCCGCGCCTGCGTGCTCGTCCACTCCTCGGTGTCGTCGAGGGTCTGGGTCAGGCTGCGCGGGGCGAACGCGGTCTCGGTGTGGTCGAGGATGTAGACCGGCTTCTGCTTCATGTCCTTCGCGCGCTCGGCGGTGGTGATCACGTAGCAGGCGCCCGCCTGCACGGGCCGGTCGCAGTCGAAGATGCTGAGGTTCTGCGCGATCCAGCGCCCGTTGAGGTAGTCCTCCGCCGTGAACGGCTCCGGCTCGTGCTGCGCGTAGTAGCTGTGGGGCCAGAGCAGGCCGTTGGCGTGCTCCTGGACGATGAACGGGGCCATGCGGTCGTGGTTCGTCCCGTACTTGCGGGCGTACTGCTCGAAGACGTAGCCGTGCACGGACTGCCCCCAGCCGTACGGGAAGTTCCATTGCGCCGGCCCGGGCGCCACCAGGGTCGGGTTCTGGTGATAGCGGCCCTCGATGTTTCCGTTCGGGTAGGGCACGAGGCAGACCTCGCAGCGCCCGTCGCCGACGACCTGGGCGGCGAGCCCGATCAGGTTCCAGAGGGTCGAGCCGTGCGAGTTCAGGTACTTCACGTTCGGAAGGTTCATGGTCTTGCGCAGCCACTCGGCGGTCACGAACGTGAGCCCATCCTCCGAGTCGTACGGTGCGTCGAAGTAGGGCCGGGTCGGGCCCCAATGTCCTCCGAGGCTCGCGTGGTTGGGCTGCCCGCCCGCAGAGGTGACGATGCCGTCGACCTCGTCGGGCGAGATGCCGGCGTCGTCCATGGCGGCCCGGGCGGCTTCGATCACGTAGGCGCCGAGCGACTTGTCGAGGCTGACGCCGTCCCAGCGGCGGTCGGTGTTCTTCGAGTGACCGCGGCCGGCGAGCGCGACCTTGCCGCGGTGCTCCCAGATGCCGACGGGATCCTCGTTGCGCTCCCAGTGAATCGCGTGCGCCATCACTCGTGCCTTCCGGCCAGACCCCACGCGTCGAGTGGTCCTCGCCACGCCGGCGTCAGGTGCTCATGCCACGACATATTGCCACGATCCGCCGGGCCGCAACGGGTGCGGCCCGGCTTGCAGCCGGCGAGCCCCCGATTGCTAGTCGGGGACCGTGCTGAAGGCCAGCGCGCCGGCGTTGATCGGCAGCACGCCGATCGTGACCGCGGTCTCGGCCTTGATCGCCACCTGGCGCTCGCCCGCGCGGCCTTGCAGCTGCTCCATCGGATCGGTGATGAAGACGGTGCGCATCCGCCCCGTGCCCATGTTGCCGCCGCCCGAGTTGAGCGGGTTCGGCCCCTTGAGCGAGATGTCGTCCGCGTAGAAGTCGTGCGCGTCGCCGCGCTTCACGCCGCGCCACCCGAAGGCCTCGAGGAAGTACTGCGTGAACACCGCGAAACCGTCGTACGGCGCGAAGACGTCGATGTCCTCGGGCCGCAGGCCTGAGCCGGCGTAGGAGCGCCGCGCCTGGGTGTCCGTCCACTCCTCGGTGTCGTCGAGGGTCTGGACCAGGCTGCGCGGGTTAAACGCGCTCTCCGTGTGGTCGAGGATGTAGACCGGCTTCTGCTTCATGTCCTTCGCGCGCTCGGCGGTGGTGACGATGTAGGCGGCGCCCGCCTGCACCGGCCGGTCGCAGTCGAAGATGCTGAGGTTCTGCGCGATCCAGCGGCCGTTGAGGTAGTCCTCCTCGGTGAACGGTCCCGGCTCGTGCTGCGCGTAGTAGCTGTACGGCCAGAGCAGCCCGTTGGCGTGCTCCTGCACCACGAAGGGCGCCATGCGGTCGTGGTTCGTCCCGTACTTGCGGGCGTACTGCTCGAAGATGTAGCCCTGCAGCGACAGCCCCCAGCCGTACGGGTAGGTCCACTGGTTCCGGCCCGGCGCGTCGAGGCTCGGGTTCTGGTGGTAGCGGCCCTCGATGTTCCCGTTCGGGTAGGTGACGAGGCAGACCTCGGAAAGCCCGTCGCCCACGACCTGGGCGGCGAGCCCCATGAGGTTCCAGAGCGTCTCGCCGTGGGAGTTCACGTACGTGGCGTTCTGGAGGCCCATCTGCCGCCGCACCCACTCCGCCGTCACGTAGGTGAGTCCGTCCTCGCTGTCGTACGGCGGGTCGAAGAAGTCCCGCAGCGGCCCCCACTGCGAGCCGAGGCTGATGTGCCAGGCCTGCCCGCCGCCCGAGGAGACGACGCCGTCGACGTCGTCGGGTGTGAGGCCGGCGTCCTCGATCGCCGCGCGGGCGGCCTCGACGACCTTGGCGCCCAGCGTCTTGTCCATGCTGACGCCGTCCCAGCGGCGGTCGGTTTGCGCCGAGTGGCCCCGGCCGACCAGCGCGACCTTGCCGCGGTGCTCCCAGATGCCGACCGGATCCTCGTTGCGCTCCCAGTGAATCTGGCTTGCCATGAGTTATGCCTTCCCTAGCTCCCAGGTCTCGAGCCGAGTGGTCGTCGCCGCGCGGGCGTCAGCTCTCGTCGACGACCCGCCACTCCGGAATCATCTGATCGTCGGACACGGGGATGAAGTAGACCTCCACCTTCGAGCCGACGGGCACCTCGTTCACGGGCACGCCGGGGAGGTTCGAGAAGAAGTTGATCTTCGGGTCCTCCTCGAGCGAGATCACCGCGTTGTTGAACGGCTGCTCCTCGTGCCAGGCCATGATCCGCGAGTCGTAGGTGACGGAGTAGCCGTTGATGAAGCCGCGTCCGCTGGTCTCGATCCAGCCGAGGTGGAGGTGCCAGCCGCACTCGCGGCAATCGGCCTCCGGTGGGAACTGCTTGTAGTCGCAGATATCGCAGTACTGGACGATCAGCCGCTTCTCGTTGCAGGCGTCCCAGAACGGCTTGCTGATCGCGTCGGGGATCGGAATCGGTCTTGGCATGCCAGCCTCCCTGGTTCGCGTATCGCGCCATTTTGCTACCGCGTATCGCGTATTGCCGGGCCGAGGATACAGCATCGCAAGCCGCCGCGCGCCAACTACTCGCGATACTCCGACAGGTGCACGATCCGCGCCTCGTGACCGTCGCCGTCCGCCTCGAGGATGGCGACGGTGCCGAGCTGGCGGCGTTGCCAGGGCAGCATCGTGCTGCCGGGGTTGACGAACAGCACGCCCTGATGCCGCTCCACCATCGGGACGTGCGTGTCGCCGAAGACGACCGTCTCGACGCGCTCGCCGAAGAACGTTTCGAGGTACTCGCCGAGCGGCTCGTCCTCTCCTACCTGACGCTCGATCACGCCCGGCACGACCTCGAAGCCGTGGCCGATGATGATCAGTTCGTGCACCAGCCCGAGCGGACGACCGCCCACGTCGATCACGCGCTTGTAGCCCACGCGCGGGTCGCCGACGCAGGGCGCCGGCGGCACTTCCACCGCGATCACCGGCGCGATCCGCTCCAGCCAGTCGAGGCACTCCGAGGTGTAGACGTCGCCCGCGTGCAGGATCAGGTCGACGCCCTCGAAGGCGCGCGCGACCTCGGCCGGCGGGTGCTTGCCCATGGCCGGGGCGTGCGTGTCCGAGATCAGGCCCACGCGCACGATCGCTCCTCGCCGCGCCGCGTCGCCAGTGTGCCGAACCGCGCCCCGAAGCGCATCAGCTCACAGTCAACTCACAGAGGGCTGCGCGCAGTGCGGGCGGAGGACGAGAGGCGAGACAGCCGGACATGATTCCAAGGCTCTATGATAGAGGTGTCGTTACCGGCAGGAGACTCTCGTGGCTGGACGGCTGACACCGGTACTTGCCCTGTTGCCCCTCGTGGTCGTGGTGGTGGCCGGCCTGACCCTGTTCATCCTCCGGTCCGGCGAGGCGGATGAACCCACGGCAGGACTGACGGCCGAGGCCGCGCTCGTCTCGCCGGACGGAGCAGCCATCGGCACGGTCACGTTCCTGCAAACCGCCAACGGGGTCCTGATCATGGCCGACGTCGAGGGGCTGACGCCGGGCGGCCACGCCTTCGTCATCCACGAGGTCGGCGCCTGCACGCCCGACTTCGACGCCGCCGGTGACCACTTCAACCCGACCGACGCGGAACACGGCTTCATCCATTCGGCCTGGAGGCGCGGCGAGTCCAGTGGGGCGCACGGCGGCGACCTGCCCAATATCTACGCCGCCTCCGACGGCTCCGCCCGCGCCGACTTCTTTACCGTCGGCGTCACGCTGGACTCGGGCCCGCAGCATTCCGTGTTCGACGCCGACGGCTCCGCCATCATCGTGCACGAACGGCCGGACGCCTATGGAGAGCACGAGTCGGACACCGGCACGCGCGTCGCCTGCGGCGTCATCAGGCGCACGTAGGCGTCCTTGCACACCCGGACACCCGCGGACCGCTAGCCGACGGGCGGCAGCCCCTCGGCGCTCCGCACATCGTTGAGGGTCTCCAGCACGCGCTGCCGGAACGGGGCGTACTGGACCTCGAACTCCTCGACGAGCCGCGAGTTGTCCATCAGGTAGAGGCCCGACTGTTCGTACCCGCCTTCGTCCTCCCCAAACGTGATCGCGGCCTCCGGCAGGAACTCGCGCACGAAGTCCGCGAGCTCGCCGAGGCTCATCCCGAACCCGCCGGAGTTGTAGATCGAGTGGGCCGTCTCCTCGGCGAGCGTGACGCGCAGGAACACCTCCGCGATGTCCTCGACGTGGAGCGGCAGCGTCATCATGTCGCGGTAGGGGAAGTGGATGGCCTCGTTACGCGCCGGGAGCACCTGGCACTGCACGTGGTTCAGCGAGCCTCGCACCTTGTCCGGCCCCGTGATGTTGGCGGGCCGCACGCCGGTGATCGCCATCTCATGGGCGCGGTTGTACCAGTCCGCCTGGTGCTCGTTGAAGATCTTGGAGACGGCGTAGAGGCTCGTGCCGAGCCGCAGCTCGTCCTCCGTCACCGGGTGCTCGCCGTGCAGCCGCTGCGCGCCGTAGACAGCGAGCGAACTGGCGTAGACCACGCGGCGAATGCCGAGGATGCGCGCCGCCTCGAAGCAGTTGTCCATCCCCAGGACGTTGAGCCGCACCTGCGGATGCGGGTCGCTCTCCGCCGCGCCCACGGTGTAGGCGAGGTTGAGGACGCGGTCGGGCTTGCTCGCCACCAGCGCCTCGACGACGTCGTCCATGAGGGTGATGTCGCCGTGCGTGATCGTGACGCGGTCGCGCAGCGGGTCGAGCGCCGGGGCGTGCGGCGCGATGTCCATGCAGTGGACCTCGTGCCCGTGCTCGACCAGCTTGCGCATCACGCGCGGCCCGATGAAGCCGCTCCCGCCCAGTACGGTCACGCGCATCCGCATCCGCCTTTCGTTGCAGCGACGCCAATGTAGCGCCAGCAGGGCGATCCGGCGATCAGCAGCGAGGAACGCTGCTGCCGCACGACTCGGGCCGGCGGGCGCCACCCCGCGCTCCGCGTGGCGCTCCAATGTAGAATGACGCCCGATGAACCGGATACTCGACAGGCTGAGCTGGCTGGTCACGGTCCGGCCGTACCTCACGATCCTCGCCCTCTTCATCGTCACCGTCGTGCTCGCCGCCGGCGCCGGGCGGCGCGCCCCCGTGGTGGAGGGCGCGGCGCTGGCCTTCCTGCCCCCCGGCAACGCCGTCGCCAACGCGATCGAGGAGATCGACGAGCGCTTCGGGGAGTCGAGCGACGTCGGAGTCGTCACGCTGATCTTCCGCGGGGAGGCGCTGACGCCCGGCGGGCTCTCCCAGATGGACGCCCTGATCGATCGCATCGCCGGCGATCCGGACGTGGCGGAGCTGCTGGCGCACGGCGACCCGATCGTGGCGCCCTCGTTGCTGGTCAACGCCGTGCTCCAGGCGGACGGCTTCGAAGCGGTCGCGCAGGCGGAGATCGAGGCTGCCCGCGCGGTCCCGGGGATCGGCGAGGCGCTCGCGGCGATGACCGGAACCGACACGGACGGCACGCCGGTGGCCATCGCCACCATCCGCCTGATCAACACGGGTGACGAGCGAGTTGCGGAGGCCGAACGACGGATCAACGAGCTGGCGGCAGCCGATGATGGCCCGCTGCGCGTGAGCAGCGTCTCGCCGATCGTGGTCGAGGATGAGTACCGGAAGGCCACGGAGGAGGGGATGGCGCCGCTGATCGGGCTGGCGCTGCTGCTGATCGCGGCGCTGATCCTGGTCTTCCTGCGCACGCTCTCGGATCTGCTGCTGACGCTGCTCGGCCTGCTCTTCTCGCTGATCTGGGTGATCGGGGCGGAGGGCTGGCTCGGACCGGGCGCGCTGGGACTGATCGGCCCGCCGAGCTCGCTCACCGCGCTGGTGCCGATCATCGTGATCAGCCTCACCGTGGACTACGCGATCCAGGGGGTCTCGCACTACCGCGAGCAGCGAGCCGAGGGCGGCCCCGTGCTGGCGGCGGCGCGGGCGGGGCTGCAACGCGTCACCGTCCCGCTGACGCTGGCCGCCGTCACGACGATCGCGAGCCTGCTGGTGAACCTGCTCTCCCCGATCGGGGTGATGGGCGACTTCGGCATCGTCGCCGGGCTCGGCGTGGGGCTGAGCCTGATCGTCATGCTGACGCTGATCCCGGCGGGCCGCACGATCATCGACCGGCGGCGCGAGTCACGCGGCGCGCTGACGCAGCCGCGCCCGGTCGCGAACGCCTTGCCCGGCATCGGGCGGCTGGCCGAGCTGCTGGGCGCCTCGGTCGCGCGCAGGCCGGCGCCTTACTTCGTCGTCGTGATCGCGGTGACGATCGCGCTCGGGTACGCGGCCACCGGGCTCGAGTCCGGGTTCAACATCCGCGAGATCCTGCCCCGGGGCGGCAGCGTGCTGGAGGACATGGACACCCTCGACGCGACCGTCGGCGGCTCGACCGAGATGGCCAGCGTCCTCGTGACCGCCGAGGCGACGGAAACGCGCACGCTGCTGAACCTGCACGATCTCAGGCTCGCCTTCGACGACGAGGCGCGCCGCCCGCCGGCGGCGGCGGGACCGATCCAGGTCTCGTACGAGCTGCTCATCAACGACTGGACGGAGGACAGCGGCGCGCCCGGCGACAACTACGACCCGGAGCTCGCCGCGCTCTTCCGGGAAGCCACCGCCGGGGTGCAGCTCGACCCGGTGCTGATGCAGGAGTTCCTCGACAGGCTCAAGGCGCTGGATCCCTCCGTCGCGCGCGCGCTGGTCGACGATCCGGACGGCGTCGACGCCCTGCTGGTCCAGTTCCCGGTCTACTCCGGCGATCCCGCGGTCACGAGGGAGTTGCAGGAGGACGTCGAGGCGCTCTGGTTCGGCGACGACGGCGCGGTCACGGCGACCTCGCTGGACATCGTGGCGGTGGCGGTCACGGACGAGATCACCGGCCGGCAGACCCAGGCGATCAGCACGACCATCGCGGTGGCGCTCGCGATCCTCGCGATCTTCTTCTGGGTGACGCTGCGCCAGCCCTTGCTGGCGGTCGTCGCGGTCGGGCCGATCGTGCTCGTGCTGATCTGGGTGCTGGGCACGATGGCGCTGCTCGACATTCCCTACACGCTGGTCACCTCGATCATCACCGCGCTCTCGATCGGGATCGGGGTGGACTACACGATCCACCTCATCCATCGCTACCGCGAGGAGTTCACGCGCGTGCGCAACCCGGAGCAGGCGGCGATCCGGACGCTGGCGACGACCGGCTCGGCGCTGCTGGGCTCCGCGCTGACGACGGCGCTCGGGCTCGGGGTGCTGGTCGCCTCGCCGCTGGAGGCGTCCCAGCAGTTCGGCGTCACCGCGGCGATCACGATCGCCTACTCGCTAATCGTCTCGATGCTGGTGGTGCCGCCGGCGATGACGGTCTGGGGCGCCTACCAGAACATGCGCCTGCGCTCGATGGTGCGGCGCTGGGCGGACGAGCTCGACGACGTGATCGAGCAGGTCCATCAGCGCCACGAGCAGGAGCAGGCCCCGCCGTAGGCGGGGAGCGGCGGCGCAGTCTGCTAGAGGGGCTTTCGAGCCAGGAAGCAGTACAGCGGCGTGAAGACGCCTGCCTTGCCGCCCGCGACATAGGCGTCCGCGGTCCGATCGAGCAGCCGGACGACTTCCGCGGAGCCCTTCGGGAACAGCCGTACCAGTTCAGCCAACCCCAGTCCCGCGATGAGCGCCTTGCGGCCCCACGGAAGCCTGCGAAGAGCCGTTCCCAACGTACCGTGGCGGCTTTCCATGGGCTGATACCAGGGTGTGGATGGTTCCGTTGTGGCTCCTCGGTCCAGCCCTTCGATCACGTGGAACCCGGCCTCTTCAAGCGCGTGATTCACCTCCCCGAACGTCGCGATCTCGTTCAGGGCAATGCCGCGCATCAGATCCTGCTTGATGGCCTGATGCCGGTGGTCGTTCGGATCGAACGTGTCCGTGAGGCACATTTCCTGGCCCCAGAACAGGGCTCCGGGCTTCAGCACGCGGAAGATCTCCTCGAACGCGCGTTGCTTGTCCGGCGCATGGCACGTTGACTCGATGGCGTACCCGCCGTCGAAGGCGCCGTCCGCGATCGCGCTCATGTCCATGAAGCTGCAGACCCGGTAGTCAACCATGTGGTCGAGCCCCGCCTCGGCGTTCAACTGTTTCGCCTTCTCCAACTGGATCGTGTTGATGTTGATGCCGACCACGCGGACGCCGGCCTCGCGGGCGACGCGGCGCATGGGGCCGCCGATTCCACAACCGACATCGATCACCGTCGCACCTTGCCGCAAGTCCAGCCGGGAGATCATCAACCGCTGATGCCGGACCTGGGACTCCTCGAGGCTCTCGGTCGGGGAGAGGGGCGCGAAGTGCAGGGAGTCGCTCCAGCCCCACACCATGAATGCGCTGCACAGGTCGTAGTAGTCCTTCACTGTTTCCGTGTGGTCGTACCCGGCTTCCGGCGCCGCCCGATCGATCCAGCCGTCGAAGCGCCGCACCCTGCCCCGGACGTCCGATCCCCGGTACGCATCCCGCAGCTCTCTCGATAGCCTGCCCAACTGCATGCCGTGGCTCTTCTCCCGTTCCGGGCCGATCCTGGTGCGCGGTTAACTGCCCTGCGAGGGCGGCGGCGATCTCCCCGGGGCCGGGCCGTGGCGGTCGGCGCCGGGGAGGGTTGGGCGCGTCAGTGTCGTCAGCCCGCGGCCGGCGCTGTGGGGAGCTCTCGCCGCCGCTCGGCGATGTGGAACTTCAGCTTCTTGCTCACCGAGAGCGACGGGAACGGGTCGATCTTGAGCTTGTAGTTTTTGGGCGCCACCTCGATCGTGAAGTGGTGCGCGAGCAGCAGCAGGTTGACGGCGAGCTGCAGCTCCATCCAGCGGTTCCCGAGGCAGGTGTGCGTGCCCAGCCCGAACGGGGCGTACCCGGGGCCGAGATGTTCGTTGCGCGGAGGCAGGTAGCGGTCGATGTCGAACGTCCACGGCTCGGGGAAGACATCGCTCATGTAGTGCGAGGCCGCCTGGGCGATGAAGACCCGTGATCCCTCGGGAATCTCGTAGCCCTCCACCACGCACGCATTCATCACGTTCCGCACGGACATCGGAACGATCGCGTACATGCGCATGGCCTCCATGATGAAGCGGTGCGTGACGTCGATCGAGTCCAGCGTGAAGTCTTCTCGATCCGGATCGCCGCCATCGAACAGGGCGTCGGCCTCTTCCCGGATCCGGGCGTAGAACTCGGGTTGGGACGCCATCGCGTAGAGCGCGAAGCTCAGCCCATCGCCGAGGTAGACGCTGGCGATCAGCGGCGCCGAGAGGACGAAGCGCAGGTTCGACTCCGGGAGGAACGAAGGGTCGCTCGAGTGCAGGCTGAACAGGTCGTCCGCGAGATCGCGAGGGCAGCCCGCCCGCTGCGCGGCCGTATGGACGCTCTGGACGCGCTCCAGCAGCACCTGGATGGCCTTCGCCTTGCGCCGCATGCCCGGGGTCTTGAGCATGAACTTGGGCATGACGCCCAGGACGTGCGTGGAGAGCGCCCGTGTCTTGTACTTGACCAGATCGTCCAGGACGTCCTGCGAATCAACGCTGATCATCAGGGGCGAGATCTGGGCGTTGATCAACTGCCGGCACATGGTCACTGCGGGGAGGGTGTCTCCAACCTCCCAGGTCGCCATGTGCGACCGGGTGTAGTTGTAGAGATTCTCCAGTTGCCCTTCCAGCCTCGCGCGCGAGTATCCCGGCGCCAGGGCCTTGCGGAACCGGAAGTGATCGGCGCCATCCAGCGCCGGCAGAATCCCCGATGCGCCATAGACCTTCTCGAAGTCCTGGAGATAGTCGCGGGCCCTCAGGTACATGCGCCCCTGCCGATGCGCCCAGTAGTTCGTCTCCGGCCCCGCCAGGATGAGCATGGGCTTCTGGAACGGCGGGTTGACCTGGTACACGGGCCCGTACTGCTCCGCGAGATCCGCAAACAGGGCGGGGAGGTTGCCGTCGCGAAGGTGCCGATGCAGCGCGAACTTGTGCAGCGGCACCTTCGGGATTGACTTGGTCAGGCCACGCCGCAGCAAGGGGACGTTGATGTTCTGACTCACCGCCTCGGCGATCGCCCGGCCGATCAGGTCCATCCGGCAGATCAGCTCGATCCGCTCCTCCGACTCGTCATCGAGCTGGAACATGAAGCGGAAGACATCGCACGTATTGATGAGGGCGATCACGATGGCGTCGCGGGGGTCGGGGATCTCATTGTTGAAGATCACCCTGCTGACACGAGTCTTGACGAACTCGGCGGCCGTGCCTTCCCTGGCGCCGCTGAACATCTCCGTCTGCCAGGCGGCGCCAGCCAGCGTCCAGAAGTCACCGTCGTGGTGCTCCAGGATGTCGAGGTCCACCAGGCGCTCGAGGGACTGATCGATGATCGACTCCGCACGGGGGGCGAGCCGTTCGATCCAGTACTGCGCGTTCCGCTGAGCCGGCTCGGCCGCGATTTGCTTCAGGATGGAGTCCAGGCCGGGGTCGCCCGTCTCCGTCTCGTCCAGCAGGATCAGGGACTCCATGTCCGTGTCGATGCGGGAAATCAGCGACAGTTCGGCGAGGGCGGCCCCGGCGACGGCGCAGTTCAGGCTCCAGCCGGGCACCTGGTGAAAGTATCCGCTCTCCTCGTTGAGGAGCATCAGGACGAGTTCTTCCGGCAGGCTGAGGGTACGGGTCGCCACGGGTTCCGTGGAAAGAGTCATCGATCCTGCTCCGCGTCCGTTCATTTCCAGCCTAGGCCACCACGGTCGCGTCTCGCAAGGCGGACATGTTCACATTCAACTGCAACGTTTCGTTTGCTTAAGGATGTTACTGCGCCACGGCGGGCGCGCATCCGGATGCGTTGGACAGGCGGCTCTCGTATCCTTGGATCGAGCGCTCCGGCTGACCGGGAACGGCGATCGGCGCGGGGCTCCGGGTGAGGAGCGGCGAGCGGATGGTAGCCCGACACGGCGAGCCCGCGATCGCCGCGCTGCCTCCATTCCCGGAGGGCTGGTACTTCGTCACGAGCCGCAAGACCCTGCGCAAGGCCGGGCTCATCGAGAAGACCTGGATGGGCGAGCAGGTCGTCGTCTGGAGCGACGAGGACGGGCGGGTCTGCGTCGCCGTGTCGGTGTGCCCGCACCTGGGCTCCAGCCTGGGCCCCGACGCGGGCGGGCGGATCGGCGCCGGCCGGCTGATCTGCCCCTTCCACGGCTTCGAGTTCGATGCGACCGGCCAGTGCGTCGACACTCCCTACGCCCCCGCGCCCAGATCCGCGCGGCTGCGCGTCTTCGAGACACGGGAGATCGCCGGCCTGATCTTCGCCTGGTGGGGCAGCGGGGGGCGGGAGCCGCAATGGAGCCTGCCCGAGGAGACGCCGGACCAGACCGGCTGGAGCGACGTCCACGTCCAGACCCTCCGCTTCCCCGGCCATCCGCAAGAGACGACCGAGAACTCCGTCGACATCGCGCACCTGCGCTACGTCCACGGCTACGACAACGTGGACCGCACCGAGCCGGTGCTGGTGGACGGGCCCCGGCTGGTGAGCCGCTGGGACTTCAGGACCGTCCGCAAGGTCGCCGGATTCGTACCCCTGACCTTCGATATCTCCGCCAACGCCAGCATCCATGGGCTGGGCTACTCGCTCGTCGACATCCGCGAGCACACGATCGGCATGGATCTGCGGCTGTGGATCCTGTCGACGCCTGTCGACGGCGACTTGATCGACATGACGCTGGCCTCGCAGGTGCGGGAGATCCGCAATCCCGGGCGGCTGTTTGTCGGCCTGGGATTCCTCCCGCGCAAGCTGCGCGCCCCGCTCATGAACAGGTTCATGGCGTCCCGGCAGCGCCAGGACGTGCTTGACGACGTCGTGATCTGGGGCCGCAAGAAGTTCGCGTCGATCCCGCGCCTGAACCGTTCCGACGGCGAGGTCATGGCCTATCGGGCCTACTGCGCCCAGTTCTATCCCGATCCGGGCGAGTGCGGCCGGTCCATCACCTGAGACTCGCCGCCGCCGCCCGCGCTCGTCCGGGCGCTACGCCTTCCTGAATCGCGAGCCGTACATGATGCTCCCGTAGTGATTGAACCAGCGCTTCGCCTCGGGATCGTCGAAGGGGTAGCCCGCGCCGAGCTGCCGGGCGGCGGCCAACCCGGTCACGAAGCAGGTCTCCTGGCTGTTGACCAGCGTGTGAGCGCCGCAGTGCCACGTCCGCCTCCGGCCCTGGATGAAGCGGAACAGGTTCACGAGCAACACGACGTGACGCACGTCATGGACGATGTGCTGGAACCACCACCGCTTGACGATCTTGCGCTCATCGATCGGGCTGACCGGGTTGTAGGTCACCAGGCAGGGCTTGTCGGACTCGTGAGCCCATGGCTGCTGGTTGTGCATGATGTACGTGATCTCGTAGTTGTCCGGCCTCGCGCCGTACTGCTCGATGTGGTTGCTGCGCGTCGTCAGGGGCTTCGCCGCGTTGTCCGGGAGGACCGACGCGTCGGAGTGGACGATCGCGTGGTTGTGGAGCTCGCTCTCGTAGCGGATCGACGAGAGGATGTAGCGCTCGAGCAGCGTCGGCCTGTCCAGCATCATGAGCGTCTGGTTCGCATTGCATGCGAACACCACCTCGTCGAACGCCTCCCGCACACTGTCCTCGTCCTCGACCACGACGCCGGACGCGCGCCGGTACACCTTGCGGACGGGCCGGCCGAGATGGATCTTGTCCCGGAACTCCGCCGACAGGTGCTCGTAGATGCGCCGTGTTCCCTGATCCCACGTCTGCATGGGAGTGGCGGCTTCGATATCGAAGAACTCGAGATACCTGGAGAAGAGTGATGCGGGCATATCGAACACGTTCGTCGCCATCAGGAAGTTGACGAACATCGGCTTCAGGATCTTGTACCTGAAGTCCGCAGAGAAGCCTCCCAGGTTCAGCACCGTCCCCATGCTGATGTAGTTGAACGGGTTGAGGGCGTTCAGCACCTTCGACCGCGATCTGCTCAGCGCGCCAAACCAGTGCAGGCGTCTCAGCAGACGCTGGAACCTCGCAATCTCGAGGTGCAGCTGCTCCCTGATCTCCGAGTCGAAGTCATGGGCGTAGACGTGGCCGCGGTACTTCACGCTGTAGCTGAACCGGGTATCGATCAGTTCGATGCCGAACCGCTCCATCAGCAGCAGGATGTGCTGATACACGGACGGGATGCAGGCGGTGACGGATATGTCGAACGGAATCGAGCCGCCGTCATCCTGCGGCATGTCCGCCGTAATCGCGTTCCCGCCGACCTGGTCCTGGGCCTCGAACAGCCTGAAGTCGAAGCGGTCCGGGTGGTGATGCAGCGCCCACGCGGCGCCCAACCCCGAGATGCCTCCACCAACGATGGCGATTCGCCGCGGCATGTTCCCGTCCCGCCGTTCGCTCTGGCCCCGCCCCGCCATCATCAGGCGGCGCGCAGCGCCTCGATCACGCGGCCCGTGGCCGCCACGGCCGCATCGATCGCGGCGTCGGCGACATCGAGGTGCGTGACCATCCGCACGCGCTGCGGGCCGGTCCCGCTGCACAGCACGCCCTCGGCGGCGAGGCGTTCCCGGAACGCGATCCCGTCCAGCGCATCGTCGAGCTCGAAGAAGACGATGTTGGTCTCGGCCTCGGCGACCCGCAGGGCGCCGCCCGGCAGCACGGCGAGCCCGGCGGCGAGGCGCGCCGCGCGCGCGTGGTCCTCGCCCAGGCGCTCGACGTGGTGTTCGAGGGCGTACAGCGCGGCGGCGGCGATCAGGCCGGCCTGCCGCATCGCGCCGCCCAGCTGGCGGCGCAGCCCCCGCGCGCGGTCGATCACCTCGCGCGGTCCCGTCAGCACGGAGCCGACCGGCGCGCCGAGGCCTTTCGAGAAGCAGAACGCGACGCTGTCGGCGAGCGCGGCGATCGTGGCCGCGTCGGTCTCCAGCGCCAGCGCGGCGTTGAAGATGCGCGCGCCGTCGAGGTGCACCGCCGCGCCTGAGGCGCGCGCGACCTCGACCGCGCCGCGCATGCTGTCGAGGGGGATCGCCGCGCCGTTGCAGCGGTTGTGCGTGTTCTCGAGGCAGACCAGCGCCGTCCGCGGCGGGGTGGCGGGGTCGCGGATCACGTCCCGCAGCGCAGCGGGATCGATGCGGCCGCGCTCGTCGTTGGCGACGCTGCGCAGGCTGACGCCGCCCAGCGCCGAGGCGCCGACCGCCTCGTGGTGGAGGATGTGCGACTCAGAGCCGACGACCGCCTCGTCGCCGCGGCCGCAGTAGACGAGCAGCGCGAGCAGGTTCGCCATCGTGCCGCTCGGCGCGTAGAGCGCGGCCTCCTTGCCGAGGCGATCGGCCGAGGCCTGCTCGAGGCGCTGCACCGTGGGGTCATCGCCGCGGCCGTCGTCGCCGACCTCGGCGCGCGCCATCGCCCGGCGCATCTCCTCGCCGGGCCGGGTGACGGTGTCCGATCGCAGGTCGATGACCATGCTCAGCCTCCTGTATCGCTCAGCGGCGCGTAGCGCGAGAGGAAGGGGCTGCGCGGGCGCATCAGAGCAGGTCGCCGAGCTGCCGGGGGTGCGGGTAGGGGTGGCGGAAGTAGACGCGCTCGGAGAAGACCTCGGGCGCGCTCGCGAGCAGCTCGTCCCAGGCGGCGAGCAGCCGGTCCTCGCCCTCGTAGTCGAAGTCGCTCGCCTTCATGTTGTTGCCCGCGCCGTCCACCGCCGGCGGGTGCTCGAGCCACCACTCGACTGTCTTCCTCAGCCAGTCCTGAGGCCGCACGGCGTCGCGGTAGCCGAGGTCGCCGCGCAGCTTGGCGTTGCTCATCAGCCGGTGGAAGGGCTGCCCCGAGAGCGGCACGAACGTCCGCCCCGGCGGCGCGATGCTCCACGGGATCTCGACGAACTCAAACTCGTAGCCCACGATCCCGGCGATCAGCTCCACCCACTGCTGCGCCGTGAACTGCACGTCGTCGGCGAGGTGGTAGATCTGCCCGGCCGAGCGCTCCGGCTGATCGATCGCCAGCGCGATGGCGTGACCGACGTTCTCCGAGGCGCAGCGGGTGCTCAACGTCAGCCCGCCGCCCTGGATGATGAAGCGCCGCCGGTCGTCGAGGGCGCGCTTGATGATCCGCCACTCGCTCGCGACGATGCTGTGCGGGCCGTAGACGTACGGGTAGCGGAAATGCGTCGCCTCGTAGCGCCCCGCCGCGTGGCGGTCCATGACGGCGCGCTCGGTCTCGATCATGCGGTCGACGAAAGCGTCGACGCCGTCCTCCTCCAGCTCGTTGTCCTCGAACCCCGGGATCAGCACCGGCCCGTCGTGTTCGGCGTTGTGGGGATCGCGGACGTGCATCCAGCCCTTCATGACGGGGAAGCCGCCGATCGTGATCAGGCGCGGCGTCTTGCCCTCGAGGGCCTCGGCGAGGTAGCGGATGCGGCCGTAGGTCGCCACGACCAGGTCGAAGCTGCGGCCGGCGAGGTCGCGGGCGATCGTCTCCTCGAAGTGCGGCTCGCCGTGGATGTGCTCGAGGTCGTCCGGCAGCGAGTCGGCCTCGTGCAGCCCGCGGTGGTAGAGCGTCACGTCGTAGCCGCGCTCCAGCAGCCGCCGCACGACCGGGGGGCCCGTGGCCGCCGTGCCGCCGATCACGAGTGCGCGCATCGAACCTCCCGGCCCGCCTCGCCTCCGCGCCCCGGCGGCGCGGTCCCTGCCGCCGCGCTGAGGCGCTATCGTGTCGAACGCCGCGGACGCCACATACTACCCCCGACGGGCGATGGGCCGACACGCGGCGCGGGCGCTGCGGCGTCGTGAGGAGCGAGGCGATGGCAGCGGGCCGCAATCGAGGGCTGGTCCAGACCGTGCTGGGCCCCGTCTCGCCCTCGGAGTTGGGCGCCACCACCACCCACGAGCACCTCCATATCGACTTCACGTTCGGGTACCGCCCGGCCCAGGACTCGCCGTCCGGGGAGCTGGCGGATGCGCCGATCGCCCTCGAGCACCTCGGCTGGATCCGGCGTCACTACTACAGCAACCGCTCCAACCTCCGGTTGACGGACCTCGATACGGCCATCGAGGAGGTCGGGAAGTTCCGCGAGGTCGGCGGCGGCGCGATCGTGGACGCGACCAGCACGGGGATCAGCCGCAACCCGGAGGCGCTGGCCCGGATCTCCCGCGAGACGGGTGTCCACATCGTGATGGGCTCGGGCTACTACGTGGCGGCGGCCCACCCGGACGACATGGATGACCGCGGCGTGGAGGACCTCGCGCGGGAGATCGTCGGCGACATCGTCGAGGGCGTCGGGGGGAGCGGCGTACGGGCGGGCATCATCGGCGAGGTCGGCTGCACCTGGCCGCTGGCCGCGAACGAGCGCAAGTCATTGCTGGCGTCGGCGATCGCCCAGCAGGAGACAGGCGCGGCGATCCTGATCCATCCCGGTCGGCATCAGGACGCGCCGCTGGAGATACTGGACGTGCTTGCGAGCGGAGGCGCGGAGCTGTCCCGCGTGATCATGGGACACCTCGACAGAACCGTGTTCGAGTTCGACGCGCTCCAGCGCATCGCCGCGACGGGCTGTTACCTCGAATGGGACCTGTTCGGCAACGAGGGGTCGTACTACCCCCGTGCGCCCGAGTTCGACATGCCCAGCGACGCGCAGCGGCTCGACTTCATCGGGCGCATCGCCGACGCCGGCTACGCCGACCGCATCGTGATTGCCCAGGACATCTTCACGAAGCACCGCCTGATCCGCTACGGGGGCCACGGCTACGGCCACATCTTCGAGAACATTGTTCCGACGATGCGCCGCAAGGGCTTCCCGGAAGAGACGATCCGGGCGATCACCGTGGACAACCCGGCGCGGATCCTCGCGCTCGCATAGAACCCTCGCGCGCGGGGAACCCTCACGCCCCGAGGCGGCATGGCATCATGCGCGCGATCGCGCAGACGAGCAGGGGACGGGAGGCCGACAGTGTCCGACTGGGAGTTCATCGAGGTAGAGCGCGAAGGGCGCGTCGGCATCGTGCGCTTCAACCGGCCGGAGCGGATGAACGCGCTCGGCGCCGAGCTGGGGGGCGAGATCCGCGAGGCGTTCGAGGAGTTCAACGCCGACCCCGCCATCGGCGCGATCGTGACGACCGGCAACGGCCGCGCCTACAGCGCGGGCGCGGACCTGAGCGCGCGCATGGCCGGCGACTTCGAAATGAACCGGCCGCGGCCGAAGCCGCACCCCTGGCACGCCGACTTCCTCGCCGCCGAGTGCAAGCCGCTGATCGCCGCCGTGAACGGGATCGCGCTCGGCATCGGCCTCACCTCGATCCTTTGGTACGACGCGATCGTGGCCTCGACGGAGGCGCGCTTCTCGATGCGCTTCGCGGCGATCGGCCTGACGCCCGAGTTCAACTCGGCGTGGATGCTGCCGCGGGTGGTCGGCCTCCAGGCCGCGAAGGAGATGATGCTGACGGGGAGGATCTACAGCGCCCAGGAGGCGCTGGAGCTGGGCCTGGTGCGCCGCCTGGTCGAGCCCGACCAGCTGCTGCCCGAGGCGGTCGCGCTCGGCCAGGAGATCGCCGCGAACCCCGCCTCGACGCTGCGCACGGTCAAGCAGATGACGTTCGACGCCCTGTTCGCGCCCGACCTCGACACGGTGGAGCAGGACTCCCGGGTGAGGTTCGACGCCGCCCTGCAGACGCCCGAGCACCGCGAGGCGGTGCGCGCGTTCGTGGAGAAGCGCGCGGGCCGCTTCCACGACGCGGAGTACATGCGCGGCATCGCCGAGGAGATCCGGCAGGGCTAGCCGCTCGCGTCCGAGGCGCAAGCGCGAGCGGAGAAAGTACGAGGATGAGCACGGCCCACGCTCGACCGCTTGTGCGACGCGCAAGCCGATCGTGGCTATCGGGCCTCGCGGTGGGCCTCGTGGCGCTGGCGCTGCTGGCGGCCGGGTGCCGGTCGGATGACGCCCCGCCTCCAGCGCCGACGCCTTCCGCGACTGCCACGCCCGCACCGACAGCAGCCGCGCCGCAGCCCGCCGCCACGCCCACGCCGGCGGCGGCGGCGCCCCGGCCCGCCGACCCGACCGACGCCTACTTCGACCTCCAGCGCGTGCTGGACATCGCGATCGAGATCGCGCCCGGGGACTGGGACACGCTGCGCAGGCAGACGCGGACGCTCGAGGATCTGCTGGCCGAGATCGCGGAGTACGGGCTCTCCCGGCCGTTCGCCGACATCTACACCTGGTTCCCGGCCACCGTGACCGTGGACGGCGAGACGCACGCCGAGATCGGCGTCCGCAAGAAGGGGTTCATCGGCTCACAGAGCGAGACGAAGCCCTCGCTCAAGCTTCGCTTCGACAAGTACGTGGACGGCCAGGCCCTCGGCGGCGTCATGGAGCGCATGACCCTCAACAACAGCCTCCAGGATCCCTCGATGATCAACACCTGCCTGGCCCACCAGGTCTTCGCCCTCGCGGGGACGCCGACCCCCAGGTGCAGCTTCGCCACCGTGTCGGTGAACGGGAGGAGCCTCGGCCTCTACGTCCACGTCGAGGAGATCAAGCCGCCCTTCCTCGCGCGCCACTTCGCGAGCACAGAGGGCAACCTCTACGAGGGCACGGTCAGCGACTTCACCCCCGAGTACCGCGGCACCTTCGAGAAGAAGTCCAACGAGGACGAAGCCGACTGGTCGGACATCGACGCCGTGGTCGCCGCGCTGCAAGACCCCTCCGAGGCCGGGCTGGCGGCGCTGTCCGGGATCGTCGACCTGGACCGCTTCCTCACGTTCTGGGCGCTGGAGGTGCTGGTCGGCCACTGGGACGGCTACACGGGCAACCGCAACAACTACCGCTTCTACCGGGAACCGGGCGGCCGCTTCGTGTTCATGCCCTGGGGCGTGGACGCTGCGTTCCACCTGGAGGACGATCCCAACCCCTTTGACGACATCAGCAACCCGCCGCCCGCGGTGCTGGCCCTCACGGCGATCCCCAACCGGCTGTACGGAGACGAGAAGTGGCGAGGGCGCTACGTCACCCGCCTCAAGGAGCTGCTCGACAGCGTCTGGAACGAGGACGAACTGCTGGCGAGCGTCGACGAACTGGCCGCGATCGTCCGGCGGCACTCCCTGCCGGAACTCAGGCCCGAGGCCGCCGACGACGCGGAGCGGGTGCGCCAGTTCATCCTCAAGCGCCGCGCCGAGATCCTGGAGGACCTGACGCCGGAGCCGCCGGAGTGGCCCGCTCCCGATCAGGCCGCCGCCTCCGGCGAACCCGAGTCCGGCACGGTCGAGGTGCGCTTCGAGACCAGCTGGGGAAGCAACAAGAGCCTCAATCCCCTCGCCGAGAGGGAGGTCTCCTACCTCGCGGTGGACGGGACCGAGCTGCCCGTCGGCGACCTGGGCGTGGTCGCCGGACACGCCAGCGCGGAGGAGACGGCGGGCTTCGGCATCAGGGACGCGGCCTCGCTGGCCGTGATCAGCGTGCAGCCCGACGGTTCCGTGGAGGGCCTCACCGTCGTGCTGCCCATTGCCCGGCTGGCGAGCGGCGCCACGCTGACCATCGGCGAGGACCGGATCGCCGGAGGCGTGTGGACCATCCCGCCCGGAGGCACGACCCCGGACAGCTTCACGCCCTTCAGCGAGGGCGTGCTGAGGCTGGCGGAAGCGAGCGCCGAACAGGGCGCGGCGGTCTCCGGCAGCTTCTCCGGCGTCTTCGGGGGCATCCCCCCTCCCCTGCCGCCGGAGGACGAGGCGAGCGACGGCGCTCCGGCGGACGTTGGCCTCGTGATCAACGAGATCGCCGCCCAAGGGGATCCGCTCGACTGGTTCGAGCTCCACAACTCGTCGGACGCCCACCTGGCGCTCGCCAACTTCGTCGTGGCCGACGACCTGACGGACGCCGGGAAGCGGGTTGCCTTCCCCTCCGATCTGGTGATTCCGCCGGGCGGGTACCTCCAGGTGCAGCTCGACAAGGACGGCTGGCCCGGCTTCGCCCTCGGCAGGGACGAGGAGCTGGGCGTCTGGACGGCCGGCGGCGCGCTGGTCGCCGAGGTCGACTGGGACGAGGGTCAGGCCGACGAGGGCACGAGCTACGCCCGCGTGCCCGACGGCAGCGGCGAGTTCCAGACGGTGCGCACTCCCACTCCGGGCGCCGCGAACCGGCCCGATCGCTGACCGCGCGGGAGCCGGGCGCGACCTCCCCGCTGGTTCCCGAGCCGGGACCGCGCGCTCAGCGGCCCTTGAACACGGGAGCGCGGCGCTCGCGGAGGGCCGAACGCGCCTCGGCGGCGTCGTCCGAGGTGCCGGGGATGGGCGAGGCGTTCGAGGTCAGCACCGCCGTGTGCTCCAGCGTCGTGTCCGCGGCCGCCCGGATCACCCGCTTGTTGATCCAGGAGACCATAGGCGGGACGCGGATGATCCGGTCGCACAGCGCGCGCACCTCGGCCTCGAGGTCCTCGGACGGCACGATCTTGTTCAGGACGCCCCACTCGGCGGCGGTCTGGCCGTCGAGGTCGCCGGTGAAGGAGAACTCGAGGGCGCGGCCGAGGCCCGCGAGCCTCGTCAGGTAGTAGGCGCCGCCGTTCTCGATGATCTGGCCGACCTGGTGGTAGGAGATGAAGCGTGTCTGCTCGCTGCCGTAGCGGATGTCGCACTGCAGGGCCATGTCCATGCCGAATCCGGCGGCCACGCCGTTGACCATCGCGACCGTCGGCTTGCGGATGAACGAGATGTCCTTCATCAGCTTGGTGATGCCGTAGTAGAAGCGCTGGCGCGTCGCATCCAGCCCGCCCGCCTCGTACGGCGCGTTGCCAAGGAAGTTGTCCTGGGGCTCGAACTGACCGAGATCGCTGCCACGGACGTCCACGCCCGCGCAGAAGCCGCGCCCGACGCCGGTCAGCACGATCACCTTCACGTCGGGGTCATCGTCGCCGGCGCGCATGTACTCGCCGACCTTGGACAGCGTGCCGCTGCGCTCGGGGCCGCCGACGGCGGCGTTCAGCTTCTCTGGCCGGTTGAACTTGATCCAGAGGATCCCGTTGTCCTCCTTCTCGTAGAGCAGGTACGGGACGAGCTCGAGTTGCTGCATGGGAACCCCTTTCGGACGCCTCGGTACTCGGACCGGCGAAGAGCGTAACGCGCCGGTCGGCGAAGCGGGCGCTCGGCGCCGCTCTCGAGGGCGCTACCCGCCGCCCGTCACGTCGATCGTCACGCCGGTGACGAAGTCCGCGTGCGCCGACGCCAGGAAGCAGACGACGTTGGCCTGGTCGATCGGCTCGGCGACGCGGCCGAGCGGGATCGCGGCGATCTGGCGCTCGCGCGACCCCGCCGGACGCCGCTCGTAGACGCGGCGGATGCGCTCGGTCATGGTCGTCGCGGGCGCGATCGCGTTGACGTTGATGCCGGCGGGACCGACCTCCATCGCGAGCTTCGAGGTGAACGAGATGATGCCGCCCTTGGCGGCGGCGTAGGCCGCCGAACTGGTCGGGCTCCTCCCGCGGCTGGATCGGGAGGAGAAGTTCACGATCTTGCCGCCGCCCTGCCGGGTCATGTGCGGAATCACGGCGTGGCAGAACAGGAAGGTCCCGCTGAGGTTGAAGTCCAGCACCTTCCGCCACTCCTCGAACGTCAGCTCCTCGACCGTCGCGCCCGAATTCGGGATCGCCGTGGAGCCGCCGACGCCGTTGACGAGGATGTCGATCCTGCCGAAGCGCTCGACGGCGTCGGCGACGACGGCGTCCACCTCCGCCTGATCGAGCGCGTTGGCGTGGTAGGCGTGGTGCTCGCCGCCGCCGGCCGCCGCGAAGGTCTCCATCGCGCCGTCGAGCAGCTCGCGGTTGTTGTCGACGGCGGCGATCGCGCCGCCCTCGGCGGCGATGATCTCGGCGGCGGCGCGGCAGATGCCGCTGGCGGCCCCGGTGATCAGCGCCACCTTGCCCTCGAAGCGCGCGAACGAGGCTCCGGCCATGGCGATCTCCCCCGCTATCCCGCCGCCGGCGCGCCGGCGCTCTCGAGGGCCGCGGCGGCGCCGGCCTGCTCGAACGCGCCGACGTGCGGCAGCACTTCCCTCGCGAACAGCTCGAGCATCTTCGTCGTCTTCGCCGGACCGTAGTACGGCGGGTAGTGGATCATCACGGACGAGGCGCCGGCCTGGGCCAGCGCCTCGAGGCGGCGCAGCACCGTGTCCGGCGAGCCGTGCAGCACGGTGTCCCTCACCAGCTTCTCGTAGGCGAACGCGCTCTCGTCGCTCTTCTCGGCGACGTCCCCGAGGTAGCTGCCGGTCCTGCCGCTCAGCAGGAAGCTCTTGGTGTGGCGCACGATGCCCTCCTCGGACTCCTCGCGCGCCTTCGCGTCCGATTCGGCGACGTAGACCATGCGGGCGACGTCGATGTCGCCGAAGGCCGGGTTCCGGCTGTAGGGCGCCTGCGCCTCCGCCATGTGCTCGCGGTAGAAGGCGACGTGCTCGCCGATCGTTTCGATCGAGGGCAGCGCGGACTGCATCAGGCCGAAGCCGTTGCGGGCCGCGAACGCCATCGAGCCGGGCGTGCCGGCCGCCATGTAGATCGGGGGGTGGGGCTGCTGGATCGGCTGCGGGAAGACCTCGCTCTGCTCGTCCATCCTGATCCGGAAGAACTGGCCGTCCGCGTTGACGCGCTTGTCGAAGAAGCCCTGCAGGATCAGCGGCACCGCCTCCTCCTGCATCATCTCGCGCCGCCCGTCGTAGTCGACGCCCAGGCCCTCGAACTCGTAGGGCCGGTAGCCGGACCCGAGGCCGAGCTGGAAGCGCCCCTCGCTGAGGATGTCGACGAAGGCCGCGTTCTCGACGATGCGCAGCGGGTGGTGCAGCGGCACGACCATCACGGCCGCGCCGAGCTTGATGCGGCTGGTCTTGGCGGCGAGGTAGGAGAGGTAGCTGAACGGGTCGGGCAGGATGCCGTAGGTGTTCGAGAAGTGATGCTCCGCGATCCAGACGGTGTCGTAGCCGTGCTCTTCTGCGGTCAGCACCTCGTTGGTGACGCGCGCGTGGACCGACTGGTGCGGATACGGCGACGTCTCGGGGTCGGGGTGCGACGTGAGCAGCAGTCCGATCTTCACGGCAGCCTCCTCGCGAGATCCGCCCGGACACGATAGCCGCACCCCCGCCCGGGCCGCCATCCCGGCCCGCTCGCGGGCGCTGCGCTAGGCTTGGCCCCGAGCCGGCGAGCTGCAACGACGCGAGGAGGACAACGGTGACCGCATTCGTGCTCATCCACGGCGCATACCAGGGCGGCTGGATCTGGGCCCCCGTCGCCGCGCGGCTGCACGCCGAGGGCCACGTCGCGCACGCGCCGTCGCTGGACGGCTGCGGCGAGCGGGCGCTCCAGCTGCGGCCCGGCATCACCACGGAGTCGCAGGCCGAAGAGATCGCACGGCTGCTCTTCCACGAGGATCTCAACGACGTGGTCCTCGTCGGCACCTCGTCGGGCGGGATGGTCGTGGCGAGGACGGCGGAGCTCGCGCGCGAGCGCATCGCCCGCCTCGTCTTCGTCGACGCGCTCGTCCTCAAGCCTGGGGAGACCATCGGCGACATCGTGAACCGGCCGAGGGCGATCAACACCGACGTGGCGACCGGCCGGCCAGCCGAGGAACGGCTGGCGGACCTGCTGCGCGACCTCCCGCGCGAGAGCGCCGAGTGGGCCGCCGAGCGCTTCGGCCTGCATCCCGCCGCGGCGTTCAGCCGGCCGGTCGAGCTCGATTCGTTCTGGGAGCAGGAGTGGGACGCCTCGGTCATCTGGTGCCGGCGCGCCGCGAACCCCGGCGAGGCGCACCAGCGCCGTTGCGCCGAGGCGCTCGGCGCGCGCTGGCGCGAGCTCGACACCGGCCACTACCCCATGCTCAGCGAGCCGGAAGCGCTGACGCGGCTCATCCTCGAGGGCTGACGCGCGAGGCAGCGCAACGACGTGAGACGACGAGGCGATTCCGTGCGAGGAGGGAACCGATGACCGCATTCGTGCTCATCCACGGCGCATACCAGGGCGGCTGGATCTGGGGCCCCGTCGCGAGGCAGCTCCGCGCGGCGGGCCACGACGCGTACGCGCCGTCGCTGGACGGTTGCGGCGAGCGGTCGGAGCAGGACCGGTCGGGTATCACCGTCGAGTCACAGGCGGACGAGATCGCGGAGCTGCTCTTCTACGAAGACCTCAGCGACGTGGTGCTGGTCGGCACCTCGTCGGGCGGGATGGTGGCGGCGAGGACGGCGGAGCTCGCGCGCGAGCGGATCGCCCGGCTCGTCTTCGTCGACGCGCTCGTGCTCAAGACCGGCGAGACCAGCGCGGACGTCCTCGGGCGGCCGCGCAGCGCGCCCACGACAACCGGCCGACCGACCGAGGAGCACCTGGCGCGCCTGCTCCACGGCCTCCCGCCCGAGACCGCCGCGTGGGCGGGCGAGCGCTTCCGGGGGCGCCCCATCGGGACCGTGACGCAGCCGGTCGTGCTGGACTCGTTCTGGGACCAGGACTGGGACGTCTCGGTGATCTGGTGCCGGCGCGCGGAGAATCCCGGCGAGGCGCACCAGCGCCGCACCGCGGATGCGTTCGGCGCGCCCTGGCGCGAACTCGACACCGGCCACTACCCCATGCTCAGCGAGCCGGAGGCGCTCGCGCGGCTCATCCTCGAGGGGTAGCGCGCGCAACGTCCGCCGGACAGATCGGGAGGCGCACCGTGAAGATCGACCTGTTCTACGAGTTCTGCCAGGGGACCGGACGGCCCTGGCCGGCGGGCGCCGACCACCGCCTCTACCAGCAGGTGCTGGAGCAGGTCGATGTGGGCGAGGCCGCGGGGTTCAACTGCTTCTGGTCGGTGGAGCACCACGGCTCGGTCGAGTTCGCGCACATGCCGGCGCCGGAGATCTTCCTCACCGCCGTGGCGGCGCGCACGAAGCGGATGCGCGTGGGGCACGCGGTCGTGCTCACGCACCCGCTGTTCAACCACCCGGTGCGCGTGGCCGAGCGGGCGGCGGTGCTCGACAACCTCAGCGACGGCCGGCTCGAGATCGGCTTCGGACGGTCCACCGTCCGCGAGTGGGACGTCTTCCACATCGACGGCGAGACGACGCGCCCGATCCTGCGCGAGGCGCTCGAGATCATCCCGCGGATGTGGACGGAGGACGAGTTCTCGTACTCCAGCGATCACGTCGAGATCGCCCCGATCACCGTCGTGCCGCGCGTGTTGCAGAACCCCCACCCGCCGATGTGGGTCGCCGGGGGCAGCCCGGAGTCGATCGAGCTGGCCGGGCGGGGCGGCATCGGCTACCTCGGGCTGACGCTGTTCCAGCCGCTGGCGGCGCTCGCCGAGAGCGTGCGCGCCTACCGCGAGGCGCAGCGCGAGCAGCAGCCGTTCGGCAAGGCGGTCAACAACCGCTGCGGCGCGTTCACCTACGTCTACTGCGCGGAGACCGAGGACGAGGCGATCCACGACGGCGGCCCCCAGGCGGCGGCGTGGTACCTCACCAAGGTCGCCGCGCTGCGGCTCGGCTGGCGGGCCCGGCGGGAGGGCGAGGAGTCGGCGGCGTTCGATCGGGCGGCGCAGATCGAGCGCATCGCCGAATCCGGCGACAGCCCCGGCCGCAGCGTCCTGATCAAGGTGCTGGAGGGCGCCGAGATCTCCAACGAGGAGTTCTTCGAGGCGATGGACGCCGAGGACCAGTTCATCGTCGGCACCCCGGACCAGGTGATCGAGAAGATGGAGCGCTACCGGGAGGTCGGGCTGGACCACATGATGTGCCTGGTGCAGGCGGGGCCGAGCCTTCCGCACGAGAAGATCATGAAGTCGCTGCGGCTCATGGGCGAGACGGTCGTCCCGCACTTCCACGACTGAGGCCGCCCGACTCGTCTGACCGGGGCGGAGGGAGGACAGGAGCGATGCCCGCACCACCAAGCCAGGAGGAGGTTCTCGGCTACTTCGAGACGCTCAGCAACTGGGGGCGCTGGGGCGCGGACGACACGCTCGGCACGCTGAACCTGATCACGCCGGAGAAGCGCAGGCAGGCGGCCTCGCTGATCCGCGAGGGCGTCAGCGTCTCCTGCTCGCGCGTCATCCCCTGGTCCGGCCCGCGCGCGATGGCCGGCGCGAACCCGGTCACCAACATGGTGCAGAGCGGCGAGCTGTACGCCCTCGGCGACGACCGGGAGCACCCGAGGTTCCCCGGCCGCAAGATGCTGCAGGGAGCGAGCGAGCACGTCTCGTTCGTCTTCCACGGCTCGATCTTCACGCACATCGACGGGCTCGCCCACGTCTTCTGGCGGGGCCGGATGTACAACGGCCGCTCGTCCGCGCTGGTCAAGAGCGGCGAGGGCGCCACGGTCCAGACCTCGGACGTCATGCGCGACGGCATCCTCACCCGCGGCGTCCTGCTCGACATCGCCCGCCTCAAGGGCAGGACCACGCTCGACCCCGAGGACTACGTCTTCCCCGAGGACCTCGAGGCCGCCGAGCAGGCCCAGGGCGTGCGCGTCGAGGAAGGCGATGTGCTGCTGCTGCGCGTCGGCTACGGGGCGCAGATCGAGGCGGCGGCCGCGTCTGGCGAGCCGCCGCCCGAGGAGTTCTCCGGCTACAACGCCGCCTGCCTGCCGTGGCTGCACGAGCGCGGGGTCGCGCTGATCGGCTCCGACGTCTTCACCGACCACGCGCCGGTCGGGCAGTACGCGGAGACGATGATGCCGATGCACCAGGTCGCGATCCCGATGATGGGCCTGCGGCTGATCGACAACGCGCACCTCGAGCGGCTCGGCGAGGCGTGCGCGGAGCGCAATCGCTGGGAGTTCTGCTTCTCCCTCAATCCGCTGCGCTTCGCGCAGGGCACCGGCTCGCCGGCGAACCCGATCGCGACGTTCTAGCGCGACGCTCTAGATCGCCCTGTTCACGAGGCGACGCCCGCTCCGGCGCTAGTCGACGGCGACCGGCGAGACCGCCCCGAGCAGCCAGCGCGCGATCGCCGTCATCGCGGCGTCCTGGTGCGGCTGGCCGAAGACCTGCACGCCGACGGGCATCCCGCCGACGCTGATCAGCGGCATGCTCACGGCCGGGGCGAACAGCATCGAGCTCGGGAAGTTGAACACCGGATCGCCCGTCGGGCGCGGCGCGAGCGGCTTGCCTGGCTCGTCGCCGAGCCAGACGTGCGCCGGGCCCGGACAGGAGAGCGTGACGATCGCGTCGCCGGATCCGGCGAGGGCGGCGTGCGCCTCCTGCGCGACCTGCCGGGCGAGCAGCGCCGCCCGGTAGTCGTCGACCGACATCGCCTCGGCGCGGGCAAGCACGGCCTTCGCCCGCTCGCTGACGCCGTCGGGGTGCTGATCGACGAGGTTGCGCGTCGCCCAACGGTTCTCCCAGCCCGTGATCGCGTTGCACACCTCGCGCGCGTCGCCGACGGCGCGCTCCAGCGACTCGACCAGCGGGTTGTCTTGCCGCCCGAGGAGCTGGACGCCGAACTCGCGCAACTGGCCGAGGACCGCCGCGAAGCCCTCCTTGCTCGCGTCGTCGAGCCCGGCCCAGCCCTGCGTCTCGAGGACGATCAGCCGCTCGGGCTTGCGCGGCGCGGGGGTGATCGCGGGGCCGTCGAGTCCGGGCCAGCCGCGATCGCCTCCGGCGCGACTCGCGATCTCGATCGCGACCTGCCACATGTCCTCGATGCAGTTGGCGTGGACGCCGTGTGTGCTCATGCTCGTCGCCTGCCGCTCGCCGCGGTTGATGCCGCCCTGCGTGGGCTTGAGGGCGACGTTCCCGCAGTAGCCGGCGGGCCGGATGATCGAGCCGCCGACCTGCGAGCCGATCGCCGCCGGGAGCATGCGCGCCGCGACCGCGGCGGCCGAGCCCGACGAGGAGCCGCCCGGCGAGCGCCGCGGGTCGAACGGGTTGGTCGTCGGTCCGGGATGCGCGCCCCCGAGCTCGGCCGTGACGGTCTTGCCGAGGATCACCGCGCCCGCCTGCCGCAGCGCCCAGACGGCCGCGTTGTCCCGCTTCGGGAAGTTCCCGCGGAACGCCTCGCAGCCGTACTCGGTCGGCATGTCCTTCGTCTCGAGCAGATCCTTGATACCCACCGGCATGCCGTCGATGGCGGAGCGCGGCTCGCCCGCCGCCCAGCGCTCCGCGCTCGCGTCCGCGGCGGCGCGGGCAAGGTCCGCGCGGAGGTGCGCGAAGGCCCGGACCACCGGCTCGCGCTCCTCGATCGTCGCGAGGCAGCGCTCAAGGTAGTCGCGGGGCGTGTCGTCGCCCGCGCGGAACCGCTCGGCGGCGGCGTGGAACGTCAGCGGCCCATAGGTCTGCGGGTCGTAGCCGGTCGCGGTAGCCTGCGGCATCGCCTCACCTCCCTCAGCGACCCTTGAGCACGGGCTCGCGGACGGGGAATCGAGCCCCGGCCTACTCGTCCTCGATCGAGATCGCGCCGGTGGGGCAGCCCTCGACGGCGGCCTCGGCCTCCTCGCGCAGATCCTCGGGGAGCGGATCGACGAGGACCTCGGGGGAGCCGTCTCCGCTGTCCCTGAAGATCCGGCGATGGAAGGTCAAGCAGTTGCCGACGCGGCTGCACTGATGGAGGTCGATCTTGACCCGCATGGCTCTCCCTCGCCCGGCAGCCTAGGGCAGCGTCGTGGCAAGCACCCACATCGGCGTCTCGCCGACCTCGTAGGTCTCGAGCGGCGTCAGCGTCCCGTTCTCGCCGTCCACCCGGTACGAGGCGAGGCGACCGGACTCGAGTCCGCCGGCGAACAGGAAGCTCCCGCTCGGGTCGAGGCCGAACGCGCGCGGGACGGGCTCGGCCGCGACGCGCCCCGTGGCCGTCAGCAGCCCCGTCGCCTCATCGAGGGCGAAGCTGGCGACGCTGTTGTGCCCCCGGTTCGGCGCGTAGAGGAACCGCCCCGAGGGGGTGATCTGGATCTGCGAGCACGAGTTGCGACCGTCGAAGCCGGCGGGAAGCGTCGAGACGGTCTGCACCGGCGTCAGCGTTCCGCTGCCCCGGTCGAACGCCCAGGCGGTCACGCTGCAACCCTGCTCGTTCGAGGTGTAGACGAGGTCCTTGTCCGGGTGGAAGCAGAGGTGGCGCGGGCCGTCCTCGCCCTCGGGCTTCGCGTGAGGAGGGTCGTTCGGCGTCAGCTCGCCGCTGCGCTCGTCGAACCTGAACTGGAAGATCGCGTTGGGGCCCCGGTTCGCGATGTGCGGGACGAAGACGAAGCGGTTCGAGGGGTCGGCCTGGATCGAGTGCGCCCCGGTCGCCGTGTCGAGCCAGTGCACGGCCGGCCCGCCGAGCGCGCCGCTCGCGTCCAGCGGGTGCACCGCCACCTTGCCGATGAAGTAGTACGACGAGAACAGGAAGTTCCCCTTGCGGTCGGTGGCGACGAAGTTCGGCTCGCCCTCGAGGGGGACCGTCCCCGTCATCGAAAGGTCGCCCGTATCGGGGTCGACATCGAAGCTCGACATCAGGCGCTCGCCGCGGCGCCCGACGTACATGCGCCTCCGCGCGGGATCGAGGGCGAGCGGCGCCGGCCCGCCCGACACCTCGATCTCGAGCCGCTCCGTGAGGCGGCCGGCGGCGGGGTCCATGACGAAGCGCAGGATCTTGTCGTCGCCCTGCAGTGAGACGTAGACGTAGGTGGTCATTCGTTGCGCTCCCTCGACGCGTGCGGCTTCGCAAGCCCCGGACAGGCTAAAGCACGCCGCCCGCGCGCAGCGACTCGATCTCCCGGCGCTGACCCGCGGGACGACGATCGCCGGGCGCCATGATGATGCCGCACTTCCCGGCTGGTGTAGCCTGCGCCGCAGCCATCGGGTACGGGCGCGGGAACGACGATGCTCAGCAACGAGCACATACGCTACGAGCCGGAGGAGCGCCCTCCATCCCCGCTGACGCTCACCGTGGCGTCGCAAGGCATGGTGCTGGCCCTCTCGAACACGGTCACCATCACCACCATCTTCGCCGTCGCATACAACGACGACGGCAGCTACCTCGCCTGGGCCGTCTTCGCCGCCCTGATCGTCGCCGGCCTCGCCATGGCCCTCCAGGCCACGACGCTCGGACGGCTCGGCCCCGGCTACATCCACCTGATGGGCCCCGGCGCTCCCTTCCTCGCGGTGTGCGTGCTGGCCGTCAACGAGGGCGGCCTGGCGCTCATGTCGACCCTCGTCGTGGCGTCGTCGCTGGTGCAGTTCGCGGTCGCCGCCTGGCTCGCGCGGCTGCGGCGGCTGATCACGCCCGTCGTCACGGGCGTCGCGTTCATGATGATCCCCGTCACCGCGATCCCGATCGCCATCGATCGGATCGACGACGTGCCGGCGGGCGTGGAGCCGGGCGCCGGTCTGGCGGTCGGGGCGGCGACGCTGGCGACGGTGGCCCTGCTCATGCTGCGCGGTTCGGGCCTGTGGCGGCTGTGGGCGATGCCGATCGCGATCGTCGTGGGCTGCGCCGTCGCGGCGCCGCTCGGAGTGTACGACGCCCGCAAGGCGCTCGACGCCCCGTGGTTCGCGCTCCCCGACTTCTCGGCGTGGCCGGGCTTCGGCTCGGTGCTGGACGAGGACTTCTGGGCGCTGCTGCTCGTCTTCTTCGTCGTCAGCGCCGTCGTGGCGGTGAAGGCCAGCAACGAGGGCGCCGTGATCCAGCAGGCCTCGCGGCGCCGCCCGCGCAGCATCGACTTCCGCGGCGTGCAGGGGACGATGAACGTCGGCGGGGTCGCGATCCTGCTGTCGGGTATCGCGGGGACGCCGCCCACGATCATCTATCTGCCCTCCACCGTCGCGTTGATCGGGTTTACGGGGGTGGCCGCGCGCCGAGCCGGGATCGCGATGGGGGCGATGCTGATCGCGCTGGCGCTGCTGCCGAAGGTCGTCGCCGTGCTGCTCACGATTCCGCGCTCGGTGACCGGGGCGCTGCTGATGATGGTCATGGGCCTGCTCTTCGTCGAGGGGATGCGCACCGTCTTCCGCGACGGGCTCAACCAGCAGCGCGCCTTCATCGTGGGCGTCTCGCTCTCGATCGCGATCGGCTTGCAGAGCCAGAACGTCCTCGCGGAGGTGATCGGCGGCCCCTGGGGCGTGGCGCTCGGCAACAGCGTGGTGGTCGGCGTGCTCGCCGCGGTGGTGATGACCGTCGTGCTCGAGCTCACCACCTCACGCCAGAGGCGGCTGGAGACCGAGCTGGACGCCTCGGCCTTCCCCGGGGTCGAGGCGTTCCTGCGCGAGCTCGGTTCCGCCATGCGCTGGAACCAGGCCTCGACCGACCGGCTGTGCGCGGCGGGCGAGGAGACGCTGTCGACCATGCTGCAGCTGCGCGACGACTACGAGGGCGAGCAACCGCCGCGCCTCGTGCTCATCACGCGCCCCGGGGCCGAGGCGGTCGAACTGGAGTTCCTGGCGGTCTTCTCGGAGGAAAACATCGAAGACCGCATCGCGTACATCAGCGAGCAGGCCGAGATCCCGGAGGTGGAGGACATCTCGTTCCGCCTGCTGCGCCACTACGCCTCCTCCGTGCGCCACCGGAAGTACCACGGCATCGACATCGTCGCGGTGGAGATCGAGGGCTCCCGCCGCTGAGGGGCGGACCCCCTCCGCCATTCCGCCTCCCTCCCCGTCATTCCGCCTCCCTCCCCGTCATTCCGCCTCCCTTCCCGTCATTCCGGCGAAAGCCGGAATCCAGGCTCGCCCGTCGCCTCGCTGTCCTCGAAAGTCTCGTGCACCCTTGAGGGCGCGCTGCGCGCGCTCCCCTCACCCCCGCCCTCCCCCGCCAGGGGGGAGGGGGCCGGATCCGGGCCTCCCCTCCCCGAAGAGGGGGCCGGAGGAAGCGCGCGGACCTGATCGATACGCGGTATCCTGCGCGGAGTACGTGCAGGCGCTGACGAAAGGGTTGCGAGATGAAGGGCTACATGCTCATCGACACCGAGATCTTCGACCAGGAGGTGTTCGCTGAGTTCGCCGTCAAGATCGTGGACGCCATGGAGGCGCACGGCGGGAGCTTCCTCGTGCGCGGCGGGACCACCGAGGTGATCGACGGCGATTGGGTGCCGAACCGCATCGTGATCATGGAGTTCGACAGCTTCGAGCGGGCGCAGGGGTTCGTGCGTTCGTCCGAGTACGAGGCGCTCCAGGACCTGCGCGCCCGCTGCATGAACGCAAGGACGATGGTCGTCGAGGGGGTATAGCCCGACGCCGGCGCCTAAATCGCGCCGGCCGCGCGCAGCGACTCGATCTCTCCGGCGTCGAGGCCGAGCTCGGCCAGCACCTCGGCGGTGTGCTCGCCGACGAGGGGGGCGCGCCGCGTGATCGCGAGCGGGGAGTCGGAGTACAGCCCCCAGATCCCGGGGTAGCGGAAGCTCTCGCCGAGTTCGGGGTGCTCGACGTCGACCCAGTAGCCGCGGTCCTCCCAGTGCGGGTCGGCGAGGATCTCGTCGACGCTCCGCACGGCGCCCCAGGGCAGCCCGCGCTCCTGCGCGCCCCGGCAGGCCTCCTCGGCGGTGACCCGCGGGAAGAAGGCGTGCAGCACCTCCGCGATGTGCTCCTGGCTCTCCTCGACGACCCGCGCGTCGCGGTAGCGCTCGTCGAGCAGGTCGGCGGCGGCGCCGTACTCGTCCATCCACTCGGCGAAGATGCGGACCCGCTCGGGCGAGATCCGCTGGTTGAACATCGCGTTGATGTAGGCGCCGTCCTTGCAGAGGTACTGCGTCCGCGGGCGCGGCATCGACCAGGCCGAGTGGCGGCCCGTCTGGCGGCGGACGACGCGGCCGGTCGAGAAGTAGGTGGGGATCGCCGACTCCGTGGTGAGCGAGCAGGCCTCGTGGATCGAGACGTCGAGGTGCTGGCCCTCGCCGCTCAGGTCGCGGTAGACGATCGCGGCGCTGATCGCGACGAGGGCGAAGTGGCAGCCGATGTGCCAGGCGTTCCCGCCGCCCGGCGCGATCGGCGGCGCGTCCGGGTTGTCCTCCTCGTCGTAGCCGCACTGCGCCATCTGGCCGCCCGCCGCCAGCTGCACGAGGTCGGTCGTCTCGAAGTCGCGCCACGGCCCATCCTGCCCGAAGGGCGTGAGCGAGCAGTAAATCAGCCGCGGGTCCGCGCCCCGCAGCTCGTCCGGCCCGAGGCCGAGGGCCGCCAGCCAGCCGGGCGGCTGCGTCTCGAGGAAGATGTCGGCCCCGGCGACGAGGCGGCGCAGCACCGTCGCGCCCTCGGCGCTCTCGATGTCGAGCGTGATCGCGCGCTTGCCGCTGTTGTAGTGCCAGAACGAAAGGCTGCGGTCGGGGTGCGGCTCGTCGCGGCGCCAGGGACCGACCCGGCGCTCGGGCGCGCCTCCCGGCGGCTCGACCTTGATCACGTCCGCCCCGAGGTCGGCGAGCAGCCGCCCGCACCACTGGCCTTGCTCGCCGGCAAGTTCCACCACGCGCAGATCGGCCAGCGGGCCGCCGGGCGTCACGAGGCGGCTCCGGATCCGGCTGCCGCCTCCGCCTCGAGGTAGGGCTCGATCGGCAGATCTTCGGGCCAGATCGAGTCGTCCCGGTAGCCCTCGCCCAGCTCCTGCTCGCTGAGGCCGAGCAGGCCGCACAGCACCTCGCGGTTGTGCTCGCCGATCAGCGGCGCGGCGCGCCGCGAGCTGGTCTCGATGGCCGAGCCGCGGAAGGGGAGGTTCTGGTAGCCCATCGGGCCGAGCCCGGCGTGCGGCAGCTCCGTGAACATCTCGCGATGGCGGAGCTGCGGATCGCGGGTGACGCGGTCCTCGTTGCTCTGCACGGGCATGGCGGGGACGCCCGCCGCCTGGCAGCGCTCGGCCAGCTCGTACTTCTCGAGGGTCTGCGTCCACGCCTCGATCTCCCGGTCGAGTTCCTCCTGGTGCTCGATCCGGCCGTCGTTGGCGGCGAAGCGGGGCGCGCGCGCCCACTCGGGGTCGCCCATCACGCCGGCGAGGGCGCGCCACTGCTCGTCGTCGCGGCAGACGATCGCGCACCAGTCGTTGTAGCCGCCGGGGGCCGTGCGGTAGGCGTTGTGCGGGGCGAGCATCGGGCCGCGGTAGTTGTCGAGGCGCGGCGTCCCCGGCCAGTGCGTGCGGTTGCCGGGCGGGAAGCCCTCGCGGCGCATCGCCCGGCCGTTGACGGTCGCGTCGAGGATCGCCGCGCCGGAGAGCGCGATCCCGCTGCCGACCTGCGAGAGATCGACGTGCTGACCGCGACCGGTCACGTGGCGGTGGTGCAGCGCCGTCATCACGGCGATCGCGCCGTAGATGCCTCCCGTGTCGTCGAGGTAGGACCAGCCCCAGCCGGCGGGCGGCTCGCCGGGCAGCCCGGAGAGGAAGGTCATGCCGGAGAGCGCCTGCGCGCTCGGCCCGTAGGTGCGGAAGGGGTGGTCGCGGCCGGTGTGCCCAAGGGCGGAGAGCGAGACGTAGATGATGTCCTGCTTGATCTCGCGCAGCTGCTCGTAGCCCAGCTCCCAGCGCTGCATCACCCTCGAGGTGAAGTTCTCGATCACCACGTCGGAGACGGCGATCAGGCGCTTCAGCAGCTCGCGGCCGCGCGGGTTGCGGAGGTTGAGCGTGACGCTGCGCTTGTTGACGTTCTTCTCGCTGAACCAGTGGCTGTTGTTGAGGTTCGGCTCGATGTACTCGGGCCGGCCCGTGTTCGTGTAGCGATCGTTGTGGTGGACGGAGCCGGGCGCGGGCCACTCGACCTTGATCACCTCGGCGCCGAGCGTGCCGAGGATGCGCGTGCCCCAGGGGCCGGCGCGCACCCAGCTGAGGTCGACGACCCGCACGCCCTCGAGGGCGCGCGCTCCGCTGCGGGGCGACTGCCTGGATTGCTCGGGGCTCATCGCTGCCTCAGTTCTCGAAACGCCAGCCGTCCGCCGCCTCGCCGCTGACGCGCCAGCGCGGCACGACGAAGGCTTCGTCCGGCGCGTGATCGTAGACCACCTCGACGGGAGCGCCGATCGCCGCGGCGTCCTCGTCGTCGACGAGCACGCCGCCAATGCGCACCGGCTCGCCGTTCGCGTTCGCGCAGTCCGGCAACTCGACGAGCGCGACGACGTAGGGAACGGCCTCGCGGAAGGCGGCGAGCACGGGGTGGCAGACGACGACGTAGTTCGCGATCACGCCCCGCCCCTCGGCCTCGCGCCAGCCGAGGTTCATCGAGCGGCACGAGGGGCAGACCGGGCCGGGCGGGAACCAGCGGTACGCGCAGTCCTCGCAGCTTGGGACGAGCAGGCGATGCGCGGCCGCGCCCTCCCACCAGCCGGCGCTGTCGAGGTCGGGCTGGTGATTGATCAGCGAGTAGTCGATCGGACCCGGCATCGTGCCTCCCCGGCGCTGCTAGCGGCGCAACGCGACGGACCAGCCCTGGGCGGTGCCGCCGCCGCCGACGCTGAATGAGATCGTCGGTGGGCTCGGGTTGTCGCGGTTGCCGCTCCGCCGGTCCTCGCGGCTGCGGACCTGGCGGCAGCCGCCCGCGCGGTCGTAGCTGTGCTCCCCGTCCGCCCAGCCGGGGCAGTAGTCGTCGGCTTGGCCGCGCAGCTGGCGCGTCGTCTCGATCAGGTAGCCCGCGCCGTGGGCGTAGCCCTCGGAGAGCTGGCCGCCGTTGGTGTTCTGCGGCAGCTCGCCGTCGAGGCCGATGCGCCCGTCGCCGATGAAAGCCCCGCCCTCGCCCTCGCCGCAGAAGCCGAACGCCTCGAGGTATTTCATCGGCGTGGTGGTGAAGTTGTCGTACATCGTGACGATGTCGACGTCGCCGCGGTCGATGCCGGCGTTCGCGAAGGCGCGCTCGCCGACGTGCCTGCTCCAGCCCGCGTTGACGTCCTCCAGCGCCCACACCCAGTCGGGGCGGTAGGAGGAGGCGCGGGCGTTCCCGCCGAGGATGTAGACCGGCGGCTGCGCGAGGTCTCGCGCCCGCTCCGCGGAGGTGAGGATCAGGCAGGCGGCGACGTCGTTCTCCTGGCAGCAGTCGAGCAGCCGGAAGGGCTTGGTGATCCAGCGCGAGTTCTGGTGGTCGTCGATCGTGATGACCTCGCGGCGCGTGGCCTTGGGGTTGTTGGTCGCGGCCCGGCGCTGGGTGACGGCGAGCTCGGCCATGTTGAGCGTGCTGTAGCCGTAGCGGTGGAGGTAGGCCATCGCCTCCATCGCGAAGCGGGTGGGCGCGCCGCGGATCCCCCACGGGATCTGGTACTGGTTGATGCCGCTCGCCAGCTGCGGACGCGCGGCCCCCGGTCCCGAGCCTCGGGCGGTGGGGGCGCCGCCGCCCATGCGCACGCCGGAGCGCCCGTTCATCGAGCGGAAGATCGCGATCACCTCGCAGTGGCCGCCCTCGAGCAGGCCGACCGACTGATGCACGAGCTGGCCGATGCTGTTGCCGCCGCCGAGGATGTCGACGCCGACGTTGGTGCGGATGCCGAGCGCGGTCGCGACCTGGTCGTTCGTGCAGGAGTCGCCGGCGGCGGTCTGGTGGCTGGTAATGCCGTCGATCTCGTCGACGGCGAGGCCCGCGTCGCGGGCGGCCTTGAGGATCGCCTCGCAGGCCATCGAGAGCGTGGTCCGGCCGGACCAGCGCGAGTACTCGGTCTCCCCTATGCCGACGATGCAGTAGCGGCCGCTGACCCGGCTCATCGCGCGCCCCCCGCCCTCGAGAAGCACTATAGCGGCGTCGCGGGCTCGACAAGGCGAATCAGGCGGGGCCGATCCGCTCCGTCACATCGTTCATCTCACTCGATGAGGATCTGCACCTTTGCCAGGACGTCCCCGACGACCGACCGTGGCGCCCGGGTCACGAGGCTCGCGCCACGGGCACGCCAGTCCAGGCTCCGAATCTGGTCAGCCAGCACTACTCCCGTTACGGATCGGTCGGAGGGCAATGGAACCTCGAACGGGTGCTCCCTCACCGTCGACGTGATGGGGCAGATCAGGGCGACGCTGGAACGCTCGTTGTACGCGTGGGGACTCAGGACGAGTGCGGGCCGCCGGCCTGCCTGCTCGTGGCCAGCCTGGGGTGAGAAGTTGAGCCAGATGATGTCGCCGCGAGCGGGGACATAGTCGGCGTTTACCACGCCTCATCGCCCTGCGGCGCACCCCAATCCTGTTCGGCGTGCTGATTCTCGGGGTGCAACTGGGAGACCAGTTCGGCGAGGTCGTACTTCCGCTTGCGCAGCACAACCTCGTCGTCGCGCGAGACGATCTCGATGGCCGAGCCTTCATGCACGCCCCACTGCTCCGCGATGGGCTTCGGAATGCGGACGGCGAGGCTGGAGCCCCACCTGGTGACGTGCGACCTGGCACCCATGCTTATCCCCTCCCGCATACCCATTATATATCCGCGCGTCCGTTCGTGGCGCATGAAGCTGACGGTCGTCAGCGCCGGAGGGCGTTGCGGACTCGTGCCCGGCGTCGCGCTGCCTCTATCATCGGCCCGGCGGGGCGCGAGGCCCGGCCGCGACGGGGGAGCAGCCGATGTCGCTCATCGAGTACGAGCAGCAGGACCACGTGGTGACGATCGCGCTCAACCGGCCCGAGCGCCTCAACGCGATGGGGGGCACGCTTCGTGACGACCTCTGCGAGGCCTGGGTGCGCTTCAACGAGGATCCCGAGGCGCGCGTCGCGATCTTCACCGGGCGCGGACGCGCGTTCTGCGCCGGACGCGACCTCAAGGAATCGCTCGAGGAGGGGCACGGCGGGCGCAGGGGCTACACCGAGATCCTCAGCCAGGATCTCGTGCCGCAGACATCGAAGCCGACGATCGCGGCGGTGCACGGCTACGCGATCGCCGCCGGGTTCGTGATGGCGCTGGGCTGCGACATGATCGTGGCCGCCGAGGGCACGAAGTTCCAGATGCAGCAGATTCGTCACGGCGGCACGATCGGGCACTACAGCCTCGCGATCCTCGAGCAGTTGCCGTGGCAGTCGGCGATGGAGATGCTGCTCGGCGGCGTCGAACTGGATGCGCGGCGCGCGCACGAGCTGGGGTTCGTGAATCACGTAGTCCCGCCCGACCAACTGCTCGACAAGGCCGGGGAGATGGCGGCGAACCTCGCGGCCCTGCCGCCGGTGCACCTCCAGCGCACGAAGCGGCTGCTGACCGAGGTCCGCCCGCGGCCGACGCAGCAGGTTCGCGACCTGGAGCGCGAGACGCGCGAGTTCGTCGCGGGGCTCGAGGACACGACGGAGTCGATGCGCGCCTGGGTCGAGCGCCGGGCGCCGGTCTACCGCGGACGCTGAGCCGGAGAGGAGCGCAATCGTGAAGCTCGACATCTTTACGGAGATCCAGAAGGCCCGCGCGAGCTGGGGCGAGGACCACGAGCAGGACGTCATCGAGGAGTCCCTGGCGCAGGCTCGCCTCGCGGACGAGCTCGGCTACGAGTGCTGGTGGCAGGTCGAGCACCACGGGGCCACCGAGTTCAGCTACAGCTCGGCGCCCGAGCTGCTGCTGACCGCGATCTCGCAGCAGACGAGCCGGCTGCGGCTGGGCCACTCGGGAGTGCTCGCCCCGTTCAAGGTGAACCACCCGATCCGCGTCGCCGAGCGCGCGGCGACGCTCGACCGGCTGAGCCACGGCCGCGCCGAGGTCGGATTCGCGCGCTCGGGCGGCCTCGAGTGGGACACGTTCGGCGTCGATCCCGAGAGTTCGCTGGAGCAGGTCCGGCAGTGCATGCAGATGGTGAAGGGGATGTGGACGGAGAGCCCCTTCTCCTTCGAGAGCGAGCTGTTCGAGATTCCCGAGCGCAACATCATCCCGAAGCCGTTGCAGCAGCCCCACCCGCCGATGTGGCAGACCACCTCGAGCCCCGGCTCGTTCCGGATGGCGGGGGAGCTGGGCGTCGGCGTGCTCGCGACCACGCTGATGCAGCCGCTCGACGTGATGGCGATGCTGCTCGACGAGTACAGCGACGGCCTCAAGGACTGCGAGCCGGTCGGCGACTTCGTCAACGACCAGACCGCGGTGTTCACCTTCGTGCACTGCGCCGAGACCACGCGCGAGGCGATCGAGAGCGGGGCCGCCGCCGCCGCGATGTGGTACGTGAACTCGGCTCCCGCCGTCTTCAAGGTGGACCCCGAGATCTTCTACGACTCGATCCGCGGCGAGGTCCTCGAGGGCGCCGCCTCGCGCATCACGGTCAGCGAGGGCGAGACGGCGGCTCCGGCGAGCGACGAGGATCTCGACGATCCCAACCCGGTGGTGCGGCTGCTGCGCCACGCCGCGGCCGGGCGGGAGGTTTCGCCCGAGGAGGCCTACGAGACGCTCGACCCGCTGGACTCGGTGATCATCGGCGACGTCGAGACGTGCCAGCGGAAGATGCAGCGCTACAAGGACATCGGCGTGGACCGCCTGATGTGCTTCATGCAGATCGGCGATCTCACGCACGACGCGATCATGCGCAGCCTGCGGATCACGGCCGAGGAGCTGATGCCCGCGCTGGCGGACTAGCCCGGCAGGCCGCCGCACGGCACAGCGAACGGCACACGTCAGGCCGGCGCGGAACCCGGAGGTTGCGATGGCTGGGCCGCTGAGCGGGATCACGGTGCTCGACTTCACCTGGGCGATGGCGGGGCCGTACGGGGTGATGATCCTCGCGGACCTCGGAGCGGAGGTGTGGAAGATCGAGACGCCGTTCCAGACGGAGCGGCGGCGCGGGAACGCGCCGTACGTGCACGGGGTCAGCACGTACTTCTTCTCGATCAACCGGGGCAAGAAGAGCATCATGCTCGACCTCAAGGCGCCCGAGGCGACGGAGATCGTGCAGCGGCTGGTGCGGCGGGCGGACGTCGTCACCGAGAACTTCTCGCCGGGGACGATGGAGCGCCTCGGCTTCGGGTACGAGGCGCTCGCGAAGCTGAATCCGGCGCTCGTCTACGCCTCGACGTCCGGGTTCGGGCAGACGGGGCCGTACCGCGAGCGCGGGGCCGTCGACATCATCGCCCAGGCGATGGGCGGGATCATGAGCACGACCGGGCACGAGAGCGACCCATCGCCGTCGCGCGCGGGGTACTCGATCGGCGACATGGCCGGGGGCATCTTCACCGCGATCGGGGTGCTCTCGGCGCTGGTGGAGCGCAACTCGAGTGGCCTCGGGCAGCACGTCGACGTCGCGATGGTCGACAGCCAGGTGGCGCTGATGGAGAACGCGATCGTGCGGCACTTCGCGACGGGCGAGGTGCAGCCGAGGGCCGGGCTGCGGCACCCGCTCAGCACGCCGCACCAGGCGTTCCCGGCGAGCGACGGCTGGTTCGTGGTGGCCGGGGTCCGGGACCACGGCTGGCAGCTCTTCTGCGGGATGATCGAGGCGGACGAACTGGCCGTGGATCCGCGCTTCTCGGAGAACGCGCTGCGCACCCGGAACTACGAGGAGCTGGAGCCGCTGATGTTCGCCGCCACGCGGCGGAAGCCTCGCGACCACTGGCTGGAGACGCTGAAGAACCAGTTCCTGGTGGCGCCGCTGAACAACGTCGCGGACGTGGCCGCGGATCCGCATCTCCGCGCCCGCGACATGTTCCGCGAGTTGCCGACGTGGACCGGAGGGACGCTGACGGTCTCGAACACGCCGGTCAAGCTCTCGCGGACGCCCGGCGGGGCGGAGCGCGGCGCGTCGAAGCCGGGCGAGCACAGCCGCGAGCTGTTGGACAGCGTCGGGTTCCTCGAGGCGGAGATCGACGACCTCGTGGCGCGCGGGGTGATCGCCGAGGAGCCGGCCGAGGATGAGTAGGTCGTGAGCGTTGAGGCGCACGGTGGTCTCGATGCGGCTTGCCCGGCTCGCGATCGCGCTGGCGGCGGCCGCCCTCCTCGCCTGTTCGGGCGGCGATGACGCGAGCCCGCGCGACGCGGGCCGGCAGCCGCCCGCGTCCGCCACGCCCAGCTCCGAGCCGGGTGTGCTCAGAACCCTGAACCTCCTCGCGGACTCCGCCCCTGAGTTCGATCCGGCGAGGATCGAGCGGGTCGGGGAGTCCGGCGACATCCGGTTCACGTGGGCGATCGCGGACATGATGCGCTTCGTCCCGCCCGGACCCTCGGGCGTCCACGGAGCGCTGGTGACCGCCTTCGCAAGACTCACGGGACAGCCCGAGGACGCCGTCGACTTCTGGGTCGAGGCCAGCAACCACCTGCTGGCGAACGACGTCCCCGCGCCGGACGGGTACCGGCAGTGGAAGGGCAGGGTCTACATCCGGTTCGTCGAGGAGTGGGCGCCGTTCTTCGCGGACGCGGACGCCGAGGTCGACTGGCGCCTGATCTCCTGGGGCGGCGTCGGGATCGACGATCGCCCGATCAGGGGGTTCGAGGATCGCCCGATCGAGGAGGTCGACCCGTTCTGCGCCTGTATCCCCGCGCTCGGCGATCCGGCCGTCACCGACGCCGCCGGCGGCGCCTGGTATCCCGACGATCGGCTGGTCTTCGGCGTCGAGCTGAACGGCGAGGCGCGCGCCTACCCTCGGAACCAGCTGCAGGTGCACGAGCTGGTCAACGACACCCTCGGCGGCAGGCGGATCGCGCTCGTCTACTGCACGCTGTGCGGCACGGCCCAGGCGTTCCTCACCGACATGCTCCCCGAGGGCGTCACCACGCCCACAGGGGCGCTCGAGCTGCGCACGTCCGGCCTGCTGTCCCGATCCAACAAGGTGATGTTCGACCTGCACACGTTCTCGTTCTTCGACACGTTCCGGGGCCGCGCCGTCAGCGGGCCGTTGCAAGATGCGCGCCTTGAGCTGGAGCAACTGACGGTCGCCGTGGCCACGTGGGGCGAGTGGAAGGCCGGCCACCCCGGGACGACGATCGTGGCGAAGGACGGCGGCATCGGGCGGGTCTACCCCGCCGACCCCCTCGGAGGGCGCGACGATGATGGGCCGATCTTCCCGATCGGCGACGCGGACCCGCGCCTGCCGGTGCAGGACCAGGTTCTCGGCGTCCGCACGGACGGAGTGACGGTCGCATTCCCCGAGGCAGCCGTGCGGGCGGCTCTGGCGCGGGGCCTGCCGGTAGAGCACGAGGGCGTCACGGTCCGGCTCGTCGCGGGCGCGCTCGCCGCCTTCGATCGCGACGGCGAGCGGATCGCGACCCATCAGTCCTTCTGGTTCGCGTGGAGCCAGTTCTTCCCCGAGACCGAGCTGTGGTCCGGGAACCAGTGAGCCGGGCCGGCAGTGGTGGTCGAGCCGGGTGCTAGGATCGGGGCCGTGGCCAGCGTAGCCGTCATCGGCGCCGGGGCGGTCGGCTCCTACTACGGCGCGCGCCTCGCGCAGGCCGGGCACGACGTACGCTTCCTGCTGCGCCGCGACCATGACGCCGTCGCCGAGCGCGGCCTGCGCATCGAGTCGCACCACGGCGACTTCGCCCTCGAACGCCCCGCGATCGCCCGCGACCCGGCCGCCATCGGCCCCGTCGACTGGGTGCTCTGCGGCCTCAAGACCACCGCCCTCGAGGAGGCGGCCTCCCTGATCCGTCCCTGCCTCACGCCCGGAACGCGCGTGCTCGCCATCATGAACGGCCTCGGCATCGAGGAGCGGCTCGCCGTTGCGCTGGGCACGGAACGTGTCTTCGGCGGGCTTGCCTTCACCTGCATCAACCGGGGCGAGCCCGGCGTCGTCCACCACATCGAGTACGGCCAGGTCGGCATCGCGCACCTCGGCGACGACCCGGACGAGCTCGACCGCGCCCTCGCGCTCTGGCGGGACGCGACCGTCGAGGTCGTCCGTCAGCCCTCGCTGCTGCGCGCGCGCTGGGAGAAGCTCTGCTGGAACGTGCCCTTCAACGGCCTCACCGTCGCCGCCGGCGGCGACGACACCGAGGCGATCGTCGGCGACCTCGCCCTGCGCGCCGAGGCGCGCGCGCTCATGGAGGAGGTCGTGGCCGCCGGCAACGCCGACCTCGCCGCCGCCGGCAACGCCGAGCGCATCGACGGCGAGGCGGTGATCGCGCGCATGTTCACGCTGACCGACGCGATGGGGCCCTACCGGCCCAGCACCCTCATCGACTACCTCGAGGGCCGGGCGATCGAGGTGGACGCCATCTTCGCCGAGCCCGCCCGCCGCGCGCGCGCCCTCGGCGTCCCGACCCCGCGCATGGAGATGCTGACCGCGCTCCTCGCGCGGCTCGACCCGGGCAGGCGCGAGGCTTGACGGTAGTCCGTCGGGCCGCTGGGCTCGTTGGCGCCTTCGGCTGAGAGCGTCGAGACTCTTTGCAGGGTTGCGCTGGATGCCGGAGGACCGCGATGCACGCGCCGCTGCCCGTGATCGTGCAGGGGTTGGGGCCCATCGGGCTGCTCGTCGCCGAGGCCGCGCTGGCGGACCCCTTCCTCGAGGTCGTCGGGGCGGTCGAGATCCGGCCGGAGCTGGCCGGACGGCCGCTCGCGGACTTCGTCGAGGGCACGCCGGGGATCACGGTGCGGCCCGCGCTCGCCGAGGCCGTGGCCGACTCGCAATCGGACGGCGCCATCCTCCTGCACTGCACCGGCTCCCACCTCGATCGGGTCTCCCCGCAGATCGAGGAGGCGCTGCGGCAGGGGCTGCACGTCGTCTCGACCTGCGAGGAGCTGACGTTCGCCGAGGCGCGCCACCCGGAGATCGCGGCCGCCCTCGATCAACTCGCGCGAGGAGCGGAGCGGACGGTCGTTGCAACGGGCGTCAACCCCGGCTTCCTGATGGATGCGCTTCCCGCCTCGCTGACCTCGATCTCTCATAGCATCAGGTCGGTCGCGGTGCGCCGCGTACAGGATCCGTCGAGGCGGCGGACGCCGTTCCAGCAGAAGGTGGGCCTGGGCCTCTCACCCGTGGAGTGGGAGGAGCGGCGCGCCGCGGGCGGCTTCGGCCACGTCGGTCTCGTGGAGTCGGCTCGCCTGCTCGCCTCCGCGCTCGGCTGGACGCTCGTCGACTGGCGGCACGAGATGGTTCCCTGCCGCGCGGACGGTCGCGATCTGGTCACGGGAACCCTCGAGACGATCGAGGGCTCGACCACCGACGGCCGCGCCATCCGCCTCCACTTCGAGGCGAACGCCGCGGTCGATGCGGAGTACGACGAGATAGTCGTGGACGGCACGCCGCCCCTCACGCTGCGCTTCGAGGGCGGGGTCTTCGGCGACGACGCAACGGCCGCGGCGGTGCTGCGGGCCGCACGTGTGATCCCGAACACGCGCAGCGGACTCGTGACCGTCCTCGATCTGCCCCTGCGCTGAGGCCGCGGTGCGCGCGCGCTACTCCGGCTCGTCGAGGAGCCCGAGGTCGGCGGGCTCGAGCAGGACGCCGGCGTCGACGCGCTCGCGAGTCTCGGCGAGGGCCAACTCGACCTCGGCCGGGGGCGGGCTCGCCAGCTCGCCGCTGCGCAGGAAGAGGAGGGCGACGCTCGCCGGAGCGCCGACGGCGGCCTCGAGGGCGCGCTGGTAGAGGCCGATCTGCACGGCGTAGTGGCTCGCCGCCTCCCGCGCCGAGGTCCCGTCGAGCCGGTCGCTCTTGAAGTCGATGACGTGCCAGCCGTCCGCATCGCGGTAGACGAGGTCGATGCTGCCGTGGACCGGCACGCCGTCCCAGTCCCAGGCGAAGGGCAGCTCGAACCAGCGCTCGACGCCCGGAGTGGCCAGCGCGACGGCGACGGGCGAGTTCGTGTAAAGGTCGAGCATCTCCCGGACCTCGGCGGCCAGCCTTGCCGCCGTCGCGTCGTCGAGGGCGCGCTCGCTCTGCTCGCGGGCGAGATCGGCCAGCGCGGCGTCGTCGAGGGAGCCGGGCGCGCCGCCGGAGACCTCGAGGGCGCGATGCACGATCAGGCCGCGCAGCGCCGCCAGGCCGTCGCCGCGCCGGTACTGCTGCCGGTCGGCCTGCGGAGGGCGGAGCGCGGTGACGGGCGTGCTCGCGCGCAGCGGGATCACGGGCGGACGCGCCAGCAGTGGCGGGACGTAGTCCCGCTCCTCGGAGGCCGCGGGAGGCCGCAGGACGGGCAGCGGTTGCCGCCGTGCGAGGGCGCTCGTGTCCGGTGGCAGCGGCTCGCGCAGCTCGATCGCGCGCAGCGCGCCGCCCTCGTGCGCGTCGCGCAGCGCGTGCAGCCAGCCGCCTCCGCCCCTGCGGGACTCGTCGCCGGAGATATGGAGGTAGTCGCCGGCACGCGTCGCCGCGACGTAGAACAGGCGCCGGTGCTCCTCCGCGTCCTCCTCCTCGTCGCGCCGCGCGAGGTGCTCGTAGAAGCCGGGGCGGGGCCGCCTCTCGTCCTCCTCGTCGGGCCTGAGGGTCACCGAGACGCCGTCCTCGCGGTTCCAGCGCACCGCGTCCCAGGACCGGATCGAGGCGAGATGCGCCTCCGGCACGAAGACGATCGGGAACTCGAGGCCCTTCGCGCCGTGCACCGTCATCAGCTGCACCGCGTCCGGGCGGTCGAGCGTGGCCGGCCCCTCGCGCGGGTCGAGGTCGTCGCGGCGCTGTTCGAGGTAGGAGACCACCTCGGAGAGCGGGTGTCCGGCCAGCGTGCGCACGATGCGCAGCAGCTTGCGGATGTTCGCGCGGGCCTGCTCGCCGCCCGCGAGCGGCGCCCACGACGCCTCGAAGGCGCTGCGCTCCAGCGCCAGCTCGAGCAGCGCGTCGGCCGGCAGCGAGGCGGCGGCGCGGCGCAGCGCGGCCAGCGTCTCGGCGGCGTGCGCGCAGCGCGCGCGGTCTCCGCCGGCGACCTCCGGGGGCGGATCCGCGAGCGCCGCCCGCAGCGGCCTCCCTCGTTCGCCGCGCAGCGCCAGCAGTGTGTCGTCCGCGAGGGCGAAGAAGGGCGAGCGCAGCACGCCGCTGAGCGCGAGCTCGTCCTGCGGCTCCGCGAGCCAGCGCAGCAGGTTGATGCAGTCGAGCACCTCCTGGCGCGTGAAGAAGCCGGTGCCGCTCGGGGTCGCGGCCGCCACGCCGTGCGTGTCGAGGGCCTGCTGGAAGACGTGCACGTTGGCGAAGCGGCGCAGCAGGATCGCGATGTCGCCCGGCTGCGCCGGGCGCATCCGGTCGTCGCGCCGGTCCCAGACCAGCCGCCCCTCGTCGAGCAGCCCGCGAATCTCCCCCGCGACGGCGTCCGCCTCGACGCGCCGCCGGTTGTACTCGGAGGACCGTGCGCCGTCGGGCGCGGTGTTCCCGATTTGCGTCAGCGTGAGGTGGGGGCCGCCGGACGGCGCGGCGGCGGGGCGGCCCGTCATCGGCGGCAGCGCCGCGAGGTCCAGCTCCGTACCGGCGAAGACCTCGCCGAAGAGTTCGTTGATGCGGCTCACGAGGTCGTCGTGGCTGCGGAACGAGCGGCTGAGCGGCAGCAGCGGCCCGCCTCGCGAGGCCACGAGATCCTGCAGCGCGGTGAAGCGACGCATGTCCGCGCCGCGGAAGCGGTAGATCGACTGGCGCGCGTCGCCGACGAGGAAGAGCGCGGGCCGCGGCCCGTCACCGCCTCCGCCGGCGATCAGCTCGATCAGCTCCGCCTGCACGGGGTTGATGTCTTGCGACTCGTCGACCATGAGGTGGCGGAAGCGCCCGCGCACCCCGGCGGCCACCGCCGCGTGGTCGCGCAGCAGCGCGACGGCGCCCAGCTCCAGATCGAGGAAGTCGAGCGCGTTCTGCGCCTGCTTCGCCGCCTCGTAGCGCCGCACGGCGTCCTCGAAGAGCGCGCGCAGCCCGGCGAGCACCTCGATGGCCGGTCCGTCGTGCTCGTTCCAGCCCGGCAGCCGCCGGGCTTCAGCGGCAACATCATCGCGCAGCGCTCGCATCGCGTCCTTGACGTCGGAGTCGGGAGGGCTCCTGCGCCCCACGTTGAGCCTGACGTGCGACGCCGCTTCACCGAGGGCGTTGGCGAAGTCCTCCCAGGAATCCGCCTCACGGGCCTCGGTAAGCGGCGGCAGTACCTCCTGCACGACCGCGCTCAGGCTCTCGTTGACTCCGCGGGCGTCGCGCCTGATCCGCCAGGCGATCTCCCCGGCCTGCCTCCGCAGCTCCCCCTGCCGAGGCCCGTAGCGCGCCTCGAGGACCGCGCGCACATGGGCGGGCCAGCCGGCGCTGTCCGCGCCCATCGCCGCGAAGGCGGCCACGACGGCGTCGCGCTGCGCGACCATGCGCGGGAGCTGGAGACCGGCGTGGTAGACGCCGATGCCGAGCAGCGCGCGGGTGCGATCACCGCCCGCCTCGGCGGCCGCGTCGATCGCCTCGATGCAGGCGGCGCGGCGCAGCAGCTCCGCCTCGTCGGCGGCGAGTACGGCGGACGCGGGGTCGAGGCCCGCCTCGACGGGGTGCTCGCGCAGCAGGCGCAGGCCCAGCGAGTGGACGGTCCCGATCGCGGCCTCGTCGAGCAGCGCGCGGTGCTGCTCCAGCGCGGGGTCCGACATCACCTCGCGGCGCACGCGGTCGCGCATCTCGGCGGCGGCCGCCTCGGTGAAGGTGATGGCCGCGATCTGCGGGATGGAGCAGTCGCGCAGCAGCTGCACGTAGCGCTCGACGAGCACGCGCGTCTTGCCGCTGCCCGCGCCCGCCGAGACCGCGAGGTCCGAGGCCTCCGCCTCGATGATCGTCCGCTGCTCGGCGGTCAGGTCCACTTCGACCTCGTGAACTGGTTGACGCGGCAGATGTGCTTGAAGTCGCAGTAGCGGGGGCAGGGCGTGACCTGCGGATTGACGCGGAAGTCGCCCGCCGCCACCGAGGAGCGCACGACCTCGGCGTGCCGGGCGGCGTCCTCGATCAGCGCTGCGTCGTCGGGGTTCGCGCTGTCGAGCGCCCACTCGTCCGCCCTCGGGTCGAGGTAGGCGTAGCGGGCGATCAGCCGCTCCACCCCGAGCTGCTCGCGCGAGGCGAGCGCGTAGAGCTGGAGCTGCAGGCGCTCGCCGCGCTCGACGGAGCCGCGGCTGATCGCGCGACCGCTCTTGTAGTCGACGATCTGCGCGAGGCCCGGCCCCACATCGACGCGGTCGATGTTGCCCCGCAGCCGCAGCGGCGGCTCGCTGCCGGGGAGGGCAATGTCGATTGGCTCCTCGAGCCCGTGGACCGCCGTCGTGCCGAACGTCTCGTTCCACTCCGCCTCGCGGCGAATCAGGCGCTCGAGGTCGTCGGCGATGTCCTCCCAGTCGAGGCGCCACAGCGCGGCGCGCCCGAAGTGATGGCGGTCCGGCGCCACCAGCCAGTGCTCCCGGCCGGCCTCGCGCATGCGCCGGATCGCCTCATCCTCCGTCGCGTGGACGAGCGGACGCCTGGCCTCGGCCAGCGGGCCCAGGGCCGCCTCCATGATGTCGTGGATGACGGTGCCGCGAATCGCCGCGTCGGCCTCGGCAAGCTCGTCCTCGACCTCGTAGAGGCTCAGCCCGTAGCGGCCGAAGAACTGGAAGGCGCAGGTGCGGTAGCTCTCGATGCGCGTCGCGCTCCAGCGCACCTCCGGCCCGACGAGCCGCTCCCGCGCGCCGCCCGGCGAGGTCAGCTCGCCCTCGTAACGGCCGGCGTTCGCGAAGGAGCTTCGCCGCTGCTCGATCGGCGCCGCCGTGCGCACGACCGGCCAGGCCGCGAGCCCCTCCGGGCGGCGGCGCTCGCCGCCCTGCCAGCGCGCGCTGAGCGTGACCGCCAGCTCCCGCCGCGAGGCCGCATCCCGTGGCTCGACCTCGGCGGACTCGTCGGCCGCCGCCTCCTCGTCGAAGTACCAGGAGGCGGGGACGGGGCGGCCGGAGTCGTCGAAGCGAGGCCGCCACAGCGAAGTCGCGCCGTCGGCTCGCGTCGAGGCGGAGCGCCACAGCTCGTCCTCCGTCGAGCGCGGCTCCGGCGGCAGCGCCAGGCCCGCCTCACCCAGTTGCTCGCGCGCCTCGCGATCGAGCAGGCGGGCGGCGCGGCGCGGCGCGGGGAACTCGCCCTCGGCGAGGCCACCGATGAAGACGTGCGCGAAGCGCAGCCCGTGCAGCGTGTGCATCGGCGCGAACAGCACGCCGCCGGCTTCGCGCAGCAGCACGGCGGGCCGCTGCATGCGGCGCTCCAGCTCCGCGGCGAACGCCTCGAGCGTGAGCGGCGTCCCGCCGAACCGCTCGTCGATCGCGCGCAGCGCGTCGAGGTCGGCGCGCAGCGCCGCCGTCTCGACCTCGAGACTCTCGTAGCCCTCGACGGAGGCGCGGACCAGGCCGCCCGGCGCGAGGAGGGCGTCGTCGAGCGCCGATGCCCACTCGCCCGCCGTGCGGGCCTCGCCGCCGAGCAGCGCGCTCAGCGCCCCGGTGGCCTGTTCGAGGCTCGTGCGGGCGGCTCGCAGGCGCGCGGCGTAGTCCTCCCGGCCGTCGCCGTCGGCGCGCTCGGCCTCGTCGGCGAGCGCGCCGAGGAGCCGCTCGAGCTGCTCGAGGCCCGAGAGCAGGTTCCGCCTCCGCCCGACGCGCAGCAGGTGGTCGACGGTGTCGCCCTCGATGCCCCAGCGGCCGTGATCGAGGAAGGCGGAGCGCAGCAGCTCGGCCAGTCGCGTGAGCCGCCAGTCGTGCTCGGGCAGGCGCAGCAGCGCCAGCACCCAGATCCCGAACGGCCTCGAGGCGAGGCGCTCGCCGGCGGCGGGGTCGAAGGGCAGCTCGTACTCGGCGAAGACGCGGCGGGCGAGCGCGAGGTGCTGCGAGGCCTGGCGGAAGGCCACGGCCACGTCCGAGGGCCGCAGCGCCTCCTCCTCGCCCAGCCGCCGCTTGATCGCGCGCGCGATTCCCCGCAGCTGCGCCTCGGCGTCGAACGCGCGGTGGGCGCTGGTGCTGGCGGGACCGTCGGTCTCCGGCAGCTCCTCGCCGGCCGCGCCGCCGCCGAGCGCTTCGAGGCGCGCCGCCGTCCAGCGCGCCCGCTCGCTCGCCTCGCGATCGATCGCGACGAGCACGCGGGTGCGTTCCGCGAGGGCGGCGACGAGCGCCTGCTCGCGCGGGTTCAGGAACTCGAACGAGTCGACGAGCACGAGGCCCGGCAGTCCGGGAGCGCCCTCGATCGCCTCGGCCGCCAGCGAGGGCGCCTCGGCGGGGTCGCGCCACCCGCGCTCGGCGAGCGTGTGCCGGTAGGCCTCGAAAATGTCCGCGAGTGCGATCAGGTCGGCGCTCGCCGCGCCAGCGGCGGCCGACGCGAAGGCCGCGGGCTCGACGTCCGCCGCCACCAGCTCCGCCACGGCCTCGGCGATCAGCGCGTGCAGGCCCGGCTTGTCGGCGATCGGCTCGAAGCGGCCGGCCCCGCCCGAGGCGATGCGCGCCAGCGAGACGCGCCGCAGCAGGGCCGCCGCCACGTCCCGCGACAGCGTCCGCCCGGCGGCGTGCAGGCGCGCGTACCGCGCCAGCGTCGAGACATCGAGGCTGAGGGCGACGCCGCACGCCGCGACGAGGCGGCGGCGGAACTGGTCGCCGTGCCGCGCCGTCGGCACGAGCACAAGCGTCGGGGCGAAGCGGTCGTCCTGGTAGCGCCTCGCGGCGTGCTCGACGAGCCGCCCGGTCTTCCCGGACCCGGCGGGCCCGCACACCATCACCAACTCGCCCATCAGCCCCGATTGTAGCGACCGCCGCGCCGCCCGATCGGGAGGTTGGGCGTACGCGAACGCCAGCTCGCCGACCTCGACATGGACGGCAGCAGCGCGAACGGCGCTGCTCGACGAGAAGGGCGCCACGCCAGCGACTGAGAAGGCTACGCCGGAGTGCGAGCAGGCGCGCCTGCTTGCGGAACGTACGTCAAGGTGTACGGATGGGTTGTGTTGGTGTGGTCCAAGGCGCCTGTCTTATTGGCGCCCGCGCGGGACGCGCCCGATCGGCTCGGAGACGAGCGTGTCACCCTCGGGACTCGCGAGCTGCCGCTCGAGCGCCGTGAACGCCTCGATGAGTTCGGGTGCCTCGAACGCGCGGTTTCGGCGTCCGACCGTCACCTGTCTGAGGACGCCTGCCTCCACGAGCCGGTCGATCGCCTGGCTCGTTGCCTGGAACGACCGCCCGATCAGGTCCGACGCCGTGGTGGTCGTAAGCAGGGGCGCGCCGGGCAGTGCGCGGAGGAGCAGGTCGGCCGCCGACCCGCGGCGCACGGACCCGAGCCGTTCGCGCCAGGAGTCCCGCAGCGCTCGCACCTGCCCCTCGAAGCGCCCGGCGTCCTCGGCGGCGCGCCAGCACGCGCTCGCGAAGAGCGCGATCCAGCGGTTGAGGCCCGCGTGGGCGTCCCCGGAATCGGGCGCGCCCTCGTAGCGTGTCCCCGTGAGTCCGGCGACGTAGTCGCGGGGCCACGTGGCGAGGATCAGCGAGACCGGCGGCAGGATGCGCGGCGCCAGTCCGCGCCGCCTCAGCACCAGGTGGATCAGCGCGCGTCCGGTGCGCCCGTTCCCATCGACGAACGGGTGGATCGTCTCGAACTGTGCGTGGGCGATGGCGGCCTGCGCCACCGCGGGCAGGGAGTCGTCGTTGCAGAACTCGGCGAGGTCGGACAGCAGCTCGCCGACCAGCTCGTGCGGGGGTGGCACGAAGGCCGCCGCACAGGGGTTGTAGTCGCTGCCGCCGATCCAGTTCTGGACCGTCCGGCTGCGGCCGCCGTACTCCGCGAGTCGTGTGCCGGCAAGGAGGCGGCGATGCGCCTCGAGCATGATCTCGACGCTGATCGCTCCGCCGGGCGGCACCGCCTCCACGGCCCAGGCCATCGCCTCGATGTTTCCCAGCACCTCCACGGCGGTGATGTCGCGCGGCTCCTCGCCGAGCTGGCGGGCGGCCTGGGCACGGAGGAGCCGCCGGCCGCCGACCTCGAGGCCCTCGATCCGCGAGGAGGCCACCGCCTCGGCGCGGAGCAGCAGCCGGGCAAGCGCCTCGGTGTCGGCGAGCGCACCGGCCGCGGCGTCGAGCCGGACGAGCGCCGCCTCGGCGTCCGCGACATCGGCCGCGACATCCCCATCGAGCACGAACCGCCGACCGGAGAGCGGGTCGGGAATGTAGACTGCATAGTCGCAGGGGCGGCGATCGCGGCGTGTTTGGCCGACCGTATCGCCCGCCCAGCGCCGCACCTCCAACCGGGCCATCGCGACCTCCATATTCAAGGATACACCAGAACATTGAATATGGGCGCGGCAGTTCAAGGTTGGGCGAGCCTTCCCGAGCAGGTGCTGTTGCGCGACGGACAAGGGACCAGACCATGTCGGACCTGATCGAGCACCTCCGATCCTTCAACAGGAAGGAGCGCTTCATCCTGCTGCGCGAGACCCTCGGCAGCGACACCCTCGGCGAGGTCTTCCGCAAGCGGCTCGGCAAAGCCATCGGCATCAAGGTTCCCGCCGATGCGTTCGTCGCGATGGACTACCACCTCGACTGGCTGCAGATGGCGCTCTACCTCGCGGCCAATCCCTCGCCGCCGGAGCGAATCCGCAACGACGGACTCGTCTGCGGGAACCAGGAGGATGCGGACCTGATCGTCGCGTTCGACGGCGGCTCGACGACGCACATCGTGCTGGTTGAAGCGAAAGTGGAGACGGGCTGGACGAACAGCCAACTCAAGTCGAAAGCCAAGCGGCTCGACCTGATCTTTGGCGAAGGGCGGCCCGGCGTTCACCTGGCGACACCCCACCATGTGCTCGCATCACCCGAACGGCCCCCTCCGGGCATCGGCACTGCCAAATGGCCAGATTGGATGAAGCTTCGCGACGAGCCGGTCTGGATGCCACTCAAGAGGCCGGCCGGGCTGAAGAAGCCGACGCGCTGTACGGCGCGCGGTAAGACCTCGCGGCGGGGCCGCTTCGTCAAGATCGAGTCAGTGAGCGGCGATCACCAGCCGGCAGCGGCAGGCGTCGGTCCGCACGAGATCGTGCACAGCGGCCAGACGTACACCGTCGACTCTGAGGGCTTCGTCCTGCTGGCCTCGGGCCGACGCGACAACCGCTACAAGTACCCGCTCGGTCAGCACCCCTGAGCACGAAGTTGCTCGATCCGCCGGAGCACGGCCGTCACGAGTCCGACGCCGACACTCTTGACAGTCAATGCCACTTTCGCGTACACAGGCCGTGACAGCGGCAAGAGCGAGCGCTCACTCCTCGCGCGTGGGCGGGTGCCCGGCTGGTAGCGCGGCGATCGGTATGGGGGTTTCAGATGAGGTTCGGCATCTTCTACGAGCTGGCGGTTCCGAAACCCTGGACTCCCGAGAGCGAGCTCGAGGTCTACCAGACGTCGCTGGAGCAGGTGCGGCTCGCCGACGAGCTCGGGTTCGACTCCGTCTGGGCGGTCGAGCACCACTTCCTCGAGGAGTACTCGCACTGCTCCGCCTCGGACGTCTTCCTCACGGCGTGCGCCGCGCAGACGAAGAACATCCGCATCGGCTTCGGCATCCGCCTGCTGCTCCCGCCGTTCAACCACCCCGTCCGCACCGCGGAGACGGCGGCCGCGATCGACCTGATCAGCAACGGGCGCCTCGAGTTCGGCACCGGCCGCTCCCAGACCTGGAACGAGCTGGGCGGCTTCCTCTGCGACCCCGACGACACCAAGGACATGTGGGCCGAGGCCGTCGAGGCGATCCCGAAGATGTGGAAGGAAGAGTACTTCTCGTGGGACGGCAAGTACTTCAAGGTGCCGCCCCGCAACGTGCTCCCGAAGCCCCTGCAGAAGCCGCACCCGCCGATGTGGGTCGCGGTCAGCAGCCCCGAGACCGCCATCCAGGCCGGCGAGCGCGGCCTCGGGATGCTCGGCGTCAGCGGCGCCGCGCCCGAGGAGCAGGCGAAGCGGATCAACACCTACCGGGAGCTGGTCAGGAACTGCGAGCCGGTCGGCGACTTCGTGAACGAGCGGGTCGGGACGCTGAACTGGCTCCACTGCTCCGAGGATCCGGACGAGGCGGCAATGTACGGCCAGCAGCTGGTGCAGGGCTTCAACACGCTGAACGCGCACTTCGTCGCGATCCGGCAGGTCTACCCGACTCGCGTCTACCGCGCGCCCGGCGGCGGCGCCCGCGCGAGGCGCGACCGGCGAGGGGCCGCCTCGCAGCGCGCCGAGGCGGCGAAGCGGCCGGCGGGGGGCGGACTCGCCTCGGCGAGCCAGGCGGGCACCTTCCGCCGCGACGACCTGGCGATCGGCACGCCCGACCAGATCATCAAGAACATGAAGCGCTGGGAGGAGATGGGCGTCGACCTCGTGACCTGTCTCGTCAGCGTCGGCACGCTCGTGCCGCAGGAGAAGATCCTGAAGTCGCTCAAGCTCTTCGCCGAAGAGGTGATCCCGGCCTTCGACAAGGGCGACGAGGAGCCGAGGCCGTACGACCCGCGGGCCGCGGCGGCGACGAACGGCCGCTCGGGGAGCAAGGCGGAGAAGGCCGCCGCGGCGTCCTGAGGGCGATCGCGAGGACGCTGGAGGAGGGAGCCCGCAATGCCTGAGTACGGCCGGTTCGGCGTGGACAAGCTCCCGTTCACGACGCCATTCCTGGCGCCGCTCTACCCCGCGCCTCCCTGGATGCTCGAGGACAGCGAGATCCTGCTGATGAGCTACGAGATCGACAAGGATCTCGCGGAGAGCTCGCTGCCGCCGGCGCTCTCGCGCTCGTACCCGCCGTACGGGCACATCATGGTCTCGAACTACCCCTCGAGCCCGGTCGGGCCGTTCGGCCAGGCGACGCAGCTGATCGTCTGCCGCTGGCGGACCACCGCGCGCGCGTACCCGCTCTTCACCATCGTCAGCACCGAGGCGGCCTGCGCCGCCTTCCGCGAGTTCTGGGCGTTCCCGGCGAAGCTCGGCGAGGTGACGCTGGAGCGAAACGGCGACTCCGTCAGCGCATCGATCGGGCGCAACGGCGAGGTGCTCGCGAGCGTGCGGATGACGGACCTGGAAGAGGTCACCGCCGGGGAGATGCGCTACGACCCGATGATGAACCCGCGCGTGGTGCGCGCCGCCCGGGAGGAAGACGATCCGCCCGTCCTCGAACTCGATCAGATCGACCCCGACTACACGTACAAGCAGACGTGGCGCGGCCAGGGCGCGGTCGAGTTCCCGGCGGAGAGCGAGGCCGACCCGTGGCACCTGATGCAGAACCGCAACCACATCGCCACGACGTTCGCCGTCTGCGACACGCAGCTCGGCTTCGCGCGCTACGTCGTCTCGTTCGACGAACCCTGATCGCGGTTCGCCTGCCGCATCCCCTCCGGTCCCCTCTCCCCGAGGGAGAGGGGACCGGATCGGGCTTGTGGGAGTTTCGCAAAGGTCTCCTGCGAGACAGGCTAGTCGTTGAGGTGGTCGAGTCCGCGCCGCAGCAGCGTGAAGGCCTCGTCCAGCAGGTCGGCGGGGCGGTCCACGCCGCCGGCGTAGAGCCACCTCCTGCGCATCGCGCGGATCGAGCCGACGACGGCGCCCGCGGCCAACTGCGCGCGCGGATCTTCCGGCGCTAGTCCGTACTCCTCGGCGATGACCGGCGCGAGGATGTCCTCGCGCTGCGCGTCGAGGGCGGCCATGCGCGCGGAGAGCGCCGGAACCTCCAGCAGGAGCCTGCCGACACGGACGTCGTAGTGCGGATGCTCGTAGCCCATGACGCGCAGGACGTCCCGCGAGGCGCGCCGCACGCGATCGACCAGGGTCTCGCCCGGGAACCGGGTCGCGAGCGACTCGCGGTAGGTCTCCGTGAGCTCGTCGCTGTCGAAGAAGATCACGTCTTCCTTTGACCTGAAGTAGCGGAAGAAGGTGCGCTCCGAGACACCCGCCTCGCCGGCGATCTCCTCGACGGTGGTCTCGTCGTAGCCGCGCTCCGAGAAGAGGCGGATGGCCGCCCGCGCCAGCGCTTCGCGCGTCCGCAGCTTCTTCTGCTCGCGCAGCGAGGCGGGCTTCGGCGGGTCCGCTGTCCTGAGTCCGGGTGCTGGCATCACGCTCTCCGGGCGCGCCGCGAGGTTGCTCGCTAGAATCTTGTCACCCGCTGTCAAGTGTGGCAACACGCCGGGGCCGGGCGCCCGGCTCGTTCGCTTGACATCGGCGGCGACGGTCGGGTACACGGTGGCGCAAGCGCGCGAGCGAGCGCTCACTCCTGTACCGCGGGTCAAGGAGGGTCCGATGAGTGCGACCGGCCAGATCCTGGCTGACCTCAAGGTCATCGACCTGACTACGAACGTCGCCGGCCCGGTCGCGGCGCGCCTGTTCGGCGAACTGGGCGCCGACGTCGTGCACGTCGAGCCGCCGCACGGTGACGACGGACGCAACTCGACGACCGCGTTCCTCGGACGTGAGGGCGTATTCCACTCCGTAGGGAACCGCAACAAGCGCGGCGTCGTCATCGACCTCAAGACCGAGCGCGGGTGCGAGGTCATGAAGCGCCTGCTCGGCCAGGCGGACTTCTTCGTCGAGAACATGACGAAGGGCACCCTCGACGACCTCGGGCTGGGGTGGGACACGCTGCACGCGCTCAACCCGCGGCTGATCCAGATCTCGATCACCGGCTGGGGCCAGAGCGGCCCGCTCGCGTACGAGCCGGGCTACGACGTCCTCGTACAGGCCTTCACGGGCGCCGTGCGGGCGGAGAATGGCGAGTTCCGCGCGCTGGGCGGGCTGCGCGGCGACCCGACGGCGCCCCTGCTGGGCGCCTTCGCCGCGATGGGCGCGCTCTACGAGCGGGAGCGGACCGGCAAGGGGGCGCTGGTCACCAGCTCGGTGCTGCAGGGCGCGATCCACATGGCGGGCGCCGGCATGGTGATCGCGCACGACGAGCCCCCGAAGGACGAGAACGGCCGTGGGCCGATGGGCGGCCTCGGAGGGCTTGGCCCGTTCTGGGCGGCCGACGGCAAGGGCGTCTTCCTCTGCGCCTGGAACGACCGCCAGTTCGTCGAGCTCTGCGACCTGGCGGGCTTCCCCGAGGTCGGCGAGGATCCGGCCTACGCCACCCGCTTCCTGAGGTCGGGAGAGAGCGGCGCGAGGCTGAACGCCCTCTTCGGACAGTGGGTCGCCTCGAAGAACCGCGACGAGATCGTCGAGGAGATGCGGGCGAGGCGCATCCCCGTCTCTCCGGTTAACCAGACCCTCGACGAGCTGCGGGACGACCCGCACATCCTCGAGAACGACCTGATCACCTCGCTCGATCATCCGACGAAGGGCCGCCTCAGCATGATCGGGGCGATGTACGAGATCGACGGGGACGGCCCGCGCTACCGGCCGGCCCCGCTGCTCGGGGAGCACACGGACGAGGTGCTCGCGGACTACGGCTACTCCCCCGAGCAAGTCAGCGAGCTGCGGGAGTGCGGCGCGGTCGCCTGAGTGGCGACGATGTCCGAGGTTGAGGCCGCGCGGCCGCGACGGCCGCGACGCGTGCTCGTCGAGAAGAGCGTCGCGGTCCCGCTCCGCGACGGGGTGAGAACCTACGGAGACCTCTACCGCCCCCTCGGGATCGGACCCGTGCCGGCGGTGGTCTCGCGCACTCCCTACAACAAGGAGGTCGCCGGCCAGGGTGGTGGCGGCCTCTCCCCCCTCAAGTCGGCGGAACGCGGCTATGCGGTGCTCGTCGTCGACACGCGGGGCCGCGCCTCCTCGGAGGGCGAGTTCCGCCCGTTCGAGACGGAAGGATCGGACGGCTACGACACCGTGGAGTGGGCGGCGGCACAGCCGTGGTGCGACGGGAACGTCGCGCTCCACGGCGGCTCATACGGGGGTGTGACGGCCCTCCTCGGGGCGCGCGAACGGCCGCCCTCGCTGCGCTGCGTGATCGCGACGAGCACCGGCGACGACTACTACGACGGCTGGATCTTCAGCGGCGGAGCCTTCCAGCTCGGATTCGCGGCCACCTGGACGATGACCCTCGCCTCGACGAGCCTGATCCTGCGGCCCGGCTACGCCGGGCAGGTGACCGCCGAGCAGCAGGCGGAGCTGCGTGGCGCCATCGCCGCCGGCCTCGAACCGCTGTGGACGCGTCCCCTCTCGGCGCTGCCGGGCGTCTCGGCCGCGAGTATCGCGCCGTGGTGGGCGACCTGGCTGGAGCACGAGCGGCGCGACGGCTACTGGGCGGACCTGAGCCCCAGCGGCCACTACGACTCGTTCGAGGCGCCAGTCCTCCACGTCGGCGGCTGGTTCGACGTCTTCGGAACGGGCGCGGTCCGGAACTTCCAGGGCATCAGCGCCGCCGGGCGGACGGACCAGCAGCTGGTGGTCGGGCCCTGGGCGCATACCGAGTCCGGCCCCGCGCTGGGCGAGATGACGTTCGGACGCTCCGGAGCGCGGGAGGCCGCCGACATCGTCGGCGAGACCAACCGCTTCCTCGAGCGCCACCTGCGGCCGGGCGGGGAGGCCGCTCGCGCGGACCCAACCCCGGTGCGCTACTTCCTCATGGGCGCGAACGAGTGGCGGCTGGACGGCTCGTGGCCGCCCGCCGAGGCGCGCCCGAGGCGGCTCTATCTCGCGAGCGGCGGGAAGGCCAACACCCTGCACGGCGACGGCGCGCTGGTCGAGACGCCGCCAACGAGCGGGGCGGCCTCCGATCGCTACGTCTACGACCCGGACCGGCCGGTCGAAACCCACGGCGGCCCGATCGTGCACATGGCGATCGGGCCGGCGGGCCCGCTCGACCAGCGCGAGATCGAGGCGCGGGACGACGTGCTGTGCTACACGACGGCGCCGCTGGAGCAGCCGGTGACGATCGCCGGCCTCGTGCGCGCGAGCCTCTGGGCGGTGTCGGACTGCCCGGACACCGACTGGACGGCGAAGCTGGTCGAGGTGCTCCCGGACGGGCGGGCGGTCGGCCTTTGCGACGGGGTGATCCGCGCGCGCTTCCGCAACTCGCTGGAGGAGCCGGAGTTGCTCGAACCGGGCAGGCCGGAGCGCTACGAGATCACGCTCGGCCACCTGGCGCACCGCTTCGCGGCCGGTCATCGAGTGCGCCTCGAGATTTCCAGCTCGAACTTTCCCCGGTTCGACCGGAACCCGAACACGGGCGAGCCGCTGGGCAGCGCCTCGGCGGCGAGGATCGCCACGCAGCAGGTGCTGCACGACGAGTCGCACCGCTCGTACCTGGAGTTCGACGCGCTGCCGGAGTAGCCAGCGGCGGTCCGTCGCCTGGCGTTCGTTGACAGGGGAATCACGCCTTTGGTATCAAGAGGCCCCTCCCGCAAGCGAGCGAGTGCTCGCTTGTGCCGCATCCGGGAGTGGGACCACAGGCACGAACCCGAAAGGACCCAGCATGGCAGAGCGAGAGCCTCTCGATGTGATCGACGCGATCTTCTCGACCCCGGCAATGCGCTACCTGAAGACCGATCCGATCCCCGACGAGATCATCTGGGCGATCCTCGACGCTGCGATCCGCGCTCCCAGCGGCACGAACACCCAGCGCTGGGGCTGGATGGTCGTCCGCGACCAGGAGACGAAGAACGAGATCGCGAAGATCTACCGCGACACCTGGGCGCGCGCGAACCGCATCGTGGGCCACGGCCCCGAGCGCACTCGCGACGAGGAGTTCACGGCGAACAAGAAGGTGGAGTTCGGCGCGGCGAACTACAACTCCGTCGAGCACCTGGCCGACCACTTCGAGTACGCGCCGGTGCTGATCGTCCCCTTCATGATCCAGAGCGGGCTGCGACCGGGCGACGACCCCGACGCGGACCCGGTGGTCAGGCCGTTCCAGGGCAGTCCGCTCATGGGCGGCTCGATCTACCAGGCCGTCCAGAACATGCAGCTCGCGGCTCGCGCCTACGGCATCGGCAGCACCTACACGAGCGTCGCGAACACCGAGGAGCACGAGCCGCGGATGAAGGAGCTGCTCGGGTTGCCGGTCAACACGCGCACGATGTGCATCATCCCGCTCGGCTACCCGCTCGACGTCGATGAGCTGGCCGAGGTCGGCGCGAGCCCGGCCCGCGCCCGCTTCTTCAGGCCGAACCGCATCCCCGTCGACCAGGTGACGCACTGGGATCAGTTCGGAGACCAGCGGGACCGGGAGTAGGCGCGCTCGCCTGTCGCAACCTGTCGCGGGTCGGCTTGACCGACCCTCCCGGCTGACCCGCGACGGGGGAGCAAGGACTTTCGCATGGTGGAAAGAGAGCCGCTCGACGTTCTCGAGGCGATTCACTCGACTCGCTCGATCCGCTTCCTGAAGCCGGACCCGATCCCGGACGAGGTGATCTGGGCGATCCTCGACGCCGCGATCCGCGGGCCGAACGGGTCCAACATGCAGCGCTGGGGCTGGATCGTCGTCACCGATCCGGAGAAGAAGAAGAGGCTCGCGGACTTCTACCGGGATGGCTGGAACCTCGCGAATCGCGTCGACAAGCGAAGCCGCGAGGAGCGGTTCGCAATCGCGAGCACGAACCAGCTCGGTTACCAGGGCTACCTCGGTGTCGAGTACCTCGCCGACCACCTCGAGGACGCGCCGGTGTTCATCATTCCGGTGACGATCGGCGCACGACCCAGCCTGCGGTCGGGGTCTTCGATCTACGGGGCCGTGCAGAACCTGCAACTCGCGGCGCGGGCGTTCGGCATCGGCACGACGTTCACGTCCGCACACGCGATCGAGGACCATGCCGAGGAGACGAGGGAGCTGCTCGGCCTGCCGGAGAACGCCGTCGACATGTGCCTGATCCCGCTCGGTTATCCGATGAGCGAAGAGGAGCTGGCCGCGGTGGGCGCGAGCGCGAACCAGGGCCGGTTCGGGATCCCGCGCCGCGTGCCGGTCGAGCAGGTGACGCACTGGGATTCCTGGGGCGAGCAGAAGGCGCGGACATGAGCTACTCATTCAGCTGCGGCGACACGGGGCTGATCTGCGACGGCGAGTTCAGCGCCGACAGCGAAGACGAACTCCTGCGGCAGATCGACGAGCACTATCGCGTCGCCCACCTCGGCGCCAAGCCGATGGAGTACCGACTGAAGCAACTCATCAAGTCCGAGTAGCGCACCGGACCTTCCGCGCAACGCGCCCCGAGGGTCAATCCAGCAGCCCCATGTCCCGCAACTCGGCGAGGCCCGCGAGGACCTCGGCGTGTCGCACCCACGCCCGCAGCAGCTCGGGCGTCGTCCCGAACTCCGGGGCGATCGCGACGATCGCCGCCCACTGCGACTCGCGCCGCGGCTCCTGATCGAAGACCTCGCGGACGGCCTGCTCGCGAGTCTCCGCCGGGTAGCTGCGTCCTCGCGCCACTGCGCCATCCTCGAGGTCGGTCCGCTCGATGTGGATGAAGTCGAAGCCGGCGCTCGAGGCGGTCCAGCGGTCGACGGGCGAGTCGCCGATGTGCAGGTAGTGGCTGGCGCGAAACGTCTCGCGCAGCGACTCCAGGTGCTGCTTCAGCACGGCGAAGTGCACCGGCACCCCGTGCCGCCTCCAGAGGGCCTGCTGCGAGTGGAGCGGGCGGTCGGAGCAACTGCCGACCACGAAGCCCAGCCGCAGCGCGCGGCGCACCGCCTCCAGCGGGATCAGCCCCGGAGGATCGCCGATCTCGAGCGTGCCATCGATGTCGAAGCTGATCAGCCGACGCGTCATGCCCGAGGTTCCCGCCCGCGCAAGTCTTCACCATCGCTCGCGGGCGTCGCAAGTCCGCACGGCCGGACCGCCCGCACGCCCGAGGTCACTCGGGCAACACGTGGAGTTGCAGCGCGGACGGGTGCTCGCGGTCGTGCAGCACCTCCTGGATGGCGACGCGGCTCCCGGTCTCGGTCGCCACGGGCCGGCCCGTGTTCGGGTTGGGGTCGAACTTGGGAAAGTTCGAGCTCGACACCTCGAGGCGGATGCGGTGGCCTGCCTCGAAGCGGCACGCCGTGTGGCCGAGGTCGATCGAGTAGCGCGTCGGGCGGCCCGGCTGCAGCGGGCGAGGATCGGCGAGCGAATCCCGGTAGCGCGCGCGGATGATGCCGTCGCAGAGCAGCACCGCGCGCCCGTCCGGGTGCACGTCGACGAGCTTGCCCGTCCAGTCCGTGTCCGCTGCGTCCGTGCTCGCCCACAGTTCGAGGCTGACGGGGCCGGCGACGACCAGCGGCTCGTCGAGCGGCGGCGTCGTGTAACAGAGCACGTCGTCGCGCGCCTCGACGCTGCGCTGGTCGCGCGGGCCAGCCGGGTCCGTCGTCGGCGCCGGCCGCTCCGGGTCGTAGAGGTAGCGGTCGGCGCGCTCGTCGGACGCGGGCGGCTCCCCCGCGAGCAGCCCGTCGCCGCGGGCGCTGTTCGCCTTCCCGTTGCTGTGGAGGTAGAGCGCGCGCGGCTCGGACTCCGGCGGCGGCCAGTCGTCAGCGTCGCGCCAGCGGTTCGCGCCCAGCAGGAAGTAGCGAACGCGCGGGAGCCGCGGCTCGCCGTCGCGCAGGTGCTGGTCGATGAAGCGGTTGAAGGCGGCGACCACGCCGGCGTTGGCTGCCGAGCCCGTCGGCCCGGAGTCCAGCTCCGCGAAGTACCTGTCGTAGTGGGTATGCGACCACGGGCCGACCCAGAGGTGTTGCGGCGCGCGCCCCTGGGCGACCAGCGCCCGGAAGTTGCGGAACGTGCCCTGGGCGAAGAGATCCCACCAGCCGCTGATGTGCAGCATCGGAACCTCGTAGTCGGCGTAGTCGCGCGCGGGGCTGAAGCTCCGCCAGTACGCATCGTGGCGGTCGTGCTCCAGCCAGTCGAACCACCAGGGCGCGACGCCCGGCTGCGAGAGCCCCGGCGCGGACGCGAGAGGGCGGACGTAGCCCTGGATGCCCCCGCCCGTCAGCGCCGCGCCGAGGCGCTCGCGGGTCTCGCCATCGAGGTCCATGCGCCGCGCGTTGGCTGCGGCGACGCCCAGCGCCCAGCCGAGCGCGAAGCTCAGCTTGAACGCCCCGCCCTGGTAGACCCAGTCGCGGTAGTAGTCGTCCGGGGTGATCAGCGGGATCGCGCAGCGCAGCGACGGAGGGCGCTCGCGCGCCGCGAGCAGCGTGGTGACGCCGAGGTAGGAGGGCCCGTAGATCCCCACGTTCCCGTCGCACCAGGGCTGGGCGGCGGTCCACTCGATGGTGTCGTAGCCGTCGGGGCCCTCGTCCTGGAAGGGGGTGAACGTCCCCCCGGACCCGAAGCGGCCCCGCGTGTCCGTGCTCACGACGGCGTAGCCGCGCTCGACGAGTTTCGCGGGAGAGGGCAGCGTGCCCACCGCCCGCAACTCGATCTCCTTGTCGTAGGGATTGCGGGTGACCAGTGCAGGCACGGGGCTGCCCTCGGCGGGCCGGTAGAGGTCGCCGACGGTGCGCGTGCCGTCACGCAGCGGGATCGGCACGTCCTTCTCGATCAGGATCCGCGAGACGCGACTCACCACAGAGCCCTTCGCCCGTCAGCCTGTGATCGCGTCACGCACGCGCCCGCGCCGCGACGCCGCAGCCGCGACCTCCGCTTACGCCGTCGCCTGCAACGCCTCGACGGGCTGCCGCCAGCCGGGGTCGACCTCGAAGGGGTTGGCGATCCCGATCTCCTTCGCGTAGTCCTTGAGGGCGGGGATGACCTCCTCGCCCATCAGGCGGATGCTGCGCATGCTCTCCTTGTGGGTCATGGCGCCCTCGCCGTCCCAGAAGAAGATCGAGCCGATCCGCAGGAAGTCCATGACCTCCTTGACTCGCGCGATCACCGTCTCCGGCGAGCCGACGACGATCGCCTTGGCCCCGACCAGTTCGTCGTAGCTCCGGCTGGCGCGCTTCGCCCGGCGGGCCGCCGCCGTGTCGTTCTCCGGCGTCACGACCTGGCGGCCCGAGGAGACGCCGCCGGGGCCGCTGCGCGTGTCCGCCCCGACCGTAGGCAGCAGCCGCGCGCGGTCGATCATCCCCGGCAGGTTCTGCATGAAGCCCCGCACCTGGCCCTCGTTGCCCTCGTTGAACGGGTTGTTCGCGCCGAGCACGAAGTTCTTCCCGACGTCGTAGGCAAGCTCGTCAGTCTCGTCGACGTGGACCTTGATCAGGTAGCCGAAGTGCTGCGAGTCGGCCTCGTAGCCCTCTTCGCGCGCGACTTCGCTGTAGTACTCGAACGCCGCCTTCGTCGCGTTGATCTCGGTCGCGAGCATGATGTACGGGTAGCGCCGCCGTGCGGCCCACTCCATCGAGTTCTTGCTGATCAGCCCGCAGGCCATCTGCGCGGGCATCGGCTTCTGGTAGGGAAGCACCCAGGGATTCACCGCGCGGTAGTGGAAGTGCCGGCCCTCCCAGCGGAACGGGCCGGGAGTCGTCCAGGCCTTCTCGATCAGCGCGTGCGCCTCCTCGAGCCGCTCGAAGTTGTAGGGCGGCTGCGCCGTGTGGGCGACGCTCTCGCGCCCGGTGCCGCGCACCCAGCCGTTGACGAGCCGGCCGCGCGAGATCAGGTCGATCTCGGCGAGCTGCTCGGCGAGCAGCAGCGGGTCGTCCCAGAGCGGGAGGATGTTGCCGAGCATCACGATCTTCACGCGTTCCGTGATGCGCGCGAGGATGCCCGCCTCGATGTTCGGTTGCGCGCCCATGCAGAACGGCCCGTTGTGGTGCTCGTTCAGCATGATCGCGTCGAAGCCCATCTCCTCGGCGTAGCAGTGCTCGTCGAAGTAGCGGTGGTAGAGCCTGGATGCGACGTCGCTGTCGAACAGCGAGTTGCTCAGGTCCATGTCCGTCGTATTGCGCCGGCGCGACCTCAGATCCTCAACCGGATCCTGGTAGGCGCGCTCCACGAACTTGCCGATGAACATCCCGAACTCCGTTCCTCAGCTCCGGCCCGGCGAGTAGTGCTCAGGCGACCGCGCCGGCCTCGCGCAACGCCGAGACTTCCTCGCCGCTGAAGCCGGCTTCCGCCAGCACCTCGTCCGTGTGCTCGCCGAAGAGGGGTGCCGGGTCCATGCGCCCGTAGTCGCCGTCGACCTCCAGCATCCCGCGCAGCTGCCAGAGCGTCCCCTTCGTCGGATGCTCGACCGGCCGGTACATCTCGTTCCCGATGACCTGCGGATCGTCGAACAGCTCCTCGACGCTCATGCGCATCGGCGAGGCGGGGATCTTCTCGTGGGCGAGTTGCGCGACGAGCTCGTCGAGCGGCCGCGTCGAAACCCAGTGCCCGAGCAGCTCGTTGACCTCGGCGCCGTGGATCGAGCGCTGCAGCCGGTTGGCGTACTCCGGGCTCTCACCCAGGTAGGCGAGATCCGCGATCTCGCAGAGGCGCTTGAACTGCCTGTCGTTCCAGGCGCTGATGTAGATCCACTTGTTGTCGGCCGTCTCGAACGCGCCCAGCCCGCCGAGCCCCGCGACGCCGTCGCCCCGCGGCGCGGCGGGCGGCGTGTCGTCGTCCTCGGCCACGACGCGGAACGCCCCGACGAGGTGCATCGCCGCGTGGAAGATCGAGGTCGTGACAAGCGAGCCCTCGCCGGTCAGGTCGCGCTTGCGCAGACCGGACAGCGCCGCGATGGTCCCGAGCAACGCGGCCGTCGGATCGGGGCCGCCGCCCTTCAGCTCCGGGACCTCGCCCTCACGCTGCGGCGGGCGGACCGCGCCGCTGTAGGCCGCGGCGAGCACGGCGTAGCCGGGCTCGTTGGCCAGCGGGCCCTGTGTGCCCCAGCCGCTGACCGTGACCTGCACCAGCCGCGGGTTGACCTTCGACAGCTCCTCGTAGCCCAGCCCGAGCGCCTCGAGCGATCCGGGGACCGTTGCCTCGATGAAGACGTCCGCGTCCGCGAGGATCCGCCGCAGCACCTCCTGCCCGTCGGGGTGCTTGATGTCGATCACGACGCCTCGCTTGCTGCGGTTGCAGGTCGAGTAGAGCGTGCCCTCGCGACCGAGGAAGGGCGTCGTGGAGTTGCGGCCGTCGTCGCCCCACGGGGGCTCGATGTGGATGGCGTCCGCGCCCATCTCGGCGAGCATGCGCGCGGCCAGCGGTCCGGCGATGTTCGTGGTCAGGTCGACGACCTTGACGCCGCTCAGTGGAGCAATGGGGGGTGCTGCGGTCATCTGCGATCCTCCCGCCTCTTCACCCTGCCGGGACTTCCGCTCGAGGATGCCTAGGCCGGGCCGGAGCAGGGCGTCGCCACAAGCCGTCCGCTCCGCACGCGAACCTCTCGCCTCGCCCGGCGGCGAGCGAGCGAGCACTCGCTTACTCTCGGGTTCGTACACGGCGCGAGGCCGGCCTGTCAAGCGCGGCGGATGCGGCAGCGGGCCGGTCGGCGGAGCCTCGCCGAGCGGCCTCGGGCGCCCGCGGGCGCGTGTCCGTCGTTGCCGCGCGGCGAGCGAACGTGATAGAACGCTCCTGCGCTGAGCGTGCGCCCGCACAGGACCGACGCCGCCCGCCTCCGCCCGCACGAAGGACGAGCCAGTGAGCCCCTCGCCAGCCGACGCCACGTACACCGTCAAGGACCAGGTCGCCATCGTCGGCATCGGCGAGACCACCTACTACAAGCGAGGCACGTCGCCGGTCCCGGAGTTCGTCCTCGCCTGCGAGGCGATCCTCAAGGCGGCCGACGACGCCGGCATCGACGTCCACGAGATCGATGGCTTCGCCTCCTACAGCAACGACCGCAACGACCCCGTGCGGATCGGCAACGCGCTCGGCGTCCGCGACATGGCCTTCACCAACATGTTCTGGGGCGGCGGCGGGGGCGGCGTCTGCGGCGCGGTCGGCAACGCGGCCGCGGCGCTCGTCGCGGGGTACGCGAAGTACGTCGTGGCCTACCGGGCGCTCGCGCAGGGGCAGTTCGGCCGCTTCGGGCAGTCGCACGCCACGGGCGCCGTCACGGGCGCGGCGGCCTACGTCAATCCCTACGGCCTGATGACGCCCGCGCAGCAGATCGCGCTGCGCACGCAGCGCTTCATGCACGAGCACGGCGTCACCCAGGACGCGCTCGCCGCGATCTCGCTCGCCTCGTACGCTCACGCGCAGCGCAATCCCCGGGCCGTGATGTACGGCCGCCCGCTCACGCGCGAGGACTACGACCAGTCGCGCTGGATCGTCGAGCCGTTCCACCTCTTCGACTGCTGCCAGGAGAACGACGGCGCCGCCGCAGTGATCCTGACCACGGCGGAGCGGGCGCGCGACCTGCAGCAGCAGCCCGCCTGGGTGATGGGCGCGGCGCAGGGCTCGGACGCCCGCTTCTCGCTGCCGACGCACAACGCGCCCGACTACCCGAGCGCGAACTTCAAGCCCGTCGCGCGACGGCTCTTCGAGATGGCGGGGATCGGCCCTCGGGACGTGGACGTGGCGCAGGTCTACGAGAACTTCACGGGCGGAACGATGCTCAGCATGGTCGAGCACGGGCTCTGCGAGCCCGACGAGGTGCAGGAGTTCTGCACCGAGGCGAACCTCACCTGGCCGGACGGCGGCCTCCCGCTCAACACCAGCGGCGGCAACCTCGCCGAGTGCTACATGCACGGCCTCGAGCTCGTGAACGAGGCGGTCCGGCAGGTGCGGGGCACCGCGACCTGCCAGGTGGAGGGCGCCGAGATCGCGCTGGTCGCCGGGGGGCCCGTCACGGCGCCCGTCAGCGACCTGATCCTGCACGGCTGATCGTTGCGCACGGGGAGGCGCCCATGACGGAGCAGCGGCACGGCCCCTACTACCTCCCGGACGGGGTTCCGCAGCCCGCGCCCGCTCCCGACGGGCTGGACGCCCCCTACTGGGAGGCGACGCGCCGGCACGAGCTGGTCGTCCAGCAGTGCGAGGCCTGCGATCGGTTCCAGTGGGAGCCGGAGTGGATCTGCGGGGCCTGCCAGTCCTTCGACCTGGCCTGGCGCCCCGTTCCCGCCCGGGGCGCGGTCTTCGCCTGGGAGCGTGTCTGGCACCCCGTCCACCCCGCCCTCGCCGAGGGCGTCCCCTACCTCGTCGTCCTCGTCGAGTTGCCCGAGGCGGGCAACGTGCGCATGGTCGGCAACCTGATCGGGGATCCGCACCAGGAGGTGCGGACCGGCGCGGCGGTGCATGCGGTCTTCGAGGACCACGAGGACGACGGCTACACGCTCGTCCAGTGGGAGCTCGCCGAAGCGAGCTGACAAGAACGAGGCCGGCGATCGCCGGCCTCGATACGTGATTGGCAGGTCCGCGGTCCGTCAGGCCACGCCCGACCGCTCGCGCCGCTTGGGAAGCACGTCGGCGAGGATCAGGTCGAACTGCGCGTCGAAGTACGAGGAGACGTCGAAGTCGTCCTTGAGCGCCCAGCCCTTCAGCGCCCACATGTGCGCGAGCATGATGATGTTGTGGGCCACCAGCTCCGGGTTGACCGGGCGGAACTGCCCCGCGTCCATGCCCTGCCGGATGATCTCCGCCAGGAAGTCGCGCTCGCGCAGCTCGCTCTGCTTCAGGACCTCGAGGTGCTCGGGCAGCATCGAGGCCGACTCGCGGTAGAGGAGCGCCACCTCGCGCCGCAGGCCCGCCACGGCGTTGAAGAAGTGCTCGGCCGCGGCGTGCAGCGTATCGAGCGGCGTCTCGCGGGGCTCGACGGCGCGCAGGCCGTCGGAGAGGTCCTCCATGATCGCGGAGGCGATCAGGTAGAGCACGTCCTCCTTGCGGGAGATGTAGAGGTAGAGGGTGCCCATCGTGATGTCGGCGGCCGCGGCGATGTCGCGGATCGACGTGCGGTGGAACCCTTTTTCGAGCATGACGCCGGTCGCGGTCGAGACGATCTGCTGCCGCCGACCGGCGAGGAGAGCCTCGTCCGCCACCTTCGCGGGTACAACCATTGCCCGTTCTCCTCACTGCGGGGAGACCTCTGAGATTGACGGGATCATACGGTCGTTGCTAGGTTAGCGACAAGTGAGCGATCGCTCGCTTGTCGGACATCTCGCACCCGTGGCCGGCCCCCCGCTCCACCCCTCGGGGACTGCGTTCGAGCCGCCATCCGCCGGGTTCCGATTCGGTAGTCTGGCGTTGTGAGCACTGCGACACCCGGCTCGAGAAAGGAGGCGTCACGATGAAGATCGGCCTCGCCATCCCGCAGTATGCCCGCTGGTTCCGGGGGGAGCCGGCGTTCCGCGTGCTGGAGAAAGCCAAGGAAGCGAACCTCGAGTCCCTCTGGCTCGTCGACCACATCATCCTCACGCCCACGCAGGCCGTCGGATACGGCACCGGGACGATGGATGTCTGGACGGCGTGCGCGTACTTCGCGGGCGCCTGCGACGCGATCGACTACCACCCCTACTTCAGCCAGGCCGTCGCGGTCATCCCCTGGCGCCCGCCGATCCAGCAGGCGCAGGTGCTCGCGACCATCGACCACCTCACGCACGGCCGCCTGCTGATCGGCGCCGGCAGCGGCCACATCATCGAGGCCTCCGAGGCGATGCGGCAGCCGTTCGATGAGCGCACGGCGATGACCGACGAGTACCTCAAGTGCATGATCGCGCTCTGGAAGAACCGCGTCGCGAGCTTCCACGGCAAGTACGCCAGCTTCGACGAGATGACCATCATGGTGCGGCCCACGCAGGAGCCTCACCCGCCGATCATCTACGGCGGGCGCGGGCCGCGACCGTTCCGGCGCATCGGGGAGTACTGCCAGGGCTACCTGCCCGGCGTCGGCGCGCTCAACACCCCCTCGACCCGCGTCGGGCCGATCGGCGAGCAGCCCTCGTACTTCGCGGGAAAGCCGATCTTCCCCTGGGACGCCGAGGAGCTGACCGGCACCCAGCGGCTGGCGCGCGACCTCGAGGAGCTGCAGCGGTACTGGGACCGCTACGGCCGCACGGGCAAGCCCTACGTCGCGATCACGATCCAGTGCCAGATCAGCGACCGCCGTGACGATGAGGAAGAGGGCGAGGTGGCCCGCGGGCTGGTCAAGGAGGGCGAGCTCAGCTTCAAGTCGACCTACCCGGTCGTCCACGTCGACGATCTCGTGCAGACGATCCGCGACTGCGCCGAGGTCGGCGTCGACCACATCGGGATCCGCCCCGGCGCCTACCGCTACCGCGACCTCGACCAGGTCGGGAACCTGCTGCACCAAATGGAGTTGATGGCCGAGCACGTGCTGCCGAAGATCGCGCTGACCCCAGGCCCGATCGGCCCGTTCTCGTACGCCGACTTGATCGAGGGCGTGGACTAGGAGCGGCGCGGACCGCTACGCGACGGCGCCCGCTGCCCGCAGCTCGGCGATCTCGTCCGCGGAGAGCCCCGCGCGTTGCAGGATCTCGTCGGTGTGCTTTCCGAGGACCGGGGCCGGGCCAGCGGGCTGGATCGTGGACTTCGACATCTCGAAGATCCCGCTGAGCTGCCGCTGCGGGCCGGTCAGTTCGTCCTCGATCTCCGCCATCAGGTGGGTGGCCTGCGGGTCGTCGGCGACCTCGCCGGGCAGGTGCACGGGCGCGACGGGCACGCCGGCGTCGAGCAGCTCGCGCACGACCTCGGCGACGGTACGGCTGCGGACCGCCTCGACGACGGCCAGCCGCGTCTGCTCGACGCGCGCCTTCACCTCCGGGTCGAACGGATCGACGCCCGGCTCGTCGCTGCCGTCGTCGGGGATGCCGAGCGCGCCGCGCGCGAGCGTGCGCATCGCCGGGGTGTAGGCGCCCATGAACACCGGTCCGTCCTTCGCCATGTAGCCGGCGAGGAACGGCCCGCGGATCGACGAGTGAGCGACCACCACGCGGCTGTCCGTCGGCCCGCGTCCGGGTTCCCGTGCGCTCCCGAGGCTCGGGGGGCCGCTCGCCTTGTAGTCGCGCAACACCGCGGCGTAGTCGTCGCCTGCCTCGAAGCGTTCGTGCGCCTCCTCGACCCGCGGGCCGTAGAGCGTCGGGTCGCGGCCGGGGTCCTGGCTGATCAGGCCGCCGATCAGGACCATCGCGGAGCGCAGCAGGGCGACGTCGACGAACTGCCCTTCGCCGGTCTGGTTACGGTGGTAGAGCGCCGAGGTGACCCCGACGACGGTCGAGAGCCCCGTGACGGCGTCGATCGTGCCTCCGTGCGTGCCCATCGGCCCGCCGAACTCGTCGATCACGCCGACCTCGGCCATGTAGCCGGAGTAGGCCTGCGCGACCATGTCGATCAGCGGCTCGTCGACGCGCGGCCCGTGGCTCCCGAAGCCGGAGATCTGGGCGTAGATCAGGTCCGGGCGGTACTGCGCGAGGGTCTCGTAGTCGAGTTCCAGGCGGCGGATCACGGTCGGCCGGAAGTTGATCACGACCACGTCGAAGGACGGGATGATGCGGTGGATCAGCGAGCGGCCCGCGGGGTCGCCGAGGTTCACGACGAGGCTGCGCTTGCCGCGGTTGAGGAACTGGAACCCCTTGCTCGTGCCCTGGACCACAGCGGCGGCGCCGCGCATCCCCTCGCCGCCCGGGGGCTCGATCTTGACCACCTCCGCGCCGAGGTCGCCGAGCACGACTCCGGCCAGCGGTCCGGCGATGATCTGCGAGAACTCGAGCACCCGCACGCCATGCAGCGGACCCGGCGCCATGGTTGGGCTCCCTTCGTCGCTCGTCATCCGCGCGCCCCGCCGGCGACCGTGCTCGAGGCGTCCGTGAACGCGGGAGCCCTCCGAGGAGCCCCGGGATGGGCGTGAGCGCTCATCAACTCGCTGGGCGGAAACAGGGGAGCGTGACGCCCTCCGCGAGATCCCGGAAGACGACCTCCACGGGCAGCCCGATGCGCACGTCGGCGGGCTCGCAATCGACGACGTTGCTCATCATGACCGGCCCCTCGTCCAGCCTGATCATCGCGATCACGTAGGGGGTGTCGTCAACCCAGGCCTCGCTGACCGGGCGGTGCACGACGGTGTAGGTGTAGACCTCGCCCCGGCCGCTCACCTCGGCCCAGTCGTAGTCCAGGCCCATGCAGTCCGGCGCGTGGCACATCGGGCTGGGGTAGAAGCGGAACGTCCCGCAGGCGTGGCAGCGCTGGAGGCGCAACTCATGGTTGCTGAGGGCGTCCCAGTACGGCTCGGAGCCGGGCGTGAACTGGGGGAGCGGCTTCGCGAGGTCGGCCACCGTTAGTTCCTCCCTAGCAACGCGACGCTGTAGCTGGACAGGCTCTCGGAGACGCCGCTCACCATCGCGACCTCGGCGCCCTCGACCTGGCGCTCGCCGGCGTCGCCGCGCAGTTGCGTGACCGCCTCGATGAGGGCGGGGATCGAGTTCCCGAGACCGTTGTCGCCCTCGGAGAGCAGGCCGCCGTGGGTGTTGAGGGGGAGCGCGCCGCCGAGTTCGAGGCGGCCGTCCGCCACGAAGTCGCCGGCCTCGCCCTTCGCGCAGAAGCCGTAGTCCTCGAGCTGGAGCAGCACGGTCGTCGTGAAGGAGTCGTTCAGCTCGGCGACGTCCACGTCCTCCGGACCGAGTCCGGCCTGCGTGAAGGCCTGCCCGGCGGCGATCTTCCCGACCGTGCGCACGAGGTCGAACTCGCTGTCGGACCCGCGGCAGAGGTGACCCATGTGCTGGAAGGACTGCGCCTGGCCGGAACCGAGGATCCAGACCGGCTCCTGGACGGCGTCGCGCGCGCGCTCCGCCGAGGTGACGATGAACGCGGAGGCGCCGTCCGCGATGTAGGAGCAGTCCAGCAGGTGCAGCGGCTCGGCGATCATCCTCGAGCTCAGCACGTCGTCGACGCTGATCGGAGTGCGGAGCAGGGCGCGCTCGTTGAGCGCGGCGTGCTTGCGGGCCGCCACGGCGATGGCCGCCAGTTGCTCGCTGGTGGTGCCGAACTCCTGCATGTGCCGCTGCGTCACCATCGCGGCCAGCGCCGGCAGGTGCAGGCCGTAGGGGAACTCGTACTCCATCGAGATCGGCTCGCGGCTGTGGTAGATGGACTCGGAGAGGTCGACGCCGGAGAGGCCGATCGGCGTGCGGTGCGAGGACGAGCGCCAGGTCCCGCCGCCGACCACGATGACGTTCTTGCACTGATCGTGGAACACGGCCGAGCGGGCCTTGTTGACGGCCAGGCCCACCATCAGGCCGCCGACCAGCGGGAAGTCGCAGAGGCTCTTCCCGAAGTTGGCGCTCCCCAGCTGCTCGGTCAGCTCGGTGTGGAAGCGCATGCTGCCATTGGGCGGATAGACGAGGAAGCCGTCGATGTCGCTCTTCGTGAGCTCGGCCTCCTCCATCGCGTTCTTGATCGCCTCCATGTAGAGGCTCATCCCGGAGCGCCCGTCGGGGTTGCGCATCTCGGTGCTGCCGATGCCGATGATGGCGGCCTCTCGCGAAAGGGTCTCGATCATGCCGCGCTCCTCACGATCAGGCCTCCGGCGCCGCGATGGGCCGGAAGAAGGGCAATGTCACCTCGTCGGTCAGGTCCTCGAAGACGACCTCCATCCGCATCCCGATCTTCACGTCGAACGCGGGGATGTCGACGGCCCGGCTGAACATCACGGGCCCCTCGTCCAGCTCGATCAGGACGAGGGCGTACGGCGCGAGGTCCGCCCACATCTCGTTCGGCGCGCGCACGACGACCGTCAGCGTGTAGACCGTTCCCTTGCCGCTGGACCGCACCCACTCGAAGTCCATCGAGAGGCAATCGAAGGCCTGGCAGATCGGGCCGGGATAGAAGCGATGGTGCCCGCACTCGGTGCAGCGCTGGATCAGCAGCTCGTGCCGGCGGCAGCCCTCCCAGTACTCCTTCGAGTCGGGAGTGACGCCCGGTACCGGCTTGTTGTACTCGGCCACGTCATTCCCCCTGCAGGATGGTGCAGCCGAAGTTGGAGGCCACGCCCGAGGCGCCCCCGATGCAGACCATCGGCTTCTCCGCGGCCTGCCGCTCGCCCGCCTCGCCGCGCGCCTGCGAGATGCCCTCGTACATGACGAACAGCGTCCCGTTGCCGGGCTGGCCCTCCGAGAGCAGGCCGCCATGGGTGTTGAGGGGCAACTCGCCGCCCAGCTCGAGGCGGCCGTCTTCCGCGAACGGGCCGCCCTCGCCCTTCTCGCAGAAGCCGAAGTCCTCGATCGCGAGCAGGGCCGTGGTCGTGAAGCTGTCGTAGACCTGGAGGCAGTCGATGTCGCTGCGCGAGACGCCGGCCTCGCCGAACGCCTGGTCCCCCGCCAGCTTGCCCACGGTGCGCACGATGTCGAAGCCCTCGGGGGACGGGGTGCAGAGGTTGCCGACGTGGTAGTAGGACATGCCGTGGCCGGCCCCGAGGATCCAGACCGGCGGCTTGGGGCTGTCGTACGCTCGATCCGCCGAGGTCACGATGTAGGCGGTGGCGCAGCCCGGCGCGATGTAAGCGCAGTCGAGCAGGTGGTGCGGCCAGCTGATCCAGCGTGAGTTCATGACGTCGTCGATCGTGATCGGATCGCGCAGGCAGGCCCGCTCGTTCATCGTGGCGTGCTTGCGGCAGGCCACGGCGATGGCGGCCAGCTGCTCGCTGGTCGTCCCGAACTCGTACATGTGCCGGGCGCCGACCGGCGCGTAGATCGAGTAGGCGCCGCCCGTCCCGTAGGGCATCTCCCAGTCGAAGGGGTGCGGGCTGCGCATCGACTCGCGGTAGGGCCGGACGGCCGCGCCCATGTCCCTGCCGCGGCCGATGTACTGCTCGCGCCAGTTGCCGCCGTCCAGCACCAGGACGTAGTTGGCGAGGCCCTGCTGCAGGTACCAGCGCGCCTGGTTGTTGGCGTAGCCGCTGCTCATCCCGCCCGTGTGCGGCAGGTCGATCACCTTCGCGTAGCTTCCGAAGCCCAGGTACTCCGCGAAGCGGTACTGGAGCCGGGGGTCGGACCCGAAGCCGGCCACCTGCGTGGTGATGATGCCGTCGATGTCGCTCTTCCGGAGTCCGGCGTCCTCGATCGCCATCTTCGCGGCCTGGGCGAGGAGTTCGGCGACGGTATGCTCTTCGACGTTGAAGCCGACGGTGCGGCCGGCCCCGACGATCGCCGTCTGTCTTGACATCTTTGACATAGTCTCATCCCGTACGGAGACCGTGTTGGGGAGTCTCGCGGGGCGCTCCCACCAACGACGGTGATGGCTGGGCAAGCGCTCACTTACCATACGCTTCGCCGGGTCGTCAAGTTGCGGTGTGCAGCGGGCGACACGGGAAGGGACAGACGCAGATGGCCACGAACACTCCCACGCAGCCGGCCCACCCACCCGCCGCGGCGATCGAGGTCTGCGGCGGGAACGTCTCGTTCCTGCACAAGGGCGCGGGCGCGCCGCTGGTGGTGCTGCACCACTCGATCAGCAGCCACGGCTGGCTCCCGTTGCACGAGCGGCTGGCCGGGCGCTTCGCCGTCCACGTCCCGGACCTGCCCGGCTGGGGCGACTCCGACCGCCCGGACTGGGCGCGCAACGTCCGCGACCTCGCGATCCTCGTGGAGCTGTGGCTGGAGGCGATGGACCTCCGCGGCGTGACGCTCGTTGGCTGCGGCTTCGGCGGCTGGGTGGCGGCCGAGCTCGCGACGATGAACCAGCGCCGCCTCGCCGGGCTGGTGCTGGTGGGCGCGGCCGGCATCCGCCCTCGCGAGGGCGCGATCATCGATCAACTGGTGGTCGACTACATCGACTACGTGCGCGGCGGGTTCCACGACGAGGCCGAGTTCGAGCGCTACTTCGGCGACGATCCGCCGCGCGAGACCCGCATGCTGCTCTACGGCGGCCGCGAGATGACGATGCGCGTCACCTGGAAGCCGTGGATGTTCAACGACGCGCTGCCGGTGCTGCTGACCGGCGTGCACACCCCGACGTTGGTGGTGTGGGGCGCGCACGACGCGATCGTGCCGCTCGACTGCGGGGAGCAGTTCGCCGAGGCGGCCCCGAACGCGACGCTTCGCGTGATCGAGGACGGCGGCCACCTCCTGGACTTCGAACGCCCGGACGCCCTCGCCGAACTGATCGAGGACTTCGCCGGCGGAGCGTAGCAGCGGGCGCGCCTCGCCGCCCGGATCGGGGCGGCCGATCCCCTCGCTGGTCCTACTCGCCGCGGAGGCGCGGGTCCAGGATGTCGCGCAGCGCGTCGCCGGCGAGGTTCCAGCTGAGGACGGTGAGGCTGATGAACACGCCCGGCCAGATCGCGAACCACGGCGCGGACAGGAAGTAGACCCGCGCGGTCCCGCTCAACATGCTGCCCCAGGCCGGCGCCGGCGGCGGGACGCCGACGCCGAGGAAGCTGAGCGTGGCCTCGGCCAGTACGGCCGCGGCCATGCTGATGCTCGTCAGGATGATGACGATCGGCATCAGGTTGGGGAGGATGTGCCGGAAGGCGATCCGCAGGTTCCCGGCTCCGATGGTGCGCGCCGCCTCCACGTAGTCGCGCTCCTTGAGGGAGAGGACCGACGACCTCACGATCCGGCTCGTGGCCGGGATAAAGCCGATGCCGATCGCGATGATCGTTTGCCTGAGTCCCGGGCCGAGCGCCGCGATGATGGTCAGCACGAAGATCAGGCCCGGGAAAGCGAGCCAGGCGTCCATGATCCGCTGCACGACGAGATCGAACGTCCGGCCTGCGTAGCCGCTTGCGAGCCCGACACACATCCCCATGAAGGTGCCGAGCGTGACGGCGCCGATTCCAACGGCGAGCGAGATTCTGGAGCCATGGATGATCCGGCTCCAGAGGTCCCGTCCAAGGTTGTCCGTGCCCATCAGGTGGTTCTGCGTCGGCGCCGCGAGGATGGCGCTGGTGTCCTGCTCGAGGGGGCCGTAGGGCGCCACCGCGTCGGCGAAGATCGCCATCAAGACCAGCACCAGCAGGAGCAGCGCGGCGACGGCGCCCAGCGGCTTCCGCCGCGCAAGCCGCGCCGCCCTCCGCACGGAGGAGTCCGCACGTGACAGCATGCCCTCGGAGGCGCCGAGCCGGCGCTGTGCCGTGGCCATCACACCACTCCCCTCGCGCGGTTGCCGGGCCTACTCATAGCGGATCCGCGGATCCAGGAATCCGTAGCTGAGATCGACGATCAGGTTGGTGAAGAGGAACCCGAGCGCGGCGAACAGCACCGCGGACTGGATCACCGGGTAGTCGCGCTGATTGATCGCCGTGAGGATGAACTGGCCCACGCCGGGCAGCCCGAACACGTTCTCGATCACGACCGAGCCGCCGATCAGGGCCCCGATCTGCAGACCGATCACGGTCACGACGGGGATCAGGCTGTTGCGGAGCACGTGCCGGTAGATCACCGCGCGCTCGGCCAGGCCCTTGGAGCGGGCCGTGCGGACGTAGTCCTGGCGCAGCACCTCCAGCACCTCCGACCTCGACATTCGCATGATCGAAGCGGACAGCGACCAGCCGAGGGTGAGGCTGGGCAACGCGAACTTCTCGAGGTTCTCGCGAGGATTGTCGAGGAACGGGGTGTAGCCGGGTGGCGCCAGATAGTTCCACCACAGCGCGGGTAACAGGATCACGAGCAGGGCGATCCAGAAGTTCGGCAGCGACAGCCCGAGGATCCCGATCAGCCTGCCGACATAGTCGACCGGCGAGTCCTGGTACACCGCGGACACCACGCCCACGACGAGTCCGGTGGCAATCGCCACGGTGATACTCATCACGAGCAGTTCGATCGTGACGGGGAGGCGCCGGCGCATCTCGCTGATCACCGTCTTGCGCGTCCAGTAGGAGGTCCCGAAGTCCAGCCGCACGGTGTCCGCCACCCAGACCGCGTACTGGACGAAGATCGGCTGATGGATGCCCAGTTCGCGGCGCAGCTGGTCGATGACCTCGGGGTCGGTCTCCCCCTCCAGCACCAGGTCGTCGCCGGTGTAGGCCTGCAGCAGCGCGGCGTCGCCGGGCATGAGCCGGACGAGCAGGAAGAGGATCATGGACAGGCCGACGAGGGTCGGGATCATCGCCACGAGCCTGCGCACAACGTACTGCGTCACTCGCGCACCGCCCGCTCCCTCGAACCCGTCTCAGCCACCCCTCCCGAGTGGACTTGATGTCACAGCGGGGCGAGCAGGCTCAGGTGCTCGCCCCGCTGTGTCGTTCGCGTGATCGGATGGTCAGGACAACCGGTTTTCCGGCGCCTTCGAGACGTCCATCCAGATCCAGCTCGGGTTCATGATCGACTGTCGCTGCGCGCGGTTGTCGCGCCAGTCATGGACCCAGGGCTGCCACATCCGGATCAGCGACGGCGCGGAGATCGATGCCCAGAGCACGGCGTCGATCATCGCCTGCTCGAGCTGCTGGAAGACCCCGCCGCGCGCCTCTTCGTCGAACTCCACCTTCCCGGCGTCGATCAGCGCGTCGACCGCCGGGTCGTTCCAGCCCACGGACTTGGCGCTGGAGTGGCCGGAGTGGTACTGGGCAACAGCGGTGCTCGGCCGCGCGACGCCACCGGCGAGGTGCACGAACAGCCCGTCGATGTCGGCGGGCTGCGCGCCGCGAGCCTGCGAGTAGGACGCCGTGTCCATCGGCACCAGCGTCAGGTCCATCCCCAGCACTTCCTTGAGCTGCGGCTGGACGGCCTCCCCGTAGACCGGCGCAACCGCCAGCCGGGTGTTGTAGACGAGGTCCGCCGAGAGCCCGTCCGCGAATCCGGCGGCGGCCATCAGCTTCACCGCCTCGGCCCGGTCTGCGTCCTTGTCGGCGCGGAAGCCGGGCTGCTGGAGGAGCTCCGCGTTGGAGTAGGTGTAACCGGTGCGCTCGATCGTCATCGGACCGCTGATCACGCCGTCGCCGAAGTTCGCGGCGGCGTCCACGTCCTGGCGGCTGATCGCCAGGTGCACGGCCTGCCGGACCCGCTGATCGCCGAACGGCGGCCGGTGCTGGTTGAAGCTGATGCCGTAGATGTAGTCGGACGGGAAGCCGCTCGTGCTGGCCTCCGGCACGGCGTCCAGGATCGGCTTCGCCTGCACACGGTCGTTGCGGCTCAGGATGTCGAGCTCGCCCGCGATGAACGCGGCCGACTGCGTCGCGTCGTCCCCCGGCGAGATGCGCAGCCCGTCGAGGTAGGGCCTGCCCACCTCGCCGCCGGGGTGCCCGCCGCCCCAGTAGTCCTCGAAGCGGGTCACGGTCGTGGTCGAGTCGGCCTGCCAGTCCTTGACGCGGAACGGTCCGGTGCCGGCGGACTCGCTCGAGAAGTCGAGGCCCTCGGCCTCGCCGCTCCGCGGCATGATCGCGACCTGCGAGATGTACGAGTTGACCGCCTCGAGGAACTCGGCGTTCGGACCCGGCGAGACCAGCCTGATCGACTGCGCGTCGACGACCTCGAACCCGGCGATGAATCGCTTCCAGTTGTTCCGGATCGCGTCTTCCGCGGTCGCCCGCTCGTAGGTGAATCCCACGTCGTCGGCGCTCAGCGTCGCTCCGTTGTGGAACTTCACGCCCTGGCGGATCGCCAGGGTGTAGGTGACGTCGTCCTGCTGCTCCCAGCTCTCCGCGAGCCAGGGGACGATGCTGTAGGGGCTGCGCCACTCCTCGTTGCTGAAGTCCGTGTTGAGCAGCGACTCGTAGAACATCTTGCCCATGATCGTGTTGATGCCGACCGATGTGTCGGTGTAGTAGGGGTCGATGTTCGTGCCCTGGTAGCCAGCGGGCTGGATGAACTGCAGGAAGCCGCCGTGCTTCGTCGCCACCGCGGGCGCGGGAGTCGCCGTCGCCGTGGCGGCCTGCAACGCAGGCGTCGGGGTGGGGGTGGCCGCGGGGGCCTCGGTAGCGGCAGCGGTCGCAGTAGCGGCCGGCGCGGTGGTCGCGGCCGGTGCGGGCGTGGCGGCGGGAGCGTCGTCATCGTCGTCGTCGCCGCAGCCGATGATCGCCGCCAAGCCGAGCCCGAACCCGCCGATGGCGGTCGACTTGAGCAGGCGGCGTCGCGAGAGTAGACCGAGATAGCCCGCGGAGCTCGTGGTCTCGTTCTTCATCTGTGTGCACCCCTCTCCGAGCGACCGCTGAGTCACTTCACGATGCGCGCGTGCGCGCGGCGACCCGGGCTCGGCAACTTGCTGGACTCTCTAGATGTAGCCGCTCCCCTCGTGACGCGGTTAGCGAGCGCCCGCTATATGCGCGCGCGTGGTATGCCTACCATTCGCGTGCTCAGGGTGTCAAGAGACGCGCGGGCCCGATCGGGGCCCCCGGCACGAGGGCCGGCGCGCGCTGTGATTGACATCGCCGCGCCGCCCATAGTAAACGTGGTCAACCTGAACGACCGCTCAGTTGGGCCCCGTCGCGGCCTCGATCGCGCGGGCGCGCCGACGCACCGGGCGGGCGGCGGGAGCCAAACCCGGCGGGAGCGCGGGACAGTCTGGAGGGCGCCATGGCGGAACAGCGACTCGCGGTGGTCGGCATCGGCGGCACCCCCTACGGCAACCCCGAGGGCCACCCCGTCACCAGTCTCCACGTCGAGGCGGCGAAGCGGGCGATGGACGACGCCGGCCTCAGCAAGCGCGACATCGACGGGCTGATCGTCTGCGACCACAGCCCGGACGTGAAGACGGCCTACCGCACCGCCGAGCACATGGGCATGGCGACCTGGCCGAAGCAGTTCCTGACGGCCGTGACCAACGGCGGCGTCGCCGCCGCGATGGCGAACGATCTGGCGGCCCATGCCCTCCGGAGCGGCGAGGCCACGAACGTGCTGATCGTGGGCGGCGGGGCCGGGCGCGTGCGCCGCCAGGCGCAGGCGGCCCTGGCTCCCACCACCCCCGCCCAGTCCTACACGGAGCGGGTCGCCGGCCGCGGCCAGGAGACGATGTCGCTCGAGTTCGACGTCCCCTACGGCCCGTTCGGCGTCATCTCCTTCTACGCGCTGGCGGCCCAGCGCCACATGTACGAGTACGGCACGACCTCCGAGCAGATGGCGGCCGTCTCGGTCGCCTGCCGCAAGCACGCCTACATGAACCCGCGAGCGATGAAGCGAGAGCCGATCACGATCGACGACGTGATCAACTCGCCCTACATCTGCGAGCCGTTCCACCTGCTCGACTGCTGCCTGCCGGCCGGCGGCTCGGACGCCTACATCGTCACCACCGAGGACCGCGCGCGGGATCTGCGCCACCCGCCGATCTGGATGGACGGCATCGGGCACGCCCACTCGGCCTACCACACCGGGCTGCTCTGCACCCGTTCCGACTACGGGTTCGACATGGTCCGGCAGGTGGGCAAGGTGGCGGGCGAACGCGCCTTCGCCCAGGCCGGGATCGAGCCCAGGGACATCGACCTCGTGCAGTTGTACGACAGCTTCACCATGACCGTGCTCATGCAGCTCGAGGACTTCGGCTTCGCGCCGAAGGGCGAGGGCGGCCCCTTCGCCGAGGGCGGCCGCCTCGAGCTTGGGGGCGAGCTCCCGCTCAACACCAACGGCGGCATGCTCTCGATGGGCCAGTCGGGCGTCGGCTCCACGGTGATGTTCATGAACGAGGCGGTGGCGCAGCTGCGAGGAGACTGCGGCGAGCTCCAGGTTCCCGACGCCAAACACGCACTCGTCGGCAGCGTCTCGGGCACCATGAGCAACTACGGCGCCACGATCTTCGCCGCCGACTGAGGCGGCCGGCGGAAGCACCAGTCACGGCCCGCGCGAGTAGCGAACGGAAGAACGATGGCGACCGACAGCGACGCAGGAACCAGCGAGTACCGCAGGGAGATCCCGATCCCCAGCCCCGTCTCGCAGCCCTACTGGGACGCCTGCCGGCGGCATGAGCTGAGCGGGCAGCGCTGCCGCGAGTGCAACTGGCTGTGGATGTACCCGAGCCGCATGTGCCACAACCCGGACTGCAACGCCCTCGACAACTACGACTGGGAGCAGCTGGCGGGGACCGGCACGGTCTGGACCTTCACCGTCAACCATCGCGCCCCCAACACCGAGTGGGAGGCGGACCTGCCCTACGTCTTCGGCGTGATCGAGCTGGACGAGGGCGTCATGATCACCAGCAACGTGATCGGCTGCGATCCGAGCGAGGTGCATATCGGCATGCCCGTGGAGGTGGTCTTCGAGGACGTCTCCGACGAGATCTCCCTGCCGAAGTTCCGGCCCCGCTCGACCTGACCTCGCCCCCGTCGCCCTGCTCCGGGAGTCGGTCAGCCAATCGCGCCCGCCGCCCGCAGTTCGGCGATGTCCTCGGGGGAGAGCCCCGCGCCGCGCAGGATCTCGTCGGTGTGCCGCCCGAGGACGGGAGCCGGGCCGGCGGGCCCCACGGCGGACGCCGACATCTCGAAGATCCCGCTGAGCTGGCGCTGCGCGCCGGTCAGCTCGTCCCCAACCTCCACCATCAGCTCGGCGGCCTGCGGATCCTCGGCGACCTCGGCGGGCAGGAGCACGCGCGAGATCGGTACGCCCGCCTCGAGCAGCTCGCTCAGGATCTCGCTCACGGTGCGGCGGCCGACCGCCTCGGCGATCGCCTGCCGGATTCCGAGGGAGCGCGCATGCACGGCCGGGTCGAGCGGGTCGAAGCCGGCGGCGTCGCCGCCGTCGTCCGGGATGCGCAGCACCCGGCGCGTGGCCGCGCGCATCCCCGGCGTGTAGGCGCCGATGAAGACCGGCCCGTCCTGCGCCATGTAGCCGCCGAGGAACGGCCCGAAGATCGCCGCGAGGCTGGCCCGCGTCGCCTTGTAGCCGCGCAGCACCTCGGTGTAGTCGTCGCCCGCGGCGAAGCGCTCGTGCGCCTCCTCGAGGCTGTGGCCTTGCAGCACGGAGTCGCTGACGGGCTCCTGCATCACCAGGCCGCCGATCATCGCGATCGCGGACCGCAGCGAGGCCACGTCGACGAGCTGGCCCTCGCCGGACCGGGCGCGGTGGTAGAGCGCCGAGTTAACGCCGATGACCGTCGAGAGCCCCGTCGCGGCGTCGATCGTCCCGCCGTGCGTGCCCATCGGCGCGCCGAACTCGTCGACGACGCCGAGTTCGGCCATGTAGCCGGAGTAGGCCTGCGCGGCCAGGTCCGGGAGCGGCTCGCCCGCGCGCGGCCCGCGCCTCCCGAAGCCCGAGATCTGGGCGTAGATCAGGTCCGGCCGCAGTCGCGAGAGGGTCTCGTAGTCAAGCTCCAGCTCGCGGACCGCAACCGGCCCGAGGTTGACGACGACGACGTCGAACGACGGAACGATGCGATGGATCAGCGCGCGCCCTCGCGGGTCGTCGAGGTCCACGACCAGGCTGTGCTTGCCGCGGTTGAGGAACTGGAAGTCCCTGCCCGCCCCGGCGGCCCCGTCCTCGCCTCGTCGCGTCCCGTCGCCGCCCGGAGGCTCGACCTTGACCACCTCGGCGCCGAGGTCCGCCAGCACGCTCCCCGCCAGCGGTCCGGCGACGACCTCCGAGAACTCGAGCACCCGCACGCCGTGGAGGGGGCCTGGCGCCATGGTCGGGCTTCCTTTACTGCCGATGCCGCGTGCGGGGCATGGCGAGCCGCGCCCCAGTGTCGTCGCTGTCGTCGCTGTCGTCGCTCGAATCTATCGAGGTCCGGCTCGCTCGCCAACCCGGCCCGTGCGGCGGCGCGGCCCGCTCCCGTCCGAGGCGGCTAGAACGCGACCGACTGCTGGTACTCGCCAAAGACGCGGCGCATGACGTTCATGATCTCGCCGAGCGTGGCGTAGGCGTTCACCGCGTCGAGGAGGCTCGGCATGACGTTGGTGTGCGGATCGGCGCAGGCCCGCTCCAGCGCGAGCAGCGTGTCCGCGACCCGCTGCTGGTCGCGCTCGGCGCGGACGCGGTTGAGCCGCTTCATGTGGCGTTCGAAGCTCTCCTCGTTGATGCGGATCGTGGGCACCTCGGCGGCGTCGTCCATCAGGTACTCGTTGACGCCGACGATGATGCGATCGCGCGCCTCGATCTCCTGCTGGTAGCGCCACGCCGCCTCGGCGATCTCGTGGTGGAAGAACCCGCTCTCGAGGGCGCTGACGACGCCGCCGAGGTCGTCGATCTTGTCGAAGTAGCGGAGGCACTCGCGCTCCATCTCGTCCGTCAGCGCCTCGACGAAGTAGCTGCCGCCGAGCGGGTCGACGGTATTCGTCGTGCCGGACTCGTGGAGGATCACCTGCTGGGTGCGGAGGGCGAGGCGGGCGGCCTCGTCCGAGGGCAGCGCGAGCGCCTCGTCCAGCGAGTTGGTGTGCAGGCTCTGCGTCCCGCCGAGCGCGGCCGCGAGCGACTGCACCGTCGAGCGCACGATGTTCACCTCGGGCTGCTGCTTGGTGAGGGAGCAGCCGGCGGTCTGCGCGTGGAAGCGCATCCAGAGGCTGCGCTCGTTCCGGGCGCCAAAGCGCTCCTTCATCACCCGCGCCCAGATCCGGCGGGCCGCGCGCAGCTTCGCGATCTCCTCGAAGAAGTCGTTGTGCACGTTGAAGAAGAACGAGATGCGCGGCGCGATCGCGTCCACGTCGAGGCCGCGGTCGACGCACCACTGGACGTACTCGATGCCGTCCCGCAGCGTGAACGCCAGCTCCTGCGCCGCCGTCGAGCCCGCCTCGCGGATGTGGTAGCCGGAGACGGAGATGCTGTTCCACTTCGGCATCTCTTCGCTCGCGAACTCGATGGTGTCGACCACGAGGCGCATCGAGGGTTCGGGCGGGAAGACGAACTCGTTCTGGGCGATGTACTCCTTGAGGATGTCGTTCTGCAGCGTGCCGCCGAGCTCGCTGCGCGGCACGCCGGCCTTCTCCGCCGTCGCGATGTACATCGCCCAGATCACCGGCGCCGGGGAGTTGATGGTCATCGAGGTGGTGATCTGGTCGAGGGCGATGCCATCGAACAGCAGCTCCATGTCGGCGAGCGAGGAGACGCCGACGCCGCAGTGGCCGAACTCGCCCGCGGCCCACTCGTCGTCGGCGTCGTAGCCCATCAGCGTCGGCATGTCGAAGGCGACGGAGAGGCCCGTCTCGCCGTGGTCGAGCAGGTAGCGGTAGCGCTGGTTGGTCTCCTCGGCGGAGCCGAACCCGGCGAACATGCGGATCGTCCAGGGCTTGCCGCGGTAGCCGGTGGGGTGGATGCCGCGCGTGAACGGGTACTCGCCGGGGTTGCCGAGATCCTCGCTGTAGCTGAAGTCCGGGATGTCGACCGGGCTGTAGAGGCGCTCGACCGGGTGACTCGAGGTCGTCATGAAGGGGCCGGGGAGCTCCCGTCCGCTCGTGCGGACACGCTCCTCGTACTCCGCCCGGCGCGATGCGAGCTCCTCCGGCGAGTCGACATCAGGCACGGCAAGCTCCGTTCGGTTCCGCGCGCCGTTCGCTCCGCCGGGCGGCTGAAACAGCCGCCGAGTGAGCGTCCGCTCGTGATTCTCAGCGGGCCCCTCGAAGTGTGTCAAGCAGCGCTCTGCGCCGACGAATGCGACCGACGGATATGCTGCGACATGAGCGAGTTGGAGGCAACGTTGGGGCAGGCGCCCGGCGCACCTGCCGGCGTCCGAGGTCCGGGCGACCGGGCTCTAGCCGACCGGCGGCAGCCCCTCGCCGAGCCGCACCTCGTTGATGGTTTCCAGCACGCGCTGGCGGAACGGGGCGTACTGCAGCTCGAACTCCTCGACGAGGCGCGAGTTGTCCACCAGGTAGATGCCCGACTGCTCGCGCCCGCCCTCGTCCGCGCCGAACGTGATCTCCGCCTCGGGCAGGAACTCACGCACGACGGCCGCGAGGTCGCCGATGCTCATCGAGTGCCCACCCGAGTTGTAGATCGAGTGGGCCGTCTCCTCGGCGAGCGTCACGCGCAGGAACGCCTCGGCCATGTCCTCGACGTGGAGCGGCAGCGTCATCGTGTCGCGGTAGGGGAAGTGGACGGGCTCGTTGCGGGCCGGCAGCACCTGGCAGAGCACGTGATTCGTCGAGCCGCGCACCTTGTCCGGGCCGGTGATGTTCGCCGGGCGCACGCCGGTGATCGCCATGTCGTGGGCGCGGCTGTACCAGTCCGCCTGGTGCTCGTTGAAGATCTTCGAGACCGCGTAGAGCCTGGTGCCGAGCCGCTGGTCGTCCTCGTTCACGACGCGCTCGCCGTACATCCGCTGCGGGCCGTAGACGGCGATCGAACTGGCGTAGACCACGCGCCGGATGCCGAGGATGCGCGCCGCCTCGAAGCAGTTGTCCATCCCGAGGACGTTGACGCGCACCTGCGGGTGCGGGTCGTCCTCGGTCGCGCCGAGGATGTAGGCGAGGTTGAGGACGCGGTCGGGCTTGCTGAGCGCGAGCACCTCGACGACGTCGTCCAGCAGCGTGATGTCGCCGCGCGTGATCGTGACGCGATCGCGCAGCGGATCGAGCGAGGGCGCCTCGGGCGCGATGTCCATGCAGTGGACCTCGTGCCCGTGCTCGACGAGCTTGCGCATCACGCGCGGCCCGATGAACCCGCTTCCGCCCAGTACCGCAACCCGCATCGCGCCCGCACCTTCCACCGCATCGTGTCGGCTCGCCGGGGCTAATCTAGCGCCTCCGGCCGATCCGCCGCGAGGGACGCCGCAGTGCGTTGCCGGACGGCTGGTGCGCCGGCGGGCTCATGCCCGCGACGCCCTCGGGGCGGCGCAGTCCGCCTACGGCAGCACGCCGGCCGAGCGCAGCAGGCGCAGGGTGCCCTCGAGGTCCGCGAGGTCGCTCAGGTTGATGTCCGGCGGCCGCAGCTCGGCGATCGGCGTGAGGTGGGAGGCGCTCGGCACGCCCGCGATCAGCGGGTACTCGGAGTTCGTCTCCGCGTAGTAGCGCTGCGCCTCCTCGCCGAGCATGAACTCGAGGAACTCGCGCGCCTCGTCGTCGCGCTCCGAGGTCTTGAGGACGCCGGCCCCCGCCACGTTGACGAGCGTGCCGATGTCGCCGGGTCCGGTGTGATGGTTGCGCGCGGGGAAGCCCTCGCCCTCCTCCGCCAGGAAGCGCAGCAGGTAGTAGTGGTTGACGAGGCCGACGTCGATCTCGCCGCGGCCCACGGCGGCGACGATTGTCGTGTTGTTCGGGAACTCGGCAGCGTCGTTCGCCTTCATGCCCTCCAGCCAGGCGCGCGCGGCCTCCTCGCCCTCGCCGACGCGCAGCGCGGTAACCCACGCCTGGAACGAGCCGTTGGCGGGCGCCCAGCCGACGCGGCCGCGCCACATCGGGTCCGTCAGCTCGAGGATCGAGGTCGGCAGTTCGGAGGGGTCGAGGACGTCCGTGTTGTAGATCAGCACCCGGGCGCGGCCGGAGAGCCCGACCCACTGCCCCTCGCGCGAGCGGTAGGCCGAGGGCACGAGGTCGAGCACGTCGTCGTCGAGGTCGGCGAACAGGCCGGCGGCCTGCACGGCGCCGAGCGCGCCCGCGTCCTGCGCGATGTAGATGTCGGCCGGGCTCTGATCGCCCTCCTCGATGAGGAGCGCGGCGAGCTGCGCCGTGCCGCCGTAGCGCACCTTGACGTTGATGCCGGTTTCCTCGGCGAAGCGATCGAGGAGGGGCCCGATCAGATCCTGGCTGCGGCCCGAGTAGATCGTGAGCTCCCGCTCGTCATCGTCGCCGCAGCCGGCGGCGAGCAGCGCCACGCCGGCGGCGACCGCCAGCACCGCGATCGACAGCAGCCGCCAGACAATCCCCTGTGACGCCACCACTACCTCCCGGCATTCGTCCGCGCCTGCCAACACCAGACGTTGACACTATGACCGCATATTAGGTTAGACTGCATTTCAGCATCAGTCCAGAGCCGTACTAGGTCATAGCGCGAATCGTACCACAACTCCGCTCCAAGCGAACAAGGGAGCAATGCCCGGACTCATGACGAACGTGGCAGACGGCGCAGGACAAATCCGGCGCCCCCGCTGCTGCTCGCCCTCGGAGGATTCGTGCGCCGATCCGGCCCCCTCTCCGGGGCGCTAGAATCCAGCCAAGAGCCACGACTTCGCAGCCGGAGGGGTCACGATGGAGATCAAGGCGGCAGTGCTCTACGAGGCGAACACCCCGCTGGTCGTCGAGCCCGTGCAACTCGACGACCCGAAGGACGGCGAGGTCCTGGTGCGCATCGGCGCGGCGGGCGTTTGCCACTCCGACTACCACGTGATGAAGGGTGAGTGGACGCCGCCGCTGCCCATCGTGCTCGGCCACGAGGCCGCCGGCATCGTCGAGAGCGTGGGCGCGGGAGTCGGGCGGGTGCGGCCGGGCGACCGCGTGATCCTCAACTTCCGCCCGAACTGCGGCTGGTGCGCGCACTGCAGCCGCGGCGAGCCCGTGCTCTGCAACGGAGCGGACAGCGAGCGCTGGCTGCTGTTCGACGGCACCGCGCGGCTGCACACCAGGGCCGGGCGGGACCTCAACCACTTCGCGCGAACCGCCTCGTTCGCGGAGTACGCCGTCGTCCCGGAGTCGGGTGCGGTGCCCGTCCGCGACGACGTGCCGCTCGACAAGGCGGCGCTGATCGGCTGCTCGGTGATGACCGGGGTCGGCGCGGTCATCAACACCGCGCGGGTCGAGGCCGGCAGCTCCGTGCTGGTGATCGGCTGCGGCGGCGTCGGCCTGAACTGCATCCAGGGCGCCGTGCTGGCCGGGGCCGAGCGGATCATCGCCGTCGACCTGAAGGCCAACAAGCTCGAGTACGCCAGGCAGTTCGGCGCGACCGACGTCCTCGACGCAAGCGAGGGCGACACCGCGGCGCGGGTGCTAGAGCTGACCGGTGGCGGCGTGGACTACGCGTTCGAGGCGATCGGCTTCTCGAAGACGATCGTCGACTGCTACGAGTCGACGCGGCTCGGCGGCACGACGGTGGTCGTGGGGATGGCGCCGGAGGACGACATGATGACCATCCCCGCGCTCTCGCTGCCGCGCACGGAGAAGGTGCTGCGCGGCTCGTGGTACGGCTCCGCCCGCCCGTGGCTCGACCTCCCGAAGATGGTCGAGCTCTACATGGGCGGCCGCCTGCAGGTCGATCCGCTGGTCAGCCGCACCTACCCGCTCGACGAGATCAACGAGGCCTACGAGGCCCTCGATCGCGGCGACGTCGCGCGCAGCGTGCTGCTGATGGACTGACCCGCAGACACAGCCGATTCGCCCGTTCGACGGAGGTAGCGCATGTCGATGGTGCAGACGATCCGCGGCCCCGTCCCCAGCTCCGAACTCGGACGCACGCTCTCGCACGAGCATCTGACCAACGGCACGGCCGGGATGGAGCGCGTCCCCGGGTTGTTCGACCGGGCGGAGATGATCGACCGCTGCCTTGAGGCGCTGACAGTGGCCCACGACGCCGGGATCGACTCGCTCATCGACCTGACGCCCTTCGACCTCGGCCGCCAGGTCTGGCTGTTCGAGGCCGTCGCGGAGCGCTCGCCGCTCAACATCGTCTGCGCGACCGGCGTCTACCGCTGGGTGCCGGTGATCTACAACGGCTGGGACGAGGACGAGATCGCCGCGCACTTCGTGCGCGAGATCGAGGAAGGCATCGAGGGCAGCCCGATCCGCGCTGGCGCGATCAAGCTCGCCTGGGACATCGAGTACCGGCTCGAGCAGGCGGACGGGCCGAACTCCCCGCGCGTCATGCTGGAGCGTACGGCCCGCGCCGCGGCCCGCGCCTCGAAGGCGACGGGCGCGCCCATCTCCTGCCACACGCGGGCGGTCGACGAGCTCGGCACGCCGTTGCTCGACCTCTTCGAGGACGAGGGCCTCGACCTGCGCGCCGTGACCATCGGCCACTCCAACGACACGCAGGATCTCGACTACCTGCGCGGCCTCGCGGCCCGCGGCGCGACGGTCGGCCTCGACCGCTTCTTCTCGACGGATGATGACTACGTGGCCGAGCGGTCGGCGATCGCGCTGGCGCTGGCCCGGGCGGGGTACGCCGAGCAGGTCTGCCTCGGCCACGACGGCTCACCGGCCGGCCTCTGGGGCGGCTGGGCGGAGGCGCGCCGCAGCGACTGCTGGACCCGCGTCTCCCGGCACGAGGTCCCGTGGCTGCTCGCCAACGGCGCGACCGAGGACGACGTCGACGCGATGCTCCGGCGCTCAATCGCCGCGACCTTCGAGGCTGCCGCCGCGCAGTAGGCGGGGGTGCGCCGCGCGAGGCGACGAGAAGCGCTGAACCCGCCTCCGGGCTAGCGCTCGACCGGCTGGATCAGCTCGATCCTCACATCGTCCGGGGCTCGCATCCAGCAGACGCGAATGGCGCCGAAGTCGAGCGGCCCCTCCAGCAGCTCCGCTCCGAGCGCTTCGAGCCGCTCGATGTCCGTCTCGAGGTCCGCTGAATCGAGCCCGAAGTGCTCCAACCCCTCGTGCACGCCGGCGTCGCCGGGACCGAGCGTCTCGGCAGTGCGCGGGCCGGAGATATTGACCGTGACGCCGTTCTCGCTGCGCGTCGCCACGAAGCGGTCGCCGACCTCGCGGACGAAGTCGTTCACGATCTCGAAGTTGAACGCCTCGACCCACCACTCCGCGCTCTTGCGCGGGTCGTGGGACTTGATGTGGATGTGGTTGATCGCGAAGGTCATCGGCAGCTCCTCCTGCTCACTCATCATCGCACGACCGGGTCGCGGCCACGGGCTCAGCCTGCCTTGACGGCGCGGCGGTGGCGGAAGAGCGCCGGTTCCACGTAGGCGCTCGGCGAGGAGAGGGCGTCGTCGATGATCTCCAGCACCGCGGCCAGGGCCGGTTCTGCCCGCATGCCGTCCTGCTTCTCGCGGGTGTCGGCCAGCGGGACGTAGCCGGACACATCGGCGCTCTGCTCGTCCACGATCGCGGCCGCCTTCCTGACGGCGTCCTCGATCTCGTCCTGGCTGATCACGCCGTGGAGCCTCCAGTTGGCGAGGATCGCGCCGTCGATGCGCTCGGTGGCGCGGTCCTTCATCTCCTCGATCTGGTCGAAGTCGGGCACCCCGCTGCAGCCAACGCCTCGCCGCACCCAGGGCTCCACGTACGCCACCATGCTGTGGGCGTAGCGCAGGACGGCGGCTTCCCTGACCCCGGAGGCGTCCAGCTTGCCTTCCCCCAAGAGCGGGAACGCGAGGAGGGAGGCGCGGGGCGCCGGGTCCGCGGCCGCGTCGAGCATGACCCGCTGCACCTCGTCGACATCCACCATGTGGTAGTGCATCGAGTGCAGGTCGCTGGGGTAGGGGGCGGGCACCCAGGCCGTGTTGCCGCCGCTGCGGGGATGGTCGATCTTGCGCTGCATCATCTCGGCCATCGCCCGGTTCCTGACCTGCATCCCCTTGCCCACCTTGCCGTGGCGGTGCAGCCCGGCGCGCAGGCTCACGTCCACGTTGTCGAGCTCATAGCTCGTGTTGAACGTCGCCCGCGTCAGGTCGTCCCGCAGGTCGACGGGCCCGGCATACATCTGCGCGCGAAGCTGGGACCCGGTGCGGTCGAGGAATCCGGTGTTGGCGAAGAAGACCCGGTTGCGGGCGGCCCGCAGCGCCTCGGGCAGCTGCAGGGTCATGCCGAGTTCTTCGTTCATGATGCCGATCAGCATGGTCCCGGCGGGCAGCCCCAGGCCGCGCTCCACCGCCTCGAAGAACCGCATCTGCTCGGCGACCTCCTCGGCCGTGTGGAGCTTGGGGGTGACCTGGTAGACGAAGCCGCGTCCGCTGTTGGGACCGCGGACGGGCATGACGCCCTCGCCGCCGTCCCTCGGCTCCCCGTTGGAGCCCCGGTCGTGGGCGCTGGCGATGAGGGTGGTCAGCAGCACGCCGACGATGCGCTCCGGGACCTCCTCGCCGCCCAGCGTGACGGCGTCGGTGTACATGTGGATCGAGACGTTTCGCACCGACATCAGGCTGGTCGCCTTGAGCGTCCGCTCCTCGCCGTTGACGTCGCGGTACGTCCTGTCGGAGTTGAGCTGCTTGAGGTTGCCGCGGGAGCCGTAGCCCTCGAGGCTGCCCCGGATCAGGCCGAGGTAGTTGCGCAGCCCCTCCACCAGATCGTCGGCGTCGACCACCGACACGGCGTCCTCGAAGTCGATGATGTTGGTCAGGGCGGACTCGACGATCAGGTCCCTGAACTGGCCGTTGACCGGGTCGACCGTTCCGCCCTCGTAGAGCTGGAACAGGATCCGCAGGCCGTTGTCGGCCAGCAGGAACTCCGCCAGTTCCCCCTCGCCGTCCAGGTTGAAGCCGATGAACTTGTCCGGGTGTTCCAGCCTGACGCCGGCGCCGTCCGAGGTCCGGCCCACCAGCTCGTATGCGCCGTCGTCCTTGCGGCTGACCGAGTAGGCCTCGATCGAGTCGAAGCCGACTCCGCCCTGCCAGGCGCTGACATGCGCATCGAGGAAGGCGTTGGTCTCCTCCACGACCATCCGGAGCCGGGCGGGACGCTGATCCCCGGCGTCGATCCCGGGGTGAATGTCGCTGAGGAAGTAGGCGTCGTAGAGACTGCCCCAGCGAGCGTTGGCCCCGCCGACGGCCATGCTGGCGTTGGTGACGGGGGTGACCAGTTCGGGGCCGTTCTGGTCCATCTCGGGATCGAGTTGCGGGGTGGCCACCTCGAAGTCCACCGGCCGCCCGGCATCGAGGTAGCCGATCACGACGAGGAAGCGCTCGAGGTCCTCGGCGTCGCGGGCGGCCGACTCCGCGGTCGGCGCCCAGCCGTCGCGGCGCTTCTCCCGGTAGTAATCGTCGATCCGCTGCTGGACGTCGGCCCGCCTCGCCAGGAGCTCCCGGTTGGGAGGGCCGAACTCCTCGACCAGCTCGGCGAGAACCTCGAACACTCCATCGGCGGTCCAGGCCGTGCCCGCGATTGCCTCGTCCCTCACGAAGTCGTAGAGGGCGTCATGAACTTCGAGGATGGCGCCCGAGGGCAGGCGGACCGTCGCCATGAGTCGTCAACTCCCGGGTTGCGCAGCGTTGTCGATCGTGAGGCGGCGCCTCCGGCAGCGGGCGGACTGATCGGGCTCCACGCTGCCACATCGTACGGCTTCCCGGCGTGCGCACTGCGCAACGGGTGTCGCGAACGGTGGACAATTGACAGGCATCTTTCGGGCGATAGAATGCGCCGGACCTGCCGTGAGCATGGACCGAAGGAGCCGCCTTGGCCCAGCTGCTCGAGGGCATGCGGGTGCTCGATCTGGGCCGGAACGTGGCGGCGCCGTTCGCCGCCAAGCTCCTCGCGGACTACGGCGCGGACGTGATCAAGGTCGAGCACCCCGCCGGCGACCCGGCGCGCCGCGTGGGGCCCTTCCTGCACGACGAGCCCAACCCGGAGACCTCAGCGCTCTTCCTGCACCTCAACACCAACAAGCGCGGCGCCACCCTGGACCTCGCGACGCCCGAGGGGCAGCGCATCCTGCGGCGGCTGGCCGCGGACGCCGACGCGATCGTCGAGGACTTCGCGCCGGGACAGCTGGAGGCGTGGGGGCTCGGCTACGAGGCGCTCGCGGCCGACCATCCCGAGCTGGTCCTCGCCTCGATCACGCCGTTCGGGCAGAGCGGCCCGTATCGCGACTACCGCGGCTCGGAGATCACGCTGCAGGCGATGGGCGGTTCGCTGCACAGCAACGGATCGGCCGCGCGCTACCCGGTGAAGCTGGGCGGCCACGCCGCGCACTACTACGCCGGGACGGCGGCGGCGCTGGCCGTGATGCTCGCCTGTTACCGCGTCGATGCGGGTGAGCGCGGCGACTGGATCGACCTCGCGGTCTACGAGACGCAGGCGGGTTCGATGGATCGGCGGAGGTACTTCCTGACCGTCGCCGCCTACACCGGCTACCCCGCGCGCCGCCAGTCGCCGGGCTCGCACGTGATCTCGGGCGTGCGGCCGACGCGCGACGGCTACGTCAACGTCGCCGGCATGCACCGCCCGGACGCGCTGCTCCGCCTGATCGGGCGCGAGGACCTGCTGGGCCCCGAGGGGATCGAGCGGTCGGCGTTCACGGAGCCCGGCGCCTTCCTGGACGAGGTCGAGACCTCCTTCCTCGCGTGGCTGCTGCAGCGCGGCAAGCGGGAGGTCGTGGCCGAGATGCAGGACCGCCGCATCCTCGCGGGACTGTTGCAGACGACCGAGGATCTGCTGCAGGACGAGCACTACCGCAGCCGCGGGGTGTGGGAGACGGTGGACCATCCCGAGACCGGGCCGATCGAGTACCCCGGCCGCCAGCTCGTCCTCAGCGAGACGCCGAAGGCGCCGGCGCGGCGCGCGCCGCTGCTCTCCGAGCACACCGCCGAGGTGCTCGTGGACGAGCTGGGCGCGGACCTCGGGCTGACGCGCGCCGACCTGCCGCGGCTTCGCGCGGAGGGGGTAGTCTGATGGCCGCGCCGCCGCCTCCTGGGAACACGCCGCGACGCCTGCCCCTCGAGGGCGTCCGCGTCGCCACGATCACGGTCTTCTGGGCGGGGCCGCACGTCACGCAGTTGCTGGCCGAGTGGGGCGCCGACGTCGTCCGCGTCGAGCCGATCAACGTGGTGCAGCCCGGCACGCGGTTCGCCGAGCACGTCGCCGCGCCCGAGCAGGCCCGGGAGCTGGCGGAGCAGGGGCAGATCTTCGTCTACTACCCCGACTTCGAGCCGGGCGACGAGCCCTGGAACCGCAACTCCGAGTTCAACGCGCACTCCCGCAACCAGCGCTCGATGGCCGCCGACGTCATGCAACCCGAGGGCCGCGAGGCGTTCCTGCGCCTGATCGAGCAGAGCGACGTGTTCATCGAGAACAACGTCCCCGAGACGATCGAGCGGGCGAACCTCACCTACGAGGCGCTGCGCGAGGTCAACCCCCGGATCATCGTGCTGCGGATGCCGGCGTACGGTCTCGACGGCCCGTACAAGAACTACCGCGCGTGGGGCACCCACGTGGAGGGGATGATCGGGCACCACCTGATCCGCTCCTACCCGGACGAGACGCCGGACCGCATGAGCCCCGCCTTCACGGCCGACGCGCTCTCCGGCGTGACCGGCGCCTTCGCCGTCGTCGCGGCGCTGCGCCATCGCGACCGCACCGGCCGGGGCCAGCAGATCGAGATGCCGCTCGCCGAGGCGTACCTGCCTGCGCTCGGTGAGTACATCCTCGACTACACGATGAACGGCCGGATCACGCCCCAGCTGGGCAACCGCCATGCCGCCCACGCGCCCCACGGCGTCTACCCGACGGCCGGCGAGGACCGCTGGATCGCCATCGACGTCGGCTCCGACGAGGAGTTCGCCGCACTCTGCGGCGTCCTCGAGGCCCCCGCGCTTGCCTCGGACGAGCGCTTCCAGACCAGCCAGGGCCGCTGGATGGAGTCGGAGGCGCTCGATGCGGAGCTGGGCGCCTACACCCGCGCGCACGATCGCCACGAGCTGTTTCACGCGCTGCAACGCGCCGGGGTCACGGCGGCGCCGGTGCACGACGAGCTGGACGCGCTGGCCTCGGAGCAACTGGCCGCGCGCGAGTGGTTCGAGGAGACCGAGTACCCCGGCGTCGGCACGCACCGCTACCCGGGGCTGCTGTTCAGGATGGCGCACACGCCGAATCGCGCGCCCGCGCCGCCGCCGCGGCTGGGCGAGCACAGCCGCGACATCTACCTCGAGCTGCTCGGCTACAGCGCCGGGGAGTACGAGGCGCTCGCGGCGCGCGGGCTGGTCGGCGAGACGTACGCGCCCGGTGTCGTCCAGTGGCCCTCGGACTGACGGCGCGCGGCTAGCGGTTGCGCACGTAGGGGCTTGTCGCCTCAACGATCGCGTCGGCCAGGAAGTTGAGCGCGACGAGCAGGAGCGCGAGCGCCGCGGTGGGCGCCAGCACGTACCACCAGATGCCGCGCGTCAGGAACTGCCGGGACGAGTCCAGCAGCAGCCCGAGCGTCGGCGTCGGAGGCGACGCGCCCAGACCGAGGAAGCTCAGCGCCGCCTCCCCGACGATCGAGAACGCCACGACGAGCGCCGCCTGGACCAAAAGCGGCGGCAGGGTGTTGATCGCGATGTGGCGCATGATGATCCGGATCGGTCCGGCGCCCAGCGTGCGCGCCGCCAGCACGTAGTCGCGCTCCTTCTCCTGCAGCACCTGGCCGCGCGCGAGTCGCGCGAAGTTGGGGATCGCCCCGATGCCGAGCGTGATCGCCACCTCGCGCGTGCCGGTGCCGAGGACGGTCAGGACGACGAGCGCCATGATGATCCCGGGGAACGCCAGCATCGTGTCGACAAGCCGCATCAGGATCGCGTCGGCCCAGCGGCCCGCGTACCCGGCGCAATAGCCGACGGGGACGCCGATCGACATTCCGATGGCGAGCGCGCCCGCGCCGACGAAGAGCGAGATCCGGACGCCGTAGAGCACGCGGCTGAACAGGTCGCGGCTCAGGTCGTCGGTGCCGAAGAGGTGATCCCAGGAGGGCGCGAGGAGGCGGGTGCCGCGGATCTGATCCGCGAAGTGGTGCGGGGCGATCCACGGCGCCAGCAGGGCGGACAACCCGAACACGCCGAGGATCACCAGCGCGATCTGACCCCGGCGCTCGCGGGCCACGCGATAGCCGGCGTCGAACCACTGCGACTGCGCACGCCACGTCTGCACGCGCCCGCGGACGAGGAACTCCCGCTGCCGCCCGGCCGCCATCAGGACACGCGGATCCGGGGATCAACGAGGCCGTAGGCGATGTCGGCCACGACGTTCGCGGTCACGAAGACCGTGACCAGCACCACGAGCATGCCCTGGATCAGCTGGTAGTCCCTGAACTGGACACCGCTGATGATCAGCGTCCCGAAGCCCGGTCGCACGAACACGATCTCGACGATCACCGCGCCGGAGATCAGCCAGCCGACCTCCAGGGCCAGTATCGTGATCACCGGGATCAACGCGTTGCGCATCGCGTGACGCAGCACGACGGTCCGCTCTCGCAACCCCTTCGCGCGCGCCGTCCGCACGTAGTCCTGGTTCAACGCTTCCATGAGCGAGCTGCGCACGAAGCGGGCGAGGATGGCCGCGGGGCCGACGCCGATGGCGATCGTCGGCATAACCAGGAACTTGAGACCCTCGATGGGATTCTCGTTGATGGGGACCCGCCCGGTGATCGGGAGCAGGTCGAAGTGGACCGCGAGCACCCAGATCAGGAGCAGCCCGAAGACGAAGTTCGGGATGCCGAGCGTGACCATGGTGAATCCGGTCGCGATGTAGTCGGGGAACCCGCCGGGCTTGAGGCCGGCGAAGATCCCCAGCGGGACGCCAACGACCACCATGAACAGGAAGCCGGCCGTCGCCAGTTCGGCGCTCGGGAGGAGGGCGCCCCTGAGGAGGGCGCCCACCTCGACGGTACGGCTGAACGACCGCCCGAAGTCGCCCCGCACCGCGCCGGTCACCCAGGTGACGTACTGCTCCCACGCCGGGCGGTCCAGCCCGATCTGACGTCGTACCTGCTCGACCTGTTCGGGTGTCGCGTCCCTTCCCGCCAGCACCTGGGCCGGGTCGCCCGGGATCATGCGCAGAATCGAGAAGATCAGGAGGGACGCCAGCAGCATCACGATCAGGCCCTGACCGATGCGGCTGACCAGGAACGGCAACATACGCGGCGCTCCCCCCGGCGAACGATGGTAGCGCGCCCAGCCGGACGGAGGATCGACCGTCCACCTGGGCGCAAGCGACGACCGCTCGCCTCACATCAACGGATGTGTGACGAGCGGCCGTCGGGTGTTCCAGGGAAGCGGAAGTCCGATCCTCGGTTACGCGTCGCTGATGTAGACCTCGTTCCAGAAGTACTGGTTGCGCACGCTCGCCGGCGAGCCGGTTATGCGGTTGTTGATCGCCCAGGTGTCCTCGCCGCCCACGACCGGGATCACGTGCGGGCGCTCGGCGAAGCGGTCGGTGTACTGCTTGAGCAGCGCCGCACGCTCGTCGGGCGTCGGCTGGTTGGCGAACGCGGCGACGAGGTCGAGGTAGTCCTGCGATACCTCGGCCACCGCGTTGACGCCGTTCGTCGTCCGGACCTGGTAGTTGGTGTTCAGGAACGTCTCCGGGTTCATCCAGTGGAAGCCGAAGCCCGTGGTGTACCAACCCTCGAAGTTGCCGGCGAGGAAGCCGCCCCAGAATGTTCCGCCATCGATGATCTCGATCGTGACGTTGATGCCGATCTCCCGCATGTCGGCCTGGATGGCCTCCGGGAAGGAGTCGGGGAACTCGCCCGGCAGGACGAAGAGGGTGATCTCCGTGCCGACGAGGCCGGCCTCCTCCAGCAGCGCCCTGGCGCCCTCCGGGTCGTACGGGACGTTGTTCGCCGGGTCGTAGGCGGGCGAGTTCTCCAGGAAGAACTGGCTCCTGATGGAGACGATGCCTTCGAAGACCTCGTCGCGGATGCTCTCCCGGTCGAGCCCCATGCTGACCGCGCGCAGGAAGCGCGGGTCGTCGTTCGCCGGGTGACCGCCGCCGAGCAGCGTCCGCACCGGACCGATGACGAACATGCCGGTGGTGGCGCCCGTCTCGATCCTGAGGTGGTCCATGTCCTGCAGGCGGAAGTACTGCGCGGGCTCGATGTTCGCTAGGTCGATCTCGCCGCTCTCGAGGGCCAGCGCCCGGACGTCCGCATCCGCGATGACGCGGTACTCGATCGCGTCGAGATAGACCGGCAGCGGGTAGTTGTCGTGCCGCACGACCGTGTAGCCCTCGCCCGGCCTCCAGCTGTCGAGGTCGAGCTTCATGGGGCCGCTTCCGTTGACCTCCTTCATCTCGTAGAAGTCCGCCAGGTTGTCGGCGTCATGGATCGGCGCGAGGGTCAGCAGGTCGTAGATGATCGGCCCAGGCCAGTTCGCGTGGTTGAAGCGCACGGTGCGGCTGTCGACCACCTCGATCGAATCGAGGTACCTGTTTGCAAGGGTTCCGGTCTGGTTCGGCGCCGTCCCCTCCGCGCTCATCGACTCGTAGCTGGCCTTGACGGCCGCGGCGTCGAGTGGCTTGCCGTTGTGGAACGTGAGGTCGGGATGCAGCGTGACCGCCGTGACGGTGCCGGCGCCGTTCTGCGCCCACGACGCCGCGAGCCGCGGCTCGGGATCCAGCGTGTGCCTGCGCGCCATCAGGAAGTCCCAGATACCGGAGTGTTCCGCAGAGGTGGGCTGGCCGGCGAACAGGGCGAACGGCCCTCCCTGCGAAGCGCCGTACGCCTCGATGGTGTACGGATCGGAGGCGACGATCGTGCCCCCCGGCTGCGGGCCGGTCGGCGCCGCGGCTGCAGTTGGAGTCGGCGTCGCGGTTGTCCGGACGGGAGAGGGCCTCGGGACGGCCGTCGGGGCGGCCGTCGCGGTCTCAGTCGCGGCCGGGGCCGCGGTGGCGGTCGGCGCCGGGGTCGGCGCGGGCGTCGCGGGGGCGGCGGTCGGCGCCGGCGCCTCGTCGTCGTCGTCGTCTTCGCAGCCGATCAGCGCCGCGGCGGCGAGGCCGGCTCCGGCAATGCCCGCTCCCCGGAGCATCGATCGGCGCGACAGCCTGCTGTTCCAGTCCCAACGGTCGCTCATGGGGATTCCTCCTGCCTGAACCGCCTTCCGGGTGGTTCTTTTCTATCGCTCGATTTAACCTGTCGGGAACACGCTGTCAAGCCCGGCGCGTCCCCGCGCGTGCCTCGGTCCTCATCCCAGGACCCCGGCTGCGACGGGGTCTATGCTGCGACGGTTCGCACGGCAACCAGGACAGGCTCGGAGGGAGCACACGCTTGGCCGAGTACAGCAAGCCCATCCCGGACCCGGATCCCACGAACCAGGTGTTCTTCGACGGCGCGCGGGAGGGCAAACTGATGCTCCCGCGCTGCACGACCTGCAACAAGGCGCACTTCCATCCGCGGATCATCTGCCCCTACTGCCACTCCAGCCAGATCGAGTGGTTCGAGGCCTCCGGCACGGGCTTCATCCACACCTACGCCGTCCAGCACATCGCCTTCGGCGGCTGGGCGGACGAGGCGCCGTACGTGACCGCCTACATCGACCTCACCGAGGGCGACCGCATCTTCACGGTGCTCCGCGGCGTCGACCCGGAGAAGCCCGAGGAGATCGAGATCGGCGCCAGGGTCCAGGTGGAGTTCGAGCAGGCCAGCGACGAGATCGCGATCCCGTTCTGGCGGGTCGTGTAGCGCAGCAGCCAGCCGGCTCGAGACGACGGCACGGGAGAGACGAATGCCATTCAACCCCTCCATGGAGGCTGCGATCGTCGGCGCGGCCGAGTCCGACGAGATCGGGTACATCGAACGCCCGGTCACGGCGATGCAGCTCCACATCGAAGCGATCCGCAACGTCTGCGCCCAGGCCGGCGTCAAGCCCTCGGAGATCGAGGGCGTCGCGGCCCCGTTCGTCGCCGACGGGGTCGCGGAGTACCTCGGCATCCATCCGAAGTGGATCGACACGACGGGGGTCGGCGGCTGCTCGTACGAGATGCACGTGCACCACATGCTGTGCGCCATCGCCGCGGGCGTGATCGACCTCGGAGTGATCTCGCACGGGCAGATCGGCTGGTCGCAGCGCAAGACCGGCGGCAAGGGGATCGGGCGGCGGCGGACGGACGACCCGTGGTCGCCGGAGTCGCAGTTCGTCGAGCCGTACGGCAGCTGGGGCGCGCCCTTCGAGTACGCGCACGCGATGCGGCGGCACATGCACGAGTGGGGGACGACCAAGGAGGACTTCGCGCAGATCGCCGTGACCACGCGCGAGTGGGCCACGCTCAACCCGCGCGCGATCATGCACTCGAAGGAGACCAATCCCTTCGGCGGCCCGATCACGATCGACGACGTGCTCAACTCGCGCTGGATCGCGTGGCCGCTCAACCTGCTCGACGTCTGCCTCGTGACGGACCACGGCGGCGCGGTGCTGCTCGCCTCGCGGGAGCGGGCCGAGAGCATGCCCACGACGCCGGTCTGGATCGCCGGCGCCGGCGAGAACATGAGCCACCAGCTGATGCTGGAGATGGGCGATTTCACCGCCACCTCCGCGCTCGCCTCGGGCCAAGCCGCGTACCGCATGGCCGGCATGGGCGCGGGCGAGATGGAGCTGGCGCTGCTCTACGACTCGTTCACGATCACCGCCGCGATCACCGCCGAGATGCTCGCGCTCACCCCTCGAGGGCAGGGGCCGAGTCTCTGGGAGGGCGGCAAGGCCGGCCCCGGCGGCTCCGGCATCCCCGTCAACACCAACGGCGGTGGCCTCTCCTTCAACCACAGCGGGATGTACGGCATGCAGCTCCTCGTCGAGGCCTACCGTCAGCTCTCCGGCGCCGCCGAGGACGGCGTGCACGGGCTCCCCGGCAAGCAGACCAGCGCCCGGACCTGCGTCGTCAACGGCACGGGCGGCGACCTCTCGGTCACCGGTACCCTCGTGCTGGTAGCCGACGAGTAGCCTCGGACGGGGATGCGGGAGCCGCCATGTTGGACCTGATGCTTCGCGGCGGCTGGGTGATCGATGGGACCGGGTCCGCGGGCTTCCAGGCCAACGTCGGCATCAGCGGCGAGCGCGTCTCGATCCACCGGGGCGACACGACGCAGCTCGAGGCCGGTCGCGTCATCGACGTGTCCGGGCTGGTCGTGTGTCCGGGCTTCATCGACCTGCACTCCCACGGCGGCCTCACGATCTTCGGGAGTCCCAGGCACGAGCCGAGCGTGCGCCAGGGCGTCACCACCGAACTGATCGGGATCGACGGAATCTCGCACGCCCCGTTCAAGACCGTCGAGGAGCTCCAGCGCTTCATCTGGCTGGACTCGGGCCTGAACGGCTACCCGCCCGAGCCCGCCGACTGGCTGACCGTCGCCGACCTGCTGGGCCGCTACGACGGGTCCGTCTCGGTGAACATCGCCTACATTCTCGGCAACGCCCCGGTGCGCATCTGGTCGGTCGGCTGGCGAGACGAGCCAGCCTCGGACGCGCAGATCGCCGACATGCGCGCGGTCGTGCGCGAAGCGATGGAGGAGGGCGCGTACGGGCTGTCGAGCGGGCTCGACTACCCCCCCGGCTCGTTCGCCTCGACCGACGAGCTGGTCGCGCTCTCCGAGGCCGCGCAGCGTCTCGGCGGGATGTACCACACGCACGCCCGGCACAAGCTGTCCCTTGCAGGTCGCCCCCTCGCGCCGTTCGAAGAGGCGGTCGAGATCGGCGAGCGCAGCGGAGCGCCGATCCATCTCACGCACTACGCCAGCGTTGCCTGGCCCGACGTCGGAGCTGAGCCGTACCTCAGGCTGATCGAAGACGCGCGGTCGCGAGGCCTCGACGTGACGTTCGATTGCTACCCGTACGCGAACGCGTCGAGTACGTCGGCGACGTTCTTTCTTCCGTCCTGGACGAAGGAGGACGGACCCGAGGGACTGATCGCGACGCTGCGGAGCCCCGACGACCGCGCGCGGATCCGCGCGCAGTTCGAGGACGATCAGCCAGCTTCGGACCTCGAACGCGAGATCGAGCGCAGACGGCTCCGCAGGCTGTTCGCGGACGACCGCCCGCGCCCCGACGCCCACCTCACCAACTTCACGCAGGACGGGAACCTGGCCTACGAGGGCAAGACGATTCACGAGATCGCCGCGTTGCGCCAGCAAGACGCGCTTGACGTGTACCTGGACCTCCTGGTCGAGGAGTCGATCGGGCTCTCGATCGTGGGCGAAGGCGCTTCGGAGGAGATGCTCCCGGCGTTCGTCGCCCATCCGCTCGGGATGTTCGGGTCCGACGCGCTGCACCTCGGCGAGTTCCCCAGCCCCCGGACCTACGGGACCATGCCGCGGGTGCTCGGTCACTTCTCGCGCCTCGGCGGCTACGCGTCCCTCGAGGAGATGATCCGCAAGCTGACCTCGTTCGCGGCGCAGCGGCTCGGCATCCCCGATCGAGGGCTCCTCAAGGACGGGTTCAAGGCGGACGTGGTGGCCTTCGACCCCGAGACCGTCGGGAGCGCCGCCACGCTCCGGAATCCTCGGGTCTTCCCCACCGGCATCGAGCACGTCCTCGTGAACGGGCAGCTCGTGATCGAGAATGGCGAGCACACCGGCGCGCTGCCGGGACGGGCGCTGCGGCGCGGCCGAGCCGAGACGTAGCCGGGGGAGAGGTGTTGCCGTGATCATCGACTTCCGCGTGACGCTTCCCACGTCGGGCCGCTACCAGGAGGGTGGCGACGAGGAGCGGAGCTACCTGACCAACTACGGCCGGATCTACGCGAGCGAGCTCGGAGGCGGCTCCGACCCGGCGGCGCTGGTCGCCGCGATGGCGGCGGCGGGCGTCGACCATGCCGTGCTGCAGGCGGAGTGGGACGCCGGCGACTACCGGGCGATGAACGACGACGTCGCCCGCATCGTCCGGGAGTACCCCAAGCGCCTCACCGGCTACTGCACGGTGAACCCCGGCGTCGACGACGACATGGCCGCCGTCGTCGAGCGCGAGGTCTGCGAACGAGGCATGCGGGGCGTGAACCTCCAGCCGTTCGCGTACCGGGTGATGGCGAACGACAAGCGCTTCTATCCGCTGTACCAGAAGTGCCAGGAGCTGGGCGTCCCGGTCACGATCCACGCCTCGATCAACTTCTCGAACAACAGGCCGATCGGCTTCGGGCGCCCGCTGGCCCTCTGCGAGATCGCCTGCGACTTCCCCGAGCTGACGATCGTCGCGAACCACGGCGGTTGGCCCTGGGTGGCCGAGCTCGTCGGGATCGCGTGGAAGCACAGCAACGTCTACATCGAGATCGGCGCGGTGGCGCCGAAGTACCTCGCGACGCCCGGCTCGGGCTGGGAGACCCTGCTGCAGTTCGGCAACTCGCTGCTGCAGAACCAGGTGCTGTTCGCAACCGACAGCATGATCCCGTTCGAGCGGGCCGTCAGGGAGCTGCGCGAACTGCCGCTCAAGCCCGAGGTCACCGAGAAGTGGCTGGGAGGGAACGCCGCCGCGCTGCTGCGGCTCGCCTGAGCGCGAGCCCGGGGAGCTAGCCCTGGGCCTCCGGGCCAAAGTCGTTGGTCAGGAGCGCGCCGAGCGTCCGCGGGAAGATCTCGAACATCTCGTCGATGGTCCAGCTCTCGCCTCGCGCGAAGGCGCGGGCCTGCACCTCCGGAATCGTGTAGAGCCCGACCTCGTTCCGCTCGATCTCGAAGTCCCGGCCGTTCACGTTCCAGGCCTCGTCCGAAGCCAGGTAGACCACGAGCGGACCGATGGCGCCGGGGTCTCCGCGCGCCATCGCCGGCTCCGCCCCCGCCTCGGCGTCGGGCGGCATCGTGAGGCGCGTGTCCGCGGAGGGGCGCAGCGCGTTGCAGGTCACGCCGTAGCGGCCGAGGTCCATGGCGACGGTCCGCGTCAGCCCCACGATCCCTTCCTTGGCGGCGGCGTAGTTCGTCTGACCGACGAAGCCGAGGCCGGACACCGAGCTGGTGTTGATGATCCGCCCGGAGCGCTGCTGGCGCATGATCACGGCGGCATGCTTGATCGTGTTGAAGGTACCGGTGAGGTGGACCGCGATCACCTGGTCCCACTCCTCGCGGGTCATGTTGAACACCATGCGGTCCCGCAGGATGCCCGCGTTGTTCACGAGGATGTCGAGGCCGCCGAACTCGTCCAGCGCCTGCTGCACCATCGCGCCGGCGGCCTCGAAGTCCGCGACGTTGCCGAAGTTCGCGACCGCGCGTCCGCCGGCCGCCGTGATCTCGTCCGCGACCTGCTGCGCCGGCGCGGCGTCCGACCCCTCGCCGGCGGTGCTCCCGCCGAGGTCGTTGACGACCACGGCCGCGCCCTCGCTCGCCAGCGCGAGCGCCTCGCCGCGGCCGATGCCGCGGCCGGCCCCGGTGACGATCGCGACCTTGCCGTCCAGCCGCCCCATAGCGCCTCGATCCCCGCGCTGCGACGTCCGAGGCGGGGAGCCCGTCTCTTCCCACGGCGCGCAGCGCGCAGGATGGTAGCGGCGCGCTCGGCGCGCTGGCAATCACTCGAACCTCGCTGCTTGACGGGGCGCGTACCGTCTCGCGTGAGCACGCGGCGCCGGGTGCGCACGGGAGGCCATGGACCATGAGCTTGCGAGGACGGACCGCCATCGTCGGGTTCCACGAGCTGCCCACGAGGCGGGCGTATCCGGGTCGCAACACCTTCAGCGTGCTGGCGGAGGCCGCGCGCGGCGCCATCAGCGACGCGGGACTGAGGAAGGACGACATCGACGGGCTGATCTGTTCGGAGATCATGCCGATGACGCTCGCCGAGCACCTCAGGCTCAAGCTGCGCTTCACGGAGTCGATGACCGTGCAGGGCGCGAGCGGGGCGAACTCGATCGCGACCGCGGCGGCCGCCGTCCACGCGGGGCTGGCGAACTACGTGCTCTGCGTCTTCGGCGAGTCGATGCAGGGCGCGTTCCCCGCCTCCGTGCGCCCGACCGTCGTCGAGTGGGAGGATCCGTACGGGCCGGTGGTCGCGGCCAACGGGCCCTACGGGCTGATCAAGCAGCGCTACATGTTCGAGTTCGGCACGACGCAGGAGCAGTTCGCGAAGTGCTCCGTGGACGAGCGCTACAACGCCGCGGCGAACGAGAACGCGGTCTGGGCCGGGCAGCCGATCACCATCGAGGACGTACTCAACTCGCGGTTCACGAACGACCCGCTGCACCTGCTGGAGAGCGTGATGCCCTGCTCCGGCGCGAACGCGGTGATCGTCACCTCGGCGGAGCGGGCGAAGGCGCTCCCGAACCCGCCCGTCTACATCCTCGGCGCGGGCGGGCCGGCAACCTCGCACTACGAGATCTGGCAAGAGGAGCGGATGACGACCAGCCCGGCGACGATGTCCGCCCCGACGGCGCTGGAGATGGCGCGGTGCAGCGTGCGCGACGTCGAGTTCGCGCAGTTCTACGACTGCTACACGATCCTGGTGATGATGACCCTCGAGGACGCGGGCATCTGCCCGAAGGGCGAGATCGGCGACTTCTACCAGGACACGGACACGACCTTCAAGGGTGAGTTCCCGATCAACACGGACGGCGGCCAGATCGGAGCGGGGCAGCCCGGCGACGCCGGCGGCTTCCGCCACATCGTCGAGGCGACCCGCCAGATCATGGGCCGCGCCGGCGAGAGGCAGGTGGAGCGCAGCGACCTCTGCCTGGTCAACGGCTGAGGGGGCTACGCGAGCGTCATGACGACGCTGGTGTTCGGTTCGAGCGCCACCCTCTAACCATCCCGCCGACGATAGCCTCGGAGGTGGGCGGGAGTCCTCCCCCTCACCCCCGCCGTCTCCCCAGGGAGAGGGGGCCGGACAGGGAGGGCAGCCGTGCACGTGATCGTGACAGGAGCGGCGCAGGGAATCGGCGAGGGCGTCGCGCGCCATCTGGCCGAGGAAGGCCATCGCCTCGTGCTCGCCGACATCCAGGCCGAGGCCGTCGCGGCGGTGGCGCGCGACCTCGGCGCGTCGAGCGTCGAGGTGGACATCGCGAGCCCGGAGAGCGCGCGGGAGCTGGCCCGCCGCGCGATCGCCGAGCTCGGTCACGTGGACGCGATCGTCAACGTCGCCGGCCTCGACGCCCCGCCGGGCACGGCGCTGACGACCGACGACGAGCTGTGGCGGCGGGTGGTGGACGTTGACCTCTCGGGGCCGTGGTGGTGCACGAAGGCGTTGCTCGACCACTTCGTCGAGCGCGGTGGCGGCCGCGTCGTGATCATCAGCTCCGTCGCCGCCTGGCGCGGGCACGACCGGATCACGCCCGCCTACCACGCCGCCAAGGCGGGGCTTCACGGCCTCGTGCTGGCGCTCGCGCACCAGCTGGAGCGCTCCGGCATCCTCGTCAACGCGATCGCTCCGGGCGCGACGGGGACCGGCGCGGTCTCCGACTGGCCCGAGGCCGAGCTCGAGCGCAACGCGCCGCTCGGGCTGGGCGGAACCGAGCCGATCGCACGGATGGTGGCGCACCTGCTGGGCCCCGGCGGCGATTGGATCAGCGGAGCGGTCCTGAACGTCAGCGGCGGCAACATCAAGGGCCGCTAGCGCGAGCCGCTCTGCCGAGCGCCTCTCACCCTCGCGAGTTCGGCAACCTCGGTTCAGGGCGCGACGGGCGCCGCCGGCTGGACAACCGCCGGCGCCGGCGTCGGCGCCTGCGCCGCGAGCTCCATGCCTTCCTCGATGATCTCGGTGAGGCGTTGGAGGTCGATCAGCCCGCAGAGCAGCACCGAGCGAGCGGTGACCCTCGCCACGATCAGCCGATCGTGCTTGCTCGCATCGAACCAGGCGACCGGGCTTCCGACGACCCCGAACACGAACTCCGTCATGAGTTCGAGGTTGTCCACCCTGATGGTTCCTTCTTCGCTGGCGAGATGGAGGTAGCGCCCGTACCAGTCCTGCAGCTCGCTCCGCTTCTCCCAGAACTCGCTGAAGCGCGGGCGCTGGGCGTCGGGCAGGCGGGCGAGCAGCGCGAGGTTGTACGGCCCCGAGCAGTAGTTGTGGACGTCGAGGAATGTCAGCGCCCAGAGCCGCGCCGCGCCGCTTGCGCCAGCAACATCGATCGCGCGCGCCACTTGCAGCGGAGCGTCAACGGTGCGGTCGAGCAGCTCCGCGAGGATGTCGTCCTTGCGCGCGAAGTAGTGATAGAGCGAGCCCTGGCGCAACCCCGCCGCCTCGGCGATCTCGCGGGTGGTGGTGCCGCGGAAGCCGTGCTCGGTGAACAGTCGCCCCGCTTCGAGCAGGATGTGCTCCGCGGGCTCGATGTCGAGCGTGCTCTCGACGGCTCGAGGACGCCCGATGCGCCGAGCGCCCGGCTCGCTGCCGCTCATCGCCGCTCAACCACTGCGGCGGGCGCGTCCGATCGCCGCTTGGTGGGCGTAGGTGCGTCCTCGGCCGCGAGTTCGTTCATCTGTGTCTCGATGCGCCAGGGAGGCCGGACGCCGCATCCTTCGCCGTGGGGCGTCGTCACCTCGCGCGCTCGCATCGTATCAGAGCCCGGCGCGGGTGCGGATTCCCGTCCTCATCCGCTGCTCGTCAGCAGGGGACCACGGCGACGCGTACGCCGGCGGTGTCGGCGAGACGGCGCAGATCACCGGGATCGCTGGTGAGAATGTGATCGCCGCTCTCCGCGACCAGGACCACGGTTGCGTCGATCGGGTCGTCCGCGCCGGCCTGCCCAAGCAGGGCGCCGGCAGCGCGCGCAAGCCGATCGTCCACGGCGCGGATATCCACGGCGCGGAGCAGCTGCGCCAGGCGCGCCTGGCGGCCCGCCGGATCACGCCACGCCTGAGCGACGACGATCGCGCTCGTGCGCAGTTCGACCCCATCTTCCTCGGCGGCTTGCAGGCGCGCCATCATCGCGCGGTCGCCACGATCGACGGCGATGAACGCGCCGGCGTCGAGCACGAGCGCGCTCATCGGGCGGGAGCCTGCTCGGCAAGTCCCAGCTCGGCCCGGGCACGGCGCAGCTCCTCGACGGTGAACGGGCCGTGCTCCTGCTTCCAGGCGTCGAGGAAGGCGCGGAGCGCCTCCGCGCGCAGTTTCGCCCTGGCCGCTTCGGCCAGCCAGGCGGAGAGGGCCTTGTCGTCCCGCCGCGCGGCCTGGCGAACCTCCTCGCCCAACCCGGCGTCGAGCGAGATGCTCATCTTGTCCACTCGCATGCAAGCATCCTACCACGGTAGGAACGAGGCTTGTGGCGGCTCCGCCGATTTGACATGCATCTTTCGGGCGATAGAATGAGCACACACGCATCGCCGAGGCGCTGATCGACTGAGGTTCGCACAACGGGAGGGGACGGCATGGCCACGCAGACCGAGGCGCGCACCGACGCGGCGCTGCTCGCCCATCTCTACCGGCGGGCGGGCTTCGGGGCGACGCGCGATCAGATCGACCGCCTCGCCAGGCGCGACTATGCGGAGGCGGTCGAGTTCCTGCTCAACCCCACGCCCGAGACGGGCATCGCCGACGACCTGGTCGCCCGCTACCTCGGAGGCGAGACGCCTCAGGCCTACCTGGCCGCGTGGCTGTTCCGGATGATCAACTCGGAGAACCAGTTGCAGGAGAAGATGGCGCTCTTCTGGCACCACGTCTTCGCGACGGGCCTCACCAAGAACGAGCACGCGCTCGCCTCGTCGACCCAGATCGAGCTGTTCCGGCGCAACGGGCTGTCCGACATGCGGACGATCCTGCTCGACCTCTCGCGCGACCCGGCGATGATCTTCTGGCTCGACAACAACGAGAACCACCTCGGCGAACCGAACGAGAACTACGGGCGCGAGCTGCTCGAACTGTTCTCGCTCGGCGTGGGCAACTACACCGAGATCGACATCAAGCACGCCTCGCGCGCGTTCACCGGGTGGACGTTCGAGCAGCCGCTCCCGCTCTACCCCTACGGCTTCTACGACGCCGAGTTCCGCTTCAACCCGGACGACCACGACAACGACGAGAAGACGTTCCTCGGCCACACGGGCAACCTCGACGGCGGCGATGTGATCGACATCATCGTCGAGCAGCCCGCCTGCGCCCGCTTCATCTCGCGCCACCTCTACAACTTCTTCGTCGCCGACGAGGTACAGGTGCCGAGCTGGAACGACGTTCCGCCGCGCGATCCCGAGCTGATCGCGGCGATGGAGGACGCGTTCACCGGGTCGGGCGGCGAGATCAAGCCCGTGCTGCGCGTGATGTTCAACTCCGACTCGTTCAAGAACGCCCGCTTCCAGAAGGTGAAGAGCCCGATCGAGCTGGTCGCCGGCATGCTCAAGCTGGCCGGGAACGACCAGGACTTCCGGCCCGACCTCGCCGTGTACGTCGCCGTACCGATGGGCGGAGCGGCGATGACGACCGTCGCCATGGGCCAGAAGCTCCTCGATCCCCCCACCGTCGAGGGCTGGCACACCGGCAAGGAGTGGATCGACGGCGGGATGCTGGTCGAGCGCGTGAACTTCGCGGTGGAGGAGATCGGCGACGGCTCCGACCCCGGCATCGCTCGCCTCATCGAGCGGCTGATCGAGAGCGGCGCGCTCGCCACGCCGGAGGCGCTCGTCGACGGCGCCCTCGATGCGCTGGGCCCGATCGCCGTCGACGAGACCACGCGCGAGGGGCTCCTCAGCTTTGCCGCGGACTCGGCGAGCGACGACGAGCGCACGCGCGTGCTGCGCATGCTGCGGCTGATCGCGTCCACGCCCGACTTCCAGTTCGCCTGAGATACGCTGCCACGAAAGGAGACGGCTCCAGTGACGAGCAACGGAAACGGCATCAACGGCAAGGACCCGGTGCTGGTCGTCGTGCAGCTCACGGGCGGCAACGACTTCATGAACACGCTCGTGCCCTACTCCTGGGGGAGGTACTACGACTACCGCGAGGCCGTGCGCATCGAAGAGCACCAGGTGCTGAAGTTCAGCGACACGCTGGGCTTCCACCCGGCGGCGGCGCCCCTGAAGGAGCTTTTTGACGCCGGCGACGTGGCGATCGTGCAGGGCATCGGCTACGAGAACTCCAACCGCTCGCACTTCCGTGCGATGGACATCATGCACACGGCCGAGCCACTCAAGATCTCCACGGAGGGCTGGCTCGCGAAGGTGATCCGCGAACTCGACCCGGAGGGCGAGAACGTGCTGACGGGCGTCAGCTTCGGCCGCGGGCTGCCCCGCGCGATGGCCGCCCCGGGCGTGCGCGTCACCTCCGTCGGCGACCTCGACAGCTACGGCCTCATGACCTCGGTCGAGATCCAGCAGCAGCGCGCCCAGGAGCTCGACATCTTCCAGCGCGTCTACACGCCGGCGATCGGCACGGGCGCGACGATGAGCTACATCAGGCAGACCGGCATCGACGTCCTCGCCGGCATCGACAAGCTGCAATCGATCGCGGGCCAGTACGACTCCTCGGTCGAGTACGCGAGCAACCCGATTGCGCAGAGCCTGCGCGACGTGGCGCGGACGCACATCGCGGGTCTCGGGACCCGCGTCTTCTACGTGCGGCACGCCGGTTACGACCACCACGCCGTCGAGCTGCCGCTGCACGAGCGGCTGCTAACCGAACTCAGCGGCGCGCTCCGCGACTTCTTCGCCGACCTGCGCGATCACGACGCCTCGGAGGAGGTCGTGGTCTACGTCTTCACGGAGTTCGGGCGGCGCGTGCCGGACAACGGCAGCGGCACCGACCACGGCTCCGGCGGCGGCGCCTTCATCCTCGGCGACCGCGTCGAGGGCGGCCTGTATGCCGAGTACCCGTCGCTCGACCCCTCGACCTTCGCGAACGGCGAGGATCTCGAGCACACGATCGACTTCCGCGGCGTCTACGCCACGCTGCTCGAGCAGTGGCTGAGCGTGGACTCGCACGAGATCGTGGGCGGCCAGTACGAGCAGCTGCGGCCGTTCGCGGCCGCGTAGCGCGGCCGCGCGGGAGCATGGGAGAACGAGCAATGGGCCGGCCCTACGGACTGCTGAGAGCAGGCTTCCCTTACGTCAAGTCGCTCGGGATGTACCGGATCACGAACTTTCCGGTCAGTCTCGCGAACAGCAACGGGCGACTCTACATCCTCTGCCGGCAGGACAAGGCGTTCGCCGGCGTGCTGGACGCCGTGCGCGTCTACTCGGTGGGAGACGAGGAGCCCGGCATCAGCTTCGGCCCCCTGGGCGAGGACGAAGGTTCGTTCCGCTGGCCGGTCTCGATCGCCGTGGACCAGGACGAGCGGATCTACATCAGCGACGAGGCGCTCGACCGCATCTCCGTCTTCGATCGGGAGGGCGAGTTCTTGCACTGCTGGGGCACGCCCGGCTCGGGCGCGGGCGAGATCACGCGGCCCGCCGGGCTGGCGTTCGACGCCGAGGACCGGCTCTACGTCGTCGACTCGATGAACCATCGCGTCCAGCGGTTCACGAAGGACGGGCAGTTCATCGACGGCTGGGGCAGCCACGGCGACGGCGATGGCCAGTTCGACATGCCGTGGGGGATCACGGTGGACGAGCTGGGCGACGTCTACGTCGCGGACTGGCGCAACGATCGCGTCCAGAAGTTCACAGGCGACGGCGAGTTCATCCTCGCCTTCGGCCGCTCCGGCTGCGGCGACGGCGAGTTCAACCGCCCGACCGACGTGGCGGTCGACCGCGACGGCGACATCTACGTCTGCGACCGCGGGAACAACCGCGTGCAACAGTTCAACGAGCAGACCCGCTACATCGACAAGATGGTCGGCGCCGGCACGCTCTCAAAGGCGGCGCGCGAGTACATGCTGTCGCAGGCCGGCCCGAATCGCATTCGCGACGGGGCGCGAATCGAGACGGAGCGCCTGCTGCGCCAGCCGCAGGGCATCGTCGTCGACGACGAGGACCGGCTCTGCATCGCCGACACCGACTCCTATCGCATCCAGGTCTACCAGAAGGAGGTCATCCGGCTTGAGCCGCATCAGATCCTCCCACCGATGCGGTCGGTCACCCTCCTCTCGGAGTAGCCGCTGCACTCCCGGAGGCCCGATGCCTATCATCATCGGTTTCGCCCAGCAGCGACGGCAGCTCCTCGAGTCCGAGATCGCGCGGATCGCGGGGGAGTTGCCCAGGCTCGGCGTGCTGCGCGCCTGGGTCACCGGCGAGTTCGGACGAGGCCGGGTTGGCCCCGACACGCCGCTCGAGCTGGTCGTCGTGCACGACAACCCCCAGCCTCCGCGCCGGCGCGCCGACTTCTTCGTCGATCACCTGCGCCCCCGGCTCGCCACTCACTTCACCGTCTACACCCCCGAAGAAGCCGAGTCGCTCGAGGAGCGCGACCGGGTGCTCGTCGAGGCGATCCGGCTCGCCGAGCCGATCGTCGGATGAGGGGCGGGCGCCATGGCTGACGGCGACGCGACCGCGCGCGAAGTGGCGCGCTGGCTCGCGCAGGCGCGGATCGACCTCGACGACGCGCGCGGCTCCGCGGAGGCGGACCGCCACGCGCTCGCCTGCTTCCTCTGCCACCAGGCGGCGGAGAAGGCCGTGACGGCGTTCCTCTACTCGCGGGGCGTCGAGCTGATCTGGGGCCACGCGCTGGCCGACCTCTGCGAGGACGCGATGGCGCTCGACCCCTCGTTCGACCTGCTCAAGACGAGCGCCGCGCTGCTCGACAAGCACTACCTCGGCGCACGCTACCCCTCGACACTGCCGGGGGGCGTCCCGGGTGAGGCGTACGACGCCGAGGACTCCCGGCGAGCGATCGAGATCGCGGCCGACGCGCTCGACTTCGTGACGATGCGCCTCGACGCAGGCTAGCTGAACTCCTCGTCCGCCATCGCCAGCGCCGCGTCGACGACGCGCCGGGCGGCGCGCGCGTAGCGAGCGACCGCGTCCGCGTCGACGGCGCGGTCGAAGGTGTCGTCGGGCATGTGGAAGTAGCGGTGACCGCCGAGGAACGAGACGTAGCGCCCGCCGGCCTCGTGGATGTTGCGAGCCTCGCCGCCGGGCTCCCCCGGTGGCATCGACGTCACGCCCGCCAGGTCGATGCCCTCCGCCTCGATCGCGTCGCGCATCACGCCCTGCCACGCCGCGCTGCTGGCCCCGTACTCCGGCTCCGGGTAGCGCGCCCCGATCGAGGCGCCGAGGTGCAGCGTGAACACGGCCCGGCGCACGAGCGCCGCGCGCGAGCGCAGCCAGTGATCGAGGCCCTGGTGATGCAGCTCGTGGCCGGAGCTGGCCAGCAGGTGCGCCTCGCGGCGTGGCGCAACGCGCGCGAGGCGCCCGGCGAGCGCAAGCCAGACCGCGATCCCGCCGCCGCGCTCGGCGGCGCAGGTGAACCAGCCCGACTTCGGCGTGATCACCATCAGCGGCGCCGCCCCGGCGCCCGTACCCTCGATGCGGGCGACGACGTTGGTCGCCGTCGACTGCCGCCGCTCGCCGTCGATCTCGAGCACGCCCTTGACGCCGCCGGCCATCGCCGCCGCGAGGTCGCGGACGTCGTCCGGCGCCACCTGGAGTACGGGGAGCGAGAAGGGGCGCTCGATGTACTCGGCGTTGCGGAGGCGGATCGAGGAGCCCTCGCCGGTGGGGACCACGGCGCCCACGGCCCCCGCGCGGGCCAGCGCGCCGAAGGTCTCCCTCGCGCCCGTGGCCGGATTGCCCGCCAGGCCGCGAGCCGCCGCCGAGACGAGCACGACGATCTTGCCGCGGGGATCGCCGTCCTCGCCGCTGACAAGCTCGCCCTCGATGCCGCCGGCGGGGGTGAAGCCGCCGTCGTACATCGGCACGCCGTCTGCGTGGTCTCGAGGGCCAGCGCCCCAGCTGAGGCGCGCGCGACGAGTCTCGACGCGGGGGAAGGTGAAGCGCTCGGCGCTCGCCGCGACGCCGAGGCGGCCCAGTTCCTCGATCAGCCACTCGCTCGTCGCTTCATCGCCCGGCCAGCCGCTGCGGTGAATTCCGAAGCGCTCGTAGGCGCGGATTCGCGCCTCGATCGTCGCCGGGTCGAAGCCGTCCGTCACGATGCCTCCTCGACAGGCGCCGTCAGGTCGATGAGCGGCCGCGACGCAGTGCGCGCCCCGGCAGCGCTCCCGTGTGCTCGCCCTGGTCGATCACGATCTCGCCGTTGACGATGACGTAGTCGATGCCGGTCGGGTACTGCTTCGGATCGGCCCTCGTCGCGGGCGCCTTCACCTCGTTGGCGTCGAAGACGACGATGTCGGCCTTGAGGCCGTCGCGCAGCAGGCCGCGGTCCGGGAGGCCGAGCCGCTGCGCGGGGAACGAGGTCATCTTGCGAATCGCCTCCGGCAGCTGCAGGTGCCTCTCGGCGCGGACGAACTCGGCGAGGACGACGGGGAAGCAGCCGTAGGTGCGGGGGCTGGGGAACTCGCCGAGGAGGATCGCGTCGCTCGCGATCATGCCGTACGGGTGCGAGACGAAGGCGTACAGCGTCGCCTCGTTGGTCCCGAGGCCGACGTAGGAGACGCCCAGCTCCTCGTCGAGCAGCAGGTCGAGCAGCGCGTCGATCGGTTCCTGGTTCCGCAGCTCCGCGATCCGGGTGACCGAGCGCCCCTCGTACCGGGCGTTGTGAGGCTTGCGGAACCAGGTGAGCCAGGTGCTCTCCCAGGGGCCGAAGGGCGGGGCCTCCACCTCGCGCTTGATGCGAGCGCGGTCCTCGGGGTCGCGAAGCGCCTGCATCAGGCGCTCCGGGCCGCCGCTCATCGCCCACTTCGGGAGGATGATCGTGGCGGTCGTCCCGGAGTAGGGGTACGTGTAGCAGTCGAACGTGACATCGAGGCCCTCGGCGCGGCCGTCCTCGACGAGCCCGATGTAGTCGTGATGGCTGCCCACGCCCTGCGCCGTCTGGCGGTAGTGCGTGAGGTGGACGGCCGCGCCGCTCCTGCGGCCGATCTCCAGCGCCTCCTCCCACGGCGCCAGCAGGCCGAGCGAGCGCAGCGAGGCGCGCGTGTGCGTGTGGTAGAACCCGCCGTACTCGGCGGAGGCGCCGGTGATCGCGATCAGCTCTTCCGTCGAGGCGTACGAGCCCGGGGGATAGTCGAGGCCCGTCGAGAGGCCCCACGCGCCCTCCTGCATCGCCTCCCTTGTCACGGCGCGCATGTCCTCGATCTCCGCCGCGGTCGCCGGGCGGTCCTCCCAGCCGGCGCTCCAGATGCGCACCGGCGAGTTGCCGAGGATGAAGGCGACGTTGATCGCCACGCGGTTGTCGTACTGCGAGAGCTGTTCGGCGACGGTGAGCCAGTCCGCCTCCCGCGGCGGGTAGCCGTTGAGGCCGGAGTCGAGCCAGATGTAGCGGCGCCGCTCGTCGTGTGTCTTGAAGGGAGAGTGCGAGATCCCGTCGACGCCCACCAGCTCGGTCGTGACGCCCTGGCGCACCTTCGGATCGTGGTGCGGCTCGCCGAGGATCGTGAGCCCGGCGTGCGAGTGCAGGTCGATGAACCCGGGACAGACGACCTTCCCCGTGGCGTCGATCTCACGGCGCGCCGTGAGCGCCGAGTCGTCGCCCCGGTGGATCGTGACCCGCTCGTCCTCGACGGCCACGGTGGCGTAGAAGCCGACGCTCCCGCTGCCGTCGATCACGAGCCCGTTTCGAATCAGCAGGTCAGCCATACACCCGGCCACGCCTATCCATCAGCCGCCTCGCGCCGCCGCGACGCTAGAAGGCGCCCGCATTGTCGAGCCGCTCGATCTCGGGCCAGTCGTATCCGAGTTCGAGCAGCAGCTCCTCCCGGTGCTGCCCCAGCTCGGGAGAGCCATCGAGCACCAGCGGCACTCCCCGCAGCTGGAACGGCGGCGCGACCACGTCGATCTCGCGACCGCTGCGGTGCGTCCGCCTGACGATGAACCCGTTGGCGCGAGCCTGCTCATCGCTCGCGAGGTCGTCGATTGTGCTAATCGGCGCCCAGGGGATGTCGGCCTCGTCGAGCAGGGGGGCGACTTCCTCGAGGGTGTAGCCGGACAGCGTCTCCGCGATCTCGGCCCGCGCCTCGTCGGCGTGCTCGAGGATGCTCTCCAGGTCGCCGAAGCGCGGATCGTCGGCAAGGTCGCCGCGACCGATTGCCTCGCAGAGCTGCGCCCAGTAGCGAGGAGCCTGGAACATCGCGAACTGCAGCCAGCGACCGTCGCCGCAGCGGTAGGCGTTGTTCAGCGGGTTGCGCCGCTGCCCCAGCCCGGGCCGCAACTCCTCCGTCTGACCGAGCAGCGAGAGCTGCAGCTCCCAGCCGTTCGTCCACATCCCGGCTCCGAGCAACGAGGCGTCGACGATCACGCCTCCGAGGCCGCGCTCCCGCGCGAACAGCGCCATCATGATGCCCGCCACGAGCGCCATGCCCGACGGGAGGTCGCCCATCGCACCCGTCTGCTGCACCGGCGCTTCGTCGCCGGGAGCGAGCGCTTTGCCGATCCCGCTGCGCGACCAGTACGCGAGCGAGTCGAAGGCGGCGCGATCCACCTCGACGCCCTCACGGCCGTAGCCCGTCGCGCTGGCGATGACGAGGCTGGGGTAGCGCTCGTGCAGCGTCTCCGGCAGCAGTCCGGCGCGTTCAAGAGACGCGGGTCGCAGGTTCGTCAGGAACACATCGGCTCCGGCGATGAATCGTTCGAGCACCTCGCGTCCGGCGTCGTTCGCGAGGTCGAGCGTGATGCCGCGCTTCCCGGAGTTCGAGAGCTCGAACGTGGGCTCGATCGTCGCGCCATCGATCTCGACGGTGTACGCGCGAATCGGATCCGAGCCTCCGCTCGGCTCGACCTTCACGACGTCCGCGCCGTACGAGGCGAGGATCGCGCCGGCCGAGGGGGCCATCACCCAGCTCGAGATCTCGATCACGCGGATGCCGGTCAGCGGAAGCCGGTCTCCCGGCCCCGAGTTCCCACCGTCCACCACATCGACCTCGAATCCCGGCGGCCCGGCGGCCGCAGACGCCCGCCGTTGACTCCACGTCCGTGCGCTAGTGTAGAGCGACCGCCGGAGGGGGGACGAATCGTGGAACCCTTGCAGGGCATCCGGATCGTCGAGCTGGGGGCGACTAGCGGCGGGCGTCCAGCAGGGCGGCGCGGCCCTGCCAGTCGAGCAGGCGGGCATCCGCGGTGACGAGGCGGTGGCCCTCGAGGGCGGTGGCGAGGATCAGGCGGTCGGCGGGATCGCCGTGCAGGTTGCGCAGGGCGCCGGCGCGCGCGGCGACTGCGCCATCGACGGGGATCTCGGCGAGGCCGTGGTCGAGCAGGGCGCGCCGCCACGCAGCGGGCTCGGCGGGCAGATCGATCCTGCCCTTCTCCCTCAGCATGGCTGCCTCCCAGAAGGTGATGGCGGAGACAGCGGCGTTGCCGGCCCGCCACTCACGTTCGACGAGTTGGCGGGCGCCTCGACCCAATTCGGAGCGGCCAGCCAGAACCACACGAGGACATGTGTGTCCAGCAGGATCACGGGCTGAGCACGCGATCGGAGTCGGACTCGGCCTCCCACGTCACGTCGATCGGCTCGATGATGTCGCCGTGGATGGCAATCTCACCACCGGCTCCGAAGAGCGTGGTCGGCCTGCGCTCGCAGGGCGCCAGCCTGGCCACGGGCTTGCCGCGCTTGGTGATGACGATCTCCCCACCGCTTTCGGCAACCTCGTCCATGAGGGCGAGGCACCTCGCCTTGAACTCCGACGCCTTCATGGTGCGCGTGCCGCCGCCGGGCGTGTTCTCGATGGCCATGCCGCCCTCCAAGTGACCACTACACTTCAGTTTCTGACCAGTTTCGGCAGTGGGCGGATTGTACCGCTGGATCCGCGCCCGCCCATGTTGACGCCGCCCGCGGCCGGACCTAGGATCCGGCGCGGCAACCTCATTCTATCGCCCGAAAGACGGGGCCGCCTCAGAGGGCCGGGAGGCGACCGCAGGGAGCGGCTCGCAACACGAGCGCCGAGGGAACGCGAAGATGAGCGAACAGGGGCCGCTTGCGGGAGTCACCGTCGTCGAGCTGGCGAGCTGGATGATGACGCCGGCGAGCGGCAGCATCCTCGCCAGCTTCGGCGCGGACGTGATCAAGATCGAGCCGGCCGGGTCCGCCGACCCGATGCGGCGGCTCAACGAGGTCGGCGCCAGCGTCGGCGCGCTTGAGGCGGGCTTCGAGCTGGTCAACAACGCCAAGCGCAGCATGCAGCTCGACATCAAGTCCGAGGCGGGTCGGGGAGTGATGCAGCGGCTGCTGGAGCACGCGGACATCTTCCTCACCAACGTCCGCGCGACCTCGCTCGAGCGCGCCGGGCTGGACCCGGAAACGCTGCATCGGCGCCACCCGCGGCTGATCGTCGCGCACGGCGCCGGCCACGGGAGGTTCGGCAGCGACGCCGACCGCCCCACCTTCGATGAGCTCGCGTACTGGTCGCGGGGCGGCATGGCCACCGCGCTTCGCGTCGAGGGCGCCCCGCCGGTGGCGCTGAACGGCGCGATGGGCGACCTGCCGACGGCGGTCACCCTCGTGGCGGGCATGCTCATGGCCCTCTATCGCCGGGAGCGGGAGGGGCAGGGGGCGATCGTCGACGTCTCGCTGTACCAGTGCGGGATGTGGGCCAACGGGCTGGTCATCGCGGCGGCGTTGGCGGGGCAGCCGAGGCATCCCCGGCTGGGCCGGCAACACGCGTTCAGTCCGCTCGACACCTCGTACCAGTGCGCGGACGGCTCCTGGGTGCAGTTCGCGATGCTCCAGGTGATGCGCTACTGGCGGCCTCTGTGCGAGGTGGTGGAGCGCCCCGAACTGGCCGACGACCCCCGCTTCGACACCCTCGAGCGGCTGCTCGAGCACCGGGTCGAGGCGATCGCCGAGCTCGAGCAGGCGATCGGGCTCCTCACGCGCGCCGAGCTGGGGCGCCGCCTCGATAGTCACGGCCTGCCCTGGTCGCCGATCTTCGAGGTCGAGGAGGTCATCGAGGACGAGCAGGCGCGCGTGAACAACTACATCGTGAAGAAGCAGCACCGCTCCGGCGCGGAGATGGAGACGCTCGCGCCCCCGTTCAGCCTGCGTGACGAGGAGCTGCGGCTTGAGCCCTCGCCGGAGGCCGGTCAGCACACGGAGCAGGTGCTGCTGGAGCTGGGCTACAGCTGGGACGAGATCGGAGCGCTCCGGGAGCAAGGGGCGTTCTGACCGGCGGGAGGAGCCAGTCATGGCGAAGGTGACGGGAAACAGGATTCTGGCGCAGGCCCTGCGCAACGAGGGGGTGTCGGCCCTGTTCTTCCTCTCGGGCGGCCCGATGGACGACTTCTACGACGAGGCCGACCGGATCGACATCCGGCTGATCGACGCCCGCCACGAGCAGGGCGCCGCGATGATGGCGCACGGCTGGAGCAGGGTCACGGGCGAGGTCGGCGTCTGCGCCGCCTGCTCGGGCCCGGGCACGACCAACCTCGTCACCGGCATCGTCACGGCCATGGCCGACGCCTGCCCGATCATCGCGCTCGGCGGTTCCAGCGCCTCGGATCTCACGCACTGGGACGACTTCCAGGAGGTCGACCAGGTGAGCCTCATGCGGCCGATCACGAAGTGGTCCGCCCAGGTCAACTACGCCACGAGGATCCCGGAACTGGTCAGCATGGCCTTCCGCAAGTGCTGGGGCAGCCGGCCGGGTCCCGTGTACCTCGATCTGCCCGGGGACGTCCTCTACCAGGAAGCGGAGGAGGACGAGGTCCGGTACCCCGCCAACTCCCGCAGCGACGCCCGGTCGCTGGGCGACCCGGAGCTGGTGAAGCGCGCGATCGCGATGCTGGCCGAGGCCGAGCGCCCGCTGGTGCTGACCGGCACCGGCGTGTTCTGGTCCCGGGCGTGGAACGAGCTGCGAGAGTTCGTCGAGGCCACCGGCATCCCCTTCTACACCACGCCTCAGGGCAGGGGCGTCATCCCGGAGGACCACGAGCTCTCGTTCCCGGCCGCCCGATCGATGGCCTTCCGCGAGGCTGATCTTGCCCTGTCCATCGGCACACGGAACAACTGGATCTGGCAGTTCATGCAGGCCCCCCGCTTCTCGCCCGATCTGAAGTTCATCCAGGTCAACACGGACCGCGAGGAGATCGGTCACAACCGGCCCGCCGACCTCGGGATCGTCGGCGACGCGAGGATGGTGCTCCAGCAGCTGACCGGGGAGGCGAGGGAGCAGGGGTTCGCGAGCAAGCAGGGCTCGGCCTGGGTGGGGGAGCTGCGGGCCAGGGAGGCGACGAACGCGGAACGCAACGAGCCGCTCCTCAACTCGGACGCCGTGCCGATCCACCCGCTGAGGATGATGAAGGAGATCAGGGACTTCCTGCCCCAGGACGCGATCGTGGCGGTGGACGGTCACGACACGCTGAACTTCGCGCGCCAGTCGATCCCCGTGTACCAGCCCGGGCACAGGCTCAACTCCGGCGGCTCCGGCTGCATGGGAGTCGGGCTGCCCTTCGGCATCGGCGCGCAGGCCGCGCTGCCGGACAAGAAGGTGCTGGTGGTGCACGGCGACGGCTCGTTCGGGATCAACGCCATCAACATCGACACGGCCGTGCGGCACAACCTGCCCGTGGTCACCGTGATCAACGTCAACGGAGGCTGGACGGCCACGCCCGGGGCGCGCCGCCTCACCCCGGGGATCGCCATCGGCAGGGAGCAGCGCTACGACAAGCTCGGCGAGGCGCTGGGCGCGCACGGCGAGTACGTCGACCGGCCCGAGCAGCTCCGCCCCGCCCTCGAGCGAGCCTTCGCGTCCGGGAAGCCGGCCGTGATCAACGTCGTCACCGATCCGGAGGCCAACTCGACCACGCAGTCCTTCGGCGTGTACGCGGACCGGGGGTGATCGGCGGGGGTGAGGCTGCCTCCGCCTCCGGCCCCTTCGCCCTCCGGCCCCCTCTCCCTGGGGAGAGGGTAGGGGTGAGGGGGAAGACTCCCGCCTGCCGCCGCAAGCTCTGAGGGCGCAACGCAACTCCAGAGGGCGGACCCCCTCACCCCTTGGGCGAAGAGGGCTTCCTCCGAGGCGCGGCGGGTTGGCGTGCCTGGATTCCGGCTTTCGCCGGAATGACGGAAGGGGGCCGGACTGACGGAAGGGGGAGTGCTGGCGCGGACGTGGCTTGACCGGCCTGGAGGCCGGGCTTCCGTGATGTGCTATAACGTCATTCTGTTGGCCGAAAGGCCACACCCACCAAGGCTGGCGCTCCCGGAGAGTCACCGACCATGACCGATGCGACCCGCACCACGCTCAACTACCTCGGCGAGTCCGACGCCCGCACGTTCATGGGCGTGCCGGCGCTCGCCGACGTCGCCGACCTGGCGGCGGACATCGCGGTGTTCGGCGCGCCCTGCTGCTCTCCCTACCTGATCGCGGACGAGTACGCGAACGCGAACCTCGGCGGCCCGACCGCGATCCGCCAGGCCCTCGCCACCTGGGCCTGGGCGCACGACCGCTTCGACTGGGATCAGGAGGACTGCGTCTACGAGGACATGGCCGAGCGCGTCGTAGACCTCGGCGACCTGCCGGTCGAGCTGGACAACCCCGTGAGCAACCGCCGGCTGATCCGGGACACCTGCGCGACGATCGTCGCGAGGGGCGCGGTCCCGCTCGCCCTCGGCGGCGACGACTCCATCCCGTTCCCCGTGCTCTCGGCGCTGGAGGAGCTTGGCGAGGACGTGACCGTCGTGCACGTCGACTCGCACATCGACTGGCGCCACGAGGTGCACGGCGAGCTGTACGGACTGTCGAGCGGGATGCGGCGCGCGTCCGAGCTGCCCTTCGTGAAGCACATGATCCAGCTCGGCATGCGCGGCCTCAGCTCCGCCGGCCGGCAGGACGTCGAGGACGCGAGGGCGCGGGGCGTGCAGATCATCCCGGCCCGGGCGGTGCACGCAGACGGCATCGAGTCGATCCTCGATCGCATCGAGGCGGGCGCGAACGTCTTCCTCACCATCGACCTCGACGGGCTCGACCCCTCGATCATGCCGGCGGTGTACGTGCCGGCGCCGGGCGGGCTGCTCTACTGGCAGCTGGTCGAGCTGATCGAAGGCATCGTCGCGAAGGCGCGGCTCCGCGCGTTCGTGATGGTCGAGCTGGTGCCCGCGAGGGATCCGGAGGGCCTCGGCGCGCTCACGGCGGGCCGGATCGCGAGCAACGCGATCGCAGCGCTGCTCGGCTCGACCGGGCCAAATCGATGATCAATCGGCGGATCGGCTCGCTGCTAGAGTACCGGCGGGGCCGCGGCGGCGAGCCAGCTTAGTTCGAGGCAGAGCCAGACCAGCCTGAGGAGGACGCCATGACGAAGCCTGCGATCCACAACTGGGGCCGCTGGGGCGAGGACGACCAGCTGGGCGCGCTCAATCTGCAGTCGCCCGAGAGCGTGCTTCGCGCGCTCAAGCTCGTCCGCAAGGGCAAGATCTACAACCTCGCCGTGCCGCTCGAGTCGGACGGGCCTCAGGCGCCGGCGTTCCACAAGACGTGGCAGACCACGTACATCAGCACCACTCCCGACCCCCACGACGTCCAGTTCGTCGATGACCTGGTCATCATGGAGTCGCACTCGGGGACGCACCTCGATGCGCTGGGACACGTCTGGACGGACGGCGTGCTCTGGAACGGCGTCGACGACGGCGAGGCCGCCCACGGGCGGACGCTCGACTGGGGCGGCATCGACAACGTATCGGCGTTCTTCTGCCGCGGCGTGATGCTGGACATCGCCAAGTTCAAGGGCGTGGAGCACCTCGGCCTGGGCGAGGTGGTGACGGCCGAGGACATGCAGGCCTGCGCCGACGCGCAGGGCGTCGAGATTCAATCCGGCGACGTCCTGCTGGTGCGGACGGGCTGGCGCCGCGTCTTCGACAACGACTACGAGCTGTGGCAGCGCGGGGGGCCCGGCCCCGACATCACCTGCGCCGCGTGGCTGCACGAGAAGGACGTCATGGCCGTGGGCGCCGACAACGTAGCGGTGGAGGCGAACGTGCGAGGGGTTCCCACGCCGAGGAGCATGCGTTTGCACATCGCCGCGCTTCGCGACATGGGCATCTACCTGATCGAGTTGATGGATCTCGACGGGCTGGCGGCGGACGACGTCCACGAGTTCCTGTTCGTCGCCGCGCCGCTGCGCCTGACCAAGGCCACGGGCTCGCCATGGACGCCGATCGCGGTCGTGTAGGCGCGAGCCTCTTCGCGAAGGCACGGCTTCCGGCGGGCCGCGGGCGGGCTTCGATGGATCGGTGGGGGTCGATCTCGTGAGTGCTCCCCGCGCCGACACCCTGATCCGAGGCGGCACGGTCGTCACCGCCGAATCGAGCCACCTCGCGGACGTTGCGATCGCGGACGGGACGATCACGGCCATCGGACCGCCCTCGGCGATGCCGGAGGCGGACGAGACGATCGACGCCACCGGAAAGCTGATCTTCCCCGGCGCGATCGATCCGCATGTGCACCTGGGCTTTGGCGAGGACTGGAGGCTGATCTCGAGGATGGCCGCGCGGTCGGGCATCACCACGATCATCCCGTTCATCGAGCTTGAGCGCGGCGCGTACGGCATCGAGTCGATCGCGGAGGCGGTACGGCGCTCGAAGGATGAGTTCTCAGGCCAGCTCGTCACGGACGCTTCGATGCACGTGATCGTCCCCGGAGCGGCGGAAGGGTTCCCGGGTGCGTTCGAGGCGCTCGACAGCGGCATCCCTGAAGCGATCGAACTGGGTGTCAGCTCCTTCAAGTTCTTCATGACGTACAGCCTCGCCGGATACATGGCGTCGGACGGGTACCTCCTGCGCGCGATGGAGGTCGCGGGTCGCTCGGGCGGCCTGATTCAACTGCACTGCGAGAACGGCGCCGTCCTCGACTACCTGCGGGACGAGGCGATCCGCGCCGGCAGGACGAAACCCTCCGACTATCCGCCGACGTGTCCTCCATGGGCGGAGGCCGACGCGATCAATCGCGCGATCCTCATGGCCCGCGCCGCCGCCTGCCCGATCTACGTCGTCCATCTCTCGACCGGGGACGGCCTGTCCCGGATCGCCGAGGCCCAGGCGGCCGGCCAGCCGGTGTGGACGGAGACCTGCCCGCAGTACCTCGTGCTGGACGACAGCGAGATGGAGCGCCTCGGGCCCTACGCGAAGATCGGCCCGCCGCTTCGATCGCGGGCGGAGGGGCACCAGGACGCGCTCTGGCAGGGGCTCGGGGACGGCCGGATCTCGACGGTCGGCAGCGATCACGCGCCCGAGGAGTCGGCTGCCCGGGAACACGGCTGGGAGAACATCTTCCTCCAGCCGGACGGAACCTCGGTGCCCTTCGGATCGCCATCGATCGAGACGATGGTCGCCATCACCTACCACGAGGGCGTCGTCGAGCGCGGACTGTCGCCGTCCTGGTTCGCGCGGGTGACGGCCGAGAACAGCGCGCGGCTCTTCGGCCTGTACCCGCGGAAGGGCGCGATCCGGGTCGGCTCCGACGCGGATCTGCTGATCCTCGACCCGGACGCGAGCTGGACGATCCGGGCCGAGGACCTGCTGTGTCCCGCCGGGTACACCCCCTACGAGGGGCGCGAGGTGCGCGGCCGCCCGTGGATGACCTTCCTGCGCGGTCGCGCGGTGCTGCGCGACGGCGAGGTTGCAGTCGGGCCGGGCTGGGGCCAGTTCGTCCCGGCGGGGAGCCCCGCCGCGCCTCTGGGGGTCGAGCCGGCGTAACCGGGTCGGGGCCATCCCCTCCCCGTCATTCCGGCGAAAGCCGGAATCCAGGCACGCCGAACCACCGCGCCGCAGAGGGAACCCTCTCCTGCATGAGGGGCTCGGGTGAGGGCGGGTCCGCCCTCTGAAGTTGCTTGCGCCATCGAGACTCCCGGGGGCGCGAGGGAGTCCTCCCTCACCTCCGCCCTCTCCCCAAGGAGAGGGGGCGGAGGGAGCGGAGCCGTGGGAAAGGACAGCTAGCCCGGTACGCGGATCGGCTGGTCGCTGAGTGCGGTGACTAGATGACGCCGAGCGCTCGGAGTTGGGCCGGGGCACGGTCGATCGGGTCGCGCTCGCCACGACCCCACGCGCGGTGGACGGCGCCGAACGCAGCAAGCTGGCGCTCACGCTCCACGCGGTAGCGGAATCCATCGTCGATCTGCCCGCCCAGCGCCACGTACGCGGCGATGACCTCCTCCATGAAGGTCTCGTCGAGGTAGCGGAGCTGGCGGAAGTCGTGAATCGGGTCGCCGATAGCGGCGTGCTCGAAGTCCACCGCAGCCACGAGCCGGCCCTGGGTATCTACGAGGAGATTCTCCTCCCCGACATCACCGTGGACGACCACCGGCTCGTAGTCGGCGATTCGGCGATCGGCGAGCGCAGCCTCCCACCAGCGAACCAGCCTTGTGTGCTCGACCGGGTCGAGCACGTCGCGGAGGGCGTCGACCGATGCCTCGCGGTATGCCGCGAGCCAGCGCCGGTCTGTTTCGCGCCCGTCCGGGAGGCCGGCGGCGCGACCCTCATCGATCGGGAGTCGATGCATCGCGAGGTTGAACGTGGCGATCTGCCGCGCCAGCGCCCGGCGATCCGAGAGGGCAAGGACAGCCGGGAGTAGCGCCTGACCGGCGAGCATCGGGTAGACGATGCCGCCGTAGGGGAACGAGCCTCCGTCATCGAGCAGGCAGCATGGCTCGGGGGTCGCGATCGGCAGCTGCTTGGTCGCCAGCCATGGGAGGACAGTCCACTCCTTCCGGAAGCGCGCGGTGACATCGGGACTTGTGGCGAGCCGAAAGACGTAGCCGGATGCTGAGGCGACCGCGACGCTGAAGTAGCCCTCGCCGAGGATGCGCAACTCCCCAACCGGGGCAGCAGCAGAGCAGGACCGGTCGAGCGCCGCGGCGAGGGCGTCGAGGTCGCTGAAGTCGGGCGGCGTCCAGCGATACATGCTCATCGCGGTGAGGCGGAATAGCCCGACGCTAGCCCGGCACGTGGATCGGCTGGTCGCGGGTCGGGAGGACGACGGTGGCCGTGCCCGGCGTCGTCACCTCGCCGGGGCCCTTCTCGACCCACACCTCAAGGTCCGCGAGGTGGTTGCCGTCCTCTTCGCGCAGCGCCGTGATCCGGCCGCGGCCGGTGAGCGTCTCGCCGAGCACCGCGACCTGCCGATGCGAGAACGAGATCTTCTGCAGCCAGCCCGTCGTGCCCAGCCAGCGCTGCAACATCTGCACCAGCAGCTCGGTCTGGAACGGCCCCTGGATCACCCGCTCCTCGTGGCCCTCGTGCCGCGCCCAGGCGAGGTCGAAGTGGATGCGATGCGAGTTCCACGTGACTGCGGCCAGCTGGAACATCGCCACCGCCGACGCCTCCACGGTGCGCGAGGGGATCTCCTGTCCCACCTTGAGGTCTTCCCAGTACGCGCCGTCCGTCACGGTCGCTCCCTCTACAGCAGGATGGTGGTCGATCGCACGGTCAGCACCAGCTCGCCGCCGCTGTCGTGGTACGTCATCTCGGTTTCAACGAAGACCAGCGGGCCGCTGCGGCCGCGGCGCTCCTCGATGCTGCTGATGCGCGAGCGCCGCGTCAGCACGTCGCCCGGCCGGATCGGCCGCACGTACTCCACCTCCTGCCCGCCGAACAGGTCCCGAGGCAGCGGGATCGGCGGTTTCAGCTCGGCGTCCTCGCTCGGGAGGCCGTCCTCCTGCAACTCGTCGTGCCGGAGCGGCCGGATGAAGGGGATCGGGTAGAACAGGAACGGCGCGATGAGGCCTCCGAACGGGCTCTCCCGCGCCGTCTCCTCGTCGAGAAAGAGGGGGTTGTGGTTATCGACGGCGTGGGCGTAGCGCTCGATGTCGCGCTGCGTCACCTCCGCCGTCACGACCGGTCCCTCGCGGCCAACCCACGAGAGAATCTCGTCGTTGAGGACCGGCTCGTAGTCGCCGTCGGCCATCGCGTCCCCGCTCGCCTCGCCGATGATAGGGTCGCGCCGAGGGCGTGTCGACGCGCGGCGAGGCCGCCTCGCTGGCGCCCGGCCGGGCGCGATCCGCTAGGCTACGGGCAGTCCAGCCGCCCACCGCGCGGACGGGGATGCGCCGATGACCAGCGAGTACGCCAAGCCCCTGCCGACCGTCGTGGACCCGGAGCTGACCGGGCCCTTCTGGGAGGCGGCGAAGCGCCACGAGTTGCTGATCCCGCGCTGCGCGCGCTGCGATGCCTACTTCTGGTACCCGCGGCCCGCCTGCCCGCATTGCCTGCGCGAGGGCTGGGAGTGGACGCCCGTGAGCGGCAAGGCGCGGCTCCACACGTTCACCCTCGTGCGGCAGCCGGCCCACGCCAGCTTCGCCGACGACACGCCGTACGTGTACGCCGTCGTGCAGCTCGAAGAGGGCCCGCGCATGATCTCGAACGTGATCGACGCCGACCCGCTCACCGAGGTCGAGGTCGACATGCGCCTCGAGGTGACGTTCGACGACGTGACCGACGAGTGGACGCTCGTGAAGTGGCGGCCGGCCGGCTGACGGCCGTGGTGCGACGCCGTTGACTGCGACCTTTCGGGCGATAGAATCCCTGTCGAGGGCGGCCGGTGACGAGAGGCGGCCGGCGAGGAAGCGTCGATGGACTGGCTGGACACCCCCGAGCAGGCCGAGTTCCGCGCCGAGGTGCAGGCGCTCCTGCGCGACCACCTCCCGGACTTCTACCGCCGGATCAGCGAGGAGGAGATCGGCGAGGAACGCGGGAGCGGCTGGATCGCGGACCGCAAGTCCGGCGACAAGGAGCGCCGCGAGGCGGCCGAAGCCTGGGGAGAAGCGATCTCCGAACGGGGCTGGTTCGCGCCTCACTGGCCCGTCGAGTACGGCGGCGGCGGACTCAGCCCGAACGAGCAGTTCATCTTCAGGCAGGAGCTGACGCGCGCCGGCGCGCCGCTCGTGGGCGGCGGCGGCGTCAGGCTGCTCGGTCCCACTCTGATCGTCTACGGCACCGAGGAGCAGCGCGAGCGTTACCTGCCGGATGTCCTCGCCGGCGAGGTGGTGTGGGCGCAGTGCTACTCGGAGCCGGGCGCCGGCTCCGACCTCGCCTCGCTGCAGACGCGCGCGGAGCTCGAGGGCGACGAGTGGGTGATCAACGGACACAAGGTCTGGACCACGCACGCCCAGCACGCCGACGCGCTGGTCCTGCTCACGCGCACCGACCCGACCGCGCCGAGGCACCGCGGCATCTCCTTCCAGCTGATCGACGACATCCACACCGAGGGGCTCTCGGTCCGGCCCCTGATCAACATGGCGTGGGGCCACGAGTTCAACGAGGTCCACTTCGAGAACGTGCGCACGCCCGCCTCGCACGTGGTCGGCGAGGTCAACCGCGGCTGGTACCCCGCGCTCTCGATGCTCGACTTCGAGCGATCGGACATCAACGTCGTCGTCCACCTCGAGCGCGCGCTCGATCGGCTCGTCGCCTACGTCAAGACCGAGGCCGGCGCCCGGCAGGCGCGCCTGACGCCGACGGTGCGGCACGAGATCGCGGATCGCTTCCTGGAGGTGGCGGTCGCCCAGAACTTCTCGCTCTGGATGCTGTCGATGCAGAACGCCGGTGTGATCCCGAACTACGAGGCGTCCATGACGAAGCTGTTCATCTCCGAGTGCAACCAGTTGCTCGCCCAGACCGGCGCCCGCCTCTTCGGGCTGTACTCGAACATCTGGGACGCGAGCGAACGAGCTCCGCTGAACGGCGGGTTCACGCGTCACTATGTGCTGACCGTCCCCGACACGATCGAGGGCGGCACCTCGGAGATCCAGCGGAACATCATCGCCACGCGCGGGCTGGGGCTCCCGCGCAGCTGAGCGCGCGCCGGAGGAGGCCGACCGATGAGCGAGCAGGGGCCGCTGGCGGGGATCAGCGTCGTCGAGCTGGCGAGCTGGATGATGACGCCGGCGAGCGGCAGCATCCTCGCCAGCTTCGGCGCGGACGTGATCAAGATCGAGCCCGCCGGCTCCGCCGACCCGATCCGGCGGCTCAACGAGGTCGGCGTGGGCGCCGGCGCGCTCGAGCCGAGCTTCGAGCTCGCGAACAACGGCAAGCGCAGCATGCAGCTCGACATCCGCTCCGAGGCGGGGCGCGAGGTCATGCAGCGGCTGCTCGAGGATGCGGACATCTTCCTCAGCAACGTGCGCGCGCAGGCGCTCGAGCGCGCCGGACTGGGCCTCGAGGCGCTGCACCGGCGCTACCCCCGGCTGATCGTCGCGCACGGCAGCAGCTACGGGAGGGCCGGCCCCGTCGCCCACCATCCGTCCTTCGACGAGCTCGCGTACTGGTCGCGCGGCGGCATGGCGACCGCGCTCCAGGACGAGGGCGCGCTGCCGGTCGCGATCAACGGGGCGATGGGCGACCTGCCCACTGCCGTCACGCTCGCCGCCGGGATGCTCCTGGCGCTCTACCGCCGGGAGCGGGAGGGGGTCGGCGCGATCGTCGATGTCTCGCTCTACCAATGCGGGCTGTGGGCGAACGGGACGGTCCTCGCCGCGGCGCTGGCGGGCGTGCAGTTCCGCCCGAGGATCGGCCGGCACGACCCGTTCAATCCCCTCGACACCTCGTACCAGTGCGCCGACGGCTCCTGGGTGCAGTTCGCGATGCTGCAGCCGACCCGCTACTGGGGGCCGCTCTGCGAGGCGCTGGACCGCCCGGACCTGGCCGACGACCCGCGCTTCGACACCATGGAGCATCTCTTCGAGCATGTGCCGGAGGCGACCGCGGAGCTGGAGCGGGCGGTCGCGGTCTTCACGCGCGAGGAGCTGGGCCGCCGCCTCGAAAGCCGCGACCTCCCCTGGGCGCCGCTCTTCGACGCCGCGGACATCGTGAGCGACGAGCAGGCGCGCGCGAACAACTACTTCGTCACGAAGCAGCACCGCTCCGGCGTCGAGATGGAGACGCTCGCCCCCCCGTTCGGTCTGCGCGACGAGGAGCCGCGGATGGAGCCCGCGCCCGAGGCCGGCCAGCACACGGAGGAAGTGCTGCTGGAGCTCGGCTACGACTGGGACGAGATCGGCGAGCTGCGGGAACGCGGCGCGTTCTAGCTGTACTCACCACAGAGGTGTGAGACACGGCTGACGGGCGGGAGGCCGCCGAGAAGGTGTTCCAGCAGCGGGCGGCTGCGTTAGGGGAACGTGAGGGACTTGGTGGCGGTGACCGTGCCGCCGTCCTCGTCGGTGACGGTCAGGGTGAGCGTCCCGGTGGGGGCGCCGCCCGGGTTCACGGTCACGGTCTGGCTGGTTGCATTCGTGATGGTGTGGGACGACGGGCTGATAGCCCACTGGTAGGTGAATGTGGCGCTGGCGTCGTCAGGGTCGGTGGCGGTGGCGGTGTACTGGTTCGAGCCCGCCGACGTGATGGTCACGGTCGGGGGCGCGTTCTTGAGCGTGAGCGTCACGGTGTCCGTGTGCGTGCCGCCGTTCCCGTCGCTGACGGTGAGGGTGAAGATGATGGTGTCGTCGATGACATCGCCGGTGGGAGCGGTGAAGGTGGGGCTCTGCGCCGTTTCGTCCGAAGGGGTGACCGTGCCCGAGTAGGTGCCGCCGGCCGACCCCGTTGGCCTCGCCCACAAGTAGGTGAGCGTGTCGCCGCTGTCGGGGTCGGAGGAGCCGCTGCCGTCCAGGGTGACGATGGAAGCGCGGTTGATGTTCCCGCCCGAGCCCGCGTTCGCGGTGGGAGGGCGGTTGTTCACGGTCAGGGTGATGTCGTCGGAGGCGGTGGCGCCGTCCTCGTCGGTGACGGTCAGGGTGAAGGTGAAGGTCGTACCCTTCGGGGCGGGGGGAGGAAGGGTCGCGGTCGGCGCGGCGATGGAGGAGCTGCTCAGCATCGCGCTGGACGCCCCCGTCCACGCGTAGGTGAGCGCGCCGTCGGGGTCGCTGGCAGTGGCGGACAGGTTCAGCGTCGTCCCCGCGGTCCCGGCCTGGTCCGCGCCCGCGTTCACCGTGGGGAGCGCATTCCGGGCCTTGATCTGCACGGTGTCCGTGGCCTCGCCGCCCTTCCCGTCGCGCGCGGTCAGGGTGAAGATCATCGTGTCGTCGACTTCGGCGCCCACGGGCACGGTGAAGCTCGGCGAGACCGTGTTCGCGTTCGTGAGGCTGATGGCGCTCGCGTACGTGCCGCCCGTCTTCGCCCACGAGAAGGAGAGAATGTCGAAGTCGGGGTCGGAGGAAGCGGAGCCGTTGAGGGTGACCGTGGAGGCGCGATACGCATCCCGGTCCGAGCCCGCGTTCGCGGTGGGATCGCGGTTGTCCGCCGAGACCGTCATGGTGTCGGTGTCGGTACCGTTGTCCTCGTCGGTGGCCTTCAGCGTGAGCAGGTATCTCGTCGCGCTGGTCGCGCTGGCGGGGACGTTCAGGGTGGGCGTCGCGGTGGCGGGGTTCGAGAGCGTGGCGGTTGGCGTGCCCGCGACCTCCCACTTGTAGCTGATCTTCGAGTTGTCGCCGTCGGTGTCGCTGGCGGAGCCGCTCAGCTGGATCGAGCCGCCCGGGGACACCTTCTGGTTCGGCCCCGCGTTCGCGACGGGCGGCGCGTTCCCGACGTTGATCGTGACGGTATCGGCACCGGTCTCGTTGTCGCTGTCCGTGACGGTCAGCGTGAAGATGATCGTGTCGTTGGCGTTCGCCGCGCCGGGCACGATGAAGCGGCGCGTGTGGTCCGGCTGCCCGACCTGCGGGGTAAAGGGGATGGTCCCGGTGTAGGAGCCGCCCGTCTTCGCCCACGAGTAGCTGAGCGTGTCGCCGTCGGCGTCCGAACTGCCGCTGCCGTTGAGCGTGACACTCGAGCCGCGGGCCGCGGTCTGGTCCGCACCCGCGCGCGCCGCGGGCGGGGCGTTCTGCGCCGTGATGTTCACCGTGGCGGTGTCGGACATGGAGCCCGCGCCGCCGTTTTCGTCCTTCACGGTCAGCGTGAAGGTGAACACCGCATCGATCTCAGCGTCCGTTGGCATGGTGAACGTCGGGCCCCGCGCCGTCGCGCTTGAGAGCGTGACCGTCGTCCCGGCTGTCTGCGACCAGGAGTAGGCCAACGTCGAGTTCTCGGGGTCGGTGCCGGCGCCGATGAGCCTGACCTCCGAGCCGCGAGCGGCGTCCTGGTCCGTACCCGCGTACGCCGTCGGCGGGGCGTTCTTCGCCGTGATGGCCACGGTATCCGTGCCGGACTTGAAGCCCGTGCCGCCGTTCTCGTCCTTCACGGTCAGCGTGAAGGTGAACACCTCATCGATGCCAGCGCCCGTTGGCATGGTGAACGTCGGGTTCTGCGCCGTCGCGCTTGAGAGCGTGACCGTCGTTCCGGCTGTCTGCGACCAGGAGTAGGCCAACGTCGAGTTCTCGGGGTCGGTGCCGGCGCCGATGAGCCTGACCTCCGAGCCGCGAGCGGCGTCCTGGTCCGTACCCGCGTTCGCCGTTGGCGGGGCGTTCTTCGCCGTGATGGCCACGGTGTCCGTGTCCTCGCCGCCGTTTCCATCGCTCACGGTGAGCGTGAACGTGATGGTGGCGTCGATGGCGGCGCCCGTTGGCATGGTGAAGCTAGGCGAGGCCGTGTTCTCGCCCGTGAGCGTGATGGTCCCCGAGTACCCGCCCGTCTTCGCCCACGAGTAGCTGAGCTCGTTGTCGTCGGGGTCGGAGGACGCGGAGCCGTCCAGCGTCGCCACCGAACCGCGGTCCACCTCCTGGTCCGTCCCCGCGTTCGCCGTGGGAGCCTGGTTCGGCAATGTGATGGGCACGACGCCGCCGGGCGGCGGCGTCGTCTGCGTGCGGACGGTGATCATGACGGTGTCCGTGCGCGTCAGGCCGTGCTCGTCCGTGACGGTGAGCGTGAACTCGACCGTCTGGCCGCTGAGGGCGGCGTCGACGGCAAAAGTGGGGCTGGGGGTGTCCGCGCCGGTGAGCGCGACGTCGCCCGTGTAGGAGCCGCCGGTCTGCGCCCAGGCGTAGGTGATGTCGTCTTCATCGGGATCGGCGCTGCCGCTGCCGTCGAGGGTGACGGTGTCGCCCACGTCCACGGTCTGGTCGTCGCCGGCGTCGGCCGAGGGGCGGCGGTTGTCGGGATCGGGGCAGTCCCACGTGCGCGCGGCGGCGCCCGGCGCGGGCGGTTCGGCCTCCGGCAGCGTGAGCCGCATGATGCGGTCGGCGTAGTCGTAGCGCCCGCTGGCGCTCGTGCGGTTGAGGGTCAGCGCCTGCGTGCCGTACTCGTGCCAGGTGGTCCCGGCGACGCGCACGCTCAGGTGCAACGCGCCATCGTCCTCGCCTTCCCACAGCCGCAGTTCGAAGTCCGCGCCGCTCGCGTCGACGGTGAGGGGCCCCGCGTTCCAGCCCTCCCCGGCGCTCTCCGCCAGCGTCACGCGCTGCGTGCTCCAGCGGGCGGCGCTGTCCGGGCGGGAGCTGATCCAGTAGCGATGGGGGGCGGCCACGCTGCGCCACACGCGCGCCTGCAGGCGCTCCGTCTCCAGCCCCTCGGGGATGGTCTCCAGCCCCTCGGGGATGCAAAGCGCGTCCGCCGCGGTCCGCGGGGCGGGCGGCTCCGCGTCCGGCCACGCCAGCGCCACGGACACGTCCGCGTAGCGGTAGCGCCCGCTGCGGCTGCGCTCGTCCAGCCTGATGCGCTGCGTGCCGTACTCGTCCCAGGAGCCTCCCGCCGGGCGCGCGCTCAGCCACACGCGATCCGTGGCCGCGGGGTCTTGCCAGAGGCGCAGCTCGACGGGCAGGGCGCGTCCCTCGACGGGCAGGCCGCCGGTGCGCCAGCCACCGCCGAGGGGGATGACCAGGTCCACGCTGGAGGTGCGCCAGGCCGCGTCCTCGCCGGAGCGCGCGCTGATCCAGAAGTCGAGCGGCGACCGCACGCTCTGCCAGATACGCAGTTCGACGCTGGCGGCGGGCGGATCGGGCTCGTCCTCCGACTGCGCGGAAGCGCCCACGCCCCCCAGCGCGACGGCGGCGACCAGCACGAGGAACCAGCTGCGGACCAGGGCCCTTCTCATGCGAGCCTCTCCCGGCCCCTTCGCAGATGCCATGTGAAGTTTGCTCAAGCGGCCAAGTGCTGGAGAGTGTACCCATTACTAGTGGAAGGTGTCTATTGCAATCGTACTGACCCGCTACCGCCTGTTTCCCCGCCGCTCCCGGCGCACAGCCGGCGCTAGCGGGGGCGGGGCGGGCGGCCGGTGGCGGAGCGCCAGGTGGACTCGGGCATGAAGCCGAGGTATTGGTCGATCTCCTCCGCGCAGTGGAACATCTCCAGCGAGAAGCCCTGGTCGTCGTTCACGTAGGAGGAGGTGAAGGGGCCCTCGTCGTTGGGCTGGACGTTGGCGGTGTAGCCGTTGTCGATGAGGCGGGTGAAGGCGGCGGTGAAGACCTCGCGGGTGCGGTAGCCGAGGGCGACGTTGAGGATGCCGACGTCGCTGAGGAGGTAGCCCCGGGGAGAGGGGGCCGGAGGGGAGCGGGCGCGCTGCGCGCGCGGGCCGACTCGGGCTACAGGGCGGCGGAGCCCTCGCGAACGCGGACGGCCGCCTGCGACTCGAACAGCACCTTCTCCGCCATGAGAGCCTCGATCGCCGTCTCGTCCATGCCGAGGTAGTCGCCGACGATCTCGCGGGTGTGCTCGCCCATCTCCGGCGCGCGGCCGCGGACGTAGGCCTGCGCGCCGGAGAACCGGAAGGGCGGTTCGACCACGCCGACGGGGCCCAGGCCGGGGTACTCGACCTCGCCGAAGCTGCCGCGCTGGACGAACCACGGGTGCGTGAGCATCTCCTCCTGCGAGAGGACCGGGCCGGCGGTGATGCGCTCCTCCGCGAGCAGGGCCAGGGCCTCCTCGCGGCTGTCGAGCGAGCAGAGCCAGCCCTCGACGATCTCGACGACCTCCTCGGTGCGCCGCAGCCGGGCCTGGTCTGTGCGGAAGTCCGGATGCTCGACGAGATCCTCGCGGCCCATCAGCGCGCAGAGGCGCGCCCAGAGGCTCAGCTCGCCCGACCCGTGCGCCTGGATGGAGATGTAGCCGCCGGTGGCCTTGAAGGTGCCCATCGGGAACGTGTAGCTCTGGTTCTGACCGTTGCGGTAGGGGGCGGCCGCCTGGCTGCCGAACATCGCCACGGCCGGAGCGACCAGGCAGTCGACGAACAGGTTGGCGTCCACCATCGAGATGTCGATGTGCTGGCCCTTGCCGGTCGCGTTCAGGCCGACCATCGCCGCGAGGATGCCGACCACGCCGTTGACCGCGGTGATCGGGTCGCCGATGCCGCCACCCACGGCGTACGGCGGACCATCCCTGTCGCCGGTGTTCCAGTTCATCCCGCTCATCGCCTGCGCGATCGGGTCGCTGCTCGGCCGGCCGCGGTCGCCCTCGAGGCCCTCCTGGCCGAAGCCGGTGAGCGAGCACATGATCAGGCGGGGGTTGATGTCGCTCAGCGTGACCCAGGAGAGGCCGAGGTTCTGCATGACGCGCGGCGTCATGTTCTCCACGACGATGTCCGTCTGCGGGATCAGATCCCAGATGATCTGCACGCCGCGCGGATCCTTGAGGTTCACGGCGAGGCTCTTCTTGCCCCCGTTGGTGTGCAGGAAGAGCCGGTTGGCGGGGACCGCGCGCAGCCCGTCCTCCTCGAACCGGCTGTCGGGCCCCTCGGCGTCGTAGCCCCAGCCGGGCAGCGGGTACTCGACGTGAATCACGTCCGCGCCGAGGTCGGCGAGGATGCGGGAGCAGAACGGGCCGACCGCCGCGAGCGTGAAGTCGAGCACGCGCAGGCCCGCAAGCAGATCAGTCATCGGAGTCCCTTTCCTCCCGCATCATTGTGGAGCACGAGTGGCATTCGCAACCTGCCACGATGCCCGGACTCCCGCCCGCGCGGACCCGTGCCCCGGAGTCACCTAGAATCCGGGCGAAGACCGTTGGGAGACGACGATGACCAGCGCAACAGCCGTGCCGACCCTGCCCTACGAGATGCTCGCGGAGTGGGAGCGGCTCCCGGACGGCATGACGCTGCACGAGACTCCGGGAGTCTCGGTCGCGCCGGACGGGACGATCTGGCTGCTCACGAAGAACCCCGAGAACCCGGTGATCGCCCTCGATAGCGACGGGAACTTCCTGCGCACCTTCGGGGCCGGCTCGTTCACCGGCGACACCCACGCGATCCTCGCGGCGCACGACGGCTACCTCTACTGCGCCGACGAGGGGGCGCACACGATCACGAAGTGGACGACCGAGGGCGAACTGCTGATGACGATCGGCACGCCCGGCAGTCCCGCGCCGAAGTTCTCCGGGCTGCCGTTCAACAGCCCGACGGACATCGCGATCGCCGAGGACGGCGCGATCTTCATCAGCGACGGCTACGGGAACGCGCGCATCCACAAGTACTCGCCAAGCGGTGAGCTGCTGTTCTCCTGGGGCGAGCCGGGCGTCGACGCCGGTCAGTTCCTCTGCCCGCACAACATCGGCCTGCGCGGCGACCGCCTCTACGTCGCCGACCGCGAGGCGCTGCGCGTGCAGGTCTTCGACCTCGCCGGCAACCACGTCGTCACCTGGAACAACATCCACCGGCCGTGCGCGCTGACCGTCGGCCCCGAGGGCAACATCTACATCGGCGAGCTGTGCGGCGTGCCGCTGACGGTGGACGCGCCGGGGGTCGGTCACCGCATCTCGGTGCTCAGCCCCGACGGCGAGCTGCTCGGCCGCTACGGCGCGCCCGAGTCGGGCGAGGGGCTGGGCCAGTTCATCGCGCCGCACGGGATCGGGGTGGCGGAGAACGGCGACGTCTACGTCGGAGAGATGTCCTACACGATGCTGGGCAGCCGCCTCGACCCGCCGCGCGAGCTGAAGAGCCTGAAGAAGCTCCGCAGGACGGACTGACCGCGCTACGACAGGCCTGCCTTCAGCAGCTCGATCGTCTCGTCCGTGGGAACCTCGGTCGTGATCGGGAGTGTCACACCCGCCTCGAGGTACGCGCCCAGTCGCTCGCGGACCTCGTCGGGCTCGCCGACGCAGCCCAGCTGCTCGACCGCCTCGTCGGGGATGAGGGCCGCCGCCTCCGCGTAGTCCTCCGGCGGCGCGGGCCAACCGCCGGGCGCCATCGCGCGCACGCGCTCCGCGAGGTCGGGGTCGATGCCGGACGGCGCTTCGACGTGAGGCTGCTGGGCGAGGAAGCGCGCGAAATAGACCTTCTGCCGTTGCAGCGCCGCGTGCTTGTCGCGCGTGACCAGCACGCGGACCGGCATCACCCGCTCGATCTCATCGAGGGAGCGACCGGCGGCCTCGGCGCCCTCGGCGATGCGGGCGACGGCGTCGCGGATCGCCTCGACCGGATGAGCTCCGTTGAGCACGACGCCGTCGGCGATGCGCCCGGCGAGGCGCAGCATCTGCGGTCCGACCGCGCCGATGAAGATCTTGACGTCGTGGCCGCCGGCGTGCGGGTGGTCGAGGTAGGCGCGGTCCAGGTGTGCGTACGCGCCGTCGTAGCTCGCCTCCCGGTCGCGCGGGAGCAGCAGGCGGATCGCCTCGACGACCTCGCGCATCACGCGGATCGGCGCCTTGCGCTCGATCCCCACCCGCGTCGCCAGCGGGTCCCACCACGCGCCGAGGCCGAGCACGATGCGGCCCGGAGCCAGCATGTCGAGTGTCGCCGCCGTCTGGGCGATCAGCGCCGGGTTCCGGGTCCAGACGGGGATCACGGAGCAGCCCACGCGAACGCGCTCGGTTCCTGCGGCGAAGACCGCCATCGGCGTGATCGCGTCGGTCTCCAGTCCGGTCTCGTACACCCAGACCGAGTCCGCGCCGGCCACCTCCATGGCCTGCGCCTCCTCGAGGCTGAGCCTGAGGTCGTGCCCGGTGAGCGTGACCCCGAAGGGGATGGGACCGCCGGACGAGACTGAAGAGGGCACGCTCATTCCTCCTGCCGGGGGCAACCACGACGGTTCGCACGGTCATTCTATCGCCCGAAAGAGGCGAGTCAACAGGTCAGGACGCGTCTCCGGCCGGGTTGCGGCGTGCGAGGATCCCCTCCATCCGCGCGCGGATGGCGGCGTCGTACGTGTCGCCGTGCGTCAGGATGTAGAACCGCTCGTCGCGCACGGCTTCGAGGACCTGTGCCGCGACGTCGGCGGGGTCCATGAACTCGATAGGCGGGACCGTCTCGCCGGCCGCGCCTCGCCGGGCCGGCGGCGGACGATGCTCCCCGTGTTCACGGCCGGGGCGGTTGCGCTCCGCAACCCCGATGCGCGTGTCCACGGGCCCGGGGCAGAGCACGGACACACCCACCGAGGCGCCCGCCAGTTGCCGCGCGAGCGTCTCCGAGAGCGCGACGACCGCGTGCTTCGTCGCCGTGTAGATCCCGTAGTGCTCGCGCGTGAGGAGGCCCAGTTCCGAGCCGGTGTTGACCAGGTGGCCCTCCTCCTGCTCGAGCAGGACCGGGACGAACGCGCGGACGCCGTGCACGACGCCCCAGAGGTTCACGCCGAACACCCAGCTGAAGTCGTCGCGCTCCTCCTCCCAGAGCCGCAGGCCCCGGCTGCCGTCGGCGGGAGGCCGGTCGGCGCTGGCGATGACGCCGGCGTTGTTGCAGGCGAGGTGGATCGCCCCGTAAGCCTCGATCGCTTCGTCGCGCAGTCTCTCGACTGCCGCCGCGTCGCTGACGTCGGTGACGACGCCGATGACGTCGCGCCCCCGCCCGCGCAGCTCGCGCACTGCAAGGTCGAGGGCGGGCTCCTCGACATCGGCGAGGACGACTCGCATGCCCTCGGCGGCGCACCGCCCGGCGAGGGCGCGGCCGATACCGCTCGCGGCCCCGGTCACGACGGCCACACGTCCCTCGAACTGCCGCAATGCCACCCTCCATCCCCTGCCGTCGCGCGCCGACGTGTGGCACGCCGACGGAGCCGCATCGGGGCCTATCATGGCGTCGCCTCAACGGGTTGTCATTCCCAACCGCGGGCCAGGCGGGAGCACGAGCATGGGCGGCAACCTGGCAAGCCTGACCATCGCCGAGGCCAGCCGCCGCATCGACGAGGGCGCGCTCTCGCCGAGCGAGCTGACCGCGGCCGCCTTCGCCCGCATCGAGGCAACCGACGGCGGCGAGCGCGGCGTCAACGCCTTCGTGCGGCTGATGCGCGCCTCGGCGGAAGCCGAGGCGTCCGCCGCCACGGAGCGCGCCGCCGCCGGCAATCGCCTCGGGCCGCTCGACGGCATTCCGCTGGCGGTGAAGGACGTCTTCGACACCGCGGGCGTGGTGACCAACGCCGGTTCGCGCGCTTTCCTCAACCACGTGCCGGCGCGGGATGCGACGGTGGTCGCGCAGCTGCGCGAGGCGGGCGCGGTGCTGCTCGGCAAGACGAACACCGACGAGTTCGCGATGGGCGGGACGTGCAACAACTCCCGGCACGGCCCGACGCGCAACCCCTGGAACCTCGACCGGGTGCCCGGCGGGTCGTCGGGCGGCTCGGCCGCCGCGATCGCGGCCGGGCAGGCGCTGGGCGGGCTCGGCACCGACAGCGGCGGCTCGATTCGCATCCCCGCCGCGTTCTGCGGCGTCAGCGGCCACAAGCCGACCTACGGCCTCGTCGGGCGCGGCGGCGTCGCGCCGATCCCGGCCAGCATCGACCACGCCAGCCCGCTCGCCCGGACCGCCGAGGACTGCGCTCTGCTGCTCAACGCGCTGCAAGGGCAGGATCCGCGTGACCTCGACTCCGTCGCCCGCCCCGAGGAGGACTTCACCGCCGATCTCAACGCAGGCGTCGCGGGCCTGACGCTCGGCGTGATCCCCTCGCTGCTCGAGGGGTCGCGGGATGCCGTGCTGGAGCACTTCGCGGCGTCCCTCGAGGTGCTGCGTGACCTCGGCGCCGCGATCGTCCAGGTCGAGCCGCTGGAGGGCGAGGGCGACTGGCGCAGCCTGGCGTACTCGATCTTCCGCCCCGAGCTGGCGAGCGGCCTCGAGCAGATCGTGCGCGAGCGCCCCGAGGCCGTATCCGAGCCGATGCGCTCGCGGCTCCTCGCCGGCCTCGAGACGCCGGCGATCACGATGGTCCGAGCCCTGCAGCGGCGCAAGCGTGTCGAGGCGCGCTTCGAGGCCGCCCTCGATGGCATCGACGCCTACCTCTGCCCCAGCTCGCCGCTGGTGGCCGAGCCGATCGGCGACGACCCGCAGGTGGTCACCGAGGACGCCGACCTCAAGTTCCGCAACGCACTCACCTTCGACCTGTCGCATCAGCCCTCGATCAGCGTGCCCAACGGGCGCGGCGCCGCGGGCCTGCCCACCGGCCTGATGATCAGCGGCGCACTGTTCGCGGACGCGCTCGTGCTGCGCATCGCGCACGCCTACCAGCGCGCGACCGACTTCCACGAGCACGCCCCCGCGCTGTAAGGGGCTATTCCGGCCCTCTCCCGAGGAAGAGGGTGCCTCCGGGCCACGTTGGCCAGCGTGGCCTGTCGCGCCATCGGCGCTCCCGGGGGCTCGGCGGTGGGTGGGCGTGCCTGGATTCCGGCTTTCGCCGGAATGACGGGAAGGGGCCGGATGCCGGGAAGGGCCGGATCAGCTACGCGGCAGCCCGAGGCCGCGCGTGGCGATGATGTTGCGCTGGATCTCCGAGGTGCCACCGCCGATCGTCGCCACGACCGTCTGCAGGTAGCGCTGCGGGAAGACCGCCTGCATCGGCGCGCGATCGTGCCCGGCGTCCCAGATGTTGGAGTAGAGACCGAACACCTTCATGCCCGTGCGCGCGAGCCGCTGCAAGGCCTCCGAGATGAACATCTTCGCCACCGAGGCCTCGTGGTTGGGGATCTGGTCCGCGTTCTGCAGGGTGATGATGCGCCGCGAGAAGTTCACCCCGACCTCGGCCTCGAGGTAGCGCTCGGCGATCTCGTGCCGCGCGGCCGGGGTCAGCTTCGCCTGCCGTAGGCCCTGCTCTGTGCCCGCGTACGCGATCAGCCGCTGGAGGTCGCGTTGCAGCGCGACCGCGCCGCTGATATTGGAGCGCTCGAAGTCGAGCAGCGTGACGCCCACGTACCAGCCACGGTTGACCTCGCCGACGACGTTGGACGCGGGCGTGCGCACGTCCTCGAAGAACGTCTCGTTGACGCCGTGCTGCCACGCCATGTCGATCAGCGGGCGCACCGAGAGGCCGGGCGTGTCGATGTCGTCGACCAGCAGGAACGAGATCCCGCGGTGCTTCGGCGCCTCGGGGTCGGTGCGCACGAGCACGAAGATCGCGTCGGCGTGATGGGCGTTGGTCGTCCAGATCTTCTGCCCGCTGATCACCCACTCGTCGCCGTCGCGCACGGCGCGGGTCTGCAGCGAGGCGAGGTCGGACCCCGCCCCCGGCTCCGAGTAGCCCTGCACCCAGGCCGTCTCGCCGGAGAGGATCTTCGGCAGGTACTTCGCCCGCTGCTCCTCGGTGCCATGGACGATGATCGTCGGGCCCAGGTAGGCCGTGCCGTCTCCGCCGAGGTCGAGCGGGGTTCCCGCGAGCGCCAGCTCCTGCTTGAGGATGAACTGCTCGTTCGGCGAGAGCCCTGCGCCTCCGTACTTCCGGGGCCAGTGAGGCGCGAACCAGCCCCGCTCCGCGACCGCCTCGCCCCAGGCGTCGGCCGCCTCGCGGCGCTCGGGGTCGTCGGACCTGCGGTCGGCGACCCAGCCGTGGTGGTAGGTCACGGCGCGGTCGTCCCCGGCCAGCCGCCGGTAGTAGTCGGGGAGGCGGTCGCGCAGCAGTGCGCGTACCTGCGCGCGGAAGCGGGCCTGCTCGGCCGTGTCATCCCAATCCATCGGCAACTCCGTATCGCCGCGCCCGGGCCCGCGCCAACGAGGCCGACCCCGAGCGGAGGACCGGCACGAGGCTCACCACTCGCTCAGGCGAGCCCGAGCAGCTGCGCGGCGTTTCCCCCGAGCCACTTCTCGGTGACCTCGGGCTTGAGCGGCAGCTCGCGCAACTCGCCGACCGCCCGATCGAACGGGACCATGCTGTTGGTCGCAAACAGTACCTGGTTCTGGAGCAGCGAGTTGCCGAACTGCAGCAGGGTCTCCCAGCCCGAGCCGGGAGTCCCGATATACTTCGGCGCCACCGCTCCGATCTCGATGTAGACCGTGCTGTGCTTCCAGGCGACCGCGACCGCCTCGGCGACCCATGGCCAACCGCCGTGGTTGGCAACGATCGTCAGCTCCGGGAAGTCGCAGGCGATCTCGCACAGGTAGAGCGGGCGCCCAAACTCGATCGACCTGTTGTTCGAGAAGTTGATCGAGGCGTGGATCGTGACGGGCACGCCGAGTTCCTGGCACTTCTGGTACAACGGGTAGAAGCGCTTGTCGTTGGCCTTGAGGCGATACGCGAAGGGCTGCAGGTTCACGCCTCGCATGCCGCGTTCGGTGATTTCGCGCTCGACGACGGCGACCATGTCGTCGTCCGTGCCGGGATTCACGGTGCAGTAGCCGGTGAAGCGCTCGGGATACTCGCGGACGACGTCGACGACCTCGTCGTTGAGCGCCCGATAGTCGCCCGAGGACCACTCCGCCTGCAGCACGGCATGGTCGACGCCCGCCGCGTCCATCGCGGCCACCAGGGCCTCCGGGGTGGCGCCGCCTCCCAGATCGCTCGCGTAGACGCGGCGGTAGGTGGTCAGGTAGCTCCTGTCCTCGTCGTCTTCGCCTTCAGGCCGCCGCGCCAGCGACGGCGCGTCCACGCGGAAGTCGATGATCACCCGGCCACCCCTCCCGCGATTCGTCGCCTGGATGGGAACGGACCGGCCACGCAGACCGCCCGGGACGCTCCCTGGAGGCGTGCTGATTCTATCGCCCGAAAGATCGCAGTCAAATCCTGTCGCCTGAGCGCGTAGAATCCGGACCGTCGATGCGCGGCGGCTCAAGGTGCGAGGAACACTGAGATGGACTGGAGGGACAGCGCGGATCAGGCGGCGTTTCGCGCGAGTGTGCGGACGTTCATGCAGGAGCGACTGCCGCCGCGCTACAAGGGGGGAGCCGCCTCGTACAACCGGCAGGAGATCCCGAGCCCGGTGGAGACGCTCATCATGCCCGGCGCGTCGTGGGAGACCGACCGCATGTCGGGCGACCCGGAGGTCCGCAGGCAGTGCCAGGACTGGGTCGAGGCGCTCAACGAGCAGGGCTGGGTCGCCGCGCACTGGCCCCGCGAACTCGGCGGCGCCGGGCTCTCGACGATTGAGCAGTACATCCTGAACGAAGAGCGCACGATAGCCGACGCGCCGCGCGTGGGCGGCACCGGCGCGATGTTCCTCGGCAGCCTGCTGATGGTGCACGGCACGCCCGAGCAGCGGGCCCGCCATATGCCGGCGATCGCGGCTTGCGAGGTTAACTGGGCGCAGGGCTACTCCGAGCCCGGCGCCGGCTCCGACCTCGGCTCGCTGTCGCTGCGCGCCGTCCGCGACGGCGACGAGTACGTGCTGAACGGACAGAAGATCTGGTCGACGCCGCAGACCGCCGATGCGATGTACGCGCTCGTGCGGACGGACCCGGACGCGCCCAAGCACCGTGGCATCTCGTTCCTCATGATCGAGGACTTCCGCATCCCCGGCATCTCGTGGCGGCCGCTCATGAACGCCTGCTTCGACCACTCCAGCTTCGGCGAGACGTTCTTCGAGGACGCGCGCGTCCCGGCGGCGAACCGGATCGGCGAGGAGAACCGCGGCTGGTACGTCGCCATGACGCTCATGGACTTCGATCGCGCCAGCATCTCCAACACGGCCGAGCAGCGCCTCGACATGCAGGAGCTGATCGGCTTCGCGACGGGTGCGGGCAGCGACCTCGTGCGGATCGGGGAGCGGCCCGTGCTGCGCGGCGAGATCGCCGACCGCATGATCGAGGTCGAGGTGGGCTACAACCTCTCGCTGCGGCTCGCGTGGATGCAGTCATCCGGCCTGATTCCCAACTATGAGGCGTCGATGGGCAAGATGTTCTCGACGGAGTTGCTGCAGCGCGTCGCGCGAAGCGGCGCGAAGACGTTCGGGCTCTACGCCAACCTCTGGCCGGGCGATGAACGCGCTCCGCTGGCCGGCAAGCACACCTACCAGTACCTGCGGACCATTCCCAGGACCATCTCCGGCGGCAGTTCCGAGATCCAGCGCAACGTCATCGCCACGCGCGGTCTCGGTCTGCCGCGCGGGTAGCGAGCGGAGTCCGTCCGCGGGCGGGCTAGAATCGGCCGCGAGAACGCTGCGGCCACGTATTCGCAAGGGAGTGGTTCCGATGTCCGTCCTGCTGTACGAGAAGCGAGATTCCTACGCCATCCTCACGCTGAACCGCCCGGAGCGGCTCAACGCCAGCGGCCTCCAGATGCGCGCGGAGATCGAGGAGGCGGTCGCGGACTTCGACGCCGACCCCGCCATGCGGGCGGGCATCGTGACCGGCGCGGGCAGGGCGTTCAGCGCCGGGATGGACCTGAAGGAGGCCGCCGAGCGGGCCGCGCGCGGTGAACCGGTCGGAGGAAACAGGCCGGACGGCTCGACGCCGCGGTCGCCCCTGTCCAGCAGCCCGAAGCCGTTCATCGCCGCGGTCAACGGGCTGGCGCTCGGCGGCGGCCTCGAGCGCGCGCTCGACTGCGACATCCGGATCTGCTCGACCGAGGCGTACTTCGGGCTGTTCGAGGTGAAGCGGGGCATCATGGCCGGCTACGCCGTCCACCACCTCCCGCGCCTCGTCGGCTCGGCCGCGGCGAGCTACGTGCTGCTCACGGGCGACCGCATCGAGCCGGAGCAGGCGCTGCAGTGGGGCATCGTCTCCGAGGTCGTAGAGCCGGAGCGGCTGCTGCCTCGAGCGATCGAGATCGCCGAGCTGATCGCCACCAACGCGCCGCTCTCGGTCAAGGGCACGAAGTCGATGCTCCACTTCTGGCGCAACACGGGCATGGCGGAGAGCCACCGCGCGTACCAGTGGATCGCCGGAGCCGTCTTCGAGTCCGAGGACGCGAAGGAGGGGCCGACGGCCTTCGCGGAGAAGCGCGAGCCGAACTGGCAGGGACGCTAGAGCGCGGCGAGGCCTACCGTCCCCTCCCGATGAGCGTGAGGTAGGCCTCCTCCAGCGACGAGGTGCGCGTCGTCATGTGCTCGACGTGCTCCGCGCCGATGTGGGCGACGATCCGGCCGGCGTCCTGGTCCGAGGGGATGTGCACGCGAATCGTCTGGAGCATGCCCTCGCTGCGGCTCTCCACATGCTGGACCTGCGGCAGCTCGCCCAGTGACGCCTGGAGGCCCTCCCGCGGTTCGCGCAGCGAGACCTCGACGACGGTCGCGCTGCCAAACTGCCGCTTGAGCGTTTCGGGGCTGCCCTGGGCAACCACGGCGCCCCGGTCGATCACGATCAGCTCGTCGCAGAGTTCGTCCGCCTCGAGCATGAAGTGGGTCGTCAGCAGGATCGTCCGGCCCCGCTCCTTCAGGTCGGCGACCCGTTGCCGGAACTCAAAGGCTCCGAGCGGATCCAGGCCCGCCGTGGGCTCGTCCAGGAAGAGGACGTCAGGGTCGGTGAGCAGGGCGCGCGCGAGGTGGAGCCGCTGCTTCATGCCGCGCGAGTACTCGAACACCTTCGAGCGCCGCCGCTCGCCCAGCCCGACCAGCTCCAGCAGCTCGTCGGCGCGGCGCTTCGCGTGGCGCGGCGAGAGATGGTTGATGGCGGCGAAGTACTGGAGGTTCTGCTCCGCCGTGAGCCGGCCGAAGAGGCCGCGGTCGCCGCCAAGCGCCAGGCCCGTGCGCCGGCGAACCTCGCGCGGCTGCGATGCAATGTCGAAGCCGGCAACGCGAGCGCTGCCCGACGTCGGGAGGAGCAGGGTCGAGAGCATCCGCACCGTGGTCGTCTTGCCCGCCCCGTTTGGCCCGAGCAGGCCGAAGATCGTTCCCGGCTGGACGACGAACGAGATGTCGCTGACCGCAACGATCTCGCTTCCCCTTCGCAGCGGACCGCCGCGCTGGAACGTCCGCCGCAGATTGTGGCACTCGATCATCGGAGCGTTCATCGTCATTCCTCACCTCCCGCGAGGATTCCGCGCCGCCGGGCGGCCCGGTCGATCAGTACGAACACGACCAGCCCCACGACGGCGTAGCCGCCGGCGACCGCAAGTTCGAGCAAGAGGTCCGAGGACACGTCCGCCACCGAGTCTCCGGCGAAGGCCCCCCGCAGCGCGCGCAGTCCGTGCGTGATCGGGAGCGCTTGCGCGACGCCCTCGAGCACCCCGGGAAGGCGGTCGACGGGGATGATCACGCCAGTCAGTCCGAGCAGCGCGCCCAGCGCCACCGAGAAGAAGATCTGCCAGTCCCTGTAGAGCGCCGCGAGGTTTCCGAGGAGCAGGGAGAACATCAGGATGCCGGTCGAGACCACGGCGATCGCAACTGCGTAGGTGAGATAGTTGAGGTCGCCCGCGTTCAGGTCGATCACGAGGACGGCGAGCAGGGTCGTGCTGACGGCGGCCACGGGACCGTTGTAGAAGTGCCCGGCCCCGCGCGCGAAGTAGGCGGATGCCCGGTTGGCGGGGGATGCGAAGAGCAGGTGCAGCGTGCCGCCCGAGCGGTCGTTCGAGAACGACTGCGTCACACCGGCAACATGGATCCAGACGATCGCGTAGACGACCATCCCGATGCCGAAGCGGTCGACATCCCCCACCTCCGCGAAGCGGCCGATGAGGACGAAGTTGAGCAGCATGAGGAACGGCGCGAGGACGAGATTGCTGAAGTAGGGGAACGGCGTCAGCCAGTGGAAGAGGCCGCGGTAGGAGAGGTACGCCTGCAGGTAGAAGTTCCGGACGCCGTCCACGATCCTACCCCTCCGTCAGACCGCCGAAGACGCGGGCGCGCCGCTCCGCCTGGACGAACAGCACCACCTCGACAATGGCGACGAGCACCACCAGACCCACCGCCGGCGCCCAGTTGAGGGCGATCCGGCCGATGTCCTCCTTCCCGTTGATCGACCAGACCAGCGCCTCCATGGCCCAGGCGGTCGGCAGCAGGCGGGCCGGCCACTCCAACCAGTCGGGGAGCAGCGCGACGGGGTAGAAGAAGCCGCTCAGGACGACGCCCAGGGGCCTGATCGCGTTGAAGAACCCACCCTGCGCGCCCACGAGGAAGCCGAGCGGCGCGAAGATGAACTGGAGGGAGACGACGGCGAGCACGACGAGCGTGAGCGACAGCGCGAAGCTCGCGGGGCGCTCGATGCCGGCGATCTCGGTCGCAACGAGCAGGGCGGCCGCGAAGGACAGCAGCCCGATCAGCCCGAAGAATGCGACGAAGGCGAGCGACTTCCCCAACATCACGAGCGCGAGCGGCGATCGGGACAGCAGATTCAGTTCGAGCGTGCCCGCCCAGCGCTCGCCGAGGAGGGACCAGCCGGTCTGAAAGACCGCGACGTTCCAGATGACGACGAACGTCGCGCCGACGGCGATTGCCAACGAGACGCCGTGCTCGACGCTCGAGCGCGCGATCCAGGCCGCCGCGACCGCCGTGGGCACCTGGCCGAGGGAGACGAGCAGGACCTGGTAGGGGGTGGCCGTGTCGCGCCACTGCTGCAGGAAGGCTCCCCGGAGTGCGTAGAGATGACCCATGACGCCGATGCTACCGTCTCTCTGTTGCGAGCTCACACACGCGGCGGTGCTCCGGGTCGATGCGGTGGACGGAGCCCAGCTCGAGGTACAGCTCGTAGGGCTGCCTTCGAGCTTCGCGCGTGGCCGCACTGCGCCACACCTCGGTCTCGGCGGTGATCACGCCTTGCCGTCGGAGCGCGGCGATCTCCCCGGCGCCGAGCCCGGCCTCACGCAGGATCTCGTCGGCGTGCTCATCGACGTTCGGCGCCCGTGAGCGCACCGCGAAGCCCCGTCCGTCGATCTTCGGCGGGAAGCAGCGCTGCAGCGGCGCCGTACCGAAGCCCTCGATGTCGATCGGATCGAAGAAGCGGCGGGCGCGGAGCTGCTCGTCGGCGAGGATCTCGTCCGCCTTGAGGACGGCGCCGGCGGCCACGCCCGCGGCCTGCAGCCGCTGCATGACCTCGAACTTCGTGCGCGCGCTCGTCCAGCGTTCCAGCAAACCATCGATCTCGTCGTGGTGGGCCCGGCGCGCGGCGGCGCTGCCGAAGCGCGGGTCGTTCGCCCACTCCGGATGGCCGCTGGCCTCGCAGCAAGCTCGCCACGCCTCGTCGTCCGCGATTGAGATCGCGACCCAGTCGTCGTCTCCGCGGCAGCGATAGATCCCGCGCACCTCGGCGGGCCGGCGGTTGCCCGCTCGCCGGGGCGCGCGCCCGTTCGCCGCGAAGTCGAGCAGCTGCGGGCCGAGCAGCTGCAGCGTCGCCTCCTGCATCGAGACCTCGATGTACTGCCCCTCCCCCGTGCGCTCGCGATCGATCAGGGCCGCGATGATCGCGCCGGCGACGTGGACCCCGACGAAGGGATCGACCCAGGTGTTGCCGGTCTTTGAGGGCGGGCCTTCCGCATAGCCGGTGACCGACGAGATGCCGGCGGCGGGCTCCATGCTGACGCCGCTCGCGCCGAGCCGCGCATCGGGGCCCGTCTGCCCGTAGCCGGATACGGACACCAGGATCAGGCGCGGGTACGCGCTCCGCAGGACATCGAAGTCCAGCCCGAGCCTGCTCATCACCCCGGGCGTGAAGTTCTCGACGAGCACGTCGGCGCTGGCGAGCAGACGGTGGAGCGCGTCGCGCCCGGGCGTGGACGAGAGGTCGAGGGAGAGCGCTCGCTTGCTGGCGTTGCGGGCATGGAAGTAGGGCGAGCGGTTCCAGTAGTCGCCGCTCATGTCGTTGGCCGCCGGGAACAGGGTGCGCGCGGTCTCCGGCGGGTTCGGACGCTCGACCTTGATCACGTCTGCGCCGAGCTCGGAGAGGATGCGGGTCGCCAGCGGACCCACCCACACGTGGGCGAGCTCGACGACGCGAAGCGGCTCGAAGAACGACAGCCGTTCGCCGTCGCCGAGGCTTCGTGTGCCGACATCCGGCTCACCGCCGGGGGAGGCGCGGTCGCCGTCTGAGGGGTCCAACTCATCGTCGGCGCCCAGCGCCGGCGCCGGATCCACGCGCAGCGGTGTGGCCGACATGCGCAGCGGTGGGCCGACCGAGGCCGGTTCGCGGGGCGAGGCGCCGAAGAAGCGCCGCTCGCGGAGGTGCTCGTCCGCCAGCAGTTCCGCCACCGAGGGGGCGGGCCAGAGGGCGATGCCAAGCGCGCTGCCGCGCCGCACCACGTCAGCCACCGTGTGCGCCTCGAGCCAGGGGCGGAGCAGCGCCTCGAACTCCCTCCAGCGCAGCATCCGCTCTCGCTGGTCGGCGAACAGGGGGTCCGTGGCGAGCTCCGGCCGCTCGATCAGCTCCGCCAGCGCGACTGCCGGGTCGCCCGCGAAGCGCGGGGTGAACGTCACGTATCCATCGGCGCAGGCCAGCACGTCGGACGGGTAGGAGAGGATGACGCGGGAGTAGTGGCGGCGGCGCACGGCGCCCGCCGCGATGTACATCGCCAGGCTGTAGTCGTCGTCGATCGCCAGCGACTCGAAGGCCGACACGTCCACGTGGCGGTGAGCCGCGCCCCGGCCGCGGTCGGCGAGCGCCGCCAACGCCGCCGTGAAGGCCATGGCGCCTGCCTCATAGTCCGCCAGCTCCACGCCGAGGCTGAGCGGCTCCCGGTCGGGGCGCCCGCTGATATAGGACATCCCGGCCAGCGCCTCGAGCACTTGCCCGTCGGCCGCGTACGGCGCATAGGGGCCCGTCATCCCGAACGGGCTGACCGCGACGTAGAGGGCGTGCGGGAACAGCGCCGCGATCCGATCCGGCTCTCCGAGGGGAAGCCACGATGGGGCTCGCCAGTCGGCGAGCAACACGTCGCTTCCGCCTATCCAGCGCTCGGCTCGCTCCGCGTGGCGACGGCCGGACGGGTCGAACGTCACGCTGCGCTTGCCGGCGTTGAGGAAGGCATGCTGCGCACCGCGGTCCAGGTCCACGACGTCGTCGGGGAACGGTCCGGCCCGGCGGACGCCGTCGCCGCCCTCCGGCTCCAGCCGGACGACCTCCGCGCCGAAGAGCGCGAACAACCGTCCGCAGTAGGCGACCGCGCTGCCGCTGGCCAGCTCGGCCACGCGTATGCCGGCGAGCGCGGCGCGTGGCGACTGCTCCCGGGCGGCCGTCATCGCAAGCCTCCGATCGGTTCAGCCTGGTCGCGAGCCTGGAGCTCCGCCGCTCCGTGCCGATGCTAGCGCGTCATGCGTGCGACGCGGCGACTCGACCGTCGGGGCCTATGCTAGGATGGGCGAAACCAACGGATCCGCTTTCGCGACATCACATGAGGAAGGGTCTTGCACATGGGCACCATATCCGTGAACCGGCTGGCGGGTCTGTCCCTCATTCTCGGCCCGGTCATCGCCTTCGTCTTCTTTCTCATCGAGCCGGGTGGCCTCCTGATCGAAAGCGCACCCGTGTCAGACGCCGTTGACTCCGTCGTGGCCAAGGGCTCCAACGCCACGCTGACCAAGGTCACCAACATCGCGAGCATCCTTGGCCTGTCCCTCATCCTCTCGGGCCTCTATGCGCTCATGCGGAACGTAACCCTGGAGGGCAACGGCAAGGCTCTCGTTCAGATGGGCTTCTTCATGGCCTTCGTCGGGCTCACCGGTTGGATTCTCTCCGGTGGCATCGACTTCATTCTTGCCGATGCCCAGACCAGCGAACAGATCCAGGGAAGCATTCCCGTCTACTACGCCGGGTCCGCTCTCATCTACGCGGGTGGGATTACGCTTGGGTTTGGCGGCTTCATCTTCGCGTTGGGCCTCTCCACGAGGGACGACTTCAACCAGACAATCTCCCTGCTGGCTGCCCTTGTCAGCCTGGCCATCATGGTCTTCTTCATGGCGGCCATACTCAGCAGCGACGACCGCGACACCTTCATCAGCGTGGCCCGAGGCTTCTACGTGCTCCTTGTCATCTGGTACGGATACCTGGGCCTCGGACTGATGAACCGGCCCGATCCCGACCTCTGGCGGTAGCCGGAGTCTAGACCCGCCGGCGGCCGTCCTGACGTTAAGGACGGTGGCTTCGAGCCCGCACGGTTCTCGCCGCCGCGCGCGAGTTCGCGCCCCGCGCTGACGAGTCCGCCGGCGGGAGAGCGAAGACAGGGCCATGGCAATGCCACGAGGGCGCGCATGGTGGCCGGGAGCGGTCGCGGGACTCGTGGCCGCGGCGCTGGCGCTGGCCGCCGGCGAGTTCGCCGCCCGGCTCCTCGAGGCTGAGTCGCTGGTGCGGGCGATCGGCGACGTGGTCGTCGACGCCTCCCCGCGCGCCGTCTCCGGCGTGGCGATCGAGACCTTCGGCACGAACAACAAGCCCGCGCTGCTCTCAGGCGTCGTCGCCCTCTCGCTGGCGCTGGGAGCGCTGCTGGGTCCGTTCGCGATGCGCCGGCGCGCGATCGGCGTGGGCGCGCTGGCGGCCTTCGCCCTCGCGGGCGGCCTCGCGGCGATGCGCGATCCGTTCACCTCGCCCGCGCAGGCGTGGACCACCGCGGCGGCCGCCGGGGGCACCGGCGTCGCGGCGCTGCTCTGGCTGCTGCGGATGGCGAACGAGGGCGCCGCCGACGCCCCCGCCGCGCCTCCCGATCCTCGCGTGAAGCGCCCGGGGCGCAGGCGCTTCCTGCAGTTCGCCGGCGGCGGGCTGGCGGCGGCGGCCATCTCCGTGCCCCTCGGGCGGCGCCTGATCGACCCGGCGGGCGATGTCGACGCGCAGCGCGCGGCCATCGTGCTGCCGCCGCCGGGCGCCCCCACGCCGGCGTCGCGGGAGCCGACGCCCGAGCCCTCGCTGGCCGTCCAGGGCGGCCCCGCCTCGGTCCCCGGCATCTCGCCGCTCGTCACCCCGAACAGCGAGTTCTACCGCATCGACACCAGGCTCTCGGTTCCCCGCATCGACAGCGCGCGGTGGCGGCTGCGGATCAGCGGGATGGTCGAGCGGCCGGCCGAGTTCACGTTCGACGAGCTGCTCGCGATGGACCTGCGCGAGGAGGCGGTCACCCTCGCCTGTGTCTCGAACGAGGTCGGCGGGGAGCTCGTCGGGACCGCCTACTGGCTCGGCGTCCCGCTGCCGGCGCTGCTGCGCGGGGCGGGCGTCCAGGCCGAGGCGACGCAGGTGGTCGGGCGCGCCGTCGATGGCTTCACCGTCGGCTTCCCGACGGACGTCGCGCTCGATGGGCGCGAATCGCTGGTGGTGTTCGGCATGAACGGCGAGCCGCTGCCCGCCCGGCACGGGTTCCCGGCCCGCCTGATCGTTCCCGGGCTCTACGGCTACGTCTCCGCGACGAAGTGGCTCGGCGAAATCGAGCTGTCGAGGCTCGACAGCTTCGATTCCTACTGGGTGTACCGGGGCTGGGCCCAGCAGGCGCCGATCAAGCTGCAGTCGCGCATCGACGTACCGCGCGGCGGACAATCGCTCGCGCCCGGCAAGCTGCGCATCGCGGGCGTCGCCTGGGGTGGGCTGAGCGGCGTCAGCGGCGTCCAGGTGCGGGTGAGCCGGCGGTCTGCGGGCGGGGAGCGCTCGGATGGCGCATGGACCGACGCCGAACTTGGCGAGGAGCTGTCCGATAGCAGCTGGCGCCAGTGGGTGGCCGACTGGGTCGCCAGCGAGGGCGTCTTCGACCTCCAGGTACGCGCAATCGATCGCAGCGGCATGGTGCAGACGGCCGAGCAGGCCCCGCCCTTCCCCGACGGCGCGACCGGACACCACACGATTCGGGTACGAATCCGGGCATAGGGCGCCAGGCAGGGATGCTTCGAGGGCGCCAACATCTCGCCGGCCGCGGACCGAAGCGGCCCGCGAAAGACCCTCACCCGGGGCCTGTCGAGGGTGTTCGGCGTGAGGACGCGTTGGGAGGGTCGGCGCGACCGCTCAGCGCAGCTTCCACTCGGGCGGGCGCCCCTCGGCGAAGGCCCTCGGGCCCTCGATCGAGTCTTCCATCGCCTCGACCTTGTCGAACAGGGCGAGCCCGAAGCGCTGCGCCCAGTGATCGTCCTGGAAGAGGTAACGGTAGATGAGCTCCTTGTGCGTCCAGACCGAGACCGGGCCCATCTCGCAGACCTCCTCGGCCCACTGGATGGCCTCGTCGAGCAGTTGCTCCCTCGGCACGACCTTGTTGACCCAGCCGACCTCGTACATCCGCTGCGCGGTGTATTGCCGCGCACCCCACAGGGTCATCTCCATGACCATGGCGGGCGGAATCATGCGCGCCGCCTGCGCCATGAACGACGCCGGGAGGTTCCAGCGCACTTCCGGAACCCCGAACATCGCGTGCTCCGCGGCGATGCGCACATCGCAGATCTGGGAGAGGAACCAGCCCCCCGCCACGGCGAAGCCGTTGACCGCGCCGATGATCGGCTTCCAGAACTCGTGGTCCACCGGGGCGAGCTTCGCCCAGCCACCCTGATCGTCGACGTACTGGACGAAGCCGCCCTCGTACTCCTCGTCCAGCTCGGCGCGGTCCTTGAGGTCCTCGCCCGCGCAGAAGAAGCGGTCGCCCACCGCAGTCAGGATCACCGCCCAGATTTCGTCGTCGGCCTTGAGCCGCGGCCACTCCTGGGCAAGGCGGCGCGCGAGGTCAAAGTTGATCGAGTTGCCGCGCTCCTCGCGGTTCACGGTCAGCACCGCGTAGTGCTTCTCCGGCACCCGCTCGACGAGCAGTACGTCATCTCCGCGTATCGCCATGTCGTCCCTCCCCAGGGTTCCGCAGTCACTCGCGCGAGGGGAGCAACACCGTGCCTTGCGCCGGCGTCGCGACCCCCTCGCGGTCGTTCGCGATCGAGAGCTCGATCTCGACGGCGTTGCCGTCGTCGGTCTGTTCCTTGGCGACCACCTTGCCGCTCACCGTGATGGTGTCGTCCGGCATGTTCATGCGCCGCATCTCGAAGTGCAGCCTGCGCACCCAGCCCTCCGGGCCGGCGAAATCGGCGAGGAGGCGGTAGAGCTGCGCGCGCGTCCAGCCGGTGTTGTAGAAGATGGTGCGATGCCCTCCCGACTGCGCGAACGGCGGGTCGTGATGCACCGCGTAGAAGTCCTGCGAGCCGCTCACCTGCTTGACCATCTCGGTCCAGTCGAGCGGGTAGGAGAAGCCCGGCAGTTCGTCGCCCACGCTCACGTCCTCGAAGTAGATCTGCGGTAGCGGATCCAGTTTGACGGCCATCGCCGTGTCCCCTCGTGCTGCGCGCCTACGCCGTCTGCAGCCCGAGCGGGTCGGGGTCGGCCTCGACCTCCTCGGGCGCGCGGTGGCGCAGGCTCGTGTTGCGGCTGATCGCGACGAGCTCGTCGTCCTGGTTGTAGAAGCGCGTCTCGTCGATGATCCAGATCGCGTTCGGGTCGAGGCCGATCGGTTTGACGTAGACGTCCGCGATCGAGGGCTGCAACCACAGCCTGTCGCCGATCCTCATCGGCTTCAGGAACTCCCACGTCGTGCTGAGGTTGATGGCCCGATCGCCGATCACGGGAACGTCGAGGTCCTCGTTCTCGGGCGCCGGGATGTCCGGGCCGCCGTTCCAGTTCGGCCAGGTCCCGTCGCCGGCGAAGTAGTCGGCCATCACCCCGGGAGCGATGTTGTCGCCGTACTGGCTGTTCCGCCCGAACTCGGGGTCGATGAAGAGCGGGTTCCGCCCGTAGCACATGTGCTCATGGCGACGGATCGGATCGTGCTCCACCGGGTAGAGGCCATCCTTCCGCTCGCCCGTTCGTCCGACATACTGCTCCCGGATCCGGTCGATGTCGTAGTCGGCCGCTGCTACCTTTGGCATTGACTCCCTCCCACCCAAAGCCACGATCGGGCACCGGCTCGCCGGCGCCGCGCTGGCTAGATGTACGACCAGTGCACCAGCGAGTACGGCGGGTCGTGATCGGTGTGGTGCTCGAACACCGCCTCGACCTCGGCGCCGATGACGACGTCTTCCTCGGGCTCGCCGAGCAGGTTCCCGACCATGCGGATGTTCCCGGCGTGCGGGAGCTCCACGAGGACGACCACGTACGGCACTGCCTCGACGAGCGCCGGGTGCACCGGATGCCACGCGCGCTCCCAGGAGTAGATTCGCCCGCGCGGCTCCACCTCCCGCCAATCGAGGTCGTACGAGTGACAGGTGTGGCAGAGCCACTCCGGACCCCACTGCCAGACATCGCAGGAGGGGCAGAACTGAACCAGCAGATCGTTGCGGGCTGCACCCTCCCAGTAGGGGCGGTCCAACTCGTTCATCAACGGCACCGGGAACGCCGGAGCCTCGGCGAAGTATGCGCCGCCGGCCTCGATCTCGGACTTTGTCGCGTTGGCCATCGTTCGCTCCCTACACTTCCGAGCCCAGGATGAGGTTGCTTGTCGGCTCGACCATCGGCCCCGATGCGACCAGCGAAATCTCCGCACCCTCGACCTGCGAGGTCGAGGTGCCGCGGACCTGGCGTGTCGCCTCGGTGATCAGTTCGAAGCCGTGCATGTAGCACTCGGCCAGGTTGCCGCCGCTCGTGTTGAGCGGGAGGTCTCCCGTGTCGAAGCGGAAGTTCTCGAGGGTGAACTCCTCGTTGACCCGCTCCGCCGGGACCAGTCCGTGCTCGACGATGCTCATCATCACGCCGCCGGTGAAGTTCTCGTACATCTGCACGACGTCGACCTCGTCCGGTTTGACCTCGGCCATCTCGTAGAGGCGCTTGGCCGTCACCTTGAAGTTGGATGTGGCGTAGTCCGGCGCGTTGTGCGCCGAGGCGGATTGCCGGTAGCCCGAGCCCTGCGCGGCTCCCAGGATGTACGCGGGCTTCTGCTTCAGGTCGCGGGCGCGCTCGGCGCTCGTGATGATCGCCGCGGCCGAGCCGTCGTTCTCCTGGCAGCAGTCGTAGAGGTGGAACGGCTCGACGATCCAGCGCGAGTTGTCGTAGGTCTCCGCGTCGAGCGGCCGGCCGTACATGACCGCGCGTGGGTTGCGCTGGGCGTGGTAGTAGCAGGCGAGCGAGATCGCGCGCAGCGCCGACTGCTCCACGCCGTGCTCGTACATGTAGCGGTGGGTCTTCATCGCGAACATCTGCGCCGGCGACATCACCCCGTACGGCATCGCGAGGGCGTCCGGGCCCTCCACGCCGCCCGCCGCGACGGGCCCGCCGAAGCGCCCGAACTCGCCCTGCGAGAGCGCGCGGTAGGCGACGGCGTAGTCGCAGAGCCCGGTGGCCACGGCCGCGGCCGCGTTCATGATCGCGGCCGATCCGCCGCCGCCGCCGCCGCCCCAGACCATCGAGCTGACCTTCAGATCCTCGATGCCCAGCGCCGTGGCGAAGCGGATCCCCTCGTTGCGGTCCATCGAGTAGGAGAAGAAGCCGTCGATCTCCCGGATGTCGATGCCTGCATCGTCGGCCGCCTTCTGCATGGCCATGAGGCCGAGCTTGAACTCGGCGTCCTCGGCTCCGCCCCGCTTGTAGTAGGCGGTTTCCCCGATGCCGACGATCGCGGCCTTCCCCCGAATCGTCTCCGTCATCTGCCCCTCCAATCGCTGCTCGTGCAGTCCCGTTGTTCTCCGCTCACGCCGTGGCGTCGCTCCCGTACGTGTCGCCGAACCGCTCCATCATGCGCTGCCGGTAGCGGGGATCGAACTCGACGATCCTCAGTTGAGCCGCGGGCGGCAGGTGCAGCCGCTCCTCAAGGTCGGCGGGGGGCGGCTTCATCTCGGCCGCATCCGGCGTCACGCCCATGGCGCCCGCGGCGACATACTCCTCGTACTCCTCCTCGCTGCAGCCCAGCAGTTCGGTCGCGACCAGGTGATTGTGCTCGCCGAGCATAGGGGCGCGCGTGCGCAGCTCGGCGGGAGTGCGGGAGAGCTTGGCCGAGGCGCCGGGCCAGGCCCGGCGGCCGGCCCCCTGCTCCGGGGCATGGTCGACGAGCCAGAAGAACCCGCGGGCCTCGAGGTGCGGATCGAGCAGCAGGTCGCGCGCGTTGGCCGCGACGGCGGCCGGCACGCCCCGAGCCTGCAGCTCGGAGACCGCTTCGTCGCCGTCGCGTGGGCGCGCCCACGCCTCCAGCGCCTCGTGGACCCGTTCCTGCTCGGCGGCGGAGAGCGGTTGCGCCCAGGGATCGCGATCGCTATCGAGCGTCTCGAACTCGATGAGCTCGCGCAGCCCGTCCCACGAGGCGCGGTCGCAGACGTCGATCGCGAGCCAGCGCGATCCGTCGTCGCACGGAACGCAGCCGGCGATCGGGTGACCGTCGTCGCCGTTCCCACGCGGACCGGGGACGCTCGCGCCGAAGGCGCGGGCGACGTGCGCGTCGCCGATCAGGTTGACGCCCACCTCGTACTGCGAGACGTCGACCCATGCGCCCTTGCCGGTGCGGTCGCGCCGCTCGAGCGCGGCGACCATGAGGAAGGCGATGTGATAGGTCGCGGGGTGGTCGGTGAGCGGGATCGTGCCGCGCTGGGGTTCCTCGCCGGCGTAGCCGTTGAGCGAGGTGATCCCGCTCATCACTTCGCTCATCATTCCGTACGAGCGGATCTCGCTGTACGGACCGCCGTACCCGTAGCCGGAGGTGGAGACGTAGACGAGATCCTCGCGCACGGCGCGCAAGTCCTCGTAGCCCAGCCCCAGATCCTCCATGAGTCCCGGCGGATGGCTGTCGAGCACGATGTCGCAGCTCGCGACCAGGCGGAGGAACAGCTCGCGGCCCAGCGGGTTCCCCACGTCCAGCCCGACGCAGTAGTCCTTGTTTCGATGCTGCTCCAGGTAGATGCCGCTCTGCTCCCAGTACGGATCGCCGGCGACGCCGTCGGGGAAGCAGAAGTTCCGCCCCAGGTCCGGCCGCCGGTAGTGCTCGACGCGGACGATCTCGGCGCCGAAGTCGGCGAGCAGGCGCGCCGGGAACGTGCCCGCCTGTACGATCCCGTTGTCCAGCACGCGTACCCCGTCGAGTGCCCCGGGCATCAGATCGCCCCCGCTGCCGCGGCGGCCTGCAGCTCGCCGTCCGAGTGGCCGAGCAGTTCGCCGAACACGGCGGCATTGTGCTCCCCCAGCCGTGGGACCGCCCGGGTGCGCTCCGTGGCGCCCTCGGAGAGCGCGTAGGGCGGCCCGGGGACGCGTCCCTCGGCGCCGCCCGGCAGCCGCAGCGAGCCGAAGTGGGCGCGCGCCTCGAGGTGTTCGCAGGCCGCGACCTCGTCCAGCGTTTGCACCATGCCCGCCGGGATGCGGTGCTCCTTCGCCCGGGCGAGCCACTCGCGGCGCGTGCGGTTGCGCATCGAGCGGGAGATGACGTCGGCCACGCGTCCGGCGTTCGCGGTCATCGAGAGCGGCGGTTGCAGCTCGGGATCGAGGATCAACTCCTCCGCCTCGAGTGCGATGGCGAAGACGTCCCACGGGACCGCGGTGTGCCAGTTCACGATGATCGGGCCGTCGGACGCCGGTCTCAGGTCGAGCCAGCCGCGAGCCTGCAGCGCCCCCTGGTACTGGTAGTCGGCGAAGTGCATGAAGTACGAGGCGACCAGCGACTCCTGGATGGAGACGTCCACGTGCTGGCCCTCGCCGCTCAGCCGGGCGTGCCGCCGGGCGATCAGCGCGGCATGCGCGGCATTGGATCCGGCCCAGTACTCGGAGATGTGGCGCGGGTAGCGCAGCGGCTCGCGGTCCTCGTCGCCATTGCCGTCCATGAGCGCGGCGGCTGCCTGCAGGGTCAGCGAGGCGCCTCGATGGTCGCGCGACGGCCCGCTGCCGCCGAAGTTCGTGATGCTCACCCACACCACCGAGGGGTTCACGCCCAGCATCTCGTCCACGCCGAAGCCGTGGCGCTCCAGCGTACCGGGCGCGAAGTTCTCGACGACGATGTCGGCCCAGCGCACAAGCTCGCGCAGCCACTCGGCGCCGGTCGGCGTCGTGAAGTCGAGCGTGACCGATCGCTTGTCCGCGTTGAGGAAGGCGTAGACGGCGCTGACCGTCTCGCCCGAGCCGTCGTCGAGCAGCGGCGGGAGCGCGCGGGCGGGGTCGCCGGCGCCGGGGCGCTCGACGTGAATGACATCGGCTCCCGCGTCCGCGAAGAGCTTCGCGCAGTACGGCCCGGCGGTGTAGCGGCCGAGATCGAGGATCCTCAGTCCCTCCAGCAGATCGTTCATGCGACAGACCCCCGGAGCCGCGGATCGAGAGTGTCTCGCAGGCCATCGCCGAGCACATTGATGGCGAATACCGTTACGGCCAGAGCTACGCCCGGGAAGAACGCCATCCAGGGAGCCCGAGTGACGTACGGCCGGGCCTCCACCCCCATCATCTGCCCCCAGGTCGGGTCCGGCGGCTGCACGCCGTAGCCGAGGAAGCTGAGCACGGACTCCGCGAGGATCGCAGAGCCGAGGTTCAGCGAGGCGATGATGATGACGGGCGCGATCACGTTGGGGAGCACATGCCGCGCCATGACGCGCACCGGCGTGGCGCCGATCGTGGTGGCCGCCTCGACGTAGACCTCCTCGCGCACGCTCATCACGGCGCCGCGCACGATCCGGGAGCTTGTGACTCCCTGGTAGAGCCCGATGATCAGCGCGATGCTCAGGAAGCTCGCGCCCGCCATGGTGACGATGAGCAGCAGGAAGAGGATGAACGGGATGCCGATCGCGGCGTCCACGATGCGCTGGAGGACCATGTCGGCGATGCCCCCGGCATAGCCCGAGATCACACCGACCAGCACGGCGATGAAGAGACCGAAGACGACGGCGGCCAGTCCCAGGAGCAGCGAGAAGCGCGTCGCAACCAGCACGCGGCTGAGGATGTCACGGCCGAGATTGTCGGTCCCAAGCAGGTACCCCTCCCCCGGTGAGCGCAGCCCGTTCAGCACGTCCGTATCGTACGGATCCTTCGGGGTGATGGAGGGCCCGATCACGGCGATGACCAGTCCGAACAGCAACACGAGCGCCCCGAACGTCGCAAGCGGCTGGCGCCGGGCAAACAGCGTGATCGCACGCCACCACCCAAGGGCCACGCTCGCGCGGCCCGCGCCGAGTTCACGTTGCCTGCCTACACCCGTCGTGGCCATCGCACTCCCATCAGGCGCGGCTGTGCCGGATGCGTGGATCGATGAACCCGTACGAGATGTCGACCGCCAGGTTCGTCATGATGATGATGACCGCCATGAACAGCGTGACCGCCTGCACGACCTGGTAGTCGCGCCTCGAGAGTGCGTCGAGCGAGAGCTGACCCAGCCCGGGGAGCGCGTAGATGCTCTCCAGCACGACCGATCCGCTGAGCAGGAAGATGAAGCGGATGCCGATCAGCGTGACGACGGGGATGAGGGCATTCCGCAGCGCGTGGCGGCGGATCTGCGTTGCCCTCGAGAGCCCCTTCGCGGCGGCCGTGCGCATGTAGTCCAGGCGCAGCACCTCGAGCATCGTCGCGCGCAGCATCCGCATGATCGAGCCTGCGAGGAACACGGTGCCGACCAGCGCGGGAGCGAGCATGTGCTGGATGCTCGCGAGCGGATCCTCCTGCAGCGGCACGTGCCCGATCGGAGGCGTCCACCGCCAGTAGTACGCCGGGAGCGAGATCGTGAGGACCGCGATCCAGAAGAACGGGATCGAGATGCCGCCGATCGCGATCGTGCGCAACAGGTAGTCGAGCGCCGACCCGCGCATCACGGCGGAGAGCACTCCCAGCGGCAGGCCGATCGCCAGGCTGAAGATGAGCGTCATCATCGCCAGCTGGAACGTCACCGGCGTGCGGTCGCGAATCACAGTGGAGAGCTCCCGGCCCGAGGCGAGCGACTCGCCGAGGTCTCCGCGCGCGAGTTCGCCGAGGTAGCGGGCGAACTGCACTGCAATCGGATCGCTGAGCCCGAGCTTCTCCCGCAGCGCCTCCGCCTGGCCGGGCCGGGCGCCCGTGTCCTGGAAGAACTGGTCGACGATGTCGCCCGGCATGAGCCGCACCGCGACGAACACGATCACGACCACGAGCACCAGCGAGATGCTCGAGACCACCAGGCGACCGAGAAGGTATCGCGCCACCGGCCCGTTCCCGGTGGCTACTCAGTCGAGCCCGTTGTTGCGGCTGCCACCGCTCGTTACACCCGGTAGACCTGATCCACGCGCCCGCTGTCCCAGAGCATCGGAATGCCCTGGATGCCGGAGAGCGCCGCGTAGGAGAAGGGCCCCGCGCCCGTCCAGGCGTTGGCGATCTCTTCCGGCGTGTTGACGAAGCGCTGCATGTCCTGCATCAGGGAGATCCGCTCCTCGATGTCGAAGGTGCTCTCCTCGACGGCGAGCATGCGGTCGAGGTCCGGGTTCGCGTACTGCGAGAAGTTCCGGCCTCCCTCGCTGTGGTACATCTTCTGCATCGCGTCGTGAGCGTCGACGCCCATTGAGTAGGCCGACGAGATCATCTGGAACTCGTGCAACGCCTCGGCCTGCTTCCAGGCGCCCCACTCCAGAGCCTGCTCCGACGGTTGCAGGACGTTGCCGGAGACATCCTTGTACATATCGACCGCGATCTGCAGCTGGTCGATGCCGACAAGGGTCTGGGGCACGGACCACCCCATGATCCGCCACTCCATCGGGTTGTCGGCGTCGAAGCCCGCCGCGGCGAGCATCTGGAGTCCCTCGGCGATGTCCTGCTCGCGCCGCCCCAGGCCGAAGCCGGGCATCGCCTCGAACTCCGCGTCCGGGAGATGGAACGCGAGATGGCCCATCCCGAGCGCGATCGACGGCTTCGCTCCGATCGGCCAGCCGTACGTGCGGTTCGGCAGGCGGTCCATGATCAGGTTGATCGCCCAACGCACGCGGATGTCGGCGAACACAGGATCCTGCGTGTTCATGAAGTGCCCGTGCGCGGAGGCGGCCATCACCTCCGAGTACACGTACCCGTCGATGCCCTCCGACTCGAGGAACCCGGCGAACGAGTCGTGGCCGGGGAGCAACTCGGCGGGGACCAGCACGATGTCGATGTTCCCCGCGCGGAACTGCGACCAGTGGTCCTCGACGTCGAGCTGTTCGAGTTCGTCGAGGTACGGGAGTCCCTCGCGCCAGTAGTCGGGATTCCGGACCAGCTTGGCGCCGAAGTCGGGCGCGAAGCTCTCGACGATGAACGGCCCCGTGCCGATCGTGGCCTCCGGGCTCTTGATGTCCCCGAACTCGTCGATCACCTCCGGCGCGACGGGAATCCACTGGTAACCGGCGAGCATGGTGAGGATGATCGCCGTCGGGTACTTCGTGGTGAGCCGCACGGTGGAGTCGTCCGGCGCCTCGATCGTATCGACGACTGCCAGGTCGCCGCTGTGGATGAACGAGGGATCATCGGAGCGCGCCCGTTCGAGGCCGAACACCACGTCGCTCGCCTTGAAATCGCGGCCGTTGACCGGGGGCTTGTTCTGCCACTTCACGCCCTCATGGAGCTTGAAGACGACGTCGGTGCCGGCCTGTTCCCAGGACTGCGCGACATCCGGCTCGGGGAGCTGGGCGTCTCCGCGATAGCGGACGAGCCGGTTGTAGGTGGCGCCGATGATCTGCTGCGCCCCGGAGATGCTGTCCTGGTGGATGTCGAGGTGGGCCGTCGTGTTCTGAGCCCATGACATCTTCCCGCCGCGCTTCGCCTCGTCCTCGGCGGTGGTGGCGGCCTGGGTCGGGGTGGCTGTCGCCTGTGGGGCGACGGTGGCCGTCGCCCGCGCGGGCGCCGGCCGCGGCGTGGCTGTGGCTGTTGCCGGAGCCGCGGTGGCCGTCGCCGGCGCGGCGGTGGCTGTCTCCTGAGCGGGGGCGGCGGTAGGCGTCGCTGCCGCCGGCGGGGCCTCATCGTCGTCGTCGTCGCAGCCGATCAGCGCGGCAGTGGCGAGTCCGGCGGCTCCAAGGACGCTCCCTCGCAGGAGCGCCCGGCGGCCGATCAGCGTTCTTCCCAGGCTCCGGTACGTGGTAGCGACTTCACTCTGGTCATCTCGCGCGGCCATGCTGTCTCTCCCCCCACGGCGGAGCAGCTACCCGCTCCGCCGGCCTGGTTCCGATCGTGGTATCGCGATTGTTCTCAACGCGTCCCGGCGTGTCAACCGCAGCAGGTCTCGGGTGGGCGGGTGTGGACGCTACTCCCGGCCCCACTCGATCGCCCGAACCCCGAGCGAAGAGCAAATCTCCCGATTGCCCGCCGGAATGCACAGATTCCGACGCCGGTCTATCACCACTGAACGAACATCGGCATCACTGTTCACCTGTCACAAACGGCGCTTCGAAGCTCCTGCCGTTCCGCCGGACCTTCGCACGGAGCCCGAAGGCTGGCAAGCGAACGTAGCGGGGAACGGTCACTCCGTCTGGGACGTGGTTGGCTGAGCCCGTGGTCCCCGGTGTCGCGCGCCGTTTGCGTCGGTCAGGGCTGGTAGTCGATCGCGATCACCACGCCGGCGACCAGCTCTCTTTGACGAGCTCCGCATCCAACTCGCCCAGCCGTTCCACGAATCGCTCGACGGAGATACTGCAGACCTGCAGGAAGTTGCCTGCGGAGTCCACATCCAGGCCGTTGCGAGCACTCGCCTCGATCTGGAGTTTGTTGAGCCTGCTCCCGAACTCTGCGCGCCAACTCGTGAGCGGAACGACATCCGCACGGGCGCCTCGCCGAAGGCCGGGGAGTTGATCACGACGGCGGGCCTGTCGCGTTGCAACTCCGCCCCGACGGCGCGTGGGAGGCGAACCAGCCACACCTCGCCGCGCGCCAGCGGATCGTCTGTCCTGATCTGCTCCGCTCGCTAGTCGAGGTCATCCCCCGCAGCCAGGTCCCACTCCTCCGTCTCCTCGATGTCCACGCCGATCTCGCCGGCGAGGATCGTGCGGTGGCGCTCTTCCAGCGGTTGCCTCGCAAGGGCGCGAAGCGACACCCGGGCGGCCGGCGCCTGCGCCCCCGATCCTGCGGAGCCCGGCGAGAGCCGATCGGCTTCCTCTGACGTGATCATTCGCTCCCCCCAGGTTCCGGGTCCGCCGGAGTCGGCGACGTAGTGCCAGGCCCACCTCGCCCCCAAAGTCGGCCCAGTCGTTCGTGCGGTAGGACCAGCCGTCGCAGGTGCAGTGACAGACCACCATCGCCTTGCCCTCGATGGCGTCGAGGCGCTGCTCGTAGTCGTCGGCGATCAGGCGGGATGTGCTGCTCCGCGCTGACGATGGCCTCAAGCTGCGCCCAGTACGTCTTGATCCGCTCCTTCTGCTCGACCCCTTTTCGGCCCCTGCCCGCTGCGACGCGAGCTGCGCGACGTTCGAGGCGGGCAGTGCGGGCATCCTTCCGAACCCAGCCAAGTGGGCCTGGCTCGACGGTCCGCGGTACCACCTTCGAGGGTCGTTCAGCCCGTAGCGGTGGGCTCGACGGCGACGCGCCCACCGTCCTCGACATCCACTGCTTCAGGCCCTTTCGCGCCGATTCGAGCCGATGTGCGAACGTGGGCATGACAAAGCGCTCGTGCGAGGCCCGCCCAAGGTTCGCGTTCCGATCGCGCTCTGAGGGTAGACCGGTCTGCGAGATGCTGCCAACGTGTGTAGGGGACTGACCGCGGGGCGACTCACCGATGCTCGTCAGCGGCCCGGACTTGCCAGCGCTTGGAGCGTTCATGCCCAGCCGAACAAGCAGCCGAGTCCTGTTCCTTGACGACTCCGGGAAGCCCGGAGCTCGCGACTCCACGAAGGCCGTTGTCATCGGCGGCTTCTCCGCCCCATCAGAGAACGTCCCGACCCTGAGCCGTAGAGTCGCGGGCGCCAAGTCGCGCTTCTATCCGAATCGCGGCGATCCTGCCAACTGGGAACTCAAGTCCAGACGCACGCTCGTACCGAACGAGTGGAAGCGCTCAAAGAACCGTCAGTTCCTCGCCGAAGCCATGCGCATCCTCGGCGACCTCGACTGCACGGTATACACGGTCAGCATCGACAAGCGCCGGCTCATACACCCCATGGAGCTCCGGACTACCGTGCCGCTGCAGATCCAGGGGCTCGTGGAGCACTTCTCGGTGGAGTGCACAACGCGGCACGAGATAGGTCTCATCGTGTCGGACTGGTCGAACCACGGCCTCGATGCCCACGCGAGCCGGAGCGTGGGGAGCTTCGTGACCTCGCGGCGGCTGCCGCTCCACCCCACCATCTACTACGCGAACTCGTTGAACTCGCACCCCATCCAGGTAGCGGACCTCATAGCAGCCGTCAGGCGCCGAGCGATCGAAGGCGACGCGAATCTCCAGGCGCTCGACGATCAACTCGCGGCCATCACCGGTTCGCACCGCATTGCCGCTACCACCCACACCGGTCGACCGTACGCCAACAGGATCGTTCTCATCTGAGACACTTTACAAACGCGGGTGGGAGACCCTAACATCAGTACAGCCAAGCGGTTCGGCTAGTAGGCGTAAGCCGAATGCAGCCGACATACCGTGGCAACGGGACCCCGGAACGCACGGGGTCCTTTTTCTTTGCCTAAGCCGAACCGCCTTCGCTTAGAGACGATCCAGGAAGCAAGCTGCAGACTGAAGGAGGTCGTCGACCCGCCTGCGAAGGCGCGTGGTCGCACCTACCGACTTCGCCAGCATTCTTTGCTGCTCCGCCCGCTCGTGCCGACCCGTCAGTTTGGTGCGACGATCCCCTACGTCCTCATCCAGTTCGACTGAGCAGTGCGGGGCTGTGAACCCTTACGTGCGGCGCCGCGAGCTGCAGCGCCGCAACCCGCGCTACCGCCCGCCGCCGCCGCACGAGTGCGTGCGCGAGGTGCTGGACGAGACGCTGGGCGTGGTGATCTTCCAGGAGCAGGTGCTGCAGGTCGCCCGCCACATGGGCGGCTTCAGCGCCGGCGAGGCCGACCGCTTCCGCCGCTCGCTCGGCCGCCGCCGCGCGCACGAGGAGCTCGACGCCTGGCGGGAGCGCTTCCTCGCTGGCGCGGCGCAGCGCGGCGTACCACCCGCCGTGGCTGAAAAAGTCTTCGGCAACCTCGCCGGGTTCGCGGAGTTCGGCTTCCCGAAGAGCCACGGCGCGGCGTTCGGCCTGCTCGCCTACCAGTCGACGTGGCTCAAGCAGTACTACGCGCCGGAGTTCATGTGCGCGCTGTTCAACCAGCAGCCGCTGGGCTTCTACCCGCCGCACGTCCTCACCAACGACGCCAGGCGCCACGGCGTCGCCGTCGAGCGCCCCGACGTCAACGCCAGCGCCGCGCGCTGCAGCGTCGAGCTGCCCGCGGGCGCGGTCCGCGTCGGCCTCGGCTACGTGCGCGGCGTCGGCGCGGCGCTCGCCGGGCGCGTCGAGGCGGAGCGCGAGCGCTCGGGGCCCTACCGGTCGCTGTTCGGCTTCGTGCAGCGCACGGGCCTCGGCCGCCGGGCGACCTCGCGCCTGATCCGCGCCGGGGCCTTCGACAGCCTGGGGCTGCGCCGCCGCGAGCTGCTGTGGCAGCTCGGGCTGTTCACGGGCTACCCGCCTGCGGGGTATCCCCGCGTTGAAGGCACAGCTGCGAAGGCCGCGATCGCGCCGACGCCCGAGGTGGCCGGCGGGCGTCAGCTCCGGCTCGAGCTGCCGACCAGGCAGGACATGGTGGCGCTGCCCGGCCTCGGCGAGCCGGAGCGGATGGCGGCCGACTACGACCTGCTCGGTCTCTCGCCCGACCGCCACCCGATGCAGTTCCTGCGCCGCGCGCTCGGCGAGGGCGTCGCCTCCAGCCGCCACCTGCACGCGCTGCCGGCGGGCCGCGGCGTCGAGGTGGCCGGGCTCGTCGTCTGCCGCCAGCGCCCGCTCACCGCGCGCGGCATCATCTTCCTGCTGCTCGAGGACGAGTACGGCCTGATCAACGTCCTGGTCCCGCGCGAGCTCGCCGAGTCGCGCCGCGACGTGGTGCGCATGGCCCCCTTCGTGCGCGCCCGCGGCGCCCTCGACGAGCGCACCGGCGTGCAGCGCACCCTCGTCGCCGAGGCCGTCGAGGAGGTCATGCCGGCGGAGCCGTGGCGGATGCCCTCGGGCAAGTCCTGGGCCTGAGCTACACGCTGACGACGGCCCTGTTGGATATGTAGGTAGTTGTTGATAAATACCGACATATCTCCTACACTCTGTTCATGGTTCACGCGATGACGGACAGCATTCTTGACCTAGCACGCGAGGTTGGCGTGATCCGGCCGCGAGACTTGGAGGCCGCGGGAATCCCAGGGAGCTATCTCTCGCGGCTGGCACATGCCGGTGAACTCGACCGGGTCGGGCGCGGCCTCTACACCCTGGCAGGCGCCTTGCCGACCGAACACCGCTCGCTCGCTGAAGTTGCGAAGCGCGTCCCACGGGGAGTGATTTGCCTCCTTTCGGCGCTGCGCTTCCACGAACTCACCACCCAGGCTCCATTCGAGGTGTGGCTCGCCATCGGGCAGAAGGACCGCACGCCACGGCCGAACGGCACGCGCTTGAGGATCGTGCGCGTCTCGGGTGAGTCGCGTGACGCCGGCGTGGAAACGCACGTTGTCGAGGGCGTACCCGTCCGCATCTATGGCGTTGCGAAAACCGTCGCGGACTGCTTCAAGTTCAGGAACAAGATCGGCGCCGACATCGCTGTCGAGGCCCTGCGCGACTGCCTTGAGCAGCGCCGTTGCACCACCGACGAGCTCTCCGCGTACGCTCGCGTCTGCCGCGTGTCGCGTGTCATGCAGCCCTACATGGAGGCGCTTGCGTGAGTCCCGAGCGTCCGCGGAATCTTGCTGCCTCGGTCCGCCGGCGCCTGCTCAACCGCGCCCGCGAGCGCGGCTGGACTTCAACTACCTGCTGACCCGCTACGCGAACGAGCGCCTCTTGTTCCGTCTAGCCGAATCGACCCATCGTGACCAGGTTCGTCCTCAAGGGGGCGATGCAGACGAGTTCGAGGCAGAACTCGAGGCGCACTTCGGCCGGATGATCGAGGCGGCCGCCGGTTCCGCGCCGGTTGTGGCAGGATAGAGACAGGGACAAGCCCACCCCCGGAAGGCTCGGGATGGTCGAGCAGGCGATGAGCAGGAACGAGGTGCTGGCGCTGCTGCGCGAGCACAAGCCGACGCTCGTCGAGCAGTTCGGCGTCGGCAAGATCGCGCTGTTCGGCTCCACGGTCCGCGACGAGGCCGGACCGGGCAGCGACATCGACATCCTCGTGTCGCTGCCGGATGCGCGCGGATGGAGCGGCTACGGGGAGGTGCTCCAGTACCTCGAGACGCTCTTCGGCGGCGCGATCGATCTCGTCGTGGACGTGGACGTGCGAGACGAACTGCGCCCCTACATCGAGGCGGACGCCGTCTATGTCTGAGGGGCTCCCGTACGTTCGCGTACGGGACATGCTCGACTGCTGCCTGCGCATTGGCCAGTTCACCGCCGGCCTCGACCGTGACGCGTTCCTCGCCACGCAGATGGCGTATGACGCGGTCCTGTGGAACCTCGCGGTTCTCGGCGAAGCGGCGGACAAGACACCGCGAACCGTCTGGGACTCGCATCCCGATGTCCCCTGGGCGGACATCAAGGGGGCGCGCAACCGCATCGTGCACGGCTACGGCAGTATCAACAACGAGATCGTCTGGGAGATCGTGAGTCGCGACATCCCCGACCTGATCCCCCAACTGCGCGCCCTGCTACGGGAGGCCGACGGACAGGACTGACGCACACGCCGACGAGGAAGAACAGCCGCACGCAGGTCGAGACGCTGCGCCACGACGAGGCGAAGCGGACCAACATCCCCACCGCCGAGTACAGCGTGGCGCTGGAGGACCACGACCGCAGTCCCATCGAGGTGGCGTACGAGCGCCGCAACCGCGACCTCGACCCGCAGCTCGTCTGGCGCGGCAAGGACGAGCAGGACGCCTCCGACCTCGTCGTGCAGGCGCCGCCGCTCTACATCTAGGAGAAGGTGCACCCCAAGGTGCTCATCGACGACCTGATGCGGCGCACCATGGCGTCGTCCGGCGGGTCGATCCCCTCTGCGGCCATCCTGGCTTCCAGTTTCTCGCCGAGGGTTCGGAGAGGAGCCTCGCGTGCCCCACCATCGCGTCGGCGGCGGAGCTCGTTGCGGGCGGAACGGGGTCGCCGTCATCCATAAGGACCTCGATGTAGACGGCGACACCCTCGCGCATCATGCGGTTCATGTCCTCTAGGTCGTCGCCCACGCTGAACAGCCGGGGAGACCCGGGACATGCCCCCGGTAGTCCTCCTCGCCACGCTCGTAGATGACCACGTACTGGACCTTCATGGGACTTCCCCCGCAGTCCAGCACGCCCGAGTACGTTGCTGTGCGCCCGTCCGGGGGCCGCAAGGGGGACGGCGGTTGCCCGCCGTCCCCGGCGGTTGCTGGTGTTCGGTGCCAAAGGCTCGCGCAGTTCGATTTTGCGGGTGCCTACAGCGTCCGCGTCGCGCCACCGATGCCCCCTCCAGGACGGACGAGGAGCCGGGCGTGCGCGGCGACGCCAGCGGGGTCAGGAGGGCAGCGACCGCAGCGCACGACGGCGCCTTCGGTGGCCGAACGGGCGGGAGCCAAACCTAGCGAGCGACGCGGTGAGGGGTAGGCGAATGCGGAAGCACGCAACCCGGCGCCTTGGACCACACACGGGCAGCGAGGATGAGGGCCTGCCCGACTCAGGTTGGCCGCAGCGCCGACTGGCCGCCAGTGACACCACTCGAGCCGTTCGGCCAGAGGCGTGACCGGCTGGCACCGTGGCTCGCGCTCGACCGCACCGGCGCGGGGAGCGTTCAGGTAGCGTCGCACCCCATTGCGGCTACTCCCAACTCCCGGGGGACTTGCCGCTGGCCGAGTGCTGACTTGACTTCATTTTGGGTCGCGCGGGAGTGGATCCTCGTTCACGTGCGCAACCCTAAGTCTAGGCACAGGTGTCGCTCCGAGCTCGCAAGCACCCAGCGCTGAGGTGCAGTCGTCGCAGGGCTGAGCTCAGGCACCCATGCCGCAACCTTCGGGCCGTTTGGCACGGGCAAGCAAGCGGCGAGCATCGGAGGTCGACGGCGAGGCTAGCAGTTCGCTTTGAGGCGGCGACATGATATGGTGCAAATGTTCTAGAGGGAGCCGGTAGTTCCGAGGATGAAATGACCCGGGCGCGAACGAGAACGGCCGCCAGGCGATCCGGTGATGACTATCAGGATCTGGTGGCGGCGGAAGCCATGCTCCGCGTCCTCAAGCATCCGTCACGGTACCGCTGGGTCAAGCTCGAGGCCCGCGAAGCCGGCCGATTGGACGATGTCTTCGTCTACCGCATCGACGGTACCGTTGAGGCGACACAGGTCAAGTTCTCCACAGACGCTCTGCGCCCTAGCGATCCCTGGACGTGGGACAAACTCCTCGAGGAGACGAATGGCCGACCATCTCTAATCCAGGCTTGGTACGAGTCGGTTGTAGGCCTGGACGGTACATATCAGGCGACGGAGCCGCGGCTTGTCTCGAATCGACTTGGGGGAGACGACCTACTGCTCACTGAGGACGGCTATGTCGACCGCAATCGCACCGATCCTGTGGTCCTGGAGAGACTGCGCGCTCAGTTGGGTGACGGCAGCGATGACTTCCTCCGACGGTTCCGCTTCGAGGTCGGAGAGCAAGACCTGCGAGACCTGAACGATCGGCTCGCACGGGAATTCCAGGCCCTCGGGCTGCCCGAGCACAACTGGGTGGCTCTCAAGGACGCCATCAGAGGGTGGATCCGCGGTGAAGGATTGTCCGAGACGGGTGAAATCAGCACCGAGCACATCAGATCAGCGTCCGGGTGGCGACAACTCTCGCCGTTGCCGCAGAGCCTAGAGATCCCGCGCGACTACACACTTCCGCTCCAGGGTTTCCACGACGACTTCCTTAGCAGCGTCACGCACGGGGCCGGATCTGCGATCGTCCTGACCGCGGGCCCTGGCATGGGGAAGAGCACCTACCTCAGCTACCTGGTTGAGAAGCTCCACGAACGAGAACAATCAGTAGTCAGGCACCACTACTCGTTGCGGGCCAGCGGCGATCGTCCAGAACGCCTTGACGCGAGGCGGGCAGCTGAGTCGCTCATGGCAGACATCGAAATTGGCCTGAATTCGTACGTCCACGAACTTCCCACCCAAAACCCAGATCCTGGCTCTCTGCGAACCTGGCTTGATGGAGTCGGGGCGCAGCTCGCCGAGGAGGGCAAGTTCCTGGTGGTGGTGGTCGATGGCCTGGACCACGTGTGGCGGGCAAGGAACTCCCGGGAAGAGCTCCAGAAGTTGTTCGACCAACTCCTTCCTGCACCTCCGGGAATCGTGGTAGTCGTTGGCACGCAGCCGGTTGAGGATCAGCAGCTTCCGCCTTCGCTACTTCGATTCGCACCCAGAGAGCAGTGGATCGAGTTGCCACGACTCGATAGGCAAGCCATCCGTGAGTGGTTGACTCATCATCGCGACCTCATGCCAGCGGAGTGGGCTTCGCGCGACACGGGCTGGCACCACGCAGAATTGGCAAGAGCGCTCCATGCTCGGACGCGAGGCCATCCCCTCTTGATGCGCTACACCGTCGAGCAGGTCGCAAACCGAGGCGAGAGCCTGACGACGAACTCAATCCATGTAATCCCCGAAGCACCAGCGGACACAGTCGAGGACTACTACCGAGCACTGTGGGTGAGTCTCCCGGACGCGGCTAGAGACGTCGTCTTCCTCTTGGCCGTTGCGAGGTTTCCTTGGCCAGAAGGAGGTCTCCATGAGTGCCTCCGGCTTGTCGGCTATGAGCAGGCCAGCGCTTCGATGGCGGTCAGTGCGACCCGTCACCTTCTCGCCGACGACGGACTTGGATGGTCGCCCTTCCATAGCAGTCTTCTCCTGTACGCGGGGCAGCAGGCGGCGTTCGCGGAGCGCGAGCCCGCACTCCGCCAGGCGGCAATCGAATGGCTGGAAGGCGCGGCGCCGGAGTACTGGCGAAGATCCCATCTCTGGCTTCTACAGCTCGATGCGGGCGATGCCGACCACCTGATGGCGGGTTCCGCTCGTGAGTGGGTCGTCGAAGCCGTTGCTGCCAGCCATCCGCTGGGCGAGATCGAAGATGTACTACGGGCAGCTGCCTTCGAGGCAATTGAGCAGGCAGACCTGACGACATACGTGGACCGGGGCATTCTGGCCGATACCGTGGACAGAAGCGCCAGCGACGAGGACGCGTTGCGGTGGATGTTCGCCGCACAACTCTCGCTCGGGGCAGACGACTTCTTGGAGCCGCGAGCGATTGCGAGACTGAGCGAGCTGAGCGACCGGTGCGTGATCGCGTTGGCGCGGCATCTGCACCTTTCAGGGAGACCAGAGGCGGTCGAGAGGTGTTTCGATGAGGTTAATCGGCGGCTTGCGCGAGAGGCCGCCGATCTTCGGTGGTTCGGGGAGCAACGAGAGCGGAGAGAGACCGTCGCTGAACTCGCTGGGCTTGCTGGAATCGAGCCCGATAGGTTCGCGAGATTTGCGGCCAGCCTTGGGTCCGAAGACATGCAGGCATCTCTGGCGATCAACTGGGTCGCGGGACTACGCCGCGCCCGCGAGGTCCGGTTCGCCCTTCGAGCCCTGGCCGAACCGCTCAGCGCCGCTGCCGCGCGCCGCCTATCCTGCCATGTGGCAATGGTTGGGGCTGACGAGGGGATCGCGCTGTCGGAGCCCGACTGCCAGTTGCTCGCTTCGCCTTACGCCTGGGTGTATCGCATGTTCCATGAGGGAGACCCCGGAGGGGTTGCGCCAGAGGAGCCGCCCGCTCCAGCGGCTGGAAGAGACTACGCGTTCGAGCAGTATCCCGGAGTCGTTGCGCGATACGCGCACGACTTGTTCTTCTTCATCGTCGTCCGCGAGTTCCAGTCGCCTGGCTTTGCTGGCCGGTGGGCACCGCCGGCAACTCTTCGCTCGTGGCTGACATCGTCGCTAGAAGCTCTCGCGCAGGGCGCAGTCGCGGTGGCGGAAGCCTGGAAGCACTCTCAGGAAGTCGATGTGGTTGCAGGCTACGAGGCCACCCGGCCGCTGAAGACCCCGCCCTGGGACGACGGAATGGAGGACCGCGAAAGCTCAACGGGTATACGACGAGCGCTCCGCACAATCACCGAAGACCTTCTGGTCTTGCGGCGCGCAGCCGGGGGAAGCGCCGAGCTCCACTGGGAGGAAGTAGCGTCAGTCGCCTCTCACACATTCGCCGACCACGGACAAATCCTTCGGTGGGTTGCGGAAGGAACGGCTGACATCGATATCGGGGCGCTTCGCGCCCTCTGTAAGTCCGTCGACGATGAACTTGCCGGACGAATCGCGCCGTTCGACTCGAGGGCTAACACCTTCGCACTTCTTGCTGCGGCATGCGCGCACTACGGCCTGCGCCAGGATGCAGAACATCACCTGCGCCAGGCCGCAGAGAACCTTATCGCGTACGGCTCTCACAAGGACATCCTGCTGCACTCGGCGCTGAACGCGATCGAAGCAGGGGCAGATCGGTTCGACGTACGCCGACAGCTCTGGATCGGGTTAGCGCCCGCGATCGCGGCCGTGCTTGAGTTCACGGACGGCGATGAAACTTCGCACTTGGCGGCGCGTTTCGGGGCGCTCCTGTTGCGCTTCGACGCGGACCTCGCGATCCGGTACATGAAGGCGCTCATGGATTCCGAGCAGTACCAAGATGTGGATGGGGTGTTGCGTGATCTCGTGAGGAGCGCCGATCTAGCGAATCCCGAGCTGCGGTATCTCGTCAGCACCTGCATCGATCCCGACTCAATCCGGCTCCTCGAGGATCGCGCACGCAGCTCTGATCAGCTTGCAACCGAGGTGCTGGAACTCAGCCCACGGTACTCCAGCAGCCTCGCAGAAGTGGACGCGGGGTCGGTGACAAGCACGACCGGCGGCGACATCGCCCGAGTAGCGTCCGACTCAGGCCGTGCTCATCGACATGTCGATTTCCCTCCCGAGCGGCTCGCCGACCTAGTCAGATCAGAGGCGCTCGCTTGGCCCCTTAATCGAGAACGCGAGTTGTCGGCGTGGTTGGACAGTTGGGCGGACACGGATCGAGCGGCCGACGCTCTCGACGCGGCCGAACCGTACTTCTTCGGGGATGATCGGCTGAGCGTAAGCAATCAGACAGTAGCCGCAGCGAGGCGGATCGGTGGGCGCAGCGGAAGTTATCGCTGGCTCGTGCGAGCCCAGCAAACCAACAATGGCTGGCGCGAGTATTGGGCCAGCTTCGAGGATGCCAAGGAGCGATGGCGCTGGGTAAAGCGAGACTTCCCGAGCCGTTGGCGCGACTTCCTCACCGAATCGCTACGGCCTCTACCGGGAGTCCAGCCTCATTTCGGCATGACGATCGCACGCATTGTTGAGTACCTCATCTACTTCGAACGCTGGCAGGACGCCACCGCCGTCACGTCGCAGCTCGTCGCGACACTTCGTGATCAGGTGTCAGGTCAAGCGCTCCCGATGCCAGACTGGGCTGAGCGCTCGGCGGAGAGCACATGATCGAACTGCTTGTTGACCGCCTCCGATGGCCAGCCCCGCTCGTCCGCGAACGTGCGGCATCGCAGCTCGGCGACCGGATAGCAACTGGCGACGATGGAGCCGTTCAAGCGCTGCTCGCCTGGATCGCCGACCAAGAGCTCGAGAGTCTCGCAGCGATCGGCCTGCTTCCGTTCCTACACGCAGCAGGAACGGCGGGGGCAAACTCGCTGTCAACAAATAGGATCGCTTCGGCCGTTAGGGCCCGCTCTGCCTTGTCGGAGCTGTACCTCGGTCACCTCGACCCTTCCTACGAGAGTAACCCGAGCCTCGGTCGGCACTCTGGATTGCCGCCCAGCTCGTGGGAGCCCCCAAGGAATGCCGGAACCCGAGAGGAACTCATCGAAGAGATGAGCCGTGAACTCTTGCAGAGGGCCGCCCCGGTCTTCCGGGCACCTCTGGAAAGGCAGTTCGACTTCGAACTCTCAATCTTGGGTGGCTGCCACGGCGAGTCGCCCGCGAAGGCCTACAGTGCAGTTGGACGCTACGAGAGTGGCTACCACCCGGGCTGGCGGCCCATCTCCGCAGAAGTCCGCATTTCGGCATACCTGCGCGCCCTAGCGTGGGCAGCCTCGCACACGAGCGCGCCCGAGGACTGGGTTCTCGGTGCTGCAGCTAGGCTCTCCCCAGTCGATCTAGGCCTGTGGAGCGTGAGGCCGACTAGTGCTCCAGGCTGGTGGCCAAGCCTCGAACCTCGTGGCGATGCAAGCGAGATTGATGCCGAAGTCGCGACGACGCTACGCAAGGTGAACGCGGCCGTGCAGGCGTGGCGATCTGACAGCCATGCAGTACTCGCGGCAAGCGGATGCATCTCTCAGACGAGCCTCACGCAGCATGATCTGGAAGTCCGCGCCTTCTTCCAACGGACTGATGGGCCAAGCCGACCGGGGAGCGAAGAGCTGTTCGACTACCTCAAGACAGTCCAATCGCCGTTCAGGCAAGGGCCGTCGCCCCTGCGGTTTGAAGGACCGATTGTCGCGAGCGGAGGTGCACAGGAAATCGCGGACTGGGTTGTCGTGCCTTGCTCGGGCTCGACCGGACCTCTCGCATTCGTTGTCTGGCAGGGATGGCGTGGGCTTCGCGGCTTCCAATGCCCGTCGCCGGAATTGGTAGATGGAGAGATCCGAGCGATCTGCCGGCAGGACTCGGTCGACTACGAGTGCGCCGGGGAACTCGTGGCCCAGTGGACCGATTGGTCGGGGAGCCTCTCCGCGCTTGCGGTGAGGGATCTCCTGCCTGCGAGTGGATGGGTTCTCGTCGCGCCTCGGGCCGTTGTGGACAGGTTCACGAGTGAGACTGGTATGGCACTAGCTTGGGCGTGGGAGGTCACGAGTCGCTTCCGGGACTACGCCCATGGAGAATTCATGGTGCACCGCACGCACGGCGATCATGGTACGACCAAGGTGATCCGACCGTAATAGGCGATGGGGTGCTTTGCGTCGGTACAGCCAGAGTCAGGGCCGGTGTCGGATGGCGCACTGTTCTCGAGGATGTCACGTACGAGCCGATACGCTTGCGCAGATCTCTGCTACTCCCCAGAGCTGCGAGCGTAGCACGTTAGCACCCCGATTCCCCCATACTGCGTTCCCTCAATGTCGCAGAGCGCGCAACTGAGACCGATCGGCCACGCATCGGGGGACTAGACTAGGCCGTCCGAGCAGACGATGCGGATCACCTCAGGCTTCGGCGGCCGGGCCGCGTCGGAGTCGTCGGGGACGCTGAGGCGGTAGCGCTCGCGCAGGGCCTCGAGGCGGATGCGCAGCACGCGGCCCTCGAGCTGCAGGCCCCGAATCTCGCCGAGGGCGTTCTCGGCCGGCGGGGGCAGGTCTCCGCCGAAGATTCGGCGGAGCACCTCGAGCCGCCGCAGCTCGGCCGGGTCGCCGGCTGCGGCATGGACGGCGAGGTTGAGCTGTCGGGACACGTAGCGCCGCGCCCTCGTGTTGCGCGGCCGGCGGGCCCGGCCCAGCCGCTGCCCGAACTCCGTCCTGAAGGCCTCGAACGCTGCCATGACGCGCTCGTTGGTGTCCCCTGGCAGCGCCTCGGCTGGAGTCTCGGGGGAGCACTCGGCGGCCGCCACGAACTGGGCAGGGCTGAGCGGGCGGGGCTCGAGGCCCGAGCCCACGGCGTAGCAGCCATGGACCTCGCCAGCGCCGAGGAGTACGAGCGTCTCACCAGGCGCCGGGTCATCGAAGGCCGCCGGAGGCGCCGCCTCGATGTTGGCCGGCGACAGCAGCGGCGCTTGTGGCGCTCCCGCCACGGGCATCACGCCCTGCATGCCGGGGAAACCGACTGCGTCTTCGCGAGACGCCGCATCCGTCTGGACAGCGAGCGCAGACCGGATCCCGTCGGGCAGGGAGGTGATGGTCTGCCACAACTCCGGGTTGTCTTCCCGGATCCGCTGGAGCAGGGCGACGGCACGCTGGTGCGCCGCCACCTCGTCGAGCCCGTCGTCCGCCTCCGGCATGCGCTGCTCGCCGTAGATGCGGTACATCGCATCGGCGTTCAGGCGCTCGGCTTCCGACAGCAGCCTGTTGTCGAGGCCGATCAGGTCGTGGAACGACTGGATGCGCCGGCCCAGCCGCTCGGTCAACGCCAGGCCCTCGTCGACTGCCGTGTCGGGCCACATGCTGTGCAGGTCGATGACGTCGTGCTCGGTCCCGATGCGATCGACGCGGCCGAAGCGCTGGATCAGCCGCACGGGGTTCCAGTGGAGGTCGTAGTTCAGGACCCGCGCGCAGTCCTGCAGGTTCTGGCCCTCCGAGACGATGTCCGTGGCCAGCAGCACGCGGATTTCGGGGCCCGGCATCTGGCGCCCGGGGGTCAGGTTCGAGCGCGGCGAGAACCTGACCACGATGGTCTCGGCGTTGTCGCGGTTGCCGCCGCTCAGGCGAGCGATCTCCGGGTCGTGCCCGCCGGGATTCAGCTGCTCGTAGAGGTAGTCGATGGTCGTCTCGGCCTCGGAGAAGATGAGCACCTTGCCCGCACGGACCTCGGGCTGGTCGAGGAACTCCCGGAGCGCCCGGAGCTTGTCGTCGTCTTCCGGGGTGATGTTCGCGATCCGCTCGAGGAGGCCGCCCAGAACCCCGTGGTCCGCGTCGAGATCGGCGATCCAGCCCTCGGCGTCGAAGTGCGCGGCGGGATACGCGGCGCCGCGGGCGTCGCCGCGCGCCTCCTCCTGCTGGAGGATCTCCAGAAGCTCGTCTGGATCGAAGCCCTGACCGGCGAGGAGGCGGGTCGCCGTGGCGCCGACGGGCACGAAGCCGGACTCCAGCGAGTCCCGGAAGTTGCGGTTGCTGTTGATGAGCGTTTCGAGCGTGGACCGGAACGCCGCGACGCTCGACTCGAGGCGCTTCAGGAGCAACACCTTCATCAGTCCGGCGATCCGGTCCCGCGCGCGCAGCAGGCCTCGGTATTCAGCCCGCGTCTTGAAGTCGTCGCCCAGGTATTCGGAAGCGCGGTACCGCGAGGCCTCGTGTTGCGACAGCGCCTCCGTGATCTCCTGGAACTCCCCGGCCCGCGCGTAGACGCGGTCGAGCCGGTAGTCGACGTTATCGAGCACCGGGTTCGGGAAGCGCACCGGCTCGCCCCCGACCAGCGCGGTGTTGCCGTAGAGGTCGCGGATGTCGCGCCGGCGGCGCCGGATGAACAAGGGCGACAATACCTGCGTGATGTCCGCTCGCGGCACTGTTGGCTGCGCCGGCGCCAGCGGCGGGGTGGGCGTGGGGCGATCGCGCTCCCAGGCCTCGAACTCGGTCCGGTAGTTCGCGTACGCCGCCTGGTAGTCGAGCCAGCGCTGCGCGTTGCCGAAGTACTCCTGCAGGTCGAGGGGCTCGATGGGCAGGCCGTGGTCGGTGTCGTCCAGGAACAGGCTGAGCTGGCGGTAGATGTCGAGCGGGCCGAGGTTCTGGGGCGTGGCGCTGAGCAGCACCACCTTGTGGTCGCCGGACTCGAGGTACTCCTCGAGTCCCGCGTAGCGCTGGTTGCGGTTCCGGAAGTTGTGCGCCTCGTCCACCAGCACGGGGCCCCGGTCCGGGTACGCCTGACTGAGGACGATGCCCCGCTCGGGGGGCGCCGCGTCGATGTAGCGGCCGAGCTCCTCGTCGAACTCCGCCTCGCCGGACGGGACGATCATGCTGTGCGAGATCACCTCGGCCCCGAGCTGGAAGCGCTCGTTGAACGACTCCCACATCGGCTTCAGGCCGGCGGGGCAGAGGATGAGCGGCCGTCCGTCGTTCGGGTAGCTGAACTGCAGCTGCCGGAGCAGCTCGGCGCCGATGAAGGTCTTGCCGAGGCCCACGACGTCGCCGATGTAGCAGCCGCCATGGATATCGATCATCGCCAGGCCGCGGCGCACCGCGTCGAGCTGGAAGTTGGCCAGCTCACCGTCCTGCGGCTCGAGCGGCAGCTCGCTCGCCCCGGCGCCGCCGCCGTAGAGCTCGTGGAGGGCCTTCAGGTAGACGTGATAGGGCGGCGTCTTCGCCAGCGCCCAGGAGAGCTCCAGCGTGACCCGCAGCTCCTCGCTGATGTCCTCCGAGTCCTCCCAGAGGGCGTCAAACCAGTCGCGCAGGGCCGCCATCTCGGCGTCGCCAGTGACGCGCACGTTGAGCTCGGTGTTGCCGCTGAACCCGGCCAGCGTGAGGTTCGAGGAGCCGACGACCGCCGCGCCCGGCTCGGCGTGGTCGTCGTACCAGCAGAGGTACGCCTTGGCGTGCAGCGGGCTGCGCCGGTAGGCCCGGACCTCCGCCTTGCCCGAGGCGACCATGTCGCGGAGCAGGCTCACCGTGTTCTCGGCGTCCTCCGTCTGCGGCAAGAGTGACACGCCATCGGCGATGCGGTCGACGGAGTCCCGCGCCACGGCGGCTCGCTCGCGACGCTGCACGAGCCCGTCGGAGTCCAGCCGCGCCCGCAGCGCGTCCGGCTGCTGCAGTCCCGCGGCGACCGCCTCGATCACCTGCCGATCGGCGCGGCCCACGAGGATGCGCACCTTGTCCAGCCGTGCCAGTTCCTCGCTGACCGCGCCGAAGCCGGACATGAAGAAGTAGCCGACGGCGATGTCCGCCCGGGCTGAACTGCCCAGCATTTCCTGCAGGCGGGTGAGCAGGTCCGGGTCAGTCGATGCATGGAGGATGTTCACGCGACAGGCTCGGTCCGGGAGCGGTGCGGCGTCGATGAGCTCAGTGAAGCTGCGGGCTCCAAGGCTCCAAGGAGGGTGCTCAAGGTGCCGCGCTCCGTCGCTCGAACCAGTCCGCCACCAGTGCTCGATCTTGCGCACCTAGTGTCCTGAGTGGTTAATGCGCTGCAGATAGCCGGTGAGGCTCGCGAGGATCTGATCGGCCGTCTTGCGCCAGATGAAAGGCCTCGGATTCTCGTTCCAGCCGGCGACCCACGCCTCGATCGCCTCGGTCAACTCCGCCACGCTGCGGTGCGTGCCGCGCCGCAGCCACTTGGTCGTGAGCTCCGCGAACCAGCGCTCCACGAGGTTCATCCAGGAGCTGTAGGTCGGCGTGAAGTGGAAGCTGAAGCGGGGATGGCTCCGGAGCCAGTCCCGGATCGCCGGGGTGCGGTGCGTGGAGACGTTGTCGAGCACGACATGTACCGCGAGCTCCCGCGGAACGCTTTCGTCGATGAGGGAGAGGAACTGCTGGAACTCACGGGCGCGGTGCCTGGGGGTCATCTCCGTGATCACGCGCCCCGAGGCGACGTCGAGCGCCGCGTAGAGGTTCGTCGTGCCGTGACGGACGTAGTCGTGCGTCTGGCGGGCCGGCACGTTGGGCGCCATCGGCAACGGCGGAGCGGTGCGGTCCAGCGCCTGGATCTGGGTCTTCTCATCGACGCACAGCACCACCGCCGCGTCGGGCGGGTCGAGATAGAGCCCGGCCACGTCGCGCACCTTCTCGACGAACCGCGGGTCGGGTGAGAGCTTGAAGTGCTGCACGAGGTGCGGCTTCAGGCCGAAGGCGCGCCAGATCGTGGAGATCGCCGTCTGGGACATCCCCATCGCGGAGGCCATCGAACGGGTCGACCAGTGCGTGGCGTTGGGGGGCCCCTCCTTCAGCGTCTTGACGATCACCGCCTCCACCTGCGCGTCCGTGATCGTGCGCGGGGCGCCGGGTCGCGGCTTGTCGCGGAGGCCGTCGAGCCGCCGCGCCGCGAAGCGACGGCGCCACTTGCCGACCGTGACCGGGTGGCAGCGAAGCGCGGCGGCGATCGCATTGTTCGGCGTCCCCTCGGCCGCCGCCAGGACGATGCGGCAGCGCTGCGCGAGCGCCTGCGCCGACGTCGGCCGGCGCGCCCACCGTTCGAGCGTCTCCCGCTCCTCTTCGCTCAAGACGATGCTGACCGTTGGCCGTCCGATTCGGGAACTCATGCATGGCACTCCAGGCTACGCCCGCCGCCACCATCATCAGGCGACGCTGTGGACCTCATGCGTTGGGGTCCGATCAGTCGCCCGAAGCTCTCTGAATGAACGGCGCCTACGGCTCGCTGACTTCGATAATCGATACAACAGAAGGCTTCGTAAAATGGGCATTCATCTCTGACGGGATCATCAGCCCTCACGGCCCTCAAGGCGCACTCCGTCTGGTATCCTGAACCGGGAGCACCGCACGCGCATATCTGTAGCGAGCAGGCACGAGGCGACGCTCGCGGGAGGTACGGGTTCCGATGGAGGACCACGACCACCTGTTGGTACTAGACCAGGTGAAGGACGAGCTCCGCGATCTCGGCTACGTCGACGGGTTGCTGCGGGAGAAATACGACTTCGCGGACTTCTTGGCTCCCGACTATGCGGTCAAGCAAATCCCGCTTGCAGCGTTCACGCAGGAACCGCCGTCCTATCGCCATGCATCATTCGGTGTAGTCGTCTCTAACGGTGTGGCAGGACCGGAATTGGTCCAAGGTTACAGATCGCTGGGAGCACCTCAGATATTCGAGATCGCTCGCAATCAGGTTGTTCGCTGGAAGGTGACGGGCACGGGCACGCCTGCCCGGCTCGATGAGGTGAGCACGGATCAGGTTTCTGCCTTGTTCGCCAACCACCACGACGATTGGTCACCACGGAGTGTGCTCAAGGCTCAATCCGGCGACCCCACCGCCGCCACACAACTCGATTTCTTTGACCTTGGCCTGCTCCCGCTCCTCGATTACGAGGCTCGCACGAAGCTCGATCGTCTCTTGAGGGAGACGGTGAATCTGGCGGTTGCCACCTCTGAGCGGGAGCACCCGTTTGCAGACGACCAGTATCCTCCGCTCTTTCGTCTGATTTTCAGGCTATTGGCTGCTAAGGTCCTAGCCGATCGGCAGCACCCTGGGGATTGGGCTCCTGAAGACCCCCGGGCGGCGATCACAGCCGTCGAGGAGTTCTATTTCAGCAATGACGCGCCCGAGCCGGTTCTGGCAGATTACGACACACAACTTGCGGCTTGGCGCCACCTCAATAGCAGGCTTCACTTCCAGAACCTGTCGGTAGACTCGCTCGCCTACGTATACGAGAACACCCTTGTTTCGCCAGCTACACGAAAGTCGTTGGGGGTTCACGGTACGCCGCGGGAGGTGGCTGAGTACATCGTCAGCAGACTGCCTTTTGAAGATCTCGAACAGGCCAGCCGGCTCGTGTTCGAGCCGTTCTCGGGCCACTCGGTGTTTCTGGTGGCAGCGATGCAGCGCCTGCGTGAGCTACTGCCCCCGACGATGAGCTCCGAGGCGCGGCATCAGTACTTTGTTGAGATGCTCTCGGGCATGGAGATCGACAGCTTCGCCCGGGAGGTCGCAAAGTTGTCCCTCATGCTGGCCGACTACCCGAATCCAGACGGCTGGCGGCTCTTCGAAGGTGATGCCTTCTCCTCCCCCCGCTTCGATCAGGAGTTGGAAGCGGCCAGCGTCGTGCTGTGCAACCCGCCCTTCGAGCGGTTTACGGGCGATGAGAAAGCGCTCTATCCGGGCGTAGAGCGAACAACGAAGCCCGAGGAGATGCTGCACCGAGTGCTTCAGCGGCCACCGCAACTGCTGGGTCTGGCCCTCCCGAGGAGCTTTCTCGACGGGCGTGGATGCCGGGATCTCCGGGCTCGCATTGGCAGCACCTACTCGTCCGTTGAGGTTCTCGAGTTGCCGGATAGGATCTTCCACCATTCCGATGCTGAGACAGTATTGCTCACCGCCCATGGCACCGCCGTTGGATCCGCGCATGTGCGGTCGGGCGCGGTCACCGATCGGAAAGATTTCTACACCACGCGGCAGGCGTCATACAGCTCTGAGGCCGACATACCGGATCCCGCAGCGGCATTCGCCAAACACATGGGGTTGCTGAAGCTCTCCGAGGTATGGGAAGCCACCGCTGACATGAAGCGTCTAGGTAGCGTGGCCGAAATTCACCGCGGGATCGAATACAACGTGCCTTTCAGCAGCCACGAAGCAAAGCTTGTGGCGACCGAACCTGGCACCAACTTCGTGCCGGGCGTACGCGGGGCACGGGGTTCTGCGGAACCGTTCGTCGTCACCGGTCAAATACTCCTGAATGTCGCGCCGAAACTCCTGCGGCCATCGGCTGGCCTGCTCCCGTGGGATGAACCGAAGCTCATCGTCAACGCAGGCCGCCTCTCCAGGGGGCCGTGGGTGATGAGCGCGTCAGTGGACGAGTCTGGGCTGGTCTGCTACCAGAATCTTCACGGGGTCTGGCTTGATGAGACCGTGCCGCTCGAAGTTGGTGCTGCTGTCTTGAACGGCCCCGTCGCGAATGCGTTCATCGCCGTCCGAGAAGGCAAGCGGCATATCCGCGTCGACACATTGCGGAGCGTACCGCTCCCGGACTTCGACGAGGTTCAACAAGAGCGCGTTGTTTCGCTCGTCCGGAAGTACACACAAACGAGGGGGGCTTGGCTTGCTCAAGAAGTAGGCGAGCGTGAAGCGCACGACCAGTGCCTGCAGTTGGTTCTCGAGATCGATGCTGAGGTGTTGCGCGCCTACGATCTACCGCTGCGTGTCGAGCACGATCTCTTGGACTATTTCCACGGGCACGACCGCGTGGGCCCCGTCGACTTCTATCACTACATCCCGCTAGGATTCAGGCCCCACTTCCCGTTGCACATGCATGTCTCGGGAGTGATCGCCGAGGCGAGCGCGGCAGAAACGTTGAAGCGCTTGCCTTCCATTCCGCAATCGCCCCTCCTCGACGAGGCGTTGTCGTACATCGATTGACTGGTATGCAAGACTCGGCATTAGAGGGCTACCTGCTCGACACGAACATAGCCAGCGCGGCCAGTTACGAACCGAACCCACATCACCAGGCGGTTAGGGAGAAGCTAGCGGAGATCGGGAAGGCTCCCGTGTTCGTATCGGCCGTGACGGTGGGCGAGATTCAGTACGGCATGGATCTCGCTCGTGCCCAGGCCGCGAGGGCGAGGGCGCCGATTCCCACTCTCGCTTCAGTGCTCACTGGCTACAGGATTCTCGCGATCAACGAGCAGACAGCGCGTGTCTGGGGCCAATTCCGGGCGAACATCTTCGACAAACATGCTCCGAGGAAACGCCGCCGCCGGCGTCACCGCCCCTTGGCGAGTCTGGTTGACCGCACCTCGGACGTCGACCTCGGGATTCAGGAGAACGACCTCTGGATTGTGAGTGCAGCTGTCACGCACAATCTGATATTCGTAACGGCGGACCAGGCTGGCGGGATGCGCCGTATCGTTGATGTGGCGGACTACAACGAGCGTACCGTCTTCCTGTCCTGAGTGGCTCTGGGCGTCAGCGTCACAACGGGAACACTGGTGAACTTCTCCAACGCCTCGTCGATTTCCTCGTTCAGCCTCGCCGAGTCGAGCGCGTCGTAGGGTTGCGCCGGCCGCAGTTTGCTCTCGGTGCCCAGTGCGCGCGACGCCGACTATAAGTTCGTGCGGTGTGGCGGGTACCAGGAAGCGGCTCTTTGGTCGCCCTCCGTTCGGCCCCCTCGGGCGTTGGTGCGCGGCGCGGCGCTTTCTGCGCGGCACCCATGAACCCATCAGCTATCTACAGCGCATTAACCACTCAGGACACTAGGCCGTAGAGATCGTACACGAGATCGTTCAACTCTGATTCGAGTGTTGGCGAGAGATCCCCGGATGTCGCCTGCATGACATGTTCCGAGAGGCGCTGGTCAAGAGTGTCCGGGATCGGCGGGACCGGGAGCCGTTCAAGGAACTGGATGAAGACCTGGAGGTAGCCGTTCTGCAGTATTGTGCAGAGGCGCCAGAGCAACCACCACCCAATCTCAGAGTTGACAATGGCGGCCAGCGCTGGGGTTGGCGGCACGGCAAAGTAGCAGGCGTCATTGTGATAGAAGCCGGAAGTGTCGAGGGCGAAAGTGGGGGCGTTGATGAAGCGGTTGAAGATGATCTTGGGGCGATCGAATTGCGGATAGTACGCACAGGCACGCAATTCCCACCAGAACTTGCCCTGGTCACTTCGTGCGCGCAAGGCGTTCTCGAACCGGCTGACGTGGTCGTGGAGAGCGGGGTAGTGCTCGCCGAAGATGGCCCTGGCAGATCTCTCGGACGCCGCGCCGGCCCACGGGTTGCGGGCGCTGGCGTCACCGCTGTTCTGGATTGCGATTATGTACTGCCCGCGCCAATCCACCCGCCAGCGCTTGATGTCCCGCCCGCGCAGCCATGGCTTGATTAGTTCGTCGCTGCGTGGATCTGCCGCCAGGAGCTCGTCGCGCGTGCCCCGATCAATGACGAACGCCTCGTTCAAGCCGGTCTTGACACCGTAGTAGATGCGCCCCTTGACGAATTCGCCGAGGGGTGTCCCGGTGTTCATCAAGCGCTCGAAGAGACGAACGAGGGCGATGTCCTCGAGTACCCATCCGTCCTCTCCCAGCATCGATCGCGGATAGTCAGATACGGCATGTCTCGCGAGGAGTTCGGGGAGTCCGTCTATCGCGCGGTTGACCGTGTCCGTGGTCACCGGAAGACCCCTAGCCGCGACTTCTCGTCGGATGGGCGGGACTAGGTCCGCGACCTGCAACAGGCGGCTCGGCCCTTCCCGAGCCTTCCGACCAACGATCACGGAGGGGTAGGCGTTCGCCGTGAAGACTGGGAGGTCTCCGAAGTCAACAACTTGGGTGACTGTCAGTTGGGTGGAGAGATATGCCCGGAGCTTCTTCCCGTACGCAGCCCGCATGTACTTGTTGCTGCTGATGAAGGCGAGAATCCCGCCATCCCGAAGCGACTGGACCGCGCGGTTGTAGAAGTAGACGTAGTAGTCCGCCGTGCCGGTGTACACGTCCGGATACAGCATCCGCAGGTTCGCCTTGTGCCCGCGGATCTGCTCATGCCTCTCATAGGGCGGGTTGGCGATCGCGATGTCGAAGCCGCCGCGCGTAGCAAAGACCTCCGCGAACTCGACGCGCCAGTCCAGGGTATCTTCGGCCGCGGCCTCGATGCCCTCCCGCAGCTCTTCCCGGATGTCGTCGATCTGGTTGTGCAGCCGCTCCTTGTCGGCAGCAAGGCTCTCGCGCATATAGGCACCCTTCAGGGCGTCTAGTTCCTCCATGCGTGCGGGATCCCGGCCCAACGCCATCTGCGCGCTCGGCGCCTCGCGGGCCGCCACGCCGGTGCTCGGGTCGGGCGCGAGCAGGCTGTCGCCGCACATGACCTTGAAGTCCAGGTTGGGCAAGGGGGCGACGTGTGAGTCGTCCTCGTACTCGATGGCGAGGGAGAGCCACATCCGCAGCATCGCGATGTTCACCGCGAACTTGTCGATGTCCGCTCCGTAGAGGTTGCGCTCGATGATGTGCAGCTTCAGGTCGTAGAGGCTACGTGCGTCGTGCTTCAGCCGGTCGCTGTAGAGGATCGCCCACAGTTCGACAAGCTCCTGCATCATGCCGAGCAGGTAGGCGCCAGACCCACAGGCGGGGTCCACGATCGTGACCTCGTCAAGGGCTCCTGCCACGGCCTGGGCGTGCGCGAGCGAGATGCTGGAAGCGTCGTGCTCGTCCACCAACAATCGAATTGGCTCGCTTTCGAGGGTGGTGACCCCTTCGAGGTAGCCCTTGAGTGCCTCGCGGCACATGAACGACACGACCGGGCGCGGAGTGTAGTAGGAGCCGGACTCATGCCGACCCGTCACCAGTTCCTCGAACACCTTGCCCAGCATCTCGGGATCGACCGCGACCTCGATGTCGAAGGGTGTCGATTCCATAACGGTGAAGTTGAAGCGGTCGAAGAGCTCCGTTAGTACAGCCTCTACGGCGTCGTCGGGCACCGTGACGCCGTGATTGTCGAGGGCGCCCTGCTCGAACAGACCGCCGTTCAGGAATTGCACCTCGCCGATCAATGGCTCTGTCCCAGCGGTCACATCGCGGGAAGCCGGGTTGTTGAGCCCCGCGAAGAACAGGATCCTGAGCCGGCTGAGGTGGAAGTTGTCGCCCTCGCGGTCGCTCTGCCGGTAGTCGCTCCACAGCGCCTTGAGGTAGTCCGTGTCACCGCGGAACTTGAGCCAGCCCTTGCGCTGCAGGAAGTAGACGAACATCAGCCGGTTGAACAGCGTCTGGACGAATAGCCGACGCTCGTCGTCCTCGCCCCCTGCAAACCCGGTCACGCTCTGCTCGACCTGCTCGAAGACCCGCTTGTACTCCTGGAAGAACCGCTTGGTGACGGGCTCGACGTCGAAGGCTTCGGTGAGGGCAACGCGGACGCTCCGGGTGTCCCGGGGGCCCCTGTAGATCTTCGAGAGCTGTTCGACGGGCGTCCGATTGTGCTCGCCGCGCTCGAACACGAGGCGCCGCAGCATGGGCCGTGTGCCGGTGAGGTCAGGGAGCACGAGGTGCAACTGGTCGCCGGCGGCGTTGGCGACGACCAGTAGCAGGTCATCGCCGAGTTGGCGCTCAATGAGCCGAGCCGCCTCGGTCACGTCCGCCTTGCGCACCCGGCCGATGGCGGGGGTCTCGAGGGGGACGTACACAACCTGCACGCCCTCAAGCTCCGCGATGCGCTCGGCGCTGTCAGGCAACTCCACCGTGGCCGGCGCATCGCGGAGGTCCACCTGGCCCCGGTCCGGGTTGAAGTCCAGCGTCTCGGCGAACAGCCGGCGGATTGCGGCCGCGCGCCCGTCAGCCGCCGCGCCGAATATGCGGGCAATGTGCGTCCAGACATCGAGTGCGTCTTCAAGGCCGGCGGCTGGCGGCGCCACGGTCATGCGGCCTCCTTACCCTCGCACTCAGGATACCCGCCCTCGCGGCTTCGCACGGGCGGACATGTCACACCCGCGCGGCGGTCGAGGCGGCCGGCCTCGCCGCCCGGCGTAGCGGCGTGAGCGCGGCTACCGCGCGTACTGCTCCTCGAGCCGGTCGCCCATGCCCATGAACCCGGCTCGCAGCATCTCGTCGATCACGTCGAGCACGCGCCGGCGCAGTTCGGGGTCGTCGGTCTCCTCGTGCAGGCGAATCACCAGCGGCGCCAGGCTGTGGGCCACCCCGCCCTCGCGGAGCCGCATGTCCCCGCCCTTCGGTCCGTAGGCCGCGACCGTCCGCTCCGCCAAATCGCACACCTCCGCAGGCAGGGGTTCGTGCGACTGTCCCAGCGAGTGGGCGAGGGAGCCGACGTCGGTGTCCGGCCCGATGGACTCGATGAAGGCGCCGAGCAGCGAGCCGCGCTTCGCCAGTTCATCGGGCTCGAGCGCATCCCAGCACAGGGCCGCCTCGCGGCGCACCTCCTCGCTCTTGTCGCGGAAGAGCGCCTTCAGCCGCTCCTCGCATTCCGCGCCCACCGTCGCGTCCGCGACGTTCCGTGCGTAGACCTCCGCCGCAGTGCCTCGCGCGTTCTCGCCCATGCCGAGCACAAGGTCGGCATCGTCGCGCGCCTCCTCCATCGAGAGCGCGGCGACGGTGATCTGCCGGACTCCCGCCTTCACGACGGCGGGCTCCGGGGAGCGCAGCATCCTCAGGAGCGTGGGCCGGATCGCCGCGTAGTCGCGGAACACCGCGAAGTGGACGAAGCGCTCGACGTACCCGCTCGCGAGGATGGTCTCGGCGCCCTCAGCGAGCCGCCCGAAGCCCGCGAGCGCCTGCTCGCGATGCGTGTCGAGCACCGCGAGCAGGCACTCCACGGCCACGGAACGGACGGCCAGCACCGGATCCGTGACGAGGCGCTCGACGGTCGGCTTCAGCACCTCCCAGCGATCCCGGTCGGCGAAGAGCAGCCGGGCGATCGACTCCGCAGCCGCTCCCCGCGCGGAGTTAATCCCCTGGCTGGGGGGTCCCGTCACGGGGTTGGGCGGGTGGTCGGCGGGCCAGGTATCGATCTCCGGGTCCGGCGCGCCTTCCGCGCTCGCACGGAGCATCTCGATGATGTCGTCCGGGATGACTTCGTCCGCCAGGGCCCCGATCGCGTCCGCGACTTCCTTCTCGAGCCCCGGCGCTCCGATGTCCGCGATCCGCCTCAGCACCCCGCAGATCTGAGCCGGCGAACCGGCGCGGCCGGACCCGTCGCGGCCCGTCAGCCCGTCGAGGATCGCCCTGGAGTAGGCGGGGTGCAGGTCGGCCCCCATGCGGCCGGCGAGGCTCGCGAAGCGTCCGGGATCCTCGCGAACGAGCTGTTGAAGCCCCCGCGAGAGCTCAATCGCGCCGCCAGCGATTCGCCCATCGGGGGTCCAGTCCCCACGGTCGCTCGCGTGCCTCGCCATCGCCGCGAGCCACTGGTCATCTGTCATGAGGCGCTGATTCGGCGCTTCGATGGGCGCGCCGACAGCGCTCCACGAAATGCTCTCCGCAGGTGGCGGCGGGGGCGCGCCGCGCTCGGGGGCGTCTGGGAATCTCCGCTCGAGCTCCTGGATGCGTCGGCGAGCGGCCACGCTGAGCCGCTCGCCGTGGAGGGCCCAAAGCAACGCCAAGGCAGTACGACCGACTGCCCGCTCCTCCCGTTCCCAGTCCGGCGCGAATGCGAGGACCGCCTGCTCCAGATCGCTGAACGACCTGTCCGCGCACGTCTCCGAGGCTGCCGCGATAGCGGTGCGGCTGATCGCCGCGAAGGCGTCAGTCCCTCCTGCGGAGATGCTATATCCGATACCCAGCCGCTCCCCCGGCGCCTCCAGCAGGAACTGCACGATGCGTTCCGCATAGACCTCGGGGTTGGCGCTCCAAGCCTGGAGCAGGAGCGCCGACATCCACTTGCTGTCACCGAGCGTCTCGGCGTCGATGATCCGGTCGAGGGCCGCGGGATCCTCGCGGGCGACGATGCGCATGGCGTCGACGAGGGCGTCGCGGAGTTGGTCGACGGGATCGCCGTAGCTGCTTGGCGCCGTGACCCAGTCCCTCGGGACCGCCTTGTCGAAGCGAGCGAGCCTCGGGAACAGCGTGGTCGCGAACTCGGCGGGCGCTGCTGTCGCGCACTCGCGGATCAGTTCGGCGCTGTAGTCGCTGTGGGGGACGAGATTGAGGCCGTACGCGAACGGGTCGTCGTGGCCGAGGGCGGCGGCACGCGCCATCTGCCGGTCGAACCAGGCTCCCAAGATCCTGACGACGAACGTCGGCTGTTCGGCGCCCAGCCCGTACCACATGGACCACCAGTCGTCGTTGACTGCGAACCCGGGCCGAGCGTCATCGAGCGTGCCGTCGTCGATGAGGCCGATTACGAGGTCCTGCATCTCCGGGCTGGCGCCGCCGTCCCTGCGGGCCACCAGCCACCGCAGTCTTGCCTGCCACTCGTCCGACGTTCCACGGAAGCCGCGAACGAGTTCGGCAATCGCGGCTGACCGCTCCTTCAGCACGGCGGGCATGCCGAGCAGCGTGACGGCGCGGTCGGCCTGCGCCTCATCGGCTCGCAGCCACGACTGCCAGCGCCCCATGGCGTGCAGGGTGTCAAACCAGGCCGCGGAGTTGCGCGGGACTTCCCAGGCGTGCTCGCCGAGCTCTTCGGCGAGATCCTCGATGATGCGCCACTCCTCGGGTGCCGGGTCGGGCCGGGCGCCCAGCCAATCGAGCACGAGCTTCGTGACGTGGAAGCGGATGCCGGAATCGCTCAGCAAGCGCCTCAGCGTCCGCAGGTAACGCGGCCTGTCGGAGTCGTGGCCCCGCAGGAATTCGAGCACCTGCCGGACCTGCGACCTGCGGAACAGAGGCTGCTCCCCGGCAAGCAGCCACTCGGCTAGATCCCGGTTCGAGCGCGCGAACGCCCTCGCGAATGCGTAGTCGAAAAACGACTCGTGGAAGAAGCTCACGCTATCGTCCCGAAGCGACACGACGCCTTCCGACGCCAGCGCTTCGAGGACTCCGGCCTGCTCGTCGAGCACGTAGCTCGGCGCGGCTGTCGCCTCCCGCTCGCTGAGCGCGTCGCAGAGACCGCCAATCGCGGATGTCCAGACGCTCGACCGCCCGCCGAAGAGACTTGCGACCGCAGCCGCCTTGTGCTCCCAGAACGCATCGAACAGGTCGCGGGCGGTGACGAAGTTCGCGGTGCTCGCGCCCGGCGCCTCAAGGAACAGGCGGAGATGCAGCGGCGTCGCGAGAATCTCCATCTGGGCCTCGTTCAGCGCCTTCGGGTCGCGCCCCCCGGCGGAGACCGCGGACCGGATCGCGTCCGCGCCGAGCGGTCCCACGGCGATGCGTTCGACCCGGTCGCGATCCTCGGCGACGGCGCGCAGCCGGGCGTCGCGCTCGAGGTCGAAGGAGCGGCAGGCGAACAGGACGCGCATCTCCGGATACGTCCGCGCCTCATCGAGCAACTCGTTGAAGGCTGCCCAAGCGGCCTGATTGCGGGCGGACACGACGCTGATGGCGTCGAGCTGGTCGAGCACCAGCACCGAGGGCTGCCCGGCGGCGAACCCGCCGAGCGTGATCGCGGGCGACTCGGGCAATCCGCGCCCCGCGCCGATCGCCCGGGCGGAGACGTCGCCGTCGCCGAGCCTGTCCAGCCGGATCACCAAGCGAGGGAGGCCGCGCTGGTCGAGTCGGTCCATCAACTGCACGAGCACGCAGCTCTTTCCGCTGCCGGCCGCCCCCTCGAGCATGACCCACTTGCCGCGCTCCAGCAGGGCCGCCTCCGCGGCCGCGCTCTCGTCCCGAACGATCTCCTCGCGATTGATGAGGAGAGCGTGCATCTCCTCGATGTGTGCGCGGTTCAGCGTCTGGACCCGCTCGCGGACGTTCGCATCGCTCGCGAGGCGCGATTGCAGCACTCCGTGCTCCCCGATGGCGCCGAGTACCGAGTCCGCAGTGAGGAGTTTGCCGAGGGAGTCGGTGAGCACGTCCGCGATCAGGAGCCTGACCGCCTGCGGATCGACGGGCGACCCGTCAGACATCCGGAACATCGAGCGCACGCGTCGCTCGACTTGCCTTCTCAACTCTGGCTCGTTCACAGTGCGGACCTGGAGCCGCCGCAGCGCGACCCACGCTCCGCGCTCGCCGTCGGCGAGAGGGACAACGTCGTCCGCGAACCGTCCAGAGAGCTTGCCGTTTTGGTCGAGGCGCCGCTTGAACTCCTCGAATGAGTCGCCCGCTCGCGCGCGTTCCGCCAACTCCTCCAGTTCGGTCGCGCTCGTGCCCGAACTGAAGACGATGTCGCTGCCGACTTCAGCCTTGGCGAAGAGGTCGCCGAGGATGCTTCTGCCGGTCGGCCCCTTGTGCGCGAGCCGGCTGACCGTCCAGTTGCCCTCGCCCTGCTGGCGCTTGATGGAGTGATGCTCGCGGACGCCCGCCGGACTGGTGCGAACGAACTCGACCCCCGCAGCCTCGTCGCCGACGGCTTCGACCGTCAGATCGGCGTAGTCGCCGTCGATGAGGTCGAGGGCGGCGGCGACCGCCCACAGTGCTTCGTAGCGGTTCCCGAGCTTGTCGGCTTCGCCGCCGGCTCTCGGCATCGTGAAGGGCCGTCCTTGCCTTCCTCGCGCTGCGGCGCGCCTCGTAGCCGGGTTGCAGCGACCGGCCGGGCGCTCGGCTGCCCATCGGCGGTGGGGGCCACCATTGTACCGCCAGGGCGTGCGCACGTTCGCACCCGGCTGGTGGACGGAGATTCTCGGCGTGCTGCGGCGGCACTTCAGTGAGTACGCCGCGCGCCCCCTCGTCCTTGCCCAAAGGTCGATGTGCGGCCGATGTCGCGCCCGCCCCGGACATTGAAGTATCCGACGTAGGAGTCGGTGCGCGAAGACGCGTCGCGCGTCTCGCGCAGCGTGGACAGCGGCCTGCTGCCGGGCGGCTGTTGCCAGAGAGTGACCCGCGCGCGCCGGGATGTGACCGCTGCTTACGCGTCCGGCGGATGGCCGCCGCTCGGTACGATCATTCTGAGTTCGGGCTCCAGTCTCCGGTACGATCGCTTCTGAGCAACAACGGCCCGTTGACGGCCCACGGGCGCCATGTCACGCTCTGGGGGCCTAAACGCCTGCCGGTTGCGCGTCAACCGCGCGGTGATCATCACGAATGGGTCGCGGTGCGACCCATTCGTGATTCCCCGCCACAGGGTTCTCAGGCAACTCGCTCAACCACAGCTCATCACACGCGTGTCTCGCCTTGCTGCGCCCCCGGCTGTTCACTCGCACTCGCCCGGCAGCAGGCGCGCCTGCACGCGCACGAGCTCGGGCGGCACGCCGAAGTGCTCGGCTACCTCCCAGGCGTAGACGAAGCCCGCCGCCAGCGCCTCGTCCTCGTCGACGAGCAGCGTGTGCGCGAAGTCCTCCGCCTCCCGCTCCCAGGGGCGCGGCAGGTCAGTGTGGTCCCGCAGCTCGAGGTGATTGCCCGGGTGCATCAGCCGGTGCGCGATGGCGTGCGCCGTCACCCAGCGTCGCCACTCCGGGCCAAGCCGCCGCGCCACCGCGATGTTGCCGTCGATCTGCACTTCCTTCTGCACCTGGAAGTCCCGCAGCCAGACCTCCAGCCCGAGCGCGTTGGCCACCGCTTCGACGTCCACCCGTCCGCACAGCCCGAACCTCCGGCGCAGCGTCCCCGCCCGCCGCCGCGCCCGGTTCACCGCTCCGCTCGTCCCTTGCGGCGGCGCCGCGAGCGCACGAAGCGGATGAACTCCCGGATCTCCTCGATGTCCTCGTCGGGGAGGCCCGTCACGGCGTCGTGGAAGGAGACCTCGGTCTCCAGGAGCAGCTCCGAGTTGAGGCGTTCGCGCGCCTCGAGCTGGAGCGGACTCGTGTCGGTGTGGAAGGCGATCTCGACGAGGTGGGCGTGGGTAGGCTTCATGCGCCCTGCTTCCCAGGCCCAGACGGTGTGCGCGGAGACCCCGACAAGGGCGGCGAGCTGGCGCTGGGTGAGCCCCACGCCCCTGCGCGCCTCGCGGATGCTGTCTCCGAGGCCGCCGCGCGGGTCGCCGTCGGTGGTGGTCATGGTGGTTGCTCCCTCCGGTCCCGCCGCAGCCATCTTAGAACCTTGGTTCTTGACCTAAACTCTATCTTAGCATAGAGTATGGACTGGTACATAGCTAACCACGAGGGGCACCGCATGGAGCGCGTACGGCGGCGGGAGTTGAGCCTCATGCGGCAGCGGCGGGCGAGCCATGACTACCCGGAGGACTTCGCCCGGCCGCTGATCCGCTTCAAGGAGGTCTCGGGGCTGAGCTGGGGGGCACCGGTACGCGAATTCGGCGCCTCCCGCCTCAGCCTCTGGCGCTGGCGCAAGAGAATGCGCCCCAACACCGACCACCTTCTCGCCCTGCGGACACGAGTGGCAGCATGCGAAACGGTAGAGATCACGAGGGCGAGGCTGTGCAAGAGCCGGCCTCGGGAGTGGATGCGCGGGAATCGACGCCCGGCGGGTTCACCGTCTCGGCCGACTGGCGGACCGGGCCGCGTACGCGCGCCTGGGACGAACTGTGGCGCTGGCTGCTCGCCCCCGACGAATCACATCCGTCCGGCTCGGCGGGAACGCCCGCGAGCAGTGAGCCCGAGCGGCAGCGGGGCCGCTGACCTGCACCCTCGCCTCGTCGCCCGTTCGCCCCCTTACCTTGCCTCGACCGCTAGGCTGGAATGAGCGATGCCGACGACCCACATCCCCGACCCGACGGAGACTGCCATGCGAGCAATCATCTATTCCCGCGTCTCGACCGACGCCCAGGAACGGGACGGCTCCTCGCTCGATACGCAGGAGCGCGCCTGCGCCGAGCTGGCCGCCGACCGCGGCTGGCGCGTGGTTCGGCGCATCCGCGAAGCCGCGAGCGGCGGCGCGCTCGAGCGTGACGGTCTCGACGAGCTTCGCGCCGCGCTGCGACGAGGGGAAGCCGAGGTCGTCGTCGCCTACGCGGTCGACCGGCTCTCGCGCAGCCAGAACCACATCGGCATCCTGTTCGACGAGTTCGAACGCGCCGGCGTGCGCCTGGAGTTCGTGACCGAGCGGTTCGAGGACACGGCCGTCGGGCGCTTCATCCTCGCCGCCCGCGCCTTCATCGCCGAGGTGGAGCGGGAGAAGATAGCCGAGCGCACGATGCGCGGTAAGGAAGAGCGGGCGCGCAGTGGGCGCATCCCGCAAGGGACCGGGGCCGGCTGCTACGGCTACACCTACAACCCGAACAGCGGGCGCCGGGAGGTCGAACCCTTCCAGGCTGCGGTCGTGCGCCGCATCTTCGAGCGCTACGCCGAGAGCCGCAGCTTCGCGGCCGTGTCCAACGAACTCAACGATGCAGGGATCCCCGCCTTCGCCGGGGGACCCTGGTACCCGATCACGGTGCGGCGCACGCTCCTCAACGAGGCGTACATCGGCCGCACGGTATACCGCCGCACCAAGCGAGTGCCGGTCCGCGCGCCCGGCGCGCGACGCCGCACGCGTGTGGTGCAGCGGCCCGATAACGAGCACATCGAGATTCCGGGCGCGACGCCGGCCATCATCGACGACGACCTCTGGTCGCGCGTGCAGGCGATCCTGAACGATCCCGAGCGCATCAGCCGCCGCCCGGTGGCGAAGCGGCGCTACGCGCTGCGGGGGCGGCTGCGCTGCGGCCTCTGCCACAGTGCGATGGTTGGGCAGACGCTCTCCCCGAAGGGCAAGAACTACGCCTACTACCGCTGCCGGCACGCGTACACGAAGACCACGGCGCGCGCCTGCGCGGCTCGCTACATCCGGGCCGAGGCGCTCGAGCAGGAGATCCGGGACGAGTTGCTCAAGGTGCTGACCGCGCCCGAGGTGGTTCTGCAGGAGTTGCGACAGCCCGACGACTCCGCCTCGGCGCGCGAGGCAATCCAGCGCCTTGAGTCAGAGCTGGCGACGCTGAAGAAACGCGAGGAGCGGCTCGTCCGCCTCTTCGGCTACGACGAGGTCGACAGCTCCGTGGTGCGCGCCGAACTCCGCGAGGTCCAGCGACAGCGCGAAGTTCTCGGCACGGAGCTGGAAACCCTCGCCCGTCCGGCTTCGGCTATTGCCGCCGACGTCGACGAGGACGGCCTCCGGCAGGTGTGCGCGACGATCGCCGCGCGGCTCGACGGCGCCGAGCCAGAGCAGTACGAGCGCGTGATGGAGGCCGTGCAGCTGAGCGTGGCGGCCACCCGGGACGAGGTCACGATCGAGGGGCTGCTCCCGACCGAACCCCCAGAATCCAGCAAATCTCCCGATTGTCCCCCGGGATGCGCAGATTCTGACGCCGATTTATCACCATTGAACGAACATCGGCATCACTCCTCGGGAACGACAAGATCGAGCGCGTGCCGGTGGTGGTGACGGTGGCGCTCGCGAGGCGCAGCAAGCGTGACTGAGCAAGTGGCCGGAGATTCGATCCCGCATGGTGGGCCTGGACGTACTGTACCCGGCCGCTTACGCCTCCTCGCCGCCCGGTGCGTCGTCCGGCGGCGCCTGCAGGTGCCAGTCCGTCACCTGCTGCCAAGCGCGGCCCATGCGCACGAGCAGCGCTTCCGCAAATGGCGCACCGACGATCTGCGCCGACAGCGGCAGCCCGAGCTCGGACGAGAACCCCGACGGCAATGCGAGCGCGGGATACCCGAGCAGGTTGAACGGCCCCGCGTAGCTCGGCATCGTCAGCCGCCGGTTGATGTCGGGCGGCTTGTGCGCGGGCGCCGGCTCGTGGGTCATCGGCACGACGAGCACGTCGACGTCCGCCATGACGCGCGCGGCCTGCTTCGCGTACCAGCTGCGAAAGCGCTGAGCCTGGATGTAGTCGGCCGCCGAGTAGAGCGCGGCGCGGCCGATCATGATCCGAGCGGCCTTGCCGTACTCGGTCCAGCGGTCGCTGCCCATGTCCATGCGGTGATAGGCGAAGGCTTCGCAGAGCATCGTCAGCGTGTTCGCCTCCTTCGCGATGTCCGAGTGCGGCAGCTTCACCTCGACCACCTCCGCGCCGAGGCCGGCGAGCGTGTCGATCACCGCCTCGGTCGCCAATCGCACCTCCTCGTCGAGCTCCTCGTGGTCGAAGAAGTACTCGCGCGGGACGCCCATCCGCAGCCCCGCGACCCCGCCCTCGACGCCCGCGAGGTAGTCCTCGGTGGGCTCGGCCGACGCGGTGGGGTCGCGCGGGTCGTGGCCGGCGATGACGTTGAGGATGGCGCCGCAGTCATGGGCCGATCGCGCCATCGGGCCGATCGAGTCGAGCGTGTAGCCGAGGGGGACGCAGCCCCACTTCGGGACGCGGCCGTAGGTGACCTTGAGGCCGCTGTGCCCGCAGTAGGCGGCGGGGAAGCGCACGGAGCCCCCGGTGTCGGTCCCGAGCCCGCCGAGCACCATGCCGGTGGAGACGGCGATGCCCGTGCCCGACGACGACCCGCCGGGGCTGCGGTCCAGCCGCCACGGGTTCCTCGGGATCGGGAACGGCTTCTCCTCATCCGGCGCGCCGAGGGCGAACTCGGAGAGCACGAGCTTGCCCATGATGACCGCGCCCGCCTCGCGGACACGCTCGCTGACGACCGAGTCGTAGCCCTCGCCCCATGCGGGGTCGAGGATGAGCGAGTTGGCCGTCGTCGGCTGGTCCTTCGTGGCGAGGATGTCCTTGAGACCGAACGGAATGCCCTGCAGTGGCCCGCGGTCCACGCCCGCCGCGAGGTCGGCGTCGGCCTGCGCGGCCTGCTGCAGCGCGCCCGCCTCGTTGACCGCGATGAACGCGCCGAGGCGCTCGTCGAGCGCGGCGATGCGCTCCAGCGCCTCGCCGGTGAGCTCGACGCTGCTCGCCTCGCCGCTGCGGAGCGCCGCGGCGGCCGATTCGATGGTTCGGGGTGTGGTCATCTCACTCACCCTTCGCCGGGGGGACGGGCGTGAAGATCAGCGCGGGCTCCTCGTAGCGGACCTCCTCGATGTAGAGCTTGTCGACCAGCTCGCGGAGTGTCGGATAACCGTCGACGAGCGACTGGAACTCCTCGTCGCTGACGGGCAGTCCCGCCGCGTCGACGAGCGCGCGGACCGTCGCTTCGACGTTGTCTGGTACCGGCATTGGGTCCCCCTCCGGCGTACGTGGCCGCGCAGCGATGCGCGCGGCGACGCGGCGAGCATAGCGGCGCGCCCCGCGGCCCTCACCACCTCGGCAGCGAAGATCACGTCGACAGCCGAGGCCACCATCCAGCCGCCGTTACGGGGTGGCGGCGTGCGAGGATCCCCTCCATCCGCGCGCGGATGGCGTGGTCGGCCCGGTCGGGGTGCGTGAGGATGTAGAACCTCTTGTCGCGCACGGCCGCGACGACGTGCGCCGCGACATCGGCAGGGTCCATGCCCTCTTTGGTAGCGGGGCCGCCCGCTGCGTCTCTCGCGGCCGGCGGCGAGCGGAGCGCTTCGCCTTCGCGGCCCGGCCGGGGCGACGCCGCCATCCGGATGCGCGTCGCCACGGGGCCCGGGCAGAGCACGGACACACCCACCGAGCTGCCGGCCAGCTGCCGCGCGAGCGTCTCCGTGAGCGCGACGACCGCGTGCTTCGTCGCCGCGTAGATGCCGTAGTGCTCACGCGTGACCAGACCCAGGTCCGAGCCGGTGTTGACCAGATGACCCTCCTCCTGCTCGATCAGGACCGGGACGAACGTCCGGATGCCGTGCACGACGCCCCAGAGGTTCACGTCGAACAGCCAGCTGAAGGCGTCGTGCGACTGCTCCCAGAGCCGCAGGCCGAGGCCGGCCTCGGCGGGTCCCCGGTCGGAGTTCACGGTGACGCCGGCGTTGTTGCAGACGAGGTGGATCGCCCCGAACGCCTCGAGCGCCTCGTCGCGCAGTCGCTCGACTGCTGCCGGGTCGCTGACGTCGGTGACGACGCCGATCACGTCCCTTCCCTGCTCACGCAGCTCGTGTACGGCGAGGTCCAGTGCGGGCTCCTCGAGATCGGCGAGGACGACCCGCATGCCCTCGGCGGCACTCCGTTCGGCGATAGCGCGACCGATGCCGCTGGCGGCCCCGGTCACGACGGCCACGCGCCCCTCAAGCTCCCGCACGTCACCCTCCATCCGTACCGTCACCGCGCAACACTTAACACACCCCGCGGGCACCCGGTGTTCATATTGCGCAATCGCGCCCCCGGTTCCGCCCTCGGCGCTTCAGCGCGCCCTCAGCCCCTACGGATCCGGCTGGCGGACGACCAGGCGCTGGTTCGCCTCGACGTCGCTGATCACGGTTTCGCTGCCGTCGGGCCACTGCACACGCAGCTCGTCGACCGTGTCATGCCCCAGTCCGAAGATCTGCTCCGTCGGATTCTGCGACACGAAATTGCTGGCGATACTGATCTCCCGCAGCTGTGTGACGCCCCCCGCCGAGAGCATGATGCGGCTGCCCGCGGCCTCCGTATTCGGCGCCCGGCCCTCGAGCCGGACACTGAGGAAGCTGCCGCCGCTGGCATCGTTTCGCCAGAGGTTCGCGCCGGTAAACGTCAGCTCCAGAATGTCGATATCGCCGTCGCCGTCGAAGTCGGCGCAGACGACGCCGCGTCCTTCACCGCTATCGTCCAACCCCAGCTCCGCGGCGTTCTCCTCGAACTGCCCGGAGCCGTCGGACACGAACACCCGGCTCTTGTCCGCCTCGAACTCGTTGGCGTAGCGATCGGCGAATGGATATCCATTGGTGTGATAGATATCGAGATCTCCATCGTTCTCGATGTCGAGGAAACAGGACGCCCAGCCCCAGCCCCCATCGGCAACGCCGGCCTCGTCCGTTGCGTCCGTGAACACTCCCCCGTCGTTTCGGTACAGCCGGTTGCCGATGGCCCGGCGCAAACTCCCCTTCATGAGGATGCTCGACACAAACCAGTCGAGGTCCCCGTCGTGATCGTAGTCGCCCAGCGCGGATCCCATTCCGTTGTCATCGGTCAGCACCTCTACATCGGTCGCGTTGCGGAACGTGCCGTCCCGGTTGTTGACGAAGTAGTGGGTGTGGTTGTAGTCCCCGACGCTCAGGATGTCGGGGTACAGGTCGTCGTCGATGCGTGCGAACGAGGGGGTAAACGTGTGGTCCCAGAACCGCAGCGAGATCAGCGGATCGGGCAGGGTCAGGATGCTCGGCGAAATCCCTGCCTCGACGCTGACGCTGGTGAAGCGAATACCGCTCGCGTCCGAGTCGTTCCGCCACAGGTGCTCGGTATCCCCGGGCTCGCTGTAATCGCGCTCCGTACCCCAGTGGGAGATGAACAGATCGAGGTCGCCGTCCAGATCGTAGTCGCCGAATGCCGCCCCGACACTCTGTTCGGAGCGCATCGTATCGAGGCCGGATCCCGCAGTGACGTCAAGAAAGACGCCGGCGCCTTCGTTCCTGAAGATCAGGCACGGGTCGCCCTCGAGGCCGCCGAGGAACAGGTCGAGATCGCCGTCACCGTCCATGTCGGCAAACATCGGTCCCGCATGGCGGTAGTTCTCGCTCGCGGACTTCGTGTTGGCCAGCCCCGCCGCCGCCGCAACCTCCGCGAAGGTCAGATTGCCGAGGTTGCGGTAGAGCAGGTTCGGGCCGATGTCTCCCCGGACGATGAATACGTCGATGTCTCCATCGCCGTCGTAGTCACCGGCCGCGACACCGCCGGGAGCGTATGTCCGATCCAGGTCGAAACGCCCCAGGGGGGCCAGGAAGCCGGGGGCATAGGCGATGCCGGAGGCTGCCGTCACGTTGACGAAGTGCGTCGTCGGCGGCTCCTGACCACCGCAGGCGGTGATCAGGAGCGCCACGGCCAGCGCAACGCAGGATCGCTGCCAGGAGCTGTTCCAGGAGGCGCTCGCTTTGGCTCCCTGCCGCGGCACGCGTCGCACGGCTCTGCGAATCGCCAACAGTCCGTCCCCTGTCCCATGGCTGTTGCGCGGTCCCGGGTGTGCGTAGAGCGTCCATTGTAGGGACGGTGACGCGTACCCCGTTTGCACCATGCGATTACGGGTCTACTCGAGGGCGCGCGCTCCGGCTGTGCCGGAGTCCCCCTCACCCTGGCCCTCTCCCGCCGGGAGACCTTTGCGCAACTGGGTGAAGTCGGCGGGATTGGGCGGCGGGAGGACCTGCGAGTGTCGCTGGCGGCCCGGGAAAGGGTGTGGTGGCGGCCTCGGACCGTGCGCGGGGCGCACTCCGGCCCGGGACGGGCCTCAGGCGGGGAGCAGGCGGACCGCCCGTTTCAGGTTGTAGGCCGTGCACTTCAGCCACAGCTCCGTGGCGTTGCGCTCCAGCCCCAGGTAGCGCACCCGGCGGTAGCCGTAGCCGCGCTTCAGCGTCCCGAAGACCTGCTCGACCGGCGCCCGTACCCTGGCGATCAGCGCGTTGCGCCGCCGCCGCCAGCGCGGCAGCTGCGGGTGGTGCTTGTTCGGACGGTGCATGATCCGGTCCTTCACCCCCCGCGCGCGCAGCCGCGCGCGCCGCGCCTTCGTGTCGTACGCCTTGTCGGCGTAGAGCGCCGCCTCGTCTCCGCTCAGCAGGCGGTCCGCCGGCTCCGTGTCGTTCACGTTGGCGGGCGTCAGCAGCGCCTTGCGGACCAGCCCCGAGCCGGCGTCCATCCCGATATGCGCCTTGTAGCCGAAGTACACTTGGTCGCCCTTGCGCGCCCACGCCGCGTCGCGGTCGGTCTCGCTGCCCGCGCCCGGACCGCGGCGGAACGGCGGCCGCCGCACCTGCGCATCGACGAGGGTGGCGTCGACCAGCGTCCCCTGCTTGACCAGCAGGCCGCGTTCCTCCAGCTGGCGCTGCAGCTCGTCGAACACGCGCTCGGCGCGGCCGCGCCTGGCGAGCTGCGTGCGGAAGCGGCTGATCGTCGAGTGGTCGGGCGTGCCGTCGTCCCAGCCCAGGCCCACGAAGCGGCGGAAGCTGATGCGGTCGCACAGCGCCTCCTCCATGGCCGGGTCGGAGGCGTCGTACCACTGCTGCAACAGCATCACCTTGAGCATCGTCAGCGGCGGGTAGGCGGGGCGGCCCTCAGGCGCGGCGTGCACCTCGGCGACGACCTTCCCGATGCGCTCCCAGTCGAGGGCTGCGTCGATCCGCTCGAGGGTGTCGTTGCGTCCGAACTCCTCGGGGATCCACTCCTCCGCGAACGATGGCTGACCGGTCCGGCGATGCATGGCGCCTCTCCCCACGCTGCTTCGTCCCCGCCTGCGTACTGTGCCCCGCGCGGGGGTGTTACGCAAAGGTCTCGCCGGGGGAGAGGGGACCGGAGGGAGGAGACCCGAGGCGACGGGGGCCGCTAGCCGATGTTGCGGGTGCGCGGGTCGAGGGCGAAGCGGAGGCCGTCGCCGACGAGGTTGAAGCAGACCGCGGTGATGCCGATCACGATGCCCGGCACGGTCGCGATGTGCGGCGCCACGCCGAGCAGCGTCCGGCCCTCGGCGGTCATCAAGCCCCACTCAGGCGTCGGCGGGCTGATGCCGAGGCCGAGGAAGCCCAGACCAGCGACGAAGATGATCACCAGCCCGATCAGCGTCGAGGAGTAGACCAGCACGGACGGGAAGGCGCCCGGCGCGATGTGCACCACCATCAGCCGCAGCGGCGTCGCCCCGGTCGCCCGCGCGGCGTCCACGAAGTCGCGGCCGAGTTGCTCGCGGACGGCGATGTAGGCGACGCGGGTGATCGGCGCCACCAGCACGGCGACGACGACGAGCGCAAGGCTGGGGTACGAGTTGCCCACGAGGATCGCGACCACGATCGCGAGCACCACCGTCGGGAACGCGTAGAGCATGTCCACGAGGCGCATCAGGGTGGTCCCGACGAGGCCGCCGACATACCCGGCGACGAGGGCGAGCGCCATGCTGATCGCCATCGCGAGCGCGACCGGGATGACGGCGAGCGGGATCGAGGTCCGGCCGCCCCAGATCAGGCGACTGAGTATGTCGCGGCCCTGGCCGTCGAGACCCAGCAAGCGACCCTCCGTCCCGTACCCCTGAAGCCGCAGCGAGGATTCCGTTTCGTACGGATCGAAGGGGGCAACGATCGGCGCGGCGATCGCCGCGGCGATGATGATCAGCAGCACGATGCCCGCAATGACCGCGAAGCGATCCTTGCGGAACGCCCTCCAGGTCACAGCGATCCAATGCTCACTGCCGGCCTTCACGAGCTCAGGACCTGCCTCGCGCCCTTCCCGTCCGGCTACCGGCATCGCATGCGCTCCGATCTCATTCCAGCCGCACGCGAGGATCAAGCAGACTCTGGGCAACGTCCGCGATGAGGGTCATCAAGACGAAAGTGGCCGCGACGAGCATCGTAATGGCCAGGATGGCTGCCGTTTCGCGCGACGCGACCACCCCGAGGAGCAGGCCGCCGAGGCCCGGCCAGGCGAAGACCACCTCGACGAAGACCGTACCGCTGATCAGGTAGCCGAACTGCAGCGTCACGATGTTGATGGCCGTCGGTGCAATGTTGCGCGCCGCGTGCCGCCGGATCACGGCCCGCTCGTGCAAGCCCTTCGCCCTCGCCGTGCGGATGTAGTCCTGCTGCATCACCTCGATCATCGCGGAGCGCACGAGCCGCGAGATCACCGCGGTCGGCACCGCGGCGAGGGTGAGCGCCGGCAGGATCAGGTGCAGCCCGAGATCGCGGAGCCCGCCTGGATTCCGGGTATCCCACATCCCGGCGGCGGGCAGCCAGTCCAGGTGCAGGGCGAAGAGGACGATCAACATCAGGCCGAGCCAGTACTGGGGCACGCTCGCCGCCAGAACCGACAGCGTCGTGATCGAACGGTCGGCCAGGCTGTTGGGCCTGGTCCCGGCGAACACGCCGGCTCCCACTCCAAGCGCCGTGCTCGGCACGAAGGCGGCCACGGCCAGCACCAGGGTGTTCTTCAGCGCGTCCCAGACGAGCTCCGCGACAGGGGCCCTGTAAATGACGCCGTATCCGAAGTCGCCCCGGACGAAATCGCCGAGCCAGACGACATATCGCTCATACCAGGGCCGGTTCAGCCCCATCTCCTCCCTGAGTTGCTCGAGCGCCTCCGGGTTTCTCTGGGCCCCCCACACGCCGAGGATTTCGCTCGCCAGGTCTCCGGGGAGGATGGCGACCAGCATGTAGGTCAGGGCGCTGATACCCCAGAGGACCAGGAGCGTGACTGCCAACCGCCGGGCGAGGAACCGTCCCAACTACACACCTCCGGGCGCGCGCGACGCTCTGCCTGACTCCTCCGGCTGCGCCGGAGTCCCCCTCCCCCTCTCCCGCCAGGAGGAGAGGGGACCGGAGACCCCTCCCGTCATTCCGGCGAACGCCGGAATCCAGGCGCGCCGGACCACCCGCGGGCCCCGAGAGGGGGCCGCTAGCCGATGTTGCGGGTGCGCGGGTCGAGGGCGAAGCGGAGGCCGTCGCCGACGAGGTTGAAGCAGACCGCGGTGATGCCGATCACGATGCCCGGCACGGTCGCGATGTGCGGCGCCACGCCGAGCAGCGTCCGGCCCTCGGCGGTCATCAAGCCCCACTCAGGCGTCGGCGGGCTGATGCCGAGGCCGAGGAAGCCCAGACCAGCGACGAAGATGATCACCAGCCCGATCAGCGTCGAGGAGTAGACCAGCACGGACGGGAAGGCGCCCGGCGCGATGTGCACCACCATCAGCCGCAGCGGCGTCGCCCCGGTCGCCCGCGCGGCGTCCACGAAGTCGCGGCCGAGTTGCTCGCGGACGGCGATGTAGGCGACGCGGGTGATCGGCGCCACCAGCACGGCGACGACGACGAGCGCAAGGCTGGGGTACGAGTTGCCCACGAGGATCGCGACCACGATCGCGAGCACCACCGTCGGGAACGCGTAGAGCATGTCCACGAGGCGCATCAGGGTGGTCCCGACGAGGCCGCCGACATACCCGGCGACGAGGGCGAGCGCCATGCTGATCGCCATCGCGAGCGCGACCGGGATGACGGCGAGCGGGATCGAGGTCCGGCCGCCCCAGATCAGGCGACTGAGTATGTCGCGGCCCTGGCCGTCGAGACCCAGCAAGCGACCCTCCGTCCCGTACCCCTGAAGCCGCAGCGAGGATTCCGTTTCGTACGGATCGAAGGGGGCAACGATCGGCGCGGCGATCGCCGCGGCGATGATGATCAGCAGCACGATGCCCGCAATGACCGCGAAGCGATCCTTGCGGAACGCCCTCCAGGTCACAGCGATCCAATGCTCACTGCCGGCCTTCACGAGCTCAGGACCTGCCTCGCGCCCTTCCCGTCCGGCTACCGGCATCGCATGCGCTCCGATCTCATTCCAGCCGCACGCGAGGATCAAGCAGACTCTGGGCAACGTCCGCGATGAGGGTCATCAAGACGAAAGTGGCCGCGACGAGCATCGTAATGGCCAGGATGGCTGCCGTTTCGCGCGACGCGACCACCCCGAGGAGCAGGCCGCCGAGGCCCGGCCAGGCGAAGACCACCTCGACGAAGACCGTACCGCTGATCAGGTAGCCGAACTGCAGCGTCACGATGTTGATGGCCGTCGGTGCAATGTTGCGCGCCGCGTGCCGCCGGATCACGGCCCGCTCGTGCAAGCCCTTCGCCCTCGCCGTGCGGATGTAGTCCTGCTGCATCACCTCGATCATCGCGGAGCGCACGAGCCGCGAGATCACCGCGGTCGGCACCGCGGCGAGGGTGAGCGCCGGCAGGATCAGGTGCAGCCCGAGATCGCGGAGCCCGCCTGGATTCCGGGTATCCCACATCCCGGCGGCGGGCAGCCAGTCCAGGTGCAGGGCGAAGAGGACGATCAACATCAGGCCGAGCCAGTACTGGGGCACGCTCGCCGCCAGAACCGACAGCGTCGTGATCGAACGGTCGGCCAGGCTGTTGGGCCTGGTCCCGGCGAACACGCCGGCTCCCACTCCAAGCGCCGTGCTCGGCACGAAGGCGGCCACGGCCAGCACCAGGGTGTTCTTCAGCGCGTCCCAGACGAGCTCCGCGACAGGGGCCCTGTAAATGACGCCGTATCCGAAGTCGCCCCGGACGAAATCGCCGAGCCAGACGACATATCGCTCATACCAGGGCCGGTTCAGCCCCATCTCCTCCCTGAGTTGCTCGAGCACCTCCGGGGATCTCGAGTTCGCCCACACGCCGAGGATTTCGCTCGCCAGGTCTCCGGGGAGGATGGCGACCAGCATGTAGGTCAGGGCGCTGATACCCCAGAGGACCAGGAGCGTGACTGCCAACCGCCGGGCGAGGAACCGTCCCAACTACACACCTCCGGGCGCGCGCGACGCTCTGCCTGACTCCTCCGGCTGCGCCGGAGTCCCCCTCCCCCTCTCCCGCCAGGGGCAGAGGGGACCGGAAGAGAGGTGACCGGAGACCCCCTCACCACCGAGGGTGAGGGGGTCCGTGCCAGGGGCGCGGCGCGCCGGCCGCGCCGCCGGGACTCGCCCCTGCTTCAGCCGATCTACGCGTCCTCCAGCCAGACGATGCTCATGTCGTTCCACTGGGCGGCCACGTGGACGAAGCCCTGTACCTCGTCCCGCATGCCGATGGGCGCCGAGTCGTGGACGACCGGCAGCGCGTACGCCTGATCCATAATGCGGCGGTTCGCGTCGCGATACAGTTCGTTGGCAGCGTCCGGGTCGGTCTCGAACTGGGCCCGGTCGAGGATGTCCACGGCTTCGTCCCCGATGGCCTCAGGCATGGAATTCCACACGCCGTTGTTGAGGGCGAAGACGTTGCCCCACCAGTTAACGGCCATCCCCCACGACCCGCTGGCGGACGCGCCATCTGTATACAGGTCGGGCCACATGGAGCCGAAGGCATTCCACTCCACAATTTCCGCGCCCATGTTGAAGCCGATCTCGGCGTACTTGCTCTGCATCCACTGCGCCATCTGAACGGGCAGAAGGTTGCCCGAGCCGGCAGAGGGGAACCACCACGTGTCCTCGATGCTCTCCACCCCGGCCGCGGACAGGAGCTTCTTTGCCTCGGCCGGGTCGTAGGCGTACGAGACGTAGTCGGGGTCGAACGCGGGCTGGCCGGGCACGTTGGGCCCATACGCCGGAATCACGGTGTCCCGCAACAGGTCCGTTGCGATTCCCGGCCTGTCCATCCCATGTTGCAGCGCCTGCCGCACCCGCAGATCCTGGAAACTCTCGTTCCGCGGGTTCATGGTGATCCACCAGATGTGCGGTACCAGTCCCTGCACGACCTTGAAGCCCTGATCCAGCAGCTGCGGGATCGAGTCCGGTGGCACCACCCAGATGATGTCGGCCTCGCCGGTCTGCAGCGCCGTCACACGCGTCGCCGGCTCGCCCCGGGGGATCATGATGAGCCGGTCGAGGAAGGCCTTCTCGCCCCAGTAATCCTCGTTGCGGTCAAACACGAGGCGCTCATCCTCCACGCGCTCGTTGAACTTGAACGGGCCGGAGGCGACGGGGGCGTTCGCGAAGTCCTCGTTCCCGACCTTCTCTATTTGCGTCGGGCTGACGATGTAGTTGCCGAAGATGCTCTGGGTCCAGAGGCTCAGGAAGTCAGGGAAGAAGCGGTTGTTGACCATCTTGATCGTGTAGTCGTCGACCACCTCAACGCGGTCGGTGTGCTGGTGCAGCTGCGGATGCCCCCAGCCGGAGACCTGGGTGAAGGAGATGTCCGTATCTTCCCTCCAGAACCGGTCATAGTTGCGATTGACCGCTTCCGCGTTGACGTCAGTCCCGTCGTGAAACTTGGCGCCCCTGCGGAGCTTGAAGGTGTACTCCGTGCCGTCGTCGCTGACCTCCATGCTTTCGGCAAGCTTCATGACTATGGGCTGCAGCGGATCGGTATAGTCCGGCTGCCTGGTGTGGGGTGGGACCGTGAGGTCGGCCTCGATCAGCTTGTCCGACATCTGATCTTTCGTGCGATGCGTCACCCAGTTGCCGACCGAATGCGGATCACTGTTGCCGATCCAGCTTTCCATCGCCCAGACGAGCGTGCCGCCGGACTTCGGACCGGCCGGCGCCTCGGTGGGCGTGGCGGTCGCCGCGGCGGGCGTCGCGGTCGCCGCCGCGGGCGTCGCGGTTGCGGCAGCGGGGGCCTGCGTGGCGGCGGGCGCCGGCGCGTCGTCGTCGTCGTCGCCCGTGCATCCGATAAGTGCGGTGCCGGCGACGCCGGCGACGCCGATCGCTCCTGCTCTCAGAAAGCCCCGGCGGCTCAGGCCTGACCAGTCGCTCATGTGATGCCTCCGTCTCACGCGCGGCGAACCTCGCCAACTCTGAACGCAATAGTTAACACACCCCGCAGGCACCCGGTGTTCACATTACGCAACCGCGCCCCCGGTTCCGCCCTCGGTGCTTCGGCGCGCCCGCAGCCCCCCCCTCTTCGTCATTCCGAAGCCCCTGCTCCGTCCTTCCGGCGAACGCCGGAATCCAGGCGCGTCGGGCCGCCCGCGCGACCCCGAGCGCCCCGATGGCGCGACGACACTCCGGGGGGGCGCCCTGACCCTGACCCTCTCCCTCGGGGAGAGGGGATTGGATGGAGCACGTACGAACTCCAGAGGGCTAGTCCGGCCCCGTCTCCCTGGGGACCGGAGGGAGGGGGGAGGGCTAGCTGGTGCTCAGTTCGACGCGTCCGTTCGGGCCCTCGAGGGTGGCCCAGAGGCGGGGCTCGGGGCCGCGCGTGACTTCCAGATCGGCGGCGAGGCCGAGGACGTCAAGCTGGGAGCGAATCAACTCCGGCTCCGGATGCTCGCCGCGGAACGCCACCAGCTTCACGCCGCCGGGCGAGGTTGCCGCCGGGTGCTCCTCCGTCTCACTCCAGTCGACCAGCCTCGGGAAGAGATCGCCAAGGGGCCCATCGATGGCGGCGACCCTCCAGCGCAGCGAGCCGCGGTCGGGGCGGTCCACTCCCGCCCGCCGTACCGGGCCGAAGTCCGCGCCGGCGGCGCGTGCCGCCTCGACACACTGGTCGAAGTTCCGCACCCGCGCGGACCACCCACGGAGCGAGGGGTGGTCCAGGCCGCTGGGGTCCGCGTCCAGCTCCGTGTCGGGGCCGATCACGAGGAGGTAGGACCCGTCGCCGATAGAGAGCACGGCGGTGCCCCTGCCCCCCTCGCCGCCGGCGGGCCGCACGCCGAGCCGTTCCTCAAGCTCGTCGATCACCGGCTCCAGGTCCGGGGTCCAGTACGAGATAGAGTCAATCGCCGGAATGCTCCAGCGGTGCAAACCGGGCCGTGCGCGCCGCGCCGCGATGTCGCTCGCGCCCGCGGAGAGGGCCTCGGCGACGCTCGCGATGCGGGGCGTGGAGGCGCTGCCGATCGGCATCGAGCAGCTGAGCGCCCCGATCACGTGCCCTTCGTCGTCATGCACGGCGACGGCGACGGAGGCGACCTCCGGGTCGCCCTCGGCGAGCTCGATCGCATGGCCCCGGACGATCGTCTCGGCGAGTTCCTTGACGAACTCTTCCAGCGACCTCCCCCCCGGGGTGGTTCGGCGCTGCCAGCCCAGCGGGAGCACGGCGTCGCGCTCGGCCGGCGACATCGCGGCGAGGATCGCGCGGCCGGCCGCGCTCGAGGTGTAGCGAACCACGGTACCGGGCTCGAGGGTGATTCTGAGCGGACCCTCGCTCGGCGCCTCGCTCCAGACCACCATCACGCTGCCGATCACGGGGATGCCTAACGAGACGGTCTCGCCCAGCTCCTCGACGAGCATCTCGATGACGGGGCGGGCGGCGACCTCGAGGGCGCTCGCCGCGACGGCGAGGCGCGCGTAGCGGGTGAGGCGCAGGCCGAGGGCGTAGCGCCCGCCGTCGCGCTCCTGGTCGAGGAAGCCGCGGTCGCGCAGCGTCGCGGCGAGGCGGCTTGCGGTGGAGTGGGAGACCTCGAGCTCGTCGGCGATCTCGCGGATGCCGAGGAGCCGGCGCTCGCGGGCGAGCGCCTCGATGATCGCGAGTCCGCGGTCGAGCGACTGCACGCGAGCGGTGCGGTGCACGGGTCGTCCCCTCCTGCGTCGAAGCGGGCGAGATCCGGTCGGCACGGCGCCGCGGACACCCGGCCCGCCGGGACCTGCGTAGTGCAAGACCATTTTGCAAGCGTGGCGGGCGCTGCGATTGCACAATGTGCAACGCGAAGCCGCATTGTGAGATCGCCAGTTCTGGCAAGGGCGGCTCCGGTTCCCTCGCCCCGGCCGCGCGGGCCTCGCAATGTGAAACGACCCGCGCTCCTGGTCACATATGCTCAGCCTCCCGGAGGTGTCGACGTGCCAATCTACGAGTACGCATGCGCCGAGTGCGGGTCCGGCTTCGAGCTGCTGCGGCCCATGCGGGACGCCGGGCGCAGTCAGCCCTGTCCCGAGTGCGACGCCGAAGCGGGTCCGACGGTCCCCACGGGCTGGAACGCCTACACGTACCGCGATGGCAACCCTCGCCTGCTGCCGGACAACGGCAAGTTCCGGCACCTGGGCCACGAGGTGTCAAAGCCGTACAGCGGCGGCACCGGCAGCCCCTTGCAGCACCCGGAGGTCACGAAGCCGCAGCCGACCCGGGCCCCGAGCGTCGAGGAGGCCGAGCAGTACGCGCACAAGCGCGAGCTGCAGCGCAACGCCGACCTCGAGCGCGGCGGGATCGTCGAGCGGACGGAGGTCGAGGGGGAACGGCGCGAGTTCCTGCGCCGCCTGCGCGCGCCCGCCGCGTCGCAACGAGACGCGCGCGTTACGAGGCGCATCGCGGCTGATACCGAACGCAAGGACGCCGCCGTGCAGCAGCAGCTGCGGACGGAGGCGAAGTTGCGCCAACAACGCCACAAGGAAACCCGCTAGACCGGGCACTCCCATTGCGCTTGTGGCGCCGGCCGCAATGCGCGGCGGCGACGCGACCGAGGCCACCGACAAGAAACTCGCGGCATCTCGTAATGCGAAACGACGCGGTCACCCCATCACCTATGCTCGGTCCTCCGGAGCTGTCGGCGTGCCTGCCGAACGTCAGCGGCGCGCGGAGGTAGCGGTCCGCACGCAGCGCTTCGGGCAGAGCCGCCAGACGGCCCCCCACCCCCCGTTGAACGAGGCCCAGCCTGCCCGGGCCTCGTTCAACCTGCCCGGCGTGCGCCTCATGGTGAGGGCGCCGGCGTCGCTGACGAGGGCGGCTTCGCGGCCAATCGCAGCCATTCGCGACTGTTCACGATGCGGAACAGCGCGGTCCCGTACGTACGCTGAGTCCTCTGGAGGTGATAGTGTGCCGCCGGATGAGTATCAGTGGCGGCGCCGTGGCAGGCGCACCAAAAAGAGGACTCCATCAGTGCTCACGATCGACTGTCAGGTTCACGCGTACGAACGCGACCACCCCGAGCGACCCTGGGCCGGCACGCTCGTCGGCCCCTCCGAGGTGACCGGTGACGACATGGTCGCGGCGATGGATGCCGTCGGCGTCGACGGGGCGCTCCTGGTCTCCCCGCACAGAATGTACCGCTACGACGGGAGCTACGCGCTCGAAGCGTATGCCCGGCATTCCGGGCGCTTCGGCCTGATCAAGCCCATCGACCCGGAAGCCTCCGATGTCGGCGACGAAGTCGCCCGCTGGGCGGCAAACCCCGGGGTCGTTGGGGCGCGCATGATGTTGTCCCACGTGGATCCGGACGCGACGGCCGATCACCCCGGGCTCAATCAGATCCTGGCCGCGGGAGCGGCGAACGACATTCCGATCAACGTGATGTGCTGGCACAAGCTCGATCTGATCACGGGGCTCGCCCGGCGCCATCCCAACACCCAGGTCGTGATCGACCACCTGGGCATCCCCCAGCCCTTCCAGCCGCCGCTACCCGAGCGACCGTTCGCGGATCTGCCCGCCGTCCTCGAGCTGGCGGAGCTCGACAACGTCGCCATCAAGGTGTCGGGGGCGTGCACGCTGTCGCGGGAGCCGTTTCCCTACGACGACATCTGGGAGCCTCTGGGTCAGATCTTCCGGGCATTCGGGTTCGAGCGGTGCATCTGGGGCACCGACTGGACCCGCGCGGTCGAGTTCCTGACCTACGAGCAGGGTGTCGAGGCGTTCCGCGTCACCGATCAGCTCACGGAGTCAGAGCGAGCGGCCCTCATGGGGGGCAGCCTCGCGCAGATCTACTCGTGGACGCCGGGTAGCTAGCAACCGTCGGCACGACGAGCATCGCGCCGGGTCAGTCGCCATCGGTGGACGGAGTGTCGAGCACGAACCAGCGCCCTTCCCAGGAACGCCCCATGGCGAAGGTGACCGCCAGTTCGTGCGAGCCCCCGTCACGGACCGCCCCGGTTCGGTAGTCGACGAACTCGTACTCGACCGTGCCGATCGCCTTGAACCCGTGGCTGGCCGTGGTCTGCATGTTGCCCAGCCAGACCGCGATCAACTCCAGCTCGTCCACGTGATACGTCGCCACGCGCACCTCGGTCCCGTCCTGCCCGGCGGCGACCACATCGAGCAGCCGGAACAGCCGGTTGCCGTGGTTGACCGCGCTGAGCCAGCCCGCCTCGCCGCGTCGCAGGGCCTCCGACTCGATGGCCAGGTTCTGGCCGAGCACGGCGGCGATCGCATCGGCCTCGGCCTGGGTCGGGTTGCCGAGGATGACCTGGCCCTCACCGAGCGTTGGCGAGGGCATGGCGAACGGCTCGATCGCCGGCAGCTCGGCCAGATCCATGATCTCGCCCTCGCCCGGCACGTCCACCGCGCTGCGCGCCGGGGAGCCGGCGAGGACGATCGCGCCCGCCGCCAGCGCCACGGCCGGCGCCGCCAGCAGCAGGAACGCGCGCGATCGGCGGCGAGGCGCCCTCGCCTCGGGGACGGGCGGAGCGGCTTCGGCGTCCGCGGCGACGGGCGGGCCGAACCGATCGAAGGCGGGTCGCAGCGCGCACAGCAGGACCAGGCCGGCGAGCAGGCCGACCTTGGCGCCGAACTCGTCGGTCGCCGGCGCGATCAGCAGGGTCGACACGAGCGCCACTCCAACCGCGAACGCCACCCGCGACTTCGGTGCAACGGGGATCGTCCGCGGGTCGGTGATCATGAAGAACAGGAAGATGAGCGTCTCGGGTGAGCTGACCACGACCCACCAGAAGTCGCCGTCGCAGACCGGATCGACCGACCAGCGCGCCGTCATGCAGTGCCCGGACGCGGCCAGGACCCCCAGGCCCGCCGCCAGCGCCAGCCAGAACGCCGCGCCCATGGCCAGCAGCGCCAGGCGCGAGGTGATGAGCACACCGCCGATCAGGATCACGCCGTAGGCCAACGCCATCCACGGCGACAGCGGGGCCCACCAGAAGTCGAGCGGTTCGACCCGGTTGCTGCCGAGCAGTACGAACGCCGCGACGAGCGCCACGTTGGACGGGTTGAGCAGGTGGGTTCCGCCATAGCGGATCGCGTACTTCGAGAGCATGGCGCCGGCGCTGACCGCGGCGAACAGCGCCACGTCGCCGGTCGCCCAGTAGTCGCCGTGCTCGGTGCCGATCACGCGGAAGATCAGGGCGATGCCGCTCCCGGTCAGCATGGCGCTCGCCGGCCAGACCAGCCGCTGTTCGCGAACGAAGATCCAGACCACCTCGATCAGCGCGCTGACCAGGATCGCCACGAGGATCTGCGGCACCGACACGGCGAAGTCGAGCGCGACCTGGCCGAGCACGTGGATCGTGATGATCACCGCCGCGAGGTGGAGCCTCGCGTCCCGGATGCCGGGGAGCACCACCGGATACGAGCGGCTGCCGACCCGGAGCCGGTGCTCCGGCGAGGCGGCGCCGGCCGCGAGCGCCTCGTGCGGCGGGGCGGTGGTCGGCGGGGCGTAGAGGGACACGGCCGGTTCCTTCGTCCAGCGCCGCCTCGCGCCAGCTCTCACGGTCGAAGAGACCGAGGCCCCGCTCGAACGGCGTGAGCGTAACCCTATTGGTCCGGGTGGGCCGTGCGCATTCCCGTCGTCTCACAGTGTGAATCGTGGCCGGGGATCTGCGCACTCCGGGCTGGGTACGCTGCGAGTCGGGACACCGTTCCGCAGTGCGAAACCGGGCGCGGAGGGGGGACGGTAGCGTGGAGCCCGGAGAGACCCGGCCAGCGGAGGGAAGAGGCGAGGACGACTTCCTCGACGGCCTGGACGTGCTCCCCGGCCTCTCCTGCGCGGTGCGCGCCGTCTTCGGGGGGGGGGGGGTAGACGCGCGGGCCTCGGGCACAAGCCCGGCGGCCGGACGAAGTGCATGCAGGCGCCTCGCCTCAACACGGAACAGGAGAGGGAACACACAGTGAAGATCACCGACATCACGGTCACCGAACTCCGGGCCACGCCGGACCGGGAGCCAGCCGCCGCGGCCGGCCGATTCATCATCCAGGTCCACACCGACGAAGGGCTGACCGGCATCGCGGAAGGCAAGGGCAACGCGGCCGTGACCCGGACCTACCTCCACGAGCTGATTAAGCCCTTGATCGTCGGCATGGACCCGCTGCGCCCGCGCCGCATCTGGGAGGCGCTGCGCCTGGGCGTTGTTTTATTGACCCGATTCCCCACGCAGGTCGTCGGGCCCATCGACGTCGCCTGCTGGGACATCGTGGGCAAGGCCGCCCAACTCCCCCTGCACGCGCTGCTGGGCGGCGCGCGCCGCACCGAGATCCCCCTCTACTGGAGCCGGGGCAACGGCTGGCGCAAGAATCCGGAGGAGATGCTGGAGGAGGTTCAGGAGGGATACGAGCGGGGCTTCCGCGCCTTCAAGGTGCGGATGGACTGGCGCGACAACCGGCAGGATGGCGACCCGGCCAAGGACTTCGCCATCTTCCAGCGCTGCCGCGAGTGGCTGCCCGACGACGTGCCGCTGAGCTTCGACGCCAATTGCGGCTATTCCGTGCCCACCGCCATCGAGCAGGGGCGCCGCTTCGAGGAGCTGGGCATCGCCCACTTCGAGGAGCCGCTGCCGTACTACGACCTGCCGGGGCTGCGCCAGGTCGTCGACGCGCTCGACTGCGCCGTCTCCACCGGCGAGGGGGAGACCTCGGCGTGGCGGTTCCGCGACCTGATCCAGATCGGCAACCCCGACATCCTCCAGCCCGACGTGATCATCGTGGGCGGCCTGACCGAGATGCTGCGCGTCTTCGAGCTGGCCGTGGTGCACAACAAGGTGCTCATGCCGCACAGCCCGAACATTGGGCCGAACGCGGCGGCCAGCCTGCACGCCTACAGCACGGTCACCAACGCCGTCCGGCCGCACGAGTTCTCGGAGGAGTTCACCGGCCCCGCCGAGGTGGTCGGCGAGATCTACCAGGAGCCCCTCATCCCGGAGGGCGGCGTGATCCGGCTGCCGGATCGCCCCGGGCTGGGCCTGGAGATCGACCAGGCCGCCCTGCGCAGGGCCGCGGTCGACTAGACGCGCGCCCGGGGACACAGCCCGCGCTTCCTCGCGGCCCGCGCGTGCGAGCCGGCCGCGACCCTCAAACGTCACTCCGAGGGCGCGGGTGGAGGCGGCACTGTCACCTCGCTGGTGCGGAACCAGACGCCGGCCGGCGGGTCGGCGGGTACGTAACGGATATTGGGCACGATCTGCTCGCCGGCGGCGGCGCGGAAGCCCAGTTCGACGCGACCGTCGGCCAGCCGCCGGACGCGGATCTTGCCGATGGCCACGCGCGGGGCGTAGAGGGACACGGCTGGTTCCTTCGTCCAGCGCCGCCTCGCGCCAGCTCTCACGGTCGAAGCGACCGAGGCCCCGCTCGAACGGCGTGAGCGTAACCCTATTGGTCCGGGTGGGCCGTGCGCATTCCCGTCGTCTCACAGTGTGAATCGTGGCCGGGATCTGCGCACTCCGGGCTGGGTACGCTGCGAGTCGGGAGACCGTTCCGTAGTGCGAAACCGGGCGCGGAGGGGGGGCGGTAGCGTGGAGCCCGGAGAGACCCGAAGAAGGCGATGGAGATCGCGCTGCAGCACGAGATGCAGAGGCCAGAGCTGGACGACCACCTGGTGCTCACGGAGACGCTGGAGCAGTGCATCCTGGCCGATGAGGTGGGCTTCGACGAGCTCTGGTTCGTGGAGCACCACTTCCTGACGGGGTTCTCCGCGTCCCCGTGCCAGGATCTCATCTACGCCGCGTTGAGCCAGCGCACCACGCAGATCAAGCTGGGCCTCGGCGTGGTGATCCTGCCGTACCACCATCCGGTCAAGGTTGCGGAGCGGGTCGCCATGCTGGACCACCTCTCGGACGGACGCGTGGACTTCGGAACCGGTCGTTCAGGCACCTACGAGCTCACGGGTATGGGAGTCGACCCTCGAGACTCGCGCGGGATGTGGGAGGAATCGCTCACGATGATTCCCAGGATCTGGGATTCCGATTGGTTCTCCTGGGAGGGCCGCTACTGGAGCATGCCGCCGCGGCAGGTGCTGCCCAAGCCCTACCAAAAACCGCACCCGCCGATCTGGGTCGCCGCCCAGCAGCCGGCAACCTTCGACATCGCAGCCGAAAAGGGCATCGGAGTCCTGGCGTTGGGCTCCAGCACTCCGAGCACTCTGGAGCCCTTCGTGCGGGCATACAAGGAAAAGGTCCGGGACGCCGACCCCGTGGGCGACTTCGTGAACGACCGGTGGGCCAGCGCCACGTTCGGTATCTGTATGGAGGACAACAAGGAGGCCCGTGAGCTGGCTGCGAAGTCCATCAGGACCTTCTTCGGCCCCGGCAAGCCGTACATCGACCAGAAGCAGGAGATCTACAAGCAGCTTCTGGAACAGTGGGGTGGTGTGCCCAATCATCTCGAGGTTGACTTCAACAGGGTCTTGAAGGGCGGAGGACCGCAACATCTCGACGACTCCCTCGACCTCGCAGGCGGAGGCTCGATTCACCACTCCATGATCGAACGGCTGGACGCCGACACACTGGCCGATCGAGCGGTAACGATCGCGGGCGACCCCGACAGTTGCATCGAGGCCTTGAAGAAGCACGAGGCCACTGGCATCGATCAGCTGATGATCATGATGCAGACGGAGACCATCCCCCACGAACAGGTGATGAAGTCGATCGAGCTCTTCGGCAAGTACGTGCTCCCGGAATTCAAACGGTCCGCCGTGGCGCCCGCGGAGGCCACGGCGTAGCCGCCTCGAGCTGAGCGGCGCTCGAGGAGGAGGGGCTGGCGGACGACGGATTCACGCCGGAGTGGGACGCGCTGACCGAGGAAACGACGGAGCTGCTCTCCGCCTACTCACCGAACCTGTCGGATGCCCGGCCTCTGTGACGGCGGCGCCTGCGCAGGCCTGGCCGATTCAGCAGCCGGTGGGTTCGATGGTCGTGGTGTTACCCGACTGGGTCACCGTGACCTCCCGGTGCTGAAGTCAGCCGAGACCCCTCATGTGACCCACCATCTCGAACGACTCGTCGCGGCGGGTGCAGGGCGATGAGCCAGGCTGGGTGCGGGGTTGATTGAGATGACGATCCCCGATGTTGGAAGCTCACAGACCCCGCCTGGATGCGCTGCCATCTCGGAGGGCGTTCGCCCTGAGACGCCAGCCGCCGACGCCGGTTTATCACCACTGAACAAACATCGGCATGACGACGTGGGTGTAGCGGTCGTCGCCGACGGGGCGGAGGACGCCGGGGCTTGAGGGGGAGCTGGTCTCGACGGCGACGCGGTCGGCGTCGAGGACCTGCAGGACCTCGGTGAGATAGCGGCTGTTGAAGGCGATCTTCGCCTCGTCGCCTTCGACCATGGCGTCCAGCTCGCCCTCGTTGTTGCCAAGCTCCTCGGCGCGCGCGGTGATCGTCAGCCGCCCCGGCGCTGCATCCTCGCCGGGCGTGGCGACGAGGCGCACGATGCCGGATCCGTCGCGCGCGAAGATCGAGGCGATCCGCGTCTCGCGCATGAACTCGGCGACGGCGATCTCGGTGCGCGTGGCGTGCGTGCTCGGGATCAGCTGGTCGTAGTTGGGGAAGGCGCCCTGCAGCAGCGTCGCGCTGAGCGTCGCGTGGCCGAGATCGAACAGCACCTGCGTGCCGACGGCGTTGAAGCGCATCTCCACCGGCTCCTCGACCTCGACGAGCATGCGGGCGAGCTCGCCGAGCGCCCGCGCCGGCACGATCGCCTCGCGCTCCGCGGGGCTGCCCTCGAGCTCCATCGTGTGCACCGCGAGGCGGAAGCCGTCGGCGGCGGCGAGGCGCAGTTGCGAGTCCTTGATGCCGAAGTGGACGCCGGTGAGGACGGGCCGCGAGTTGTCGGTGGCGGCGGCGAAGACCACCTGGTTGATCGCGCGCCGCAGCGCGGCCGGGTCGAGGGCGAGCGAGTCTCCGTCCTCGACAGGCGGGATCGGCGGGAAGTCGTCGGCGTTCTGCCCGCCGATCGACGCCTCGTTGCGGGCGCAGGAGAGGCTGACCTGGCGGGAGCGCTCGGCGAGCGAGAGGCTGATCGGCTGCTGGGGCAGCGACGCCACGAAGTCCGAGAGCAGCCGCGAGGGGAGGGTGATCGCTCCCGCCTCCTCGATGTCCGAGGCGATCGTGTAGGTGATGGCGATCGTCTCGGCGTCGGTCGCGGAGAGCGTGAGGCCGGCGTCGCGGGTCTCGAGCAGGATGTGGTTGGCGATGGGCAGGGGCGAGCGCGCGGGGACCGCGCGCGAGACGGCGCTCAGCCCGCGATGGAGATCCTCTTGCTGGACCGTAAGCTGCATGGGCGAGTTCCGCCTCGCCTAACCGCTCACGCGCTGCGCGCCTGAGCCCGCCACGCGAGTATACGGGTGAGCACTGGCCGAGGCAATGCGGCCGATCGGCGTTGTAGAGGTTGATGAGGATGCGCGTGGATTGGGCGCTATGTGTCGTCCATGCGGGGTTGCTCGCTGCGCTCGGTCGCGCGGGGGGCCTGCTGGTACTGCCGCATTCCCATCCGCGAGGGCATGTCGATGGCTTCGCCGCGGACGATCTCGCCCGCCGTGATGATCTGGATGCGAGGGTGCGTGCCCCCGCTCCACGGCGAGCGGTAGAGGCCAGCGGCGGCGGCCTCGCGCTCCATCGCGCGCGTGCGCGTTCCGGCGGTGACGAGCACGCCAATCGCCGCATCCTCGCGCTCGATCACGCCCCGCAGATCCCGCACGTCGCCCACGCCGGTGCCGCCGCCCTTGACGGAGATGATGACCTGGCGGTGTTGGAGCGTCGGGCTGTCCGGGTCTTCCGGGTCGCGCTCCGGGAACGTGGTCACGCCGTCGATGCCCTGATCCGGTCCCTTCTGCGGTGCGCCCCCGCGCGGTCTCCCGCCAAGTTTCGCCACCGCCCAGAACTGGAACTGGAACTTGCTCCGTTCCGCCAGCGCGAGCGCGGCGGCCTCATCCGCGGGCTCGCCATCGACGGGTACGCCGTCGGCGAACTCATCGGGGAACGTGTCGCGCAGCCGGTTCTGCATCAGGTCCACGGCGAGCCAAGTGATATCGATGCCGATCCAGCGCCGCCCCAGGCGCTGCGCGGCGACGGTCGCCGTCCCGCACCCGCAGAACGGGTCGAGCACGAGGTCGCCGGGATTCGAGGACGCCTCGATGATCCGTTCGAGCAGCGCCTCCGGCTTCTGCGTGGGATAGCCGAGGCGTTCCTCGCTCGGCATGGCCGGGATGTCGTCCCAGATGTCCTGCACCAGGCGGCCGCGCTGCTCGCCGAGGTAGCGCTTGTAGCGCGGCACGCCGCCGCCCGGCGGGACATGGATGTTGCCTGCGGCGTCCTCGCGCTCCATGCGCTCGCGCGTCCAGCGCCACACCCGGGTGTGTCCGTGGAACTCGTAGGTGAGGTTCGGGCGATCGGGGTTGGGGTTGAGCAGCGAGGTCGGCTGCCACCAGTCCTGCCGCTCCTCGTCCCAGTTGCGGTACTGGCGGCGCGTCCGCTCGTCCGGCTCGTCGTAGGGCACGACGGGCTGATTCCACGTCGCATCCCCGTCCGACCGTACGTAGAAGAACAGCGTGTCGTGAATGCGGCCGAACGACCGGGAGACGTTGCCGTGCGGGAGCGAGCGCCGCCACGCGATCTCGTTGCGGTAGTTCCCCGCACCGAAGACCGCGTCCATCAGCGTCTTCAGGTAGTGGCTCGCCGTCGGGTCGCAATGGAGGTAGATCGAGGCGGTCGGCTTCATGATGCGACGGAGCTCAATGAGGCGGGGAGCCATCATCGTCAGATACGCCGTCATATCGTTGTGGCTGAGGGCGGCGACGAAAGCCTGGAGCAGGCGGCCCACGTCATCGCCGCGCGAGGCGACCTCGTCGAAGACCTCCGCGGTGTGTGTCGTCCAGTGCCACGTGTCCCCGAACGCCTCGATCTGCGCCTCGGCCTCGGCCCCCGCAGCTTCGCGGAAGATGACGTTGTAGGAGCGGTTGGAGTTGAACGGCGGGTCGAGGTAGACGAGGTCGGCGCACTCGGAGGGGAACTGGCGCAGCACCTCGAGGTTGTCGCCGTAGTAGAGCGTGTTGGGCTGGAACTCGGCCATCGCCCGAATGCTAACGGGTCAACGCTGTTGCGTCGCGTCGGGATACGCGCACTCACGCCAGGCGACTCGCCACTTCGCGGCGAAGTCGGCGGCGGAGAGCGTGGTCATGGTGCATCCTCGGTGTCATCCAGCGGCTTGTCACGCCAGACCAACTGCTCGCCGGTCTCCGCGTCAAGGACGCCGTCCAGTATCGGGGGCTTCGCGGGATCAGCGCGTGCGTTGTCGAGATCCGCTTGGGTCAGCCCCTTCGCTCGATGCACGGACAGGTCGACGAGAATCGGCAAGTCGTCGTACAAGTCGTCGCGGGAGAACCGGGCTCCGGAAACCCCTGCACCATGTAGTGATGCACCCGTCAGGTCCGCCCCGGTCAGCGACGCATCCTTGAGGGACGCTCTGAATAGGAATGCGAGACTGAGGTGCGCTTCGTCCAGTTTCGCATCATCCAGTATCGCGCGCTCCAGATCGGCACCCCGAAGATCTGCGCCACGCAGATCGGCGCCTCGGAGGAACACTCCGCAGGCGTCGACGTGCGCGAACGCCCTCTGTACGCTCCACAAGTTATGCCGCACCTTGTCGCGCACCGCCTCAGGAACTGGCGTGTCCGATTCGTCTGGGAGGCGGCTGGCGCGCGGGGTGAATCGAAAGTACCGGAGGTCAGCGGATCGCAAGTCCGGTGTGAACTCGAACGCACGCTCGTGCTGGCGTTCGTGACACCGGGAGATCACCGCAACGGCAGCTTGCACATCTTCCCGCAAGCTGTCCTTAACGGTTCCGCTGCGATCATCAGTAGGCGGCTGGCGCACGAACGCGCAGAGCATGTGCATGATCAGCGTGTGGTACTCCTCGGGCTGTTCCTCGGCGAGGCGCTGCAGCGCGTAGATGCCTCCCAGTCGCACCGGCAGCAAGTTGCTGGCCAGCATGGCCGCAGCCTGCTGGAGTCGATCGTCCAGCAGACGCTGCTGCCCCGTCGCAGCATCCTGCTGCGTCGCATTGGCCTGCCGGTCCGCCACCCGGCTGCGCCAGACTGCGACCCACAAGGCAGCCAGACCGCCAAGCACAAGGCCAACGTTGCGGACGAGGACGCTGCGAGATTGGGCCGTGCTCGGCAAACCGGACCCCTCGAACACGTAAACCAGGATGCCGACGGCTATGCCGGCGGCCACTACGAACAGGACGGAGATCAGGGATCGCTGGACCCATCGCCGGACATGCGCCGCCGCCCGGTGGATGTACGCAGCCCAGCGAGACAGCATCGTTCTCATGGCTCCCGGCACTATGGGGCGCGCAGTACGTAGGACACACTAGCACGTCCGTCCTATGATGTGCCGAGCGCGCTGCGGCGCGCGCTCCCCCTCACCCCCCGCCCTCCCCCGCCAAGGGGAGGGGGCCGGAGGTGCGCTATCGGAAGGTTAGGTGCGCGCCCGGAAGTTCCGAGGGCTGCGCTACGCCTCGGAGGCGGCCTCGCGGAGGGCGGCGGCGACGGCCTCGACGGTGCGCTCGATGAGCGCCTCGTCGTGGGCGAGGGAGACGAACCAGGCCTCGAACTGCGAGGGCGGCAGCATGACGCCCTGCTCAAGCAGCGCGCGGTGGAAGCGGGCGAAGCGCGCGGTGTCGCTCTCGGCCGCCTCGGCGTAGTCGCGAGGGGCCTCGGAGCGGAAGAAGCCGGTCAGCGCCGAGCCGACGCGGGCGACGGCGAAGGGCACGCCCGCCTCGCGCGCCGCCGCGGTCACGCCGTCCTCAAGCTGCGCGGCGAGCGCCTCGAGGCGCGCGTAGGCCGTCTCGTCGCCTTCTAGCGTGCGCAGCGTGGCGAGGCCGGCGGCGGTCGCCAGCGGGTTGCCGGAGAGCGTGCCGGCCTGGTAGACGCCGCCGGCCGGGGCCATCTGCTCCAGCAGCGCGCGCGGGCCGCCGTAGGCGCCGACCGGCAGGCCGCCGCCGATCACCTTGCCGAGCGTCGTGAGGTCCGGTCGCACGCCGTAGCGGCCCTGCGCGCCGGACCAGCCGACGCGGAAGCCGGTGATCACCTCGTCGAAGACGAGCAGCGCGCCGTGCGCGTCGCAGAGGCCGCGCAGGCCCTCGAGGAAGCCGTCGCGCGGCGGCACGACGCCCATGTTGCCGGCGACGGGCTCGACGATCACGGCGGCGACGGCGTCCGGGTGCGCCTCGAAGATCGCCTCGACGGCGGAGGCGTCGTTGTAGGGGGCGAGCAGCGTCTGCGCGGCGAAGGCGGCGGGCACGCCGGGCGAGTCGGGCAGCCCGAGGGTGGCGACGCCCGAGCCGGCGGCGGCGAGCAGGCCGTCCGAGTGGCCGTGGTAGCCGCCCTCGAACTTCACGATCAGGTCGCGCCCGGTGGCGGCGCGGGCGAGCCGCAGCGCGCTCATCACCGCCTCGGTCCCGGAGTTGACGAAGCGCGCCATCTCCAGCGAGGGCAGCGCCTCGACGATCAGCTCGGCCAGCTCCAGCTCGGCCTCCGTGGGCGCGCCGAACGAGGCGCCGCGCGCCGCCGCCTCCGCGAGAGCCTCGACGACGGCAGGGTGGGCGTGGCCGAGGATCAGCGGCCCGAACGAGCCGAGGTAGTCGATGTACTCGTTGCCGTCGGCGTCGGCGACGATCGCGCCCGCGCCGCGGCCGAGCACGACGGGGTCGCCGCCGACGGCGCGGTAGGCGCGCGCCGGCGAGTTGACGCCGCCGGGGAGCACCGCCCGCGCCCGCGCCATCAGCGCGCGCGAGCGGTCGAGCGAGCGGCCGCCCGCCCCGGCGCTCACGAGGCGACCACGCTCGGCAGGGGCGCGCCCAGCGCCTCCGCAAGCTCGGGCAGCGTGTCGATCGCGAGCGCCGGCCTCGGGAGATCCTCGGCCAGCTCGGCGTCCTCGCTGCGGCGCACCCAGGCGACGGGCAGCCCGGCGTGGGCGCCGCCGAGCACGTCGGCCTGCGGCGAGTCGCCGACGTAGAGCACCTCGGCCGGCTCGCAGCCGAGGCGGAGGCAGGTGTCCCGGAAGACCGAGCGATGCGGCTTGTAGGCGCGCAGCGACTCCGAGCTGTGGATCACGGAGAAGCGCAGGCGGTTGTGCGAGACGGCGCTCTGCAGGAAGTCCTCGTCGGCGTTCGAGAGCAGGGCGAGGCGGTAGCCCGCGGCGTCGAGGGCGTCCAGCACTTCGCGCGCGCCGGGGTAGGCGGGGGCGTGGCTCAGCACCGCGCGGAAGTGGTCGGCGGCGGCGGCCGGATCGCCCTCGAGGCCCTGGTCCTCAAAGACCCAGGCGAACTGCCGCCGCCAGATCTCCCAGGTGGTGATGAACTCGGGCACCGGGCCGTCGAGCATGTACTCGCGGTCCGGCTTGCCCTCGTCGTCGACGCGGTCGCCCCAGGGGCTGACGCTGTTCCACGCCTTCTCGAAGCTCTTCGCGGTCGCCTCGAAGTCCTCGACGGCGAGGCCTTGCCGGTCGAGCGCCTCGCGCAGGGCGGCGCGGAAGTCCCAGTCGAGCAGGGTGCCGTAGCCGTCGAAGGCCACGGCGCGGATCGCGCCGGGGTCGAGGGCAGGCGCAGCGGAGGCGCCGTCGTCGCTCGTCACCGCGTCTCGCGTAGCCAGCGCGCCGCCTCCTTCGCGTGGTACGTGAGCAGGATGTCGGCGCCGGCGCGGCGGATCGAGGTCAGCGCCTCGAGGATGGCGCCGCGCTCGTCGATCCAGCCGTTGGCGGCCGCCGCCTTCAGCATCGCGTACTCGCCGGAGACGTTGTACGCCGCGAGCGGCAGTTCGGTCGAGTCCCGCACCGCGCGCACCACGTCGAGGTAGGCGAGCGCGGGCTTCACCATCACGATGTCGGCCTGCTCCTCGATGTCGATCGCGACCTCGCGGACGGCCTCGCGCACGTTGGGCGGGTCCATCTGATAGCCGCGGCGGTCGCCGAACTGCGGGGCGGAGTCGGCGGCCTCGCGGAAGGGGCCGTAGAAGGCGGAGGCGTACTTCGCGCTGTAGGCCATGATCGGCAGCTGCGCGAAGCCGGACTCGTCGAGCGCCTCGCGGATCGCGGCGACCCGCCCGTCCATCATGTCCGAGGGCGCGACCATGTCCACGCCCGCCTCGGCGAGCGAGACGGAGGTGCGGGCGAGCAGCTCGATCGCGGCGTCGTTCTCCACCTCGCCGCGCTCGTTGATCGGGCCGCAGTGGCCGTGGTCGGTGTACTCGCAGAGGCAGACGTCGGCGATCACGGCGAGCGAGGGGTCGGCCTGCTTGAGCGCCGCGATGGCGCGCTGCGTGACGCCCTCGGTCGCCCACGCGCCGCTGCCGTCGGCGTCCTTGTAGTCGGGCACGCCGAAGAGCAGCACGGCGCGCACGCCGAGCTCGCGCAGCTCGGCCGCCTCGGCGGCGAGCATGTCGGTCGAGAGCCGCGCCTGCCCCGGCATCGACTCGATCGGTTGCCGCAGGCCGGAGCCCTCGGTCACGAACAGCGGGTAGACGAAGGAGGCCGGGTCGAGCCGCGTCTCGCGCACCAGCCCGCGCAGCGCCTCGGAGCCGCGCAGCCTCCTCGTGCGCGCGAACGCCCGCGTGCGTGTGGCGATGGTCATGGGGCGGCCTCCTCTGTGGTGGCGGCGAGGGCGCTGCGGTTATGATAGTCCTCGCCGGGGCGAGCGAAAGGCGCGGGCGATGACCACGGCCGAACGCGACAAGCGGGCCGAGCGGGCCCAGTGGGTGGCGGACACCGTCCGCGAGGTGCGCGCCTACGTGCGCCCCCTCGAGCGTCGCTACGGCTGCACGTCCGAGGAGATGTGGACCCGCTGGCAGGCCGGCGACGCGCCTGAGGACGAGGCCAGCCAGGAGGAGGTCTTCGACTGGATGATGCACTGGCGCCTCATCCGCGACATGTTCGGCGACCCCCGCTACGACGGCCTGATCCCGCCCGACAACCCCGCAGACGACGAGGCCGCGCTCGCCACGATGGAAGCCACGGTGGCGCGCTTCGCCTCGCAGTGGAGGGTGGTCCCGCAGAAGGAAGATCTCGCGGAACTCGAGGAATTGTGGGCCAATGTCGCGAAGATGGAAGCGCGCTACGAGTGCACGTCGGAGGACATGTGGAACGCGGTGCTGGCCGAACCCGATCGCGGGACGTCTGAGGTCTGCCAATGGCTGGAGGACTACCACGAGATCCAGCAGATCCTGGCGAGCGACGAGTACGCAACCCTCACCGGTACGGCAACTACCGACTCGTCCACGGCAGAAAGATGGCCGGCCTCCGCGGTGACGGAGTCGTAGTTTCCGACACACTCCGGTTCATCCAGCGCGCGGACCGGATTCGGCTGTTCGGTCGCGTGCGCACACGGGGCGGCGGCGTGCTCGACGTGCGCAAGGTGCTGCGTCCGGTCGGCCGCGCCGACGAGGCCGACCCGCGCGTCCGCACGGTCTCCTACCGCTACATGGCGCTGTGGCAGCCCGCCTCTGGCGTGAGCATCCCGCTGTTCCGCTACGACAACTACGGCGACGATGTGTCAACGCTGCACCGTCACGACTTCGACGCCGACGGCGCCGAGGCGGTTCGCTACGCCGTCCCACACGACAAGCTGCCCTACATGGACGAGATCATCCGCGAGACGGAACAGTTGGCCCGTCAGAGGGCGGAGGCGGTCTAAGCCGGGGCCGTCCGGGGACGCGTCATAGGCGAAATCTGTTGTCCGTGGTGGCGTCGGCGACGAGGGCGTCGAGGTCGAGGGCGGCGATGCGGGGAGCGAAGGCCTCCCGGAACTTCGGGAGAAGGTCGACAGCCCACTTCGAGAGGCCTTCGATTTCGGATTCTGATGAATCTATCGAGCCGGGTCTGCGCAGCGACACGCGCGAGCCTTTGCGGTCCTCCTTCTTCTCCCAAGTCAGCGGTCCGCCCACAGTATCTTCGATCACTTTGCGCTGATCGTAGAGCTTCTCGAAGGCGATCTTGTTCTGCTCCTTGGTTCCCACGGCGATCCAAGTCTCCACCCAGAACTCGCCGCCGCCCGAGAACCATGCGCCGACAGTGAGCCCTGGCACTCCGGTCGAGAAGTTCTTGCCCGTTGCTGTGCTCACCTGATCTGGACGAGCTCTCGTGAACCCCGGATGTGCTGAGTGCAACTCCTCCACCAACTTGGTGAAGAATGTCTGGTATGCGGTTTGTCTTGCTGTGGGCGGAGCCACCGACTTCCTGACGACTTCTCGCTGAAACTCGCTAGGCCGAGCAACGACGTTCAGCCGGAGGGCCGGCAGGGACTCGCCAATCCGGAGGATCTCGATTTCGACGGCGAAGAAGCTAACGGTCTCAACTGTGTGTTCGTTGAGCCAGTGGATGGCCTCGCGGTGCTCGTCCCGGACATCGCTGCTGACCCATACAATGAACCGCGCATCAAGGCCAGCAGCGTACGTCAGGGTCTTCCCGAGGTGATCGTGGTCCGTTCGCTCCAGTTGGTTCTCGATGATCACAGTGCGTTCGGTATTGGCTTCCTTCCCGAGGAGGTCGAGACTGAAGCTCCCTACGGCCACCTCACGGCCGGTGATCTCTATATCCAGCCCCAGCGCATCGCCGAGCAACTCGATGTTCTCCTCAAGCCAAGGCGTGAAATCATGCGCTTCGTGCTCCCAGACGCTTCTTGGCTCGATGTATTGCAGCGTGCCCAACTCAGACTTTGTCGCCATCACGCACCCCCCGACGCATATCTTCGCAGCGCAGCCACGAGGGCGTCGACCGAGGCGTGCTCGGCGACGACGTGGGGCGGCAGGCCGGCCTCGACGGCGGCCTCGGCGGTCTGCGGGCCGATGCAGGCGACGACGGCGCCTCGCAGGGCCTCGAGGTTGCCGCCGAGCAGGGTGGCGAGGTTGCGCACCGTCGAGGAGGAGGTGAACGTCACCGCCTCGATCTCGCCCGCGCGCAGCGCCGCCAGCACCTCGGGCGGCGGGTCGGCGGGCGGCGCCGCGAGGTAGAGCGTGACCTCGTCCACCGCGGCGCCCGCGGCGCGCAGGCGCTCGACCAGCGCCGGGTCGGCGCTGCTGGCGCGCGGCACGAGCACGCGCGCGCGCTCGACGCCGCGCGCCAGCAGCGCGTCCGCGACGCCCTCGCCGCTCGCGCGCTCCGGCAGCAGGTCCGGCGACAGGCCGCGCGCCTCGAGGGCGCGCGATGTCGCCCCGCCGACGGCGGCGATCTTCGTCCCCGCAAACAGCCGCGCGTCCTCGCCCGCCTCGCGCACGAGGTCGAACCAGGTTTCGACGGCGTTGCCGGAGGTGAAGGCGACCCAGTCGTAGTCGCCCGCGCGCAGCGCCTCGATGGCGGCGCGCACGGCGGCGGGGTCGGCGCGGCGGGCGATCTCGATCGCGGGCAGCAGCACGGGCTCGGCGCCCTCGGCGCGCAGCGCCTCGGCGAGGCTCGAGGCCTGGCGGCGCGTGCGCGTAACCAGCACCCGCCAGCCCGCCAGCGGGCGGCGCAGCGCCGGCGCGAGGCGCTCGCGCAGCGCGACAACCTCGCCGACGACCAGCAGCGCCGGGGGCCGCACCCCGGCCTCGCGCGCCGCCTCCGCGATGCCATCCAGCGGCGCCTCGACCACGCGCTGGCGCGGCGTCGTCGCCGCGACGACGAGCGCGCTCGGCGTCGCGGGCGGCCGACCGCCCTCGATCAGCGCGCTCGCGATGCCCTCGAGGCGGCCGACGCCCATCAGCACGACGAGCGTATCGACCGCCGTCGCCAGCTCGGACCAGCGCGCCTGCGCGGCGGGCTTGGTGGGGTCCTCGTGGCCGGTGACGACGGCGAAGCTGACGGCGACGCCGCGATGGGTGACCGGGATGCCGGCCGCCGCCACCCCGCCGATCGCCGAGGTCACGCCCGGCACGACGGTCGCCTCGAGGCCGGCCTCCGCGAGCGCCTCGAGCTCCTCGCCGCCGCGGCCGAAGACGAAGGGGTCGCCGCCCTTGAGGCGCACGACGCGCCTGCCCGCGCGGGCCTGGGCGACGAGCGCGGCGTTGATCTCGTCCTGCGTCATCGCCGAGCCGCTCGGCGCCTTGCCGGCGTCGATCAGCTCCGCCTCCGGCGCGCACTCCGCAAGCAACTCGGCCGGGGCGAGGCGGTCGTAGAGCACGACCTCGGCCCCCCGCAGCGCCTCGAGGCCGCCCTGCGTCACGAGGCCGGGATCGCCGGGCCCCGCGCCGATCAGCCAGACGTGGCCGGCCTCGCCCCGCGCGCTCATTGCGCGCCGTCCCCGGGCGCCCCGGCGCCGAGCTGCGCCGCGAGGCTGCGGCCGAGCGCCTCGGCCTCGTCCGCCGGTCCGGCGGCGTCGCCGAAGCTGGCCTGCTCGCCCGCTTCGTCGCCGATCATCGCGCGCAGGGCGAGCAGGCCGTCGGCCAGCTGCGCGTAGGCGCCCACGGGCACGCTGCAGCCGCTGCCCAGCTCGGCGAGGACGCCGCGCTCGGCCTCGACGGCGGCGCGCGTGGCCGCATCGTCGATGCCCGCGAGCAGCTCGCGCGTCGCCGCGTCGTCGCCGCGGCACTGCACGGCCAGCGCGCCCTGGCCGGGCGAGGGCAGGAACTCCATCGGCTCGAACAGCTGCGTCGCCTCCTCGAGCCGCCCGAGGCGGGCGAGGCCGGCCGCCGCGAGCACGACGGCGTCGTACTCGCCGCTCGCCACCTTGCCGAGGCGCGTATCGACGTTGCCGCGGATCGGGGCGACCTCGATGTCCGGGCGCAGCGCGCGCAGCAGCAGCGCCCGCCGCCGCGAGCCCGTGCCGACGCGCGCGCCCGGGGGCAGCGCGGCCAGCCGCCGACCGCCCGAGGCGACGAGGGCGTCGCGCGCGTCGGCGCGCGGCAGGATCGCGGCCAGCGTCAGCTCCTCGATGGCGGCGGTCGGCACGTCCTTGAGCGAGTGCACGGCGATCTCCGCCCGCCCGTCGAGCAGCGCCTGCTCGACCGCGCGCACGAAGACGCCGCGCCCGCCGATCTCCGTGAGCGGCGAGGCGCGGTCGATATCGCCCTCGCTGCGGACGCGCACGAACTCGATCCCGATGCCGGGGTGGGAGGCGCGGAGGGCGGCGGCGACCAGCTCGCTCTGCGCGAGCGCCAGGCGCGATCCGCGCGTGGCGAGGCGCAGCCGCGTCAAGGCGCCGCTGGCGGGTCCGCCGGCTCGTCGAGGCGGAAGAGGCGCCGGACGGCGTCCACGTAGACGTCGCGGTCGCCACGCTCGCGCAGGGCCGCGATCGGGTCGTGCAGGATGCGCCGCACGAGCGCCTTCGTCATCGCCTCGACGCGCTCGCGCTCGCCCTCGTCGAGGTCCAGCCGCCGCAGCGTGCGCTCCAGCTCGCCTTGCCGCAGCTGCTCCGCCCGCTCGCTGAGCGCCGCGATCGTGGGGGCGACCTGGAGGTGCTCCCACCATTCGAGGAAGCGCCCCGTCTCCTCCTCGACGAGTTGCTCGACGGCCCGCACCTCGGCGGCGCGGGCGTGCGCGTGCGCGGCGGCGATCTCCTGCAGGTCGTCGATGTCGCGGTAGGTGACGCCGGGGATGGCGGCGACGGCGGGGTCGCAGGCGCGCGGCACGCCGATGTCGATGATCAGCTGCGGCGCGCCCTCGCGGCGCACAAGCGCGCTCGCCACGCGCCCGCTGTTGAGCACGGGCTCCGGCGCGTCGGTGGCGGCGATCACCACGTCGGCCGCGGACAGCTCCGCGCCGAGGCTCCCGTAGGGCACGCTGCGCCCGCCCAGCTCCTCGGCGAGCGCCTCCGCGCGCGATTCGGTGCGGTTGCTGACGGCGATCGAGCCGATGCCGTGGTCGACAAGCGAGGCGGCGGCCAGCCTCCCCGCCTCGCCGGCCCCGACCACGAGCACGGCCGCGCCGGCCGGGTCGGCGGTCAGTTCGCGCGCTTGCTGCGCGGCGATCGAGGAGATCGAGAGCGCGCCGTGCCCGATCGCGGTCTCGGTGCGGGCGCGGCGCCCGAGGCGGATCGCGGTGTGGAAGAGCCGCGAGAGCAGCGCTGTGTCGGCCCCGGCCGCGACCGTCGCCGCGAACGAGGAGCGCACCTGCCCGAGGATCTCGGACTCCCCGATCACCATCGAGTCGATGCCCGCGGCGACGGCGTAGAGGTGGCTGACCGCCTCGGCGTCGCGGCGCGGCAGCAGGTAGCGCTCGCCGAGGTCCAAATCGGCTCCGGCGGCCTCGCAGAGGAAGCCCGTCAGCTCCCCGGGCGCCTGCTCGCCGGGCACGTACAGCTCGAGGCGGTTGCAGGTGGCGACGATCGCGCCCGAGCCGAAGCGCTCGGCCACCTCGTGCCGCACGTCCGGCAGCGCCTCGGCGGTGATCGCGAAGCGCTCGCGCACGGACAGCGGCGCGTTGCGGTGGCTGACGCCGACCATCGTGAGCATCGCGGCCTGCCCCTCGCTCCGTTCGGCGGTCACGCCGGCTGCCCCTGCCACTCCGGGATCGCGAGCGGCCGGTCGAGGCCGAGCGCGGCCACGAGGCGCGCGCGCGCGGCCTCGTACTCGCCCGCGTGCAGCAGCGACCGCAACTCGTCGTCGATGGCGGCCTGCCACTCGTCGTTGGCGATGCGGTTGGGGCATGCCTCGCAGAGCAGCGGGGGAGGCGGGCGCGTGCGGTCGCAGCTCGCGGCGCACTCGCGGTCGCGCTCGCGCGCCTGCACGCGCACCTCGGCGAGCAGGTCGCCGAGCGCCGTCACCTCGTCGCTCAGGAACTCCTCGAGGCGCTCGCGCAGCCAGCGCGCCAGCGCCGGGCTCGCGCCGCCGGTCGAGGCGGCGAGGGCGATGCGTCCGCGCTTCGCCAGCGAGGGCAGGATGAAGTCGCAGTTCGCAGCGTCGTCGGCGGCGTTGACCCAGATGCCGAGCTCGCGCGCCTCGGCGGCGATGCCCGCGTTCACCGCGCCGTCGTCGGTGGCGATCATCACGACCTCGAAGCCGCGCACGTCGCCCGCCTCGTAGATGCGGGGGAGCCACGTGGCGAGGCCGCGTTCGACGACCTCGCGCACGGGCGCGATCAGCTCCGGGGCGATGATGGTGACGTCCGCGCCGGCGTCGACGAGCTTGCCGAGCTTCTCGTCGGCGACGTTGCCGCCGCCGACCAGCAGCACGCGCCGGCCGTCCATCTCCACGAAGATCGGGTAGTAGCCCACGCTAGCCTTGCCCATCGTCGTAGGCGGCGCTGACGCCGAGCAGGACGCGGTCGGCGAGCCCGCCGATGCGTTCCCGGGCGTCGGCGGCCTCGCCGGCGTCCATGCGGTTGCGCTCCGCCATCTGCTTCGCGGTCTCGTCGAGCGAGCGGCGGAAGAAGGTGAACGCCTCCATCGCCCGCAGCAGCGGCGTCCCACGCTCCACCAGCAGCTCGCCGTAGTGGCGGCCGATCTCGTCGACCTCGTGCTCGATCCCGGCGCGCGGGCGCCGCCCCGCGATGTATTCGCCGACCAGCTCGACGAGACGGCGGCCGAGGGGGCGCAGCGCCTCGCGCTCGGACTCCTCGATCTCCTGGTACCAGCCGGTCTCGCCGCGTCCGGCGTGCAGCTTGCGGCGGATGCGCGAGACGGCGGCGCTGCGGAGGTCGCCCGCGGGGCTCTCGCGCGTCAGCGAGAGCAGGTCCTCCTCGGCGAAGCGGCGGTGTCCTCCGGGCGTGCGGAAGCAGCGGATCTGGCCGGAGTCCGCCCAGCGCCGCACGGTCGACTGGTTGACGCCGAGGATCTCGCAGGCGCGGCCGAGGTTGACCCAGTTTGGTCCGGGTTGCGCGGGTCCGGGTCGTTCCCCGGAGCGCGGCGCTGCGTCCTGGCTCGATACCACGCAAATCTACCTGTCCGGCGTGAGACCTGAGAGGATTTCTTTCCGGCGCACGCAGCGTAGCAACGATGCGCGGTAGGAACGAACGCCAACGCCGCGCGCGGCGAGGTTTGCACAGATTCGAGGGCGGTCGTGACGCCTCGCCCTATCCGCGCGGCTCCTTGCGAGGCCGGCGCAGCCCGCGCTTGACCGCGTCGCCGCCGTAGCGGTCGCGGATCGCGTCGATCGCGCGGTCGACGCCCGCGGCCTGTCGCGTCCCGTCGTCGCCGAAGCCGAGCTGCACGGCGTCCTCGACCAGGTTCGTGGCGCCGAGGCCGATCAGCCGCACGGGCCGGAGCCGCTCGCGCGCCAGCAGCTCGTCGAGCAGCGCGACGCCTACGCCGGACAGCTCGTCGGTCAGCTGCACGGGCTGGGCGACGGTGCGGCTGCGCGTCAGCGTCGTGAAATCCGACCAGCGCAGCTTGAGCGTGACCGTGCGCGCGCGGCGGCCCTGCCGCCGCAGGTCGGCGCCGACGCGCTCGGCGTGGGCGCGCAGGGTGCGTCGCAGTTCCTCGAGGTCGCTCACGTCCTCCCCGAAGGTGACCTCGCGCGAGATCGAGCGAGCGCCGCGGCGGCCGTCGCCGACCGGGGCCGCGTCGACGCCGCGCGCGCGGTCGGCGAGCAGCAGCCCGGCCTTGCCGAAGCGCCGCTCCAGCCAGCGCCGATCGAGCGCCGCCGCGTCGCCGATCGTGCGCACGCCCAGCCCGGCGAGCTGCTCGCCGAGGCGCGGTCCGACGAGCGGCAGGTCGCGCAGCGGCAGCGGCGCGAGGAACTCCGCGTCCCCACCCGCCGGCACCTCGAGCAGGCCGTCCGGCTTGGCGCGGTCGCTGCCGACCTTGGCGGTGGTGCGCGACCCGGCGATGCAGGCGGAGACGGGCAGCTCCAGCTCCCGGCGGGTGCGCTCGCGCACACGCTCGGCGGCGACGCGCGCGCCCGCGCCGCCCTCGCCGAGGCCGGTCAGGTCGGCGTACGCCTCGTCGATGCCGCCGGGCTCGACGATCGGTGCGCAGTCGCGCAGGATCTCGTGGAAGGCGCGCGAGCAGGCGCCGTAGCGCTCGAAGTCGGGCGGGATGACGACCGCCTCGGGGCAGAGCCGCAGCGCCTGCGACATCGGCTGGGCCGAGTGGCAGCCGTACTCGCGCGACTCGTACGAGGCGCTGGCCACCACGCCGCGCCCGCCCTGCCCGCCGACGAGCACCGGCTTGCCGCGCAGCGCGGGGTCGCGCGCCCGCTCCACGGACACGAAGAAGGTATCGAGGTCGAAGTGCGCGATGCGGCGCGGCAGCGAGCGCTCCACGGTTCACGTCCCCGCGGGCAGCGTACCGCAGCGGCGGACTCCCGAGGGCGGTCCGGCCCCCTCGCCCCTGGCGGGCGAGGGGGCGGAAGGCGCCGGGGCGAGGAGGGCGGGCGCGTCGCCAGCCGCGCGCGCCCCTGACCCGCGCACGCCGCCCGCGCGCGCTCCCCGAGGGCCAACGCGCGTTACTGCGCCGTCACCTTGATCCTCAAGGCCGCGCTGTTGGCGTACTCGGCCCACGAACCCGACTCGTAGCGCGCCGCGTCCGCGCTGCTCCAGCCGTTGCCCGAAGGCGTCAGCGTCTGTGCGTCGCTCAACGTGGTGGTCAGGGCGTGAACGCTGCCGTTACAACTCCGACGGCGGCGTCCGGAAGGTTACCGCTGCGATCTCGTCCGCGCTGTTGCAGCCACTCTTGTTGTACGCCGTGTAGGTGTACTCGGTGACGTGCGCCAGGCCGGTGACGGTGGCCGTGGTTCCCGACGTTACCTCGGTACACACGGCGCCGCTCTGGCTGCCCTGGTACCACCAACTGCCGCTGTGGCCCGGCGCCGACAATGTCAGCGTCGCGGTTGTCGTGATGCCCGAGTCGACCGCCGTTGCGCTCATGCCACCATTCCGGAACGCATAGACCCTGAACTGGCTGGTACGGCTGCCAGCCACGTCGGACCAATTGCCGCTGCTCTGTGACTTCATGCTGTTCGCAATAGTCCAGCCGTTGCTGGACGGCGCTGTGGTCTCCGTGTCGGATTGCGTTGTATTCCAGGATTGGGAGCTGGATGCGCCGGTCTTGGACACGACCAGGAAGTAGGTCGTACCCGCGACCAGGCCGCAGTTGCCGGAGCAGGTGAAGGTGTGATTGCCTGCGGTGGTCGTGTCGCTGGGCGCGCTCAGCGTGATGATGCTCGTTGCCGACGGGTTGCCGCTGGAGACTGCGTGTACCGCAACCCCGACGGAGCCGCCGTTGGTGGCGGCGCCCAGTGACAGTGTCACGCTCTCCAGGCTGTAACCGCTGCTCTCGCCGCCGGTGGTGAAAGCGGTGGCGCACGTCATTGAGTTGGCCAGTGTGCTGAACCCACAGCTGTTGCTGGCAGCTTCACTCAGGTTGCTCACCGTCACGCCCAGCGTCGTGAACTGCGCCGCGGTGGCCAGCAGCGTCGCGCACGAACTGTCGCTGTAGGCCGAGTAGGTGTACGACGTGCCCGCCGTGAGGCCGGTGAGGGCCTTCGTGGACGTGCCCGCCGCCACGGGGCCGTCGCAGGTCGCGCCCGTGTTCGTGTGCTTGTAGTACCAGGCGACCGTGTGCCCGGTGATGGTGAGCGTCGCGCCCGTGCCCGTGACGTTCGACGCGGCCAGCGAGGGCGTCGTGAACGCCGCCGCCGTGGCCAGCAGCGTCGAGCAGCCGCTGTCGCTGTAGGCCGAGTAGGTGTACGGCGTGCCCGCCGTCAGGCCGGTCAGGCTCGCGCTGGACGTGCCTGCCGCCACCGGACCCTGACAGGTCGTATGCGGCCCGCTCGTCGCCTTGTAGTACCACCCATCCGTATGCGCGCTGATGGTGAGCGTCGCCGTCGTCGCAGCGATACTGGAGGCGGTAAGGCCGGGGTTCTCCGTGGCGTAGAGCTTGAACATGGTGGCGTTCGTCTGTTCCGCGCCCCATGTGCTGCCCGTGAGAGTGCGGTAGCCGTTGCCGATCGACCAGCCGCTGCCCGATGGGGTCGCAGTCTCGTTGTCGGACGCGGTCGTGATCCAGCGGTAGACGGTGGCCGTGGGCGAGCCGGGCGCGGTAAGCACGAGGTAGTAGGTCTCGTTCGGGTCCAGGTCGCATCCCGTCCCGGAGCAGGAGTATGTGTAGTCGCCCGCCGCGCTGGGGGCGTCACCGCTGAACGTGACATTGGCGACGGCCGACGTCTCGGGCTCGCCGCCCGATGCCGCCTCGTGCAGATTCAGCGAGAAACCGGAGGGGCTATTCGCATTGGCGCCGAACTTGAGCGTGACGCCGTTCAACGTATAACCGCCCACCCCGGTTCCGGTAGTGAACGGTGCGCCGCAACCAATGGCGCTGGCGACGGTGCCCGCCGCGCAGACCGTGCTGGTAGCGGTCTCGCTCAGATTGCTCACGGAGTGGCCGAGCGTGGTGAACGCCGGCGCCGTCGCCAGCAGCGTCGAGCACGTGCTGTCGCTGTAGGCCGAGTAGGTGTAGGTCGTACCCCCTGTCAGGCCGGTGAGGGCCTTCGTCGTCCCGCTGACCGGGCCGTCGCAGGTCGCGCCCGCGCCCGTGTGCTTGTAGTACCAGGCGCCCGTGTGGTGGGCGATGGTCAGCGTCGCCGAATCGTCGCCGACGTTGCTCGCGGTCAGCGTGGGGTCGGGGTCGATCGTCGGCGCGACCTTCCCGGGCGACGTGCCCCAGGCGTTCGTGGTCGAGACGACCAGCGAGTACGTCTTGCTGTTGTCCACGGTGTAGGTAGTCCCGCCGACCGTCCATTGAGTGATCGTGGCGGTGACCCGGCGGTCGCTGCCCACGGTCGCGGTCTCAACGTCGGCGCAGAGTTGGTCGGCGCCGAGGACGCCGTTCTCGATCGTGGCGCAATGGATCTCGTAGCCCGTGGACAGCGGTGGCTGAATCCACGAGAGGGTGAGGGAGCCGTCGGCGCGTGAGACCGAGATGTTCCCGGCGGGCATACGAGCCGGATGCGCGTCGTCCGAGGCCGTCCAGGGGCTGGCGTCGCTGGAGTTGGCGGTCACCGCGCGCACGGCGACCGCGTAGGAGCGGGCATAGATGAGGTCGCGCGTAACGCCGCCGCGGTCATCGTCGTCCACGGTGAAGGCCGTCGTGGTTCCGGAGGTCACCGAGCCGCAGTGCCACCACTTCCAGGCGGTGAAGGCGACGCTGCCGCCGGGGGAGTCGGCGCAGGCGAGGTTGTAGCCGGTCGCGCCCGTGACCGCCGTCCAGCTCACGGAGAGCTTCTCGTCGCGGGCGCTGTTCTCACGCGTCACCGTCAGGCCCGTGGGCGCGGCCAGTTGCGCGGCGATGGAGCCGCCGCTCGAGGCGCTGGCCCCGCCCGCAGACTGGACGGTGGTCAGCCAGTCCGCCGCCGGCAGCCGCGAGGTCTGCGTCCAGCCGCTCGCGCCCGAGTTGTTGCTGGCGCGCACGCGCACGTGGTCGATCGTCGCGCTCGTGGTGTAGCGGTGGGACGCGCCGGTGACGTTGCTCGCCACGTCGTGCCAGGACGAGCTGCCGACCGTTTGGGCCTGCACGTCGTAGCCCGTCGCGCCGTCGACCGCGTCCCAGGAGATGTCGAGGTAGCCCTCGCCGGGCGTCACGCTCAGGTTCGCGGGCGCGGCGGGTGCGGCGGGGTCGCCGGGGTCCGCCGGCGGGACGGACGGCTGGCCCCAGTTGCCGCCCCGGTTCTCCCTCAGCCCGTTGTTTGTCTCGTCGAGCTTGTTCCTGCTGTCGTCGTCAATGGGGAGGGTGGAGTCCTTGTCGTCGAGGTCGAAGCAGGGAACCTGGATGAAGGGCGGCATGGGCGGGGGGCAGACGATGGACGGATCCTGCGGGGACTGCGCCTCCACGGGCGGCGTACTCGCGGAGAAGAGGCCGGCGCAGAGCGCCAGCAGGCCGATGAACAGCAGGGCGCGCCCGCCCGAAGTCACGCCCCGCATGCCCGCCCAACGCAATCCGTTTCCGATAAAACTAATCGCTATGCATACCAGCCGTCAACCTTGTATTGTTTCTGATCGAGACCTTCGCCTCCCCCCTCCGTCATTCCGGCGAACGCCGGAATCCAGGCACGGCGGCCGTCGCCGTCCTCGGAGGTTGGTTGCGCCCTTGAGGGCGCGCTACGCGCGCGCCCCCCTCACCCCCGCCCTCCCCCGCCAGGGGGGAGGGGGCCGGATCGGCGCACGGGGCTTCAGAGGCGGCAGCCGGGCGTGGCGAGCCCCCTCACCCCCGCCCTCTCCCCCAGGAGAGGGGGCCGGAGCGGGGGGCTAGAGGCCGCGCTTTGCGGGGATTGCTTCCGGCTGCGCGGTGTCCTCGGGGCCGTGGCCGTTGCCGCGCGGGGCCGCCTCGGTCTCCGGCTCGATCTCGACGACGCCGCCCTCGGCGGTGGCTTCGGCTTCGCTCGCGGCTTCGCCGTCGCCGGCGCCGTTGGTCCAGGGCTCGCGCTCGTCCTTCCGGCCGGCCAGCTCCTCCTCGGTGAGGGAGGCGATCGCCTCCTCCTCGGACTGGCCGCTGTGCAGCCGCCGCGCGATCGCGACGCCCGCGAGCACCACCAGCGAGGTGGAGACCGCGGCGCCGCCGGCGATGAACTTGTGGCGCTTGACCAGCTCCGGGAAGCGCTCGAGGCCGCGGTAGGCGAGCCGCACGGCGTCGGTCGCCGCGCCCTGCAGGCGTTCGCCGCCGCTGGGATGCTTGAGTTCGTCGGGGAGCTTGCTCATCTTCGTCTCTCCTGGGGCCGGGCGCCGCGCCGGCGGCGGGCCTCAGCCGATCTTCCGGAACAGGTTCGCCATCTCGAGCGCCGCGCGCATGGCCTCGTCGCCCTTGTTGCCGCCGGAGCCGCCGGAGCGGGCCCGCGCCTGCGCCATCGTGTCGCAGGTGAGTACGCCGAATGCGACGGGCAGGTCGAAATCCCGTGACACCATCGTAAGCCCTCGCGCCGCTTCGCTGCACACGTAATCGAAGTGCGGCGTCTCGCCGCGCACGACCGCACCGAGGCAGACGATCGCGTCGTAGCCGCCCGCGCCCGCCAGCCTGCGCGCCGCCTGCGGCAGCTCGAACGCGCCCGGCACGCGCACGACGTCGAGCGAGTCGTCCCCGACGCCGCACTCGCGGGCGGTGGCGAGCGCGCCGCGCAGCAGCGGCTCCGTCACGATCTCGTTGAAGCGCGAGACCACGACGGCCAGGCGCAGATCCGATCCGTCGAGGCCGCCCTCGTGCCCGGCCACGCTAGACCAGGTCTTCCGATTCCAGCATGTGGCCCATCTTCTCGCGCTTCGTCCGCAGGTACTCCGCGTTGTGCGCGTTCGGCTCGACCTCGATCGGCACGCGCTCGACGATCTCGAGGCCGAAGCCCTCGAGGCCGGAGCGCTTCGTCGGGTTGTTCGTCATGAGTTTCAGCTTGCGCACGCCGAGGTCGACGAGGATCTGCATGCCGATGCCGTACTCGCGGCTGTCGGCGGGCAGGCCGAGCGCCTCGTTGGCCTCGACGGTGTCGAGGCCGCTGTCCTGCAGGCCGTAGGCGCGGATCTTGTTGTGCAGGCCGATCCCGCGCCCTTCCTGGTCCATGTACACGATGACGCCGCGGCCGGCGCTCGCGACGCGGCGGATCGCCTCCTCCAGCTGCTCGCCGCAGTCGCAGCGCAGGGAGCCGAAGACGTCACCGGTGACGCACTGGTCGTGGACGCGGGCGAGCACGGGCTCCTCGGTGGACACCTCCCCCATCACGAAGGCCTGGTGCTCCTTGGCGTCGATCAGCGTGCGGTAGGTGACGGCGCGGAACTCGCCGTAGGCGGTCGGCAACGCCGACTCGGCGACGCGCTCGATCAGCGAGTCCATGCGCAGGCGGTAGGCGATCAGGTCGTTGACGGTGACGATCTTGAGTTCGTGCTCGCGCCCGAACGTGATCAGGTCCGGCATCCGCGCCATCGTGCCGTCCTCGCGCATGATTTCGCAGATCACGGCGGCCGGGTAGCGGCCCGCGAGCTTCGCGAGGTCCACGGACGCCTCGGTCTGACCGGCGCGCACGAGCACGCCGCCCTCGCGCGCCCGCAGCGGGAACATGTGCCCCGGCTGCGTCAGATCCTCGGGACCTGAGTTCGGATCGACGAGCGCCTCGACGGTGCGGGCGCGGTCGCCGGCGGAGATGCCCGTGGTCACGCCCTCGGCAGCCTCGACGCTGACGGTGAAGGCCGTGCCGAGCGGCGCGGTGTTGCGCGAAGTCATCAGCGGCAGCCCGAGCTTGTCGAGGCGCGCGCCGGTCATGGCGACGCAGATCAGCCCGCGCGCGTGGACGGCCATGAAGTTGATCAGGTCCGGCGTGACCACATCGGCCGGGAAGCAGACGTCGCCCTCGTTCTCGCGGCCCTCGTCGTCGACGATGATCAGCGGGCGGCCGAGGCGGAACTCCTCGATCGCCTCGCCGACCTCGATGACGAGGCTGGAATCGAAGGTGCTGGCGCGCGAGGCGTCGCCGTTACCGATCGCCGCTTGCTCGGACATGGAGGTTCCCGCCTCCGCCTGCTTGACTCGAACGGCCCGATTCAGCGGTCCTGCGAGCGTGCTTCCAGCAGCTGCTCGACGTAGCGGGCAAGCAGGTCGGTCTCAAGGTTGATGCTATCACCGGGCTGGCGGCTCGTCAGGTTCGTGTGCTCCTGCGTGTACTGCACCAGCGAGACGGAGAACGACTCCTCGTCGCGCGCCATCACGGTCAGCGAGGCGCCGTCGAGGCAGACCGGGCCCTTCATCAGGATGTACGGCAGGTACTCCGCGGGCGGGCGGTAGCGGGCGATGATCGCCTCGCCCTCGGGCGTCAGGCTCTGCAGCGTGCAGGTCGTCTCCACCACGCCGCGCACGATGTGGCCGGAGAGCCGGTCCACCGGCCGCACCGATCGCTCGAGGTTCACCCGCGCGCCGGGCCCGGCCTCGCCGAGGTTGGAGCGCCGGAACGTCTCCGGCATTACGTCGAAGCTGAGCGAGTCTTCGCCGATCGCCCGCACGGTGAGGTCGACGCCGTTGACGGCGATCGAGTCGCCGAGCGCGGCGTCCTCGAGGATCGCGCGGCAGGCGACGACCAGCTCGCCGCCCTCGCGCGAGCGGACCTCCCCGACTTCCTCGATGATCCCGGTGAACATGGCCGCCCCGTTCCGCCTGGGAAGCGTACTACCCGGCGGGCCAGGCGGGCAGGCCGCTGATCAGCGTGTCCTCGCCCAGCCGCGTGACGCTGACCTCGCGCAGCCGCGGGGCCTGCGCCATGCGCTCGACGCCGCGCCCGGCGACGGCGGCGGGCGCGGCGTCCGCGCCGATCACGAGCGGCGCGATCACCGCCCGCACGCGATCGACGAGGCGCGCGTCGAAGAGCGAGCCGAGCAGGACGCCGCCGCCCTCGAACAGCACCGTGAGCGCGCCACGCTCGCCGAGCGCGCGGATCAGCGCCTCGAGGTCCACGTGGCCGTCTGCCTCGGGCAGCACCAGCACCTCCGCGCCTCGGGCGGCCATGCGCCCTCGCCAGTCCGCGGGCGAGGCGGCGGTCGTCGCGATCAGCGTCGGCGAGTCACCGGCGAGCACGCGCGCCCGCTCCGGCGTGCGCCCGCGCGAGTCGGCGACGACGCGCAGCGGCTGGTGCGCGCCCTCGACGCTGCCGCCCGGCCGCGCCGTCAGCTCCGGGTCGTCGACGACGACCGTCCCTGAGCCGACCACGATCGCGTCGAGGCCCTGGCGCTGCTCGTGCGCCCACGCGAGCGTCTCCGGACCGGAGACCCAGCGCGAATCTCCCGAGGAGGCGGCGATGCGCCCGTCGAGCGAGGCCGCGTACTTGACGATCACGAAGGGCCGCCCCGTCCGCCGCTGGTGCAAATAACCCTCCAGTTGCGCGCCCGCCTCCGCAGCGCCGTCGCCCGCCTCGACGGCGATACCGGCGGCCTCGAGGGCGCGGCGCCCCGCGCCGCTCACGTTCGGGTCGGGGTCGCCGACGGCATAACGGACGGCTGCGACGCCAGCGTCGATCAGCGCCTCCGTGCAGGGCGGGGTGCGGCCCGTGTGCGCGCAGGGCTCCAGCGTGACCACGACGGTGGCGCCGCGCGCCCGAGCGCCGGCCGACCGCAGCGCTCCGACCTCGGCGTGGTCGCCGCCCGGCGGCTGCGTACGGCCCGCGCCGACGACCTCGCCAGCGCGCACGACGACGGCGCCGACGGCGGGATTGGGCGAGCTCCAGCCGAGGGCGCGGCGGCCCTCCTCGAGGGCGAGTTGCATGTGCCCGGAGATCGCCACCGCCGACGCCTCGCCTCCGCGCAGTGCGCGCTGCGGCGTCGATGGTACCGCGCCGGCGTGGCCGGAGCCGCGCCGGCCGAGCTTCCTACTCGATGGCGAAGACGATGTGGACGGTGACGGAGATCTCGCTCTCTCCCGGCGAGACGGGCGTCGAGGCGTCCGCGGCGAACGCCGCCTCAGCCCGGACCATGCCCTGCCGCGCGAAGCCGCCGGAGGATTCGGAGATCGTGCGCGCCCCGCCGAGGGTGACGCCCGCGAGGTCCGCGAGCTGCTGTGCCCGCGCGCGCGCGTCCTCGACGGCCAGCCGCCGCGCCTCGTCCGTGTACTGCTCCGGGTCATCGACGCGGAAGGAGACGCCGCCGACGCGGATCGCGTCGCCGCCGGCGGTCACCGCCTGGTCGAGGACGTCCGAGAGCCGGTCGATGTCGCGAACCTTGACCTCGATCCAGTTGTTGACGATGTAGCCGGTGATGCGGGGCGGTCCCTCGTCGTTGTCGTAGTCGTACTGCGGGTAGATGTTGAAGGAGCGCGTGGCAATGTCGTTATCGGCGACGCCGTTCGCGGTGATCGAGTCGCGGACGCGCTGCATCGCCTCGGCCGCGCCGCCGCGCGCGAGCGCGACGGTCTCCGCGGTGACCTCCACGCCGAGGTCGAAGGCGCCGATGTCGGGCGTGACGGTGACGCTGCCGGTCCCGTTGACCGAGATGCCGCTGTCCTCGGAGAGCGGATCGGGCGCGAGGGTCGTGTCGACGCAGCCGACCGCGGTCAAACCCAGCAGCAGCAGGGCCACCCAGCCCACGGCGGTGATCGGTCGTCTCATCGCAGCCTCCCTGCCTGTTCCGGCCGTACCGGTTCCCCTGATCATACGTGCGCGCGGCCCGTGAGGTTCCACCACTACGCCGCGCCGCCTCGCCTCCGCCGCGCCAGCAGCAGCGAGAGGCCGAGAAAGGCCGCGGCTGCCAGCAGCAGGCCCTGCTCCGCCCGCCGCAGCGCGCGCCCGGCGCCGTCGCCGTCCTCCGAGGCGCCCTCGATCGGCTCCTGCCGTACCGCGGGCGCCACGGGCGCTGCCGGCGCTGGCGCTTCCGCCGCAGCCGCCGGAGTCGCGGCCGGAGCTGCCTCGGCGGCGTCATCGCTCGCGGCGGCCTCCTCGGCCGCCGCGGTCGGCGCCGGCGTCGCCTCCGCCCGCGCCTCGACGGCGGCGGCGGCGGGCGCCGGCTGATCGGCCGCCGGGGTGGCTTCCGCCTCGCCGGAGTCCCTCGTGCGCGCCGCCGCGCGGGTTTCGATGGTGGCGGTGGGCGAGGCAGCGGCGGCGTCCGCCGCCGGCGTGGCGGTGGCGGCGGCGAGCCGGGCGGCCGTCGGCTCGGGCGTGGCAGCGGCCTCGGCGGCGACCGGCGCCGCGGGCGTCGCCACGGACGTCGCGGCTGGCGCGGCGGCCTCGGCAATCGGCGCGGCGGTGGCGGCGCGGGTTGCGGCAGCCAGCGGCGTGGCAGCGAGGGGCGCGGCGAGCGCGGTGGCGCTCGTCGGCGCCACGGCGGCCGCCTGCGGGGCGTCGCTCGCCTGCTCGTCCTCGACGCCTCCGAAGCGCGGACGGCCCTCGTCGCCGAGACCGGCGACGTCGCCCGCGAGCACGACGGCGAAGGCGACGGCGGCGGCGACCGCGCCCATGCGGAAGATCAGCTCCAGCCGGCCCGGCGCGCCTCGCAGCGCCGTGGGCGGGGCCTCGAGGGTGAACGGGCGCGGCGCGCGCAGCTCGCCGAGGGCGCCGAGCGCGTCGCGGACCGCTCCCAGCTCGTTGAGCTGCACGGCGAGCGCCGGGTCGGCCGCGAGGGCGTCCTCGACGGCGGCGTGCTCGTGCTCGTCCAGTTCGTCGTCCAGGTAGGCGGAGAGCTGCTCGTCCCGGGCCGCGGACGCGGCGGCGCCCTCCGGGAACTCGTCGTCCCCGGTCCCGCGACGCCGACGCCAACCCCAGAGGCGCATCACAACACCACCTTATGCATTCCGACGATCCACGAGGCCGGGAAGTTCCCCGGACTCGCGCAGCAGGTCGCGCAAGCGCGCCCGGGCGCGGCTCAGCCGTGACTTCACCGTGCCGAGGGGCACGCCCGTCGTCTCCGCGATCTCCTCGTAGGCGAGGCCGTGCACGTCCGAGAGCAGCACCGCCATCCGCCACTCCTCCGGCAGCTCGCCGAGCGCGCGCTCCAGCACCTGCCGCAGCTCCGCCTGCTCCGCCCGCGCCTGCGGACCGAGGCCGGGCTCGACCGGGTCGATCGAGGCCCTGTCCGGGTCGTCGCGCGCCTCGTCGAGCGAGCGCTGCGGGCGGCGCTTGCCGCGCCGCAGCTCGTCGCGCGCGGCGTTGGCGACGATGCGCAGCAGCCAGGAGCGGAAGCGCTCGCCGCGGAAGGTGTCGATGGCGCGCCAGGCGCGGAGGAACGCCTCCTGCGTCACGTCCTCGGCGGCCTCGCGGGAGCGCAGGAAGCGGAAGGCGAGCGAGTAGGCGGCGTTCTGGTGGCGGATCACGAGCGTGTTGAACGCGGCGATCTCGCCGCGCTGCGCCCGCCGGACGAGGTCCGGAACGCCGTCGGCCACGTCCTGTCGTTGAGCCGCCAAGGGTCGGTTCGCGCCCGCTCCATCCCGCCTCGGCGAGCCTAGCACGCGAGCGCCCTCCCGGCCCTCGCCGCCCCCGCGCTTCCGGCCTCCCCCTCCGTCATTCCGGCGAAAGCCGGAATCCAGCCGGGGCGCCGGCAGGGGATGCCCACGGAGATCGCGTCGCAGCCCTGGACGATCTCCTGATACAGGTCCCGCCAGGCCGGGTTCTCCGCCTCAATCAGCTCCAGTTTCCAGGCGCGCTTCCACTCCTTCAGCCGCCTCTCGCGGACGATGGCGCTCTCCATCGTCTCGTGGCGCTCGAACCAGACCAGCAGATGTGTCCGATAGCGCCGCGAGAAGCCGGCCACGAGGTCGTTCCTGTGCTCCCAGACGCGACGAGCGAGGTCGGACGTAGCGCCTGTGTAGAGCGTGCCGTTGCGCTTGCTGTCGAGGATATAGACGCAAGGGGTCTTCGAGGGCTGGCGCTTCCTGCTCACTGCCGTCCGCCCGTCACTCCGCGCGGCCATCTGTCATGCGCCCGCACTGTGGCCCGCTCGCAGGATAGGGCAGCTCCGGCGTTGACTGCTTCGTGCCATGCCGGGCTTGGGTGCGAGGCGGTGGGCTGGCGTGCCTGGATTCCGGCTTTCGCCGGAATGACGGGGAGGAGGGAGCCCGAAAGACGGGAAGGGGAAGCCGGGACGACGGGGGAGGGGGAGCCGGAATGACGGGAAGGGGGATGCAGAGCGAAGGGGGACCGGTCCTCGCCGCCCCCGCGCTGCGGTGATTCGTGTGAAGATCGGCGCATGACGCTTGCCGGGGGCCGTGAGTTGCTGGCCGACGCGGAGCGGGGCGGCTACGCCGTGCCCGGCTTCAACGTCTCCAACCTCGAACTCGCGCTCGGCGTGCTCGACGCCGCCGAGGCGCGCCGCTCGCCCGTGCTGCTGCAGTTCAACCCCGGCAACCTCGACCACTTCGGCGGCGTCGCCGTCGCCGCGGCGACCGCGCGCACGCTGGCCGGGCGGGCGCGCGTCCCGGTCGCCGTGCACCTCGACCACGGCCACGAGCTCGAGCTGCTGCGAGCGGCGGCGCGCGCGGGCTTCAACTCGCTCATGTACGACGGCTCGATCAAGCCGCTGGAGCTCAACATCCGCGAGACGCGCGAGGCCGCCGTGGTCGCGCTGGAGCACGGCGTCGCCCTCGAGGCGGAGCTCGGGCACGTCGGCGGACGCGAGCCCGGCGTCGTCACCTCGGAGTCGGTGCTCACCGACCCGGCGGCGGCGAGCCGCTTCGTCGAGGAGACGCAGGTCGATGCGCTGGCCGTCTCGGTCGGCACGGCGCACGGGCTGGCCGGCAACGTCGACCTGGCGCTGCTGCGCGAGCTGCGGGCGGCGGTGCGCGGGCTGCCGCTGGTGCTGCACGGCGGCTCGGGCGTGCCGCCCCGGCAGCTGCGCGACTGCGTGCGCGCGGGCATCCGCAAGCTGAACGTGAGCAGCGAGATCCACGCCGCCTTCGCCGCCGCGATCGCCGGCTCCGGAGGCGGCGACCCGCGTCCGGCGCTGCGTGAGGCGCGCGCCGCCGTCGCCGAGGTGGCCGCCGCGCGGATGGACGCCCTGGGCTCCGCGCTGCGCGCCTGAGCAGCCCCCGAGGCCCGCGCCGGGCGGGATTCCTCAACGGGGCGCGTGGGTATACTCGATGCGATGGTCACTCAGCCGCCGGCGGACCCAGACCGGCTTCCCCACCGCCTTGATCCGCGCGAGCCGGCCGGCGCGCCGCCGCCCGTCCGCACGCTCGCCCTCGCGTCCTCGCTGAGCCACGGCGGGCTCGCGGAGCGCGACCCGTGGATCGCCCCGCCGCAGCCTCCAGCAACTCCCGCCGACGAGCGGGGCGCGCTGCAACGGATCTGGCCGTGGGGGCTGCGCGGCCTCAGCGAAACCCTCGAGGTGATCGCGCTCGCCCTGCTGATGTTCATCGTCGTGCGCGGCGTCGCGCAGAACTTCATCGTCGACGGCGGCTCGATGGAGCCGAACTTCCAGCACGCCGACATGGTCGTCGTCAACAAGCTCGCCTACCGCACCTTCGACTTCTCGTGGCTGCCGCTGGTGGAGGAAGACGCATGGCAGCCCTTCGGCGCGATCGAGCAGGGCGACGTCGTCGTCTTCGCCTTCCCGCTGGGCCAGGACCGCGACTTCATCAAGCGCGTGGTCGCGCTGCCCGGACAGACCGTCGAGGTGCGTGACGGGCACGTAGTGGTGGACGGGTTCGTGCTCGACGAGCCCTACCTGCTGCACGCCCCGAGCTACGCGTTCGGCCCGCAGACGGTCCCGATCGGCCACGTCTTCGTCCTCGGCGACGCGCGCAACAACTCCTACGACTCGCACTCCTGGGGGATGCTCCACCAGGGCCTGATCATCGGCCGCGCCGAGCTGCGCTACTGGCCGCTCGACCGCTTCGGCATCGTCGGCCACGAGGAGCCGGGCGCGCAGAGCGGCGTCGAGGTGAGCCAGTCCCGGTGACGCGCGGAGAGGCGGCCGACCCCGCGGTGATCGCCGCCTTCGAGGAGAGCGGCGCCTTCCTCGACGGCCACTTCCAGCTCGCCTCCGGCCGCCACGCCGCTCGCTACGTCGAGAAGTTCAACCTGCTGCAGTGGCCGGACCGCACCGCCGGGATCTGCGCCCGCCTCGCCGAGGCGGCGCGCGGGCTGGGGGCGGAGACGGTGGCCGGCCCGACCACCGGCGGCGTGATCCTCGCCTACGAGATGGCGCGCCAGCTGGGCGTGCGCGGGATCATCGCCGAGCGCCGTCCGGACGGACCGGGCCGCGCGATCCAGCGCGACTTCCGCCTCAGCCCCGGCGAGCGCGTGCTGATCGCCGACGACGTGGTGACCAGCGGCGGCTCCGTGCACGACACGATCGAGGCCGTGCGCGAGGCGGGCGGCGAGCCCGTCGGCGTCGCCGTGCTCGTCGACCGCTCGGGCGGGCGCGCCGACTTCGGCCTGCCCTTCTTCGCCGCCGCGACGCTCGACATCGAGAGCTGGGAGCCGGCCGACTGCCCGCTCTGCCCCGAGGGCGTCCCGCTCACGATCACGTAGCCCGCGCCTGCCCCGCTCGCCTGCTAGAGTGCCGCTCGCGAGGACGGAGGCGGCGGTGCGATTCAGCGTCCAGACCGGGCAGCAGAACATCGAGTGGGGCGAGCTCTCCGAGACGTGGCAACGCCTCGAGGCGCTCGGCTACGACGGCGCCTGGACGATCGACCACTTCCTGCCGACGGGCACCCGCGACACCGAGGGGCCGTGCATGGACGGCTGGGTGGTGCTCGCCGCGCTGGCAGCGGAGACGGAGCGGTTGCGCTTCGGCACGCTGGTGACGGGCAACCTGTTCCGCAACCCCGCGCTGCTCGCCAAGACCGCGACGACGATCGACCAGATCTCGGGCGGGCGGCTGGAGTTCGGCATCGGCGCGGGCAACAACCCGCTCGAGCACGCGGCCTACGGCTGGCCGTTCCCCTCGGCGCGCGAACGCCTCGATCGGCTCGACGAGGCGCTGCAGCTGATCCGGCTGCTCTGGTCGGAGGAGGAGGAAGTCTCCTTCGAGGGCGAGTACTACAGCCTCAGCCAGGCCCCGTTCCGCCCGCCGCCGGTGCAGCGTCCGCACCCGCCGATCCTCGTGGGCGGCGCGGGCGAGCGGCGCACGCTCAACATCGTCGCGCGCCACGCCGACGCCTGGAACGGCGTCGGGACCGCCGCCGACCTCGCCCCGAAGGTCGAGGTGCTGAGGCAGCACTGCAACGACGTGGGGCGGCGCTTCGAGGAGATCCGGCTGACGGCGGGCACGCCGCTGATCCCGGACGCGATCCATGAGCGCTGGACGGAGCGCACCGCCGCGCGGCGCGGCATCTCCGTCGAGGAGCAGCGCGCGCAGACCATCGGCGGCCCGGCCGAGTCGATGCGTGACGCGGTGCAGAGCTACGTCGCCGGCGGCTTCGACGAGGTGATCCTGATGATGAACACCCCCTACGACTGGCCCGCCATCGAGCGCTTCGCCTCGGAGGTCGCGCCGGCGTTCCGGTAACCGGGGGCGCGTCTCGCTGGACGCCTATCCTGGCGTGCCTGATCCGCCGCCTGCCCCTCCGCTGAGCGCCGGTTCCGACACGGGTGCGGCAATCACCTGCAAGCGCTTCCCGATCGCTCCGAGGGCGGCGTCCATCTGGTCCAATCGCGAGTGGTGGTTCACGTCGAGCACGCGGTCGACTTGCGGCATGTGCCAGCCCAGACGACGGGCAAGTTCCGCCTTCCCAATCCCCTGATCTCGCATTCCCTGGTAGAGCATCACCTTGACCGAGGTGAGGGTCGGCAGCACGGCGTCGATCTCGCCTCGGGAGGGTTCGGGAATATCCCGGCGGTCGTGGATACGCGCGGCGATCGCTTCCTCGAGGGCATCGACGGCGCGGGCAAGGGCCTCTTCGCGGTCGTCACCGAATGTCGACAGCTCAGGGAAGTCGGGCGATGTCGCCAGTACGGCGCCATCGTCGTCCTCAAGTACGATCGGGTAGGCGAGCATCAGTTCAACCCCAGATCCTTCTTGATCTTGGCGACGAGCCCTCGTCCCAACTCCTTGCGGCCGCCGTGCATCGGCAGCTGACTGGTTCGGTTTCCGCGCCGCACGGTGACGTGCCCGCTGCCGCCCTTGTGCGTGTGGAACGTGCAGCCGCGCCGGCTCAGCCAGCGACGAAACTCCCGCGCGTTCATCGATCCCGATCATACGCAACACTTCTGTTGTTGTCACATCCCTGCTGCCGTCGACCTCGCCCTACCCTCACCCCGCCCGCTTGACGCGCCGCGCGCGGGCGCACCACCATCGGGCGCGCGGAGGGCGGTGCACGTGAGCGCGACGAACGGCGACGCAGCGGGCGGGGCGTCCGAGGGCGCGACGGCGCTCGACGGCCTGCGTGTCGTCGAGATCGCGGCCGGGCGCGCGGTCGCCTACTGCGCGCAGCTGCTCGCCCAGTACGGCGCCGAGGTGATCCGCATCGAGCCGCCCGGCGGGGATGCGATCCGCCTCGCCGGTCCCTTCAACGGCGACGAGCCCGACCCCGACGGCGGCGGACTGCACGCCGCCATCAATCGCGGCAAGCGCAGCGTCGCGCTCGACCTCGAACGCGACGAGGAGGCGGCGCTCGCCGCCCGGCTGATCGAGGGCGCCGCGCTGCTCGTCTCCGACTGGCGCGAGGGCGAGCGACTCGCCTCGGAGCTGCCGCTCGGCGACCCGGAGCGTTGGGGCGAGCGCTTCCCGGAGACGACCTTCGTCTCGATCTCCGACTTCGGCATGACCGGGCCGTACGCCTCGTGGCGCGCCGACAGCCACATCATCGAGGGCCTCGCGGGGTTCTCCTACGTGAGCGGCGACCCGGACCGCGAGCCGCTCAGCGCGGGCATCGAGCTCAGCGACTACTTCGCGGCGACGCACGCCGCGATCGCCGCCCTCGCCGCCCTCGCTGCGGCGCGGCGGGGACTGCGCACGCACGTCGTCGACATCTCCGCGCACGAGGCGCTGTCGATGACGGACGACCACAACCTCGTCGTGTGGCTCGGCTCGGGCGTGGTGCGGAAGCGCTACTACTCGCGGATCCTGCCCGGCTACCCCAACGACATCATGGCCTGCAAGGACGGCCACATCGCTTTCGTGCCCGTCGGCACCGGCCATCACGACTTCGCCGGCGTGGTCTCGACGCTGCTCGAACGGCCGGACCTGAAGGACAGCCCGATCTTCACGGAGACGCAGACGCGCAACCTGCGCTGGCGCGAGTTCGACGCCGTCGCGCTGCCCTGGCTGGCGCGCCACACCCGCGAGGAGATCTTCCGGCGGGCCGGCGAGCTGGGCCTCGGCTTCGGCACCGTCCCGGACGTCGAGGATCTGCTCGGCGACTCCCACCTCGAGGAGCGCGACTACTGGGACGAAGGACCGGACGGCGTCCGGCTCACCGGCGCGGGCGCGATCCTCTCGGCCACGCCTCAGCGCTTCGGCCCCGCGCCCGCCCTCGACGCCGACGGCGAGGCGCTGCGCGCGGGCGCGGCGACGGCGGACGGCACGGGCGGGGCGGCCTGAGATGCGCTTCTTCGAGGACCTCAAGGTCGTCGCGCTGACTCAGGGCTGGGTCGGGCCGCTGGCGACGCGCATCCTCTCCGATCTCGGGGCGAACATGGTGCGCGTCGAGCGGGCGTTCACGCCGGGCGGCAACTACGGCAACCGCACGCTCTTCCCGCCTCGCAACGACATCGCGGGCGAGGTCTGGAACCGCAACATCTACTTCACCGTCCGCAACGCCGGCACGCGCTCGGCGATGATCGACCTCGGGCAGGCGGAGGGCCGCGCCTTGGTGCGGCGGCTGATCTCCGAGGCCGACGTGGTGGTCGAGAACTTCATGCCCGGCGTCGTCGCCCGGCTCGGCTTCGACTTCCAGGGGCTGCACGAGGAGTTCCCGCAGCTGATCCTGCTCCACCTGAGCGGCTTCGGGCAGACCGGCCCCAACGCCTTCCGCCCGGCCAACGGCATGACGATGGAGCCCGCCTCGGGCGTGCCGACGGTGACCGGCTACCGCGGCGAGGGCCCGACCAAGACCGGCCAGACCTGGGTCGACCCCTACTCCGGGCTGCACGGCACGGCCGCCCTCGTCGCCGCGCTGATCCACCGCGACCGCACGGGCGAGGGCCAGATCATCGATGTCTCGATGCAGGAGGCGACGCTGCCGGTCCTCGAGTCGCAGTTCGCCGACTACCAGCGCAACGGCCGCCACCAGGCGCGCGACGGCAACCGCCGGCCGGGCATGGTGCGCGGCGCCTACCCCTGCGCGGGCGACGACGACTGGGTGGCGATCTCGCTGCGCGACGAGGCGGAGTGGCGGGCCTTCTGCCGCGCGAGCGGCCACGAGGCCTGGCTCGACGACCCGCGCTTCGCCGACGCCGCATCGCGCACCGAGCACCACGACGCCCTCGACGAGTCGATCGCGGCCTGGACGCGCGAGCGCGACAAGTTCGAGGTCGCCGCGCTGCTGCAAGGCGCGGGCGCGCCCGCGGGGCCGATTCTCAAGGCCGACGAGGTGATCGCCGACCCCCAGCTGGCCGCGCGCGAGTTCTTCGACGACCTCGCGATCGGCGACTTCGGGCGGGTGCCGATCCAGCGCTACCTGCCGGCGAAGTTCGACGGCGCGGCCGTGCCCGCGAAGGGACCGGCGCCGCACCTCGGCGCGGACACGGACGCGGTGCTGGCGGAGCTGGGCCTGAGCGCGGTCGAGATCGAGGATCTGCACGCGCGGCGCATCGCCGACCGCGCCTCCGGCCTGCAATCGGACCCCATCGCGCGCGAGGGCTCGCAGCTCCCGTTCGAGGACTACGAGGAGATGGGCTCCGTGCTGCGCATCGACCGCGACTACGCGCCGAAGCCGTTGTAGGGGGCGACAGGCCACAGCCTGTAAGTTCCACCCTGATATACAAGTCCTAGACTGTTGAGTCGATATTGAAATACAGCCTATGGCCTGTATAATGAACCCATGGCTTCTCCACGGGAACTCGCAAGGTCGCGGCTGGATGGCACCCTGGACGGGCTTCGCTCGCTGGGCGGAGCGCCGCGCCCGCACCGGGGCTGGATCCGGGCAGTCCGGGACGCACTTGGAATGTCGAGCAGAGAGCTGGCCGAACGCATGGGCGTGACGCAGCAGACCATCGCCGGCCTCGAGCGTAGCGAGCAGCGAGGCGCAATCAGGCTTGAGACGCTCGAGCGCGCCGCCGCCGCGCTCGAGTGCGATCTGGTCTACTTTCTGCTTCCCCGCCGCAGCCTCGACGAGCTCGTTGCCGCGCAAGCGCGCGCCAAGGCGTCCGAGCACCTCGAGCGCGTCGCGCACCACAGCAGGCTTGAGGATCAGGCCGTCACGGGCGCCGATGCCGCCGCCCAACTCGAAGACCTGGCGACGGAGTTGGTCGACCGCCGAGGGCTGTGGGCGGAGTCCAAACCGCCGCGATGATCGATCCGCTGGTCCCGGTCGGCGATGGCCACACGGAGCTCTCCGAGGATGACCGGCAAGGACTCATCCCCTCCTACATCGCCACCCGGGGCGATCTGTTCGATGCGGAGCAACGCAATGTCTCGGCCGCACTCCTCCGCCGTCGTGCGCCGAACCCCTCACAACTGCTCGACGACAAGTACCTCCGCGACCTGCACAGGGCGATGTTCGGTGAGGTGTGGGCCTGGGCCGGCCAGTATCGGACAACGCAGACGAACATCGGGATCGACCCCCGCCGGATCGCGACGGCCGTCCGTCTCCTCGTCGACGACGCCCGGGCGTGGGTCGAGCACGAGTCGTTCCCTCCCGACGACCTCGCGGTGCGATTCCACCACCGTCTCGTCGCGATTCATCCGTTTCCGAACGGGAACGGTCGTCACGGCAGGGTTGCCGCCAACTACCTGATTGAGGGCCTCGGACGGGACCACTTCAGCTGGGGAGCGAACCTCGACGCCACGACCGGGGAACTGCGGTCCGCCTACCTGCACGCAATCCAACAGGCTGACGGGGGCGACACGTCGCAGCTGCTGGCATTCGCGCGGAGTTGAACCGGGCTCCGGCCGGCCAGCGTGTCAGCGGGCCTCGGGAGTGACAACGATGATCTCCGAGCATTCCGACGCCGCTCGCTGGAACAGCTCGTTGGCCTCGTCACCGAGCGTTCCACCCGTGCCCATCGTGTTGCTCCACTCCAGGTAGTCACCGAGGGCCATGTGCTTCTCATACCAATCAAAGGTGCACGTGCACTGCTCCCGGCTGGTGCGCGGTAGACCTTCCACTTCCGTGCTGGCGCAGTTCTCGATCATCCGAGCCTTGAGCGTCGGCGGCCACGGCGGCGCCTCCGGCGTGGCCTCGACAGCGGCAGGCTCCTCGGCGCTCTCGTGGTGCATGTGCCCGTAGTGCAGCCCCATCGCGAGGCCGATGAGCACGCCGCACGAGGCGAGCAGGAGCAGGTACTGGCGCCAGTCCATCAGCCGCGGAACCACCTGTCGATCGTCTCACCCCAGCGCCACCGAACGAAGACAACCACGGTGATGCCCACTGCCAGGCTGATGAGTGTGACCTCGATCGACAGCGTCGGGAGCACGAACCCGAGGCTGCCTATGACAAGCCCGGCGAGGCCACCGACCAAGAGTTCCTTCCGTGTCGGTGGCCCGCGAAACCCCTGCAGCCAGCGTCTCATCGGTCCAACTCAATCGACGGTGACTATGTAGCAGTAGCGCCAAGTTATGTAGACGCAGGCGATGACGCAGATTAGACCAGCGAGTGGGTTCGGGGCGACCACGGCGCAGGTGGTGCATATCCGCGACCTGACTGACCAGCAGTACATCATCTCACCTTGGGCGGTGACACCATCAGCAACGGCTGACGGAACCTGTGACCCCGACCACTCACCGTTGGTGTGCGTAACGTCAACGCCCTGCCCCTTGATCCGGATTGTAGGGGCGAGTGCCGGAGCGTCTTGGCCGGACGCTACGGAAGCGCCTGAGTCCTTTGTGATTCCCCAGGTATCGTTGGGAATCGCCCGCCTGGCGTGTCCTGCTCCTGCTCATCACCACTTCCATCGACATCGAGCGCCACAATGGTGTTGCCACGGGTGTCTATCAACGCAGACATAAAGCGCATCTCGGCGCGGTTGCCCTTGGCGTCCTCGTAGAAGAGGATGAGTTCGAGTAGTCGCTCCCCGTTATGTTCTCGGACGAGTCCAATGGCAGCAGTACTGGATGCAAAGCCATCGAGCCCTCGCCGTGTCTGCAGATTAGTGTCCCTGCGATGTCTCAGCCCGTCACTCTTAGCAGTAGCGTGGGCCGCCTTGAACTCGTCCGAAGCGAGCAGGAGCCTGTACGCCCCCAGTGCCTCGGCCACAGTCAGCGCGTAACTGGTGCTCGGAGCGGTCTGGGCAGATGCCGCCTTCGTGCCAAGCACCCCCGCGACCGGCAGGACGGCTGCGGCACCGGCAGCCCTAAGCAGGAAGCTGCGCCGCGACGGGTCGAACTTGGCGTCCGAGGTCGCCTCGCGGACGAGCTGCGCGATGCGGAAGGCACGCCGCATCCCGACGATCCTCACCAGCGCGGTCGCCAGCCTCACCCCGGTGGACACAGCCACCGCAGGGCCGTCGTACCGGACCAGCGTGGGCTCCATCTTCGTGACGTGGTCCTGGTAGCGCAGGTCGTGCAGGCTGCCGAGTTCGAGGATCGTCCCCTCGGTCAGTCCCTCCGCCTCGATCTGCTTCCCGAACCCCGAGCACGGGCCGCACTCAGCATCCAGCAACAGGATTGCTCGTTTCACATTCCACCCCCCTTACTGGGACGGCCAGCCTAGGCGGTTTGAGAGGGGTTTACAATCGTAGTTGGCGTGCGCAGACACCTGATCCGTTCGCTGACCAGCCCGCAACGAATGCGACCAGGCCCTATCGCGCGGGGAGCCGGTCCTGGGCCTGCCAGATGCGCTCGAGGATGGGGCGGCCCTCGCCGGCGGGGTCGACGAACTCCGGGCGGTAGATCCAGTGCGGCTCGCCGCCGTCGCCGCGGATCACGATCGGCCGGATGCGGTACCCGATCAGCCGGTCGAGTGCGAATCCCAGCTCCATGATCATCCCCTGCGTTGTCTCCACCGACCAGTCCTGATCGAAGATGAAGTTGCCGAACGAGTACGTCACGAGCGCGTCATCGAAGTGTTCGACCGCCTGCACCCAGTGCGGATGGCTGCCGATCACGAGCGTCGCGCCGGACTCGATCGCGATCGCGCCGAGCTCGCGCTGGAACTCCGTCGGATCGCTCGTGTACTCGACGCCCCAGCTGAACCCGACCACGACATGGTCCGCGATCGCGAGCGCCGCGCGCACGTCCTCGCGCACGCTCTCCGCCTCGATCGGGGCGACGCCCGGGGAGTGCTGGTTGGCCGCGTACCAGGGCGCGATCCCGTCGTAGCCGAGGAAGGCGAAGCGCACGAAGCCCTGCTCCGTGTGGACCCTGAACACCGCCGGCGTGCGGGCGTCGCCGAGATTCTCGCCGGCCCCGGCCGCGGCGATGCCGGCCTCCTCCAGCCGCGCCAGCGTGTCGAGCAGCGCACCGGCGCCGGAGCAGTCCTCCCAGCAGTCGAGCATGTGGTTGCCGATCGTGAGCATCACGTCCACCCCGGCGTCGGCCGCCGCATCGATCGAGCGAGGGCTGCCCTGCAGCAGGAACGTCTCCACGCAGGACGTCGGCTCGGAGAGCCCCGTGAGCGCCGACTCGAGCGGGACGACGGCGACGTCCGCCGCCTCGATCGCGTCGCGCACGCCGTCGAACATCGCGCCGTAGTCGTCGAGCGTGGCGAGCACGTAGTTGCTGCAACGCACCGGGATCAGATCGCCGGCGACCAGCATGCCCGCCGGGTCGAACGGCTCGGCGGCCTCGAGGCCGGCGGACGCGGCCAGCCTGACGACGTCCCCCGGGGTCGGGGCCCGGATCCAGCGCACCATGCGCAACGGAGACTCCCCCGCCGGGTCGCGGTACGGGTCGTGCCCGTCGACGGTGAGCGCGAGCACCCCGAGACGCAGTTGCTCGGGCGGGATCAGCGCGAAGCCGCCCGGGGTCCCGGCGACGCGGTCGACCACCTCCCCGTCGGGCAGCACCCGCGCGTGCAGGTCGGCGGACGAGATACCGAGGGCGCGCGCGATCGGCAGCGCCTGCGAGACGCCGAGATACACGGTGATCGGCTGCCGCGTCCCGTCGAGCCGGGACCAGCCGCGCAGCTCGCCCCGGAGGATGCGGATCACGTCGTCCCGGCTCAGGTCCAGCACGTCGCGCCGCTGGTCCGCGATCGCCGCCCAGCGCGCGAGCACGAGCGGCCGCGAGCCGGGCAGCGGCGCATCGGCGATCGCCCAGCGCAGCGGCGCGTCGCGATCCGCGGGGGCGAAGCCGGCCGCCGAGCGCAGCGCCGCCTCGAGGCGCGAGCGCTCGGCGGGATCGGTGACGAGGATCGCCACCGGCTCGCCGGGTTCGGGCGTGGGCGTGGCGGCCGGCGGGGCGGGCGTGGCGGCCGGTGTCGGGGCGGGCGCGGCGGCCGGCTCCGGGGTGGCGCGGGGCGCCTCCTCGGCGACGGGCGCCGGAGTCGCCGTCGGCGTTGCGGTCGCCGTCAGGGCGGCGGGCGGCGGCGCGCCGCCGGGCAGCGCGCTGCAGGCGCCGAGCACGATCGCCTGCGCGAGCGCCGCAAGCAGCAGCAGGCGCCGCGCACGAAGCGCCTGCCCGAAGATCCCGCTCGCGCCGCCGCCAGGCATCCGCTGCTCCCGCCCCTCACCCATTGGACGCGATCAAGGGCCCGCTGGTTCCCACATGGCGAACGGCGGCGGCCTGGCGCTCCGTCAGACCACGTTGCGCTGGCGGAGGATCACGACGTCCCCGGGCGTGTAGCCGAGCTCGGAGGTCAACACCTCGCTGGTGTGCTCGCCGAGCAGCGGCGCGCGGCGCAGCGCGCCCGGCGCGCCGTGCATGCGGATGGGCGGCAGCGGAGCAGGCATCCTCAGGGGTCGGTCTTGAGGAGTGCCGGGAGGATCGTCGTATTCCAGTAGTCGTCATCACCCGCCCGCTGCAACTCCTCCACCAACTGCGCCGTCTCCGCGCCGACATCCTCGGCCAGTTCCGAGGCGGACCGGTCACCGGCCAACGCGGTGACAGCCTCCCGCAGCTTCAGCACGTATTGCGCAACATCGTATGCAGCTCGATCGGATGCGGCGCGGACCTGCAGGGCCTCGAGCTTCTCGAGCCAGTCCAGACCCCGTTCGGCATCGTCGAACCTGTCATCCAGTGCGTCGGTCGTAGTCATGTCGGTAGCCTCCACTGCCAGCATCGGCTGCGTGCGCAGGCCGCGAGAATCAATCCACGTGATACAGGGTACTACCACGATCCGGCGCGCGGAGTGCGGGGCGCGCCCGCACCGTCAGACGATGTTGCGCTGGCGGAGGATCACGACGTCCCCGGACGTGTAGCCGAGCTCGGAGGTCAACACCTCGCTGGTGTGCTCGCCGAGCAGCGGCGCGCGTTGCAGCGCGCCCGGCGTGCCGTGCATGCGGATCGGCAGCCCGGGGAACTCGAACGCCCCTGCCTCGGGGTGCTCGATCGTGGTGATGAACTCGCGCTCGCGCAGGTGCGGGTCGGCGAAGACGTCCGCCATCGAGTTGATCGCGCCGACGGGGAGCCCCACCTCCTGCGCCTCCTCCATCACCTGCTGCTTCGTGCGCTCCAGCAGCCACGGGTAGAGCAGCGCGTCGAGGTCCCCGCCGTGCTCGATGTGCTCGAGCCGGGCGAGCGTCTCCTCGTCGTCGATCAGCTCCGGATGCCCGATCATGCGGCAGAAGCGGTCGAACCACTGCAGCGCGCCGTTGACGAAGACGTAGCCGTCCTGGCAGGGGTAGACGCCTCGCGGGATCGCGTTGCGCCGCAGCTCGCGCATCCGCAGGTGCATCAGCGAGCCCGAGTACTGCCAGGCGACGAGGTTCGGCCCGCCGCGATCCATCGAGGCGCTGAGCACGTCCTGGATCGAGACATCGACGGTCTGGCCCACGCCGTCGCGGTCCGCCGCCATGAGCGCGCCGAACGACATCGCCGCGGCGGCGGCCCCGGCGAGGAAGAGCGGGGCATGGAGCCCGATCTTGATCGGCTCGCGCTCCGGCACGCCGGTGATCTGCAGCACGCCGCCCGTGGCGTAGAGCAGCATGTCGTCGGCCTCGAAGTCCCGGTACGGGCCGTACTGCCCGAAGTTGGAGATGCGGATCAGCGAGGCCCGCGGGCGCAGCGCCGCGAGCCGATCCGCGTCGAGCCCGAGCCGCTCGAGCGTGCCCGGGCGGAAGTTCTCGAAGACGAGGTCCGCGCTCGCGGCGAGGCGTCGGAGGATGCTCTGTCCGCTCGCGGTCTTGAGGTTGAGCGTGACGCTGCGCTTGCCGGTGTTGATGTGCAGGAAGACACCGCCCCGCTCCGGGTGCGGCTCGTCGTTGGGGAAGGGGCCGATGCGGCGCGCGGGATCGCCGCCGTCCGGGCGCTCGATCTTGATCACGTCCGCACCGTAGTCGGCATAGAGCTTCGTCGCGTACGGTCCGGCCACGCCCTGCGTCAGATCGAGGATGCGAAGGCCCTCGAGGGGCGGTCCCTGCGCCTGGCTCTCGGAGTCCGCCATCGCTGCTGCCGCCTCCCGCCCGGCGCCGCGGCGAGGCTAGCCCCTCGCCGCCCGCGCTGTCGACCGGCGCGCACCCGCTAGAATCGCGGGGACGCGGCGGCGCGGAGCAGCGAGGGCGGCGGCGATGGCGCAGCAACGGGTCGATGCGGTGTTCATGCGCGGCGGCACCAGCCGCGGCATCTTCTTCCAGCGCGCCTGGCTGCCCGCGGCCCGCGAGGACTGGGATCCGATCTTCCTCGGCGCACTCGGCAGCCCGGACCCCCACGGCCGCCAGCTGGACGGCCTCGGGGGCGGCGTCTCCTCCCTCTCCAAGGTCGTCGTCGTCGAGCCGTCGGCGAGGCCGGACGCGGACGTCGAGTACACCTTCGGCCAGGTCGCCGTCCGCGAGCCGGCGGTCGCCTATCGCACGAATTGCGGGAACCTCACCTCCGCCGTCGGCCCGTTCGCCGTCGACGAGGGCCTCGTCACGCCCTCGGTCGACTCGAACGGCGAGGCGGCGGTGCGGCTCTACAACGTGAACACCCGGAAGCGCATCGTGGCCCGCTTCCCGCTCGACGGCGCGAGCGCCGCCGTCGAGGGCGAGTTCGAGCTGCTCGGCGTCGCCGGGCAGGGCGCGCCGATCCGCCTCGAATTCCAGGATCCGGGCGGCGCGGTGACCGGCCAGTTGCTGCCCGGCGGCGCGCCGGCCGAGCTGCTCGCCGTCCCCGGCCTCGGCGAGCTGCGCGTCTCGATCGTGGACGCCACGACGGCCGTCGTCGCCGTCAAGGCGGCGGACCTCGGCCTCGGCGGCAGCGAACTGCCCGATGCGATCGAGGCCGACGCCGGGCTGCTCGCGCGCCTCGAGGCGGTGCGCGGGGCCGCCGCGCTGCGGCTCGGGCTCTCGCCGAGCGTGGAGGAGGCGAGCACCCGCTCGCCGCAGAGCCCGCTGATCGCGATCGTCTCCGCGCCTCAGCCCGCGACGACCCTCGCCGGCGAGGCCGTCACGCCCGAGGCGGTCGACCTCACGGCGCGCGTGATGTCGATGGGCCAGGCGCACCGCGCGCTGCCGCTGACCGCGGCGATGTGCCTCGCCGTCGCGGCGCGCATCGAGGGCAGCGTCGCGCACGAGCTGGCGCGGCCCGGCGATCCGGCCGCCGACCTGCGGCTCGGCAACCCCTCGGGCGTGCTGCCCGTGGCGGCGAGCGTGCGCCGCGACGGCGGCGGCGCGGGCCGCTGGGTCGCCGACGACGTGGTGGTCTACCGCACCGCCCGGCGGCTGATGGAGGGGCGCGTGCTGGTCCCCGCCTCGCGCCTCGCGACGCCCAAGGCGGCGACGACGGCCGCGGCGGCAGGGGCCACGCCGTGAGCGCGACTCAGGCGGCGATCCTCGCGGCCGCGCGGCTGCGCGAGCTGATCGAGGGCGACGAGGTCGTCGTCGCGCCGGGCGTCTTCGACGGGCTCTCGGCGCGGCTGGTCGAGCAGGCGGGCTTCCCCGCCGTCTACGCCAGCGGCGGCGCGATCGCGCGCAGCGGCGGGCTGCCGGACCTCGGGCTGCTCGGCCTTGGCGAGGTCGTCGACCGCCTCCGCCCGATCGTCGAGGCGGTCTCGATCCCGGTGATCGCCGACGCGGACACGGGCTACGGCAACGCGCTCAACACGCGGCGCGCGGCGCAGGAGTTCGCGCGGCTCGGCGTGGCGGCGCTGCACCTCGAGGATCAGACCTTCCCCAAGCGCTGCGGCCACCTCGACGACAAATCGCTCGTGCCGGTGGAGGAGATGGCGCAGAAGCTGCGCGCGGCCGGCGAGGCGCTGGAGGGCAGCGGCGTGGTGCTGATCGCGCGCACGGACGCGATCGCCGTCGAGGGTCTCGAGGCCGCGTTCGAGCGCGCCGAGCGCTACGGCGAGGCGGGGGCGGACGTGCTGTTCGTCGAGGCGCCGGAGAGCGAGGCGCAGATCGAGGCGATCGCGGAGCGGCTGCCGGGGCCGAAGCTGATCAACATGTTCCAGGGCGGCAAGACGCCGCTCGTCCCCGCCGGGCGGCTCGCCGAGCTGGGCTACCGGATCGTGATCATCCCCTCGGACCTCCAGCGCGCGGCGGTGTGGGCGATGCAGCGCACGCTGGAGGCGATCGGCGAGGACGGCAGCAGCGCCGCGCGGGCCGAGCGCATGATCTCGTTCGACGAGCGCGAGGAGATCGTCGGCACGGCGGGCTACCTCGATCTGGGCGAGCGCTACGGGTCGTAGCGCGCCCCGCCGCCCGCGCTGCTAGCATCGGCGTCGCGAGGAGCGCGGCATGACGATCACCGTCGCACGCCTGCAGCGCGAACGGCAGCGCGCCAGCGCGGCGGGCGTGCGCGGCGGGCGCGCGTTCGACATCGAGGCCGCGATGGCGGAGATGCGCGAGCAGGGCTACGACCCGCACCGCCAGATCGTCGAGCTGCTCTTCGGCCCCGCGCCGGTGCAGAGCGCCTACGACGAGCGCCTCGATCGCTTCATCTTCCGCGTCGCGGGCAGCAAGCCGGCGATCGAGATCGAGGTGGAGCTGCCGCCCGGACAGATCGCGGAGGCGGAGTGGACGCCGCTGGTCGCCCCCGGCTGGGTGCGGGACCGCATCCGCCCGCCGATCCCCGAGTTCTACCCCGCCGGCCACGGCCTGTGAGGAGCCGCCGATGCCCGTGATCCGCTTCGACCACGCCTCGGTCCCCACGGACCACCCCGAGGAGATGATGGCCTTCTACGCGAGCATGGGCTTCGAGATCCTCGACGCCGAGGCGTTCCGCAGCGGGGAGCGGCCGATCTTCTCGATCGCCTTCGGGGACAACAAGATCAACGTGCACGGCCCGGACTTCTGGCCGCGCGAGGACTTCACGCTGCACGGACCGACGGCGAGGCCGGGCTGCGGCGACCTCTGCTTCGTCTGGGACGGCGGCCTCGAGGATCTCCAGGCCGCCCTCGAGGCGACCGGCGCGCTGATCGAGGAGGGCCCGGTGCCGCGCGAGGGCGGCCGCGGCGGCGGTCGCGACATGGGCGTGAGCATCTACACGCGCGACCCGGACCAGAACCTGCTGGAGTTCATCGTCTACGAGGACTAGCATAGAATCTATTCACGGCGTGAATAGATTCTATTCACGGCGCGCATGCCGTCCTTCGTCGATCCCGTCCCCTACGCCGCCAGATTCCATTCACCACCTGAATGATTGTCATTCACACCTTGAATAGATATGATTCATGGCATGAATGAGCGCGCCCTTTCTCGCCTGGCCAGATCCAGCCTGGAGGACCGGCTCCGCGTGATGCCCGCTGTGGTCGTCACCGGCGCCCGCCAGACGGGCAAGAGCACCCTCGCCCAGGAGCTCGCGCCCGGAGGACGGCGCTTCCTCTCGCTCGACGACCTCGATGTCATCGACGCCGCCCGGCGTGACCCGCAGGCGCTGCTCGGCGGCCACCAGTCCGTCACCCTCGACGAGGTCCAGCGTGAGCCCGATCTGCTGCACGCCGTGAAGCTCGCCATCGACGCGCGGCGCATGCCCGGGCGGTTCCTGATCACCGGCTCGGCCAACCTGCTGCTCATGCAGCAGGTGTCGGAGTCCCTCGCCGGCCGGGCGAGCTACCTGACCCTCTGGCCGATGACCAGGCGGGAGCAGCGCGGTCTCGGCCAGGCCGGCATCTGGGAGGAGCTGCTGGACGCACGCGACGAGGAGTGGCGCGACCTGGTGGCCGCGCAACCCGGCGAGACCGAGGACTGGCGCGCATTGGCCCGGCGCGGCGGGTTCCCCCAACCGGCCGTGCACCTCGATACGGATCAGGATCGGGCGATCTGGTTCGACGGCTACGTGAGAACCTACCTGGAGCGCGACCTGCAGGATCTCTCCGCGATCTCGGCCCTGCCGGACTTCCGGCGGTTGATGCGGGCCGCCTGTCTGCGCATGGGCCAGTTGGTGAACCAGACGGAGCTCGGCCGCGACATCGCGCTCCCGCAGCCGACCGTGCATCGCTACCTCAACCTGCTCGAGACCTCCTACCTGCTGGTGCGGCTTCCCGCCTACGCGGTCAACCGCACGAAGCAGCTGATGAAGTCCCCGAAGCTCTACTGGGGCGACACCGGCGTGGCGCTGCACCTCAGCCAGGAGACGGCGCCGCGCGGCGCCCACCTCGAGAACCTCGTGCTGCACGATCTGCTCGCCTGGCGCGACGCTCGCCTCGAGCGCGCCGATGTCTTCTACTGGCGCACCTCGATCGGCGAGGAGGTCGACCTTGTGATCGAGGCGGGAGACCAGCTGCTGCCGATCGAGGTCAAGGCGACGAGGCGGCCGCGGCTGCGGGACACCGCCCATCTGCGCACGTTCCGCGCCGAGTACGGCGAGCGGGCGCGGGCGGGCCTGCTGCTGCACACCGGAACCACGCTTGAGTGGCTCGCGCCAGACGTGCTCGCCGCGCCGTGGTGGCGGGTGCTCTGAGTCCATCCGTCCGCTCGCCTCCCCACGGCCGCAACGAGGTCCGCGCAAGCTTGCTAGCATCGCCCTGCGACGACGGGAGGGATGCGATGGACTGGGCAGACTCGCCGGAGCAGGCGGAGTTCCGGGCGAAGGTGCGGGCCTTCTTCGAGGAGAAGCTGCCCCAGCGCTACCGCGAGGACCTCGGGCCACTCCGTCCACACATGATCCGCGCCTCCAACGGCGAGGAGATCCTCGCCACCCACGCCGAGTGGGGCGCCGACCGCTACTCCGAGGACCCCGAGGTCAAGGGCGCGGCCGACTCCTGGGCGCGGGCGCTCGCCGCCGAGGGCTACGTCGCCTCGTCCTGGCCGAGGCACCTCGGCGGCGCCGGCTTCACGACGCTCGAGCAGTTCATCTTCAACGAGGAGCGCGAGCGCGCCGGCGCGCCCCGCGTCGGCGGCAGCGGCGCGATGTTCCTCGGCTCGCTGCTGATGGTCTACGGGACGGAGGAGCAGAAGGCGAAGTACATGCCGGCGATCGCCCGAGGCGAGATCGATTGGGCGCAAGGCTACTCCGAGCCGGGCAGCGGCTCCGACCTCGCCTCGTTGCAGTGCCGCGCGGTGCGCGACGGCGACGAGTACGTGATCAACGGCCAGAAGCTGTGGTCGCAGCCGTTGACCTCGGACGCGATGTACACGCTCGTCCGGACCGACCCGGAGGCGCCGAAGCACCGCGGCATCTCGTTCCTGATGATCGAGGATCTGACCGTGCCCGGCATCACGATGGCGCAGCTGCCGAGCATGGCCTTCCACTACCCCGGCAACGGCGAGACCTTCTTCCACGACGTCCGCGTGCCCGTCGCCAACCTGATCGGCGAGGAGAACCAGGGCTGGTACGTCGCCATGACGCTCATGGACTTCGACCGCGGCAGCCTCTCCGACACGGGCGAGGACCGCGAGAATCTCGCCCAGCTCTTCGACTTCCTGGACACCGACGAGGGCCGGCGCGTCTCGCGCGTCGCCGAGCTGCCGTCCGTGCGGGCGGAGATCGCCGACCGCTTCATCGAGGCGCGCGTCGGGCAGAACCTCGCGCAGCGCGTCGCCTCGATGCAGGCGGCGGGGCTGATCCCGAACTACGAAGCCTCGATCGGCAAGTGCTTCTCGACCGAGCTGCACCAGCGCCTCGCGCGCACGGGGACGAAGACCTTCGGGCTCTACGCGAACCTCTGGCCGGGCGACGAGCGCGCGCCGCTGCACGGTCAGCACACGCACGACTACGCGCGAACGGTGGCGTTCACGATCTACGGCGGCAGCAGCGAGATCCAGCGCAACGTCATCGCCACGCGCGGCCTCGGCCTGCCGAGGGGGTAGCAAGCGCGGGCCGCCGCCTCCCGTGCCTGATCGGGGCGATCCCGCCTCGCGCGAGGCTGCTAGCATCGCCCTCGTGACGACGGGAGGGTGCGATGGACTGGGCAGACTCGCCGGAGCAGGCGGCGTTTCGCGCGAAGGTGCGGGCCTTCTTCGAGGAGAAGCTGCCCCAGCGCTACCGCGAGGACCTCGGGCCACTGCGCCCGCACATGATCCGCGCCACCAACGGCGAGGAGATCCTCGCCACCAGCGCCGACTGGGGCAGCGACCGCTACTCGGAGGACCCCGCGGTCAAGGGCGCCGCCGACGAGTGGGCGCGGGCGCTCGCCGCCGAGGGCTACGTCGCCTCCTCCTGGCCGAAGGATCTCGGCGGCGCGGGCTTCACGACGATCGAGCAGTTCATCTTCAACGAGGAGCGCGAGCGCGCCGGCGCTCCCCGCGTCGGCGGCACCGGCGCGATGTTCCTCGGCTCGCTGCTGATGGTCTACGGCAGCGAGGAGCAGAAGGCGAAGTACATGCCGCCGATCGCGGCGGGTGAGATCGACTGGGCGCAGGGCTACTCCGAGCCGGGCAGCGGCTCCGACCTCGCCTCGTTGCAGTGCCGCGCCGTGCGCGACGGCGACGAGTACGTCGTCAACGGGCAGAAGCTCTGGTCGCAGCCGTTGACCTCGGACGCGATGTACACGCTCGTGCGCACCGACCCGGAGGCGCCCAAGCATCGCGGCATCTCGTTCCTGATGATCGAGAACCTGCGGGATCCCGGCATCACGATGGCGCAGCTGCCGAACATGGCCTTCCACTACCCCGGCAACGGCGAGACCTTCTTCCACGACGTCCGCGTGCCCGTCGCCAACCTGATCGGCGAGGAGAACCAGGGCTGGTACGTCGCGATGACGCTCATGGACTTCGACCGGGGCAGCCTCTCCGACACCGGCGAGGACCGCCAGGGCCTCGCCCGCCTCGTCGAGTTCCTGCAGACCGAGGAGGGCGAGCGGGTCTCGCGCGTCTCCGAGTTGCCCTCGGTGCGTGCGGAGATCGCCGACCGCTACGTGGAGTCGAGGGTCGGCCAGAGCCTCGCGCAGCGCGTCGCCTCGATGCAGGCGGCGGGGCTGATTCCGAACTACGAGGCCTCGATCGGCAAGTGCTTCTCCACCGAGCTGCACCAGCGCCGCGCGCGCACGGGCGTCAAGACGTTCGGGCTCTACTCGAACCTCTGGCCGGGCGACGAGCGCGCGCCGCTGCACGGCGAGCACACGCACGACTACGCGCAGACCGTGGCCTTCACGATCTACGGCGGCAGCAGCGAGATCCAGCGCAACGTGATCGCCACGCGCGGCCTCGGCCTGCCGAGAGGCTAGGCGCGAGCCGGGCCTGCAACGATGAGCGCGCAGGACTACGGACAGCCGGACGCGGCGGCGGCGACGAACGAGCCGCCGCCCCGCCGCCTGCCGCTCGAGGGCGTGCGCGTGCTCGCGCAGGCGATCGTCTGGGCGGGGCCGTTCGCCACCATGCTGCTCTCCGACCTCGGCGCCGAGGTGATCGAGGTCGAGTCGATCCAGCACCTCAACCCGACGCGCACGAACTCGCGCCACCCCAGCGCGGTGATGCTCGCCGGGACGGTCGGCACCTACTACGTGGACCGCGACGGCAGCGAGGGCTTCTGGGACCGCCAGGCCTGGTTCAACTTCGGCAAGCGCGGCTGCAAGTCGATCACGCTCGACCTCTCGCGCGAGCGCGGCCGCGAGCTGTTCCATGAGCTGGTCCGGCACTCGGACGCCTTCATCGAGAACGGCGCCGCCGACGTCGTCGGCAATCTCGGCATCGACTGGGAGACGCTCTCGGCGATCAACCCGCGGCTGGTGATGGTGCGCTTTCCGGGCTTCGGGCTCGACGGGCCGTACGAGCACTACAAGGGCTACGGCAACGTCATGGAGGCGGTCGTCGGCCACACGATGCTGCGCGGCTACCGGGACGCCGACCCTTCGCTCACGCCCGCCTCGCTGCACGGCGATCCGAACGCGGGCGCGATGGTCGCCTTCTCGTTGCAGGCGGCGCTGTGGGCGCGCAAGCGCAGCGGGCGAGGGCAGCTCATCGAGATCTCGCAGGCCGAGGCGGTGACGCAGCACCTCAGCCATGCCTTCATGGACTACTCGATGAACCGCCGGGTGCACGGGCACGCCGGCAACACGCACCCGTCGATCGCGCCCTACGGCATCTTCCCCTGCGCGCCCTCGCCCTCGCCGGCCGGTCCCGACGACGCGGCCGACCGCTGGATCGCGATCGCCGCGCCCACGGACGAGGCGTTCGCGGCGCTCTGCGCGGAGCTGGGCCGCCCGGAGCTGGCGGCGGACGAGCGCTACGCCGACGTCGTCTCGCGCCACCGCAACCGGGACGCCCTCGATGCGGAGATCGGCGCCTGGACCGCCGGGCACGAGGCGCAGCCGCTGATGGAGCGGCTGCAGCGCGCGGGCGTGCCGGCGGCGGCGCTGCTGCACCAGCCGGAGATGACCGGCGACCCGCAACTCGTGGAGCGCCGCTTCTTCCAGGAGCTCACGCACCCGGCGGCGGGGACGCACGACTACCCCGGACCGGTGGCGCAGTTCTCGCGCACCTCGCTCACCCCGGTGCGCGGGCCGGCGCCGACCCTCGGGCAGCACAACGAGGAGCTGCTGTGCGGGCTGATCGGCCTCAGCCAGGCCGAGTACCAACAGCTCGTCGACGACCAGATCGTCGGGACCGTCTACCTCGAGAACGCGCGCTGAGAGCGAGCAGGGAGGTCCGCTGATGTCCGAACGGGAAACGATCGGCTTCGTGGGGACGGGCATCATGGGCGCGCCCATGGCCCGCAACCTCGCCCAGGCAGGCTTCAGCGTCGTGGCGTACAACCGCACCGCGGCGAAGGCCGAGGCGCTGCGCGAGCACGGCGTCGCCGTCGCCGCCTCGCCCGCCGAGGTGGGGCGCGCCGCGAGCGTCGTGATCACGATGGTGCCGGACACGCCGGACGTGCTCGCCGCCGTCGAGGGCGAGGACGGCCTCGCGGGCGCGATGGCCGAGGGCTCCGTGCTGATCGACATGAGCACGATCGCGCCGGGCGAGACGCGCGACCTCGCGGGGCGGCTCGCGGAGCGCGGCATCGCAATGCTCGACGCGCCGGTGAGCGGCGGCTCGTGGGGCGCGGAGCAGGGCACGCTCACGATCATGGTCGGCGGCGAGCAGGCGACATTCGAGCGCTGCCTGCCGGTGTTCGAGGCGATGGGTACGAGCATCACGCTGATGGGCCCGTCCGGCATGGGTCAGACGACGAAGCTGGTGAACCAGATCCTCGTCGCCGGGACGTGCGCCTCGGTCGCGGAGGCGCTGGTGTTCGCCGCCGCGCAGGGCGCGGACCTGCTGAAGACGGTCGAGGCCGTCTCCGGCGGCGCGGCCGGTTCCTGGCAGCTCGCCAACCTCGGGCCGCGCATGGCGCAGCGCGACTTCGCGCCCGGCTTCATGGTGAAGCTGCAGCAGAAGGATCTGCGCCTGATCCTCGAGGCCGCGCAGGAGCGCAGCGTCCCGCTCGCCGTCACCTCCGTCGCGCGGCAGTACCTCACCGCCGCCGAGGCGATGGGGCTCGGCGAAGAGGGCACGCAGGCGATCGTCAAGGCGATGGAGCGCCTCGCGGGGGTAGAGGTGCGGCAGGACGGCGGCGGCTAGGTACCAGCACGTGACGTCGCCGCCCGCTCGCGACCCCGCCGTGCAACTGCTGCTCGACCGCGCCGAGGTTCACGACGTGCTGATGCGCTACTCGATCGCCCTCGACCGCCGCGAGTTCGGCGGGGTGGCCGCGTGCTTCGCGCCCGACGTGGGCGGCGAGTGGACCTTCGGCCCGATCGCCGACCGCGACTCGCTGCTGGACTACATCCGCGGCGTGGCGCGCTTCCACACGACGATGCACTTCATGGGCAACGAGTTCATCGAGGTGAGCGGGGACGAGGCGAGCTTGCAGGCCTACGCGATGCTGCTGCACCGCGCGACGCGCCGCGACGGCGCGACGTTCGAGCACAACCCCAGCGACCGGCTCTACTCGGAGCGGCTCGAACGCCGCGAGGGCGAGTGGGTCATCGTGGAGCGCAAGGCGGAGCCGCGGTGGGCGCCGACGGGCGTCAGCGGCGTCGAGACGAGCGACCCCGCGGTGCAGTGGCTGCTCGACCGCGCCGAGATCCACGACCTGATGGCCTCGTACGCGCTCGGCGTCGACCAGCGCGACTACGAGCGCGTCCGCGCCTGCTTCGCGCCCGGCTTCCGCGCCGTCTACGGCGACCACGAGTTCCGCGAGCTCAGCCCGCTCATCGAGTACATCCGCGGCGTCGAGCACTTCGTCTCGACCACGCACTTCATGGGCTCGCAGCTGATCGAGGTCGCCGGCGCCGAGGCGGCGATGCGCAGCGCCGCGATCATCAGCCAACGCGATCCGCCCGACGGCGAGACGGAGTGGGCGATCGCCGGCAGGCGCTACACCGACCGGCTCGTCCGCCACGAGGGCCGCTGGCGCTTCGCCGAGCGGGCGCCCGACGCCGCGACTCTCCCGAGCGAGAACCCGCCGCGCCCGGCCTCGGACGACCCGGACGTACGCACGCTGCTCGACCGCGCGGAGATCGAGGACCTGGTCGCGACGTTCGCGATCGCGCTCGACCGGCGCGACTGGGAGCTCGTGCGCTCCTGCTTCGCGCCCGAGGCGGGCGAGCACGCCAAGGGCCTGATCGCCTCGCTGCGCGAGGAGCTGGAGCCGTGGCGGCGCAGCACGCACCTGCTCGGCAACCAGCGCGTCGCGATCGACGGCGACCGGGCGAGCGCCGAGACGTACGCCCTCGTGAACTACCAGCGCGCGGGCGAGCGGGCGGCGACCCACTGGAGCGAGGGCGCGCGGCGCTACCTCGACGACCTCGTGCGCGTGAACGGCCGCTGGCGCATCGCCGGACGGCGGGTCGAGGGGCCGTACTACCGCGACCCGGCGGTGTACCACGAGCGCCCGCCAGGCGGATGAGCGCCGGGGCTACTCGAGGGCGTACAGCTCGTAGGTCATCACCTCGTCGCTGAGCGTGCCCCTGCCGACGACCTGCGTGGCGTTGAGCCAGTCGTAGCGCTCATCGGGCGTCTCGATGCGGCCGGCCATCATCACCGGGCCGCCCTCGGACGCCATCTGCATCGGGCGGAAGCGGCCGAAGTAGTCGAGGTAGAGCAGCGCGCCGTCGTCCGTCTCAAGCATCGCGCGGACGTTCACCTCGGCGAGTTCGCGGCCGGAACGGTAGGTGCCGTTGATCCACACGGCCTCGGCGCGCACGCGCTCGCTCTCCCAGGTGGCGCCCGGGAGGATGCTCGTCGAGCGCCCGCCGAGCGGGCCGCGCGTGAAGCGCCAGGAGTCGCCGGTGCGGACGGCCAGCGTCCCGAGGTCTGTCAGCTCGAGTGCCATGCGAAGCTCCCTTCCGGAGTCCAGCCGGAGCGTACACTTGCGTCCGCGCAAGGGGGCCGCGGAGGAGGTGCGTGATGGAGATCCAGCCCGGCGACGCAGCCGTCATCACCGGCGCGGGCAGCGGCCTCGGCGAGGGCATCGCGCAGGTCTGCCACGAGGCGGGCATGCGGGTCGCCGTCGCCGACATCGAGCTTGACGAGGCGGAGCGCGTCGCCTCGGAGATCCGGGAGGCGGGCGGCGAGGCGATCGCCGTCCCGACGGACGTCTCGGACCGCGCGTCGGTCGAGGCGCTGGCGGCGCGCGCCTACGAGGAGTTCGGGGAGGTGCGCCTGCTCTGCAACAACGCGGGCGTGCAGGTCTTCGATTCGCTGATCGACACCTCGGCGGACGACTGGAGCTGGGTGCTCGGCGTGAACCTCCACGGGGTCATCAACGGCGTCTCCGCCTTCGTCCCGCGCATGCGGCAGCAGGCCGGAGCCGCCCATATCGTGAACACCGGCTCGATCAGCGGCTGCGCTCCCTACCCGCGACCGACGACGATGCTGGCGGGGGCGTACATCACCTCGAAGTACGCGGTGGTCGGCCTGACGGAGTCGCTCCACGACGAGCTCGAACCGGACGGGATCGGCGTCACCGCGCTCTGCCCGGCAGGCATCCGCTCGCGCATCTTCGATGCCGCGCGCAACCGCCCGGACGGGCTCGGTGGGCCGGCGCCCGCGTCCGTCGATCAGTGGGAGGGCATGGAGCCCGCGGAGATCGGGCGGATGGTCCTCGACGCCGTCCGCGAGGACCGCCTCTACGTCTTCACGGACACCTGGCCCCGCAGGTTCATCGAGCGCCGCCACGAGCGGATGATGGCCGCCTTCGACCTGCTGGAGGCGTAGCGCCGGCGGTGGCGCGCACCCTCGAGGGAGGCAGCGCGGAGGCGGGCGGCATGTTCGCCTCGTTCCACGCGCCCGGCTTCCGTCGCGTCTGGCTCGGCGCCGTGCTCTACGCGCTCGCGATCTACACGGAGCGCCTTGCGATCGGCTGGTTCGTGCTCGACGTGACCGGTTCGGTGCTGCTTGCCGCGCTCTCGCTCGGCATCCGCGCGATCCCCAACCTCGTACTCGGCCCCGTCGGCGGGGCCGTCTCCGACCGCCTGCCGCGAGGCCGCGTGCTGGTGGTGACCGCGCTCGTGCGGACCGTGATCGTCGCCCTCATGGCGCTCGTCGTGACCGTCGACGTGGCGACGGTCCCGCTGCTGTTCGCCCTCGTGCTCGTCTCGGCCGCCACGCTGCCGTTCCAGCTCACCGCGCTGCAGCCGCTGCTGGGGGAGATCGTGGGAACGGCCCGCCTCGGGAACGCGGTCACCCTGACGTCGCTCGGCGAGCGCACCGTGGCCGCCGCCGGCGCGATCGGCGGCGGGGTGCTGCTCGGCTGGCTCGGACCGGCGCCGACCTTCCTCGCCACCGCGCTGCCGCTCGCCTGCGCAGCCGTTGTCTTCGCCGGCCTGCGCCCGCCGCCGCGCCCGCCCGCGGCGCGAACGCGCCTCGTCCGCGAGGTGCTGGACGGCCTGCGCCTGCTGGTCGGGACGCCCACGGTGCGGCTGCTGCTGGGGATGATGATCGCCGTCACGATCCTCGGCTTCTCGTTCACGAGCATGCTGCCCGCCGTCGCCGAGCGGATCCTCGAGGTCGGCCCGGAGCGCCTCGGCGTGCTGACGGCGGGCTTCTCGTTGGGCGCGGTGGCCGGCACCGTGCTGCTCCTCTTCGCAATCGATCGGCTGCCGCACGGGCTGATGCTGGTCGCGGTGTTCGTGACCTTCGGCCTGCTCGTGGTCGTGCTGGGCAACTCGACGATCTTCTGGCTCTCGGTCGCCGCGACCGCCGGCATCGGCGTCTCGGCCGCGATGGTCGATGCGCTGCAATGGACGATGCTGCAGATCAACGTGGACGCCGGGGAGCGTGGGCGCGCCCTCGGCGGCTGGAACTTCGCGATCGGCTGGGGCTGGATCGGCCCGCTCGCACTCGGCGCGCTGGCGGAGGAGGCGGGCGTGCCGGCCGCGCTGACGCTCAGCGGTGCGCTGCTCGTCGTCTTCACGCTCGCCTGCCTCGCCTTCTCGGCGACGCTGCGGGAGCGGCGGCGCTGAGGGCGCATGGCGGCGTCCGCCGCGGTGGCGCTACCCTCGCGGCAGCCGATCGGCGCGGCCGGGGCCGTCCAGGCCGGGCGAGCAGAGGAGACGAGCCGCATGCCTCGATACGTCGTGCTCTACCGCTTCACCGACGCCGGGCGGAAGCATCTGAAAGAGACGGTGCACCGCGCCAGCGAGATCCGCGAGCTGAACGAGGCCGCAGGCTTCGAGGTGCTCGCCCACTACTGGACGCAGGGCCACTACGACCTCGTGACGGTCGTGGACGCGCCGAGCGAGGAGGCGATGATGAACGGCCTGTTCAGCATCGCCGAGGCGGGCAACGTCTCCAGCGAGACGCTGCGCGCCTTCACGGACGAGGAGATGCAGCGGATCATCGGCCCCGCGTAGCGCGGCCGCAGGCGGTCCAGCCCGCTCGTCAGCCGGACGCCACCGCCGCAGCGTCGCGCGGCTGAGCCGCGGCCCTGTCCTCGACCACGAGTGAGCGCCCAAGGCTCTCGAGGGCCTTCTCGACCGACGTGATGTGGGACCGGTGCCCGGGATCGAGCAAGCGGCGGACCGCGTTCTCCTGCAAGCCGAGGCGCGAGGCGAGGGCGACGTTCGTTACGCCCTGCTCGCGCATCGCCGTGTAGAGCGCCAACTTCGCCGCGATGATCGGCGAGACGGAAACCAGCACCTGACCCTCGGCGAGGGGACCGGGAGCCGGAATGTCCTCGCGGGCCGTCACGCACATGCCCAGGGCGACCTCGAGGCAGTCCTTCGCCATATCCAGCGCCTCTGCCCAGGACCACGCGCCAGAGTTAGCTCCGTACACGTCGGGGAAGCTCACCGTGTAGGCTTCCCGCCCGCTCGCGCGCGCCTCCTCCTCATCGCGCAGGATGTCGCATGGATAGGCGTAGCGCATGACCTACAACTCCCTCCTGTCGATGTGCAGATCCCTCAGCATCGAGGCCAGCGTCCCCGCTGGAATCTCGCCGTGCGGCACGGTGGTCCTGTAGGCGCCGAGACGGACCTGCGAGTGGCTGCCCTTCCCACGGCTTGGGGGAGTAGTCGAAGTCGAGCCCGTGCCTCCGGGAGTATCGACGGGCTCGCCTGATGAACTCCCTGCCGTTCATCGATCATTCCAACACAAATATGTGCGATCCGGCAAGGCTTGCCCCGCGCTGGGAGCGAGGCGCTGGCGGGCTGCTCAGGCGGATTGCGGAGCCGGGTCGTGGTTGAACTGCCAGTTGATGCCGAACTTGTCCGTGCAGGCCCCGAAGTAGGAGCCCCAGAACATCTCCTCGAGGGGCATCGTCACGACGCCGCCCTCGGAGATCCTGGCGAAGAGCTGGTCCGTCTCCTCCCGGGTGGCCGGCATGCAGGAGATCGAGAAGTTGTTGCCCGGCTGCGTCGGCTCGGGCGACCAGGACGGCGTGTCGCTGCCCATCAGCACGCTCGACCCGATCGGATACGAGACGTGCATCACGAGGTCACGCTCGCCCTCGGGAACCGGCATGTCGTCGGGCCCGTCGCCGAAGGTCATCAGCTCGAACTCGCCTCCGAAGACGGAGCGGTAGAACTCGAAGGCCTCCCGGCATTCGCCGTTGAAGCGCAGGTAGGTGTAGAGCGTCATGCGTGCTTCCCCGTTCCCCGATGTCTTGTCGAGCCGGATCCCGGCCCTGGCGCCGCGACGTTACTCCAGCCCTCCCGATAGCAACCAGCAGCGGAGCCCCGCTGCCCGGCCGGTTGGCAGACCGTGCGGCCCCCGTATAATCCGCCCCACGAGGCGTCAGGGCCGCGCACCCGCCAGACGGGGCGCATCGCAAGCCTCGGGGAGGCGCGGATGAGCGAGGCGCGAGACACGAGCTGCCGGGACGAGTGCGTGCCGCACTTCGGCCAGCGAGGGCCATCCAAGTTTTCGCGCGCGGAACTGAACGCGCCGATGATCTGGAACTTCGCCGAGTCCGTCCACGACGCCAACCCCGTCTACTGGGACGAGTCCTACGCGAAGCAGACGCGGTTCGGCCGCATCATCGCCCCGCCGCACTCGATCATGACCATGTCCGGCGGCCACTGGTGGGCGCCCGACTACATCCTCGAGCGCGAGGAGCAGGAGGTCGCGGCGCAGGGCGACGACCCGACCGAGACGATTCGCGAGATCGTCGCGAAGTACGGCTACACGACCGCCACCAACGTCACCCGGGAGGACGAGTTCCTGCAGCCCTACGGCCCGGGCGACGGCCGCATCAAGCAGACCAGCTACGTCGACGACGTCAGCGAGGAGAAGCAGACCGCCGTCGGCAAGGGCGTCTTCATCATCACCATCATCGAGTACCGGCGCGAGGTCGACGACGAGCTGATCGCCCGCGCCCGCAACGTGCTGCTGATGTACGACTCGAGCCAGCCGCGGGAGAACTAGCCCGCCCAACGCCAGGGGAGGAACACCATGGCCTTCTTCGAGGACCGCGATTGGGACACCGTGTTCGAGGGCGCCAGCATGCAGCCGCTGGAGTTCGGCCCGATCACCATGACCACCCAGGTCATGGACGCCTCGGGCACGCGCGACCTCTATCCGATCCACCACGACCGGGAGTTCGCGAAGGCGAACGGAGCGCGCGACATCTTCCTCAACACGATGTGGTACCAGGGCCTGCTCGGCCGCTTTGTGAACGAGTGGGGCGGCCCGGAGTCGTTCATCCGCAAGCTCAGCTTCGACATGCGCGCGACGAACTGCCCGGGCGACCTGCTGACCGTGCACGGCACGGTCACGAAGAAGTACGAGCAGGAGGGCCAGAAGCTGGTCGACCTGGATGTGCGGATCGACAACCAGCTGCAGCCCGACACCGTGACAGCGCGGATCACGCTTGAGCTCGTCTAGCCTCGCGGGCCCCGCGTTGACCACCGGCCCGTGGGCTTGAATCGGGACCGATTGCGATGAGCATCCTCGCAGGCGTCCGGGTCGTCGCGATCCCCGGCTCGATGGGCGCCGCCGCCTGGACGGCGAAGCACCTCGCCGACTGGGGCGCGGACGTCACGCTGCTCGAGCCCCCCGAGGGCGCCGCGCTGCGCGAGGCGCCGCCCTGGTACGAGGTAGCCGGCGAGCGCCGCAGCGCGACCTGGACGTGGGTCTCGCGCGGGGCCACCTCCGTACGCGTCGGCGATGACCTGGCGACCACCCCGGCCGGCGCCCGCGCAGCCTGCGAGCAGGCCGACGTCGCGGTGGTCGACGCCGATATGGCGGAGCGCATGCTGGGACTCGCTCCCACTGAGCTGCGAGGCGCCCTCGAGGGCCGGACGACGGTCCTGCTGATCACGCCGTTCGCCTCGGACGGTCCGTACGCGGACTACCGCGCGTCCGACCTGGGGGTGAACTCGCTGGGCGGCTGGACGGGGATGCTCGGCGAGCCGGACCGCGAGCCGCTGCGGCCGGGCGGAGACATGAACGCGCGCGTGACCGGCGTCTACGGCTTCGACTCGCTGCTGATCGCGCTGCACCACCAGTCGCGCGGCGCGCCGCCGGCGCTCATCGAGCTCTCGCAGCAGGCGGTCGCCGCCGCGAGCCTGACCGCGCCGTGGATGGTCTACAGCATGACCGCCGGCGCGGGCGCGATGCAGCGCCGCCCCTCGCAGTGGCCGCACAGCGTGCTGCCCTGCAAGGACGGCTGGGCCGCGATCTCGCCGCTCACCTTCCAGCACTGGGAGCTGCTCTGCCAGCTGCTCGGCATCGACGACATCCTCGAGGAGCCGTGGGGACGCGACCCGGCGTGGCGGCAGGAGCACGGCAACGAGCTGCTGCCGCGCGTCGAGCCCTGGTTCGCGACACGCACGCGCGAGGAGATCTACACCGAGTCGCAGGCCTGGCGCCTGCCGGCCGGGCCCGTCGACACCGTCGCACAGCGCGAGGACTGCCCGCAGCTCAACGCGCGCGGCTTCTTCCTCGATCAGCAGATCGACGGCGCGGCGGTGAAGGCGCCGCGCGTCCCCTACCTGCTCAGCGCCGCCGACCCGATCGAGCGCGGCGACCTGGTCGAGGCGGAGCGGCCGGCCCTCGATGGAGGCGGGACCGCGTCCGGCGGCGAGGGGCCCGCGCGGCCCTTCGAGGGCGTACGCGTGGTCGATCTGACGTGGTTCTGGTCGGGGCCGCACTGCACGATGACGATGGGCGCGCTCGGCGCGGACGTGATCAAGGTGGAGTCGATCCAGCGGCCGGACTCCTACCGCTACACCGCCGTCGACGCCTCGGCGGAGCGCTGGTACGAGCGCGGCGCGCTCTGGAACGACACCAACCCCAACAAGCGCAGCGTCACGCTCAACCTGGAGAGCGAGACGGGGATGGCGTTCCTCGTGCAGCTGCTTGAGCAGGCGGACGTGGTGGTCAGCAACTTCTCGAACCGCGTGCTCCCGAACCTCGGGCTCACGGTCGAGCGCTTCCACGAGATCAACCCGCGGCTGATCGTCGCGCTGCTGCCCGGCTACGGGCCGGACGGGCCGTGGGGCCACTTCGTCGGCTACGGCGTGAGCTTCGAGCAGGCCGTGGTCGCGCAGCTGACCGGCTACCCGGACGACCGCCCGCTGATCAACGGCGGCTTCTCCGACACGCTCGTCGGCATGCACGCGCTCGCGGCGATCACGCTCGCGCTGCGCGCGCGCGAGCGCAGCGGCGAGGGCAGCTACGCCGAGGTGCCGCAGTGCGAGGTCCTCGACAGCCTGCTTGGCCCCGAGCACATCGCCGTCGGCCACGGCGAGCCCTCGCGGATGCGGATGGCGAACCGCCACGAGTCGATGGCGCCGCACAACGTCTACCCCGTCGCCGGGCAGGACGAGTGGATCAGCATCGCCGTGGCGAGCGACGAGGAGTTCGCGGCCCTCGCGGCGGCGATCGGCGCGCCGCACCTCGCCGGCGACGAGCGCTTCGCGACTGCCGAGGGCCGCAAGGCGCACGAGGACGACCTCGACGCGGGGATCGCGGCGGCCGTGCGCGATCGCGAGCTGGTGGAGCTGGAGCGCACGCTGCAGGCGGCGGGCGTGATGGGCTGCCGTGTCTCCAAGCCGTACCTGCTCACCGAGGATGAGAACCTCGTCCACCTCGACTTCTTCCAGAAGCTGGACCGCGAGCTGACGGGCACGCACCCGTTCAAGACCTTCCCCTTCCGCTTCAGCACCTTCGACCTGCGGCACCGCATGCCGCCGCCGCTGCTCGGCCAGCACAACCACGAGGTGCTGACGGAGCTCGGCGTGGACGACGACGCGATTCGCGCCCTTGAGGAGCAGCAGGAGATCGGCATCGAGCCGCTCGGCTTCAACGCCTGAGCCGCCGGAGGGCCAGCCAAATGGTCATCGACGAGTCCGGACCGATGCGCCCGCTGCCCCTCCCGACGGATGACTCCGCCCCCTACTGGGAGGCGATGAACCGCCACGAGTTGCTATTGCAGCGCTGCCTTGACTGCGACCGTGTGGTCTACCTGCCCGCCCCGATGTGCGACGAGTGCCAGTCGTTCAACCTCGAGCACTTCGTCGCCAGCGGGCGCGGCCACGTCTACAGCTGGACGGTGGTGCACAACATGGGGCACCCCGCCTTCGTGCCGCCCTACGCCGTGCTGCTGGTGGAGGTCGAGGAGGGTCCGCGCATCCTCGCGCAGCTCGCGGCGCCGAACGGCGACGAGTGGGAGCGGCTGGAGGTCGGCATGCCGGTGCGCATCGCCTGGGACGAGAGCGAGCCGGAGCAGACCTTCGCGATCTTCGAGATCGACGACGAGGCGATTGAGGCCGCCTGATCGGCGCGCCCGCCGGCCAGCACCGGGAGACCAGATGCACGTCCTGATCATCGGCGGCACGCGCTTCGTCGGGCGGCACATCGGCGAGGAGCTGCTGGAGCAGGGCCACACGATCACGCTGCTCAACCGCGGCGTCACGCCCGACACGTTCCCCGCCGAGGTGGAGCGGTTGCGCGCTGACCGCAACGAGCCCGCGCAGGTGCGCGCCGCCCTCGAGGGCCGCGAGTTCGACGCGATCGTCGACTGCATCGCCTACCAGGCGGCGGAGGCCGAGCTGGTGATTGAGCTGTTCGCCGGGCGGATCGGGCGCTACGTCTACATCAGCAGCAGCTCGGTCTACCGGCCAAGCGATCTGCTGCCGATCGAGGAGACGCACCCGCTCAACGACGGCACGGGCTGGGACTACGCGCGCGGCAAGATCGAGGTCGAGCGGCTGCTCGAACGGACGGCGACGGACGCCTTCCCCTGGGTGAGCCTGCGGCCCGCCTACATCTTCGGCCCGTACAACAGCGCGGCGAACGCCGAGTTCTCGCTCTTCCAGCGGATCGAGCAGGGACGGCCCGTGCTGGTGCCGGGCGACGGCTACTTCTTCTTCCACCAGAGCCACGGCCGCGACCTGGCGCACGCGACGATCGCAGCCATCGAGCGCGGCGAGGCCGTCGGCAACGCCTACAACATCAACGGGCGTTACGCGCAGTCCGGCAACGAGCTGGTGCAGGCGGCCGCGGCGGCGGTGGGCCGGGAGGCGGAGATCGTCTACCTGCCGGACGCCACGCGGCGCAGCGAGGTGGGGCGCTACTTCTACTGGCAGACGCGCCCGGCGCAGGTCTACTCGACGGAGGCGGCGCGGCGCGACCTCGGCTGGGAGCCGCGCTTCGACATCTTCGAGGGCATGCGCGACGCCTATCGCTGGTACCTCGAGAGCGGCTACGCGGAGGCGCATCCGTACGATTTCAGCGCCCACGACGAGCTGCTGGCGCGGCTCGCGCGCGAGGGGTAGGGGGCGGCGGCTCCCGCGATTGGGTAGCCGAGAGTCAGGATCGAGTCGAAGCGAGTTCCCGCTCAGCGCGGGCGGGCCCGCCCGAGCCCGCAGCCACCGCAGCGGAGAGCCAGCGATTGAGGCTCACGCCCTCCTGGGCCGCCAGCATCGCGGCGCGCCGATGCAGGCCCGGCGGGATGCGCAGCTGAAGGCGCCCCGAGTAGTCCCGTGTCTCGAACGGCTCCGGGATGTCGATGCCATCCTCGAGCCGCACCACCGCCAGCTCGCGAAGCGCATCCCGCGCCATCTCAATCGCCTCGGCTGGATCGTCACCTTCTGAGATGACGCCGGGTACTTCGAGCACGCCGGACATCCAGACTCCACTCTCATCCTGGACGAGCGTGAACGTGTACGAGCACGCCGCGATCGCGTCGGCCTTCTCGAGGACCGCTCTATCCGTCATCGGTGCCCTCCTCGGCGAGCGCCGCCTGAGCGATGCTGCGGACCGTGCCCGGAGCCATGTCACCTCGATGGCGTGGGATCAGCACCTGAATCCCCGCCTTCGCCCAAACCTCGTGCCTGGCTCCCTCACGTCGCAGGCTCCATCCCGCCCGCCGCAACGCCCACAGGAGATCGCGCCGCGTCGTGTTTGCAGGTGAGCGGGCGATCTCGACCAGGCTTCTTCGAGGCATGGTACCACTATTCACACTGTTCTGACGCGTTTAGTCGACGCCCGGTTCGCCTCCGGTCGTCGGATGTGGCGCCGGGCTCGCGTCGACGTGGTTGCTACTCGGTGCCTCGCAGGCGCGGGTCGAGCACGTCGCGGAGGGCGTCGCCGAACATGTTGAGGGCGTAGACGGTGAGCGAGATCGCGAGGCCGGGGAAGAACGCCAGGTACGGGTGCAGCAGCATGTCCAGCTGCGCCTCGTTGAGCATCCGCCCCCACGACGGGTACGGGGGCTGCACCCCGAAGCCGAGGAACGAGAGCGCCGACTCGATCAGGATCACGGCGCCGAGCTGCACCGAGATGTTGATGATGATCACGGTGAAGACGTTGGGGAAGACGTGGCGGACCATGATCCGCCTGTCCGTCGCCCCGACCACGCGTGCCGCCTCGACGTAGGTGTTCTGCACGGTCGAGATCGTCTGGCTGCGCACCACGCGCGAGGAGCCGGCGCTGAACAGGAAGCCGAGCGTGAGCGCCAGCACCACCTGGCTGGCGAAGGAGCCGGGGGCCACCGCCGAGAAGACCGAGAACAGGAAGATGATGAAGATCAGGCCGGGGAAGGCCTGCACGATGTCGACGAAGCGCTGGAAGGTGAGATCCACCTTCCCTCCGTAGTAGCCCGATGAGATGCCGACGAGGCTGGAGAGGATCGCGGCGATACCGACCGCGGCGAAGCCGATCAGGACCGACGTGCGCGCACCGAACAGCACGCGGCTGAAGACATCGCGCCCCTGCTTGTCGCTGCCGAAGAAGTGATCCGGCGACGGTCCCTGGAGCCGGTTCAGCAGATCGATCTCGTCGTACGAGGCCGTCGCGAAGGTGCTGGGTGTGATTGCGACGACGAACAGCGCGATCAGGATCAGCGCCGCGAACGTGCCGAGCGGCTTGCGGCGGATGAAGGAGAACAAGCCGCGCCGGATGCGCGTGAACACGCCGTCTGCGGGACGAGCGAGTCCGAGCGACCCGTCTGCGGTTTCGCGGGCAGCCACTAGCCGTACCTGATCCGCGGGTCGATGAAGGCGTAGGAGAGGTCGACGATCAGGTTCGTGACCAGCACGAGCAGGGCGGCCAGCAGCACGATCGCCTGCACGGTCGGATAGTCACGCAGCGCGAGGGCTCCGATCAGGTACCGGCCCATGCCCGGCAGCGAGAAGATCGTCTCGAGCACGACGGTGCCGCTGATCAGCACGCTGACCTGCAGGCCGATTACCGTGATCACCGGGAGCATGGCGTTACGCATCGCGTGCCGCGCGATAACCAGGCGCTCCGTGAGCCCCTTCGCCCGCGCCGTGCGGACGTAGTCCTGGCGCATCTCCTCCAGCATCGTCGAGCGCGTCAGGCGCATCACCGAGCCGGAGAGGAACGAGCCGAGGATGACGGCGGGCACCCAGGTGATCTTGATGTTCTCCACCGGGTCGTCCCAGAGGTACTCGTATCGCAGGGGTGGGGTCCAGCTGAACCAGTCGAAGCCGTAGACGATCACCATCTGCCCCGCCCAGAAGCTGGGAATGGACAGCGCGAGGATCGCGAAGCTGCGCGTGAGGTAGTCGATCGGCGTGTCCTGTTTGACGGCGGAGAGCACCCCGATCGGGATCGCGATCGTGATCGAGTAGATCATCGCCATGATCCCGAGCTCGAAGGTGACCGGGATGCGATCGGTGAGCTGCTCCGTGACGGGCCGCCCGCTTGAGAAGGACGTGCCGAAATCGAACTGGACCAGCCCGAACAGCCACTCCGCGTAGGCCTGTGGCACGCCCTGGTTGAGCTTCAGGCGTTCCTCCACGGAAGCGCGGAACTCGGGCGAGGGATCGGCCTGGTCCGAGATGATCTGGTCGATGATGTCGCCCGGCAGCAGGCGCACGACGATAAAGACCGCGAGGGTGACCCCGAGGAAGGTGGGAATCAGCAGCAGGATGCGGCGCAGGATGTAGACGTGGATGGCGCGTCCCCTGTCTTGTGGCGGCAGCCGGCGCATTCTACCGGATCGCGACGGTCTTGACGCGCGGGCGCCCTCGAATCACGCCGGCACGGTTGGACAAGGAGCGGCCCCCGTCGTTGGGGGCCGCTCCGTCATCGCCTGAGGCGTATTCCCTACGATTAGGCGTTCTCGTCGATCCACCACCACGGCCAGGCGAAGACCTGCTCGCCGCCGCGGCCGTTGCCGTTCCAGGCCTCGGGCTGCTGGAGGCGCTTGTTGAAGCCCTGCCAGCCGAGCTGCCAGACAACGCCCGGGATGTACCACATCGGCTCGATCAGGTGATCGCGCTGCAGGTTGCGGATCATCTCGTTGCGCGTCTCGACGTCGATCTCGCTGTTGATCGCGTCCACCGCGTCGAAGACCGCCTGGTCGTCCACCTTGCTGTGGTTACGGCCCGGGTCCTGCGGGTTCGTGAACATCGCCGTCAGGTAGTCCCCGTGGTCCGGGAACGCCTGCAGCTGGAAGGCCACGCCGTCGAAGTCGCCGTGGAACGTCTTCGGCTGGTAGACGGATGCGTAGTCGTCCACCGTGGTCTGGAAGTCGATGCCGATTTCGCGCACGAGCTGCGGGATGATCTCCGCCTCGAGCTTCCAGGCCGTCCCGTACACCGTCGTGTAGTGGTACGGCACGGAGAAGCCGTCGCCCTGACCGGCGGCGTCGAGCAGCTTCTTCGCCTCGGCCAAGTCGTGGCGGACCCACTTGCCGATGACCGGGTCCGTCTTCGGGTCGACCGACTGACCGGGGTAGCCCGCCGGCAGCGCGCCGTGCCAGCCGACGCGGCTGGCGACATCGAGGCCGATCGCCTCGAGGCCGCTGACGTTGTAGACGGCCTCGACCATGTCGTCGCGCTTGAGGGCGAGCGAGATGGCGTGGCGCACGCGCGGGTCGTCCCACGGGGCGGAGCCGTCGCGCGGCTCGCCACGCGAGATGTAGCCCCAGCCGAGCTGCTTGCGCGGCTCGATGCGCCCGTCCGGGAAGTCCGTGATCAGGCCGGGGATGGCGTCCGGGCCGATCGTGCTGGCGTGGTCGATGTTCCCGGCCTGGTACTGGGTGAGCACCTGCGCCCGCTCCAGCACGAGATCCTCGACGGCGTCGAAGTAGGGCAGCGGGGCGTGGTAGTAGTTCGGGTTCCGGGCGACCTTCCAGTTGACGTCCGTCTTGAACTCGTCCATCACGAACGGCCCGGTGCCGACCATCTCCACCGTCGGGTCGAAGGCGCTGCCGGTCTCGCGCGGCATGATGCACATGTTGAAGACGTCGGCCATGCGCCAGAGGGCGCGCGCGAACCGCCTGTTGAACCCGAGCACCAGGCCGTAGTCGTCCGGCGTCTCGACCGTCTCGACGAAGTCGAGCTGCTTGTGGTTCGGGGCGGGCTCGCCGCCCCCGGTGCCGAGGAAGCGCTCGAACGAGAAGGAGACGTCGCCGGAGTCCAGGCCACGGTCCACCGGCGGCGAGAAGTGCGCATTCTGACGGAGCGCCGCACTCATGGTCAGACCGTCCGGGGTGAACTCCCACGTCTCGATGAGGTCGCCCGCATGCTCCGGATTCGGCGCGTTCTCGAACGTCGACGCGATCTGCTTGAACAGCATGCTGTAGATCATCGTCGAGGCGCCCTTGGTGGCGTGGCTCTGCGTGCGATACGGGTCCATCGTCTCGGGCGAGGCGCTGGCCGCGCGGCGGTAGGTGCCGCCGAACTTGCCCTCGAGGACTTCGGGCGTCGGCGTCGCCGTGGTCGGCGGTGGCGGGGTCGGCGTCGGTGTTGCCGGCGCGGCGGTCGCGGTCGCCGGGGCTGCGGTCGCCGGGGCTGCGGTCGCCGGCGCGGGGGCCGGCGCTTCGTCGTCGTCGTCACCGCAGCCGATCAGGGCTGCCGCAGCGAGGCCGGCGCCGCCGATGACGCCTCCGCGGAGCGCGGTCCGCCTCGAAATGCGTGTGCGCAGGAAGCTGCTCACGTGGTCAGATCCTTCTGTCATGCTTTTCCCTCCCCGGGCGGCGGCGACGGACTCTCGCCGCCAGTAGCGCAGAATCATACACGATACGCACCGGAGCGGGCAGCGGCTCTCCGAGGCGCGCCTGGCCCGCAACGCCCCCTCGACTCCCGGTGGAAGGCCGTGCCTCGCCGCTTCGCGGGGAACGCTACCCCTCGCTGACCCACCACCAGGGGAACCCGTACGCCTGGTGGTCGCCGCGTCCGTTACCGTGCCAGGCGTCGGGGATCCCGGCCCGCGGGCTGAGACCGACCCAGTCGAGCTGCCAACCCACCGAGGGAACGAACCACATCGCGTCGGCCAGCAGGTCGCGCTGGATGTTGCGCACCTTCTCGTTGCGCTCATCGATGTCGAAGGTGGTGTTGATGTCGTCGATCGCAGCGCCGATCGCGGCGTCCTCGACCCTGTGGAGGACGCCGCCACCGGCGCCCGGGCTGGCGTACAAGTCCGTGAGGTAGTCCTCCAGGCCGGGGAACACCTGCAACTGGAGGGCGACGCCCTCGTACACACCCCGCGAGGTCTCCGGCACGTACTCCGAGGCGTAGTCCACGACGTTCGTCTTGAACGTGATGCCGATGTCGCTGACGAGCTGCGGGATGATCTCCGTCTCCTGGATCCAGGCGGGGCCGAAGGCCGCCGTGTAGTTGTATGGAACCTCGAAGCCATCGCCGTATCCGGCGGCGTCCAGCAGTTTCCGCGCCTCCGCGACGTCGTACCTGATCCAGCGGCCGGTCTTCGCGTCGGTTCGCGGATCCACGGACTGGCCCCTGAAGCCGGCGGGCAGGATGTTGTGCCAGCCGACGCGGCTGACGACCTCGAGGCCGACCTCTTCGAGCCCCTCGACGTTGTAGAGGGCGGTAATCATGTCGGCCCGGTTGAGGCTGAGTGAGATCGCGCGCCGCACGCGCGCGTCGGCCCACGGCGCCGAGCCGTCGCGCGGCTCGCCGAACGAGAGGTACACGAAGCCGAGCGCCTTGCGAGGCACGATGCGGCCTTCAGGGTAGTTCCTGACGAGGGCGGGCACGAAGTCCGGGGTGGGCGTGATGAGCATGTCGATCCCGCCCGCCTGGAACTGCGTGAGCGCGGTCAGCGGCTGAATGATGAGCTCGTGGACCGCGTCGAGGTAGGGAACGCCCGGTCCGTTGAACCAGCCGGGATTGCGGACCACCTTGAAGCTCACGTCCTGGACCAGCTCGTCCCAGATGAAGGGACCGCTCCCGATCATGGTCTGGGTGGGATCGAACACGCTGCCCGTCTCCCGCGGCATGATGTGCATGTTGAACATGTCGGCCAGCCGCCAGAGGACGCGCGCGAGCGGCTCCATGCTGAAGATCATCGTGCGCGCGTCCGGCGTCTCCATCCCCTGAATGAAGTCCAACTGGGAGGCGTTCGGCGCCGGATCGTGCCCATTGAGGCCGACGAAACGCTCGACCGAGAAGCGCACGTCCTCCGAGTCGAGGGTGCGGTTGATCGGGTCGGTGAACGTCGCGTTGGGGACGAGCGTCAGGTTCAGCCGGTCGCGGTCCGGCGTGAACTCCCAGGACTCGACCAGATCGCCGGTCATCTCCGGGCTCGGCGCCTCGGCGAAGACCACCGGGGTTTGCGTGAACAGCTTGCTGTAGATGTAGGAGGCGGCGCCCTTGGTGGAGAAGTCCAGCGTGCGGTGCGGGTCCAGGCTGGGGGGTGTGAACCACTGGTGGAGGCGGAAGACGCCGCCCCGCCTCGGCCCAGCCGCGGCGTCCGCCGGGCTGGGGGCGGCCGTCGTCTGCGCCGCCGGGGTCGCGGGCGGCGTCCCCGGCGCCGCCTCGGCCTGCGCCGCCGGCGCCGTCGAGGTCGCCGGCGCTGGCTGCCGCGCCGGAGCCGGTGGCGCGGGCGGCGCGTCGTCGTCACCATTGCCGCAGCCGATCAGCGCCGCGGCCGCGAGCCCGGCACCGCCGATCGCGCCGCCGCGAAGCACCGCCCGCCTCGAGAGTCTCGAGTGCCGGAACCCGGGCAGGCGATCGTTGCCGGCGGTCATGGCGCCTCCACGCAAGAGGGTACTACTGCGACACGGTACCGCAATCGAACACGCGCCACGTGGGCCGGACCGCGGCCGGCGACGGCTCGGCGCCGCCGGGCCGGGGCGTCCTCGCTGCGGACGCCCCCGCGAGCGCCCGCTGCGCTAGCATGGCGCCCTCGCGAGAGGAGCGGCCATGACCAGCGACGACAGCGCCAACTGGATCACGTTCGAACACCGCGGACCGGTGACCATCATCCGGCTCAACCGGCCGGAGAAGCTCAACGCCTTCCACTTCACGATGGACGAGACGATCGTGCGTTTCGTGCAGTCGCTCAACGCGGGGGAGTACGACACGCGCTGCCTGATCCTGACCGGCGAGGGGCGCGCCTTCTGCTCGGGCGCGGACGTGGGCTCCCTGGAGCAGCGCAGCAGCCTCAACACGGAGCGCAAGCCGCCCTGGCGTCCGCCGCACAGCGAGGTCAAGTCGCCGCGAGCGCTGCGCGACTGCGATGTGCCGGTGATCGGTGCGCTCAACGGCTACGCGGTGGGGTTGGGCTTCGGGCTCGCCCTCGCGACCGATCTGCGCATCGCCAGTGACGACGCGCGCTTCCAGGTGGCGCAGCTCAAGCGAGGGCTCTTCGGCGACCACGGGCTCGGACACTTCCTGCCGCAGCAACTGGGCATCCAGCGCGGTCTCGAACTGATGCTGACGGCGCGGATGGTCGAGGCGCGGGAGGCGCTCGACCTCGGCCTCGTGCTCAAGGTCGTGCCGAAGGACGAGCTGCTGGACGCGGCGCTGGAGCTGGCCGAGCAGATCGTGAGCGGGCCGCCGCTCGGCATCGCCGCCAGCAAGCGGGTCGTCTACATGAACGACAACGAGGATCTGCACCGCGTGATGGACTACACCAGCCTCGCGATCGGCCACCTCTTCAACTCCGAGGACAACGCCGAGGGCATCCGCTCCTTCATGGAGCGGCGCGAGCCGCAGTTCCAGGGTCGCTGATCCGGGGGCGCTGACGCCCGGCGCCAGGCAGGCCGAGCGGGCGTGAGCAGTGCCCGCCCGCTGCTCGTTAGCCTCGCGGCTGCCGCCTCCGGCGCAGCCCGAAGCGCCGGACCAGGACCAGCGCGGCGATCAGCCCCGCCGTGACGATCGCCGCGGGAGCCGCGTCCGCGGCCCGGTCGGACCAGTCACCCTGCCCTGCGTCGCCGTCGAGGAGCGCGGGGCCGTGGCCGGACTTCGGCTGCGCCGGGGCGGCGGCCGTCGTGCGCGCCGTCAGCTGGCGCGGCTCGGTGGCGGTGAGCTCCAGCTCCCAGACGAGCGCGCCGTCCTCGATGCGGTCGGCGTTGTGCTCGGCCAGGGCGCCCGGCAGCGCGATGCGGACCCGGAAGAACGAGCCTTCCAGCAGCTCCGCGGGCGGAGGATCGGCGAGGGCCATCCCCTCGCCCGCCTCCACGGCAGCGACCATCGCGAAGGTCCAGCCGCCGGCGTCGTTGCGCTCCAGCGTGATGTCGCCGGACTCGCCGGCGCCCGCCCCGGCGCTCATCCCCACAGTGATCAGGCCCAGTTGCGCCTCGTTCGCGAACGGGATCCCCAGCTCGATGCCGGTGAAGCCGTCCTGGCTGTACTGGCGTACCTCCACATCGGGCGACAGCCCCTCGGTCGGGACGAGCTCCTCGGTCGTCGCGCCGGTGAGCTCGGTGAACGCGTCGCTGATCGCGACGACCGTGCCAACCACGCCGGAGCCGTCGTCGTTGAGGCTGATCGAGAGTTCGTAGCGGAGGCACCCCGTCATCGCGAACGCCGTCACCGCCAGCAGCAGCGCCAGCCCGCGCAGGCGACCTGCTCCGGCCCCGATCGATAGCCACTTCATCGCCGGATCCTCACGCTACCCTCGACCGCTCCTCCATCGTACGACGGGCGGACGCCTCGATGGTTCGCTGGCCGTGGACAGCCCGGCGGCGGGCGACCTACCCGCCGGCGTCCACGGCGGCCGTGGCCGCGAGGCCGCTGCGCACGGCCGACTCCATCGTGGCGGGCCAGCCGGTGTCGGTGTACGCGCCGGCGAGGAAGAGGTTCGCGAGCGGCGAGCGCGGGCCGGGGCGCTCGAGGCCGGGTGAGGGCACGAACGTCGCCTCCGGCTCCTTCACCACGCGCCAGTGCAGCAACTCCGCGCCGCGCGCCGCCGGGAGCGCGGCGCGCAGCTGCGGCAGCAGCCGCTCGCGCAGCTCCTCGCCGCCGAGCGCGAACAGCTCGCCCGGCGCGCTGATCGAGATCACGAGGTGCTGCCGCCCGTCCTCGTCCTCGCCGCCCGCGCGGCTGCGGTTGAAGACCCACTGCACCTCGGAGCGGACGAAGGCGGCGAAGAGGAAGTCCGCCACCAGGCGGTCGAACCAGAGATGCAGGTTGAGGATCGGCGCGGGCTCGAACCGCGCGAGCGCGCCGAGCGCGCCCTCGCCGCGCACGTCCTCCGGCAGCAGCGGCAGCAGCCGCCACGGCGCGAGGGCGCTCACGCAGGCATCGAACTCGCGCCGTTCCCCGCCGCGCAGGACCAGCGCTTCCACACGCCCGCCCGCGACCTCGATGCGCTCGATCGGCGTGCGGGTGGAGACGGCGCCGCCGCGCTCCTCGATGGCGCGCACGGCGGGGGCGACATGCAGCTCGGAGAGTCCGACGGCGGAGACGGCGAGCGCCGCGGCCCGCGGGCTGCGCTGGAAGCCCTCCTCGATCACGAAGAGCGCCTGGCTCGCACTCGCCTGATCGGCGCGGCAGTTGAGCGTCGGGATCACGAGGAAGTCCCAGAACTCGCGGATCGTCTCGCTCGCCTGGCCGCGCTCGCGCAGCCACTGCCCGAAGCTGAGGCGCTCCATGCGCTCGCGCTCCTCGCTGCCCAACCGGCGGATCGCGAGGAAGGCGCGCACGATCTGCGCCTTCTGCCGCCAGCTGAGGTGGCGGTAGCGCAGCAGCGAGGGCGCGAGATGCAGCCCGAAGGGCAGGTTCGCGGCCCGCAGGTCGGAGCGCCTGCCGGCCTCGTCGAAGACCGGGACGCTCAGCCGTGTCTGTCTCCTCGTGAGATCGAGCGTGCCGAGCCGTTCGAGGAAGGCGGAGTAGGCGGTGGTGCACTGCATGAAGACGTGCTGGCCGTTGTCGATCTCGTCGCCGGTCTCCTCGTCGCGGAAGGAGTAGGTGGCGCCGCCGGCCCAGGGGCGGCGCTCGAGCAGTTCGACCTCATGGCCGCGATCGGCGAGCTCCACGCCCGCGGCGAGGCCGGCGAGCCCGGCGCCGATGATGCCGATCCGCACGGCCGCGCCGGAGTCAGCCCGAGCGCGCGGGCCCGAGCAGGGCGGCGCCGGCCCAGAGGCGCGCGATCGCGGTCAGCTTCTCGATGCCGCTCAGGCGCACCCGCTCGGTGAGCACGTCGTAGCCGCGCGCCTCGATGCGCTTGAGCAGCTCGAAGTAGACGCCCTGCAGCACGTTCACGCACATCCGCGAGCGCAGGTCGAGCAGCGGCAGCAGCCCGCGGCCGAGGCGGAAGTAATGGTGGGCGCGCTGGCCTTGCGCCGCCATCAGCGAGACGAAGCGGTGGTCGTAGCGGCAGGCGAGGATGTCGTCCGCCGTCAGTCCGTGGGCGGCCAGCTCGTCCTCGGGGAAGTAGACGCGCCCGCGCGCGGCGTCCTCCCGCACGTCGCGCATGATGTTCACGATCTGCAGGCCGAGGCCCATGCTCGTCGCGAACTCCCCGGCGCGCGGGTGCGGCCTGGCGCCGAAGATCGAGACGCAGATGTGGCCGACCATCGAGGCGACGCGGTAGCAGTACTGCTGCAGGTCCGGCCAGGTCTCGTAGCGGTTGATGGTGAAGTCCATCTCCACGCCGTTGACCAGCTCCTCGAAGTGCTCGCGCGGCGTCCCGAAGCGGTCGACGGCGTCGCCGAGCGCGATGAACAGCGGTCCCCGGCGCGCGCCCCCGTAGCAGGCCGCGAGGCGCTCGCGCGCCCTCGCGATCTCCTCTTCCTGGCGCGACCGCTCGGTCAGCTCGTCGGCGATGTCGTCCACGTAGCCGCTGAAGGCGTAGGCGGCGTAGATGGCGTTGCGCTTCCTCGGGGGGAGGATCGTGAAGGCATGGTAGAAGTTGGAGGCGCGCGCCTTCGTGAAGGTCCGGCACCAGGCGTAGGCGTCCTCCGGCGTGTAGCGCTCGTCGCCGTGCGCCTCCAGCTCGGCCAGGACATCAAACGTCACGCCGTCCTCCTCCTGAGCGATCAGCTGCGCAGCGCGACGCGCAGGCCGTGGACGATCGCCAGGCGCAGCTTCACCGCGCGCGTCACGCGAGGCCGCGCGCTCAGCGTGTCGTAGCCCGCGCGCTCGATCGCATTGAGGATCGCCTCGCCGCCGAGGCGGAAGAGCCGGATGTCGGTGCGCACCGAGCGCGGCACGAGCGCCTCGAGGGCGCGGCCCTCGGCGAAGAGCGCCCGCGCGCGCTCGACCTCGAAGCGCATGAGGTCGCGGAAGCGCTCGTCGAAGCGGCCCTCGATGATCTGTGCGTCGTCGCAGCCGAAGCGGCGCAGATCCTCTTGCGGCAGGTAGATGCGCCCCTTCCCGATGTCGACCGAGACGTCCTGCCAGAAGTTCGCGAGCTGGAGCCCGATGCAGGTGGCGTCGGAGAGGGCGATGCGCTCGGCGTCCCGGTAGCCGAGGACGGCGAGCACCATCCGGCCGACCGGCGTGGCGGAGTAGCTGCAATAGTCGAGCACGTCCTCGTAGCTCTCGAAGCGGGAGACGCGCTGGTCGATGCGGTTGGCCTCGATCAGGCGCAGGAACGGGTCGAGCGGGATCTCGCGGTCCTCGATGGTGCGGGCGAGGGCCGCCAGCAGCGGGCGCGCCGGTTCGCCCGCGACCGCTTCGCGCAGCTCGCGCTCCCAGTCGTCGAGCAGCGCGGGGCGGTCGCCCTCCACCTCGTCGCCGAGATCGTCGGTGTAGCGGCAGAAGGCGTAGACGGCGAAGAAGTGGGGGCGCAGCTTGCGAGGCAGGAACCAGGAGACGACGGTGAAGTTCTCGCCGTGGTCGCGGGCGTAGCGCTCGCACCAGCGGTACGCCTCGCGAGCGTCGGGCTCGCCCCGCAGCTGTTCGCCGGTGTTCGCGCTCATCGCATCCGGTCCGATCCGGGCGAGGCGAGGAGCCGCCGCCAGCCCTGCCGCCCGTCGTGATGGACTGTGTGCGGACAGGGTATCAAGTCCCGGCTTCGGCTTGCGGGGGGTCGCGACGGCTCAGACCTCGTCGCGCAGGTAGGCGGTGGCGAGCGCGTCGGCGTACTCGTTCCAGCGCGCGCCGTCGTGGGCGCGGATCCAGCGGATGCGGACGTGCGGGCGCTCCTGCGCGAGCGCCCAGGCGCGCTGGACCAGATCGAGGTTCTTGACGGGGCCCGCGCGGCGCTTCCAGCCGCGACGCTCCCAGCCGGCGGCCCACTCGTTGAGCGTGCGCACGACGAGATTGCTGTCGCTGTAGACGTCGTCCGCCTCGGACGGGTCGATCAGCTCCAGTCCGGCGATCATCGCCTCCAGCTCCATGCGGTTGTTGGTCGTCGAGGGATGCGCGCCGAGGCGCCGCGCGAGGATCGCGCCGTCGCGGACGCGGACGGCGCCCCAGCCGCCGGGGCCGGGGTTGCCGAAGCACGAGCCGTCCGTGAACACGCCGCTGGCGGGCCCCGCGTGGTAGCGCGCCAGCACCTCGCTCGTGGTCATCAGGCCCTCGCGCGGCATCGCGTCTCCCTCTCGTCACGCCCGTTCGCACTCGCGGGCACCGCTTACTGTGCGGCGATTCCGTTGTAGAGCATCACGGGGTCGCCCTGGAACACGTCGCTCTCGAGGTTGGCGATCACGACGACCGGGCGGTCCGCGATCACGACCGCGCCGCCGACCCAGCCGTCGGGGAGCGTCGCATCGTCCCACTGGCGCAGCGTGCGGTAGTGGTCGACCGTGAAGCCGGGCGACAGCCGCCCGTGCGGGAAGTGTTTGGAGAAGTAGAGGATCTGGATGCGCGCCCGGGAGCCATCGAAGGCAACGACGCGGAACCAGGAGTTCCAGCCGTCGAAGCCGCCCCAGGGTCCGAAGTTCTTGTTCAGCACCGGCAGCACCACCTCGCGCGCGGCCTCGGCGGCGGTGAATCCCCGGTAGTCGCCAAGCGCGCCGCTCGCGGAGCGGCGCTGCGCGACGATCGCGATCGGGTACTCCGCGCGAATCCGCACGGAGCCGTAGAAGGTATCCGGCAGCGAGACGCCCTCCGGCAGACAACCGGCGACGCCATCGAAGCGCTGGTCGCAGGTCAGCGCGGAGATCACATCGAGCTCATGCTCGATTTCGATCTCGTCGCCGTTGGCGCTGTGCCCGAAGAAGAGCAGCAGCAGCTTGTTGGACACGGGCGGGATGCTGTTGAAGATGCGGAAGCGCGTCGTCCAGGTGGTCTGGCCCTCGCTGGCGTTGCGGTCGACGAGCGGGAGCACCACGTCGCGGCTCGTCTCGGCGAAGTCGATGCCGCGGTACATCGCGAGCCCGGGGCCCTCGCGCTCGCGAGTGTCGACCACCAGCGATGGCTTCTGGTCCTGGGCCGGCACGCCCGAGGCCGTCAGCAGGCCCTGCACGACGGCCGAGCCGTCGAAGCCCTCCGGCACGGGCAGGTTGTGTTCGTCGCGCAGCAGCGTGCCGCGCGGGGGCACCAGCTCGCCGCCCCGGGGGCAGCCCTCGGTAGGTCCGGGTGGATCGATGGCGGTCGGGTCGGAGGCGCCTTCGGCGTAGTAGACGATCTGGAAGCAGGCCTCGCCGCTGTCGCTGGTGTTCTCGATGGAGATGCGCGAGACGTACTCGGCAGTGCGCTGGACGATCGGCATGTAGTGCGTCGCGGTCCCGGGGTAGAGGCTGAGCGCGTCTCCCGCGATCCGGAACTGCCCGTTGTCGAAGACGTCGCGGGCGAGCAGCGCGACGAACGGCTGATCGACCGTGACCACCGCGGAGCCGCGATAGCCCTCGTCGAGCGGCTCGTACTCCTGCTGGAAGAACGACCAGCCGTAGCCGGGCTGCAACGTCTCGCAGCCGCCGGCGCGCGGACAGCGATCGGTGGCGACCAGCTTGCCCGCGAGATCGAAGAACTGGACCTCGACGCTGGCGGCGCGTCCGCCGATGTTCTGGACGCGCAGCCAGGAGTTCTCCTCGCCGAGGTCGAGCGGATCGGCTTCGCTGCGCGGGGCGTCGGCGAGGGACGCGAAGGCGAACGCCGCGGCGAGCAGCGCGAGGAGCACGAACGACCGTAGCCGCGGAGGCGCGGGAACCCGCAAGCGCATGAGCGCGCCCTTCACCCCGCCACCCAGAGATGATACGTGAGAGCGCGTACATCCGCGCCCGGACCTCCGGGCCGTTGGCGTGATCTCTCGCTCCAACTCTATCTCAGAGTTATACTGAAGCCCGGAGGTACTCCCATGGCCTACGTGGTTGGATCCAAGGGCCAAGTCGTGATCGCGAAGGAGATTCGCGACCGGCTCGGGATTGGCCCGGGGTGGGTCGCGATGCAGCGCGTCACCAACGATCACGTCGAGATGCACTTCCTGCCACCGGATCACAACGAATCCCTGAAGGGCAGCCTCGCCCCGTATGTGCGGCGCGAATCACGTCCCGAGGACTGGGACGGAGCGAGGGAGCGCGCCTGGCGCTATGTCGCAGCGGAGCGTGAACGCGAGCCTGATCCGTCCCGGTGAGCGCGCTGCTCGACACGTCGATGCTCGTTCGGTATCTCACGGGCGATCCTCCGGACCTCGCCGATGCCAGCGCGCGGGTGCTCGACGGCGAGGATTCGTTGCTGATCACGGATGTCGTGCTCGTCGAGGCGGCGTACGTGCTTCGCTCGGAATACGACGTGCCGAGGGAAGCTATCGTCGATCACCTGATCGCCCTCCTCCGCAAGGCCAATGTCGATACCTTCCGGCTCGATACACACCTTGTGATCGAGGCGCTATTGCTCTGCCGACCGTCGGGTCGTGTCTCGTTTGGCGATGCGCTCATCTGGGCGGCTGCGCGGTCGGAGCCGGACTCGATCGTCTACTCGTTCGATCGCCGTTTCCCCGACGCGGGAATCACCGTTCTGGATTCGGCCGCGGGTCCGTAACCGGAGCAACCCGATCGCGCCCTGGGGGACCGTCAACTCGACGCCCGGATCGGGGCGGTGCTACGATCGCGGTCTTGGCGCCTCGCGGCGCCGTCGGGGTGTAGCTCAGCTTGGCAGAGCGCGTCGTTCGGGACGACGAGGTCCGCAGTTCAAATCTGCGCACCCCGACCATTCCCCACCCACGCCCCACGACGAAGGGCCCGCCGGTGACCACACCCTCCACCGCCGGCCGCCCGCGGCGGCCTCGCATCCTGGTCACGCGCGCCGAGGAGGTGCCCGGCGAACGGTGGGACGACTACGCCGACTGCCTCGAGGCCGCGGGCGCGGACTGGGAGGCCATCGACCTCGATGACTGGCGGCCCGGCGCGCGCATCGAGGACTACGACGGGCTGGTGATCAGCGGCGGGGTCGACATCGATCCCGCCTGCTACGGCGAGACGCCCTCCAGCTACGTGACGGAGACCAACGCGGTCCGCGACGAGTTCGAGAGCGCGCTGCTGCGGGACGCCCTCGATCGCGACCTGCCCGTGCTCGGGGTCTGCCGCGGGCACCAGCTCCTCAACGTCGCGCACGGCGGCTCGCTGCTGCAGCACATCGCCGAGCGCGAGCCGCACCGCGCCCGCAGCGGCGAGGACGGCGCGATCGACTCCGGCTGGCACGAGGTGACGCTCGCCGAGGGCTCCCTGCTCGCCGGCCTGTTCGGCGCGCCCTCGCTGCGCGTCAACTCGCGCCACCACCAGGCCGTCACGCTCGACCGCCTCGCGCCCGGCCTGCGCGTGGCGGCGACGACGCCGGACGGCGTCGTCGAGGCGCTGGAGCGCCCCGATCGGCGCTGGGTGGTCTCCGTGCAGTGGCACCCGGAGCGCGCGGAGGACACCGCGAGCCGGCGCCCGATCTTCGAGGCGTTCGTGGAGGCCTGCGCCGCGACCGCGCAGCAGGACGGGTGACGGACGCGCCCTCCGGCTTCCGCTACTTCGCGTACGGCTCCAACCTGAGCGAGGCGCGCCTGCACGAGAACTGCCCGTCCGCCCGCCTCGAGACAATCGCCCGGCTGCCCGGCTACCGGCTGGCGTTCACGCGCCGCAGCGAGCGCTGGGGCGGCGGCGTGGCCGACATCCGCCCCGATCCCGCCGGCGAGGTTTGGGGAGTGGTCTGGCGCATCGACGCCGAGGACGGCGCCGCCCTCGATCGCCAGGAGGGCGTGCACGCCTCGCCGCCGCGTTACCGCCGGATCGAGGTCAGCGTGACCACGCCAAGCGGCGATCTCCTCGAGTGCCTCGCCTACCAGGTGGTCGAGCCGGAGGCGGAGCACATCGCGCCGTCCGCCGCCTACCTCGGTACGATGTTGCGCGGCGCGCGCGCGGCGGGCTTGCCGGAGGCGTACGTCGCGCGGATCGAGGCGATCGCGCGCGGGGAGGCAGGCTGACGTGTGGACGATGGCGAACGGATAATCTAAAGTGGGTTCGCCGAATCCGCTCCCCTCCGGATTGAGCGACCGCGTGCGATTTGGCTCGTACGAGATTCACCACGCAGACGCCTTCCAATGGCTCGCCGACGCCGAGCCGAACTCGATCGAGGCGGTCGTCACGGATCCGCCGTACGGGGTGCTGGAATACACGCCCGCGCAGCTCGCGAAGCGACGGAACGGGAACGGCGGCGTGTGGCGCATCCCGCCGGCCTTCGACGGTGCGAAGCGGCAGCCGCTGCCCCGCTTCACCGCCCTGGGCGAACGCGAACGCGACGCGATACGGGGCTTCTTCGAGCGCTTCGCCGAGCTCCTGATCCGTGTCGTCGTGCCGGGCGCGCACGTGTTCATCGCCACCAACCCGGTGGTGTCTCACCTCGTGTACGAACCGTTCATCGGCGCCGGCTTCGAGAAGCGCGGCGAGATCGTGCGCATCGTCAAGACGCTGCGCGGCGGCGACCGCCCGAAGAACGCGCACGAGGAGTTCCCGGACGTCAGCGTGATGCCGAGGTCGAGTTGGGAGCCGTGGGGCCTGTTCCGCAAACCGATCGAGGGCCGCGTACAGGACAACCTGCGCAGCTGGGGCACGGGCGGCCTCCGGCGAACCTCGGAGCAGGCGCCGTTCCGGGATGTCATCGAGTGCGCTCCGGCCCGGGGGCGGGAACGGGCGATTGCGCCGCACCCGTCGCTCAAGCCCCAGTTGCTCATGCGTCAGCTCGTGCGGGCCTCGCTCCCGCTCGGCGAGGGCGTCGTCCTCGATCCGTTCATGGGGTCGGGCGCGACCATCGCGGCCGCCAGCGCGCTCGGCGTCCCGTCGGTAGGCATCGAAGTCGACGCGGAGTTCTTCCGGCTCGCCGGGGAGGCAATCCCGCAGCTGGCGGCCCTGCACCCGCAGCAGCCACTGGAAGCCGATGCGACCACAAGACTTCGATAGCACCGTCGTCCGGCCGCCCGGCCTCACAATCGCGGCGATCCGCAACGCGACCGACTACATCGAGCGTGAACTCGCCGACCTGCTGGACATCTACTTCGAGCAGGCGAACCTCTTCAGCGGCCTGGTGGGCATCTACGGCACACGGGCGCTCGACATCCACAGCGTCTACGAGAAGCACCGCCACCGCGACCTCGCGGCGCAGCGATTCCCGGACCTCCGACGCCGAGGAAGCGGTGATCCGCCCCTTCCCCAGGACTCGTTGGAGTCGAAGGCCAGCATCCGCCCGTGGGCGCTGCAGGCGCACTACGACCATCCGGGCTGGTACATCGTGTGGCGCTACCTCATCGACACGACAGGGACGTACGAACGCGAGCGCCCGGTCATCGTCTGGCGGATCGACCTCGCGTTCCTGGAGCAAGGCGACTGGAAATACGAGGGCAGCGGAGCCGGGCCGGCGGGAGGGAGCCGAACGCACACGTTCGGCTTGCATCGGCCGGCGACCAAGCTGCGAGGGAAAGCCGTCTACGCGCGCTCCGACGTAGCGCTGCGAGGCGGCAAGCCCGGTCCGGCGAACGGCGACTGAGCCTGACGGCGCAAACAGGGCGATCGCGGGCGGGGGAAGCGCCCTGATCCCCGGCCCCTGACCAGCCGCGCTGGTACAATAGACACACGGACGAGCACCGACTCCCCGTCCGAGGCAGACCTTGGTTCAAGAGACCCCCGAACGCATCCAGACCACGCGCATCGAAGACGAGATGCGCGTCTCCTACCTCGACTACGCGATGTCGGTCATCGTCTCGCGCGCGCTGCCCGATGTGCGCGACGGGCTCAAGCCGGTGCAGCGCCGCATCCTCTTCGGCATGCAGGAGCTGGGGGTCGGCCCCAACTCCGCGCTGAAGAAGACGGCGCGCGTCGTCGGCGAGGTGATGGGCAAGTTCCACCCGCACGGCGACCAGGCGATCTACGACACGCTGGTGCGGATGGCGCAGGACTTCACGATGCGCTACCCGCTCGTCACCGGGCAGGGCAACTTCGGCTCCGTCGACGGCGACCCGCCCGCGCAGATGCGCTACACCGAGGCGCGCCTCGCCCCGATCGCCAGCGAGCTGCTCGCCGACCTCGATCGCAACACGGTCGACTTCCAGCCGAACTTCGACGACTCGGTGAACGAGCCGGTGGTGCTGCCCTCGCGCATCCCGAACCTGCTGCTCAACGGCGCGAGCGGGATCGCGGTCGGCATGGCGACGAACGTCCCGCCGCACAACCTCAACGAGATCTGCGACGCGCTGACGCTGCTGCTCGACAGGCCCGAGGCGGGCATCGACGAGCTGATGCAGCACGTGCAGGGGCCGGACTTCCCGACGCGCGGCCGCATCTTCGGCCGCGAGGCGATCCGGCAGGCCTACGCCAGCGGGCGCGGCAAGGTCACGATGCAGGGCGTGATCAGCGCCGAGCAGACCGAGGCCGGCCGCATCCAGCTCGTCGTCACCGAGCTGCCCTACCAGGTCAACAAGTCCACGCTGATCCAGCGCATCGCCGACCTCGTGCGCAACAAGCGCATCGAGGGCGTCTCCGACCTGCGCGACGAATCCGATCGCGACGGGATGCGGATCGTGATCGAGCTGGCGCGCAACGGCACGCCGGCGGCCGTGGAGGCGCAGCTGTTCAAGCTCACCGCGCTGCAATCGACCTTCGCGGTCAACATGCTCGCCCTCGTCGATGGCCGCCCGAAGACCGTCAGCCTCAAGGAGGCGCTGGAGGCGTTCATCGACCACCGCCGCGAGGTGATCCGCAGGCGCAGCGAGTTCGACCTGCAAAAGGCCGAGGAGCGCGCGGAGATCCTCGACGGCCTGCTCAAGGCGATCGAGCAGCTCGACTGGGTGATCGCGACGATCCGCGCCTCCGAGTCCGCGGACGCGGCGAAGACCGCGCTGATGGCGGGCCCCGAGGCGGACGCCGGGGAACCGTGGCTGTCGGAGCGGCAGGCGCAGGCGGTGCTGGACATGCAGCTGCGCCGCCTCGCGGCCCTCGAGCGGAAGCGCATCGAGGACGAGCACGCGGAGCTGGCCGAGCAGATCGCGTGGCTGCGCGACCTGCTCGCGAACCCGGAGAAGATCGACGGGCTGATCAGGGAGGACTGCGCGGACCTCAAGGAGCAGTACGGCGACGCGCGCCTCACGCGGGCGTTCGCGCAGCCCGCCGAGGAGATCTCGGCGGAGGACCTGGTGCCGCACCAGCGCATCGTCGTCACGATCTCGGACGCCGGCTACATGAAGCGCGTGCCGCTGGAGACGTACCGCCGCCAGCGCCGCGGCGGGCGCGGCGTGACCGGCGCGCCGACGCGCGACGAGGACGCCGCCAACCACCTCGTCGTCTGCGACACGCACGACTCGCTGCTGCTCTTCACGCAGCAGGGCCGCGTCTACTCGCTGCGCGGCTACGAGGCTCCCGAGGCGACGCGCCAGGCGCGCGGCATCCCCGTCGTGAACCTCGTCGAGATGGAGGCCACGGACCGCGTCACCGGCGTGGTCGTGGTCGCCGACTTCAGCCGCGACTCGATGGTCCTCGCGACGGCGGGCGGCGACGTGAAGCGCACGCCGCTGGAGCAGTTCGAGTCCGTGCGCCGCGCCGGCCTGATCGCGATGAAGCTGAAGCGCGGCGACAGCCTGATCGCGGCGCATGGCGCGGCCGACGGCCACGACGCGCTGCTCGTCAGCAGCGGCGGCCGGGCGATTCGCTTCCCGGTCGGCACGCTGCGCGTCGCCTCGCGCGCCTCGGGCGGCGTGCGCGGGATGCGGCTGCGCAACGGCGAGCGCGTGATCGGGCTCGTGATCGACACCGACGGCGAGGACCTGCTCGTGGTGTCCGAGCAGGGCTTCGGAAAGCGCACGCCGATCGAGGAGTATCCGACGAAAGGGCGCGGCGGCCAGGGCGTGCTCACCTTCCGCGTCATGGAGCGCACCGGACCACTCGCCGTGGCGCGCGCCGTGACGACGGGCCAGGAGATCATCCTCGTCTCGCGCGACGGGATCGTGATGCGCACGCAGGCGGAGACGATCAGCCAGCAGGGCCGCGGCACGCAGGGCGTGGCGGTGATGAACATCGGCGAGGGGGACGCCCTCGCCGCGCTCGCCCTCATCGACCTCGACGAGGACAACCCGCGCCGGCGGCGGCGCGCGCCCGAGCCCGATCCGGAGCCGGAGCCGGAGCCCGAGGATGAAGCCGAGGCTCCCCCGGCCTCCGCCGAGGCCGATGCCGAGCCGGGCAAACGGAAGGCGACCGACGTCGGCAGCGTGACGGACGCGGAACTGCGCGAGGCCCTCGAGGCGGCGCTGCCGGCCGGGGAGTGGCTCCCGCACGTGCAGGTGCTGAAGACGGCGGCCCGCGAGCTGCGCTTCGCGCGCCTCTCGCAAGCCCTCCAGAAGGCCCTGAACCGGGCGATCCACGCGGCCGTCCGCGAGGGCTGGATCGAGGAGAACGGGGAGACGCAGGAGCTGCGCCGGCCCGGCGCCTGACGCGGTCCGGGAGCGCGCGCCCATGAGCCTCAGCGACCTCGGCGAGTTCGGGCTGATCGAGCGCATCATCGAGCGCCTCGGCGAGGCCGCCGCGCACGACATCCTCGTACCCCCCGGCGACGACGCGGCGGCCTGGGCGCACGAGGGCGCGGCGGCAGTCGCCACGGTCGACAGCCTCGCCGAGGGCACGCACTGGCGGCGCGACACGATGTCGCTCGAGGATGTCGGGTGGCGCAGCGTCGCGACCAGCCTCTCCGACCTCGCCGCGATGGGCGCCGAGCCGGGTCCGCTGCTGATCGCCGCGCAGCTCGGCCCCGACGTCACGCTCGAGGACCTCGACGGCTTCGTGGACGGGCTGGCGGCGGCCTGCCGCTGCCTCGGCGCGCGCATCGCCGGCGGCAACATCGCGCGGGCGGCGAGCACGAGCTTCAGCGCGACGGCGATCGGCAGCGCGCGCGACGCGGACGCGCTGCTGCGCCGCAACGCGGCCCGGCCCGGCGACGCGGTCGCCGTATCCGGCGCACCCGGAGCAGCGGGCGCCGGACTCGCGCTGATCGAGGCGGGGCGTGCGACCGAGCCGGAGGCGGCGGAGCTGGTCGCCGCGCACCGCAGGCCGCCGGCGCGGCTCGCGCTCGGCCGGGCGGCGTCCGGCGCCGGCCTGCGCTGCGCCATCGACCTCTCGGACGGGCTGCTGCAGGACCTCGGCCACGTCGCGGCAGCCTCGGGCGTCGCCATCGAGATCGAGGCGGCGGCGCTGCCGCTGCACCCGGCGGCGGTGGCGCTGCTGGGCCGCGATCGGGCGCTCGCGCTGGCGCTCGGCGGCGGCGAGGACTACGAACTGGCGCTTTGCGGGCCTGCTGCTACGCTCGACGCGCTCGGCGCGGACGCCGCCGCGGACGGCCTTCCGCCGCTGACGCGCATCGGCCGGGTCACGGCGGGACCGCCCGGCGAGGTGGCCGCCCTCGACGGGTCGGGCGGGCGCATCGACCCGGCATCCACCGGGTGGGACCAGCTGCGCTGAGCCGCCGGCCGGCCACGGCCCGGTCGCCAGGGACGGAACGGCAACGTGCATACCGCCAACCGCATGCTCGTGACGACGAAGGGCGCGGCGCGCACGCGCGCCCTCGGGCGGCGGCTCGCGCGGCTGCTGCGGCCGGGCGACGTGGTGCTGCTGCAGGGGCCGCTGGGCGCCGGCAAGACCACGCTCGTGCAGGGCGTGGGCGCCGGTCTCGGCGTCGAGGGTCCGGTCAACAGCCCCACCTTCGTCCTGCTCGCCCGCCACGACCTGCCCGGCCCCGAGGACGGCGGCGCGCGGACCGCCGAGCGCCCCGACGCGCTGCACCACGCCGACCTCTTCCGGCTGACGGAGCTCGAGGAGGTCGCGGAGCTGGCGCTCGCGGAGCAGGCCGCGGACGGCGCGCTGCTGGTCGAGTGGCCGGAGCGCGGCCTCGAGGCGCTGCCGCAGGAGCACCTGCTCGTCGCGATCGAGTTCTCGCCCGAGCGGGACGACGAGCGGCGGCTCACCTTCGTCGCCGTCGGCGAGCGCTACCACCGCATCCTCGACGGCCTTGGCGGGCGCGGCTGATGCGGCGCATCGAGCTGGGCATCGACAGCGCCTCGAGCGAGGCCGCCGTCGCCCTCCTCGCCGGCGACGAGGTGCTGACGGAGCGGCGCTGGACGGTGGAGACGAACTACTCGCGCGAGCTGCTCGGCGGCATCGACGCGGCGCTGGCGGAGGCGGGCGTCGAGCGCGCCGAGCTGGCGGCGATCGCGGTCGACGCGGGGCCGGGCGGCTACTCGGGCCTGCGCAGCGGCGTGGCGACGGCGCAGGGCCTCGCGCTCGCTCTCGGCGTCCCGCTGGCGGGCGTCTCGCGCCTCGAGGCGGCCGCCTTCCCGCACCTCGGCGGCGGCCGGCCGGTCGTCGCCACGCACCAGGCGGGCGGCGGACGCATCGCCTGGGCCGCTTACGCGGCCGGCGGCGGAACTCCGGCGATCCTCGAGGCGCCGCGCCTCGACGAGCCGGACGCCTGCCTGCGCGCGGCGCCGCGCGGCGCGCGCTGGTGCGGCGAGCTGAGCGAGGAGCTGCGCGCCGCCATCGAGGGCGTCGAGGGGACGGCGGCGGCGGACTCGGAGAACGTGCGCCGCGCCGCGGACCTGGTGCGGCTGGCGAGGCTGCGCGGGGCCCATGGCGACCCGGCGCTGGTCGACGTGGTGTACCTGCGTCCGCCGCCGATCACGCGGCCAGCCGGTGCGCGGACAAGCTAGCTGGCGCTCCGCGGGCCATCCACGACGCTCGCCTCTTGACCGGCCTCCCGTCGCGCGAGTAGGTTTATCGGGGCAGCAGATTGTGTGCATGCAGAAAAACTTGGGGGCTGCACATGTCGAGCCTAACTCCCGGTCGGGATGAGAGTCGCCCGCCATCGAGCGCTGAGGCGCAGTCCGTTGATCTCGGGACGTTGATCGTCGGAGTAGTGAACGCCGTCTCAAGGAGCCTGCGCGCCGAGTTGGAGCCCGACGGTCTGCACCCGCTGGATTTCGCCCTCCTGAGAGCCTTGCAGGAAAGCGGGACGAGCACGGCCACGCAGTTGGCGCATCTGCTCCCCGTCGAACAGTCGCGCGTCAGCCGCCTGGTGGACGGTCTGGTGCAGAAGGGTCTGCTGCGCAGGCGGCGCCTGCGCAGCGATCGGCGCGTCGTGTCGCTGGAGCTGACGGACCAGGGGAAGGAGCTGGCGAGCGATCTCCGGCGGCGAGTGGAGGCTCGCTATGCCAGGCTCCTGGCTGGCTCCAGCCCGGAAGACGTGCAGCGCTTCGTGGACACCGCCTACAGGATCATGGCGAACAACAGGGCCGACGCGGAAGACGCACAGTAGCCCGCGGCTTATCGCCCCTCCGCGCGCCTCGCCTGCTTCACCGCGCGCGAGTTCCTCCAGAAACTGCTCCGGGCGGCTAGCGAACTCCCGCGCGGGCTCTACCGCTACAATCACCGCCGGCCACATTGCGGCGGCGGGCCGTCCCCGACCTCCACGGGAAGCACGGCGGACACAGGGGCGCGGAGCACGGAGAGGGAGTGCAGATGGAGCGCACGCTGATCCTGGTGAAGCCGGACGCCGTCCAGCGCGGGCTGATCGGCGAGGTGCTGGGCCGCCTCGAGCGCCGCGGGCTGCGGCTGGTCGCGCTGCGCCTGATGCAGGTGGACGAGGCGCTGGCGCGCCGCCACTACGCGGAGCACGAGGGCAAGCCGTTCTTCGCCGGCCTCGTCGGCTACATCACGTCGAGCCCGCTGATCGCGGCGGTGTTCGAGGGGCCCGACGCGATCGCCGCCGCGCGCCAGACGATGGGCTCGACCAACCCCGTGGAGGCCGCGCCCGGCACGATCCGCGGCGACCTCGCCCTCGAGGTGGGGCGCAACCTGGTGCATGGCTCGGACGGCCCGGAGAGCGCGGCGCGCGAGATCGCGCTCTTCTTCGGCGACGAGGCCGCGCCCTCATGGGAGCGCGACACGGACCGCTGGATACTCGAGTAGCGGGGCTTACGCGGGCTCCTCGCGCAGGACCGTCCCGACGCGATCGATCCCACGGTCGAAGGACGCGACGATGCCGACCCCGGTGCGCTCGGCGCTCGCCACGAGATAGGCGTCGGCGAAGTCGAGGCCGTGCACCTCGTACACCTCGACGGCACGATGGAGCAACGCGCTGTCCACGACGCGGATGGCTCGGAAGGCGAGGATGGATCGCAGCGTCTCGGCGATCTGAAGACGGGCGAGCCTGCAATAAGATTCCAGCACGTAGGCGACTTCGGCGACGATGAGATCAGGCAGCAGCAGTCGGTCCGCATCCTCGAGGTAGCGAGTCGCCAGGCGCGCCTGGTCGGGCGGATCCCCGGTGAGATAGCGGACCAGCACGTTGGTGTCGAGGAAGGCTGTCACCGCCGGGCCGCAGCCCTGACACGCCACGTCTCGCGCAGCACCTCGTCCCAGGACGTGCCCCGCTTCTCCGCAGGCACGCTCACAGACCCGCCGAGTTGCATGAGGTCGGGGGTGCGTGCGATCAGTGCGCGATCACCCTCCACCCTGAAGGTGAGGGTGTCGCCTTCGGCGATCGCAAGTGCCTCCCGGACCGCGCGGGGGATCGTGACCTGGCCCTTCGAGCTGACTCGAGCCGAAACGTCCATTCTCTTCTCCTTACTGTTCATCCGCAGTAAGGATACCGCACACGCCCAAGGCTCAGCCGAAGTCGCCGCGCGGGCGGCCGGCGAGGATGACGAAGACGGCCGCCAGCGCGGTCAGCGGAGCGTAGATCGTGAAGATCAGCTCGTAGCTGCCGAACTCGTCGAAGGCGAGACCGGCAAGGTACGGCCCGAGCATCCCGAACGGCATCGTGAGCGTCGAGGCCAGGCCCTGCAGGGTGCCGAAGCGGCGCGGGCCGAAGTGGTCGGCGACCGCCGTGATGAAGAGGATCACCCAGATCGCGTGCCCGGTCGCGTACGTCAGGTAGTAGAGCGGCAGCAGCCACAACCGCTCCGTGCTGAGCTGCGCGAAGAAGACGAGCCCGACCCCTTGCAGCAGGAACGAGGCGATGTAGAGCTGGTGCCGCCCCACGATGTCGGCGAGCCAGCCGACCGCGGGCCGCATCGCCACCTGCACCGCTCCGTAGATCGCCACGATCAGTCCCGCCTCCGGCAGCGAGAACCCCGAGTGCGTCATGTGCGGCACCTGGTGCACCGTCCAGGCGATCGACTGGCCCGCCGTGAACCCGGTCGAGAGCGTGAGCAGGTAGAAGACGCGGCCTCGCAGCGCCTCGGACACGCTTACGCCGACGAGCGACGACGTGGCCGGGCGCGAGGCGTCCGGGCGGGGCGCGGCCTCGCCGTCGGGGAGCAGGCCGAACTGCTCCGGGCGGTCCCGCACGATCAGGGCGAACACGATGCCGACGGCGAAGATCAGGAGGGCGGCGGCCACGAGCGCCTCGCGCCAGCCGGCGGCAGTCACGAGCAGCGCGAACAGCGGGACGATGAAGTAGCCGGCGCCGCGGCCCGCCGCGACGATCCCCATCGCCCGTGCCCGCTTGCGCTGGAACCAGTTCATCATCGTGGCGTTGATCGGCACGCCCATGCAGAGGCTCTGGCCGAGCGCCGCGATGATGCTCGCCGCGTAGTAGACGGGCAGCGAGTGCGCCTGCGAGAAGAGCAGCAGGCCGCCCGCGAGCAGCAGTACGCCGCCGAGGATCATCCGCCTCGGACCGAGCCGGTCCACGAGCACACCGCTGATCGGCGCGAGCAGGCCTTGCTCGAAGCTGCGCAGCGAGAACCCCAGCGAGATCGCGGCGATGCTCCAGCCGAGCTCTTGCTGCATCGGCTCGATCAGCACGCCCAGGCCGAGCGAGGCGATCCCGAAGGCGATCAGGCTGAGCGCGCCGCCGCCGGCCGCGATGTACCAGCCGTAGAAGACGGAGCCGGCCGGCCTCGGCGCGCGCACCGGGCTACTGGATGTGGACAACCTCGCGGGCGCGCCGCCACAGGCCCTCGAGGTTGTAGTAGGCGCGCTGCTCGACCGAGAAGATGTGCACCACCGTGTCGCCGAGGTCGGCGAGCCGCCAGCCGTCCTCGTTACGGCCTTCCCAGAGCGGGCGGTTGGCGCGGCGGGCGCCCTCGTGCGTCGAGGCGATCTCGTCGACGGCGTCGGCGAGCGCGCGCATCTGGCGCTCGCTGTCGGCGCTGGCGATCACGAAGTAGTCGGTGAAGGTGGAGAGGCCGGCGAGGTCCAGCAGCACGACATCCGACGCCTGGCGTTCCGCCAGCGCGTCGACGACCTCGTGCGCGAGCTGTAGCGCGTCCAGACGCGATCCCTCCCGTGGGCCCGCGGCGTCATGCGCCGCGAGGCGCATGGAGTATAGAGGAGACAGCCCCGCTTGGCCGCCGGGCGCGGGGAGCCGCGCTCGATGTGACCATGATCGGGTGTAACGTGGTGTCACGACCTTGACCCGTCGTGGAGCACGACATGACGCCAGAACACGATGCCGAGAGCTGCATCACGAAGCGCGACCGGCCCATGGGCAAGCCTTCGCCAGGAGGGCAGACACCCGGAAGCTGGTTCGGGCGGGATCGCGACATCATCGAGATCCGCGGCGACCTCACGGAGCCCGTGGATGTGGAGTGGGCAGCCGAAACGAACCCCGAGCGGGTGCTCGATCCGTGATCCCACTCGACGCGCGCGAGTGAAGCGCGTCGCCGGAGTCGCCCGTGGCGCGGTCCGTCCTACAATGGATCGATGAGCGATTCGCGCGTCATGGTGGCGATGTCCGGCGGCGTCGATTCGGCCGTCGCGGCCGCGATCCTGCATCGCGAGGGCCATGACGTGGTCGGGGTGACGCTGCGCCTCTACACCGAAGCGGACCCGGCCGCGCTGCGCTCGAAGCGCGCCTGCTGCGGCGTCGAGGATGTCGCCGACGCGCGGGCGGCGGCGCAGCGCATCGGCATCCCGCACTACGTGCTCAACATGGAGCGCGAGTTCGAGCGCGACGTGATCGAGGTCTTCGCCTCCGCCTACCGCAACGGGCGCACGCCCAACCCCTGCCTCGAGTGCAACGACCGCGTGAAGTTCCGCACGCTGCTCGACCGCGCGGACGCGCTCGGCTTCGGGCTGCTGGCGACCGGGCACTACGCGCGCATCCGCGAGCGGCCGCCCGGCGGGTTCTCCCTGCACGCGGCGGCGGACGAGGCGAAGGACCAGTCCTACGTGCTCTACACGCTGGGAGCGGCGCAGCTCGCGCGGCTCCGCTTCCCGCTCGGCGATCTGCCGAAGGCCGGGACGCGGCGGATCGCCGCGGAGCTGGGTCTCGGCGTGGCCGACAAGCCGGACAGCGCCGACATCTGCTTCGTGCCCGGCGGCGACTACCGCGAGCTGCTGCGCGCCCGCGGCGAGTCCTCGCGCGCCGGCGTGATCGTCGACGCCGACGGCAGCACGCTGCGACGCCACGACGGCGTCGCCGCCTTCACCGTCGGCCAGCGCCGCGGCCTCGGCGTCGCGACCGGCGAGCGCCGCTACGTGACGGAGATCGACGCGCCGAGCGGCACGGTGCGCCTCGGCGCGGCCGACGACCTGCTCGCGCGCGCCGTCGAGGCGTCCGCGCCGCGCTGGGTGCGCGAGGCGCCGCGGCCCGGTGAGCCGCTGCTCGCCCGCATCCGCGCGCACGGGCCGCTCGTCCCGGCGCGCCTCGAGGAGCTCGCAGCCGACGGCTTCCGCGTCGAGTTCGGGCAGCCCGTGCGCGCCGCGGCGCCCGGCCAGGCGATCGTGCTCTATCGTCCCGACGCGGAGCACGGACACGAGGTCGCCGGCGGCGGGACGATCGAGGGCGCGCTGAGGTAGCCACCGCGCGCCCTCGCGCGCCCTCGCGTTGAGCCTCGATGCCGGCGCGGGCTACGCTCTACGGTGCAGCGGCGGCGCGTTCGGAGCGCCGGAACGGCTGGGAGTTCGAGTGCGCTGGATCGCGATCCTGATTGGACTGCTGATCGTGGCCGCCATCGCCGCGGCCGCGTGGGCGCTCGTCAGCGGCGTCGTCGAGATCACGCTGGGCGAGGCGCGGGACACCGTGATCATCGTCTACGGCGTGCTCGGCATCGTCTTCTTCCTGATCGCGATCATCGTCGCGCTCACCGTCTTCTTCGCCGTTCGCATGATCGCCGGCATCGCCAGGGAGGCGTACGAGGAGCAGGCGCGCCCGCTGGTGGACGACGTGCGCGGCACGGTGCAGTCCGTGCGCGGCAGCGTCGAGTTCGTCTCCGACCAGGCGATCTCCCCGATGATCCGGGTCATCGCCGTCGCCCGCGGGGTGCGCCGCGGCATGCGGACCGTGGCCGGAGTCGCGCGGCGCGGACGCCGGACGGGTTCCTGATGCGGCCGCGCTGGCCCTCGCGGCGCCGCGCGCCCCAGCGAGAGCCGCGCTACCAGGTGGTCGAGGTGATCGGCGCCTCCGAGCAACTCGACGACGCCGTCGGGCGCGCCGCCGAGCGGCTCGCCGGGCAGCGAGCGGAGCGGGAGGCCGGCGGCGGCGGCGGCTTGCGCACCCTGGCGCTGCTGGTCGCGGCTCTCGCCGGGACGGCGGCAGCCGGGTACGCAGCGGCCCGCGCACTGCTCGGGCGCGATGCCGCGGACCCGCTGCCCGGACCGCTCGAGGGCGCCTCCGGGGAGCTGCAATCGGCCCGCGGCGCCCTCGAGGCGGGCGTCGCCGAGGGCCGCCGCGCGAGCGCGGAGGCGGAGCGCGAACTGCACGAGGACCTTCGCAGGCGGCGCGAGGGCGGGCGCTGACTCGCTCGCCTCGAGGCTGGCGCGGCTCCGCCTCGGGTACGGCAGCGGGGCCGTTGACCCGCTCGAAGAGCGCCATGACCTCCTGTCCGGCGCCCGGTCTTCCGTCGCCGCCCGATTTGTGCGATCGTTAAACGGTGCGGACCGGGGGGACCGCCGCTCACGCGGATGGGAGCGAACGACTGCACGCGCCGGGCAGGCCATCGGCGCAGCGCAGCACCCCGGAGACAGCATGACCGGCCTCGCAGCAGCACCGAGACGATGAGCCGCACGATCGACCAAGCGATCGCCTGGTGGAGTCGCCAGTCGCCGACCACACGCTGGTCCGTGGCCGGCGTCACGCTCGGCGTCCTGCTGGGCGTCGTGCTCGCCTTCGCCCTTGCCGGCCGGGGGGGAGGCGGTCCCGCCGTCCTCGTCACGCCGGTCACCCCTTCCCCGACACCCGTCGTCGCCACCGCGACCGCGACCGCGACTCCGGAGGCGACCGCAGCCGCGACTCCGGCAGCGACGGCCACTGCGCCTCCGGCGACCGCCACGCCGGCGGCGACCGCCACGGCTGCTCCGACCCAGACGGCGACCGCGACCGCCACCGCGGCGGCGACAGCCGCGCCCACCGCCGAACCGACGCCGGGCGTCCCCACCTACTTCACGCTCGAGGCCCTGCACGAGGCCCACGGCGAGGCGCCGGACGCCACGCTGGGGCGCATCCGCATCCCGATCCTCGGCGTCGACGCGGCGCTGGGGCAGCGGCTCGTCTCGGGCGACAAGATGCAGAACCCCACCGGGCCGGGCGACGTCGTGTGGTACGACCTCTCGCTCTGGGACGGGCTCGGCGGTGTGCCGGGAGCCGGAGGCAACGCCGTCTTCTCCGGACACGTCGACTACCTCGCGAACATCGCCTGGGCGAACGCGCGCTACCAGGGCGACGGCGTCTTCCGCAATCTGAGCCTGCTCGCTCCCGGCGACGTGGTCGAGATCGAGATCGGCGGCGTCATGCTGCGCTACGCGGTGGTCTGGCAGCGCAACGTCGCCGCGGACGCCAGCACCGGCGAAATCCTCAGCGCGGACGTGGAGGTGGACAGCATCACGCTGATCACCTGCGGCGGCGATTTCAACCGCGTGACCCGGAACTACAGCGAGCGGGTGATCGTGCGCGCGGAGCGCATCGAGACGTAGCCCCCCGCTCTCCCGCCCGGAGCCTGCACGGACTGCGCGGACCCGCCGACGGGCGCGTCGCGCGCCCTCGAAGACGCGGGGCGCTGGTTGCGGTGAGGCAGGTGAGTGCTGGCGGAGAGGGTGGGATTCGAACCCACGAGAGGGTTGTTGCCCTCTACCCGCTTTCCAGGCGAGCCTGATCAGCCACTCCAGCACCTCTCCGCGAGGGTGGACGTACGGGTTAACCGTGCTGGCGGAGAGGGTGGGATTCGAACCCACGAGGCTTTCGCCTACCGCTTTTCGAGAGCGGCACCTTAAACCACTCGGACACCTCTCCATGAACCAGTATATGGGACCGGCCCGCTAGCGCCCGCGCTGCGGGCTTTCCCGATTCTGCTACAGTTGTTGCAGGCCGAAGCGTCGATCGAGGACGCCTGAATGACGAACCACGACTACGACATGGTGGTCATCGGCTCCGGCCCGGCCGGGCAGCACGCCGCAATCCAGGCCTCGAAGCTCGCCGGGCGTGTGGCCGTGATCGAGCGGCTTCCCGCCATCGGCGGGATCGACCTCTCCGCCGGCACCCCGGCCAAGACGCTGCGCGAGGCCGCGATGCACCTCACCGGCTACCGCGAGCGCAACGTCTACGGCAGCTCCTACGTCGTGAACCAGAACGTCTCGATGAGCGACCTGCTGGTCAGGACGAACTACGTGATGGAGCACCAGGCGCAGATGCAGCGCGCCCAGCTCGCCCGAAACCGCCTGGAGATGATCACCGCCGAAGCCTCGTTCGTCGATCGCAACTGCCTGAGGCTCTCCGGCGACACGGACGAGCCGGACCGGACGATCACCGCGGACAAGATCGTGATCGCCGTCGGCACGTTCTCCACGCCGCCTCCGGTGGTGCAGCCCGACGGGCGGATGATCCTCGTGAGCGACGACGTGCTGACCCTGCCCGACGTGCCCCGCACGCTCACGGTCGTCGGCGCCGGGGCGATTGGCCTGGAGCACGCCAGCACGTTCGCGGCGCTCGGCACACGCGTGACGATCGTGGACCGGGGGAGCCGCCTGCTGCCGTTCGCCGACGACGAGGTGGCCGAGTCGCTTACGTACCAGCTGCGGCAGCACGGCGTGACGCTGCGCCAGAACGAGACCGTGTTCGACATCGAGTACGTGATCGGCGAGTCCGAGCCCCGCGTGCGCGTGATGCTCGAGAGCGGCAAGCAGATCGTCAGTCACGCGGTCATGTACTGCGTCGGACGCACCGGCAACACCGAGTCGCTCAACCTCAAGGCCGCGGGGCTCGAGGCCGACGAGCGCGGACGCCTCAGCGTGGACGAGAACTACGAGACCGCGGTGGAGGGCGTCTACGCGGTCGGCGGGGTGATCGGGTTCCCGGACCTCGTCTCGACATCGCAGCTGCAGGGCCGCATCGCCGCCTGCCACGCCTTCGGCGTGCCCGTGGAGGACTACTCGCGGCTCTTCCCCTACGCGGTCTACACGATTCCCGAGGTCGCGATGGTGGGCAAGACGGAGTCCGAGTTGACGGACGAGGGCGTCGCCTACGAGGTGGGGAAGACCAGCTACCGCGAGTCCGTCCGCAGCATCGTCATGGGCGACGTGTGGGACGGCTTCCTGAAGCTGCTCTTCGAGATCGAGTCGCGCAAGCTGCTCGGCGTGCACATCATTGGCGAGGGTGCCTCGGAGATGATCCACCTCGGGCAGGCCGTGATGGCCCACGGCGGGACCGTCGACTACCTCGCCGAGGCCGTGATCGGCCACCCGACGTTCGCGCAGTGCTACGCCGCCGCAGCCCTCGACGGCATCGACCGCCTCGGGCTGTAGGCCCCGCGATCGCCACGGACCGCGCTCCGCTCACCCCCCGGCTGAGGCGGATCGGCGCATCCGCACCGCAAACCGGAGTAGACTGCCGCGCAGCGGAGCGAAGGAGCAACACGTGAAAGCAGCAATCCTCCACGAGATCGGCGCGCCACTGGTCGTCGAGGACGCCGACATCGACGACCCGCGCGACAACGAGGTGCTGGTGCGCACCGCGGCCAGCGGCGTCTGCCACTCCGACTGGCACAACATCATCGGCGACTCGCCAATGCCCGTCCCCGCCCTGCTGGGCCACGAGGCGGCCGGCGTCGTCGAGGCCGTCGGCAGCGACGTGAGCTACGTGAAGCCGGGGGACCACGTGATCGCGCGCGGCTCGTTCTGCGGCGCCTGCGAGATGTGCCTCCGCGGGCACGCGAACCTCTGCCCCGAGAAGCCCGGGCGAGACCTCGACCTCCAGCCGTGGCGCATCAGCCTGCGCGGCGAGCGGCTCAACACCTCGCAATCGAACATCTCCAGTTTCGCGGAGCAGATGCTGCTCCACGAGAACGGGGTCGTGAAGATCCGCGAGGACATCCCGCTCGACGTCGCGGCGCTGGTCGGCTGCGGCGTGATGACCGGCGTGGGCGCGGCGCTGCGGACGGCGGCGGTGGAGCCGGGCTCCACTGTCGCCGTCTTCGGCCTCGGCGGGATCGGGCTGTCCGTGGTGCAGGGCGCGCGCATCGCCGGCGCGCTGCGCATCATCGCCGTCGACCTGATCGACGAGAAGCTGGACGTCGCCCGCGAGTTCGGCGCGACGGACACGGTGAACGGCAAGACGGAGGACCCCGTCGCGGCGATCAAGGCGCTGACCGGTGACGGCGTCGACCACTCGTTCGACGCGATCGGGCTGGGGAGCGTGGCGACGCAGTGCGTCCAGGTTCTCCGGCCTCGAGGGACGGCCACCCTGATCGGGGTGATCCCCGACGGTCAGACGCTCCCCCTGGACTGGCGCATGCTGGGCGGCGAGAAGCGGGTCCAGACCTGCAACATGGGCTCGACCCGCTTCCGCATCGACATGCCGATGCTGCTCGACCTCTACAGCCAGGGCCGCCTCATGATCGACGAGATGATCACGCTCCGTGGCCCGCTTGACGACATCAACGAGATGTTTAGCGCGATGGCCTCGGGTTCGGTCACGCGACAGGTGATCATGTTCTGATCGCGGACGCCGACCGGCCGAGCGAACGAAGCCCCGCTACCGCGGGGCTTCGCACCATTCGAGGGCAGAGCGGGGAGCAATACGAGATGAGCGATCACCCCCTCGAGGCGGTCTTCCGGCCTCGATCGGTCGCGCTCTACGGCATCTCGCGCAACATGCAGAACCGCAGCAACCAGTTCTTCCTGAAGGGGTTGCTCGACCAGCGTTTCCACGAGGCGGCCCCGCTCTACCTCGTGAACCCGAACGCGGACGAGATCGCCGGACTGCGCTGCTACCCAAGCCTGATGGACTGTCCCGACCCGGTCGACTACGTGATCTCGCTGGTGCCCGCGCCAACGGCGGAGGGGCTGGTCGAGGAGTGCATCGCGAAGGGCGTGCGCGCGCTGCACCTCTACACCGGCGGCTTCGCGGAGAACCTCGACCCGGAGCGGGCGGCGCTCGAGCAGCGGCTGATCGACCGGGCGCGGAACGGCGGCCTCCGCGTGGTCGGGCCGAACTGCATGGGCCTCTACCACCCGGCCGCGCGGATGGCGTTCATCCCGGGCCATCCGAGGGAGGCAGGGGACGTCAGCGTCGTCTGCCAGTCCGGCGGCAACGCGATGGACATCATCGGCGGGCTCGCGCAGCGCGGCGCGCGCTTCGCCAAGGTCGTCTCCTTCGGCAACGGGACGGACCTCGGGGCTGCGGAGCTGCTCGACTACGCGGCCGTCGATCCCGAGGCGCGGATCGTGCTCGCCTACCTCGAGGACACGAGCGACGGCCGCGCCCTCTTCGAGGCGCTGCGGCGCTGCGCCCGCGCGAAGCCGACGATCGTGCTCAAGGGCGGCATCTCCTCGGCCGGCGCGCGCGCGGCCCGCTCGCACACCGCCTCGCTCGCCGGGTCCCACGAGGTGTTCACGGCGGCCTGCCGCCAGGCGGGCGCGGCCGTCGTCGGCTCGCTGGACGAGCTGATCGACCTGGCCGTGGCGCTGAGCACGCACCTGCGCGGAGTCACCGGGCCACGGGCGGTGCTGCTCGCCGTCGGGGGCGGCTACTCCGTGCTCACGACCGACGCGCTCGCCGGGCACGGCGTCGACCTCCCGGAGCTCGACGGCGCGACGCTCGCCCGCCTGCGCGGGGTCGTTCCCACCGACGGCAACAGCATCGAGAACCCGATCGACACCGGCTACATGGGCGAAGACGCCGGGGAGGCGCTGCGCGAGGTGACGGAGGCCGCCGCGCGCGACGCGAACACGGACTTCGTCATCACGATGCTGCGCGGGCGCGACGTACCCCTCAAGGAGCAGCGGCGCGCCATTGAGGAGCTCGCGGACCTGCAGGAGCGGACGGGGAAACCGATCGTCGTGGCGGCGCGGCGGGATGTCGGGGAGCTCGCGGAGGAGACGCTGCGCCTCGCCCATGAGCGCGGCGTCGCCGTGTTCCCGGGCCCGGTGAGCGCCGGTCGCGCCGTCGGCCTGCTGCTCACGTGGCGCCGCCAGCGCGAGGGCTTGCCGCCGCAGGCGTAGCGCCCGTCCGCCGCCAAACGCGCGTCCTTGTGGGGGGCGCAGCTTCGATGGGACGCGAGGATACCTCGCAGGCCCTCACACCCGATCCCGGACGAGCACGCGCTGCGCGCGGCTCGGGCCCACCCACCCACCCTCGGATTTCTTTCTGTGGGGGCTGCGCCCCCACACCCCCCCTCGGAACCTCCGAGGGCGCATCGACCCTTCGAGGCGGCGAGTCATTCCGGCGCACCCCTCCCGTCATTCCGGCGAAAGCCGGAATCCAGACGAGCCGCGCAGCGCGCTCGCTCCGACGCACGCCGGCCAAGAGCCTCCGAGGGCGCAACGACCCTCGAGACAGCGAGCAGCAGCGGGGGCGTGGGGGCTTAGCCCCCACGCAGAAAAGATTCCGGGGCGGGTGGGCGGGCCCGAGCGGCGCGCAGCGCCCGCTCGTCCGACGCACGCCGGGCAAGAAGCTCCGAGGGCGCAACAACCCACTGAGGCGGCAGCCTGGCCCGGCGAGCCTGGATTCCGGCGTGCGCCGGAATGACGGGAGGGGGTCCGGCCCCCTCTCGGCGCTAGGGGTCCATGTGGACCTCGCGGCGGGCGAAGCGCCAGCCGTCGGCGGTCTTGCGCCACTCGTCGTGGTAGACGCCGGTGCCGCTCACCTGAGGCCCGCTTTCGCCGGGGTAGCGGCGGGTGCCGAGCAGCATCGTGCGCGAGCGGGCGGTGGCGGGGCCGAGCTCCTCGAAGATCGTGCTGGTCTGGTGGTGGCGGCTCTGGTAGCCCTCGGGCATCTCCTCGTGGAGGCCGCGCGCCCACTCGCGGATCGCCTCGCGGCCCGCGTTGTGGACCAGCGGCTTCTCGCGCCCGGCGTAGACCTCGAACACGCCGTCCTCGGTGAACAGCTCCGCGTAGGCGTCCGCGTCCTGGCCGTCGTAGCTGTACGAGTAGTTGGCGATCACCTCGAGGATCGCGAGCCTGTCTTCGATGCTCATCGCCGCCTCCCTCCGCGGTCGTCAGTCCTCGTCCCGCACGCAGCGGAAGCCGGTGTTGCCGGTAGAGCTGTCCGGCGTGTTCGAGCTGCGCGCGGCCACACGATAGCGGTTGCAGTAGGAGCGGTGGCAGAGGTACGAGCCGCCGCGGATCACGCGCGCGGCGCCCTCGGGCGGCCCGAGCGGGTTCTCGACCGCGCCATCAGACCCGCCATTGCCGCCGCCGTTGCGGTGGAAGTCCGGGCTGAACCAGTCCGCGCACCACTCCCAGACGTTGCCCGAGGTGTTGTAGAGGCCATGGCCGTTCGGCGCGAAGGCGCGCGCGGGCGCGGTCCCGAGGTAGCCGTCCGCCCCGCTGTTGCGGCCCGGGAACTCGCCCTGCCAGATGTTGCAGCGGTGCTCGCCGCCGGGCGACAGCTCATCGCCCCAGGGGTAGCGACGGCCCTCGAGGCCCCCGCGCGCCGCGTACTCCCACTCCGCCTCGGTCGGCAGGCGCGCGCCGGCCCAGGCGCAGTAGGCCGTCGCGTCGAGCCAGGAGACGTGCACCACCGGGTGGTCCATGCGGCCCTCAAGGCGCGAGCCGGGGCCCTCCGGGCGCCGCCAGTCCGCGCCGAAGACCTGCCGCCACCACGGCGCTGCGGCCAGCGCGCGCGTCGGCGGGAAGTCCGCCGGCAGGAACGGGCCGAAGACGAACGACCAGCCGTAGCGCTCGGCGTCCGTGCGATAGCCCGAGGCGCTCACGAACTCCTCGAACTGCGCGTTGCTGACCGCCGCCACGTCGATCGCGAAGGGGCGCAGCGCGACGCGGCGCACGGGGCCCTCGCCGTCCTCCGGGAAGCCCTCCGCGTCCTCGCTGCCCATCAGGAAGTCGCCGCCCGGCAGCCGCGCCAGCTCCCCCGGCTCCCCCGAGGCGCGCTCGACGCCCGCCGAGGGCGCGACCTCGCCCGGCGGCGTCGCGCGGCCGGGGCTGCAGCAGGCGGCGCTCACGTCAGCATCCCCTCACAGGACTGCTGCCCTCACAGGCCCGCGCCGAACTCGGCGGCCTCGCGCTCGCGCAGCCACTCGAAGCGCTCGCGCAGCTCGCGGCGGCGCGAGCGGTCGTTGGCGAGGTTGACGAGCTCCAGCGGATCCTCGTGCAGGTCGTACCACTCGTGGTCGTGGTCCTCGAAGGCGGCGTCGATGTCGAAGCGCTTGCGCGTCCAGAGGCCGAGACCGCCGTCGGCGCGCTCCCGGCCGACGCCGAAGTAGCGCGCGTACTTGTGGCGGCCGTCGAAGCTGCAGCGCATCGCGTAGCGCAGCCGCAGGCAGTTCGGGAAGTCCGCCGTGCTGCCCAGATCCTGCGCGAGCAGCACATGGTCGCGCACGCTCGCCGAGGGCTCGCGCAGCACCGGCGTCAGGTCGCGCCCCATGAACGTCGGCGCATCCTCGACGCCCCCGAGGGCGAGGATCGTGCTCGCGAGGTCCACCGAGGTTCCGAGCGCGGCGGTCTTCGTGCCGGGCGTGGTGATGCCGGGCGCGCGGATGTAGAGCGGGATGCGCATCTGCTCCTCGTAGACGAAGGGGCCCTTGTTGCGCAGGCCGTGCGCCCCGCACATGTCGCCGTGGTCCGTCGAGAAGATCACGATCGTCTCGTCCGCCTGCCCCGAGGCGTCGAGCGCGTCGAGGATCCGCCCCAAGTAGACGTCGTGCTCCTGGTGCATCCGCCAGTAGTAGTCGAGCTGGCGGATCCAGGCGCGCGTGTCGGAGCGCTCGATGCGGCCCCATGGCCCGAGGTTGGTGTCGTGCTCGTACTGGCGCTGGACCGCGGGCTTGGTGAACAGGTCGTCGTCGAGGTTGGGCGGCGGCGCGTCGAAGATCTGCTCGTAGGGCTCGTCGTAGCTGGGGTAGACATCGCCGTCGCGCCAGCGGCTGAGGGTCTCGCGACGGAGCTCGATCGTCTCGAGGTTGGCGGCCTGGTAGTCGGGCTGGTCGCCGGGGAACCACATCACGTCGTGCGGGTTGAGCATCCCGACGACGAGCAGCCACGGCTCCTCGCGGTCCGCGCTGTCGCGCAGCCAGCCCTCCGCCTGCTCCGTGATCAGCGGGTCCGAGTGCAGCCCCGCCCCGGCGAGCCCGCGGAAGGTCAGGTCGTCCCCCCGCCAGTCGCTGAACCCGTGCGCCTCGAGGTCCGGTTGCGCGGTGCGGGAGAGGTGCCACTTGCCGAGGTAGGCGGTGTAGTAGCCCTCGGCGCGCAGCGCGTGGCCGATCGTCGGCGTCTCCGGCTCGAGTTGCGGGACGACGCGCCCGCGGCCCCAGTTGACGTTCTGGGTGACGCCGTGGTTGGGCAGGTACTGGCCGGTGAGGAGGCTGGCGCGCGAGGGCGAGCAGGGGTTGGTGTGGGTGTAGTAGCTGGTGAACTCGAGGCCTTCGTCGATCAGGCGCTGGCGCGCGGGGAGCGTGAGGCCGGCGGGTATCCAGTCGCGCTGCCGCTCCTCGTCGCTGAGCAGCAAGAGGATGTTGGGCCGCCGGCCGCCGCCGTCGCGCTCGTCCATGCCCGCACTATACCTTCGCGGGGGGCTGCGCCCCCCACACCCCCATCCCGGACGAGCACGCTGCGCGGCTCTGGCCCACCCGCCCGCCCTCGGATTGTTCTTCATGTGGGGGGCTTCGCCCCCCACGCCCCCGCTGCTGCTCGCCCCGAAAGCCCCGCGCGCCGATCCGGCCCCCTTCCCCTCCGGCCCCCTCTCCTGGGGGAGAGCCGTTGTCCTGTGGGGGGGACACCCCCCACACCCCCCCGCGGGTGAGGGGGCTCGCCGAAGGGTCGCCGTCCTCGGAAGTCTCGTGCGCCCTCGTGGCTCCGGCGGGCGGGCGCTGGATTCCGGCGTTCGCCGGAATGACGGAGGGGGCGCCTCCGGCGGGTGAGGGGGAGCGCGCGCGGCGCGCCTAGCCGAAAGCGGTGAGCAGGCCGAGGATGGCGACGACGGCGGCGATGACGCCGGCGCCCTGGATCCACATCGTGCGGTACATCTCGGCCCTGAGGGCGAGCGCCTCTTCCTTGAACTCGGCCCTGAGAGCCTGCATCTCTTCCCTGAGCTCGGCCTTGAGTTCGAGCAGGGTGGCCTCGGTGGCGAGGCCGTTGGTGGCGGTCTCGACGACGTCGGCGACGCCCTCGGCGGCCCGTTCGTCGAGGCCGGCGTCCGTGAGGCGGCGGACGGCGCGCTCTGTGTCGAAGGCCATGGCCTACCCCTGTCACGCCTGGCGCGGTCAGCATAGCACGGGCCGCGAGGGGGCCGGATCGGCGCACGGGGCTGCCGAGGGCGCACGGGGCTTTCGAGGCAGGCGTCATTCCGGCGCGCCTGGATTCCGGCTTTCGCCGGAATGACGGAGGGGGCCGCCTCCGGCGGGTGAGGGGGAGCGCGCGCGGCGCGCCTAGCCGAAGGCGGTGAGCAGGCCGAGGATGGCGACGACGGCGGCGATGACGCCGGCGCCCTGGATCCACATCGTGCGGTACATCTCGGCCCTGAGGGCGAGCGCCTCTTCCTTGAACTCGGCCCTGAGGGCTTGCATCTCTTCCTTGAGCTCGGCCCGCAGGGACTGCATGTCTTCCCTCAGCTCGGCCCGCAGGGACTGCATGTCTTCCCTCAACTCGGCCCGGAGCTCGAGCAGGCTGGCCTCGGTGGCGAGGCCGTTGGTGGCGCTGGCTACGACGTCGGCGACGCCCTCGGCGGCCCGTTCGTCGAGGCCGGCGTCCGTGAGGCGGCGGACGGCGCGCTGTGTGTCGAAGGCCATGGCCTACCCCTGTCACGCCTGGCGCGGTCAGCATAGCACGGCCCGCGCGCCCGCCGGAGCCTCGAGGGCGCACGGGACTTCCGAGGACGGCGACGGCCGGCGAGCCCCCTCACCCCCACCCTCTCCCCGAGGAGAGGGGGCCGGAGGGGAGGGGCGCGCTTGGACCGCCGGGCGCGGGCTGGTAGCATCTCCGCATGGCGATGCTTGACACCCTCAAGGCGACGCGGCAGCTGCAGCAGGCTGGCTTCCCCGAGTCGCAGGCCGACGCGCTCGTCGCCACCTTCGCCGACGGCTTCGGCGAGAACCTCGCGACGAAGCACGACATCGCCGGGCAGGGGACGGAGCTGCGCGCCGAGATCGCCTTGCAGGGGACGGAGCTGCGCGCTGAGATCGAGGCGGTGCGCACCGAGATCGAGACGCTGGGGACGGAGCTGCGCGCCGCGATCGCCTTGCAGGGGACGGAGCTGCGCGCCGAGATCGGGGCGGTGCGCGGGGAGATCGAGGCGGTGCGCGGGGAGATGCGGGAGATGGAGCAGCGGCTGATCATCCGCATGTACGTCATCATGGGCGGCGGCGTCGCCTTCCTCAGCGGCGTCATCGGCATCGCCACCGCCATCATCGTCGCCACCACCTGACCGCGCGCCCGCCGGAGCCTCGAGGGCGCACCCACCTTCCGAGGTAGGCGACAGTCCGGCGAGTCGTGGTATGCTGACCGCGCAGGCATGACAGGGGTAGACCATGGCCTTCGACACACAGCGCGCCGCCCGCAGACTCACGGACGCCGGCCTCGACGACCGCGCCGCCGAGGGTGTCGCGGATGTCGTCGACAGCGCCACGGACGGCCTCGCCACCGAGGCCAGCGTGACTGCCCTCAAGGCCGAGATGTACCGTGCGCTCTGGATCCAGGGCGCCGGCATCATCGCCGCCACCGCCGCCATCGTCGCCGTCGCCACCGCCGTCGGCTAGGCACTCTCCCCACCGCACCGAGGCCGCCTCCGGCTCCCTCCCCCCAGGAGAGGGGGGCCGGACCGGCGCACGGGACTTCCGAGGGCGGCGACGGCCGGCGAGCCCCCTCACCCCCGCCCTCTCCCCCAGGAGAGGGGGCCGGATCGGCGCACGCAGCTCCGAGGGCGCACCCACCTTCCGAGGTCCGCGACAGTCCGGCGAGCCCCCTCACCCCCACCCTCTCCCCGAGGAGAGGGGGCCGGAGGGGAGGGGGCGCGCTTGGACCGCCGGGCGCGGGCTGGTAGCATTTCCGCATGGCGATGCTTGACACCCTCAAGGCGACGCGGCAGTTGCAGGAGGCCGGCTTCCCCGAGCCGCAGGCCGACGCGCTCGTCGCCACCTTCGCGGACGGCTTCGGCGAGAACCTCGCGACGAAGCACGATATCGCCCTGCTGCGCGCCGAGATCGAGGCGGTGCGCGGGGAGATGCGGGAGATGGAGCAGCGGCTGATCATCCGCATGTACGTCATCATGGGCGGCGGCGTCGCCTTCCTCAGCGGCGTCATCGGCATCGCCACCGCCATCATCGTCGCCACCACCTGACCGCCCGCCCGCCGGAGCCTCGAGGGCGCACGAACCTCCCGAGGACTGCGACCGTTCGGCGAGCCCCCTCACCCCCGCCCTCTCCCCCAGGAGAGGGGGCCGGATCGGCGCACGAACCTCCCGAGGACTGCGACCGTTCGGCGAGCCCCCTCACCCGCGGGGGGTGTGGGGGACTCCCCCACAAGACACGGGTCTCCCCCAGGAGAGGGGGCCGGATCGGCGCACGGATCTTCCGGGGGCGGTCCGGGGAGCGGGCGCAGCCCGCACGGCAAGAGGCCTGCGGGCGACAGCCCGCAGACCGGCCGGCAGCACAACGCACACACCACGCCAGAGGCCGCAAGAATCCCCAAGTGGTTCCTGCTGGGGGGGTGTGGGGGGGAACCCCCCCTTGGGCAAACGGACAACAAGAAGCGCCCCCCGTAACGGGGGGCGCTTCGCAATCGGCTGCCGGGCCGGGCCGCCGCGAGGGCGGCCGGCGCGGGCCGAAGGTTAGCTCACGCGCCGCGTCGCGAGACGCGAGGCGGTGACGCCGAAGACGGCGAGGATGGCGAGCGCCACGGCCGCCAGCGGCGAGCCGCTCGCGCTCGTGACCAGGCCGGCGTTGCCCGTGTCGGACATGCCGGGGCCATCCTTCTTGTCGTCGTCCGGCGCGGGCGCCGCGACGGTCAGGCTGATGCCCGCCGCGTCGCTGGGCTGGCCGCCCGCTTCCCACGTCTCCGTCTGCTCGGCGGCGGCGCCGTTCAGTGTGAAGCCGACGGTGTCGCCGTCCTCGAGGGTGCAAGCGTCGCTCGCGCCGACGTTGACGATCCAGTTGCCGGCGGCGTCGGCCGCGGCGCTGGCGCACTCGGCGCCGTCGAGCGTGACGCCGACGGTGTCGCCGGCCGCGAGGCCGGTGCCGTAGTACTGCGCCACGTCGGGGCCCTGCGCGTGGGCGCTGTGGAAGCCGAGCGCAAGCGGGGCGAGCAGCAGCGCGAGCAGCGCCGCCGCGAAACCGAGCCTGGCCGGTCCGTTCGTTCGAATCATTCAATCTCTCCTTGCCGCTGTTCCCGTGGCGGGAACGCTTGCGTGCGGAGTGTTGACGTTGCGGAGCGGAATGCGGTTCCCCGGAACCCCGGCCGAGGCCGGGATTCCGGGGTCCGCTTCCATTCCTCCGGAGTGCTCGGGCCGGAGCGCTTGCGCGCCCTAGCCGTCGCTCTCCATCGACGGTCCGTCGTCCTCGCCGGCCATGGCGCCGCTGTCGCAGGCGGAGACGAAGATCGCCACCTGGCCGAGGCCGTCGGCGAACGCCGCCGCGAACGCGAGGTTGACGAAGGCCGGGCGGTTGGTGCCGTAGGACAGCCAGGCGCCGTCGGCGCCCTGCATCCAGAGCACCGCGCCGCCGGGGCAGGCGTCCATGGCCGCGGCCGCGAGAACCTCGACCGAGCCGCCGCTGAAGATCCGCAGCGCGCCGCTGCCGCTCAGCGTGCCGTCGCCGGGCTCCGGCGCGGGCGGGACCGGCGGGGCCGGGGTCGCGACCGAGAGCGTGATCACCTCACGCACCTTGCCAGCGTCGACCACGATCGTGACCGGACCCTCGGCGCTGCCCGCGAAGTACGTGAACTTGGAGACGCCGTCGACGGTGTCCTCCTTGTTGTCCGTACCCGCGTCCTCGATGATGCCGCTGCCGTCGACCTTGGTCACCTTGACCTCGGTCGCGCCGGCAGCGACGCCCTCGTCGTCCGTGATGGTCACGGTGATCTCGGTCTGGCTCAGCGGCTCCACCGAGTCAGGCGCGTCGGTCGAGATGCTCGCCGGGGCGCCGGCCACCGACACCATCGCCGTGGCCTTCTTGCCGCCCACCGAAACCTCGATGCTGTGCTCGCCGCGCGTGGCGCTGGCAGCCGGGGCCGTCAGCGGGTTCGAGCCGCTCACGACAGGGTTAGTGAGCGGGGCGCCGTCCGGGTCTGTGCCCTTCTCGCCCGCGAACACCCTGATGACGCACTTGCCGGCGGCGTTCGTGGTGCCATCGCCAGCGGCCGTCGTGTTGATGTTGTCCGCGCCGCACGCCGGGAGATCGTTCGCGGTGCCGGCCACGTCCTTGGCGTAGCCGATGCCCGTGATGACAGGCGTCGACGCGACGGCCGGGCCCGTCACCTTGATGTCGCCGGTTGCGATCGGGTGGCCAGCGACGGGGTTGCCCGCCGAGTCGGACACGGTCACGACCACGAAGGTGCTGCCGCCAATCTCGACCGAGCCCTGCTCGGCGTCAACCGCGACCGCCTTCGCGTCGCCGTAGAACGTCACCGTTGCGGTGGTCGTCATGGTCCCGAGCGTGAACGTCAAGACCGCGTCGCCGGGCCGGTTGCTGCCGTCCAGCATCACCGTGACGGTACCCGCCTCGTCGACCGCGGTGGTGCCGCTGTCGTCCGCCTGGGTCTGCAGCGTGCATGCCTGGGAGGCATCACACGTGTTGGAGCCGCTGACGTGGGTCGACGTCATCGTGCCGTTGGTCGTCACGACGGTGACGGTCTTGCCGACGACGCCGTTGTTCTTGGCGTTCTTCGCCGTGAACGTGACGTCCGTCGTCGAGCCGCCGGAGGCTGCCGGAGCCGCCGTGCTCGCCGGCTTGGCGGACACCGCGGTCACGATGCCGTCCGAGGACACGGTGATCACGATGGTGCTGCTGGTGGTGTCGTTGCCGACCCCGACGACCGTCACGATCAGCGGGCCGTCCTTGGAGTCGTCGGCCACCTTGATCTTGACGCCGATATCGCCGGCGGCTTCATCGGTGTCGCAGGTCGTGGTGGTGGTCTTGTCTTGGCACAGCAGTTCCTGCCCGCCGCCGGAGACGAAGCTCCCGGTCGCGACGCTCAGGTTGCTGATCGTGAACTTACCCCACTCGTCCGCGTCGAAGTCATCTTCGCTGACGGTGACGGTGCCGCCCGGCGCCACGGTCGCGGGAGAGGCCGTGGCGGCCTCGGCCGTGGGGGTCGAGGAGACCGACAGCAGCACCGCGAGCGCCACGGCGAAGGCGGCGGTGACGGCGAGGCCGTAGGCTCCCAACTTTGTTACGTAACTCAAATCTTCCCTCTTTCGTTGAGGTACTCGTTGCGTTGTTGCGTGTCCGTCGTGGCCGTCCCGGGTGTCCTCCTCGCGCGGGGCTCCCTGGTGCGGTGGGGCCTGTGGTGGCGGGCTTGCGCCGCCGCTCGAGCTGGACGCCGCAAACGCCGTCCCGCCGCCCCGTGCCGCCGGAAGCCGGTCCTGCCTCCCGCGCCGCGCCCGTTGCCCACGGGACGCCTCGCGCCCCGGACGGCAAGGCCCGGCACATGAAGAGTAACGCGCGGAACGCCTGTGGGGTTAATGCTGTTGGGCAAGGGGGGGTCAGTTTGTGCAAGGGGGGGATCCCCCCCACACCCCCCCAGCAGGATCCACTTGGGGATTCTTGAGGCTGTGGGCGTGGTGTGGGCGTTGTGCGCCGGTCGGGCTGCGGGCTTTGCCCGCAGGCGTTTTGCCGTGCGGGCTGCGCCCGCTCCCCCTCACCCCCCGCCCTCCCCCGCGAGGGGGGAGGGGGCCGGAGCCGGCCTCCCTCCGTCATTCCGCCTCCCCCTCGGTCAAGCCGGCGAACGCCGGAATCCAGGCTCGCCGAGCCGGTCGCTGTCCTCGGAAGGTTGGTGCGCCCTCGGGGGGTTGCCGGGGGCGAGCGGGTGGCGCACACTGGTGGTGGACCTGCGGGGAATCGAACCCCGCGACGCCGGATGAGAAGCCCCCGTCGCCGCACCAGCGGCAGGCCCACACTGCAAGCGCCCCGGCAGCCGCCGGGGCGCTTCACTGTACCGGGCGCCGCTCGATGGGGCTCGCCGGACTGTCGCCTGCCTCGGAAGTCTCGTGCGCCCTCGGGGGCTGGGGCGGCGCGCCTAGCCGATGGCGGCGGCGATGGCGATGACGCCGCTGAGGAAGGCGACGCCGCCGCCCATGATGACGTACATGCGGATGACGAGCCGCTGCTCCATCTCCCGCAGCTCTCCGCGCAGCTCCGTCCGCACCGCCTCGATCTCAGTGCGCACCGCCTCGATCTCGGAGCGCAGCTCCGTCCCCTGCAAGGCGATCTCGGCGCGCACCGCCTCGATCTCGGAGCGCAGCTCCGTCCCCTGCAAGGCGATGTCGTGCTTCGTCGCGAGGTTCTCGCCGAAGCCGTCGGCGAAGGTGGCGACGAGCGCGTCGGCCTGCGACTCGGGGAAGCCGGCCTCCTGGAGCTGCCGCGTCGCCTTGAGGGTGTCGAGCATCGCCATGCCGGGATGCTACCAGCCCGCGCCCCCCTCCGTCATTCCGCCTTTCGCCCTCCGTCATTCCGGCGAACGCCGGAATCCAGGCGCGCCGAGCCGGTCGCTGACCTCGGAAGGTTCGTGCGCCCTCGGGGGCTGCGGTCGGCGCGTCTAGCCGATGGCGGCGGCGATGGCGATGACGCCGCTGAGGAAGGCGACGCCGCCGCCCATGATGACGTACATGCGGATGACGAGCCGCTGCTCCAGCTCCCGCAGCTCTCCGCGCACCGCCCCGATCTCGGCGCGCACCACCTCGATCTCGGCGCGCAGCTCCGTCCCCTGCAAGGCGATCTCTGCGCGCAGCTCCGTCCGCACCGCCTCGATCTCAGTGCGCACCGCCGCGATGTCTTGCTTCAGCAAGGCGATGTCGTGCTTGGTCGCGAGGTTCTCGCCGAAGCCGTCGGCGAAGGTGGCGACGAGCGCGTCGGCCTGCGGCTCGGGGAAGCCGGCCTCCTGCAGCTGCCGCGTCGCCTTGAGGGTGTCAAGCATCGCCATGCCGGGATGCTACCAGCCCGCGCCCCCCTCCGTCATTCCGCCTCCCCCTCCGTCATTCCGGCGGAAGCCGGAATCCAGGCGCGCCGAGCCGGTCGCTGACCTCGGAAGGTTCGTGCGCCCTCGGGGGCTGGGGCGGCGCGCCTAGCCGATGGCGGCGGCGATGGCGATGACGCCGCTGAGGAAGGCGACGCCGCCGCCCATGATGACGTACATGCGGATCACGAGCCGCTGCTCCATCTCCCGCAGCTCTCCGCGCACCGCCCCGATCTCGGCGCGCACCGCCTCGATCTCGGAGCGCAGCTCCGTCCCCTGCAAGGCGATCTCGGCGCGCACCGCCTCGATCTCGGAGCGCAGCTCCGTCCCCTGCAAGGCGATCTCGGCGCGCAGCTCCGTCCCCTGCGTCTCGATCTCGGTGCGCACCAAGGCGATGTCGTGCTTCGTCGCGAGGAGTTCGCCGAAGCCGTCGGCGAAGGTGGCGACGAGCGCGTCGGCCTGCGACTCGGGGAAGCCGGCCTCCTGCAGCTGCCGCGTCGCCTTGAGGGTGTCGAGCATCGCCATGCCGGGATGCTACCAGCCCTCGCCCCCCTCCGTCATTCCGCCTCCCCCTCCGTCATTCCGGCGAACGCCGGAATCCAGGCGCGCCGAGCCGGTCGCTGACCTCGGAAGGTTCGTGCGCCCTCGGGGGCTGCGGTCGGCGCGTCTAGCCGATGGCGGCGGCGATGGCGATGACGCCGCTGAGGAAGGCGACGCCGCCGCCCATGATGACGTACATGCGGATCACGAGCCGCTGCTCCATCTCCCGCAGCTCTCCGCGCAGCATGGCGATGTCGTGCTTCGTCGCGAGGTTCTCGCCGAAGCCGTCGGCGAAGGTGGCGACGAGCGCGTCGGCCTGCGGCTCGGGGAAGCCGGCCTCCTGGAGCTGCCGCGTCGCCTTGAGGGTGTCGAGCATCGCCATGCCGGGATGCTACCAGCCCGCGCCCCCCTCCGTCATTCCGCCTTTCGCCCTCCGTCATTCCGGCGGAAGCCGGAATCCAGGCGCGCCGAGCCGGTCGCTGACCTCGGAAGGTTCGTGCGCCCTCGAGGCGCGCTGCGCGCGCGCGCTCTCTCTCTCACCCCCCGCCCTCCCCCGCCAGGGGGAGGGGGCCGGAGGCGGGCCTCGCGGGTGACATGGGGCGCTTGACTGTGTGGGCGAACGCCTGTTCTAGTACGCGCCGCCGGGGCGCCCTCGCGTCTCCCCTGCGCGCCGAGGGCGTCCCGGCACGAGCCGGCGGCGAGGGGTGGGAGCGCGCGATGGACGCGGGGACGGGGTCGAGGGATTGCGGGCAGGGCGGAAGGGAAGGAGCGCCGTGTCGATCTGGCCGGGGCTGGCGATTGCGGGCGAGCTGGCGAGCGCGGGCTGCGGAGCAGCGAACGCCGCGTGGTTCGCGCATCGCGCAGCCGCCGCGGCGGGGCCGAGGCGCCTCGCCGCGCTGCTGCTGATGCTGCTGTTCGGCGCGGTGGCGCTGGACGCGGCGGCGCACAACCCAGCCTACGGCGCGTACGTGGAGCAGGAGCGGCGCCGCCTCGGCGAGCGCCACCCGCTGTTCCGCACGCAGTACCTGCTGGAGGAGCTGCACGAGCAGGACCGCCTGCTCGACGGGGCCGCCCTCGCGCAGCTCGAGGGCGCGCACGAGCGCCGCCGCACCCCACAGCGCGGCGAGCGCTACGTCGCCGGGCTGGACCTCGCCGGTCCGGCCCTCGAGGGCCGCGGGCCCGAGTCGCACGACTGGACGGTGCTGACGATCGCGCGCGTGCGCGCGGGCGGCGGCGACAGGGCCGCCCTCCCGCTGATCGAGGTCGTCGAGCACCAGGCCTGGCAGGGCGTCCCGGCGGGCGAGCTGCTGGACGCGCTGGCGGACCGCCTCGCGCGCGTCTGGCGCGTGCGCCGCGTCGTCGTCGACGCGACAGGCCTCGGCGGCCCGGTCGCCGATCTGCTGGCGCGGCGCTTGCCCTCGGGGCGGGTCGCGCCGTTCACGTTCACGGCGGAGCGCAAGTCGCAGCTCGGCTTCGGGCTGCTGGCGGCGGCGCACTCGGGCCGGCTGCGGCTCTACCGCATCGACGGGTCGCGCGAGGCGGCCGAGTGCCGCGTGCAGCTCGAGCGGGCGCGCGCGGCCTACGGCGAGCGCGGGCGGATGCAGTTCTCCGTGGACCCCTCGGAGGGTCACGACGACTACCTGATGAGTCTCGCGCTGGCGGCGCACGCCGCGCGCGACGAGGGCGGATCGCGCGCGGCGCGCGGACGCACGCCGGGCGAGTCGGTCGAGGCGGCGGCGACGGTGGTGGCTGCGTGAGCGCCTCGGGGGAGCCGCGGCCGGAGCTGGTGCGCGCGGACGCGCTGCCGGAGCAGGTCGAGTACCGGGACCAGGGCTGCGACCTGTTCCCCTCGTGCCTGCGCTGCCCGCTGCCGCGCTGCCGCTACGACGAGCCGGGCGGCGCGCGGGCGATGCTCAACCGCGTCCGCGACCGCGAGATGCGGCGGCTGCGCCGCGAGCACGCGCTGCCCGTCGACGAGATCGCGCGCCGCTACCGCGTCTCGCGCCGCACCGTCTTCCGCGCCCTGCAGCACGGCCCCGCCTCGCGAGGGCGTCGCGGCGCCTCGGGAGGCGCGCACGGTTCGCGCGGCGCCGACCACGCCGATCGGAAGGAGATCGAACGATGACACAGGCAGCAGCCGCGCCGGACGGCGCGACCCCGTTCCCGCGCACGCTCGCCCAGCGCGATCGCGAGCGCCTCGCGCGCTACCGCGAGTTCCTCGACTACTACGAGGGGCGGCGGGGCGCGGCGCCGGCCGGGCGCCGCGAGCGATCGCTCAGCTTCAACTACGCGCGCGCCTTCGTGGAGAAGGGCGCCTCCTACCTGATCACCGCGCACCGCCCGACGGTCGTCGAGGCGGACGGCGGCAGCGCCGCCGAGGCCGAGCAGGCGCTGATCGAGCTGTGGGAGGCGAACGACCTCGAACGGCTCGACCTCGAGAGCGAGTTCGACACGGCGACGCTCGGCGACGGCGCGTTCAAGGTGAGCTGGGACGAGCAGGAGCAGCGCGTGGTGGTGAGCGCGCCGGACATGCAGGGGTTGTACGTCTGGTGGCTCGGCGACGACGTGCGCCGCATCCGGCGCGTGGCCGCCCGCTACGAGACGCCCTCGGAGGACGCGGAGGCGCGCGCGGGGCGGCTGCCGCGCGGCCCCGGCGGCCGGACGCCGGAGCGCGTGACGCTGACCGAGGTGTGGACGGCGGAGCGCTTCGAGCTGTGGGTCGAGGACGAGCCGGTCGAGGCGCGGGCCAACCCGTACGGCGTGATCCCGTTCGTGATCTTCCCCAACACGCCGCGCCCGAAGCAGTTCTGGGGCATCTCCGACATCGAGCCGCTGCGCGAGTCGATCGTCGAGCTGAACCGCGCGATGACGCAGCTCAGCCGCATCCTCGAACTCTCCGGCAACCCGATCGCCGTCCTCGAGAACGTCGAGGAGTCGCGCGGCATCGCGGTGCAGCCGGGTGCGGTCTGGGAGCTGCCGGAGGAGGCGCGCGCGTACCTCCTCGACCTGCTGCAGGGCGGCGGGGTGCGGCTGCACGCCGACTACCTGGGGCAGGTCTACCGCACGCTGCACGACCTGGCGGAGATGCCGCGCATCGCCTTCGGCGACGGCGAGGGCGACCGCTCCGGCGTCGCGCTGCGCCTCGAGCTGGACCCGCTGCTGCGCAAGGTCGCGCGCAAGCGCCTGATCCGCAGCGCGGCGCTGCGCAAGCGCGACCGCCTGATGCTGCGCGTCCTCGCGCACCACACCGGGCGGCGCTTCGAGGGCGTCCGCACCGAGATCGCCTGGACCCCGATCTTCAGCGGCGACGAGACGGGTCTGCTGGAGGCGGCCGCGCGAGCGGCCGCGTAGCGCCTCCCGGAGGCCGATCGGCGAGCTCGTCGGGACGGAAGGCGAGAGCGTCGTTACGATAAATGGGCGAGACGGGGGATGCGATGCGCCTGTTGCTGCTCGCCGCCGCTCTCCTCGTCGCGGGCGCGGCGATCGCGAGCAGCGCCCCCGCACCGACTCCCGAGCAGACTCCCGCCGAGCCCCTCGCGAGCGTCGAGGCGTCGCTGGCCGCTCCGCCGGCGTTGCCGCTACATCAGGGCGCCGCACTCGATCTGGCGTACGAGCTCGCGCGCGGCGGGCCGCCCTCGCTCCCGCCGTCCGGGCTGGAGCCACGGCAATCCGGCGGCGGCGTCTCCATGCTGGTCGGGGCGGATCGCTGGCATGAGGCGGGCTTCAGCGGACGCGGCGTCCGCGTCGCCGTCATCGATGTCGGCTTCCGCGGCTACAAGCAGAAGTTCGCCGATACGACTCCACCCGTGGGCATGCGCTCGTTCCGCGCAGACGGCAGCCTCGACGGCGGTTCCGGGCACGGGCTCCGCGCGGCGTCCATCGTGCATGAACTGGCGCCGGCCGCCGAGCTGATGCTGCTCGGCTTCTCCACCATCGACGAGTTGGCCGCCGCCGTCGAGTACGCCATCGAGGAGGGCGTGGACGTCATCTCCTTCTCGATCGGGTTCATGCACAACGGCCCGGGCGACGGCGCCGGGCCCGTCAACGAGATCGTCGACCGCGCGGTTGAGGCGGGGGTGCTCTGGACGACGGCCGCCGGGAACTGGGCCCAGCAGCACTGGGCCGGGCCGTTCAGCGACCCCGACGGCGACGGCGTGCACGAGTTCAGCCCGGGCGAACCGCTGAACGGCCGCTACTACAGCGTCGGCGACCTGATCAGCGCCTCGCTGCGCTGGGACGACGAGTGGGGCGCCGCCTGCGGCGACTACGACCTGGAGTTGATCGGCCCGGCCGGGACGGTCGTGCAGGCCTCGCGACGCGTGCAGGACTGCGACGGCGATCCCGTCGAGGGGCTGCGCATGCTCGCGACACGAAGCGGCCGCTACTCCGCGCGCATCGTCGCGGCGTCCGACCGGACCGAACCAGCTCCCGATGAGCCGCACCTGCTGAGCCTGCTGCTGCTCGGCTCACCGGATCGCGGCGATCGGCTGGAGTCGTTCGTGCGCTCCGGCTCCCTCTCGCAACCAGCCGACCATCCCCTGGCGCTCTCGGTCGGAGTGATCGACGAGTCGGGCCGGGTCGCTCCGTTCTCCTCGCGCGGCACGACCGCCGGCGGGCGGGCCAAGCCCGAGCTGGTCGCCCCGCCCGCGTTCACGGGCGCGGAGCCGACCGCGCGAGCCTTCCTCGGCACCTCGGGCGCCGCGCCCGTGGTTGCGGGGGCGGCCGCGCTGCTGATCGAGGCGTTGCCGCAGCTCTCGCGCGACGAGCTGATCGCCGAGCTGCGGGAGCGGGCGCGCGCGATCGAACGCGAGGACGGCGGGGACGAGCGCGGAGCGGATCCGCTCCCGCGGATCGTGCAGCTCGGCGCGCTGGAGGGGCTCGGCCCCCTCCTGCCGCCGGGCGGACACGATGCGGCGCTGAGCGGTGAGCGCCCGCCCGGGGGTGGGTTCGCGGCGTTCGTCTACCACGGTCCGGACGGCTACCCGCTGCGCTTCCTGCACCTGCTGATCGCCGACCCGCAGCCGATCGCCGCCTTCCACTACGACGGCGACGAGCAGCGCTGGCGTATCCACTTCCCCCGCGCCCCCGCCTGGGTCAACGACCTCGAACACTTCGACGACGGCGATGAGTTCTGGCTGCGCTTCGCCCCGCCGGAGTAACGCCGCTCCTGTAACGCCGGCCCTGTAACCCAACCCTGGCGCGAGGCGGGGCAAGAAGAAGCCCGTGCCTGGGGCCCGGGCGACGAGGCGGGGAGTCCGCTGCGGCGACCCCTGCTAGTAGTGCTCCCGGATGTAGTGCGAGGCCACCACGACGCCGTCCTGGGCCGCCCGGCGGGCGGCGCCGAGCGCGCGGCCGTTCTCCTCGTCGGCCCGCGCGGCCGCCAGCAACGTGCGGCCGTGCGCGGTTTGCGTGAGGAAGCTGATCACCTGCTGCTTCGAGACCACGTCGGGCTGCGCCTCGAGCTGCGCCGCCACGAGGGCGATCGACTCCGTGATCTCGCGCAGCATCTCGGGGGCGACGGGCTGGTCTTCGTACACGTTGTGCTGGATCGCCGCGAGCAGCGCGTCGATGCGCCCGATCTCAAGCTCGATCATCCGCGCGGCGTACAGCTCCTCGTCGCCGGGGACGGGCGGACCGAGGTCGGCGGGAGGCGGGACCGACGGCCCCGTCCTGCCGTCGTTGAAGATCTCGACCCGGTCGATCTGGGGGTCAAGCAGGTAGTCCGTGAAGAACCAGCCGCGGGCCAGGCGAGCCGGCGCCTCCGGTTCGGTCGCGACGACGTCCGCGGCGGGGACGGGAATCTCCAGCACCTGGTACTCGACAATCGGGTCGGCGACCGAGGCGGTTTGCGGCGGCGCCGAATCGAGCTGCGTCGCGACGACGAACGCCAGCACCAGCACCGCCGCCGCCGCCGCGCTGAAGACGGGTGTCAGGACGTTCCAGCGGAAGATGAAGAACGGCCGGCCGTCGTCGCGCGGCGCGCGGTCGTCGACCTGCTGCGTGGCCCGCCTCGCCCCGAGGCGGTTGAGCACGTAGGTGCGCGAGCGCTCGCGATAGGACTCGAAGCGCGGCGAGCGGGTGGCGGTCTGTTCGGCGTCGTAGAGTTCGGCCGCGAGCGCCGCGAGGGAGAAGAGGGTGGGATCCTCGCGCGGGTCGAGGTCCGGCTCCGCCAGCGCCTCGATCGCGTCGAGGGCCTGGGCGAAACGCTCGGCCTCCACCATCTCGAAGTCGGTCATGACTTCCTCGCCTCGCGGATCCCGGACGGTTCGGCAAACAGTTCACGCAGGCGCTGCACGCCCTTGTGCTGCAAGACCTTGACGTTCGGCACGTGCTTCCCGAGCGCTTCCGCCGTCTCCCTGACGGAGAGGCCGGACGCGAAGCGCAGCAGGATCACGTCGCGCTGCGCCTCCGGAAGCTCCCGCACCGCCCGGAACACCTCCTCGATCGTCAGTTTCGTTTCCGCTAGCTCCTGAGGGCCGCGGCCCTCGTCGCGAAGGCGCTCGGCGACGAGGTCGGAGAACTCCGCCCGTCGCGGGCGCGCCGCCGCGCGGCGCTGGAACGACGCCACCTCGTTGCGGGCGATGCGGAAGATCCACGCCCCGAAGGGGATGCGCTGGCCCTCCGCGCCCGGCCGCCACTCGAAGCGGTCGATCGCTCCCAGAACCTTGACGAAGATCTCCTCCGTCAGATCCTCGGCCTCGGTCTCGTCGCCGACGCGGGTTAGGCAGTAGCGATACAGCCTCGCCACGTAGGCGTCGTAGAGGCGGCCCATCGCCTCGTTCTCGCCTGCCTTGGCGCGATCGACGAGCGACCGCTCCTCCTCAGGCGAGAGACCGAACAGTGGTGGAGTTGACATGCAGCCGCTCCGCGCGAGCCCCCGACTGACTGGTCCCGCCGAGGCCAGCGCGAGCCGGAATGGGGCCTAGTATAGCCCCTCCGGCGTACGGGACGGCGTTTCGCCGCATTCCCACCACGTCCACAAGAACGCTGAGAACCCGTAACCGGTTAACGGGGGGTCCGCACGCGCCGGATCCCGCAGACGCCGCTTCAGCGCTTCCCCAGCGCCGCCGTCAGCGCCTCCCGCGTCTCGATCGCGTGCGGGTGCAGCTCGAATCCCTCGCGCTCCGAGCGCTCCGCCTCCAGCTCGAGGTAGGCGAGCGCCGCCGCCTCCAGCGAGTCCCCGGCGAAGTCGATCACGCGCTGCAACTCGGGCCGCCGGGCCAGCTTCGCCGACTCGATCTTGTCCGCGACGAACATCGCCCACGCCTCGGGGCCGAACGCCGGATGCCCCGGCGTGTGCCAGCGGATCGCGTGCAGCACCAGCTCGTCGTCGACGCCGAAGCGCTCCGCGAGCTCGAGGGCGCCGAGCGGCCCGTGCAGCAGCACCGGCCGCGCCCGCTCCACCGGAAGCAGCTTGAGGCCGCGCGCCTCCGCGCGCGCCAGCCACTCCTCGTCCGTGAGCGCGCGCAGCAGGTCGTGCCCCTGCGCCGCGAGCAGCGTGCGCTCGATGTCCGCGCCGTGCCGCCGCGCCAGCGGCTCCGCCGCCGCGACGACCCGATCGATGTGCGCGAGCATGAAGTCCGGGATCTCCGCGGCCATGCGCTCGCGCAGCGCCAGCCTCGCCGCCGCGCCCTCGGCTGCCTGGCCGCGTGCGTCGCGGTCGCTCATCGCGCTGCGGTTCCGGCGCGCCGCCGGGGCGCTACTGCGGGTAGCCGGCCATGCGGCGCAGCCGCTCGATGCGCTGCTCCATCGGCGGGTGCGTGGAGAAGAGGCCGGAGACGCTGTTCCCGCCCAGCGGATTCACGATGTAGAGGTGCGCCGTCGACTCGGAGACCTCGCGCGGCATCAGCTGCGCGCCCTGCTCGAGCTTCGCCAGCGCCGAGGCCAGCGCGATGGGATCGCCGACGTAGTTCGCGCCGTCCGTGTCCGCCTGGTACTCGCGCGAACGGCTGATCGCGAGCTGGATGAGCGAGGCCGCGATCGGCGCCAGCAGCGCCGCCAGCAGGGCCAGCCAGCCGCCGCCGTCGCGCCGCCCACCGCCGAACCAGAGCGCGAAGAACGAGAGGAACGAGATCGCCGTGGCGACCGTCGCGACGACCGAGGAGGTGAGGATGTCCCGGTTGGCGACGTGCGCGATCTCGTGGCCGATCACGCCTCGCAGCTCGCGGTCGGTGAGCAGCCGGCGGATGCCGGTGGTCACGGCGACGGCGGCGTGCTTGGGGCTGCGCCCGGTGGCGAAGGCGTTGGGTTGCGGCGAGTCCATGATGTAGACGCGCGGCATCGGCAGCCCAGCCCCGTTCGCGACCTGCTCGATCATGCGGAACAGGTCCGGGTCGTCCTCGTAGCCGATCTCCTGCGCGCGCGAGGTCTTGAGCACGATGTCGGCCGAGAACCAGTAGGAGCCGACGTTGAACATCAGCGCGAGCGCGAGCGCGATGATCAGGCCGCCGAGCCCGCCGACGCCAAACCCGATCATCATCAGCAAGCCGCTGATCGCGGCCAGCAGCACCACGGTCTTGAAGTTCTGCATCACCCAGTCCCGGTCTATGAAGTCCCGCCTGCGAGGCGCTGCACCGCGCCTCGGATCGATCTTATGCGATCACGGGCTGCGGGGTGAGGACTATCGCCAAGGGCTCACCACGAAGCGGGCTTCTCAATGGCCCCGCCAGGGGTCTGAATCACCTCTGGCAGCTGCGAGCGCCTGAGTGGCTCCGCAGGCATGGTCCGATGCTTGTGCGCGATTCTTCGCATCTCACGCGCGGCAGCCCGCCTCGTTCCAGCACTCGCCGGGACATAGACGATGATCTGCTTGTCGGCGAAACGCTCGCGCAGCAGACGGACCGCCGGCACGAGATCGGAGTCACCGCTGACGATCACGAATCGGTCGGCGCGATCGCGGTACGCATCGTCGATCAGCCTGACGCTGATCGCCACGTCTGTTTCCTTCTCCTCCAGTACCTGGTACCGGCGCGAGCCAGTGTACTCGCACGCTCGCACGCGGCAGGTGAGCGAACGTCCCTTGAACCGGCCAAGATGAACCGTCACCAACGGTAGCGTCTCGAGCGCCTGGAGGTAGACAGACTGGCGCTCACGCGCATCCCCGAGTGCCTCCGACGTGAAGTAGCGGATCTGCTGGATGTCGTCGTGAGGGCGGACCAGTTCGAAGCAGCGCTCTAGGTCGAGCCACTTCCACTCAGTGTCGCGGACCATGCCGTAGTAGAAGTTGTAGCCGTCGACATAGACGATGCTGCGAACTCGAGGCATGTGAGAATCGCACCTGGCGGGGAGCAAAAAAGGGGGCGACCTCTATGGGGCCGCCCCAACCGGCCTCTAGGGCCGGGGAGTCGTGAATGCATGTTCTCACAACATGCCCGAGTGTCAAGTCGACATGACACCCCACTGTCGCCTGCGACCCGCCGCTCCGCCCCAACGAAACAGGCCGCCCTCCGCGGGCGGCCCGTTGGCTGAGTAGCCGTCGAGGGCGGCTAGATGCCGAGCTGGTCGGCCACCAGCTCGCGGTGGTGGTCCGTGTCGCCCCAGGCCAGCTCCGCCCGCTTCTGGCGGCGGTAGTAGAGCTGGATCTTGTAGTCCTTCGTGAAGCCGATGCCGCCGTGGATCTGCTGGCCGTGCGCCACCACGCGGCGCGTCGCCTCCGAGGTCCACGCCTTCGCCATGTTCACGGCCATCTGCGTGTCCTCCTGATCCGTGTTGATGGACCAGGCGGCCTTGTACATGATGAAGCGCGAGCCATCGACGTCCGTGACCATGTCCGCGCACTTGTGCTGGATCGCCTGGAACGAACCGATCGGGCGGCCGAACTGCACGCGCTCCTTGGCGTAGTCCACGGAGATCTCGAAGTCCATCTGCGCCAGGCCCACCAGGTAGGCGCACTCGGCGACCGCGTAGCGCTGCATCACCGGCTGCAGCGACTCCCAGCCGCCGCCGTCCTCGCCGAGCAGCTGCCCCCTCGCGCCGTCGAGGATCACCTCGCACTGCTTGTCGCGCGCGATCGTCAGCAACTGGTTGACCGTCACGCCCGGCTGGTCCGTCGCCACGATCGCCAGCGTCACGCCGTTGTCCGAGCGCGCGGCGACGACCATGTAGTCCGCCACGTTGGCGTCCGGCACGAACAGCTTCGTGCCGCTGATCGTCACCTCGTTGCCGTCGACGGTCGCCGCAGCCTCGATGCCCTGCTCGTCGAAGCGGGCGGAGGGCTCGGTCTGGGCGAGCGTGAAGATCAGGTCGCCCGAGGCGATGCTCGGCAGGAACTCCTGCTTCTGCTCCTCGGAGCCCGCCACCAGCAGCGGCACCGCGCCGCCGAGCACGGAGGACATGAACGGGCCGGGCACCAGCGCCCGCCCGAACTCCTCGAGCAGCACGCAGAAGTCGAGGAAGTCGAAGCCGACGCCGCCGTACTCCTCGGGGATGAGCAGGCCCTGCCAGCCCTGCTCGGCCATCTTCGACCAGAGCTCGGGCGAGTAGCCGCGCTCGTCCTCCTCCATGTCGCGCACGAGTTGCTCGGGGCACTCGTTCTCGAGGAAGTCGCGCGCCGCGTTCTTGAGCAGTTCCTGCTGCTCCGTGAAGCCCAGGTCCATGTCGTCCTCCCTCTGCCCCGGTGTCCCGGGTCTCCGCGTTACTCCGCTGTCGCTAGCCGCGCGGCAGGCCGAGCCCGCGCGTGGCGATGATGTTGCGCTGAATCTCCGAGCTGCCGCCCGCGATCGTCGAGGGGATCGAGCGCACGTAGCCGTGCGTGAACTGCGAGCGCATCGGCGCGTACGCCGAGTCCTTGCCCCACACGTTCCCGTACAGCCCCAGCGTCTTCGTGCCCGTCCGCATCACCCGCTGGTGCGTCTCCGTGCCGAACATCTTGCCCGTCGAGGCCTCGTAGTTCGGCACCACGCCCGAGGCCTGCATCGAGGCGATGCGCATCCCGAAGTTCCGCGCCACGTCGCACTCGATGTAGCGGTCCGCGACCTCCGCGCGCAGCGTCGGCAGGTCGCCCGTCCGCGCGCACACGGCGCCCTCGTCGCTCCCGATGTACTCGATCAGCTCCTCGACCAGCGTGCGATCGAGGATCGCGCTGTCGATGTTGGAGCGTTCGAAGTCGAGCAGCGTCATGCCGACGTACCAGCCGCGGTTCTCCTCGCCGAGGCGGTTGGAGACGGGGGCGCGCACGTCCTCGAAGAAGGTCTCGTTGAAGTGGTGGTTGAAGGTCATGTCGACGAGCGGGCGCACCTGCACGCCGGCCTCGTGGATGTCGTCGATGATGATCAGCGAGATGCCGCGGTGCTTCGGCGCGTCCGGGTCGGTGCGCACCAGGATGTACATGTTGTCGGCGTTGTGCGCGTTGCTCGTCCAGATCTTCTGGCCGTTGATCACGTACTCGTCGCCGTCGCGCCGGGCGCGCGTCTGCAACGAGGCGAGGTCCGAACCGGCGCCCGGCTCGGAGTAGCCCTGGCACCAGGCAGTGTCTCCCTCGAGGATGCCGGTCAGGTACTTCTCCTTCTGCTGCTCGTTGCCGTGCACGATGACGGTCGGGCCGATCTGGGTGACGCCCTGGCCGCCCACGGCGGGCGCCCCGGCCTCGGCCATCTCCTGCTTGAAGATGAACTGCTCCCAGACGGAGAGGCCGGCGCCGCCGTACTCGACGGGCCAGTTGGGGGCGACCCAGCCGTTCTCGGCCAGTGCCCGCGCCCAGTCGCGGGCCGCGCCGCTCTCCTCGGGGTCGTCGCTCGCGCGATGCGCCTGCCAGCCGCCGTCGAGGCCGCTGCGATTGGCGTCCAGCTCGCGGTAGAAGTCGGGTAGCCGTTCGCCGACGAACCCGCGCACCTGCGCGCGGAATGACGCCTGCTCGGCGGAGTCGCCCCAGTCCATGCTCGCCTCCTGCCTCGCCGCCCGCGCACCCGTTCCGCACCCCGGCTCACGCGACCGGGCGCACCGGCCGGATCGAGCGAGGCTGATGGAGCCGCGAACGACATGCCGAGCCGCCGCTTGCTCGGCGGCGCGATTATGGATTTCGCCCGATCAGCCGTCAACCGCGCCGCGAGTGGGGAGCCCTCGGCAGACCTGGCGACTATCATGCAGCGGCCGAAAGCCGGGGCCGCGCGCAGCTTCCGCGAGCCGCGCCCCAGCGGGTAGGGATCGCGGATTGAAGCAGACCTCCGGAGCGCGCGGACTCCCCCCGCTCGCCTCCATGCTCATCGCCGCCGCGCTGCTGTCGGCGTCCGCGCTCGCGGCCCCCGTCTCGGCGCAGCAGCCGTCGTTCGAGGAGATGTGCGAGGCGCTCCACGCCGAGGCCGCCGCCTTCGAGGGGCGCATCGCCTTCGTCGTGCAGGACCTGGCGGACGGGTCGCGCTGCGAGCGCAACCCCGACGAGGTCTACATCACCGCCTCGCTCTACAAGCTGATCGTGCTCGCCGAGGCGCACCGCCAGCGCGAGGCGGGCACCTTCACCTTCGACGAGCGGATCATCGGGCTCAGGGCCGACGTGGCGATCGAGAGCATGATCCAGATGTCCACCAACGCCACCGCCCACGCGCTGCTCGATCGCCTCGGCTACGACAACGTGGAGGCGCTGCCCGGGCAGCTGGGCATGGGCGCCACGATCATCCGCGGCGAGGACTACACGACCACCGCCGCCGACATCGCGCGCTTCTTCGCGCGGCTGCAGGCGCGCGGCCTGATCAGCCCCCAGGCGGATGCGGCGATGCTCGGGCTGCTGCTGGGGCAACAGGTCCGCGATCGCATCCCGGTGCTGCTGCCGCCGGACGTCCCGATCGCGCACAAGACCGGTCGCCTCGATCGCTTCGCCCACGACGCCGGCATCGTCTACGCGCCCGGCGGCGCCTACGTGCTGGTGCTGCTCACCGAGGGCGCGCCGTACCAGAACTGGCTGCCGGGCCACGATGCGATCCGCCAGCTGGCCGCGATCTCCTACACGGCCTACGCCGAGCTGCCCTCGCCCACACCGACTCCGGCCACGCCCACGCCGACCCCAACGGCCACCGCCGAGCCGACGGCGACGCCATCCCCGGCGCCGACGCCCAGCGCCGCGGCAACCGAAGCCGCGACAGCCGCACGAGCATCCGAGGCAACCCCGACCGCGACGCCCTCGCCCGCGCCCGCGCCCACGCCGACGGCGACGGCGACGGCGACGGCGACCCCGGCGCCGCGGGCGACCACGACGCCCGAGCCGACCCCGGCGGCGACCTCCTCGCCCCCGGCGTCACCGCTGGCGGCGGTGGTGGCAGCGGGCCACGACGACTCCGCCGCGCCCGCCGCCGCCGCGCGCGAACCCGCCGCGCCGCGATTCGGACTCGTGCAGGCCGGTGCGCTCATGGTCGCCGTCGCGCTGTCGCTCGCCTCGCTGGAACTGCTCGCGCAGCCCTGGCGGAGGTGGCGCCGGGGGTAGCGACTCGCCCCGCTACTGCTCCTCGGGCTCGGCCGGCTCGCCGATGATCACGCCGGTCGAGAGATCGAGGGGCGGGAGCGACTCGTCCTCCAGCTCGGCGAGATCGACGACGTTGCCGGCCTCGATCTCGCGCTCGATCTCGCCCAGGCGCTCCTCGCGGCGCTCGCGCGCCTCCTCGGTCAGGTCCAGCTCCTCGGCGATGCGCTCGGCGAGGACGGCGGACGGAGATTCGAAGTCCCGGGGCAGGCGCGCCTCGATCGCGGCGTCCAGCGCGGCGTACTCGTTGCCGCCGAGGAAGTGCAGCGGGCGCGTCTCCTCCGGGCCGAGCAGCCAGCGCTGATCGAACGAACGCTCGTCGACGTGCACCGCCACCGCGAGGGCGACGCACAGCTCGTGGTCCCCGAAGGGCAGCACCTCCCGCAGTTCGCACTCCACCCAGGCGACGCAGCCCCGCAGCAGGGGCGCGTCGATGTGCGTCGCGGTGAACGTCTCGAGCCGCGTCGCGTCGAACTTGTCGATCTCCTCGCCGCTGTAGGAGCCGAGGTACTGGACGAGGTGCAGCAGCGGACGCGCCGGAATGTTGAGCGCGAACTGCTCCGAGGCGCGGATCAGCTCCAGCGAGTGGCGGGACTGCTGCAACGCCACGCCGACCAGCGGCGGCTCCGCCGAGAGCGGCGTGTGCCAGGCCACCGGCAGCACGTTGTCCGCGCCGCGGTCGTGCGTCGTCACCAGCGCGACCGGCCCGCCGAGCAGGATGCGGGAGGCCAGCGTCACCGGGCGGCGCTCGACGCCATCGGGAGGATGCTCGATCACGGGCGGAGTATAGGAGGCCGCGCGTCCGCTACGCGCCGTCGAGCACGGCGATCAGCGCCGCCTCGAGCTCCTCTTCCGGCGCGAACGCCTCGAAGCGCCCGGCCACCAGGCCGTCCGCGCCGACGATGAAGGTCCACTCCGGCGTGTGCAGGCCCCACTCGCGCAGCAGCGGCGTCTCGATCGCGACGCCCAGGCCCATCGTGCGGATCTCCTCCGGGTTCTCGTAGAGATCGACGTGGATGAAGTTCGCGCGGTCGCCGTGGCGCTCGCGCAGCACGCTCAGGATCTCGGCCTGGGGACCGCACAGCGCGTTCGTGCAGAAGCCGGGGCTGGCGAAGACGATCACGAACGGCCGGCCGGCCTCGAGCGCCTCGGCGACCGTCAGCTCGTAGAGCGCCGGGTCCGGCTCGGCGCCGGTCGACAGCTGGTACAGCGACTCCACGTCGGCGAGCGTGCGGTTGCGGCTCGCGGGCGCCGGGTCGCCGACGTCCGGCGCGAGCGTTTGCGCGGCGACCGTGGCGGGGAAGCTCAGCACGGCGAGCGATCCGTCGGGACGGGGCAGGCTCACCTCGATCGTCCACTCGCCGGCGCGGTCGAACTCGAGCTCGCCGACATAGAGGCCGCGAATGCCCTCGGGGAAGTCGAAGTAGCGCGCGATCGCGGTCACCGCCTCGCCGCCGCCGAGGCTCGCCGAGAGCGAGACGATCGGCAGCCGCACGATGCCCTCGGCGTCGCTCAGCACGAAGGCGATGCGCTGCGGCCCGGCGCCGAGGTCCGGGGTGCCGAAGATCAGCGTCAGGCCGGACTCCTCGTCGGAGTACTGCGGGTAGCTGGCCTCGAAGCCCTGCTCCCCGAACACGGACGCGCGCTCCTCGGGCGTGGGAGTGGCCTCCGGCGCAGCCGTCGCGTCGCCCGAGGCCGCCGTGGCGGTGGGCGCCGCGGTCGGCGCGGGTGTGGCCGCCGTCGTCTCGGCCGCCGCGGTCGCCGTGGCGGCGGGCGTGGCCGCCGCGGGCGCCTCATCCGTCGCGCCGTCGCCGCAGGCGAGGGCGAGCGTGCCCGCGGCAAGCGCCGCGAGGAGCAGCAATGTCCGAACGCAGGGCAGGCGGGTGGCAACGCAGCGCAGGCGCATGATCACGCCCCTTCCAGGTAGCTGCCGAAGGTGAACGCGAAGATCGCGAAGTTAGCGGAGTTCGACAGGAGCTTGAGCTCGTGCTGGCCGAAGGCGGGCAGCTGGACGATCTCGTAGTGGCGCGGCTCCGAGACGCGGATGAAGCTGCGCTGCTCGTCGTCGAAGACGATGTCCGGGCCCGCCTCCTCGGAAGTGAGCGGGCGGCCGTCGATCTCGATGTAGACGTCGAACGGCTCGTCCCTGGGCGGGTTGAGCACGACGTTGACGCTGCGCGCGCGGAAGATGAAGACGAAGTAGTCCTCGAGGTTCTCGGTCTCCCGCGCGTGGACCATCGCCTCCGGCTCGCCGCGCCAGAGGCCCTGCACGTACCACTTGTGGTTCTGGCGCTCCTCCGCAGGCGTGGTGTCCTCGTACAGCACGTCCTGGTTGGGGTTGAGGTAGTACTCATCCTGCCCGGCGGAATGCCAATTGGGGTTGTTGCGTGAGAGGTTGCGGATGGTTCCGCCCCACATCTCCCGGGTCTGGTCCCGTTGGGCCGAATCGCGATCGGCGTTGGAGACCGTGCCGACGGGGATGTCGGAGACGCCGTGTCCGGCCTCGGTGAGCGCCTTGCGGATTGCCCGCTCGGCGCCCGCGTAGTCGCCCTCGCCGCGGCGGCTGTAGACCACCTGGCCGCGCTTGTCGAAGAGGAACTTCGCCGGCCAGAAGTTGTTGTTGAACTCGCGCCAGGTCCGCGAGTCGTTGTCCTGCGCCACCGGCCAGGGGACGTCGAGCCGCTCGATCGCCGCGGCGACGTTCTCCGCGGAGCGCTCGAACTCGAACTCCGGGCGATGCACGCCGAGGATCACGAGCCCTCGATCCGCGTACTTCTCGTGCCAGCTGCGCAGGTAGGGCAGCGTGCGCACGCAGTTGATGCAACTGTACGTCCAGAAGTCGATCAACACGACGTTCCCGGCCTCGAGCTGCTCCTGGATCGTGAACGGCTCCGAGTTGAACCAGCGTCCGAGGCCCTTGACCTCGTACTTCGGCACGATCCGCGGCCCCTCCGGCGTGGGCTCGGGCGTCGCGGTCGGCGTGGGGGTCGGAGTCGGTGTTGGTGTGGGCGTCGGCTCAGGCGTCGATATCGGTGTCGGCTCGGGCGTTGGCGTCGGGGTGGGTGTGGATGTCGGTGTCGGCTCGGGCGTTGGCGTCGGGGTGGGTGTGGATGTCGGTGTCGGCTCGGGCGTCGCGGTCGGGGTCGGCTCGGGCGTCGCGGTTGGCGGCGGCTCGGGCGTCGTGGTCGGGGTCGGCTCGGGCGTCGGCGGCGCTGTCGGGTCGGGCGTCGCGGTCGCGATCACGGCCGAGGGCGTCGCCGTGGCAACTGGAGCCGGGACGCCCTCGCCGGCGTCGTCGCAGCCCGCAAGCAGCAGCGCCGCAACGAGAGCCGCGAGGGTCACGAGGACCGGCTGACCGACTCCGCGCACGACGCCCTCGAGGCGCTAGCGGGCGATGGGGCGGCGGTCGCGGACCTGGTAGGGCAGGTACTCGGCGTGGCAGCGGTGGCAGACGAAGCCCATCGCCTTCGAGTCGTCGTCCATCACCTCGGGGCCGCGCCAGCGGGGGGTGAGGTGCTCGCACGCGCAGTCCGCCGGGTCGGGGACGTTGCCGGACGGCTCGGGCGTCTTCAAGAGCCTGCCGAGGCCTGCCATCGCCTGCTCCTCCCGCTCGCCCGTCCAGCCTAGCCCGCCGACTCTCCGGGCGCGACCGGGGGGGGGGGGCGACACGGCATATAGCATGCATGCTACAATGCGACCGTGCCTGACGTCCTCAACTACGAAGACCGGCGTGGCCGGGAGCCGGTCGACGAGTACGTCGTTGGGCTACTGAGAACCGGACAACGCACTGCGGCGGCGACGCTTGCCCGGCACGTGACGCTGCTGGAGGAGCATGGAGCGAATCTCGGGATGCCTCATGCGAGGCTAATCGATCGCAACTCGAGACTCTGGGAGTTGCGGCCGGGAAACCATCGCGTGGCCTACGCCGAGCACGGAGATCACATCGTCCTGCTGCACGCTTGGCGTAAACGCTCGCAGAAACTCGACATGCGGGAACTGCAACGGGCGCGCAGCCGACTCGCGGATTGGATGGAGCGACACTGATGGCCAGATTCATGGAGCGCTTCGAGGAGCACATGGAGGCCGATCCCGCGTTGCGGGCGGAATACGAGAGCCTGGAGCCACGCTTCCGGGCAATCAGCGCCTTGATCAAGGCGCGCGGCGATGTCTCGCAGAGCGAACTCGCCCGGCGGATGCAGGTCAGTCCCGGTGTGATCAGCAGGCTCGAGTCCGCCCAACATGATCCGCGACTCGGAACCCTGGCCGGGGCTGCCCGCGCGCTTGGCTACGATTTGGAGATCAACTTCCGACGACGCGACCGGTCCGCCTCCACCTAGCCCGCCCGCCGCTCCGCGATCCCCGCCTCGATCCGCCGCTCGGGACGCCCGAGGAGCACGGTGGCGATCGAGAGGAGCGGGAGCGCGGCCATCACCAGCACGCCCACGTCGTAGCTGCCCGTCAGGTCGCGGAACAGCGCGAGCGGCAGCGGGCCGACCGCCGCGCCGGTGATGCCCGCCATCATCGCCGCGCCCTGCACCCGGCCCAGCCCGAAGCGCCCGTAGTAGTGCGCCCAGATCACGCCCTGCACGATGCGCTGCGACCCGCCGGTGACGCCCATCGCGGCCACGTACAGCACCGCCATCCAGACCGACGTCACCACCAGCGCCAGCAGGCAGACCGTGAACAGCGCGCACATCGAGAACACGAACAGCCGCAGCGGGCCCGTCCGCTCCACCACGAACCCGACCACCAGCGAGGTGCAGGCGGAGGAGACGGCGAAGACCACGAACACCGCCGCCGCCAGCGTCGCGCTCAGCCCGTGCTGCTCGAAGATCGAGGTCTGGTGGAAGACCAGCGCCGTCACCACCAGCCCCGGCGTCGCCAGCGGGGCGGCGAGCATCCAGAACGCCAGCGATCGCATGACCGGCCTCGAGGCGGCCGCCGCCGGGCTGAACGCCGGGGTCTGCTCGATCAGCGGCGGGTGATCGGCGCCGTCGGGGTAGAGGCCGACGTCCTCCGGGCGGTTGCGGATCAGGAAGACGGCGGCGGGAACGATCAGCAGCAGCACCAGCACGCCGAGCAGCGCGTACGCCTCGCGCCAGCCGTAGGCGTCGATCAGGAAGCGGCTGAGCGGCGGCAGCACCGCGTTCGAGAGCGGGAAGCCGAGGCCCATCAGGGCGATCGCGCGGCCCCGGCGCGTCACGAACCACTGGTTCACGAGCAGCGTCGCGTTGATCGCGAGCGAGCCCTGCCCCAGCGCGCGCAGCCCGGCGAACGAGAGGTAGAACGCCGCGAGCCCGACCGAGAACGCCATCCCGAAGCAGGCGGCGCCGAAGGCGACGCCCACGAGGATCAGGTTGAGGCGCGCGCCCCAGCGGTCGGCCAGCCGGCTGACCAGCACCACCATCAGCGCGCTCAGCCCCGTGCTGACCGCGTACAGCGCCGAGATCGTCGAGCGCGAGAACCCGGTGTCCTCGATCATCGAGTCGACGAAGATCGAGAAGACGAACGACTGGCCGGGTCCGGTGCTGAACACGACCATCGCGCAGGTGACGACGATCACCCAGCCGTAGAAGAAGCGGCGGGGCCCGCTGGCCTGTGGCGTCGTGTCTGCCGGCACGCGGCCTCATCCCGTCCGTGGTCGCGAGGAAGCGCCGAGCCTACCCGCGCCCCCGGCGACGGGCGAACCGCATCGTCAGCGGCGACTTCCAGTGGCGACCTGCCGTTCGCCGTGGACAAGACATAGCGCCGGTCGCCTCTGCTTGTGCGGAGGCGTAGACTCGCGGTAGTGACATCCATGCCGCAGACCGAAACGCGGCTGGCTGGACGTCTGTCCGGCCCCCGCATGCCCGTGCTGATCCGGCTGATCGGGCGCTCGCTCCCCTACAAGGGCGCGATCGCGCTGTCCTTCGCCGTGCTCGGCCTGGCCGCCGCCCTCGACGTCGTCGCGCCCTACCTCGTCGGCGTCGCGATCGACGTCGGCCTCGACATCGCGACCGAGCGCGGAGCCGGCGGGGTCGAGCAGACGGTCGCGCGCGGCACGCTCGCGACGCTGCTGTTCGCGGTCGGGGTGCTGCTGCTGGCCGGCGTCGGCCGCGGGCTCTTCAAGTACGGTCAGGCCTACCTCGGCGAGCGCATCTCGCAGGACATCGCCTACGACTTCCGCAACGACATCTACGACCGCTTGCAGCGGCTCAGCTACGCCTACCACGACCAGGCGCAGATCGGGCAGATCATGTCGCGCGCCACCGGCGACGTGGAGGGCGTGCGCATGTTCGTGAGCATGGGCGTGCTGCGCTTCCTCTACGTGATCGTGCTCTGCGCGGCCGTCTACGCGCTGATGATCACGACCAACGCCAAGGTCGGCCTCGCGGCGCTCGTCTTCACGCCGATCATCGCCGTGCAGGGCACCTGGACCTCGGCGAAGCTGCGGCCGATCTGGCTCTACGTGCAGGATCTGCAGGGCCAGATGGCCAACGTGCTGCAGGAGAACCTCACCGGCCAGCGCGTCGTCAAGGCCTTCTCCCGCACCGAGCACGAGCAGGAGAAGTTCGACGAAAAGGTCGAGGAGCTGTTCGAGCACTCCTACGCGACCAGCAAGTTCCAGGCCTTCAACGAGCCGTTCCTGCAATCGCTCTGGCTGCTCTCGCTCGCCGTCGTCTTCTGGCTCGGCGTGACCGAGGTGCAGGCGGGGCGGATGGACACCGGCCAGCTCGCCGCCTTCCTGCTCTGGCTGACGCTGCTGCAGGTGCCGGTGCGCTCAATCGGCTGGATCATCATGATGTTCGCGCGCGCCCACTCCACCGGCAGCCGCATCTTCGAGATCCTCGACGCGGAGTCGCCCGTCCAGGAGGATCCCGGCGCCGTCCCCATCGAGGTCGAGCGCGGGGACGTGCGCTTCGAGGGCGTCACCTTTCAGTACGACGCCGCCTCGCCCGTGCTGCGCGACATCGACATCACGGCCACGCCGGGCGAGACGATCGCGCTGCTCGGACGCACCGGCTCCGGCAAGTCCACCGTCGTCAACCTGCTGCCGCGCTTCTACGACGTGAGCGCGGGCCGGATCACGATCGACGATCAGGACGTGCGCGACGTGACGCTGGAGTCGCTGCGCGACGCGATCGGGATCGTCCAGCAGGACCTCTTCCTCTTCATCGGCACGATCCGCGACAACATCCGCTACGGCCAGCTCGACGCCAGCGACGAGGAGGTCGTCGAGGCGGCGAAGGCGGCGCGCATCCACGAGTTCATCGAGGAGATGCCGGAGGGCTACGACACCTGGGTCGGCGAGCGCGGCGTCACCCTCTCCGGCGGCCAGCGGCAGCGCATCTCGATCGCCCGCACGTTGCTGCGCGACCCGCGCGTGCTGATCCTCGACGACTCGACGGCGTCGGTGGACATGCGCACGGAGTACGAGATCCATGAGGCGCTGCAAACGCTGATGGAGGGCCGCACGACCTTCGTGATCGCGCAGCGCCTGCGCACCGTGAAGGAAGCCGACCAGATCCTCGTCCTCCAGGACGGCGCGATCGTGGAGCGCGGACGCCACGAGGAGCTGCTCGAGCGCGACGGCTTCTACCGCCAGATCTACGACCTCGAGCTGCGCGACCAGGAGGAGGCGCGCGCCTCCTCGCCGCCGATCTTCGGCGACGAGCAGGCCCCCGAGCACGCGGCGGCGGCCGGAGGCGGCGGCTAATGGCCTACTGGGGCGGCGGACAGGCGGGCGGCTGGAGCGGCGACATGCGCGGCGTCCGCCAGGGCCGCGCCGTCGACGGCTGGGACTACGACGAGCTGGGCCGCGTCTACGACCCCGTGCTGGTGCGGCGCATCGTCCCGATGCTCGGTCCCTACAAGCTGCAAGCCATCATCGCGGTCATCGCGATGGCGGTCTTCGCGATCGCCTCCTACGCGCAGCCCTACGTCATGGCCACCGCCACCGAGTCGATCGTCGACAAGCTGCGCTCGAACGACCCGGCGGTCGTCGCGCAGGTGGACGACGAGATCGTCGAGTTCGGCCTGCTGCTCGTCGTGCTCGCCGCCGTCTCGTTCGTCTCCGCCGCGGTGCAGCGGCTGATGACCGGCTACGTCGGGCACCGCATCCTGCGCGACATGCGCAGCAGCATGTTCGCGCACCTCAACAAGCTCTCGCTCAGCTTCTACGACCGCGAGGAGGTGGGGCGCATCATGTCGCGCGTGACCTCGGACGTGGTGACGCTGCAGGAGCTGATCACCACGGGCTTCCTCAACATCCTCGCGGACGCGGTCGGGCTGGCGCTGATCGTCGGCTTCCTGTTCTGGCTGGATCCGCTGCTGGCGGTGGTGGCGCTGTCCGTGATCCCGCTGCTGCTCATCTTCATGGCCTGGTGGCAGACGCCCGCCGCGCGCGCCTTCATCCGCGTGCGCCAGGCGATCTCGATCGTCAACGGCGCGATCAACGAGAACGTCTCCGGCGTGCGCATCGTGCAGTCCCTCAACCGCGAGGAGGAGAACCTCAAGCGCTTCGACCTGCTGAACCGCCGCCACCGCGACTCCAACATGCAGGCCGTCCGCCTGCAGGCCAGCGTCATCCCCACCGTCGAGGTGCTCGCCACGATGGCCACCGGCATGGTGCTGATCGTGATCGGCGTCCGCGTCTTCAACGGCAGCCTCGGCGCCGGCGAGGCGCTCGGCTTCACCGTCGGCTTCCTGCTCTACATCCAGCGCTTCTTCAACCCCGTCCGCGACATCGTCCTGCAGTACACGATGCTCCAGCGCGCCATGGCCGGCGCGCATCGCATCTTCGAGGTGCTCGACACCGAGCCCGAGATCGTCGACCCGCCGGACGCCCTCTCCCTCCCCGACGTCGAGGGCCGCATCGACTTCAACAAGGTCGACTTCAGCTACGTCGAGGGCGTCCCGGTGCTGCGCCAGTTCGACCTGCACGTCGCGGCCGGCGAGACCGTCGCCTTCGTCGGCCACACCGGCGCCGGCAAGACGACGGTGACCGCGCTCGTCAACCGCTCCTACGACATCCAGGACGGCGAGATCCTGATCGACGGGCACGACCTGCGGACGATCGAGCGCGCCTCGCTGACACGGCGCATGAGCGTCGTGCTGCAGGAGCCCTACCTCTTCTCCGGCACGATCGCCGGCAACATCCGCTACGGCCGCCTCGACGCCACCGAGGCGGAGATCGAGGAGGCCGCCCGCGCGGTGGGCGCGAGCGAGTTCATCGAGCGGCTGCCCGAGCGCTACGAGACGGAGCTGCACGAGCGCGGCCTCAACCTCTCGGTCGGGCAGCGCCAGCTGATCGCGTTCGCGCGCGCCGTCGTCGCCGAGCCGCGCATCCTGATCCTCGACGAGGCGACCGCCAACATCGACACGCACTCGGAGCGGCTGATCCAGCAGGCGCTGCGCACGATCCTGCGCGACCGCACCTCGCTCGTGATCGCCCACCGCCTCTCGACGATCCGCAGCGCCGACCGCATCGTCGTGATGCGCGACGGCGAGATCGTCGAGATCGGTCCGCACGAGGAGCTGATGGCCCTCGACGGCGTCTATGCGGATCTCTACCGCATGACCTACCGCCAGTCGGACAACGGCGCACCCGCCGGGGAGGCGGCCGGAGCGGAGGCTTAGCCGCCTCGCGGTGAGACGGCGTACCGCTCGCCTCGTGCGCGGGCTGCGTATACAATGCCGCCGCATACAATGCCGCCGCAGCGGGACCGGATAGCAGGACGCGGGAAGGCCGACGCATGCCGCACACGCTGCTGCTCGCCGAGCCGCGAGGCTTCTGTGCGGGCGTGGTGCGCGCGATCGACGTGCTCGACGCGGTGCTCGACCGCGAGCCGCCTCCGATCTACGTCTTCCACGAGATCGTGCACAACCGCCACGTCGTGGACGGCTTCCGCGCACGCGGCGCGATCTTCATCGACGAGATCAGCGAGGCGCCCGAGGGCGCGCGCGTCGTGTTCAGCGCGCACGGCGTCTCGCCCGCCGTCGTCGAGGAAGCCGAGCGCCGCCGGCTGCGCGTGATCGACACCACCTGCCCGCTGGTGACCAAGGTGCATCTCGAAACGAAGAACGCCGTGAAGCTCGGCTACGACGTGCTGCTCGTCGGACATCGCGGCCACGACGAGACCGTCGGCACCTACGGCGAGGCGCCCGATCGCACCCGGATCGTGGAGCACGCCGGCGAGGTCGCCGCCATCGAGGCCGAACGCCCCGTCTTCGTCGTGACGCAGACCACGCTCTCCGTCAACGACACGGCGGACGTGATCGACGAGATCCGCGGCCGCTACCCCGACGCCGAGGTGCGCAACGACATCTGCTACGCCACAACGAACCGCCAGTTCGCGGTGCGCAAGATCGCCGAACGCGCCGACCTCATGCTCGTCGTCGGCTCCCGGAACTCGAGCAACTCGATGCGCCTGCGCGAGGTCGCCGAGGACGCGGGCGTCACCGCCCACCGCGTCGACGGCCTCGACGAGATCGACCCCGCCTGGTACGAGGGCGTCGACGTCGTCGGCCTGACCTCCGGCGCCTCGGTCCCCGACGAGCTGCTGGATCCGATCATCGAGGACCTCAAGGCCCGGGGCGTCACCCGCATCGAGCCCGTCGTCGTCGCGGAGGAGAACGTCGAGTTCCGCCCCCCGCCGGGGCTGGAGGCGTAGCGCCGCGTAGCGGCCTCACGCGACCCGGTCGGCTGCGGCGCGCGTGCTACGATGACAGCGCGACCGGGTGTCATCCATGACCGGTCCGGGAGGGCCCGCCGCATGCCGCACACGTTGCTGCTGGCCGAGCCGCGCGGCTTCTGCGCCGGGGTCGTGCGCGCGATCGACGTCCTCGAATCGGTCCTCGAACGCGAGCCGCCGCCCGTGTACGCCTTCCACGAGATCGTGCATAACCGCCACGTCGTCGAGGGCTTCCGCGCACGCGGCGCCATCTTCGTCGACGACGTCGCCGAGGTGCCCGAGGGCTCCCGCATCGTCTTCAGCGCGCACGGCGTCTCGCCCGCCGTCGTCGAAGAGGCGAAGCGTCGCCGCCTGCGCATCATCGACGCCACCTGCCCGCTGGTGACCCGTGTTCACCTCGAGACACGCAAGGCCGTCAGCGACGGCTACGACGTGCTGCTCGTCGGCCATCGCGGCCACGACGAGACCGCCGGCACGCTCGGCCAGGCGCCCGATCGCATGCGGATCGTCGAGGACGCCGCGGAGGTCGCCTCGATCGAGGTCGGGCGACCGGTCTTCGTCGTCACCCAGACCACGCTGTCCATGGAGGACACCGCGGAGGTGATCGACGGGATCCGCGGCCGCTACCCCGACGCCGAGGTGCGCAACGACATCTGCTACGCCACCACCAACCGCCAGCTCGCGGTGCGCACGATCGCCGAGCGGGCCGACCTCCTGCTCGTCGTCGGCTCGGCGAACTCGAGCAACTCCGTGCGGCTGCGCGAGGTCGCGGAGGCGGCAGGCGTGACCGCCTACCGCGTCGACGGGCTCGACGAGATCGACCCCGCCTGGTACGACGGCGCCGGCGTCGTCGGCCTCACCGCCGGCGCTTCCGTTCCCGACGAACTGCTCGATCCGATCATCGAGGACCTGAAGGCCCGAGGCGTCTCGCACATCGAACCCATCGTCGTCGCCGAGGAGACCGTCGAGTTCCGGCTGCCGCAGGAGCTGGAGGTCGTCTAGGGCCATGAACTGGGAGACTTGCACCGCCGTCGAGCGCCACGCTGACACAATGAGCGGGGCATGGGTGTTCCGCGGTACCCGCGTCCCCGTCTCCACGCTCTTCGAGAACCTCAAGGATGGCGCCTCGACGGAAGAGTTCCTCGAGTGGTTCCCCGGCGTCGAGCGAAGCCACGTGGAGGCTGTCCTCGACCACGAAGTCAAGGGCTTGGCCGCCCCGATTCGTTCGTGAGGATCCTGTTCGACCAGGGTGTGCCCGCACCACTCCGCCAGCACCTTCCCGGGCATATGGTCGATACCGCCTTTGAGCGCGGCTGGTCCGACCTGCGCAACAGCGTGCTGCTTCAACGGGCGGAGGATGACGGCTACGCCTTGCTGGTCACGACCGACCAGAGCCTCCGGCACCAACAGAATCTCGCAGGGAGGAACCTCGGAGTGTTGGTCTTGCTCTCAACCTCGTGGCCGCGCATCCAGTTGCGGGTAGACGACATCAAAGCCGTCGCCGATGTGATGGGCACGGGAGACGTTCTGGAGATCAGGATCTGAAGTGAGTTCGAAGACAACCGCACGAGGGGGCCACACACGATGAGATCACGAGCCGCGATCCTCACGAGCGCCGCCGAGCCGATCCTCGTCGAGGAGGTGGAGTTCGGCGAGCCGGCGGCGGGCGACGTGCTGGTGCGGATGACCGCGACCGGGATCTGCCACTCCGACCTGCACTACCTGCGCGGCTATCGCGAGATCACCAGGCCGACGCTGATGGGCCACGAAGGCGCCGGCGAGGTGATCGCCGTCGGCGAGGGCGTCACGCACCTCGCCCCCGGCGATCGCATCATCACCTCCGTCGTGCGGCGCGACGGCAATCCCGCCGACGAGGCCAACGCCTCCTCGGCCAGCTCGGTGACGTGGCGCGGCGAGGAACTCGACGGCCACCAGAACGCGATCTACACGTGGGCGGAGCACACGCTGCTCAACGCCGACCACGTGGTGAAGGCGCCGGAGGACACGCCCCTCGACGTCGCCGCGCCGCTCGGCTGCGGCGTCCTCACCGGGGCCGGGACCGTGCTCAACGCGCTGGACGCGCAGCCCGGACGCTCGAGCGCCGTCTGGGGCGTCGGCGGCGTCGGCCTCTCGGCGATCGCCGCGCTGCGGGTCTGCGGCTGCGACCCGATCATCGCCGTCGACCTCTCGGACGAGAAGCTCGAGTTCGCCCGCCGCTTCGGCGCCACCGAGGTCGTCAATGCCGCCGACGGCGACCCCGTCGAGCAGGTGCGCGAGCTGAGCGGCGGCGGCGTCGACTACGCGATCGACGCGATCGGCGCGCGCGGGACCACGCAGCAGATCGTCGAGGCGGCGAAGCCCCACCGCGGCGCCGAGCGTGGCGGCACGGCCGCGATGATCGCCACCGGCAACATGGTGCGCGTCCCGGCCGGCGGCATGGTCATGGGCCAGAAGACGCTGATCGGCGTGCTGCTCGGCTCGGCCGTGCCGGAGCGCGACGTGCCCGAGCTGCTGCGCTGGCATCGCGAGGGCATGTTCGACCTCGACGCGCTCGTGACGGAGCGCTACACGCTGGACGAGATCAACGAGGCGGCGAGCCGGCTCGATCGCGGCGAGGTCTTCGGCCGCGGCATCGTCGTCTTCTAGCCGCCCCTTCTAGCCTCCCGCCGCAGGCGGCGGCGCGACGCGCACCGAGACGCGAGTCACCTCGACGCCGTTGAGCACGAGGTGGAACGAGTGATCGCCGTAGGCGGGGAAGTTCACGCCGACGAGGTTCACGAGCACGCGCGCCGTGCCGCTCGTGCCGCCGCTCACCGGCGGCAGCTGCATCTCGCCCTCGATGCGATCGATGATCTGCTGGCCGTCGGCGTTGTAGCCGCTCACCTCGAGGCGATGCGCGCCCGCCTCGGCGAGCGAGTAGCGGATCTGCGCGACCATCGTGAGCAGCGGGTGGCGGATCGGCGCCTCGGAGGCGTGGATCGTGTCGATGCCGATGCCGAGGGCGTGCAGCTTCCCGCCGGACTCCTCGGCGAAGTCACTGAGGAAGGCGAACTCCAGGTCCATCGTCGTCAACTCCTCTCGTGGCCGCGCCGCCGCCCGATGTAGTCCGGGCTGCGGCCGTAGAAGGCGGCGGCGGCGTTCATCAGCGTCTCGCCCAGCGTCGGGTGCGGGTGGATCGTCAGCTCGAGATCCCGCACCACCGCCCCCAGCTCGATTGCCAGCGCCGCCTCCGAGATCAGGTCGCCCGCCCCCACGCCGACGATGCCGACGCCGAGGACGCGGTCGGTGTGCGGCTCGACCACCAGCTTCGTCGCGCCGTCGCTGCGGCCGAGCGTCGTCGCGCGGCCGGAGGCGGCCCACGGCAGCGTCGAGGTCTGCACCTCGATGCGCTGGTCCGCCGCCTCCGTCTCCGTCAGCCCGACCCAGGCGATCTCCGGGTCCGTGTAGACCACGGCGGGGATCGCGCGCGCGTCCCAGGCCAGCGGCTTCCCCGCGATCGCCTCGACGGCGACACCCGCCTCGTGCGTGGCCTTGTGCGCGAGCATCGGCTCCCCGGCCACGTCGCCGATCGCGAAGATCGCCGGGTCCGCGCTGCGGCGTTGCGCGTCCACCTCGACGAAGCCGCGCGCGTCCAGCTGCGCTGCCGTCTGCTCCAGCCCGAGGCCCGCGCTGTTCGGCCGGCGCCCAACGGCGACCAGCACCTGCTCGAACAGCTCCTCCGAGGGCTCGCCGTCCGTGCCGCCGAGGCGGGCGAGCACGCCGCCCTCGGCCTCCTCCATCGAGAGCACCGTCGTCTCCAGGCGGATCGCCTCGAAGTTGCGGCGCAGGCGGCGCTGCAGCGTGCGCACGAGGTCGCGATCGACGCCCGGCAGCAGCCCGTTCGTCATCTCGACGACGGTGACGCGCGAGCCGAGGGCGGCGTAGACGCTGCCCAGCTCCAGCCCGATGTAGCCGCCTCCGATGACGAGCAGCGTCTCCGGCACGCGCTCCAGCTCCAGCGCCGAGGTGGAGTCCAGCACCAGCGGCGAGTCGAGCGCGAGCGAGGGGATCGTTGCGGGAACGGAGCCGGTCGCGACGATCGCGTACTCGAAGCCGATCGTGCGCGGCTCGCCCTCGGTCGGCGTCACCTCGACGGAGCGCGGGCCGTTGAAGCGGGCGCGCCCGCTCACGAACTCGACGCCGTGCTGCTTCGCCAGCTGGCCGAGCCCGCCGGTCAGGCGGTTGACCACGCCCTGCTTCCACTGGCGCAGCCTGTCGAGGTCGATCGCGGGGTCGCCGTAGCTGACGCCCCACTCGGCGGCGTGCTTCGCCTCCTCGAGCTGCGCGGCGACGTGCAGCAGCGCCTTGGAGGGGATGCAGCCGCGGTAGAGACAGACGCCGCCGGGGTTCGGCGCGTCGTCGATCAGCGTGACCTTCATCCCCATGTCGGCCGCGAGGAAGGCCGCCGGGTAGCCGCCCGGCCCGCCGCCGATCACGATCAGGTCGCTGCCGTCGCTCACCATCAGCCACCCGCTCCCGACTCGGTCTCCGGGAACTCCTCGAGCATGTAGGGCCGCGGCTGCTCCAGCGTCTCGCAGATCCAGGCGAGGGCGCGCGCGCCGTCGGCGCCGTCGATCAGCCGGTGGTCGAAGTTGATCGCCAGCGGCATGCGCAGCCGCGGCTCGAACTCGCTGCCCGTCCAGACCGCCTCCTGCTCCGCCCGCCCGACGGCGAGGATGCCGACCTGCGGGGGCAGCAGCACGGCGTTGAAGAAGCCGATCCCCATGCCCCCGAGGTTCGAGATGGTGAAGGTGCCGCCGCGCAGGTCCTCGAGCGTGCTCTTGCGGTCGCGCGCCCGCCCGACCAGCTCGCCGATCTCGATCGCGAGCGCGGTGATGCTCTTCTCGTCGGCGTTGCGCACGACGGGGACGATCAGGCCGTGGTCCGTATCCGTGGCGACGCCGACGTGGACGTAGTGACGGTAGACGATCTCCTCGCTCGCCGCGTCGATCGAGGCGTTGAGCCGGGGGAACTCGCGCAGCGCCCCGGCGACGACCTTGATCAGGATCGGCATCATCGTCAGCTGGCCGCCGGCGGCGGCGACACGCTCGCGGTTCGCGCGGCGGACCGCCTCGAGCTCGGTGACGTCGGCCTTGCGTTGCAGCATCACGTGCGGGCTCTGCGCCCAGGACTGGCTGAGCGTGCGCGCGGTAGTGCGGCGCACGCCGCTCATCCGCTCACGCTCGACCTCGCCGAACTGCGAGAGGTCCGGCAGCGCGGCTGGCGCCGGTGCGGCGCCCCGACGAGGGGCCTCGGGCGCGTCGGCCGGCGCTGCGCCGCTGCGCATCAGCCGCGCGTGCGCCTTCACGTCGTCGATCGAGACGCGCCCGCCGGGACCGCTGCCGGCGACCTCGCCGATCGCCACGCCGATCTCGCGCGCGAACATCCGCACCGAGGGCGAGGCGGGCGCCAGGCCGCCGTCGGAAGGCAGCACGGGCGTGACCGCGCCTGGCGGCCTCGCGGCGGCGGGAGGCACGGGCGGCGGAGCGTCCGGCTCGATGGCGGGCGGCGGAGCGTTCGGCTCGATGGCGGGCGGCGCGCTCGCGGCGGGCGGCGCCACGGAGACTGCGGGGGAGGACGGCTTCACGCCCTCCTCCGCCTCGATCGCGACGATCGCCTGGCCCGGCCGGATCGTGTCGCCGACGCTGACGTGCACGGCGGTGATCGCGCCCGCGTAGGGCGCGGGCACGTCGAGGTTCGCCTTCTCCGTCTCCACCTCGATCACGGCCTGGTCGCGCTCGACGCGGTCGCCCGCGTGGACGTGCACCGCGATCACCTCGGCCTCCTCGATGTCCTCGCCGAGGTCGGGGAGCAGGTAGTCCGTAGCCATGCGTCCTCCTGCTGCCCGTCGGGCGGCGCGTCGCTCAGACGAGCCGCGGGTTGACCTTCTCCGGGTCGATGCCGAGTTCCTCGATCGCCTGTTTCGGCACGCCGGCGGGAATCACGCCGTCGAGGGCGAGCGCGTGCAGCGCGGCGAGCGCGATGTGCTTCGCGTCGACCTCGAAGAAGTCGCGCAGCACCTCGCGCGTCTCGCTGCGCCCGAAGCCGTCCGTGCCGAGCGAGACGAGGCGGCCGGGCAGCCACTTGGCGACGGCGTCCGGCAGCGACTTGAGGTAGTCGGTCGCGGCGACGAACGGGCCCTCCGCGTCCGCGGTCACCTCGGCGAGGTAGGAGCGCCGGGGCGGCTCGCCGGGGTGCAGCATGTTCCAGCGATCGGCGTCCATCGCGTCGCGGCGCAGCTCGCTGTAGCTGGTCACGGACCAGACATCGGCGGCGACGCCGTAGCGCTCGTCGAGCAGCTCCCGCGCGGCGATGACCTCGTTGAGGATCGCGCCGCTGCCGAACAGCTGCACGCGCGGGCCGCGCCCCTCGGAGCGGCGCAGGCGGTAGACGCCGCGGATCACGCCCTCGGCGGCGTCCTCCGGCAGCGCGGGCTGCGGGTACGCCTCGTTGGTGACGGTCAGGTAGTAGAAGACCGGGTCGCGCTGCTCGTGCATGCGGCGGATGCCCTCGCGCACGATCAGCGCCAGCTCGTAGGCGTAGGCCGGGTCGTAGCTGAGCAGGTTCGGGACCACCGAGGACAGCACGTGGCTGTGCCCGTCCTGATGCTGGAGGCCCTCGCCCTGGAGCGTCGTGCGCCCGGACGTCGCGCCCACCAGGAAGCCGCGCGTGCGCGAGTCGGCGGCCGCCCAGATCAGGTCGCCGACGCGCTGGAAGCCGAACATCGAGTAGAAGATGAAGAACGGCAGCGTGCACGCGCCGTGCACCGCCGAGGCCGTCCCGGCGGCGATGAACGAGGCCAGCGACCCCGCCTCGGTGATGCCTTCCTCGAGGATCTGACCGTCGGTCGTCTCCTTGTAGTAGATCAGGCTGTCGGCATCGACGGGCTCGTAGAGCTGGCCGACGTGCGAGTAGATGCCGGCCTCGCGGAACAGCGTCTCCATGCCGAAGGTGCGCGCCTCGTCGGGGACGATCGGCACGATCAGGTCGCCCACCGTCTCGTCGCGCAGCAGTCGCGAGAGCAGCCGCACGAAGGCGAGCGTCGTCGAGACCTCGCGGCCGCCGGAGCCGCCGATGAACTCCTCGAAGACCGAGTCGGCCGGCGACATGCCGGCGCAGGAGATGGTGCGGCGCAGCGGCAGGAAGCCGCCGAGGTCCTCGCGGCGCTGCTGCAGGTAGCGCGCCTCCGCGCTGTCCTCGTCGGGGCGGTAGAGCGGCGCGTGCACGACCTCCTCGTCGCTGAGCGGGATCGCGAAGCGGTCGCGGAAGTGCATCAGCTCGTCTTCGTTGAGCCGCTTCTGCTGGTGCGTGATGTTCTTGCCCTCGCCCGCCTCGCCGAGGCCGTAGCCCTTGATCGTGCGCGCGAGGACGACGGTCGGCGCGCCCTCGTGGCGCACGGCGGCGTGGTAGGCGGCGTGGACCTTGGCCGGGTCGTGGCCGCCGAGGCGCATCGACCACAGCTCGTCGTCGCTCATGTGCTGCACCATGCGCAGCAGGCGCGGGTCCACGCCGTAGAAGTGCTCGCGGATGTAGGCGCCGCCGGCCACCGTGTACTTCTGGTACTCGCCGTCGACGACCTCGCCCATGCGCCTGGCGAGCAGGCCGTCGCGGTCGCGCGCCAGCAGCTCGTCCCACTCGGCGCCCCACAGCACCTTGATCACGTTCCAGCCCGCGCCGCGGAAGACGGCCTCCAGCTCCTGGATGATCTGGCCGTTGCCGCGCACGGGGCCGTCGAGGCGCTGCAGGTTGCAGTTGATCACGAAGATCAGGTTGTCGAGCCGCTCGCGCGCCGCCAGCGAGATCGCGCCCAGCGCCTCCGGCTCGTCCGTCTCGCCGTCGCCGAGGAAGACCCAGACCTTCGCGTCCGTCGGCTCCTTCAGCCCGCGGTCGACCAGGTAGCGCATGAACCGCGCCTGGTAGATCCCCATCAGCGGCGCGAGGCCCATCGAGACGGTCGGGAACTTCCAGAAGTGCGCCATCAGCCAGGGGTGCGGGTACGAGGGCAGCCCGCCGCCCTCGGCCAGCTCGCGGCGGAAGTTGCGCATCAACTCCTCGCTGAGCCGCCCCTCCAGGTAGGCGCGGGCGTAGATGCCGGGCGAGGCGTGACCCTGGATGTAGATCAGGTCGCCGCCGCTCGGATCGTTCGCGCCGCGGAAGAAGTGATTGAAGCCGACCTCGTAGAGCGTGGCCGCCGAGGCGTAGGTGGAGATGTGGCCGCCGATGCCCTCGGCCTTGTTGTTGGCGTCGACGACCATCGCCATCGCGTTCCAGCGCACGAAGCTCTTGATGCGCTGCTCGATGTGGCGGTTGCCGGGGTAGGGCGGCTCGCGCTCCAGCGGGATCGTGTTGACGTACGGCGTGCGCGAGGTGACCGGCAGCGGCGCCATCTCCTTCTGCGCCTCCAGCTGCAGCTCCCGCAGCAGCTCCGCGACGCGCTCCGGCCCGCGCCGGAAGAAGACCTCGTGCAGCGACTGCCGCCACTCCTCGCTCTCGATCGCGTCGAGCTCGGCCTCGAGCGCCGCGCGCGCCGCCTCGAGGTCCGCGCCGTTGCCGTCCGGCGATAGCTGCCCGTCGGCCTGGGTGGGCAGCGCTTCGATGGTCATGACGTGCCTCCCGTCCCCGCCGGCGCGGCCCCGGAGGCCTGCTCGGCGGCGTGGTAGGAGCTGCGCACCAGCGGCCCGCACTCGGCGTGGCGGAAGCCGATCGCGTGCGCGTAGTCGGCGATCTCGGCGAACTCGTCCGGGCGCCAGAAGCGCTCGATCGGCAGGTGCTTCAGCGAGGGCCGCAGGTACTGCCCCACGGTCAGCAGGTCGCAGCCGTGCTCGCGCAGGTCGTCGAGCACCTGCCGCACCTCGCCCAGCGTCTCGCCGAGGCCGACCATGATGCCGGACTTGGTCGTCATTCCCGGGTCGATCTCCTTGACGCGGCGGATCAGCTCGAGCGAGCGCCGGTAGCGCGCCTTGGGGCGCACCCGCCGGTAGAGCCGCGGCACCGTCTCCGTGTTGTGGTTGAGCACCACTGGCCGCGCCTCGACCACGGTCGCGAGGGCGTCCCGGTTGCCCTCGAAGTCCGGGATCAGCACCTCCACCTGCGTCTCCGGCAGGCGGCGGCGGATCGCGCGGATGCAGGCGGCGAAGACCTCCGCGCCGCCGTCGGGAAGGTCGTCGCGGTTGACCGAGGTGATCACGACGTAGTCGAGGCCGAGCCGCTCGACGGCCCGCGCCAGCCGGAACGGCTCCAGCAAGTCGAGGCCCTCGGGGCGGCCGGAGGTCACGTCGCAGAAGCCGCAGGCGCGGGTACAGACGTCGCCGAGGATCATGAAGGTGGCGGTGCCGGCGTTGAAGCACTCGCCGATGTTGGGGCAGCGCGCCTCCTCGCAGACGGTGTGCAGGTCGTGCTCGCGCAGCAGCGACTTGATCTCGGAGAAGCGCTCGCCCGCGGGGAAGCGCGCCTTCAGCCAGCGCGGCTTGCGCGGGAACGGCTGCTCCATCAGCGGCGCCACCGCGCCGCGCGCGCTCACGACGCCGCTCCAGCCAGCGCCGCCGGCGCGGGCGCGTCCCACGACGCGGCGACCAGCGTGCAGCCGAACTCGCGCTCGAAGGCGCTCGCGAGCGCGTCCTCGACCTCCTCCATCGCGGGCGTCTCGCCGAGCAGCCGCTCCAGCGAGGTGGCCTCGATGTCCGGGATGCCGCAGGGCACGATGCGCGCGAACCACTCCAGGTCGGTCGAGACGTTGAGGGCGAGGCCGTGGCTGCTGACGCCGCGGCTGACGCGCACGCCGACGGCGCCGAGCTTCGCGCCGTCCACCCAGACGCCGGGCCGACCTCGCACGCGCTCGGCCTGCACGCCGAAGCGCGCGACGGCCTCGAGCATCACGGCCTCGAGCATCCGCACGTAGCGGGCGGCTCCGATGCCGCGGCCGCGCAGGTCGAGGATCGGGTAGGCGACGAGCTGGCCGGGGCCGTGGAAGGTCACGTCGCCGCCGCGGTCGGTGTGCACCACCCGCGCCCCGAAGGCGGCCAGCGCCCGCGGAGAGGCGAGCAGGTTGGAGTCGTTGCCGCGCGCGCCGAGGGTGTAGACCGGCGGATGCTGCAACAGCGCCAGCGCCTCGCCCTCGCTGCCCGCATACAGGGCGGCGGCCCGAGCGTGCTGCCACTCCAGCGCGGCGGCGTAGTCGACAAGGCCGGGACGCCACAGCCGCACGACGCCCTCGGGGCGTTCGTCGTGCGGCTGCCGGGCGTCTGCCGGGAGGGTCATGGGCGTCCCCCGCATGCGCCGCCCGCGCGGGCGGCCGTTCCAGTATAGGAAGCGCCACGAGCCACGGGGACCGCATCGTGCGGCGGGAGCCGCGGGCGGCGCCGGGCCGTCGCGCCGTCCGCTATGCTCCGGGCGAGCCGGCGCCCCGGCGGGGCAGCCCGAACGTGAGGCGAGGAAGCGATGCAGATCAGCCCATCCGTGCGCGCCGCCATGGTGCCGGACGAGAACGTGATGCACCCCGACTTCACCTCGATCTACCTCGTCGGCCCGCCGGGCGGCCAGTCCCTGACGATCGACTCCGGCGAGGCGATCGAGCGCTACCAGTGGTTCCTGCGCGGCTACCTCGCGGCGACCGAGCACGCCGAGATCGGCGTCGCCACGATCACCCACCACCACGCGGACCACTCCGGCAACCTCAAGTGGGCGAAGGAGTTCCTGGAGGCCGAGATCTCGATCCCGCGGGGCGGGCGGCGCCTGCTCAAGGGCCGCATCCCCCGCCAGGTCAACCAGCTGGCCGACGGCGACGTGCTGGACATGGGCGGCGGCGTCCGCCTCCAGGTGCTGGCGACGCCCGGCCACAGCGTCGACTCGCTCTGCTACTACCTCGAGGAGGAGGGCGTGCTGTTCACCGGCGACACGCTGCTCGGATCCTCGACGACGACGGTCGGGGACCTCGGGGCGTACCGGCGCAGCCTCGAGCGGCTGCTCGAGCTGCCGAACCTGCGGGTGATCTGCCCCGGCCACGGCAAGATCGTGAACGACCCGCGCGAGCGCCTCCGGATGTACGTCGACCACCGCAACCTGCGCGAGCAGCAGATCCTCGCGGTCCTCGAGGGCGGCGAGCAGCTCAGCAGCTGGGACATCATGCTGCGCGTCTACGGCGACTCGATCGACACGCGCCTGCGCCGCGCCGCCGACGGCAACGTGCGCAGCCATCTCGACCAGCTGCGCGACGAGGGCCGCATCACCGAGTACGAGGGCAAGCCGAAGCGCGCCCGCGGCAAGCGGGCGGTCGAGCGCGAGCACGAACACGAGCGCGAGCGGGACCGCATCCTGCGCGAGGCGAGGCGCATCAGGGCGGCCCGCAGCCGCGAGGAGATCCGCCGCCAGGAGAACCCGCCGAGCGAGCAGTGGTCGAGGCCGCCGCTCTACGAGCTCGCGTAGCCGCGCGGCGGTCCGCCCTCACCCGCGAGGCGGGGATTGGCGCGTGCGGCCTTCCTCGCCTATCGTTTGCGCGGGAGGCGCGGGACGTTCATGGCGAACACGGACAATGCCGCGCGGTCGCCGCGTCCGCGCGATTTCCCGACGCTGGTCACGGCGCTGACAAGCGTCGCGGCGAGAAGCATCGAGGAGCAACTGAGGGACGAGGGCTTCAGCATCCTGGAGTATTCGATTCTCCGGGCGCTGGGCGAGAGCAGGCAGAGCACCGCCACCCAGCTCTCGCACCTGCTGCCGGTCGACATGTCCAGCATCAGCCGCGCCGTCGACACCCTCGTGAGGCAGGGCAAGGTGCGCAGGCAGCGCCGCCGCGACGACCGCCGCGTGGTGATGCTGAGCCTGACCCCCGACGGACGCGAATCCAGCGAGGAACTGTTCCGCTCCGTCGATGAGCGGTACACGCAGTTGCTGAGCAACATCGGCGAGCAGGAGATGGACATCTTCGTGTCCGTCGTCCACCGCATCCTCGATGGCCACGCGGCGTCGCGGCACGCCGGCTGAGCGCGTCCCGGGGCCACGGAGCAGGACGTTCATGACGAACACGGACAATGCCGCCCGGTCACCGCGTCCGAGCGATTTCCCGACGCTGGTCACGGCGCTGATGAGCGTCGCGGCGAGGAGCATCGAGGAGCAGTTGAGGGACGAGGGCTTCAGCCTCCTGGAGTATGCGATTCTCCGGGCGCTGGGCGAGAGCGGGACGAGCACCGCCACCCAGCTCTCGCACCTGATGCCGGTCGATGTGTCCGGCATCAGCCGCACCGTCGACGCCCTCGTGAGGCAGGGCAAGGTGCGCAGGCAGCGCCGCCGCGACGACCGCCGCGTGGTGATGCTGAGCCTGACCCCCGACGGACGCGAATCCAGCGAGGAACTGTTCCGCTCCGTGGATGAGCGGTACACGCGGTTGCTCAGCGACATCGGCGAGCGGGAAATGGACGTCTTCGTGTCCGTCGTCCACCGCATCCTCGATAACCACGCGGCGGCGCGCCGCGCCGGCTGAGCGCGTCCCGGAGCCACGGAGCGCCCGCCCGGCGGCTCAGCCGAGTTCGCGCATCTCCTCGACAAGTTCATCGGGGTCGCGGCCTTCAAGGTGTCGCAGGTAGCCGCGGTGTTTCTCGAACGGAGACTCCGGTACTTCCTTCCGGATGCGCCAGGCCCCGGCCTCCTCCACGAACCCGATCTTGTCGCCGGGGCGCAGGCCGAGCCGGTCGCGCACCAGCTTCGGGGTGGTGATCCGGCCCTTGCTTGTGACCTTGGCCGTCGTCATGGTCGTAAGGAATCTCCTTCCTTACATCCAGTGTGAGTTGCGGCGGCTGCGGCAGCAACGATCCGTTGCACGTTAACCACGCTCTGCGACACTCCCAGCCGCGGACCCCGCGCGCGGACGAGGATGGCGATGCTCGTACGAGTCGCCCGCTGGTGCTTCCACAACCCCCGCAAGACCGTCGCCGCCTGGGTCGCGCTCGTCGTCGCGACGCTTGCGGCCGCCGCCGCCGTCGGCCCCTCGTTCTTCGCGCAGCTCGAGGCGCCCGAGTCGGACAGCCGCAACGGGTTCGAGGTGCTCGAGGAGCACTTCGGGGGTCTCGGCAGCGGCCTCAGCGGCTCGATCGTCTTCCGCTCCGAGTCCGGCGTCGACGACCCGGCGGTGCGCGCGGCGATGGAGGCGATGTTCGAACGGGTCGGCGCGTTCGAGGGCGTCAGCGTCACCAGCCCCTACCTGGCGACGATCCCACCCCCGGACACCGGGCAGCAGGCCCGGAGCCTGCCTCACGCGCCCGGCCGCCCCCAGGTCAGCACGGACGGCCTGGTCGCCTTCGCCAGCCTCGACCTCGCGCCGGAGCTGGACTTCAACGAGACCTCCGCGCTGGGCGGTGAGTTCGCCGACCTCACGCCCGAGCTGCCGGGGCTGACGGTCGAGATCGGCGGCGAGGCGCTCAGCGAGTTCGAGCCGCCGCAGTCGGAGTTCATCGGGCTGGCGTTCGCCGTCGTGGTGCTGATCCTCGCCTTCGGCTCCGTGATGGCGATGGGGCTGCCGATCGCCATCGCGGCGGCCGGCGTCGGGTTCGGCCTCGCCGTGGCCGTGATCCTCTCCAACGTGCTGTCGATCCCCGAGTTCGCGACGACGATCGGCGCGATGATCGGTATCGGCGTCGGCATCGACTACGCGCTGTTCATCGTGACCCGCTACCGCGACGGGCTCGCCGGGGACGGCGCCGTCGAGCCCTCGATCTTCCTCGCGATGGACACCGCCGGGCGGGCGGTGATCTTCGCCGGGCTGACGGTGGTGATCTCGCTGCTCGGCATGCTCTTCATCGGCCTGCCGTTCATCAGCGGGCTCGCCGTCGCCGCGGCGATCCCGGTCGCCGCCACGATGATCGCCTCCGTCACGCTGCTGCCCGCGCTGCTCGCGTTCGTGCGCGACCGCATCGAGGTCACGCGCTGGCGCGGGCTGATCGCCGCCGGGCTGGTGGCGGTGGCGCTGCTCGGCATCGGCCTCGGGTTCCGGCCGCTGCTGCTCGGCGCCCCGCTCGCCCTCGTCGTGCTCGTCGCGGGGTTCGTGGCGCCGCCGCTGCGCGCGATCGTGCCGAGGCGCCCGCGCGCGCCGATGGAGCAGACCTTCGCGTGGCGCTGGAGCCGCCTGGTGCAGCGCCGCCCGTGGATCGCGCTCGCCGCCGGCGCCGCGATGCTGCTCGCGATGGCGTCGCCCGCGCTCTCGCTGCAACTCGGCTTCGCCGACGAGGGCAACTACCCGGAGGAGACCACGACGCGCCGCGCCTACGACCTCCTCGCCGAGGGCTTCGGACCGGGCTTCAACGGGCCGCTCCTCGTCACCGCCGAGCCGCGCGCCGAGGGCGATCGCGCGGCCATCGAGCCGCTGGTCGCGACCCTCGCGGCCACCGCCGGCGTCGCCTCCGTGAACGGTCCGCTGCCCAACGACTTCGCGAATCCCGCGAACGCCTCGGCGTACATCGTGCAGGTCTACCCGGCGACCGCTCCGCAGGACGCGGCCACCGCCGATCTCGTTGACCGCCTCCGCTCCGAGGTGATTTCGGCGGCCGTCGAGGGGAGCACGCTGGCGGTCAACGTCACCGGGTTCGTCCCGCTGGGCGTGGACTTCACGGACTACCTCGCCACGCGCACGCCGGTGTTCTTCGCGGCGGTGCTCGTGCTCTCGTTCCTGCTGCTGCTGATCGTCTTCCGCTCGATCCTCGTGCCGATCAAGGCGGTGGTGATGAACCTGCTCTCGATCGCCGCCGCCTACGGCGTGGTGGCCGCCGTCTTCCAGCACGGCTGGCTGGGCTCCCTGATCGGCGTCGACGCCGGTCCGATCGAGCCGTTCATCCCGATGATGCTGTTCGCGATCGTGTTCGGGCTCTCGATGGACTACGAGGTGTTCCTGCTCTCGCGGATCCGCGAGGAGTACGACCGCAGCGGGGACGCGGTCGGCTCGGTCGCGGACGGTCTCGCCTCGACCGCGCGGGTGATCACGGCCGCGGCGGCGATCATGGTCGTCGTCTTCGCCAGCTTCGTGTTCGAGGACAACCGCGCCATCAAGATGTTCGGCCTCGGCCTCGCCGTCGCCATCTTCCTCGACGCGACCGTGGTGCGGCTGCTGCTGGTGCCCGCGGCGATGGAGCTGCTGGGCGCGCGCAACTGGTGGATCCCCGGCTGGCTCGAGCGCGTGCTGCCGCGGCTCACCATCGAGCACGCGCCGGAGCCCGGCCCGGTTCCCGTAACCACAGGCAACCCCGCCGGCCCTCGAGGGCAGGATCCGCCGTAGCGGCCTCGCCGGCTCTACCCCAGCCGCCGCAGCTTCTTGATGCTGCGCAGCTCGCGAGGCGGATCGAGGTGGCGGCCGCGGATCGTGTGGGAGACCTCGGCGACGTAGATGTCGCCCCGCGAATCGACCGCCATCCCGTGCGGCGCGATGAAGCGGCCCGCCTCCTCGCCCTCCTCCGCGTCGCCGAGGCGCGCCAGCAGCTCGCCCTCGCGGCTGTGGATGCTGACGCGGTGCCCGACGCCCGGCGCTCCGCTCATCAGCGCGACGCCGTTGAGCTCGCCGACGTAGAGCAGGCCGTCGCCGCCCATCGTCATGCCGCAGGGGCGGTGGATGTTGTTCCACATCGCCAGCGGCTCGCCGTCGCGGTCGAAGACCTGCACGCGATGGCTCTCGCGGTCCGCGACGTAGACGCGATCCTCCTCGTCGATCGCGAGGTTGTGCGGCACCATGAACTGCCCCACGTCGATGCCCGGTGAGCCCCAGGAGCGCTCGAGGGCGCCCGCGGCCGAGTAGCGGTGGACGCGCGCGTTGCCGTAGCCGTCGCTGATGAAGATCGAGCCGTCGTGCGAGGAGACGGCGGCGTCGGTCGGGCGGTTGAACGGATCGCCGCTGAACCGCTCCGAGGACTGCCCCGGCTCGCCGATGGTGAGCAGCAGCTCGCCCTCGCGCGTCCACTTCGTGATCGTGTGCGAACCGTCGTCGGCGCAGTAGAGGAAGCCGTCCGGCCCGACGCTGATCGCGTGCGTGCGGTCGGTGAACACGCCCTCGCCGAAGGAGCGCACGAAGCCGCCGTCCGGATCGAGGACGACGACGGGATTCGCGGGCTGCCTCGTGATCAGGTAGACGAGATCCTCGGCGTCGACGGCGACGCCCGCGCACTCGTGGAGGGTCATGCCCTCGGGCAGCCGCTCCCACGCCGCCAGCGCCTCGTAGCGGAACGCCCCGCTCCCCAGTTCGACCGAGCCTGTCGCGACCATGCCGCACCCCCTCGCCCGCGGCTCAGTCGCCGCTCTCGCTCCAGAGGTGGCGGCCGACCGCGAGGGCGACCACGACGAAGAGCGAGTCGACGAGCGGGAAGTAGATGATGTGCGAGGTCACCGCGTCGCCGGTCTCGCTGTCCGGGTTGAGCGTCCAGATCCAGCCCCAGAAGAAGAGCATCGTGAGGACGATCGAGCCATGGAAGAGGGCCGTCACCCCGACGGACTCGAGCGTTGCCGGCGCGCCGCCGTCCAGCTCGCGCTGCCGCAGGAAGCTCACCACCAGCGCGACCAGCGTCGAGGCCGCCATGAACCAGTTGATCACCTTCCACACGGGGTAGTCCGGCGCGCCGTCGTGGTACACGGGCGTCAGGATCAGGTTGACCGCCACGGCGACCGCCGTCGCCACCAGCAGGATCGCCAGCAGCCGCTTCACCAGCTCCATCGGTCGTGCTCCTTCCGGCCCGCCCAGGTTTAGCCCGCGCGGGTTAGCCTGCCCGGATTAGTGGGTGCCCTGGGCCGCCATCACCGTGGGCATGCCCTGCATGCCCCGCAGCGTGTTGATCTCGCCGCGGTGGCCGTTGAAGTGGCCCATCATGTGCAGCGAGATCGCCTCGCCGACGCTCTCGCTGCCGTTGCGCGCCGGGATCTCCCGCTCGAGGTCGTCGTCGCTGGCGCCGCCGAGGAACTCGGCGGTGCGCGCGAAGACGGCGTCCTGGTAGCCGGCGAGCGCGTCCATGTCGCCGATCCGCACCTGCCGGGCGTCCTCGTCCGGCATGTTGGTCCCGAAGCCATCGAACGGCAGGCCGGTGCGCTCGGCCCACTGCTCGCTCCAGACCTGCGGCGCCCCCATCACGCGGCTCATGATCAGATCCTCGACGCGCGCGGTGTGCCAGAGGCACCAGGCGATCGAGTGGCTGCCCTGCTCGGGGACGAAGTGCAGCTGCTCGGCGGTCCCGTTGCGCGCGTCGATCAGGGCCGCGTGCGTGAACTCGAGGCTGCGCTGGATGAACGCGACGGTGCTCATGGCTCCCCTCCGCTCCGGTTGCGATCCCGACCGCAAGATACAGGGTGGGCGACGAACCCGCGCGCGCGCCTTCCTCCTCCCCCAGCATTGACGCTCGTAGTTCAAGAGACATATATTTCACGGGAATAGGAGCCCTCGGCGGGAGGCGCGCCATGCGGAACGCGCGGTTCGCGGGCTGGCGCGGGGCGGCGCTGGGAGCGCTCGCCCTGCTGGCGGTCGTCGTGAGCGTGGGCACGTTCGCGGCGCCCGATGCGGACGCGCAGACCCCGCGCGATCCGTCCGGGCGCTACTGCCCCCCGCCCATGCCGCCCTTCCCCCCTCTCCCGTGCTTCGACCCCGGCGACAAGGACGTCACCACCCCCGTTGACGACGGAAGCAGGAGCACGCTCAGCCAGAGCCCGCGGGCGCAGTCCGCGCAGGCGGAGACGCAGTCCGGGCAGATCCAGCAGTCCAACCCGCCCGCCGCCCCCACCGGCCTGACCGCGACCGCCGGCGACCGCAGCGTCACTCTGCGCTGGGACGACCCCGGCGATTCCTCCATCGTCGCCTACGAGTACAACGTCAACCACAACGACACCAGCACCGGCAATTTCTCCGGCTGGGGGCCCTGGACCGTCATCCTCCACAGCGCTGCCGGCACCACCTCCCACATCATCACCGGCCTGACCAACGGGCGTGAGTATCGCTACCACCTGCGCGCGGTGAACGACGATGGCCCCAGCGTGGGCGCGCCCAACACGGCGCCCTGGTACGTCTCGGCGACCCCGCACCTGCCGGCCCCCGCCAACCTGACCGCCACCGCCGGCTACGCCAGCGTCACCCTCTCCTGGGACGACCCCAACAACTCCTCCATCACCGGCTACGAGTACAACGTCAACCACAACGCCACCATCACCGGCGACCTCTCCGGCTGGGGCCCCTGGATCGCCATCCCCGGCAGCGGCGCGGCCACCACCACCCACACCATCAGCGGCCTCGTCAACGGAAGCGAGTACCGCTACCACGTGCGCGCCGTCAGCGGCGGCGGCCCCGGTGTGGCCGCGCCCAATGCGGCGCCCTGGTACGTCACGGCGACCCCCACCGTCGGCCCGCCCCCCGCGCCCACCGGCCTGGCCGCCACCGCCGGCTACAACAGCGTCACCCTGACGTGGAACGACCCCGGCGACTCCTCCATCACCCACTACGAGTACAACGTCAACCACAACGCCACCGGCACCGGCAACCTGACCGGCTGGAGCCAGTGGACCGCCATCCCGGACAGCGGCGCGGCCACCACCAGCCACACCATCTCCGGCCTCGCCCACGGGCGCGAGTACCGCTACCACCTGCGCGCGGTCAACGCCCAGGGCCCCAGCGTGGGCGCGCCCGCCAGCGGCCCGCCCTGGTTCGTGACGGCCTTCCCGCTCGAGCCGCCCCCGCCTCCGCCCCCGCCCGGGAACATCAGCGTCGAGCGCATCTGCGACGAGCGCATGAAAGTCACCTGGTGGCCCTCCGCCGGGGCCACCGGCTACGACCTGGACGCCAGCAGGGGAGGCGGCCACCAGAAGCGGATGATGACCAACGGCAACTTCACCGGCTTCAAGTTCACCCACTGGCTCAAGAACCAGACCTACTGGTTCGCCGTGCGCGCCGTGAACGCGGGCGGGGAAAGCGCCTGGGTCCACTCCGCCGCCGCCCCGCCCCCGCCCTGCGCCGTCGCCAACCTGACCGTCTCAACCTCCACCCCGGGCGAGGGCGACCTCGGCGCCGACGGCGGCATCGTCACCGCCTCCTGGGACGCCGGCCAGCGCGCCAACGCCTACCACCTCGACTACAACGGCAGCCGCGTGGAAAGCGACCTGTCCTCCACCAGCCATTCGTGGGGCGTGAGCAGCCGGGGCGCAAGCGACACGGTCTCCGTCCAGTCGCGCAAGGACGGCATGACCAGCCCCGCGACCAGCGCCGGCGTCGCCTGGCTGACCGCCTCCAGCGTCGAGGACACCACCGCCACCCTCAACCTGGCCGGACACTCCGGCGCCTGGTACGTCAAGAAGATCACGCCCAGCCCGTTCGGCAGTTGCGACTCCGCCGGCAGCGGCGCGAGCCACGACCTGACCGGCCTCACGGCCAGCACGGCCCACACCTTCTCCGCCTACACCGACGCCGCCTGCGCTAATGCCATCGCCGCGACGACATTCACCACCAAGGCCTTCGTGCCGTACGTCAGCAACCTGAGCGAGACATCGGACAACATTGGCATCGCCGTGAGTACCGCGTCCGACGTGGCGACTGGCTTTACCACCGGAACCAACGGCGGCGGATATGCGCTCCAGAGCGTCACGATTAAGTTCCATGACACGACTGCGGACCCCGAGCATGACCTGACGGTGGCGATCCACGCGGCGTCGGCTGGCAACCCAGCGTCGACGGCGACCTACACGCTCGACGGCGACGACCCCACCAGCGCGGGGGAGTACAGCTACACCTGCTCCGGGGATTGCAGCTTGGCGGCTGGCACGACCTACTTCCTGGTGCTGAGCGGCACGGGCGGCACCGGCAAAGTGTACCACTGGGACACGACGGCATCGCCCAACCAAACCAATACGCCGAACAACTTCGGCTGGTCCATCGCCGACGCGACCAAGCGGTACTACAACAATGCCTGGCACGACGACAGCGGGTGGACGGGCCTGCTAAAGGTGAGTGCCACGGTGAATCCCGCCCTCACCGTCTCCAACATCAGCTCCACCGGCGCCACGCTGACGGTGGCCGGGCACACGGGAACTTGGTACTACCAGCAGTCCCATCCCAGCAGCGGAACGTGCACTGAGGTCAGCGGCAGTACGACCAAGACGCTGACCCTGACCGCCGACACGACCTACGCCTACACCGCCTACAGCGACAGCGCGTGCAACACGGCGATTGGCGAGACGGTCTACTTCTCGACGTCGGACGTGTTCGTGGGGAACCTGGCGGAGTCAGCCTCTTCGTACTGTGAGGCGGGAGTAAATGTCAATCAACCAGGGAATAGCGCAGGAAGCATCAAGTGCGCCACCGCGTTCACGACCGGCGGTGACAGCAGCGGCTACACGTTGAGTAGCGTCACCGGCAACTTCCTTGCCAAACAAGAGACTTCCGGCACGCTGGGCAATATCGTCGTCGCCATCCACGAGGCGGACACCAGCAACAGTAGCAATCCGGCGTCGGACGCCTTGGTCACATTGAGTGGTGGTAACCCAGACACGGCGGGCCTATACACCTATACCTGCTCCGGCTCGGACTGCGATCTGGACGCCAACACGACCTACTTCGTGGTCTTTTCCACGGAGGACACCACCGGCAATAAACGCTACCGATTGCGGACCACGGCCTCCGATGTCGAGGCGGGATATCCGGCTGCGAATGGTTGGACCATCGACAACCTCAGGTACAAGTACGGCAGCACCGCCTGGGCTGGCGCAGAGCAGCCCGCCATCCTGCACATCGCCGCCGCCTCGAAGGCCCCGAAGCTGACCGTCTCCAACATCACCGCCACCGGCGCCACCCTGACCATCGCCAACCACACCACCGCGTGGTACTACAAGGCGACCAGCGGGCCGCACACGGCCTGCCAGTCCGAGGTAGCGGCGGGCACGGACAACAAGGCCATCTCCGGCCTCACGGCGGGTACGTCCTACACCTACTCCGCCTACAGCGACAACGGGTGCTCGACGCTGCTGGCCACGGCGGCGCCGTTCACGACGTCCGCCTCGCTCACGTCGTCCAGCGTCACCGCCACCACCGCCACGCTGACCATCGACGGACACAGCGGCGATTGGTACTACAAGGCTACGACGGGGCCGCACACCGACTGCCAGTCGGTGGTGTCGGCGGGCACGGACAACACGGGTCTGACCGGCCTCGCCGCCAACACTTCGTACACCTACAGCGCCTACAGCGACAGCCAGTGCTCGACGCTGCTGGCCACGGCCGCGCAGTTCACCACGACCAACCCGTCCCTGACGGCGAGCTTGACCAGCGTCAGCGGCAGCACGTACACGCTGACGCTCACGATCAGCGGCTGGACGCCCAACAAAGACGGCGGCTGGTACTACAAGCACACCGCGGAATCCGATTGCACCAGCGCCGGAACGTTGACGACGATCAATGCCACCAACATCCTCACGCCCGGCACGTCGTACACCTACACGGCCCACTCGGGCTACCCGTGCAACTCCGGCAATCTGATCGCGACGGCGCCGGCGGTCACCGCGCCGTAGCCGCAGCGGGGCGGCGCGCGGCGCTGAGGCACGCTGCCCGGCGGCGCTACCCGCGGCGCGCCGAAGCGCTCGAGGCCGGCGAACCCGTTGCGAGCCGGGCCAGGATCCGTGACCTCAACGCGCGCCCGAACCTTGGCCGCCGCCGGCCTCGAAGCGGTCGAGGCGGAACAGCGAGATGTCGTGGTCCGTCTCCCCGCGCGTGGCGAGGTCGGCCATGATCTCGCCGACGACGCTGCAGAACTTGTAGCCGTGGCCGGAGAAGCCCGCCGCCACGAAGACGTTCGGCGCGCCGGGCAGGGCGTCGATGATGAAGTGCTCGTCGGGCGTGTTCGTGAACATGCAGGCCCTGAGCGACAGCGCCGGCCCGTTCGCCTCGGGGAAGTAGCGCGCCACGGCCCGCCGCAGCACCGCCTCATCCTCGTCCCGGACCTCGCGGTCGAGGTCCTCGGCGGTCGTCGCCTCGCCGAGGTGGTGGAACTTGCCGATCTTGAAGCCGGGGATGCCGAACACGGGGAAGCTGTAGTACAGCCCCTCCTCGAACTCGCCGATCACGACCGGGCAGGTCTCGGGCGCGAACAGCTCCGGCCGCAGCGGCTGGAACCAGCCCATCACCTGCCGCTCCGGTTGCAGCAGGCCGTCCAGCGAGGACGCCCGCGGTCCGGCCCACGCGCCCGAGGTGATCACGAGCGCCCCCGCCTCGTACGAGCCGCGGCTGGTCTCGACCCGCACGCGGTCGCCCGTGCTCTGCCACTCCAGCACCGCCTCGCGGGCGCGCACCTCGCCGCCGCGCTCCAGCGCCGCGGAGACGTGGCCGACGATCGCGCGCTCGGAGAGCACGAAGCCGCCGTCCGGCTGATGGACGCCCATCCAGCCCTCGGGAGGTTGTAGACCGGGGAAGCGCGCGGTCAGCTCGGCGCTCGTCAGCACCTCGTGCGACAGGTCGTGCTCCCGGCAGGATTGCAGCGAGCCGGGGAAGACCATGCCGTCCTAGGGACCGACGTCGAGCGAGCCGGTGATGTGCAGCAGCTGCTCGCCGCTCGCCGCCTCCAGCTCGCGCCAGCGCTCATGGGCGCGCCGCAGCAGCGGCACGTAGGAGGGGTGCTCGAAGTAGGCGAGCCGGATGATGCGATTGACCCCGTGCGACGACCCCAGCGCGTGCGGCACGTCGAAGCGTTCGAGGCCGAGCACGCGCAGCCCGCGCCTCGCCAGCTCATGGACCGTCGCCGAGCCCATCCCCCCGACGCCGATCACGATCACGTCGTACGCGCCGTTCGCGCTCATGCGGCTCCGTCCTCGACCGCGCCCGGTCCGCTGCTCCTCAACAATAGGCGCTCGCGCCAGGCGGCCGGAGAGGCAAAGATGGCGGCAGCGATGATCACGCTCAGCGACCTCACGATGCGCTTCGGCGGCCAGCTCCTCTACGAGGGCGTCAACTGGCAGCTGAATCCCGGCGGCCACTACGGCCTCGTCGGGGCGAACGGCTCCGGCAAGTCCACGCTGATTCGCCTCATGGCCGGCGAACTCAGCCCGGACGCCGGGTCCGTCGCGCACCCGGCGGCGCTCCGCCTCGGCACGCTCGGCCAGGATCAGTTCCGCTTCGACGAGCTGCGCCTGCTCGACGTCGTGCTCATGGGCCGCCCGCAGCTCTGGGCCGCCCTCGATGAGCAGCGCCGCCTGCTCGGCCAGAGCGGGGACGCGATCAGCGCGGAGGCCGGTGAGCGCCTCGCCGACCTCGAACTCACGATCGCAGGCCTCGACGGCTACGAGGCGGAGCCGCAGGCGGCCGCCCTGCTCGCCGGCCTCGGGATCGAGCACGCGCGCCACGACCGGCCGATGCGTGAGCTCTCGGGCGGCTTCCGGCTGCGCGTCCTGCTCGGCCAGACGCTCTTCGGAGAGCCCGACGTGCTGCTGCTCGACGAGCCTACGAACCACCTCGACATCGCCTCGATCCAGTGGCTGGAGGGCTACCTGCGGGAGTTCCCGGGGGCCTTCGTCGTGGTCTCGCACGACCGCCACTTCCTCAACGCCGTCTGCGACACGATCGCCGACCTCGACTACTCCGAGCTGCGGCTCTACAGCGGCGACTACGATGCCTTCGAGCGCGCGAAGGAGCTCGCGGTCACGCAGAAGGAGGCCGAGATCACGCGCACCGAACTGCGCATCGAGGAGATGCAGCAGTTCATCGACCGCTTCCGCGCGAAGGCGACGAAGGCCCGCCAGGCCAGCGCCCGCAAGAAGCAGGTCGAGAAGCTGGAGCTGCCGGAGATCCGTCGCAGCTCGCGGCGCACGCCCGGCTTCGAGTTCGGGCAAACCCGCCCCTCGGGCCGCACGCCGCTGCGCGTCAACGGCCTCAGCAAGCGCTACGGCGAGCAGACCGTGCTGCGCGACATCTCTTTCGAGCTTCAGCGCGGTGACCGGCTGGCCGTCGTCGGACCGAACGGCGTCGGCAAGTCCACGCTGCTCAAGATCATCAGCGACATCATCGAGGCCGACGAGGGCGCGGCGGAGCTCGGCTACGAAACGCGGCTTGGCTACTTCGCTCAGGACGTCGACGCCGAGCTGCGCGGCGCAGAGAGCGCGTTCGCCTGGCTGGGCAGCGCCACCGGCGAGTCCGATCACGGCACGCTCCGCGCGGTGCTCGGCCGGATGCTGTTCAGCGGGGACGACGTGCACAAGCGGATCGGTAGCCTCAGCGGCGGCGAGTCCGCCCGCCTCCTGCTCGCCGCGCTGATGCTGCGCCGGCCCAACCTGCTCGTGCTCGACGAGCCGACGAACCACCTCGACCTCGAAGGCCGCGCGGCGCTGATGCGCGCGCTCCGCGACTACCCCGGCACGCTCGTCTTCGTCAGCCACGACCGCCACTTCGTCTCAGGCGTCGGCACGCGCGTGCTCGTGCTGCGCCCCGACGGCTTCGAGGACGTGGCCGGCACGTACGAGCAGTACCTCGAGCGGCGCGGCGACGACTTCCTCTCCGCCGGCATCGCGTCGCCGCGCCAGCGTCGCGGCTCGGGGCGCGGCAGCGGCGCCCGCGGCTACGCCGCGAGCAAGGAGCAGCGCCGCCGCCACGCGCGGCTCACACGCCGCGTCGAGCAGTTGGAGCGCGAGATCGCCAAGGTCGAGGCGCAGCTCGCCCCGATCGCCGCCCGCTTCGCCGACAACGACTACTACTCGCGCGTCACGCTCGATGAGATCCGCGCGGATGAAGGCCGCCAGCGGGATCTGCAGGTGCAGCTCGAGGCGGCAATGCGCGGCTGGGAGAAGGCCGCGCACGAACTCGAAGCCCTCGCGGAACCGTGAGCACGGCGAGACGCGCGCCCCGGCTGAACGCGAAGGCGTGAGGCGGTGACCACAGGACACCGTGGGGGACAATGTTGTGGACAACGGAGAGCCTCAATATCCTGATTTCGCTTGTCTAAATTGACAATTTAGTGGACACTCGAATGGACATTCTGCGGGACACCGACCAGACAAACACCGGTCAAGGGTAGAATGAACATGCGCCGCTGGGACATCCGTTTCCACGCCTCGGTCGATCTGAGAGACCCCGAGTTGCTTCAACTGGTGGCGCGCGTCGAGGCACTGGCGGGGCTGGTTGGCAGCATTCCGATGCCTCCCGCACTTCGAGACAGGGTCGACCGGCTGAACATCATGCGCGCGGTGCGTGGCACCACAGGCATCGAAGGCGCCAACCTCACTGAAGGTGAGGTGGAAGAGATCCTGGCTGCCGACCCGGACGACGGGCCCGTCCTCGGCACAGCCCGTGCGCGCGAGGAGGCCGAGGCGCGCAACGCAGCGCTCGCCATGGACTACATCCGCCGCGCCGTGAACGACGCGCCAGAAAGGGATCTTTCTGAAGAGCACGTGCGTGAGATTCACCGGCTCACGACGGCCGACATCGACTATGGGCGCAACGTTCCGGGCGTCTACCGCGAACACCCAGTCAGCGCGGGCGACTATGTAGCTCCATCGCCAGAAGCGGTCGACGACCTGATGGATCGCTTCTTCGAGTGGTTTCCCGAGACACGCGATCGCGATCACTGGCCCGAGTGCGTACGCGCGGTCGCGGCGCACTTCTACCTGATCAGCATTCACCCCTTTGGCGACGGCAACGGCCGCACATCGCGGGCTGTGGAGAGCTTCATCCTGTACCGCAGTGGCATCAACTCGTTCGGCTTCTACTCGCTCGCAAACTTCTACTACCAGAACCGCCCGGAGTACATGGAGTTGCTCGACCGAACGCGGTTCATACACGGCAAGGAGGAATCGGAGTTCGTGGACCTCACTGAGTTCGTGAAGTTCGCGCTCCGGGGTCTGCGCGCGGAACTGGAGCAGGTCCACGCCGAGACGCTGGGCTTCCTGCAGGGGCTCGCCTTTTCTGACTACGCTCGCCAGACGTTACAAAACGATGTCGGACTTAGTTCCAGGGTCGGCGAACGGCGGCTCGACCTCGTGCGCTGGACGATTGCCCGCCCGATCGCGCTGGCTGCGCTTCGCTCGCGCCAGCACCCCGCCTCCGCGCTCTACGCTAAGGCCACAAACAAGACGCTGACGCGGGACATCAACTACCTCCGGGATAACAACCTCGTGCGCATCGAGGACGGCTTACTCCATGCCAACGTCGGCTTGATGAATCAGTTCACCACCTGATGCCCGCCGAGCGCGCGACCTTCGACGCGACCGGCAACCGGCCGTGGCGCGGGATCCGGCTGAATCCGCAGCCGTGAGCACGGCGAGACGCGCGGGGAGAGGCAGCCGGGTGACGGAACAAGATCGCGTCCGCGTCGGCGATACGGTCATCGAGTACGAGGTTCGCCGCAGCGAGCGGCGCAAGAAGACGGTGCAGATCAGGATTGACCGCGGCGCGGTGCGGGTCGCGGCGCCTTCGGCCACGCCGGACGGCGAGCTGCGCGCCCTCGTCCGCGCGCGGGCGTCCTGGATTCTCAAGCGCCTCTCCGAGGCAGCCCCGGAGCCCGCGGGGAAGCGATTCGTCAGCGGCGAAACGCTGCCGTACCTGGGCCGGCGCCTCCCGCTGGTCTTCGAGCGCGGGGACGCGCCCTCGCCGCGGGTCCGGCTCGATCGCGGGAGCTTCCGGATCAGCGCGCCGTTGAGCCTCGAGGACGGTGAGCGCGAGGAGCAGATCCGGTACGCCGTTGTGGCGTGGTACGCGGCTCGCGCGGCGGAGCGCTTCCCGGCCGCCGTCGATCGCTGGTGGCCCCGGCTCGGTTGCGGCGAGCCGTCGCGGGTGCTGATCCGCGACCAGCGCCGGCGCTGGGGAAGCTGTGCGGCGGACGGCACGCTGCGCTTCAGCTGGCGGGGGATGATGCTGGCGCCCGCGCTGATCGACTACATCGTCGTCCACGAGCTGGCTCATCTCGCGGTGAAGGGCCACTCCCCGGACTTCTGGGCGCTGGTCGCCAGCGCGCTGCCCGATGTGCGGGAACGGCGCAAGCGCCTGCGGGAGGCCGCACGCGGGCTCCCGCTCTGACGCCCGCCGCGGCGCGCGCGACGCTAGACTGCGCGCGGTGCGCCTCGCAGCCGGGGCGCGAGCGAAGGGGGGCCGCCGTGCAGGCCGTCGTGTTCCATGAGCTGGGCAAGCCACCGGCCATCGAGGAGGTCGATCTCGCGCCGCCGAAGGCGCGCGAGGTGCGCGTGAAGGTCGTCGCCAGCGGACTCTGCCACTCCGACATCCACCGCCTGCACGGCCACCTGCCCTCGGCCACGCCGATGGTGATGGGCCACGAGGGCTCGGGCGTCGTCGAGGAGATCGGCGAGGCCGTCACCGACGTCGCCCCCGGCGACCACGTCGTGATCAGCTTCGGGCCCTACTGCGGCGGCTGCCGCGCGTGCAGCGACGGGCGCTTCAGCAACTGCGAGCGCAAGCTCGCCAACGCCCAGCGCGGCAACCTGCTCGACGGCACCAGCCGGCTCAGCCTCGACGGGCAGCGGATCAGCCACCAGTCCTCGGTCTCCTCGTTCGCGCAGGAGGCCGTGGTGCACGAGTCGAGCGCGGTGAAGGTGCGCGAGGACGCGCCGCTGGAGACGATCGCGCTGCTCGGCTGCGGCGCCACCTCCGGCCTCGCGCCGGTCTTCAACGACGCGCGGGTCGAGGCCGGGAGCACCGTCGCCGTGATCGGCGTGGGCGGCCTCGGGCTCAACACCGTGCAGGCCTCGGCGCTCTCCGGCGCGCTCACGATCATCGCCGTCGACCTGCTCGACCACCGCCTCGACCAGGCGCGCGAGTTCGGCGCGACGCACGCGATCAACGCGGGGAAGCAGGATCCGATCGCCGAGGTGCGGCGCATCAGCGGCGGAGGCGTGGACTACGCCTTCGAGGTGATCGGCCTCCCGGAGACGGTACTGCAGGCGATCCAGATGGTGCGGCCGGGCGGCGAGACGATCGTGATTGGCGCGCTCTCCGGCGACGCCGTCGTCTCGATCCCCTGGATGGGCATGATGCGCGGCCCGCTGCGCCGCAGCGGCTTCGGCGCCTCGCGGCCGAACGTCGACATCCCGCGCTACGTGGATCTCTACATGGCGGGCAAGCTGCGCTTCGACGAGCTGGTGACGGGCCGCTACCCGCTGAGCGGCTTCCACGACGCCGTCGAGGTAATGGAGCGCGGCGAGGGCGTGCGCAACATCATCCACCCCAACGGGTAGGGGCTCGAATCGTGACTGATCAGCAGCGGAACAAGGAGCCAGACATCCAGGACGCAGCACCTGAACCAGAACCCGAGGCAGGAGAGGGCCTGGCGCGGGCCATCCGCGCCCGGTTCGCGTCCCTCGGTGGTGTCGAACTGAAGCTCCCGCCCCGCGAGCCGATGCGCGAGCCACCCCGGTTCGACTGAGCGCGTCGTCCGCTCGGGCCGAGATGCAGCCCACCCCTCGCCCGCAACGGGCGCTCTGGTAGGCTGGCGTCCCGCGCCGGCGCCGCCGAGGCGTCCCCGCGCGCCACGAGGCAACACGACGTACGGGAGAGGCAACCCATGACGACCACCGAGCGGCGCTACCCGCGCATCACCGACGAGGGCGTCGCGGCGATGCGCGCGCGCGTCGGCATCCCCGCGAAGCGCGACGACCGCGGCAAGTACACCCAGATCAACGCCGACGCCGCGCGCGGCTACTCGATCGCCACGGGCGATCTCAACCCGCTCTACGTCGACGCCGACCACGCGCGCGCCAGCCGCTGGGGCGACACCGTCGCGCCTCCCGGCATCCTGCTCGCCAGCGGCGAGCCGGAGGGCCGCGACATCACCCCCGAGGAGCGCGAGGCCGGGCGCGGCGGCGCCCTGCCCGGCGTCCACGGGATGTTCGCCGGGCGCGACTTCGAGTGGTACGCGCCGATGCTCGCCGGCGACACGATCTACAAGGTCACCTACGAGGCCGGCTTCTACGAGAAGGACGGCAAGTTCACCGGCAGCCGCCAGATCCTGCAGATGGTCGAGACGCTGTTCCGCAACCAGCGCCACGAGGTCGTCGCCAAGATGCTCGGCTGGCGCATGCGCACCGAGCGCGACGCCGCCCGCGAGCGCAAGTCCGTCTTCCGCGAGTCCCGCGTCTGGAGCGACGAGGAGATGGCCGAGATCGACGAGGCCTACGCGCGCGAGACCTGGCGCGGCCCGGAGCCGCGCTACTGGGAGGACGTGCAGATCGGCGACAGCCTCGGCGAGATGGTGCGCGGCCCCTTCCGCGTCACCGATGGCGTCGCCTGGGAGATGGGCTGGGGCGGCCCCTACGCGCGCACCGGCAAGTCCGACCACGCCTTCCGCATGCGCCATCCCGGCGCCTACACCCGGGACCCTCGAGGCGTCTGGGACGTCGTCGAGCGCGTCCACTGGGACGACGAGTTCGCGCGCGAGATCGGCGTGCCCGCCGCCTACGACTACGGCGCGCAGCGCGTCGGCTGGACCTGCAACTTCCTCACCAACTGGATGGGCGACGACGCCTGGCTGAAGCGCATGTGGGTCCAGATCCGCAAGTTCAACATCCTCGGCGACCTCCAGACCTTCACCGGCGAGGTGATCGACAAGCGGATCGAGGACGGCGAGCACCAGGTCGTCTGCGACTTCCAGGCGATCAACCAGCTCAACGAGATCACGACGCCGGGGCAGGCGATCATCCTGCTGCCCTCGCGCGAGGCGGGGAACCCGCAGCTGCCGACCGGCAGCCAGCCGCCCTACCCGAGCTGGGAGGGCGACAGGAAGGTCGTGCCCGTCGGTCCGTCGCCGTTCCAGCCGGTCTCGACGACGCACGGCTTCCGCATGGTCGGCCTGCAGGACTAGGAACCCGGCCGTGAGCGAGCAGCTCGTCCCCGCGCCCGCCCTGCTCGAGGGCGTCACGGCCGTCGAGTACGGCGAGAGCGCGGCGATCGGCTTCGCCGGCCGGCTGCTCGCCGACCTCGGCGCGACGGTCACGAAGCTCGAGCCGCCCGGCGGCGACCGCACCCGCTTCGAGGGCTACACCGCGCCCGGCGCGGACGCCTCGGCCGCCTTCGCCTACGCCAACGCCGGCAAGCGCAGCGTCGTCCTCGACGACACGACGGCGGAGGGACGCGACGAGCTGGCGCGGCTGCTCGCGAGCGCCGAGATCGTGATCGACGCGCACGCGGCCAGCCACTGGCGCGAGCTGGGGCTGGACTTCGACGCGCTGCCGGGCAGCGGGCGCTGCCGCCTCGCGGTCTCGCTGACGCCGTTCGGGCGCTTCGGCGAGCGCGCCGAATGGGCGGCGACGCACCTCACCGCCCACCACACCGGCGGCGAGTCCTACGCCTTCCCCGGCGGCCTCAGCTGGCTGCGCTACCCGGACCGCGAGCCGGTCCGCGTGCCCGGCCGCGTCGCCGAGTTCGACGCGGGCACGGCGGCCGGCCTCGCGATGCTCGGCTGGCTCGCCGGCGACCGCGAGCCGGCCGTGGTCGAGCTGAGCTGGCAGGAAGCGGCGATCGCGCTGAGCCGCCAGGACATCGTGAAGTGGCCCAACGACGGCTTCATCGACAACCGCGCGACGCGCCAGATCCCCGTGCTCGGCCTCGTCGAGTGCCGCGACGGCTGGGTGGAGATCTACCCCTCCGAGCAGCACATGTGGGAGCGCCTCGTGCTCGCCGTCGGCGACCCGGAGTGGGCGCACACCCTCGGCGAGACCGCCGACGACCGCATCAAGCACACCGGCGAGCTCAACGACCTCTTCGCCGTCTGGCTCAAGGAGCGCACCAAGGCCGAGGTCTACGAGGCGCTGCGCAAGCACGGCGTGCCCGGCGGGCCGGTGCGCACGATGCAGGACATCCATGAGTCGGACCAGATGCGCTTCCGCGACTTCTTCCACGGCGTCGCCTACCCCGACGGCGAGCCTCGGGACGTGCCCGGCCACCCCTACATCGTGCGCGAGGCGCACGGCGGCGCCGACGACCGCGCCTGGCGCCCGGGACCGCGCGGCGCGGCCGCGCCCCGGCTCGGCGCGGACACCGAGGCGACGCTCGCGGCCCTCGACGGCGAACGCGCCCCGGCACCGCGCTCCGGCGCACCCGAGCCGGAGCAGACCGAGACTCCGGCGCGGCCGATCCGCTGGCTTGAGGGCAAGCGCATCGTCGACCTCACCTGGTACCAGGCGGGGCCCTACGGAAACATGATCCTCGCCTCGCTCGGCGCCGAAGTGGTGAAGGTCGAGAGCCTCGGCCGCACCGACCCGTTCCGCAAGGCGCGCCGCCTCAAGACGGTCATGCTCGACGAGCTGAAGCACGGCGACTGGGTCGACACCGGCTACCGCTTCAACGAGGTCAACATGGGCAAGCAGAGCGTCCAGGTGGACCTCGCGCACGAGCGCGGACGCGAGATCGTGCGCGAGCTGGTCGCCGGCGCCGATGTGATCATCGAGAGCTTCCGGCCGGGCGCGGTGGCGCGGCTCGGCCTCGGCTTCGACCGGCTGATCGAGGTCAATCCGCGCATCGTCATGCTCTCGCTCTCGGCCAACGGCGAGACCGGGCCGGACGGGCACATGCCGGGCTACGCCGCCGTCTTCGGCGCGACCTCCGGCATGTCCGGCCTCAGCGGCTACGACGTCAGCACCCCCAGCGAGTACCGCGGCCCGCTCGACCAGCGCGTCGGCACCTCGGTCGCCCTCGCCGCGATCGTCGGGCTGATGGCGCGCGACCACTCGGACAGCGCCGTGCTGATCGACTTCGCCGCCTCCGAGGTGGGCACGACGCTGGTCGGCGACCAGTTGCTCGAGTGGCAGCTGCGCGGGACCGTCGACGAGCCGATGGGCAACCACCACCCGGTGCTCGCGCCGCACAACTCCTACGAGTGCGAGGACAGCGACCGCCCCGGCTGGATCGTGCTCGCCGTCGAGCACGACGAGCAGTGGCGGCGGCTCGCCGCGCACCTCGGCGACTGGCGGCTCGACCCCTCGTGGGACCGGGCGGCGCGCAAGGCGCAGGAGCCCGCGATCGACGCGGCGATCGCCGACTGGGCGCGCGGCCGCAACCGCGACGAGTTGGTCGCCGAGCTGCAGTCGCTCGGCGTCGCCGCCTCGCCGAGCATGAACGTGCGCGACCTCTACGAGGACGCGCACATCCGCCAGCGCGGCATGTGGACGCGCGTCGACCACGCCCGCCTCGGCGACATCGAGGTGCTCTCGATGCCCTGGCTCGTCAACGGCGCGCGCCCGGTCATGCACCCCGCGCCCGCCCTCGGCCAGCACAACGACTACGTCTACCGCGAGATCCTCGGCCTCAGCGCCGAGGAGCAGGCCGCCCTCGCCGCCTCCGGGGTGGCGTACTGAGGGGGTTGCGGACGTAGAACGGGCAGTATATCTTACTTACTGAACGGAACGGAATGCCGTTCATTCGGATTGAGGTGAACCATGGTCATGGAACTCGCGAAGATCACGGCGCGCGGGCAGACCACGATTCCGAAGCGGATCCGCACGGAGGCGGGACTCCGCGAGGGCGACGCGATCGCGTTCGCGATCGAGGGGGACCACGTGACGATTCGCAAGATCATGCGCGAGGAGGACGGCTACCTGCGCGGCGTCGCCGAGACGATGAGCGAATGGACCACGGCGGAGGACGAGAGCGCTTGGCGTGACCTCTGAGGCGCTCGACGTCGTCGTCGTTCCGTTCCCGTTCACCGACCGACAAGCCTCGAAGCGCCGGCCGGCCATCGTGCTCTCCGCCCCCCGGTTCAACCGGGCCCACGGCCAGTCGATCCTCGCGATGATCACCTCATCCACGCACAACCCGTGGCCAAGCGACGTGCCGCTCGAGGACTGGCGCGATGCGAACCTGACCGTGCCCTGCCGGGTGCGCATGAAGCTGTTCACGCTGGACCACGGCCTCATCCTGCGCCGCCTCGGCTCCCTCTCGGACCGCGACGGGGAAGCGGTGCTCGCGTCGCTGTCGAGGTCGCTCGCGGCCGGCGCGCTCACGCTGTAGCGCCGCCCTCAGCGCCCGTCACATCCGGCGCGGCGCCCCCGGGCCGCCTCCGGCCTCTCTCCCTCCCCTTTCCGTCATTCCGGCGAAAGCCGGAATCCAGGCACGCCGGACCGACCGCGTCGGTAGCGGACCGCCCAGGGCCGCCCTCGCCACAACCCGCGAGGCGCTAAGATACCGGCGCGTCGCGCCCGACGCCGCGCGGCGCCCTCGCTGCCCGACGCGACCGCCGGAGGAACGATGGACTGGGAAGACACGACAGAGCAGGCCGCGTTCCGCGCCGAGGTGCGCCGGCTGATCGACGAGCGCCTGCCGGAGTGGTACCGCGAGCGCACGCGCCTCGGCATCGAGCACGGCTCCGAGGGCGGCTGGGTCGCCGACCGCGCCTCCGGCGAGCCGGAGCGCGTGGCGGCGGCGAACGAGTGGACCGAGGCGCTCGCCGAGCGCGGCTGGGTCGCGCCGCACTGGCCGGAGGAGTACGGCGGCGGCGGCCTCACCTCGATGGAGCAGTTCATCTTCAAGCAGGAGATCGCCGAGGCGGCCGCGCCCGACGTCGGCGGGCAGGGCGTCAGCATGCTCGGCCCGACGATCATCGTGCACGGCAGCGAGGAGCAGAAAGCGGCCTACCTGCCCGGCATCCTCAGCGGCGAGATCCTCTGGGCGCAGGGCTACTCCGAACCCGGCGCGGGCTCCGACCTCGCCTCGCTGGCCACGCGCGCCGTGCGCGACGGCGACGAGTACGTGATCAACGGGCAGAAGATCTGGACCTCGAACGCGCACTACGCCGACGCGCTGTTCGCCCTCGTGCGTACCGACCCGGACGCGCCGAAGCACCGCGGCATCAGCTTCATGCTGATCGACGACATCCGCACGCCGGGCCTGAGCGTGCGGCCGCTGATCAACATGGCCTGGGAGCACGGCTTCAACGAGACCTTCTTCGAGAACGTGCGCGTCCCCGCCCGCAACGTGCTCGGCGAGGAGAACCGCGGCTGGTACGTCGGCATGACCTTGCTCGACTTCGAGCGCTCGAACATCTCCGAGGCCGTCCGCATCCGCCGCTACATCCGGCGGCTGGTGCGCGACGCCACCTCGGGGCCTGCGAGCGGCTACGCGCGCCGCGTCGGCACGCTGCGCGCCGAGGTCGCCGACCGCTTCATCGAGACGGAGGTCTGCCAGAACTTCTCGTTCCGCGTGATCTCGATCCAGAACGCCGGGCTGATCCCGAACTACGAGGCCTCGACCTCGCGCATGTTCATGGTCGAACTGGACCAGCGCACGGCGCGCACCGGCGCCAAGGTGTTCGGGCTCTACTCCAACCTCTGGGATCCCGAGGACGAGCGAACGCCCTCGAAGGGCCTGTTCACGCTGCGCTACGTGACAACGATCTCGCGCACGATCGCCGGCGGCTCGTCCGAGATCCAGCGCGGCATCATCGCCACGCGCGGCCTCGGCCTGCCGCGCAGCTAGGAGCCACATGCCGTTCATCGAGCGCCCCGACGGCGCACGCATCCACTACCAGACCTGGGGGCCGGAGGACGGCGCCACGCCGCTGCTGCTGATCGCGCCGGGCGGCGTCCGCTCCGAGATCGGCTTCTGGCACCGCGGCGACATCGACCCGCCGCGCGAGTTCGCGGACGAGCGCATGGTGATCGGCATGGACCAGCGCCACGCCGGGGAGAGCTGGGACGCGCCGCTTGAGTTCTCCTACGAGCTCGCGCTTGGCGACCAGCTCGCCGTCCTCGACGCGCTCGGCGTGGAGCGCGCGCACGTCATGGGCGGCTGCATCGGCGTCGCCTACGTGCTGCGCATGGTCCGCGACGCGCCCGGCCGCGTCGCCTCGGGGATCGGGCAGAGCCCGGTCGGGATCGACCACACGAACTCGCGCGAGACGTTCATGGACATGTTCCGCCCGACGGTCGCCCTCGCGCGCGCCGAGGGCATGGCGGCCGTCGTCGCGAGCGCCCTCGAGGATCCGCAGTTCGTCACCAACAACGCCGGCGGGCCGTTCTCTCGCCGCATCGAGGTCGACCCGGCCTTCCGCGACAAGATCGCGGCAATGGCGCCCGCGGACTACGTCGCGCTCGTCGAGCGGATCGGCGACGCCTACTGGCCGGACGACCCGCCCTACTTCACGGTCAGCGAGGAGTGGCTGCGCGGCTGTCCGGCACCGCTGCTGATCCTGCCCGGCAGCGACCCGTTCCACCCCACCTCGATCGCCGAGCGCATCTGCGCCGAGGCCCCGCACGCCCGCTGCCTCGCCGTGGACTGCCGCGCCCCGGCCAACCTCCCCGCCACCCTCGAGGAGATCCGCGCCTTCCTCCGCGCGCACTCGTAGCGGCCGGCGGGGCGCGCAGCGCATGCGCCTCCTGACCGCTCCCGGCCGCCACCCGCTCGTCGCCAACGCGCTGGAGTCGCTGCTCGCCTACCCGGACTTTCGCGCGCTGTGGTTGAGCACGCTGTTCGCCTGGAGCGCGTGGTGGGGGCAGAACGTCGTGCTGATCTGGCTGGCGTTCGACATCACGCGCTCGGAGCTCGCGGTCTCCGCAGCGGCGGCGGCGGGGTTGGCGCCGATGCTGCTCGGACCGGTCGGCGGCCTGCTCGCGGACCGCCTCCACCGTCCGCGCCTGCTGATCGGCGCGCAGTCGCTCGGGCTCGCCACCGGGGTGGTGATCGCGCTGCTCGTGACGCTCGATCGGGCGGAGTACTGGCACGTCGTCGTGGCCACGGCGCTGCTCGGCCTGACCACGCAGCCGCTGATGCCGACACGATTCACGCTCACGATCGACCTCGTGGGCGAGCGCCGCGTCTCGAGCGCGAACGCGGTCACGACGGCGGGGATGCTGGGCAGCCGCATGGTCGTTCCCGCGGCGGCGGGCGCGCTGATCGCGACGTTCGGCGCGGACGTCGCGCTCTGGTTCTGCCTCGCCTGGTACCTGCCCGCGTCGTGGCCCCTGCTCCGCATCGAGGACGCTCGCCGCGCCCCTCGCTCCGCCATGACCGCGGCGCCGGCCGAGATCGCGCACGGGTTCCGTTACGCCGTCACGAGCCCCGCGCTGCGCGCCCTGCTGCTGGTCACGGTGCTGGCCAACATGCTCGGCTGGCCGGTGATCCTCGGATTCCTGCCCGTGTTTGCCGAAGAGGTCTTCGAGGTCGGCGCGGCCGGGCTGGGACTGATCGTCGGCGTCAACGGGCTGGGGGCGCTGATCGCCGCGATCGCGATCGCCTCGTGGGGCGACTTCCGCTGGAAGGGCATGCTCTACCTGCTGGCGACGGTGCTGTTCGGGCTGGGGCTCGCCGCATTCGCGCTGAGCGGCGGGTTCGCCCTCGCGCTGCTGCTCATCTTCTTCGCCGGTCTTGGGGGTTCGGGGTTCGGTGTGATGCAGAGCACGGTGACGATGCTGCTCTCGCCGCCCGAGGCGCGCGGACGCCTGCTCGGCGTGCTCATGATCTCGATCGGCGTCCTGCCGGGCGCGACGCTCGTGCAGGGCGCGGCCGCGTCGTCGCTGGGTGTGGTGACGACCACGGCGGCCTCGGGCCTGCTGCTCGCCGCCCTCACGATCGCCATCACCGCCGTCTCGCCCGAGCTGCGCCGAGCCCGCTGAGGGCGAACCGACGTTCGGCCGCTACCCAATCGAGCGGCCCCAGCGGTCGACCGAGGCGACCTCCGCGAGTGGCTTGCGGGTGACCGGGCCGAAGGCGCCCTTCGGGTAGCCGAGCGGCACGGCGTAGACGATCTGGGCCTCCCCGGGAATCCCGAGCAGCTCCTTCGCACGCTCATCGACGACGGCGTGCAGCGTGGTGATCGTGCCGCCGATGCCGAGCGCGCGGGCCGCGAGCAGCAGGTTCTGCACCGAGGGAATCACGGAACCCTGCGCGTTCGCTCCCTGCTCGGTCGCGCAGACCAGCACGACGACGGGCGCCTGCCCGAACTCGTCGGCGAGCCGCATCGCCGAGACCATCGTCGGGTTCGAACGGTCGATGTCCTCGGGGCCGTGGATGCCCTGGTCGGCGCGCTTCGCCCACCACGCCTCGCGGTAGAGCACGCCGAGCTGCCGCCGCAGCTCCCGGTCGCGCACCACGAGGAAGCGCCAGGGCTGGGCGTTGCCGCCGTTGGGCGCCTGGATCGCCGCCGTGAGGATGTCGCGGAGGTCGTCCTCAGGGATCGGGTCGGGCCTGACGCGGCGGATCGCCCGCAGCGAGAAGATCGCCTCGCCGAGGCTGATCGGGAATCGTTCGCTCGCATCCATCTCCGGCCTCCTGTCTCGTCGCGCCCCTACCCCGCGCCCAGCGTCCCCGCGTCCAGCTCGGCGAACGCCGCGATCGAGGGCAGGCGCACGTCCGGCGGCGCACCCTCGGCGGCCTCGAGGGCGTACGGGCCTTGCTCCACCAGCACCGTCGTCACCTGCTCGCCGAGGGCGGACTTCACAGCGGCGAGGATGCCGGGCTTGTCGTCGATCAGCGCGTAGCGGCTCGCCGGGTAGCGCGCGCGGATCGTCTCCAGCTCCTGCTCCTTGTGCTCGCAGATCAGCACGCGGCCCTCGAACGCCGCCTCAAGACCAGAGCTCTGGATCTTGTGGCGCTGGAAGCGCTCGTCGCCGTCCGAGGCGATCACCGGCAGGCCGAGGCCGCGCGCGTGCTCCACGGCCGCGAGCGCGCCGGGGAAGAGGCAGCCGGCGAAGTCCAGGCACAGCACCGCGCCCGTGAGCAGCTCGCCCAGCGAGGCTTCGCCGGACTCGCGTGCGAGGCGCTCGATCGTCTCCGGCAGGTCGACATGGCCGAGGTCGGCGCGGACAGCCTCGTACGTTCGCCAGAAGCGCCGGGCGTGCTCGACGCCCACGGCCGCCTCGATCCTCGCATCCAGCCCGGCCTTCACCGCGACGCCGTCGATCAGCGTGTGGTCGACGTCGAAGAGCAGGACGAGGTCCGCCGAGGACACGGTCACCGGGGACTCCCCTCGTGACGGCCGCCGCTCGCCTCAGGCCGCGAGCGTGTCCTTATGCACGCGGCCGCCCTGCATGATCAGCCGCAGCCGCTCCGTGTCCTGCAGCAGCGTGACGTCCTCGAGCGGGTCGCCGTCGACGACGATCAGGTCGGCGAGCTTACCCGCCTCGAGGGTGCCGATCTCGTCGGCCATGTGGATGCACTCCGAGGCGGTCTTCGTCGTGGCGACGATCGACTCCATGGGCGTCATGCCGTGCTGCGTCATCAGCTCCAGCTCCCACGCGTTCGTGCCGTGCACGCCGACGCCGACGTCGGTGCCCATCGCGATCCGCACGCCCGCCTCGTGCGCCGCGCGGAAGCTCTCCGCGTTCGCGTCGATCACCTCATGGGCCTTGCGCAGCGACTGCGGCAGCACCGACTCCGGCGTCGCCTCCTCGCGCAGCACGATGCTGCGAGGCGCGTGGATCGTCGGCACCAGGAAGGCGTCGCGCTCGATCATCATCGCGATCGCCTCGTCGTCGAGGTAGAAGCCGTGCTCGATCGACTCGACGCCGGCGCGAACGGCGTTCTTGATGCCCTCGGTGGCCTGGGCGTGCGCCATGCAGGTCTTCCCGACCATGCGCGCCTCGTAGACCATGACGGCGATCTCCTCCTCGGTGAACTGCGGCGAGCCCGGCTCGTCCGAGGGCGACATGACGCCGCCGGTGGCGTGCAGCTTGACGAAGTCCGCGCCGAGGCGGAGCACGCCGCGCACGGTCTTGCGCACCTCCTCGGGGCCGTCGCAGATCGTCTCGATCCACTCCGGGCCCCACTGCCTCCAGAAGCGCACCCCGCTCGGCAGCCGGCCGTCGCCGTGCCCGCCGGTCTGCGAGAGCGCGGCGACGGCGATGCGCATGCGCGGCCCCGGAATCAGCCCGCGCTCGATCGCGAGCTTGAAACCGGCCGGCGATCCGGACGCCTCGCGCACTGCGGTGAACCCCGCGTCGAGGGTGGCGAGCGCGTTCTGCGCCGCCTCGAAGGTCGCGAGCGTGGGCGGCGTCAGCGCGCGCTGCTGCATCGACTTCCACGAGCTGTAGAAGTGCACGTGCGAGTCGATCAGCCCCGGCAGCAGCGTCGCCCCGGAGGCGTCGATGACGTTCGCGCCCTGCGGCAGCGTGTCGAGGCGGCCGACGCTCGCGATGCGCCCGTCCTCGACCACCAGGCTGGCGCCGGGCAGCGGGTCGGCGCCCGTGCCGTCGATCAGCGTGACGCCGGTGATCGCCGTCGTGCCGGGAGCAACGGGAATGCTCATGCGTCGATGCCCTGGTCGCGCAGCACCTGCTTGGCGATGCGCATCGCCTCGAGCGCGGCGGGGGCGCCGCAGTAGACCGCGACCTGGCGGATGATCTCGGAGATCTCCGCCGGCGTGAGGCCGTTGCCGAGGCCCGCGCGGATGTGCGTCGCCAGCTCGGTTGTCTTGCCGGCGGCGGCGAGCATCCCGAGGTTGAGCAGGCTGCGATCGCGGCGGCTCAACCCGTCGCGCGTCCAGACCTGACCCCAGGCGACCGCCGTGACGAACTCCTGGAACTCGCGATCGAAGTCCGTGACGCCCTCGAAGGCGCGGTCCACGTACTCGTCGCCCAGCACCTCGCGGCGCACCTTGAGCCCTGCCTCGAACCCGTCCATCGGCATGTCAGCCCCTCCCCGCATCCTCTCCCAACGTCGCCCGAATCATACGGCGCGCCGCCGCGGGAACGAGGAGCCGCTACCATGCCCCGGCGAGCGGAGGAGCGCGGCATGACGACGATCCCGACCCTGCGCGGCGAGCTGGAGCCGAGCGCCCTCGGCTTCACGCTGATGCACGAGCACCTCTTCCTCCAGACCCCCGCGCTCTACGACAACTACCCGCAGCTCTTCGACCGCGAGGCCGAGGTCGCCGCCGCGGCGGCGTTCTGCGAGGAGGCGCGCGCGGCGGGCGTCGACACGATCATCGACGTCACGACCTTCGACCTCGCGCGCGATATCCGTCTGATGGTCGAGGTCGCCGAGCGCACGGAGTTGCAGGTGATCGCCGCCACCGGGGTGCACCTCCGGGTGCCGAACTACTTCCGCCGCAAGACGCCCGACCGCGTCGTCGAGCTCTACCTGCACGACATCAACGTCGGCATCGCCGGCACCTCGATCCGCGCGGGCGCGCTCAAGATCGCCACCGAGGAATACGAACCCGACGACGAGCTGCAGCTGCGCGCCATCGCCCTCGCGCACCGCGCGAGCGGCGTCCCGATCATGACGCACAGCAACCCGTTCGCCGGCTCGGGCGCCGACCAGCAGCGCGTCTTCGCCGCCGAGGGCGTGGACCTCGCGCGCGTCGTGGTCGGCCACTCCGGCGACTCGACGGACCTCGACTACCTGAGCGGGCTGATGGAGCGCGGCAGCACGATCGGGATGGACCGCTTCGGCTCCGGCCTCAACGCGAGCACCGAGGAGCGGACCGCGACCATCGCCGCGCTCTGCGCGCGCGGCTACGCCGACCGCATGGTGCTGAGCCACGACACCTCGCCGCACATGCAGGGCGTGCCTCGTGAGATCCTCGACCGCGCCCTGCCGGAGGCGAACTTCCTCACGATCCCCAACGTCGTGGTCCCCCGCCTGCGCCGCCTCGGCGTCCCCGAGGAGCAGATCGAGGCGATGACCACCGGCAACCCGCGCCGCATCTTCGAGGCGCAGGGCGCCTACTGAGCCTTCCGGCCCCTCGCTTCGTCGTGAAGCGCCGCTGCATCTATAGTCCAGCGCACGCCCCGGACTCCCGAGTCCGGGCGCTGGACAACCGCGGCGAGGCCGGGAGGAGCGGCGATGAGCGCGGGCGCCCTCGATGGCTTGCGCATCCTCGACCTCACGCAGGGGGTCGCCGGGCCCTACTGCACCAAGCTGCTCAGCGACTACGGCGCCGACGTGATCAAGATCGAGCGGCCCGCCGGCGGCGACCCCGCGAGGCGCGCCGGGCCGTTCCCGGACGACGAGCCGCACCCCGAGCGCAGCGGGCTCTTCCTCGATCTCAACACCGGCAAGCGCAGCCTCACGCTCAACCTCAAGACCGGGAGCGGGCAGCGCATCCTGCGCCGCCTCGCCGCCTGGGCCGACGCCGTCGTCGAGAACTTCCGCCCCGGCGCGCTCGCCCGCCTCGGGCTCAGCGAGGCGCAGCTCGCCGAGGTCAACCCGGCCGCCGCGCTCGTCTCGATCTCCAACTTTGGACAGCACGGGCCGTACCGCGACTTCGAGGCGGACGACATGCTGCTCTACGCGATGGGCGGCGCGCTGGCCGTCACCGCCTACCCCGGCCGCGAGCCGAACCGGCCCTGGCTCTACGCCCCGCTCTTCCTCGCGGGCGCGATGTCCGCCTCCTACAGCCTCGGCGCGATCACCTCGAGCGTGCGCCTCGGGGTCGGCGAGCGCGTCGACATCTCGATCCAGGACGCGCTCGCCTGCTCGCTCGACCGCGCGACGCAGAACGTCATGGCGCACTCCTACGGCGGCGAGCTGTTCGTCACCGAGGACTGCAACCTGCGGGCCAGCGCCTTCCCCAACGGCGTCTACGGCGGCCAGCTGCCTTGCAAGGACGGCTACGTCAACTTCCTCTGTTACCCCTACTGGTGGGACCGCTTCTGCCGCATGATCGGCCGCGAGGACCTGATCGACGACGCCAGCTACTCCGACAACCTGCTCGACCCCGCGTTCGGCCCGCGGATCGACGCGCTGCTCTACCCGTGGCTGCTGGAGCGCACCAAGATCGAGGTGATGGACGCCGCGCAGGCGCAGGGCGTCCCCGTCGCCGCGCTCAACACCACCGAGGACCTCTTCGCCGATCGCCAGCTGCGCGCGCGCGGCTACTTCGTCGAGCTGGACCACCCGGAGACCGGCCCCCGCGAGTACCCGGGCGCGCAGTTCAAGCTGAGCGAGACGCCCGCCTCGATCCGCCGCGCGCCCCTGCTCGGCGAACACACCATGGAGGTGCTCACCGGGCTGCTCGACTACACCCCCGAGGACGTCTCGATCCTGAGGCAGCGCGATGTCGTCTGAACCGGCGTCTGAGGCAGCACCGGAGACCCGCACGGAGGCGCGGCTGCCCCTCGAGGGCGTGCGGGTGCTCTCCCAGGCGATCGTCTGGGCCGGCCCGGCGGCCAGCCTGATCCTCGCCGACCTCGGCGCCGAGGTGATCGAGATCGAGTCGATCCAGCACGTCAACCCGACGCGCTCGAACTACCGCCATCTGCCCGAGCTGTACCTGCAAGGCCCGTTCGGCGCGCTCTACGTCGACCGCGACCCGAGCGAGGGCTTCTGGAACCGCAACGCCCACTTCAACTACTCGAAGCGCGGCCACAAGAGCGTCACGCTGGACATCGATCGCCCCGAGGGCATCGAGCTGCTGCGCGAGTTGGTGCGCGTCTCCGACGTGTACATCGAGAACAACGCGGCGGGGGTCGTCGAGAAGTTCGGGCTCGACTACCCGCGGCTCGCCGAGCTCAACCCGCGCATCATCATGGCGCGCTTCCCCGGCTTCGGGACGACCGGCCCCTACCGCGGCTTCAAGGGCTTCGCGCCCACGATGGACGCGCTCGGCGGCCACACCTTCCTGCGCGGCTACCGCGACAGCGACCCCTCGTACACTCCCGGCGTCGCCCACGGCGACCCCAACGCCGGCATCCACGTCGCCTTCGCCGTGCAGGCCGCGCTGTTCGCGCGCGAGCGCACCGGCCGAGGGCAGATGATCGACCTCTCGCACGTCGAGGCCGGGCTGCACCACATCTCCTGGGCGCTGATGGACTACTCGTTCAACCGGCGCGTGCGCGGCGCCTTCGGCAACCGCCACCCCTCGAAGGCGCCGAGCGGCGTCTTCCGCTGCCGCGACGCGCCGGGCGAGCAGAGCGAGTCGAGCCGCCGCCGCTGGGTGGCGATCGCCGTCGACAGCGACGAGCAGTTCGCCGCCCTCGCCGCCGAGCTGGGCGCGCCGGAACTGGCCGCCGACCCGCGCTTCGCGACCTCGGACGCGCGCCACGAGCACCAGGACGAGCTGGAGCCGCTGATCGAGGCGTGGACCTCGCGGCACGTCGCGCGCGAGCTGATGGAGCGGCTGCAAGGGGCGGGCGTGCCGGCCGCCGAGCTGCTGCGCCAGGAGGAGCTGCGCGAGAACGAGCACCTGCGCGCGCGCGGCTTCTGGCAGGAGGTCGACCACCCGGAGGCGGGGACGCACAGCTACCCGGCCCCGGTCGCCCGCTTCCGCGAGCGCCCGCTGCGCATCCGCGGCCACGCCCCGCTGCTCGGCCAGCACAACCGCGAGGTGCTGCAAGACCTCCTCGGCGTCAGCGACGAGCGCTACCAGCAGCTGCTCGACGCCCAGATCATCGGCGACGCCTACCTTCCGGACGCGACGTAGGGGCAGCTTCGCCAGGGAGAGATCGCTGGACCGGGTGTTATGCTGTCGTCCGTTCGGCAGCACAAGTCCCGATGATCGCTCCGCGCGCGCACAGCGAGTTGGCGCAGGCTCCATGACCACGAACAATCCCGAACTCGCATCCGCGCAGGCGCCCGAAAGCGACCGGGGGCGAACGAGCATCGACAGGCTCGGCGCGGCCGGTCGCGGCGAGGTCGCGGAATCGCTCGAAGAGCTGATCGTCCTCATCAACGAGGATCCGGACGAGCCGGATCTGGATGTGGACTCGCTCACGTACTTCGCGGACTTTCTCATCGATGAGCCTCACTTCGGAACGCCGGTGATCGGCACGGATCCCGAAGGCCGGGTCCAGGCTGAGTGGCGCGTCCTCAGCGAGGGTCTGCTGGTGATGAACTTCCGACAGGATGGGCTCATTCGCTTCGTGGCCGTCGCCGAGCCCGCGCGGCCCGGGAAGGAGCGGATGAGAGTGAGCGGCGCCTTGCGCAAGGCAGACGCCCTCCAGGCAGTCGAGCCGTTCCTCAAGCAGCACTGATGGAAGGCGACCTGCTGCCCGATGACGACCATGTGAGCCGATACTGCAAGCCTTCCGACTTCGACCAGGCAGCCTCACAACCCAAGACCGGAGCGTTCCAGCGGCGGAGCCGCAGGTCCGATGCCGGCGCCCTCACACGGGAGCAGTACCTCTCCGTCAACTGGCTCGAGTTCTTCGGAGCAGCGGAGCGCGACGCCGCCGTCGGCTACGTTCGGGAAGCCTTCCAGGCCAAGGAGTACCGCCTGCGGCCGAACGGCCGATTCCTGGTCATCAATGCCGGGGTGGCAAGACTCGCGGCGCTTGAGGCCGACGGAACCGAGATCTCGTTCACGCACATGCCGCTTCCGGACGATGCATCCCACTCCGCCGTCCTGGGACTGCCCAACGATGACCTCGACGTTGCCGTGGAGCTCAAGCTGCTTGGTGACCGGCGCCGACATCTTCCCGGCGATTGTCTAGCAACGGACGCCGTCCGGATGTCGGGTGGAGTACGATCGGGCGGCGATGCTTGATCAAGCGACGCTGGACGACGTCATCGGTCGCATCGTCGAGGTGGCGGAGCCCGAGAAGATCATCCTCTTCGGGTCCGCAGCCCGTGGTGAGGCGGACCCCGACAGCGACATCGACCTTCTCATCATCAAGGACGGAGCGGACGCGCTCGAACTGATGGCGCGCATCTACCGGCGGCTCCACGGGGTCGGAGCGGCTGTAGACGCCATCGTGGTCTCGCCCGACGACGTGGAGCGCTACAAAGACAGCCACGCCCTGATCGTCAAGCCCGCCGTGCAGGACGGCATCGTGGTGTATGAGCCCCCCTGAGCGCTTCACCGCCAAGCCACGGCTGAGCAGGCAGTAATCGCGGCCCTTGTCGCCCCGGAGATCCTGCTGCCCCGCTGCCCGAGGACGAGAACCACCTTCAGGGTCTCGAACGGATCCTCTGGAATCCAGTAGCCGTACGCGAACTCGTAAGCGAACGGGATGGTGTTGGGCATGCGCGACAGGAGCAGCGTCTCGCCATCCTCGCTCGGCGAGACATTCGGGAAGGTCTTCTTGAGATCGCTCAGTTCGTCCTGATCGAGACTGCTGCTGACCTTGCGGAAGGTCCGGTCCAATCCCTGCCTCATAAACCCGAGAATGACGGTAGGGTCTCGATCACCCCACTTGATCCGTCCTCCGTACTCAAGGGCCTTGCCGATGTCTCCGGCAGAGATGTGCGCATCGGAGGGCTCGACATCAACTCCCGATGCCAGAACGGTAGGCAGTCGGTCGAACGCGACCGCCCGCCAGAGCGCGGCTCCCGTCGGGGCCTGCAACATGAGGCACGCCAACTCGAGCTTATCTACGTCCAACTCAGCAGGAAGCGTAGCGACGACCAGGGGTGTTGGTCTGGTCGCCACCACCTCTGTCGTGACATCTGCGTCCGAGAAGAACGCTAGGGCATCAGCCAGCGCAACCATGTCGCCCCCTCACCCCCCACCGCGCCATCCGGCACGTTGCGCGTGACGGCCGAGGGCACAAGGTCCGACTCGGGGAGGCCAGCGACGTCGCGCAGCACCTCCTCGGTGTGCTCACCACAGCGCATACGACGCAGAGCCTGCGTCGTACTTGTTTGCGGTGAGCGGTACCCTGTCCGTCATGCGGAGGTCTATGCGCGCGCTCAGCCTGTTGCTCGCCGTCACGCTCGTTGGCTGCTCCAATGGCGGCGCAGCAAGCGAGCCCGCGACGCCGCCCATCCCCCGCCCCACCACGGCGATGACATCCATCGACGACTGCTTGGTGGACGGCCGCAGTCTCGAGTTCGACGCCGAGGTGCGCGGTTGGTTTCGGCAACTGCTAGCCCAGGAGCGAGCGCAGGGATCGCCGGTTCCGAACTTCAACCACAGGTCGGGTACCTTTCGCATCGGGCCAGCCGAGGGGTCGCTCTACCGATACACGACGGAGTTCACGTTCGTACGGGTGCCGGACGGCTGGGAGTTTATCATCCTGGCGTGGGGGACCGTGGACGCCACCACGTGCGAAGCGGTGCTGATGAGCATCGACGTGCTGTCCGACACCACCCCCACGCCGACGCCGCCCCCAAGGACACTCCCAGAGGCGACGCCGACAGCTTCCCCAAGGGTGACGCCGACAGCTTCCCCAAGGACGACACCGACGCCGCCGACTGCTGTCCAGTGCATGAATACCCTCGGCGAGCACCGTCAGTTCGCGTCTCTGGTGCGTGCCGAGGTAGACCGGATCATCGAGCGCGCGGGCGGCGGCGACATCCGTCATGTGGGAGGGATAGGCGGCCTGCTCCTCGCCGGCGGGGAGTGGCACCCCTACGAGATGGACCACCACGTGGTCTTCACAGACTCATCGCGGGAAGTGCAGTCCCGCCAGTTCTACGCCCGCGGAGCCATCCACACCGAAACCTGCGAGGCGCGGCTGGACAGCGTGGAGTGACGGCCAGCGAGCTCATCTGTCACGCTCGACCTCAAGGCGCGCATCTGCCGAAGGCTCCATGAGGTCGGAGCCGCAGTCGACGCCTCTTGACGCGCGGCTCATCGGCGACGGTCCGAGACCTCGATCCCGATGCGGCAATGGTCGCTGGGACCCCATTGCCCCGGCTCGTTCATTGCTCGCACGCTCACGGAGTCGGCAAACCCCTTGGAGGCGAATACAAAGTCCAGCTGCCGGGTCGCTGCGGCAGGGCGCCCCTGCCGCACCGTGTAGTACGTGGGCACGTTGGCGCTGTCCCGAGGAAGCTCCTTGGGCCACGGATCCGCCTGTCGCCCGTGAGGGTACTGAGGACCGACGAAGCGCAGTCCCAGCGCCTCCATCCTGTCGAACACGGTCCCGTAGCGCGCGGCCCAGTATTCGCGCCCGTGCTCGCCGTGGCCGTGGAGGATGTTGAGGTCTCCGGCAGCGAGGACACGAGGGCCGTTCCGGCGCCGCACGAACGCGGACAGGTCGGAGACCAGGCGATGAGCCGAGGCGTCCGAGACGATCCCCGTGTTCCCGGTGTATGGGTGCCGCCTCGTCCAGCGCGAGTACATGGAGACGGCGACGAACGGATCGACGTCCGGTGCGCTCACGATGGCGGCTGCGATTGTTCCTTGCCAGCTGACGGCGAACTCCCCGCGGCGCGCCTCCTCGAGCGGCTTCGCCTCGATCCACTCCACGCCGACGCGATCCGAGAGCCTGACGATCGCCGTTCGCCAGCGCGCGCGGCGCGCGGTGCGCCAGGGGGCGGAATCCACCTCGATCCGGCTCGCGACCTCCGGGGGCGGCGCGCCCGCCTCCTGCAAGAGCGCGATGTCCGCATCCATGCCGGCGAGGACGCGCCAGGGCTCCGTACGGTGCGCGATGTTCCAGGAGACTATCTTCAGTGGCATCCCGCAGGCCCTCCCTACCGCCCCACCGCGCCGTCCGGCACGTTGCGCGTTACGCCGAGGGCGGCGAGGTCGGCGATCTCCGACTCGGAGAGGCCGGCGACGTCGCGCAGCACCTCCTCGGTGTGCTCGCCGAGCATCGGGGCCGGGCGGGGGGTCCAGCCGGGGGTGCGGCTCAGCTTGAAGGGGCGGCTGAGGTGCGGGATCAGGCCCGCCGCCGGGTGGTCCACCGGCTCCCAGAAGCCGCGCGCCGCCAGCTGCGGATCATCGAGCAGCGTGTCGCCGCGATGCACCATGCCGGCCGCGACGCCGAGCGCCTGTAGCTGCTCCATCACCTCGCGCGACTCGCGCTCGCGCGTCCAGGCGGCGATCAGCGCGTCCAGCTCGTCGTGGCGGCGACGCCGACCGAGCAGCGTCGCGAAGCGCGCGTCCGAGGCCAGCCCGGGACCGCCGATCAGCTCCGCGAGCGCCCGCCACTCGGCGTCCGAGCGCACGGTGATCGTGACCCACTCGTCCTCGCCCGCGCTCGGGTAGACGCCCTGCGGGGCATGGACGTCGTGGCGGTTGCCCCGCGGCCCGCGCACGCGGCCGTTCAGCGTGTAGTCCATCAGCATCTCCGGCACGATCGAGGTCGTGACCTCGCGCTGCGAGAGGTCGACGAACGTCCCTTCGCCGGTGCGGTCGCGGCGGCGCACGGCCGCGAGGATCGCGCCGACGCCGAGCATCGCCACGACCGGGTCCGGGAAGAAGGTGCCAGAGGTCTTGGGCGGGCCGTCGCGGTAGCCGGTGATCGAGGCGATGCCGGCGGTCTGCTCGAGGATCGCGCCGTACGAGCCGTAGGAGCGCTCCGGCCCGGTCGCGCCCTGGCTGGAGAACGAGACGTAGACGATGTCCGGCTTCACCTCGCGGATCGCCTCGTAGCCCGCGCCGAGCCGCTCCAGCACGCCGAACCGATAGCTCTCCGCGACCACGTCCGAGGCGGCGATCAGGCGCTTCAGCGTCGCGATGCCCTCGGTCATGGTCAGGTCGAGGCAGATGCCGCGCTTGCTGCGGTTGCGGTCGTTGAACAGGCCCGCGCGGTTCCACGGCTCCTCGCCGGGGTCGTCGTCGGGATAGATCGCGCTGCTCGCCCGCGGGTTGGGGTCGCCTCGCGCCGTGTCCGTGCGGCGGCCGGACTCGACCTTGATCACGTCCGCGCCCATGTCGCCGAGCAGCTTGAGCGCCAGCGGCCCCGCCCAGACCTGCGAGAGGTCGATGACGCGCAGCCCCTCGAGGGCGCCCTGCGTGTCAGGCCCGCCGGCCATCAGATCACCCCCGCGCCGCGCATCCGCACGAGGTCGGCGGCGCCGTAGCCGAGCAGCTCGCCGTAGACCTCGGCGTTGTGCTCGCCGAGCAGCGGGGCTCGCCGCAGCGGCGGGCGCTCCGTGCCGAAGCGCAGCGGCAGGCCGGGGTAGAGCAGCGGCCCCGTCGCCGGGTGGTCGACCTCGCCGAAGAACTCGCGCTCGATGAACTGGGGCGACTCGATCAGGTCGGGCGCGGTGCAGACGTAGCCGGCCGGCCCCTGCACGGCCTGCACCGCGTGGTAGAGGTCCGCCTTGCGCTTGCCCTCGGTCCACTCGGCGATGATCTCGCGCAGCTCGGCCATGTTGTCGCGGCGCTGCCGCGTGCCCTCGAAGCGCGGGTCGTGCTCGATGTCGGGCCGCCCGATCAGCTCGCAGAAGGCGGGCCAGCGGGCCTGCGGGAACATCAGCCCGATGTAGCCGTCGTCCACCTCGAACATCGGCGCGTGGCCGGGGCCGCGCACGCGGATCTCGCGCTTGTAGGCCCAGGCCGCGCCCGGGTACTCCTGCGCGGTCGCGATGCCCTCGAGCATCGAGACGTCGACGTGCTGGCCCTCGCCCGTCGCGTCGCGATGGTGGAGCGCGAGCAGCGCGCCGCTGAAGGCGGAGAGCCCGGCGAAGAACTGCGCCGGCCGCCCGCCGATCCTGAGCGGCTCGCGATCCTCGTCGCCGGCGATGTAGAGCGAGCCGCCGAGGGCGAGCGCCGTCAGGTCCGACGCCTCCCAGTCGCGGTACGGCCCGCTCTGCCCGTAGTCCGTCACCGAGACGACGATCACGCCCGGCCGCGAGGCGTCGCGGGACGCCTCGAGCGCCCCGTGGCCGAGGCTCCAGGCTTCGAGCTGCCCCGGCGCGAAGTCCTCGATCACGATGTCGGCCCACCCGGCGAGCCGCCCGGCGATCGCGCGGCCGGAGGCCTGCGCGAGGTCGAGCGTGACGCTGCGCTTGCCGGTGTTGAGGTAGAGGAACAGCCCGCTCAGCTCCGGGTGCGGCTCGTCGCCGGCGAAGGGCGGAGCGGAGCGCGCGCGGTCGCCGCGCCCCGGCGCCTCGACGCTGATCACGTCCGCGCCGAGGGCGGCCAGCAGCTTCGTGCAGAACGGCCCGGCGACGCCCTCGGACAGGTCGAGAACGCGCACATCGTCCAGCGCCTCACTCGTCACGGGCAGCGCCATCGAGGCTCCCTCCGGCGGCGCTCACCTTACCGCAGGCGCGCCGCTCGGACGCCCCCGTCCCGCGCCTCGGCGGAAGCCGAGCGGGCCACCCGCCGCGCGGCTACTTGATCGCGTAGGCGTTGGGCGGGGAGCCGACGGCGCCGCGGATGTTGAGCGGCGAGGAGACGAGCATGAACTCGTAGACGCCGTCCTCGGCGCAGTCCGCCGCGAGCGGGGCGAGGTTGAAGTACTCGCCGATCGCGATGCCGAGCATCGGCAGCAGCCGGCGGTGCTGGAAGCCCTCCTCGGGCTTGACGTGCAGCGCCTCCATCGCGTGCGTGTCGGCGGCCACGGCGCTGATGCCGCGGTTCCAGAGCCACGCCGCCGTCTCGCGCTGGCCGTCGAGGCCGGGCGCCTGCATCCCCTCCGGCGTCGGCGCGACCGATCCCTGCAAGGCCATTCGCGTATCGAGGTCGAGCGAGAGCAGCCACTCGAGCCAACCGGTGTTGAGCAGCAGCGTGTCGCCCGGCTCGATCACGACGCCCTGCGCCCCGGCGATCTCCTCGATCATCGGGCCGGTGATCGCGAAGCGCTCGTCGGGCGCGCAGTCGTAGTGGCGCCTGGCGTCGATCAGCACGCCGCGGCCGACGATGCCGCGCTCGGCCCACTGGTCGATGCCGCACTCGCGGCCCTCGTTGACGTCCTCGTCCTGGCGGCCGCCCCAGTAGCCGTACTGGCGGTAGCGCACGTGGGCGAGGGCGTCCCACTGGCTGGAGCCCTGCAGGTAGAAGCCGTCGACCCAGTCGTCGCGGGTCTGGCGACCGGTCTCGATGTGGTGGACGAAGCGGGTGCGGTGGCTGAGCGGGGGGTCCGGCTCGTTGAGCGGCAGATCGAGGTTGATCACCTTGCCCGTGCGCACCAGCCGGGCAGCCGCCACGACGTGCTCCGGCGTCACCCGGTTGAACGAGCCGACCTGGTCGTCGCGGCCCCAGACGTCCCAGGCGTGGCGCTCCTCGCTGCCCTCGTCCATGGTCGGCAGATCCTCGAAGGCGGGCGTTCCGGTCGCTGGCGGCATCGCTGCATCCTTCCCCGGTCGTCAATCTTCCCGGCGCCAACGCGCTCGTCGGCAGCCGGACGATTCTAGAGCGTCGGGGCGAGGCGGGCAGGTGGTGTGCCCGGGAGGGCCTTCTGTTATTCTGTATTTGCAGCACCCACACCGATCAGCGCGGAGTGTACGCGATGGCAGTGCGGCGAAAGCGACTCACCCTCGACCTCGACGCGCCCCTGCAGCGGCGGCTGAAGGCCGTCGCCGCGCTCAAGGGCGTGAGCATGCGTGAGTACTGCCAGAACGCCATCGAGCGCGAACTCGCGACGGAGGAGGCGCAGGGCATCGCCGTCCTGCCCTTCGCCGAGGCGATCGACCGGCTCGAGGCGCTCCAGAACGAGCTCTTCGGGGATACGACGTTCAGCGGGGACTCGGTTGACTTCATCCGCGAGGCCCGTGAGGAGCGCGCCGCACCGTGAACGACCGCGTCGTGGTGGACGCGAGCCTGGCCGTGAAATGGCTGGTCAGAGAGCCGGACTCGGGCGCCGCGCGCTCGCTCGCCCGAACCTGGGCGCGCGACGGCATTACGCCAGCCGCGCCGTACCTCCTGCCTGTGGAGGTCAGTAACGCGCTGCATCGGCGCGTCGTGCGGGGGGAGCTGACCGTGGCCGTGGCGGCTCGCCTGCTGGAAACGCTACTGGCTTCCGGCATCGAGTTATTGGAGACGCCTCGCCTGCACAGCAGAGCCCTCGAACTGGCGAGCCGCCTCGGACAGGCTGCTGCCTACGACAGCCACTACCTGGCGCTTGCGGAGACCCTCGAGTGCGACCTGTGGACCGCCGACGAACGGTTCCGGCGGGCGGCGGGAGACTCGGTGGCCCGTGTGCGCTGGATCGGCGAACCTGGCTCGCCGGATCGCGCGTAGGAACCCAGATCACCCCGCCGCCGGCCGCTCCCCCACGCTCGCGGGCGGAGAGGACGGACTCGCGGGCGGACGGAGCAGCAGCAGCATGACGAGGTTCGAGGCCGCAGCCGCGGCGATCGCGCTCGCCAGTGCGACCTGGTCCAGCTCGACGAGCTGGCTGAACGCGATGTTGTAGATCGAGGCGAAGACGAGCTGGAAGAAGCCCAGCACCGCCGAGGCCAGACCCGCCATGCGCTGGAACGGGATCAGCGCTCCCGCCATCGCCGGCGGGCGGACGACGCCGTTTCCGCCGGCGAAGAAGAACATCGGCAGCAAGACGGCCCACGGGCTGGCGACGCCGGCCCAGGCGAGCGCCGCCATCAGGCCCGCCGCGCTCGTCGAGAGCAGCGCGCCGAACAGCACCACCCGCGAGTCCACCCAGCGCACGACCAGCCGGCTCGAGAGCCACGCCCCGCTCATGATGCCGACCGCCACGAACCCGAAGCCGAGCCCGAACTGGCCCGCCGTGAGTCCGAGCTCCTCGATCAGCACGAACGACGAGCCGGAGATGAAGACCAGTTGCCCGCTGAACATCAGCCCCAGCGCCAGCCCGTAGGCGAGGAAGGTGCGGTTCGAGAGCAGCGCGCCGTAGTTCCTGCCCATCTGCGCCGCGCCGAGGGCGGTCCGGTCGCGGCGCACGTTCGTCTCGGGAAGCAGCAACTGGTAGGCGACGAGCAGCAGCACGCCGATCGCGATCAGCGTGACGAAGACCGCGCGCCAGTCGAAGAGGTCCTGCAGGACGCCGCCGATGATCGGCGCGATCGTCGGCGCGAGCGGGGTGGCGATCGTCAGGTACGCGATGATCCGCGCGGCGCGCTCCCGCCCGAACACGTCGAGCACCATGGCGCGCCCGATCGCCGGTCCGGCGCCGCCGCCGACGCCCTGGATGACGCGCCCGACGATCAGCGCCTCCGCCGACCACGCCAAGAGCGAGAGCACGCCGCCCGCGATGAACAGCACGAGGCCGGCGACGAGGGCGGGGCGACGCCCGAAGCGGTCCGAGACCGGCCCGTAGACGAGCTGCGAGGCCGCGAACGCGATCAGGAACAGCGTCACCGCCAGCTGCACCGTCGCCGTCGGCGCCGCGAACTCCTCGGCCATGTTCGGCATCGAGGGCAGGAACATGTCGACCGCGAGCGGCGCGGTCATGTTCAGCCCGATCAGCAGCGCGACTGACCGCTTCGACTCGGCGCGCCGGCGGTCGGGGGGCGAGAGGCTCGATGGGTGGTTCGTGCTCAAGGGCGCCCCGTCCCGCCGCTCGCCGCGTCAGCGAGGGTTCATCGGAGGATCGGGGCGGCGCGCGGGTGGATCAATGTCCCCGACTTGCCGGGCCCAAGCCCGCCGCTCGAGTGCATCGCCCCGCTATGCTGGCAGCGGCGCATCGCGATCATCCGTGAGTCGCTGTGCATCCGGGCGAAGGGAGTCCTCGCGTGGAACTCGTCCCGCTGCTCGTGTTGATGGCAGCGTTCGCTGCGGTGGCGAGTATCGTCGCAAGAAGGAAGGGCCGCCGGATGTGGGTGTGGGCCCTGCTCGGAGCCGCGTTCACCATCGCCGCCCTCATCATCGTCGCCGTCATGCCGGGAACACGCGGGCGAGCCGCAAGTCCCGGCCTCCGCGACGGGTTGGACCACGACTCGTGGCTCCGCGCGCAGGCCGAGGGGAAGCAGATCAGGCGGCAGCGGGACGACGCTCGCAGCGAGGCGCACAGGGACATGTCGGGGCACATCCCCGGCGGCGGCTTCTGAGCCCCGCAGCCGCCAACCCGACCCTGCGATAGGCTAGACGCCGCCTCGAATCCTCCGAGGACGACCAGCCGCGGCCGCTGCCCGCCGGCCGCCCGCGAGGGAGCGCGCCGACGACTACGCACACCCGCGACGACGACCGCGAGGACTCGCCCTCGCAGGGGGGCCAGCGCCCGGACGCGGATGCGGAAGGGCTGCCGACGCCCGCGCAACTGATCAGGGGCGTCGCCGCCGCGCCGACCTTTGCCTCGCTGCACGACCGCGACTTCCGCTGGTTCTTCTTCGCCTCGCTCAGCCAGAACGCGGCGATGAACATGCAGATGCTGGCGCGCGGCTTTCTTGTCTTCTGGCTGACCGGCTCCTACGCCGCCCTCGGCACGCTCGCGCTCGTGCACGCGGTCTCGATGCTGGCCTTCTCGCTCTACGGGGGCGTGCTCGCCGACGGCCGCTCGAAGCGCATGATCCTCCAGTTGGGCCAGATCGCGGCCGCGCTCAACGCCGCGGCGGTCGCGACGCTGCTCTTCGCCGATCTGCTGCGCTGGGAGCACCTGCTGGTCGCGGCCTTCGCGCAGGGCGTGACGAGCGGCCTGATGATGCCGGCCCGCCAGGCGATGCCGCCCGAGATCGTCCAGCCCGCGCTGCTGCAGAACGCCGTCTCGCTCAACACGGCGAACATGAACGTCATGCGGCTGCTCGGGCCGGCCCTTGCCGGCGTGCTGCTCGCCGTCACCGAGGCAGAGTGGGCCTACGCGATCATGACCGTGCTGTTCGTGATCTCGATCGTCCTGCTCGCCCGCGTGCCGAAGCGCGCGCCGCGCCCGCGCTCGATGAGCGCCGCCAACGTCATGCGCGAGCTGCGCGAGGGCTTCATCTACATCCGCCGCACCCCGACGGTGTTCTCGCTGCTCGCGATCGGCTTCACGACCTCGCTGCTGGGCATGCCCTACATCCGCCTCATGCCGGGCTTCGTCGCCGACGTGCTGAACGGCGACTCGGCGCAGCTCGGCATCCTGATGAGCCTCGCGGGCTTCGGCTCGCTGACCGGGGCGCTGGCGCTCGCCTCGTTGCGGTCGAGGCGGCGCGGCAGGCTGCTGCTGCTGAGCATGGTGGTGATGGGCCTCGGCCTGACGGCCTTCTCCGCCTCCTCGATCTTCGTGCTCTCGATCGTCCTGATGTTCGTCGTCGGGATCGGCGAGGCGGGGCGGCAGGCGCTCAACGTGGTGCTGATCCACCAGTACGCCGACGACGCCTACCGGGGCCGCGTGATGAGCGTGCTGATGACTCAGGTCGGCACGATGGCGCTCGGCGCCTTCATCGTCGGCCTGATCGCCGAGGCGGTGGGCCCGCAGGTCGGCCTCGGCAGCTTCGCGCTGCTGCTCGTCCTCGTCGCGATCGCCGTGCACCTCTTCGTGCCTCGCGTGCGCGAGATCCAGTAGCGCGCGACCCTGCGCTAGGCTGGGGGCCGCTGCGAGCCCTCCGGCTCGGCGATCAGGCCGCTTCGCGAACACGCCGACGACTCGACAGCGCCGCGAGGACGACCGCGAGGAGACGCCAGTGCGAGGCGGCACGCGCCTGGACGCGCAACCGGAACGGCCGGCGGCTGCCTCGCGGCTGCTTCGCGGCCTGGCGTCGGCGCGCACCTTCGAGTCCCTGCACGACCGCGAGTTCCGCTGGTTCTTCGTCGCCACGCTCGGCCTCAACGCGACGATGAACATGCAGATGCTCGCGCGCGGCTACCTCGTGTTCGAGCTCACCGGCTCGTACGCGGCGCTCGGGACGATGGCGCTGTTCCTGTCCGTGGTGATGCTCGGCTTCTCGCTCTACGGAGGCGTGATCGCCGACCGGCGCTCCAAGCGCCTCGTGGTCCAGGTCGGTCAGATCGGGGCCGCGCTGACCTCGGCGGCGGTGGCCGTGCTGCTCTTCATGGATCAGCTGCGCTACGAGCACCTGCTGGTCGCCGCGATGGCGCAGGGCGCGACCAGCGGCGTGATCTTCCCGGCGCTGCAATCGATGCCGCCGGAGATCGTCGGCCTGGCCCGATTGCAGAACGCCGTCTCGCTCAACATGGCGGGCATGAACACGATGCGCCTGTTCGGCCCGATGCTCGCGGGAGTCATGCTCGCGATCGTCGGTCCGGAGTGGGTCTACGTGCTGATGACCGCGCTATTCCTGCTCTCCGTCGTCCTGCTCCTGCGGGTGCCGAAGCGCGACCCGGACCCGGGCGTGGTGCGCAGGCGCGGCGGGATCGAGGAGTTCCGCGAGGGTCTCGCCTACATGCTCCGGACGCGCACCGTCTTCCTGCTGCTCGTCCTCAGCTTCGCGACCTCGTTGCTGGGGATGCCCTACATCCGGCTGCTGCCGGGGTTCGTCGCCGACGTGCTGAACGGGGACGCGGCGCAGCTCGGTCTGATGATGAGCGTGGCGGGCGTCGGATCGCTGGTCGGAGTGCTCGCGCTGGCCTCGCTGGAGCCGGGGCAGCGCGGCAAGCTGCTGCTGCTCAGCGTGGCGGTGACGGGCGTGGGGCTGACGGCCTTCTCCGCCTCCTCGCACTACGTCCTCTCGCTCGCGCTGATGGTCGTCGTCGGGGTGGGCGAGTCGGGCCGGCAGGCGCTGAACAACGTACTGCTGCACACGCACGTCGAGGACGCCTACCGCGGCCGCATGGCGAGCGTCTTCATGATGCAGGTCGGGACGATGGCCCTCGGCGCCTTCGCGGTCGGCCTGATCGCCGAGGTGGTGGGGCCGCAGCTGGGGCTCGGCAGCTTCTCCCTGCTGCTCGTGCTGACCGCGATCGCGATCTACGCCTTCGTCCCGCGCCTCCGCGACCTCGAGTAGCGGAGCCCGCCGATCCGCCCCCCTCTCCCCTCCGGCCCCCTCTCCTGGGGGAGAGGGAGGGGGTGAGGGGGCTCGCCCGCCGCCGCTCTTGCCTCGATGGGTTGTTGCGCCCTCGGCGCTGCTTCCCGGCGCGTGTCCTGCCATGGGGGCGGTCACGCCGGGCCGGACGCCTGAGGCGCGCCTTCGCTACTCCGCCAGCTCGATCTCGAATCCGGCGTCGGAGCCGCGAACGGCGACGAGGACGCGGCGGGCGAGACGCACCGCTCGGTCGGGACCGACATTCCCCTCGACGGAGATGTGGGAGTTCGTGAGTGACCGGGGACGTTGCAGATCGTCGGGGCGCTCGCTCAAGTAGACGCGAGTCCGGCCCCGTACGTCAGCGACGCGCTCAGCGAACGCAGCGCCCGCCTCCCCCGCAAGCTGATCGCAGACTTCCTGAACCGAGTGCGGCCAACTCCTGACCCCGTGGCGAGTACCGTCGAGCCGATAGGCCGCGATACGGCGGCCCGCGAAGCGCGTGGCGGACGATCCAGACTCGCCCACGGGATGCGTCGGGGGCGGCGCGGCGCGGCCCGCCGCGCGGGCGAGTTCGATGCGGAATCCGGCATCGGAACCGCGCACGGCGCGGACGACGTTGGCAGCTCGTTGCACGACCAAGTCGGCGGTGATGTTGACGTAGACATAGCGGTCCGTCCCAGCGATGGGAATCCAGTCCTTGGAGTCAGGAGGCGATGTGTAGAGATAGGGTTGGCCCCGCAACCGGTCGATCCCTTCGGCGAACACCGGACCTGCATCCCTCGCGAGTTGTTCACACAGGGGTGGTAGCAGCCACCGCCAACTCGTGACCTCGTGACGAGCGCCGTCAAGCCAGAAGGCAGCCGGGCGGCGGCCCTTGGCGCTCGTGGGGTTGGTCAGGTCCACCGTCTCGACCAGCTCTTCCATGCGCTTCCCGCGCGTCGCCGCTGCCTTCCGCCTGGACGTGGTATCGGAGACGGACCTGCCGGGCGCGGCCCGCGGCACGGGAGACGGCACGGCGTCCGCGCCCTCACTCCCCGCGATGCCCGCCAGGAACTCGGCGATCGTGTCCGGGTCGGGCGGGTGGCCCGATAGCTCCTCTACTTCCTCGGCCAGCAAGTCGCGCAGCAGCCCGTCGCGGTCGCCGAGCACCTGCCGCCACGCCTGTTCGAGCGCGGCGCGGACGCGCCGGTCGCGCTCCTGGCTCTCGAACTCGCGCCGCGCCTCCTCCAGTGCCGCGCCGCTCGTGACTCCCGATCGGCTCAGGAAGCGTTCGAGGTCGGCGGCGGCGCTGGCGGCTGCCTGTTGGCGGAAGTCGATGCTGTAGAAGCGGCGTTGCTCCCAGCTCCCGGCCGCTGTGGACAGGTACAACCACCAGACGCGCCCGTCGGTGAGCGCTGCCAGCGGCACGCCCTCGTCGAAGGCGTAGCGCAGGAGTTGCTCCTGGTGTCCGGTCAGGTCCGCGCCGGTGCGCTTCACCTCGATCAGCACGAGGCGCTGGCCGGGAACCTGGAGGCAGTAGTCCACCCGCCCGCCGCGCACCTCGAACTCCGGGGTGACCTCGTTGCCGTCCCAGCAGTCCCAGCCGAGCGCGTCGAGGACGGGGAGCACTGCCGTCTGGCGCGCCGCCTCCTCGACGCGCTGAGGAAGCGCTTCATCCCGCGCGATGCGGGCGATGTGGTCGGACAGGGTCGGCATGGCGCGGAGTCTACCGCTTATCCGCCGCTCGGCGGGCGCCACCCCATGCGGACGGCGGCGCGCCTGCGCTATGTGGCCTCGAGGAGGGCCCGCAGCCTGGGTAGCAGTTCGGGGATGTCGTCGTGGACGATCAACCAGACGATGCTCTCATCGATGGCGTCATACCCATGGATGAGGCGGTTGCGCGTGTCGATGATGTCCCGCCAGGGAATGTCGGGATGATCGTTCCTGATGGCCGGCGGAACCTTGTTCGCCGCCTCGCCGATGATCTCGACATTTCGGACGGTCGCATCGTAGGTGAGTCTGTCCCCAAGGAAGGCGGCCCGGTCCATGCCGGCTGTGTAGTGCAGGCACCGCTCGCAGGCGTCCAGCATGTCGCGGACGTAGAGATCCCAGCGGCGCTCAGACACGGATGGCTTCGGCCTCGACGTAGGGGCGCAACTCGGAGCGCAGCGCTGTTTCCATGACGAGATCGATGCGCCGGCCGAACAGGTCCTCGAGATAGTGCAGAACCCCGAAGTACTGCCGCGAGCGCGTGATCGCGTCGTAGCGCACGAGGATGTCGATGTCGCTGTCCGGGTCCGCCTCGTCGCGCGCCGTGGACCCGAACAGTGCGAGTCCGGCGACGCCGAAGCGCTCGGCCAGCACGGGCTTGTGCTCGCGCAACAGGGCCAGCGTCTCGCTTCTGCCCAGCGCCTCTCTTGCCATCGGTCTCTCCCGGCGGGCCTCCTGCTTGGTGCGCTCCACCAGCATAGCGCGCGGGGCGGTCAGCGGACGGGGCGGCGGTCGCGGACGATCTCGGTGAGGATGCCGTCGGCGGAGGCGGGGTGGAAGAAGGAGGCCGTGATGTCCTCGATCGGCTCGCCGAAGTCGATGTAGCGCAGGCCGTTGTCGATGAACCGCTTCGTGTCGGCGACCACGTCGTCGCTGCCGTAGCCGATGTGGTGCAGCCCCGGCCCGCGCCGCTCGAGGTAGCGCCCGATCCCGCTCCGCGCGTCGTCCGGCAGCAGGATCTCGATCTTCGTCTCGCCGACCCCGACCCGCACGAAGAAGATGCGTGTGCGCTCCGGGGCGAAGTAGCCGCCCTCGGGCATGGGCGCGCGGTCCGTGTCCCAGGCGAGGCCGAGCCGCTCGACGAGCACCTCGCCGGCCTGCTCGAGGCTGTGCGACACGATCCCGATGTGGTCCACGTAGGTGATCATCCCGTCCTCCTCGCACCGCTCGCCGCCGGCGCGCTCAGCCTACGGCCCGCGGCGGCGCGCCGCTGCGCGTCCGCGGGCGGCCTTCGTATACTCGCGAGCCACGAGGGCTCCCGCCACCCGGAGGCGTCATGGGCGAGCTCGAAGCGCCGCTGACCGGCATCCGCGTGCTCGATCTCGGGCAGGCCGCCGTCGGCCCGGTCGCAGCCGAGTACCTCGCGTGGCTCGGCGCGGACGTGATCAAGGTGGAGTCGCCGCAGGGCGACATGGTGCGCAACACGCGGCCCGAGCTGCGCGGCATGGGCCACACCTTCCTCGGCAACAACCTCGGCAAGCGCGGCATCGTGCTCGACCTCAAGCAGCCCGAGGGGTTCGCGCGCGGCGAGGACCTGATCCGCACCGCCGACGTGCTGGTCGAGAACTTCCGCTCGCCAGCCGTGATGGAGCGGCTCGGCCTCGGCTGGGAGCGCCTGCGGGAGCTGAACCCGCGCCTGATCTACCTGCAGAGCTCCGCCTTCGGCCCGGTCGGGCCGATGGTCGGCATGACCAGCAACGAGTGGTTCTCGCAGGCGGCGGGCGGCGCGACCAGCCTGAGCGGGCAGCCGGGCGGCCCGCCCGAGATCTCGCGCGGCACCGCCTCGATCGACTGGAACGGCGCGGCCGTCAACCTCGAGGCGCTGCTCGTCGCGCTGTGGGTGCGCGAGCGCACGGGCCGGGGGCTGCGCATCCACAACTCGCAGTTGCAGTCGACGATCTTCGGGGCGACCACGCGCATCGCCGAGTACCTCGCGACCGGCGAGCCGCCGCCGCGCCTCGGCAGCGCGCGCAGCAACATCGTCCCGGACCAGGCGTTCGCGACCACCGAGGGCCATGTCGCGGTGAGCGCGCTCAACCAGCGGCTCTGGACGCGGCTCTGCGAGGCCCTCGGGCGCCTGGACCTTGCCGCCGACCCGCGCTTCGCGAGCAACGCGCTGCGCGTCGAGCACCGCGAGGCGCTGATCCCGCTGCTCGAGGCGGCCTTCGCCGGGCGCAGCGCCGCCGAGTGGGTGGAGCGGCTGCGCGCCGCCCGCGTCCCGGCCTCGGAGGTGCGGACGGGGCTGCCGCTGATCGAGGGCCTGCTGGCGCACCCGCAGGCGAGCGGGCAGCGCTTCCTGAGCGTGATGGACACGCCGTGGGGCGACATGGGCACGGCCGAGCCGCACTGGCGCTTCGACAAGTCCCGCGCGCGCATCACCGGCCCCTCGCCCGCGCAGGGCGAGCACACCGCGGAGGTGCTGCGCGACCTCGAGGATGAGGTGGCCGCGCTGCCGCCTCCGGCGTCCCTCGCGAGCAACGGCGCGCGCGGCAGCGGCGCACGGAGCCGCCAGGGAGCGGCCGGCGATGACGCCACGCCCGCGCCCGCCCTCGCGGGCCTGCGCGTGCTCGATCTCTCGCAGGGCGTCTCCGGGCCGATCTGCGCGATGCAGCTCGGCGACCTCGGCGCGGACGTGATCAAGATCGAGCCGCCCGAGGGCGACTGGATCCGCGAGATCGGGCCATTCCATGCGCCGACGGAGGGCGAGCCGGAGAGCGCGCTCTACCTGCAGCTCAATCGCAACAAGCGCGGCATCGCGCTCGACCTCAAGTTGCCCGAGGGCAGGGCCGTCCTCGAGCGGCTGCTCGCGGACGCCGACGTGCTGGTCGAGGGCTACCGGCCGGGCGTGATGGAGCGCCTCGGCCTCGGCTACGAGGAGCTCTCGAAGCGCCACCCGCGCCTGATCTACCTCTCGATCAGCGGGCAGGGCGCCGAGGGGCCGCTGGCCGGGGCGCCCGCGAGCGAGCTGGACGTGCAGGCCGTGGTCGGCTCCAACCGACACCTCGGGCGCGCGACCGAGCCGCCGGTCCGCTACGGCTACGACCTCGCCTCGGTGGGGGCGGGCATCGCCGGGGTGCACGGGGTGCTGACGGCGCTGCTCTGGCGCGAGCGGCACGGTCTCGGGCAGCACGTGCGGACCTCGCTGCTGCAGACCTTCATCGCGATGCACCAGTGGACGATCAGCGCCGAGCTGGCCGTCGAGGACCGCGTCGGCCGTCCGCTCACCGGTGCCGACGAGGAGCCCGACCACGGCTTCGAGACCGCCGACGGCCACGCGCTGATCACGATGCGCGGCGACGAGGGCGCCTGGGCGAAGTTCCTGATCGCCATCGACCGCCCCGAGGTGCTCCTCGATCCGCGCTACGAGGCGCCGGACAAGCTGATGCGCAACCTGCACCTGCTGCCGCCGCTGGTGAACGACCGCACGCGCGAGATCCCCTTCGAGGAGCTGCGCGGGCTGGTGCAGGACGAGCTCGGCTACACGATCGTGCGCATGCACGACCTGCGCTCGCTGCTCGCGGACGCGCAGACCGAGGCGCTGGGCATGGTCCAGACGATCGAGGGCCACCCCACGCTCGGCCCGCTGCGCACCCTCAACGTGCCTTGGGGCTTCGAGGACGGCCTCGCCTCGCTGCGCCTCCCGCCGCCGCTGCTCGGCCAGCACGGCGCCGAGGTGCTGCGCGAGGCGGGCTACGGGGAAGCGGAGATCGCCCTCCTCGCGCAGTCGGGCGCGGTGCGGCTCGCCTCGCAGGCGGCGCTCGCCGGGGCGTAGCGGCCGGGCGCACCGCGGCTTGTGGGGGGTGCTACGCTCACAGCCCGGATGGGAGGCTCCGTGCCGGAGCAGAACGCAACGGGATCGGTCCCGCTGGACGTCGTGCGGCAGGTTGTGCGGGAGGTCGTGCGCGAAGAGATCGCGCGCCTGATCAGCAGCGAACCGCTGACCAAGGCCGAGCGTAACAAGGAGATCGACCGCCTCCTCGCGAACGGACTGACATATAGGGCGGTGGCGCAGGAGTTGTCCGTCTCCTCCGGCACGATCGCGGGGTATGTGAAAGTCAAGAAGGCGCGCGAGAATTCCAGGTCCGGACTGGAGAATCTGAATGATCGAGCTATCCGCGAGGCGCAACTGCTCGAAAAGGACTTCGGTGTGAACACGGCGCGCATGCTGATGGAGGAGGCCAACACCCGCGAGATGTCCGGCACGGCTATCCTGGCGGTCGTGGACGAAGTCCGGGAGGAGGGACGCACGAGATACTTGGGCGCGCGCGAGGCAAGCGCGCTCATCGATTCGATCCTCGCGAAGCGCGACGGTGAGGGGAAGAGCGGCTAGCGCTCCTCAAGGCCCGACTACGCCCGCGCTCGCGGGTCGACGTGGTTGACGCGGTGGCGGAACTTCCAGCCCTCGGCGGTGCGCACGTAGACGTCGTCGTACCAGCCGGTCGCGAGGATGCGCGCGCGCGACTCGCCCGTCGTCGCGATCGTGACGAGGAACATCGCCTTGCCGCGCACGCTGCCGTCCTCGCCGGGCTCCTGCAGCCGGATGTTGGAGACCAGGTGCCGGCGCGGCGTCGGCTCCTCGACCCAGCGATTCGCTACGAGATCGCGGATCGCCTCGCGACCGCGCACCTCGCTGCCGGCGCGGCCGAAGACGGCGTCCTCGCTGAACAGCGCGGCGAAGGCGTCGTGGTCGGCCGTGTCGAAGGTGTAGCAGTAGTCCGTGATCAGGTCGTGGATCGCCTGCCGGTCCGCGGGGTCCATCCTCGCCTCCGTTCTCAGCCTGCGCGCGGGCCATCGTAGCGGCCTCGCGCGCCGGATGACGGCTGCGGGTGGCAAGGCCTGCTGCGGGGGAGTAACCTTGGAGTTCATCACGGGTTCAACAACGAACGTCTTCGCCGGAAGGAGGCAAGCGATGTCGATTCGCGGGAAGACGGCGATCGTCGGGTTCAGCGAGCTCCCGACGCTGCGCCAGTACGGCGAACGGAGCACCACCGGCCTCCTCGCCGAGGTCGCCCGGGACGCGATCCGCGACGCCGGGATGCGCAAGGAAGACATCGACGGCGTGATCAACCGCGAGGACGTGAACTCGCTCGAGCTCTGCGAGGCGCTGGGCATCAAGCCCCGCTACACCGCCTCGATGACGGTTCACGGCGCGAGCGGCGCCGCCTCCGTCCTGACGGCGGCGATGGCCGTCGCCTCGGGCGTCGCCACGAACGTGCTCTGCATGCTCGGCCAGTCGCGGCCGGCCAGCGCGACGCGGCTGGAGGCGGGCGCGGGCGCGCGCGGCGGCGGCGGCCCCGCGAACATCCTCACGGAGTGGGAGGCGCCCTTCGGGACCGTGATCGCCGCCAACGGCGGCTACGGGATGATCAAGGCGCGCCACATGCACGAGTTCGGGACGACGCAGGAGCAGTTCGCCAAGTGCGCGGTCGACCAGCGCTTCAACGCGCTGAAGAACGAGAACGGGCTCTGGAAGGACCCGATCACGATCGACGACGTGCTCAACTCGCGCTACGTCAACGACCCGCTGCACCTGCTGGAGTGCGTGATGCCCTGCTCCGGCGCGAACGCGGTGATCGTGACCTCGGCGGAGCGCGCGAGGGCGCTCCCGAACCCGCCCGTCTACATCCTCGGGATCGGCGGACCGGCGACCAGCCACAGCGTCGTCTGGCAGAACGACAGCATCACCACCAGCCCGGTCGTGCAGTCCGCGCCGACGGCGCTGCGGATGGCGGAGTACAACATCCGCGACATCGAGTTCGCGCAGTTCTACGACTGCTACACGATCCTCGCGATGATGTGCCTCGAGGACGCGGGCATCTGCCCGAAGGGCGAGATCGGGCCGTTCTACGAGAGCACGGACACGACCTACGGCGGCGAGTTCCCGATCAACACCGACGGCGGCCAGATCTCGGCGGGCCAGCCCGGCGGGGGCGCCGGCGGCTTCCGCCACGTGGTGGAGGGCGCGCGCCAGATCATGGGCCGGGCCGGAGAGCGGCAGGTGAAGAAGGGCGATCTCTGCCTTGTCAATGGCTGAGGCGGCACCAGCAGCGTCATGACGACGCTGGTGCTCGGTTCGGGCGCCACCCTCTAACCCACGAAGCAGAGAGAACACCGAGGTCCACCATGGCCGAATACGAGAAGCCGCTCCCGAGACAAGCCGACCCGGCGCTGACGCAGCCCTTCTGGGACGCGGCCAGGCGCCATGAGTTGGTGCTCCCGCGCTGCCTCCAGTGCAGCCGCCACTTCTGGTATCCGCGGCAGGCCTGCCCGCGCTGCCTCAGCCCGGACTGGGAGTGGGCGCAGGCGAGCGGACGCGGCCGCCTCCACACCTACACGATCGTGCGCCAGCCGCAGAACCCCGCCTTCAACGACGACGTGCCCTACGCCTACGCGATGGTCCAGCTCGACGAGGGCGTCCGCATGATCTCCAACCTCGTCGACGTCGAGGTTCCCGACGGCGTGCGGATCGACATGGAACTCGAGGTGACGTTCGAGGACGTCACCGAGGAGTGGACGCTGCCGCGCTTCCGCCCGGCTTCGTAGGGGCGCGCGCTTCCGTAGCTTGCCTCGCCTCCTTACTCGCTATACCATCCAGTAAGGAGCCGCGCATGCTCGTCAAGATCACTTCGAAGCGCCAGGTGACCTTCCCCGCGCGGGTGCTCGACGCGCTGGGCGTGGGGCCGGGCGACCAGCTCGAGTTGGAGGAGGGCCCCGACGGCTTCACGTTGCGGCCGCGGCGCGTCAACCGCGCCCGTCTCGCGCCGCTGCGCGACAAGCTCCGGCGCGGGCACGGCAGCTTCGACCTCGAGACGTTCCGCAACCAACCGCATGACCGCTCGCTTCGGGATTGACACGTCCGTCCTCGTGCGCCTGCTGTCCGGCGACCCGGCGGCGGAGTTCGAGCGCTGCGAGCGCCGCCTCAGCGCGCTGGTCGAGGACGAGGGCGCGGAGGTCTTCGCCTCGAACCAGGTGATCGGCGAGGCCTATGTCGCCGTCCAGCATCATTATGGCGTCTCGAAGCGCGAGGCCCGAGCGGGCCTCGTGGAGGTGCTGCGCAGCGGCCTGGTCGCGCCGCTCAACGGACGCGCCGTCTTCGCAGCCCTCGAGGCGTCCGGCGGGGCGGGCCTGCTCGACCGTCTCATCGCCGACGACTACTCCCGAGCCGGCCTGGAGATCCTGACGCTGGACCGGAGGATGGCGGCGCTGCCAGGCGCACGCCGTCTGTAGCCGGGCCGCTACCGCCCGCCGCCCGTAGCGCCCTGCTCCAGCAGTGCGAGCGCCGCCTCGGCGGCGCGGCCGGCGTAGGCGACGTACTCGGCGGGGCTCAACTCCTCGAGGGGAACGCGCAGCTCCGAGCGCGTAGTCGCCGGGTCGTCGGTGTCGAGCTGGTCCGCCTCGAAGCCGATGCGCAGCTCGTAGAGGCCGCCGTCCTCGCCCAGCACGACGCAGCCGGGGGCGTCCTCGGCGGGGCCGCCCGGCGGCGGCTCGACCTCGATGCCGTAGGAGAAGAACGAGCCGGGGTACTCCGGGAACGGGTCGAACGAGGCGGCGATCTCGCGCAGCAGCTCGCGGTACTCGCGCGCGGCCTGCTCCATGATCGCGTCGGCGTGCGCGCGGAAGCGCAGCGTCCCGCCGCCCGCGGCCTGCCCGCTCATCGTCCGCCCGCGAGCCTCGCGCCCGCTAGTCGATGTCCTCCCAGCGGTCGTGCAGCATCGCGGCGACGGCCGGCATCGTCGTGTACTCCATCTCGTCGAGGGGCAGGCGGTGCGGCTCGAACGGGCCGTGCTTGCGCAGGTAGTCGCTGACCCGGTTCGCCTCGTCGCGCGCGTTGTCGTACGAGGGGTCGTCGAACAGGTCGCGCGGGCCGATCAGCATGCCCTCCGCCAGCTGGAAGCCGAGCGCGATGATCCGCGGCGGGCCGTCGAAGCGCGCCGGGTGGGCGTCCTCGACCGAGGTCGGCATCCACGGTCCGTAGTGCGAGCCGCGCATGAAGCCCTCGACGGTCCAGGCGGTGGTGAACGGCTCGATCACCTCGCCAACGGCCGGGAAGTTGCCCTGGCAGCGCACGATCGCCGTCGGGTCGTCCTTGCCGACGTAGCGGCCGGCGATGAGCGAGAGCTTGTCCGTCGAGGAGACGGCGGCGACCTCGTTGGTGACGCGGCTGCGCACGCGCTTCACGGCGTAGCGCGCCGGGGAGCCGATGAAGACCAGCAGGTCGTACATCTCCTCCGGGCAGGCGAGGTGGATGCGCTTGTGCTCCTTGACGTCGTGGACCTCGTACTCGAAGCCCTTGTGCAGCGGCTCGGCGATGACGAGGCCGGCGGTGTTGAAGGGGTCGGCGAACATCTTGAAGAAGGGCAGGTTGAACGAGCCCGCCGAGGTCTTGTCGCCCATGAACACGATCACCGGCTCGGACGGGCGCTCCTCGAGCTCCAGCTCCGCCGATCCGGGACCCGCGCCGCGGATGTTGCCGGAGAAGGCGTCCACGAGGATGTCCTGGCCCGCGCCGTAGAGGCGCAGCTTCTGGGCGACCGCCGTGCCGGTCTGGAAGGTGTCCCAGGCGAGCTGGTGGACCGCCTCGTCGTCCTCGCCGCGGTCATGCGACATCACGAGGAACAGGTCGTCGCCGCAGGCGTGCGCCTGCGCGTCGATCAGCAGCCCGGACTGCACGGCCTGCGCGAGCGACTCGCGGCCCGCGCCGAGCAGTTCCGGGTGCATCGCGGAGTGGCCCACGTAGCCGCCGACATCCGCCTTGATCACGCTGAGGGTTTGGGGCATGACGCCGTCCTTCGTCTCGCTCCTGCGGGCGAATCCCGATGTGCCGCCCGGCCTCGGTAGGGTGTGCCGCGCCGCGAGGGCTCGCGACGCTCCGTCGTTTCCCCGATTCTACACGACGGACACGGCACGCCCCGGCGGCGTCACCCGCCGTCCTCGTCCACGCACGGCTATCCTGACGCTGGCCTCGAACGCCGGACCGGAGGACCACGCTCCATGAAGCCCCTGCGGGCGGCAGGCTTGCTCCTCGGGCCGCCGGCAGCCGCGCTGGCGGTCGCGTTCTCGCGCCATCCTGAGTTTCTCGACGTCTTCGGGGCCGTCCTGGCCTACTTCGCGATCACCTATTGGCTGGTGATCATCCCTTGGACTGTGATCGCCGCACGCCTCGCGCCGCCCGGCCCGCCCGGGCTGCGCATCAGGCTTGCGCTGGCGGTTTCCGGCTGCGCGGCGATGTACCTCCTCTTCTGGTGGGGAGGTCTCGGGGTCGGCGCTGCACTCCTGGTGGTCGCCTTCCTCCCGCGCGCCGACTGGATCGCGCCGCGCTCCTGATCGGCGAACGCGTGGACGATACTGGGCCGCGCGCCGTCACCCGCCGTAGCGCTCCTGCAGCACCGCACGCACGCGCCGCGCGAGCGGCTCGGTCAGCGCCCACAGCTCGCCGGACGGGCGCGCGGCGGCGAGGAAGGCGTCGAGGGCGGCGATCGTCTCCTGCCCGCGCGTGCGGGCGTGCTCCTCGTTCGTGGCGCGGAAGCCCTGCAGCTTGCGCGGACCCTCGCGGCCGCCCTCGGAGATGTACCAGTCGCGGAAGGCGACGCCGCAGCCGAGGTCGAAGAGCAGCGCCCCGAGCGGCGTCGCGACCGGCGGCACGGCGGCGGCCAGCGCGCGCGCCGTGCTGGCGCGCGGGCGTGAGTCGTACTCCGCCATCAGGTGCCCGCCCGCTGGTACGAGGCTCGCGAGCTGCCCGAACAGCGCGCGCTCGACCTCGGGCGAGACGGACTGCACACCTCCGGCGGCGAGCGGCGGCGCGTCGCTGTAGTCGAGCACCTCGATCCAGTTGAAGCCGGGGAACGGCCCGGAGTTCTGCAGCCCGAAGATGGCCGGCGCCGCCGTCGGCCCCTTGGGACCGTCGAGCATGCAGCGGAAGTAGGTGGAGCCGACGGAGCTTCGCGGGCCGAGCAGCACCACGAGCCGCAGCCCGGCGCCAAGCGAGGCGCCGTCGATGGCCGCGAGCGGGTGATCGGGGCGCCCGGACGCGGGCTGCCAGCGCTCGTCTCCGCCGTCGCCTCGCGGTGTCGCGGTCATGGGCCGGACGCTAGCACGGGCGGTCGGGGTGGGCGAGGGCTACTCGTCGGGCAGCATGCGGGGCTCCCAGATCGACTTGATGTCCAGGAAGTCCTGGTAGGTCGCGTCGGGCAGCACGTCGGCAAACGCGCCCCGCAGCGTACGGAGCGAGGGCTTGCCATCGATGAAGGGCTCCACGTCCAGGTCGGCGGGATCCGGGTGCTCCTCGGGATCCCGCATGTCCGCATCACCGGTGTTGCGTGTAGTCATGCGCCTGCCGTCAACAATCCTTCGCCTCGACCCGCCGACATACATCGTACCGCGACGCCGCGGGCTATCCTCGCACCATGACGGCCACACCCCCCGGCGACCTCCCGGACGCAGCCACCCTCGCCGCCTACGCCGAGGCCGTGCGCGGCCTGCTCGCGCGCGGCGGCTACGAGCGGTCGGGCGACCCCCGGGAGGCGAAGCGCTTCCGCATCAGCCACATCGAGGCGTTCCTCGAAGCTGCGGGACGCCCGGACCGGCGGCGCACCGTCCACATCGCCGGCTCCAAGGGCAAGGGCTCGACGGCGGCGCTGGCCGAGGCGCAGCTGCGCGCCGCCGGCGCCCACACCCTGCTGCTCACCTCGCCCGACCTGCACGAGGCGCGCGAGCGCGTGCGCATCGACGGCGAGCCGCTCGGCCACGCCGCCTTCGCCCGCCTCGCGAGAGCCTTGCTGGACGACGAGGCGACCGAGGGCTGGTCCTACTTCGAGCTGCTGACCGTGCTGGGCTGGCTCGCGGGCGCCGAGGCCGGCTGCGACTGGCAGGTGCTGGAGGTCGGGCTCGGCGGGCGGCTGGACACGACCAACGTCGTCGACGCCTCGAAGGAGGTGGCGGTCGTTACGCCGATCGACCTCGAGCACACGGCGATCCTCGGCGACACGATCGAGCAGATCGCCACCGAGAAGGCGGCGATCATCCGCGCGCCCGGCGCGGCCGTCGCCGCGCCGCTGCGCGAGCGCGCGCTCGACGTGGTGCGCGCGCGGGCCTCCGCGGTGGGCGCGACGCTGCACGAGGTGGCGGGCGAGTGCGCGCTGCGGGTGACCTCGCAGGGCCTCGACGGGCAGACGCTGGACCTGCGCACGCCGCTGCGCACCTACCGGCGGCTGCGGCTGCCGCTGATCGGCCGCCACCAGGCGGAGAACGCCGCGACCGCCGTGCGCGCGGCGGAGCTAGCCTGGGCCGCCGGCGGCGGCGAGCTGCCCGAGGCCGCAGTGCGCGACGGTCTCGCCTCCGTGCGCTGGCCCGGACGCTTCGAGGTGCTGCGCCAGCGCCCGCTGGTGGTGCTGGACGCGCTGCACACGCCGCTCGCGGCGGAGCGGTTCCGGGAGACGATGCGGGAACTGCCGCTGCCCCAGCCGCATGTGCTGGTGGTCGGGCTGCTCGCCGGCCGCGACGTGACGTTGCTGGCCGCGCCGCTGCTCACCGGCGGCGAGACCGTGATCGTCGCGCCGCCGTCCTCGGAGCGGGCGGCCGAGCCCTCGCAGGTCGCCGCCGCCTTCGCCGAGGCAGGCGCGGTCGTGCAGCACCAGCCGAACGTCGCGGCCGCCCTCGGTCTGGCCCGCGCGCTGGCCGGCGAGGGGGGCGCCGTCTTCGTCGTCGGCAGCCTCTACACCGTCTCCGAGGCGCGCGAGTTGCTGCTGGGCGTGAGCGGGGACCGGGCGCTGGGGCTGCGCTAGACTGTGGCCCGGTAATCGGTCACGTCCATGGAGGCCGGATGACGCAACGCAATGGCAGGGATCGCCGTGTCGTTGTGACCGGCATGGGCGTGATCTCTCCCCTCGGCAACACCGTCGAGGAGCTGTGGGAGCGCGCGCTCAACGGCGAGTCCGGCATCACCGAGCTGACGGCCATCGATCCCACCGACTACCCCTGCAAGGTCGCCGGCCAGGTCCACGACTTCGAGCCCAACGAGTGGATGGACCGCAAGGACGCGCGCCGCATGGCGCGCTTCTCGCAGTTCGCGATCGCCGCAGGCAGGCAGGCGATCGCCGACGCCGCACTGGACCTCGACGCGATCGACCGGCGCCGCGCCGGGGCGCTGCTCGGCACCGGCAACGGCAGCCTGCCGCACACCGACCAGGCGATGCGCACGATCCTCAGCCGCGGCGGGCACCGCCTCGATCCGCTCTACATCGCGAAGATGCTGCCGAACATGGCGGCGGGGAACCTCACCATCCAGCTTGGCCTGCTCGGCTACACCAACACCGTCACCACCGCCTGCGCGGCGGCCACGCAGGCGATCGGCGACGCCAGCGAGGTGATCCGCCGCGGCCACGCCGACGTGATGCTGGCAGGAGGCACCGAGGCCGGCATCTCCGAACTCGGCCTCGCCGGGTTCTGCGCGATGCGCGCCCTCACCACCTCCTACAACGACCGCCCCGGCGAGTCGTCACGCCCCTTCGACCGCGACCGCGACGGCTTCGCCCCCTCGGAGGGCGCGGGGCTGCTGGTGCTCGAGGAGCTCGAGCACGCCCGCGAGCGCGGCGCGGAGCCGCTCGCCGAGGTGGCGGGCTACGGGGTGACCGCCGACGCGACCTTTCTCGTCGCGCCGCCCGAGGACGGCGGCGGCGCGGCGCGCGCGATCCGGCTCGCCCTCGAGGACGCGGGCGTCACCCCGGGCGAGGTCGACTACATCTCCGCGCACGCCACGGCGACCGAGGTCGGCGACATCGCCGAGACGCGCGCGATCCGCTCGGTCTTCGGCAAGGACGCGGACGCCATCCCCGTGACCGCCTTCAAATCCCAGGTCGGCCACCTGCTCGGGGCCGCCGGCGGCGTCGAGACGATCGCGGCGGTCCAGACGCTGCGCAGCTCGACGATCGCGCCGACCATCAACCTCGAGCACCCGGACCCCGAGTGCGACCTCGACTACGTCCCGCTCCAGCCGCGCAGCGCCGAGGTGCGCACCCTCGCCAAGAACTCGTTCGGGTTCGGCGGCCAGAACGCCGTGCTCATCCTGAGGCGCTTCGAGGACTGAGCCGCCCCCGCCGCCCGGCCCGCGCCGCCGCCCGCTGGTATGATGGGCGCGGCGGGGCGCCGGATCGGGCCAATGGGAATCTGGGTCGGGCGCTACGCCATCGTCGGCGGCAAGGTTCGCGAGGACGGGCCCTGGCTCGCCGAGCAACTGCGCTTCAGCGACGAGGAGCGCACCCACCTCTTCGTCCTCGCCGACCCCGCGGACGAGCGCTCCGCCGAGTTCTGCCAGGAGGTCGCCGGCGCCGTCGCCGACCTCTTCGCGGCGGAGTCGCTGTCGCTGACCGGGGGCCTGCTGCGCGCGCTGCGCCAGGCGCACCGCAACCTCGCGGAGTGGAACCGCCGCTCGCTTCGGGAGCACCGCGTCTCGATCGGCATCACTTGCGTGGCGGTGCGCGGCGAGAGCGCGACCGTCGCGCAGGCCGGGCCGGGCCTCGTCTACGTCGCCGCTCCCGACGGCGTGCGCCGTATCAGCACCGAGGGCCACGAGGGCGCCCGGCCGCTCGGCGGCGACCATCCGCTCGACCCGCTGTTCACGGGGGTACCGCTCGATCGCTCCAAGATCCTGATCCTCAGCAGCGCCGCCGGAGAGGCCGCCGGTTCGGCCGCGATCAGCCAGGCGCTGGAAGGCGAGCCGGACCGCGCGCTTGCCGAGATCTTCCGAAGCACCCGCGAGGCGCCCGACATGACGGCGGTGCTGATCGCGGACGTTCCCGACTCCGCGGCCGAACCAGCGCCCGTCGAGATCGAGTTCCCGGACCCCGCGCCGGACGACTGCGGCGAAGCGCCGGAACAACCCCCGGCGCCGATCGTCACCACGCCCGCCCGCGGGCTCGGAGACGGTCGCCGCAAACGCATGCCGCGGCTGCGCCGGCCGCGCTCGGTCGGCGGGCCGCGCAACCGCCGACGCTGGCTGATCGCCGCGTTGCTGCTGTGCGCCGCCCTGCTCGCCGCCGCCGCCACGTACTACGCGCCAGCGCTGTTCGAGAGCGATCCCCTGGCCGAGGTCGAAGAGCGCCTCGCCGCGGCGAACGGCCATGTTGCCGCCGCGGCGCAGAACGAGGACGTCGCCTGGCAGCGCCAGCAACTGCAAGCGGCGCTCGCCGAACTCGAGCAGGCGCTCGCCGTCGGCGCCGGGGATCCGCGCGTCCCCTCGCTGCAAGCCGAGGTGCAACAGCAACTGGACGACCTGAACGGCGTGGTCGAGGTGGGCGAGCTGCGCCGCATCCTGCAGTTCGCGGGCTCGCTGTCCGCGCCGCTCAACCCCGCCAATCTCGTGCTCGGCGGCGACTGGCTGTGGCTGCTCGACGGCGACCGCGGGCGCGTCTTCGCGATCGACCCGGCGGGTCGCGCGGACTCGCACGAGGCGTACCGCTCGGGCGTCAGGTACGGCGCGGCCATCGCCTCCCGGCCGATCGTCATCACCTGGGACGGCGCGGCCGGCAGGCTGCTGCTGATCGACGAGGCGCGCCGGCTGTTCGCGGTCGCGCCCGGAGCGATGCCCGCCCCGCTCCCGTTGCGTGACGCCGGCGAACTCGGCTCGATCGACGCGATCGCGGCCTACGAGGGCAACCTCTACGTCCTCGACACGCTCGGCGCCGAGGTCTGGCGCTACCGTCCCGTGGACGACGGGTTCGACACGGAGCGCACGGGCCTCGTCGGGGGCACGCTACCCGGCCCGGTGGCGGCGAGCGGCGCGCCGCACGAGGGCGCGCTGCGCCTCGTCGTCGACGGCGACGTGCACCTGCTCGTCGGCGACACCGCGCGCCGCTTCCACCTCGGCCGCCAACTCGGCCCGCTGCTCGAGGGCATCGACCGGCCGCTCAACACGCCGGTCGGGATCGCGCGCAACGCCGCCGACGGCGCCTTCTACGTCGCCGACCGCGGCAACCGCCGCATCGTCGTCGGCGGCGACGACGGCGCCTTCGTGCGCCAGTACGTGCACCCCGGCTTCCTCGACATCCGCGCCCTCGCGCTCTCCCCGGACGGCGCCACGCTCTACATCCTCACCGGCACGAGCATCGAGGCGTTCGATCCCGCCGCGAACCTGGGGCCGGAGGCCGAGTGACCCGCCGGACCGTACGGCTCGGCGCGATATCCTATGGCGCATGACCACGGTGCTCGCGATCGAGTCGTCCTGCGACGAGACGGCGGCGGCGGTCGTCGTCGATGGGCGGCGCGCGCTCTCCAACGTCGTCGCCTCCCAGCAGGAGTTGCACGCCGAGACGGGCGGCGTCGTGCCGGAGGTGGCGGCGCGCCAGCACCTGCGGGCGCTGCTGCCGGTGGTGCGGCAGGCGCTCGCCGAGGCCGAGTGCGAGTGGGACCGCCTCGACGCGATCGCGGCCACCGCCGGGCCGGGGCTGCCGGGCGCGCTCGTCGTCGGCCTCAACGCCGCGCGCGGCATCGCCTGGGCGCGCGGGCTGCCGCTGATCCCGGTCGACCACCTCGAGGGCCACGTCTGCGCCAACTGGCTCGGCGAGGAGGAGCCGCCGCTGCCCGCGCTCGCGCTCGTCGTCTCGGGCGGTCACACGGAGCTGCTGCTGATGCTCGACCACGGCCGCTTCGAGCGTCTCGGCGGGACGCGCGACGACGCCGCGGGCGAGGCCTTCGACAAGGTCGCGCGGCTGCTCGACCTCGGCTACCCGGGCGGTCCGCCGCTCTCGCGGCTGGCCGCGACTGCCGAGGAGCGCACGCTGCGGCTGCCGCGCGCCTGGATGCCGGGCAGCGACGACTTCTCCTTCTCCGGCCTCAAGACCGCCGTCGCGCAGCGCGTCGCCGCCGAGCCGGACCTGCCGCCCGCCGAGGTCGCCCATGCCTTCGAGGAGTCGGTCGCCGACGTGCTCTCGCGCAAGACGGCGCGGATTGCCGAGCGCGAGGGCGTGGCCTGTCTGCTGGTCGCCGGCGGCGTCGCCGCCAACTCCCGCCTGCGCGAGGCGGTGCGCGAGGCCTCGCCGGTCCCGGTCTTCATCCCGCCGCCCGTGCTCTGCACGGACAACGCGGCGATGATCGGCGCCGCCGCCTTCCGCCACCTCGACGACGCGGTCGCCCCCGAGTCCGAGCTCGACATCTTCCCCACCGCCAAGCGCCGTCCGCCGCGCCCGAAGCGCCAGCAGGGCTGACCCTCCGCCTCCGGCCCCCTCTCCTGGGGGAGAGAGGGTGGGGGTGAGGGGGCTCGCCGGGCTGACTGCCCGCGTGGATCGATTGGTCCGCCCTCGGGGCCCTGAGAGGACGCGCGCGTCCCTTGTGGGGGGCTGCGCCCCCCACACCCCCATCCCGAACGAGCGAGCGCTGCGCGCCGCTCGGCCCCACCCACCCGCCCCGGAGTTTTCTTCTGTGGGGGCTACGCCCCCACGCCCCCATAGGTCCGCCGCACGCCACAAGCTCCGAGCACGCACCCGATTCCCGAGGTCCGCCACGGCTTGATCGGTTGTTGCGCCATCGGGGCCCCGGAGGAGGCGCTCTCGAAGCGTTCGTTGCCCCTCGGCGCTTCGGTGCGCGACGGCTGGCTGTGCTGGCGCGGCTGGATTCCGGCTTTCGCCGGAATGACGGGAAGGGGAGCCGGTGCGACGGAGTAGCGAGGGCGCTCCCCTCCGGCCCCCTCTCCTGGGGGAGAGGGAGGCGGCGCGCTACGGGAGCGGGGTGCAGACCAGGTCGTAGGGGAGGGCGGTGTCGACGCGCACGCGGACGAACTCGCCCGAGGCGTACTCGCCGCGCACGAAGGCGAGGCCGTCCACCTCGGGGGCGTCGCGGTAGCTGCGGCCGACGACGAAGCGCGAGCCGTCCTCCTGCTCGCTCGGCTCGTCCGACTCGATCAACACCTCCAGCTCGCTGCCGACCAGCTCGCGGTTGCGCTCGATCGAGATCTGCTGCGCCAGCTCCATGAGGCGGCCGTAGCGCTCCGCCGCGAGCTCGTGCGGCACGGCCTCGCCGAGCTCCGCCGCCGGAGTGCCGGTCTGCGGCGAGTAGGTGAACGCGCCAACGTGGTCGAAGCGCTGCTCCTCGACGAAGTCGAGCAGCTCCTCGAACTCCTCCTCTGTCTCGCCGGGGAAGCCGACGATGAAGGTGGTGCGCAGCGCGGCGTCCGGCATCGCCTCGCGCAGCGTCTCGAGGCTGCGCCGCGCGACGCGCAGGCTCGGGCGCCGCATGCGCCGCAGCACGCTCGGCGATCCGTGCTGCAGCGGCATGTCGAGGTAGGGCGTGACGTTCGGCAGCCGCGCCATCGTCTCCGCGAGGCGCGGCGTGACGCGGCCGGGGTAGGCGTACATCAGGCGCAGCCAGCGCACCTCCGGGACCGCCTCGGCGAGCCGCTCCAGCAACTCGGCCAGGCCGTCGCGCCGCGCGCGGTCCTCCCCGTACGCCGTCGAGTCCTGCGCGACCAGCACCAGCTCGCGCACGCCCGAGGCCGCCAGCGCCCGCGCCTCGGCGATCAGCCAGTCCTCCGGCTCCGAGTGCATGCGGCCCTTGATCGTCGGGATGATGCAGAACGTGCACGGCCGGTCGCAGCCGTCCGAGATCTTGAGGTAGGCGCTCGGCCCCGTCGCGAGCGCCGCCGGCTGCGGGATGTCGAAGTCCGGCGAACCCGACCCGAGCGAGGCGGCAACGGCGTCCCAGGCCTCGACGCCGAACGTGGCGTCGACGGCGGGCACGGCGCGCCGCACCTCGGCCTCGGCGATCTGCGTGAGGCAGCCGAGCACGTAGAGTTGCTGGTCCGGCCGCCGCTCCGCGTCCAGCTCCGCGATCACCTCGAGCGATTCGTCCTTCGCGTCGTCGATGAAGCCGCAGGTGTTGACCAGCAGCAGCTCGGCCTCGTCCGCGGACGCCGTCGCCTGGTGCCGGGCATGGCGCAGCGCGCGCTCGAGGCGCATCGAGTCGACGGTGTTCTTGGCGCAGCCGAGGGTGACGAGGTGGTAGCGCACGCGCGGCCTACTCCCCGGACGCGGCGGGCTGCTTGGCCACGAACAGCGTGACGCTCTGCCCGGCCGCCAGCACCTCGCCGGCCTCGGGGATATGCGCGAAGACACGACCAGGCTCGACATCGCCGCTCGGGTTCCCGACCTCGATCACGACGAACGTGGCGCCGAGGTCCCGGACCAGCCGTTCCGCCTCCGCGCGCTCGCGGCCGATGAGGTCCGGCATGCTATCCGCGAGCGGCGTCCCCGTGGCCTCCGCGGTGGGGGACGCCGTTGCGGCCGCGTCGCCGCCTTCCGAATCGTCGCCCGTGCCAAGGCCGACGCCGGGCACGCCGAAGACGAACGCCGCGACGAGCACGATCGCCGCCGCCGCCGCGAGCACGACCCAGCGGCGGCTCACCGCGGGCAGCACGCCCAGGCCCTCGCGCAGCCTCAACCCGGGCAGCGGCTCCAGCCCCGGCGGCTGCGGCAAGTCGTCCGGCAGCTGCTCGACCGCGTCCTCCGGGTCGATGCCGAGGAAGCGCGCGTAGAGGCGCACGAAGCCGCGCACGTAGACCGGAGCGGGCAGCACGTCGAAGCGGTCGGCCTCGATCGCGTCGAGGTAGCCGTAGCTGATTCTCGTCTCTTCCGCGGCCTGTTCCAGCGTGAAGCCGGAGGCCAGGCGGTGCTCGCGCAGCCGCCCGCCGAGCGTTCGCGGAGTCCCGTCGTCAAGGCCGGAAGCCGCTTCGTCGCCGGGCGCGTCGCCCAGCGGCGCGTCCCGTTCAGAGCCCTGGAGCCAGCGACGCAACACGGCTACGCGCCATCGACGCCCGGGAACTCGACGAGCGACTTCAGTCCTTCCATCGCCAGCCTCGAGGCGTACGCCTGCGGCGCATGCTCGATCCCGTAGCGGTTCGTCACGACCTCGTCGATGTGGGCGACGTGCGGCAGCAGCGCCACCGTGCGGCGGTACTGGTCGCTGGTGGCGTTCTGCGAGCCCGTCAGGTTCACCTCCCCGTAGTGCACGAGGTTCGGGTCGAACGGCACCGCCTCGCCCGGCGGGAAGCCCGCGAACAAGTTGACCACGCCCTGCGGCCGCACCAGCTCCAGCGCGGGCCCCACGAGGGCGGAGACGCCGACGGACAGCACCACGCCGTCCGCGCCCGCGCCGCCGGTCGCGTCGCGCACGGCGCCGGGCACGTCGTCGGCCGCGGGGTCCAGCACGAGGTCCGCGCCCCAGCGCGCCGCGATCGCGCGCCGCTCGGCGAGCGGCTCGCTGACGATGATCGGCGCGGCGCCGGCGGCGCGGCCGAGCAGCACGTGCAGCAGCCCCATCGGCCCCGCCCCGATGATCGCGAGCGAGCTCCCGATGCCGATCGCGCACAGCTCGAGCGAGGCGGTGACGCAGGCGGCCGGCTCGGTCAGCGCGGCCACGTCCAGCGGCAGCTGGTCCGGCGCGCCGATCACCTGCCCGCGCCCCACGATCTCGGCGGGCACCAGCAGCGACTCCGCGAAGCCGCCGTCGATGTCGTAGCCGAGGGTGCGGCGGTTGGTGCAGCGGTTGCGCTTGCCGGTCTGGCAGAAGCGGCAGCGTCCGCAGGAGACGATCGGGCAAATCACCACGCGATCGCCCTCGGCGACGTCCGCGACGCCCTCGCCCACCTGGTCGACGACGCCGGCGATCTCGTGGCCGGGGATGACGCCGGGGCGGGCGTGCTTCTCACCCTTGTAGACGCGCACGTCCGAGGCGCAGAGGGAGGACGCAGCGGTGCGCAGCCGCACCTCGCCGGGCCCGGCCTGCGGGGTAGGGCGGTCCTGGACGGAGATCTTGCCGGGCTCTTCGAAGATCGTCGCGCGCATCGAGTGTCCCGGCTCCTCACCATCGCCGTCGGGCCGCTGGCCTCTGCCTCGCAGTATCGCAGCGTGCGGCGGGGGCTGCTACTCGCCGCCGCCGCGCAGCCCCGTGAGCCACTGCGCGCCCGCCTGGTACTCGCGGCTGCCGAGCGTGGCGGCGGACGCGAGGAAGGCGAACAACCCTCCGAGGCCGCAGGCCGCGGTCAGCACCAGCGAGCCGAGCAGCTCCTTCGGATCGGCCCCCGCCGCGCGCAGCAGGATCAGCAGCAGGATCAGCGTCAGCACCATCACCAGCGTCGCCAGCAGCGTCCGCCCCGCCGAGGCCGCGAGCGCCGCGGCGTCGAACCCCTCGAGGCGGCCGCCGAGCGCCCGCAGCAACAGCAGCAACTCCACGATCGCCGCGACCGAGGCCGCCGCCGCCAGCCCGCGGATGCCGAGCGGCTCCACCAGCGCGGCGCAGAGCGCGACGTTGATTGCCATCCCGACCAGCGCGAACAGCACCGGCGTGCGCGTATCGGAGAGCGCGTAGAAGCCGCGGCTGAGGATCTCGATCGCCGCGTGCGCCCAGACCGCGACCGCGTAGATCGTCAGCGCCTCGACGACGAGGTTCGTCGAGGCCGCGTCGAAGGCGCCGCGCTGCAGCAGCAGCCGCACGGCCGGCTGGGCGAGCAGGATCAGCCCGGCCGAGGCGGGGATCGCGAGGAAGAGGATCATCCGCAGCGTCGCGTCGAGCGAGCTGCGCAGGCTCGCGATGTCCTCCCGCGCGGCCTGCTGCGAGAGCTGCGGGAAGGCCGCCGTCGAGATCGCCATCCCGATCACGCCCACCGGCAGCAGCATCACGAGGAAGGCGAAGTTGACCGCACTGATCGCCGCGTCCGAGATAAACGAGGCGAAGAAGATCACCACCACGAGGTTGACCTGCGCGGCGGCCAGCCCGACGACGCGCGGCCCCATCAGCCGCAGCACCTCGCGCACCCCCGCCGAGGCGACGTCGACCGCGGGACGCCAGCGCATCCCGACCGAGCGCAGCGCGGGCAGCTGCACCAGCAGGTGGCCGCTCGCGCCAATCACCACGCCCCAGGCGAGGCCGTGCACGCCCCAGCGCTCCGCCAGCGCGACCGCGCCGAAGATGATCCCGAGGTTGTAGAGGGAGGGCGCGATCGCCGGAGCCAGGAAGTGCTGCCGCGCATTAAGGATGCCGGTCAGCATGCCCGAGACGCCGAACAGCAGCGGCGAGATCAGCATCAGCCGCGTCAGCTCGACGGCGAGCGCCTGCAACTCGGCCTCGCGCCCGCTCGCCTCGCCCAGTCCCGGCGCGAGCAGCGGGACGATCAGCGGCGCGAGCAGGAAGCCGATCGCCGCGGCGACGAAGGTGGCGAGGGCGATCAGGTTGAGCACGCTCGAGGCGAGCCACCAGCCCTCGTCCTCGCTCTCGCGCAGCACGACGCGGCTGAAGGTGGGGATGAAGGCGGCGGAGAGGGTGGCACCGGCGAGCAGCTGGAAGATCGCGTCGGGCACCCGGAAGGCGACCCAGTAGGCCCCCAGCTCGGGCTCGGTCCCGAAGGCGTCGGCGATCACGACGGAGCGCAGCAGCCCGAGCAGCCTCGAGGCGATGAAGCCGCCAGCGACGATCCCGGCCGCGCCGGCGGCGGTTCGCGGCGTCAGCCCCCGGCGCAGGATCCGGAGCAGTCGATGCGGGAGCCCGGCCGCGGGCGGCGATGAGGCCATCGCAAGCCATCTTCCCACGCGGACGGGGCGCTCCGCGAGCACGTCCGCCGGAGAACGTCGCGGAGCAGCAGCGATCCGTCCGATAGACGCCCGCGCGCTTCGGCGCTAACGTGGACCCTCGCGAGTCACAGAGGAGCAACGGTGGCGCATTCGAACCAGGCGAAGAAGCGGGTCCGGCAGAACGAGCGGCGCGCCGCGCGCAACCGCCCGTTGCGCACCCGCGCCTCGCGCCGCGTGCGCGACGCCCGCGAGGCGATCATGGACGGCGATCCCGACGCCGCGCTCTACGTCCGCCGCGCCCAGTCCGCCCTCGACAGCGCCGCGAGGCGCAACGTGATCCACCGCAACGCCGCCGCGCGCCGCAAGAGCCGCCTCGCCGCGCAGCTCAAGACCGCGCAGACCGCGGCCGACTGAGGAGGCGCCAGTGCCAAGCGACCGTGAGCTGACCTGCCGCGACTGCGGCGCGAGCTTCGTCTTCACCGCCGGCGAGCAGGAGTTCTACGCCAGCAAGGGCCTGCAGCACGACCCCGTGCGCTGCCCCGCCTGCCGCGCCAACCGCAAGGCGATGCGCCCCGAGGACCGCGAACTGGCTCCCAGCTACGGCGCCTACGTCTCGTGGGGCGGCCGCACGCCGCGCCAGCTCCATGTCGCCACCTGCGCCAAGTGCCAGCAGATGACCGAGGTGCCGTTCCTGCCTCGCGGCGACCGGCCCGTCTTCTGCTCCGGCTGCTACAACGCCGTGCGCGAGGAGCAGGAGGCGGAGGAGGAAGCCGCCGCCGCGCGCCTCGCCGCCCAGATCTCCGGCAGCGGCCACCAGTCGGAGCGCCCCGAGGGCGCCGGCCCAGCCTCCACGCTCTCGCTGAGTTCGTAGCGCTCACTGCTGCGGGGGGCTGCGCCCCCCACACCCCCATCCCGGACGAGCGGGCGCTACGCGCCGCTCGGCCCCGCCCACCCGCCCCGGAGTTTTCTTTCTGTGGGGGCTTCGCCCCCACACCCCCGGTGGGCCGACGCCTGCGGCGCGGCCCTCGAGAGCGCACCCGACTCTCGACACCGGATCCGGCCCCCTCTCCCCTGCTGGCGGGGGAGGGGGAGGGGGAGCGCGCGCAGCGCGCCCTCCGAGGGCGCAACGAACCTTCCGAGGGCGCTCGCCTGTCTGCCGAGCCTGGATTCCGGCTTTCGCCGGAATGACGGAGGGGGCGCGGCGTTGATCGCCGCGCGATCGCGGCCATAGACTCGATGGACAGGCTGGGACGGAGAGAGTAGCCCGCCGCAGCCGGCTGCCTAGCGAGTCCGGGACGGTGCGAGCCGGACGCAGCCGCGACGGGTGAAGATCACTCCCGAGCCGCCGACCGAACGCGACCGCGCCTCGTAACCCTCGAGGGCAGGACGCCAGTAGGCTCGGCCGGAGCGCCCACCGTTAGCGGGGGCAGCGCCCTCCGGTTCGCCGGGCGGCGCGTGAAGCGGCGTCGCCTGCCGGCAGGGGCCGGACGCGACGCAACGCGGGTGGTACCGCGGGCAGCCACGCCCGTCCCGCAGGGGGCGGGCGTTTTGACGTCCCCACGAAGAGCGCGAGAGCGCGAGGAGGCCATGCGATGACCGTCGAGGCGGCGCGTACGCAGTTCGAACCGGCGCCCCCGCGCGTCTCCTTCCCCGACCTGGAGCAGGAGATCCTCGAGTTCTGGCGCGAGCAGCGCATCTTCGAACGCAGCGTCGAGGAGCGCCCGGCCGACCGCCTCTTCTCCTTCTACGAGGGCCCGCCGACGGCGAACGGCACGCCCGGCGTCCACCACGTCCTCGCGCGCGTCTTCAAGGATCTGATCCCGCGCTACAAGACGATGCGCGGCTACCGCGCCCCGCGAAAGGGCGGCTGGGACACGCACGGCCTGCCCGTCGAGCTCGAGGTCGAGCGCGAGCTGGGGCTGCGCAACAAGCGCGAGATCGAGGAGTACGGCGTCGCCGCCTTCAACGAGCAGTGCCGCCAGTCCGTCTTCCGCTACGTCGTCGATTGGGAGCGGATGACGGACCGCGTCGGCTGCTGGATCGACATGGACGACGCCTACGTCACCTACTCGAACGAGTACATCGAGTCCTGCTGGTGGATCTTCCGGCGGCTCTGGGACCGCGATCTGATCTTCCGCGACTACCGCGTCACCCCGCACTGCCCGCGCTGCGGCACCAGCCTCTCCAGCCACGAGATCGCCCTCGGCTACCGCGAGGACACGCCGGACCCCAGCGTCACCGTGCTCTTCGAGCTGAAGGCGGGCGCCGCCGAGGGCGCTCCGAACGCCAATGCCGACCCCGCGCTGCGGCTCGGCGACGGCGCGCCCACGTACGTCGTCGCCTGGACGACCACGCCCTGGACGCTGCCCGGCAACACCGCGCTCGCCGTCTCCGCCGAGGCCGAGTACGCGCTCGTCGAGGACGGCGCGAGGCGGCTGCTCCTCGCGAGCGACCGGGTGCGCGCCACGCTGCCCGGCGACGGCGACCCGGTCGTGCTCGCGCGCGTCCCCGGCTCGGCGCTCGTCGGGCTGGAGTACGAGCCCCTGTTCGAGTCGCGCGAGTGGGAGGGCGTGGAGACGCTCGCCTTCGAGGACGGCCACACGCAGCACGTCGAGCCCTCCGAGGCGCCCGCGCGCCGCGTCGTCGCCGCCGACTTCGTGGCGACGGACGACGGCACGGGCGTGGTGCACATCGCGCCCGCCTTCGGCGAGGAGGACTACGCGCTCGGCCGCGAGGAGGGCCTGACCTTCCTCGAGCCGGTCGCGCTGGACGGCGCCTTCATCGGCGGGCCGTGGGCGGGGCAGTTCGTCAAGGACGCCGACCCGGCGATCGAGGCGGACCTCGAGGCGCGCGGGCTGCTGCTGGCGAGCGAGACGATCCGCCACACCTACCCGTTCTGCTGGCGCTGCGATACGCCGGTGCTCTACTACGCCAAGCCGAGCTGGTACATCCGCACGACCGCCGTGCGCGACCGCCTGGTCGAGAACAACCAGCAGATCCGCTGGGTGCCCGGCCACATCCGCGACGGCCGCTTCGGCGAGTGGCTCGACGGCAACGTCGACTGGGCGCTCTCGCGCGAACGCTACTGGGGCACCCCGCTGCCCTTCTGGTCCTGCACCGGCTGCCGCCGCACGGACTGCATCGGCTCCTTCGAGGAGCTGGCCGAGCGCGGCGGCCTCGACGGCCCGCCCGAGGATCCACACCGCCCCTACATCGACGAGGTCACCCTCGACTGCCCCGACTGCCCGGGCGAGATGCGCCGCACGCCCGAGGTCGCCGACGCCTGGTTCGACTCCGGGGCGATGCCCTACGCGCAGTGGCACTACCCGTTCGAGAACGGCGAGGTCTTCGACGCGCGCTTCCCCGCCGACTTTATCTGCGAGGCCGTCGACCAGACGCGCGGCTGGTTCTACACGCTGCACGCCCTCGCCACGCTGCTCAACGCGATCGAAGAGGCGCCCGCGGGCGTCGCCTTCCGCAACGTGATCAGCGTCGGCCTGATCGAGGACGGCGAGGGCCAGAAGATGTCCAAGTCGCGCGGCAACGTGGTCGACCCGTGGGAGGTGATCGACGCGCACGGCGCGGACGCGCTGCGCTGGTACATGTACGCCGCCGCGCCGCCCGGCAACTCCCGCCGCTTCTCCTCGGAGTTGGTCGGCGAGGCCTCGCGCCGCGTCCTCTCCACGCTCTGGAACACCTACTCGTTCTTCGTCACCTACGCGAACATCGCCGGCTTTAATCCCGCGGACGCGCCGCCCGAGGGCGCGCGCAGCGAGCTCGACCGCTGGGTGCGCTCCGAGCTGCACTCGACGATCCGCAAGGTCACGGACGCCCTCGACGCCTACGAGCCGCTCGAGGGCGCGCGCCCGATCGCCGAGCTGATCGACGAGCTCTCGAACTGGTACGTGCGGCGCAGCCGGCGGCGCTTCTGGAAGTCCGACGACTCGGCGGACACGCAGGCCGCGCTGCACACGCTCTACGAGTGCCTGACCACGATCGCCCGCCTGCTCGCCCCCTTCACCCCGTTCCTCGCCGAGGCGCTGCACCGCAACCTCGAGGCGGGCCGCGCGCCGGGCGCGGCGGACTCGGTGCACCTCGAACCGTGGCCCGAGGCCGACGCGGACGCGATCGACGAGCAACTCGGGCGCGACATCGCGGTGGTGCAGCGCATGGTCTCGCTCGCCCGCGCCGCCCGCTCGAAGGCGGGCATCAAGGTGCGGCAGCCGCTGGCATCCGCCGTGCTGGCGCCGCGCAGCGCCGCCGAGCGCGAGTCGCTGGCGCGCCACACCGGGCAGATCGCCGACGAGCTGAACGTCAAGGCCGTGACCATCGAGGAGACGCCGGGCGACCGCGTTCGCTACTCGATCACGCCCAACCTGCCCGTGCTCGGCCCGATCCACGGCCGCGAGCTGCCGGCCGTGCGCGCCGCCATCGCCGACCTCGACCCCGCCGCGACGGCGGCGACGATGCGCGCGGGGCAGCCCGTGCAGGCGGGCGGCTACACGATCGAGCCCGGCGGCCTGCGCGTCGCCGTCGAGGCCGCCGAGGGCTGGAGCGCCGCCGAGGACGGCGGCCACCTCGCGCTCGTCGCGACCGAACTGACGCCGGCGCTCGCCGCCGAGGGCCTGGCGCGCGACCTCGTGCGGCGCTTGCAGGACCTGCGCCGCGAGGCCGGGCTCGACGTGAGCGACCGCATCCACGTCCGCTACGAGGGCGACGACGCGATCGCCGCCGTCGCCGAGGCGCACGGCGACTACGTCGCCGCCGAGACGCTGGCGCTCTCGCTGGAAAGCGCCGCGGACGGCGCGCCCTCGGCGCCGGAGGGCGCGGCGCGCAGCGAGGCGAAGATCGAGGGCCACGCCGTGACGCTCGCGCTGTGGAAGGCGGAGTCGGCCTGATGGCGGGCGCGGACGACGGGCGCACGCTCGTCTGGTGCACCGGCATCAGCGGCTCGCAGCGCACCGACTACGTCAACGAGGCCGCCGAGGCGATCCGCGCCGAGGGCCGCAGCTGCCTGGTGATCGACATCGGCGATCTGCTGGAGCAGGTGCCGGAGCACCTCAAGGTGGGCGCGAGCCGCACGGAACTGCTCGACGGCAACGAGGACGTGCTGCGGCTGCACCGCTCCTACGCGCTGCAGAACATGCTGCGCCTGATCGAGGAGACCGACGCCGACGTGGTGCTCGTCTCCACCCACGCCTGCTTCCTGCGCAATGGCCGGCTGATGCCGGGCCTGGACATGCACTTCATCAAGGAGCACTTCGCGGGACGCATCTCCGCCTTCGTGACGGTGGTCCTCGACACACCGGACGTGTGGCAGGCGCTGGCGCAGCGGCCGGAGTGGGCGGGCCGCCTGCGCCTCGCCGAGGTCGCGCTCTGGCGCGACTTCGAGGTGGCGCTGACGCGCATGCTCGCCGAGTACGAGGGCGCGCCCTTCTACCTGCTGGCGCGGCGCGACCCGGCCGAGGGCCTGGCGCGGCTGACGCGCCGCCCGCCCGCGCCCAGCGCCTACCTCAGCTACCCGATCACCGCGATCCTCCAGTCCGGCAGCACGAAGCTGATCGAGGGCGCCCGCACGCTCGCCGCGCGGCTGCGCGACGAGGCCGGCCTCATCGTCTTCGACCCGCTCTCGATCGAGGACCTGCCGCAGACCAAGGAAGGCGCGCCGCCGACCGAGGCGCGCGAGGACGACGCCGGCGCGCCGCCGATCAGCGCCGAGATGGAGCACGAGGCGGAGCCGTACCTCGTGAGCCACACCGTGGCGACGGACCTGCAACTGATCGATCAGGCCGACATGGTGGTCGTCTACTACCCGACCGACAAGGTCTCGCCGGGCGTGTTCACGGAGATGTCGCACGCCCGCGACCGGCGCAAGCCGCTCTACCTCTGCGAGTTCCCGGGAGCGCCGGAGCGCGTCAGTCCGTTCCTGGGTCTGTTTCATACGGCCTCGTTTGAGTCGGTCGACGGCCTGATCGCGCACCTGCTGGACGAGCAGCAGCCGGACTGAGCGCGGCGGCGAAGCGGGCCGCCGTCAGCCGCCGGCGGCGGCGGCGCGAGGCCTCGGCGGCGACTTCCGCGCCGAAGAGCAGGATCATCGAGCTGACGAAGACCCAGGCGAGCAGCGCGATCATGCCGCCGAGCGATCCGTAGACGATGTCGTAGGCGCCGAAGTTCTCGAAGTAGATCGAGAAGCCGAACGTGCCGATCTGCAAGCCGATGGTCGCGATCAGCGCCCCCGGCCAGAGATCGACCGCGCGCAGCGCGCGGTTCGGCAGGAAGAGGTAGAGCAGCAGCAGTCCCACGAAGCTGAGCAGCGCCGGGATCGCGATCGCGCCGAGTTCCCAGAACAGCGTCACCTCGCCAAGCAGGGTCGTCTCGTGGGCCAACGCCTCGAAGAATCGCCAGACGGTGGAGAGCAGCAGCGAGGCGATGAACAGCAGGCCGAGCACCGGCAGCACGGTCAGATCGACGAGCCAGCCGAGCAGCAGCGGCCGTTGATGCTCGGCCCGGAAGATGGCGTCGAGCGAGCCTCGCAGCGCACGAGCCAGCGCGGTCGCCGCGATCACGGTGCCGATCAGCGCGACCAGCCCCAGGCTGGCGTCGCGCCCCGCGAGGTCGTTGAGCGCCTCGGAGACCGTCGGCGCCTCGATCGGGAGCGCGGCCACGATCTCGTCGAGCACACGCTGCAGCAGTGCCTCGTCGCGCAGCACCACGCCGAAGATCGCGAGCGCGAGCAACAGGAAGGGGAAGATCGAGAGCAGCGCGAAGTAGGAGACCGCGCCCGCCATGAGGTACACGCGACCCTCGCCGAAGTTGGCGCCCGCCCGCCACAGCACCAGCAGCCAGTGGGCGACCGACACCGGGAGGCGCGCGAGCCACCCCGCGATCGTCCTGACGATCGCCGCGCCGGACATACGCCCTCCTCGCCGTCGCGAGGGCGTCTCGACCCTCGCCGCTCGCACAGCGATCCTATGATCGAAGCGCACGGCGAGGCCAAGCGGGGAGCGCGGTGAGCGAAAGCGGCGGCGAGGAGCGGGGCGACACAGCGGGCGGCGACGCGCGCCAGCCGCTGCATCGCCGCGTCGTGCTGAAGGTCGGCACCAACCTGCTGACCGGCGGCGGCGAGCGGCTCGACCGCGCGATCATGACCTCGATCGCCGAACAGGCGGCCGAGGCGCACGCCGCCGGCTGCGAGATCGTGTTCGTGACCTCGGGAGCGATCGCCGCCGGCCGCGACCGCCTCGCCGCGGCGCGCGGCGGCGACGAGGCGATCCGGCTCCCGCACCACCTCACGAGGAAGCAGGTGCTGGCCGCGCTCGGCCAGGGACCGCTGCTCTCGCTCTGGGACCAGCTCTTCAACGCGCGCTCGATCACCATCGCGCAGGCGCTGCTCGGCGGCTCCGACCTCGCCGACCGCCAGGGCTACCTCAACGCGCGCAACACGCTGCTCGCGCTGCTCGACCTCGGCGTCGTGCCGATCGTCAACGAGAACGACGTCGTCTCCGTCGAGGAGATCCAGGACGCCACGATCGGCGACAACGACAGCCTCTCCGCGCACGTCGCCAACCTCGTCGACGCCGACCTGCTGCTGATGCTGACCGACATCGCCGGCCTCTACAGCGCGGACCCGACACGCGACTCCGGCGCGCGGCTGATCGAGCGCGTCGACCACATCGGCGCGGCGATCGAGGCGGCCGCGCGGGGGCCGGGCGCGCGCGGCCGGGGCGGGATGCGCACCAAGGTGGAGGCCGCCCGGCTGGCGACGCAGTCCGGCGCGCACGCGGTGATCGCCGACGGCCGCCGGCCGCACGTCGTGCGCGACGCCGTGCGCGGCGAGCCGGTCGGCACCTGGTTCGCGCCGACCACGGACCGCCTCGAGAGCCGCCGCCGCTACCTGCTCTCGCCGCTGCACGTGCAGGGCGCGATCACGATCGACGAGGGCGCCGTCCGCGCGCTCGTGCGGCACGGGCGCTCGCTGCTGCCGGCCGGCATCGTCGCCACCAGGGGCAACTTCGAGCGCGGGCACGTCGTCCGCATCGAGAGCCGCGAGGGCGAGCACATCGCGAGCGGCCGCGCGAACTACGGCGCCGAGGCGCTGCGCCGCATCAGCGGCGCGCACTCGGACCGCATCGAGGAGCTGCTCGGCTACGACTACGGCGACGAGGCCGTACACCGCGACAACCTCGTCCTGCTGTAGGCGCCGTGGGCGGGCTGGACACGCTCGCGAGGGGCGCTATCCTCGGTACATGGACGCGAAACAGGTCACGGGACCGCTGACTCCCCGCCTCTCGCCCGAGGAGACGGGCCGCCTCGGCGACGCGATCTACGAGCGCGACATCCGCCCTCGTGTGGAGGCGGACCACCACGGCGAAATCGTCTCGATCGACGTGGAGAGCGGGTGCTGGGCCGTCGGCAGCAGCGTCCTGGAGGCGGCCGATCGCCTGCGCGCGGAACGCCCGGACGCCACCGATGTGTGGAGCGTGCGGGTCGGCTACCGGACGCTGCGGCGCTTCGGCGGCCGCCCGCTTCGGAGCACCGAGTGATCGAGGGCGCCGTAAACGCCGCCCTTGAAGCCATCCTCTCCCTGTCCGTGACCGGCCCGTCCGGACGGAAGCGCGACATCGAGGCCGTCATTGACTCCGGCTACGACGGGTTTCTGACCTTGCCGCCCGCGCTGGTGCGGGAACTCGGGCTGCCGTTCGTCACCCGCGGCCGCGCGACGCTGGCCGATGGCAGGGTGGCGACCTTCAACGTCCACAGAGGCGCCGTGCTCTGGGACGCCGCGCCGAGAGACATCGACGTCGACGCGGCCGACACCACGCCGCTGGTGGGCATGAGGCTGCTTGAGCAGCACGACCTCTGCGTGGAGGTGCGGGACGGCGGCCGCGTCGTCATCGAGCCCGCTGCGTAGCGCTCCCCTCCCCACCGCCGGGGAGACGGTCCGGCCGCCTGCGGATAGACTGATCGCATGACGACGACAACACAGTCCGAGGCCGTCGAGCGCGCCACCCGCGTGCGGGAGGCGAGCCGCCGCCTCGGCACGACCCCCAGCGCCCACCGGGACGCGGCCCTCGAGGCGATCGCCGACGCCCTCGAGGCCCAGACCGAGGCGATCCTCGCGATCAACGGGCCGGAGCTGGAGCGGGCCGAGGCGAACGGCGTCACCGGCTCCTTCCTCGACCGCATGGCGCTCACGCCCGAGCGCATCGCCGGGATCGCCGCGGACGTGCGCGCCGTCGCCGCGCTGCCCGACCCGGTCGGCCAGATCGAGGAGTTGCGGACCCGCCCCAACGGGCTGCAGGTGGGCCGCATGCGCGTGCCGCTCGGCGTGATCGGCGCGATCTACGAGTCGCGCCCCAACGTGACGATCGACATCGCCTCGGTCTGCCTCAAGTCCGGCAACGGCGTGCTGCTGCGCTCGGGCAGCGACGCGCACGCGACCTCCTCGGCGCTGGCGGCGATCACCGCGCGCGCCGCCGAGGAGGCGGGCCTGCCCGCGCACTGCGTCGAGTTCATCCAGTCCACCGACCGCGCCGAGGTGGGCGAGATGCTGCGCGCCCACGAGCAGATCGACCTGATGATTCCGCGCGGCGGGTCCGACTTGATCCGCCGCGTCCGCGACGAGGCCACGATGCCCGTCGTCGCGGGCGGCATCGGCGTCTGCCACACCTACATCGACGCCGACGCCGACCTCGACATGGCGGAGCCGATCGTCGTCAACGCCAAGACGCAGCGGCCCTCGGTCTGCAACGCGATGGACACGCTGCTCGTGCACCGCGACGTGGCGGCTCGGTTCGTGCCGCGGATCGTGCGCGTGCTCGGCGATCGCGGCGTCACCGTGCACGCCGACGCGCGCGCCGGCGCGCTCGCCGGCGAGGCCCCGAACGCCGTCCCCGTCGCCGACGAGGACTACGACCGCGAGTGGCTCTCGCTCGACTGCTCGCTGCACATCGTCGACTCCCTCGACGACGCGCTCGCGCACATCGAGGAGCACGGCAGCGGGCACTCCGAGGCGATCGTCAGCGACTCCTACGCCGCGGCGCAGCGCTTCCTGCGCGAGGCGGACGCCTCGGCGGTCTTCGTCAACGCCTCCACCTATTTCAACGACGGCGCGCAGTTCGGCCTCGGCTGCGAGGTCGGCATCTCGACACAGAAGATGCACGCCCGCGGTCCGATGGGGCTGCGCGAGCTGACCTCGTACAAGTGGGTCGTGCTCGGGCGCGGCCAGATCCGCACCTGACGCCCGCGCTGCACCCGCGGTCACCAAGGAGGGGCAGATGGCTGAGTTCCGGTTCACGCGGGAGGCGCGCACTCCCCACTCCGAGTCCTACCGCATCGACGACGGCGAGCACGCGATCGCCCGCGCCGACATCCACCTCACGGCGGCCGGCGCGCACGCCACCCTCGCAGTCCACCAGTCCGTCTCCGACGACGCGCTGCACGACCTGCTCGAGGCGCTCGACGACGAGATCGTCTCCACCGCCGACCCCTACCGCGAGGACCTGATCGTCACCGTCTGGCGCGGCGAGGAGGTCGGCGTCTTCGCCGACGACAGCGACGATGAGGACGAAGACGAAGCCGAGGATGCCGACGACGACGAGTCGTAGGGCGTCGCTGCCCGCGCCCGACGAGATCGAGGCGATCCTCTTCGACCTCGACGACACGCTCGTGGACGCGCGCGGCAGCTGGCGCGCCGGCTTCGCGGAGGCGATCGCCGGGCTGCACGCGCGCAGCCCCGCCCTCCAGCGGCTCGGATCGCCGAACGCGATCTACGACGGCTGGTTCCGCCGCTACAGCGAGGACGCACACCGCGCCGCCGGCTTCGGCGAGTGGCAGGCGCGCTTCACCGTCGAGGCGTTCGAGCGGCTCGTCACCGAGCACCTGGGTCCGGACCCGGCGCTCGCCGCACGCCTCGTCGCGAGCTACCGGGCGGCCACGCCCGGCCACCTCGCGATCTTCCCGGACGCCGAGCCGCTGCTCGAACGGCTCGGCGCGCGCTACCCGCTCGGCCTGATCTCGAACGGGCCGGGCGAGCTGCAGCGCCCGAAGATCGAGAAGTTCTCGCTGGAACGCCACTTCGAGGTGGTCCTCGTTTCGGGCGAGCTCGGCATCCGCAAGCCGGATCCGAGGATCTTCGCGAGCGCCCTCGAGGCGCTGGGCGTCTCCCCGGCGCGCGCCGTCTTCATCGGCGACAACCCCACCGACGACATCGCCGGCGCGTGCGCCTTCGGGCTCTCGGCGATCTGGGTGAACCGCGGCGACTGGCCCGCGCCCGATCCGGGCAACCGGGAGGCGTTACCCCACGCCGAGGTCCGCGAACTGCGCGAGATCCCGGCGGTGCTCGGCCTCGAGGGCAGCAAGGGCGCGACGTAAGGGTCGGCCTAGCCGGACTTGCGGCCGACGGCGCGCCGCGCGGCGGCGGCGATCGCCTGCGGGGTCAGCCCGACGATCTCCAGCACCTCGTGCCAGACGCCGGACTCGCCGTAGCGGTTGTCGATGCCGACGAACTCCATCGGCACGGGCGCGCGCGACGCGAGCGCCTGCGCGCACATCGCGCCGAGGCCGGAGTGCATCAGGTGCTCCTCGGCGACCACGATCGCGCCGGTCTCCGCGGCGGCGCGCGTCAGCGCCTCCACGTCGAGCGGGCGGATCGTCGCCATGTTGAGCACGCGCGCCTCGATGCCCCCGGCCGCCAGCAGCGCGGCCGCCTCGAGGGTGCGCTCGACCATCAGCCCGTAGGAGATGAGGGTGACGTCGCCACCCTCGCGCAGCTGGTCGGCGCGGCCCAGCTCGAAGCGCGCGCCGTCCGTGTAGATCACGGCGTGCTTCGGGCGGTCGGTGCGGATGTAGAACGGGCCGGGCGTGCGGATCGCCGCCTCGATCACCGCCTCCGCCTCGACCACGTCGGCCGGGACGACGACGTTGAAGTTGACGAGCGAGGACATCACCGCGATGTCCTCGACCGACTGCGCCGAGGCGCCGTCCTCGCCGACGGAGACGCCGCCGTGGGAGGCGATCATCTTCACGCTGAGGTTGGGCTGCGAGACGGACATGCGCAGCTGGTCGTAGGCGTGCTCGGCGAAGACGGCGAACGTCGTCGCGACCGCGATGCGGCCCATCGCCGCCATCCCCGCCGCCGCCGAGATCATGTTCTGCTCCGCCACCCCGAAGCTGAAGAAGCGCTCCGGGAAGCGGTCCCCGAACAGCCGCGCCGAGGTCGACTTCCCGAGGTCGGCGTCGGCCACGACGATGTCGTGGCCCTCCTCGTGCAGGCGGATCAGCGTCGGGCCGGTCGCCTCGCGGGTTGCGGCGGGGGCCGGCGCGGTGGTCATGGCCGCGCCTCCGGCGTCACGCCCAGCTCGGCGAGCGCCTGCTCGTACTGCTCCGGCGAGGGCGGCGCGCCGTGGAAGCCGGGGTTGTCCTCCATGAAGGAGACGCCGCGCCCCTTCACGGTGTCGAAGATCACGCAGGCCGGCCGGCCGCGCACCTCGCAAGCCCAGCGCAGCGCCTCCTCGACGGCGGCCGTGTCGTGTCCGTCGACGCCGCTGCGCACGGCCCAGCCGAAGGACTCGTACTTGCGGTCCAGCGGCTCGGTCACCATCGTCGAGGTGGTGTGGTCGTCGTTCTGGATGCCGTTCTTGTCGATCAGCGCGATCAGGCCCTCGGCGGCGTGGTGCGAGGCCGCCATCGCGGCCTCCCAAACCTGGCCCTCGTTCTGCTCGCCGTCGCCCATCAGCACCCAGACGCGCGTGTCCGCCTCGGCAAGCCGCGCCGAGAGCCGCATCCCGAGGCCGAACGACAGCCCCATGCCGAGCGAGCCGGCGCTGTTCTCCACCCCCGGCGGCTTGCCCAGCACGGAGTGCCCCTGCAGCCGCGTGCCCTTCGCGCGGAACGTGTCCAGCTCCTCGACGGGGAAGTAGCCGAGTTCGGCGAGCAGCGCGTACTGCACGGGCGTGGCGTGGCCCTTGCTCATCACGAAGCGGTCGCGGCCCGGCCAGTCCGGCCGCCGCGGGTCGTGGCGCAGCACGCGCGTGTAGAGCACGGACATGATCTCGGCGGCGGACATGGAGCCGCCGATGTGGCCGGAGCTGGCCTCGAAGACCATGCGCACGATGTGCCGGCGGATGCGCCGGATCAGCGCATCGAGATCAGCGTCGTCAGTGGCGGAACTGGTCCCATCGGGACCGCGCTGCGTGTCGGTGACCATCGCGCCCCCGCGCACCGGGGAGGCCCTGCGATCACAGGGCGTGGCGCGAGTATACGCACGCGCAATCCGCACGCGCTACGCCGCTGCGGGCGCGATCCTCAAGCGACCTTCGAGGGCGCTACGAGGCGCAGCCGGAGTAGCCGCAGACGGGGCAGAGCGAGCAGCCCTCGCCAAAGGCGAGTGGGCCGGCGCAGTCGGGGCAGCGCGGCCCGAAGGCGGGCATCCGGCGCAGCCGCCGCAACGGCGCCGCCTCGCCTCCGGCCCGGGCCGCGCCGCCCGCGCCCTCCGCCACCGTGCGATCGACTGGAGCAAGCGTGGTGACCATCTCGGCCCCCCGTAGCGAACATGCGTTCCGCATCGAGTATCGCAAGAACGCGTGTGCTAGTCAAGCGCGACCTATGGTACGATGCCGCGCATCGATAGTAGGAGTACCTGCATGAACAATTCGCTTGCCACACGCAAGGACGCTCTCCCGCCACCACCCGGCGATGAAGACGGCGCGCGGCTCCTACAGCGCCTACTGGATGAGGGAGTGATCTGGGGTGATGCCTTCCAATGGTTGCCCGCCCTGCCGCTGGCCAGCGTCGACCTGTTCTTCACGTCCCCGCCATACGCGGACGCTCGCAGCTATCTCAGCGTGCATCCGGACCGCTATGTGGAATGGTTCCTCCCACTAGGCAAGGCGATGCTGGAAGCTACGGCAGAGACTGGATCGCTCGTACTGAACATCAAGAATCGAGTCGCTCGCAGCGGTCCGCTCCGTGGCCAACGCCATCCCTACGTCTATCAGCTCGTGCTGGCCCTCCAAGAGATCGGCTGGCGCTGGATCGAGACGTACATCTGGCACAAACCAAATGCTATTCCTGGCCGCTTTGGCCCACGCACGAAGGACAGTTTTGAGTACGTCCACCACTTCGCCAAAGGGGATCGTCCGTATTTTGATCTCGACGCGGTGCGCGAGCCATACCGTGCCGACACAGCGGAAATCAGTCGTCGGCGCAAGGACCGGAACGGGCGTCGCGTGACGGCCGCAGGCTTCGGGCGAGACCGTTCTCGCGTGTACAACAAGGGAGGCGCCGACCCGGGGAATGTGATCGCCGCCTCACAGACCTACAACCAGTACAAGGGCCCGGCTGGCCAGCATCCCGCTGTGATGCCCGAAGCCCTGGCTCGGTTCTTCGTACTAGCCATGTCCCCGCCCGGTGGCGTGGTACTCGATCCATTTGCTGGGTCGGGGACGACAGTTGTCGCAGCCCGTGAACTGGGGCGCAAAGGCGGCGGCGTCGATCTGCACTCCGAGTACGCCCAAGTGTCCCAGGAGCGCTTGGCGAGCGTACAAATGGCCTATGCCACTCTCTGAACGCCAGTCGGAGATTCTCGGGGCGGCGGGGCGCACGCCCGACGCCGTAGTGCGGCAGCAGGCAGTCACGATCACACTGGGAACATCGGCGGAAGACCGTCCAGAGGCACAAGAACTGCTCGCACGAGGCTATCTCGATCAGATGCAACCATCGTTTCACCTGATTCCCCGTGGCGAAGCGATGGCAAGTGAGCAGGCGTTCGTCACGGCCTATGAAGCCCTCGGCCACACGGACCGCGGAACTCGGCCAGCCGCAGGCGACTCATCGAAGATCTTGCGTTGGCGGCCACGGCAGTCATGGAACGCCGAATCCTCAATGTGCCCGACTCGGCCATCGAGCACTTCCACTCAAAGCTCGACAAACGTGACACAACTCGCGGTTGGCGCAGCGTTGCTGAAGATGCCGGCGGCGTACCGTACTCGGCGCTGCTCTACCAACGATATGTAGGTGGCGCATGGCGGCAGGTGCAGGATGCGCACTCCGAGATCAAGGGTGACGCTTTGCTCGAACATCCCTTGAGCGCACTCCTGCAAGCGCATGACATCCCGCATTACCGAACCGAGAGCGGCGCAACTGGCGCGGCGAGAGCAGTCGAGCGCTACCGCATCTCACCCGCACCGGATTTCTTGATTCCCGATGAGAACCCCACCCTGGCAGTCGAGGCCAAGGTAGGCGAAGACGGTGGCACGGTTCGCGACAAGGCAGCCCGCATCCAGTCGATGGCTCGTTCGGCGGAGGCCCTGGGACTCCGCCCCTGCGCGGTCATCGACGGCAGAGGGTGGTCTGAGCGCGTGACAGCGTTGGTCGATGTCGTCCTCGCGACACAAGGACGCACCTACACGCTAGCCACTCTTGAGCAGCTGCTGGCGCTCCCGGAAGTCGCAGCCCTGTAACGGAGCTTGCCCGGAATCCGCGCGCGTCCACGTGCGCGGGTGCTTGGCGCCGCTCTCGGCTAGGATTCGGGCATGGCGCGCCTGATCTTCTATGCCCTGCTCGCGAGCGCGCTCGCGATCGCCTGGCTGGCGCTGATGCAGCCGCGGCGGCTTCGGCTCCTCGGGAAGCACGCGCGCACGCTCGGCTACGCCTACGTCGCCGCGATCCTGATCGGCTCGGCGCTGCGCCTGCTCTTCGGCTGGGGCACCTGAGCGCGTGCGGCTCCTCGTCTGCCCCCAGGAGTTCAAGGGCTCCCTGACCGCGCCCGAGGCCGCCGCCGCGATCGCCGAGGGCGCTCGCCGCGCATCCGGCGTCACGGACGTCCGCGCGCTCCCCCTCGCCGACGGCGGCCCCGGCGCCGCCGCCATCGTCGCCGCGGCGACCGGCGGGCAACTCGTCAGCGCCGAGGTGACCGGCCCGCTCGGCGATCCCGTCGAGGCGCGCTACGCGCTGCTGCCGGACGTCGGCGGCGGACCGCCGACGGCGCTGATCGAGTCGGCCGCGGCCGCGGGCCTCGTGCTCGTTCCGCCCGACCTGCGCGACCCCGGCCATGCGACCAGCTACGGCGTCGGCGAACTGATCCGCGACGCCGTCGGCCGCGGCGCGCGCTCGATCGTCGTGGGCGTCGGCGGGACCGCCACCAACGAGGGCGGGGCGGGCGCCGCGCAGGCGCTCGGCTACCGGCTGCTCGATCGTGATCGCAATCCCCTGCCCGAGCCGGCGGGCGGCATCCACCTGCTCAACGTCTTCGCCATCGACAGCTCCGGCGTGGACCGGCGCCTCGCCGACGTCGACCTGCGCGTCGCCGTCGACGTCACGAACGAGCTGCTCGGCGAGGAGGGCGCGACCGCCGTCTACGGCCCGCAGAAGGGCGTCGCCGGCGAGCTGGGCGAGATGCTCGAGGACGCGCTCGGGCGCTGGGCGCGCACCGTGCGCCACGACCTCGGCGTCGAGCTGACGGACCTGCCCGGCGGCGGCGCGGGCGGCGGCCTCGCCGCCGGCCTGATCGGCGCGGTCGGCGGCGCGATCGAGTCCGGCGCGGCGCTCGTCGCCGAGGCGGTCGGCCTCGACGCGGCGATCGAGGCCGCCGATCTCGTCGTCACCGGCGAGGGATCGCTCGACGCGCAGACCACGTTCGGCAAGACCGTCGCGCACGTGATCGAACGCTGCGCCGCCCTCGGGCGTCCTTGCCTCGCGGTCGCGGGCGCGGCGAGCGGCCGCCCCGAGGGCGTCGCCGACCTCGAGGCGCTTGTGGGCGAGGGCGTCACGGAGGCGGAGGCGATGGAGCGCGCGGCCGAGCTGGCGGCGGACGCCGCCGAGCGGCTGCTGCGCCGCGCCGCCGCGGGCGCAGGCTAGTCGAGGCCGAGCCGCTCCATCTCGCGCTCCTCGAACCCGAAGTGGTGCGCCAGTTCGTGCAGCACCGTGCGCTGGACTTCGTCCGGGATGTCGCGAGGGTGGAAGGCGCGCTCGAGCGGGCCCTGGAAGATCAGGATCCGGTCGGGCAGCGTCATGTGGTACTCGCCGCGATCGGTGAGCGGCGTGCCGACGTAGAGCCCGAACAGCGTCGAACCGGGCTCGACGCCGGCGTCCTCGAGATCCTCGGCGCTGGGCTCGCGCTCGATCACGATCGCGACGTTGTCGAGGTAGGCGTCGATCTCCGGCGGCAGCGCGTCGAGCGCCCGCTGGACCAGGCGGCGAAAGCGGGAGCGCTCCACGCGCCGCAGTCTACAACGGGCGGGAGCGAGCGCCCCCCGCTGGCCGGCGGTTCGCCTTTTTCCGCCCCGGCTTGCGACAATCAGGGCGATGAGAGGCCTCCCGCCCGCGCCGCACCCCCGCGTTGCGCTGCACGCCGCGCTGCTGGCGCTGCTCGCGCTCGCCGCCCTCGGCTGCCGGGTGAAGCACGTCGAGGAGCCCGCCTACACGGCCACGCCGCTCCCGGCGGTGGGCGAACCGCGCTCGTTCCGGCTCGGCTTCTCCTCGCTGCCCGCGCGGCTCGACGACGCCGCGCACATCGAGGCGCTCGACATCGCCGCGCTCCATGGCGATCTGCTGTTGATCCAGCGCAGCCCCTCCTGGGCCGAGTTCCTGCCCGGCGTCAAGCCGTCCGAAGAGTTCCGCGAGCTGACGGAGCGCGAGGCGCGGGCGATCGCGGAGCGGCGGCTCACCCTCTTCTACGCCATCGATCCGTACGACCCGGCCGACCGGGGCAGCCTGGCGGCGCTGCCCGCGCAGTACGAGGGCTCGGGCATCCTCAACCTCGACCTGAGCGCCGCGCTCGTCGCCGAGGCGCGCTTCGTCGCCGGCGCCTACCGCCCCGCCTACTTCGCCTTCGGAGTTGAGGTGAACGCGACGTTCGATCGCTCGCCCGGCGACTACGGCGCCTACCTCGGCGTCTACCGCGAGGTCTACGACGCGGTGAAGGAGGTCAGCCCGGAGACGCTGGTCTTCCCGACGTTCCAGTACGAGCAGCTGCTGGGCGTGACGCCGTGGGAGCAGGCGCACCCGCCGCGCTGGGAGCGGCTGCGGGAGTTCGGCGAGCGCCTGGACCTGGTCGCGATCGCGACGATCCCTTCGCTGGTCCACCAGGTCGCGAAGGCGATCCCGCCGGACTACTACCGGCAACTCCGCGACCATACGGACCTGCCGATCGCCTTCGCGGCCGCGGGCTTCTCCTCCGCGCCCGGTCCCGGCGGGATCAACTCGTCGACGCCCCCGGAGCAGCGCCGCTACCTCGAGCGCCTGCTCGCGGACGTCGAGGCGCTGGGGGCGCCGTTCGTGATCTGGTTCGCCAGCCGCGATCCGGAGTTCGTCGCCGCCGAACCGGCCTTCCGGCCGCTCGGCGGCATCGGCCTGCGGGAGAGCGACGGGCAGCCGAAGGAGGCCTGGGAGGCCTGGGCGGAGGCCGCGCGGCGCCCCTACGAGGAGCCCCCGAGCGCGCCGTGAGGCGCGGAGACCAAGGGGAATCGGGGCCGCAACCCGGATTTGGCAAACAATCCGCCGTGCGGTACGCTTTCATATCTGTGCCTGGTGGGGTAGACTCGTAACAGCGTTGGGCGCGGCAATACCACATCTACTGACCGACGGAGAACTCCGGTCACGCCGGGGGCGCATGTCTGCGGCCTCGGCTTGTGCATGTGTCGCGGCCCCGCCACGCCCGATCAATCGCGGTGAATAGTCGGAGGAGTCGCCCCTTGGTCACGACCATTCGGCAGACGGCGCACACGTCACTCGCCACGCAGCACTACGGCAAGGCAAGCCCGGTGCTGGACGTGCCGAACCTGATCGACATGCCGCGCCGGTCCTTCCAGCGCTTCCTGCACGAGGGCCTGCGCGAACTCTTCGACGAGATCTCGCCGATCGAGGACTTCACTGGCACGCGCATGGGCCTGGAGCTCACCGACTACCGCCTCGAGGAGCCGCGCCTCACGAGGCGCGAGTGCCGCGAGTGTGACGCGGCCGCTCCCGCCGACGCCCTGTGCGCCGACTGCCGCCGCGACAACGAGCGGGAGTGCCGCCAGCGCGACGCGACCTACTCCGCGAGGCTGCTGGTCGACACCGCGCTGACGGTGAAGGAGACCGGCGAGATCAAGGAGCAGCGATTGTTCCTGGGCGATCTCCCGCTGATGACCGAGCAGGGCACCTTCATCATCAACGGCGCCGAGCGCGTCGTCGTCTCCCAGCTCGTGCGCTCGCCCGGCGTCTACTTCACGGAGACGCGCGACCCCGCGACCGGCCGCCGCCTGACGCAGGCGAAGCTGATCCCCAACCGCGGGGCCTGGCTGGAGTTCGAGACCTCCGCCAAGGATCTGCTCTCCGTGAAGGTGGACCGCAAGCGCAAGATCCCGGTCACCATCCTGCTCCGCGCCGTCGACATGGAGGAGGGCCTCAGCGACGAGGAGCGCGGCACCGACGAGCGCATCCGCGCGATGCTCGCCGACGTCGACACGGACGAGGAGCACTCCTTCCTCGACGCCACGCTCGCCAAGGACCCCTCGGAGAACCGCCAGACCGCGCTCGAGGAGTTCTACCGCCGCATCCGCCCCGGCGACCCGCCGACGGCGGAGAACGCGCGCAACCTGCTCGACACGCTGTTCTTCGGCGAGCGCCGCTACGACCTGGGCCGCGTCGGCCGCTACAAGGTCAACAAGCGCCTCGCGCTCGCCGACCAGCCCGAGCAGCGCACGCTGCGCGGGACCGATATCGTCGAGTTGGTCCGCAAGATGATCGAGATCAACAACGGCGTCGGCCGCCCGGACGACATCGACCACCTCGGCAACCGCCGCGTGCGCTCGGTGGGCGAGCTGATCCAGAACCAGTTCCGCATCGGCCTGCTGCGCATGGAGCGGGTGGTGCGCGAGCGCATGACGATCACCGACCCGGAGGAGGCGACGCCCTCGGCGCTGGTCAACGTGCGGCCCGTGGTCGCCGCGATGAAGGAGTTCTTCGGCGGCTCGCAGCTCTCGCAGTTCATGGACCAGACCAACCCGCTCGCCGAGCTGGCCCACAAGCGGCGGCTCTCCGCCCTCGGCCCCGGCGGCCTCTCGCGCGACCGCGCGGGCTTCGACGTGCGTGACGTGCACTTCAGCCACTACGGCCGGATCTGCCCGATCGAGACGCCCGAGGGTCCGAACATCGGCCTGATCGGCAACCTCGCCACCTACGGCCGCGTCAACGACTTCGGCTTCATCGAGACGCCCTACCGGCCGGTGCTGAAGGAAGTCGGCAAGAAGAGCCCGGAGCTCGTCGGCCGCGTCCTCGCCGCCGGCGTCAAGGACGCCGCCGGCAACCAGATCGCGCGCTCCGGCCGCAGCGTCAGCGAGGAGCTGGCCGCGAAGCTGGCCGAGGCGGCCGAGGACCGCATCCCGGTGCGGCCCTTCGCCTCGAACCGGACCGTCTACCTCGACGCCCAGCAGGAAGAGGCCTTCCGCATCGCGCAGGCCAGCACCCACCTCGACGAGCAGTCCAACCTCTCCGACGACCGCATCGAGGTGCGCCACGCCGAGCGGCTGCGCATGGTGCAGCCCGGCGACGTCGACTACCTCGACGTCTCGCCGAAGCAGATCGTCTCGGTCGCGGCGGCGCTGATCCCGTTCCTCGAGCACGATGACGCGAACCGCGCGCTGATGGGCGCGAACATGCAGCGCCAGGCCGTGCCGCTGGTGCGCCCCGAGGTGCCGCTGGTCGGCACCGGCATGGAGGGCCCCGTCGCCGTCGACTCGCGCCAGGTGATCCTGGCCGAGGAGGACGGCGAGGCGCTCAACTCCACCGCCAGCTTCCTGACGGTGCGCTACGACAGCGGACGCGAGGAGCGCTACCCGCTCAGCAAGTTCGTGCGCTCCAACCAGGGCACCTGCATCAGCCAGCGCCCGCTGGTCCGCAAGGGCGAGCGCGTCACGCGCGGCCAGCCGCTGGTCGACTCCTCCTCCACGGAGCACGGCGAGCTCGCGCTCGGCCAGTCCGTGCTCGTCGCCTTCATGTCCTGGGAGGGACTCAACTTCGAGGACGCGATCGTGCTCTCCGAGTCCGTGATCCGCGAGGACAAGTTCACCTCGATCCACATCGAGAAGTACGAGGTCGAGGCGCGCGACACGAAGCTGGGGCCGGAGGAGATCACGCGCGACATCCCCAACGTCGGCGACGAGTCCCTGCGCGACCTCGACGAGCGCGGCATCATCCGCGTCGGCGCCGAGGTGCGCGAGGGCGACATCCTGGTCGGCAAGATCACGCCCAAGGGCGAGACCGAGCTGACGCCGGAGGAGAAGCTGCTGCGCGCGATCTTCGGCGAGAAGGCGCGCGAGGTGAAGGACACCTCGCTGCGCGTCCCGCACGGCGAGCGCGGCAAGGTGATCGACGTGCGCGTCTTCGAGCGCACCGCCAACGACGAGCTGCCCGCCGACGTGAACATGATGGTCCGCGTCTCCGTCGCCCAGAAGCGCAAGATCTCCGAGGGCGACAAGATGGCGGGCCGCCACGGCAACAAGGGCGTCGTCTCGCGCATCACCCCGATCGAGGACATGCCGTACCTCGAGGACGGCCGCGCGATCGAGATCGTGCTCAACCCGATCGGCGTGCCCTCGCGCATGAACGTCGGGCAGGTGCTGGAGACGCACCTCGGCTGGGCCGCGAACACGCTGGGCATGCGGGCGGTCACGCCCGTCTTCGACGGCGCCTCGGACGCCGAGATCCAGGACGCCCTCGCGCGCGCCTGGCTCGCCGTCCAGGCCGGAGCCGTCTCCCCGGAGGCGGTGGCCGCGGCCAACGGGCACGGCGGAAACGGCAGCGCCGCCAACGGCAGCGGCGAGGCCATGCCGGCCGGGGCGCACGTGGACGTCGATCGGCTCGAACAGTACGTGCGGGAGGGCGGCTTCAAGCCCGACGAGGTGCTGAGCACCGAGCATACCGGCGCGGCGCGCACGGCCTGCCTCGCGCTCTGGCTCGAGCAGCGCGGCGAGCGCGGCGTGCGCGAGCTGGACGAGGCCGCCTTCGAGGCGCGCCTCGACGAGGTCGCCCGCCGCAGCGGCGAGGCGCCGCCCGTCTGGGGCAAGCAGCTGCTCTACGACGGGCGCACCGGCGAGCCCTTCGACCAGCCCGTCACCGTCGGCTACATCTACATGCTGAAGCTGGTGCACCTCGTGGAGGACAAGATCCACGCCCGCTCGACCGGCCCCTACTCGCTGATCACCCAGCAGCCGCTGGGCGGGAAGGCGCAGTTCGGCGGCCAGCGCTTCGGCGAGATGGAGGTCTGGGCGCTGGAGGCCTACGGCGCCGCGCACATCCTCCAGGAGATGCTCACCGTGAAGTCCGACGACGTCGTCGGCCGCGTCAAGGCCTACGAGGCGATCGTCAAGGGCGAGAACACGATGGAGCCCGGCGTGCCGGAGTCCTTCAAGGTGCTCGTCAAGGAGCTCCAGTCGCTCTGCATGAGCGTCGAGATCCTCAACGAGGACGAGGAGCAGGTCGCCTTCTCCGAGGATTACATCGAGGCGATTCCATCGCTCGGCATCAACCTGTCCGGTCGCGAGGCAGAGGAGAGCGCCAGTGCTTGAGGTCAACGATTTCAACGCGATCCGGCTGTCGCTGGCGTCCCCGGCGCAGATCAGGTCCTGGTCCTACGGCGAGGTCACCAAGCCGGAGACCATCAACTACCGCACGCTCAAGCCTGAGAAGGACGGGCTCTTCTGCGAGAAGATCTTCGGCCCGACCAAGGACTTCGAGTGCTACTGCGGCAAGTACAAGCGCGTCCGCTACAAGGGCATCACCTGCGACAAGTGCGGCGTCGAGGTCGCGCGCAGCAAGGTGCGCCGCGAGCGCATGGGCCACATCAGCCTGGCCGCGCCGGTCACGCACATCTGGTTCGCCAAGGGCGTGCCGAGCCGCCTCGGCCTGCTGCTCGACGTCGCCCCGCGCACGCTGGAGCGCGTCCTCTACTTCGCGCACTACGTGATCACCGAGGTCAACGACGAGGCGCGCCAGCACGCGCTGGAGCAGCTGCTCAGCGAGATCGAGGACGAGGTCAACCGCCGCGAGGGCGCCGCCGCCAACCGCATCGCCATCCGCGAGGAGTCGCTCGAACTCGAGACCGCCGAGGTCGAGCGGCGCCGCGACGCCGACCTCGAGGCCGCCGACGCCGCGCTGCCGGAGCAGATCGACGCCGTCATGGCCGAGGCGAGCGCGCTGGAGCAGGAGCTGCAGGAGCGCGACGGCGAGAAGCTGCGCGCCAAGCTCGCCTTCCGCGGCAAGACGCTGGCCAGCCGCGGTCACCGCATCGGCGCGAACACCATCGCCACCCTCCACGACGTGGCCCGCAACCAGGTGAGCGCCGTCGAGGAGGAGATCGGCGAGCAGAAGACGCGGATCGAGACCGCCGCCGCGGCCGATGCCCAGCAGAAGCGCGACGAGGCGTTCGAGGAGCTGGAGCCGCTGCGCCAGCAGGTGGCCACCGCCCGCGACGCCGTGCGCAAGGAGCACGAGGACCTGATCAAGCGCCTCGATAAGCTGCGCGACCCGCTGGAGTCGGACTCGCTGACGATCCTCACGGAGCAGGAGTTCCGCGAGCTGGACGAGCGCTTCGGCCTGGTCTTCAAGGCCGGCATGGGCGCCGAGGCGATCGTCGGCATCCTCGAGCGCATGGACCTCGACGCGCTGCGCGTGAAGCTGCAGGGCGAGACGCACTCCAGCTCCGGCCAGCGCCGCAAGAAGGCGACCAAGCGCCTGCGCGTCGTCGAGGCGCTGCGCAAGTCCGGCAACCGCCCGGACTGGATGATCATCCAGGAGCTGCCGGTGCTGCCGCCGGACCTGCGCCCCATGGTGCAGCTCGACGGCGGCCGCTTCGCCACCTCCGACCTCAACGACCTCTACCGCCGCGTGATCAACCGCAACAACCGGCTGAAGCGGCTGCTCAACCTCGGCGCGCCCGAGATCATCGTGCGCAACGAGAAGCGGATGCTGCAGGAGTCGGTCGACTCGCTGATCGACAACGGCCGCCGCGGGCGCGCCGTCAGCGGCTCCGGCAACCACAAGCTGAAGTCGCTCTCCGACCTGCTCAAGGGCAAGCAGGGCCGCTTCCGCCAGAACCTGCTCGGCAAGCGCGTCGACTACTCCGGCCGCTCCGTGATCGTGGTCGGCCCGGATCTGCGGCTGCACCAGTGCGGGCTGCCGAAGAAGATGGCGCTCGAGCTGTTCAAGCCGTTCATCATGCACGCCCTCGTGCGCAAGGGCCTGGCCCACAACATCAAGAGCGCCAAGCGCATCGTCGAGCGCGCCCGGCCCGAGGTCTGGGACGTGCTGGACGAGGTGATCGAGGACCGCCCGGTCCTGCTCAACCGCGCCCCCACGCTGCACCGCCTCGGCATCCAGGCCTTCGAGCCGGTGCTCGTCGAGGGCTCCGCGATCCAGCTGCACCCGCTGGTCTGCTTCGCCTACAACGCCGACTTCGACGGCGACCAGATGGCCGTCCACGTCCCGCTCTCCTACGAGGCGGTCGCGGAGGCGCGCCAGGTGCTGCTCAGCACCCGCAACCTGCTCTCGCCCTCGGACGGCGAGCCGGTGGTCGCGCCCACGCTGGACATGGTGCTCGGCTGCTACTACATGACCGTCGACGGCCCTCCGCGTGAGGACGCCCCGGACCGGGCCGCGGAGCCTCCGGCCTACCCCGGCGCCGACGAGGTGCGGACCGCCTACGACCTCGGCCACGTGCGCATCCACGACCCGATCCGCCTGCGCGAGAACGGGCACATCCTCGACACCACCGTCGGGCGCGTGCTCTTCAACGGCATCGTCCCGGACAGCCTCGGCTTCCGGAACGAGGTGATGGACAAGAAGGCGCTGCGCTCGCTGGTCTCCAGCGTCTACCAGGAGCTGGGCCCGGAGCGGACCGTCGAGTTCGTCGATGCGATCAAGGACATCGGCTTCCGCTACGCCACCCAGTCCGGGATCTCGATCGCCGTCTCCGACATCAGCGTGCCCCAGGCCAAGGCGGACCTGATGGCCAGCGCCGACGAGCGCATCGACGCGCTCGAGGAGCAGTTCCAGATGGGGCTGATGACGGAGAACGAGCGCTACCTGGCGGCGATCGACGTCTGGCAGGAGGCCACGGACCAGATCCAGGGCGCACTCGAGGACAGCCTCGACCGCCTCGGCCCGCTGGCCCTGATGGCGGACTCCGGCGCCAAGGGAAACATCGCCCAGATCCGCCAGATGGGCGGCATGCGCGGCCTGATGAGCGACCCCAGCGGCCGCATCATCGACCTGCCGATCCGCTCCTCGTTCCGCGAGGGCCTCTCCGTCCTCGAGTACTTCACCTCCACGCACGGCGCCCGCAAGGGCCTCGCCGACACCGCGCTGCGCACCGCCGACTCCGGCTACCTCACGCGGCGCATGATCGACGTCGCGCAGGACGTGATCGTGCTCGACGAGGACTGCACGGAGGACGGCGGCGCGGCCGGCGGCGGCATCTGGCTGCGCGAGCGCGCCGAGCAGGGCCTCCTCGCCTCGCTCGAGGAGCGCATGACCGGCCGCTGGACCGCCTCGCCCGTCGCGCACCCTGAGACCGGCGAGCTGATCGTCGACGCCAACGAGGAGATCGACGAGGACGTCGCGCGCCTCATCGTCGAGGCGCGGGTGGAGCAGGTGCAGGTGCGCTCGCCGCTGACCTGCATGTCGCGGCGCGGCGTCTGCCAGCGCTGCTACGGCCGCTCGCTGGCGACCGGCGAGCTGGTCGAGCAGGGCGTCGCGATCGGCATCATCGCCGCCCAGTCGATCGGCGAGCCCGGCACGCAGCTGACGATGCGCACGTTCCACACCGGCGGCGTCGCCGGCGGGCTCGACATCACCTCGGGCCTGCCGCGCGTCGAGGAGATCTTCGAGGCGCGCGTGCCCAAGGGGCAGGCCGTCATCGCCGAGATCGACGGCATCGCCGAGGTGCAGCGTGACGGCGACATGCGCGCCGTGCTCGTGCGCAACACCGAGACCTTCACCGAGCAGATCGAGATCCCCGCAGAGCTCGAACTGCTGGTCGCCGAGGGCGACAACGTCGACCCGGAGACCGTGCTCGCCCAGTCCACCGAGCAGAAGGACGCGCCCCCGCCCAAGGGCCGCTCGCGGCGCAAGCCGCCGCCGCCGGCCGTGCAGCTCACGAGCGAACTGGGCGGACGGGTGGAGTTCGTGCGCGAGGGCCGCAAGCGGCGCCCCGTCGCCCTGCGCCTCGTCGCCGACGTCACGGACGAGCGCGAGTACCCGGTGCCCGCCTCGGCGCGCATCCGCGTCGAGTCCGGCGAGCACGTCCGCTCCGGGCAGCAGCTCACCGAGGGCGCGCTGAACCCGCAGGACGTGCTCGCGATCCTCGGTCCGGCGGAGGTGCAGGTCTACCTCGTGGACGAGGTGCAGAAGGTCTACCGCTCGCAGGGCGTCAACATCAACGACCGCCACATCGAGGTGATCGTCCGCCAGATGATGCGGCGCGTCAGCATCGAGGATCCCGGCGACAGCGACTTCCTGCCGCAGGAAGCCGTCGACCGCCACGACTTCGAGCGCGAGGTCACGCGCCTCGAGGGCGAGGGCGGCACGCCGCCCTCGGCGTCGCCGATGCTGCAGGGCGTCACGCGCGCCTCGCTGAGCACCGACTCGTTCCTCGCGGCGGCCTCCTTCCAGGAGACAACGCGGGTGCTGACCGAGGCGGCGATCGAGGGCAAGACGGACCACCTGCGCGGCCTCAAGGAGAACGTGATCATCGGCAAGCTGATCCCGGCGCGCGCCTCGATCACCGTCGAGCGCCCCGTCCCGATCGCCGAGATCCCGATCCCCGAGTCGCTGCTGCTGCCGTTCATCTTCGACTTCGAGCGGCCGGACCTGCTCGATGGCGAGGACGAGTCGCTGGCGGAGCTGATGCAGGCGGAGCCCGGCGACCTCGCCCTCGCCGGCGCCTACGTCGCCGAGCCGGACTAGCAACACACGCGGGGACGCACACGGCAACGGGAGGGCTTCGGCCCTCCCGTTTCATGTCTTCGGCGCTCGCTGGGAGCGGGTCAGAGGTCCTTGCGCTGGAAGTAGGCGATGCCGGGCGCCGTGACGAGCACGGAGAGGGCGGCGAAGACGACCAGCACCCGCACCTGCTCGCCGGCCGGCGCCTCGCCCCGGAACGTCTCCGGCAGGCCGCCGAGCACGGCGGTGGTGCTCATCCAGTCCAGGTTGAGGAACTGGAGCGCCGCGCCCGAGGCGAGCGTCACCACCAGCACCGTCAACACCGAGGCCAGCATGTTGCGGAAGATCGCGGACAGCGCGATCCCGAAGGCGGCGAGGAAGAGCAGCAGCGAGGCCACCGTCAGCAGCCCCCAGACCACGCCCCCGACCGTCGCGTCGCTGACCGCGAAGCGGAGCACCAGGTACGCCAGCGGCGCCGTGACCACGACGTAGACCGCGAGGAACACGCCCAGGCGCGCGCTGATCTTCGACCAGATATAGGCCCGGCGCGTGACGGACCTCGAGAGGATCGAGTCCGCGACGATGTTCGCCTCGCCGTTCACCGCGCTCGCCGAGAGCACCGCGACCACCAGCCAGGAGAGCGGCGCCAGCACGGCCGCCATGTAGGCGCCGAGCGTCTCCGAGGCGAGCTCCTGCTCGTTCGCGGCCACCACCACGAAGAATCCCGCCGCCGCGGCCAGCAACACGAACCAGACGCGCACCAGCCAGGACCGCGCCAGTTGCTGCATGTCCAGCCTCAGCAGGTGCAGATACGACTGCATCAGGCTGCCCCGCTCCGCGCGTCGCCACCGAGTTCCGGCCCCGCGTCGCCACCGAGCTCCAGCCCCTCGTCGCCCGGATCCGCTGGCCGCGCGGGCCGGCTCGAGGCGCGCAGGAACCCGCGCGAGCGGTCCTCCTCCAGCCGGTGCAGGAACGCCTCCTCGACCTCGTGGCTGCCGGTGTCGAGCCGCAGCAGCTCGACGCCCGTGCGCTCCACCAGCGCGAGCACGCGCTTGAGGTACTCCGTCACGGCCCCGGCGCCGAGGAACGTGATCCTGATCTCGGAGCCCATCCGCTCCCAGCGCACCGAGCCGGGCGCGTCGAGCTCTCCGATCGCACGCTCGAAGGCGGCGACGTTGCCCTCGATCTCCACGGTGATCGAGTCCTGGCGGGCCAGCCGCCGCATCTCCGCCATCGGCCCGTCGTAGATCAGCCGCCCCTGCGCGATCACGCCGACGTCCGTGCAGACGCGCTCCACGTCGTTGAGGATGTGCGTCGCGATGATGATCGTGCGGTCGCGCCCCGACAGCTCGCGGATCAACTCGATCATGTGCCTGCGCCCGTGCGGATCGAGGCCGTAGGTCGGCTCGTCGAGGACGAGCAGCTCGGGATCGTTCATCAGCGCCGCGGCAATGCCGAGCCGCGTCACCATGCCCGTCGAGAACCCCTCGATGCGCTGCGAGGCGACATCGGAGAGACCGACCGCCTGGAGCAGCGTGGTCAGCCGGATCTTCACGCGCCCTGCCGGCAGGCCGACGATCTTGCCCACGAACTCGAGGTAGGAGATCGGCGTCATGTGGCGCGGGAAGGCCGGCGCCGTCGGCAGGAAGCCGATGCGCCGCCGCAACTCCGCGCTCTCCGCCCGCATCGGCCGGCCGAGCACCGTGATCTCGCCCGCGGTCGGCCGTTGCAGGCCGAGCATGATGCGGAACGCCGTCGACTTGCCCGCCCCGTTGGGGCCGACGAGGCCGTAGACGGCGTTCTTGCGGACGCGCATGTTGAGCGCGTTCAGCGCGATGTAGCGGTTGTCGTAGATCTTCGTCAGATCGCGGGTCTCGACGACGTGGGCCGGGCCGGCGAGCCTGCCGGGCTGCATCGGAACCTCGCTCGGCGCGGGATCCTGATCGGTCACGCTCTGACCGTTGCCAATCGCCCGGAGCGATTGCCGCAGTACGGCCGGGTCCAGTTTCATCGCAACGCTCCGCGTTCCCACGACCGCCCGCGTGCGTCGCCGCTGCTCCGCCACCCGCCCGGCCGCGCGTCGCGGAATCTTACCACCGAGCCGCGATGCCGGAGCGCGGCAGGCCTCGCGGGGCGGGGTTGGCCCGCAGGATCCGATGTGATTCCCTACACTGCCACCATGCAATCCGTGCTGCTGATCAGCGACGACCCGGAGCACCTCGCGGCCGTGCGGGCGGCCGCGCGCGCGCACGGCCACACGCTGCGCAGCGAGCCGACCATCGACCGAGGCCTGCTCGCCGTCCGCGAGCAGCAACCGGACCTGCTCTGCCTCGACATCAGCGGAGGGGGCTCCCCCAACGGCGTTGCGGCGCTGCTGCGCGACCGGCAGCTGCCGTCGAGCCTGCCGGTGCTGGCGATCAGCAGCCGCGAGCACTTCTACATCGTGGGCCCCGGCTCCGGCGTCAGCGACGTGATCGTGACGCCCCTCGACCACGAGGAGCTGCAGCTGCGCATCGCCCGCCTCGTCTCCACCGAGGACGGCGAGGACAGCCAGCTGCTGCGCCGCGGGGCGCTGCTGATCGACCAGGAGCGCTACACCGTGCGCCTCGGCGACGGCGCGGTGGACCTGACCTACAAGGAGTACGAGCTGCTGCGCTTCCTGGCGCGGAACCCCGGCAAGGCCTTCACGCGCGAGATGCTGCTCAACCAGGTCTGGGGCTACGACTACTACGGCGGCGCCCGCACCGTCGACGTCCACATCCGCCGCATCCGCGCCAAGATCGAGCGGCACGAGCCCTACATCGAGACCGTCCGCAACGTCGGCTACCGCTTCGTCGAGGAGCCGCGCCCGCACTGAGGGTGCGCGCAACCAGTTGCCTCGAACTAGTCGCGCCAACCCCACACGGCGAATCCGAGCCGCCGGGCGACGACCGCTGCGGCGATGACCACTACAGCGTAGGCGCCATAGGCCGCGAGCTTCGCCACGTGCCCGCCTGGCGTGAGCGTGAGCACCAGCATGCCGCCGATGACCACACCGGCTGTGATGGGGAGCCGACGGAGGTAGTCACGTCCGTCACGTCTCCAACCCACGCCGAACGCGATGGCGCCGGTCCCGACGCCGAACAAGACGATGACGACCCACCCTACGTCGATCATGTCAGCGGGCTCACCCGATCTGCTCAATCTTCGATGAACATCACGTAGCAGACGGTGTACCAGACGAGGGCGCAGAAGCCTAGCGCACCCGGCGCGCCCTCCGTGTCTGCGCGCCCTCCCGGCTGCCGCGAAACATGCCCGAAACGCTGCGGTAATCCGCGGGTAATCGTTCGCCCGTACGCTCGCCCCGGAGCGCCGGGAGGCAACAGGCCTCGCGGCGCGATCCGAACGGGCCACGAGTGAGCGCGGCGCCAGGCGGGCGGCTGCGACCGGGATTGGGGGACGGCGCGTGAACCTTCAGGAACTGCAGCAACTGGCGGCCGACAACGGGGTGACCCGGATCGATCTGCGCGTGACCGACCTGCCGGGGCGCTGGCAGCACTTCACGCTCCCGCCGGACGCTCTCGACGACGATCTCTTCGAGAACGGCAACGGCTTTGACGGATCGAGCCTGCGCGGCTTCCAGGAGATCCACGAGTCCGACATGCTGCTGGTGCCGGACATCAACACCGCCGTGCAGGACCCGATCCCGGAGGCGCCGACGATCTCGCTGATCTGCAACGTGATCGACGCCGTCACGCACGAGCCGTACACGCGCGACCCGCGCAGGGTGGCCATCAAGGCAGAGGAGTACCTCGCCTCCAGCGGCATCGCGGACGAGGCCTTCTTCGGCCCCGAGCCGGAGTTCTTCCTCTTCGACGATGTTCGCTACTCGCAGGGCCAGCAGTCCGCCTTCTACTACATCGACTCGGAGGAGGCGCACTGGAACTCGGGCAAGGACTACAGCGAGACGTTCACCGGCGCGAACACCGGCTACAAGATCCCGGCCAAGGAGGGCTACGCGCCGCTCCCGCCATTCGACAAGACCGCGGGGCTGCGTTCGGAGATCGTCGCCTCCATGAACGCCGTCGGAGTCGACACGTTCATCGACCACCACGAGGTGGCGACCGCCGGCCAGGCTGAGATCGGCCTCGGCAAGGCGACGCTCGTCGATCAGGCGGACCGCACCCAGTGGTACCGCTACATGGTGCGCAACGTGGCGCACCAGCACGGCAAGGTCGCGACCTTCATGCCGAAGCCGATCTTCGAGGACAACGGGTCCGGCATGCACACCCACCAGTCCCTGCGCAAGGCCGGCGAGCCGCTCTTCTACGACGCCAACGGCTACGCCGGGCTCTCGCAGCTTGCGCGCTGGTACATCGGTGGCCTGCTCAGGCACGCCGCCGCGGTGCTCGCCTTCGCGGCCCCGTCGACGAACTCCTACAAGCGGCTGGTGCCCGGCTACGAGGCTCCCGTGAACCTCGCCTACTCGATGCGCAACCGCTCCGCGGCGATCCGCATCCCCACCTACCGTATCGGGCAGCCGAACGAGGCCTCCGACAAGCGCGTCGAGTTCCGCCCGCCGGACCCGACGGCCAACTGCTACCTCGCCTTCTCGGCGATGCTGATGGCCGGCCTGGACGGCATCCAGAACCAGATCGACCCCGGCGACCCGCTCGACCGCAACATCTACGAGCTGCCGCCGGAGGAGGCCGCGCAGGTGCCGACCGTGCCGGGCTCGCTCGGCGAGGCGCTCGACGCGCTCGAGGCGGACCACGACTTCCTGCTGCAGGGCGGCGTGTTCACGCAGGACGTGCTCGACATGTGGCTCGCGATCAAGCGCGACGAGGTCGCCGGCTACTCGCTGCGGCCGACGCCGTACGAGTTCGAGCTCTACTTCAACAACTAGCGTCCGCAGCATCAGCGCCGGGCGGCAGGGAAGGCGATCCGCGAACCGCCTCCCCGGCCGCCCGGCCCGCCGAACGGAGTCGCACAGCAGACCGATCGCACCGCGGGACACGAGCCGGCGGAGAGCAGCATGACCTCAGACGCGATTTCCGGTAACGGCGCACGCCAGGACGGCAGCGACCAGCGGCAGCACGTCATCCAGGCGTGCTACGACCACGACGTCAAGTTCATCCGCCTCTGGTTCACCGACATCCTCGGCATCCTCAAGTCCGTCGCGATCACCATCGAGGAGCTCGAGCACGCCCTCGACGACGGCGTCACCTTCGACGGCGCCTCGATCGAGGGCTTCGCCCGCGTGGACGAGGCGGACGTCGTCGCCGTGCCGGACCCCTCGACCTTCCAGCTGCTGCCCTGGCGGCCGCGCGAGCAGGCCGTGGCCCGCATGTTCTGCGACCTCCGCTCGCCCCTCGGCGAACCGTTCGAGGGCGACTCGCGCCAGGTGCTCAAGGACGCCATCGAACGCGCGGCGAGGCAGGGCTTCACCTTCTACGTCTCGCCCGAGATCGAGTTCTTCTACTTCCGCGGCCCGGACGGCACCGAGCCGCTCGACGCGGGCGGCTACTTCGACCTCACCCCGCTCGACTCCGGCTCGGACCTGCGCCGCGAGACGGTGCTGACCCTGGAGGAGATGGGCATCGGCGTCGCGCTCAGCCACCACGAGGCCGCGCCCAGCCAGCACGAGATCGACCTGCGCTACACCGACGCGCTGACGATGGCCGACTCGATCATGACCTACCGGCTCGTCGTGAAGGAGGTCGCGCTGCGCCACGGCGCCTACGCGACGTTCATGCCGAAACCGAACTCGGACCAGAACGGCTCCGGGATGCACCTCCAGCTCTCGCTCTTCCGGGGCGAGCAGAACGCCTTCGCCGACGAGTCGGCGCCGCACGAGCTGTCAGCGACGGCGCGATCGTTCATGGCGGGGCTGCTGCTGCACACGCCGGAGCTGATGCTGGTCACGAACCAGTGGGCGAACTCCTACCGCCGCATCGTGCCCGGCTTCGAGGCGCCCACCCACGCCACCTGGTCCACCACGAACCACGCCGACCTGCTGCGCGTGCCGCGGCACAAGCCGGGCGAGGCCGTCGCGGCGCGCATCGAGTACCGGGTCCCGGACGCCGCCTGCAACCCCTATCTCGCCTTCGCCGCGATCCTCGAGGCCGGCCTCGACGGCGTCGCCCGCGAGCTGCCGTTGCCGGACGAGCTGGAGCAGCACATCGGCGAGCTGTCCGAGGAGGAGATCGTGAGCCGCGGCATCGAGGCGCTCCCCGCCTCGCTCGGCGACGCGATCGCGGCGTTCGAGGGTTCGCCGTTGATGACGGGCATCCTCGGCGACCACATCCGCGACTCGCTGGTCGCGAACAAGCGCCACGAGTGGTCGGAGTTCCGCGCCCAGGTCTCCGAGTTCGAGCTGCGCCGCTACCTCTCCGTGCTGTAGGCGGGCGGCGGTGCCGTTCCTGGCGGCTAGCGGCACCTGGCTGGCAAGACGCGACCCAGCGGCGTGTCCCAGCAGTGTTGGCGACAAAACGCGATGCCGTTGACTACGTCACGAGCGTCGGTCGCACAATCAAACTGGCCGAATTCGACGGTCCGTTCTGCTCCATAGAGCCAGATCGTCAGTGTAGGGACTCCGAGAGGACGGGTCCTCTCGAGCACAGTGTAATTCGCCGGCTGGGCCGGTCGCGGCTCGGACGGCTCATTCCCGGACGCACACGCAGCCGACAGGACAAGCAAGCCCAAAGCCATTGCTGCCACTACCAGCGTGCGCATGGGGAGCCTCTTCCCGTGGAACAGTCCATCGAGGCCTACTCGCCGAACAACCGCCGGAGCCAGTCCACGAAGGTGCGGCAGACCGGAACGTCAACAGCGAGATCTTGTGTACCTATCGCGGCGCCCATTCGTCGCGGCGCCTCTCGAACAGCGAGCCATGCATGGACCTCAGCCCTGCGTGTCTTTCCCTCGGTGAACTTGCGATCCCCCTCCGGGATGTCGGCCACGTATCCTTTGGAACGCGGCCACACCGGATCGCCCTCCGGGATCATGGCAGCGACAAAGTCCTCGAGCTCGCCCGCTGAGGCATTGTCGGGCATCAGCCAAACGCCAACGCGCGGTAGGCGCTCTTGCGGCATCTGCTCAATGATCACTCCTTCGGCAGGAATCGTAGTTGGGACCTGTACGCCTTCGTTCCGAAGTCTGTCCGTGACAGCCCGCCAACGGGCCTCGCGATCGTCGTTGGCGTCCACCAGAATGCCCAGCGTCGTCCTGCCGGAAGCCTTGATCTCCGCGCGAATGGCGACGAGAACCTCGTCGACGCCGCCGCGGTCGGACACGTCGAAGGTGAGATTGAGGTCGTTCCGGCGGCAGAGGTGGAGGACGACGTGCTTGTCGTCTGGCCCTTCGACGAGCAATAGCTGCGATCGAGATTCGGGGCTGGCTGCCACCTATCGAACCTCGATGCCTTGCTTGATGACAACCCCGAGGTCTTCCTCAGAATACTCAACGGCCCGCAGGCCATAGTCGTCCCGGTCGAGGCGGACAAGCACGCCCTCGACATCCTCCATCTCTATCGCCGCCTGCGCGAAGCCGCGAACGCAGTCCCAGCTGTGCGTCGTCGCCAGCACCTGCACGTTGTTCTCGTGCGCCGTCCGAAGCACCATTCGCCAGAAGTCGCGCTGCACGGAGTGGTGGATGCCGTTCTCGGCCTCGTCCATGAGCAGGAAGCCGTCCCTGCTGTTTGCCAGCGCGAGCGCGACACCGAGGATGCGCAACGCTCCGTCGCCGAGGCTCTTTAGCGGCACAGGCCGGTCGTAACCGGCGAGCTTGACCACCGCACGTCGCTGGCCGCCACGCCAGCCGCCGCGCCGACTGTCATCGCCAACGACCGCAACGCGGTCCACGTCATCACCAAGGACCAGTCTCAGCGCCTCCACCGCCCGATCCTCATCGTCGGTAAGCGCCACCTCGTCCCAGAATCCCGCTGTCACCGCATTGGCCAGAAGCCCCGGGCCGAGAGACTCGCAAGTGATTCCCGGGGGGGCCTCGTCACCCCCATGGGACCAGCGACGACGGACGTCCCAGCGCCCCGTTCCTGCGGGAATGGCGCCACCCGAGGCTGCCGGGTGAATGAAGCAGGGCAGCACCCATGCCTGTCCGCCAAATGCGACCCTTAGTGCCTGCGACCGATCCCCGGCAAGGAGACTGAGTTGCGGCAAGGGCACACTCCTCGCCAAGCGGGAAACTTGGTCGTCGCTCAGGGGGATCTTGTCGACCGTGAGTTGGTCGCGACCACCGATCGAGATGTGCATCTTCTGCGAAGCGTCCCGACCGTGGAAGATGGCCGACCAGTCGGGTTCGGGGAAGCTATCGCCGTCCTCGTCGAGGGCGGCAGACACTTCGTCGCGGCCGCTCAGGATTTCCTCGATAACAGGGTAGCGAGCCCGCGAGGCGTAGACGCGCACGGCGTCGAGTACCGTCGTCTTGCCGACGCCGTTCTTGCCAGCGAGCAGCGTGACGCGGCCAAGGCGGGGGATTTCGAGTTCGTCGATCCCGCAGAACCCTTTGATCGTGAGGTCCGGCAAGTGCAAGGGAGCCGCGTCAGCCGCGTCCTGATCCGGCGCCAGAGGCTCGACAGTCATCGCGTCACCACCCGCGGATAGCGTAACACCCGCCAGTGGGCGCGCGAACCGCCCCTACCCGAACAGCACCGCCGAGGCGTCGTCCGCCACCTCGAGGACGGGGGCGGCCCAGAGGCCGACGACGAAGATGCCGAGGAAGAGCACGCCGGTCACACCGTAGGCGAGCAGCGAGGGCCGCCAGCGACCCTCCGCGCCCTCGGCCGGCGCGACGACGTACATCACCCGGATCACCTTCAGGTAGTAGTAGAGCGAGACCGTGCTCATGATCACCGCGACGCCGGAGAGCCAGAGGAAGCCCTCCTCGGCCGCCGCCTGGAAGATGAAGAACTTCGTCACGAACCCAGCCAGCAGCGGCATCCCGCTCAGCGAGAACAACCCCGTCGTGATCACCAGCGCGAGGTACGGCTGCGTCTCCGCCAGGCCGCGGAAGTCCTCGATGCGCTCGCTGCCGATGCGGTTGTAGACCGCGATCACCGCGATGAAGACCGCGAGGTTGGTGACGAGATAGCCCGCCAGGTGCAGCAGCAGCGCCGAACTCGAGGCGTCCGAGACGGTCGTGACCGCCATCAGCATGAAGCCGACCTGCCCGATCGAGGAGTAGGCGAGCAGGCGCTTGATGTTGGTCTGCACCAGCGCGATCAGGTTGCCCGTCACCATCGTCGCCACGGACAGCGTGGCGAGCATCCACTGCCAGTCGTCCTGCACCGGCAGCAGCCCGGTCCCGAACAGCCGCAGCAGCAGCGCGAACGTCGCCGCCTTCGAGGTGGCCGCGATGTAGGCCGTCACCGGCAGCGGCGCGCCCTCGTAGGCGTCGGGCGTCCACATGTGGAACGGCACCGCCGAGGCCTTGAAGCCGAGCCCGCCGACGAGGAAGGCGAGGCCGAGCAGCAGCACCGGCGAGCCCTGCACGGAGCCGTCGCCGAGCGCCTCGGCGATGCCCTCGTAGCTGGTGGTGCCGGCGGCGCCGTAGATCAGGCTGAGGCCGTAGAGCAGCATCGCCGAGGCGACGCCGCCGAGCAGCACGTACTTCAGCCCCGCCTCGCCGGAGCGGCGGTCGTCCTTGGCCAGCGAGACGGCGACGTAGAGCGAGAAGGAGAGCAGCTCGATCGAGATGTAGGCGGTGAGCAGCTCGCGCGCCCCCGCCATGTAGATCGCGCCGATCGTGGAGACCAGCAGCAGCGCGTAGAACTCGCCCTGGTGGCGGATGTTGCGCTCGACGAACTCGAGCGAGCCGAGGATCACGACCAGCACGGTGACCGTGAACAGCACGCGGAAGAACAGCGTGTAGTCGTCGATGCCGATCAGCCCGGCGAAGTCCGTCTCGCGGTTGGCGTAGAAGAGGCTGGCGATGCCCGCCGCGAGCGCGCCGAGCACGGCGATCGCCGGGATCAGGCGCCTCGAGATTCCGAAATCGCGCCGGAAGGCGTCGGCCAGCAGCACGACCGCCGCGGCGCCCGCGAGGATGAACTCCGGAATCAGCAGCGCGTACTCGAAGTTCACAGCAGCACCTCGGGGATGCCCGCCTCGAGGCCGGCGGCGACGCGGTCGATCCACGGCGAGGGCCAGAGGCCGAGCGCGAAGATCGAGATCGCCAGCACGGTCGCGCCGGCGCGCTCGGCCCACGTGATCTCGCCGACGTTACTCCAGCGCGGGCTCGGCTCGCCGAAGAAGGTCTGGGCGAACATGCGCAGCAGGTAGGTGGCCGTGATCGCCGCCGTGAGCACCGCCAGCGCGCCGACCAGCGGGTAGGCGCGGAAGGCGCCGATGAAGATGTGCAGCTCGGCGATGAAGCCGGACAGCCCGGGCAGGCCGAACGAGGCGAGGCCGGCGATCACGAAGAACACCGCCCAGACCGGCATGCGGCGCGCCATGCCCGAGTAGTGGTTGAACTCGCGGTCGTGCGACTGGTCGTAGAGCGCGCCGATGAGGAGGAAGAACAGCGCCGTCATCACGCCGTGCGCGAACATCTGCAGCACCGCGCCGCTCATCCCGATCAGGTTGAGCGTGCCCAGCCCGACGAAGACATAGCCCATGTGCGAGACCGAGGAGAAGCCGGTCATCAGCTTGAAGTCGGTCTGGCGCAGCGCGCCGACCGCCCCGTAGAGCGCGCCGACGATGCCGAGCGTCAGCAGCGCCGGCGCCCAGAACTCGGCGCCCTCGGGCAGCATCTGGAAGCCGAGACGGATGATCCCGAACGCGCCGAGCTTCATCAGCACGCCCGCGTGCAGCATCGAGACCGCCGTCGGCGCGGCGGCGTGGCCGTCGGGCGACCAGGGGTGGAGCGGGAAGATGCCGGCCAGCGTGCCGCAGCCGAGCGCGACGAGCGGGAACATCACCAGCTGGAAGTTGCGCCCGTACTCCGCGTCGAACAGCGCGGGCATGTCGAACGTCCCGAGGCCGGCCTCGGTGAAGATCCCGAAGATCGCGATGAAGATCAGGATCGAGGCGGCGACGAGCATCATCATCAGCTTCATCGCGCCGTACTCGCGCCGTCCGGAGCCCCAGACCGCGATCAGCAGGTACATCGGCAGCACCGCGGTCTCGTAGAGCAGGAACCAGAAGAACAGATCCAGCGCGACGAACGTGCCGTAGACGCCGGCCACGAGCACGAACAGCAGGACGAAGAAGTCCTTCAGCCGGTTCTCGATCTTCCACGACACCCACGTCCCGCTGAGGATCACGATTCCGGTCAGCAGCACCATCGGCGCCGCGATGCCGTCGACCCCGACCTTGAGCTGGATCCCGTTCTCGCCGAGGAAGCCGGCGTTCTGCAGCCAGGGCCAGTCGATCACGCCCTGGAACTGGTCGCCGCGGTAGTCGAAGGCGAAGAAGACGTAGACGGAGATGATGAACATCGCGAGGCTCGCGAGGCCCGTGATGGCCTTGATCGCGTTGCGCTCGCCGGACGGCGTCAGCATCAGCAGGATCGCGCTGCCCAGCGGGATCAGCGGCAGCGCCAGCAGCAGGTAGCCCTCGCTCGTGGTCATGCCCCGCCCGCCCTACGTCCGCCCGAACGCGACGATCGCCAGCACGGCGACGCCGAGCGCCATCGCCAGCGCGTAGCTGGGGATGCGTCCCGTCTGCAGGAACTTCAGCCGGAACCCGGTGAAGCCGATGCCCTGCGCCGTGCCGTCCACGCCCGACTCGTTGATCACCAGCCGGTCGAAGCGCGCGACCACCGTCGCGAAGCCGAGGATCAGCTTGTCGATCGTGACTTGGTAGAGGTGGTCCATGTAGTAGCGCTGCACCAGCAGGTCGTGCAGCTCGGGCGCCCAGGCGCGGGCGCGCTCCGCCCGCTCGGCGCGGCCCCACCAGTAGACGAAGCCGATCACGATGCCGGCGAGGCCCAGCGCCGTCGCGCCGATCGCGACGTCCGGGTGGAACTCGAAGACGTGGCCCTTGTCGCCCTGCGTGAAGACGACGTTGCCGACCCCGCCGGCGAAGCCCAGCACCTTGCCGACGCCCTCGAAGGCGACGAACCCGGCGACGACCGACAGCCCCGCGAGGATCAGCATCGGCAGCAGCATCGGCGGCGGGGACTCGTGCGCGTGATCGTAGGCGTGGCGGTCCTTGGGCTCGCCGAAGAAGGTGAGCAGCACCAGCCGCGTCGTGTAGATCGCGGTCAGCGCGGACGTGGCCGCGAGGATCACGAACAGCGGCATCGGCGCGCCGCCCTGCAGCGCGACGAGGATCTCGTCCTTCGACCAGAACCCGGCCAGCGGCACGATGCCCGCGAGGGCGACCGAGCCGACGATGAAGAACAGCGTCGTCGCCGGCAGCTTGCGCCACAACCCGCCCAGCTCCTCGACCATCTGCGCGCCCGTGCCGTGGATCACGGAGCCGGAGCCGAGGAAGAGCAGCGACTTGAAGAAGGCGTGCGTGAAGAGGTGGAACATCGCCGCCGTCACCGAACCGACGCCGAGCGCGACGAACATGAAGCCGAGCTGCGAGACCGTCGAGTAGGCGAGGACGCGCTTGATGTCGCTGGTGACGAGGCCCATCGTCGCGCCCATCGCCGCCGTCGTGAGGCCGATATAGAGCACCACGTCCCGCGCGATCAGCACCTCGTCGAAGACCGGCATCATCCTCGCCACGAGGTAGACGCCGGCGACCACCATCGTCGCCGCGTGGATCAGCGCGCTGACCGGCGTCGGGCCCTCCATCGCGTCGGGCAGCCAGACGTGCAGCGGGAACTGCGCGGACTTGCCGGCGGCCCCGGCAAAGAGGAACAGCATCGAGACGGTGAGGTAGAGGTTGTCGAAGCCGCCGCCGTGGGCGACCGCGATGATGTCCTGGATGTCGAAGCTGCCGGCGCCGCGCCAGAGCAGGATGATGCCGATCAGCAGTCCCACGTCGCCGATGCGCGTGGTGATGAAGGCCTTCTTCGCCGCCTCGGCCGCCGACTGGCGCTCCCAGTAGAAGCCGATCAGCAGGTACGAGGCGAGGCCGACCGCCTCCCAGGAGAGGTAGAGCAGCAGCAGGTTGCCGGAGGTGACCAGCATCAGCATCGCCGCCGCGAAGCCGGAGAGGACCGCGAAGTACCAGCCGTAGCGCGGCTCGCCGTCCATGTAGCCGACGGAGTAGAGCATCACCATCAGCGTCACGATCGAGACGACGGCGAGCATCAGCACCGTGATGCCGTCGACGTAGGTGCTGAACTCGATCAGCAGCGAGTCGCCGATCCTCGCCCACTCGAAGGCGTAGACGTGATCCGCGCCGGGCGCGAACTTGCCGTCCACGAAGCTCGACTGGAAGTCGAGCGTGACGAACAGCGCGAGCACGACGACGGCGAGCATCCCGAGGATGGCGAGCCCGTCGCCGCCTCGAGGCATGGCGCGGTTGAACAGCGCCAGCAGCGCGAAGAGCGCGGCGGGGATCGCCGGCAGCAGCCAGACCTGCTCCATGCCCACGGCGCTACGCCCCCACTCCCGCGGTTACCACTTCAGCTCGCTCGCATCGTCGACGTAGGCGGTGCGGCGCTCGCGGAAGATGCGCAGCACGATGCCGAGCGCCAGGCCGACCTCGGCCGCGGCGACGGTGATGATGAAGATCGCGAAGATCACGCCGGTGAAGGCCTCGTGATCGAAGTAGGCGGCGAACGCGACCATGTTGATCGTCGTCGCCGCCAGCATCAGCTCGACGGAGACGAGGATCAGGATCGCGCTGCGGCGGGCGAGCACGCCGTAGAAGCCGATGCCGAACAACACGGCGGAGAGCACGAGGAAGTTCTCGATCGGGATGTCGCTCACGAGGACTCACCCTCCCCGGCCGCGTCGTCATCCTCGTCGCGGTCGCGGCGCGCCACGGCGACGGCGCCGATCAGCGCCACGATCAGCACCAGCGAGGCGATCTCGAAGGGCGCGCCGAAGTCGCGGAAGAGCCGCTCGCCGAGCGTGGCGAAGGGCGCGACGGCGGCCTCGGTCTTCTCCCAGTCCTGGTCGACCAGCGCCACGCCGACGACGGCGGCGAGCAGGATGCCGACGAGGAAGGCGAACGGCTTCTGCGCCCCGTCGGTCACCTTCGGATCCTCGCTGGCGTTGGTCAGCATCAGGCCGAAGAGCAGCAGCACGGTCACGCCGCCGCCGTAGATCAGCACCTGGACCAGCGCCAGGAACTCGGAGCCGAGCAGCAGGAAGATGGCCGCGACGCCGAGCAGCGTGATCACGAGCGAGAGCGTGGCGTGGACGATGTTGGGCAGCAGCACCGCGCCGAGCGCCCCGAGGACGATCACCGCGGCGGCGAGCCAGAAGATCACCTCCGCCGCCGTGATCTCGTCGAAGATCAGCAGCGCGAGCAGGACGATCGCGATCGGCGTGACCAGCGCGCCGGCGACGAGGCCCGTGAAAATGACGATGCGATCGAGTTGTTGGGGGAACGGGATGCGTTCTAGCAGTTCAAGCACCGCGCGCCCCACCGTATCGCCGGGGTCTCCTGCCCTCGGGGCTTGCGCCCCCCGGGACGGGGACCGGCCCTAGATATCGGCGACCCACTCGTCGAGTTCGCCCGCGCGATGCTGGGCGAGCAACTGCGGCAGGTCCATCACCAGGTCCGACCGGTCGTACACCGACAGCTCGTGGCCGGTCCAGGTGTTGTTCATGGCGATTGCCTCGAAGTTGCACACCTCGACGCAGATATTGCAGCGCATGCAGCGCGCGTAGTCGATCCAGAACTTGTCGATGATCTTGCGGCGCCGCGATGAGCCGCCCTGGCTCTCGTGGTTGGGGTTGTCCTTCATCAGGACGGTCATGCACTCGACCGGGCAGGCGCGCTCGCAGGCGTGGCAGCCGGTGCAGTAGGGCTCGTCGACGTGGTCGTCCCAGAGCAGGATCGGGAACGCGCGGTCGCGCTCCGGCAGCTCCTTGTGCCCTTCCGGGTACTGGCGCGTGACCGGACGCCTCGCGAACGTCGAGAGCGTCGTCGCCATGCTCTTGAGGAGGCCCTTCATGGGCGGCAGCCTTTCACGCCCGCACCTTATGCGGTAGTGCCCGCAGGCGCGAGTCCGCCCCGCCGCCCGTCCGGCCCGCGAGGCTCACGAGGCCGCCTCCGCCTCCAGCGCTGGCCGCGCCAGCCGCCGCGGGCGGCGACGCGTGACGCCGTGCTCGACGACCACGTAGAGCAGCACCAGCCCGAGCACGTTCGGGATCAGCAGGAACACGTCCGGCCACTCGTAGACGAGGATCAGCCCGTTCGCGAGGATCAGCGCGAACGAGAGCGGCATCAGCACCTTCCAGGAGAAGCCCATCAGCTGGTCGATGCGCATCCGCGGCACGGTCACCCGCACCCAGAAGACGCTGAAGATCAGCAGCCCCGTCTTGGCGCTCGTCAGCGCGACCTGCCAGAGGACGCCTGCGTCCTCGCCGAGCGGCCAGGCCCAGCCGCCGAGGAACACCGCCGAGGCGAGCAGGCAGAGGATGAACAGCCCCGCGTACTCCGCGAGGAAGAACATCGACCAGCGTATCCCGCTGTACTCGATGAACGGCCCGCCGACCACCTCGGACTCCCCGATCGGGATGTCGAAGGGGCTGCGGTTCAGCTCGGCGAGCATCGCGACGTAGAAGATCGCGAACGCCAGCGGCTGCCAGACGATGTATGGGATGTGGCCCTGCTGCCCGGTGATCTCGTTGAGGTTGAGGCTGCCGGCGACCATCGCCACGGCCAGCACCGCGAGGATCAGCGGCACCTCGTAGGAGATGCCCTGCGCGGCGGCGCGCAGCGCGCCGATCATCGCGTAGCGGTTGTCCGAGGACCAGCCCGCCATCACCCAGCCGACGACGTTCACCGAGCTGATCGCGATCACGTAGAACAGCCCCAGCTCCAGCACGCGCACGTTCCAGTCGAACGCGAACGGGATCGCCACGAAGGCCATGAACACGGGCACGAACACGAAGTAGACGGCGAACTCGAAGATCAGCGGGTCCGCGTTCCTCGGCCGCAGGTCCTCCTTGCCGAGCAGCTTGAGCGCGTCGGCGAGGGACTGGAGCAGCCCGAGCGGCCCGGTCCGTGTCGGCCCGAGGCGCATCTGGAAGCGCGCGATGATCTTGCGCTCGATGTAGATCAGCCCCATCACCACCACGGTCATCAGGCCGACGATCAGGTGCAGCCGGATGATCGCGTCCACCCAGACGTTGACCGTCGGGAAGCCGAACAGCTCGGTGTTCATCGGTCGACCTCGCAGAGCACGATGTCGAGCGAGCCGAGGACCACGACGGCGTCGGCGACGTAGCCGCCGATCGTCATGTCGCGCAGCGCCTGCAGGTTGGAGAGGCAGGCCGAGCGGATCTTGAGCCGGTGCGGCCGGTTGCCGCCCTTGCTCACCAGGTAGATGCCGTACTCGCCGCGCGGCGCCTCGGTGCGGCAGTAGACCTCGCCCGGCGGGGTGCGCAGCATGCGAGGCAGCCGGTCCGGCACGATCGGGCCCGGCTCGAGCCGCTCGAGGCACTGCTCGATGATGCGGATCGACTGCCACATCTCGTTGACGCGGCACTGGAAGCGGTCGAACACGTCCCCGTGCTCGCCGGTGATCACGTCGAACTCGACCTGGTCGTAGAAGAGGTAGGGCTCGTCCTTGCGGATGTCCATCGGCACCCCGCTGGCGCGCAGCGTCGGGCCGCTCGCGCCCCAGTCGAGCGCGTCCTCGGCGCTGAGGTGGCCGACGCCCTCGGTGCGCGCGCGGAAGATCTCGTTCTGCGTCATCAGGCCGTCGAGGTCCTTGATGCCGCGGCGGGACAACTCCAGCGTCTCGCGCACGCGCGCCTCGAAGTTGCCGGGAACCTCCCAGGCGAGGCCGCCCGCGCGGAAGTAGGCGAACATCAGGCGGTCGCCGGCGACCTCCTCGAACAGGTCCTGGATGAACTCGCGCTCGCGGAAGGCGTAGGTGAACGCCGTCCCGAAGACGCCCACGTCCGTCCCGAACGCGCCGAGGAACATGAAGTGGCTGGACAGCCGGTTCAGCTCGCAGAGGATCATGCGAACCCACTGCGCGCGCTCCGGCGCCTCGAGCTCGGCGAGCTGCTCGACGGCCATCACGTAGGACAGCTCGGCGTTGAAGTTCGCCAGGTACTCGGTGCGGTCCATGTAGCCGATGCCCTGGCGGTAGTCCATCGTCTCGCAGAGCTTCTCCGCCCCGCGGTGCATGTAGCCGATGTGCGGCGTCACGTCGGTGACGAGCTCGCCGTCGATCGTCAGGACCATGCGGAAGACGCCGTGGGTCGAGGGGTGCTGCGGCCCCATGTTGATCATGAGGTCCTGGGTCTCGAACTCGTGATCGAAGGCGGGGGTGTCCGGCACGGCGGTCGTCACGGCTGCACCCCCTCGCCGTAGGCGATGCCCTCGCCCTGCAGCACCTCGATCTCGGCGAGCGGGTGCTCCTTGCGCAGCGGGAAGGTGTCGTCCATGTCATCGGGCAGCAACAGCATGCGCGGGTCCGGGTGACCCTCGAAGCGCACGCCGAACATCTCCGCCGTCTCGCGCTCCAGCCAGTTGGCGGCGCGCCAGACGGTGGTCGCCGTGTCCACCGACAGGTCCTCGTTCGGCAGCCGCGTCTTGACCGTGAGGTTCAGCTTCCGGGTCGAGGAATAGAGGTGGTAGACGATGTCGATCCCCTCGTCCTCCCAGTCGACGCCGCTGAGGCAGCGCAGGTAGTCGAACGCGAGGTCGGCGTTGCCCTTGAGGGCGCGCAGGCCGCGGATGATCTCGTCCTTGGGGATCGTGACGATCAGGTCCTGCGCGCCGCGCTCGGGATCGGCGGTGATGCCGGCGAGGCAGGCGTCGACCTGCGGCCAGATGGTGCCCTCGAGGCCGTCCGCGTCGCCGTTCGTCATCGGCCGGTCGCTCCGCGCTCCTCCATGATCTTCTCCTGGAGGGCCACGAAGCCGTCGAGCAACGCCTCCGGCCGCGGCGGGCAGCCGGGCACGTAGACGTCCACCGGCACGATCTTGTCGACGCCCTGCAGCACGCGGTCGTAGCGGGTGTAGGGGCCGCCGTTGGTGGCGCAGGCGCCCATCGAGATCACCCACTTGGGATTCGGCATCTGCTCGTAGAGCAGCTTCACGGCCGGGGCCATCTTCTTCGTCACCGTGCCGGCGACGATCATCACGTCCGACTGGCGCGGCGAGGGCCAGGGCACGATCCCGAAGCGGTCGAGGTCGTAGTGCGACATGTAGGTGGCGATCATCTCAATCGCGCAGCAGGCGAGGCCGAACGTCATCGGCCACAGCGAGGACTTGCGGCAGGCGGCGATCACGAGGTCCGCCGGCGCCTGCATCACGCCCGGCAGCACGATCTTGTAGAGCGCCTTGCCCGGCGTCGCCTCGACGGGGGTGAGCCTCGGCAGTTCCGCCGGGTGCTCCTGCGGAGGCGAGTACGGCATCAGCGGCAGCGGCGCGGCGTCGGGCCGCGTCTCCGGGGGAGCGGTGGTGGTCTCGGTGGTTCCGGTCGCCGGTCCTACCGCCATTGCAGCGCTCCCTTCTTCCAGGCGTAGACGAAGCCGACGCCGAGGATGCCCACGAAGAGCAGCATCTCATAGTACGCCTGCGGCCCCACGCCCACGAACGAGAGCGCCCAGGGGAAGAGGAAGACCGCCTCGACGTCGAAGATGATGAAGATGATGGCGTAGAGGTAGAAGCGCATGCCCACGTTGGTGCTGGTGCGCCGCACGGGCAGCATGCCGCACTCGTAGGTCGTGCCCTTGTGCCGCTCGGCGGAGAAGGGAGCGATCAGGCGCGCGCCGATCAGCGCGGTGATGACGAGGAAGAAGCCCACGCCCGTCGCGAGGAGCACCGCCAGATAGTTGTTGAAGAGCGCGTCCAATGCCTTGTCCCAGCCGCGTGCGCCGACGCCGGCCGCCACCCGCCGTGGGGCGGATCGAGGCCCTGCGGCAACGTAGCAGCGGCCCCCCGCATGGTCAACGCGGACGGCGTGCGTTCAGGCCAATCCCAGCGTCACTCGATCCGTTCCCCCGCCGCGATCTCTTCGAGCATGTCGTCGATGTCGGCCGTCGGGAACTCGTGCCGCGTCGCTTTACCGATGGCGCGCAGCTTCGCGGCGACGGACGTGCGCCGCCCTCGGGCGGCGCCCCGCATCTCGCGACCCTCGTCGTCGCCGGACGGCGCCCGCAGCGGCTTCTCCATGGAGCCAGCATCACCGGCGCTCGCCCGATGGGCAACCGCTGCTGCTTCCGGCTCCCGCGCCTCCCCTCCGGCCCCCTCTCCTGGGGGAGAGGGTTGGGGTGAGGGGGCACGCCGGACGCTCGCCCCGCGCCGGAGCGGCTTTGGCCGCCACCCCCGTCGCAACCCAGCCCTCTCGACGAGTCAGGAGGGGGCTCCCTCTGCGGCGCGGTTGGTTGGCGTACCTGGATTCCGGCGTTCGCCGGAATGACGGAAAGGGGCCGGATGGGAGTCGGACCGCCCGGGCCGTGCCTCACACCAGGCCGCGCACCTCGCCGTCGGGGCCGAGGTCGAAGCCGAGCGCGTTCGGCTGCGCCGGCAGGCCCGGCAGCGTGATGATCGAGCCGGCGAGCGCGATGATCTGGCGCGCGCCCGCCGCCACCCGCAGCTCGGTAATCGGGAAGGTATGCCCGACCGGCACGCCGCGCCGGTCCTGGAAGGCCGAGAGCGAGAGGTGCGTCTTCGCCACGCAGATCGGGAAGTCCCAGCCGTTGCGCTCGAAGCGGCGCGCCGTCGTGCGGGTGAGCGGACCCCAGCTCACCCCGTCGGCGCGATAGATCTCGCGCGCCAGCGTCTCGATCTTCCCGAACACGCCTGCGTCGTCCTCGTACAGCAGCCGCACCTGCGAGGGCTGCTCGACCGCGGAGACGACGGCCTCGGCCAGCTCGGTCATGCCCGCGCCGCCCTCGCTGAAGCCCTTCGCCTCGACGGCGGCCAGCGCGCCCGCCTCGAGGGCGACGCGCCGGGCGATCTCGATCTCCTCGGCGGTGTCCGTTGGGTAGCGGTTGATCGCGACGACGGCGGGCAGGCCGTAGTCGCGGACGACGCCGATCGCGTTGCGCAGGTTCGCACTGCCCTCCTCGACGGCCTTCGCATCGGGCTCGTCAAGGGCGTCGCGCGCCGCGCCGCCGTGCCAGCGCAGTCCGCGGATCGTCGCGACGACGACCGCCGCCGAGGGCTCCGGCCCGCCCTGGCGGATCTTGATGTCCATGAACTTCTCGAAGCCGAGGTCGGCCCCGAAGCCCGCCTCGGTGACCGCGAACTCGCCCGTGGCCAGCGCCAGCCGGTCGGCGACGATCGAGGAGCAGCCGTGGGCGATGTTGCCGAACGGTCCGGTGTGCACGATCGCCGGCTGGCCCTCGGCCGTCTGCACGAGGTTCGGCTTCAGCGCGTCCTTGAGCAGCACCATCATCGCGCCCACGCACTGCAGCTCGCCGGCGCGCACCGGCCGGTCGTCGTCGGTCCAGCCGACGACGATCTCGGAGAGGCGCAGCCTGAGGTCGTCGTAGTCCGCGGCGAGCGCCACGATCGCCATGATCTCCGAGGCCGCCGAGATGTCGAAGCCCGTGTCCCGGAGCGGCCCGTCGGCGCGTCCGCCGACGCCGGTCACGATCCGCCGCAGCGCGCGGTCCTCGGCGTCCGTCACCCGCCGCCAGGTGATGCCACCCGGCGCGAAGCCCTCGATGGCGCCGGAGCGCGCGGCGTTGTCCGCCATCGCGGCGAGGAAGTTGTGCGCGGACTGGATCGCGTGGAAGTCGCCGGTGAAGTGCAGGTTGATGTCGGCCGCCGGCTCGACGGTCGCCCGGCCGCCGCCGCTGCCGCCGCCCTTCATGCCGAAGAGCGGACCGAGCGAGGGCTGGCGAATCGCGAGGACGGCGCGCTTCCCGATCGCCGCGAGCCCGTCCGTGAGCCCGATCGAAGTGGTGGTCTTGCCCTCGCCGGCCGGCGTCGGCGTGATCGCGGTGACGACGACGAGCTTCCCGGAGGCGCCCCCCCGCAGGATCGCCTCGAGCGGAACCTTGACCTTGTCGCGCCCGTACGGCTCGATCGCCCCCCACTCGAGGCCGAGCTGCCCGACCACCTCGCGCATCGCGCGCACCGCAACCTCCCTCATCGCGCTATCGAGGGTACCGGATCGCGCGCGCTGGCTCGCGGCGCGGAAGGCGCGCGGCCATGAGCTCGCTATGTCGAATAGCCGCTCATCCTTGGCTACCTACGCCCGCCGGATGCTCGAAGGCGCGCAATCACTCGGTACCGGATTCGTACGATCTCCGCACGCCGTTCAGGTAGCCGAGGGCGAACGCGGCGTGCGGGCTCTTGTGCCGAACTGAGCCAGCCTGGCTCTCGGGGAGACCGTCCAGGGCCAAGTCGAGTGTCTCTCGACGTTCAAGCCCGGCCACCCGCCCCCGCTCGTAGGCGCAGCCCGCGCACTTGTGTCTTCCGTGACCGCCCTGGTCGTGAGGGAGAGCCTCGAAGGTGCCCCAGTACCGGTGGCCGTTTTGGCAGGTCGTCATGCTTTCGTTCCTGTGGCTAGATGATCTCCGCCAGCGACTCCTCGAGGCCGCGCAGGCGGGAGGAGGCGGTGGCGAGGCGCTCCTCCTCGCGGGCGACGACGGCGGCCGGGGCGCGCGTGCGGAACTGCTCGTTCGCGAGCTTCGCGCCGAGCTTCCGCACCTCGTCCCGCGCCTCGCCGATCTGCTTGCCCAGCCGCGCGCGCTCCGCCTCGAGGTCGAACAGGCCCGCCATCGGCAGCACGACGCGCCCGACCGGCAGCACCGCGGTCACGACGCCCTCGGACGGGGCGTCCGAGGCGCCCGCCACCACGTGCAGCGGGCGCGCCCGCGCGAGTTGCCCGATCGCCGCCGCGAGGTCGCCCGCTGCCTCCGCCGCGCCGTCGGCCACGACGTACGCCTCGATCCAGCGCCCGGCCTCGACGCGCTTGGCGGCGCGCTCGTTGCGGATCGCGCGCACGAAGTCCTGCACGGCCGCGAGGTCGCGCTCGGCCGCCTCGTCGTGGCGAGCGGTGTCGGCCGCGGGGTAGCGCGCGACGATCAGCTGCGGCGCGCCCTCCGGGTCCGGGCGCGCCTCGGCGAGCCGCTGCCAGATCTCCTCGGTGACGAACGGCATGAAGGGGTGCAGCAGCCGGAGCACGCGATCGAGGACGTGCGCGGCCACGGCGAGCGGGACGCCGTCGCCCTCCCGGACGCGCAGCTTCGCCAGCTCCAGGTACCAGTCGGCGAACTCGTCCCAGAAGAAGTCGCGCGTCTGGCGCAGCGCCTCGGCGAGCTGGTAGGAGCGCAGCAGCTCGTCGGCGAGCCCGACCGTGCGCTCCAGCCGCGAGAGCACCCAGCGGTCCTCGCGGCGCAGCCGCTCGTCGCCCACCGGCGGCAGCTCGAGGTCGGCGTCCGGCCCGGCGAGCGTGCGCACGAGGCGCGCGGCGTTCCACAGCTTGTTCGCGAAGTTGCGACCCGCCTCGACGCGGTCGTCGGTGATGCGCTGGTCGTTGCCGGGGCTGGTGCCGGAGATCAGCGCGTAGCGCAGCGCGTCCGTGCCGTACTGCTCGATCACGCCGAGCGGGTCGACGACGTTGCCGAAGGACTTCGACATCTTGCGCCCGTCGGGCGCGCGCACCAGGCCGTGCAGGTAGACCGTCTCGAAGGGGATGTCGCCGCCCTCGAAGCCGCGCATGTTGTAGAGCGAGAGCATGATCATGCGCGCGACCCAGAAGAAGATGATGTCGTAGCCCGTCTCCATCACCTGCGTCGGGTAGAAGCGCGCGAGGTCCTCGGCGTCCTCGTCCGGCCAGCCCAGCGTCGAGTGCGGCCAGAGGCCGGACGAGAACCAGGTGTCGAGCGTGTCCTCGTCCTGGCGCAGCGCGCCGCCGCAGGCGGGGCAGGCGTCGGGATCCTCGACGGCGGCGATGGTCTCGCCGCAGTCTCCGGCGTCGCAGTACCAGACGGGGATGCGGTGGCCCCACCAGATCTGGCGGCTGATGCACCAGTCGCGGATGTTCTCCATCCAGTGCAGGTAGGTGCGCTCGAAGCGCTTGGGCACGAACGCGATGCGCCCGTCGCGCACCGCCGCGATCGCCGGCCCGGCGAGCGGACCGACGTTCACCCACCACTGCTCCGAGACGATCGGCTCCACGACCGCGCCCGAGCGCTGCGAGTGCCCGACCGCGTGCGTGTACGGCTCGATCTTCTCGATCAGGCCCTTCGCCTCGAGATCCTCGACGACACGGTCGCGCGCCTCGAAGCGGTCGAGGCCGGCATAGCGTCCGGCGTGCTCGTTGAGCGTGCCGTCGGGCGCGAGGATGTTGATCGTCTCCAGCCCGTGCCGCTCGCCGATCTCGAAGTCGACCTGGTCGTGGCCGGGCGTCACCTTGAGCGCGCCGGACCCGGCCTCGATCTCGATCGCCTCGTCCGCGATCACCGGGATCGGGCGGTCCGAGGTCGGCTCGAGGACCATGCGCCCGATCAGGTGCCGCCAGCGCTCATCCTCGGGGTGCACGGCGACGGCGGTGTCGGCCGGGATCGTCTCCGGCCGCGTGGTCGCGATCACGATGTAGTCGCCGGCCGGCGTGGCGGGCTGCGCCCGCTCCCCCTCACCCCCACCCTCTCCCTCCAGGGGAGAGGGGGCCGGATCGCCGTCCTCGTCGAGCGCGGGGTAGCGCACGTACCAGAACGAGGACTCGACATCCCGGTACTCGACCTCGAGGTCGGAGAGGGCGGTCTGGCCGACGGGATCCCAGTTGATCATCCGCTCGCCGCGGAAGATCAGGCCGTCCTCGTAGAGGTTCACGAAGGTCTGGCGGACGGCGCGCTGGCGCGCCTCGTCGAGCGTGAACGCCTCGCGCTCCCAGTCCGCCGAGGCGCCGAGCCTGCGGTGCTGCTCGGCGATGCGCGCGCGCGAGGCGTTGACGAAGTCCCAGACGCGCTCGAGGAAGGCCTCGCGGCCGATGTCGTGGCGGCTCACGCCCTCCTCGTCCAGCTGGCGCTCGACGAGCGCGTTGACGGCGATCGCGGCGTGGTCGACGCCGGGCACCCAGACGGTGTCGTCGCCGAGCATGCGATGCCAGCGGATCAGCGCGTCCTCGACGGCGGCGGTGAGGGCGTGGCCCATGTGCAGCTCGCCGGTGAGGTTGGGCGGCGGCATGATCACGGTGAACGGCCGATCGCCGCCCTGCGGCTTGAAGAAGCCGCCCTCCTCCCAGCCGCGGTAGATGCGCTCCTCGACCTCGGAGGGGTCGTAGGCGCTGCGCATCTCCTCGCGGGCGCCGTTGTCGCTCGTCATCGCGCGCTCCTCGGGGTGGCGTCCGGTCCGCCGGGCAAGCAAAACCCCGCCGAAGCGGGGCGCGGGCGACCGGCGCGGCCCTCGCTGGGCCGGGCTAGCCGCCGCTGGCTACAGCTACGTTCCCGTTCACGCCCTCGATGGTAGGCAGCGGTGCGCGGAGGGGTCAACGCGGGGGCGATGCGACGGTTACACGAGACGCCGCAGGAACCCCTCCGTGCTCTCCTCGGGCGACGCCTCCAGCGGCGCGTAGAGTTCGACGGGGATGCCGAGCCGACCGAGGCGCTCGTAGAGGAGCGGGCCTACCTCGGCCCAGCGCAGCCCGCCGTTCTGGCAGCCGAGCGCCGGCACGGCGAGCGATTCGATGCGCCACTCCTCGCAGTGCGCCTCCAGCCAGTCGAGGCCATCGACGATGTCGGACATTCGCGAGCGCGACCGCCAGTGCCGTTTCGTTGGGAAGTTGAGGATCCAGTGCTGGTCAGGGTAGGTGGTATCCATCAGATCGGCGAACCCGAGTTGCGGCTGCTCGGGCCGCCAGAGGTACGGCTGCCCGGGGCGCACCCGACCCGAAGCGCAGAGCTTGGCGTAGTCCTCGAACATCGCCGGATAGGCTCGCTTGAAGGCCAGCGCGATGCCTTTCCCCATCACGCCGACGCAGTTGACGGTGTTGACGAGCGTCCGAGCGGTTGACTGCAGCAAGTCGCCGCTGCATACGGTCACCCCACCTTGGAGCGCGACCATCATGCCCCCTCACCGGTGAAGCCGAAGAAGATGTCGGGGCACACCACAGCTTCGAGCATCGACCACTCAGCCAGCACCCGCTTCGCTATCTGCCGGTTTCCAGCATACGCGCCTGTGACGAAGCTTGGCGGAACACACCCGGGCACGAGAACCTCCGCCATCGTCTTGGACCGCGCCACATGCGCGGCTTGGGAGTCGTCGGTGCCCCAGTAGCGGATGAACGTCGCGTCCCTGTCCACGACCGTCAAGCCGGCTGCGCCCGGTGCAACCCGAGTCCAGTCGCTTGCTGCATTCCCACTCGTGACGTACGTCCCAGGAATGTCAAGCACTTCCTGACTGATCCGCAGCACGCACAGATCGCGCGAGCCGCCCTCCGCGCACCGCTTGTACAGCATTGCGTTTCGCGCATTCAGGTAAAGGTTCGCGTACTCATGCAGCATCCGCCCCGACGGCAAGCGCCTCCGGGATCGACGTGACTGGACCGTTGGATCGGCAACCGACCTGTGCTCAACCCGCTCGGCCCAAGCGTGCGAAAGAATGCCTTGCTTGGCGATAGAGGCGAGATTCTCGATCGGGACGATGTAGTGGAGTTCGCGCAACTCGCTGCGATCCATGTGGGCGGCTTCCAGTCCTAGCCTTGTGGAACGTGTGTTCTGTCAGAACAACATGACGCGCCGCCCGCTGTCAACCCACGGCCGTCACTCCTCCAACCGCCGCCGCACCTCCTCCACCACCCGCGCCAGGTACCGCGCGCGCGTCTCCGGCGTTCGCGCGCGCTCGAGGAGGGCGACCATGCCCTCGCGCTGCGCCTCGGTCAGGGACGCGAACGCCTCGAGGCCGCCGGGGAGCGCGGCGAGGGCGCTCGCGAGGTCGGCGGGGAGCGCGGGGGCGGGCGCGGGTGCGGCGGGCCAGACCTCGATCTCGACCGTGTCGCCGTCGCCGACGCCAGCGGCGGCGCGCACCTCGCTGGCGAGGAAGAGGCGGTGGGCGCCGCCGCCGCGCGGGGTGAGGCGCGTGCGGAGCGGGTGGCCGTTCGCGAGACCCTCGACGCGGGGGTGGCGCGCCGGAGGATCGCCGGCGAGGGCGCGGCTCGCCTCGGCGGGGACGTCGACGCAGTAGTTGGGGCCGACGCGGTAGATCGCGGCGCGGAAGCGCTCGCGTTCGGACGAGGAGCCGCGCGCGGCGGGCTGCGCGGGGGCGGCCGAGCGCCTACTCTCGTCGGAGTGCGAACGGGGGGACGGCATGGAGCTGCGCGGCCTCGGCTACCCGGCCATCATCTGCAAGGACATGCAGCGGAGCATAGAGTTCTACTCCAAGCTCGGCATGCGCCACCTCTACACCGAGCCCAACCGCGACGACGCCGAGTCCGTGCAGGCCCTGCTGCACGCCGGCGGCGACGCCTACCTGCTGCTCGTCGGACCAACCCACGAGGGCGTCCGCATCGCCGACGCCAGCCTCGGCGTCGGCTCGATGCAGTACCTCACGCTGCAGGTCTCCGCCGCCTTCATGGACCAGGCCTACTTCGAGCTCTCCACCGCCGGCGTGCGCGGCAGCGAGGAGATCCGCCGCGGCTACGAGCGTCTCGTCTTCCTCGAGGACCCGGACAACGTGCTGATCGCGCTCGTCGCCTGGTCGACCGAGCCGCCGGCCGGCCTCGACCGCGCCGAGGTGCTGGCGCGCGCGGGCGAGATCAAGGACGCGCAGGGCGCGGCGTTCGTCGAGGACGAGCACATCCAGCAGGCGATCGCCGCGCTGAGCGCCTGAGCAACGGACGAGGAGGCCGCCGATGCCGTACGCCGAGGTCCGCGACACCCGCACCTGGTACGAGCTGCGCGGCGAGGGCGCGCCGCTGCTCTTTATCAGCGGCAGCGGCGGCCCGCTCTGGTCGATGCCCGGCACGCTCGACCCGCTGATCGAGCGCTTCCGCGTGCTGGCCTACGACAAGCGCGGCCTCGGCCGCTGCGAGGCGCCCGCGACGGTCTGGGAGATGGCGGACTTCGCCGACGACGCGGCGGCGCTGCTCGACGTCGTCGGCTGGGAGCGCTGCGACGTAGTCGGGGCCTCGTTCGGCGGGATGATCGCGCAGGAGCTCGCGCTGCGGCACCCGCGGCGCGTCGCGAAACTCGTGCTGTGCTGCACCTCGCCCGGCGGCGACTTCGCCTCCTACCCGCTGCACGAGCTGCTGGACCTGCCGCCCGAGGAGCGCGCCTCGCGACGCGTCGCGATCACCGACCTGCGTCAGGACGCCGCCTGGCAGGCCGCGCATCCGGAGCAGTACGCCGCGCTGGCCGAGCGCTACGCCGGCGGCTACGCAAGCGAGGACGACGAGGCCCGCCACCGCCGCCTGCTCGCCGCGCGCTCGCGCCTCGACACGATCGAGCGGCTGCCGCGGATCGCGAGCCCGACGCTGATCGCGGGCGGGCGCCACGACGGCATCGCGCCGCTGCGCAACCAGGAGAAGCTGCACGAGCGCATCCCCGGCTCGCGCCTCGAGCTGTTCGAGGGCGGGCACGGCTTCATGCGCGAGGATCCGCGCGCCCTCGAGGCGATCGCGGACTGGCTGACGGCGTAGCGTCCGGGTCGACGGGCGAACGGAGGACCGCGATGCGCATCGCCGAGGCGAAGACCTGGGCCGTCGCCAACCCCGACCCGCAGCGCGGCGGGCCGTGCTGGATCTTCCTCAAGCTCACCACCGACGACGGCATCGCCGGCTACGGCGAGGCCTACGGCGTCCCCTTCGGCGCGAGCAAGGTGCGCGGCCTGATCGAGGACGTGGCGGAGCGGCACGCGATCGGCCGCAGCCCCTTCGACATCGAGGCGTTGTGGCGCATCGCCTACTCCAGCGGCTTTGCCCAGCGGCCGGAGCTGACGATGGGCTCCGTGATCAGCGCGATCGAGCTGGCCTGCTGGGACATCGTCGGCAAGGCGCTCGGCCAGCCCGTCTACAACCTCCTCGGCGGACGCGTGCACGAGACCCTGCGCTCCTACACCTACCTCTACCCCGCCGAGTCCACCGCCGACGGCATGCGCTACGCCGACGCCTTCGACGACCCGGACGCCGCCCCGGCGCGCACCGCCGCCTACATGGAGCAGGGCTTCACCGCCGTCGGCTTCGACCCGGTGATGCCCTACGGCTCGTTCGACCCTCGGCAGATCTCGCTCGCCGCGCTCGACAACGCCGAGGAGGTCGTGAGGCGGATGCGCGAGGTGGCCGGGAGCGGATGCGACCTGCTGATCAAGATGCACGGCCAGTTGACGACCGCCGCCGTGATCCGCCTCGCCCGCCGCCTCGAGCCGTACGAGCCGCTCTGGATCGAGGAGCCGGTTCCGCCGGAGAACCCGCGCGAGATGGCCCGCGTCGCGCGCGCGACCTCGATCCCGATCGCCACCGGCGAGCGGCTCGTCACTCGCCACGAGTTCGTCGACGTGCTGCGCCATGGCAGCGCCTCGATCCTGCAGCCCGCCCCGGCGCGCGTCGGCGGCGTGTTCGAGACGAAGAAGATCGCGGCGATGGCCGAGGCGCACTACGCGCAGCTCGCGCCGCACCTCTACGCCGGGCCGATCGAGGCGGCGGCCAACATCCAGCTCGGCGTCTGCTGCCCGAACTTCCTGATCCAGGAGAGCATCGAGGACTTCAGCGGCTTCCACGCCGAGCTGCTGAAGGAGCCGATCGTCTGGCAGGACGGCTACATCATCCCCTCGGAGCGGCCGGGCCTCGGCTACGAGCTGGACGAGGCCGTCGCCGACGCGCACCCGTACGAGGGCGACGATGTCTTCCCGCACATGGAGGAGACTCCGACGCCGACGGTCTGAGCGGACGCCTACGCCTCGGCGGCGAAGCGCGCGAGCGCCTTGTCCGGCGCGCCGATCTCCTCGATCGAGGTGTAGTACCAGTCCTCCCAGCCATCCTCCGGCATGCCGGTGAAGAGCATCAGGTTGAGCGGGTAGTGCTCGCTGTCCGTGGCGCGGCGCAGGTCGTCGCGGAAGAGGAACGTCGGCTTGCCGAGGGCGATCGCCATGCCCAGCTCCACCATCACGCCCTCGTCCGGCGGGACGCCGTTGACCACGGCGAAGATGGCGTCGGCGTCGACCACGTCGCGGTAGTCGGCCTGCCCGATGCGGTAGGCCCAGCCCCGCTCCGTGAAGTCCTGCTGGTTGTTGCGCGCGAACGGCTCCCAGACCTCCAGCCCGAGCGCCTCGAGGGCGGCGACGAGCGGCGGCAGCAGCGTCGCCTTCTGCTGCGCGGAGAAGCCGTACGGGTTCGCGAGGTAGATGGTCTTCGTCACGGCTACATCGACGAGTAGCCACCGTCGACGGCGATCACCGCGCCGGTGACGTAGTCCGATGCGGAGCTCGCGAGGAACACCGCGGCCCCGTGCAGCTCCTCGGGCTCGCCCCAGCGGCCCGCCGGGATGCGGCGGTTGATCAGGTCGTAGCGCTCCGGCTGGGTGGTGGCGATCGGGGCGGTCAACCCGGTCATGAACCAGCCGGGGAGGATCGCGTTGGACTGGATGTTGTCCCCTGCCCAGGCCACGGCCAGGCTCCTCGACAGTTGGACTATCCCGCCCTTGCTGGAGGAATACGGGGCGCCGCTCCCGCCGCCCCCGAAGATCGAGAACATCGACCCGATGTGGATCAGCTTCCCGCCGCCCTGGGCCTTCATCGACGGGTAGACCGCCCGGGAGGCCAGGAAGGCCGCCCGCAGGTTGACGTCCAGCACGTGGTCCCACTCGTCCGCCGAGAGATCCTCGGGCTCCTTGCGCACGGTCACGCCCGCGTTGTTCACGAGGATGTCGACGCGCCCGAAGGCGTCCAGCGTCTGCGTCACCATGCCGTCGATGTCCGATTCCTCGGTGACGTCGACGGCGATCCCCAGCGCCCGTGCTCCTGCTGCCTCGATTTGAGCGAGCGCCGCGGCCGTCTTGTCGGGGTTGCGGGCCGCGACGACGATGTTGGCCCCGGCCGCGGCCAGCCCGGTCGCCATCGCGAGGCCCAGCCCGCCGTTGCCGCCGGTGACGATCGCGACCCTGCCTTCGAGGTCGAACAGCTGCTTCATGCGGATTTGCCCGCAACTCGCGCTCGATGCGCAGCGCGAAGGCGAGTCCGTATCACCCTACTCGCGGTCCAGATCGAAGGCGTCGTGGAGCGCCCGGACGGCGTCCCCCACCTGCGCCTCCCGCACGATACAGGTAATCCGGATCTCCGAGGTGGAGATCAGCTCGATGTTGATGCCGTGCTCGAACAGCGTGCGGAACATCCGCGCCGCAAAGCCCGGACTCGTGCTCATCCCCGTCCCGACGATCGAGACGGAGCCGAGGTCGGCGTCGGCGACCACCTCGCTCGCCTCGATCTGCGGGAGCAGCGCCTCGGTGACGCGCAGCGCCTCGCCGGCGTCCCCGCGATCGACGGTGAACGTCATGTCGGTGAGGTTCTCGACGCTCGCGTTCTGCACGATCGTATCGACCGAGACGCCGGCCTCGGCGAGCGGGGTGAAGAGCTGCGCCGCGATGCCGGGGCGGTCCGGCACCCCGCGCACCGTGATCTTGGCGATCGCCTGCTCGTGCGCGATGCCGCGCACCTTGTCGGCCTGCTCCATCGTGCTCTCCTCGTGGATCAGCGTACCCGGCGCGTCGCCCTCGAAGCTGCTGGCGACGAGGATACGCACCCCGTAGAGCGCGCCCACCTCGACGGCCCGCGCGTGCATGACGCGCGCGCCGGTCGCGGCGAGTTCCAGCATCTCCTCGTAGCCGATGTCGCGCAGCGGGCGCGCCCGCGGGCAGATGCGCGGGTCGGCCGTATGGATGCCGGCGACGTCCGTGTAGATCTCGCAGCGATCGGCGCGCAGCGCCGCCGCCAGCGCCACCGCCGTCGTGTCGCTGCCGCCGCGCCCCAGCGTCGTGATGTCGAAGTCCTCCGAGGCGCCCTGGAAGCCGGCGACGATCACGATCCGCCCGGCCGCCAGCTCGCGCTCGATCCGCGCCGTCTCGATGTCGGCGATGCGGGCGCGCCCGAAGACGGCGTCCGTGCGGATCCCCGCCTGCATCCCGCTGAGGCTGATCGCGTCCCGCCCCAGCTCGTGCAGCGCCATCGAGAGCAGCGTCGAGGAGACCGCCTCGCCGGTGGAGAACAGCATGTCCATCTCGCGCGGGCGCGGGTTGCTCGTGACCTCGTTCGCCAGCTCGATCAGCCGGTCCGTCGTGTCGCCCATCGCGGAGACGACGGCGACGACGCGCTCGCCGCCCGCGGCGCGCTCGGCGATGCGGCTCGCGACGTGCGTGATGCGTGACGCGTCGGCGACGGAGCTGCCGCCGTACTTCTGGACCACCAGCGCGCCCGCCGCGTCGCGCGCCATCAGCTTCCGTCCGTCGAGAGAACCTCGGCGCCCGCCGTCCGCGGCGCGCACACGCGCGTGAAGGCCTCCACGCCGCGGGCTGCGGCGGCGGCCCGCATGGCGCCCGCGATCTCCTCGAAGCGATCGGTCGCGAGGGCGGCGATCGTGGGGCCGCCGCCGGAGAGGTAGACGCCGTGCGCGCCCGCGTCACGCGCCGCCTGGAAGATCTGGTACATCGGCTCGAAGATCGTGGCGCGCGCCGGCTGGTGCAGCACGTCCTCGGTGGCGATCTGCAGCAGGTCGTAACGGCGCGCCTGCAACGCCGCGAGCAGCAGCGCCGCGCGGCCGATGTTGTGCACCGCCTGGTTGCGCGTCAGCCGCTCCGGCAGCCTGCGCCGCGTCTCCTCGGTCGGCATCGAGAACGCCGGGATCAGCAGCACCAGCCGCAGCTCCTCGGGCAGCTCGACGCCGAGGTGCGTGACGCCCGCGCCCTCGTCCGTCTCGACGATCACACGCAGCCCGCCGAACATCGCCGGCACGGCGTTGTCGGCGTGCCGCTCAAGCTGCACGGCCAGCGGCAGCAGCAACTCCGGGTCGAGGTCGCTGCCGGTCAGCGCGTTGGCGGCCAGTAGTCCGCCCACGCGCGCGGCAGCCGAGATCCCGAGCCCGCGCCCGACCGGCAGGTCGGACTCGTACGTCACCTCGAGGCCGGCGGGAGCGGGGAGCGCCGCCCGCTCGTGGAAGAGCTGGACGGCTCGCGCGGCCATCGCGGGGATCGGGTCGTCGTACGGCGTGGCGGGCTCGTCGCCGAGCCGGAACTCCAGCCGCAGCGTCCAGTCGAGCGCGACGCCGAGGCTGTCGAACCCCGGCCCGAGGTTCGCCGAGGTGCCGGGAACCTCGACGGCGACTTCCCGGGCGACCATCGCCGCCCCGGCCCTAGTTCAGCCGCTCGAAGATCGAGGCGATGCCCTGGCCGCCGCCGATGCAGAGCGTAACCAGGCCGTAGCGGCCGCCGCTGCGCTCCAGTTCGTGCATCGCCTTCACGGTCAGGATCGTGCCGCTCGCGCCCACCGGGTGCCCGAGGGCGATCGCGCCGCCGTTCGGATTCGTGCGCTCGTCCGGCAGCCCGAGCGAGGTGCTGCACGCCGCCGCGACGGCGGCGAACGCCTCGTTCAGCTCGATCGTGTCGAGATCGTCGACGCTGAGGCCGGCCCGCTCGAGCGCGCGCTCGGAGGCCGGGATCGGGCCGGAGCCCATGATCCGGCCCTCGACGCCCGCCTCGGCGCGCGAGACGAGGCGCAGCCGCGGCGTCAGGCCCAGTTCGGCGGCCTTGCGCGCGGTGGTGACGACCACGGCCGCCGCGCCGTCGTTGATGCCGGAGGCGTTGCCGGCGGTCACGGCGCCGTCCGCCTTGAAGGCCGGGCGCAGCCTGCCGAGCGACTCCAGGTCCGTGCTGCGCGGGTGCTCGTCCGTGTCGAAGGTCACGGTGTTGCGGCCCTGCCGCACCTCCAGCGGGAGGATCTGGTCCGCAAAGCGGCCCGCCTCGATGGCGGCGAGGGCGCGCTCCTGCGAGCGCAGCGCGTACTCGTCCTGCACCTCGCGCGAGACCTCGAACTGCTCGGCGAGGTTCTCCGCCGTGATGCCCATGTGGCAGTCCTCGTGCGGGTCCGAGATGAGGTGCAGCAGGTTGTCCTCGAGCGTGTCGTGGCCGAGGCGGTAGCCGGTGCGGCCCTTGCGCAGCAGGTAGGGCGCCATGCTCATGTTCTCCGCCCCGCCGGCGACGATGATCTCGGCGTCGCCGGTCTGCAGCCAGCGGGCGGCGGTGTTGATCGCCTCCAGCCCGGAGCCGCAGATGCGGTTCACCGTGTAGGCCGGCGTGTCGATCGGCAGCCCCGCCTTGAGCGTGGCGACGCGCGAGATGTAGCCGTCCTCGGCGACCTGCCCGACGCAGCCGAGGATCACCTGGTCGACCTGCTCGCCCTCGATCCCGGCGCGGGCCACGGCCTCCCTGATCACCGCCGCCGCGAGATCGGAGGCGGGCGTCTGACTGAGCGTCCCGTTCATCGTGCCGATGGCGGTGCGGACACCGCTGATGATGACCACGTCATCCATGCCGAGGCCCCCTTAGGGTGCGTCGCTGCGATCGCGGCGGAGTCTACATGAGCGGTACGCAGAGATCGCCCCTTGCGGATGCACAAGGCGTGCACATTTTCGCGGCGGTTCGGAAGAACCTCCGCTCTCCGCCGCTCACGGCCCGGCGAGCGCCCCGATCCGCTCCCATGCCTCGTCCGCGAGCGCGTCCGGCGGCCGGGTCGCATCGAGGACGAGCCAGCGCTCGGGGTTCGCCTCCGCCTCGCGCAGGTAGCCCGTGCGGACGCGCCGGTGGAAGTCGAGCGGTTCGCTCTCCAGGTAGTCGGTCGCACGTCCCGAGCGGCGCAGGCCCTCGTACGGAGGAAGGTCGAGCAGGAGCGTCAGATCGGGCCAGAGCCCGCCCGTGGCCAGCTCGTTCGCGGCGTCCACCGCCTCGCGCTCGATGTGGTGGCCGTCGTGCTGGTAGGCGACCGTCGAGTCGGCGTAGCGGTCGCAGAGCACCAGCGCGCCGCGCGCGAGCGCCGGGCGGATCACCTCCGCCACGAGCTGCGCGCGCGCCGAGGCAAAGACCAGCAACTCGGCCCGCGCGGCGGGCGGATCGGCGGAGGCGGCGCCCAGCAGCGCCTCGCGCAGCCGCTCGCCGAGTCCGGTGCCGCCCGGTTCGCGGCACGTCACCACCTCGCCGCCGGCCCCGCGCGCGCGGGCTTCAAGCCCGACCAGCAGCGTCGTCTTGCCCGCGCCCTCGCCGCCCTCGAGCGTGACGAAGCGGCCTCGCAGCGGCGCGCTCATCGCTGGTCCGGGGACGGCTGCGAGCCGCGCGGCCAGGGCGGGGGCGCGCCGGCGCCGGGGCCGGGGGCGACCAGCACGCGCCGGTACGGCTCGCGCCCGCGCGAGGAGGAGGTCGCGCCGTGGCGCGCCGCCAACTCGTGCTGGAGGCGGCGGATGTAGGAGTTCTGCGGCGTCAGCTCGACGCGCTGCTCGCCGCCGTGGCTGACCGCCGCGATCGCGTCCTCGGCCTCGCGCAGCGCAGCGGTCGTCGGATCGGCGCCCTCGCCGTCGCCGCGCATGCGCAGCAGCGCGCCGGCCATCTGCGTCACGGTGTTGTTGCGCAGCACCAGCACGGGCACGCCCCGCGCCTCCGCCTCGCGCAGCGGGCCGCTGCGCCGCCGGTAGTAGGGGCGCAGCGTCAGCACCGCGTCGGCGTCGGCGAGGCGATCGACCACCTCGGCCCGCGATCGCGTCGAGGTGATCGCCTCCTCCAGCCGCGCGCGGCTCACCCCGAAGGGCAGCAGCCGCCGCGGCGGACCGCCCGGGGCGGGGCTCAGCAGGCGCGGCTCCCGAGGCGACTCGTCGCGCTCGCTCGACAGCGACTCGTGCGCGCTCGGCGCGACGCTGACGCGCTCGACCTGGGCCACCTCGCCGACGCTGCCCAGCGTGCGCACCTCGGCCTCCGCGTCGAAGCCGCGCAGCAGCCTGTCCACCGTCGCGCCGATGTCCTCGTGCACGGCGACGCGCACGAACGACTGGATCTCGACCAGCGAGTTGAAGGTCGGCGGCGCGCGCCGCTCCAGCACGGTCTTCTGCGTGCCGCGCCGGCGCGCCTCCTCGTCGCCGAGGGTGACCGACTCGATGCCGCCGATCAGGTCCGACAGCGTCGGGTTCTGCATCAGGTTGTGCAGCGTGTTGCCGTGCGCGGTGCCGATCAGCTGCACGCCGCGCTCGGCGATCGTGCGCGCCGCCGTCGCCTCGAGGCTGGCGCCGATCTCGTCGATCACGATCACCTCGGGCATGTGGTTCTCGACCGCCTCGATCATCACCTGGTGTTGCAGCTCCGGCTTCGGCACCTGCATCCGCCGGGCGCTGCCGATCCCGCGGTGCGGGATGTCGCCGTCGCCGCCGATCTCGTTCGAGGTGTCGACGATCACGACGCGGCGGCCCAGCTCGTCGGCGAGCACGCGCGCCGCCTCGCGCAGCATCGTCGTCTTCCCGACGCCCGGCGCGCCGAGCAGCAGCACGCTGCGACCCGACTCGACCAGATCGAGGATCGCGCCCGCCGATCCGGTGACGGCGCGGCCCACGCGGCAGGTCAGCCCGACGATGCGGCCGCGGCGATTGCGAATCGCCGAGATGCGATGCAGCGTCCTCGGGATGCCCGCGCGGTTGTCGTCGCCGAACTCGGAGACCGAGGCGACGACGTGGTCGATGTCCTGCTCGGTGACGTCGCCCTCGTCGAGCGCCAGCTCGCGGTCGCTGTAGCGCGCCGTCGGCGGCCGTCCGAGGTCGAGCACCACCTCGAGCAGCCCGTCGCCGTCCGCGGCGCCGGCGTCCTGGGCGGTCAGCGCCGTGGCGACGCGCGGCGGTAGCGCCGCGACCAGCAGCTCGCGCTCGATGCGGTCGTCGAAGCCGTCGGCCACCTCGTTACCCTCCGGCCGGGGCGGCCACGCCCACGGTGGCGGGCACGGCCTCCTCCACGGGCTGCGTCAGCCGGCGGCCGAGCAGCACGTACTCCTCCTGCAGCTCGAAGCCCGCGCCCGCGAGCGCGCGCTCGGCGGCGGTCGAGCCCGCCGGCGTGAGCGCGAACAGCGGCTCGCCCGCGGTCAGCCGCGGCTGCGCGTTGCGCAGCAACGCAGCGGCGGCCTCGCTGCTCGCGGCTTGCAGCTCGAGCTGCGCGCCGCCCTGGCAGCGCCCGAGGCTGAGGCAGCCGGCGATGCGTCCGCCCTCGAGCGCCACGGTCTCGCGCGGGCGGCGGCCCAGCCACTGCCGCTCCAGCATCGCGCGCCACTGCTCATGGGTCGGCGCGAGCACGCGACGCGCGGCGGCCGGCAGCAGCCCGTGGCAGAGCTGGTAACGCCCGAACCAGTCGCTCTCGACCGCCTCGCGCACATCCAGCGAGGACTCCCGCGCCGGCGACGGCAGCCGCCCGGCCGTCGGGGCGCGCCAGAGCCGCTCGGCGAGCAGCGGATCGAAGCCGTGCGCGCGCACCTCGGCGACCGCGTCGCCGAACGCCGCCGGCATGCGCAGCAGCAGCATGCGCACCTCGGCGCGCAGCGCCTCCTCCTCGGCCTGCGCGAGCAGCGCGCCGAGGACCGCGCCGTCCCCGTCGCCGGCGTCGATCAGCGTGTCGATCTGCCAGGCGTCCGGCCCGGCGAGGGCGCGCGCGGTCGCGATCCCGTGGATCTGCCTGCCCCGCACCTCGAGCCAGAGGTCGCGCCGCCGCAGCCAGTGCGTGAGCGCCGCGGCGAGGGCGTGCGGGGCCTGCTGCGGCTTGCCCAGCCGCTCGCGCGTGATCGCGAGGTTCGGGTAGACCGCTCCCTCGAACGTGACGAGGGCAATCAGATCGCCGGGGCCGATCACGCGCTCAGCTCCTCCGCCCGCGCGCGGCGCTCGCGCGCCTCGGCGAGCCGCTCCTCCACCATCGCGGCGAACAGCGCGTGCAGCCGCGGGTCGTCCGTCAGTTCCGGGTGGAACGTCGTCGCCAGCAACGCGCCCGCGCGGCAGGCCGCGATCGAGCCGTCATCGAGGCGCGCCAGCACCTCGATACCGGGACCGGCCTCGACGATTGCCGGGGCGCGGATGAAGACGCCGCGGAAGGGGCCGCCCTCGAGGACGGCGATCTCGAGGTCGGCCTCGAAGGAGTCGAGCTGCCGCCCGAAGGCGTTGCGCTCGACGGTGATGTCGAGCACGCCGAGCGTGGGACGGTCCAGCCCCGGCGCGCGCTCGGCGAGCAGGATCGCGCCCGCGCAGGTGCCCCAGACCGGCAGGCCCGAGGCGATCCGCTCGCGCAGCGGCTCGCGCAGCCCGAAGGCGAGCAGCAGCCGCGCGATCGTCGTGCTCTCGCCGCCGGGGATGATCAGCCCGTCGGCGCCGTCCAGTTGCTCCAGCGTGCGCACCTCGAAGGCGGGCAGGCCGAGGGCGGCGAGGGCAGCGACGTGCTCGCGGAAATCGCCCTGCAGGGCGAGCACGCCGATCCGGGGGCGCTTGGCGCTCGCTGGCGCGGCCACGGGCGCGGCCTAGTTGCCGCGGACCGCCAGCTGCTCCGCCGGCGGCAACGCGGACGCGGACTGCCCGCGCATCGGCTCGCCAATCTCGCGCGAGACCTCCGCGAGCATCGCGGGATCCTCGAAGTGGGTCACGGCCTTGACGATCGCCGCCGCCATCTCGGCCGGCTGCTCCGACTTGAAGATGCCGGAGCCGACGAAGACGCCGTCCGCGCCGAGCTGCATCATCAGCGCCGCGTCGGCCGGCGTGGCGACGCCGCCCGCCGAGAAGTTGACGACGGGCAGGCGGCCGAGCTGCTTGACCTCCTGCACCAGTTCCAGCGGCGCGCCGAGCTCCTTCGCGTGCGAGGCCAGCTCGTCGTCGCGCAGGCCCTCGATGCGGCGGATGCCGCCCCAGACGGCGCGCATGTGGCGCACCGCCTCCACGATGTCGCCGGTGCCGGCCTCGCCCTTGGTGCGGATCATCGCCGCGCCCTCGGCGATGCGGCGCAGCGCCTCGCCCAGGTCGCGGCAGCCGCAGACGAAGGGCACGCGGAAGCCGCGCTTGTCGATGTGGTGGGCCTCGTCCGCCGGAGTCAGCACCTCGGACTCGTCGATGTAGTCGACGCCGATCGCCTCGAGGATCTGCGCCTCGACGAAGTGGCCGATGCGCGCCTTGGCCATCACGGGGATCGTGACGGACTGGCAGATCTCCTCGATCAGCGCGACGTGGCTCATGCGCGCGACGCCGCCGGCGGCGCGGATGTCGCTCGGCACGCGCTCGAGGGCCATCACCGCCGCCGCGCCCGCCTCCTCGGCGATGCGCGCGTGCTCGGCCGTGACCACGTCCATGATCACGCCACCCTTGAGCATCTGCGCGAGCCCGGCCTTCACGCGCCAGGTAGCCGTCTCGCCTCGTTCGTTCGCGTCGTCGACGCGGTTTCCGTTGGTGGTCGCCATGCCGCTCCCGTACGCCGTCGCGTTGTTGCGCCCTCCATTGTAGCCGAGGACTCCACGCTGTCGCGGCGTCTCACGCCCCCTTTGCGTCCACGAGGGAGCCGCGCGCCGCGATTCGGACGTAGAATGGTGTGGACGCCGCGAGCGACTCCCGCGGCGCGTTGCGAGGAGGGCGCTACGTCCCAGCACTCCGACGCACCGTCCGCGCAGCCCGCGCCCACCGACCCGGAAGCGGCCGGGGCTGCGCCCGTGCGGCCTCCGGCGCCGCTGATCCCGCGCGCGAGCGCACCCGCGGACCCCGACGCCGGGGGCGACCCGGCGGACCTCCCGCCCTACGCGGGACTCGCCGCCGCCGCGCCCCTCGACGCGGAGCAGCAGTCCGAACCGGCCGGGCAACCATTGTCCGGAGAGCCATTGTCCGGAGAGCCATCGTCCGGGCAGCGCACACGGCACCTGATCGTGGCGGCGCTCGCCGCCGGTGTCGGAGCGGCGGCGCTCGTCGCCAGCGCGAGTGCGGGCGACCTGATCTCGATCACCTCGCTGACGGGCGTGCTGTTCCTCGGCGTGGCCGCCGCGCGCTACAGTCTGGCGCGCAACGCCTGACCGGACGCGGGGAGGCAGCGTGGCCGGACCCGAAAGCACCCGCCGCGTCGAGCAGCTGCTCGTGCCCCTCGACGGCTCGGAGGCCGCCTACCAGGCGCTCGGGGCCGCCTGCGACATCGCCCGCATCCATCGCGCCGGCGTCACCTCGCTGTACGTGATCGAGGTGCCGCGCACGCTCCCCCTCGACGCCGATCTCGCGCGCGACTTCGACCGCGGGGAGGCGATCCTCTCGCGCGCCGAGGAGGTCGCGCGCGATCACAAGGTCGCGCTCGAAGGCTCGATGTGCCAGGCGCGCCAGGCCGGCCACGCCGTCGTCGACGAGGCGATCGAGCGCAACTCGGACGCGATCGTCGTCGGCGTCGGCTACGAGCGGCCCTACGGCCGCTTCCGCCTGGGCCGCCTGCCGCAGTACGTGCTCGCGCACGCGCCCTGCGAGGTCTGGCTCTTCCGCTACACGCCGGAGGAGGCAGCCGACGGGAGCGGCGTGGCGTAGGCTTATGCCATGAAGATCGTGATCATGGGCTGCGGCCGCGTCGGCTCGACCGTCGCCACGCGCCTCGACGCCGAGGGCCACGACGTGACGATCGTGGACCTCGAGACGCAGGCCTTCCGCCGCCTGCCGGACAGCTTCGGCGGCGAGCGCTTCGCGGGCTCGGGCGTGGACGACCGCGTGCTGATCGCCGCCGGCATCCGCGAGGCCGACGCCTTCATCGCGCTCACGCAGGGCGACAACCGCAACCTCTTCGCCTCGCAGCTCGCGAAGCACCTCTTCCGCGTCGAGACGGTGGTCACGAGGGTGTACGACCCGCTGCGCGCCGAGCTGTTCGCCGATCTCGGGCTGCGCACCTTCAGCCCGACTCGCATTAGCGGCGACCTCGCCTACGACTCGCTGTTCGAGGGCCGCTAGCCGTGTACATCATCATCGTCGGCGCCGGAAACGTCGGCTACGGACTCGCGCTCGAGCTCTACGGCAACACGGACTACGAGGTGCTGCTGGTCGAGCGCCAGCGCCAGCGCGCGCTGCTGCTGCGCGAGGAGCTCGGCGAGCTCGCCGTCGAGGGCGACGGCACGGAGGTCACCTTCCTCGAGCGCATCGGGGCGCGTCGCGCCGATCTGGTGATCGCCGTCACCGGGGACGACGCGCACAACCTCGTCGCCTGCCAGGTGGCGCGCCACCATTTCGGGATCGGCCGCACGATCGCGCGCGTCAATAACCCCCGCAACGAGCGTCTCTTCCAGCTGCTCGGCATCGAGGCGACCGTCTCCGCGGCCGCCGCCGTCCTCGCCCAGATCGAGGTCGACCTACCCGAGCAGGCCTTGATCCCGCTCGTCAAGCTGCGCGCGAGCGGCCTCGAGGTGGTGGACCTGCACGTGCAGGAGGACGCCTCGGCGGCGGGCGTGGCGCTGCGCGATCTCGATCTGCCGGAGCGCACCACCATCTCGCTCGTGATCAGCGGCGAGGGCGCCAACGTGCCGGACGGCGACACCGTGCTGCGGCCCGGCGACGAGATCATCGCGATCATCGACCAGCAGGCGGAGCCGGAGATGCGTGCGCTGGTCAGCGCGCCGCTGGCGCCCGGCGCCGAACCGAGGGAGCCGACGCCATGAGCCGCATCGCGCACCTCGGGCCGCGCGGCACCTGGACCGAGGCCGCCGCGCTGGCGTACGACTCCAACGCCGAGCTGCTGCCGCTGTCCAGCGTCGCGGCGGCCGCGGCGGCGGTCGGGCGCGGCGAGGCGGACGCCGCCGTCTGCGCCATCGAGAACTCGATCGAGGGCAGCGTGCGGGAGACCGTCGACCTGCTGCTGCGGGAGGACACGACGCTGCAGATCCGCGGCGAGATCGTGATCGGCATCCGCCACGCCCTCGTCGCAGCCGCCGGGGTCGACCCCGCCGAGGCGTCCGTCGTCTACTCGCACCCGCAGGCGCTCGCGCAGTGCCGCAGGCGGCTCGCCGAGCTGGCCCCGAAGGCGCAGCCGGTGGCGGCGCTCTCCACGGCGGGCGCGATCGAGTCCGCCGTCAACGAGCCCGGCACGCTCGCCGTCGGCAACACGCTCGCCGCCGCGATCTACGGCGCCACCGTCTACGCCGAGGACATCGCGGACGCACCCGGCAACGTGACGCGCTTCGCGATCCTCGCGCCGGAGGACCACCCGCCGAGCGGCGACGACAAGACCTCGATCGCCTTCACCACCTACCACGACCGGCCCGGCACGCTCGTCGGCGTGATGCAGGAGTTCGCGGCGCGCGGCCTCAACCTCACGCACATCGAGTCCCGCCCCACCCGGCAGGCGCTCGGCACCTACGTCTTCCTGCTCGACCTGCAGGGCCACCGCCTCGACGAGCTGGTGCGGGACGCCCTCGCCAGCGTCGAGGAGCAGACGATGTGGCTGCGCGTGCTCGGCTCCTACCCGCGCTGGACCGCGGGCGCCGCCTGAGGCCGCCGGCAGGGCCTCCCGGGGTCGGACACGGCGGGAGCACAGGAGGGCGCCATGCAGCTTGAGGACAAGGTCGCGATCGTGACCGGGGCCGGGCGCGGGATGGGCCGGGCGATCGCCCTGCACCTTGCCCGCGAGGGCGCGCACGTCGCCGCCGCCGACATCGACGGCGCGACCGCCGAGCAGACCAGCAGCGCCGTGCGCGAGCTGGGACGGCGCGGCCTCGCCATCGAGGCCGACGTGGGGGAGCTGGCCGAGATCGACCGCATGGTGCGGCAGACCGTGGAGACCCTCGGCCCGATCGATATCGGGGTCAACAACGCCGGCGTGACGCGGCGGGGGGTCAACGCTCCCGGAGTGACCCGCCGCCTGATCGTCACCGACGTGACCGAGGAGGACTGGGACCTCTTCAACCGCGTCAACGCGAAGGGCGTCTTCTTCTGCATGCAGCGCATGGCCCGCGAGATGATCCGGCAGGGCGGCGGCGGGCGGATCATCAACGTCGCCTCGATCGCCGGGAAGGGCTACACGGGCGCCTCGAACGCCGCCTACGCGGCGACCAAGGGCGCGGTGATCGCGATGACCCAGATCGCCGCCCACCAGCTGGCCCGGTTCGACATCAACGTCAACTCGATCTGCCCGGGCGCGACCCGCACGGGCCTCGGCGGGACCAGCTGGGAGGAGCGGGCGGAGGAGCAGGGGCTCTCCCTGCGGGAGTACGAGCAGCAGCGGGCGGCAGGCATCCCGATCGGGCGCTTCAACGAGCCGGAGGACATCGCCGAGCTGGCCCTGTTCCTCGCCGGTCCGGGCTCGCGCAACATCACCGGCCAGGCGTACAACGTCGACGGCGGCCTGGTGATGCACTGATCAGCGATGCCTGAGATACCCGACCTCGAGGCGATCCGCGGCTTCCTCACGCCGGCGCTGCGCGGCAACCCCGTGCGCGGCGTCGAGGCGCGCCTGCCCTGGCTCGTGCGCACCGGCGCGGAGGAGCTGGAGACGCTGGCCGGGCACGCCTTCGGCGACGTGCTGCGCCACGGCAAGTTCCTGCTCTTCCCCTCGGACGACGGCCGCGTGCTGGTGGTCAACCCGATGCTGACCGGCCGCTTCCACTGGGCCGAGGCCTCCGAGCCGCGCCGCCCCGCCCCCGCGATCACGCTCGCCTTCGAGGACGGCCACGAGCTGCGCTACGCCGACGAGCGCCGCATGGGCCGCCTCTACCTCGTCGCCGCCGACGACCTCGCGAGCGTCCCGCAGTTCGCCGAGCTGGGGCCGGACGCGCTGGCGATCGGCGAGGACGAGTTCGCCGAGCGGCTGCGCACGCGCCGCGGGCAGCTCAAGAACACGCTCACCAACCAGGCCTTCATCGCCGGCATCGGCAACGCCTACGCCGACGAGATCCTCTGGGAGGCGGGCCTGCACCCGCACCGCCGCGGTGCGACGCTGGGCGACGCTGACCGCCGCGCGCTGTACCGTGCGATGCACGCCGTCTTCGATCGGGCGCGCCCGGTCCTCGAGGAGCACGTCCGGGACGGCCTGAAACAACGCAAGGAGGAGTGGCGCGAGCATCTCCGCGTCCACCGCCGCGCGGGCGAGGACTGCCCGCGCGGCGGACGCGAGGTGCGGGGGCGCACATCGGGCAGCCGCGAGACGAACTTCTGCCTCGGCTGCCAGCCGCTCGACCTCGGACAGCGGGGCGCCGTCCCCGCGGCCGCCGGCGGGGCGGCGGAGGCCTGAGTGGAAGACAGGGAGAGGGAGGAAGCCAAGTGAAAGTCATCGGCCGCGACATCGGCGACGTCCTCGACGGGCTCTACGAGGAGATCGGCAACCGCTTGAGCGAGGAAGCCGCGCGCGAGCTGCAGGTCGAGAAGTTCGACGGCGACGCGTTCTCGCGCGTGCGCTGGAGCGGCGAGACGCCGTCCGTGCTGATCTTCGTGCACGAGCAGCTGCCGACGCACGCGATCCCGCACGTCCTCGGCGTCGCGCTGCAGCACATCCGGCAACGCCTCGACCACTACCCCGACGTGCGCACCCCGAGCGGGCGGCAGGCCGCCGCCGGCGCGGGCCCGCTGCGCACGATGCTGCGCGAGCTGGTGATGGCGCCGGAGGCCGAGTCGCAGCTCGCCGGCCTCGGCCTCGACAGCGAGTGGGAGACGGAGCAGCGCCACGAGGCGATGAAGCAGATCCTGCGCGCGCCGCCCTCCGACTGGACGCGCGACGGCACGCTCGGCAACAAGTTCGCGGCGCTGCAGTACGCGCGCTTCGAGCTCGAGCACCCCTCGGCGATGTGGAAGAGCCTGCGCGCCGACATGGAGGGCGCGCTGCCGATCGCCGCCGAGCGCGGCAAGCGCGCCGTCGCCACCGTGCGGGAGCACGGCTGGGATTCCCCGGACGCCTGCCTGCAATCGCTGCTCGGCGTGCGCGACAGCATGGGCATGGAGTACATCGCCTGGATCGAGGACCGGCGCAACGGCGAGATCGTCTGACGCCCGGCGCGCCCTCGATGCCGCCGCCCGCTGACCCGCCCGGCCCGCCGCTGCGGGGCAAGGTCGCCGTCGTCACCGGCGGCGGGCGCGGCATCGGGCGCGCCGTCGCCGCGCGCCTCGCCCGCGAGGGCGCGGCGGTGGTCGTCGCGGACTACGGCGGCAGCGTCGACGCGAGCGCGAACCCGCGGGCCGCCGTCGCCGAGGCCGCCGCAGAGGCGATCCGCGCCGGGGGCGGCCGCGCCTCCGCCTGCTTCGCCGACATCTCGACGATGGAGGGCGGACGCCAAGCGGTGCGGCAGGCGCTCGACGAGTTCGGGCGCCTCGACGCGATGGTCTGCTGCGCCGGCATCATCCCGCAGGGTACGGTGCTGACCGCCTCCGAGGAGGACTGGGACCGCACGATCGCCACGCACCTCAAGGGCCACTTTTCCTGCGCGCAGGCGGCGGCGCGGGTGATGGTCGGGCAGGGCGGCGGCCGGCTCGTCTTCTTCGCCTCGCGCGCCTCGTTCGGCAGCGCCAGCGGCACCATCGCCTACAGCGCCGCGAAGGCCGGCATCCTCGGCCTCACCTTCACCGCCGCCACCGAGCTGATCGCGCACGGCGTCACCACCAACTGCATCGTGCCGCGCGCCTCGACGCGGATGATCGACTACATCGCGGAGACGACCGGCCGCAGCGAGGGCCGCCCCGCCTCGGCGAGCGCCGCCGGCACTGCCTTCGACCCGGACAACATCCCCCCGATCGTCGCCTGGCTGCTCAGCGACGCCGCCGAGGGCGTGAACGGCCAGGTCTTCGGCGTCGTTGGCCGCCAGATCACGCTGCTCGAGCGCGCCGGCTGGGCCGCCTCGCTCGTCTCGGACGCCCCGTGGCGCCTCGAGGGCCACGACGGCCTCACCGCCCGCATCCCGGCCGCCTTCGGCGCCGACCTTTCGCTGCGCCGCTTCGTGTGGGAGCTGCCGGGGGAGTAGGCCGCAGGCGGCTACAGCTCTGCGTCAGGGATCTCGCTCTGGATGAGCTCCGAGAGTCGGACGCGGCAACTGGCGAGACTCGGCGACCGTTCGGGCCGCTTCCCCCTATGCGGCCCTAGCATCGAAGGGCTAGAATCCGTATAACGCAACGAAACCGCCGGGCGGCGGTTTCTGTTCTGCCTTGCGGCGGGGGTCTACCGAGGATCGGCTGTTGGCCCAGCCGAGACGTATCCGAGGTAGCTGTCTTGGCCTCCACCTACCTCCCGTGTGCGACCGCTGCACACAGGGTAGGGTTTGCGTCGGCGTTCGTCCAGTGCTGACGCGGAGCCGCGCGAAGGAGGCCCCCGTGTCACGAAGGTCCAACTGGCTGCTGTACCTGCTTAGCGGTGCTAACCCCGGCAATCGTTCCGAAGGTCTGATCTGGCTCGATCCAATCAGCGTGATGAAGGCGCTGTTCCTCGCGCAGAACGAGAGTGGTGAAGACCTCAGCGCCCGATCGCCGGTAGCGAACCCACCATTTGAATTTGTTCCCTACTCATACGGTCCGTTCACGCCGGTCGTGTACAGCGAACTGGAGAATCTCGAGAGTGTAGGCCTTGTCCAGTCGCGTAAGGCTCTGGGTCGCTCGTACTCGCTCTGGGCGCTGACTGAGGAAGGCTGGCGCGCCGCCTACAGAGCCTCTACGAACCTGGGCTCGGACGAGCGCGCCAGACTCAAGCATGCCTACCGAGTGGTGACGTCGAAATCATTCAATGAACTGCTGGCCTACGTCTACGGCCGCTACCCTGAGTCAGCAACTCAGAGCGTGCACCCGGCCGCTCGCGCTCAGTGACTCTCGTGCTGGCGGTCGGGAACGAGGCTGGTGTCGTCCTGGCCGCTGATGGCGTTGGCAGTTACGGCCCAGGTATTGGCTCCCAGCAAATCCCGCACAAGAAGTTGCATGCGATAGGTGACAGGATCGCTTGCGGAGAAGTCGGCGACCTGTCGATTACTACTAGGCTTGTCGAGGCACTTCGTGCGTCTCAGCTTGCCAAGGTGCCTACGGGGTCGCTCACCGCCGACGAGTGTCTGGAGATGGCCCGGAAAGCAATCGCCCAGTGGACTGGGGAGTACCTCAAGAGCGTTGTGATCAACACTGCATTGCCTCTCGACGGAGGCCGGGCGCTCCTCCTGCTGGCAGGAGTGGCGCAGGACCGTGGCTTCGCATATGGCATCACGTGGCTCGGCGAACACAGTGAGCCCGACACGCGGCACTATCTCGCCCGCGGAAGCGGTGCCCAGTCGGCGCGGATTTATCTCGATGCATATGAGTACTTCGTGCTCTCCGGTCGCCCGGTCTTGAGCTTGCAAGCTCTCGCCGCGAGAGTGATGGAGCGCGTCGCGCGCAACAACATGGAAATCGGAGGCGACATCTCGTTGATGGCGATTCATCGGGATGCGAGCGACGAACATCCGGTTCCCCTCGTCGAGATGAGTCCGACGAACTCAGCGATCCGTGGAGCAATCGAACACTGGGAGCTTCTCGAGTCAACGATCGGCGAGATGCTCCTTCCGCCGCCAGCAGCAACTTGAACGCCCGACCGCGCGCCGACTACCCTCGATCATCCAGCAACGAACGCACGCACGCCGCGAGGCCCGCACGATGCCGACCACCTACGACGAGTTGATCGACCGCGTCCAGCGCCCCGCGCGCTACGTCGGCGGCGAGCTGCACTCGATCGTCAAGGACTGGGACGCGCCCGATGCGCCCGAGGTCCGCGTCGCGCTCGCCTACCCGGACCTCTACGACCTCGGCATGTCCAACCTCGGGCTCGGCATCCTCTACGACATCGTCAACCGCCGCGCGGACGCGCTCGCCGAGCGCGTCTTCTCGCCCTGGACGGACTTCGAGGAGCTGCTGCGCGCGCACGGCGAGCCGCTGCGCTCGCTGGAGACGCGGCACGCGCTGCGCGAGTTCGACCTGCTCGGCATCTCGCTCTCCTACGAGGTCTGCTTCACCAACGTGCTCAACCTGCTCGAGCTCGGCGGCATCCCGATCCGCAGCGCCGACCGCTCCGAGGACGACCCGATCGTCCTCGCCGGCGGCTCGGCCGCCCTCGAGCCGGAGCCGATGGCGCCGTTCTTCGACGCCTTCGCCCTCGGCGAGGGCGAGGAGCTGATCGACGAGCTGGTCGACTTCGTGCGCGACTGGAAGCGCGCCGGGCGCGGGCCGCGCCGCGAGCTGTACCGCGCCCTCGCCGCCATCGACGGCGTCTACGTGCCCTCGCTCTACGAGGCGAGCTACCGCCCGGACGGCGCGCTCGAGGCGACGCGGCCGGTCGACGAGGCCGCGCCGGCGACCGTCACGAGGCGCGTGATGCAGGTGCTGCCGCCGCCGCTGACGAAGCCGATCGTGCCGTTCATGGAGGTGGTCCACGACCGCGCCGCGATCGAGATCCAGCGCGGCTGCACGCAGGGCTGCCGCTTCTGCCAGGCCGGCATGATCTACCGCCCCACCCGCGAACGCTCCGTCGAGGAGGTCGTCGCCGCGGCGGGCGAACTGCTCGACAACACCGGCTACCACGAGCTCTCGCTGATGTCGCTCTCGACCACCGACCACCGCGAGATCGTGCCGATGGTGCATGCGCTGATGGACGCCTACGGCGACCGCGGCCTGAAGATCGGCCTGCCCTCGACGCGCGTCGACTCGTTCTCCGTCGAGGTCGCCGACGCCGTGGCGCGGGGCAAGAAGCACACGCTGACGCTCGCGCCCGAGGCGGGCTCGCAGCGGCTGCGCAACACGATCAACAAGCTCGTCACCGAGGACGACCTGCTCAACGCCGCCGAGCACGCCTTCAGCAACGGCTGGACCAGCATCAAGATGTACTTCATGGTCGGCCAGCCGACCGAGACCGACCACGACGTCGAGGAGATCGTCCGCATCGCCTCCGAGGTGAAGGCGATCGGCAGGCGGCATCGCGGCGGGCGCGCGCGGGTGCGCGTCTCCACCTCGAACTTCATCCCCAAGGCGCACACCCCGTACCAGTGGATCGCGCAGTGCGACGCGGAGACGCTGCGCCGCCGCCATCGCATCCTGCGCGAGGGCTGTCGTCGCGCCGGCGTGCAGTTCAGTTGGGAGGATCCGGAGAAGTCGCTGCTCGAGGCCGTGCTCTCGCGCGGCGACCGCCGCGTCGCCGAGGTGATCGAGACGGCCTGGCGCCTCGGCGCGAAGTTCGATGCCTGGTCCGAGCACCACGACTGGTCGATCTGGGAGCGCGCCTTCGCGGCGCACGACCTCGATCCTGCCGACTACGCCTACCGCGACCGCGACCTCTGGGAGCCGCTGCCCTGGGACCACATCGACTCGGCGACGACGAAGTCGTTCCTGCGCGGGGAGTGGATGCGCACGCTCAACGAGGAGATCACGCTCGACTGCAAGCGCGACCCGTGCAACGTCTGCGGCCACCAGGACATCAACGGCGACTGCACCCACAAGATCGCCGAGCTGGTCTCGATGCACCGCTCGGGCGACACCTTCAAGCGCGACCGCACCATCGAGGTCGCCGAGCGCGTCGGAGCCCCGCTCACGCTGGTGTAGGAGACCGCCCGACGAGCGCGACTTGACACAACAGCGCCAGTTTGGCAGGCTGTTCGTACCACCCCACTCGGTGCGTCCGTTTGGGTAGCAAGGCCCCCGCGAGGGGGCTTTGTAGTGTCCGTGGCGCGCCGCGCCCGCCGGAAGGAGCGCTCGCGCATTCCGCCCCTCCCGCAACTCCCGCACTCCGGCCCCTTCCCGTCATTCCGGCGGAAGCCGGAATCCAGGCACGCCAACCCATCGCCCCGCGTCGAGAGTTACGCGCCGCGGATTGACGGCCGTCGCCGGACGCCGCACACTCTTCGTAGCCCCCCCACTCGGTACGTCCGTGTGGGTGCAAGGCCCCCGGTTGCGGGGGTCTTGTGGTGTCCGGGCGAGCAACTAAAGGTCCGTCACGTCCCGTGCTGCATCAAGACGGGCCTTCGTCGTATAGCGAGGGCCTTGAAGTCCAGTGACCCTCCCATGACCGACAAGCCCGATGGGCTCGATCTCCGTGGCCGCCTCAGCGAAGTTCACGACGAATCGTCCAGAGTCTTCCCACGGCTCAATCGACTGCACGGGTGCCACATGCGTAACGGCGGACTTCGGCGCAACCTGATATGCGGCGATCCACCTGATTTGGTCACGCATACTTGCGTGGATGCGGATCGCGTACCACCGGTTCTCGCCGAGGAACGTCGTGTTGAATCCCTCCGGCCTCGCGGGGACGACGATGGTGTCTATGTCCGCCGGATCAACGGGGCGCGCGCGCGCGACGCCCGGCTCGGGGGACACGGGCGCGACGTCAGCCAAGAACGGCTCGCACATGTAAGCGCGACTGCCGTCATCTCTTTCGTATGGTGTCAGGTATATGACCTCTACCGGAAAGCGAAACCGCTCGATCAGAACCTTCTCAAGGTCCTCCGGAACACTGTCAATGATCACCAAGGCCCGGAACCCGGACTCGACCACCAGCGATTCAAGCAAGTGGTCGAGGTTTCGATAGGCGGGGTTGCCGTTCACGTAGTCTTCGCACTTGCGTCGCTCGTCTACCGCTACATTGAGCGCGTCCATGAGGATTGACTTGACTAGGAGTTGATCCGACTCGAACGACAGCGAGAATTGGAGTATCTGCACAGCGATGTGACGGAGTGGGTCATGTCGAGCGAGCTCATTCTCAACTACATACAGCTGTGGACGTGAACCTCGGAGATCAATGAGATACCCGTCCGGAATGTTCCGCTGCCCTCCGCGCCGACCGATCTTGCGCTTGACGTCGAGATAGACCCGGTCAGGACCGAACAAGCGCTCCTTGAGATCGAGGATGACCTCTTCGAGTTCGGCTTCATCCTTGTACTCGGTCGGGCGGTACGAATCCGCATCCACCCACAACTCTGTCATCGCAGTGCTCCTCGTTCCCTCGGACGGAATCGATTATAGGCCGATCGCAGAGCGCGTCGGCGCACCGCTCACGTTGGTGTAGGAGACGGCTTGGACAGGCTAGGCAGCCCGGCCATCCACCTCCACCGTGACCACGTCGATCTCGTGGTACTTGCGGTGCTGCACGGACGAGGCGTAGTGGCGCAGCAGGCGGAACGAGAGTTCGCGCTCGTCGTGGGTCTGGGGCGTGTCGGCCAGGTACGCCAGCCGGTCCTCGAGGTTCTCGCCCTCCTCCTCCGAGGTCGCCACGAACTCCAGCTCGATCTTGCCGGCGGCGCCGTGCGCGCTCACGATCAGCCTGCGCGGCGCGCCCTCCGCCTGCTCCGGGTCCGGCGGCAGCAGGCTCGACAGCGTCTCCTCGCCGGCCGCACGCAGCCGCTCCGTCGAGGGCTCGTCCCAGTGGGCCTGCGCGGCGGCCTCGCGCAGGAACTCGTCGAGCCGGGGCAGCGAGGCCGGCTCGAGCGCGGCGCGCAGGCGGCGGCGGCGCAGCCCGCCGATGTTGAGCAGCGCGCTCAGCACGATCACGGACACCGCGCCGGTCGTCATCCCGTTGCCGAGCAGCGTCTCCCAGACGCCGCTGATCAGGTCCGGGAAGAGCAAATCGTTCTGGAAGCCCACGCCCAGCCAGAAGGAGACGCCCACCACCACGGCCTTGCGGCCGTCGAGGCCGCCCTCCACGACCATCCTCATGCCCTGCACGAAGAGCATCGCCAGCGCGACGAGCACATAGGCGCCGAAGACCGGCTTGGGCACCGCCAGCAGCAGCGCGATCAGCTTCGGCAGGAACGCCGCCGCGATCAGGACGAGCCCGGCGTACAACCCCATGCGGCGCGCGGCGACTCCCGAGACGAGCACGTGCGACGAGTTCGTGGAGGTGACCGCGTTGGGCAGACCGCCCAGCGCCGCGGACAGGAAGTTGACCGCCACGATGACGTTGAGCGCGCCCTGCACGACCCGGAAGTCCGGCGCGCGGGGCCTGCGCCACGAGACCTGCTGCATCGCGACCACATCGCCGATGACGTAGATCGTGGCCGCCAGGTTCACGATCAGGAACCCCGGCAGGAGCGCCCAGAACGCCGTCCCGAAATCCAGCCCCAGGCCCGGCCATGCGGCCGTGGGAGCGCCGATCCAGGGCGCGTCGAGGAAGGGCTGGACGTCGAACAGGCCGAACGCCGCCGCCACGGCGCAGCCGCTCGCGATCCCGATCACCGGCGTCCACTTCACGAGAGCCGGTCCGGCGAACATCCTCAGCCCCATGATCACGGCGAACGTCACCGCCGCGATGATCGGCGCGGCGTGGGGCGGCGCGCCTTCCGGCGTGACCGCGAGCCGCTCGAGCACGACGGCCATGATCGTGCCCGCGAGCAGCATCAGCACGGTGCCGGAGACCAGCGGCGTGACCAGCCGGCGCAGCAGCGAGAGCCGCCAGACCAGCAGGAACTGCAGCAGCGCGGAAGCGGCGATCAGGCTCGACAGCAGCGCGGGTCCACCCGCCTCGAGCGCCAGGATCACCACGGCGACGAAGGCCGTGTTGGAATTGACGCTGATCGGATACCCCGATCCGAACTGCCGGAAGCGGAACGTCTGCGCCACGGTCCCGAGGCCGGCGATCAGGAACGCCGTGAACACGAGCCACGTCACGTAGTCGTCCGGCTGCGCGGCCGCCAGCGCGATGATGGCCGCGCGCGCCGCCAAACTCCCGAGGCGGCCCATGACCCGCTGGAAGCCCAGGCTGAGGGACTCCAGATGAGGCGGCTGCTCATCCGGCTGGTAGATCACGTCGTTGTTCGGCTGCGCCGCCATCGCGCCGGATGCTACCGCAGCCGTCCGCGCCGACGCGTCCGCGCCGCGTTCCCCTGCGCCGGCCGCCTCCCCGATCGGCGTATCATCGGCTCATGCCCGGCACGCTCGCCGCCAACTACTGTCCCGAGGGCTGCTACTGGCCCTGCGAGCACCGCGCGCCGGACGCCGCCGGGAGCCGCGGCGGCTGGACCCTCGGCCCGAACCCCGGCGACGACCCCGAGGAGCTGGCCCTCGAGGAGTGGCAGCTCCACTCGATCGCCGGGATCCCGTACTCCCGCTCGATCCCGACGCTCAAGTTCTGCTCCGAGTGCGGCGAGTCCTTCGCCGACTCCTCCGAACACTCCCGCGAGCACCAGCGCCTGCGCCAGCTCCGCGACGACCTCCGCTAGCCGCGCGCGAACCTTCCGAGGGCGCACCCAACCTCCGGGGGCGCTCGCGTGTCTGCCGCGCCTGGATTCCGGCGTTCGCCGGAATGACGGGAGGGGGCCGGAACGACGGGAGGGGTATCCGGTCCCCTCTCCCCGCGGGAGAGGGCGGAGGGTGAGGGAGGCGCCCAATGCCGCGAGGGGCAACGAACCCGGCGAGGCGCACGCAAGCGCGCGCCGCGGGCTACGATGCCCGCATGAGCGAACGGAGGCAGCGATGCCGAGACCACAGAAGCTGAGCGACGCCGAGATCGGGGAGCGGCTCGCCGGCCTCGAGGGCTGGAGCCGCGAGGGCGACGAGATCGTGACGGAGTTCCAGCTGGAGGACTTCGTCGCGGCGGTCGGGCTGATCGCGCAGATCGGCGTGCTCGCCGAGCGGATGAATCACCACCCGACCCTGACCAACACGTACAACCGCGTCGGCGTCGCCCTCAACACGCACGACGCAGGCGGCATCACCGAGTACGACTTCTCGCTCGCCGGCGAGATCAACGAGCGGGCGGGGCGCGCATGAGCCTCGACGGCCTGCGCATCGGCGTCTCGCTCCCCGTCCGCGAGCTGGAGAACGACCTCGCGGCGATCCGCGACTTCGCCCGGACCGCCGAGGAGCTGGGCTTCACCCACCTGCGCATCCCGGACATGGTGATCCGGCCCGGCGGCGGCCACCTGCACGAGCCGCTGACGCTGCTCAGCTGGGTGGCGGCGCTGACCTCGGCGATCGAGCTCGTGCCCTCGGTGATCATCCTGCCGCTGCGGCAGACCGTGCTCGTCGCCAAGCAGGCGGCGGAGCTCGACCTGCTCAGCGGGGGGCGGCTGCGGCTCGGCGTCGGCGTCGGGCGCAGCCCCGAGGAGTACGCGGCGCTGGGCCAGGACTACCGCACCCGCGGACGCCGCTGCGACGAGCAGATCGAGCTGCTGCGGCTGCTCTGGACGCAAGGCGGGGTGACCTTCGAGGGCCGCTGGGACCGCGTCGAGGGCGCGGGCATCAACCCGCTGCCGGTGCAGCGCCCGATCCCGATCTGGATCGGGCCCGGCGGCGGCGGGCAGGCGCCCGCGGTGCTGCGCCGCGTCGGCCGCCTCGCCGACGGCTGGTTCGCGATCATCCCGCGCGAGGCCATGCCCGCAGCCGGCGCGAGCATCGCCGAGGCGGCCGAGGCGGCGGGACGCGACCCCGCCGCGATCGGCGTCGAGGCCGCGATCGCCATCACCGGCAAGCAGCCGGGCGAGTGGCTCGCCGAGGCCGAGGCGTGGGCCGGGGCGGGCGCGACGCACCTCTGCCTGCGCACGCTCGGCGGCGGCCTCGACGCGGCGGGCCACCTCGCCGCACTGCGCGGGGCGCGCGAGGTCCTCGACGCGGCGTAGGCGGCCGGGGCGCGCGCGGGTCAGGCGAGCTTGACGGCGGTCCCGTAGACCAGCACCTCGGCCGCGCCCTGGGCGACGGCGGCCGTCGCCATGCGCACGGCGACGACGGCGTCCGCGCCCTGCTGCTCCGCGTCCTCCCGCAGCGCCTCGAACGCCTGCTGGCGCGACTCGATCAGCAGCTGCTGGTAGGCCCCGATCTGGCCGCCGACGAGGTTCTTGAGGCCCGCGAGGATGTCGCGGCCCACGTGCCGAGCGCGCACGGCGTTCGCCGAGACGAGCCCGATCGTCTCGCTGATCTCGCGGCCGGGGATGGTGTCGGACGTGGTCATGATCATCTGCGCGCTCCTTCGCTGTGCGCCCTCCATCCTCGCGCATCCGCGCGATCGGCGCAGCGCGGCGACGGCTGCGCTACGCCAGAACCGAGGCCGCTGCGCTACGCTGGACCCATGGCACACCACGCGGGGGCAATCCTGCTTGCGGCGGGCGTCTCGCGGCGCATGGGCGGCGTCGACAAGGTCTGGGCCGAGGTCCGCGGCCGACCCCTGCTCGCCCTCCCGCTCGAACGCCTCGCCGCCGTCGAGGAGATCGAGGAGCTCGTGGTCGTCGCCCCGGGCGCGCGCCACATCGACATCGGCGAGCTCGCGTTCGCGCTCGGCGTGAGCCCCAGGCTGCCCCTGCGCTGCGTCGAGGGCGGCGAGCGGCGGCGCGACTCCGTCGCGGCGGGGCTGGCGGCGCTGCCCGACGCGCACTGGGTGCTGGTCCACGACGCGGCCCGCCCCCTCGCCGGCAGCGCGCTCGCCTCGAGGGCGCTCGCCGCGGCGCGCGAGGCCGGGGCCGCCGTGCCCGGCCTGCCGGTCGCCGACACGATCAAGCGCGTCGACGGCGACGGGCTGGTGCTGGAGACGCCCGACCGCGCCTCGCTGCGCGCGATCCAGACACCGCAGGCCTTCGACGCCGCCCTGCTGCGCCGCGCCCACGCGGAGATCGAGGGCGACGCCACCGACGACGCCGCTCTCGTCGAGCAGCTCGGCGCGCCGGTGCGCGTGATCGAGGGCGAGCCGCGGGCCTTCAAAGTGACGACCGCCGAGGACCTCGAGCGCCTGCGCGCGCTGATCGGCGACGGCGAGACGGCCCCCTGATGCGCATCGGGGCGGGCTACGACGTGCACCGCTTCGGCGAGGACGGGCAGCTGCGCCTCGGCGGCGTCGAGATCGCCGAGGCGCCCGCGCTGATCGGGCACAGCGACGGCGACGCGCTGATCCACGCCGTGATCGACGCGCTGCTCGGCGCGGCGGGCCAGGGCGACATCGGCGAGCACTTCCCGCCGGGCGACCCGGCGATCGCGGGCATCGACAGCCGCGAGCTGCTGACGCGCGTCATGCGCCTGGTCGCCTCGCGCGGCTACCGCGTCGTCAACGTCGACGCGACCGTGATCGCCGAGCGCCCGCGGCTGCGCCCGCACATCGCCGCGATGCGCGAGGCCCTGGCCCGCGACCTCGGCGTCGAGGCCGGCGCCGTCAACGTCAAGGCGACGACGAACGAGAGCCTCGGCGCGATCGGGGCCGGCGACGCCCTCGCCGCCCACGCCGTCGCCCTGCTCGACGAGGGCGAGGCGTAGGAGCGCACCGTCGCGGGGGCGCCGTCCGGGGGATGCGCGGGAGCGCACCGTCAGTGACCTTCCCGGGTTGGGAACGATCCGGCGGGAAGACGCGTATCTACTGTCAGGATGGAATTGGCATGGCTTGATGCGCGGCGCGAGCGCCACCCCGCCCGGCCCGCGGCGGCCGGAGGGCAGATGACCGACGACGAGGCCATCCTGCGCTGCCAGGACGGCGACCGCGACGCCTTCCGCCACCTGGTGGAGCAGTACAGGCACCCGCTGTTCGGCACGGCCTACCTGATGACCGGCAACGCCGCCCAGGCCGAGGAGCACGTCCAGGATGCGTTCCTCAACGCCTGGCGCGGCATCAAGACCTTCCGGCGCGGCGGCGCGGTCAAGCCGTGGCTGATGCGCATCCTCGTCAACGCCGTGCTCTCGCGGCAGCGGAGACGCCGCCTGCCGACGGTCCCGCTGGAGGAGTCGCCGCCCCTCGGGACGCCCTCCCGCCAGCACGAGGCCATCGAGGCGAGCGAAGATCGCCAAGCCGTTCGCCAGGCCCTCGCCCGGCTCAGCCCCGAGCACCGCCAGGTGGTGGTGCTCCGCTACTTTGCCGACCTGTCGATTGCGCAGGTGGCCGATTCGGCCGGACTGCGCGAGGGCACGGTCAAATCCCGGCTCCACCGGGCGCTCCGCCACATGCGTGAGCTGCTGGAGCAGTCCGGCGTGATGGAGGTGGCCGGCAATGGCGCGTAACGACTCACCGGATCGGGAGCTGGAACGCCGCCTCCGCGAGCACTTCAGCGAGGAGGCCCGCGAGCTGCGCGCCCCGGACGACCTCTGGGCGCGCCTGGAGGGCCGCCTGGGAGCACAGCAGGAGCCGCGCTTCGCATTCTGGCGTCGCGGCATGGCCTTCATCGAGGCGAGCGGCTGGGCCCCGGCGGCCGCCGCGGCCGCGCTGGTCGCGATCATCGCGCTCGGCGCGATCGGTATCTGGGCCCTCGCCGGCGATCCCGGCGCTGGCGAGGACGACGCCGCCGCGCTCATGGCTGCGGCCCCCACCGCCGCGCCGACGGCGGCCCCGACTCGCGCCCCCGCCTCGGCCCCCTCGGCCCCCACCGCCGCGCCGACCTCGGCAGCCGCGCCCGGCGCCCCGACGACGCCCGGCGCAGCGCCGACCGCGGCCCCGGCTCGCGCCCCCACGCCGGCGCCCACCGCCGCGGCGGCCGCAGCGCCGACCCCCGCTGCCACCCCGGCCCCCACCGCCGCGACGGCAGCAGCGACCGCCATGCCGGAAGCCGCCGCGCCCTCGGCCGCCGACGAGAAGTCCGCGGCGCTCGGGAGCGCCGCTCCCGGCGAGGCCGCCGCCGCCAGCGACACCATCGAGGACTCCGGCGGCGAGCGCTCGGATGGCCGTGAGCGCCGGCAGGCGGCCCTCTCCGCCGGCGAGGTGAACGACAACGAGCGCTGGGACAAGTACGTCCATTACCGCAACCAGTACTCGGGGCCCCCCATCCACGACGTGGACGTCAGGGAGCGCTACGTCATCACCGTCACCGACAGCGCCGACCTGCCGGTGCACGAGGCCCGCGTCCGGGTCTCCGCCGCCGGGGTCACGCTCTTCGAGGGCCGCACCTACGCCAACGGCCAGACGCTCTTCTTCCCTCGCGCCTTCGAGGACAGCGAGGGCGCCGAGTCCTTCACCCTCCACGCCGAAAAGGACGGGGCCGCCGCGCGGCTCGAGTTCGAGCGCGAGGCCGAGCTGGCCTGGGACGTCACGCTCGACCTCGACCGGTCCGCGCCGGGCGGCGGCGTGCCGCTCGACATCCTCTTCCTGCTGGACTCGACGGGCAGCATGGAGGACGAGATCGACCAGCTCAAGGACTCGCTGCTCTCGATCGCGGCGCGGATCGGCGGCCTGCCGTCGCGGCCGGACCTGCGCTTCGGGATGGTCGCCTACCGCGACCGGGGCGATGAGTTCGTGACCCGCGTCCATGACTTCGAGCCGGACGCCGCGCGCTTCCTCGACACGATCCGCGGCGTGGTCGCGGCCGGCGGAGACGACTATCCGGAGTCCCTCAACGAGGCGCTGCACGAGGCCGTGCACGAACCGGAGTGGCGGCTCGACAACGCCGTGCGGCTGATCTTCCTGATCGCCGACGCGCCGCCGCACCTCGACTACGAACAGGACTACAGCTACGCGGACGAGATGATCGAGGCGCACCGGCGCGGCATCAAGATCTTCTCGATCGCCTCGAGCGGGCTGGACGAGCAGGGCGAGTACGTCTTCCGCCAGATCGCCCAGCACACGATGGGCCGCTTCATCTTCATCGTCTACGGCGAGGGCGGCGAGACCCCTCACAGCGTCGGCGAGTACACGGTCGAGCGCCTCGACGACCTGGTCGTCTCGCTGGTGGAGGAGGAGCTGGCCTTCCTCGCCCGCTAAGCGAGCGGCGGCAGTGCTCTAACCCGCGCGGAAGCGGCAGACGGGCCGCATGTCGCAATCCCCGCAGACTTTGCGCGATGGCGTGGCCTCGAAGTTGGACTCGCGGTAGCGACTGATCGCTTCGCTCACACGCTCCTCAGCGGCCTCGATAGCTGCCCCCTCGATGTTGACACGCTGCCGGTCGGCCTCGTCCAGGTCGTGCACGTAGGCGCCACGGACGTCGAGACCCTCGCGGCGGCCAGCATCGGCATAGACCTGCAGTTGAAGGTCGAACTCGGTCTCGCGGTTCCGCGAGGTCTTGTAGTCGACCAGCGCGAGGGCGTGGATGTCGCCTCCCTCGCGGTCGAGGATCACGTCAGCCCGCCCGGAAATGACCGCGTTGTCCAGGTGCAGTTCGAAGGGACGCTCGACCTCCCAGATCCGGTCGAGGTCGTCCGAGTAGTCCTTGAGGTAGCGGTCGACGAGGCGGCGCGCGCTCGCCTTGAGTAGCCTGTGCGCGGGCTTGCTCGCGTAGGGCAGGAAGAACTCTTCGTCGAGAATCCGCTCCAGATCGCTGTCTGAGGGGACAGTTCCGCTGGCCTGATGGTGCTCGGCCACGCGTCTCAGCGCGTGATGGACGGCCTTGCCGTATCCGAGCTCGGGAGCGATCTGCGGCTGGAACCGAAGCCGGTGACGCAAACGGAAGGCATAGGGGCAGAGCAGGAAGCCGGCGAGTTCGGAGAACGACAGCGCGACACGGTCCGACTCGTCGCTGCCGGGAGGATCCTCTGGCGGTGGCGGGAGCGTGGGGCGATTCGGCAACTGAGCGTCAGCGGCAAGGTTGAGGAGGAACGGCGATGTGCGCACTCTCCCTTTCCTTACCCGTCGGTGGGCGGAGAGCGAGAGCCAGTCGCGGGCACGTGTGGCCGCCACGTAGAAGAGCCTTCGCTCGTCGTTCATCGTGCCCTCGTACCGGGCCGGGTCGAACAGGTGTCGGGGAACGAACCATGTGCGAGCCTTACCGGTCCTTGATGAGGGGAACCGGTTCGTGGTCAGCGACGGCACGAATACAATGGGCCACTCGAGTCCCTTCGCTCGGTGAACGGTTGTGAGCGTGACGGCGTTGATCTCGATATCGTCCTCGCCGTCGAACCCCTCGTACGCGCCGTGCGCGTAGTGCTGTACAAACGTCGCAAGCCGGAAGAAGAAAACACTGCCGCGGTCCGGCCCGCCGATCTGTTCCCCGGGGGTATCGGGATCGGGGCGGGAGCGGCGCCGGACGCTCTCGAAGTCGGCCAGGATCCGGGAGCACGAGGCCAGTGTTCCGAGGCGTGCGATCTGCTCGGGATCCTCAGGATCCCATTCGAGCACGCCGCAGGCCTCAAGCAGCCGGTAGAAGTCACCGACCAGGTTGGCGGGGCGGGTCGGATTCTCGACTTCGGACCGCCAAGCCTTCAGGAGCGAGCGGACCTTGCGCCGACTCCCCGCCTTCAGCCCGAACTCACTTGCGTAGGCCTTCACCAACCCGTCCAGTGTGACGTTCTCGCCGTACCCATGCGCCTTGTCGCTCCAGCTGATCCCGGCCAGGAAGGCAAGGGTGCGACCAAACAGCAGGGCGAGCGGCTGCTGGAACAACCCGATTCCGGCGTCGGTCGTCACGGGGACGCCATCGAGCGCCTCAAAGAGAGCAGCGTACGCCGCCCTCGTGCGCACGAGGATCGCCATGTCCGCGTAGCGCCATCCCTGTTGGTGAAGCTCGCGCACTGCGTCGGCGATTGCCGCCGCCTCCTCCCGTTCGGTCGGCGCGATCCACAGGGAGTGGTCGGGGGCGGCGGCTGACCTGTACCTCCGCATCCGTTTCTCGATCCGCCCCTGGATGTTCGCGGAAGTCCGGTTCGCGAGACGGATGATGCCGGGGCGGCTGCGCCGGTTCGTGGCGATCGGGTACTGCTGCGCTCCGTAGCGTTGCTCGAACTCGACGATGTTCGTGACGTCCGCGCCGCGCCAGTGGTAGATCGACTGGTCGTCGTCCCCCACGACGCACAGTTCGACGGGTCCGCTCGCAAGAAGGCTGATCAGCCGCTCCTGGGCGGGGTTGATGTCCTGATACTCGTCCACCACGAGGTGCCGCAGCGAGGAGTGAATTCGTTCCAGCACTTCGCCCGATTCCAGCGCGCGGACGGCGTGCGCGATCTGCTGCCCGTAGGTGAGCAAGCGGCGATCCTCGAGTGCACCGTAGTATCGTCGTGCGACCCCTCCAAACTCTCCGTCAAGTTGATCGACCGCCAGCAGCTCGTTCTCGACGACATTGATGTTCTCCCGGAATTCCCTGATGGCCTGGAAGAGGCGACTGTTCAGACTCTTCAGTTCCAGGCGGAAAGACTCAACGGACAGGAACGCCGACAGCCCGTGATCGTCCAGAACGTCGTACGTCTCGAAGCGCGGAACGTGCTGTTGCAGAAGCCGGAAGCAGTAGGCGTGGATCGTGCCGACGAAGCAGTCGTTCAAGCGATCCAGGAACTCCGGGCCCAAGCGGTTGGCGACGCGATCCTCGACGCGCGACTTCAGTTCCGCAGCGGCAGCTTCGTTGAACGTGAACGCCACGACTTCACGGGGGGCGACGCCATCAGCGAACAGCGCGGCGATGCGCTGTGCGACGACCTCAGTCTTACCTGAGCCGGCCGAGGCGATGATCTGGAGGTGGCTGCCACGATGCTTCACGGCGCGCTGCGCGTTGCCTCCCAGGCGCGGTCGTACCGGCACTTGCAGCCCTCCGTGTTGTCGCCGCGAGGAGACTGTATCGCAGAGGATGTCAAGCGGCTCGCCGTGGACGTGCGGGCGCGGCTCGCCCGCGCCCTCGGAACTCTCGGCGCGCAGGCGGCGTAACTCTGCCCGGCCCGATTGACGGACGGACCGCAGGCCGTGCTACCGTGTCTGCATACAGGCCCCCGGCGGTTCTCCCTCGGTCATCGAGACGGTTCCCCGCCGGCGTTCCAGCCCAAGGGTCGCGGGCTTACGCCCGTGGCCCTTTATTTCGCGGCCCCGGCAAGCAGCGAACTCCTGTCGGCACAGCGCCGGACCGGCGATGGACCCCGCGTGTGCGATAATGGCCGCGCACGGCGGCACGGAGGACGGCGGCGGATGAGCTGGTTGCGCTTTCTGCGCGAGAACATCGAGGCGGCACAGGACCGCGATCCGGCGGCGCGCGGCGTGCTCGAGGTGCTGCTCACCTACCCCGGCATCCACGCGCTGATGGTGCACCGCATCACGCACGAGGCCGCCCTGCTCGGCGTGCCGCTGCTGCCGCGCCTGATCTCGCACATCGCGCGCTTCCTCACCGGCATCGAGATCCACCCCGGCGCCACCATCGGGCGGCGCTGCTTCATCGACCACGGCATGGGCGTCGTGATCGGCGAGACGACGATCATCGGCGACGACTGCCACCTCTACCAGGGCGTCACCCTCGGCGGCACCTCGACGCGGCGCGAGAAGCGCCACCCCACGCTCGAGGACGGCGTCGTCGTCGGCGCGGGCGCGAAGATCATCGGCGACGTCACCATCGGCCATAACTCGCGCATCGGCGCGGGCGCCGTCGTCGTCTCCAGCGTCCCGCCCAACGCCACGGTCGTCGGCGTGCCCGGCCACGTCGTCGCCTTCACCAACCAGAGCAACGACACCGTCGAGCGCCTCCCGGACCCCGAGTGGGACCGCATCGAGGAGCTGGAGCGGCGCATCGCCCGCCTCGAACGCGAGCGCCAGCCGGCGCCGACCGGATCGGGGAGCTCGCCCGGCGGCTTCGACGGCGGCGCCTCGCGCGAGCCGTAGCCGCCACGCCCGCGATGCGCCTGACCAACACCCTCAGCGGCGCCGTCGAGACCTTCCGCCCCCTCGAGGCCGGGCGCGTCGGCATCTACGTCTGCGGCGTCACGCCCTACGAGGAGAGCCACTTCGGCCACGCCCAGTACGCGATCATCTTCGACGCCTTCGTGCGCTACCTGCGCTGGGAGGGCTCGCCCGGCGGCGGCTGCGAGGTGACCTACGTCTCCAACTACACCGACGTCGACGACAAGGTGATCGACCGCGCCGCCGAGCTGGGCCGCGACCCGCTCGACCTCGTGAACGAGCAGATCGCGCTGTGGGAGCAGCAGCAGCGCGCCCTCAACCTGCGGGAGCCGGACGTGCGCCCGCGCGTCACCGAGCACATCGAGACGATCGTCGAGGCGATCGAGCGGATCATCGAGGCCGGTTACGGCTACGCCACCGCCGCCGGCGACGTCTACTACCGCGTGCGCGCGATGGCGGACTACGGGAAGCTCTCGCACCGCAACATCGAGGAGCTGCGCGCGGGCACGCGCGGCGAGCCGGGCGAGGGCAAGGAGTTCCCGCTCGACTTCGCGCTCTGGAAGGCGCTGAAGCCGGGCGAGCCGAACTGGCCCTCGCCCTGGGGCCGCGGACGGCCCGGCTGGCACATCGAGTGCTCGGCGATGTCGCAGCGCTACCTCGGCGCCTCGTTCGACATCCACGGCGGGGGCGTCGACCTCGTCTTCCCGCACCACGAGAACGAGGTCGCGCAGGCCGAGGCGGTGAGCGGCCCCGGCTCGTTCGCCCGGATCTGGCTGCACAACGGCCTCGTGCAGCGCGACGGCGAGAAGATGTCGAAGTCGATCGGCAACGTGGTGACCGTGCGCGAGGCGCTCGAGACCTGGCGGCCGGACGCGCTGCGCCTGTTCGTCCTCGAAAGCCACTACCGGCGGCCCAACAACCTCACCGACGAGGCGATGGCAGCGGCCGAGCGCGGCCTCGACCGGCTGCTCGCCGCAGTCCGCGACGAGGGCGCGGGCGCGGGCCCGGCCTCGGGCGCCGGTCCGGCGGAGCGCGCCCGTTTCGTCGAGGCGCTGGAGGACGACTTCAGCACGCCGCGCGCGCTCGCCGCGGTCTTCGACCTCGCGCGCACGATCAACCGCGAGCGCGACGCCGGCGCGGACGTGCGGCCGGCGCAGGCGGCGCTGCGCGAGCTGGCCGACGTGCTCGGCCTGCGCCTCGACGCGGCGAGCGAGGCAACCGACGGCCTCGACGCCGTCGCGCTCTCGAAGCTGGCCGCGCGCCACGAGGTGGCCTGCGGCGGCAGCGACGCGGAGACGACGATCGAGGCGCTGCTGGCCCGCCGCCAGCAGGCGCGAGAGGAGCGCGACTTCGCCCTCGCCGACGCGATCCGCGCCGACCTCGCCGCCGCCGGCATCGAGGTGGAGGACACGCCTCGAGGCGCGCGCTGGAGCGCGGCGCGGTAGGGGCCGCACTGCACGTCGTGAGTCCCCGTAGGCGGTTGCGCCTGTATGCTTGCCCGCGGTCCGGTAACCCCGAGGTGACTAACGCGTGATCGTCGGCGTTCCAGCAGAGTCGGTCGGAGGTGAGCGCAGGGTCGCGCTCGTCCCCGCCGTCGTCTCCCGGATCGGCGACGGCGGCGCCGAGGTGCTGGTCGAGCGCGGCGCGGGCAGCGCGGCCGGCTTCCCCGACCACGACTACGAGGCGGCCGGCGCGCGCATCGCCGCAAGCGCGGCCGAAGTGCTGGCCGAGGCGGACATCGTCGCCTGCCTCGCCGCTCCCGAGGGCGACGCGAACCTTGAGGGCCTGCGCGAGGGGCAGACGCTCGTCGGGCTGCTCAACCCGCTCGGCAACGCCGAGGGCATCGCGGCCCTCGCCGAGCGGGGTGTGAGCGCCTTCGCGCTGGAGCTGCTGCCGCGCATCAGCCGCGCGCAGCCGATGGACGCGCTCACCTCGATGGCCACGATCGCCGGCTACAAGGCGGTACTGGTGGCGGCGGACACGCTCTCGAAGATGTTCCCGCTGATGATGACCGCCGCCGGGACCGTCACGCCGGCCCGCGTGCTGGTGATCGGCGCCGGGGTCGCCGGCCTGCAGGCGATCGCCACCGCGCGGCGCCTCGGCGCGGTCGTGCACGCCTACGACGTCCGCCCCGCCGTCGCCGAGCAGGTCGAGAGCCTCGGCGCGCGCTTCGTCGAGCTCGATCTCGACGCGGCCGACGCCGAGGACAGCGGCGGCTACGCACAAGCGATGGGCGAGGAGTTCTACGCCCGCCAGCGCGAGCTGCTCGGCCGCGTCGTCGCCGAGAGCGACGTGGTGATCAGCACGGCCGCGGTGCCCGGCAGCGCCGCCCCGCTGCTCGTGACCGCCGACGCCGTCGCCGCCATGCGCGACGGCGCCGTGATCGTCGACCTCGCCGCCGAGACCGGCGGCAACTGCGAGCTGACCCGCGCCGACGAGACCGTCTCCGCCCAGGGCGTCACCATCCTCGGACCGCTCAACCTGCCCGCCGACCTGCCCTTCGACGCCAGCCAGATGTACGCGCGGAACGTGACCGCGTTCCTCGAGCACGTGCTGGAGGACGGGACGCTCGCGCTCGACACGGACGACGAGATCGTGCGCGGCGCCCTCGTCGCGCACGGCGGCCAGGTGGTGCACCCGCGCGTGCGCGAGCAGCTGGGACTCGCGGCGCTCGAGCCGCAAGCCGCCGGAACGGAGTAGCCGATGGAAGTCTTTGTCGCCGCGCTCACGATCTTCGTGCTCGCGCTGTTCGTCGGGTACGAGGTGATCACGAAGGTGCCGCCGCTGCTGCACACGCCGCTGATGTCCGGCGCCAACGCGATCTCGGGCATCACCCTCGTCGGCACCCTGGTCACCGCCGGGGCGCAACTCACCGTCCTGACCACGATCCTCGGCGTCGTCGCCGTCGCGATGGCGACCGCGAACGTCGTCGGCGGGTTCCTCGTAACCCACCGCATGCTCTCGATGTTCCACGACAGGGGTGACCGTGCCTGAGCTCCAGGCGGAGTGGATCGACCTCTTCTACCTAGTAGCGGCGGTCCTCTTCATCCTCGCGCTGAAGGACATGTCGCACCCGCGCACGGCGGTGCGCGGCAACCTGCTCGGCTCCTCGGGCATGCTGCTCGCGATCATCGTCACGCTGACCGACCACCGCATCATCAGCTTCGAGGTGATCATCGCGGGGGTCGTCGTCGGCGCGCTGATCGGCGCGTTCATGGCCTACCGCGCGCCGCTGACGGCGATGCCGCAGGTGGTGGCGGTGTTCAACGGCTTCGGCGGCGGCGCCTCCGCGCTCGCCGTCGGCGCCGCGCTCGAGGAGGCGCTCAAGGGCGGCTTCGTCGAGGCGGTCGACTTCCAGTTCACGATCGCCGCGGTCGCCTCCGGGCTGATCGGCGGCGTCTCGATGACGGGCAGCGCGATCGCCTTCGGCAAGCTGCAGGGTCTCGTCACCGAGCGGCCGATCCTGCTGCCGGGCCGCCACTTCCTCAACGCGACGCTGTTCACGGTCTGCGTCGCGCTCGGCGTCTGGCTGATCGCCGACTCCGACCCCTCGCTGCCGTTCTGGCTGCTGGTCGCCTTCGCCGCCGCGCTCGGCATCATGCTCGTGATCCCGATCGGCGGGGCGGACATGCCGGTCGTGATCTCGCTGCTCAACGCCTACTCCGGCCTCGCGGCGGCGGGGCACGGCTGGGTGCTCAACAACAGCGTGCTGATCATCGCCGGCTCGCTGGTCGGCGCGGCCGGGTTCATCCTCACGGCGCTGATGTCGCAGGCGATGAACCGCTCGCTGCCGAACATCATGTTCGCCGGCGTCGGCGCCGAGGTCGCCTCGGACGAGGACAGCGACGACGTCTACGCGGGCCGCGTCAAGTCCGCGTCCGCGGACGAGGTCGCGATGCTCCTCGACGGCGCGCGCCGCGTGGTGGTGGCGCCGGGCTACGGGCTGGCGGTCGCGCAGGCGCAGTACGCGATCCACGACCTCATGGACCTGCTCGAGGAGCGCGGCGTCGAGGTCGAGTTCGCGATCCATCCCGTGGCCGGGCGGATGCCGGGCCACATGAACGTGCTGCTGGCCGAGGCGGACATCCCCTACGAGCAGCTCAAGGAGATGGACGAGATCAACCCGACCTTCCGCCAGACGGACGTGGTGCTGGTCTTCGGCGCGAACGACGTCGTGAACCCGATGGCGCGCGAGGCGGACCCCTCGATCCCGATCGCCGGCATGCCGATCCTCGACGTCGATCAGGCGCGCACGGTGGTGATCGTGAAGCGCTCGATGAGCCCCGGCTTCGCCGGCATCCCGAACCCGCTGTTCGCCGCCGACAACACGCTCATGCTCTTCGCCGACGCCCGCGTCGCCGCCAACGAGCTGACGGCTGCGCTGCGGGGGTAGGGAGCGGGCGGCCTCTCTCCGACACTCACATCGCGAGGTGGCGCATGGACGACAGCTACGTGATGAAGGTTTCGTCGAACGGGCGGGTTTCGATCCCGGCGCAGGCACGCGCGCGCTGGAAGGCCGACCGAGTGCTCGTCGTCGACCTCGGTGATCACCTGGTGATGCGCCCGCTCCCCTCGGACCCCATCGCCGCCCTCCAGGGAAAGTACGCCGGGCGAGGACCAAGCTCTGACGAGGCTCGCCGGGAAGCACGGGCCGAGGACGCTGACCGGGAGCGGCGCCGCTGACGGCGGCGTTGCGGGGGTAGGGTTCGCGTGCAGTGCATCAAAAGAAACTGTTACCGTAGCTGCATCGCAAATCGGTTACCCGGCTCAGCGCTTTGATCGCGCCGCATCCGCGCCGACCCGCGCTGATGGCGGAGCGGTCGCTGACCTGGATTGCGCCGAAGTTCCAGGCAAGCACTGGCAACGACCGCTCCGCGACTCGCAACGGCGTCACTACCGGTAGCGGCGCCTCAACTCCCAGACGCGATCGCGCAGCTTCTCACGCTTGCGCGCAAGCGCGGCGGGGTTCATTTTCACGAACCGAGCCTTCAGTCCCCGCTCCACGTTCCGCTCGATCCGCCCCGACTCGAGGAGGCGCTTGTACGGCGTGCGCGGCTCGTCGTAGCGCCGCCTTATATTCCGCCCGGTCCGCTTCTTCTCCTCCAGCCGAGTCGTCGCCGTGAAGAAGTTCACGAGGTTCCGCGTCACGGCGTAGAGCTCGTTGAGGGCGTCGCGCGCATCGGCGCCCTCGTAGCGCACATCGCCGACGAGGTGGCGGACGAAGCGCCGGTTGGCGTTCTCGACCACGGCCTGGTCGCCCGACTTCCCCGGGCGGCCCCGGGTGCGCTCGATCCCGTGCGTGTTGCACCAGTTCACGGTGGACCGGTTGAGGAACTCGGCTCCGTTGTCGGTGTGAATCGCGGTCCACTTGAACGGCGACCTCCGTCGGAGCCGATCGAGCGCCGGCATGACATGCTTTTGCGCGAGGCTGTCGATCGCCTCGGCGTCTGTCCACCCGCTGTACGGATCGATGACCGCCAGCGTGTAGAGGTGCCCTTCCCCGCCGGTGCCCCCTGCATGAAACACCGTGTCGATCTGCACCTCTCCGGGCTGCACGCCCTTCCACTCCGCCCAGGTGCGCAGCGAGGTAGCCGCCTGTACGCGGTTGTGCGGCCGGGCCCTGCGGCCCGAACGGCTGCGCGCGGGCCGGGAGGCACGAACGATGCGGCCCAGCGTCGCCGACGACATCGCGAGCAACTCGTCCGCCACGCTGTCGGGGATTGCGAGTTCGCCGGCCCTGCGCATCCCGCCGATCCACTCCGGCAGGGAGCCCTTGAGTTTCCGCTCGCTGGGGCGGTCCATCAAGTCCCAGAGCGCGGACAGCGCCGTTCTCGCAGCCTCCGAGTAGACGGGCGGGCGGCCGGGCCTCTTCGCGACGCTCCCCGCACTCTCTCGCAATCTCCAGATGAGCCGAATCAGGGACTTGCGGTTGTAGCAGAGAGCCTTGACCGCGTCGTTGAGAATCTCCGTGCGCTCGGCCTTGCCGGCGCGCCAGTAGGCCCGCGGCAGGTCGTGCTCGGCGAAGTAGCGCGCCACGTACTCCGCGCGCGAGATCACGCGCTCGTCGTCGTCGGGGGATGGGGCGGGTATGATGGATTCGGACATGGGGTTACCTCTCATTGTCCAGGGCGGGCGTGCGCTACGAACGCCGTCCCGCCGCGTCGTGCTTGGCAGTGGTCAAGTGCGGCTGGCCGGGCGGTGGAAGATCCCTGACGCGGGATGCGAACTTCCACCGTCCCGGTCCACGCTCATCAGCCTCTCGCAATAGGCGCCCCTTTCCCGCCGGCAGATGCCCGCCAGCGCTCTCACGTAACGGCGGCGGGGCCTATGAGGAGCCCACCATGCAGCCCTGCGAACAAGGCCGAGATGATGGCGGGCGGGATCGGGGAGCGAGGCGAGTGCAGCGGAGTTCGCTTGCGCGACACCTGTTGACGGCGTACCGTCGCGCAGCAAAGCCGCAGGCACTTGCCTAGATCACGCCTGCGCATCGAGCGGCTCGGGGTTCAGCAGCCCGGGCCGTTCGGACTTAACGGGGATTCTACTCCGGAGAACCGACGTAGAACACCCGTCCTTCCCGCAATTCCGCTCACGCGCGGTCGGCGGCTACGCCCGGAGCGGCGGAGAGGTACACCCCTCCGATAAGATGATGGCCGCACTCGGTCCGCAACCTGCCACGGGCTCCTCGTCGTCGCGCTGTGGCAGGTCTTGGTAGCGAGCCGTCGATCAACTATTGGGAAGGCTGCGCGCGCTGATGGTCGCCAGGGAGTTTGTCCGGCCGCCTGAAGTCGCAGCTGAGCTCGGGGCTCTCCCGGGCGAACGGGATCCTGCGTACTTTGATTGCCTTGAAACAGTGAGCCTTGAAGTGCTGGTTACCGCCCGCCGCCGCACGGTGGCCCGATCTCTCAGGGGGCGAGTGGACAGGCTCGTCTTCAAAAGAACGGAGACACCCATTCGCAGGGCCGCAATCCGTCACGGGAATCCACTCGAGGGGTGGGAAGATGAGCTCGAGGATGAGACCAGGGCGAGATTCTGGGCAGCGATCATGGGGTTCTCCTTCTTTGAGATACGCTTCAATCTGGCCATGATGAGGTGTGCCCAGGATGCAGGCAGGACTCTCCACGGCCGCGGAAAGAAACGCCTTCAGAGAGAGCGCGAGCACCGCGCCATCCGTGGGCGGCCCGGCGTTGACTACCCCGAGCCCGCCGTGGGGGGCGAGCACGCGGCGATCGACCGACGGATAGTCCTCGGGGAGGGACTGGCCACGCTCCCGGATCGGCAGGCTCGGGCTCTCGCGCTCGTCTACGAAGACGACCTGCCCGTCTTCAGCAAGTACCCTGATGTGGCGACCGTCGCCTCCACCCTCGACTGTTCGGAGCGGACGGCTTACCGGCTGGTGGAGAACGGACTGCGTGCGTTCGGGGCTTGGTACGAGCAGCAGGTGGGCGATGACTAGCGAGACCATCGGGCCGGGGGTCAGAAGGCTGAGGGAAGCGCTCGCCCAGGGCGAACGGCCCGATAGCGCCGATCTCATCCGCGAGTACCCGGACGAGGCGAGCGCCATCACCGACGAGATGCGCAATGTCAGCGTAAGGGACTCGCTGGCCCGGGAGCGCGGATGGCTGATTCGCGCGCGAGTCCTTGGCGGCGCCGGGGAGGATGTCACTCTCGGAACCACGGTCCGCGACGAGCGCACCGAGCGGGGGCTCACTCCCGAGGCGCTTGCGCAGGCCGTTCGGGGGCGTGGCGCGAGCCTGTCTCCGGCCGACCTCGCAGATATCGAGGCGAACCGGGTTGCGAACGTGCAACCCGCGGTTTGGGCCGCCCTTCTGGAAGAGCTCGGGCTCGACCGGCACGAGGTGGTCGCCGGCGTGCGCCTGGCCCTTGCGGCCGAGCAGCTCCCCGAACTTGATGTGGAGGCCCACCTCGAGCGCCTCAGGGGCGAGCTCGGCATACCGACGGAATCGACGCATGGAGAGAGCGCTACACCCCCAGACCCGACCACCGCGGAGGTTCCGGTGGTGTCGCCAGCCGCCGGCCTCGAAGACGCACTCGATGTCCAGACGCACATCGACCGCATATTCGGCGCGGCGGCTGACGGGCGCGCGGCCGCAATCCGCCAGCTGTTCGTCGAGACGCTGGACTTCAACCCGGACCGGGGCCAGGTGGACCTCCGCGAGGCACCCGACAGGGTGGAGTTGCCGGATGGCGCCGAACGCATCGCGGAGCTTGAGGGTGTGCACGTCGTGTACGTCGCCCTCGAGGCTCCTGCCATCGGCCGGGTGCGCAAGGAGGACGTGACCGAGGCGGCTCGGCTGATTGAGCGCCAACTCGGCGAGGACCTGCTGCTGGTCGTCGCCAACGCCGCCGGCGACCAGTTGCACCTCGTGCTCCCTGACCTCACCGGTACACGGCCCATGCTCCGGCGCCTCGTGTTCGAGCGTGGCGAGCACAATCGAACGCCCGTCGAACAGGTCTCGAAGATCTACAGGGGTCCCCGGGACACCCGGAGCGTCCGCGTTGCACTCACCGAAGCCTTCGATGTCGAGCCCGTCACCAAGCGGTTCTTCCAGGAGTACTACCGGGTCTTCAGACAGGCCGAAAAGAGTGTCTCCGGCTTCGCCGACGACGAGGGCGCCGACAGGCGGCTGTTTGTACAGACGCTGTTCAACCGGCTGATGTTCATCTACTTCCTGCAGCGCAAGGGCTGGCTGGACTTTCGTGGGGACAAGGACTACTTGCGAGCGCTGTGGGACGACTACTCCCGAAACCGCCGCGAGACGGACAACTTCCACCTCAGCCGACTCACGACCCTGTTCTTCGTCGGGCTGAACAACCCGGACTCCCGCGACCTGGCCGCCGGAACAGAGCCGCTGATCGGCAACGTCCCGTTCCTGAATGGTGGCCTGTTCGAGCAAGGCGATCTCGACAAGCGCAAGGGCGTGACGGTGCCCGACGAGGCCATTGAGCCTGTTCTGACCGACTTGTTCGAGCGCTTCAACTTCACCGTGATGGAGTCCACACCCTTCGACATTGAGGTCGCGGTCGACCCCGAGATGCTGGGCAAGGTCTTCGAGGAACTGGTAAACGACCGCCACGACTCCGGCACCTACTACACGCCACGCCCGGTCGTGTCGTTCATGTGCCGCGAGGCTCTCAAGGGCTACCTCGAGGGAATGACCGGTCTGGGTACGGAACCTATTCGAGCGCTGGTAGATGAACACGATGTGTCCGGCATCTCTCTGGCGAGCGCCCAGGCTGTGGCGGGCGCGCTCGACGAGGTCACGGTCGTCGACCCTGCGTGCGGCTCCGGTGCCTACCTGCTCGGCATGATGCAGGAACTGGTCGAGCTGTGGACGATCCTCTACAGCGACCGGCTGAAGACCGACGACCGAAGCCACTACGACCTGAAACTGCACATCATCGAGCGCAACCTCTACGGCGTCGACATCGACCAGTTCGCCGTGAACATCGCGATGCTGCGGATGTGGCTCTCACTGGCTATCGAGTACGAAGGCGCTCCGCCCATCCGGCCACTGCCGAACCTCGACTTCAAGATCGTGCGCGGCGATAGCCTGCTCGCGCCGGACCCGAGCGCTGGTGTTGCAGCTCGCGAGGCGGCAAGCGCCCAGATGATGTTGGGACGCGATCCCGAGCGGATGGAGGAACTTGATGCCCTAAAGGGCGAGTACATGCGTGAAACCAACCCCGAGAGGAAGGCCAGCCTAGAAGTCGATATCAACGGCATCCGCGACCCGCTACGCGAGGGTATCGAGGCTGCGCCCGCGGGCTCGCTGGACTGGCGCATCGAGTTCGCCGAGGTGTTCGCCCATGGCGGCGGCTTCGACATCGTCCTAGCGAACCCGCCGTATCGTGTCATCAAGGGCGACCAGCTGCGAGCGATGTACCGCGATGGTGTGTTCGGTCGCATGAACACCTATGGGCTGTTTATTCAGCGGAGCCTTCAACTGCTCTGCGACGGCGGCCGGTTGTCCTTCATCAATCCTCGTACGCTCCTGACGGACCGCTACTTCACCCACCTGCGCAAGCTGATTCGGCAGTCGTGCGAATTGAAGGGTGTCGTGCTCATCGCCGACCGGCACAACACCTTCGAGCGCGTCCTGCAGGAGTGCATCGTGCTGCATCTCGAACGAGCGGCGGCACCTAGACGGACGTATTCGGTCGAGACCAGAGCGATTGCAGTTCCGGAGGATCTCAACGATCGCCGCACCGCATTCTCGGTGGACTCAAACCGGGTGTTGCTTGGTGACGCCTACGGCGGCGCGTTCTACATCGGCCCGTCGGAATTCGACTATGACGTGTTCGAACGCATGGATGCCACGGGGGTGCGGCTCGACTCGTTCGGCCTCAAGGCTGAGACCGGCAAGATACAGTTCGACAAGTTTCGTGAGTACGCGCTGCCCCATGATGCGGACGGCGCGGCCCGACTCATCTGGGCGGAGAATGTTCAGCGGTATGCAACTCGGCCATCAAGGAAGCGCGTCGGGAAGGAGTACCTGAGTAGTCGCATCGTTAGTGTCGTTCCGCCAAGCATCGTTGGGCGCGGCATAGTGACGCAGCGCGTATCCGCTAACGAACAGCCTAGACGCATCATAGCGACGGCCCTGCGCCCGGCCTCCGGATTGACAAGAGCCTACTCGGAGAATCACACGAACTTCATTGCGATGCACGCCGGACTTGACGAGGCACACGTCCTAGCCGCGCTCAATTCCAGTCTGATGGAGTTCGTGTTCCGGAGGCTAAACAGCAACACACAAGTCTCGGCGGGGGAGATCAATGCGCTGCCGTTTCCTCCCGAGGCCGATAGCGCTACGTCCGGGCGAATCCGTGAACTGGTGGGGAAGCTCCTCGATGCCGGCGGCGTTGATGCCGAGCCGAGCCGCGCCGAGGACCTGATCGACGTCGAGCAACGCCTGGACATCCTGATCGGCTCGCTCTACGGCTTCTCGGCGGAAGTAGTCAGAGAAGTGCAGCAGCAACTCCCGTCGTATCGCGAGGTGTACGGCGCAAGCTAGCTGTTGGCCAGGCACCTTGCCTAGCAGCATGTGCCGGGCCGAGGCCGCTGATTCAGTCTGATGAGTTGCGCCCACAGAGCTGAGACCGCTCCCATCCCTTTGGTCGAAGGAAGGCGACGACGCGTGACACTGCGAGCCTCGAGTGGACGTTAGGTACGAGCGCAGATTCGAGCGCGATCTCAACCGGACACGCAACAATCCCGCTCTGCGACGCAGGGTCGAGGCGGTCATCACCGAATTGGAGGCGGCGCCAGCGATCACCAGCGTCAGGGGAGCCGACCGCCTGCAGGGCTCGACGGCGCACTATCGGATCAGGATTGGCAACTACCGACTCGGGATCGAGGTGGAAGGCACAACAGCCATCCTCGTCAGACTCCGGCATCGCCGCGACTTCTACCGCGGCTTCCCCTGAGGCGTGCAGTCGGGCTCCTCGCGGCTCCTGGCGGCCGCGGCGTAGTATGGGTGAAGGGCACTCAGCGGGAGGACCGGTCATGGTTGCAAGCGTGAAGGCCAGATACGCCGGCGGCGTGCTCACACCGCTGGAACCGCTCGACCTGGAAGAAGGCGAGGAGGTCAGGCTGTCGATCGAAGGCTCGCAATCTTCCGGCGCACCCGGGGAGTCCCTTGTGGAGATGTTCGACAGGCTGCGGAAATCCGTTCCTCCTGATGCGTGGGACGACATGCCCGCTGATCTGGTGAGAAACAAGAAGCACTACCTCTACGGCCACCCCCGGGAAGAGGACTGATGCGAACGCTCTTCGCGGATTCCGGGTACTGGATCGCCTTCCTGCATACCGGCGACCAGTTGCACGAACGCGCGAGGACGCTGGCCACAGACCTGGACTCGGCGAAGATCGTCACGACGCAGATGGCATTGATCGAAGTGCTCGACCACCTGGCAGGCAGGGGCGAGCAGCGCCGGAGCCTTGCCGTGCAGATGGTCCGGGATCTGGAAGCCAGGCCCGACGTGGAGATCGTCCCGCAGACGGATGCCCAGTTCCGGGCGGCCATTGAGCGCTACGCCAATCGGCCCGATCAGACCTGGAGCCTTACGGACTGCGCGAGCTTCCTCGTCATGGAAGAGCGGAACATCACCGAGGCGCTGGCCTACGATCGGGACTTCGAGCAGGCGGGCTTCACCGCCCTGCTCCGATAGGCCAGGCAGGAGCCGGCCGTGACCCTGCCTCGCGGTGTAAGCCCTTGAACATCCTCCACGCCTCCACAGACCCTGACCTGTTGACGCGGCTGCAGGAGATGCTGGGCAGCTCCGCCCGGGCGGACATCGCCGTCGGCTATTTCTTCATGCCCGGCTTCGGGGCGATCAGCGCTGAGCTTTCCCGGCTCGACAAGGTGCGCATCCTCGTCGGCCGCGCCGACCGGCAGGTGATCGAGGCGGTCGCCGCGGGACTGCAGCAGCCGGACGCGCTGCGGGCGCGGCTGGACTCCGACGGGCTCGTGCAGCGTCGCGAGCGAGCCGCCGTGGCGCGCGACTCCGTCGACCGCATCGCCGATGGCGTGTCACTCTTGCCGCAGACGGAGGACGCCGAGAACACGGTGAGCCTGCTCCGCGACATGGTCGCCTCGGGCAAGGCGGAGGTCCGGGCCTACCGGCGCAGCCCGCTGCACGCCAAGGCGTACCTCTGCTGGTACGACGACCACGCCGAGCCGGGCGCGGCGGTCGTCGGCTCCTCGAACCTCACGCTGGCCGGGTTCAGCGGCAACACCGAGCTCAACGTGCGCGTCACTGGCGACGCCGAGATGGCGGCCCTGCGCGACTGGTTTGACGCCCTCTGGGAGGACTCGGAGGACATCAGCGAGGAGCTGCGGGGCACGCTGGAGCTCTCCTGGGCGCTGGCGAAGACGCCGCCCTATCACGTCTACCTGAAGGCCCTCCACGAGCTCTACAGCGGCGGCGCCGGGGCGAGCGAGCTGCCGCTCGAGCCGCAGGACGGTGAGCTGGCCAACTTCCAGCTCGACGCGGTGCGCCGCGGCCTGGCGATGATCGATATCCATGGCGGCTGCTACATCGGCGACGTCGTGGGCCTCGGCAAGACCTTCATCGGCGCCGAGCTGCTCCGGCAGCTGCAGTTCAGCTACCCGAACGACGGACGGCCGCTCATCCTCTGCCCCGCCGGCCTGAAGCCGATGTGGGAGTCGTTCAACGAGCGCTTCCAGCTCGGGGCCGAGGTGATCTCGCACAGCATGATCGTCCCGTCCGGCGAGGCGGAGTTCGACGAGGAGCTCGGCCGCTACATCGACGCGGCGCCCCCCGAGCGGGGCATCGTCCTCAGTCAGGCGTACCCGGACCGGGGCCCCGTGCTGGTGGACGAGGCGCACAACTTCCGGAACCGCAACCAGCGCTACGCGGGACTCGAGGAGTACCTCGAGTCCGGCGACCACAAGGTGGTGCTGCTCAGCGCCACGCCCCAGAACCTCGGCCCGCTCGACATCTACCGCCAGCTCAGCCTGTTCCTGGACGACACCGACCACGGCCTGCCCATCGAGCCCCTCGACCTGCAGGAGTACTTCGGCAACGCGCAGCGCTGGCTCGACTACCAGGCGGCGTACGCGAACTACCGGACCGAGTTCGAGGCCTGGGAGCGCGATCGCCCCACGCCCACCCCGCCGCTGGCGCCGGCGCAGCCAACAGTGCCGCGAGCGGACATCACGCAGGTATTGTCGCCCTTGTTCATCCGGCGCCGCCGGCGCGACATCCGCGACCTCTACGGCAACACCGCGCTGGTCGGGGGCGAGCCGGTGCGCTTCCCGAACCCGGTGCTCGATAACGTCGACTACCGGCTCGACCGCGTCTACGCGCGGGCCGGGGAGTTCCAGGAGATCACGGAGGCGCTGTCGCAACACGAGGCCTCGCGGTACCGCGCTTCCGAATACCTGGGCGACGACTTCAAGACGCGGGCTGAATACCGAGGCCTGCTGCGCGCGCGGGACCGGATCGCCGGACTGATGAAGGTGTTGCTCCTGAAGCGCCTCGAGTCGAGCGTCGCGGCGTTCCGGTCCACGCTCGAAACGCTCATCAACAGCAACCGCAACTTCCGGGAGTCGCTGGAGTCCGGCTTCGTGCCCGTCGGGGCCACGGCGACCCGCCTCCTCGCCGGTCAGGGCTTCGATCCAGACGAGCTTCTGGAGATACTCCAGCAGGAGGAGGCGCGCGGCGACGCCCGTGGCGCCGCGTATCCCGCCGCGCACTTCGACACCGAGCGCTGGACCGCCGATCTCGACGCGGACCATGAGGTGCTGGGCGGCCTCTTCGAGCGGATCGCGGAGATCACCCCGGAAGACGACGACAAGCTCCGGGCGCTCCGCGAGTTCCTCGACCAGCCCGAGGTCCGTGCAGGCAAGGTGCTTGTCTTCTCCGAGGCCGAGACGACCATCGACTACCTCTACGAGCAGCTGAATCCCGGCGGCCACGACCCGGAGATCGCTCGCCTGAGTGGCGGCAACCGCGACAATGCCGAGACCATCGTGACCAGGTTCTCGCCGCGCTCGAACCTGACCCCCGGGCGCCAGATTCCGGGCCTCGAAATCCGCGTGCTGCTGGCCACGGACATCGTCTCGGAGGGCCAGAACCTGCAGGATTGCGCGCGGGTTCTCAACTACGACCTCCACTGGAACCCCGTGCGGCTGATCCAGCGCTTCGGCCGCGTCGATCGCATCGGCACAGAGCATGACGTCATCGACCTGCACAGCATGTGGCCCGACACCGCAGTCGACGAGGGCTTGGCGTTGACCGAGCGGCTGGGCCGGCGCATCCAGTCGTTCCACGACCTGATCGGCCTCGACAACAGGCTGCTCTCGGAAGCCGAGCGCCTGAACGCCGACGCGATGTACCGCATCTACGGCGAGCAGCGCATGCCGGAGGCCGACGACGGCCTCGACGAGGTGGCGGCGCACCAGCGCGCCGTCGCCCTGCTCCAGCGGATCCGGGAAGACAACCCGGAGCTGTGGCAGACCATCACCTCCCTGCCCGACGGGATCCGGTCCGCGCTCGCCGTCCAGACGGATACGCCGTCGCGCGGAGACGCAGTCGGCTTCCCCGGCATGCAGGGCGTGATGCCGGTGGCGGGAGCGCCCCAGGCGCCGCTGCTGTCGCCGGCCAACATCGAGGCGGCGCCCCCGGCGGCGTTCGACGATCCCGTGCCTGGTGAGACGCTCGTGCTCCTCGGCGCCGGCGAGGTCCATGGCTGCTACGCCGTGGGCTCAGGCCTCGAGCCCCGGCCGATCAGCCCCGCGCAGTTCGTCGCGGCCGCCGAGTGCGCCCCCGAGACTCCAGCCGAGGCGCTTCCCGGCGATACGAACGAGCGCGTCATGGCCGCGTTCGAGGCGTTCGGGACGGAGTTCGGGCAGCGGCTGGGCCGGGCCCGCCGGCCGCGCAACACGAGGGCTCGGCGCTACGTGTCCCGGCAGCTCAACCTCGCCGTCCATGCCGCAGCCGGCGACCCGACTGAGCTGCGGCGGCTCGAGGTGCTCCGCCGAATCTTCAGCGCCGACCTGCCGCCACAGGCCGAGAACGCCCTCGGCGAGATCCGGAGCCTGCAACTCGAGGGCCGCGTGCTGCGCATCCGCCTCGAGGCCCTGCGCGAGCGCTACCGCCTCAGCGTCCCCGACGACTCCGAGGCGGCCCGGCCGCCGGAGCCGGAGGTGATCCGTGTTGTCTGTTCTGATGGGCTGGTCAGTTAGCGGATTCGCGAGTGAGCCCCGCTGATGCGGCTCATTGAAGAACACTGCCCGCGTAAGGGCAGGAACCCCGTACGTCTCCCAAATGTGCACATCCCTCGAATCTAGACACCGAGGCCGTGAACCAACCACGAGGCGGCTGTCGGAGGTGCCATTGAAGCTCGCCGAGTTAGAGGCCATCCTTCGATCGAAGGGTGTCGAGGGGATGAGTGAGTGACCTTTGCCCCAGCCCTTGGTGAGCGGACCGCCCTACGCGGCTACCGCTGGCAGTACGACCACATTGCCGAGTTGGTATACGACGCCCTAGTCGACAATGACTTCGAGGAACTGCGCCTCACCGACCCGACCGCGGGGCGCGTAGACGATCTGGTGTTGGTCCGGGGTGGCCGAACCGAGGCGTACCAGTTCAAGAGTGGAGGGGCCGGCTACCTCAAGTTCAGCGACGTTCTACGGAGTAGTGGTGTCAGAGGCGAGCCTTCGTTGGTTCGCTCTTTGGCCGACGGCTGGAGAGATCTCCGAACCGTCGAGCGCGATACCCAGGTCTACCTCGTCACAGAGCAACTGGCGTCAGTGAACGACCGCCTCAGCGAGAAGGATGTAGACAGGCCGTCGCCCGACCATTTCAAAGCGTTCATCGATCAGGTGCTCACACCGGTCCGGTCCGGATCAATCGAGCTGGAGGACATCTCTGACGGCTGGAATCCGGCCCTTCAGAGACTGCGTCAGGCTAGCGGTCTTGAGCCCGACGAGTTTGGCGATTTCCTGCGCGCGTTGCACCTCGAAACTGGTGCGGGCACAGGCTTGCCAGCGAGGAAGTCCAGGCGCCGATCGGACATTCTCGAACTCTCCGGCGCTCTCCAGCGAAGCGTCTCGGAGGCTTCCGAAACCGTGAAGCTGGACAGGCGCCAAGTTCTCGAATTGGTCGAGTGGGCCGGTCGTGCGACTCTCCAGAGCCCTCACGAGTTCCCTGTTGACCTCGACACGTATGCACCGCTCACTGGGGCCATCGACCAGCTGGTCGGCGCCCTCAGTGCCCACGACAGTGGCTACGTCGCTCTCACTGGCCCGCCCGGATCCGGAAAGTCAACTTTGCTCAGCCAGGCGTTCAGCGGAACCCAAGACCGCGTCATCCGCTACTACGCGTACGTTCCCGGAGCGGGACCGTCGAGGACCAGACTCACCGCCCAAGCGTTCCTACACGATCTGGTGCTGATGCTGAACAGACAGGGGCTCGATACGTATGAACGCCAACTCGCCGGTGGGGACGTAAACGAGACCCGGAGACAGTTGTTCGAGCAACTCGATGCAGCGCGCAAGGAGTTCATCCGAGACAGTAGGCGGACGATAGTCATCGTCGATGGCCTGGATCACGTCGACCGCGAATACAAGGGCAACGATGCGCTGCTTCCTGAATTGCCGCGACCGGACGAGCTGCCAGATGGCGTCTTGTTCATCGTCGGGAGCCGGACGCTCGATCCACTTCGCCCGGAAGCTCAACAGCAGGTCCTCGAACGCCAGACGGAAGTCGACCTCAGCCAGCACCTCTTGACGCCGGCCTCCGTCATCGACATCTGCGAGCGCACACCGTTTACCGCGGACCTGAAGCCTGATCTCCATCAATTGATAGCTCGACTCTCCGGCGGGCACCCTCTCGCCCTGAGCTACCTGCTGAATAGGCTCCGAGACACCGAGGGGCAGCCGGCAGCAGACGTTCTCGCCGCCGCCCCCGCCTATTCGGGGGACATTGCGCAGGAGTACCGGGCCGTATGGGCCGAAGTCGAGAACGACGACGCTCTCGTCGAGATCCTCCGGGTCTGCTCCCGACTCCGAGTCGGCTTTACGACCGAGTGGCTTTCTCGTTGGGCGCCCCCTCAGGCCATACAGAACTTCCGGCGTAAACTGATGTACCTGTTCCGTGGCCACCACGACGGATGGCGGTTCTTCCACGACTCCTTCCGTCAGTTCGCAGCTGACCAGACTGCCATTGGCGACGACGGCCCGGGCGATGCGGATGAGCACGCTCGCGCTCACACCCGCGTAGCGGAGATCTGTGCGGGGACTGCGGACCCAAAGATGCGTGCGGAGGAGCTATACCACCGGTACCACGCGCGCGACGACGAAGCGGTGCTGGCACTCGCTCAGCAGGTGGCGTTGCGCGAACAGTATCGCCAACTCCGGTCGCCCGGACTCATTCGAGACGACATAGCACTCGCTCTGGATGTCGCCGCTGGGCGCACCGACGTTCTGGCCATTGTCAGGCTGCTCCTTGCCTTGACCGAGGTGAATGCGCGGATGTCGGCGCTCGAGCAAGTCAACATGCCCATGCTCCTGCATGAGTCAGGACTCGTGGACGAGGCCATCGCCTACTGCAGTAGCGAAACCACCGGCGTCCCGCTCGCGCAGACATACGACTTGGCGGCTGTACTCGGCGACGCCGACGACCCGGCTGGCCGCCGACTCTTCGACTCGATTGAGCACAGTGGATTCGACGATCTGAGCCACGTAGGCGATCTGGCACGACGGCGCGATACTGAACGCGCTTGGGCGTGCGCGGCGGCCGTATTCCGGCCGATCCCGACCGTGCTTGCTGCCGTCCGCGGGTTGGCTGAGCCGAGAGCCGACGATGATGGCCACTCCGGTTTTCTGGGGGACGAACGCTGGGGGCGCCACTCGCGGATGGTACGAGTCCTGATTGAAGAGTCAGCGGCAAGGGGCGATGAAGCGGCGCTCAGGGCGATCGACACTGAACTCAAGGACCTCATGGGGCTGCTTGAAGAGGCCGACGAAGTCCCCAGTGGGCAGATCGAGACAGTCTTGGATCTCAGACTCCGTGCCAGCGCCGCTCTACTCTCGCGGATCCTTGAGCCCGAGAGCGCGGAAGCCTACCTGAGCGACTTCGCCTCTGCCTTTCGAGACCAGAGCCTCTTTGCTAAGACCTTGCTCGCTCTCGCCGAGTTGTTCGTGCGACACGAGATGATCGATCAGGCGAAGGCGGAGCTCGAACGCCTCCCGTACGACGATGCGCTGACAGCATCGCGTTTGAGCGACAACCGCGGTGAAGACCTGCTCGGCCAAGGCTTCCGCTATTGGCGGCTGCGCTTCCTCCTCGCTGACGACCCCAGTGACGTTCCCGGGTCGATCCCGCCGGCCAAGGACAAGCCGTACGGAAACAGCGTTCGACCTGATGTCCCTGCACACCGCAACGTTGAAGCGATCGAGCTGGCTGCGCGAATCGACACCGCCGTTCGGGAACTCGCCCGGTTGGATGCGGCCGCCGCTACTGTGCACGGCGCAAGTGCAACTGACGCATGGAGTGCCATCGTCCCGCTCCTCGACGTCTTTCCTCCGGCCAGCATCCGCCACAACGCGACCCTTTCAATGATCGGACATCAAAAGCTCGGGCTGATGGAACTCGCTGTGGGTGTAGCGGCCCGCTATGGCGACAAGATACCTCAGCTCCTCAGCGACGCTCTCGGGCGTCGTTTCAGCCATCAGCCTCGCCAATGGCCGCTACGGCTCAGGATGGAGCTGGCTGAGAGCCTTCAAGCTGTGGGTGCGTCGACTCCGTGGTACGAAGCGACGCTTCGCGAGTACGAAGCAGATGCTCCCTTTGAGGATGTTCACTCGCGCCTGGAAACCCTGGAAGATCTCGTCACTCGTTATGCTCGAGCGGGCCGGCAGGCGGAGGCACGCCGCCTCGTGATGAGCATGACCCCAATGGCGTTTGGCATCGGGTACCGAAAGGACTACCAACTCAACGCCTGGGTGGCTTGGCTCGGCAGTGCTCTGTCGGAGCCGGAAGGCGAGCGCTTCGTGGACGAGGCAGCTTGGTTGGCCCGCTTGATCGCAGCGGCGGAACCAATGACAGAAGGAGCTCCGACATCTGCGGCGGAGAGCCTTCCTGCGCGAGTTGTGCCGGCCGATGCGGCGGCGGCCGTTCGCATCTTCGAGTACTTCGTCCGAAACGGCACGGCCGGGCACTTCACCGCGCTTGCCGATCTGGTCGCCGCCCTGGTAGGGCATCTGGGCACTGCTGAGCTAGGGCCAGTCGAGCTTGCCGCAGACCTAACTGGCGAACTCATCGCGCCGGCCGCGAACGACGCCTACCCGGAACTCGCGGCAGCCCTAGTGGCGGCCGCCGACCGAGCCGCTGGTGCGGAGAAGGCCGCAGAAGTCGCGGAGTCCGTGGCCAGCCGGACCGACAGCTATGCCCTACGATCAACACGGTCGGAATGGCGAAGGGGTCTGGGTTTGCCCCACGCCCCTAGCGAGCCAAGGGACGGCAGCAGCGGTGCCAAGGCTGATGACTACGGCGCGCTCGTCCTGTCGGGCGGCCAGCGAATCGCTTCCGACGACGTCGGGTCACTGATTGAGACCGTCGACGATGTCATTGCGCTGCGAAACACCGAACAGAGTGACTCGCACTTTCGCTGGGACACAGTCATAGGCGAACGCGCATTGACATCGAACGACGTGCTGAGACTCTCCGATGTGTTCGACGATGACCAGCGGCGACATGCTGACGTGCTCGCGACGCTCGCCGAGGCCGCGGAGCACAACGGTGATCGCGACACGGCACGCCGACTCGCGACCGGGGCCTTTGAGGGAGCTCCGGGTGACGCTTGGGGGTACTACGGGGGCGGCGCCAGGCGCCGAGCCGCAGCCATTGCTGTGCGACTGGGCGGCCCGGAGGAGCAGGTGGCTGCCTGTCAAGATCTTGTCCGTCAGGCCATCAGCAACAGATGGGTTCCGGGGCTACTCCTGTCGGATTTCCAAGACATCGCGGAGGCACTCGATCCCTCTCTTACCGCCAGCTCCGTCTGGCCCGAAATTCGGGCCTACCTCGACGGGATGGCGGAGCCTCTCGAGTTGGGCAACCCGGATGTCCTAACGGATCATGGTTGTCGTTGGTGGCTACTGCCGCCGACCTCCGATCGCCGCGCGCCCGGCATTGAGATTGGCCCTGCGGCAGCACTGGCCGAACTCGCGGTCGGACACCTCTCGCACCCGGCCACGCTCATTCGCGACGCGGCGACTACGGTGGTCATCCGAGCCCTCGTGGCCGGAAACACCGAGACTGCGGAGGCGCTCGGCCGATTCGCGCAGCCCGGCGCCAGTGACGACATCCTTGAGCGCGCTGGCCGTTGCCTCGCAGGAGCGAGATTCACGGACGGATTCGTGACCCCCGCGACGCTCGAGCCACTCGAGCGCACGTTGGCGGGACACCCCAGTCACGTCATCCGCGACCTCGCTGCTGAAAAGCCAGCGAGGCTATACCGGGCTTTGCATGCTGGCTACGGCCTCGATCTGCCGAGTATCGAGGGGCCCGATCCCGACGTCCTGGCGCCGTACGAATGGCTCTACGAGATACTTGCGGCCCGTATCGGCCTAGCGCTCGATGCGTTGCTCGCTGTCGCGACCAACTATCGGCAGGAGGCGCTGGATGTGCTCCCTGACCAGGAGGCCGTCGTGAAGGCCCTTCAAGCCTCGCGCGCCCAGCACCTATACACGCTCGAGGGCTTCGCTGCGTCGCGCGCCGCGTTCGGGCGAGTCGTGTCGGACCTCAGTGATGCCGGTCTGCTCGACAGGGCCCCGCAGCACATTCGCCACCTTCTCCGTTCGGTCGATGTCGACATCCTGTGCAGGACACCCGCGGAGCGTCCTGACGTGGTGCCTAGGCCGCCAGCCGCCAGAGTCGATAAGGGACTCGACGGATGGTTAGGTGGAGTCGAGGCTCGAATTGACGAGTACGTCGGGGCGTCCACGCGTGAGGACCGGATCGTCGTCGGCGCCAAGAGCCGGCTCGAGATCCTGAATTGGGAGCATCTCACGGAGCACTTGACGTGCGGCACGACGGTTGGGAGTGCTCAACCTATCGACGACCGGGTTTTTTCCCTCGGTCGCCCGATGGTTCTCCGAGATCTCATGACGCCCTCGGTGATGGTCCGGCCAAAGAGCGGAGAGCCGTTGGTTCTCGAGAACGAAGGAGTCTGGTGGTCCCACGACGTTCGCGGGGATTGGCTAGCTTTCCGCCCCGAGTTCGCGGCTTCACTCGAATGGGTGGCGGACTCGAATGCTCCCGGGCGCTGGCACACAGCCGGCGGCGAACTCGCGGTCGAGACCATCTATTGGGTCGATGGGTGGTGGGGCCGCTCCGGTCCAGTGTTCGACGACACGCAGGCCGATGGCTACGCGGTGGTACTCACGGCTTCAGGGCTCGCGGAGGTGACAGCTACCTTCGGCGAACTCACCCGTCACTTTGAGTTGACGCGGAGGGGTCGCGACGACGGGATCGAAGTAGAGCCAGTCTCAGCGGAGCGCCACGTGCATCAACCTGCCGTTGAACCCTAACTGCTGTCGATCGCCTGCGTGAGCGGGCTCGTGTCCCGTTGTGGTCGCGCGGCGACACTTGTGGTGCAAGAGATCCACCCGTGCGCTGGCGACTGGTGTCTGAGGCTCGCTTGCCTCGCCGCGCTGTCAGCGACACGACTTCTGATTCTGGGCTCACCCATCCGGCGGCCCTTGGATTAGTCACCACGAACCATCCCGCTCCTCCCACGCCACCCGGTCCTACGACTATAGGGCGCAGTGTCCTGCGCGTCGCATGGATCGCCGGAACAACGCGCACCTGGCACCGTGAAGACCATGAACGCGCGGCTCCGCGCCGACGACGAGCTCGACGCGGCGGAAGACGCCCGTCCGCTGGCCGCTGGCGGAACGCGAGGAGCCAACCTGCGGCGCGCGGACCGGAGGTTGCGAGGCGGCGCCATGCGCTCACCTGCCTGCGGACCCCCAGCTTCGGCAACAGGGTTGTGATGTACGCGCCTTCGTATCGGTAGCAATACTAATGATGCCATGCGTCGCGTTGACCCTCCTCGGAGGCCGTTTCTATACTTAACCGATCGCACTTGGCCGGTTGGCCGGGTGTGATTGTTTCATGTGCGCCGGCACTGTTCGGGCCCGAGTGGCGCAATGGCAGCGCAGCCGATTTGTAATCGGCAGGTTAGCGGGTTCGAATCCCCTCTCGGGCTCCACCCGCTCCCGCGGGGTTGCGTGGAGGCGCGCGGGGCGAGGATGCCGGCCAGCGACGCCCGCAGGGGTGGGAGAGTGGTTAATTCCAGCGGTCTGTAAAACCGCCGCCTTACGGCTACGCAGGTTCGAATCCTGCCCCCTGCACCAGTCGCCCGCGCCACCGAGGCTGGTAACCAGGGCGCCGCCGAGCAGTGGCGCCAGAAACGGAGATATGCCCTCATAGCTCAGTCGGTAGAGCGCGTTCTTGGTAAGAACGAGGTCAGCGGTTCAAATCCGCTTGAGGGCTCCACCACAACGATCAGCCACAGCAGCGCCGCCCGCGGCAGGAGAGCCGGGGGAGGCGAAGGAGAGGGAGCCGGAGGATGGCGCGAGGCAGGTTTGAGCGGACGAAGCCGCACGCGAACGTGGGCACGATCGGTCACGTCGACCACGGCAAGACGACGCTGACGGCGGCGATCACCAAGGTGCTCGCCCTCAAGGGCGAGGCCGAGTACCGCGAGTTCGACTCGATCGACAACGCGCCCGAGGAGAAGGCGCGCGGGATCACGATCGCGATCGCCCACGTCGAGTACGAGACCGACGCGCGCCACTACGCGCACGTCGACTGTCCCGGCCACGCCGACTACATCAAGAACATGATCACCGGCGCCGCGCAGATGGACGGCGCGATCCTCGTCGTCGCCGCGCCCGACGGCCCGATGCCGCAGACGCGCGAGCACCTGCTGCTGGCGCGCCAGGTCGAGGTGCCGGCCGTCGTCGTCTTCCTCAACAAGGTGGACATGATGGACGACGAGGAGCTGCTCGAGCTGGTCGAGCTGGAGATGCGCGAGCTGATGGACGGCTACGAGTTCCCCGGCGACGAGGTGCCGATCATCCGCGGCTCGGCGCTGGCCGCGCTGGAGTCCGCCTCGACCGACCCGGACGCGGAGGAGTACGCCTGCATCCGGGAGCTGATGGACGCGGTCGACAGCTACATTCCGCAGCCGGAGCGGCCCAAGGACCAGCCGTTCCTGATGCCGATCGAGGACGTGTTCGGGATCAAGGGCCGCGGCACGGTGGTGACGGGGCGCATCGAGCGCGGCATCGTCAACGTCGGCGACCCGATCGAGATCGTGGGCATCAAGGAGACCGAGACGACGGTCGTGACCGGGGTCGAGATGTTCAAGAAGATCCTCGACACCGGCGAGGCGGGCGACAACGTCGGCTGTCTGTTGCGCGGCATCGAGCGCGGCGACATCGAGCGCGGGCAGGTGCTGGCCAAGCCGGGCAGCATCACGCCGCACCGCAAGTTCTCGGGCGAGGTCTACGTGCTGAGCAAGGAGGAGGGCGGGCGGCACACGCCGTTCTTCACGGGCTACCGGCCGCAGTTCTACGTGCGGACCACGGACGTGACGGGGGTGGTGACGCTGCCCGAGGGCACGGAGATGGTGATGCCGGGCGACAACGTGACGGTGGACATCGAGCTGATCACGCCGATCGCGATCGAGGACGGGCTGCGCTTCGCGATCCGCGAGGGCGGCCGCACCGTCGGCGCCGGCGTCGTCACCCGGATCAACGAGTAGCGCGGACCCGGGCGGGGCGCTCGAGGAGCGGAGACCATGGCCAAGGGCGACCGGGAGCACATCACGCTGGCGTGCACGCAGTGCCGCTCCCGCAACTACCACACGAGGAAGAACCGCCGGAACGATCCGGAGCGGCTGGAGCTGCGCAAGTTCTGCCGCCGCTGCCGCGCCCACCAGCCACACCGCGAAACGCGGTAGGCTGGCGCCCGGAGCGGGACAGAGAGCCGAACGGAGCCGTCGATGGGTCGAGCGCTGCGCAGGCAGCAGGAGCGCGCCCAGCGCCGCCAGCAGCGGCAGCAGCGCCGCGCCGCGGCCCAGGGCGGCGGCGGACGCGGGCCCTCGATGAGCGTCTCCGCCCCGGCAGGCACGGAGGTGCGCCGCGGCAGGCGCTTCGTGCCGCGCTGGATCGCCGACATCGTCAGCGAGCTGCGCAAGGTCACCTGGCCCAGCCGCCAGGAGGTCGGCTACCTGACGCTGGTGGTCGTGATCGTCTCGATCTTCTTCGGGGCGATCCTCGGCGTCGCCGATCTCGGCTTCAACTGGCTGATCGAGAACACGGTGCTGCGCTAATGTTCGTGGAGGCAGCATGACCAGCGACACGCAACCGCAACCGTCCCCCGCGCCGCCCAATCCGTTCACCGCGGAGCTGGAGGAGCGCGCCGGCCAGGCCGCGGGCCCCGCCGTGGCCGAGGACGACGGCCGCGCCTGGTACATCGTCCAGACCTACTCCGGCTACGAGAACAAGGTGAAGAAGAGCCTGGAGCAGCGCATCCAGCAGATGGACATGGGCGACCGCGTCTTCGAGGTGGTGATCCCCACCGAGGACGAGATCGAGATCCGCGACGGCCAGCGCAAGACCGTCTCCCGCAAGCTCTTCCCCGGCTACATCCTGGTCCAGATGCTGATGGGCGACGACTCCTGGTACGTGGTCCGCAACACCCCGGGCGTCACCGGCTTCGCCGGCGCCAGCTCCGACGAGCGCGCGCGGCCGCCCGCCCTCGAGGACGAGGAAGTCGCGCGGATCCTGCGGCAGATGGACACCGGAACGCCGAGGATCAATGTCGGCTTCGCCGTCGGCGAGGCGGTGCGCGTGATCGACGGTCCGTTCGTCGACTTCGTCGGCCAGGTCGACGAGATCAACCTCGACAAGGGCAAGGTGCGGGTCATGGTCTCGATGTTCGGCCGGGAGACGCCGGTCGAGCTGGACTTCCTGCAAGTGGAGAAGCAGTAACCGATGGCGAAACGAGTACGCGCGCTGGTCAAGTTGCAGATCCAGGCGGGGCGGGCGAACCCCGCGCCGCCGGTGGGCACCGCGCTGGGCCCGCACGGCATCAACATCATGGACTTCTGCAAGTCCTACAACGCACGCACCCAGGCGCAGCAGGGACAGATCATCCCCGCCGTGATCACGATCTACGAGGACCGCTCGTTCAGCTTCGAGCTGCGCACGCCGCCCGCCTCGGACCTGCTGCGCAAGGCCGCGGGCGTGGAGAGCGGCGCGGCCAACCAGCTCACCGAGGTCGTCGGCTCCGTCACGCAGGACCAGGTGCGCACCATCGCCGAAACCAAGCTCGTCGACCTCAACACCGACGACATGGACGCCGCCATGCGGATCATCGAGGGCACCGCGCGCTCGATGGGAATCGAGGTGATGCCGTAATGGGCAAGCGAGGCAAGCGCTACCGCGAGGCCGCCGCCAAGGTGGACCGCCACGCCTTCTACCAGCCGGATGCGGCGGTCGCCGCCGTGAAGGAAACCGCCACCGCGAAGTTCGACGAGACCGTCGAGCTGCACCTCCGCACCGGCCTCGACGGTCGCCACGCCGAGCAGCAGATCCGCGGCGCAATCACGCTGCCGCACGGCCTCGGCAAGGAGCAGCGCATCGCCGTCTTCGCCGAGGGCGAGGGGGCGATGCTCGCCAACGAGGCCGGCGCCGATCTCGTCGGAGCCGACGAGCTGATCGCGCGCGTGGCCGACGGGTTCACGGACTTCGACGTCGCGCTCGCGCAGCGGGAGTTGATGGGCAAGGTGGGGCGGCTCGGCCGCGTCCTGGGCCCGCGCGGCCTGATGCCGAACCCACGCAACAACACCGTGCTCGAGGCCGACGACATCCCGCGCGCCGTCAAGGAGGCGAAGTCCGGCCGCGTCGAGTACCGGCTGGACAAGACCAACTACGTGCACGCGCCGATCGGGAAGGTCTCCTTCAGCGACGAACAGCTGATGGAGAACCTCAGTGCGCTGCTCGGCGAGATCGTGAAGTCGCGGCCCAGCGACCTGAAGGGCCAGTACATCCGCTCCGCCACGCTGACCTCGACGATGGGGCCGGGCGTGCACGTCGAGCTGGCGCCGCTCATGGCGCTCGGCGCGGAGGGGTAAGGCCGCTCGGAGCACAACCCGGAGACACGGGCGCTCGCGCGTAAGCGCGGGCGCGGTGGAGACTGTACGGGTGCCCAACGGGCGCGGACACCGGAGACCACGGGTTCCAGACGGGCGCTGCCCGGACGGAAGAATGGCCGCAGGCCGCCCGTGCAGGTGGGATCAGGCGACACGGCGACGCACCCCCGGCCGAGGGCCGGACGGCGCGGCGCGAACGCCCTCCCGCCGGAGGGCGTTTTGTTCGCCCTCGAACGCAGCAGGAGAGGAGGCGCGGTGCCTACGGAGCGCAAGATCGCGCAGGTCGCCGAGCTCAAGGAGCTGATCGAGGGCGTCAACATCGCCATCGGCACGGCCTACCAGGGCATCCCGGTGCCGGACCAGACGCAGCTGCGGCGCGCGCTGCTGGCCGAGGGCGCCACCCTGCGCATCATCAAGAACACGCTGCTGCAGCGCGCCGCCACCGAGAGCGGGCAGCCGTTGTTCGCCGAACTGGCGCAGGGCCCGACCGCCCTCGTCACGCACCCCGACGACCCCGTCGCCGCGGCGCGTGCGATTCAGAACTACCGGCGGGACAACCCGCAGACGCCGTTCGAGGTCCGCAACGCCGTCGTCGACGGCCAGCTCGTCGACGCCGCGTACATCGCCGATCTGGCGACCGTGCCGCCTCGCGAGGTGTTGATCGCGCGCATCGCGGGCGGGCTGACCGGCAAGATCGTCGAGCTGATGGGGCTGCTCGAGGCGTCGACCCGCGAGTTCGCGGGGCTGATCGACGCGCGTGCGGAGCAGCTCGAAGGAACGGAAGCATAGGCGCGAGCGCGCGCCAACGGAGCACTGCCGCCCCGGGGGGCGGTTCGGAGGGAGCACGAAAATGGCGAAGGTCGAGGAAGCCCTCGAGATCATCAAGGGCATGACGCTGCTCGAGCTGAGGGATCTCAACAAGGCGATCGAGGAAGAGTTCGGCGTGACCGCCGCGGCGCCCGTCGCGATGGCCGCGATGCCCGCGGCGGACGGCGGCGACAACGGCGCGGCCGCGGCCGAGGAGCAGTTCGAGTTCGACGTGGTCCTCACGGACTTCGGCGCCAACAAGATCAACGTGATCAAGGCGGTGCGCGAACTCACCTCGCTCGGCCTGAAGGACGCCAAGGACGTGGTCGAGTCCGCCCCGAAGCCGATCCGCGAGGCCGTGACCAAGGAAGAGGCGGAGGCCGCCAAGACCAAGCTCGAGGAGGCCGGCGCCACCGTCGAGGTCAAGTAACGGCGCCGCGTCAGCCGCTCGGGCGCCGTGACCGGCGGCGGCTGGGTGTGAGGCTTGCCTTGTGGAGTGCTTCCGCTGCGAGCGCCAGGCGGCGCGCGAGTGCCCGCGCTGCGGCCTGCTGTACTGCCTGGAGCACGGCGACGTGGTCTGCGAGCGCTGCATGGATCCGGCGCTCGCGACGCCCTCGCCTCGCGTCTACCGCGGCGCCCTGATCGTCCTGGTCGCGGCCAGCATCCTCGCGCTCTGGCTGCTGCTCTGGCCCGCGGGAAGCGGCGACGAGGGTCAGGGCGCCACCAGCCCCGAACGCCCCTCGCAGAGCGCGGTGCTGCCAACCACCGCGCCCACGCCCAGCCCGACCCCGCCGCCCACGCCCGCCACCGACGCGACACCGACCGCCACGCCGAGCCCGGCCGCGACGCCCTCGCCAACCGCCGCGCCGACGGCAGCGCCGAGCCCCACCACCACTCCAACAGCCTCACCCACGCCGACAGCGACTCCGACCGCCACGCCGAGCCCGACGGCGACGCCGACGCCGACTCCCACCCCCACGGCGACGCCGACTCCCACGCCGACCCCCGAGCCCACCCCCCGCGTGCCGCGAACCGCGTACATCGTGAACGCGGGGTCCGGGGGCGTACTGGAGCGCACCGACTGCATCGACCAGTCCCGCGTGGTCGGGAGCGGCTGGTTCGACGGCGACGAGGTGACGGTCGAGGAGGAGGGCTCCGGCAGGTGTGAGGGCTGGTCCTTCATCGTCAGCAACGATGACGGACGGGATTCCTGGATACTCAACGAGTATCTTTCGGACGAAGCACCGTAGGGAGCGCCGGACGATGATGCGCCACGAGATCATCGGCGAGATGCCCGGGCACCGCATGACGCTGCTGCGCATGGTCTTCATGTACTCGCTGCTGACGGCCGTCGGCGGGAGCATCTCGCTCGTCTCGCTGGGCGCCGTCCTCGGAGGCTCCTACGGGGCGCTCATCCCGCTCACGATCCTGCTGCTCGTCAGCGGCGCCTCGCTCTTCCAGCTGATCACGGCGCTGCTCGACCTGCGCGCGGAGCCGACCTTCACGCGCGGGGAGGTCACCCGACTCTGGACGAAGGGCGGCCTGTTCTGGTTCTTCCGCTCGCACTACACGATGCTCAACCGCCAGGTCTTCGTGATGTCCCCCGACGTGTGGGTCCAGCTCACCGAGGGCAACACCATCGAGTGCCACCACTGGCCGCACACGCGGACGCTGATCCGCGTCGTGCTGATCAGCGGCGACACCGGCGAGCTCGTGGAGGGCGAGCCCGTAGCGCCCCTCGAGGACTCCTTGACGTGACGGTCTCCGAACCGGAACCGGGGGCGCCCGCCTACCGGCTGCGCGTCTCCGAGATGGCCTCCGGCGACCGCCCCCGCGAGCGCCTCGAACAGCTCGGCGCGCAGGCGCTCACCACCTCGGAGCTGCTCGCCATCCTGCTGCGCACCGGCACCCGCGAGGAGGGCGTGCTGCAACTCGCGGAGCGGCTGCAGCGGGAGCACCGCGGCCTGCGCGGCCTCGCCGGGGCGGACATCACCGAGCTGTCCGCGATCCGCGGCCTCGGCCCGGCCAAGGCGGCGACGATCGCCGCCGCCTTCGAGCTGGGACGGCGGCGCAGCCTGGAGGGCGACGACGAGCGCCCGCTGATCGGATCGCCGGAGGACATCGCCAGGCTGCTGCAATCGGAACTCGAACTGCTGCCGCAGGAGGAGTTCCGCCTGCTGGCGCTGGATACCCGGCACCGCGTGCTCGCCAGCCGCATGCTGAGCCGCGGCTCCGTGAACAGCGCCCCGGTGCGTGTCGCCGAGGCGTTCCGCGAGGCCGTCCGCCTCAACGCCGCCGCCATCGCCGTCGCCCACAATCACCCGAGCGGCGACCCCGCGCCGAGCCCCGACGACGTGGAAACGACGCGCGCCCTCGAGGAGGCCGGGACGCTGCTCGGGATCGAGGTGCTGGACCACGTCGTGATCGGCCACGGCCGCTGGATCTCGATGCGCCAGAGCGGCCTCGGCTTCACGTCCGAGTAGGCGCGCACGGCCTCGCCCGCCCCGTGGCCGGAACATCGGCCCGTGCTAAGATCGCGTTACGCCGGGGCGGGCGGCGCAGCGGGACGTCATGCAAGCCTTGCACTGGCTGGACCTGGTCATCGTCGCCATCATCGCCTGGCTCACCTTCCGGGCGATCTCGATCGGCCTGATTCGCGAGGCCGTCACGGCCGTCTCCGTGATCGGCGGCGCGCTCCTCGCCGGCCACTTCTACGCCGAACTGGCCGACGACATCGCGTTCGCGATCGAGGACGAGACCTGGCGCGAGTTCGTCGCGTTCGCGGCGATCTTCGCGGGCGCGATCGTGGTCGGCCAGATCGCGGCGCTGCTGCTGCGCCGCGCCGCGCGGATGCTGCTGCTCGGCGCTGCGGACCGCGTCGGCGGGGCGGTGTTCGGGTTCATCACGGGCCTGATCGTCGTCGAGGTGCTGCTGCTCGCGGCCATTACCTTCCCGGTCTCCGGTCACCTCGATGCGGCGATCGAGGACTCCACGCTCGCGCCCGCCTTCCTCGAGGGCCTGCCGGTGATCCAGCGGCTGCTCCCGCAAGAGTTCGAGGCGGCCGCGGAGCAGTGGTCCGAGATCGTGGAGCTCGGCAAGACGCTGACGCCGAACCCCTGAGCCCGCCTCGAAGCGCGCCGCGGGCGGCCCGGCTGCTGGCCCTGCCGTCCCAATCCACTACACTGGCGTGCGGGATAGAGAGGCGGAAGCGTTGCTCGACCGGCACGCGCTGGTGCTCAACCAGGACTACGAACCGCTGAACGTCTGCGGCGTCAGGCGCGCCTTCGCGCTCGTCTTCGGCGGCCGGGCGGAGCTGCTGGAGGAGGGCGCGGAGCCGATCCGCGGCGTGGACCGCGACTATCCCTCGCCCTCGGTGATCCGGCTGCGCCGCCGCGTGCGCCGGCCGCGCCCGCAGGTGCGGCTCACCCGCCGCGAGGTCTTCGCCCGCGACCGCCAGCGCTGCCAGTACTGCGGGAACGGGCACCAGAACCTCACGCTCGACCACGTCGTGCCGCGCCGCCGCGGCGGCTCCCACGTCTGGGAGAACATCGTCACCGCCTGCCAGCCCTGCAATCACCGCAAGGGCGGACGCACCCCGCGCGAGGCGCGGATGCGGCTGCTCACGCAGCCGGTGCGGCCCCGCCTCTCCGTCGCGCAGCAGCTCGCGGAGCACCTCCAGCGCTACGAGGAATGGCGGCCGTTCTTCCTCGGCTGGCTCGACCGGGAGACGCAGCGCGCGCTCGCGATCTGACCGCGGCCGGCTCGCCCCGCGCGATGGGGCGTGAGCGCGCGAGGGCGTATGCTCTCCCGCGGCGCCGGACGCCGCAGGACCACGAAAGGGAGCGCCCGTGAGCGTCGCGCAGCGACTCAAGGAGCTGGGGATCGAGATCCCGCCGCCTCCGCCGCCGGTCGGCATGTACCGCGCCGCGCTGCGCAGCGGGAACTGGCTGATGGTCTCCGGCCAGCTCCCGATGCGCGACGGCGAGCTGGTCAACCCCGGACACATCTCGGGCGAGGACGACATCGCGACGGGCCAGGAGGCGGCGCGCGTCGCCACGCTCAACGCGCTCGCCGCCGTGCAGGCGCTGCACGGCAGCCTCGAGGGCCTGCGCGTCGTGCGGCTCGTCGGCTACGTCGCCAGCGCCCCGGACTTCGCGGCCCACCCGGCGGTGGTCAACGGCGCGAGCGAGCTGCTGCTCGACCTGTTCGGCGAGGACGCCGGGCTGGGCACGCGGCTCGCGATGGGCGTCGCCGCGCTGCCGCTCGGCGCGGCCGTCGAGATCGACCTGATCCTCGAGGACACGGAGGCAGCGGCATGACGACGGGCGACGACCGCATCCTGGTGCAGAACCGCATCGACTTCGTCACGGGGGCGGTGCGCCGCTACCTGCCGGACGCCGACGCCCTCACCCAGATCGCCGGCGAGGTCCAGGCGCTGATCGCCGACCGTAACGGCGCCTCGCTGCGCAACGCGCCCGCCGAGGGCGAGTGGTCCGCGCTGCGCACGCTCGGCCACATGATCGCCTACGCGCGCGTCCTCCACGACCAGCTCGACCGCATGGCGCACATGACGGATCCCGTGCTGCCCATGACGGACGACGCCGCCGTCGCCGAGCAGGAGGACTGGGAGTCACGGGATCCCGAGGAGTTGAGCACGCTGTTCGCGGACGCGATCGGCGGGACGGTGGAGCTGCTGAAGCACGTCCCGGACTCCTCGTGGGGCCGGGCCGGGCTGCACCCGCTGATGGGGCGGCGCTCGATCGTCCAGCAGGTGCGCGGCGCGAGCGCGCACCTGCGCAGCCACGTCGAGCAGATCGAGGCGACTGTCGCCTCGGCGTAGCCGCCCGCGCTACCCGCGCTCGATCGGCAGCTCCTCGCGGACCGCCCACTCGGACCAGGAGCCGTCGTAGTTGCGCGCCTGCTCGTGGCCGAGCAGCTCGGACATCACGAACCAGGCGACCGCGGAGCGCACGCCGCCGCCGCAGTAGGGATAGGCAGCAGCCGAGCCGTCGACGCCCGCCGCCGAGAACAGCGCGCGCAGCTGCTCCAGCGGGAGCAGCCGCCCGTCCTCGCGCACCAGGCGCTCCCACTCGAGGTGCACCGCGCGCGGGATGCGCCCCATGCGCGGCGCCTCGGCGTGGCCGTGCGCCTCGCCCAGCCACTCGCCGTCCGAGCGGCAGTCGACGATGCGGGCGGGGCCGCCCTCGGCGGCTTCGAGCACATCGCCCGCGAGCGCGAGGATCGAGGCGTCCGGCTCTGGCAGCGTGACGTCGGTCGGGCTGACGGCGGGAACCTCGGCGTCGACCGGCACGCCTGCCTCGCGCAGCGCCGGCACCGCGCCGTCGGCGAGGTGCACGCGCGGGAAGCGGTAGTAGCGCAGCGCCCAGTAGGCCCGCGCCGGCCACGCCGAGCGCGCGCCCGCCGTGCAGACGATGCGCTGCTCCGGCGAGACGCCGAGGCGCGAGAGGTTCTCCGCCATGCGCTGCGGGGTCGGGACCAGCGCGCGGACGCCGTCGCGGTCCTCGGTGAAGTCGCCGTAGCCGTGGGCGTACACCGCGCCGCGGACGTGCGCCGCGTCGTACTCGGCGCGGTCGTTGGCGATGTGCAGCACCCGCACGTCCGGGTCGTCGAGGTGCTCCGCCAGCCACGCGCCATCGACGAGCGCGGGCACGGAGTCGTCACGCGGTCCGCTCACGGAGCCACCTCCCCGTCGAAGCCATCCCGGCCCCTTCCCGTCATTCCGGCGAAAGCCGGAATCCAGGCACGCCCGCCCACCGCTGAACCCCCAAGAGCGCCGATGGCGCAACAGGCTCCGCTGGCGCACCGTGGCCCGGACTCCCTCACCCCCTCCCTCTCCCTCGGCGAGAGGGGGCGGAGGCTAGTTCTGGCCGCCGCCGCCGGAGCCGCTCTGGCCGCCGCCGCCAGACCCGCGCCTGCGCCTGCGACCGCCGCGACGCCCGCGCCGGCGCCGACGCGTCGGCTTCTCACCCTCGCCCTCGGCGCGCTCGGGGCGCTGCTCCGCGGTCCGCCCGCCCTCGGCGGGGGCGGGGGCGGGTGCGTCGACCGCCTCGAGGGTGGCGACCAGGCCCTCGCTGCGGCGTTGAGCTTGCCGCCGCAGCGGCTCCTCGATCTGGCCCTCGAGCTCCTCGGGGCGGACGGCGTTGCCGTACTGGCTCGACAGCTCCTCGGCGGTCATCTCGATCACCTCGCCGCTGTCGTCGAGGCGCATCCGCACCTGGCCCTTGAGCGTGTTATGGGCGATCACGCGCGCACGGCCGACCGGCGTGGTGACGCGCTTGCCGACCTTCGGCAGCGTGCCGCGCAGGCGGCGGTACTCGTCCACCTCGTAGGAGAGGCAGCAAAGCAGGCGGCCGCACACGCCCGAGATCTTGGTCGGGTTGGGCGGCAGGTCCTGCTCCTTCGCCATCCGCATCGAGATCGCGGGGAAGGTCGTCTGCCAGGTGCGGCAGCAGAGCGCGAGGCCGCACACGCCGACGTCGCCGAGCGACTTCGCGCGGTCGCGGTCCCCGACCTGCCGCACCTCGACCTCGACGCCGAACAGATCGCGGCACATGTTCGTGAACCAGCGGTGCTGGATGCGCTCCGGCGCGGAGAAGGTGATGCGGCAGTGCGAGCCCGCGAGGTTGTAGGTCAGGCTCGCGACGCGCACCCGCGGGTCATTGCGCGTCGCGAGCTCCTGCGCGCGGCGTAAGTCCTCCAGCGCGCGCTCCTTGTTGTCGCGCCACGCGTCCACGTCCTCGCCAGTGGCGAGGCGCTCGATGACGCGCAGCGGGCCCTCGGGCTCGGCGGCCAGCGTCTGGTCCGGCGTGACCACCACCCAGCCCAGCTGCTCGCCCTGCCCGAGGTTGACGACCACGTAGTCGCCCAGCGCCGGCTCGATGTCGTCCGCGCTGCACCACGTCAGCGGCCCCGCCTCGGTGAAACGGATCCCGACAATGCCTTCCATGCGGTCCCGGCGGTCGCGACGCCGGCCCCTGCCTCGCGGGCGAGAGCCTGCTCAGGCGGGAGGCGCGGCGGCCGGACGGGCCTCCTCTCGGCTTGACTCCGGTTCGTCGAAGCGCAGCTGCGGGAGGTCCAGCATCAGCACCTCCAGCGCCAGCTGCGGGTTGGTGTTCTCGATCAGATGGCGACGGGTCCGCTCCGTGGCGCGCAGCGCCAGCACCGCCTCGCGAGGCGAGCACCCGGCCGGCGCGGCCTCGCCGCGGCCCTCCGCGTCCGCGACGGACGCCAGCGTGTCGCGCCACAACCAGCGCCAGACATCGAGCGTCTCGAGGACCGCCTGCCGCTCGCGCCGCCACGAGCCGGCGAGCCGCCCGGCGTGGTCGAAGCGCTCGTTGCGCGAGGCCGCGCAGAGCCTCCGCAGATCGGCGATCGCCGTCTCGCGCAGCTGGCGCTGTGCGGGATCGCGGTGCAGCCGCAACGCGAGCCCGTAGCGCCCGCGGCCCTGCGCGGCCAGCTCGCGCGCCTCGTCCGCGCCGAGGCCGTCGACGTCCTCGGCGAGCGCCTCGGCGAGGGCGGCGCGCGGCAGCGGGCGCAGCGTCAGCTCGCGGCAGCGCGAGCGGATCGTGGGCAGCAGCTCGTCGGGGTCGACGGCCAGCAGGATCAGCAGCGCGCTGCCCGGCGGCTCCTCCAGCGTCTTGAGCAGCGACTGCGCCGCCTCGGTCTGCAGGTCGTTGGCGGTGTCGATGATGAAGATGCGGCGCGAGGCGTGGAACGGAGCGAGGTTCGCGAGCTTCGAGAGGCGGCGCGCCTGGCAGATGCGGATCCGCGTCGAGCCGTCCGCCACGTGGTCGCGGTGCCCCTCCTCGTCGCAGGGCCCGCCGATCGTGATGCGCTCCACGTCGGGCGCCTCGCCGGACTCGATGCGGGTGCAGGCGCGGCATTCGAGGCAGGGACCGACGCCCGCGGTGTCCGCCTCGTCGCGCTGCTCGCAGTGCAGCGCCTGCACGAGCCGCCGCGCCAGCGTCGCCTTGCCCACGCCGTCGGGGCCGCTGAACAGCCAGGCGTGCCCGAGCCGGCCCGCCGCGAGGGCGGCGCGCAGCTCGGCGACGGGCTGCTCCAGCCCGCGTACGCCCCAGCGCGCCTCGCCGCCGCCGGCCTCGCCGTCAGCCTGGGCTGTCATGGGTCCACGTCCAGCACCATCAGATCCTCGAAGGTCTGGCGGCGGCGCAGCAGGCGCGCCTCGCCGTCCGCGATCAGCACGACGGCGGGCCGCAGCGCGAGGTTGTAGTTCGACTCCATCGCCACCTGGTAGGCGCCGGCGGCGGGCATCGCGACGACCTCGCCGGCGCGCAGCCGCGGCGTCTCGATGTCGCGCGCCAGCAGGTCGCCGGACTCGCAGTACTTGCCGGCGATCGTCACGGTCTCCTCGGCGGGCGCCGTCGGGCGCTCGGCGGAGATCAGCTCGTAGCGCGAGCCGTACATCGCCGGGCGGACGTTGTCCGCCATCCCGCCGTCGACCGAGACGTAGGTGCGCACGCCCTCGATCTCCTTGCGCGCGCCCACGCTGTAGAGGGCGAGCCCCGCGCGCCCGACGAGCGAGCGCCCCGGCTCGATCACCAGCCGCGGCAGCGGCAGGCCGCGCGCGTCCGCCTCGCGCCGCACGGTGCCGCAAACCACGCGCGCGTAGGCGGCGGGCGGCGGCGGCTCCTGCTCGCCGTGGTAGCCGATGGCGAAGCCACCCCCCACCGACAGCTCGTCGAAGTCGAGACCGAGCCGGTCGCGGCAGACCTCCGCCTGGAAGGCGGCGACCACCTCGATGCCGCGCTCGTACGGCGTCAGCTCGAAGATCGGGCTGCCAAGGTGCATGTGCAGCCCGCGCAGGTCGAGGTGTTCCGAAGCCGCGATGCGGCGCACCGCCTCCTCGGCGTCGCCGGTGGCGATCGCCACGCCGAACTTGCTGTCGAGGATGCCGGTCGTCGTCTTCTCGTGCGTGTAGGCGTCGACGCCGGGCGAGACGCGCAGCAGCACGGGCTGGCGCACGCCCGCCCCGGCCGCCGCCGCCTCGAGCAACTCGATCTCGCCGAGGTTGTCGATCACGACGCGGCCCACCCCCGCCTCGACGGCGGCGCGCAACTCCTCGCGCGACTTGTTGTTGCCGTGCAGGTAGATCGTCGCGGGGTTGACGCCGGCTGCGAGCATCACCGCCAGCTCGCCGCCGGAGACGGCGTCGAAGCCGTAGCCCTCGGCGGCGATCAGGCGGGCGAAGGGGCGGTTGAGGAACGCCTTGGCCGCGTAGAGCGCGGTCGTCTCCTCGTGCTCCTCGCGGAACGCCTCGAGGAAGCCGCGCGCCTGCCGTTGCAGCGTCGCGAGGTCGTAGACGTAGAGCGGGGTGCCGTACTCGCGCGCGAGGGCGGGCAGGTCGCAGCCGCCGACGGCGAGCGCGCCGGACTCGCCGAGGGCGGCGGTGACTGGCAAGAGATGCGCCAGCGGCAGCGTTGCCGTCGCGGAGGTTGCCACAGTGGTCCCGCGTTCCCGCGGTGTCGTCGTATTCGTCCTCGCGGGCGGCGCTCCGGCCGGAGCCTGGGGAGCGCGCGCGAGGTATGGACGTCACGCGTCGTTGTTCAGCCGGATTATCGCACGCCCGCCGCCGGACCGCACGGGAGCGCCTCCTTCTCCTCCCGCGAGGGGAGATGGAGCGGAGGTGCTATCATGTTCCTCAGGAAGATCCGGGGGATGTGATGACCACCACGTTCGAACCGATCAGCAGCCTCGTGACGATCACCGACCGCGCCGCCGAGAAGGCGCGCGACCTGCTCGTCGAGAAGGAGCTGCCGGACGCCGCGCTGCGCGTCTTCGTCGTCGGCGGCGGCTGCTCCGGCTGGCAGTACGGCATGGCCCTCGCGAAGGAGGTCGAGCCGGACGACACCGAGATCCACGCCGCCGAGGGCGTGCGCATCCTCGTCGACGAGGAGTCGGTCCCGATGCTGCACGGCGCCGAGGTCGACTACGTCGAGGACCTGATGAAGTCCGGGTTCACGATCTACAACCCGAACGCCACCGCGGCCTGCGCCTGCGGCTCGTCCTTCCAGGCCGCGTCCGGCCAGCCGCAGGGCACGCCCCGCGCCTGCAGCTAGGCGCGACGCCGGGCGCCCAGGCGGGGGCCTCGGGACACGCATCGAGCGATCGGCAACGCCACTGCGGGCGTGTGCGCGCCGTCGCGCGCTATCCTGAGACCCACAGCCCAGGACCGCCTGTCGAGGGCGTGACCAGCGAAGGAGCAACAGATGCAGGCATGGATCGCCGTCGGCTCCGCCGAGAACTTCGAGCTGCTGCGCGAGCGCGGCTTCGACCTCGCAGCCTTCAAGTCCTCGCGCCGCAAGCAGAGCTCGGAGATGCAACCCGGCGACAAGCTCGTCTTCTACCTCACGAAGGTCGTGCAGTTCGGCGGCATCGCCGAGATCACCTCGCAAGCCTTCGAGGACGAGACGGACATCGGGCTGCACTCGGAGTCGAAGGGCGAGGTCGAGAGCTTCCCCTACCGCGTGCAGACGAAGCCGCTCGTGATCCCGGAGCCGGGCGACTACGTGGAGGTGCGCGAGATCACGGACCTGCTCGACAAGACGCGCAACTTCGGCCCGAAGAAGCTCGGCATGGCCTTCCGCGGCAACCTGCACAAGATCTCGGACGCCGACTATCGGCAGATCGAGAGCCTGCTCGAGGAGCGGGCGGCCGTCAGCTGAGCCGCCGCCCGGCGACCGCGGGCGGGCGCGGCGGCTGAGCGGACCGCGGACAGGACGGCGGACAGGACTTCCCGTGGCCCATCCCTTCATCGAGGCGATTCGTGAGCGCGTGCTGCTCGCCGACGGGGCGACCGGCACGGTGCTGCACGAGCGCGGCTGGCGCGGCCACGGCCCGCTCGCCGTACTCGAGGACCCGGACCGCGTGCGCGCGCTGCACGAGGAGTACCTGCGCGCCGGCGCCGACCTGATCCTCACCGCCACCTTCGAGGCGACGCGCATCCAGCTGGCGCGCCACGGCTACGGCGAGCGCGTGCGCGACGTGAACTTCCAGGCCGCGCGGATCGCCCGCGACGCCCGCGAGATCATCGGCGCGCCCGCCTTCATCGGCGGCTCCGTCAGCCCCTTCGGGCGCGATCTCGCCGTCGGTAGCGTCACGCCGCGGGCGGCGGGCGAGGCCGTGCGCGAGCAGGTCGGCGCGCTCGTCGAGGGCGGCGTCGACCTGATCGTGCTGGAGACCTACCCCTCGCTCGAGGAGGTGCGGATCGCCCTCGAGGCGGTGCGCGCCGTCACGGACCTGCCGGTGATCGCCGCGCTCGACTTCGTCGCGGCGCTGACGACGCCGGCGGGCGAGTCGCCTCGCGAGGTCGCCGAGCTGCTCGCGGCCGGGGGCGGCGCGGACGTGGTCGGCGTCAACTGCGGCGTCGGGCCGCGCGCGACGCTCGACATCCTGCAGGAGCTGGCGGCCGCGGGCATCGAGGCGCCGCTGTTCGTCAAGCCCAACGCCGGGCTGCCGCGCATCACCGGCGGGCGGCCGATCTACCCATCCTCGCCCGACTACCTCGCGAACTTCGCGCTGCGCGCCAAGGATCTCAGCGCCGCCGTCATCGGCGGCTGCTGCGGCGCCACGCCGGAGCACATCCGCGCGATGCGCGCGGCGCTCGACGGCGCGGGCGCCGACGCCGCGGACGGCGCTTCCGAGGGCGGGGCCGTACCCCTCGCCGTCACCGACACGCGCGGCGGCGGCCTCGACACCGGGCTCCCCGCAGCCGACGAGCCCGCCGACGGGGCGGACGCGGAGCCGGACGGCGAGACAGTGCGGCTGCGCGACAAGCTCGCCGCCGGCGCCTACGTCGTCTCGGTCGAGATCGACCCGCCGCGCGGCATCAACCCGCGCAAGGCCGTCGAGGGCGCGCGCCTGCTGCGCGAGGCGGGGGCCGACGCGATCAACATCGGCGACTCGCCCATGGCGCGCGTACGGATGAGCGCGCTCGCCCTCGCGGTCGAGATCCAGCGCGCGGCGGGGATCGAGACGATCATCCACCAGACCACGCGCGACCGGAACCTGATGGCGCTGCAGGCCGACCTGTTGGGCGCGCACGCGCTGGGCGTGCGCAACGTGATCGCGCTCACCGGCGACCCGCCGCCCGAGGCCTCGCAGTCCTCGGCGGTCTGGGACGTGGACGCGATCGGCTTCATCCGCATCCTCAAGCGCCTCAACGAGGGCGTCGACGTCGCCGGCAACTCGCTCGGCCGCCCCACCGACTTCCTGATCGCCAGCGCGGCAAACCCGACGGCGGGCGACATCCCCGTCGAGCTGGGCCGCGTGCGCGCGAAGCTGGACGCGGGCACGGACCTGCTGATGACGCAGCCCGTCTACGACCTCGCGACGCTCGAGCAGTTCTTCGAGCGCCTCGGCGCGGTCGAGGCGCCGGTGCTGCTCGGCATCCTGCCGCTGATGTCCTCGCGCCACACGGAGTTCATCCACAACGAGCTGGAGGGCGTGATCATCCCCGACGCCATCCGCGAGCGGATGCGCGCGGCGGGCGAGGCGGGCGCCGACGCCGGCCTGGAGATCGCGACCGAGCAGATCGAGGAGGCGCGCGCCCTCGACTGGGTCTCCGGCGTCTACGTCATGCCCTCGTTCGGTCGCTACGAGGTGGCCGCCACGCTGGTGCGCCAGATCCGGGCCGGGTGACGCGCGAGCCGATGCCACACGCCGCACCACAGATCCTGACGGTCGGCCACGGCAACCTCGCGCTCGACACGCTGATCGGCAACCTGCGGGTCGCGGGTGTCGGGCGGCTCGTCGACGTGCGCTCGACGCCTTACAGCCGCTGGCACCCGCAGTTCAACCGCAAGAGCATCGAGGCCGCCTCCGAGGCGGCGGGCATCCCCTACCAGTGGGAGCCCGCGCTCGGCGGACGCCCCGAGGACCCGGCCCTGCGTACGGCGGACGGTGGGCCCGACTACGAGCGGATGGCCCAGCACCCGCCCTTCCTCGAAGCGATCGAGCGCCTGATCGCCGCCGCCAGGGCGACGCCGACGGCGATCATGTGCTCCGAGGGCGCGCCCGAGCGCTGCCACCGCACGCTGCTCCTCGCCCCCGCCCTGCTCGCGCGCGGCGCCCGCATCCGCCACCTGCTCAAGGACGGCTCCCTCATCGAAGACGCGCCGAGGGCGCCGCGCCTGTTGTAAGGTTCCGGGAGCCCCCGCGTTTATGCTGACCCTTTTGACGGAGAAGCCCTAGGATGGCCGTGCAGGCTATACGACTTCTAGTCGGTACCGTCGCCGTTGCGTTGGCAGTGACGCTCACAGCTTCATGCTCTGGCGAAGGGGAAGACGCAAACGACCAAGCGCAGGCGTACGACACCCTATACGCGTCGTTGCGAGGCATGCGCATTGGCACGCCTTGGGACGAGCTGCTATGAGCGGCAACGAGTGATAACTGCGGGCAGCATCTTCGATTCGCCCCCACTGAACAGTAATGCCGATCCGCGATGGAGTTCACCTCGTACGGCTGCGGCTACCGCCGGTCAGCTCTCTCGCTGCGGCAGACGGTACGAGTAGGCGAGGGAAGCCAGTTCGCCATCGTCGATGATCCAGGGATCGAAAACCATGCTCACCCCACCAGCGGCGACAGGGATTCCATCGTCGTCATACGACACCTCGATGCGAGCCTGCACAAAGAGCGCTGCATCGGCGCACTCGCGGGCATGCTCGACTTGGGTGTGAAAGAGGTGCACTTGAGCACCGCTGGCGGTAGTGCCCTTTACCTCAACATGGCGCTCCACTCCGCCACGGGCGAATCGGATGTCGTAGCCCAACCCTTGATCTGAAACATCATCAGGGCGCCAACCTTGCGCTGCGAAGTACCGGACAGCCTCATCCATCGCCCAATCCTCGACCGCGTCCTTCCGCGCTTGATCGTGCTGTCGCGGCGGGCCGTGCTCACCCGAGGCGGAATCGTCGTCCTGCTGGTCGAGCGAGTCTCCTTCGTTCTCGGCCAGCCATGTGCGAGCCGCCTCAATGGTGGGTACGGCTTTGATCGCGGCCCTTGTATGACCACCTGGATGCGCGCCGCCTTCGCATCTGGCTTCAAGACAATCGATGGCAAAGTCGAGCCTGCGCCTGACAGCCGCTACGAGCGCTCGGCCGCGCGGCAGGGGCTTCGCGGGTCCACTCGCGCGGTATTCCCACTCGCCATCGCGCTTACGAGCCTCAACGGCGATGGGGTGGACTCGCTCACGTCCGCGTGCACTCGCGAGCCAGCCCCAAGCGGCGTTGTGGGGGTATTCGGCCCACACCGGCGCATCCGTGGCCAACGTCAGGACCGATAACTCCCACGCTGTACGCCAAGTCTCGCCGACAGCCGCGCGTGCCATTTCTCTCGCTTGGTCGGAGCCGCGGACGATCACCCATCCGCTTGCACATGTTTCTCTTCCAATGGTCTGGTCGTTCGACACGAGAACCTCCTTCGCACGCTCGCTGCCCGTAAAGGTCCAAGAAGCGCTGACGTGTCCGCATAGATAATATGACGTGTCACCATATATGTCGAGGACGTGACAGAGTCGGGAGCAGTCAGATCTGAGAGACTCGGCTACCCGCCCGCCGCCGCGTACGCCCGGTCCAGCAGCTCGATGACGTGCTGGGCCGTCGCCGGCGAGCCCGAACCGCGCAGGCCGGCCTCGATCTGCAGGGTGCAGCCGATGTTCGCCGTGGCGACGATTGAGGCGTCCGTGTGCGCGATGTCGGAGAGCTTTGCGTCGAGGACGGTGCGCGACATTTCGGGTTGCACGACGGAGTAGATGCCCGCCGAACCGCAGCAACGGTCGGGCGTCGCCAGCTCGCGCAGCTCGAGGCCGGGGATGGCGCGCAGGATGCGGCGCGGGGCGTCGCGCACGCCCTGCGCGTGCGCCAGGTGGCAGGCGTCCTGCAGCGTCACGGACTCCTCGAGGCGGCCGAGGCCGTCCTCGAAGTCGCGCCCGGCGACGAACTCCAGCACGTCGAAGACGCGCTCGTCGAAGCGCTGCGCGCGCTCCGCCCAGCGGCGGTCGTTGCGCAGCAGCCGACCGTACTCCTTCATCGCCGCGCCGCAGCCGGCGGCGTTGACGATCACGGCCTCCACCTGGGCGTGCTCGAAAGCCTCGATGTTGCGCCGCGCGAGATCGCGCGCCGTCTCCGCGTCGCCGGCGTGCGAGTGCAGCGCGCCGCAGCAGACCTGCCGCTCCGGCGCGACCACCTCGCAGCCGAGGCGCGCGAGCACGCGCACGGTCGCCTCGTGCGTCTGTGGGTAGACCTCGCCGTGGACGCAGCCGAGCAGCAGCGCGACGCGGGTGCTCGCGCCGGGCGGGCTGGCGAGCGTCCCGCGCCGCCGGAACGGCTTGCCGCGCAGCACGGGCGCCTGCGCCTCCAGCTCGCGCAGCTTCCGCGGCAGGCGGCGACCGAGCCGCCCTCGGGCGAGCGAGCGCAGACCGAGGCGCTGCGAGGCCCGCGCCCCGGCGAGCAGCAGCCGCAGCACCCAGGGCGAGGTCAGCACGCGGCGCAGCGCCAGCGTGCGCCACGTCCAGCTGCGCGGCCGCACCTCCGGGTTGGCGACGATCGCGGCGCGCGCATCCTCCATGATCCGCCCGTACGGCACCGAGGACGGGCAGGCCGTCTCGCAGGCGCGGCACTGCAAACACAGATCGAGGTGCGAGATCAGCCGCTCGCTCGCCTCGACCTTGCCGTCGAGCACGCCGCGGATCAGGTGCAGCCGCCCGCGCGGCGACTCCAGCTCGTGGCCGGTCGCGATGTAGGTCGGGCAGGCGGGCAGGCAGAAGCCGCAGTGGATGCAGTTCTGCAAGTCCTCGAGGGCGGGCGTGTCCTCGCCGGAGAAGCCGCGCCGCGGAACCTCCCGGATCAGCCGCTCGCTCACGATTCCGCCTCCCAGCGTCCGCGGTTGATGGTACGCCCCGGATCGAACTGACGCCGCAGCGCGCGCACCAGCGTGCGCTCGGCCTCGCCGAAGGGGTCGGCCTGCGCGCGCAGCTCGGGCGGGCCGGCCTCGATATGCAGGAAGCCGCCGCGCTGCTCGGCGCGGGCGCGCAGCGCGAGCACGTCCGCGGCCTCGACGGCCGCGCCCCCCGCGATCACGCTGCCCGCCGTGAGGTGTCCCCAGGCCACGAGGCCTCCCGTGCCCCCGGAAGCGCCCGCGCCGTCCTCGATCGCGTCCAGCGTCGCGGCAAGCTCGCTCGCCGGGACGCCGAGGCGCAGCACGACGCCCTGGTCGCTGCCCGCGAGGACGCGCAGGCGGTCCCACGCCCCGGCGGGCGGCTCGCTCGCCGCGCCCTCGGCCCGCTCGTCGATCGCCGCCGCGCAGCGGTCGAGCGTCGCCTCGTCGCCCATCGCCTCGATCAGCACGTGCGGGCGCTCGTCGAGGCCGGCGACGGCGGACGCCTGAGGCGAGAGCACGGAGAGCGCGCGCAGCGGCAGCGCCAGCTCGCGCAGCTCGAAGGCGAGCGCGGCGGCTTCCTCGGCGCTCTCGCGCGGCACGGCCAGCGAGCGCGTGCCGGGGGGCAGCGTGGCGAGCTTGAACGAGGCCTCGACGATCACGCCGAAGACGCCGAGCGCGCCGGTGTGCAGGCGGTGCAGGTCGTAGCCGCTGACGTTCTTGACGACGCGCCCGCCCGTGGTCACGAGCTCGCCCGAGGGCGTCGCGACCGTCGCGCCGAGCAGCAGGTCGCGCGCCGCGGGCAGTTGCCCGCGCCAGGCGCCCGGCCGCGCTGTCGCCAGCAGCCCGCCGATCGAGACGCTGCCGTCGGGCGGCGGGTCGATCGGAAGGTACTGGCCGTACTCGGCGAGCATCGACTGCAACGCGCGCAGACTCATCCCCGCGCCGACGGTCACGGTCAGGTCGTCCGGCTCGTAGGCGACCGTGCTATCGAGGCCAGTGAGGTCCAGCGCCACGTCGTAGCGCTCGAGCGGACGGCCGAGCGCGAGCGCCGTGCGCCCGCCCTGCGGCGCGACCACCTGCCCCTCGGCGGCGGCCGAGGCGAGCAGCTCCGCGACCTCCCCGGCGCTGCCGGGCCGCCAGGCGCGGTCGGGCGTCACGCCGTCGATCGCGTACGCCGCCGGGTCCGGCGCTGCCTCGTTGCTCATGGCGCGCGGCCTAGATGTAGACGCCGGGCGTCGCGATGTGCTGGCGCAGCTCGGCGGCGTGCCCGGAGGCGCAGCCGTGCCCGGAGGGCATCACCTTGCAGGGGTTGAAGGTGTCGCCCGTGCCGAACGCGACGCGCAGGCGCTCCATCGCCTCGAGGTCCTGCGGGGCGAAGATCCACTCCATGTAGGAGCGCTTCTCGAAGCCGATGCCGTGCTCGCCGGTGATCGAGCCGCCGGCCTCGACGCAGACGCGCATGATCTCGCCGCCGAGGTCGAGCACGCGCTCCGTCGCGCCCTCGTCGAGCTCGTCGAACATGATGTTGGGGTGCAGGTTGCCGTCGCCGGCGTGGAAGATGTTGGCGCAGCGGAAGCCGTACTCGTCGGCCAGCCCGTTCACCGCCGCCATCACCTCCGGCAGCTTCGTGCGCGGCACGACGCCGTCGAGGATGTAGAAGTTCGGCGAGCTGGCGCCGATCGCGCCGATCCCGCCCTTGCGCCCCTCCCAAAGCCGCGCCCGCTCCTGCTCCGACTCGGCGACGCGGATCTCGCGCGCGCCAGCGCCGCGGCACGCCGCCTCGACGCGCTCGACGTCGGCGGCGACCGACTCCGGGACGCCCTCGACCTCGATCAGCAGCACCGCGCCGGCGTCGAGCGGGTAGCCGACGTGCATCTGCGGCTCGACGATGCGGATGATCGCCTGGTCCAGCATCTCCATCGCCACGGGCAGCACGCCGCCGCGGATCACCGCCGAGACCGCCTCCGAGGCGTCGTCGATGCTGTCGAAGATCGCGAGCATCGTGCGCACGTCGGGCGGCAGGCTGACGAGCGCGACGCAGACCTTGGTGACGATGCCGAGCGTGCCCTCGGAGCCGCAGAGGACGCCGCGCAGGTCCGGCCCCGGCGCGTCCGGCTGCCGCCCGCCGAGCCAGGTCAGCCGCCCGTCCGGCAGGACCACCTCGATGCCGAGCACGTGGTTGACCGTGCTGCCGTGCGCGAGCGTGTGCGGCCCGCCGGCGTTCGTCCCGACGTTCCCGCCGATCGTGCAGATGCGCTGCGAGGAGGGGTCGGGCGCATAGCGCAGCCCGTGCTCGGCGCAGCGGTCCTGCAAGTCGAGGTTGATCACCCCCGGCTCGAGCACGGCGACGCGGTTGACCGGGTCCAGCTCGAGGATGCGGTTCATGCGCGTCAGCACGAGCGCCACGCCGCCGAGGACCGGCACGGCGCCGCCCGCCAGCCCCGTCCCGGAGCCTCGAGGCACGACCGGCACGCGGTGCCGGCTCGCGATCTCGACCGCCGCCGCGACCTCCTCGGCGCTGCCGGGCAGCACGACGGCGTCCGGCCGCGCGCGCTCGATCGTCGCGTCGTACTCGTAGCCGATCAGATCCTCGGGCAGGTGCAGCACGTGCGCCTCGCCGAGGGCGTCCTGCAGCTCGCGGATCAGCGCCTCTTTCGCCATGCAGCGAGTCTAGCACCGGACGCCGTTGCGCCCTCTCACACGGTGAGGGGGCTCGCCGGCCCGGCCACCTCGCCAGCCGCGGTCACCACCACGTCGGCATAGCTGCCGCCGCTGAGGCGCGCGCCCGGCTCGACGAGGGCGCGCGTCAGCTCGGCGTCCTCGATCACGGCGTTCGCGCCGACGACCGTCTCCGAGAGGCGGCAGCCCTCGACAGTCGCGCCAGCGCCGATCAGCGCCGGGCCGGCGATCCGCGATTCGCGCACGCGCGCGCCCTCGGCAACGACGACCGCACCGGCGACCTCGTTGCCCGCGCCGGCGAGGGCCGAGGCGTCGCTACCCTCGATGTCCGGGAGGAGGCGCGACTGGGCGTGCAGCAGTCCCTCCAGCGTGCCGCCGTCGAGCCACTCGCCGTCGAGCGTCCAGCCGCGCAGGTCGCGGCCCTCCTCGAGCAGCACCGCGACCGTCGCCGTGAGGTCGGACTCGCCCTTCGCGTTGATGAAGGGGTTGGTGCGCACCCGCTCGACGGCCTCCGGCGCGAGCAGCCAGAGCCCCACCAGCGCGAGGTTCGAGCGCGGCTGCTCCGGCTTCTCCTCGAGGTCCACGATCCGATCGCCCTCGAGCAGCGCGACGCCAAAGGCGCGCGGATCCTCGACGGCCTGGAGTAGCAACCCGGCGGTCGCGTCCGACTCCTCGAAGCGCCGCAGCAGCGCCGGGTCGGCCCCGCTCAGCACCGTATCGACCGCGAGCACGGCGACCGTGCGGTCCTCGAGCGCGTCGCCGACCGAGGCGACGGCGTCGCCGGGTCCGTTCGGCTCGTGCTGCACGGCCTCGGAGACCGTGACGCCGGGCGGCGCGTGCGTCCGCGCGACCTCGGCGGTCGTCGCGTCCTCGGGTCCGACGACGACGGCGATCTCGCGCAGGCCGAGCGAGGCGAGCAGGTCGAGGGCGTAGCCGATGAGCGGCCGGTTGAGCAGCGGGACGAGCGGCTTCGGCGTGTGTGGCGTGATCGGCCGCAGCCGCGTCCCCAGCCCCGCCGTGAGCACCACCCCGAGCGGCTCCCGCGCCATCGCCCGCCCTACTCCAGCAGCGCGAGGGCCTCGCGCGTCAGCAGCGCGTAGACCTCGGCGATTGGCAGGCCGCCGCGCTCGGCGAGGGCGCGCGCGTGCTCGTACTCCGGGGCGGCGCGCGGCGGCTCGCCGGGCAGGCGCTTGACCTTCACCGCCGCCGGGCCGAGCGAACTCTCGAACTCGAAGACCTCGCGCTCCGCCTCGTAACGCAGCAGCTCCGTTGCGCGCACCCCGAGCGTCGGCGAGTGCTCCAGCAGCGAGGCGGCGACCGCGTCGGCGTCCTCGCGGGCGGCGACCGCCGTGATTTGCAGGCCCGGCCGACCCTTCTTCATCTGCACCGCCGTCCACCAGACGTCGAGCGCGCCCGCCTCGCGCAGCCGCGCCTCGAGGAAGGGCAGGTGCTCGCCCGGCATGTCGTCGACGTTCGTCTCCAGCAGCGCGATCGGGCGCAGGCCTGTCGCGCGCTCCTCGGCCTCGCCGATCCAGAGGCGCACGACGTTCGGCCAGCCCTCGGGGTCGCGAGTCCCGGCGCCGATGCCGATGCGCTCGAGACGCAGCGCGGGCCGCTCGAACTCCGCGACCGCGCCGAGGATCGCCATCGCCGTCGGCGTGACCAGCTCCGAGGGCGGCTCGCCCGGTTGCGCCTCCAGCAGCGTCGCGCCGCTGCGCGCGGCCATCTCCAGCACGGCCGGCGCGGGCACCGGCAGGCACCCGTGCGCCGCCCGCGCCGTGCCCCCGCCCGCGGGCAGCCCGCTCGCGCAGATCCGCTCGACGCCGAGCGTCTCGAGGGCGGCGAACGTCCCGACCACGTCCACGATCGCGTCGACGCCGCCGACCTCGTGCAGGTGCGCGTCCTCGCCCTCGGGCGTGCCGTGGACGGCACGCTCGGCGCTGCCGAGCAGTTCGAAGGTAGCGACGGCGCGCTCGCGCACGCGCGGGGGAAGCGCGGCGGCGTCGATCATTGTGACGATCTCGCTCGCGGTCCGCGGCGGCTGCGGCGTCTCGACCGTGACGTCGGCCTTCGTGGCGGCGAAGCCCGCGCGGCGCACGGCGTGCGCGTCGAGCGACCAGCCCTCGACCGGCAGGGCGCCCAGCGCCTCGCGCACGGCCTCGATGTCCGCGCCCGCGTCGAGGGCGGCGCCGAGCAGCATGTCACCCGCCGCCCCGAAGCGCGCATCGACGTACGCGACCCGCATCGCCGTGCGCCCGCTACCCGGCGTCGCGGTCCGGCGGCCCGGACCACGCCTGCTCGTTGATCAGCGCGGCGATGTAGCCCGCGCCGAAGCCGTTGTCGATGTTCACCACGGAGACGCCGGTCGCGCAGGCGTTGAGCATCGTCAGCAGCGGCGCGAGGCCCTCGAAGGCCGCGCCGTAGCCGTTGCTCGTCGGCACGGCGATCACGGGCGCGGCGGTGAGGCCGGCGACGACGCTCGGCAGCGCGCCGTCCATGCCCGCGACGACGACGATCACGTTCGCCTCGCGCAGCGCCTCCGTCTCCGCGAGCACGCGGTGGATGCCGGCCACGCCGACATCAACCATCCGCGACGCCTCGTGGCCCATCAGCGCGCAGGTCGCCGCCGCCTCCTCGACGACGGGGAGGTCGGCGGTGCCGCCGCTGGCGATCACGACACCGCTGCGGAGGGTGCGCGGCGGGCGGCGGTCCACGCTCAGCGTCGTCGAGGGCGGATGGCGGCGCAGGTCCGGGATCGCGGCCTCGAGGGCCTGCGCAATCTCCTCGGAGGCGCGGGTGACGAGCAGGCAGCCGGCGCGCTCGAGGATCGCGCAGCCCGCGGCGACGGCCTGTTGCGCGGTCTTGCCTTCGGCGAGCACGACCTCCGGCAGCACGTCGCGGATCGCGCGGTGGTGATCGAGGCGGGCAAAGCCGATATCCTCGACGGGCAGCACGCGCAGCCGCTCGGCGGCGTCGCTCGGGCTCAGCTCGCCCCGCGCGACCCGCTCCAGCAGCGCCTCCAGTTGAGTCCCGTCGTCGCCCAGGTCGCACCCCCGCTTGCGTCCGCCCGCGACTCCACGGTCACGGGCGGTCAGCCGCCGCTGCGCTAGACTACAGCGGCGGCGGCCATGGCGGACCGCCGCTGCGCGAGGGCGAGCGATGAGCGATCCGGACACACGCGACCTCGACGCCCGGGCGGGCGAGCTGCGCCGCCTGCTCGCCGAGCTGCCGAGGGCCGTCGTCGCCTTCTCCGGCGGCGTTGACTCCAGCCTGCTCGCCGCCGCCGCCGTCGAGGCGTTGGGCGATCGCGCGCTCGCCGTGACGGGCGTCTCGCCCTCGCTCGCCCCCAGCGAGCGCGAGGAGGCGCGCCGCGTCGCCGCGGCGATCGGCATCGCGCACCGCGAGATCGATACGCACGAGATCGACCGGCCGGGCTACGTCGAGAACTCGCCGGAGCGCTGCTTCGAGTGCAAGGACGAGCTGTACTCGCTGCTCGACGCGCTGGCCCGCGAGGACCTCGGCGACGCCGTGGTGCTCGACGGCGCGAACGCGGACGACAGCGGCGACTTCCGGCCCGGCCGCCGCGCCGCGCGCGAGCACGGCGTGCGCAGCCCGCTCGCCGAGGCGGGCTTCACGAAGGCCGACGTGCGCGCGCTCGCGAAGCGCCTCGGCGTGCCCACCTGGGACAAGCCGGCGATGGCCTGCCTCGCCTCGCGCATTCCCTACGGCAGCGAGGTGACGCCGGAGAAGCTGCGCCAGATCGCCGAGGCGGAGCTGGCGCTGCGCAAGCTCGGCCTGCGCGAGCTGCGCGTCCGCCACCACGACCGCGTCGCCCGCGTCGAGCTCGGCCCCGAGGAGCTGGCGAGCGCCCTCGCCGAGCCGCTGCGCTCGGAGATCGTCGCCGCCGTGAAGAGCGCGGGCTTCGCCTACGTGGCCGTGGACCTCGAGGGCTTCCGTTCCGGCTCGCTGAACGAGGTGCTCCCGCTCGCGGTCGCCGGGAGCGCGGACGCGCCGTAGCGCCCTCGGGGCACGGGGAAGGGCAGCGGCGGTGGCGCGATCCGGGTCCGGCCTGCGCGACCGCTACTGCATCGTCGGCGTCGGCGAGACGGAGTACTCCCGCTGGTCCGGCCGCACGACGCTCTCGATGGCCTGCGAGGCGATCGTCACCGCCGCAGCCGACGCCGGCATCGCCGTCGATGAGATCGACGGGCTGGCCAGCCACCAGGCGACGGCGGGCGACTCCTGCGGCAACGCCGAGGTCGCCTCGGCGCTCGGCATCCGCACCAACATGGGCGTCGACATCCTCGGGGGCGGCAACAGCATCGGCCAGCTCGTCGCGCAGTCGATCGCGCTGATCGAGGCGGGCTACTGCGAGACGGTGGCGGTCTGGCGCTCGATGAACGGGCGCTCCGGGCTGCGCATGGGCGGCGGCGCCGCGACGCGCGGCGGCGAGGCGCCGAGGCCGCAGCCGGTCGCCGCGGCCGGGCGCGGGCAGTACCAGGTCCCGTTCGGCATCCGCGGCGCGCCGACGATCTACGCCTTCGAGGCGATGTCCTACCTCCAGCGCTACGGCTACAACACGCTGCACATGGCCGACCTCGCGGTGACGCAGCGCTTCGCGGCGACGCTCAACCCGAAGGCGACGCGCCGCGAGGCGATCAGCATCGACGACCACCAGAACTCGCGCTGGATCGCCAAGCCGTTCCGGCTGCTCGACTGCTGCCAGGAGAACGACGTGGCGGGGGCGCTGATCGTCACCTCGGCGGAGCGCGCGGCCGACCTCGCGCAGCCGCCGGTCTACATCATGGGCGGCTCTGCGCGCGCCTCGACGCACAATCCGAGCTGGACCTGGGGCCGCCCCGACATGACCGAGGGCTGGGGCGCGTTCGTGCGCGAGCGCTCCTTCAGCAGCGCCGGCATCGGCCCCGAGGACGTCGACATCGTCACGATGTACGACAACTTCACGACCACGCCGATGATGTACCTCGAAGCCTTCGGCTTCTGCGGCGAGGGCGAGGGCGGCGACTTCGTCGGAGGCGGGCGCATCCACCTCGACGGCGAGTTGCCGCAGAACACCAACGGCGGCCAGCTCTCCGAGGGCTACGCGCACGGCATCGGCTACCTGATCGAGAGCGCGCGCCAGCTGCGCGGCCGCACCGACGACCTCTGCGAGGGCTGGCGGCAGGGCGAGCACACGTACGATCGCGCGCGGGGCTGCCGCCAAGCCCTCGCGCGCGAGGATCGCCGCCGCCGCGCGCGCGGCGAGCCGGTCGAGCACCCAAGCCCGCCTGCCGTCGCCTTCTGTGCGGGCGGCGGCGGCGCGCAACAGGGCTGGACCGCGGTGCTGCGGCGCTAGGGACGGTCAGGACAGGATGGGGAGCGAGATGCAGGGAGCCGTCGACTACTCGCTGATCGCGTTGCAGCCAGACCCGGACTCGGAAGGGTTCTGGGCGGCGGCCCGCGAGCACCGTCTCGTCGTGCGCGCCTGCGCCGAGTGCGGCCGGCGCTGGTACCCGCCCGCGCCGCTCTGTCCGCGCTGCCGCTCCTTCGACCTCGAATGGCGCGAGGCCGAGGGCCGGGGCGTGATCGCCAGCTACGTGGTCGTCGCGCACTCCGTGCTGCCCGCCTTCCGCCCCGCCGCCCCCTACGTCGTCGCCCTCGTCGAGCTGCCGGACTGCGCGAACGAGGACGGCGAGCCCGTGCGCCTCGCCGGCCTGCTGCTCGACGGCGAGGACGCGGCCGGCGTGGGCGTCGCCGTCGAGGTCGCGTGGGAGGAGGCGCCAGACGGCGCCTACACCGTCCCGGCCTGGCGCGCCCTTGAAACACCCCAGGGCGCTACGGTGTGGCGGCTCGACGCGGAGCTGGCGCGATCGGAGGCGACGGCATGACGAAGCGGCTCGCGCTCGAGGGCATCCGCGTCGTCGACCTCAGCTGGGTGCGCGCCGGGCCGTGGGCGACGCGCATCCTCGCGACGCTCGGCGCGGACGTGATCAAGGTGGAGTGGCCGCAGCGCGGGACGGTCCACCACCAGGACCGCTTCACCACCGTCGGGATGCCGGAGGACGCCGTACCGGGCCTGGAGGGCAATCACTGGTTCGTCGAGAAACACATGGACAAGCGCAGCGTCACGCTGAACCTGCGCGACGAGCGCGCGCGCGAGCTGTTGAGGCGCCTGCTCGCCGCCTCCGACGCGGTGCTGGAGAACTTCACCTCGCGCGTGATGCAGCGCTGGGGCCTCGGCTACGAGCAAATGCGCGAGCTGAACCCCGGCCTCGTCTACGTCTCGATGTCCGGCCTCGGCCACAGCGGCCGCGATCACCCCTACCGCACCTTCGGGCCGAGCGCGCAGGCGCTCTCCGGGCTGACGTTCCTCTCCGGACTGCCGGACCGCCCGCCCGCGGGCTGGGGCTGGTCCTACCTCGACGACACGGGAGGCATCTTCGGCGCGATCGCGATCCTCAGCGCGCTGCGGCAGCGCAAACGCACCGGTCGCGGTCAGCACATCGACGTCTCGCAGGCCGGGCTCGGCATCGGCCTCGCGGGCTCGGCGATCCTCGATGCGACGGTGAACGGGCGGCCCGCGCGCCGCGAGGGCTTCCCGCCCGGCAACCGCGCGCACTGGCCCGGCGCGCCGCTGCTGCACAACTACCGCGGCGCCATCGCCGCCCCGCACAACGCCTACCGCACGGCGGGCGGCGGCTACAACGACTGGTGCGCCATCGTCTGCCGCGATGACGCCGACTGGCAGGCATTGCAGGGCGTGATGGGTTCGCCGCAGTGGGCCGCCGAGGCGCGCTTCGACAGCCTCGAGGGCCGGCTTGAGCACCAGGAGGAGCTCGACGAGCGGATCGAGGCGTGGACGCTGACGCTCGGCAAGTACGAGCTGGCCGAGCGCTGCCAGGCGGCGGGCGTCCCGGCGATGCCCGTGCAGAGCAACGAGAATCGCGTCGAGCACGACCCGCAGCTCCGCGAGCGCGGCCTCTTCTCGCACCACCCGCACCCGGTGCTGGGCGAGCGGGGCTACCAGAACCTGCCGTGGCAGTCCGCCGTGAACGAGACCACGGCGCGGCGCATCGCGCCCTTCGCCGGCGAGCACAACCGCGAAGTGCTGTGCGGCATGCTCGGCCTCAGCGAGGCGGAGCTGCGCGCCGGCTACGACGACGGCTGGCTCTGGCCGCCGAGCGAGCCGCTCGAGCCCTACCTGCTCGAAGACGCCCAAGAGGCCGGGACGGAGGGGGCGTCGTGAGCGGAGACCTGCCCTTCGCCGACCTGCGCGTCGTCGAGCTGGGAGGCGAGGCGAGTCGCTGGTGCGCCCGGCTGCTCGCGGAGATGGGCGCCGACGTGATCAAGGTCGAGCCGCCCGGCGGCTCGGACGAGCGCGAGGTGGGCCCGTACTACCGCGACGAGCCGCACCGCGAGCGCTCGCTCTCCTTCTGGCACTACAACTGCGGCAAGCGCGGCGTCACGCTGGGCCTCGATGATCCGCGCGGCGCCGAGCTGTTCCGCGCGCTCGTCGGCGGGGCCGACGTGCTGCTGGAGACCACGCGGCCCGGCACGCTACCGGCGATCGGGCTCGGGCCGGAGGAGCTGCGAGGCGCGGACCCGCGACTGGTCTACTGCTCGCTCTCGCCGTTCGGGCAGGACGGGCCGTGGCGCGACTACATCGCGACGGACCTCGTGCACATGGCCGCGGGCGGGCAGATGGCGTCGTCCGGCTACGACGAGGACGAGGCGCCCGACGCCCCGCCGATCGCGCCGGGCGGAGGCAACGCCTGGCACATCGGCGGCCACTACGCGCTGCTGGCGATCGCCACCGCGCTGCTCGATCGCGAGTTCACGGGCGAGGGGCAGTTCCTCGATGTCTCGATCCACGACGCCTGCGCGCTGACGACGGAGATGGCGGTGCCGATCTACTTCGCCACCGGGCGCGAGCTGCGGCGGCAGACGGGCCGCCACGCCGCGTGGTCGCTGCCTCGGCCCCATACGCAGTTCGAGTGCGCGGACGGCAAGTACGTGAACGCGATGTTCAACCAGCGGCTCTCGCCTCCGCAGCTGCGCAGCATCGGCGAGTGGCTGGACGAGTACGACGCCGCGGACGACCTGCTGGACGAGCGCTTCGCCGAGCAGGACCAGATCGTGGAGGAGCAGAACCACATCAGCGACGTGCTGCGCGACTTCTTCCCGGACGTGCCCGCCGAGGAGGCCTACCGGGGCGCGCAGGAGCGCGGCCACGCCTGGGGCGCGGTGCGCAGCCTCGACGAGATCCTCCCCGACCCGCACTGGGAGGACCGCGGCTACTGGCAGGAGATCGAGCACCCCGAGCTGGGCGAGCGCTTCCGCTACTCCGGCGCCTGGGGCATCTGGTCCGAGACCCCGCTCGGCACGACCCGCCGCGCCCCGCTCACCGGCGAGCACAACGCCGAGGTCTACGGCGCGCTCGGCCTCGGCGCCGACGAGCTCGAGGCGCTGGCCCGCGACGGGGTGATCTAGCCGCGGTCAGAGGGGGTTGCGCCAGCGCAGTCCGGGGAAGCGCCCGAAGTCCGTGTCGGCCGAGTGGACTTCGGCCTGGTACTCCATCGCAAGCGCCGCGATGTGCGCGTCGGTCACGAGGTTCCCACCGACTCCGACGGCGACCAGGTGCTCTCGCATCAGCGTCAGGTGTTCGGCGCCGGGGTTGAGCGGCGTGATGTGCGGGAACTCGAACCACCCGCGTACGAAGTCGACCGCCTGCGCTGGGGCCGGTGGCCGTCGGACCGCCCGGGGATTGGTGATCACCCGCACGAATCCGGCCGAGACTGCCCATGCGATCCCGACTCGCTCAAAGCCGTTCACCAGGTCTTCCCACCAGAGTCGGGCGGCGTCGTGCTCGGCGAAGCCGTCGTAGTGGGCGTAGAGCAAGAGGTTGGTGTCGGGGACGATCACTGGTTGCTGTGGCTGTTACTGCGCTGGACCTCGAAGAAGTGCTCCATGTCAAGGTCGTCGAGGAACTCCTTCACCTTCAGCGGATCGAAGCCGGGGGCGAGCTCGCCGTGGATTGGGTTGACGCAGTACCGGCGGCGCGGCTTTTCGCTGGCCGTTGGAGACATGCCGCGTCGAAGCGTCTCGTTCACCACCTGCTTGAATGGCTTGTCGTGCAACCGCGCCTGCTCGCGCAGGAACTCGCCGACATCGTCGTCCAGCGTGAGCGTTGTTCGCATAGAGACATCATGATGCTCGACTCAGGTGATGTCAAGATGCCTTGCGTGCCGCCACCGACGGCGTCCCGTCCCGCCACCAGCCGCTACCATGGCCTTCGCGAAGAGCACGGAGGCGGCTCATGCGGCGCCGATCGCGATCGCGATGAGTCTCCCCTTGTGGCTGCGCCGGCCGCAGCAGGTCTACTACGGCTGGTGGCTGCTCGCCGGCTCGATCGCCGCGATGGCGCTCGGCAGCGGCGTCTCCTTCTGGGCGTTCGGGCTCTACATCTCCCCGCTCGAGGACGAGTTCGGCTGGTCCCGCGGCGAGGTGTCCGGCGGGCTCTCGGTGGGGGTGTTCAGCGGCGGCCTCGCCGGTCCGCTGGTCGGGCGCTGGATCGACATGCGCGGACCGCGCGAGGCGATCCTGATCGGAGCCGTGACCACGGCGCTGAGCTACGGCCTGCTCGCAACGACGAGCGAGCTGTGGCAGTGGTACGTCTACTCGGCGGTCAACGGCGTCTTCCGCCAGATGATGTTCTTCATCCCCTTCCAGGTGCTGATCTCGAGGTGGTTCGATCGCCGGCGCGGGATCGCGCTCAGCATCCTCGGGACGGGGTTCGCGCTCGGTGGCGTCGTCGTCGTGCCCTCGATGCGGCTGGTGATCGACACGCTGGGCTGGGGGCCGTCGTTCATCTTCTCCGGCGTCGTGATCGTGCTGCTCTACCTGCCGCTCGGCGCGTTGCTGGTGCGCAACCACCCCTCGGACGTGGGGGCGCGGCCGGACGGCGCTCCGGCCCCCGCGGGCGCGCCCGTCGATCCGGGCGAGGCCGCATCGCGGCTGAGCGGGCTGTCGCTGCGCGCCGCGCTGGCGACCCCGCACTTCTGGCTCGTAGCGTTCGGGTTCACGTTCCTGTTCTTCGGGATGTTCGGGATGCTGGTGCACCAGATCCCGCTCTACGTCTCGCTCGGGCTGCCGCGCGGGACGGCGGCGCTGATCGTCTCGGCCATGGCGGCGCTGGGGATGGGCACGCGGCTGGCCTTCGGGCTGATCGCGGACCGCTGGAGGCGCTTCGAGCACCTGGTGATCGCGATGTGCGCCTGCCTCTCGGGTGCGCTGGTGGCGCTGCTGCTGGACTCGGGCGCCGCCGGCATCGCCGTCTTCGTGCTGCTCTGGGTCTGCGGCACGGGCGGCGGCCCGATCATCGAGGCGATGCTGCTGACGAGGATGTTCGGCCTCGCCCACTTCGCCACGCTGCTTGGCGCGATGCTGGTGGTCGAGGAGTTCGGCCTGGTGGTCAGCCCGGTGGTCGCCGGCTGGATCTTCGACGTGACGGGCAGCTACGACCTCGCGCTGGTGATGTTCGTCTGCTCGTTCGGACTCAGCGCGCTGCTCTTCGCCATCGTCTCGCGGCTGCCGCAGCTGCGGTTCGGGCCTGCGCGCGCGGGCTGAGCGCGCGGCGAGGGCGGTTCCGCGACTGCGGCGCGACGGAGTAGTCTGGTTGCTGAGGGATTCGATGGTCGAGCAAGCGATTGGCAGCAACGAGACGCTGGCGGTGCTGCGCGAGCACAAGGACGTGCTGCGCGAGCGCTTCGGCGTCACCGAACTCGCGCTCTTCGGCTCCACCCTGCGCGACGAGGCGCGCCCCGACAGCGACATCGACATCCTCGTCAGCTTCGAGGAACAAGCCGACTCGAAGGGCTACTTCGGCGTCCAGTGCTACATCGAAGACCTGCTCGGCCGACCAGTCGACCTCGTGACGCGCAAGGCGCTGCGGACCGAGTTGCGCCCCCATATCGAGGCCGAGGCCGTCGACGTCTTCGCGGCCCCGGAACGGAGGCCGCCCATGCCCGACCGCCCCTCGCCGCGCCGCTGGGACTTCTACGTGCGCGACATGATCGAGGCTTGCGAGCGCGTCGTGGAGTACGCGGCGGACATGGACAAGGCGGCCTTCCTCGACGACCGGCGCACGTACTACGCGGTGCTGCACAACATCGCGCTCGTGGGCGAGGCGGCGACGCACATCCCGGATCAGGTGCGCAAGGGGAACGCGGACGTCCCCTGGGGCAAGATCATCGCCACGCGGAACGTCATCATCCACGCCTACATCGGGGTCGACGACGACAGGGTCTGGGGCATCGTCCGCGACGACATCCCCGAACTCGCGCCCAGGCTGCGCGCGCTGCTGGAGGAGGCGGAAGGCGAAGCGCGGCCGGACTCCTCGTAGACGCTTACACCCCGAGCCCGAGCGGCGCGGGCGGGTCCGCCGAGTAGTCGTAGAAGCCGCGGCCCGTCTTGCGGCCGTGCAGCCCCACCAGCGTCATCCGCGTCAGCAGCGGCGGCGGCGCGTAGCGCGCCTCGCGGTGCTCCGCGTACATGTACTCCGCCACCTGGCGCAGCACGTCCAGCCCCACGAGGTCGCAGAGCGTGAGCGGCCCCATCGGATGGCCGCAGCCGAGCTGCATCCCGCGGTCGATGTCCTCGGCGCCAGCCACACCGCGCTCGAGCGCGCGGATCGCGTCCAGCAGGTAGGGCACCAGCAGCAGGTTCACCGTGAAGCCGGACTGGTCCTTCGCCGCGATCGGCTCCTTGCCGATCTCGCTCGCGAAGGCCGCGGCGCGCTCGAACGTCTCGTCCGAGGTGGTGACGGTCCGCACCACCTCGACGAGCCGCATCGCCGGCACGGGGAAGAAGAAGTGCATCCCCACGAAGCGGTCCGCCCGGCCGGTGGACCCGGCCATCGCCGCGATCGTCAGGCTCGAGGTGTTCGAGGCAAAGACCGCGTCCGCCCGCACGGCGGCGTCCGCCTCGCGCCAGACCGCGCACTTCAGGTCGAGATCCTCGGTGACCGCCTCGATCACGATGTCGCAGCCGGCGAGGTCGGCGAAGTCCGTCGTCGGGTGGAGCCGCTCCTCGATCGCGGCGCGGTCCTCGGCGGACAGGCGTCCGCGCCCGGCGGCCGAGTCGAGCGCGCGCAGGATCGAGGCCATGCCGCGCTCCAGCGGCTCGGCGCCTGCCTCGCGGACGTGGGTCTCGAAGCCGGCCGTGGCGCAGACCTGGGCGATGCCGCCGCCCATCTGCCCGCAGCCGAGCACTCCGACGCTGCGAACGCCGCTCTCCGCCATGCTCATCCTCCCGCCGTGTGATGTGCGCCGGACCGATGATACGCGAGCCGGGCACCCGGCTCCGGCCCGCTCCCACCACCGGAGGGAGCGGGTCGGGGTGAGGACGCCGCGCCGGGGTTTCGTTGCGCCATCGGGGCTTTCGGGGGAGGCGCTCGCTGCCCAGGGTGAGGGGGGCGGACCGCTCACGCAGGGCTACGCAAAGGTCCCCCGGAGGGAGAGGGGGGCGCGGCGGCGGGGCGTTACTTGTACTGCGTGTCGCCGGTCACCCAGGCGCTATGGACGCCGTCCTTGGACGTGCGCACGCGCACCTGTTTGAACGTGCCGCCTTGCCAGCCGTGCGTCACGTTCATGCTGACGGTCGCGTTCGCCGTCGCGGCGACGTTGTGCGTCCCGCAGCCGCCCCACGAGTTCGAGGTCGGGTTGCTGGAGCTGGTGCACTGCACCTGGTAGGCGAACGTCTCGTTCGCGCCCGTGTTGGCGGGCTTGCTCCAGCTCACCGGATAGGTTCGCACTTGCCCGTCGTAGCTGGAGTTGCCCACGGAGACGCTGACGGGCGCGCCCAGCGTCTGGCCGGCGCTGGAGGCGGACTGGCGCCAGGCGGCGTCGGCGGGGTGGCTGCTGGTGGCGCGCAGGCGCACGAGGTAGGACTTGTACTTGCTCACGGTGAAGCTGTGCGTGCGCGCCGAGCCGGCCGCGCCGGAGGCGGCGATCGTGCCCCCGCAGCTCGCCCAGGTGGTCCCCGCGTCGGTGCTGCACTCGGCCTCGTAGCCGGTGATGGGGTTGAAGCTGCCGCTGGCGGGCACCGCCCAGGAGAGGGTGAGGCTGTCGCCGTCCGTGTTGCGGCTCAGGGTCACGCTCGCGATCTGCACGGGCGGCCCGTAGCGGGCGCGCGGCCCCTCGTACACGTTCACGAACCCGACCTCGACCTGCGAGACGGTCTGCGCGCACTGCGAGTGGAGGATGAGAGACGTGAGCTGCGTTTGGTCGTAGGTCCCCACCGGCACGGTCACGCCGTTAATCACCTTCGACCAGGCGTCCGTGGAGCTGGAGCGGCAGTAGACGTTGTATTGGTAGCCCGCCGTCCCGCTGCCGCGGTCGGCGGAGGCGGGCAGATTCCAGAAGAGGGTGCCGAGGGTTGTGTTGTAGTTGACGATGCTGGGCGCGCCGGGGACGGTGTGGATGTCGCCGGACTCGCGCCAGATGCCCACGCCGGACGAGTTGCGGGCGCGCGCACGCGCCTTGTAGACGTTCGCGTCCACGGCGTCGCTCTTGGTGTAGGTGTACGTCCCGCTGGTGGCGGAGCCGCTCCCGCCGCAATCCGCCCAGGCGCGCCACGTCGAGCCGACCTTCATCGCGCACTGCACGTCGTAGCCGCTGATCGCGCCGCCGCTGTTGGGCAAGCTGGGCACGGTCCAGCTGAGGGTGATGGAGCCGCTCCCGCGCGCGACGGTGATGGAGGCGATGCGGCTGGGCGTGTTCCAGCCCGCGATCTCGGCGGACTCCGTCCAGGGGGCGGGGCCGATGCTCGTGCGCGCCCGCGCGCGGGCGATGTGGATCGCGCCGTTGGGGACGCCGCTGCTGACGGTGTAGGTGTAGGTCGAGCCGGAGAGAGAGCCGCTCCCGCCGCAGTCCGCCCAGGTGGCCCCGCCGTCGGTGCTGCACTCCACGTCGTAGCTGGTGATGGGGGCGTTCACGTTGGCGCTGGGGGGCGGCCAGGTGAGGGTGAGCGAGCCGTTCCCGCGCGCGCCCGTGATGGCCGAGATGGCCGACGCCGTGGGGTAGTAGAGCCGCCCGCCGGGGATGCCGTTGACGGACTCGATGATGAGCCCCTCGAAGTTGGCGCAGCCGGTGTAGGTGCGCACGGTGGCGAGGGTGACCGTCGCGGGGTTGATGCCCGGATCCCACTTCTCCTTGGCCAGCGTGTACTCCCCGCCCGCGAGGCGGCAATGGATGTTGTAGGTGAGCGTCTCCCCGCCGCCGCCCGTGCGCGCGGGCGCGTTGATGGTGAAGAACGTCGGCGCCTTCTGCCTCATCACGGGCGCGCCGGGCGCGACCACTGCGGAGGTCTGGATGCGCCGCCCGCTGTCGCCGACGAAGTTCACGCTGAGGATGCCGAAGCGGTAGGCCTTCGTGTCGTCGAGCCCGCTCACCGTGCCGGTGACGGTGACGGGCTGGCCGCTGGGCGCGGCCATGTTATCGAGGCACTTCGTCCACGCCGGGGTTCCGGTGAGGCCCTCCGCGCAGTAGACGCGGTAGTGCGTGATCGGGTGATGCTCCATGTAGGTGGGTTCCCAGGAGAGGACGGCCGTGCCGCTGTCCCGCCTGAGGACCGCGGGTTTCCACACATAATGGGGAACGAACACGCCGGCGACCCAGGCCTTCGCCCAGGGGCCGCCGCCGCTGGCGTTGCGGGCGCGCACGGCGATGGTGTACGTGCGCGATTCGGCGATCGAGGCGTGCGTGAAGGTGGCGCTCGTCGCCGTCGTGCTCACGTTGCCGCAGGTGCCCCAGTAGTACCCGGAATCGGAGCAGGAGAGGTCGTAGCCGACCGCCCCGCTCACGGCGGTCCACGAGACATCGATCTCGCCGGCGGCGTCGCGCACGGTCGTCAGGCCGGTGGGGGCGGGCGGCAGGGCCGTCGCGCGGCTGACGGCGGAGTCGCGCCAGGGGCCGGCCGTCCCGGCGGCGTTCTCGGCCTGCACGGAGACGTAATAGTCCTTCGTGGCGGACGCGACCGTCAGCGTCGTCGTCGTGCCGGTCACGTCGCTCGCGGCGCGCGACCAGCTCACCTGCCCGTTGTCGCTCGTGTTGAGGTTGTACTTCGCGGCGAAGGGGACCGCGGTCCAGCTGACCGTGAGCGTCTTGCCGCTGCGCGAGACGGTCACGGAGGCGGGGGCCGCGGGCGGCCCGTTCGGGGCCAGGTCGACGCCCGACACGGCCCAGCCGCTGGTTCCGTTCGTGTTCGTCGCGCGCACGCGGGCCTTGTAGTCGTCGTCGCCACTGAAGAGGTGCTCAGTGAAGGTGGAGGACGAGAGACCGGTCGATTCGCGCGTCCAGGTCGCGCCGTTGTCCGTGCTGAGTTCGACGTCGTAGAGGGTGGCGAAGGGGACGTCGTCCCAGTCCACGCGCAGCGTCCAATAGTTGGCGAGGACTTCCGTGCGGGTGGTGGTGAGGTTGCGGGGCGCGGCGGGGGCGGCCGAGGGGCCGCCTGCGGGCGCGGCGTAGGTCCACGCCGTCCAGCCGTAGTCCACCAGCCCGCGCACGGCCACGGTGTAGGTCTGCGTGTCGTCGAGGCCGGTGAAGGTATGGCTCGTGCCCTTGCCGATGAGCCCGGAATACGCCCAGTTGACGCCGTCGCCGGAGTACTTCACGAAGTAGTTCCAGAGGCTGGGGAGGGCGTCCCAGCTGGCGGTGAGGGTTCCTCCCGTCGCGCGCGTGACGGTCACGGTGGCGGGGCCGGGCTCGACGGGCGGGGCGGGGGCCGAGTTCGTCTGGGCGCTCGCCCCGCCCGCGTTGAGCGCGCTCACGCCGAAGATGTAGGTCGCGCTGTTGTCGAGGCCGCCGAGCGTGGCGGTGGTGGCGCCGCCCCCGGCGTTCGCGCCGCCCGCCGCGCCCGCGCCGCCGCCCTCGCTTGCGCCGCCCGCGCCGCCGGTCGTCTGGGAGTTGGCCCAGGTCTGCCCGTTGTCCGCGCTCTGGGCGATGGCGTAGCTGGTCGCGCCCTCCACGGGGCTCCACTCGATCTCGGCGGAGCCGTCGTCGCGGTTCGTGACGGTCACGCTCTCGGGCGGGTCGGGCGCGGCGGGTGTGGGCGTGGGCGTGGGCGTGGGCATGACGGGCAGGGCCTCGCCCGGCACGATCTTGAAGGGCGGGGGGATCGCGGGCGAAAGCGGCGCGGAGTAGCGCCATTCGCCCTCGCCCGCCTCGTTCGCCGCGCTCACCCCGACGATGTACGTCGCGCTGTTGTCGAGGCCCTTGATGGTGATCCGGGTCGTGGTGTGCTCGTAGCTGGCCGACGCCCAGGTCGTCCCGCCGTCCGAGCTGTAGCTGACGTGGTACGTGTCCGCGCCCTGGACGGCCGGCCAGCTCGCGGTCAGCGTCCCGTCGCCGCGCGAGACGGTCACGATGGCGGGCGCGTCGGGCGGGACATTCGGGGGGCCGCCGCAGGCGCGCCCGTCGGGGCACTGGGGCGGCGCGGGCGCGGAGTTGGTCCAGTTGCTCAGGCCGTGCTTGTTGACCGCCTGCACGGCGACGATGTAGGGCAGGGCGTCCTTGGCGCCGCCGATCGCGGTGCGCGTGCCCGTGACGCCGCTGGCCGCGCGCGTCCAGCTCTGGCCGCCGTCGGCGGTGTAGTTGACGTTATAGCTCGTCGCGCCGGAGACGGCGTCCCAGCTGACATCGAGCGTCCCGCTCCCCCAGGCGCCGCGCGTCACGCTGACGCTGCCGGGAGCGGCGGGCGGCGCGTTCGCCTCGGCGCCGGGCGCCGCGATCAGCGCGGCGGCGAACAGCGCGGCCAGCAGGCCCGCGACGGCGACGCGCCGCATCGGCATTCGCGCCAGCCAGCCGCGATCCACTCGATCTCCCATGGCCCTCCGCCCACCGCAAGGACGACAATACACAGTTTATACACGGTCTCAGCCGACGATGCGAAAGGTCTCGTCAGGGAGCGGGTTGGGGGGTGCGCCGGCTAGTTGAACGCCTCGACAATCAGCGCCGCGCCCTGGCCGCCGCCGATGCAGGCCGAGCCGAGGCCGTAGCGCTTGCCCTCGCGGCGCAGCGCGTGCAGCAGGTGCGCCGTGATGCGCGCGCCGCTCGCGCCGACCGGGTGCCCGATCGCGATCGCGCCGCCGTGCACGTTCGTCCGTTCACGGTCCAGCCCCAGCTCGCGCTCAACCGCGAGGTACTGAGCCGCGAACGCCTCGTTGACCTCGATCAGGTCCAGCTCGTCCAGGCCGAGGCCGGTCTGCTCCAGCACGTCGCGGATCGCGGGCGCGGGCCCGATGCCCATGTGCGCCGGGTCGACTCCCGCCACGGCCCAGCCGATCAGCCGGCCGATCGGCTCCAGGTCGTTCGCCGCGGCGTACTCCTCGCTGGCCACGACCAGAGCCGCCGCGCCGTCGCAGATGCCGGAGGCGTTGCCGGCGGTGGTGACGCCGCCGTCGCGGAAGACTGTCGGTAGCCCGCCGAGGGTCTCGAGGGTGGTGTCGCTGCGGATGTGCTCGTCGGCGCGGAACTCGGTCTCGCGGCCGCGCCGCCCGACGCTGATCGGCGTCACCTCGTCCTCGAAGACGCCGTCCTCCCAGGCCTGCCGTGCGCGCTGCTGGGAGCCGAGGGCGTACTCGTCGACCTCGTCGCGGTCGAGCTCGTAGCGCTGCGCGAGGTTGTCCGCGGTCTCGCCCATCGAGAGGCCGCAGTAGCGGTCGCTGAGGCACTCCCAGAGCGAGTCCTCCAGCTCCGCCTGCGCGGCGAGGCGCAGGCCCCAGCGCGCGCCGCGCACGACGTGCGGCGCCTGGCTCATCGACTCGGTCCCGCCGGCGAGCACCAGCTCGGAGCGGCCGAGCATGATCTGCTGCGCGCCCTGCGTGATCGCCTCGAAGCCCGAGCCGCAGAGCCGGTTCACGGTCAGCGCCGGCGTCTCGATAGGCAGCCCGGCATCGAGGCCGATGTGGCGCGCGAGGTAGATCGCGTCCGACGAGGTTTGCTGCACGTTCCCGAAGACGACGTGGTCGAACTCCTCGGCGGACGCGCCCGAGGCGGCGATCGCGTCGCGCGAGACGGCGGCGCCGAGCTGCGTGGCGCTGAGCTCCTTGAGCGAGCCGCCGAAGCTGCCGAAGCCGCTGCGCACGCCCGAGAGGAAGACGGCGTCCCGCCCGCGTGTCTGCGTCGTCATGCGCCCCGCCCTCCCCGGCCGCGCGGGCGAGCGCCCGCCGCGCGGCGAGGATACACCGGCCCTCGCCCCGCGGCGTACGATGCGCGGCGGCGCGAGCGCGCCGCGAGGCGGGAGGCACGGCATGGACCTGGAGCTGACGGGGAAGGTGGCGATCGTGACCGGCGCGAGCCGCGGCATCGGCAAGGCGGTGGCGCGCGAACTGGCCCTCGAGGGCGCCGACGTCGCGGCCGTCGCGCGCGGGCGCGAGGCGCTGGAGGCGACCGCCGCCGGGATCGCCGGGGAAAGCGGGCGCCGCGTGCTGGCGCTGACCGCCGACACCTCGGACGACGCCTCGGTGCGGGCGATGGTGCGGGCGGCGCACGAGGCGTTCGGACGGATCGACATCCTCGTCAACAACGCCGCCTCGCCGGGCAGCGCGCTGCCGCCCGTCCCGCTGGCGGAGCTGAGCGACGATCACGTGCGCGCGGACATCGAGGTGAAGGTGCTGGGCTACCTGCGGACCGCGCGGGCGGTCGCGCCGATCATGCGGGAGCAGGGCTGGGGGCGGATCGTCAACGTCTCCGGCCTCGGCGCGCGCCGCGCCGGCAACACCTCGGGCAGCATCCGCAACGTCGGCGTCGCCGCGCTGACGAAGAACCTCGCGAACGAGCTCGGGCCCGACGGGATCAACGTCACCGTCGTCCACCCCGGCGGCACCCGCACCGAGCGCACGGCGGAGATGATCGCCGCGCGCGTCGAGGCGGGCGAGGCGGAGGAGGAGGTCGAGCGCCGACTCGCCGAGGGCAACTCGATCCACCACCTCGTCGACGCGCGCGAGGTCGCCTGGGTCGTCGCCTTCCTCGCCTCCCCGAAGTCAATCTCGATCAACGGGGACGCGATCGCCACGGGCGGCGGCCCCGGCACTGCGATCTACTACTGACGCGGCCCTCGCTCACCTCAAGGCCATTGGGGCGCGAGGGGCAGGGCAGCCAATGGGCGTGCGTGCGTCCTCGGGAGTCCGGCGTGCCCCCTCACCCCAACCCTCTCCCCCAGGAGAGGGGGCCGGAAGGGAGCGGCGGCCGGTCTCTCCCTCCCCGTCCTTCCGCCTCCCCCTCCGTCATTCCGGCGAAAGCCGGAATCCAGCCGAGCGGCGCGCAGCGCCTGCTCGTCCGACGCCCGCAGGGCACGAGCCGCCGGGGGCGCAACAACCGATCGATGCTCGTAGCAGCGAATGGCGAGCCCCCTCACCCCCGCCCTAATGGGGTTCGACCAGAACCCCGGAGCGATCTGGGAGACTGGTCCGGGGCCCGCCGGCCGGTGAGCACTTCCTCGCCCTGAGACCTCTGGATCTCTCGGGAGAGACCGCGCCCCGGCCGGTGCGTCCGGGTGGTCCGCAGCACTCATGGGGTGTCGTGCCCGCGAGCACTGTTCCATTAGGCCGTCGCGGGACCAGCCCGGCGGGTCGCAGCCGGCAGCACGAAGCGAAGGAGGCACTGAGACGATGACCCTCTACGTGGGCGACGACTGGTCCGAGGACCACCACGACGTCCATTTCATGAACGAGGCCGGCGCGCGGCTCGCCGCCAAGCGGCTGCCCGAGGGCGTCGCGGGCGTCGCCGCGCTGCACGAGCTGGTCGCCCGGCACGCCGCGGACCCGGGCGACGTCGTGGTCGGCATCGAGACCGACCGCGGGCCCTGGGTCGCGGCGCTGCTCGCCGCCGGCTACCGCGTCTACGCGATCAACCCGCGCTCGGCGGCGCGCTACCGCGAGCGCCACCACCTCGGCGGCGCCAAGTCCGACGCCGCCGACGCGAAGCTGCTCGCCGACCTCGTCCGCACCGACCGCCACAACCACCGGCCGGTCGCCGGCGACACTGACGAGGCCGCCGCGCTGCGCATCCTCGCCCGTGCGCACCAGCAGTTGATCTGGGACCGCACGCGCCAGACCAACCGCCTGCGCAACGCCCTCAGGGAGTACTTTCCCGCCGCCCTGCGGGCGTTTCCCAAGCTCGCCCACGGCGACGCCCTCGGCGTGCTGGCCACGGCGCCCGGCCCGCGCGAGGCGGCGCGGCTGAGCAGCACCCGGCTGCGCGCCGCGCTCCGCCGCGGCGGCCGCCGGCGCAACCTCGAGCGGCGCGCCGCCGCGGTCCGCGAGGCGCTGCGCTCCCCGCAGCTCGAGGTGTCGGAGGTGGTGAGCCGGGCCTTCGCCGCGAGCACCCGCGCGACGGTCGGGCAGATCAGCGAGATCAACCAGCAGATCGCCGCACTCGAGGCCGAACTGGCGGACCATTTTGAGCAGCACCCGGACGCCGCGCTCTACCGCTCCCTGCCCGGACTCGGTCTCGTGCTCGGCGCCCGGGTGCTCGGCGAGTTCGGGGACGACCCCGAACGCTACGCGTCGGCGAAGTCCCGCAGGAACTACGCCGGCACCTCGCCGCTGACCGTAGCATCGGGACGCAAACGCAGCGTGCGCGCCCGCTTCGTGCGCAACCGCCGGCTCGCCGACGCCGCCGACCGCTGGGCGCTCTGCGCGCTACAGGCGAGCCCCGGTTGCTACGACTTCTACCTGCGGCGGCGCGCCGCCGGCGACCTCCACCACCAGGCGCTGCGCGCCCTCGGCAACCGCCTCGTCGGCTACCTCCACGGCTGCCTCAGGACGCGCCGCCCCTACGACGAGGCCACCGCCTGGGCGCACCGCCGCGACCGCGAGCAGCTCGCCGCTTGACGCCTTAGCACCATGGGGAGTCTCTCCCCCAGGAGAGGGGGCCGGAAGGGAGGGGCCGGAGGGGCGAGGCGGGCCGTCAGCGGCCGGGGAACTCCGGCTCGCGGCGCTCGGCGAAGGACTGGATGCCCTCGCGGGCGTCCTCGGTGAAGAAGAGGCGGTCCATCGTCAGGCCGAGGAAGTCGTGCGCGCGCTGGAAGGCGTCGTCGTCGCGGAGGTAGACGGTGCGCTTCGCGGCGGCGACGCCGAGCGGGCCACTCTTCGCGATCTCGCGCGCCAGCGCCTCGGCCTCCTCGAGCAGGTTGTCGGCGGGCACGACCTTCAGCACGAGGCCGATCCGCTCCGCCTCGTCCGCCTCGATCATGCGCGCGGTGAACATCAGCTCCATCGCGCGCTCGGCGCCGATCGCGGCGGGCAGCGAGTGGGCGAGCGCGGTGTCGGCGGTGAGGCCGCGCTTCATCTGCGCCACCTGGAAGCGCGCGTCGTCCGCGGCGATGCGGATGTCGCAGGCCATCGCGATGCCGAGGCCCATGCCCAGCGCGTAGCCGTTGATCGCGGCGATCACCGGCGCGTTGCAGCGGCGCAGCGCCTCGGTGATGTGCGCCTCCGGGTGCGGTGGACGCCAGGGCGGCCGCTCGCCGCCCTGCCGCGCCGCGAGGTTGCCGACGTCCGCGCCCGAGCAGAAGGCCCGCCCGGAGCCGGTCATCACCACGCAGCGGATGCGGTAGTCGCCCTCGTTGAGGCCCCAGAGGTACTCGCGCAGCTCGGTGCTCATCTCGAACGTCCAGGCGTTGAGCTTCTCGGGCCGGTTGAAGGTGACGAACGCGATGCGGTCGCGCTCCTCGATGATCAGTTGTCCGTCGTCGCTCATCTCGTCCTCCTTCGTCGCCGCGCGCCTACGCGAGCAGGCCCGACTCCTCCATCGCCCGCACCTCGGCCTCGGTCAGGCCAAGGTACTCGCCCAGCACCTCGGCGTTGTGTCCGCCGAAGGCGGGCGCGGGCCGCCGCAGCCGCGGCGGCGTCTTCGAGAGGTGCCAGGCGATGCCGTTCAGCAGTTCGTCGACCGTGAAGTCGGGGTGCAGCTCGAACTCCGCCCGCCGCTCGCGCAGCATCGGGTCGGCGATGACCTCCATGCCCTCGAGGACGGGGAAGGCGGGCACGCCCGCCGCCTGCAGGCGCTCGGCCAGCTCGCGCTTGTCCTGGTCGCGCGTCCAGGCGTTCAGCTCCGCGTCGATCGCGCGCCGCGCCGCGCGCCGCGCCTCGGGCGAGGCGAAGTCCTCGCGCTCGAGCCAGTCGGGCCGCCCGGCCACGCCCGCGAGGGCGCGCCACTGCTCGTCGCCGTCGCAGGCGATCGCGATCCAGTCGTCCGCTCCGACCGTGCGGTAGATCCCGTGCGGCGCGAGGAAGGCGTGCGTGTTGCCGACGGGGCCGACGTCGCGGCCGTTCCAGGTGTACTCGATCACGCCCTCGGCGAGGCCGGTGAAGCCGGCCTGCGCCTGCCCCAGCTCGATGTGCTGGCCCTCGCCCGTGCGGCAGTGGTGCATCACCGCCGCGAGGATCGCGAGCGCGCCGTAGGCGGCGGCGATCGGGTCCAGCTCGGCCGCCTCCTCGGAGATCGAGCCGTCCTCGGGGTAGCCGCTGATCGCCTTCATGCCGTTGAGCCCGGTCAGCGTCGGGCCGTAGGAGACGAGGTCCGACCACGGGCCGGTGGCGCCCGCGGGCGGCATCGAGATCATCACGAGGCCGGGGTTGTCCCTCGAGAGCGCCTCGTAGCCGATGCCGATCCGCTCGGCGGTGCCGGAGCCGAAGTTCTCGAGCACCACGTCGGCGACCGTCGCGAGGCGGCGCACGAGGTCCGGGCCCTCCGGGTGGCTCAGGTCGATGTTGACGGAGCGGCGGTTGCGCAGGATCCACTCCCACGACATCGGGTCGGCGGGGTCGGAGCCGCCGCGCACGCCGGACATCCAGGGGCGCGTGTTGGTCGTGAGCTTGATCACGTCCGCGCCGAAGTCGGCGAGGAAGCGGATCGTCTGCGGCCCCGCCCAGACGATGCCAAGGTCGAGGATGCGCAGGCCCGCGAGCGGCTGGCCCGCGTTGCGCGGCTCGATCAGCGCGTCCGCTCGCGTGCGCAGCGGGGACGGCGGCCGGTGCTCGCCCTGCCACGCGCCCACCGAGGGCTCGTCGAGGCGGGGCGGCGGGCCCGGCTCGCGCCACGGCGTCTTCGAGAGGTGGTAGGGGCGGCCGGGCACGCGCAGCGGCGGGTGCAGGCCCGGGGCCTCCGTCAGCCAGTCGCGCTCGTTGGGGTGATCGGCCTCGCAGACCTCGGGGATGGTGAGCACGGGCTGGCAGGCGATGCGCTCGCGGCGGCACAGCTCCCACAGCTCGGCGTTGGTCCATTGCCTGAGCAGCTCGGAGAAGGGGCCGCGCAGGAGTTGCTGGATCTCCTCACCCTGCTCGGGCGTGATGTCGCGCCGGATCCCCGCGTGGCCGAGCTTCCAGAAGATCGGATGGTGCGCCCACTCGGGGTCGCCGAGGCCGATCATGAAGTCCTGCCAGTGGCGCGGCACCTGCGTCATGATCGCGAAGTGCCCGTCCTTGGTCGGCCACGCCCCCCAGACGCCGCCGCTGATCTGGAAGCCGTTGCGCTCCGGCGTGAGGTAGCCGAGATAGACGATCTGCGCGATGCCGTGGCCCCAGATCGCGAGGTTCGACGCCTCGAGGCTGCCGACGTCGACGAGCTGCCCCTCGCCGGTCTTCGCCTTGTGCAGCAGCGCGGTCAGGATCGCGCCGGCGAGCTGCACCGCGCCGTGGTGAATGTCGGCGCCGTCGAGCGGGGCGTTGAGCGGCTCGCGCTCCGGGTCGCCGACGCGGTGCGCGACGCTGGAGCCGGCGTAGGCGTGGATCGGGTAGCCGAGCCACTCGGCGTACGGCCCGGTGAAGCCGTAAATTGTCGCCGTCGCGACGACGAGTCCGGGCCGCTCGGCGAGCAGCACATCGGGATCGAGGCCCGCCGCCCGCGCCTGCGAGGGACGCATGCCCAGCAGCAGCACGTCTGCGCCGTCGATCAGGCGCTGCAGCGCCGCGCGGTCCTCGGCGCGTCCGGGGTCCAGCCGCGCGCCCTGCTTGCCGCCGTTGAAGTAGATGAAGAGGCCGCTCTGCTCGAGGCCGGGCTCGTCGTTCAGGAAGGGGCCGTGCAGCCGCAGCTGGTCGCCGCCGGGCGGTTCGACCTTGATCACCTCGGCGCCGAGGTCGCGCAGCAGCTTGCCGCAGTAGGCGAGCTGCTTGCCCTCGCCGACCTCGACGATGCGGATGCCATCGAGCGCGTGCGCCATCGACCCGACCTCGTTCAGTCCGCGCGGAACGCTACGGCCTCGGGGCCCGAACAGCGGAGAGGATAGCCGCCGATCGGCGCGAGGCGTAGGCGGGTGCGGTCACGCCTGCTCGGCGAGCCACTCGGGCAGCAGCCGCTCGAGCACGCCGTCCAGCTCCTCGTCGCTGTGGAAGTGGATCGTGAGCGTGCCGCGCCCGCCCCGGCCCCGCCGCAGCCCGACCTTCGTGCCGAGCTGCATGCGCAGCGCGTCCTCGAGCGACTCGATTTGCGGATCGCGCAGCGCGCCGCTCGCGGTGGGGAGCGCGGTCCCCGTCGCCTGCGCGCGGCGGGCGAGCCGCTCCGTCTGGCGCACGCTCAGGCCCTCGCGCTCGATGCGCGCGAGGATCGCGAGGCGCGCCTCGATGGAGGGCGCGGCGAGCAGCGCGCGGGCGTGCCCCTCGCTGATGCGGGCGGCCTGCAGTGCCTCGATCGCCTCTGGGGGCAGCTCGAGCAACCGCAGCCGGTTCGCCACCTTCGCCCGCGAGCAGCCGACGCGGTCCGCGGTCTGCTGCTGCGTCAGCCCGAACTCGTCGATCAGCCGGCGGTAGGCGCGCGCCTCCTCGATCGGGCTCAGATCCTCGCGCTGGACGTTCTCGACCAGCGCCAGCTCGAGCTGGCCGCGGTCGGTCGTCTCGCGCACGGTGACGGGCACGCGCGCGAGGCCGGCCGCGGCGGCCGCGCGCAGCCGCCGCTCGCCCGCGATCAGCCGGTAGCGGGGACCGCCCGGCTCGGCGCGAGGCAGCTCCGTGACGATCAGCGGCTGGATCACGCCGTGCTCGCGCACCGACCGCGTCAGCTCGTCGAGCGCCTCGTCGTCCATCATCAGCCGCGGCTGGTGCGGATTCGCCTCGATCTCCGCGATGGCGATCTCGGTCACGGGCCGCCCGGCGCGGTCGCCGGGCGCGTCGCCGCCGGGGATGAGCGCGCCGAGGCCGCGTCCAAGGCCCCTTGCCGGTCCTCGATCAGTCGTCACCGGACACCTCCGCTCCGGGGAGTGCAAGCCGCTCGATCAGCTCGTCGGCGAGCCGTCCGTACGCCTCGGCGCCGACCGAGGCGGGGTCGTACTGCTGGATCGCTTGCCCGTGGCTCGGCGCCTCGGAGAGCCGCACCGAGCGCGGGATGACGGACTCGAAGGTGTTCTCGAAGTGCCGCCGCACCTCTTCCTCGACCTGGCGCGCGAGGTTCGTGCGGGCGTCGAACATCGTGAGCACGATGCCGAGCACGCGCAGCTCCGGGTTGAGGTTGTGCCGCACCAGGGTGATCGTCTCCGTGAGGTGCAGCAGCCCCTCGAGCGCCAGGTACTCCGCCTGCACGGGCGCGAGCGCCTGGTCGGCGGCGGCGAGGGCGTTGACGGTGAGCAGGCCGAGCGAGGGCGGACAGTCGATCAGGATCACGTCGAAGCGCTCGCGCAGCGGGGCCAGCGCGCGCCGCATCCGGAACTCGCGCGCCATCACCGGCACCAGCTCCACCTCCGCCCCCGCGAGGTCCAGCGTGGCCGGGGCGAGCGAGAGCCCTCGCGCGCCGGTCTCGACCAGCGAGCCGTCGAGCGGGCGCTCGCCGACGAGCGCGTCGTAGAGGCCGCCGTCCTCGTTGCGCGGCTGCCCGAGCGCCGAGGTCGCGTTGGCCTGCGGGTCGGCGTCGACGAGCAGGACGCGCAGCCCTCGCTCGCCGAGCGCCGCGCCGAGGGAGATCGCCGTCGTCGTCTTGCCGACGCCGCCCTTCTGGTTCACGACCGCGATCACGGCGCCCACGTCACACCCCGGCATGCGCTTCGCTGCGCAGGTCGATGCGGACCGCGGGCAGCGGCTGCGCGCCCCGCAGCCCGAGGGCCGCCGCGGCGAGCTCCGCCCCGATCGCCGCCGCCCGGGCGTCATCCGCTCCCGAGGCCAGCGCGATCATGCACGCAACCGCAAACACGTCGCCGCAGCCGGTGGAATCGACAGATTCGGCCGACCGCGCCGAGGTCTGGATGCGCGTGTCTCCTCGAAGGATCGTGGCGCCGCGCGCGCCGCGCGTCACGACGACGCGCTCGGCCGCAGCAGCGAGCGAGGCGAGGGCGCCCGTGGCCCAGCCCGCCGTCTCGTCCTCGGAGAGGAAGACGCTGGTCCGCCCGTTGATCGCGTCGAGCAGCCGGGGCGGGGGTTCGCTCGCGTGGGTCACGAGGCCGTCCGCGCCCTGCTCGCGCAGCAGGCCCTGCGCGAGCAGGGCGCGCCGCCGCGTCCGCGCCCCGGCGAACGAGCCGAGATCGAGGTCGTCCGGGAGCAGCGGGGCGAGCACGAGCAGGTCGAGGGTGTCCTCGCGCACGTTCGGGAGGTCGGACGCGCCCAGTGCGCGCCCCGGCCGGCCGAGGACGCGCAGCCCACGAGGGTCTGAGGCTCCGTGAGAGAACATATGTACGAACATGAGCGTGCGCGGGGACGCGGCGATGGTGACGTCATGCCCCTCGAGCGCCTCGAGGTCCGCGTCCGGGCCGGCGAGGGCGAGGATCCGCGCGCGCAGGCCGAGGGCTGCCGCCGCGCGGGCGGCGTAGAGGACGGCGCCGCCCGAACGCCGCTCCGCTCCGAAGTGATCCCACGTAACGGCGCCCGCGATCAGCACGGACGGCGCGCGCACGGGCTCACCGTTCGCCGCGCCGTGGCCGGGCTGCCGCTTCCCCACGTTCGAGGCGCTCCCTACCTGTTCGGCCCCTCGTCGTCCTCGTCGTCCTCGTCGTCGTAGTCCTCGACGGGCTCGGCGTCGTCCTCGTCGAGCTCGGCAGCAGGTTCGTCGCCGTCGTACTCCGCCTCCTCATCATAATCGTCGTAGTCATTCTCGTAGTCGGTGGGGAGCACCTCGACCTGGCGTGCGTTGCCGGAGCCGACGCTCTCCGTGGTGACTCCGGGCTCCTCGCTGAGCGCGAGGTGCACGATGCGGCGCTCGGCCGGCTTCATCGGCTCGAGCGTGATCACGTCGCCGGTGTCGCGCACCTCGGCGGCGACGCGCCGCGCCATCTCGACGAGCGAGTGCTCGCGTCGGCGCTTGTAGCCCTCCACATCGACGGCGAAGACGTGGTTGGCCTCGCCGTAGTGGTGCCTGGTGATGACGTTGAGCAGGTACTGCAGCGCGCCCAGCGTCTCGCCGCGGCGGCCGATCAGCAGGCCGAGCTCGTCCGAGGCGTCCTCGGTGTCGCCCGTGATCTCGAAGACCTGGGCGGTGCGGCCGACGCCGTCGCCGGGAGTCTCCGGTTCGCGCGCCTCGATCTGCGTGTCGAGCAGCCCGAGCAGCGTGAGCACCTCGCGCAGCGTGCTGCCCGCGAAGTCGATCTCGTCCTCGGCGTCGGCGGCCGGGGCCATGGGCAGGTCGTCGGGCGCGCCCGGCACGAGCGGCAACTCGCCCTCGAAGGGTATGCGCTCGCGGTCGCGGTCACGGCTCGCCGAGGCGCCGCCGCCGCGGTCGTCTCCGCGGCCGCGATCTCCGCCGCGCCCGCGTCCGCGTCCCCCGCGCCCGCCGCGCCGTCCTCGCCGGCCGCCGCCGCGGCCCTCGCGAGGCGGTGCGTCGCCGCGCTGGGCCTCGTCGCGTCCGCCGCCACCATCGCCCCCGCGCCGGCCCCGGCGTCCGCGGGCCGGCGTGGCCACGTCGCCCTTCGTGGTGACGCGGACGATGGCGTCCTCGCCGCCGAAGCCGAGCAGGCCGCGCTTACCCTCGCGGATTACCTCGACGTCGACGCGATCGCGAGCCACCCCGAGCCTGGCGAGAGCCCGTTCGACGGCGTCTTCGACGGTCCGTCCGCTTACCTCCTCGACGCTCATCACGTCCTCCCTCGTCTCCGCCGGCGCCGTCCGCGCCCGGCGGCTCACTGCCGTCCGTATCGTCCTCCGGCTCGCCGGAAGCGGCGCGAGCGCGTTCCCGCTCGAGCCGTCGTTCGCGTTCGGTGCGCGTCTCGATCTCCACGGGCAGCCCGATGCGGCTGCGCACGAAGCCGGGGATCAGCGATCCCCAGGTGAAATCGCCGGGCCCGACGAAGACCCACTGCAGCACGAGGCCGATCAGCGTGCTCGCCGCCCAGTAGAGGCCGAGGCCGGCCGGGACGAACATCGCGAACCAGCCGAACATCAGCGGCAGCATCCACTGCATCATCTGCTGCGTCTGCGCCTGCTGGCTCCCCGGCTGCGCCGCCGCGCGCGACGAGGAGATGCGCTGCGTGAGCCACATCGAGCAGAAAATGACGATGACGAGGATGAAACTGCCGTTCGCGGAGAGGTTCATGCCCAGGAAGCTGGTCCCGAGCGGGAACGCGTTCTGCAGCGGCCCGTAGTCGTAGAGGCGGTCCGAGAGCTCGAGGATGTCCTCGGGCGACTGCGAGAGCGTGAGCCGGATCACCGAGAAGAGCGCGATGAAGATCGGCAGTTGGACGAGCTGCGGCCCGAGGCAGCCGATCGGGTTGATGCCGCCCTTCATCGCCTTGCGGGCGCGCTTGAGCTGCCGCGCCGAGGCGTCGGCGACGCGCACGCTGTGCATGCGCTCGAGGTGCGCCGCGTACTGCTCGAACAGCTCGCCCTTGTCGGAGTTCTGGCCCTTCCAGTCGCACTCAACCGGGTAGCCGAGGACCGCGGAGGCGACGCCGCCGTCCTCGCAGGCCAGTGTCTTGCGCCGGTAGAGCTTCATCTGCTCCTCGGATCGGCGCTTCGGGTCCGAGTAGCGCTTCTGGATCGCCTGCATATCGGGCTGCAGCTCCTGCAGTCCGCGGGTGGCGCGCAGCGTGCGCATGGTCAGCGGGAAGGTGACGACGCGCGTGATCACGGTGAACACGAGGATCGCGGCGCCGTAGGAGCCGAACGAGATGACGCTGAGCAGCACCATCAGGTTGACGAGCGGCGTCTCCAGCAGCAGTTGCCAGGTGTCGGTCATCGCTCCGCCGTCTCCCGGCTCGTCATCGGCCTCACCGCCGCTCGTAGAGGATCGCGGCGCGGCCGGATTGCGGGTCGATCTCGACGAGATCGCCTCGTGCGGTTGCATAAATCAGGCTGGAGTCGAGCACGAGCGGGTCGGCGAGGAAGCGGTGGCCGGGCAGCGGCGCGCTCCAGCGCAGGTCGCCGGTGGCGGGGTCGATGCCCCAGATCGTCGCCTCCTCGGCGGCCACGACCAGGACGCCGCCCGCGAGGACGGGCGCGGCGCGGATCTCGCTGTCGAGCTGGTTGAAGCGCCAGCGCACGCGGCTGGCGTCGCCCCCGCTCGCGTTGAGGGCGTAGATGCTGCCGCGCGTCGAGGCGGCGTAGACGGTGTCGCCGGCGATCACGGGCCGCGCCCAGAACCAGCCGTCGCCGTCGAACGCCCACTCCTCGGCGCCAGTCTCGGCGTCGAGGGCGTGCAGGCGGCGATCGAACGAGCCGACGACGAGCAGGCCGCCCTCGATCACGGTATCGCCGGGCACGGCGCCGCTCAGCTCCGTTGGCTGAGCCCAGATCGCGCCGCCGCCGGGGCTGATCGCCCGTACGCGCTTGTCGAGGGCCGCGACGTAGAGCGCGCCCCCCTCGAGCAGCACTCTGGACCAGATCCGCTCGTCCGCTTGCGCCAGCGGCGCCCCAACGGCGCCGCTGGCGACCGTGATCGGGACGATCGCGCCCGCCTCGGTGCCGACGTAGAGCGTCTGGCCGTCGAACGCGGGCGTGGCGATGATGGTTTCGTCGAGATCGCGCAGCCAGATGATGCTCGGCGGCTCGAACGAGAGGTCGAGGGCGACGACCTCGCCCGAGTAGCCGACGACGTAGAGCGTATTGCCGTCGAGGATCGGGGTGGCGTAGATGGCGTCGAGGTCAACATCGTCGCCGTCGCCGGGGAAGCGCCAGGCGACGCGCTCGTCGGTGTCGGGGGTGCCGGGATTGTCGGAGCCGCCGAGGCGGACCGCGACGAGCTCGCCGGGCTTCTCCTGCAGAATCGTGAATTCGCGCGCCCGCACGGCCCCCGCCCAGCCATCGGGGCTGTTCACGTCGGTCGTGCAGGCGACGAGCAGCGGCAGCGCGAGGAGCAGCGCGAGGAGCGCGGGGAGGGGTACGGAACGCCCCCGCGAGGCCGTGCTGCGCCCCCGCCGGGCGCCAGATGTTTCACGTGAAACATAAGCAGGGCGGGGAGCGGGCGCAGGCTCTTGAGTCGTCATTCTAACTAAAACTCTTGAGTGGTGTTCGTTATGCACAGATTTATACGCTCTCAACTCGCCTTCGCGTCCCTCGGGAGGTCCGTGCGGGCGGTGCGGGGGTCGCCGTCGCGGCCGGGAACCGGGTCATGGCCGCCCTCGCGGCCGGGGTGGCAGCGGGCCAGCCGCCTGAGCGCCAGCCAGACGCCGCGCAGCGCGCCGTGCGCCTCGATCGCCTCGAGGGCGTACTGCGAGCAGGTCGGCGCGTAGCGGCAGGCGGGCGGCAGCAGCGGCGAGATCGCCCGCTGGTAGCCGCGAATCAGCGGCAGCAGCAGCCTCGACGGCTTCAGCACGCGCTCACCGCCTCCCGCCGCGGACGCGGGCAGCCAGCCCGGCGCGCCGCGCGCAGCTGGCGAGGGCGTCGCGCAGCTCCTCGAACGTCGCGCCGCGGCTCGCCGGGCGGGCGGCGATCACGATGTCGTGGCCGGGCGCGAGCGGCAGCGAGCGCACGATCGCGCGCAGCCGCCGCTTGACGCGATTGCGCACCACCGCGCCGCCCACCGGCCGCCCCACCGCGAAACCGACGCGGCAGTGGTCGAGGCCGTTCGGCCTCGAGCGCAGCGTGAGCAGGCGGCGCCGCACCGGGGGGGCCGCGTCCCGGCGGTCCATCAGCGCCTCGAAGTCGCGGCGGCGGCGCAGCCGCTCGCAGGGGCGCGCGGCCGGGGGCGCCGGGGCGCGCGACGGCGCTGCATCCTGTGCGTCGAGTGGGCGGGACCGGCCCACGGGGCCTCGCGCTAGACCGCGAGACGGGTGCGGCCGCGGGCGCGGCGGCGCTTCAGCACCGCGCGACCGCCGCGGGTCGCCATGCGCGCTCGGAAGCCGTGTTTTCGCTTCCTCGGGATCCGCTTGGGCTGCCAGGTTCGCTTCGGCACGTGAAACTCCGTCCGGTGTCGCGGCGCTCGGTCGCGAGGTCGATCGCACGGTCGATCGTGCGGTGCGGCAAGTCGGTGGCCGCCGAAGTGAGTGTCCGAGGAGTATATGGGCCGGTTCACCGGAGCGGCAATCGAGGGCGCGCCGCGCCGCGGACGCAACGGCAGGCAGTGGTAGACTGCCGGACGGACGGGAACGTACGCCGGACTCGCTCGCGAGGTCCGGCCGGAGGCTGAGCCGGAGGTGGGCGTGCGACGGCTGACGCGACGAAGTTGCGGCGTGGCGGGCGGAATCGCTGCGGGCGTGCTGGCTGCGCTGCCGCCCTCGCTGGCCGCGGCCGACCATCCCGACCCCGCGCTCGATCCGCCCGGAGACATGGCGACGGCGCTGCTGCTGGTCGGGCTCGGGCTCGCCGTGACGATGGTGCTGGCGGCGATCGGTTACCTCTACCGGCGTCAGCGCGGCCTGCACTGGGACTACCAGCTCCCCCACGGCGCACTGTCCGAGGGTGAGGGCGCCGGCGACGACCACGACGGAGACTCGCACTAGCCCGCCGCCTCGCGGGCGACGCAGGAGGAACGATGCTGCAGCCAGGCGATTCGATGCCCGAGTTCTCGCTGCGCGACCCCGATCGCGAGCGCTTCACCGACGAACAACTGCGAGGCGCGATCGCGGTCATCGCGTTCTACCCGATGTCCTTCACCGGCGGCTGAACGCGCGAGATGGAGGGCTTTCAGCGGCTCTACCGCGAGCTGAAGGCCATGAACGCCCACGTGGTGGGCGTCAGCTCCGACACCTGGGCCACCCAAGGCGCGTTCGCCCGCGAGATCGGCGCGGAGTTCCCGCTGCTCTCGGACTGGCCCTCGAACCGCACGATCGCGACCTTCGGCGTCGGGCGCGATCAGGGACCGACGGCGATGCGCGCCACCTTCGTCTTCGACGCCGAGGGCGTGCTGCGCACGGTGATCGACGACCAGGGCGACATGGAGGCCCACCCCGACGGCGCCCTCGAGGCGGTCAAGGCCATCGCCGACCCTGGTTAGGCGCCAGAGCGCCCTCGGCGGCGACTACGCCAGGTCGAAGCGATCGAGGCTCATCACCTTGTCCCACGCGGCCACGAAGTCGCGCACGAACGCATCCCGCCCGTCGTCGGAGCCGTAGGCCTCGGCGAGCGCGCGGAGTTCGGAATTCGATCCGAAGGCGAGGTCCACGCGCGTCGCGGTCCACTTGAGGTCGCCGCTTGCGCGATCGCGGCCCTCGAACACGTCGCCGGACGGCTGCCACTCGGTGTTCACGTCGAGCAGGTTCACGAAGAAGTCGTTGCTGAGCGCGCCCGGCCGGTCGGTGAGCACGCCGTGCGCGGACTGCCCGGTGTTCGCATCGAGGGCGCGGAGGCCGCCGACCAGCACCGTCAGCTCCGGGGCGGTCAGCGTCAGCATGGAGGCCCGCTCCACCAGCAGATCCTCAGCGCGACCGGCCTGCCCCTCCCGCTGATAGTTGCGGAACCCGTCCGCCGTCGGTTCGAGGACGGCGAAGGACTCCTCGTCCGTCCACTCCTGCGTGGCGTCGGTGCGCCCCGGGGCAAACGGAACCCGGACGTCGTGGCCGGCGTCGCGGGCCGCCTGCTCGACGCCCGCGCACCCGGCGAGCACGATCAGGTCGGCCAGGGAGATGCGCGTGCCGCCGCCCTGCGAGCCGTTGAACTCCGCCTGGACGCCCTCCAGCGTCTCCAGCACCGTGGCGAGGCGGGCCGGGTCGTTGGCCTCCCAGTCCCGCTGCGGGGCGAGGCGGATACGGGCGCCGTTCGCGCCTCCGCGCTTGTCCGTGCCGCGGAACGAGGCCGCCGAGGCCCATGCCGTCGCCACCAGATCGGAGACCGACAGGCCGGAGGCGAGCACCCGCGCCTTGAGGGCGGAGACGTCCTCCTCGCCGACCAGCTCGTGGTCGACCTCGGGTACCGGGTCCTGCCAGAGCAGCGGCTCGCCGGGAACGAGCGGCCCGAGGTAGCGGCTGCGCGGCCCCATGTCGCGGTGGATCAGCTTGAACCAGGCGCGGGCAAAGGCGTCCTCGAGCTCCTCGGGGTTATCGAGGAAGCGCCGCGAGATGGCGTCGTAGGCCGGGTCCATGCGCAGCGAGAGGTCCGTCGTCAGCATCATCGGAGCGTGCGCCTTCGACGGGTCGTGGGCGTCGATGACGGTGGCTGCGGCGGCGACGTTCGCCGGCTGGTATTGCGATTTGCCGGCGGGGCTCGTCGTCAGCTCCCACTCGTGGCCGTAGAGGTTCTCGAGGAAGTTGTTGTCCCACCGGACCGGGTTGCTGGTCCAGGCGCCTTCGATGCCGCTGGTGATGGTGTCGTTGGCCTTGCCGCTGCCGAAGCCGCTGGTCCAGCCGAAGCCCTGCTCCTCCATGCCCGCCGCCTCCGGCTCCGGCCCGACGTGGGATTCGAGGGATGCGCCGTGGGCCTTGCCGAAGGTGTGGCCGCCCGCGATCAGGGCGACCGTCTCCTCGTCGTTCATGGCCATGCGCTCGAAGGTCTGGCGGATGTAGCGCGCGGCGGCGAGCGGGTCCGGGTTGGCGTTCGGACCCTCCGGGTTCACGTAGATCAGGCCCATGTGGTCGGCGCCGAACGGCCCCTGCAGCTCGCCGTCGGCGTCGTGGCGCTCGTCGCCGAGCCACTCGCCCTCGGCGCCCCAATCGGTCTCGTCGGCCTCCCAGACGTCGGGGCGCCCGAAGGCGAAGCCGAACGTCTTGAAGCCCATCGACTCGAGGGCGCAGTTGCCGGCGAAGATCAGCAGGTCGGCCCAGGAGAGGCTGCGCCCGTACTGCTGCTTGATCGGCCAGAGCAGGCGGCGCGCCTTGTCGAGGTTGGCGTTGTCGGGCCAGCTGTTGAGGGGCGCGAAGCGCTGCTGGCCGGAGCCCCCGCCGCCGCGGCCGTCGCTGATGCGGTACGTGCCGGCGGCGTGCCAGGTCATGCGGATGAAGAGCGGTCCGTAGTGGCCGTAGTCGGCGGGCCACCAGTCCCGCGAGGTGGTCATGACCTCCTCGATGTCGCGCCTCAGGGCAGCGACGTCGAGCGTCCTGACCGCCTCGGCGTAGTCGAAGTCGCCGCCCAGCGGGTCGGCGAGGGCGGAATTCCGGCGGAGCGGCTTCAGGCTCAGTTGCTCCGGCCACCAGTGCTCGTTGTTGGTCACGTCGCTGCCTTCCCGTGCGTGTGCTCTCGGGCCTGTCAGCCGGGTCCGGGATCCGCGACGATCTCGCGGCCCTGCGACCCGGTCTCAGATTCTAGCCCACCCCAACCGCGCCCCGGAGTCAGCGAGGCGCGAGGCGACCTCGCGCTAGTCGTCGTCGAAGTCGTCGGCGGGGGCGGCGGACGAGGGGAGCAGCGGGTCCGGGCGTTCCTCGCGGCGCTCGCGCGGCGCGGGCACCTCGCGCGCGGCGGCGATGACGGCCTCGAGGCCGCCCGCGTCGCCGCCGGCGAGGGCGACCGGCGCTCCGGCGTCGCGCCAGATGCGCAGCTCCTCCGTGGAGACGCCCGCCGCGACGGGAACGATCAGCGGCTTGCGCGTCAGCTCGGCGATGCGCCGCGTGCGCAGCTGGTCGCGCACGCTGAGCGCCCCCGCGCTCGGCGGCACGAGCAGCGCGTCGAGGTCGAGCGGCTGGAGCAGCCGCAGCTCCTCCTCGGAGGCGTCGGCGTCGCCCAGCAGCGCGACGTGGCCGAGGTCGTCGCGCAGCAGCGCGGCGGCCTCGGTCTGTGCGTCGTCGAAGACGAGGAAGTCCGCCCCCGCCTCGATCAGTGCGTCGGCGTCGCCCCCCGCGGCGGCCTCGAGGCGCGCGCCGACGGGCAGGTCGCCCGCGGCCTCGCTCACGGCCGCGATGCCGTCGAGGCCCGCTGAGTGCAGGAGTGCGTCGGCGCCCGCTTCGGCGGCTGCGGAGGCGGCGGCGGCGCCGGCGACCTCGGCGATCACGATCACGTAGCGGTGCTCGTCGGCCTGGCGGTTGCGCGGCGCGAAGCCGAGCGGGCCGGGGCGGCGCTGGAAGGTGCGGCGGATGCGGTCGCGGAGCTTGCTCATGGCGCGGCGGCTCTCCCTCCGGAGGCGGCGGGTCGAGGGCCGCGAGGCGTGACGCGCGGCCCGGCGCTGATCCTCGCCGCATGCACGCGCCGCGCGCAACCTCGCCGCCGGGCAGCCCGCCGCGCCCGCACGCGCTTACCGCAGCGGCTGGTGGCCGTTGTCCGAAGGCAGCGAGGGAGGCGATACCGGACTGGCTACGCCTCGAAGACGGCGCTGACGGGGCAACTGAAGCCGGGCAGCACGTCCCCGCCGTCCAGCGCCCCGTCCTCCCCCAGCGTGGCCGCCGCGCCCTCCGCGCGGTGCACGTCGATGGTGCGCGTGTCGGGGTGGACGACCCAGACCAGCCGGACGCCGTGGCTCAGCCACATCAGCGCCTTGTCGTGGACCTCGCGGCGGCTGTCGTTCGGCGAGCGCACCTCCACGGCGAGGTCGGGGACGACCTCCGCGTAACCCGTGATCGGGGGGCCGGGTGGGCTGCGCTCCGCCGCGGTGAAGGCGATGTCGGGCGCCCGCACGGTGTCAGGGTCGCGCTCGAGCCAGACGCCCATGTCGCCGACGGCGAGCCGCCCCAGGCGGCGCGGCTCGACGAACACGCCCAGCCGGATGGTCAGTCTCGCTGAGATCTCGGCGTGTTCGGCTCCCGTCGGCGTCATCTCGCAGAACACTCCCCGGATCAGTTCGCCGCGCGCGTCATCGCCGAGCCGCAGCAACTCGTCCGCCGTCATCAGCTTCGTCGAGGTCTCGGTCGTCATCGCCCGCCTCCGCTCACGCCATCTTACCGCAGCGGCGACGGGGAGTACGTCGCCATCGACGTCGACAGTGGCTGCTGGGCCGTGGCCAGCGAGGAGTTCGACGCCGCGAAGCGCCTTCGGGAGCGGCAGCCGGACGCGCACAACGTCCGGCTGCCGCTCCAGTGTCCGTCCGGCCGTGACCTTCCGGGTCGGCGGCCTCACGGCGGAACGCTCGGGTCAGCGCGCCTCGACGAGCACGGTGTAGGCGCCAAGGCCGTAGCCCCAGACCTCGATGTAGTGCTCGCCGGAGTACTCGGCCTGCCAGAAGACGCGCGAGGCGAGGGTGTCGGAGTAGTCGTCGCTGGAGGCCAGCTCCCGCCACTCCGCGTCGTAGAGAGTGAGCACGGAGTCACTCAGCGTGACGAGTGCGATGTCGATCCGGTAGATGCCGTCCTGCTCCGCCTCGAAGACAAAGTAGTCGGTGTCGTCATCCGAGCCTAGTTCCCCCGACGCCTGGACGCCGATGGCGATCACGGTCGCCCCGTCGGGGAAGTCGGCGTGGTCGTCGGGGCCGCCGCTCGGGGCGCTTGTCTGGTCCGTGAGCTCGGGCAGGGCGGGCACGCAAACAAGCAGGCCCGCGTAGAAGCGCTCGTACTCCGGGCTACCTTCGTCGACCAGATCCGACGCCTCGGCGTCATCCAGCAGTTGGCGCACGCAGGTTTCTGCCTCGGCGTCGAGTTCCGCTCCGGCATCGCCGAAACTGGCGGTCAGCAACGCCGGAGAGCAGCGGAACAGCCGGAAGACCAGCTCCGTCACCGCCGCGTCGTCGCCCTCGGTTATGGCGTTCAGCAGCGCGACCACGTCCAACTCGCGGAACCACTCGTGTATGCAGGCGAATTCCGGCTCACTGACCCCGCCGAGGTCCACGCCAATCTCCGCCGCGAACGACTCGAAAAACAGGTCAGGGAGGCAGCGCCAGACGCCACCGACGAATGCGTTGACCTCCGGTCCCTCATCCTCTGCCACAACGGTGGCGGGATCGATGTCGGCCACGACCTCCGAAAGGCAGGCCACTCCCGCCTCGTCGGCCTCCCAGCCCTCCTCCTCCATGCCCAGGAGCACCGAGCCGAGCAGCAGGTCGCGGCCGGTCTCCGGGTCGAGGCAGGCGTAGAAGTGGGATTCCCAAGCTGTCATCTCGTCGTTCAGGACATTGCGCGCAAGCAGCGCCGTCACATCGTCGCCGAGGTCGCGGATGCAAGCCTGCTCGGAGGCCGTCAGCGTCACGAACACATCCTGCCACGACGTGTTGCGGTCGAGCGTCAGCGCCCACTCCGGCGATTCGTCTGCGTCTGCGGCCTGCGGCGTGTTGCGAGCGGAAGGTTCGGTCTGCGCATCGGTCGTCGTTGCTGTCGCCGGCGGCACGGTCTGCGATTCGGCGGTCTCGGGCTCGGGCGGCGGATCGTCGCCGGCACAGCCAGCCAGCGCGACGACCGCGACGAACCCAAGCGCCAGTGCTATCGCCCAGTCACGCAGGATCGACTTGGCCATGATCACCTCCGTCAGCGTCCCGGGACAGGTCGAGGTGGCCGTTGTCCGGCGTCACGCTCAGGCTCGCCGGGGCGGCGATGCTCGCGACGGCGCCTGCTTGCCGGCCTGCCCGACCGCTGGCCCGAACTGAGCTTTGTCGCTGCTTTCGCTGTCAAATGGAGGCGGTGATCGCCCTGTCGTCGAGGCTGAGGGAGAACCTACGCCTCTCCGCTACTGCAAGTCAATCGCACGAAACTTGTGCGACGGCAGCGCGGGTCAGGGCGCAACCTCGCGGCTGGGCGAACCCGCCGATATGCTCGCGGGCGCGGTCGAGGTCGCGGGACGGCGGGCGGCATGGCGACGATCGCCGGCGCGCTGGCGCCGGAGGAGCGGACGAGCCTCGAGCGGCGCGTGATCGTGTCCGCCTCGCTGGCGCACGCGGGCACGCACGCGCTGGAGCTGGTCTACGCCGCGCTGCTCGTGCGCATCGGCTTCGAGTTCGGCGCGGACCTCGCGATGCTCGGCGCGGTCGGCAACGCCGGCACGCTGACCTTCGGCCTCTTCGCGCTGCCCTCGGGCTGGCTCGTCGACCGTTACGGGCCGAGGGCGGTCATGACGCTCTCGATGGGCAGCGCGGCGGCGTTCGCGCTCGTCGTCGCGCTCTCGCCGAACCTCTGGCTGCTGGCGGCCTCGCTCACATTGCTGGGCGCGGGCATCGGCCTCTACCACCCGGCGGGCATCTCGATGGTGGCGACGGTGGCGAGCCGCCGAGGAGTTGCGCTCGCCACGCACGGCGTGGCCGGCATCGTCGGCATCGCCTTCGCGCCGGGCGTGGCGATCGGCATCGCGATCGCGACCGACTGGCGCGTGGCCTACGTGGCCTTCGCGGCGCTCGCCGCGGGCGTCGCGATCGTCGTCTGGCAGATCTCGCCCGATTACGAGACGGCGCAGCGGGCCGCGGCCGAGTCGGGCCGCGCCGCGCAGGAGACGCCCCCGGCGCGCCGGCGCACGACGCCGCCTCCGCCCGGCGGCTGGTTCACGCGTCCGCTGCTCGTGCTCTACGCCGCGGCGGTCGGCGTCGGCTTCATCTACCGGGGCTCGCTGACGTTCCTCGCGGTGCACCTCGAGCGCGAGCTGGGGCTCTCGCTGTTCGGCTGGGACGCCGAGGCGATCGCCGGTGCGACGGCCTCGCTGGCGCTGCTGCTAGCGGTGATCGGCCTCGTCACCGGCGGCTGGCTGAGCGATCGCATCGCCCTTGAGCGCGCGATCCTGCCGTACGCGGCAGCGACGCCGTTCTTCCTCTTCGCGATGGGCGGAGTGGGCGGCGTGGGGCTGCTGCTGGCGGCGGCCGGGTTCGCGATCTGCAGCTGGGCGCAGCAGCCGATCATGAACGGGCTGATCGCCGACTACGCGCCGCCGGGCATGGTGGGGCGCTCGTTCGGTGTGTGGTTCCTGCTCGTCTTCGGCGTGGGATCGACGGCGAGCAGCGTGACGGGCGTCGTGAGCGAGCGCTGGGGCACGGGCGAGACGTTCGTCGTGCTGGCCGCCTGCGGCGTGGCGGTGGCGCTGCTGCTGCTCGGCGTGGCGCGGGGCGCGGAGCGGCGTCGCGGCGCCCTCGAGGCGTAGCGCGCGCGAGCGCCGGGCGCTCGCTCATGGTCCGCGGGGTGGGAGCTGGAGCCGGCGGGGGGATTCGAACCCTCGACCTGCTGTTTACGAAACAGCTGCTCTACCTCTGAGCTACACCGGCTCTGGCGGGCGCGAGGCCCGTGGATCATTGAAGCCCCCGCGCCCGCGACCGTCAATCGGGACGCGCCCCCGCGGCGCTACAATCCGCCCGCAACAGCCTGATTCGAGGATGGCGGTGATCCGATGGGCATGATGGTCTGGCACGCGCTGCGCAACGTGGACCTGAAGGACGTGCCCGCGAAGGCGCGCGCCCTCGAGAACCTCGGCTACGACCTGATCGCCACGCCGGAGTCGAAGCACGATCCGTTCCTGCCGCTCACGCTGGTCGCGGAGCACACGGAGCGGGTGCGCTTCACGACCTCCGTCGCGATCGCCTTCCCGCGAGCGCCCTACATCACGGCGAACCTGGCGTGGGACCTCGCGCGCTACTCGGGCGGGCGCTTCGTGCTCGGGCTCGGCACGCAGGTGAAGGGGCACAACGAGCGCCGCTTCTCCGTGCCCTGGGGTCCGCCCGGCCCGCGGCTGCGCGACTACATCCGCTGCATCCGCGCGATCTGGCGCTGCTGGCAGACCGGCGCCCGGCCCGACTTCGAGGGCGAGTACTACCGCTACACGCTCACCAACCCGGACTTCGACCCCGGCCCAATCGAGCACCCCGACGTGAGCATCGTGATCTCGGCCGTGAACCCCTACAACACGCGCCTCGCGGGCGAGCTCTGCGACGGCATCGCCGTGCACCCCGTGAGCAGCTTCCGCCATCAGCGCGAGGTGGTGCTGCCTCGTGTCTTCGAGGGCGCGCGCAAGGCCGGGCGCGACCCGGGCGAGCTGATGGTGCGCTCGGGCGGCTTCGTCGTCACCGGTCGCGACGAGGAGGAGCTGGCGCAGTCGCGCGAGGTTGCGCGCAGGCGCATCGCCTTCTACTCGTCGACGCGCTCGTACCACGGCATCCTCGCGCTGCACGGACTGGAGGAGACGGCGGCGGAGCTGCACCGGCTCTCGATCGAGGGCCGCTGGGACGTGATGCCGAGCCGCGTCAGCGACGAGATGCTGGAGGAGTTCTGCGCGATCGGCACGTGGGACGAGATCGCCGCGGAGATGCGCGACAAGTACGCGGGTCTCGCGACCGTCGTGAACCTCGAGGTGGAGCCGCACAATCCGGACGAAGAGGCGCAGGTGCGCGGGATCGTCGCGGAGCTGCAGCGGATCCCGACCTGCGCGGAGGCTGCCCCGGCGGCCTGAGCGCGGCGCGCCCCGGCCCTCAGCGGTCGCGGCGCAGCGCCACGGCGAGGACGAGCGCCGCGATCAGCGGGGTGACCACCGCGAGCGCGAAGGCGCCGCGCAACCCCGCGAGGGTGACGCACAGCCCCGCCAGCGCCGAGCCGCCGCCGATGCCGATGTCGAAGGCGCCGATCAGCGTGCTCATCGAGGCGCCCTGGCGGCCCGGCGGGGCGCGGTCGACCGCCATCGCGAGGATCGTCGGGTGCGCGATGCCGAAGCCGAGGCCGAGCAGCAGCGCGCCGAGCAGCAGCACGACCACGTGGTTCGCCGAGGCGATTACAAGCAGCGCGGCGATGAAGGCCAGGATCGCGGGCAGCAGCACGGGGATGCGCCCGTAGCGGTCGGCGAGCCGTCCGGCGAGGACGCGCACGACGATCAGCATCAGCGAGTAGGGCAGGAAGAACAGGCCGGGGTTGCCCAGCCCCTCGGCGTCCGCGAAGACGGCGACGTAGGAGAGCACGACGCCGATCGGCGGGAAGAGGCAGAGCGCGATCGAGGCCGGGAACAGCGCGTCGCGGCTGATCAGCGTGAAGCGTGTAGCGCCCTCGGGAGCTGCGGGGCGCGGCGGCTCGGGCAGCCGCGAGGTGAAGAGCAGGCCCGTGAGCGCGACCGCCCCGGCGAAGAGAAACACGGCATCGAAGCCGGCCTGGATGGCGATCGTGGCCCCGAGCAGCGGCCCGATCGCGCTCGAGACGTTGACGGCGACGCCGTACACGCCCATCGCCTCCGCGCGGCGGAGCGGGGGCGCGAGGTCGGCGACCATCGTGCTGCCGGCCGTGCTGACGGCCGAGAGCCCGGCGCCCTGCAGCGAGCGCACGCCGAGCAGCGGCGCGACGGCGCGCGCGAACGGATACAGCGCCATCGAGAGAGCGAAGTCGATGTTGCCGGCAAGCAGCAGCGGCTTGCGCCCGTAGCGGTCGGCGACCCAGCCGGTCAGGGGGCGGAACAGCAGCGCCGTCCCGGCGGTGACGCCGAGGATCAGCCCCACCTGCCCCTCGCTGCCGCCGATGTCGAGCAGGTAGAGCGGCATCACGGGGAGCAGCATCTGGAAGCTGAACATCTGGAAGAAAGCGGCGGTGCAGAGCAGCAGCAGGCCGCGCGTGAACAGCGGCGGCGGCTCGGCCGCGCGCGTCGTCGCCGCGATCGGGCTCCCGACCGGACTGTCCGAGGATCCGGGCTGCGTGGTCACGGTGCGAGGGTAGCCGCTGCCGCCCTCACGATCGCGCCGCGCCGTGCGAGGATGGCCGCGTGGCTGCTGCACGCGCGGGAGCGGATCGTGGCGAGGCTGATCGTCGATGGCATGAACGTGATCGGCTCGCGGCCGGATGGCTGGTGGCGCGACCGCGCCGCCGCCGCGCGGCGGCTCGTGCGACGCCTCGAGGCGCTCGCCGAGGCGAGCGGCGACGAGCTGACGGTGGTCTTCGACGGACGGCCCGGCCGCTCCGGGCCGCCGGAGCGCGACGAGGGCGAGCCGCTGCGCGTGCTCTACGCGCGGCGCGGCGGCAGGAACGCCGCCGACGAACGGATCGCGGAGCTGGTGGCGGATGACGCGGACCCCGCATCGCTGACGGTCGTGACCTCGGACGCCGCGCTGCGCCGCGAGGTCGAGTCGCTCGGCGCGCGCGTGGTCGGCGCCTCCGTGCTGCTGCGCCGCCTCGACGCGCTCGAGGGCGAGGCGGAGGCGCGGTAGCCGCGCGGGCCGCCGGGTGCGTAGCGCCCGCCCGCCTATGATGGCGGGGCCGCATCAACGCAGCCGGACGCGAAGCCGGAACAGGGCGAGGAGTCTTCACGGGTGGCGAGGCTCGCCGAGGGAGCGGACGCCGGAGGCGACGGCGCGCCGGGAGCGCCGCGCCCCGGGCCGCCTCGCATCGCGCGGGAGCGCATCTTCTACGGCTGGTGGATCGTCTTCGCCGGCTGGGGCCTGATGGTGCTGGGCGGCGGACTGCTGTTCCACGCCTTCGGCGCCTACGTGAAGGTGCTGGAGGAGGAGTTCGGCTGGAGCCGCACGGAGCTCTCGCTCGCCTTCGCGTTGCAGCGCGTGGAGACGGGCGTCCTCGGACCGATCCACGGCTGGGCCGTCGATCGCTACGGGCCGAGGGTGATCATGGTGATCGGCGTCGTCCTCTTCGCGCTGTCGATGTTCGCGTTCAGCCTGATCGACTCGCTGCTGGGCTTCTACCTGGTGTTCGCGCTGATCGCGATTGGCGCCAGTCTTTCCTCGATGCTGAGCGTCTCGGTGGCGGTGGTGAACTGGTTCCGGCAGCGGCGCGCGCTCGCGCTGGGCGTGATGTCCACCGGCGTGGCGGCGGGCGGGCTGCTGGCGCCGGCCGTGGTCTGGTCGTTCGAGCTCTGGGGCTGGCGCACGACGGCGGTCGCCTCCGGCGTCATCGTGCTGGCGCTCGGCCTGCCGCTCGCGAGCCTCGTGCGCACCCGCCCCGGCGACCACGGGCGCACGCCGGACGGGCTCCCGCCCGCCGCCGCGGCCGCCGCCGCGGCGGCCATGCCGGAGATGAGCTTCACCGTGCGCGAGGCGATGAGGACGCGCGCGTTCTGGCTGCTCTCGCTCGGACACGCCTCGGGGCTGGTGACGGTCGGCGCGATCTCGGTGCACCTCTTCGTCTACGTGACCGGCGATTTCGGCGAGTCCCCGGCGACGGCGGCGCGGCTGATCGCGCTGCTCACGGCGATGCTGGTGGTGGGGATGCTGATCGGCGGCGTCTTCGGCGACCGCATGAACAAGCGCATCATCATCGTCTCGGCGATGTTCGGGCACATGACGGCGATGGTGCTGCTGGCCTGGAGTCCGTCGTTCTGGCTGCTGACCGCCGGCGTCGCGGTGCAGGGCACGGCCTGGGGCGCCCGGGGTCCGCTCACCTCGGCGCTGCGCGCGGACTACTTCGGGCCCGGCTCCTACGGGCAGATCCAGGGCTTTTCCTCGCTGATCGTGATGACCGGGATGATGATCGGGCCGCTGATCGCCGGCGCCGTCTACGACGCGCAGGGCACGTACACGCCGGCCTTCCTGCTGCTCGCGGTGCTAGCCGGGCTTGGCTCGCTCTGCTTCGTCTTCGCGACGCGCCCGAGGCCGCCCGCCTCGGCGCTGCGGCGGCTCTGAGCGCACCGCCGGCCTAGCCCGCGAACTCCTCGAAGATCAGCAGCAGCTCGCGCAGCTCGGCCTGCGCGGCGTCGAACTCCTCGCGGCCCACGGCCTCGGCGACCTCGCGCGACTGCAGCGCGCCGAAGCGCTCGATCTGCTCGTCCGACATCCCGCCCGCGAGCGAGGCGGCGCGCAGCCCGGAGCCGCGAATACGCACCCAGTCGTCGATCCGGCCGCCGAGCGCGTTGAGCTCGGCGATGTACTCGCGGCGCAGCATGGCCGCCCGGCCGTCCGCGTCCTCGCCGCTCCGCGCCCACTCGCGCAGCGCGTCGAGGAGCTGGCGCATCAGCGGCAGCAGCCGGTCGCGCGTCAGCACGAAGTACTCGACCTCGCGCTCGTAGCGCGCGAGGAGGGCGTCGATCTCCCGCTGCTCGGCGCCTGCCGTCTGTTCGTCCATCGGCGCCATTGTCCCTGCCCGGGATGCAGCGGCGCGAGCGCGCCCGCAGGCGCTACGCCTCGATCGGCTATGCCTCGATCTCAGGCGGTCCGAAGGCGACGCCCGGCAGCGCGGCGCGCAGGGCGGCGCGGCGCTCCGCGAACGCCGCGTCGTCGAGCACGGGCGTCGAGGCGGCCTCGCGCGGGTCCGGCGGCAGATCGGACATCGGCGTCCACGAGGTGCAGCCGGCGTAGTGCTCGCGCACCGGCGCGGTGAGCGGCTCGGCGAGCCGGTGGACGCGCAGCACGAGCACGATCAGCGGCGCCTTCGGACGCCAGCGGAAGCGCTGCTCGGCGTAGTCCAAGGTCCAGATGTGCTGCCCGTCGAGCGCGGCCACCTGCTCCGGCTCGGTCAGCGCCGCCGTCTCCTCGATCTCCGCCCAGGAGTCGACGCGCAGCTCGCCGGCGGCGGGCGCCGAGGCCGCGACGGCCTCGATCAGCGGGCGGTCGGCGGGGCGGATCAGCTCCGGTCGCTGGTGCTCGTAGCTCTCGTAGAGCCAGAAGCGCGAGGCGCGCACGCGGAAGCGGTGGCCCTCCTCGCGGATGCCGCCCTTGCGCAGGTCGATGATCTGCCGGCCGTCGCGCAGCGCGCGCACCACGACAGCCCACTCCTTGAGCCCCGGATTCGCGAGGTCGGTCGTCGTCACCATGTTCCGAGGATACCCCGGCGCTCGCCGCTACGGCGTCGGCGACCAGGAGGGCAGCGTGCCGATCTCGCCCGCCGCCTCGAGGGCATCCAGCTCCTCCTCGCCGAGGCCGAGCACTTCGGACAGCACCTCGCGGTTGTGCTCGCCGAGCAGCGGGGCGACGCGGCGGTGCGCGACGGGGAAGGCGCTGAAGCGGAAGGGGAAGGTCTTGTAGAGGTGCGTGCCGGTGATCTCGCGCGTCAGCTCCTGGAAGAACCCGAAGTGCCGCAGGCCCGGATCCTCCGTCAGCTCGTGCGGCGGCGTGACGCGGCAGCCGGCCACGCCCACCGCCTGTAGCGCCGCCTCCAGCTCGACGGCGTCGCGCTCGCGCACGGCGTCCGCGACGAGCGCGTCGAGCTCGGCCTCGTTGGCCTTGCGCGCCTCCGCGCTCGCGAAGCGCTCGTCCTCGGTCCACCCGGCCCGCCCGAGGGCGCTCGCGAGGGCGGCGAACTCAGCGTCGCCAGCGACGGCGATGCTGATCCAGTCGTCCTCGCCGGCGGTCCGGTAGACCTCGTGCGGGGCCATGCGGTCGTGCTTGTTGCCGCGCAGGCCGGGGTCGGGCGCGCCGTGCTGCACGGCGACGTGCTCCGGCCCCAACATCGCGTCGAGCGCCTCGCACTGCGGCACCTCGACCGTGGTCCCGAGGCCGGACTGCTCGCGATGGCGCAGCGCCAGCAGGACGGCGACGACGGCGTTCATGCCGACGATCGGGTCGCAGGCGCCCCCGATCAGGCGCGGCTGGTCGTCGTCGGGGTAGCCGTTCATCGCGCCGACCACGGCCTGCTCGAAGGTGCTGCCGAAACCCACGAAGTCGCCCCACGGCCCGTCAGGCCCGTAGCCCGGCATCGTGACGCTGATCAGCCGCGGGTTGATCTCGTGCAGGCGCTCCGAGGTGTAGCCGAGGTTGGGCAGCACGCGGTTGGAGAAGTTGCTGATCACCACGTCGCCCTCGCGCAGCAGCCGCTCGAAGAGCCCCCGGCCCGTCTCCGTGTTGAGGTCCAGCGTGAGCCCGCGCTTGTTCTGGTTGGAGTCGTTCCAGAGGTAGTTGCGCTCCCAGGACCGCTCGCCGTCGCCGGCGCTGCCCGTGAAGCGGTAGGAGTCGGGCCGGCTCACGGACTCGACCTTGATCACGTCCGCCCCGAACGCGCCGAGGTTCATCGTGGCGTGGGGGCCGGACCAGAACCACGTCAGGTCGATCACGCGCACGCCCTCGAGCGGGAGCGCCGGCGGCTCGGCCTGCGGCTCGGCGGCGTCGCGGGGCGCGAAGCTCGCCCGTGGCTCCTCGACGGCCGCGCCGCGCGGCAGCGTGGGCGCGCCCGCGATGCGGTAGGGCACGCGCGGCACGCGCAGCGTCACGCCGTCGACGACGGCGCGCTCGAAGAAGCCGCGCGCCTCCAGCTGCGCGTCGCCGAGGCGCTGCGAAACGCTGTCGCAGGGACCCGAGGGCACGCGCACGGACTGGCCGGCCATGTAGACCTGCTCGCGGGTGCGCGCCTCGTACCAGCCGCGGACGCGCTCCCACAGCGCGGCGCCGTGCTGCTGCCGGTAGGCCAGCTCGCGCCCGCCCGGCTCGTCGAGCACGTCGGCAATGCCGGTCAGCTCGCAGAGCGAGGCCCAGTGCTGGTGGGTGAGCGGGAGGATGCCCACGTGGCCGTCCTTGCAGCGCACGGAGCTGTTCGGCCAGCTCGCCGCGCGGCGGAAGCCCGCGTTCCCGAACATGCTCCAGGCCAGCCACGGGCTCGTCAGCAGCGAGGCGGCGACCGCCTGCGCCGAGACCTCGACGAACGAGGGCGGCGCGCCGCCCTCGCGGTGGCGCAGCGCGAACAGCGCCGCGGCGAGCGCGTGCAGGCCCGTCGCGCGCGTGCCGAGGTCGCCCGCCGGGCGCAGGGGGTAGCGGTCGGGCGCGCCGAGCATCCCGGTCCAGCCGCCCACCGAGCAGATCCCCATGTCCGTCGCGCGGTAGTGCGCGTACGGCCCGTCCGGCGCGAACGCCGCGATGCGTACGACGACCGTCTCGCCCCCGAGGGCTGGCCGGACCCCGGACGGGTCGAGGCCGAGCAGCGCGGCCAGCGGCTCGTGCTCGGCGACGACGAGGTCGGCGGCGCGGCAGAGCGCGAGCGCGTCCTCGGGCGTCGTCGCCTGGCCGGGCCCAACGGCGACGACGGTCTTGCCGCGCGAGAGCCACTGCCAGGTCGCGCTGCGCCGCTCGCCATCGCGCTCGTACCAGGGCGGCTCGTGGCGCAGCGGGGCGCCCTCGGGCGGCTCGAGGACGACGACGTTCGCGCCCCAGTCGGCGAGGCCGGTCGCCGCCCACGCGGCGGCCCCGCTCGCTGACACCTCGACGACGTTGAGCCCTCGCAGCAGCATCTCGCCCCCGCCGGCGCCGCGCCCCGGACGCCGCCGCGATGATAGCGACTCGCGCGGGCGGGGGTGCGGTGCGTGGTGCGGGGAGTGCTGGCGGCGGTTCGCTGCGTGCGTGCCGTCGCCGGGCGCGCTACGATGAAGCTGCCGGCAGTCAGGCAGCGAGGGGAGCGCGATGGTCGAGCTTGCGCCGGCGCCCTCGGAGCACGTGTCAGTCGCCCACTATCTCGCTGAGCCGACTGGGCTACCGGGAGACGCACTGAGCCTGACCGCCATCGAGAACCGGATCGTGCGCGGCGACGCCCTTGATGTGCTCGCGGCGCTCCCGGACGACTGCGTGGACCTGGTCCACACCAGCCCCCCCTACAACATCGCTCGCCCGTACGCGCTGAGCTCCTCGGACAAGAACCCGCTGGCCGACTACCGCGCGTTTCTCTCGCGCGCCATTGACCACCTCAAGAGAGTCGTCCGTCCGGGCGGCTCGATTTTCTGGCAGACGGGTTACACGAAGGACGAGGACGACGCCAGCGAGATCATCCCGATCGACCTCCTGAGCTACGACATGTTCCGGAGCAATCCGCTGCCACTGAGGCTGTGGGACCGCATCATTTGGCGGTACTGGGGCGGACACGCCTTCAAGAGAAAGTTCACGAACAAGCATGAAACCATCCTGTGGTTCGTGAAGCCCGGCGCGGAGCCGGTGTTCAACGTGGATTACGTGCGCGAGCGGGCCAAGGAATACGACAAGCGCAACAACTTCTGGGGGAGGAATCCCGGCAACGTCTGGGAAGTGGATCGGGTCGCCTTCGGATCGACGGAACAGACCTCCCACATCGCGGTGTTTCCGGAAGAGGTCACGGAGCGGATCGTCCGCGCGTGCTCCGAACCCGGCAGCCTGATCCTCGATCCGTTCTCGGGCAGCGGGACCGTGCCGAAGGTGGCCCGCGGGCTCGGCCGCCGCTGGCTGGGGATCGAAATCTCCCGTGTCTACGCCGCCGAGGCAAGCATCCGGGTCGGGTTCCAGCAACCCTCGGAGGCAGACTCGCTGGCTTCCGAGTTGATCAAACACGTCGCATTCGGGAACGAGCAGGCCACGCTGGCATGTGACGAGGTCCACACGAGGCTCCACGGATGGGCGCTTCAATCCCCGATCGGAGCTGCGCGCGCGGCCTTCGAGGACGATCAGGCTTTGGTCTTCCGCGACAACAACGGCCGGAATTCGGCCAAGCGCGACGTCTGGATGAAGTACGACGAACTTCTGGAGACGAAGCGGGAGCCTCCCGATCCGGTCGTGCTGGCGGATCGGCTGCTCGGCAACTGCTACAAGCTCAGGCGGCAACTCAACGGGGTATCGAGGTACAGGTCCGCGCTCGCGGCGTTGGAGCAGGTAGTCGAGCGCCTGACGGGTGACACGGCCATGTCGTACGTGTCGCGGATAGCGGAGCAGGAGCCATCCTCCTTCAGGCTGGCGGACGGCGGCATCGAGCTCTTCTCCACCCGGCGCCAGGCCGTCGTTCCCGTCGACAGCCACGAGCCGCCCCCAGACAGGGCGGCGCCAGCCGGCGGGGGATCCCTGCAGGGGCGGATGGAGTTGTGAGCGTGTGGGTCTCTCCAGAGTTCGCCCATCTCCGGGAAGTCGTCTCGTCATCCGAGGGCCGCCTGCTGCTTTGCAGCCCATACATCTCGAGTCCGGCGCTGAACGTCGTGGCCGAGTCCCTGCCGGACGCCGTCAACACCGTCGAGGTGTGGACGAGGCTGGAGCCGCAAGACTGGCTCACCGGCGTCTCGGATCCCGAGGGCCTGCTCGACTTCATGAATCAGGTGCGCGATCGGGTGGGCGACGTTCCCGTCCGCCACGCGGAACGCCTTCACGCCAAGATCATCGTCTCGGACGGACCGCGGGCGATTGCGGGATCGGCCAACCTGACGAGGGGCGGGTTCTTCCGAAACATCGAGGCAGCCCGGATCGTCACCGGCGACGAGATCGAGCAGTTGCGCGGCCTCGTCGACCAGATCAGGCCGCAACTCGCTGGCGTGACCCCGCAGCAGTTCCGCGATTTCGTGTCGCAGTGCGCGGAAAAGACGGACTCGCAGGAGGCCCTGCTGGACCTGATTCGGCAGGAGATGCCGGCGCCGGACTTCGGCTCCGCGCCGCTGACGGCCTACGGCGCATTCCTCGATTTCCTCGAGGCGCACACCAGCCCCGTCGCCGGACAGGCGCTGGCGATCGCGAGGAACCGGGACGGGAACAACAACACGGGCAAGGTGAAACAGGCCTTCTTCGGCGTGCAGCGATTCCTGCAGGAGTACCCGCGGCATCGCGCGTTCGTCGAGGCCCTGCCCGACGATGAGCGGTTCGATGTCGCCGATTCCGTGCTGATGCCGGACTGGCGGCGGTTCCTCGCCGACTTCGCCGAGGAAGCCAACCCCGCCTACGGCTACTCCATCGCCACGCTCAGGGGCTATCTCACCGTCGCGTCCGGGGGAACACGCACCGGTGGCGGCGGCGGAGACAACCAACTGAAGCGAGTCTGGCCGCTCGCGGGCCGAGCCACCGCGGAATAGCTACTTCGCACGCGCCCCGCCGCTCACGAGCTACGCGCCGAACACGGCGCTCACCGCGCAGACGAATCCGGGCAGCACGTCCCGAGGCGGCCCGGAGCGCCTCCCTCAGTAGAGGCGCTGCGCCTCCGCCTCCAGCGCGCGCTGCTCGGCGGCGGCCATCGGCTCGTACGACGTCGCCGTGGCGACGTTCTCCTCGATGCGCGAGGGGAAGCGCGCGCCGGGGATGGCGACCGAGACGCCGGGCTGCGAGAAGACGTAGCGCAGCAGGTTGGGCGGCGTGAGCGGGCCGTCGTAGCCCTCGGCGATGCGGCCGCGCATCACGCTCGTGCGGCCCGAGCCGCCGAGCGGGCGCATCACGATCACCCCCACGTCCTGCTCGCGCGCCAGCTCGATCAGCGGCGCGGTCTCCGTGAAGAACGCCGAGTACTCCAGCATCACCGTCGCGAACTCGCCGCTCTCGATCGCCAGCCGCAGCACCTCGAGGCTGTGCGAGGAGATGCCGATGTGCTCGATCAGCCCGCGGTATTGCGCGATCTGCAGGCCCTCGAGCGCGCCGTCCTCGCCGGTCGCCTCCTCCCACGCCTCCAGCGAGGAGATGTCGTGCAGCTGGTAGAGGCTGATCCGCTCCACACCGAGCGTGCTCAGCGAGCGGTCGATGTCGTGCTGGCTGCCGTTGATCGAGTGGCTGAACGTCTTGCTGGCGATGTGGAAGGCGGGGCGGCCGGCCTCGGCGTGCGCGCGCACCGCCTGGCCGATCATGAACTCGCTGCCCGCGTACTCGCGCGCCGTGTCGACGAAGTCGATGCCGAGGTCGAGCGCGCGCTCCAGCGTCTGCGGCCCCTCGCGCGCCGTCGGCGTGTCCATCGCGCCGAGGCCCAGCTCGGTCACCATCAGCCCGGTCCGGCCCAGCCGCCGCCGTCCCAGTTCCGCCATGCGCGCCGCCCCGTTCCGCACTCCCGAGGGCGGCTAGCCGCCCTCGCCGCGCAGCTGCTCGAAGTCGAATTCCTCGGGCATGGGGACGACGATCGAGCGGCGGGGCACCTCGACGGTGCGGGCGATGTGGCCCTGGCCCGTGGTGTCGTCGGCGAAGAAGACGTCGCCGACGCCGAAGGTGCGCTTCGAGCCGTCGGCGCACTCGACCTCGGCGCTGCCGGAGACGGTGATCACCCACTGGCGGTGCGGCGCGGGGTGGTAGTCGGTCTCGAACGCCTTGGTCGACTCGTGCAGGCTGATCCGCGCGGCGTCGAGCAGCGGCGTGCGCACGCCGCGCCCGACATCGAGGGCGAACGCGACCTCGACGTCCTCGAAGTGGGACTGCCCGTCGTCGCCGGTGTAGATGCGGGTGATTCGCATGAGTCGCTCCCTCGCGCGGCGGCGATGCTAGCAGGCGCCCGCCGCCGCCGACCCGGCCGGCCGCGCCGGAGTAAGGTAGCGGCGAGCAGCACCAGGCATCAGCGAGGAGGGCGCGATGGGCTTCATGATGGACGGCATCCGCATGGACGGCCGCGTCGCCGTCGTGACCGGCGCGGGCAGCGGCATCGGCCGCGCGATCGCGATCGGCATGGCCGACGTCGGCGCGAAGGTCGCGATCGGCGAGATCAACCCGGAGACCGGCCAGGAGACCGCCGACATGATCGCCGAGGCGGGCGGCGAGGCGGTCTCGATCCCGACCGACGTGCGCGACCCGGACTCGCTGCGCGCGCTCGTCGAAGGGGCGCGCGAGCGCTTCGGACGGCTCGACGCGATGTTCAACAACGCCGGCGGCAACTTCCAGGCGCCGACCCTCGATGTCTCCGAGCGCGGCTTCGACGCGGTCGCGCGCATGAACGTGCGCGCCGCCTTCATCGGCAGCCAGGCCGCGGCGCGCGTGATGATCGAGGACGGCCGGGGCGGCAGCATCGTCAGCACCGCCTCCAGCGCCGCCTACCACGCAACGGGGCAGGGCATCGCCGCCTACGCCGCGGCGAAGGCGGGCATCCTCGGCCTCACGCGCGAGCTGGCCGCCGAGTGGGGGACGCAGGGCATCCGCGTGAACGCGATCGCGCCCGGCGGCGTGGACAGCCCCGGCCGCCACAGGAACATCCAGCGCCGAGAGGACGACATCGCCGAGAACTACGGGCTGCTCAAGCGCCTCGGCTCACCCGAGAACTTCGCGGCGGGGGCGATCTTCCTCGCCTCGGACCTCGCGGCCCACATCACCGGCCACACGATCCACATCGACGCGGGGACCGGCGTCTCGTAGCGCGCGCTACGCCTGCTAGTACCCGGCCTGCTTGTCGATCAGGCCCTCGAGCGGCTCGCCGTTGCGCAGCCGCCGGAGGTTGCCGCAGAAGCGGTCGATGTTTCGAGGCGCGCGCAGCTGGCTGGCGCCGGCCGCGTGCGGCGTCATCACCACGTCGTCGCGCCGCCACAGCGGGTGGCCCTCGGGCAGCGGCTCGATCGGAACCACGTCGAGCCCGGCGCCTGCCAGCTGGCCGGAGTCGAGCGCCTCGATGAGGGCATCGGCATCGATGATCTCGCCGCGCGTGACGTTGACGATCATCGAGCCGCGCGGCATGCGCGCGAACTCCTCGCGGCCGAACAGGCCGTGCGTCTCCGGCGTCAGCGGGCAGCAGACCGCCACCACGTCCGACGCCTCAAGCAGCTCGCCGAAGCGGTCCATCGCCCAGACGGCCTCGACGTGGTCGTCGCCCTCGAGGGCGTCGCGGTCGACGGCGATGCTGCGCATCCCGAAGCCCGTCGCCCGCTGCGCGACGGCTCGCCCGGTACCCCCGTAGCCGACGATGCCCATCACCTTGCCGGTGAGCTCGGTCTCCTGCATGCGCAGCGCGCGGCGCTGCTCCCACGCCTCGGGGCCAAGCCGGATCGCCGAGCCGACCTTGCGCGTGAGGGCGAGCAGTAGCGCGAAGGCGTGATCGGCGAGCTGCGGGCCGACCTGCCCCTTCTCGCTCGACAGCATGACCTCGCCGTCGCGGAACGCGGGGTAGAGGTAGCGGTTCACCCCCGAGGCGATGGCGTGGACCCAGCGCAGCTTCGGCGCGGCCGCGTAGAGCTGCGGCGTCACGAAGCCGAGGACCACCTCGGCGTCCGCCGCGAACTCCAGCGCCTCGCCGTCCGAGTCGGCGATGGCGACCGTGGAGCCCGGCCCGGCCGCCTCGATGATGCGATCGATGATCTCCTGCGGAACCTCGGGCAAGGCGGTGCCGGTAACGATCAGAATGTTCATGTCGCGCCCCCAATCGGCACGGAGAGCCTACTCCCTCGCGAGGGCGCCGCCGCGCGCCCGGCTAGTCGAACAGCAGGATCGTGCGCGCGCCGACGTGGGCGCGCTGGTCCGCGAAGGCCTGGTCCAGATCCTCAAGCCGTCCGCGCCGTGTCACCAGCTCGTCGAGCTTGAGCTGGCCCTGGCGGTAGAGCTCGAGGTAGCGCGGGATGTCCACCCGCGCGCGGGTGCGGCCCATGAACACGCCCTGGATGCGCCGGTCCTGGATCAGCAGGTGCGGCGGCAGCTCCACCGGCTCGGTGATGCCCGCGCCGATGATCGAGGCCGTGCCGCCCGCGCGGACCGAGGCGAAGGCCTGCTCTGCCGTCGGCTTCGTGCCGATCGCCTCGAAGGAGTAGTGCACGCCGCGCCCTTCGGTCAGGTCGCGGATCGCCTCGACCGGGTCGACCTCCGAGGCGTTCACCGTGTCGGTCGCCCCCAGGCCCCGCGCGCGCTCCAGCTTCTCCTCGGTCAGGTCGACGGCGATGATGCGGCTCGCGCCGGCGATGCGCGCGCCCTGGACGACCGAGAGCCCGACGCCGCCGAGGCCGAAGACCGCCGCCGTCGTCCCCGGCTTCAGTTCGGCGGAGCGGAAGACCGCGCCGAGCCCGGTGATCACGCCGCAGCTGAAGAGGCAGGCGGTCTCCAGCGGCACGTCGTCGGGCAGCTTCACGACGCCGGCATCCGGCACGAGCATGTACTCGGCGAAGCTCCCGACGTTCGTGAGGGCCAGCACGCTCTCGCCGTCGAGGGTGATGCGCGGCGGATCGGTGCGCCGCCGGCGAGGGCGGTCGAGGCAGCGGTGCGGGTTGTCGCTCAGGCACTCCTCGCAGCCGCCGCAGAAGACGACCGCGGTCACGACCACGCGGTCGCCCGGCTGCACGTAGGTCACGTCCGAGCCGACCGCCTCGACGACGCCCGAGCCCTCGTGGCCGAGGATGGCCGGCGTCGGCCACTGCCCGATGCCCTCGACGAACATGAGGTCGCTGTGGCAGACGCCGCTGGCGGCGGTGCGGACCAGCACCTCGCGCGGCCACGGATCGTCGACCTCGACCTCCTCGATCGGCATCGGCTGGTTGGCGCCGTGGAAGATCGCGGCTCTCATGGCTCACTCCCCTCGCTTACCGGGTCGGGCGAAGCATAGCGATCGGCGGCAGCGGGGCGCTCAGGCGCATCACATGCGCACCACATGTGATACGCTCACGCACATGCCGAAGATGATTCAAATCCGGAACGTTCCCGACGAGCTTCACCAAGAGGCGAAGGTGCGCGCCGCGCGCGCCGGGATGAGCCTCTCCGGCTACCTCCTGCGTGAACTTGAGCGGACCCTGGCTGAGCCGACGATGGAAGAACTGCTGGCGCGGATCGCCGCCTGGGAGCCGCCTGAACTGTCCGAGTCGCCCGCCGAGGCGGTGCGGGCGATACGCGACGAGCGGTGATCGTCGCCGACGCCTCGGTGGTGGTCGACATGCTTCTGAATTCGGGTGCCGCAGCCGGCGGTACGCTTGCCCAGCGATTAGCCCGTCAGGAGGCGATCTGCGCCCCTCACCTGCTCGATGTCGAGGTCGGCCACACCCTGTGCCGCTTCACGTTGCGGGGCGCGATCTCCGTCGACCGGGCCAGTGCCTTGCTCGACGTCCTCGCGACGGTTCCAATCCGGCGTTTCGCGCACACCGACTTGCTGCCGAGAGCCTTCGCACTGCGATCGAACGTGACCATGTACGACGGCATCTACCTGGCGCTCGCCGAGATGCTCAACGTATCTCTGCTCACAGGCGATGCTGCCCTCGCGGATGTGCCCGGCTGCACCGCCGCGGTCGAAGTCCTCCCGGTCGGCGCCACGACGGACTGAAGTACACAACCCGAGGGAGCCGCGCCTCGCCGACCTTACGCGTCCGCCTCGAGGCTTGCGTAGGCGGCCTCGACGAGACTGCGCGCGCGCACGTCGCCGGGACCGCGGATGCGGTTCATCACGTAGGCGAAGCCGAGCCCCGAGCCCGGGTCGGCGAAGGCCTGCGAGCCGCCGACGCCAGAGTGCCCGAAGGCGGTCTCCGGCCTCGGGTCGTCCAGCTCCGGCGAGGGCAACTGGAAGCCGAGGGCGTAGCGGTTCGAGACGCCGATCGTGGCGTCCGTGCCTTCGCTCTGCAGCACACGCGCCGCCTCGATCGCCTCGCTGCTCAGGAGGCGCACGCCGTCCAGCTCGCCGCCGAGGGCGAGCGCGCCGTAGAAGCGGGCGAGGCCGCGCGCGTCGCCGTGCGCGTTGCCGGCCGGGATCTCGGCCTCGCGCCACTCCGTCGTGTTCGCCGTCTCGAAGGTCCACGGCGGGTTGTTGTGCGCCATCGCGATGATCGAGGTCACGTCCGGCTCCGGCAGCGGGCTGCGGCTCGGCGGGACGATCTCCGCGACACGCCCCTGCTCGGAGGCGGAGAGCCCGATGTGGAAATCGAGGCCGAGCGGGTCCGCGATCTCCTCGCGGACGAAGGCGCCGACGGAGCGGCCGCTCACGCGGCGCACGATCTCGCCGATGATCCAGCCGTAGGTCCAGACGTGGTAGCCGTGGCGCGCGCCGGGCTCCCACCACGGGTCGGCCTCGGCGAGCGCCGCGGTCATCGTCTCCCAGTCGTACTTCGCCTCCTCCGGCAGCAGGCGGCGAGCGCCGACCACGCCGGAGCGGTGCCCCAGCACGTGGCGCACCGTGACGCCCTCCTTGCCGCCCTGCGCGAACTCCGGCCAGTAGCGGGCGACGGGAGCCTCGATGTCGACGAGCCCGCGGTCGGCGAGCATGTGCAGGCCGAGCGAGAGCACGCCCTTCCCGGTCGAGTAGAGGTTGACGATCGTGTCGCGCTCCCAGGCGCGCGCGCCGGCGGCGTCGGCGCTGCCCGCCCAGAGGTCGACCACCGGCGCGCCCTCGATCGTGACGGCGACGGCGGCGCCGATATCACCGCGCTCGCTGAAGTTCTCCTCGAACGCCGCGCGCACCGCAGCGAACCGCGAATCGCACTCGCCGTGGATCTCGACCTCGGACATACGCCGCCTCCCGACACGCCGGCGCAGCGTACGACAGGCCGCGCGAGGGCGCGCGTTCGCAAGGACGTTCGATGGTGTATGCTCCTTCCATGAGGCGTATACAGCTCTATATCGACGACGATGTCGACGAGGCCTTGTCGGCCGAGGCCGCGCGGCGAGGTTGTTCCCGCTCGTCGTTGGTCCGCGACGCCGTGCGAGCCTCGCTCGACGCCTACTTCGTCGATGGCGCCGACTCAGTCGACGATCTGGTTGGCTGGCTCGCCGACGTCGACCCCGTCGATGACATCGATGCGATCGTCTACGGACTCGTGGAGTGAGGTTCGCCGACACGTCCTTCTGGATCGGCCTGCAGATCCCCCGGGACAAGCGCTACGCGGACGCGTCCGCGCTGTGGGTCCGCGATCGAGGCCCCGTGCGAACATCCAATCTCGTGATGGGCGAGACATGGACGCTCCTGCGGCGGTGGGCCGGTCACCACGCCGCTGAGGGCTTCCTCGCCATGATCGAGCGTTCGCGACGAGTGTCCGTTGTCATGGTTGACGAAGCGATCGATGAGCGTGCCTGGTCCTGGTTGCGCCGGCACGACGAGCGCCCCTACTCCTACGTCGACGCCACGAGCTTCGAGATCATGCGCCGCGAGCGCATCAACGAGGCGCTGGCCTTCGACGGCGACTTCGCGGCTGCGGGCTTTATCGAGGTCAGACCCTCGCACTGAGCGACCGCCTCGCAGCACTCCCCCCCTGCACGTTCGCAACGCCGCACGCCATTCGCTAGAGTGCCAGCGGTCGGCCCGGCCGAGCCGAATACGCCCGCAGCGGCGCGCGATCTCGCGCGAGGGGACCAGCGAGATGCACGAGACGCTGAGCATCGAGCGCGAGGGGCGCGTCGCCACGCTGACCGTGACGCGGCCGCCCGTGAACGCGCTCGGCCTCGACATGCTCGAGTCGCTGGCCGAGGAGCTGCACCGCCTTGGCGACGACCCCGGGATCAGCGCGATCGTCTGGCGCAGCGGCGTGCCCGGCATCTTCAGCGGCGGGTTCGACCTCAACGACCCGCGCAACGCCAGCTCGACGCCGATCCACACCCCGCCCGGCGACCACCTGGTGCGCGTGCGCAACGCGCAGACCGCGCTGCTCGACGTGCCGGTGCCGATCATCGTCGCCGTCAACGGCGCGGCGGTCGGCCTCGGGATGCTGATGCCGGCGCTGTGCGACATCGTGATCGCCGCGAGGAGCGCGCGCTTCGGGCTGCCGGAGATCCAGATCAACTCGATCGGCGGGGCCGGCCACGCGCGCCGCATCCTGCCGGAGCCGGTGCTGCGCTACCTGATGCTGACCGGCCGCCGCGTCACGCCCGAGTACCTGCAGCAGTGCGGCGCGATCGCGCTCGTCGTCGAGGACGACCAACTCGACGCCGAGGCGCAGGCGATCGCCTCCGAGATCGCGAGCTACGACCCGGTCGTCGTGCGCAACTCCAAGATCTCCCTCGAGGCGCTGCGCAAGATCGACGATGTGGCGCTGGCCTACTCGCTCGAGCACAAGTGGGGCGCGGCGCTCCGCTGGTCGCGTCAGCAGGGCTAGGGCCGGACCTCGCGGGACGGCGGCTTGCACCCGCGGCGATCGAGGCCGTGTACCATGATGGCGCACGGGAGCGAGCCGGGATGACGACCACGGAAGCGAAGCTGCTGACCGCCGCCGAACTGCTGCGGCTCTGCAGCTGCGGCGTGCGCGGCGAACTGATCCGGGGGGTGCTCTGCGAGACCATGCCGACGGGACACGAGCACGGCAAGATCGTCATGAGGCTGGGCGCTGCGCTATTCAACTTCGTGGATCCCAGGAGGCTGGGAACGGTGGTCGCCTCGGACTCCGGCGTATGGCTCGAGCGCGATCCGGACACCGTGCGCGAGCCGGACATCGCGTTCACCTCGGTAACCAAGATCCCGCTCGATGCGCGCATCGTCGGCTACGCCGAGGCCGTGCCCGACCTGGTCGTCGAGGTGCGGTCCCCGAGCGACAGCCGTCGCGAGGTCCACGACAAGGCGCGGATGTGGCTGAGCCACGGCGTACGCATCGCCTGGGTCGTGCATCCGGACACGCGCACGGTTGACGTGCACCGCGGGGACCAGCCCGCCGCCACCCTCGGCGCGAACGACAGCCTCGACGGCGCCGACGTGCTGCCCGGCTTCGCGCACCCCGTGAGCGCCATCTTCGGGGCGTAGCCGCCTCGCCGCGCCGATGCCGCACGCCGACGCAGCGCCGCCGCTCTCCGGGATCCGCGTGCTGGACCTGACCACGGCGCGCTGCGAGATCGGCGGCAGGATCCTCGCCGACCTCGGCGCCGAGGTGCTGAAGATCGAGCCGCCCGAGGGCTGCGACGCTCGCCGCATGCCGCCCTTCGAGGACGGCCGCGAGGGCGAGCCAGACGGATCGCTCTACTGGGCCGCCTACGGCGCGAGCAAGCGCAGCGTCGTGCTCGACCTCGGCTCGGACGAGGGCCGCGCGGGCCTGCGCGCGCTGGCCGAGGGCGCGGACGTGCTGCTGGAGTCGTTCGCGCCCGGCCACCTCGCGGCGCTCGGGCTGGGCTACGAGAACCTGCGCGCGCTCAACCCGGCACTCGTCTACGCCTCGATCACGCCCTACGGGCAGAGCGGGCCGGACGCGCTCTCGCCGGCGACCGAGCTGACGATCGAGGCGGCCGGCGGGCTGCTCTCGCTGCAGGGCGACGGCGACCGGCCGCCGATCCCGGTCGGCTACCCGCAGGCCGGGCTGCACGGCGGCGCGCAGGCCGCCGCAGACGCCGTCGTGGCGCTCGTCGAGCGCGACCGCTCCGGGCGCGGCCAGCACCTCGACGTCTCGATGCAGGCCTGCATGGTCTGGACGATGATGGACGCGAGCGGCTACCCGCCGAACGAGGGCGGCGACAAGCCCGGTTACGGCGACGATCGCGCCGAGCCTCGGCCTCCCCACCCCTCCGGCCTCCACCTGCCAAGCGTGATCGCGGCCGCCGACGGCCACGTGATCGTGACGATGGGCGTCAACCTCCCGCAGCGCATCGCCATCAACGAGACCATCGCCTGGATGCGCGAGGACGGCGTCGAGCTGCCCGCACGCCTCCGGGCGATCGACTGGGAGCACTGGCACGAGCAGTTCATCGACCCGAGCGCCGTCCCGGCGGAGACGCTGGCGCTGATCGACGAGGCGGTCCGGCTCACGGTCGAGTTCCTCGGGACAAAGTCGAAGCGTGAGTTGCAGGATCGCGCCGTCGCCAGCGGGGCGCTGATCGCGCCGATCATGACCGCCGCCGATCTGCTCGCGGACCCGCAGCTCGCGTATCGCGACTACTGGCGGGAGGTCGAGGGCCGCCCGCACCCCGGAGCCTTCGCCAGGGCGAGCCGCACCCCGCTGCGCAGCCCGCGCCCCGCGCCCGCCCTCGGCGAGGCGAACGCGCTGCTCGCCGAATCGCGGCTGCCGATGCCAGCCGAGCGCCCCGACGTGAGCGCCACCCCGACGCGCACGAGGGCGTTCGAGGGGCTGAAGGTGGCGGACTTCTCGTGGGTCGGCGTCGGTCCGCTGCTCGGCAAGGCGCTGGCCGATCACGGCGCAACCGTGGTGCGCGTCGAGACGGCGAACCGCATCGACACCCTGCGCGGGATGCCGCCGTTCAAGGACGGCGTCCGGGACGTCAACCGGGCGCAGTTCTTCGCCAACTTCAACTCCTCGAAGCTGGGCATGACGCTGGACCTGTCGAGCGAGGGCGGCCGCTCCGTCGCGCGCGGGCTCGCCGGCTGGGCGGACGTGGTCCTCGAGAGCTTCACGCCGGGCACGATGGAGCGGCACGGGCTGGGCTGGGAGACGCTGAGCGCGGGCCGCGCCGACCTGCTGATGGTGCGCACCTGCCTCCGAGGGCAGACCGGTCCAGAGGCGCCGTTCACCGGCTTCGGCAGCCAGGGCGCCGCGCTGGCCGGGCTGCACGGCGTGACCGGCTGGCCGGACCGCCCTCCCGACGGGCCCTACGGCGCCTACACGGACTTCATCAACCCGCGCTTCGGTCTCGCCGTGATCGCCGCGGCGCTCCACGAGCGCGCCCGCAGCGGCCGGGGCCAGCTGCTCGACATCTCGCAGGTCGAGGTCGGCATCCACTTCCTCGCGCCGCTCGTCCTCGACTACGCGGTCAACGGCCGCGTCGCCCCGCCCGCGGGGCACGACTCGCGCACCGCCTGCCCGCACGGGGTCTACCCCGTCGCCGGCGTCGAGCGCTACATCGCGATCGCCTGCGAGACGGCGGAGCAGTGGCGCGCCCTGCGCGCCCTCGCCGGCCTCGAGGGCCTCGACGGCGGCGAGTTCGAGAGCTACGAGGGCCGGCTCGCGGCGCGCGATCGCATCGACGAGGGGCTGCGACGTTGGTGCGCCGACGAGGACGGGCACGCCCTCGCCGCGCGGCTGAAGGCGACCGGCGTGCCGGCCTCGGCGGTGCTGCGGTCGAGCGACCTCTACGAGAACGCGCAGCTCGCGCATCGCGGCTTCTTCGTGACGCTCGACCACCCGGAGATGGGTCCGACGCCCTACGACGGCCTCGCCACGATCTACTCGGAGACGCCCGGCACGCCTCGCAAGCCCGCCCCGCGGCTCGGCGAGGACACGCACCATGTGCTGACGGAGCTGCTGGGCCACTCCGCCGAGGAGGTCGCGATCCTCGCGGCGAGCGGGGCGCTCACCTAGAATCACGCGGCACGCGCCGGGGGGTGCGATGACCAAGGTCGAGGGCGAGTACGACATCGAGGCCGTGCGCGCCGAGTGGATCGGCAGGAAGACGCCCGTCTACCACGGGCGCTACCCGGTCGAGTACGACCCGATCCGCCGCTACTGCCACATGGTGGAGGACGACAACCCGCTGTTCCTCGATCCCGAGTACGCGGCGACGACGAAGTGGGGCGGCGTGATCGTGCCGCCGGTGATGACCGACTACTTCGCGGGCGGCGGCGCCTGGCCCGAGGAAGACGAGCCCGCGCTCGTCCTCCAGGTGCCGACGCGCGGCGACCGCACCATCAACCTCAACATCAGTTGGGAGTTCATCCGCCCGGCCCGCATCGGCGACCGCCTCTCCCGGCAGACGGAGATCGAGGACGTCTACGAGAAGCGGACACGGCTCGACCCGCGCTCGATCTGGATCGCGGCGAAGACGACGATCTTCAACCAGGACGGGGAGGTCATCGCCATCGGCCGGAACACGATGGTGGCCCACCGCCGCCCCGAGGAGTTCGCGGCCGAGCTCGAGGGGAACGGCGCATGAGCGGCGAGCCGCGCGCGCAGCGCTATTGGGACGACGTCAGCACCGGCGACGACCTCGAGGGCTTCACCTTCACGCTCGGCTGGACGGAGCTGGCGAAGCAGGTCAGCGGCTCGCAGGACTTCCACAAGGTCCACCACGACTTCGAGTTCGCGCGCGAGGGCGGCCACGAGACGATCTTCTACAACACCGGATTCACGCGCGGCTGCCTCGGGCGCCTGCTCACGGACTGGATGGGCCCGGAGGGCTGGATCAAGACCTTCGGCTTCCAGATGCGGCGCATGAACACGCCCGGCGACGTGATGTCCGTGAAGGGCCGCGTCAGGGGCAAGGCGGAGGGCGACGACCCCGAGACCGGCGTGGTGAACCTCGAGATCTGGATCGAGAACACGCGCGAGGGCGTGACGACGCCGGGCACGGCGACGGTGCTGCTGCCGCGGCGCGCCCAGTCGACGAGCTGAGGGGACAGAGCACGATGGCGAACGCGACGAAGGCCGAAATCGAGGCGGGCGGGACCTACTTCCCGACACCCGTCGCCTACCCCGCCACGATGAACGACGACCTCGACAAGCCGTTCATCGAGGGCACGCTGCGCGGCGAGCTGTGGGTGCAGTACTGCGAGGGCTGCGCGAAGCACCAGTGGGGCCCGGAGTGGATCTGCCACGGCTGTCTCACATCCGAGCTCGAGTGGCGGGAGGTGGAGGGGCGCGGGCGGATCTACTCCTGGGAGCGGGTCTGGCACCCGGTGCATCCCGCGCTCAGGGAGGCCGTGCCCTACGTCGCCGTCGTCGTCGAGCTGCCGCACGCCGACGGCATCCGCCTGGTCGGCAACCTGCTCGGCGACCCGGAGGCGGAGGTCGTGATCGGCAGCGCGGTCGAGGCCGTCTACGAGCACCACGCCGACGCCGACCCGCCCTACAGCCTCGTCCACTGGTCGCGCATCGAGGACGGGTAGCAACCCCGGCGCGTAGCCGCACGAGCCACCGGGAAGGCAAGAGAGGAGCGAGGCATGGACTTCCAGATGCCCGACGACGTCGTCGAGTTCCGCGAGCAGATCCACGACTTCATCCGCCGTCACCGCACGCCGGAGCTGGAGGCGGAGATCGCCGGCCACCACGTGCACGGCTACGGCCCGGCCGCCGAGACCTTCCTGCAGGCGCTCGCCGACGAGGGGCTGCCCTCGGTCGCCTGGCCCGAGGAGTACGGCGGACGCGGCAAGGGCGCGCTCTACCTCTGGATCCTCTCCGAGGAGCTGGCGCGCGAGGGCATGCCCTGGGACACGCTCACCTACAACTCCGTGAGCCCGACGATCATGCGCCACGGCAGCGAGGAGCAGCGGCGCGACATCCTGCCGAAGGTGCTCTCGGGCGAGATCCGCTTCGCCCTCGGCTACACCGAGCCGAACGCCGGAACGGACCTCGCCTCGCTGCAGACCCGCGCCGTCCGCGACGGCGACGAGTGGGTGATCAACGGTCAGAAGATCTACACCTCCTCGGCGCACCTCGCGACGCACGTCTGGCTCGCGGCGCGCACCGACCCGGAGGCGCCGAAGCACCGCGGCATCTCCACCTTCGTCGTGCCGCTCAGCACGCCCGGCATCACCGTGCGCCCGCTCTGGGTGATGGGCGAGGGCCGCACGAACGAGACCTTCTACGAGAACGTCCGCATCCCCGCCGACGCGCTCGTCGGCGAGGAGAACCGCGGCTGGTACATCGTCACCGGCGCGCTCGACCTCGAACGCGTCGCGATCGGCACCTACCGCCCGCTCGAGCGCCGGGTGCGGGACGTGATCGCCTACCTCGTGAACGAGCGCGCCGACCTGCTGGACGACCCGGCCACGCGCATGGCCGTCGCCGACGCCTCGATGCGCGTCGAGGTGGGGCGCGCGCTGGCGACCAACAACGCGGCGATGGTGCACAACGACCTGGTGCCGACGATGGAAGCCGCGATGTCCAAGATCTGGAAGGGTGACTCCAGCGAGCGCATCCACGACGCCTTCATGGACATCCTCGGCCGCAGCGGCGGCCTCCACGAATCGAACGAGGACGCCCCGCTCGGCGGGATGCTCGAGGCGGGGTGGCGCAGCGACCCGCCCGGCCGCTTCGCCGGAGGCACCAACGACATCCAGCGCCGCGTGATCGCCACGCGCGGCCTCCAGCTGCCGCGATAGGAGGCGCACGATGGACCTCCGGCCGAGCGAGCTGCAGGACATCCTGCGCACCAGCGCCGCCGACTTCTTCGAGCGCGAGGTGAGCTTCGAGCGGATCCGCGAGATCGAGGCGGCGAACCGGCCCGACGAGCAGCTGCACGGCCAGATGACGGAGCTGGGCTGGAATTCGCTGGCGATCTCCGAGGAGTACGGCGGCCAGGGCGGCTCCGTGCTCGACGCGGGCGTGCTGATCACGCAGATCTGCCGCGCCGCGCTGCCCTCCCCACTCGCCAGCACCCTCGTTGGCGCGGTCACGATCGAGCGCCACGGCGACGAGGAGCTCAAGACCTCGCTGCTGCCGCAGCTCAACAACGGGCTCACGATCTCGCCGGCGCTGCTTGAGGCCTCGGACTCGCTCTACGGCCCCGTCACGGCGGAGTACGCCGACGGCGCGGTCACGGGCGAGAAGCGCTTCGTCGAGTTCGGCGAAACCAGCGACATGCACCTCGTCGCCGCGATGAACGGCGGTGCGCCGGGCCTCGCCGTGGTGCGCCGCGACCAGCCGGGCGTCGCGACACGCGACACGCGCACCATCGGCGCGCTCCCGCAGGCCACCGTCCACTACGACGGCGCTGCGGCGGAGGCCTGGATCGAGGGCGCGGCCGCCCTCGAGACGATGCGCCGCCTCGGGGCGGCGGTCGCCGCGTTCGAGACCTACACCTACGCGCAGAAGGCGCTCGACCTGACGGTCGACTACGTCCAGATGCGGGTGCAGTTCGGGCAGCCGATCGGCGCGTTCCAGATGGTGCAGATGCGCAGCGCGGACATGGCGACGATCGTCGAGGGCTCGCGCTTCCTCGTGCACGAGCTGCTGTGGCAGATCGACGAGGGCCTCGAGACGCGCCGCCAGGTCGCGGTCGTGAAGGCGATCACGGCGAAGATGGCGCCGCAGGTCCTGCAGGACTGCCACCTGCTGCACGGCGGCATCGGCTACATGCAGGAGTACGACCTGCACTTCTTCACGCGTCGCGGCCGTGACGCCGCGCTGCGCTGGGGCAGCGCCCGCGAGACGATGAACATCGTCACCGAGGAGGCCTTCGCCGCCGCCTCGGCGTAGCGGGTCGGCAGCACTTTATTTTAGCGAAGGCCCTTTCGCTAAAATAGCGGCGCTGCTTATTTTAGTTTCCGCTAACTGCGGGTGGCCGCCTCGGCAGGCTCGGCGTCGGAGTCGCGCTCCCAGCGGAGGTAGATGGTGACGACGAGGGCCGCGGCGCCGATCAGGAGCACGATCACGCGCATGATGGTGCGCTCATCGCCGATGGCGCGCAGGCCGGGCAGCAGGGCGCCCGTCAGGCCGTAGAGCGGATCGCCGTACCCGTCCGGGCCATCCCGTGGGCACGCCGACCAGCAGCAGCAGGACGCCGGCCAGGAGGAATCCGGGAGTCAGCGCACTCCACGTTCGAGTGAGGGCGACGCCACCCGCAATGAAGACGATCGCCACCGCGAGATGGATGGTGCCTATCACCGAACTGCGCTTGCCGAACTCGACGGTCGTCTCATAGAGCTCAGGAGAAAAGAGCGCCTGCGGATCCGGGCCGAAGCGGGGTCGAGCGGTCCAATGACCGCCGCGGTCGCGCTCACCACCAGCATCGTCAGCACAACCCCGAGGGCAAGTTGAGCGGCTCGCAGAGCCAGTATCTCGCTGCCGCCAAGCCGCCCGGCGAGCAGGAACGCCGCGATGACAACAGCGAGGACGAACCCGGACTGAAGACCGGCAGCCTCGATGCCCATGGGCTTGGCCCTCCGTCGAGACGATGGGCAATATATCGATTCGCACTACATCGGCGGGGCGCGGCGGGCTGCGCGGTACCCGAGGGCCGTCGACGCGCCTCGGGCGATCAGCCGAGTTCGCTTCGCCGTCCGGTCACCGAGCTCACATAAGGGCGACGCGGTAGGACGCCAGTATCCCTTCGACGTACAGCCGGGCGACACCGGCGTCGAGATTCTGGTCACCGGGCGGGACCGGGAGGCCGTCCGTCACTTCCTCGAAGCAACCGTCCGGGCAACGATCGCCGAAGAAGACGTAGGCGAAGCCCGCGGGCTCCCGATGCGAGCGCCACGTCAGGCCGGCAGCGCTCGGCGCCCACTCGCGAATCGCCGAGGCCCAGCGCCGGGTCATTGCATACTCCGCAGCTGGAGCAGTGGTCAGCCAGGTGTCCTGGGCGACCGCTGCGAGGTCGAGGCCCGAGCGAAGACTCACGAGCTCCAGGTCCAGCGTCGTGCGCAGCCAGCTGATCCGCAGGCCCGAGAGCCGCGCGGCCGGGAGCAGGCGCGCCCCTCGGTCATCGATCGGGAGATCGCGGAGTAGTGCCTCGGAGACGGCCGTCGCGTCATCCTCGGCGGCGTACAGGAACGCGTAATCATCGGACGGCGTCGCATCGAATCGGCCACCCCGCAGATTGCTCCGAGCGACGGTTGGATTGAACTCGGAGACGCCAAAAGCGGCGCTGTGGATGCGCGCCAGCCTTGTTCCCGCCTGCAACGCAAAGCGGTGTGGCGCGCCCTCGTAGCGTTCCGGGGGCGCCTGGCGTGGCGACAAGTGCGCCTACCCGACCAGCTCGATCACTGCATCGGCGGCGGTGGCGAGGTCACCTGCCCGATCGGTCCCCACGAGATCGACCGGGCGCGCGCCGAGACGCCCGTGACGGGAGACCCACCACGAAGCGACGCCCCACGGATCGCTCTTCGCCTCCAGTCGCTCATTGACCGCGCGCACCTCGGCGAACACGTCACGCCGCTCGGCATCGAATTGGAACGCGGGGTGGAGATAGCCGCGTGCCGAGGGCAGCCCCAGCAGCCACGAACGCTCGCGGTAGCGCCGAACCTTCTCGCGGTTGGACCTGTTCGCTCCCAGCGCGACCGCGGCATCCCGTGACTCGAGCATGGGCTCACGCCAGATTGTCCCGACTGCTTCCCCCTGGAGCTGGGCTTGCAGCAGCACCGCCTGGCGGGCGTCATCGAGCACGCGCCGCGGCTCTCCCCCGAGATGCCGGGCGATGTCGCTGCGCAGCGTGAGCAGGGTCAGCAAGCTGCGGAGCCGGGACGCGTCACCTTCGAGGGCGTGGTGACGCGCGGCGAATGACGCTGCGGCGTCCAGCAGATCTGCTTCCCCGGCCGGCCACGCGGCCGTGAGATGCGCCAACAGGTTCCGCGTGTCGCGCCCCGGGCGTTGCGCAAGCGTCAGGAGGGCCTCCGCGAGATCCTCATCGCTGAGCCCTCGGTCAAGATCCCGGATTCGTCTGTCGAGTTCCGCCTGGCTCGTCATCGCGACTCCCATGACGATAGCACCACTATCATAGCATCGTCACAACCGTCAGGAGTCACGGGTGGCTACGTACAACTCCTCGGTGCCGGCGGTCAGCCCAGCTCTTGCGCGGTCCGATCGCCGGCGTCGTAGTCGGCGAACAGCTCGTCGTAGTGCTCCCGGAGCACATCGCGGGCGTCGGGGTGGGTAAAGATGTAGCGGCGGTTCTCGCGGGCGCCCTGCAGCAGGCGAGGGATGAACGCCCCCGGGGGCGGCGCCTCGATGCGCGGCGGCGCGAAGTCGTCGTCCGGTCCGCCGTAGCGCTGCTGGCGGACGCGCACGGCCCTGCGGATCTGCGTGTCCATGCGGCTCGGGCACCAGCAGGAGACGCCGATGCCCTCGGCCGCGAGTTCGTGGCGCAGCACGTTCGCGTAGCCGACCACGGCGTGCTTCGCGGCGGTGTAGACGCCGTTGACGTTCTGCCGCCCGACGAGGCCGGACATCGAGGAGGTGAGCACGATCTGCGCCGGCCCCTCCTGCTCGCGCAGCAGTGGCAGGAAGGCCTGCACGCTGTGGATCACGCCCCAGAGGTTGACCCCGAGGATCCACTCCCAGTCCTCGCTGGTCGCCTCGACCAGCGGCGTGTTCCTCATCACCCCGGCGTTCTCGAAGAGCACGAGCCCGCTCCGTTCCGCGCCGAACACGGCGCGCGTGCGCTCCGCCAGCGCGTCGAGCGAGGCGCGATCGGCGACGTCCGTCCGCACGGCGATCGCCTCGCCGCCGCCCGCGCGGATCGCCGCGGCGACGGCCTCGCCCGCGTCGCCGTCGATGTCCGCGACGACGACACGCATGCCGTCCGCCGCGCAGGCGTGGGCGAGCGCCCGGCCCGCGCCGCCGCCCGCGCCCGTCACCACCGCCACGCAGCCCGCGAAGTCGTGCATCGGCCCACCTCCACTCGCGGGGCCGAGCCTACGACCTTTCACTCTCTCCCGCTGCCAGGGGAGAGGGGCGCGACCCCGCTGCCGCCCCGGCTGGATTCCGGCTTTCGCCGGAATGACGGGACGGGGGAGCCGGAGTGACGGGACGGGGGGAGCCGGAGCGCGGGAAGGGGGAGGGGACCGGAAGGGAGGACCGGCGGGCGGAGCGCGCGGCTAGCGGCCCTCGAAGTGGGGGGCGCGGCGCTCGAGGAAGGAGCGGAAGCCCTCCTGTGCGTCCTCGCTGCCGAGCAGGCCGAGCTGGGTGGTCCACTCGTACTCGAGGAAGTGCGACATCGGCAGCTCGCTCGCGCGCATCAGCAGGCGGCGCACTCCGGTGTAGGCGAGCGGCGGGCCGGCCGCGATCTCGCGCGCGTAGCCGAGCGCGCGCTCCAGCAGCTCGTCGTCGGGCAGCACCTCGGTGGCGAGGCCGAGCTCGAGGCAGCGCGCGGCGTCGACCAGGTCGCCGCTGTAGAGCAGCTCGACGGCGCGCGCGTGGCCGACGATGCGCGGCAGCCAGTAGGCCGCTCCGTAGTCGGCGGCGAGCCCGCGCTGGATGAAGACCGACCCCATGCGCGCCGATTCGCCGAGAAAGCGCACGTCGCAACAGAGCGCGAGGCCGAAGCCCGCCCCGACGGCCGCGCCGTTGACCGCCGCGACGATCGGCGCGTCGCAGCGCGCGAACGTCTCGGCAAGCTCGCCGGAGAGCCCCCGGCGGTCGATCCGGTGATGCCGCGGGGCGTCGCCGCCCTCGTGCGCGGCGAGGTCGCCGAGGTCGGCGCCCGCGCAGAAGCCGCGGCCCTCGCCGGTGAGCACCAGCGCATGGACCGCGTCGCTTTCGTTGGCCTCGGCGACGGCGTCGAGCAGCAGCTCGACGGCGTGCCCGTTGAGTGCGTTCATCGCCTGCGGGCGGTTGAGGCGGGCGAGCAGCACGCCGTCCTCGAGCGAGGTCAGCAGCGGCGCCTCCTCCGTGCCGTCGGGCGGATCCGTCGTCCGTGCCACCATCTCGCTGCTCCTTGCCGGTCTTGTCGCCTCGCTGGAGTCTGCGCCACGGCGGGCCGCGGCGCCATCCGCTATGCTCGCGCCGCGCGAAGGGAGCCGGCATGAAGATCGGCGTCCACCTCAACTTCCAGAACTACGGCGACTGGGAACGCTACGAGGCGCGGTCGAACGAGCCGCAGGCCGTCACCGACCAGCAGATCTACGAGGAGGACCTGCACCTCGCCTCGCTCGTCGAGCCGCTCGGCTACGACTCCTACTGGACGATCGACCACCACTTCTCGCCCTACATCATGACCGGCGGGGCGATGCAGCACCTGACGTACATGGCCGGGGCAACGGAGCGGATCGACTTCGGGACGATGGTGATCGTGCTGCCCTGGTACGACCCGCTGGTCGTGGCCGAGCAGATCTCCGTGCTCGACAACATGCTGCAGGGCCGCAAGCTGACGATTGGCCTCGGGCGCGGGGCGGCGCAACGCGAGTTCGACGCCTACCGCATCCCGATGGGGGAGTCGCGAGACCGCTTCATGGAGTCGCTCGCGATCCTGCGCAAGGCGCTGACGCGCGAGTGGTGGAGCCACGAGGGCGACTTCTACTCGATCCCGGAGACGACGATCCGCCCGCGCCCGCGCAACGGGCCCGAGATCGTCGAGAACCTCAAGGTCGCCTGGGTGAGCCCGGAGACACTGGAGATCGCGGCCAACGCCGGGCTCGGCGTGCTGATGACGAACCAGAAGAGCTGGGACGAGTACCGCGAGGAGCTGGGCCAGTTCAACACGATCCGCCGCGACCGCGGCTGGGCGCCGGTGCAGCCCACGACGGTCGCCAACCTCGCCTGCTTCGAGACGGAGGAGGAGGCGTGGAGCATCATCCTGGAGGCGGTGACGCAGGCGCAGATCAGCAACAACAACCACTACCAGTTCGCGGACAGCTCGATCTTCAAGGCGGCCACGGGCTACGGCTACTACGAGAACTTCGAGAAGACCTTCAAGCGCAAGACGACCGAGGAGATCGGCGAGTTCAACGCGCGCCCGCAGGCCTGGGGCACGCCGGAGCAGGTGCTGCGGAAGCTGATCGACATCCGCGACAAGACCAGCGCCGAGGAGATCATCCTCAACGCGCGCTACGGCGGCATGTCCGCCGAGCACGCCGAGCGCAGCCTGCGCCTCTTCGCGCGGGAGGTGCTGCCGAAGCTGCAGGAGCTCGACGCGCCGCTCTCGCCCGAGGTGGCCGGGCTGGCGTAGCGCGCCTCGCACAGCACGAGGACGCGGGAGCGGAGACGACGTGGAGCAGCTGGAGGGTGGCGCGGCGGTCGTCACCGGCGGAGCCAGCGGCATCGGCCTCGGGATCGCCCGCGCCGCCGCCGGCGAGGGCATGCACGTCGTGATCGCCGATATCGAGGAAGGTCCGGGCTCGGAGGCGGCCGCCGCAATCGCGGCGACGGGCGCGCGCGCGCTCTTCGTCCGGACGAACGTAGTGGACCCCGACTCCGTCGAGGCGCTCGCCGACCTCGCCTTCTCCGAGTTCGGACGCGTCGATCTGCTCTGCAACAACGCGGGCGTACACCACCCCGGCCTCTTCAGCGAGACGAGCCGGCAGGACTGGCGCTGGCTGCTGGGCGTGAACCTCGAGGGCGTGGTCCACGGACTGCTTGCCTTCCTGCCACGGATGCGGGAGCAGGGCGGCGAGTCGCACATCGTCAACACCTCCTCGCTCGCCGGCCTGGCGCCGTTGCCCGGCGGCGCCGCCTATACGACGAGCAAGTTCGCGGTCACGGGCCTGACCGAGGTCCTGCGCCGCGAGCTTGCCCCGCACCGGATCGGCGTCTCGCTGCTCTGCCCCGGCCCGGTCAACACCAGCATCGGCAGCTCGGCCCGCAATCGCCGCAGCGCCCTCGGGGAGGACGGCGAGGACAGCGGAGAGGCGGCCGACAGCAACGCGCAGGCCGATGTCGAGGCGGTGACCACGCGCGGGATGGACCCGGACCTCGTGGGGCGGCTGGTGATGGCCGGCGTACGGGCGAACGACCGCTACATCCTCCCCCACCCGGAGTGGCGGGAGGCCATCGAGACGCGCGCCGCGCGACTACTCCTCGGCTTCGATCGCGCGCAGGAGATGCTCGACAGCCTGTAGCGCGGGGCGGGTCCGCTCAGCTCCCGCAGCCGACGCCGTCCCACTCGCCGCTCTCGGGACTAGCCGTCGTCGCCCTCGTCCTCCGGCTCGCACGCGGTCCAGAGACCGGCGCCGGCCTCGCGGGCGCGCCCCTCGGCCTCGCGCAGGCGCTGCTCGTGCTGCTCGTCGTCCCCTGAGTCGTAGAGCGTCGCGTAGCCTTCCTCGAGCAGCAGTTCGTTCAGCATCCGTCCGTCGGGGAGGTAGACGTAGCGGAGCAGGCGGCCGAAGGCGTCCGTGTCCCGCACGTCGCGCTCCAGGCGCACCGCTGAGCCCTCCGGCAGCAGCGAGGACACGTAGTCGCTGGCCTCCGGCCCGTAGCACTCCTTGCCGCGATGCACCTCGGGCGTGTCGACCAGCAGCAGCCGTACGCGCCGCGTCTCATCCCAGATCGTCACGTCGATCGTGTCACCATCGACGACGCGCGCGACGGGGACGGTCCCGGTCGTCGAGGGCGGCTCGATGACCCAGCGCTCGATGAAGCGCTCGTTCACCCACTCGGGCGCGTCCGGGAAGTAGCTGTGCCACTCGCCGTCCTCGTCCTGCACCCAGAGCGCGCGGGCGCCCTCGAGGTCGAGCATGAGCCCCGGCGCGGAGGCGCGCGCGTCGACGGCGGCAACGAACAGGCAGACCCCCGCGAGCAGCGCGAGCGCGAGCCGCCTCATCGCCTGCCTCCCGTCCCGCGCCGCCCCTCGCGCGCCTCGCTGGCAAGCCTAGCGCGCCGGGGTGGCGGGCGATTACATACCTGAGTAGCCGGGGCGCACGCTGACGGCAGGGTCGCAGTAGGGGCCGGTCGGGCTGGCTGCCCGACTCTCTCAGCCCGAACAGTGGCGAGAGCACACCATGTTCGGGGACCACCCGACCCCCACCGCGAGCGTACGGTAACACAGAGGGGTACCCGTCCCGCGAACCTCGGTGCTGTTCCACCGACTGGCGTTGAATTCCGCTAGGCTGTCGTTGTCGACGTAGGCGTGTAATCTCCGAGCGGCGGGCAGCGTGCGAAGATGGAGGCCGCCGGAGGCAATCATGGTGACCAAGCACATCCGCGCCAGGTACTCGAAGGGTGTCCTCGAACCTCTTGAGGCGCTCGACCTCGAGGAGGGGGCCGAGGTCTCCGTGTCCATCGAGGATGAGCCCTCGCCGGATGAAGCCGGGGAAGCATTCCGGCGCTCTGCTGGAAGCTGGGGCGGCCAAGATCCCGATGAGTTGATCCGGATGATCTATGAGTCCCGCATCACGGGCTCGCGGGAACCGCCGGACCTGTAGCGCCGGGTCTCACCTCCTGAGCGCAGGAGTAGCGAGTTTGAAAGCACCGGCGTTCATTGTGCTCGCGATACTGGCGGTTGCGAGTGCCGCCTGTTCTCAAGAGCCAGAAAACTGCGCTGACCGCGAAGTCGCGGAAGCATACATCGCTACCGTGTACGACCTTAGTGACGCCGCAGTAGACGAGATACTCAAGGCCCTGACCGCTGCAGCGGCTCTTGACTATGGCAGCGTCCAGCAATCAGCCCGCATCATCCAAGGCTACGCAACGCGAATGAAGAGCGTGCGTGCACCGGCCGAAATGCGGGAAATCCGGGTCGCGGTTGGCCGAGCGGCTGATGCTCTACACAACGCGGGAACTGCTTTGCAGTTGCTGCGCTATGACCCAAGCTTAGGGACGGCCATCGATGCACTTGCGGCTCGGGTGGACGCGCAAGTCGATGTCTACGTGGAGCGCTGCTACTGAGCCTCCCAGCCTGTCGCTGACCCTTCGCGACTGCCCGATCCTGGACCTGCTCATCCCAGCCCTCAGCTTGGGCCGTCGGGCTTGTTCTCCTGGCCGGCCCAGACGACGCCGAGCGTGCGATGGGCGAAGCGCCAGGCGCCCTCGTGGCGCGCGTACTCGTCGCGGTAGTGGATGTACATCACGCGGTCGCGCGTGCCCTCGTCGGCGGTCTCGGTGAAGTGGTGGGCGATGCAGTAGCTCTCGCCGCGCACGACGCCGCCCTCGATCCAGAAGCGCGACTGGCCGACGAAGTGGAAGGTGCGATCGTAGCGCGCGAGGCCGGAGACTCCCTCGGCGATCGCCTCGCGGCCCGTGTAGTGGCCGCGCGAGGAGATGAGCACGCCGTCCGGCGTGAACAGCGCGGCGAAGCCCTCGAAGTCACGCGCGTCGGCCGCGAAGGCGTAGGCGTGGCCGAGGGCGACCAGCTCCTCGCGATCCTCGCGCGTCAACTCCGAGGGCGATCCGCCGCTCACGAGGCGGCCGCGCGGAAGGCCTCGACGATGGCGCTGAACTCCTCCGTGGCCGCCTCGCGCTCCTCGCTGACGCGGAAGCCGCCGCGCACGTCCGTGACGCCCGCGGCGACGAGGTCCGGCACCGCCGCCATCGTCGCCTCGAGGTCGATCCCGCCCGCGTCGTCCTGGACGATCCGCAGCCGCCCGACGACCCCGAGCTCGGACGGATCGCGACCGAAGCCGGCGACGGCCTCGCGCATCCGCTCGATGCCGCCGGGGATGTCGGCGGCGTCGGGGCCCCAGGGGATCCAGCCGGAGCCATGGCGCGCGAGCCGCCGCATCGCCCTCGGGTTGACGGTGCCGCTCACCCAGATCGGGACGCCGCCGGGCTGCACGGGCTTGGGCATCTGGTGGACGTTGCTGAACGTCACGCCCTCGGCGTCGTAGGCCGCGACGCGGTTGCGCCAGAGTGTCTGGCACAGCTCGAGCGTGTGATCGAGCAGCCGACCGCGGCGGTGGTACGGGAGGCCCGCCGCCTGGTACTCCGCGAGCTGCCAGCCGATGCCGACACCGATGTCGAGCCGCCCGCCGGAGAGCACGTCGATCGTCGCCCCCACCTTGGCGAGGACGAGCGGGCGGCGCAGCGCGGCGAGCAGGATGTTGGTCCCGAAGCGCACGCGCGTCGTCACCGAGGTGAGGTGCGCGATCACCGTCAGCGGATCGAGCCAGTAGCCGTCCGGGCTCGTCGGCTGGACGCCGCCGACCTGGCCGCCCAGCTCCGGCCGGGCGTAGTCCTCGAGCTGCTCGCCGAAGGCGACGTGGTCGGAGACGGTGAGCCTGTCCACGCCCGCCTCGTCGGCCGCCTGGGCGACATCGATCAGGTGGCGCCAGCTGCCGGGATCCTCCGGGGTGAACGAGCGGAGACCTGTCGAGAGTTGCGGCTGCACGGCTGTCGCTCCCTTCCGGGCGCGCAGGCCCGATGCGCGGCGTGAGGCGCGGCGATGATAGCGCCTCGGGGCGGGCGGGCAGCGTCAGGCGGGCGCCTCGGCGGCGGCGGCGCGGCCGGCGACGCGGCCGAAGGCGAGCGCGTCCGCGATGTGGAAGCCGCCGTCCTTGCACCAGCTGTAGGTGGAGCTGACGGTGCCCGCGGCGTAGAGCCCCGGGATCACGCGCCCGAGGGCGTCGAGCACCTGCGAGCGCTCGTTGCGCCTCGGGCCGCCGTTGGTCCAGCCCAGCAGCGGCGCCGAGGTGAAGGCGTAGTAGGGCGGCTGGTCGATCGGCGCGAGCGTCGCCGGGTGGCGGTGAAACTGGTCGTCCACGCCCGCGGCGCAGGCCGCGTTATAGCGCCGCACGGTCTCCTCGAGGACCTCGCCGTCCACGTCCAGCAGCGCGGCCAGTTCGCGAGGGCTGTCCGCGCGCTTGATCCAGCCGCGCTCGATCTCGGCGCTGTTGTCCTCGCTCCACCGGTAGCCCTCGACGAGCATGTTCCAGCCCACCGGCAGCAGTTCCGGCGGCGGGGAGATGGGACCGGCGAGGCGCGTGCGCTCGTCGAAGATCACGTGCATCGGCTGTGCCGGGTAGAGCTCGTAGCGGCCGTTGAACTTTCCGTGGCCGTGGCCGCCTCGGGGGAACTCGTCCATCAGCCGCCGGCCGTCCATGCCGGTGAAGATGAAGCCGCGCGCGAACACGAAGGAGACGTAGAAGCCGCTCTCGAAGCCCTCCGCGCGGAAGCCGAAGGCGGTCGCCATGTTGTCCATGTGCCAGAGGTCCGCGCCCACCTGCTGCGCCATGCGGATGCCGTCGCCCGTCCCGGCAGGCGACCCCCAGACCGGCGAGTCCGGCAGCCGCAGGTAGTCGCGCACCATCTCCGGGTTGTTCTCGAAGCCGCCGGTGGCGAGCACGACGCCGCGGCGTGCGCGCACGCGCAGCGGCGTCCCGCCCTCGCTCGCCCCGCTCAGCGCCTCGACGCCGGCGATGGCGCCCGAGGCGTCGCGCAGCAGCTCGCGCCCCGGCGTGTCGAGCAGCAGCTCGATCTCGCGCTCGCGGACCGCCTTGCTGAGCGTCTCGAAGAGCCGGCTGTTCCCCAGCTCGCCGTCGACGCCGATGTAGCCGCCGTACGACTCGCTGCCCGGCAGCTCCGGAAACTCGGGGCGATAGTCGCCGTGCGTGGCGACGCGCGCGCCGAGGCTCTCGACCCAGGCCGAGTTCTGCGCCGTCTCCCGCGCCCAGACCTCGATCACCTCGTCGGGGACGGGGAAGTCGCCGCAGAGGGCGCGAAGGTAGGTAGCCGCGCCCTCGGGATCCGTGTTGTCGAACCAGACGCCGCCGGAGACACGGGTGTTTCCGCCCTCGCGGCCGGCGGGCATCTTCTCGAGGACTATGACCTCGGCCCCGGCGTCGTGCGCCGCGATGGCGGCGGCGCAACCGGCCGCGCCGAGCCCGAGCACCACGACATCCGCCTCGCGATCCCACGCCGCTTCGGTCATCGTGCGCTCCTCGATGCTGCGCGGTTGTTGGTGAGGATGGCGCGCCGGGAAGGATTCGAACCCTCGACCATCAGATCCGAAGTCTGACGCTCTGTCCCCTGAGCTACCGGCGCGCGGGCGATCGGGACAGTAACGAGTGTACCCGCGCGGACGCTAGGATCGCGGCGGGCGCGGCACACCCGCGGGAGAGGACGCGAGGATGCGGGTCACGAGGATCTACACAGGCGACGACGGGCAATCGCACTTCGAGGACATCGAGGTCGGCACGGGCGCGGGGGATACGCAGCGGTCGCCGGACTTCCCGGCGACGGCCGTCGGCCTGCGCGAGTCCGACGGCACGCGCGACCTGGACTTCCACCCCGCCCCGCGCAGGCAACTGGTCGCCATCCTCGAGGGGCGGCTGGAGATCGAGGTCGGCGACGGTACGAGGCGCGAGTTCGGGCCGGGCGAGATGTTCCTCGCCGACGACACCAGCGGGCAGGGCCACATCTTGCGCGACATCGGCGGCCCGCATCGCGGGATCGTCGTCCCGCTCGCTCCCGAGTTCGACCTCGAGGCGTTCCGCGGCGGGTAGCGCGCCTTGCCGCCGCTACGGCAGCGGCGAGTAGTCCGTGGGCGCGAGGATGTCGGAGCGGATGCGCGTCACGATCGCGCCGTCGCGCTCCGAGTCGGCGCGGACCTGCCGCCACTCCTCGTCCTCACGGAAGGTGGCCCACTTGCGGTCGCGGTCGGCCATGTCCTCGAACTTCATCAGGTAGACGAGTTGGTCGCTCCAACCGCCGTGGGCGTAGGTCCAGAAGCCGACGACGTCCAGGCCGTGGTTGGCGAAGATGCGCAAGGTGTGGTCGCGGAAGCGGGCGTGGAGCGCGCCCAGCTTGCCCGGAGCGGCCTCGTAGATTCGCAGTTCGTAGATCATCGCTGCTCCTTTCGTGAGCGCGCCGCTACGGCAGCGGCGAGTAGTGCGCCGGCGCGAGGATGTCGGAACGGACGCGCGTGGTGAGCGAGCCGTCGCGGTGCGATTCGGCTACGACGTTACGCCACTCCTCGTCGGCCAGGAACGAGGCCCACTTGCGGTCGCGGTCGGCCATGTCGTCGAACTTCATCAGGTAGACGAGCTGGTCGCTCCAGCCGCCGTGGGCATGGGTCCAGAAGCCGACCACGCCCAGACCATGCCTGGCGAAGATACGCAGCGTGTGGTCGCGGAAGCGGGCGTGGAGCGCGCCCAGCTTGCCCGGCGCCGCCTCGTAGGTCCGTAGCTCGTAGATCATCGCTCTCCTTCCGCGCGTGCCGACGATACGCCCTCGCGAGACGCACGGCGAGACGGCTACGAGCCCCGGCTACGCCTGGAGCGCGGGGAGGTGCTCCGCCCCGAACTCCGCGAGGAGCTCGGGGATGCGCTCGATCTGCTCGGGGTCGGCGCGGACGGTCGTGTGCTCCACGCCGCCCTCGCGGAGCCGGTGCATGTCCTCCGCCAGGCGGTCCAGCTCCCCGGCAACGAGGAAGCCCGCGCCCCCGGCGTGCACCGTGATCGAGGCCGGATCGCGACCGGCGCGCGCGGCGATCTCGCGGAGGCGCTCACGGTCCCGCAGCGTCTTCTCGAGGGGGCTGCGCGGCGCCGCCATCCAGCCATCGCCGAAGCGCACCGTCCGCTCCAGCTGCGGCTGCGTGTCGCCGCCGAACCAGAAGGGGATCGGCCCGGCCGGGCGGGGACGGCAGGTCCAGCCGTCGACCCGGTAGAACTCGCCCTCGAAGTCCACCCAGTCCTGCGTCCAGAACGCGCGCAGGAGCTGTAGCGCCTCGTCGGTTCGCCGCCCGCGGCGGTCGTAGGGGAGGTCCAGCACCTCGAACTCCTCCTCGCACCAGCCGACGCCGACGCCGAGGATCAGCCGTCCGCCGCTCAGGTGGTCGAGCGTCGCCAGCACCTTCGCGAGCAGCACCGGCTGCCGCATCGGCAGCACGAGCACCGAGGTGCCGAGCTGGATGCGCTCGGTCGCTCCGGCCACGAAGGTCAGCAGGCTAAGCGCCTCGAGCATCACGTCCGGCGGGTAGATGGTGCTGTTGATGCCGTCCGCCGCGTAGGGGTAGGGCGAGCGGAACTCCCGAGGGATCACCACGTGGTCGGCGGCCCACAGCGAGTCGAACCCCGCGGCGTCGGCAGCCCGCGCGCAGCGCAGCACATGCTCCCGCGTCGCCGTCGGCCCGAACTGCGGGAGCGAGAGTCCAACCTGCATGATGCCCCGGCTGCAATGATGCACCGCGCGGCGCGCGGCCTGCTACCCTCGCGGCTGCGCCGTGCGTGCGACGAAGGAGGTTGCCATGGGCGCCGGACCCGCACCCGGCATGCCGCTCTCCGAGCTGCTGGTGATCGACCTGACGCGAGCGCGATCGGGGCCGACTTGCGTGCGCCAGCTCGCGGACTGGGGCGCCGACGTGATCAAGATCGAGCCGCCACCCGCCTCGGGCGTGCAGGCGACGATCACCGGCGGGCGGCATGGCTTCGACTTCCAGAACCTGCACCGCAACAAGCGCAGCCTCACCCTCGACCTCAAGGCTTCCGAGGGCCGCGAGGTGCTGCTCAAGCTCGCGGAGACGGCCGACGTGGTCGTCGAGAACTTCCGGCCGCTCGTCAAGCAGCGGCTCGGCATCGACTACGAGACGCTGCGCGAGGTGAACCCGCGCATCATCTACGCCAGCATCTCCGGGTTCGGGCAGAGCGGGCCCTATCGCGACCGTCCCGGCTTCGACCAGATCGCGCAGGGCCTCGGCGGCATCATGTCGGTGACAGGGCTACCGGGGCAGGGCCCGGTGCGCGCCGGGGTGCCGATCGCGGACCTCAGCGCGGGGCACTTCCTCGCGCAGGGCGTCCTGCTGGCGCTGATCGAGCGCGAGCGCTCCGGCGAGGGCCAGTGGGTGCACACCTCGCTGCTCGAGGCGCAGATCGCGATGATGGACTTCCAGGCCGCGCGCTGGCTGATCGAGCAGGATCTGCCGGGCCAAGCCGGGAACGATCACCCCACCTCGATCCCCACGGGCGTCTTCCCCACCGCCGACGGCCACATCAACATCGCCGCCTCCGGCCAGCCGATCTACGAGCGCTTCTGCAAGGCGATCGGCGCGCCCGAGCTGATCGAGCGCCCCGAGTACGCCGACGGGCAGTCGCGCTCGCAGCACCGCAAGGCGCTCAACACCGAACTGTCCGCGATCACCAGCACCCGCGGCAGCGCCGAGTGGATCGAGGATCTCAACGCGGCGGGCGTGCCCTGCGGGCCGATCTACCGCGTCGACCAGATGGCCGAGGACGAGCAGGTGCGCCACCTGCGCATCGCCCGCCCGGCGGCGCACCCCGAGCTGGGCGAGATCGAGCTCGTCGGGCAGGCCATGCAGCTCGAACGTACGCCGCAGCCGCCGCGGATGCGCAGCGCCGCGCCCGCGCTCGGCGAGCACAGCGACGAGGTGCTCGCCAGCCTCGGCTACGACGACGACGCGATCGCCGCGCTGCGCGAGCGCGGCGTCGTCTGAGCGCACGGACCAGAGAGCGAGCAGCCAACCCCGGATGGGGAGCCCCGGAGGAGCGATGGAGACGACGACCGACAAGCTGATCGCCGAGGTCGAGGACGGCATCGGCTGGCTGACCTTCAACCACCCGGAGCGGCGCAACGCCCTGACCGTCGCGATGACGGCGGCGCTGCCGGGCGTTCTCGAGCAGTTCGCGGCCGACGACTCGGCGCGGGTGCTGGTGCTGAAGGGCGCGGGCGATCGCGCCTTCGTCTCCGGCGCCGACATCTCCGAGTTCGAGCAGCGCCGCGCCTCGCCCGAGGCGATCGCGAAGTTCGACGAGTCGGGCCGGCGCATGGCGGCGGCGTTCGCGGAGTTCCCGAAGCCGATCGTGGCGATGATCCGCGGCTTCGCGATGGGCGGCGGGCTGATGATGGCGATGCGCGCCGACATCCGCATCGCCGCCGAGGACTCGCAGTTCGGCATCCCCGCCGCCCGCCTCGGGCTCGGCTACGGCTACCAGGGCGTCGAGAACCTCGTGAACCTCGTCGGGCCCGCCCACGCGAACGAGATCCTGCTGACCGGCGGGCGCTTCGACGCCGAGACCGCGCAGCGCTGGGGCCTCGTCAACCGCGTCGTCCCCGTCGAGCGGCTCGAGGCTGAGACGCGCGAGGTGGCGGGCGCGATCGCGGAGAACGCGCCGCTGACCGTCGCGGCGCTGCGCGCCTCGATCCGCCAGACGCTGCTCGACCCGGCGCGGCGCGACATGGACACGATCACGGAGATGATCGCCGCCTGCTTTGCGAGCGAGGACTACATCGAGGGCCGCCGCGCCTTCATGGAGAAGCGGCGGCCCGAGTTCACGGGCCGCTGAGCCGCGCATGCACCTGCTGCTGATCGCCGTCGGCGGCGCGGCCGGCGCGCTGCTGCGCTACGGCGTGAGCGAGTGGGTGACGGCGCCGCGCGGCGGCTTCCCGCTGGCGACGCTGCTGGCGAACGTGACCGGCGCCTTCCTGCTCGGCGTCGCCTCGCTGCTGCTCGTGCGCCTCGAGGTTCCCGCCGCCGTGCGCCTCGGCCTCACCGTCGGCGTGCTCGGCGCCTACACCACGTTTTCGACCTTCAGCGTCGAGACGCTGGACCTCGTCAGCGACGGCCAGTGGCGGACGGCCGCGCTCTACGTCGTCGCCAGCGTCGCGGGCGCCCTCGCTGCGGCGTGGGCGGGGCAGAGCCTCGCGCGCGCGGCGGGGTAAGGGGTGGCTCACCGCTCACTTCAAGGCTCGGCGCGCGGTTTCGTCCAACTCCAAGTGGTACAGGTCCGAGAGCACACATTCTGCTGCGTCCGCAACGCCCCGCCGAGTCGCCAAGTCCCCGCCCGAAAACACGTGGCAGGTCAGCTTGTTGTCTGCGTAGCTGGCGACCCAGTCTTCAGTAGGGAAGAACGCTTCCAACGTACGAGCATCTCCTGGGCCGACCAGAACATTGCATTGCTCTGCATCGTCACTGAGACTCGGCGACCTCGGGAAGTCGAATCGAATCTCGTGTGGAGCGAGCGCGTCGCGCTGGCTGGACGCAAGCTCATCGTGAGTCGCCCTTTCCAGTCGCCGCGCTGTTGCAGGTGCCCGCGGATCGGCAAACAGCTTCTGGAATTGCCTGTAGCTCTCGACATTCTCTTGCTTCTTCTTCATCGTGGTGATATTGAGCACCAATGCTCGTTGCATCAGGCGACGGTCCAGAATCGCCCTTATGTGATCAGAAATCACCGGTTCCTTCTCGCCCATGACAAAGAAGCTTGCCTCCGAGAGCCGCCAAATGTCTGATGGGCGTCCGAGCGCGAACGCCTGTTCCTGAAGCTCGGCGCTGCGCTCGCGCGCCACCTCGAGAGTCGTTTCCACCATCTGTTCCAAGGTCCTGATCTTGTGGTGGTGGTACACGGCCGAGTACAGCATCATCTTGCTAAAGAGGATCTGCTCAAGGTGTGGGACCGCAGGTTGCAGCACTGCAAGGTAGCGTCGGCCGTCTCGCTCATGAACATCGAGCGCATGGGTGATGCGCTCCCAATCTACCTCCGCCCTAATTCCCGTGAAATGGCAGTCACGACCGAGGTAGTCAAGCTTATCGGCGTCGAACGGACCACTGATGATGTCTGCCAAGTACTGCTCGTCAGCGTCATCAGTCCGCCCAAGGATGAGTTCTGCGATGCCATCTGCCGATACGTCCCTGAGGCCTTCCTGGGTTCTGTAGACTTCTTGAACGTCCGAAAGTAACGTCCTGAAGGCGGGCGAACGGACAACGAGCGCCGACAGTGCTTCGCCGAGATGAGTCTTTTCTGGAAAGTCATCGCTACCTTTGATCTCATCCAGCAGTGCGGGATATCGCTGGGCGAGAATCGACTCTGTCAAATGTGAGAACAGGCCATGCCCAACATCGTGCATCAAACCAGCAATACGTAACTCCAGGACTCGTTTGTCTGAGACGTCAGGCTTGGACGGTGCCGAGCGCAGGGCGACGGCTAGCTGTTCGGCCTTTGTGGCGACGCCGACTGAATGCTCGAACCTCGTATGATTCGCTGACGGATACACAAGGTAACTCAGAGCAGTCTGGTGCACCCCACGAAGTCGCTGCACGATTGGCGAATCGATGATGGCGATCTCATGCGGGTGGAAGCGCTGGAATCCGTAGACAGCATCTCGAACGACCTTGGGCTCAGCGACACGAGGGATGACGTAGCCGCCGAGTGCCTCCGCGACGTACTCGTTTACGTCCCGCGTGGCCTCGGCCAAGTCCATTGTGCAGTACCTACACGTACTCTAGGTCAGCGAGGCGGCTAGCGATGTCAAGGATGGACTCCTCCTGCTCTCTAAGAGCATCTGGGGCTCCTTCCACAATCCGCTCGGCCGCTTCCCTCGGCATGTCAATTCGCTCATAGCGGGGATTGGCGAACGACAGTGCCCCAGCTCTCGCCATCACTCGGAAAAAGTCCTCGAGTTGTTCGCTGTAGCCACGCTCGGAGAACCAGATCCCAGCGAGCAACCCCGGATATTTTGACCGCACTTCTTGAACGATCTCGGACCAACGCTTGCTGTCACCCGTGAACGCCGTCACCCCCGACTTGGCAAGCGCGAGCGCCAGGACGTCGAGGTACGAGTACTGAGTTGCCATCTCGCGACGAAGCTGCTCGATTGCGCGTTCTGACATGGCACCCTCCCTTCCGCATATAGCACACACGCGTAAACGCTTTATTATATCTTCTTCATAGACTCTTCTCCCCGATCAGTCAAGTATAGAACTGGCGTTCTCTTTCTGTCCACCAGAACAGCTACTTCCACGCAGCCGCGAGTCCGTACAGCAGCCCCTCCACCTCCCGAGGCGGGAGCGCCGGGCCGGGGGTGAGCAGGCAGTGGGTGACGCCCGCGTCGCCGAGGGCGGAGGCGGACTCGAGGATGGCGGCGGGGGGCTGCTCCGGGGCGAAGGGGAGCGGGGCGCAGACGTCGATCGCGGCGAAGTCGCGGGCGGCGGCCTCGCAGGCGGCGCGGGCGCGGACGACGGCCTCGGCGGGGTCGGCGGCGGCGTCGAGGATCAGGCCGTCGCCGCAGGCGGCGAGGCGGGCGAGGGCGTTCGGGCCCTCGTCGCGGACGTAGATCGGCGGGTGCGGCTTGCGGATCGGCTTGGGGTAGGCGCCGATGTAGCCGAAGCGGATGAAGCGGCCCTCGAACGTGCTCGGGTCGTCGCTCTCGCGCCACAGCTCGCGGCAGATCGCCAGCCACTCGTCGGTCACCTCGGCGCGCGGCTCATGGTAGTCCTCGACGCCGAGCGCGGCGAACTCGCCGGGCGTGGCGTCCTGCGAGACGCCGAAGAGCAGCCGGCCCTTCGCGATGCAGTCGAGCGTGCTGACCGCCTTGGCGAGGAAGAGCGGGTTGCGCAGCGGCAGCACGCAGTCGAGCGTGCCGACCTCGATGCGCTTGGTGTTGGCGGCGATGCCGGTGAGCAGCGAGATCGGCTCCAGCACCTCCTCGCGCCAGGCGTTCGCCCCGCCCTCGCCGCGCAGCGGAGTGGCGAGCCGGTCGCTCGCCCAGACCGAGTCGAGGCCGTAGCGCTCGGCCGCCTCGGCGAGTCCCACGAGCGCCGAGGCGTCGAGGGCGCGAGCGGGTCCGGCGGCGTTGGGCAGCAGCAGTCCGAAGCGCATCGGCGTCACCTCGCTCCGCTCAGGCGAAGGCCGGGAGGATCTCGTCGGCCATGAGCTGGATGCCGCGCATGATCCGCTCGAAGGCGGGCTCGCGGCCCTCGACGCGCGGCAGCGTCATGAAGTGGCGCACGCCCGCCTTCGCGAAGCGGCGCAGGTCGGAGACGATCTCGTCGGGCGTGCCGCTGCAGAGCTGCCGCTCGCCGTCGCGGCGGCCGTTCAGCTGGAAGCGCATGCCGTGCGCGCCGCTGGCGTTGAGCAGCCAGTTCTTGGAGATATCGATCTCCTCGGGGTCGCGGCCCTCGGCGAGGCAGATGCGGCGGAACTCGGCGATGCGCTCGCTCAGCTCCTCGATCGTGTCGCCGGTGCAGTCGAAGCCTTGGCCGATGCGGACGGCGCGGCGCATCGCGGCGCGGCTGTGGCCGCCGATCACGATCGGCGGGTGCGGCTGCTGCAGCGGCTTGGGGTAGGCGCCGACGTTCTCGAAGCTGACGAATTCGCCGTGGAAGCTCGACGGGCCGCTGCTGGTCCACAGCTCCTTGATCGCGCGCAGGTACTCGTTGGTCACGGCGCCGCGCCGGGGGAAGTAGCCGGGCGGCAGGTTGAGCGCCGTGAACTCCTCCTCCATCCAGCCCAGCCCCGCCCCGAGGGCGAGCCGGCCATTCGAGAGGTGGTCGACCGCCGCCAGCATCTTCGCGAGCACCACGGGGTGGCGCAGCGGGATGATCAGCACGCCCTGGTTGAGGATCACGCGCTTCGTGCGCACCGCGAGCGCGCTCAGCAGCGTGACCGGCTCGTAGACCGGGTACTGCCAGCGCGTCGCGCCACGGCGGTCGGTGTGCGCCTCGTCGTAGCCGATCTGCGCCGGCAGCACGACGTGGTCGCCCATCCAGACCGAGTGGAAGCCGAGCGCGTCGGCGGCCTCGCCGATCTCGATGCAGCCCTGGACGCCGACGCTCTGGCCGAGGTTGCCGACGTTGGAGACGGAGACGCCAAACTTCACTGGCCGAACCTCACCAGTCGCGTCGCTGCGCGCACCTTACACGCCGATCTCGCCGCGCTGGAACGCCTCGATGGTGGCGCGCAGGCCGTCGCGCGTGATGCGGCGGTTCATCTCGTGCACGGCGTCCGAGTGGTGCGCCGTGACGTTGACGTCGACGGACTGGAGCATCGCCTCGCGGAAGCCGCGCAGATCCTGCGTGCGGTTTATCGCGCGCTTCTGCAGCGTCAGGATGTCGCGAGGCGTGCGCGCGAGCCTCCGCGCGTACTCCGCGACGGCCGCGTCGAGCTCGTCGGGCGGGAAGGCGCGGTTGAAGAGGCCGATCCGCACCGCTTCCGCGCCGTCGATGATCGAGCCGGTGTTGAAGAACAACTCCTTCGCCTTCTTCGGCCCGATCAGCCAGGCCCAGTAGACGGAGTTGAAGCCCGCGCCGAGCGGGAGTTGCGGCGCGCCCACCCGCGCGTCCTCGGCGACGAAGGTGATGTCGCAGACCGCAGCGAGCTGGACGGCGCGCCCGAGGCAGTAGCCGTGCACCTTCGCGATCACCGGCAGCGGCGAGTCCCAGATGCGGAAGTAGCGTTGCAGGTTCAACTCGCGCCCGGCGCGGTCGTCAACGGTCGAGGTGGGGACCGGGTGCCCCGAGGCCTCGTCGCGCTTCGTGTCGGCCCCGGCGGAGAAGGAGCGGCCCGCGCCCGCGATCACGGCGCAGTGGACGCCCTCGTCGGCGGCGGCGCGATCGAGGAGGGCCAGCAGCTCGTCGTCGAGCGCAGGGCTGATCGCGTTGAGGCGGTCCTGGCGGTCGATCGTCAGGGTGGCGACGCGGCCGGCGACCTCGTAGCGGACGAAGCCACGGTGATGCCGAACTTTATTGGGCGGCGCGTCGCCGGCAGTCTCAGCGCTCACGCGCGAACCCCTCTCCAGTACGGTCTCCGCTGCGGCTCCGGGTCTGCGATGATAGCGAGGTGAGCGAGAACCTGGTCGGCAAGCTGCTGGTCGCGACGCCGCTGCTGCAGGATCCGAACTTCCTGCGCACGGTGGTGCTGATCTGCCAGGAGAACGAGGACGGCTACCTCGGCCTGATCCTCAACCGCCCGCTGGAGGCCACGGTCGGCGAGCACCTGCCGGAGTGGGAGCACCTCGTCTCCGCACCAGCGCGCATCTTCGAGGGCGGCCCCGTGCAGCGCGAGGTCGCGCTCGCCCTCGGCCGCCGCGGCGACAGCGGCGAGGACGGCGGCTGGACGGCGGTCGGCGAGCAGCTGGGGCTGCTCGACCTGCGCGGCACGCCCTCGGACCTGTGGGGCGTGGTCGAGGAGCTGCGCATCTTCAGTGGCTACTCCGGCTGGGGCGCCGGACAGCTGCAGGGCGAGCTGAAGGAGCAGGCCTGGTTCGTCGTGGACGCCGAGCCGGGCGATCCGTTCGCCGAGGACAGCGAGGGCATGTGGCGCCGCGTGCTGCGCCGCCAGCCGGGCAACCTCGCGATGTTCGCCAACTTCCCGCCGGACCCCGCGCTCAACTGACGCGCACCCCTGCGGAGACCTTCGCGAAACCCCGCGCCGAACCCTCCGGCCCCCTCTCCCTGGGGAGAGGGAGGGGGTGAGGGGGAGGACTCCCGCCTGCCCGCGTAGGCCCCGATGGCGCTTCCGTCTGCGGCGCGGTGGGTCGGCTCGCCTGGATTCCGGCTTTCGCCGGAATGACGGGAAGAGGAGTGCAGGAGCGGACGCAGGGAACCGCTGGCTGCCTCTGGGGAGAGGGGCTGGAGGGGAGGCGCGCGCCGCGCCGATCGCGCTACGAGGCGAGCAGCAGCGGGATGCGGACCTCCTCCGGCCGCAGCCCGGAGTGGTGCGAGGGTTGCAGCAGCTCGCTGGCCTCGTTCATGGGGTGGTAGCCGAGCACGTGCGCGCCCCGTGAGATCGCGACGAAGTCGCCGAGGCGCGCGGCGGTCAGCGGGCTCAGCGGCTCCGGGCCGAACAGCCGCAGTTCGTCCACCTCGTGCGTCGTCAGCAGCAGGAACGTCTCGCCGAAGAGTTCGCGGAAGCGGTCCGCGAACGCCTCGCGGGCGCCGGGGCGGACATGGAAGTGCAGCACCCGCGTGTCGCCCGCCGGCTCGGCGGCGAGCAGCGCGGGCAGGCCGTCGTCCTCGCGGATCAGCAGCAACTCGTCCGCGGTCACGCCGAGGTGGCCGTGGTCGGAACTGAGCGCGACCACGGCCTGGCCGCGCAACTCGTGCGCGAGCGCGCCGTAGACGCGGTCGACGGCGCGCAGCGCCTGGTCCGCCTCGGCGCTCCGCGGGCCGTACTCGTGGGCGGCCTGGTCGAGGTGCGGGACGTAGAGGTAGGTGAAGCCCGGCCCGTCCGCCCCGAGCACGGCGGCGATGGTCCGCTCGACCGCCTCGGCGAGCGTCTCGTAGCCGCTCGCGGGCGGGCCGCCCGTGCCGTAGCGCGAGTAGACGCTGGGGGCGTACTCCCGCGGCACGTGGACCCGCGTCTCGCGCGTCATCCGCGGCGTCAGCGAGGGGATCGGGAACAGATCCTCCGGCCGCACCCCGAGTTCGGCCAGCGGGCGGTCGTCGCGGCGGCGGACGTGGGGCAGCACCGTCGCCGAGCCGCCGATCTCCTCAAGGTGCGTCCACCAGCCAGTGGCCGCGTGCCGCGCCGGCCACTCGCCCGTCATCAGCGTGGTCAGGGCGACGACCGTCGAGGCGGGGAAGATCGCCCGCAGCTCCATCGCGAGCCGCGCGCGCAGCGCGTTCGCGCTGTCGCCGCCCTGCTCGACCATGTCGAGGCCGAGGCCGTCGGCGAGCACGAGGACGAGATGCTCGCGCTCCTCGAGGCGCTCGGCGATGGCGCGCGCGTTCGCGCTGAGGTCGAGCCCGCGCACGCCGCAGGCGGCGGCGACGGCGCGCGAGAGATCGAGGAAGTTCGGGACGTCGGGGTCGGGGCGGAGCAGGTCGCCTGCCTCGAACGCCGCGAGCAGTGCATCGACATCGCTCATCGGCGTGCCTCCCGTCGCCGCCATCATGGCCCGCCGCGCGGAGCTTGAACAGCGGCAGCCGGGCAAGGCGGCGGCGCGCCGCGCTCAAGGCGCGCTGCGGCTATGCTGGCGGTCGCGATCCGGGCAGCGAGGAGGAGGGCGGCATGCTGAAGCTGGCGATCTCGTGCGGCGGCGCGACCTACGCGATCCAGGACTTCGACGAGACGGCGGTCTACGCGCAGGAGGCGGAGAAGATCGGCGTCGACACGATCTGGACCGCCGAGGCATGGATCCACGACGCGATCACGCCGCTCGCCTTCCTCGCGGGCAAGACGGAGCGCGTGCGGCTGGGCACGGGCATCATGCAGGTCGGCGCGCGCACGCCGGCGATGGCCGCAATGACGGCGATGACGATGACGCGGCTGACCGGCGGGCGCTTCATCATGGGCTTCGGCACCTCCGGCCCGCAGGTGATCGAGGGCTGGCACGGCATCTCCTTCGACCGCCCGGTCGCGCGCACGCGCGAGTACATCGAGGTGGTCCGCCGCGCGATCAGCGGCGAGCCGCTGACCTACGAGGGCGAGTTCTACACGCTGCCGCTGCCCGGCGGCGACGGCAAGGCGCTGCGCCCGACCGGCGCGGCGACGCCGGATGTGCCGATCTGGATCGCCTCGATCGGCCCTCGCAACCTGGAGCTGACCGGCGAGCTGGCCGACGGCTGGCTGGGCACGGTCTTCATCCCGGAGGAGGCGGAGCTGTTCTTCTCGCACATCCGCAGCGGCGCGGAGCGCGCCGGCCGCAGCTTCGACGACATCGAGACGCAGGCGGGCGCGGGCGTCTGGTTCACCGAGGACGACGAGCAGTACAACCAGGCGCTGGAAGCGCTCAGCGTCGGCGTCGCGTTCAGCCTCGGCGGGATGGGCTCGCGCCGCTACAACTTCTACAACCGCGCCTACGCCCGCCAGGGCTACGCCGACGAGGCGAAGCTGGTGCAGAACCTCTGGCTCGACGGCAAGCGCGACGAGGCGCGCGCGGCCGTGCCGCGCGAGCTGGCCGGCAAGGTCAACCTCGTCGGCGACGACGCGATGGTGAAGGAGCGGCTGCGCCTCTACCGCGACATCGGCATGGACATGATCTACGTCTCGCCGCACGGCGACACGATCGAGGAGCGCCTCGAAACGCTCGGCCGTGTGATGGACCTCACGAACGCCGTCAACGCCGAGGCGGGGTAGGCGGAGCCGCCTCCGGCGGTTGCGCATCGCCCGAGGGCGAGGTGATGCGCAGCCGCTCGCGCGCGACGATCTCCGCCCAGGTCGGGCGGCGCACCAGCGCGACGCAGAGCGCGGACACCATCACGAGCGCGCCGAAGATCATGAAGATGCCCTGGTAGGTGCCGGTGCGGTCGAAGACCAGCCCGGCGATGATCGGGAAGGCCACCCCGAACGGCATCTGCGTCATCATCGTGAGACCGCGGATCGTCGAGAACCGCGCCGAGCCGAAGTAGTCGGCGATCAGCGTCATGAAGAGCACGACGTAGAGGCCGTGCCCGAAGACGTAGAACGGGTAGAAGATCGCCAGCAGCCAGGCGCGCTCGGACGTGACGTGGGCGAAGACGATCAGCCCGATGCCCTGCGCCAGGAAGCAGGCGATGTACGCGCGCTTGCGCCCGAGGAAGTCCGCGACGTAGCCGAAGAAGGGGCGCCCCGGCACCTGCAGCGCGCCGTACGCCGCGACGGCCAGCCCGGCGTGCACCGGCGAGAAGCCGACGTTCTGCAGATGCGGCACCTGGTGCACGATCCAGACGTTCTGCGTGGTGCCGCCGAAGGTGATCGCCGCCGCCAGCAGGTAGATGGCGGGCGTGCGCAGCGCCTCGGCGACGGACATCCCGCTCGTCGAAGCGAGGTGCGCCACCTGGTCGCCGCGCCGGTTGGCCTCCTCGGGAGAGATGCCGTCCGGGTACATCCCGTAGGGCTCGGGGCGGTCGCGCAGCACGAACGCCATCGGGAGGCCGATGCAGAGGATCGCGAAGGCGGCGATCACGAGCGTCGCGCGCCAGCCGAACTGCACGATCAGCGCGGCGACGACGGGCGCCATCATGTAGCCGGCGGCGTTGCCGGAGAAGAGCAGGCCCATCGCGCGCGGACGGCCTCGCTGGAACCAGTTCATGACCGCCGCCGAGAACGGCGTGAACCCGCTCGCGCTCTGGCCGATCGCGATCACGAGGCTCGCGGAGTAGTAGTGCCAGACCGTCTGCGCCGAGGCGAAGTAGAGCATCCCGACGAAGACGATGAGCAGGCCGCCGATCGCCATCCGGCGGGGACCGAGGCGGTCCACCAGGTAGCCGGTGAAGGGGGCCATCAGCCCGGACTCGAAGGCGCGCAGCGAGTAGCCGATGGTGATCGCCGCGACGGTCCAGCCCATCTCGTCGCGGATCGGTTCGATGAAGACGCCGAAGCTGAAGCCGATGACGCCGCCGACCAGGAGGTTGCTGGTCCCGCCGGCCAGCACGATGTACCAGCCGTAGAACAGCGGGCCGCCCGTCAGCCGGTTGACGACGCGCGCGAGCGCCCTCACGACCGTCCCATGGGCCGCGCCCTCCGGTTCCCGCTCGAGTTCATGGCCGGCGTCGCGCTCATGCTAGCGGAGGCTTCTCGCGCACAACAGGCGCGCCGCTATAGTCCGCTGCGGGAGGTGCGCGATGAGCGGACGGCTCGAAGGCAAGCGTGCGGTGATCACCGGCGCGGCGAACGGCCTCGGCCGCGCCTGCGCGGAGCGCTTCGCCGAGGAGGGCGCCTCGATCGTCGTCGCCGACCTGCTGGCGGACGGCGCGGAAGAGGTCGCCGAGACGATCCGCGCGGCCGGCGGCGCGGCCATCGCCGTGCAGGTCGACACCCGAAGCGACGAGAGCAACGCCGCGCTGGCGAGCAGCGCCGTCGAGGCCTTCGGCGGCATCGACATCGTGATCCCGGCGGCGGGGGTGGCGCATCCCGGCTACGTCACCAACGAGGTCGAGAGCAACGCGCAGCACCTGGCGGCCTTCGCCGAGGATCCGCTGGGCCACAGCTTCATCTACCAGCCGCTGGAGATGTGGGACTACGTGATGGACGTGAACTTCACCGGCGTGCTGCTCACGCTGCGCCACACGCTGCGGCCGATGATCGAGGCCGGCGAGGGCGGCGCCGTCGTCACGATCGCCTCGATCCTCGCGAAGCTGCCGGTGGGCGCGTCCTCGGCCGCCTACCAGGTGGCGAAGGCGGGCGTCTGGATGCTGACCAAGTCGATGGCGCCGGAGCTGGCGAAGCACGGCATCCGCATCAACGCGATCGGGCCCGGCTACTTCGAGACCTCGATGACGGAGATGCTGCGCCTCGACGAGGCGACGGAGCAGGCGGTGCTGGGGATGGTGCCGCTGGGCCGCATGGGCACGCCTCGGGAGCTGGCCAACACGGCGCTCTTCCTCGCGAGCGAGGAGTCCTCGTACTTCACGGGCCAGCTGCTGATCCCGGACGGCGGCTGGTTCCCGACGGCGTAGCCGGGCTAGAGCAGCGCCGCGAGGCTGAGCACGGCGGCGGCGAGGATCAGCACGAGCGAGGTCACCGAAGCCCAGAACGAAAGCGCCCAGTACCACGGGGCGGCGATCAACCCCACGCCGCGCGCGCGCAGCGCGAGGCGCAGCGTGCGCACCAGCAGCCGCCCGTCGCCCGTCCACGCCTCGCCGCGCCGGGCGGCCTCGCCGAGTTGCTCGCGCAGCTCGTCGACCAGCCCGGCGGCGCGGTAGAGCGTGCGCGCGAGGTGAGCGAGCAACAGGCCGGGCAGCAGCAGCGCAACGGCGATGATCGCGGCAAGCGCCCACTCGACCGGCGATCCCAGGCCATCGCGACCCGCGATCAGCCACCACACGAGCCCGCCCGCCGCGAGCGAGACAAACGAGAAGCACTCGACGGCGCGCATACCGCGCCGCGCGAGCCTCACGGGATCCGCTACGCGCCAGCTGTGCATCTCGTCGCCACCAGTGCGCTCCGCGCCGCGACGATACGGACGCGGACTCCCTTCCGGGAGGCAACAGCGCCCGCGCGCCGAGGCTAGACTGAGGCAATCACCGGAGGGAGGCAACGCCGTGGGCACATACCGCCTGTACACCGGCAGCGACGGCGAGTCCCATATCGAGCCCATCGATCTGTCGGCTGCCCCGGAGTGGACGGCGGGTCTGGACACCACGACCATTCGCTTCCGGGAGGACCCCGTGGGGCGGTTCGTGGACTGGCACCCGGCGCCCCGCCGCCAGTTCGTCATCATCCTCGCCGGCCGGCTCGAGATCGGACTGAGCGACGGGTCGACGCACGTCTTCGGTCCCGGCGACGCGCGTCTGGTCGAGGACACGACCGGCAAGGGCCACACCACCGCCGTGCACGGCGACGAGCCCTGCGTCACGGCGACCATCCCCCTCGCCAACCAGTAGCGCCCTCCCAACCCCCGGCGGGCCGGGCAGCGCGCGCGACTGCGCCTCGAATCTACCTAAATCGACGACTCGATCGGCGAGTTTCGAGGCGGCCCGGTTGTCGCTTCGCGGGCAGTGGCGGAAGCTCGCGAGGGCGTCCGACCGGCGAGGGGACCAGGCATGCGCTATCGCACGATCGCGGGCACCGACATCTCGGTCTCGGAGCTGGGGTTCGGCGTCTGGACGGTCGCCGCCGGCTGGTGGGGCGACTACGGCGACGACGAGGCCGTGACGCTGCTGCGGCAGGGTTACGAGCGCGGCATCAACTTCTTCGACACCGCCGACACCTACGGCAACGGCCGCGGAGAGACGATCCTCTCCGCGGCCTTTCCCGGCGCCGAGCGCGACAAGATCGTGATCGCCACCAAGTTCGGCTACGACTGGGAGTCGCAGATCGGCAAGCGCCGCGAGGGCCACCAGGAGGCCCCGCACTGCTTCGAGCCGGACTTCCTGCAGCGCGCGCTGGACGGCTCGCTGCGCCGCCTCGGCACCGACCGCATCGACCTCTGGCAGCTGCACAACGTGCGCATGGAGCACCTGGAGCGCGACGACGTCTGGAGCTTCCTCGACCGCGTGCGCCGCGAGGGCAAGGTGCGCAGCGTCGGGGCCGCGCTCGGCCCGGCGATCGGCTGGCGCGAGGAGGGCCTGTACGCCCTCGCCGAGCGGCAGGTCGAGGTCGTGCACATGATCTACAACGCGCTCGAGCTGGACCCCGGCCGCGAGCTGATCGCGGCGGCGCGCGCGGCGGGCCGCTCGCTGCTGGTGCGCGTGCCGCACTCCTCGGGGATGCTCGAGGGCAAGTACACCGTGGACACGGTCTTCGACGAGAACGACCACCGCCGCCACCGCCCGCGCGCCTGGCTGATCAACGGCCTCAGGAAGATCGAGCAGCTCGGCTTCCTCAGCGAGGCGACGGGCGGCGCGCTCGGGCAGGCGGCGCTGCGCTACATCCTCAAGGATCCAGAGGTCGTCAGCACGCTGCCCAACATCTACGGCCTCGAGCAGATCGAGGAGTTCGCCGCCGCCTCGGACTGCGCCGACGTGAGCCCCGAGGTCGCCGCGCGCGTCGAGGCACTGTACGACTCCAACTACGGCCTGCCCGTGGAGCAGGAAGCCGCCGTGACGGCGGCGGCCGGAGGACGGGGGTCGCGATGACGACGACCGAGGCGCACAGCTCGCGTCCGGCATCCGGCTACCACTCGCGGCCGGAGGCGGCGGGGGACGGGGCGCCGCGCAGCCCGCGCGGGGTGCAGTCCGTCAAGTTCAGCTTCTACCGCGTGCGCGACGAGGTGCGCGCGCTCCCCGCCGCCGAGCGCGAGGCGATCGCCGGCGGGCTGGAGGAGCTGCTGGAGCGCTCGGCGACCTCGCTGCTGACGCGGCTCTACTCGACGGTGGGGACGCGCGCGGACACGGACTTCCTCGTCTGGCAGGTCCACGACGACCTCGCGCCGATCCAGGACTGGCACGCGCTGCTGCTCGGATCGGCGGCGGGCGCGGCGCTGGAGCGCCCGCACTCCTTCCTCTCGATGACGATGCGCTCGATCTACACCAACCCGCTGCACGAGGGCACGGGCGCGCGCGACCGGCTGCGCGAGGACGGCGGCGTGAAGGACTACCTCTTCGTCTACCCGATGGTGAAGACCCGCGCCTGGTACACGCTGCCCCGCGACGAGCGGCAGCGGATCATGAACGAGCACATCGCGATCGGCCACCGCTACCACGACATCCAGATCAACACGACCTACTCCTACGGCCTCGACGACCAGGAGTTCGTCGTCGCCTTCGAGGGCGACGACCCCGGCGAGTTCCTCGCGCTGGTGCGCGAGCTGCGCGACTCCGAGTCGTCCTCGTACACCGAGCGCGACACGCCGATGTTCACCTGCCGCCGCATCGACACGCCTCGCGAGCTGACGGCGCAGGTCGGCCTGCGCGTGACCGAGGGCGCCTCGTGAGCGTGCGGCTGGCGGCGCTCTTTGTCGCCGCGCCCGGCGGCGAGCAGCGGCTGCGCGAGGTGCTGGCGGCCGACGCGCGCTCGACGCAGGGCGACGAGGGCGCGGAGCGCTTCGAGCTGTTCGTGAGCGCCGAGGATGACCGACGCCTCGTCCTGATCGAGCAGTGGCGGACGCAGGAGGACCTGGACGCGCACAAGACGCACGACCACCGCAACGAGACCCACGCCGCGCTGCACGGCGAGGGCATCCTCGAGGATCTCGAAATCTGGCTCTGCGAACCGAGGGACGGCCCCGCATGAGCATCAAGCTGACCGTGTCGATCACCGCCAACCCTGAGGGCCGCGATCGGCTGCTCGAGATCCTGCGCGAGGACGTCGTCGGCAGCCGCGCGGAGCCGGGCAACACCCGCTTCGACCTCTACGTGCAGGACGACGACCCGAACCGCTTCGTGCTGATCGAGGAGTGGCCCAACCAGGAGGCGTTCAACCATCACATCCAGCAGGACTACCTGCTCAAGCTGCGCGAGGCGTTCGCCGACCCGGCGCTGTGCGAGGGCCGCGATGTCTGGCGGCTGGTGGAGGACGACGCGTGAGCCAGCGCGCCACGGTCTTCCTGAGCGCTCACCCGGACGGGGTGGACGAGGTGCTCGCCCTGCTGCGCGCCTACGCCGAGGCGGGTCCGCGGGAGCCGGGCAACCTGCGCCTGCGGGTCAGCCAGGACATCCTCGACCCCTCGCGGTTCGTGATGTGCGAGGAGTGGGAGACGCAGGAGGCGCTGGACGCGCACATGACGCACGACCACACCCGCGCCGTCCTCGCCGCGTTCGGCAACCCGCAGCTGATCGCGGGGACCGAGATCTGGCAGAGCTTCGAGGTGGAACCCTCCGGGGAGGCGGCATGACCGGTCGCGTGACGGTGTTCTTCGAGGCGAACCCGGAGGGGCGGGCGCGGCTGCTCGAGCTGCTGCGCGCGGACGCGGAGGGCTCGCCCGCCGAGCCGGGCAACGTCTGCTTCCGCGTGAGCCAGGACATCCTCGACCCCGACCGCTTCGTGATCTGCGAGGACTGGGAGAGCCGCGAGGCGCTCCACCACCACTTCGAGCAGGACTACGCGAGGGCGGCGAAGGCCGCGTTCACGGACCCGCAGCTGATCACCGGCTTCGACACCTGGTTCGCGGGGGAGGGCGCATGACCACCGAGGCGGCCGTCCCGGCCAGCGTCGACGACCCGACCAACGCCGCCATCCTCGCGGTCTCCGAGGACCGCGTCGCCGGCTTCCAGCGCGACCCGCTGGGGCGCATAGCCGAGCGCTCCGGCGTGGCGCTGCCGGTCGTCGTCGAGCGCATCCGGGCGATGCTCGAGGCGGGCACGATCCGCCGCGTGCGCCAGACGCTGCTCGCGAACAAGCTCGCGCCGGGCGCGCTCGTCGCCTGGCGGCTGCCCGAGGATCGCCTGCACGCGGGCTTCGACTACCTCTTCCAGCAAGACCCGTTCTCCGGCCACGTCGTGATCCGCAGCGCCGACCCGGCCACGCCGGGCGCGACATACCGGCTCTGGACCACGCTCAAGACGCCCGTCGGCTTCTCGCTCGAGCGGCACTGCGAGCTGCTGACGAGCCGCATCGGCGCGGAAGCGTTCCGGCTGATGCCGGCGAAGCGGCTCTTCACCCTCGGCGTCGGCCACGTGCGGCGGCGCGGCCTCGAGCCCGGCGCGCGCAGCGAGGAGCCCGCGCGGGTGATCGACACCGAGATCGTGGACCTCGACGACGCCGACTGGCGCGTGCTGATGGCGCTCAAGCGCGAGTTCGCAGCGGACGAGATCGGCCCGGACCTGTGGGCGGGCCGCGCCGCCGAAGCGGGACTGGGCCTCGAGGCGTTCTTCGAGGCTGCCGAGGAGCTCGACCGGCGCGGGGTCGTCGGGCGCTTCTCGACCTTCCTCGAGCACGTCAAGCGGGTCGCCGGGGCGGCGCCGGTGACGCGCTACAACGCGCTCTTCCACTGGGCCGTGCCGCGGGGGCGCGAGCTCGACGCGGGGCGCGAGGTGGGCCGCCACCACGTGATGACGCACGCCTACTGGCGCGAGGGCGGCCTGGAGTTCCGCGATGTCAACGTGATGGGCGTGGCCCACGGCACGGACAAGGATCTGCTGCTCGCCCACAAGGCGGCGATCGACGAGCACCTCGCGGAAACCGGCATCGAGGTCGGCTACACGAACGTCTTCTGGGGCGGGCGCAGCGAGATCAAGCCCTCGGAGATCGCCCCCGACGCCTACGTCGCGTGGGCGCGCGAGCAGGGCGTGGACCCGGAGTCGCTGCGCGAGGCGTAACTCCCCGCCGACACCGGAATGTCTCCCCTCCAGACCCTTAATCGAGGGTTAACCGCGTCCGCCGAGCATGGGCTCCGGGCGGGACACCGAGGAGGGAGTAGCGAGTGTTCACGATCCGATGGAGGAGACTGCTCCCGCCGGCCACGCTCGCCCTCGCGGCGACGCTGCTGATCGCGGCGTGCGGCGGCGATGACGGCGGCGGCGAGACCACGGGCAGCGACGAGAAGCTGTCCGGCAGCGTGGCGATCGACGGCTCCAGCACGGTCTTCCCGGTGACCGAGGCGGTCGCCGAGGAGTTCCGCTCCGTCGCGCCCGACGTGCGCGTCACCGTCGGCGTCTCCGGCACCGGCGGCGGCTTCGAGAAGTTCTGCGGCGGCGAGACCGACATCTCCGACGCCTCGCGCCCCATCAAGCAGAGCGAGATCGACGCCTGCGCCGAGAGCGGCATCGAGTACCTGCCGCTCCGCGTCGGCCTCGACGGCCTCGCCGTCGTCGCCCACCCCGACGCCGCCTTCCTCGAGTGCATCACGATGGAGGAGCTGGCGACCCTCTGGGGCCCCGACTCCGAGGGCTCGATCAAGAGCTGGAACCAGGTCCGCGCGAGCTGGCCCGCCGAGGAGATCAGGCTCTTCGGCCCCGACACGGACTCGGGCACGTTCGACTTCTTCACCGAGGAAGTGAACGGCGAGGGCGGCGCCTCGCGCGCGGACTACACCAACTCCACCGACGACAACGTGCTGGTGACCGGCATCTCCGGCTCGAAGGGCGGCTCCGGTTACTTCGGCTACGCCTACTACGCCGAGAACGCGGAGCGCCTGCGCGTCGTCGCCGTCGACGGCGGCGAGGGCTGTGTCATCCCCTCCGACGCGACGGTCGCGGACGGCTCCTACGCCCTCGCGCGGCCGCTCTACATCTACGTCTCGCTGGCCTCGCTCGCGGAGAAGCCGCAGGTGCGCGAGTTCGTGCGCTACTTCCTGAGCGACGCCGCGATTGCGCTCGTGCCCGAGGTGGGTTACACCGCAATTGCCGCCGACGAGCTCGCTGAGTCCCGCGCCAACCTCGAGGCCGCCATCTCCGGCGGCTAGCGAACGAGGAGCGAAAGCAGGGGTGAGCGACTGATGGCTGCCGGCACGGCAGCGGCAGGCGGGTCGGCGGCGGCGCAGTTCCAGCGCCGCCGCGGCCGCGAGCTGTTCGAGCAGGCGATCGGCTACGCGCTGTTCCTCTGCGCTGCGCTCACGGTGCTCACCACGGTGGGCATCGTGATCATCCTCGTCGTGGAAGGCTTGCAGTTCTTCCGCGACGTCTCGCCCTGGGAGTTCTTCACCGGCACGAAGTGGACGCCGCTCTACACGAACCAGGCGTTCGGCGTGCTGCCGCTGATCGGCGGCACGCTGCTGGTCGCCCTCGGCGCGGCGCTGATCTCCGTGCCGGTCGGAAGCGCGAGCGCGATCTACCTCTCCGAGTTCGCCAGTCCTCGCACCCGCGCGGTCGTGAAGCCGATCCTCGAGATCCTCGCCGGCGTGCCGACGGTGGTGTACGGCTACTTCGCGCTGACGGCGGTGACGCCGCTGCTGCGCGCCACGCTCTTCCCCGAGACCGAGATCTTCAACGCGCTCTCGGCGATGGTCGTGGTCGGGATCATGACCATCCCGATGGTCTCCTCGCTCTCCGACGACGCGCTGCACGCCGTCCCGGCCGACCTGCGCGAGGCCGCCTACGGCGTCGGCGCGACGAAGTTCGAGGTGGTCACGCGCGTCGTCTACCCGGCGGCGCTGAGCGGGATCATCGCCTCCTACATCCTCGCCGCCTCGCGGGCGATCGGGGAAACGATGGCGGTGACGATCGCGGCGGGCGCGTCGCCGAACCTGACGGCGAACCCGCTGGAGTCGATCCAGACGATGACGGCCTACATCGTGCAGGTCTCGCTCGGCGACACGCCGCACGGGACGATCGAGTTCCGCACCATCTTCGTCGTCGCGTTGACGCTGTTCGTGATGACGCTGGTCATGAACATCATCGCCGCGCGGGTCACCGCCCGCTTCCGCGAGGTCTACGACTGATGGCCGCCACGGAGATGCAGGCCGGCAGCGACCAGCGCCTCTACATTCCGAGGCTGGCGTTCCGCAACAAGCTGGGCGCGGGCTTCTTCGCGATCTGCCTCGCGGGCACCCTCGTCGGCGTCGTCTTCCTCGCCTTCCTGCTGCTCGATGTGTGGCGGGACGGCGCGGGCTTCCTGCGCTGGGAGTTCCTCCAGAACTTCCCCTCGCGCTTCCCGGAGCGCGCCGGCTTCCAGTCGGCGCTGTGGGGCAGCCTCTGGCTGATCGCGACGACGGCGATCCTCGCCTTCCCGATCGGCGTCGGCGCGGCGATCTACCTCGAGGAGTACGCGCCGAGGAACTTCGTCACGAAGGCGATCCAGACCAACATCTCCAACCTCGCCGGGGTGCCCTCGATCGTCTTCGGCATCCTCGGCCTGCAGCTCTTCGTGCGCGGCACGATCGGCATCGGGCCGAGCATCGCGGGCGGCTTCGGACGCTCGATCATCGCCGGCGGCGCGACGATGGCGCTGCTGATCCTGCCGATCGTGATCGTCGCCGCCCAGGAGTCGATCCGCGCCGTGCCGCCCTCGCTGCGCGAGGCCTCGTACGGGGTCGGCGCGACGCGCTGGCAGACGATCTGGCACCATGTGCTGCCGCAGGCGTTCCCGGGGATCATGACGGGGACGATCCTGGCGCTCTCGAGGGCGATCGGGGAGACGGCGCCGCTGATCATGATCGGGGCGCTGACCTTCGTGGCGTTCCGGCCCGAGAGTCCGCTGGACCCGTTCACGGTGATGCCGATCCAGATCTACAACTGGGTGGCGCGTCCGCAGCCGGAGTTCCAGGATCTCGCCGCCACGGGCATCATCGTGCTGCTGGTGATGCTACTCTCGATGAACGCGATCGCCGTGCTGCTGCGGCAGTGGACCGGACGGCGTTACGGACGCTAGGACGTACGCGGGCGCCGGTCCCCTCGCGGGTTCCGGCGGGAGTGAGGAGCCCACGGATGGTGGGGAACGCGACCGACGAGGCGGAGCGGACGGCAGCCTCCGCGGCGGCCCGCGCGGCCGGCGTGAGCGTGCAGGCCGGCGTGCGTGCGGCGGAGCCGGAACCGGCGGCGGAGACCGGCGTCGCCGTCGAGGTGCGCAACGTCAGCCTCTGGTACGGCCAGCATCAGGCCATCGGCAACGTCACGTTCGATGTGCCTCGCAACCGCGTGACGGCGCTGATCGGGCCCTCGGGCTGCGGGAAGAGCACGCTGCTGCGCTGCATGAACCGCATGAACGACCTGATCGACGGCGTGCGCATCGAGGGCGAGGTGATGATCGACGGCGCGAACATCTACGCGCCCAACACGGAGCCCTCCCAGGTGCGCCGCCACGTGGGCATGGTCTTCCAGAAGCCCAACCCGTTCCCCAAGTCGATCTACGACAACGTCGCCTTCGGGGCGAAGATCAACGGCTACACCGGCAACATGGACGACCTCGTCGAGGAGTCGCTGACCAAGGCGGCGCTCTGGGACGAGGTCAAGCACGAGCTCAGGAAGTCGGGGCTGGCGCTCTCCGGCGGCCAGCAGCAGCGGCTCTGCATCGCCCGCGCGATCGCGGTCAACCCGGAGATCGTGCTGATGGACGAGCCCTGTTCCGCCCTCGACCCGATCGCGACGCAGCGGATCGAGGATCTGATGCTGGAGCTGGCGAACGACTACACAATCGTTGTAGTCACGCATAACATGCAGCAGGCGGCGCGCGTCTCGCACAAGACGGCGTTCATGCTCGCCGAGGACGACCTGGTCGGACGGCTGGTCGAGTTCTCCGACACGGACGAGATCTTCCTCAACCCGCAGGACAGCCGCACCGAGGAGTACATCACCGGCCGCTTCGGCTGATCCCCGACGCAGCCCCCCGAGGCCACTCCCGGTCGCAGCGGCGCGGACCCGCAGCATCGGGAACCTCAGGCGGAAGGGTTCGACACCGCCAGATCGGAGCACCAGCGGAGATGCCGCGCGAGCAGTTCCAGGCTGACCTCGACCGGCTGCAGGACGGCCTGCTCGAGATGGGCGCGATGGTCGACCGCCAGATCGAGCGCGCCATGGCCGCGCTCGTCGAGCGCGACGTCGCGCTCGCCGACGCGGTGATCCGCGACGACGCCGAGGTCAACCGCAAGCGCTTCGACCTCGACAACCAGGTGCTGCACCTGCTCGCCCAGCAGGGCCCGATGGCGCGCGACCTGCGCGTCGTGATCTCGGTGCTCTCGATGGTCGTGGACCTCGAGCGGATGGGGGACCACGCCAAGGGCATCGGCGCGATCGTGCAGATGATGTCGGACGAGCCGCTGGTCAAGCCGCTGGTCGACATCCCGGAGATGGCGACGCGGGCGCGCTCGATGCTCAACAACTCCCTCGACGCCTTCGTCAACGGCGACATCGAGGCCGCCTACCGGGTCGGGCAGGCGGACGACGGGGTGGACGAGTTGCAGGATCGCGTCTACCAGGATCTGGTCGCGATCATGATCAACGACCCGACGACGGTGGAGCCCTGCACGCATCTGCTCTGGGTGGCGCACAACCTCGAACGGATCGCGGACCGCACCACGAACATCGCCGAGCGCGTCGTCTTCGCCGAGACCGGCGAGATCGTCGAGATGGACCTCTCGACCTACTAGCCGCTCACCCTCTCGCCCGTGCCCGCTCCCTCCGAGTCCGACCGGCTTGCCGCCCGCACCAGCTGTCGGGCGGCCCAGCCCCCCCCCGGCCGGGCAAGGCTTGCGCGGCGGGCCTACACTCGTGCTCCGGTGCAGCGAGCAGTCTCCCCAGCCGACTCGCCCCCTTGCCTCGATCACGAAGTCGAGTGGCAGTTCGTCGTCGACGATCCCGGCGAAGCGGAGCGCGGCCTGCGGCGCGAGGCGGCGGCGTCCGGGCTGAGCCTGGAGCCGCTCGGCGAGCAGCGGATTGTCGATCGGTACCTCGATACGGACGGGTGGGCGTTCCACCGCGCGGGATTCGCGCTGCGGCTGCGCGAGGGCGGCGGCCCGCCGCTGGCCGAGCTGAAGGCGCTCACCGGGCGAGACGACGACTCCGAGGATCACGCGCCGCTGCGGAGGCTGGAGATCAGCGAGCGCCTCAGCGCGGCCTACCCGCTCGATCCCCTCGCCGGTCTGCGGGCCGGGGCGGGGCCGGTCTCGCGGCGCGTGCGCGATGTCGCCGGGAACGACGCGCCGCGGCCGCTGTTCACGCTGCACACCGCGCGGCGCCGCTTCGCGCTGCACTCGGGCTGCGCCATGCTCGCCGAGATCGCGATCGACGACACCTCGATCCTGCGCGCGGACGGCGAACCGGCGGCCGAGCTGCGCCGCCTCGAGGTCGAGGTCGGCGGCGAGGGCGCCCCGGAGCGCGTCGCGCCGTTCGCGCAACGGCTGCGCGGGCACGCGGGGCTGCGGCCGGCGGAGGCCTCGAAGTTCGAGGCCGGCCTCGCGGCGCTCGCGCTGCACGCCCCGGACCCGCCCGACCCGGGGCCGACGGACTATGAGCACGCCTCGAGCCTCTTCGAGGTGGCCCGCGCCGCGCTGCGGCGCCAGCTCGCGGCCTGCCTCGCCGAGGAGCCGGGGACGCGGCTCGGCGACGACATCGAGGCGCTGCACCGCATGCGCGTCGCGATCCGCCGGATGCGCGCGGTGATCCGCGGCTTCGCCGAGGCGCTCCCGCCGGAGCTGCTCGCGCTGCGCGATGAGTGGCGCTGGGTCGGGGACGCGCTCGGCGAGGTCCGCGACTTCGACGTGCAGATCGAGGCGCTCGACCAGTCGGACGCCGCCCTCGCGCCGCTGCGCGAGCAGCTGCGGGCCGCGCGGCGCGACACGCGCGCCGAGCTGCTGGCGGCGCTGAACTCGCCGCGCTACGAGGCGCTGACCGAGGGCATGGCCGAAGCGCTGCGCGGCGCGGCCACGAGCACTGACGCGGGGACGCGGCCCGCCCGCCTCGCGGTCCCCGGCCTGCTGCGCCGGGCCCGCAAGCGGCTGCGGCGCACCGTCCGGCGCCTCGGCGGCGACGCGCCGGCGAGCGAGTACCACCGGGCGCGGATCCGCGCGAAGCGCGTGCGCTACGCGACGGAGTGCGTCGCGGACCTCTACGGCGCGCCGGCCGAGGAGCTGATCGAGGCGCTCAAGGATGTGCAGGACGTGCTCGGCCGCAGCCAGGACGCCTCGATCGCGATCGCGCGACTCCAGGGGATCGCTTGCGCGGATCGCGATACTCCGTCCGGGACGCTGTTCGCGATGGGCCGTCTGGCCGAACGCGAAGCCCGCGTGCTTGCCACGAGGGACGAGGCGTTCCGCGTCGCATGGGCTCGCTTCCGAAAGTGCTGGAAGCGGTTCGATCGGGCGCTCGACCAAGCCGCCTGCCCCGGCGAACCGCGATGAACCTCTACCTCGTCCGCCACGCGATCGCCGAGGAGCGCGACGCCCGGCGCTGGCCCGACGACGCGCTGCGCCCGCTCTCCGATCGCGGTCGCCGCCGCTTCGAGCGCGCCGCCGCCGGGCTGCGCCGGCTCGGCGTCGAGGTGGACGTGCTGCTGACCAGCCCCTACGTGCGCGCCTGGGCAACCGCCGTGATCCTCTCCTCGGAGGCCGGCTGGCCGGCGCCGGTCGTCTTCGACTCCGCGCGGCCGAGGAGCAGGCCGGAGCACGCGATCGCCGAGCTCGCGCGGATCGCGGAGCAGCGCACGAGCATTGGCCAGGGGCAGGCGATCGCCCTGGTCGGCCACGAACCGGACCTCGGTCAGCTCGCCTCGGTGCTGCTGACCGGCGAGCCGCACGCGCTGTGGCTGCGCTGGCGCAAGGGCGGCGTGGCCTGCCTGCGTTGCGATCCGGCGCTGACGCCGGGGAGCGCCACCCTCGAGGAGTACCTGCCGCCGAAGGTGCTGCGCGGCATCGCGGGCCGCCGCGCGCGCGGCGCGGACGGCTAGCCTCCGCCGAGGACGCCGACCTTCCCTCGCTCGTCCTCGATCAGCAGCCGCCTGCCGAAGACCTGCTCGAGGCGCGTGGCGATCCGATCCGGCCGCCAGCTGGAGCGGCCCGGCAGCAGCACGCGCAGATCGCCGCCGCCGTCCAGCGTCGCCCGCGGCGGCGCGCCGGGCGGCAGGCGCAGCTCCATGGCATCGGCAAGCACGAGCAGCGCGGCCGCCCGCTGCAGCGCCTCGTCGTCCTCGGGGCCGAGCAGCGGCCGCAGCGCGCGCGCCAGCGTCTGTGGGCGGTGGGCGATGCGGATCAGGGCGGCGAGGCGCGCGACGTCCGCGTGCGCGAAGCCGCTGAGGTCCGCGCTCAGCACGATGTCCGCAGCGGCGCGCTGGCGGCGGTAGGCGTCGACGGAGCCGCCGATGTCATAGAGCGTCGAGGCGTAGCGCAGCGTCTCTCGCAGCGCCTCGTCCGCGTCGGGGTCGAGCAGCGCGAGCAGCAGCTCGACGATCCCGGTGCGGCGGCGGGCCCGGTCGTCGTCCCAGCTCGCGAAGCGCCGCGCGAGCGCGCCTACCGAGGCGCGGCGCACGATCGGCGGGTCGGGCAATGGGCCGTCGCCGCGCGCGACGCCCTCGCGCAGACCCTGCCCGGAGACGATCAGCGAGCGGGCGCGCACGTGCTCGCAGGCGGCCAGCACGGCGCTCGCCCCGGCCACGATGATGTCGCTGCGATCGCGGTTGAGGCCCGGCGCGAGGCGGCGCTGGGCGGGCGTGAGACCGGCGAGCCGGTTGCGGACGCGCCGCAAGCGGCGCCTCGTGAGCGTGTAGCCGTGCACGCGCACGATCGGGTAGCGCCGCCCGCGGCGGCTCACCGCCGCGAGGTTGCGGACCGTGCCGCCGGTCCCCACCAGCAGCTCGTCCGCGGCGAGCCGCGGCACGCCGGCGCTGACGAACTCCGCGCGCACATGCAGGCGCAGCGCCTCGAGCTCCTCGTCCGAGGGCGGGTCCGAGGGCAGGAAGCGGTCGGTGAGCCGCAGCGTGCCGAGCGGGAAGCTCCACGTCTCGCGGATCGCCCGCTCGCGGAAGCGCGCGATCTGCAGGCTGCCGCCGCCGAGGTCGACGACCAGCCCGTGCTCGACGGGCAGCCCATGGATCGCCCCGAGGGCGGCGCGGCGGCCCTCGGTCTCCCCGTCGAGCACCTCCAGCTCGATGCCCCAGCGGTCCCGGATCGCGGCCTTGAGGTCGAACGCGTTGCCTGCGTCGCGCAGGGCCGCGGTGCCGACGGCGCGGACGCGGGCGACCCCGCGCCGCGCGGCGAGCGCCATGAAGTCATCGAGGACGGTCAGCGCGCGATCGATCGCCTCCGCCGGGAGGCCGCCCGTCGCATCGACGGCGCGGGCGAGCCGCACGGTGGCGCGCGGCTCGGCGATGACCTCGAGGTAGCCGTCGCCGCGGGGCCGCGCGATCATCATGCGCAGGGAGTTCGAGCCGACGTCGATCACGGCGATCGGCTCCGGCTCGCCGGGACTGGCGTGCGGACCCGTCAGGCGTACGTTCATGCGCCGACCCGTGTGCGCGGTTCGCGCCGTGCCGGGGAGCCGTCGGGCAGCCATGATACCGGGCGCGCCCGTTGCGGTACGCATGTGCGCCGACGCCACGCGAGCGCAACCGAGCGCTCACTGCGCCCGGCTGGACTCGGAGCGGCGGCGGCGCACATCATGGAAGGCACAGCGAAAGGCGCCCCGCCATGAAGTTCCTCCGCCGCCTCTTCATCATCGCCGCGCTCGCGGGCATCGTGGCCGTCGTCGCCAGGAAGCTCGGGCTGATCGGAGCGCACGAGGACGAGACGTTCGACTTCGTGTTCGAGGATCCGGCGGACGGAGACTCAGCGGACGGCGGCGAGGACGACGCTTCCGAGTAGCGCTATCAGCACGATCGCCATGCCGACGCGCAGCAACACGATCCCCCAGGCACGGTGGCCCGGCGGATCCCAGTACGCGTACCCCGCCTCTTCCGTGAGATCGGGGTCGAGATCGCCCTCGCTGGACTCGATCCAGTCGTCATCGCTCACGCGCGCACCCCGCCGTCATTCGAGCTCCGCCCGTGCAGGCTAACGAACGCGTGAGCCGCAGCGCCAGCGCTCGCCGCGAGAGCGGGGCCGCCCCGTGACCGGCGCCGGGCCCGAGCCGCCGGGCGGGGCGAGCGCCCTCGCGGCGATCGAGGAGGCCGCGCTCGAGTTCGGCCGGCTCGCGGGCGAGCGCATCGCGGAGGCGCTCGAACAGGAGATCGTCGTCGAGTACAAGGACGAGACCACCACAGCGGGCGGCGCGCCGACCAACCCCGTCTCCGAGACCGACCGCGCGATCGAGGCGCTGCTGCGCGAGCGCATCGCCGGGCGCTTCCCGGAGCACGGCGTGATCGGCGAGGAGGCGAGCGGCGACGCCGAGGCCGGACGCGAGTTCGTCTGGGTGCTCGATCCGGTCGACGGGACCGCGAACTTCGTCAACGGCTTCCCGCTCTTCTCCAGCTCGATCGGCGTGCTGCGGCGCGGGCGGCCCGTCGTGGGCGCGATCTGGTGCTCGACCTCGCACGCGCTGCGGCCCGGCGTGTACCACGCGCGAGAGGGCGGCCCACTCTGCTTCGAGGGCGCGCCGGCGCCGCTCGGCCGCCCCAGCGTCGGCGTCACGCGCCGCCTCGGCGCGGCGCCCGGCGGCGCGCCCGGCCGCCTGCGGCGGCTCGATACGCGGGTCACGGGGTCGGCGTCCCTCGAGTGCGCCTTCGTCGCCGCCGGCATCTTCCAGTCGGCGATCTTTGGTTCGCCGAGCATCTGGGACGTGGCCGCCGGCGTCTGCCTCGTGCGCTCCTCGGAGCGCGTCGCGCTGACGCTGCGCGGGAAGGACTGGGGCGCCCTCGAGCGTTTCGAGCCGCCCGACTCGGTCTCGGGCGATCGCGCGCCGACGCTCCGCGATTGGCGTCAGCCGCTGATCCTCGGCACGGAGGAGGAGGCGGAGGCGCTGGTGCGCCGCTCGCGCAGCCTGGGCGTGCGCTGGATGCGGACGCGCTGGCGGCTCAGGCAGCAGTTGCGGCGCTGGCTGCCGTGACGGGCAGCGCCTAGATCGGCGGCCAGGGCACGCAGCGCCAGGGGTACATCTCCGGCAGCACCGGGTGCGCCAGCAGCTCCGTGCTGCGCTCGATCAGCGCCTCGACCTCGCGCTCGTGCAGGCAGGCGCGCAGCGCGTCCGTCGAGGGGTCCGCGGCGCGCAGGCAGTCGCGCACGCGGCGGATGTCGTGCTGCCAGGGCTCCGGCAGCCGCTCGCCGGCGAAGTCCCAGATCACCGTGCGCAGCTTCTCGTAGCCGTGGAAGCAGAGCGCGTTGTCGATGCACCACAGCCGCCCCGAGCCGTCGAGCAGCACGTGCCCGCCCTTGCGGTCGGCGTTGTTCGCCAGCAGATCGAAGGCGGCGATGCGGACCAGCGCCTCGCGCAGCTCCGCGCGATCGCGCAGCTCGAAGAAGTGCTCGGCCGGGTCGTGCTCGATGAAGAGCTGGAACGAGCCCGCGCCCTCCGGGCCCTCGCGCTCGAGGGTGGGCGGGACGATCTCCCAGCCGAGCAGCCGCGCGTACTCCCAGGCCGCGATCTCGCGGAGGTGCAGCGTGCCGTAGGGGAAGTCGCCCAGCGGGCGCTCGCCTCGCTGCGGCTTGTAGACGGCGAGCCCCTCGCCGTGCGCGGGGTGCGCGAGGTCCACGAGGAAGACGTAGTTGGAGGAGTCGTAGAGCAGCCGCGAGCGCACGACCTCGGAGTCGCGCAGCGCCTCCTCGACGTGGGGGTCGCCGGGCCGCCAGGCGTTGCGGAGGTCACGGATGCTCTCGGGCATGCGCCCTCGCTTCCGGCGGCACGGGCGGCCTGGCTCGCCGCGATTGTAGCGCTCGCCGCCGGGCGCGCAGCGGCTACGGCTGCTCGACGACCTCGCGCGTACGGATGCCGAGGCCGAGCCGCAGCGCGGTGCAGTGCATCATCATCGTCGCCAGCGCGGGCAGCGCGGCGTCGACCACCGCGCGCGCCCCGGCGATCGCCTCCGCGCTCACGCCGGCGGCGCGCAGGGCGTCCTCGTCGGCGCGCAGCGGTTGGGCGAGGAAGCGCGTCGAGGAGCGCGCGTAGAAGTAGAGCGCGCGCCCGCGCTGCCGAAAGAGCGGGTAGGCGGAGAGGTGCTGCAGCTCGTCCCACGCCGCCTCGAGGTAGCCGGGCCAGACCGCGATCGCGCGGTACAGCTCGGGCGGGCGCGCCAGCTGCAGCTGCTCGGCCACCTCGGGCAGCGGCCCGGCGGCCGGCGAGGCGAACTCCACCGCGCGCTCCCGGTGCGCGCGCTCGCGCTCGCTGTCCTCGCGCGGGGCGGGGCGGCCCTGCCCGCCGACCGAGGGCGCCTCGCGCGCCTCGGCGAGGGCGGCGCAGAGCAGCAGCAACTGCGGCTGCACGAGGTGGAAGGCGTCGAGCACGCCGAGCAGGCAGTCGAGGTCGTCCGCCGTGAGCGCGCCGCCGAGCAGCGTCTCGCGGCTGAGCGCGGGCTGGTAGACCTCCTCGACGGCATCGAGCGCCATGTCCGCCATGTAGAGCGCGCTGCCGAGGAAGCCCGCGGTCTCGACGGACGGCTTGAGCTGCGGCCAGACCGCCTCGAGCACGCCCTCGCAGCGCCCGAGGTCGGCGACCACCTCGGGCGCGAAGGGCGAGCGCAGCGCGGCCGCGACGGCCTCGGCTGTGGGTGACGGCGCGGCGGTCATCGGGCGGAGGATAGCGTCCGGCCAGCCCGTAGCGGCGAAACGCGGTAGGGTGGACAGGCGGCGAAGGAGCCGCAACCTCAGTACCTCTGCTCTGTCGTTTCACCCGAGCGCCCGCGTCGAGCCTGAGATCAACCATGGATTCGTCCCGTGGGGACGCATCCGCAGCGCCGGCGTGGCCGGCAAGGAGTGAAGACGTTTGGCTCAACGGATTTACGTAGGCAACCTGCCGTACTCAGCGACCGAGGACGAAGTGGAGACGCTGTTCGCCACATACGGCGAAGTCCTCTCGGTGGCGCTGCCGACCGACCGCGAGACCGGCAGGGCGCGGGGCTTCGGCTTCGTCGAGATGTCCGCGAGCGAGGCCGCACAGGCCATCGAGGGCGTCAACGGCACGGACTTCGGCGGTCGCACCCTGAACGTGAACGAGGCCCGGCCTCGCGAGAACCGCGGCGGCGGCTACGGCGGCGGCGGGCGCGGCGGCTACGACCGTCGCTAGCGTTCGCCCCTGGCGCGTGGGCCCCAGGCCCTCGGGTGACTGACCGTCAGGAGCAGGTGGGGAGAGTCCGGGCGGGTTCCGGGCTCTCCCCTCACCACTACGTGCGACTCTCAGACGGGCGCCCCGCTCACCCGGCCGCCCGCTGGCAGAACCGGAACGCTGAAGCAATCACGGCCTCGCCCCGCGCGGAGGCCACCACCACACCATCCCTCACCACGAACGGAACCGCCCTCGATGACCCTCTCCCCTCCCGGCGCGCCCGCGCCCACACGGCTCGCAGTCCTCGATGACGCCCCGGCGCAGGGCGAGCACGGCACGCACAGGCTGCACCACAACGGCGGCAACTCCAGCGCGACTTTCGAGGCGCTCGGCGTCTCGCACGACCTCACCGCGACGCTGGCACGGGCCGGCATCGAGCGCCCCTTCCCGATCCAGGCGCTGGCCATCCCCGACGCGCTCGCCGGCCAGGACATCTGCGGGATGGCGCAAACCGGCTCCGGGAAGACGCTCGCCTTCGGCCTGCCGATGATCGAACGCACAACCACCGCACGGCCGCGCCGCCCGCACTCGCTGGTGCTCGCGCCCACGCGCGAGCTCGCGAACCAGATCGCCGAGGAGCTCACGCCGCTCGCGGCCGCTCGCGGCCTCTGGCTGACCGCGATCTATGGCGGCGTCTCGATGCCGCGGCAGGTCCGGGCGCTGCAGCTGGGCGTGGACATCGTGATCGCCACGCCGGGCCGGCTCAACGACCTGCTCGAACAGGAGGAGTTGTCGCTCGCCGCGGTCTCGTTCGTCGTCGTCGACGAGGCCGACCAGATGGCGGACATGGGCTTCCTCCCGCAGGTGGAGCGCATCCTGAAGCGGATCGAGGGGCGGCCCCAGACGCTGCTCTTCTCGGCCACGCTCGACGGAGCGGTGGGCGCCCTCGTGCGCCGCTACCAGCAGCACCCCACCCGCCACGAGGTCGCCTCCGCCGCTCCCACCGTGGACGGGCTGGAGCAGCGCTTTATCGGCGTGCGCGCCGAGGACAAGATCGACGTCGCCTCCGAGATCTGCGCCGGAGCCCGCCGCGCGCTGGTCTTCGTGCGCACGACCCGCGCCGCAGACCGCGTGGCCAAACGGCTGGGGCGGACCGGGCTGCGCGTCGCCGCCATTCACGGGCGGCTTTCGCAGAACCGCCGCGAGTCCACGCTCGAGGCCTTCCGGCGGGGCGAGTCCCCCGTCCTCGTCGCCACGAACGTCGCCGCTCGCGGGCTGCACGTGGACGGCGTCGACGTCGTCGTGCACTACGACCCGCCCGAGGATCACAAAACGTACCTGCACCGCTCCGGGCGAACCGCTCGCGCCGGCGAGGAGGGCATGGTCGTCACCCTCGTGCTGCCGGAGCAGCGGCCCGATGTCGCCGCGCTACAGCGCGACGGCGGCAGTAACTACTCCGTCGTCGAGATGCGTCCCGGCGACCGCAGGCTCCTCGACCTCGCCTCGTGGTCCGCGCCACGCGACAGCGCCGCGCCCGAGCGAGGCGGCGGCACGAACGGCGGCAACGCCGGTCGCCGCCCCGGCCGTCGACCGCCCTCGAAGACCCGCAACGGACGCGGACGCGCCTCGGGCGGCGGCCCCCGGCCGGCCGAGCGCCGTCCCGCACGGAACCGCCGGCGGTAACCCGCTCGCCCCGGATGCGGGCCTCCCGCGTTACGCGTGCGGGCCCGCCTCCCAACCGACCACGGCGAGGTGCTCGCGGGCGAACCCGGCCGGGAGCGGGTGCGTCTCGGTGGCCATGATGTTGTTCCAGTGGTTGAGGAAGCCCCGCCAGCTGATCACGGCGACCAGCTCCACGATCTCGCCGTCGTCGAACCACTCGCGCAGGGCCTCGAAGTGCTGTTCGGTGACGAGGTTCGGCACGACCGAGCCGTCCCGCGCCAGCCGCAGCGCCGCCTTCTCGCGAGGCGTGAACAGGTCGCTCTCCTCGAAGTCGTAGACCGCGCGCAGCTTCGCGACGGGCATCCCGTTGCTCGCCGCCCGGAAGGCGGCGTGGGACTGGGTGTGCGGGCAGCGCGCCGCGATGTCGACGGCGAGCGAGACGATGCTCTTCAGCTCGCGCTCGACGGTCCCGGAGCGGGTGGCGGCGAGCATGACGCTCATCGCCTTCACCAGCTCGGGGCGCCGCGCCATCGTGAGCTGGCCTCGAGGGATGTAGCCGCCCGTCTGCTCCATCGCTTGCAGCGACTCCCGGATCTCCGGGTCCACGTCCTCGATCGCCAGGGCTGCGATGTGCGCCATGCGGATCCCCCTCCCCCGTTGCGGTGCTCACGATAGCGCTCGCCGCAGGGGCAGTCGGGCTCGCGCTACGAACGAACGTTCGCTATACTGTGCGCGGCGGGGCACGGCAGGAGGCGGCGTGGACGACGAGCAGCGCGGTCCGCTGGCCCGCACGCAGACCCCCGAAGACATCTCGATCGAACCGACCCTGCGCCCCAAGCGGCTCGAGGAGTACTTCGGCCAGGACACGGTCAAGGAGTCGCTGCGGATCGCGATCGCCGCGGCGAAGGGGCGCGGCGAACCGCTCGACCACCTGCTGATCCACGGCCCGCCGGGCCTCGGCAAGACGACGCTGGCGATGATCCTCGCCTCCGAGATGGGCGTCTCGATCCGCGTCACCTCCGGCCCGGCGATCGAGCGCGCGGGCGACCTCGCCTCGGTGCTCACGAGCCTGCAGCCGGGCGACGTGCTGTTCATCGACGAGGTGCACCGGCTGCCGCGCGTGGTCGAGGAGATCCTCTACCCGGCGATGGAGGACTGGGCGCTCGACATCATCCTCGGCAGCGGGCCGAAGGCGCGCGACGTGCGGCTCACGCTCAACCGCTTCACGCTGATCGCCGCGACGACGCGCTACGCGCTGGTCTCGCAGCCGCTGCGCGACCGCTTCGGGGCGAGCTACCGGCTGGACTTCTACGACGAGGCGGCGCTGAGCGAGATCGTGCGCCGCTCGGCGGGCGTGCTCGGCTGCTCCATCGACGCCGGCGGGGTGGCGGCCATCGCCGGCCGGGCGCGCGGGACCGCGCGCGTCGCCAACCGGCTGCTGCGCCGCGTGCGCGACTACGCCGAGGTGGAGGCGGACGGCGTGATCACCGAGCCGGTCGCCGCGCTCGCGCTCGCGCAGCTCGGCATCGACGAGCTGGGCCTCGACGCGATGGACCGCGAGCTGCTGCGCGTGCTCGTCGAGCGCTTCGGCGGCGGCCCGGTGGGTCTCGAGACGCTCGCCGCGGCGGTCTCCGAGGAGGCCGACACGATCATGGATGTCTACGAGCCGTACCTGCTGAAGATCGGCTACCTGCAGCGCACGCCGCGCGGGCGGGTCGCCTCGCGGCTGGCGTACGACCGCCTCGGCCTGGAGCCGCCGCCCGCGCTGCTCGCCGCCGTCGCGCAGCAGCCCGCGCTATTCGGCGAGGACGGCGCGGGCGCCTGAGGCCTCAGCGCACCCCGAGCACCATCGCGTCCAGCGGGTTGCCGGCGTCGAAGACGGCGACGGCGAGGCGGCGGCCGGCCGTGAGCTGCGCGGCGGGGATGCCGCGCGAGACCGGCACGGACGCGACCACCGAGGAGAGCGAACCCGCGAAGCGGACGGTCGCGGTGTAGTCGGCGCTCTTGAACGAGACCAGGGTGGCGCGCTCCAGCATCGCTACACCTCGCCCAGCAGCAGGGTCTGCTCGTAGCGCGTGCGGGCGCCGCGGGCGAAGCGCAGGCGCAGGCCCGCGACGCGAAACCGCGCGGCGGCGAGCCCGGCCTCGGCGTCCGTGACCGTGACGACGTCGCCCGGCTCCTGCGCCACGTTCGGCCGCACCAGCAGCGCGCCGCGCTCGACGGCGAGACGCGACTGGCGGAGCAGCGTGCCCGCGCGCGCTGCGGCGCGATCCTGTGCGCCGAGGTTCTCGTCGACGGCGACAACCGCGCCCGCGCCCTCGGCGAGCGCGGCCTCGTCGGCCGCCTCGGCGAAGACGCCGCTGCCGAAGACGCGCGCCCAGCCCGCGGCCGGGCGGCCCGCCTCGACGGTGTGCGCGAGGATCGCGTGGTTCGCGCCGTAGGCGTAGGCGACCGCGTCATCCGCGGCGGGTTCGGACAGCGCCAGCAGCCGGCCGTCGGCTTGCAGCCGGTCCGGCAGTGCGCGCAGCAGCCGCCGCACGGCGGTCGCGCCCCGTTCGCCGGCGCGCACGGTGAAGGCCGGACGCAGCGCGGACGCCTCGGCGCTCGCGTTGCGCGCGGTCAGGCGCAGTCCGGCGCGGCGCGCGATCGCCGCGAGGATTTCCGCGGCGCTCCGCCCGCCCGCCGCCCAGACGAGCTGCTCCGAGGCAACCCAGGCCTCGAGCAGGCCGAGCCCGTCGACGGCGTCCAGTTCGACCGTCGCCGTCCCTCCGCTGCGCCGCCGGCGCACGGCGCCGATCCAGAAGCGCGGCCCCTCGGACGTCTCGAGGCCCCCGCTCGTGCGGTAGCCGGGTTCGACGCGCAGTTCGCCGCCGGGCGCGAGAGCCGCCGGAGCACGTGAGCCGGCGTAGCGCCAGCCGTCGTTGCGCAGCGTCAGCCGCAACCGGCCCTGCTCGCGCTGATCGAGCACCGCCTCCAGCACGTCGTCCGTCAGCTCGTGCGCCGCGTGCGCGATCGAGGCCCGCCAGACCGCGTGCGGCGCCGCCAGCCAGGCAGCGCCCGGCGAGGCGGCGGCGGCGAGGCCGTGCGCCGAGGCGTGGGCGAAAGGCCGCGGATCGCGCCACTCGCCGTCCGCGTGGCTGCTACCCGCGACGCCCGCCGCGATCTGCACGCGGTCGTAGGCGCCGGCGCCGCGGTACGACTCGACGAAGACAGCCTGCGGCGCGTCGGCGCGCATCACGCCGCTCGCGAGGTAGCCGACGCTCGATCCCGCCACGGCCGAGACGACCTCGGAGAGCGGCCGCCACTGACCCGCCGGTTGCACGCCGCCCGCGCCAAGCACGGTCGACCAGACTCCCGCGGCCCCGCTCGCGTCCGTGCCGGAGACCAGCACGTTGCAGTCCGTCTCGAGGGACGCGGCCAGGCCGCTGACCGTCGCGAGCGAGCGCGACCACGCCGCGGGCGCGCCCCAGGCGCCGAGTCCCTGGCGGCGCGCGGCGAAGACCGTCCCGCCGGAGGCATAGAGCACGGCCGCCGATCCGTCGGCGCCGATCGCGGCCGTCACCGCCGTCACCCGCGCGCTGGCCGTGGCCACCTTCAACGGCGCACCGAAGCTCGACCCGGAGTCCGCGCTCTCCCGCACATCGACGCTGAAGCCGTCGCCGCGGACGCTCGCGAGGAGCGCGCGGCTGCCCGAGGCGGTCAGCCCGATCCGCGGCGTCACCGCCACGGTTGCGACGGCGGTCCACGATCCGAAGCGGGCGTTTGCCGCGTTCGGGTCCGCGACTCGCTGGCGGGTGAGCGCGCCCGTCGCGGGGTCGATGCGCGCGCGCAGCAGCGAGCCGTCGCCCGCGACCGCGAGGGCGCACGGGCCGTCCGGCTCGGAGCCGTCGTGGACGCGCTTCCAGCGCAGCCGGATCGCGCCCGCGTCGCGGTCGAACAGCCGCACGCGCAGGTACGGCTCGGCGCTGGCCGACTGCTGCGCCTCGCGCAGGGTGGAGCTGAGCGCTCGCATGCAGGCTCGCGTTATCCGTCGCGCGGCGGGGAGAGCACGCCGGAGCGGGTGCGCCGCGCGCGGCCGTGCCGGGCGAGCGCGCGGGCGAACTCGGCGAGCCGCTCCTGCGCCCAGACGTGGTAGTGCCGCCAGGTGTCCGCGCCGCCGACGTTCACGCGGTTGACCGCGAACGAGGCCCACTCGAGCGCGGCGTAGGCGCCCGCCCCGGACGCGAGCACGTCCTCAAGCGCGGCGGGCAGCGTGCTGCCGGCAGCGTCGAGCGTGTGCAGCTTCGAGTAGCGGACGGTGACCGCCTCGCCCGCGCCCGGCAGCGCGTCGACCTGCAACGCGAGGGTGTCGCCCCAGAGCGAGAACGGCGGACGCGAGGGCGGATACAGCCCCACCGGGTACTCGACGGCGTCGACGCTGACGCGGTCGCTCAGCGCCGCGACGCTCAGCTCGCGGCTGCCCGCGACCGTGCGCAGCGTCGCCGTCGCCTCGAGCGGGGCCGCGAGCGAGAGCTCGCGCAGCGCGCGGCCGATGTGACGGTCGAGCGCGGCGTCGGGCCAGCGCTCGCTCGTCGGGTCGGTGTCGCGGAGATCGCGGCGCAGCCGCGCGCGCAGCGAGGTCAGGTTCATCTCTTCCTCGATTCAGCAGGGGCCGGCAGAGGGCGGCCCGGCGCCGGCAGGCGGGCCGCCCTCGTGCACGGCGGGTCCGCCTACGGGCGGACGCCGCTGAGCTTCGCCAGCTTCAGCTCGTTGAAGAGGGCCACGGAGACGTACCACTTGACGCGCACGCGGGTGGCGTCCTTCGTCTCCAGCGCGCCGACGCGCTCGATCGTCAGCCCGCCCGGCGCGGTCAGCCCCGCCACGGCGCCCTCGCCGAACTGCAGGGCGTAGATCGTCGAGGCGTCCTCGGACGTGCCGGCGGTGTCGTCGTCGGCGATGTGGTCGTTCACGCCGATCGGGATGCCGTCGTAGAAGGCGACCATGCGGCCGAACTCGTCGCGGTCGTGCTCGACGACGCCGCCGCCCGCCGCGCGGGCGAGCTTGTTGAGCGTCCGCCGCGAGCGGCGCGACATCAGCAGCATCTCCGGCTTCCCGCCGTGCACCGTGTCGATCAGCTCGTCCAGCTTGTCCAGCGTCAGCGTCGCGCCGTTCGTCCCCATCGAGACCGTCTGGGCCGAGGCGCACAGCTCGCCGAGGCCGTCGAAGGACTTCGAGTCGCTGCTGGTGTCGCCGTTGATGAACGTGTCGTCGAACTTCTGCTGGACGGACTTCGCCTTGAGCGCGACGACCGCCGCCTCGATGTCCTGCACGTTGTTGCGGGTGCGGGCGATGTAGTTGTCGATGTCCGCGTCGCCGCCGAGGATCGTCAGCGCCGTCGTGATCTGCGTGAAGGTCGGCGTGTCCTCGGACCAGGTCTCGCCCACGTTGTAGAAGGCGGCCGAGGCCGCGAGCTTCTCGCGGTTGTAGGTGAGGCCGTTGCCGACGATCTCGATGAACGGCAGCCGCTGCAGGATCGGGCTGTCGTAGACGACGGTCTCGATCACGCCCTCGAGCAGGACGTCGTTCGAGAGCTTCGCGCCTTCGGTCAGTGTCAGTGCCATGGTGTCGTGGCTCGCTCCTTCCGGCGCGCCCGGCGCGCCTCGCTCGTCATTGCCGCCGGCACGCTAGGCGCGCGCGCCGGCTGCTCCGAGGGCCATGTGGCAGCGCTCGACGGCGCTACGCCCGGCCTCGCTGCTCGAGGCCGTAGGCGATCTTCTCGGCCGTGCTCATCGCCTCCGTGCGCGGACCCCGGCGCTCCGGAGCGCCGGCGGGAAAGCCGCGCCCCGACTCGTCCTCCGACTCGCGGGCGATCCGCTCCCGGATCTGCGCGACCGTGCGGCGCGCGGCCTCGGCCGAGGCGTCCACCGCCTCGAGCTCGTCGCCCTCGACCAGCTCGGGCGGCAGCGACGGTTCGCCGGCGAGCAGCGCGTCGCGGTAGCGCGCGACGGCGGCGCGGCGCGCCGCCCGCTCGGCGTCGAGGGCGTCCCGCGCCTCCTCCAGCTCGCTGCGCAGCGCCGCCAGTTCGTCGCGCTCCGCCTCGGCCACGGCGGCGAGCTCGGCCGCCGCCTCGTCGGGCAGCTCGTCCTCGGGCGGCTCGGCCTCCGCGAACGCATCGTTCGCGGCTGCGTCGTCGCCGCGCTGCTCCAGCTCGTCCTGTGCGGTCATGTGTCTCTCCTTCGGGCATCCGCTGTCCCGGATCCGGGTCGTCGAAGGGGCACGCTGCGCGCCGCGCGCGCGAACTCCGAGGCCCGGGTGACGCTCGGCGCGGTACGATCCCGCCATGGCCAGTACCGGGACCGCCGCTTCCGAGACCACCACGCCTCGCGGCGCGCGGATCGCGATCCGGCCGCTCACGCGCGCCGACGTGCGCGCGGTGCGGCGGCTGGAGCGCGCCGCCTACGGATCCGCCAACCCGCGCACCGCGTTCGAGCGCGAGCTGCGCAACGGCCTCGCGAGCTACCTCGTCGCCGTCGCCACGGCCGAAGACAGCGCCCGGCAGGCCGAGCCTCCCGGCTGGACGCAGCGAGGGCTGGTGGGCTGGCTACGGCGCCGCCTGGGCGCTGTCGAGGGACCGCCGATCCTCGGCTTCGCGGGCGCTTGGTACACGCACGAGCAGTTGCACCTGGTGACGCTCGCCGTCGATCCGCAGGAGCAGCGGCGGGGCATCGGGCTGGCGCTGGTGCTCGCCGTCTGCGAGCTGGCGATCGAGGCCGAACTCGACAGCGTAGCGCTGGAGGTACGCGCCTCGAACGCGGGCGCGCTGCGGCTCTACGAGCGCTGCGGCTTCCGCCGCGCCGGGTGCCTGCGCCGCTACTACAGCGACAACGGCGAGGACGCCGTCGTGATGCTGCTCGACCGCCTCAGCGCGCCCGAGCCGCCGGAGGCGCTGACCCTCGCGCGACGCGGACGCGACGCTGCCGCTCGCACGGTGGATGAAGAGGTCTGAGCGCCCCCTCCGGCCCCCTCTCCTGGGGGAGAGACACCCCATGGTGCTAAGGCGTCAAGCGGCGAGCTGCTCGCGGTCGCGGCGGTGCGCCCAGGCGGTGGCCTCGTCGTAGGGGCGGCGCGTCCTGAGGCAGCCGTGGAGGTAGCCGACGAGGCGGTTGCCGAGGGCGCGCAGCGCCTGGTGGTGGAGGTCGCCGGCGGCGCGCCGCCGCAGGTAGAAGTCGTAGCAACCGGGGCTCGCCTGTAGCGCGCAGAGCGCCCAGCGGTCGGCGGCGTCGGCGAGCCGGCGGTTGCGCACGAAGCGGGCGCGCACGCTGCGTTTGCGTCCCGATGCTACGGTCAGCGGCGAGGTGCCGGCGTAGTTCCTGCGGGACTTCGCCGACGCGTAGCGTTCGGGGTCGTCCCCGAACTCGCCGAGCACCCGGGCGCCGAGCACGAGACCGAGTCCGGGCAGGGAGCGGTAGAGCGCGGCGTCCGGGTGCTGCTCAAAATGGTCCGCCAGTTCGGCCTCGAGTGCGGCGATCTGCTGGTTGATCTCGCTGATCTGCCCGACCGTCGCGCGGGTGCTCGCGGCGAAGGCCCGGCTCACCACCTCCGACACCTCGAGCTGCGGGGAGCGCAGCGCCTCGCGGACTGCGGCGGCGCGCCGCTCGAGGTTGCGCCGGCGGCCGCCGCGGCGGAGCGCGGCGCGCAGCCGGGTGCTGCTCAGCCGCGCCGCCTCGCGCGGGCCGGGCGCCGTGGCCAGCACGCCGAGGGCGTCGCCGTGGGCGAGCTTGGGAAACGCCCGCAGGGCGGCGGGAAAGTACTCCCTGAGGGCGTTGCGCAGGCGGTTGGTCTGGCGCGTGCGGTCCCAGATCAACTGCTGGTGCGCACGGGCGAGGATGCGCAGCGCGGCGGCCTCGTCAGTGTCGCCGGCGACCGGCCGGTGGTTGTGGCGGTCGGTGCGGACGAGGTCGGCGAGCAGCTTCGCGTCGGCGGCGTCGGACTTGGCGCCGCCGAGGTGGTGGCGCTCGCGGTAGCGCGCCGCCGAGCGCGGGTTGATCGCGTAGACGCGGTAGCCGGCGGCGAGCAGCGCCGCGACCCAGGGCCCGCGGTCGGTCTCGATGCCGACCACGACGTCGCCCGGGTCCGCGGCGTGCCGGGCGACCAGCTCGTGCAGCGCGGCGACGCCCGCGACGCCCTCGGGCAGCCGCTTGGCGGCGAGCCGCGCGCCGGCCTCGTTCATGAAATGGACGTCGTGGTGGTCCTCGGACCAGTCGTCGCCCACGTAGAGGGTCATCGTCTCAGTGCCTCCTTCGCTTCGTGCTGCCGGCTGCGACCCGCCGGGCTGGTCCCGCGACGGCCTAATGGAACAGTGCTCGCGGGCACGACACCCCATGAGTGCTGCGGACCACCCGGACGCACCGGCCGGGGCGCGGTCTCTCCCGAGAGATCCAGAGGTCTCAGGGCGAGGAAGTGCTCACCGGCCGGCGGGCCCCGGACCAGTCTCCCAGATCGCTCCGGGGTTCTGGTCGAACCCCATTAGGGTGGGGGTGAGGGGGCTCGCCGTCGCTGCTCCCGGCTCGATGGGTTGTTGCGCCCTCGGAGATGCTTCCCCGGCGGGCGTGGGACGAGCCGCGCGCAGGGCGGGCTGGGGCTACGAGGCGGAAGCCGCCTCCTCGACCTCTTCGAGTTCGGCCGCCGGATCGTGGACGTAGCGCAGGTAGCGGTCGTCGCGCTCGCCGAGGAGCACGAGCATGCCCTCGGCCTCCTGCTCGCGCACCCAGCCGGCGAGGCTCGCGCTGTGGCCGAAGATCAGGAACGTCTCGCCGGTGAAGGAGAAGCGGCGGCCGTTGACGGTGACGTAGAACGGCGGCGGCCCTGCGTCCCCGTTGAAGTTCAGGACGAACACGTCGGCCTCTCCCTCGGAGAGCACCGTCAGGTCATCGAAACCGACTTCGACTTCGCTCACCTTCGCCTCCCTCGGCGTCCCGCGCGGCGGGCGGTCGCGCCGATGATACGGTCGTTCCCCTACGAGGGGCCAGCGTCCGCCTCGATGTCGCGGGGCTCCGCGCGCAGGTCCGGCGCGGCGAGCAGCATCAGCAGCGTCACGATCACCGCCGAACCGACGCACCACACGCAGATCGCCTCGATCTCGAACAGCTCGAGCCAGGTCAGGTAGGCGGAGTAGAGCGTGCCGCCGAGGGCGAGCGCGAAGGTGAGGCCGGCCAGCGCCTGGGGCGGGGCCTCGCCGTCGCGCAGCGCCGCCCACCAGCGCCGCGCCGCGATCAGCGCGAGCAGCGCGAGGTACATCCCGAGGCCGAGCACGGCGATCGGCACGCCGGCGATCTCGGCGAACTCGGAGCTCTGCACGGTCTGGCAATCGCCGACGCCGGAGCAGGCGGCCTCCTGCTCCTCGTCGAGGGCGACCCAGCTGAGGTAGCCGGCGACCGCGACGCCGGCGATCGCGAGCGCGAGCAGCAGATCGCGGCGGCGGGCGAGCAGGAAGGCCACGGCCCGAGGCGGGCTAGCCGCCGTCGTCCGGCAAGAGGCTGTCGATCACCTCGCGGAAGGTCTCGATAGGCTGGGCGCCGCGGATGCGGAGAGCTCCGTTGATGAAGAAGCTCGGCGTCGAGGCTCGCGTGCCCAATTGGTCGAACAACGCCTGAGCCTCTTCGGTCTCGGCGCGCACCACTGCTTCCTTCACACCCGACTCAAGACACGAGTCAAACGTGTCGAGATCGAACGCGCCCTCGGGCAGCGCCGCGGCGACCTCGCGCGCGAAGTCCTTGAGGTTTCCCTCGGACGCCCAGCCGGTACTGCCCTTACGTTGGAAGAGCACGTCGTGGTACGGCCAGAACAGGTTCTGATCGGCCGCGCACTCGGATGCGGCTGCGGCGCGATCCGAGTCTGGCCCAAGAACCGCGAGGTGGCGGTACTCGATCGAGACGATGCCCTGGTTGACGTACTCCTCCTCGATCAACGGCTTGGTCTCGCGGCTGAAGTCGCCGCAGAAGCCGCAGTCGAAGTCCTCGTAGGCGACGATACGGACCGGTGCGTCCAGAGCGCCGAGGAGCTTGCCGTCGACGGGCGCCGACGACCCCTGGTATTCGAACTCGCCGCCACCGACGGCGTTGCTGCCGCCGGGGCGGTTGAACCAGATCAGCGCCGCGACGATGACGACCGTCGCGACGACGACGCCGATGGTGAGGAAGCCGCCGAACGAGTCGATCGTCGCCTTCAGGCCGCGGCCTTCTTGCTGCGCCTGCTGCTCGGCCTGCTGCTCCGGCTGCTGCCCTGCGCCCGCTCCACCTCGGCGGCGGCGACGGCGGCGACGACTACCCACGATGCCTCCGTGCGCTCACTCCGCGGGACGCTGGTGGCCGCTTCGATTATCCGGCGAGGGCGAGGGGCGGGCAACGGCGGGGCGCCGTCCAGCTACCGAGCGCCGATGTTGTAGTCCGTATCGTCCCGCACCCGCTCGTAGTCCTCGCGCCGCAGCCAGTGACACCAGACGTTGCGTCCGGGGACCGAGAGCCGCCTGTGGGGCTCTTCTCCCCACCACCCGGCGACCTCAACAATGACATCTGTCCGGCGGCGCACCTCGGCGATCGCTGGCAGCAGGTCCGTATCAGCGGATGCGACGACAATCACATCGCACTCGCCGCGAAGTGCTAACGAGACGATGTCGACCGCGAGTTCGACATCAACGCCCTTCTCGTACGGCGGCGCGGCCGGCCAACCGCGAGGGTAGCGGAGTGGCCGCGGGTACACCCTGACTCCCGAGCGAGACCACGCTTGCGACTGGCGGACGTTCGCTGCGTGACTGCGGGGCTGCCTCTTGCGATCGGGGCGTCCTGTATAAATCCGCACTTGGTGTAGCTCGCGGCCATCGTCCCGCCTGGCGATCAGTTCAGCGAGGGCTTGCGGCCAGAACTGCCCTAACTTCGATGGATCAGTGCGATCGTCGAAGAACGCGCGACGCGCGCCCCGGTAGAAGTTCTGCGCATCAAAGAGGACGGCCAACCTACGCGGGTCAGACACGAACGTGACTCGGTGGGAGCGCCAACAATGCAACAACCCCGCCACGGCGCCTTGCGGCGCAGGGCGGGGAAGATTGAGATAATGCTGCCACCACACCACTCCTGTGTCAAGGATCGCGTCGCGCTTCCTCGCGTGTCAAGCGCCGATCGGTAGAGCGCGTCTTCTCGGGAGGCAGGTGCCTTACGCCCTCGCCTCCGCCGCCACTCGCTCGGCGGCGAACGTGAACTCGCCGTCTGCATCGAGGTCGACGACGGCCTCGTCGCCCTCGGCGAACTCGCCGGCGAGGACGCGGCGCGCCAGCTCGTTCTCGATGCGGCGCTGGATCGTGCGCCGCATCGGGCGCGCGCCGAACGCCGGGTCGTAGCCCTCGCGCACGAGGGCGGCCTGCGCCTGCTCCGTGACGCGGATGCCGACGCCGCGCTCGGCCAGTCGCGTCCGCACCTCGTCGATCAGCAGCTCCGCGATCCGCGCGATCTCGGCCTCCGTCAGCGCCTCGAAGACGATCGTCTCGTCGATGCGGTTGAGGAACTCGGGCCGGAAGGCGCGGCGCAGCGCCTCCTCGATGTTGCGGCGGCGCGCCTCGCGCTCGTCCTCGCTGCGCGTCCGCTGGAAGCCGATCGCGGCCGACTGCTCCGTGGAGCCGAGGTTCGAGGTGAGCACGACGACCGTGTTGCGGAAGTCGACCGTGCGCCCGTGCGTATCGGTCAGCCGCCCGTCCTCGAGGATCTGGAGCAGCGTGTTGAACACGTCCGGGTGCGCCTTCTCGATCTCGTCGAACAGCACCACCTGGTACGGCCGGCGCCGCACCGCCTCCGTCAAGCCGCCCGCCTCGTCGTAGCCGATGTAGCCCGGAGGCGCACCGACCAGCCGCGAGACGGTGTGGCGCTCCTGGTACTCGGACATGTCGAGCCGCAGCAGCGCGTCCTCGTCGTCGAACAGGTACTCCGCCAGCGCCTTCGCCAGCTCCGTCTTCCCCACGCCCGTGGGCCCGAGGAAGATGAACGAGCCGATCGGGCGGCGCGGGTCCTTGAGGCCGGAGCGGGCGCGGCGGATCGCGTCGGAGAGCACCTCGATCGCGCGGTCCTGGCCGACGACGCGGCCGTGCAGCGCCTCCTCCATGTGCAACAGCTTCTCCGCCTCGCCCTCGAGCATGCGGTCCACCGGGATGCCGGTCATCTGCGCGACGAGGGCGGCGATGCCCTCCTCGCCGACCTCGTCCGGGACGCCGTGCTCCTCGCGCCAGCCGGCCTCCCGCGCGCGGTACTCGTCCTGGATGCGCAGCACTTCCTGCTTGATGAAGGCCGCCTCCTCGAAGTCCTCGCGCGCCGCCGCCGCGTCGAGGCGCGCCGAGGCGTCGTCGAGCCGCCGCTTGAGGTCGCGCATCTCCTCGGGCAACGCCTCGCCGAGGATCACGGAGCGCGAGGCGGCCTCGTCGATCAGGTCGATCGCCTTGTCGGGCAGCTGCCGCTCGGTCAGGTAGCGCACGCTGAGGCGCACCGCCGCGGCGAGCGCCTCGTCGCTGATCCTGATGCCGTGGTGCTCCTCGTAGCGGGCGCGCAGCCCGGCGAGGATCGCCTCCGCCTCCTCGACCGAGGGCTCATCGACGTAGACCGGCGAGAAGCGCCGCTCCAGCGCCGGGTCGGCCTCGATCTTGCGGTACTCGTCGAGGGTGGTCGCGCCGATCACGCGCAGCTCGCCGCGCGCGAGGGCCGGCTTCATCATGTTCGAGGCGTCGATCGCGCCCTCGGCGCCCCCGGCGCCCACCAGCTGGTGGATCTCGTCGAGGAAGAGGATGATCTCGCCCGCCGCCTCGCGCACCTCGCGCATCACGGACTGCAACCGCTCCTCGAACTCGCCTCGGAACTTGGAGCCGGCGATCAGCGCGCCCATGTCGAGCGCGAGCACGCGCTTGTCGCGCAGCCGCTCGGGCACGTCGCCGGCGGCGACGCGCTGCGCGAGGCCCTCGACGATCGCCGTCTTGCCGACGCCCGCCTCGCCGATCAGCACGGGGTTGTTCTTGGTGCGGCGGTTGAGCACCTGCATCAGCCGCTCGACCTCGACGGCGCGGCCGATCACCGGGTCCAGCTCGCCCTGCGCGGCGAGCTCCGTGAGGTCCGTCGAGTAGCGGCCGAGCGCCTGGTACTGCGTGTCCGCGGTCGGCGAGTCGACACGCGCGCTGCCGCGCACCTTGCGCAGCGCGGCGTAGATGCGCTCCCGGGAGACGCCGTACTCTTCGAGGATCGCCGCCGCCTCGCCGTCGCGCACGTCGGCGATCGCGATCAGCAGGTGCTCGCCGCCGACGAACTCGTCCTTGAGGCGGTCGGCCTCGCGGTTGGCGGCGTCGAGCAGCCCGACGATGCGCGGCGTCGTGTAGATCTGCACCACGTCGTGGCTGAGCTTGGGCGAGCGGTCGAGGTGGCTGCGGATGCGGGCGGCGAGCGCCTGCATGTTGACGCCCAGCTCGCCCAGCACCTCGCGCGCGACGCCCTCAGGCGCCTCGGCGATGGCAAGGAAGACGTGCTCGACGTCCCACTGCGCGTGCCGCTGCTCGCGCACGAGCTGCTGCGAGGCCTGCAGCACGGCCTGCGCCTGCTCCGTGAACCGGTCCTGTCGCATCATCGCCGCATCACCCTTCGCACCACGTCGTGTCCCGTCGTCTCGCCATCAGCGCTGGCCGCGGCGCGGCGTGCGCTCCGGCAGCATCGAGCGCAGCCGGTCCAACTCGGCGCGCGTGTCGTCCAGCTCGGCCTGCAAGTCCTCGACGCGGCGGCTGAGGCGCAGCAGCACCTCGGCGCCCGCGAGATTCACGCCGAGATCCTCGACGTACTGGCGCAGCCGCCGCAGCACCTCGACGTCGCGCTGCGAGTAGAGGCGCTGGTTGCCGGCGCTGCGCGCCGGGGCGACGAAGCCCATCCGCTCGTAGGTGCGCAGCGTCTGCTGGTGGACACCCACCATGCGCGCCACCACCGAGATCTGGAAGACCGGCTCGTCCTGCGGAATGTTGGTCATGTGCTATCCAGTTCAGCGCCGCTCAGGAGGCGCGCACGTCTTCCACCGTGGCGGTCTCGGCCTCGTGCCCGCCCTCGCTCGCGCGCAGCTGCTCGAAGAGCGCGCGCTGGGCGTCGTCGAGCGGCTCGGGGAGGCGCAGCCGCACGCGCGCCAGCAGATCGCCGTGGCCGCCGCCGGAGCGCGGCATGCCCTGGCCCGCGAGGCGGAAGACGCGCCCGCCCTGCGTCCCCGGCGGGATGCGCAGCGCCAGGGTGCGCCCCCGCAGCGTCGGCGCCTCCGCCTCGCCGCCGAGCGCGGCGTCGGCGACGGGCACGTCGATCTCGACGTGCAGATCGTCGCCGCGGCGCTCGAAGCGCGGGTGGCCGGAGATGCCGACGCGCAGGAAGAGGTCGCCCGGAGCGCCGCCGCCGCGCCCCGGACCGCCCTTGCCGCGCACGCGCACGCGTCCGCCGTCCGGGATGCCGGCCGGGATGTCCACCTCGATGCGCCGCGACTCGCCGCCGGCCTCGCGCAGCTCGATGGTGCGCGAGGCGCCGTGGTAGGCCTCCTCGAGGCTGACCTGCACCGGCCGCTCGACGTCCTCGCCGCGCGCGCGGGCGGGCCGGCCCGCGCCGCGGCCGAACAGCCCGCCGAAGAGATCCCCGAGGCCGCCGCCGTCGCCGCCGAGGTCGAACTCGAAGTGCTGGAAGCCGCCGCCCGGACCGCCCGGGCCGCCGCCGAAGCGGAAGCCGCCCGCGCCCTGCCGGCGCAGCTGCTCCTCGATCTGCTCGGCGTTGCGCCAGTTGTCGCCGTACCTGTCGTAGGCGGCGCGGGCGCCGGGGTCGGACAGCACCTCGTGCGCGGCGCTGATCTGCTTGAAGCGCCGCTCGGCCTCGGCGTTGCCGGGATTGACGTCCGGGTGGTGCTGACGCGCGAGCTTGCGGAAGGCGTCGCGGATGTCCTTCTCGGAGGCCGAGCGCGGGACGCCGAGGACGGAGTAGTAGTCCGTTGCCATGAGCGTAGTGTAACAGACTGCCGCCTACGTATACACACTACCTGAGTTTCTCACACTCATATCTCTTGACAATACCAGCGCACACACCATAAAATACGAGCGTGACAGGAGGGGTCCAGCAAATCCCCTCGACGAGCGCGAACAGCGCGTAAGGAGGCACCAGACAGATGGCACACACCACGAGCATCGTGCGGCGCGACCCGTTCCACGGCATGCGGCAGATCATGGACCGGCTCTTCGACGACTCCTTCTTCCGCTCCGGCCCCGCCGGCTGGCCCGGCGCCGCCTGGCGGATCGAGGAGGGAACCCTGCCCGTCGACCTCTCCCAGGCCGACGGCGAGATCAAGGTCCGCGCCTCGCTGCCCGGCTTCAAGCCGGAGGACATCGACGTGCGGGTCCACGAGGGCGTGCTCTCGATCAAGGCCGGGCACGAGGAGGAGCAGGAGTCCGGCGACGAGCGCTTCTACCGGCGCGAGCGCGTGAGCGGCTCGTTCAGCCGCCGCATCGCCCTCCCCGGCGTCGTGCGCGACGCGGAGGTGGACGCGCGCCTGGAGGACGGCGTGCTCACGCTGACGCTCCCGCTGCCGGAGCAGCCGCAGCCGAAGCAGATCGAGATCCACACCGGCTAGTCCCGCCCACGCGGCTCTCCTCCCGGCCGCAACGGCGCACCGACGACGGCCCCGGGGTTCGCCCCGGGGCCGTTGCACGTGTGCCCTTCCGTTGCGATCGCCGCGCCACGCCGCGATACTGGGGCCAGATGTGATTCCGTGTCTCAAGGGGGTCGGCATGGGCAAGACGCACTACCTGCTCGGCGCGCTGGCGCTGTGCGCGGCGCTGGCGCTGGCGGCCTGCGGCGGCGATTCGGGGCCCTCCGGCGTGGGGGCGCGCGCCTCTGCGGCCATCGCGGGCCCGGACGGCGCGCCGATGGGCGAGGTGACGTTCACGCAGGGCCCGAACGGCGTGCTGATCTCGGCCGATGTGCGGGGCCTCTCGCCCGGCGCGCACGGCTTCCACATCCACTCCGTGGGCGCCTGCACCCCGGACTTCAGCGCGGCCGGCGGCCACTACGCGCCCGGCGGCGAGGGCCACGGCCTGATGCACGAGGACGGATCGCACGCCGGCGACCTCCCGAACATCCACGCCGGCGCCGACGGCGCGGCCCGCGCCGATTACTTCACGGCCGCCGTCACCCTGGACGCGGGCGCCGATCACTCGCTCTTCGACGACGACGGCTCGGCGATCATCGTCCACGCGAAGCCGGACAGCTACGGCGAAGCCCCCGAGGCGGGCGACCGCGTGGCCTGCGGCGTGATCGCGCGCGGCTAACTTCCTCCGATCCCCTCTCCCCGAGGCGAGGGTGTCCTTCCGCGGCGCGGTGGGGTTGCCGTGCCTGGATTCCGGCTTTCGCCGGAATGACGGGAATGGGCCGGAATGACAGGGTGGGGAATGCAGGAGCGTCCCCTCCGCTGCCGCGTCAGCGAGCCCTTGCGCGCCGCCTCCGGCGCGGCGCCCGCGCCGCCCCCTCGATCACCTCGCGATCGGCGGCGTGCGGCAGGCGCAGCTCGCGCGGGACGCGCTCCGCCTCGAGGCGCGAGAGCAGCGCCAGCGCCTTGCGCGTGTCCGAGGCGACGCGCGCCGGCTCCGCCAGGCGGAAGCGGTACTTCGAGCACCAGTAGGTGAAGGCGCGCAGCTGCGATTGCAGCGCGCGCTGCGGCAGCGCGTCGCCCGTCTCCGCGCGGTACTCCACCTGCAGCTCCGCCAGCGTGCGCCCGTAGACCCGCTCGTAGACGGCGACGTCCGGCTGCGCGCTGCGCGGGCCGTCGAGGTTGCGCGCCTTCACCAGCTCCAGCTCGGCCTGCAGCAGCAGCACCTCCTCGACGGTCACGCCGTACTGGAAGTTGAGGTGCGCGCGATGCTTCTCGTGGCCGATCGCGCGGGCGAACGCCTCCTCGCTCCCGTCATGGCCGGGCGGCGGCTCGCCCTCGAACAGCAGCCGCTCCGCCTCGGCGGCCGGGATCGCCTCGCCCGCGGCGTCGATCAGCCGCTCGGCGAGGCGCAGCCAGTCGAACGCCTCCCCGGCGATCAGGTAGCGATAGACGACGCCGTCGACTTCCTCCTCCGGCGTCACCCAGCGCGCGATCACGCCGAGCAGCGCCGGGTACCACGGCTCGCCGCGCTCGATCGCCTCGAGGAAGCTGCGGACGCCCTCGGCAGCCTCGAGCGGCGGGGGAGCCTCCCCGCCGGGGGCGGCGCCGTTGGCCTCGGCCCGCGCGCGCTTGCGCGCGGCGGCGCGGCGGGTGGGGCTCATACGGAGGCTCCGTGGCAGCGCTTGTACTTCTTGCCGGAGCCGCAGGGGCAGGGCGCGTTGCGCCCGACCTTGCGCACGCGCGTGCGCCGCGTCGCCGTCGCCACGCCGCCGCCGCCGCCGTCCTCATCGGCGCCGTCCGGATCGCCCGGACCGGACGCCGTCGCGTTCCGCGGGATGGCCGGCTCGATTCGAGGGCGCGCGACCGGGCGGGCGTGGAAGATCTGGCGGGCGACGGCCCCGCGGATATTGCCGAGCAACTGCTCCCACATGTCGTGCGCCTCGCGCTTGTAGGCGACGAGCGGGTTCGCCTGCCCGTAGGCGCGCAGCCCGATGCCCTGGCGCAACTCGGCGACGGCCGTGAGGTGCTGCACCCACAGCAGGTCGATCGTGCGCAGCAGCACGAAGCGCTCGAGGTGGCGCTGCGCCTCCTCGCCGACCTCGTCCTCGAGCTCCTCGTAGCGCTCCTCCACGAGATCGCCGAGCTCTTCGAGCAGCGTTTCCGTGTTGCGCTTGCGCACCTCGTCGAGCGTCAGCGAGCCGCGCAGCGGCACGATCAGCTGCAGCGCGAGGAAGAAGGCGTCCGGGTCGGCGGGCGTGTTGTCCAGGTGCTCCTTCGCGAGCGCCTCGATCTCGTCGTGCACCATGCCCAGCACGCTCTCGCGCATCGACTCCCCGGCGAGCACCTTGTTGCGCTCGCCGTAGATCACGTCGCGGTGCTGGTTCATCACGTCGTCGTACTCGACGACGTGCTTGCGGGTGTCGAAGTGGTAGGCCTCGACGCGCGACTGGGCGGACTCGATGGCGCGCGTCACCATCTTCGATTCGAGCGGGACGCCCTCGTCCATGCCGAGCTTGCTCATCATGTTCGGCATCCAGTCGGGGGCGAAGCGCCGCATCACGTCGTCCTCGAAGGAGACGTAGAAGCGCGAGGAGCCCGGGTCGCCCTGGCGGCCGGAGCGCCCCCGCAGCTGGTTGTCGACGCGGCGCGACTCGTGGCGCTCGGTGCCGATGATGTGCAGGCCGCCGTTGCCGGCGACGCCGGCGCCGAGCTTGATGTCGGTGCCGCGCCCGGCCATGTTCGTCGCGATCGTGACCGCGCCGGGCTGTCCGGCGCGCGCGACGATCGCCGCCTCGCGCTGGTGCTGCTTGGCGTTCAGCACCTGGTGCTCCACCCCCCGCCGCCGCAGCAGGTCGGCGAGCTGCTCCGAGTCCTCGATCGAGACGGTGCCGACGAGGACCGGGCGCTCCTCGGCGCGGCGCTCCAGCACGTCGTCGACCACCGCCGCGAACTTCTCGCGCTGGCTGCGGTAGACGAGGTCCGCGAAGTCGTCGCGGACCATCGGCAGGTTGGTCGGCACGACGATCACCTCGAGGCCGTAGATCTCGTGCAGCTCCTCGGCGTCGGTCACGGCGGTGCCGGTCATGCCGGCGAGCTTCTCGTAGAGGCGGAAGAAGTTCTGGAGCGTGATCGTCGCGTAGGTCACGGACTCCTGCTGGATCTTCACGCCCTCCTTGGCCTCGACGGCCTGGTGCAGCCCGTCCGACCAGCGGCGCCCCTCCATCAGGCGGCCCGTGAACTCGTCGACGATCACGACGGCGCCGTCCTTGACCACGTACTCGCGGTCGCGCTGGTAGATGATGTGCGCCTTGAGCGCCGCCTCCATGTAGCGCGTCAGCCGGAAATGCTCCGGCGAGAAGATGTTGTCGATGCCCAGCCCACGCTCGAGGACCTCGATGCCCGCCTCGGTGAGGTGCACGGAGCGCGTGCGCTCCTCGACGGTGTAGTGCACGTCGCGCTGCAGGCGCGGCACCAGCGCGTTGAAGCGCGGGTAGAGCGAGAGGTCGTCCTGCTGCGGGCCGGAGATGATCAGCGGCGTCCGCGCCTCGTCGATCAGCACCGAGTCCGCCTCGTCGACGATCGCGTAGTGGCGGCCGCGCTGCACGCGCTGCTCCTCCGCCTGCACCATGTTGTCGCGCAGGTAGTCGAAGCCGAACTCGTTGTTCGTGCCGTAGGTCACGTCCGCCTGGTAGGCCTCGCGGCGCGACACGGGCAGCAGGTGCTCGCGCCCCGGCTGCTCGGACACCCGCTCGCGCGAGTAGACGAAGGCGCCCTCGTTCTGGATCACGCCGAGGGTCAGCCCCAGCGCGTCGAGCGCCGGGCCGTACCACTGCGGCTCGCGCCCGGCGAGGTAGTCGTTGACCGTGACCAGGTGCGCGCCCTGGCCCTCGAGGGCGTTCGCGTAGAGCGCCAGCGTGGCGACGAGCGTCTTGCCCTCGCCCGTCCGCATCTCGGCGACGTTGCCGCGGTGCAGCGCGACGGCGCCGGTGAGCTGCACGTCGTAGGCGCGCTCGCCGACGTGGCGGCGGACCGCCTCGCGGGCGACGGCGAGCGCCTCCGCGAGCAGGTCGTCGAGCGTCTCGCCGGCGCGCAGGCGGGCGCGGAAGCCGTCCGTGCGCGCGCGCAGCGCCTCATCGCCGAGCGCCTCGATCGCCGGCTCGAGGTCGTTGATCTCGCGCACGAGCGGCGCGATCTGCTTGAGCGCGCGCTCGTTGGGGTCGCCGACCAGTTTGCGGAGGACTCCGAAGGCCATGCTGCCTCCTCGGGGGTGGGCTAGCGGAACAGGTCGCTGACCGAGCCCCCGGTGTGGATGCGGTGCATCGCGTCGCCGAACAGCGGCGCGATCGAGAGCACCTTTGTGGGCGCCTGCCTGAACACCCCGTCGGCGATCGGCAGCGTGTCCGTGAAGACGATCTCGGAGATCTCCGCCGTGTCCAGCCGCTCGAACGCCGGGCCCGCGAACAGCTGGTGCACGCAGCCGACGTAGATCGAGCGCGCGCGGTGGCGGCGCAGCAGCTCGAGGGCGCTCGCCACCGTGCCGCCGGTCAGGATCTCGTCGTCGATGATGATCGCGTCGGCGTCCGCGGCGTCGCCGATCAGGGTCAGCGCCTCGGCCTGCTCGTCGTTGCCGGAGCGCCGCTTGTCGACGATCGCGAGGTCCGCGCCCAGCCGCTCGGCGACGTTGCGCGCGCCTTTTGCGCCGCCCACGTCGGTGGCGACGACGACCGGGTTCGCGAGGTTGAGCGAGCGGAAGTACTCGGCGATCAGCGGCTGCGCGTGCAGCTCGTCCACCGGGATGTTGAAGAAGCCCTGGATCTGCCCGGCGTGCAGGTCCATCGTCAGCAGCCGGTCGGCCCCGGCCACCTCGATGAAGTTGGCGATCAGGCGCGCGCTGATCGGCACGTGGGGCTGGTCCTTCTTGTCGGAGCGGCCGTAGGCGAAGTAGGGGATCACCGCGGTGATGCGCCCCGCCGAGGCGCGCTTCGCCGCGTCGATCATGATCAGCAGCTCCATCAGCCGCGTGTTCACCGGCGAGCCGATCGGCTGGATCAGGAAGACGTCGCGCTCGCGGATGTTCTGCAGGAAGCGCACGAAGATGTTCTCGTTCGAGAACTCGAACACCTCGCACTCGCCGAGCGGCATCTCGAGGTGGCGGCAGACCGCCTCCGCGAAGGCGCGATGGGCGTTGCCCGTGAAGACGGCCATCTCCCGAAACACGAACGCGCCACCCGCTCCGCGACTCACCATCGCCCCTCTTCACACGCCTCCGCGCAACGCGGCGGGAACGCCCCGGGCGCGCCATACGCCGCCTGCCGGAGGATGGGCCGGGGCTGCTCGATGGTACCATGACGCATCCGCACGGCATGCAGCCGGCCGCCGGAGGTGCGCCCCCGCCATGGACTTCGCCCTCACCCCCGAGGAAGAGCGCTTCCGCGAGGATCTGCGCGCCGCCCTCGCCGACCTGTTGCCCGCCGACTGGTCCCGGCGCGGCCTGATCGAGCCCGCCGACTCGGCGGAGCGCGCCGCCCTCGCGGAGCGCGTCGCGCGCGCCCTCGGCGAGCGCCGCTGGCTGGCGATGGCCTGGCCGCGCGAGTTCGGCGGCCTCGACGCCTCGTACATGCAGCAGTACGTGCTCAACGAGGAGCTCGCCTACCAGGACGCGCCCGGCGGCGGGGGCGTCGGCGTCTCCTCGGCCGGCCCGGCGATCATGCAGCACGGCAGCGAGGAGCAGCGGCGGCTCTACCTGCCGCGCATCGCCGCCGGCCAGGACCGCTGGTGCGCGCTCTACTCCGAGCCGGGCGCGGGCTCCGACCTCGCCTCGATCCAGACGCGCGCCGTGCGCGACGGCGACGAGTACGTGATCAACGGCCTCAAGACCTGGGTCGCCGGGGCGGAGCACGCGACGATGGGCTGGCTCGCCGCCCGCACCGATCCGGGCGCCCCCAAGCATCGAGGCCTCTCCACCTTCGCCCTGCCGATGGACACGCCGGGCGTCGAGATCCGCCCGATCGAGAACCTCGCCGGCGAGCGCCAGCTCGCCGAGGTGCAGTTGCACGACGTGCGCATCCCGATCGAGCAGCGCGTCGGCCCCGAGCACCGCGGCTGGTACCACGTCGCCTCGACGCTCGACTTCGAGCGCTCCGGCGTGGCCGCCTACGCGCGCGGGCGGCGGCACATCGAGGGTCTCGTGCATTTCGCGCAGGAACACGCGAACGAGGAAGAGCGCCGCGAGCAGGTGCGCTACGAGCTGGCCGACCGCTGGATCGAGCTGGAGGTCGGCTTCAACGTCGCGCAGCGCATCCCCTGGATGCAGACGCAGGGCGTCTCCCCGAACCACGAGGCCTCCGTCTCGAAGGTCTACGGCTCCGAGCTGACGCAGCGCATCGCGGGCACGGGCGTGCGCCTCTTCGGCCTCGCGGGCCTGATCGCCCCCGGCGGCGCCGACGCGCCCGCGGGCGGCGCCTTCGCCCGCCACTACCTGACCTCGACCGGCGCGACGATCGAGGCGGGGACTTCGGAGATCCAGCGCAACATCATCGCCCAGCGCGGGCTGGGTCTGCCGCGGTAGGGGGAGTGCTGAGAACCGAGGATTAGGGCGCTAGGGCGCTGGTGGGTCAGGGAATGCCTTCAGCAGCGAGTCAGACTTCATCTCGAACAAGATTTGCCGAGCCACTGCCGCACTCGCCTTGTGGCTGAACCCCGTCATCTCCGTCGGGGGCTTGCGCACGATCTCCATCTCGATGACGTTCTCCGGGTCATCAATGAGTGAGCTGAGACCAGCCTTCTTGAGTTCGATACTGTCGCCGGCGTCGCGCACGTGCTCGGCATCCACCATGTCCGGAGCGCCGAATACGATTCCGACCTCGGACACGACGAACAGTGTGGCGGCCTCCCACCGGCGCTCGCCGCCGCCGCGCTTGTTCAACAGTGTGACACTGTTCGGTCCGCCGACGAAGGAACCCTTCACCGACAGCTTCCGATCGTTCGGCAGCAGAATGTCGCCGGCGTGGCTTTGGCTCCCGTACAGCGTGCAGTCGATTCCGACCGAACGGAGAAGCGCGTACGTGAACACCTCGACCGCACCGCCCGTGATGAACCGGTTCTCATAGATCGTGGTGTTGTAGCGTTCCAGCAGCGTGGCGACTGCAAGCTCGTACTCTTGCTGGGCGGCGATTGAGCAATCCGCTCGAAGGCGATCGAACGCCCGTCTCTCCTGCATGAAGTTCGTTGTCACGCAGCCTCCACCTTCCTGACCGACGGAATCAGGTTGTACTTCCGTTTCGGTCCGGGCGATGCCAGCCGCGCTTCCGCGAGTCGAAGGTAATCCGGTTCAATGTCATAGCCTACGCAGCGACGCCCCTCGCGAAGCGCCACAAGGGCTGTCTGCCCACTGCCCAAGAACGGGTCGAGAACCTCGTCGCCCTCGTCGGAATAGAGCAGTACCAGCCGTCGCACCAGCTCCTCCGGGAAGGGGCACGGGTGCTCTATGGCCTTCGGGGGAACCGGAGCGATGTGCCAGATGTTGTTCGCGATGTCGCGCGTGAACAATTCATCGATGTCGAGTGCCTGTTTGGTCCCTCGCCGTGGTTCGCCAGACTTGCGGAACACCAGGATGTACTCCGTCATGATGTTCGGGTAGTAATACCCAGACCGCGGTCGCTGGATAAACGACCCCGCTCGCTTCACTCCGCCAGTCACCTTGTTCCAGATGATGTCCTGGTGGAACTCCCAACCTATTTTCAACATGCGCTCTGTAATCATCATCGGAGTCGGATAGTGCTTGCCCTTATAGAGGATCGTACCAACCACGATGGCGCAGAACCCGCCGTCCTGCGTCACCCTGAGAACCTCTCCGAATACCTTCTCGATATTGGAGAGGTAGTCCTCAAACGTCTCGCCGAACGCTTGATACTCGCGCTCTCTATGCCACGCGTCGTTGCCTTGGCCCGTGTGGATGTCGTAGTCGATCGAATTCCAGTACGGTGGCGAGGTCACCGTCAAAGTAACGCTACCGTCGTCGACCTCGCGCATCTCCTCCGACGAGTGAGCGTAGAAGCGATACGTCACGCTGCCGCCTCCCACTGCCGGTTTCGCGCCGCCCAGAGGGCGACGGACTCCGGGGTATCCAGCACCATGTCGCAGTCGACGCACTCGTTCACGCAGTCAGGCTCGCAGCCATCGAGGTGGAACGGGGCGCAGTGACAGCCGCCACGAGCGCAGATGCCGTAGCAATCCTCGCAGCCCTCGGCCTCGTGCCCCTGCTCGATGCGCGTGATCGCCGCCCGCATCTCGCAGGCCTCCGCGTCGCAATCCGCGACGATGATCATCAGGTTCCTGGACAGCCACCCCTTGCATCGCGGGCACGCGGCACCCTCCATGTCCGGGATGCTCACGGCCGCCTTATTCACCAGCGGCAGCGAATCCAGTGGGGCGCGGCACGCGGCGCAGATGAACCGGTGGCGGTGCTCCTCTGAGGTTTCCGCCGTCTTCGTGAAGACCCCCTGTGCCGCCATGATCGCACCTCCTCACCCGCGAGCCTACAATAGAACAAAAGCTCCCCTGTTTCCACCCTGCCGCCCGTACACCATTGGTTGACAGCCCTGCCGCGATCCGGCACCCTGCGGACACAGCCCGCACGCGCGTTCGCGTAACGACATAAGCCGATTCTCGGTAGCGAGAGCCGATGTTCACGCACCTTCATACACACACCGAGTACTCACTGCTGGACGGGCTCAGCACCATCCCGGACCTCGTCGCGCGCGCGAAGGCGCTCGGGCAGGACGCCCTCGCGATCACCGACCACGGCAACCTGCACGGCGCCCTCCAGTTCTACGAGGAGGCGCGCGCCAACGGGATCAAGCCGATCATCGGCCTCGAGGGCTACGTCGCGCCCGGCAGCCGCTTCGACCGCAGCGCCGCCTCGCGCACCCCCTTCCACCTCACCCTGCTCGCGCAGAACGAGACCGGCTACCGCAATCTGCTCAAGCTCTCCAGTGCCTCGCACCTGGAAGGCTTCTACTACCGGCCGCGCGTCGACCGCGAGCTGCTCGAACGGCACAACGAGGGCCTGATCGCGCTCTCCGCCTGCCCCTCCGGCGAGGTAATGACGGCGCTCCAGGAGGAGCGCGAGCCCGACGCCCGCGAGGCCCTCGGCTGGTACGCCGACGTCTTCCCCGGCCGCTACTACGTCGAGCTGCAGGAGCACGGCCAGGAGCAGTTCAGCCGCCTCAACCCTCGCCTCGTCTCGCTCGCCCGCGAGTTCGAGCTGCCGCTGGTGCTGACCAACGACTCGCACTACACCGCGCCCGAGCAGGAGCACCCCCACGACGTGCTGCTCTGCATCGGCACCAACTCGACGATCCACGAGACCGACCGCATGAAGCTCGAGGGCGGCACCTTCTACCTCCGCTCCGAGGAGGAGATGCGCGCGCTGCTGCCCGAACTGCCCGAGGCCTGCGACGCCACCTCGCGCATCTCCGAGCAGGTCGACATCCGGCTCGACTTCGGGCGCACGCTGCTGCCCGACCCCGGTATCCCCGAGGGCCTGACCGCCGACGGCTACCTCCGGCAGCTCTGCGAGGAGGGCCTCGAGCGGCGCTACCGCGACCCCGGCGAGGAGCAGCGCGAGCGGCTGCGCTACGAGCTCGAGGTGATCGCGGAGACCGGGTTCGCCGAGTACATCCTGATCGTGCGCGACATCGCCCGCTTCGCCCGCGAGCAGCGCATCCCGATGGGCGTGCGCGGCTCGGCCGCGGCCTCGATCGTCCTCTACTGCCTGGACGTCACCGACATCGAGCCGACACAGTACCGGCTCGTCTTCGAGCGCTTCCTCAACCCCGAGCGGCGCGAGATGCCGGACGTCGACTTCGACTTCGCCGACGACCGCCGCGAGGAGGTGATCCGCTACGCCGCCGAGCGCTACGGCCGCGACCGCGTCGCGCAGATCGTCACCTTCGGGACGCTCGGCGCAAAGGCCGCGATCCGCGACAGCGGTCGCGCCCTCGGCATGTCCTACGGCGAGGTCGACCGCGTCGCCCGGCTCGTGCCGAACTCGCTCGGCATCACCCTCGACCAGGCGCTCAACGAGGTCGAGGACCTGCGCCGCGCGACCGAGGAGGACCAGGCCGTCGCCGAGCTGCTGGACACGGCGCGCAGCCTCGAGGGCGTCGCCCGCCACGCGAGCACGCACGCCGCCGGCATCGTGATCTCGCGCGAGCCGCTCGTCGACGTCGCGCCGTTGCAGCGCGCCACCTCCGCGCGCGAGGACGACGAGCAGCCGCTGCCGACGACGCAGTTCGACATGAACGACGTCGCGAAGATCGGGCTGCTCAAGCTCGACTTCCTCGGGCTGGCGAACCTCACGATCCTCGGCCGCGCCGCCGACCTGATCGGCGAGCACCTCGGCGAGCCGCTCGACCTCGAGTCGATCCCCGACGGGGACGAGGCGACGGCGGACCTGTTGCGCGAGGGCCGCACGTTCGGCGTCTTCCAGCTCGAGGGCGGCGGGATGCGGCGCTGGGTGACGGAGCTGCAGCCGCGCGACATCCGCGAGCTGGCGGCGATGATCGCGCTCTACCGCCCCGGCCCGATGGAGCACATCCAGCGCTACGTCGATGTCAAGCACGGCCGCGCCGCGCCGCACTACCCGCACGAGAACCTCGCGGGCGTGCTCGACGAGACGTACGGGGTGATCACCTACCAGGACCAGGTGCTGGAGATCGCGCGCACCTTCGCCGGCTACTCGCTCGGCCACGCCGACGTGATGCGCAAGGCGATGGGCAAGAAGATCCCCGAGGTGATGCTCGCCGAGCGCGACAGCTTCATCGAGGGCGCGCTGGCCAACGGCCACGACCGCCGCCTCGCCGAGCAGCTCTTCGACCTGATCGAGCCGTTCGCCGGCTACGCCTTCAACAAGGCGCACGCCTTCTCCTACGGCGTGATCGCCTACCGCACGGCCTGGCTGAAGGCGCACTACCCGGTGCAGTTCATGACCGCCGTGCTGATGGCCGCGGGCGCGCACCCCACGGGGGCGCAGGAGCGCATCGCCGCCGCGATCGCGGAGTGCCTGCGCCTCGGCATCTCCGTCCTGCCGCCGGACGTCAACCGCTCCGGGGTCAACTTCGCGATCGAGCGCCTCGGCGACCCGGCCAGCGGCGAGGAGCCGGCGATCCGCTTCGGCATGGCGCAGATCAAGAACGTCGGCGCGGCCGCCGTCGAGGGCCTGGTCGCCGAGCGCGAGAAGGACGGCCCGTTCGGCTCGATCGAGGACTTCGCGCGGCGCGTCAACGCGCGCGACTGCAACCGCCGGGTGCTCGAATCGCTCGCCAAGGCGGGCGCGCTCGACCGCCTCGGCTCAGACGGCGTGGACCGCTCCGCGATCGTCTACGGCGTGGACCGCATCCTCACGGTCGCGCAGGAGGCGCAGCGCCAGCGCGACACCGGCCAGACCTCGATGTTCGACCTGTTCGGCGACGAGGTGGACACGCCGCTGCCCGCGCTGGAGCTCGAGGCGGTCGCGACGCCGCAGCGCGAGCTGCTCGGCTGGGAGCGCGAGCTGCTCGGCGCCTACGTCTCGGCGCACCCGTTCCGGGAGGGGGCGCAGCGTCTCGCGGAGCACGTCACGCACCAGACGCCGGAGCTGACGGCGGAGCTGGCGGGCCTCGAGGCGGTCGTGGCCGGGATGGTCACGGGCGTCCGCAGGCTGACGACGCGCCAGGGCAAGGCCTTCGCCGCCGTCACCGTCGAGGATCTCAGCGGCACGGCGGAGCTGACGGTCTGGCCCGACTCCTACGAGCAGCACCAGGCGCTGCTGGTGCACGGCAACGTGCTGCTCGCGAAGGTGGAGGTGCGGGAGCGCGGCGACCGTCTCACGCTCGCCGTCGCCGAACTCGCCCCGTACGACCCGGAGAAGGGCAAGCCGCTGAACTTCGATCCCGCCCGGTTCACGCCCTCGCGAGGCCGCCGCCAGCAGCGCGGCGCGGACCGCGCCGCCGCCAACGGCAACGGCGCGGCGCCCCACCTGGAGGCGGTGCCGCCGATCCCGGAGGCAGCCGCGAACGGGAACGGGCACGGCGCCCCGGCCGCGGCCCAGCCAGGCGGCAACGGGGCGCACGGCCCGGCTGCCGCCGCGAACGGCGCCCGGCGCAACGGCGCGCCGGGCGGACGGCGACCGCGCCCCGGTCCGCCGCCGGACGGCCCGCAGCGGCTCTGGATCCTGATCGAGGAGACCACGGACAGCGGCGCGGACCGCCGCCGCCTCGGCAAGATCGTGCAGCTCCTCGAGGCCCACCCCGGCGCGCAGCCGGTGGAGATCGAGTTGCAGGCGCAAGACGGCCGCAGCGAACGCCTGCGCCTGCCTCCCGTCGCCGACATCGAGGCGCTGCTGCCCGAACTCAAGCCGCTGCTCGGCGTGCTCGGCAGCGCGGCGCGGGCGGGCGACGCGCAGTCCGAGGCGCTCGCCACGGCAGAGGCGATCTAGCAGCCCGCCATCCGCCCGCGCGTCACTCCGCAAGCCAGTCTCGCAGGAACGCGCGGAGATCCGCCTCGCCGAGGTGGCCGATCCCGTCCCGGTGCGCGCCGATGTCGAGATCGACCATCGCGTCGCGCTCGGACCGCGGGTGATCGGAGACGCGGATCACGCGCCGTTCGCTCACGCGGGGCGCGCGCCTGAGGCGCAGCGTGACGTAGATCGACGCGCTGCTGTCCGATCGCCGGACGTTGGCGACCCTCCAGCGCTGCGGCGGCTCCGCCACGATCGCAAGCAGCGCCGCGAGGTCGGCCTCCAGTTCGGCGCGCCCACTCATCATCGTTCGTCCCTTCCGCCGGCCGCGCCAGCGCTTGCGCGAGTCCGGCGCTACTATCGGGCTCGTGCTACGCATGACCCCCACGGCGCAGCGGTCGGCGCTCCGGTTCCGCGAGATCCTGACCCGCCGGATCGAGCGCTCGCCTCGCGCGGGGCCGATGGTACTCGCGGCCGTCGTCGGGCTCGGCGCCGGGCTTGCCGCCGTCGGCTTCTCGATCCTCGTCGAGCTGAGCGACCGCTTCTTCTTCGACATCCTCAAGGACGAGTGGCTGGGCGGGCTGCCCAACGCGCGCCTGATCCTGATCCCCGCGATCGGCGGGCTGCTCGTCGGCCCGATCACCTACCTCCTCGCGCCGGGGGCGCGCGGCCACTCGATCCCCGAGGTGATGGCGGCGCTGGACTCGCGCGGCGGACGGCTGCCCGCCAGCGACGCGGTCGCGAAGATCGCCGCGGCGACCATCACCATCGGCTCCGGCGGCGCGGTCGGCCGGCAGGGGCCGGTCGTCTTCATCGGCGCGGCGTTCGGCTCCCTCGCCGGGCGCATCCTGCTGCTCAACGAGCAGACGATGCGGCTGCTCGCGGCGGCGGGCGCGGCCGGCGGGGTCGCCGGCGTCTTCAATGCGCCGATCGCCGGCGTCTTCTTCGCGCTCGAGGTGCTGCTGCGGCGCTTCAGCACGCGCAACTTCAGCGTCGTCGTGCTCGCCTCGATCGTCGCCACGGTCACCGCGATCGCGTTGCGCGGCGACGAACTCGCGATCCCCGTCCCGACCCACCAGCACCTCACGAGCATCGAGGAGGCCCCGCTCTACGCCGTGCTCGGCGTGCTGTGCGGGCTCGTCGGCGTCGCCTTCATCCGCGTCTTCTACTGGACCGAGGACGGCGTCGCACGCCTCTCCGGCATCCCCGGCTGGCTGCTGCCGGCGGCCGGCGGCGCCATCGTCGGCGCGCTCGCCCTGTACGACGGGAGCATCCTCGGCATCCGCGAGGTCGCCCGCGACGAGGCGCTCACCGGCCAGGGAGTGGTCGGCGTCATGCTGGCCCTGCTGCTGCTCAAGATGGCGGCGACCTCGATCAGCGCCGGCAGCGGAGGCAGCGGCGGCGTCTTCTTCCCCGCGCTCTTCATCGGCGCGATGACCGGCGGCGTCTTCGAGGAGGCCGCGGTCTACCTGCTTCCCGACATCGTCGACGACTCCGGGACGTACGCCACCGTGGGGATGGCCGCCGTGTTCGCCGCCGCCTCGCGCGCCCCGATCACCTCGACCCTGATCCTGGTGGAGATGACGGACGACTTCGGCCTGATGGTGCCGCTGCTGATCTCGATCACGATCGCCACCGTCGTCTCCCAGCTGCTCAGCCGCGGCACGATCTACTCGATCAAGGCGGAGCGCCTCGGTGTCGCGATCGAGGAGGACGTGGAGCCCTCGGACGTGATGGCGCAGCTGCGCGTCTCCGATGCGATGTCGCCGATGATGGAGGCCTTCGGCCCCGACGCCACCCTCGACCAGATCACGCTCGCGTTCGAGGGCGACCCCGATCCGATCGCCCTCGTGGTGCGGGAGAACGGCGAGATCTACGGCATCCTCACCGGGGCCGACATCGGCGACGCGCTCGCCCACGGCGAGCAGCACGCCACGGCCGCCGATATCTGCTCGACGCACCTGCGCACGATCCACCCGGACCAGACCCTGCAGGAAGCGCTCAACCTCTTCGCCTCCCGGGACGTGCGCGCGCTGCCCGTGGTCGAGGCGGACGACCCGTGGCGCCCCGCCGGATTGCTGCGGCGCGTCGACGTCACGCGCGCCTACGCCGAGGCCGTGGACCGCCGCGCCTCGCGCGCCCGCCGCCGGCGCCTGCGGCCCGTGCGGCGCAGCGACAACGTGCGCTACCTCGAGCTGCGCGTCTCGCCCGAGAGCGGGCTCGACGGCAAGATGCTCTCCGACGTCGATCTCACCGAAGACGCCGTGATCGTCGCCGTCCGCCACGAGGGCGCCACGCTGATCCCGCGCGGCCACACGCAGCTCACCGAGGGTGACCGCGTCACGATCATCGCCGCCGCCGACTCCGTCGCCGAGGTGCGCGCCACCTTCGAGGGCCACTCCTGATCCGCCGCGCCGCTCCCGGCGCGCCCCTGATGGCCTGAGCAGTTAGACTGGGTTCCAGCCCTCCCCGCCCGTTCGAGACGGATCGCGATGGCGCAGCAGCAACCCTCGGAGGCGGAGGCGCCGCAACCGTCCGGCGAGGCGGTGTCGTCCCGCACGCAGACCGTGATCGCCAACGTCAGGGGCGAGATCGGGCGCGTGATCGTCGGCCAGGACCAGCTGATCGAGCGGCTGCTCGTCGCCCTGCTGACCGGTCAGCACGCGCTGATCGAGGGCGCGCCGGGCCTCGCCAAGACACTCACGGTCTCGACGCTGGCGCGCACGCTGAAGCTCTCCTTCTCGCGCATCCAGTTCACGCCGGACCTGCTGCCCGCCGACATCACCGGCACGCTCGTCTTCCAGCAGTCCGACGGCCAGTTCCGGCTGCGCCGCGGCCCGCTCTTCGCGAACGTGATCCTCGCCGACGAGATCAACCGCGCGCCCGCGAAGGTGCAGTCCGCGCTGCTCGAGGCGATGCAGGAGCGCCAGGTCACGATCGGCGGCGCCAGCCATCCGCTGCCCGACCCGTTCTTCGTCCTCGCCACCCAGAACCCGATCGAGCACGAGGGCACCTACCCGCTGCCCGAGGCGCAACTCGACCGCTTCATGCTCAAGATCCTCGTCGACTACCCCGACCGGGACTCCGAACGCAGCATCATCAGGCGCGCGCTCGATCAGGACGAGGTCGACGTGGAGCCGGCCGCCGGCCAACGGGACATCGAGGCGCTCGTCCTCGAGACCCGGCGTGTCGAGGTGAACGAGCGCATCCGCGAGTACATCGTGCGCTTGCTGGAGGCGACGCGGGAGCCCGCGCGCTACCAGCTCGACGAGCTGGAGCCGCTGATCGAGTACGGCGCCTCGCCTCGCGCCGGCGCGATGCTGGCGCAGGCCGTGCGCAGCCTCGCCCGCATCCGCGGACGCGGCTACGCCCTGCCCGAGGACGTGAAGGACCTGGCGCCCGACGTGCTCCGCCATCGCCTGGTGCTCACCTACGAGGCCGAGGCGCGCGGCGTCAGCCCGGACCAGATCGTCGAACGGCTGCTGGCCGGCGTCGGGATTCCCTGAGCGTGCGCGCGCGCCTGCTCGGCCTGCTGCGCGGCGGGGCGAGGGGGCCCCGGGACCGCGGCGATCAGCGCCCGGACGAGCGCCCGGGCGAGCGCCCGGATGGCGGCGCGGCGAACACCCCGCCGGCCCTCTCGCCGCGGCTGCTCGCCTCCGTGCGGCGCCTCGAAATCCGCGCGCGCCGCCTCGTCAGCGGCGAGCTCGGCGGCGAGTACCGCAGCGTCTTCCGCGGCGCCGGCATCGAGTTCGCCGAGGCGCGCGAGTACGTCCCCGGCGACGACGTGCGGCGCATCGACTGGAACGTCACCGCGCGCATGGGCGCGCCCTGGGTCAAGGAGTACGTCGAGGAGCGCGAGCTGCACCTCGTCTGCGCCGTCGACGTCTCCGCCTCGCAACTCGCCGGGCGGCCGGCGCAGGGTCGCCGCGCCGCCGCCGCCGAGGTCTGCACGCTCGTCACCCTCGCCGCGGCCTACAGCCACGATCGCACCGGCCTGCTCACGTTCAGCGACCGCGTCGAGCGCTACGTCCCGCCCGCCAAGGGCGCGCGCCACGCGATGCGCCTGGTACGCGAGGTGCTGGCCCCCGGTCAGCCGAACGCGACCACCTCGATCGCCGCCGGTTGCGACTACCTGGTCCGCGTGCTGCGCCGCCGCTCCACCGTGTTCCTGATCTCGGACTTCATCGACGACGGGTACGAGCGCCCGCTGCGCGACCTCGCGCGCCGCCACGAGGTGATCGCCGTCGTGATCGTCGACCCGCTCGACGAGGCGCTGCCGGAGGCCGGCATCGTCGAGGCCGAGGACATCGAGCGCGGCGGGAGGCTGCTGCTCGACAGCTCGGACGAGGGATTGCGCCGCCGCTATGCGGAGGTCGCCGCCGGGCGCCGCGAGGAGCGGAGCGCCATCCTCCGCCGCGCCGGCGTCGAGGAGCTGGTCGTGCGCACCGACTCGGACGCCGCCGAACCGGTCCTCGAGTTCTTCCGCCGCCGGAGCCGCCGCTCGTGACGCGCGCGTCGCTGGCCGCCGCGCTCGGCGCGCTGGCGCTGGCCGCGCTCGCGATCCTCGGGGCGGGCGGCGCGGCGCCGGCCGCGGCGCAGGAGGCCGCGCCGCTGCGGCTGCGCGTCGACGTCACGCCGCCGGTCGTCACCCTCGGCGACCGGGTGCGGATCACCGTGATCGCCACGCACACCGAGGCGCTGTTGATCACCGCCGAGCCGCCCTCCCGCGGAGACGCGCTCCAGCTGATCGAGACGAGCCCCGCGCAGACGATCACGCTGCCCGACGGCTCCCTGCGCACCGAGGTCGCGTTCACCGTCGCGGCGTTCGCGCTGGGCGTGCGGGATCCCGGCCTGCTGCGCGTCTTCTGGCTGCGCCAGGACGGCAGCTCCGGCGAGGTGCAGGCGATCCCGCCGACCTTCGAGGTCGCGAGCGCGCTCCTCGACGACTCCGGCGCGCTGCGCCCGCTGAAGCCGCAGGCGGCGTTCGGCGAGCCGCCCCCGGGCTGGCTGCGGCCCGCGATCGCCGCCGGCGCCGTGCTCGCGCTCGCCCTGATCGCCGCGCTCGCGCTGGCCTGGCTGCGGCGACGCACTCCGGCGCCCGCGCCACCGGCCGAGCACTACGAGCTCGTGCCGGAGACCGCCGCCCGGCGGCGGCTCGAGGAGCTGGCTCACAGCGGCGCGCTCGCCGCCGGAGACTACGAGCGCTTCTACGGCACGCTCTCGGTCGTGCTCCGCGACTACCTGGAGGCTCGCTTCGAGTTCAACGCCTCGGCGCTCACGACGCCGGAGCTGGACCGCTCGATGGGCGGCCACGGGGTCGACCGCTGGCAGGCGCGACTCGCCGGCGGGCTGCTCGACCGCTGCGACGCCGCCGTCTACGCGGGCCGCCACCCCGATCCCGGCTCGGCCGACCATGACCTGACCGTGGCCTTCGAGGTCATCGACCTTTCGCGCACCCGCCCGCCGGCCCCCGCCGGAGCCTACGGCGGGCCCGGCCCGGCAACGAGGCGGCCGTGAGTTTCGCGACCCCCTGGCTGTTGCTGCTGCTGCCGGCCGCCGCCGCGCTGCTGCTGGCGCGAGCGCTGCTGCGGCCGCGCCGCCCGCGGCTCGCCGTCGCCGACCTCGGTCCGCTGCGTGAGGCGGCGGCGCCAAGCTGGCGGCTGCGGCTGCGCTGGCTGCCCTGGCTGCTGCGCGTCGCCGCCATCGCCCTGCTGATCCTCGCCATCGCCCGCCCCCAGCGCGGCCTCGCCCTCACCACGTTGCCCGAGGACGGCATCGACATCGTCGTCGCCCTCGATGTCTCCGGCTCGATGGGCCAGCTCGCCGAGCCGGGCCGGAACGCGCCCTCCAAGCTGGAGGCGGCGCAGGAGGTGATCGGCGAGTTCATCGAGAGTCTCGAGGGCGATCGGATCGGCCTCGTGGCGTTCCAGTCGCGCGCCATCCTGCTCTCGCCGCTCACCCTGGACCACGCCGCGCTCACGCGGCAGGTCGACGCGGCCGAGTCCGGGCTGATCGCGGACGGCACGGCGATCGGCCTCGGCATCGCCGAGGCGCTCAACCTGCTCCGCGAGTCGCCCGCGCGCAGCCGCATCGTCGTGCTGCTGACCGACGGCGAGAACAACCAGGGCGAGGTGCCGCCGATGCAGGCGGCGCGCGTCGCGGAATCGCTCGACATCCGCGTCTACACCATCGGCCTGCACGGCGCCGCCCGCGGCGGCAGCGACGTGGACGTGCGGCTGCTGCAACAGATCGCCGCCGTCACCGGCGCCGGATACTTCGACGCCGCCACGCGGGACGAGCTCTCCGAGGCGTATCGCGAGGTTCGCCGGCTCGAACGCAGTCGCGTCGGCGAGCGCCGCTTCACCGAGTTCCAGGAGTACGGGCCGCTGCTCGCGGCCGCGGCGCTGCTGCTGCTGGCGGCCGAGACCGCACTGCGGGCCACCGCATTCCGGAGGTACCCGTGATCGCGCTCGCCGACCCGCTGGGACTGCTCTGGCTCGTGATCGCGCTGCCGGTGCTGTACGCGGGCTCGTACGCCGCGCGGCGCCGGCGCGAGGCGGACGACGCCTTCGGCGGGGCCCCGTTGCTGCGCCGCGGACGCGCCGACTGGCGGCGTCCGCTGCGGGAGCTCCTGCTGCTCGGCGCGATCGTGCTGGCGGTGATCGCAATCGCGCGACCGCAGTGGGGCGCGGAAGAGCGCCCGCTCACCCGGCTCGGCATCGACATCGCGATCGCCCTCGACATCTCGCGCTCGATGACGGCGAACGACGTCGAGCCCTCCCGCGCCGAGGCCGCCGCCGCCGCGATCGACGAGCTGTTCAATCACCTGCGGGGCGACCGCGTCGGCCTCGTCAGCTTCGCCGGCGACGCCTTCGAGCGCTCCCCGCTCACGCTCGACCTGAGCGCCGCGCGCCAGCTGGTCGCGCGCGCGCAGGACGAGCCGGCCTTCGTGCGGCCGGGCACAGACATCGGCGAGGCCCTCGCCGCCGCGCTGCGCCTGCTCGACATCGACGACGCCGCCGCTACGCAGGTCATCGTGCTGATCTCGGACGGCGAGGATCAGGGCGAAGACCTCGCCGACGCCCTCGAGGCAGCCGCCGACAGGGATGTCCGCGTCTTCACCGTCGCGGCCGGCACCGCCGACGGCGGCGCGATGGCGGTGCGCCCGAGCGGCGACGAGGACGCAGGAGGCAGCGCCGCCATCCAGCGCGGCGAACTGAGCCACGCCGATCGGCCCACGCTGCGGCGCGTCGCCGAGGCCACGGGCGGCGATCTGCGCGAGCTGGACGAGTTGCCGGGCCTCGCCGTCGAGTTCCAGCGGCTGCGCCAGTCCGCCTTCGACGAGGGCGCGAACCGCGCCCCGATCGAGCGCTTCCAGTGGTTCCTCGGCGGCGCGCTGCTGCTGCTGCTCCTGCAGGCGCTCCTCGCCGACGGCGGCTGGTGGCGGCGGCTGCGCGCCGGCCGGCTCAGCCTCGCCTCCGCGGCGCTGCCCGCGATCGCGCTGATCGCCGCCTGCGCCAGCCCCGAGTACAGCGCCACCGAGGACGGCCACGAGGCCTACGCCGCCGGGCGCTACGACGACGCCCTCGCCTCCTATCGCGACTCGGAGGCGCTGGCGCCCGAGGCCCCGCAGCCGCCCTACAACATCGGCAACACGCTGCACCGCCTGGGCCGCTACGAGGAGGCGACGGTCGCCTCGACGACGGCGATGAGCGCCGCCGTCGACCCCGTGCTGTTCACCCGCGCCGCCTACGCCCTCGGCAGCCACGCCTTCCTCCGCAACGACCTGGAGGCCGCGCGCGACGCCTGGATCAGCGTGCTGCTCCGCGATCCCTCCGACCGCGACGCCAAGCACAACCTCGAACTGGTGCTGCGCCTGCTCACGCCCGAACCCGCGGACCCGCCCCCACCCGAGGGCGGCGGCGGCGAAGGCGACGGGAGCGGTGACGGCGAGGGCGGCTCCGGCGAGCAGCCGCCCGAACCGGAGGATGACGACGGCGGCGACCAGACCGGTGAGGGCGGCGGACAGCCGGTGAGCGGACCAACGCCCGAGGCGACGTCGGAAGGTGGCGCCCCCGGCGCGCGACCGCCCTCGGACGATCCCTCGGACTCCGGCGGCTCGCCAGCGGGCGGGGCCGGGGAGCAGGTCGACCCGCCGCCCTCGACGATCGAGGACGCGCGCGCGCTGCTCTCCGAGGAGGCGCTGCGGCTGGGAGACGCGCCGCTGACCATCGAGGACGCGATCCGCCTGCTCAACCTGGTCCGCCGCGCCAGCGAACTCGAGGCGCTCGAGCCGCGCGGCGGAGGCGGCGGGCCCGCCGACCGCTAGCGATCGCGCCTGCTCAGCGGGCGAAGCGGCGCAGACCGAGGCGGCGCAGCAGCGTCTCGCGGAAGAGCCGGTTGCGCAGGCGGCGGTAAAGGACGTCGGCGCGGCGCACGGCCGGATCGTCCTCGTCGGGCTCCTCGGTCGCCGCCTGCGCCTCGGCCGCGCCCACGGAGGGCGCGCCGTAGCGCTCGCGCGTGAAGGCGGCGGCGAGGATCTCGACGGGCTCCTCGCTCTCGAGGTCGCGCCTGAGCCCGGCGGCCGCCTCGAGCGGCGTGCGGTTGGCGGGGGCCGGGATGCCGGCCCAGCCCGCGATCCGCTGCACCCTCGCCCAGCGCGCCGTGGCCGGGCTCAACCCTCGATCGGGGAAGGCCCAGGCTCCCCGCACGATCAGGACGAGCGCCGCGACGGCCGCGAGCGCCGCGATCGTCCAGCCGGCGATCAGTCCAAGCGGCGCCCAGAGCGATCCGTCGCCACCGTCGAGGAGGTCTTCTCGCGGTCCGCCGCCGCCGGTCGGCTCCAGGCTCTCCTCCAGCAACTCCGCCAGCTCGAGGGCGGCGATCGCGTCATCCGTGGCGGCCCCGGGGAGGACGGAGAACGGGTTCCCCGCGCCGCTGCGGCTGACCAGCTCGCGCACCGGCGCCGGGTTGAACTCCACCCAGCCGTAGCCGGGGAAAAAGACCTCCGGCCAGGCCCACGAGTCCTTCTCGCTCAGCACGAACGCCTCCGAGGACTCACTGAACGAGGTCTCGTCCAGCGCGAAGCCCACGGCGATGCGCGCGGGAATGCCGAGCGTGCGCAGCAGCACCACCATCGCCGAGGCGTGGTGGTCGAAGTAGCCCTCGCGGCTCTCGAACAGGAACCAGTCGATCGGATCGCGGCGCGGCGGCGGGTCCGCAACCTTCAGGCTGAACGGGTAGTTCTCGCGCAGGTAGCGCTCGACGCGATAGGCCGCGAGGTACGGTTCGTCATCCTGCCGGACGATCTGCGCCGCCAGCTCGCCCACCCGCGGCGGGAGGTCTCCCGGCAACTGCAGATAGCGCTCGGGGAGCCACTCGGGATACCCGGTCCCCGCCGCCAGCAACTCTTCGACGTTGGCGACGGAGACGGAGCCCACCGCCGTGTAGCTCGCGCCACTGCCGACGCGGCCGCTCGGGCGCAGCCCGATCACGTCGTCGGCCGAGGCGCCCGTCAGGAACTTCGCCCCGATGTCGGTCGCGAGCGGCTCGCCGACCGTCACCAGGCGGCGATCACTCAGCGGCGACTCGACGTGGACCTCGACGGCGACGAGGCGCCGCTGCTGGGCGCGCGTCGCGGGCGTCCCGAAGCGCGCCGCCTCGACGGTGATCGCCGGCGGATCGATCAGCTCGGTCTCGGAGAGCCGCCAGCCCCCTCGCTCGTAGCGATCGAACACGTAGGCGCGCAGGTAGGCGAGGCCGCCGGTCTCCGCGGAGACGACGTACATCGTCTCGTCGTCGAGCCTGACGCGGCCCTGCAGCGGCAGGGCGCCCTCGAACTGGTGGATCAGCTGCCCGTGCTTGCCGTCGATGCCGATGAAGACCTGGCCGAGCGGCTGGATGCGATCGGTGATCGGGCGGATCGCATTGCCCCACGCCCCGGCGGCGGGTTCCCAGCCATCACCGACCGGCACGATCCAGGCGAAGAGGATCAGCCCCGCCGCCACCCACCCGCCGGCGTGGAGCACCTGCACCGAGAGCCAGCGAGGCATCGCGATCGCCTGGCCTCGCCAGCCCCGGATCGTGCGCAACAGGTGGATGCGCGTGAACAGCAGGATGGCGGCGAAAAGGAAGATCACGAACTCCAGCGCCGGCTTCCCCGGCAGGTAGGAGATGTTGGTCAGCAGCGCGAACCCGCCCGGCAGCAGCGCCAGCCAGGCGTTGCGCCAGCGGAAGACCGCCCAGGCCGCGAGGTAGGGGACGAGCCAGACCGCCCACACCAGCAGCAGCACGAACGGCAGCGGGTCCGTCGAGACGCCGCCGGTGACGAGCGCCGCCAGCCAGTCGACCATCCGGCCCCACAGATCGCCCCAGCGCGTCGCGACCCCCAACCCCGTGGCGAAGGGGTCGGACAGCTCCATCGTGTGCATCACCATCGCCGTGGCGGTCGCGACGCCGAGCGCGAGGCCTCCGAGGAACAGCGACCACGGGCGCGTGCCGAAGCGGGCGAGCAGCGACCCGATCGCCAGCCCGATCCCGGCCGCCACCGGGAGGGCCGGCATCTCGTCGACCCAGTTCGCGCGAGCGATCGAGAAGACCACGGAGAACTGGGCGATGGCGAGCAGCGTGAAGCTGATCCAGTCTTCCCAGAAGCGCCAGGCGCTCACGCCCCTCGGATCGGCCGCAGCCACCAGTTCCCGCACGCTGCGAGAACCGAAGCCCGCCTGGCTCTCCGTGCTGTCGGAGAGCGCGGTCATGCGTACACGCTCCCTCGATCGCCCACGCCCACGGACGACAGCACCTGCACGAGGTCGTCCTGGCGCTTCACGGTGTAGGTGTAGACGCCGCCCGAGGCGAGCGTGCCGTAGACGTCGAGCGAGCTGGTCGTCGCGCCGAAGGTCTCACCCTCCAGCAGCACCGCCGCCACCTTCACCCCGCGCGCGGAGAGCGACATCAGCGCCAGCGCCCAGTCGTCGCGCGGCGAGGGCGTCACGGCGACCACGGTGGTATGCCGCCCGAACTTGCGCGACTCCTCGAGCAGCAGCTGCGCCAGCGACACCTCGCCGACGGCGCGGGCCAGCGCCAGCAGCTCGAGCAGGCGCGTGTAGTGGTTGCCGCCGCGGCTCGGCTCGTTGACGCGCAGGTCGTCGTCGTAGGCGATCATGCCGACGGAGCGGTTCTGGGTGATGAAGTAGCGCGCGATCGAGGCGGCGACCATCACGGCCGCCTCCTCGGTGCCGTCGTCGCCCTCCCCGACGTGGACCCCCTCCTCGAGATCGAGCAGCACCCAGATGTCGGAGGCGGGGTCGAGCTCGAAGAGCTTCACCATCAGGTTGCCGGTGCGGGCCGTGGCCGGCCAGTGCACGCGGCTGAGCGAATCGCCCGCCTCGTAGGCGCGCAGACCGGCGACGTTGGGCGTGACGTTGTGCGTGCGCCTGCGGAAGCGCCCGTCGCCCGGCAGGTTCGCCGGCGGCACGTGCAGCCTCGGAAGCTCGGGCGCGCTCGGGTAGACGAGCACCTCCGAGCTCACGCCGAAGGTGCGCGACATGCGGAAGAAGCCGAACGGGTCCGTCGCCGTCACCGTGACCGGGCCCAGCTCGTAGAGCCCGCGCCGCAGCGCCGGCGTCTCGTAGCGCCAGACGTCGATCCCGCGGCGGCCGAGCGTGAGCACGCGGTTCGTCACATGGCCCGGCAGCGTCGAGTGGTCGTGGACCTCGAGCCAGACCTTGGGCAGCCAGGAGCGCGAGCGCACGATCACGCGACCGTGCAGCGCCCGCCCGCGCGAGACGCGCTGGTCGCGGCGCCGCACCTCCACCTCGATGCCGCGGATCATCGAACGGTTCCAGAAGTAGAGCAGCGGGATCGCGATCGCGATCAGGTAGGCGAAGCGGAACAGCAGCCAGAACCCGGTCGCGCTGGCGACGGCGAGGGTGAAGAGCGCGACGGCGATCGCCGCCGCCACGTTGGGCCGGCGCGCGGCGAGGCTTGCCGCCCGCCACAGCGCGCTCATGGCTCAGGCGCCGCCGCGCGCCCGCGCCCCGGGCACCGGCGTGCGCTCGATGCACTCGTCGACGATCTGCGCGCTCTCGATGTTCCGTACGCGCGCGGCCGGACTCACGATCACGCGGTGCCCCAGCGTCGGGTAGGCCAGCCGCTTGATGTCGTCCGGCTGCACGAAGTCGCGCCCGTCGAGCATCGCGTAGGCCTGCGCGGCGCGCATCAGCGCCAGCGATCCGCGCGGCGAGGCACCCAGGTAGACGCTCTCGTGCTCCCGCGTGGCGTTCACCATCGTCACGATGTACTGCTTGATCAGCGGGTCGATGTAGACCACGCGGGTGGCCCGCTGCAGCTCGATCACCTCCTCGGCGCTGGTGACCTGCTCGAGCGATTCGATCGGGTGCTGCTCCTGCTGGGCGTCCATCACCAGCACCTCGTCGGTGGGGTTCGGGTAGCCGAGGCGCACGCGCAGCAGGAAGCGGTCGAGCTGCGCCTCGGGCAGGGGGAACGTGCCCTCGTACTCGATCGGGTTCTGCGTGGCGAGGACCATGAACGGCTCGGGCAGCCGCCGCGTCACGCCGTCGACGGTGGCCTGGCGCTCCTCCATCGCCTCCAGCAGCGCGGACTGCGTCTTGGGCGTGGCGCGGTTGATCTCGTCGGTGAGCACGATCTGCGACATCACCGGGCCGGGCCGGAACTCGAACTCGCGCGACGCCTGGTTGAACACCGCGACGCCCGTCACGTCCGAGGGCAGGAGGTCCGGCGTGAACTGGATGCGCTGGAAGCTGCACCCCGTCGAGCGCGCGAGCGCCCTCGCCAGCATCGTCTTGCCGACGCCGGGTACGTCCTCGAGCAGCAGGTGGCCTCGGCAGAGCAGCGTGACGAGCGCGAGGCGCGCCTCCTCCGCCTTGCCGATGATCACGCGTTCGATGTTTTCGAGGATGCGCTCGGAGACCTGGCGCGGATCCTCCACGTCGCCCTCCCAACCGTTCGCAGTCCCGTCTCGTATTCCTCGCCGGATCTGCGGAGGCGGGCTCCCAGGCGCGGCGCGCGCCAGTATAGCAGCGACCTCGAACACGCTTGCCGCCCGCCCGGCGCGCGCCGGCAGCCTTCTACCCGATCCTGCGGATAGGATGTAGGGACTTCCGGCGAGGAGGCCCGTGGCCGCAGATCAGACCCCGCCGCCGCCGCGCTCCTCGCGGCGCCCCGGCAGCGCCGCCGTGCTGGCGGCCATCGTCGTGCTGCTGCTGGTCGTCGCCGCCGCCGCGGCGCTGCTCCGAGGCGCCGGCGACACGCCCGCGCAGCCGCCGCCCGTGTGGGCCGTCCCGATCACGCGCACCGCCACCCCGGCCCCAACGCCGACGCCGACTCCAACCCCGACGCCCCCACCAACTCCGACTCCTCGTCCGGCGCCCACGCCCACCTCGACAGCCACGCCGTCACCGACACCAACGCCGACCGCAACACCTTCGCCGACGCCGACCGCGACGCCGACCGTCACCCCGTCACCCACCCCAACGGCTACGCCCACACCGACGGCAACCCCGACTCCGACCGCGACCGCGACACCATCACCCTCGCCAACCCCCACGCCCACGCCGACACCTACCCCGACGCCCGAACCCACGCCCGTCGCGGGCGAACTCGCGGTAGACCCGGAACGGATCGGCTCCGGGCAGACGTTCGTCGTCACGGCCTCCGCCGCTGGAGCCGTCTCTGCGCGGATCGAGTTCCGGGGGGGCGCCTATCCCCTCGTGGCGCGGGGGGACTCGTTCTGGGGCGTGCTCGGCATCCCCCTGGACGCCGAGCCGGGCGAGGAGCCGCTGCGCGTCACCTTCCACGATGCCGACGGCGCGGAGATCGGCGACGCCACCGGCGCGTGTGAGATCTTTGAGATCGAGCGCGACATCGAGCACATCATCCTGACGCCGGAGACGGCCGCGCTGCGAACCGAGGAGTCGAAGCTGCGCGAGGCCGAACGGCGCGCCGAGCAGTTCGCGCAATCGGATCCCGCCCCGGCCTGGTCCGGGCCTTTCCGCCCGCCCGGCTCAACGGTCACGTCGCAGTTCGGCGTTCGGCGTTCCTATGACGGCGGTACGGTCGAGAGCTTCCACAGCGGCGTGGACTACGGAGGGAACGAGGGCGACCCGGTGCTGGCCGCCGCCCCCGGCCGCGTGAGCTGGACGGGCGAGATGCCGCTCCGCGGCAACTCCGTGATCATCGACCACGGCGCCGGCGTCATGAGCGGCTACCACCACCTCTCAGGCATCGCTGTCGCCGACGAGGACGTCGTCGCGGCGGGCGACCAGATCGGAACGCTCGGCTCGACCGGCGTCTCCACCGGCCCGCACCTGCACTGGGAGATCAGCATTCACGGCGTGAACGTCGAACCGCTCGACTGGACTTTCAAATCGTTTCTGACGAGCGGGAGCTTCGGGCCTCCAGCGCCGACAGAGTCTGCGCAAGAGTGACGAGCGCCGCCGTCTCCACGCGCAGCCTGCGAGGTCCAAGGCTCACCGGCCGCGCGCCCTCGCCAATCAGCCGCTCGCGCTCCCCGGGCGTCCAGCCGCCCTCCGGCCCGACGTAGATCGCGACCGCGGCGGGCGCGGGCGAGGCGTCCGCGAGCGCCTCGGCCACCGTCCGCGGCGCACCCGGATCGGCAAGCAGCCGCAGCGCGCCGTCCGGCGGCTCCTCGCCGAACGCCGGCAGCGAGGCGCGTCCGCACTGCTCGGCCGCCTCGATCGCGATGCGCCGCCAGCGCTCGATGCGACCCTCGCCGGGCTGCAGCACCGCGCGATCGCTCGCCAGCGGCGTGATCGCTGCCACGCCCAGCTCCGTCGCCTTCTCCACGATCCAGTCGCCGCGCTGCCCGCGCGGGAAGGCGCAGACCAACGTCACCGCGACCGGCGGCTCCGGAAGCGCCTCGAGCGGCTCGCCGACTCGCAGCACGACGCCCTCGGCCGCGACCTCGGCGACGGTCGCGGCCCACTCGCCGCCGCCGCCGTCGAAGACGGCGAGGCCGTCGCCCGGACGCAGCCGCAGCACGTTGCGCAGCCGGTGCGACCGCGCCGCGTCGAGTCGCAACCCGGCGCCGGGTCCGAGTCCCGCGTCCGGCGCGTAGAGGCGCCTCACGGACGCGGCTTCCTCGCGACGACCGCGCACCACTCCTCGTCCCGCTCGACGACGCCGTCGATCAGACCGGCCGCGCGCGCGGCCGCGACCACCTCCCGCGCGCGATCCTCCATGAAGCCGCTGACGACGACCCGGCCGCCCGGATGCAGCGCCCGCGCCATCGCCGGCAGCAGCTCACGGACCACGCCCGCCGAGATGTTCGCCGCCACCAGGTCGTAGGTCTCCAGCGCGCCATGGTCGGGATGCAGGGAGCCCCTCCTGACCCGCACGACGCCTTCGAGGCCGTTGCGCCGCACGTTCTCGCGAGCCGCCTCCACGGCGTCGCGGTCGGTGTCGAGCGCGTCGACGCGCGCGACGCCCAGCCGCGCGGCGGCGAGCGCGAGGATGCCGGAGCCGGTACCGAGGTCGAGCACCGCATCGCCGGGCGCGCACGCACGCTCGATCGCCGCGAGGCAGAGCCGGGTTGTCGGATGCTGGCCGGTCCCGAACGCCTGCCCCGGATCGAGGCTGATCGCCAGCGCCTCGCCCTCCTCCGCGGGCTCCCATGACGGGTGAACCACGAGCCGCCCGATCCGCAGTGTCGTGAAGTGCTCGCGCCAGAGTTCGGACCAGTCGAGGTTCTCGACCGCACGGTAACGCAGCCGGGGCAGCGGGCCGCGCAGCGGCAGGGCGGCCAGCCGGCGCCGCAGCGCGCGGCGCTCGCGAGGCGGCAGCGGCGCTGGCAGGAACGCCCGCACCGTCGCGCCGCCGTCCTCGACCGTGTACGCGAAATCGACCTCGCCCGAGGTCCGGATGCGCGGCTCCAGCGCGACCGCGCCCTCGGCCAGCGTCGCGAGGGCGTCGGCGACCAGCTCCGCGTCCGCGAGCGCCAGCCGGACCGTCAGCTCGACCCAGGCGCCGGGGCCGCCCGGCGCGGCGCGTGCGTTCGCGCCCGCCGCCATGGGGCTAGGAGAAGGCCTCCCGGATGCGGCCGAACAGTCCTCGATCGTCCTCGGGCAGCGCCGGCGTGCCGAGCGAGTCGGCGAGCTGCTCCATGAGCTCGCGCTGCTCGGCCGTGAGCTTCGTGGGCGTGACCACGTGCGTGCGCACCAGCAGATCGCCGCGCCCGCTACCCCGCAGGTGCGGCACGCCGCGCCCCCGCACGCTGAAGATCTGCCCGGGCTGCGTGCCGGCGGGCACGTCGATGGTGACCGGATCGCCCTCGAGGGTCGGCGCTTCGATCTCCGCGCCGAGTGCGGCCTGCGCCGGGTTCAGCGGCAGCTCGTAGACCAGGTGATCGCCGCGCCGCTCGAAGCGCTCGTGACCCGCGATGTCGAGGTCCAGGTAGAGGTGGCCGGAGGGGCCGCCGCGCACCCCGGCGTCGCCCTCCCCGCTGAGGCGGATCTGGTGCTCCGCGTCGACGCCGGCGGGGATGTTGACGGAGCGCGTGACGGTGTCCATGCGCAGGCCGCGCCCGCCGCAGCCCTTGCAGGGGTCGGTCACCACCTCGCCGTCACCGCCGCAGCGGTTGCACAGCGCCGAGTTCACGAAGCGCCCGAACAGCGACTCCTGGACGCGGCGGATCTCGCCCTGGCCGCCGCACTCCGGACAGCTGGAGGGACGGCTGCCGTTGGCCGAGCCGCTGCCGCGGCAGTCCTCGCAGCGTCCCACGCGATCGAACTGGATCTCGCGCTCCACCCCGAAGACCGCATCCGCGAACGAGACGGAGATCGAGGCGCGGCGGTCGGCCCCCCGCTGCGGACCCGGCCGGCGCGCGCCGGTGCCGCGGAAGAAGGCGTCGAAGATATCGCCGAAGCCGCCGAAGCCCTCGAAGCCGGCGAAGCCGTGCTGCCCGCCGCCGTTGAGCCCGGCCATGCCGAAGCGGTCGTAGGTCTGCCGCTTCTCCGGATCGGAGAGCACCTCGTAGGCGGCGTTGACCTGCTTGAAGCGATCCTCGGCGCCCTCGCTCTTGTTGCGATCGGGGTGGGACTCCATCGCAGCCTTGCGGAAGGCGCGCTTGATCTCCTCCTGCGAGGCGTCGCGCTGGACCCCGAGGGTCGCGTAGAGGTCGATTTCCGCAGCCATCAACCTCTCAGTCTACCGAAGAGTCGCCGCATGCGCGTGCCCGGCGGCCATGATTACAGCGCGCCCCGCACATAGCGAGTCGCGAGGTAGTCCTCGACCCAGTTGATGGTGCTGCGCCACTGCCCGTCGGCGCCGCGCGTCGCCTGCAGTCGCCCGCGGATCGCGGCCGTCCGCAGCGCCGAGTGCGAGATCCGCTCACTTGCCAGCGCAGCGAGCGGCACAAGCCGGCCGGGGCCCGCCACCGCCGGGATGACGAACTTGTAGAGGTTGTCGAGAATCGCCCGCGCGAGCAGTTCGCCGAGCGGACCGATGTCTCCCCGGTCGGCCTTCCGCAGCGCGGCCAGATACGTGCCGCGCTGGTTCTTGTAGATAATCGCCGGCGGATAGCCGAGCCGGACGAGCAGCAGGTTGAGGACCAGGCGACCCGTCCTGCCGTTGCCATCGAGGAAGGGATGAATCTGCTCGAACCGGCAGTGCAGCGCGGCGACGGCCTCCGGAAACTGCTCGGCGTCGGGCTCGAGGCGGTTCACGTCGGCGATCCAGTCAGCCATCAACGCCGACACATCGGTCCACGCGGGAGGCGTCATGCCCTCCGGGAACGGCTGGATGTCGTGTCGCCGGTACGCCCCCGGACTCTCTGCCGACTCGGCGACCGGATGGGGCGCGACATCCCAGACCGGCTCCATCGCAACCTCATGGATGCGCCTGACCTCGGTCAGCGATAGCCACTCGCCCCCGGACCAATCGCCAGGCTCGATCGCCTGGCCGTAGACCCAGTCGGCGGCGTTCGCGTAGCCGCGGACCTCCATGTACTCCGCAAGCTGCTTGTCGCCGACGGCGCGCCCTTCCGCGAGCAAGGCCTCGACCTGCTTCAGGACGAGCGTATTGCCCTCGATCGCGGTGGAGTGGTGCGCCTCCTCGAACCAGATGCCGCGCCAGATGTCGGACGCCTCCAGGCGGTTGGGGAGTCCCCCCATGCGCGTCCACAGTTCGTTGATCTGCGTATCGAGCCGGGCGTAGACGGCAGCGCGAGGCGGCCGGCCGCGCCGCACCGCCCGGCCCTCCCCAAGTTGATCAGGTTCACGCCTCATAAATCGAACCGTACACTTTCACCCAGAAAGTGTACGCTACAGCCCCCAAAAAATAAACCGCGCACTTCCACCCGCCACGGTGAAAGTGCGCGCTGCACCCATCCAGAAATGTGCCGCACACTTTCGCGCGAGCCGGACCCGCGAGGCTAGACCTCGCGGAACTCGCCCTCGACGGTGCTCGCCGCCTCCTCGTCGTCCGCCTCGCCGGCCGCTCCGTCGCCGCCAGCCTCGGCCTCGGCAGCCGTGGCGGTGTAGACCGCCTCGCCGATCTCCTGCATCGCCTGCGAGAGCGCCTCCACCTTCGGCTGCAACGCCGCGGCGTCGGCGTCCGTGTCGGCGAGGGCGGAGCGCACCTCGGCGATGGCCGCCTCGACGCGGCCCTTCATCTCGTCGTCGATCTTGTCCGCGTGCTCGCTGAGCGTGCGCTCCGCCGAGTAGGCGAGGTTGTCGGCCGCGTTGCGCAGCTCCACCGCCTCGCGCCGCGCCGCGTCCTCGGCCGCGTGCTCCTCGGCCTCGCGCGTGAGGCGCTCGACCTCGTCGTCGGTGAGGCCGGAGCTCGCCTGGATCGTGACGTGCTGCTCCTTGCCCGTCGCCTTGTCGCGCGCCGAGACCGTCACGATCCCGTTCGCGTCGATGTTGAACTCGACCTCGATCTGCGGGACGCCGCGCGGGGCGGGCAGGATGCCGTCGAGGATGAAGCGCGCCAGCGACTTGTTGTCGGCCGCCATCGGCCGCTCGCCCTGCAGCACGTGGATCTCCACGGACGGCTGGTTGTCGGCCGCGGTCGAGAAGGTCTGCTGCGCGCTCGTCGGGATCGTCGTGTTGCGCTCGATCAGCGAGGTCAGCACCCCGCCCAGCGTCTCGATGCCAAGCGTCAGCGGCGTCACGTCGAGCAGCAGCACGTCCTTGACGTCGCCGCGCAGCACGCCCGCCTGGATCGCCGCGCCGATCGCGACGACCTCGTCCGGGTTGACGCCCTGGTGCGGATCCTTGCCGAAGAACTCGCGCACCTTCTCCTGCACCAGCGGCATGCGCGTCATCCCGCCGACCAGCACCACCTCGTCGACGTCCGAGGGCTGCATCCCCGCGTCCTTGAGCGCGTCCCGCACCGGCCCGATCGTGCGCTCGACGAGGCCGTCGACGAGCTGCTCGAGGCGAGCGCGCGTGATCGTGATCTGCATGTGCCGCGGGCCGCTCTGGTCCGCGGTGATGAACGGCAGGTTGACCTCGCTCTGCTGCGCGGTCGAAAGCTCGATCTTGGCCCGCTCGGCGGCCTCCTTGAGGCGCTGCAGCGCCATCCGGTCGCTGGCCAGGTCGATGCCCTGGTCGCGCTTGAACTCCGCCACCAGGAAGTCGATCACCGCGTTGTCGAAGTCGTCGCCGCCGAGGAAGGTGTCGCCGTTCGTGGCCTGCACCTGGAAGGTGCCGTCGCCGATCTCGAGGATCGAGATGTCGAACGTGCCGCCGCCGAGGTCGTAGACCGCGATCACCTCGTCGCCCTTCTTGTCGAGGCCGTAGGCGAGCGAGGCGGCGGTGGGCTCGTTGATGATGCGCAACACCTCGAGGCCGGCGATGCGGCCGGCGTCGCGCGTGGCCTGGCGCTGCGAGTCGTTGAAGTAGGCGGGCACGGTGATCACCGCCTCGGTGACCTCCTCGCCGAGGTAGGCCTCGGCGTCCGCCTTCAGCTTCTGCAGGATCATCGCCGAGATCTCGGGCGGCGAGTAGTCGCGATCGCCCATCGTCACGTGTGCGTCGCCATTGCTCGCCGCGTTGAGGCCGAAGGGCGCGACTTCCCGCAGCTGCGTGACCTCGGCGTCCTCGAAGCGGCGGCCCATCAGCCGCTTGACCGAGAAGATCGTGCCGTCCGGGTTCGTCACCGCCTGGCGCTTCGCCACGGTCCCGACGAGCCGTTCGCCCGAGCCGCTGACCGCGACCATCGAGGGCGTCGTGCGGCCGCCCTCGGCGTTGGCGATGATCACGGGCTCGCCGCCCTCCATCACCGCCATCGCGCTGTTCGTCGTGCCGAGGTCGATGCCGACTACTCTTGCCATCTCGTACCCCCTGCGTGCGTCCTGCTGTTCGTCTCGCTTTCGGGAGCGGGCCCGCCCCGCTCACGGGCAATGCCTACTGTTCTTCCGTCTCCTCGCCGCCCCCGACCACCACCTGGGCCGGTCGCAGCACGTAGTTCTCGATGCGGTAGCCCTCGCGCACCAGCGCGAGGATCTGCCCGTCCGGACCCGGCGCGGACGAGACGGCCTCGTGCACCAGCGGATCGAAGGCCTCGCCCTCGCCGCCGATCTCCTCGACGCCGGCGCCCGCCAGCATCTCCTGGAACTTGCGCTGCACCAGCCGGATCCCCTCGACCCACTGGTCGCCCGCGAGGTTTCCGTCGACCGAGTCGAGGGCGCGGTTCAGATCGTCGAGCGGCGGCAGGCAGCGCGCCATCGTCGTCGCCAGCTGCGCCCGCGCCCGCTCCGTCCAGCGCTCCTCGGCGCGGCGGCGGTAGTTCTGCAGATCGGCGACCGCGCGGGCGTGCCGCTCCGTCAACTCCGCCACCTCCGCCTCGAGGGCGGCGATGCGCTCGGCGTCGCCGGGGGCCTCGTCCGCGCCGCCGGGCTCTCCGGCGGGGGCGGTTGGTTCCCCGGCGCTGTCTCCTTCAAGAGGCACGTCGTCTTGCTCCTGGTGGTTCGTCATCGGGTTGTGTGTGCGGCCGGCGGGCGACGCCTCAGCCATCGAGCTCGTGCAGCAGCTCGGTCATCAGCCGGGCGAAGTAGCGGACGCGCGGGATCGTGTGCCCGTAATGCATCCGCGTCGGGCCCAGCACCGCGACCGAGCCGACGGCCCCGCCGGGCTCTCCGAACGCCGAGATGACCATCGTCCAGTCGTGCAGCCAGCCCCGCTCGTTCTCGTCGCCGATCAGCACGCGCGCGCCGGGGTCCGGGCTCCGCGGCGGCCGCAGCGCGCCGCGGAGCTCGTAGGCCTCGAGGTGTTCGACTGCGTCCAGCATGCGATCGGTGGTGGAGAACTCCGGCTGCTCCAGCGCCTTGCGGATGCCTTCGATGAAGAGTTGCGCCGCATTCGCCCCCTCCGCCACCAGGTCGGCGATCTCGAGCGCGAGCCGGCGGTCGTCGTCGTCCTCGAACTGCGGCGCCACGGTGCGGATCCGCTCCGCGTCGGAGAGCGAGAGCCGATCGTTGAGGCGCGCGGCGCGGGTGAGCAGCTCCGCCTGGTCCTCGCTCTCCGGCGCCGCGACGATCCGCTCCTGCACGCTGCCGTCGTCCAGCACCGCCACCAGCAGCGCGGCGCCGGGCCGCAGGTGCACCAGCTGCGCCTGCCGCAGGTGCGGCACCGGCCGCTGCGGACGCGAGACGACGGCGACGTTGCCGACCGCCGCCGCGAGGACCGAGGCGGCGAGCTCGAGCCACTCATCCAGCCCCGGCGGCGCCTGGTAGAACTGGTGCTCGATCGTCCGCCGCTCGTCCGCGCCGACCGGATCCTCGGCCATCAGCTGCTCGACGTAGAAGCGGTAGCCCGTGTTGGAGGGGACGCGGCCGGCCGAGGTGTAGGGGTGCGTGATGTACCCCTCCTGCTCGAGCGCGGCCAGCTCGTTGCGCACGGTGGCGGTGGAGACGTCGAGGTTGTGGCGGTCGACCAGCGCGCGCGAACTCACCGGCGCAGCCGTGCCGATATACTCGTCTACGACGAGATTGAGGATGTCCGCCCGGCGCTGAGTGAGCACGGGCCCTCCATCCCGGTCTACCCCGCGGATTAGCACTCTCATGGGGAGAGTGCTAACAAACTGGATTCTAGCCGCCGGACACCCACCCGGTCAACGCTCGGACGGGCCCGGAAGGCGCATCCGCGCGGGATCGAGAGCACGAGGCGGGAGCGCATGGACCGCGATTCGGACCGCCACACCGCCGCCCCGGCGCAGGCCGGCGATCCCGCCCGCGCGGACGAAGCGCGCGACGCCTTCTCCGAGCTGTACGAGGCGCACGCCGGCCGCGTCTACCGCTACCTGCTGTCCCGCACCAGCAGCGTGAGCGACGCCGAGGAACTGACCTCGCGCACCTTCACCAACGCCTTCGCCAGCCTCGGCAGCTACCGCGGGCGCGGCAAGTTCGAGTCCTGGCTGATGTCCATCGCCCACAACCTGCTGGCCAACTGGTACCGCGATCGCGGACGCAGGCCGCAATCCGCGCCGCTCGACGAGGCGCTCGCCGTGCCCTCCGACGCGCCGGGACCGGAGTCCACGCTCGAGGCGCGGGAGGAGACGCAGCGCGTGCGCGACGCTGCGGCGGCGCTCGCGCCCGACCGCCAGCGCCTGATCACGCTCAAGTACGTCGACGGCCTGACCAACGCCGAGATCGGCCGCATCCTCGGCCGCAGCGAGGGCGCCGTGAAGGCGCTGCACCACCGCACGCTGCGCCAGCTCGCCGCGGCCCTCGCCGCCGAAGCGGAGTAGGCCGCACTACCGCGCGGGATCCCGGGCGACGGCCGTGGCCGGGTATGGCGACTGTGGCGCTCGCTCGCTACGATCGCGGCGGCACGGAAGGGCTGCGCCGCCACATGGACATCAACTGGCTCGGACACGCCTGCGTGCGGCTGCGCACGCGGCAGGCGGCCGTCGTCATGGACCCGGCGGGTCGCGAGGCCGGCTTCGACATGGGCCGCCCCACCGCCGACATCGTGACGCTCAGCCGCCACCACCCCCACCACGGCCACGCCGGCGGGGTGCGGGGCCAGCCGATCATCATCGACGGCCCCGGCGAATACGAGATCGAGGGCGTCCAGCTCTTCGGCCTGCCCAGCCCGCTCGCCCGCGACGGGGAGGGCGCCGCGTTCGAGCGCAACATCGCCTACGTCGTCGAGGCGGAGGGGATGCACCTCGCGCACCTCGGCAGCGGCTGCACGCCGCCGCGCGAGGACGAGCACGGCCTGTTCAGCAACATCGACATCCTGATCGTGCCGATCGGCGGCGACGAGGCGGTCGCGCCCGAGCGCGCGGCGCGCACAGTGCGCGACCTGGAGCCGACGATCGTGATCCCCGTCAGCTACGACGGTCCGGCGGACGCGGGCGAGCAGCCCGCCGTGCTGCGCGCCTTCCTCGACGCCACCGGCCTCAGCGGCGGCGAGCCGCTGCCGAGGCTGAGCATCCGCCCCCGCCAGCTCGGCGAGGAGCAGCGCGTCGTGTTGCTGGAGGCTTCGCGCCGCTAGCGCGTTCGCGCCCTCAGTCGGACAGGTAGATCATCGGGTTGCGGCGCACCCCGTTGAGTTCGATCTCGAAGTGCAGGTGCGGGCCCGTGGTGCGCCCGGTCAGGCCGGCGAAGCCGAGGACCGTGCCTGCCTTGACCTCGTCGCCGGTCTCGACGGCGAAGTCGCGCAGGTGCGCGTAGAGGGTCGTGAACCCGCCGTCGTGCTTGACCTCCACGTGGAGCCCGTAGGAGCAGCACCTGGGGCCTCCCACGAAGATCACCGTGCCGTCCGCCGCCGCCTTGATCGGCGTGCCCACCGGCGCCCTGATATCGATCCCGAGCGGATGGCTGGGTCCGAAGTACGAGGTGATGATGTCCCTGGTGGGCCAGATGAAGTTGAAGGCGGACGCCGCCGCCGCCGCCGACTGCGGCGTCGCGACGCTCGCGGGCGCCGCCGTGGCGGTCGGGCGGATGGTCGGCCGCGGCGGCGCGACGATGCGCCCTCCGGGCACGAGGATGGTATCGCCGGCGTAGATGCTGCCGTCGCTCTCCAGCCCGTTCACCTCGATGATCTCGACGAGCCTGGCGTCGTAGCGCTCGGCGATCTCCAGCAGCGTCTCGCCGTAGCGAACGCCGTGGAGGATCCCCGCCACGCTCGGCACCTGCAGCTCCTCGCCCACGCTCAGGACGTCGGCGTCGTCGATGATGTCGATGTTGTTCCACAGGATGTAGTTGGCGGCGATGCCGAAGCGTTCGGCGATGCCGCTGACGGTGTCGCCCGCCCGTACCTCGTAGCGGTAGAACAGCGGGCGCGACTGCGGCTCGCGCTCACGGGTCACGGCCGAAGCGGGCGGCGCCACGGCCGCCTGCCGGGCGGCCGCTGCGATGTCGGTCTCGGAAAGGGGCGCCTGGCCCTCGGTCGTCGCTGCCGCGGCCTGCTCCCGCTGTTGCTGCGGACTGATCGCCCGCTGGCCCTGATCGAGGGGATTGACCGTCGGCAGCTCGATCGGCTCGGGAGCCGCCACCGGGGTGGCCGCGGGCCGCGTCCAGGTGGAAGCCCCGGCGAGGCCCGGCAGCGAGATCTGCGAAGCCCTCAGCAGCGGGGCCGGCGGCGTGGAGCGCTCGGTAGCCGGGAACAGCCCGGCGAACACGACGACCGCCAGCACGAGGGCGACGAACGCCGCGTACAGGGCGGGACGGGACAGCGGGAGCCACGGGGCTTCGACAGCGGCAACCTGCCGACGCTGCGGGAGCCACGCTTCGCGCCCGAGCGTGGAGCGCGATCGGGGGAGAACGGGACCGATGCCAGTGATGCGCCCCTCCTCCGGCCGGACGCCGTCACCCCCGGGCTGGCGTCAACAACCGCCGGGCAGGAATCCGCCCACGGGAAAGCAAATCTTAGCACGGAGCGTTACTGCGGGCCGGGGGCGCCGGTCGCGGGCGGACTTCCGCGCCGGTGCGAGGCTAGAGGACCCCGGACTTGAGGTTGCCGAGGAACTCCTCGTTCGTCTCGGTCTTGGCGACGCGCTCCAGCACGTCCTCGGTCGCATCGGCGCCGTTGTCGCTGATCATCGCGGCCATGCGGCGCAGCAGCCAGACCTGCCGCAGCTGCTCCTCGGAGAACAGCAGATCCTCGCGGCGCGTCGAGGAGGCGAAGATGTCGATCGCCGGGTAGACGCGCTTCTCCGCGAGCCGCCGCTCGAGCCGGATCTCCATGTTTCCCGTGCCCTTGAACTCCTCGAAGATCACGTCGTCCATGCGCGAGCCCGTCTCGACGAGGCAGGTGGCGATGATCGTCAGGGAGCCGCCGCCCTCGATGTTGCGCGCCGAGCCGAAGAATCGCTTGGGCGGGTACAGCGCGATCGGATCGATGCCGCCCGAGAGGGTGCGCCCGCTGGCCGGAATCGCCAGGTTGTAGGCGCGCGCCAGCCGCGTGATCGAATCCATCAGGATCACCACGTCCGTGCCGCCCTCGACCAGCCGCCGCGCCCGCTCGATCGCCACCTCGGCGACGCGCGTGTGGTCCTCGACGGGCTCGTCGAAGGTCGAGGCGATCACCTCGCCGCGCACGGAGCGGCGCATGTCCGTGACCTCCTCCGGCCGCTCGCCGACGAGCAGCACCATGAGGTGGACCTCGGGGTTGTTGATCGCGATGCCGTGCGCGATCGACTTGAGCAGCATCGTCTTGCCCGCCTTCGGCGGCGAGACGATCAGGCCGCGCTGCCCCCGCCCGACCGGCGAGAACAGATCGACGATGCGCTGGCTCAGTTCGCTGCTCGTGGTCTCCAGCTCCAGCATCTCGTCCGGGAAGATCGGGGTCAGCTCCTCGAAGTTGGGGCGTCGCCGCGCAACCTCGGGATCGACGCCGTTCACCGCCTCGACGCGGAGCAGGCCGTAGTACTTCTCCGAGTCCTTGGGCTGGCGCACCTGGCCGGTCACGTAGTCGCCGCCGCGCAGGCCGAAGCGGCGGATCTGGGACTGCGAGACGTAGACGTCGTTGGGGCCCGGCACCAGCCGCTCGCCGCGCAGGAAGCCGAAGCCGTCATCGACGATCGCGAGCACGCCGCCGGCGTAGATCGTGCCCTGGCGCTCGGCCTGGTGACGCAGGATGCGGAACAGCAGATCCTGCTTGTTGTAGGTGTGCGGGTTCTCGACGCCCTGCTCGGTGGCGAGCTCGATCAGCTGGTCCTGCGTGCGCGCCTCGAGCTCCGCGATGTCGAGGCTGGGCGGAGGCGGGCCGTCGGGGCGCGGAGCGCGCTCGCGGCGCCGCCAGCGTCCGCCGTTGCGGCCCTCGCGTCCGTCGCGTCCGTCACGGCCATCACGACCCTCGCGCGCGTCGCGGCCGTCCGCGGCGCGGGCGGCGCTCGGCTCGTCGGCAGTCCGGGTGGAGGCGTCTCGGCGCCCCCGTGAAGATGAAGGTGTCATGCGCGTTATACGCCGTCCTGCGTGACGGCTTCCGAACCAGGGGACAGGTGGACGCCCAATATTCTACCGCACCGCGCACCCGATTGAACAGAGGGCAAGCCGCACCCTTCCCGCGGGCCGCCCCGCGGGCGCTTCCGGCGGGCGATCGCAGTCCCGCTCGGCGCGCGGCGCTGTCGCGTGGCGGCGCGTTGGGCGTAGCCTGAGAGGCGCGGGCAGCGGGAACCTCGGATGGACGATCACGCACTGGTCGGCGAACTGGCGGTCATCGGGCTGCTCGCCGTGGCGACCGCGCTCGGCCTGCACCGCCTCGGCCTGCCCGCCACGATCGGCTTCCTGATCACCGGCAGCATCGCCGGCCCGCACGGCCTCCAGTTCGTGACCAACCCGGACAGCATCGCGCAGATCGCCGAGGTCGGCGTGATCCTGCTGCTCTTCGCGATCGGCCTCGAGTTCTCGCTCTCGCGGCTGCGCTACATCTGGCGCACGGTGGCGATCGGCGGCTCGCTGCAGGTGGGGGTCACGACGGCGGCGGCGCTCGCGATCCTCCTCCTTGCCGGCGACAGCGTGGAGCGCGGGCTGGTCTTCGGCTTCGTCGTCGCCCTCTCCAGCACCGTCGTCGTGCTGCGGGTGCTCGCGGTGCGGGGCGAGCTGGCGGCGCCGCACGGGCGCTTCACCGTGGGAGCGCTGATCTTCCAGGACCTGCTGATCGTCCCGCTCACGCTGCTCGTCCCGGTGCTGGCCGGGGGCAGTGGCGGATCCTTCGTGTTCGACGCCGGCTGGGCGCTGGCGCGGGCCGCGCTCGCGATCGCCGCGATGATGCTCGTCGCCCGCTTCGTGGTGCCGCGCGTCTTCGGGGCCGTCGACGCCACGCGCACGCGCGAGGTGTTCCTGCTGATGGTGATCTCGGTCGCCCTCGGCTCCGCCTGGCTGATGAACCTGCTCGGGCTCTCGGTCGCGCTGGGCGCGTTCCTCGCCGGCCTGCTGCTGGCCGACACCGACTACTCGCACCGCGCGACGAGCGACATCATCCCGCTGCGCGACGCCTTCACGAGCTTCTTCTTCATCTCGCTGGGGATGCTCGTCGACTGGCGGGTGTTCGCGCAGGAGCCGCTGCTGGCCGCGCTGATCGTGCTCGGCCTCGTGCCCGGCAAGGCGCTGATCGCCTCGCTCGCGGCGGTGGCGATGCGCTACCCGGCGCGGGCCGCCTGGCGCGCCGGGATCTACCTCTCGCAGTTCGGCGAGTTCGGCTACGTGGTGCTGATCCTCGGCGCGAACGAGGGGTTGATCGCGTCCTCCGAGGTGCGGCTGATCGTCACCACCGGCGTGGTCAGCATCATCGTCTCGCGGCTGCTGATGCGCTGGACCCGCGAGATGCACGCGGGCGAGGCGCTGCTGCGGCCGCTCGAACGCCTGCTCCGCGCGCGCGGCATCGACGAACCCACCCCCCAGGACGCCGCGCTGTCCGGGCACGTCGTGGTCGCCGGCTTCGGCGTCGCCGGGCGGATGCTCGCCCGCGCGCTCGGGCAGGCGGGCATCCCCTACCTCGTGCTGGAACTGAACGCGGAGACCGTCCGCACCGCGCGCGCCGAGCACGAGCACGTCTACTACGGCGACGCGACCAGCCCCGAGGCGCTGCGGCACGCGCGCATCGCCCACGCGCGCGCGTTCGTGCTGCTGATGAACGACCCGCCCGCGGCGCGCATCGCCATCACCGCCGCCCGCGCGGAGGCCCCGGACCTCCCGATCCTCGTGCGCACGCGCTACGTCGCCGAACGCGCCAGCCTGCTCGCCCTCGGCGCCGATCAGGTGGTCTGCGAGGAGCTCGAGAGCGGCGCGGAGATGTCCGCCCACGTCCTGCGCGTGCTCGGCCTCGACGCCCCCGCCATCCGCCGCCAGGTCGGCGACCTGCTGGACGACGCCGAGACGGGCGACGTCACGGGCGGCAGCGGCGAGTGGATCGAGGCCCTCGGCGACCGCTCGCGCTGAGCGCCGCCAACCCGCGCGCCTGCTCAGAACGGCTTGTAGATCGCCAGCCAGGTCATCACCGGCACGGTCAGCACCATCAGCGTGCCGAACACCACCGGCACGCGATCGTTGATCGCCTCCTCGAGCTCGGGGGTGGTCTCGCCTCGCTTCCTCGCCTGTAGCGCGAGCAGCCGCACGCGCCGCAGCCCCACGCCGAGCAGCGGGAGGAAGATGAAGACGTCGACCGCGTAGATCAGCTCGAGCGCCAGCAGCCAGCCGGTGGTCACGAGGTTCGTGTTCTCCGCGGCCGCCCAGGCGAACCCCGTCAGGCCCGTGGCCAGCAGGCCGGAGAGCAGCCAGCGCGTCTCGTTCTGCTGCGCCTCGGTCAGCAGCGTCGCCCGCAACTCGAGGTCTTTGGTCGCCCAGGCGCGCCAGACGGCCACCATCACCGTGCCGAGGCCGGCCATCATCCAGAACAGCGCCAGCACGTGCAGCAAGCGGAACAAGGTCATCGCCGGTCCTCGGCTACCGCTGGCGCCTGCCCCGCCTCAGGCGGCGCTCACGGCGCCGACGCCTGCGAGGCGGCCGCCTGCCCGACGCTCGACCGGCGCCGCAACGCCGCGCCCACGAAGTCACGGAACAGCGGCTGCGGCCGCAGCGGCCGCGAGGTGAACTCCGGGTGGAACTGCGTCCCCAGCATCCACGGGTGGTCGCGCAGCTCCATGATCTCGACCAGCTCGCCGTTCGGCGAGCAACCGGACGCGATCAGGCCGTGCTGCTCCAGCACCGGCAACAGCGCGTTGTTGACCTCGTAGCGGTGGCGGTGCCGCTCCCGCACCTGCTCCCGCCCGTAGGCGGCGGCGGCGTGCGTCCCCTCGACCAGCCGGCAATCGAAGCCTCCGAGGCGCATCGTGCCGCCGTAGTCCTCGATGCCGCGCTGCTCGGAGAGCAACGAGATCACCGGGAACGGGGTGCGCGGGTCGGCCTCGGTGGTGTTCGCCTCCGGCATCCCGGCCACGTTGCGGGCGAACTCGCAGACCATCATCTGCAGGCCGAGGCAGACGCCGAAGTAGGGGATGCGCTGCTCCCGCGCGTACGTGGCGGCGGAGATCTTCCCTTCCAGTCCGCGGTCGCCAAACCCGGGGCACACGAGGATGCCGTCCACGTCGCCGATCGCCTCCTCGGGCGGCCGCGTGTCCAGCTCCTCGGAATGCACCCAGTGGAAGTTGACGTGCGCGCGGTGGAAGACGGCGGCGTGGATCAGCGCCTCGCGGATCGACAGGTACGCGTCGTGCAACTCCACGTACTTGCCGACCACGGCGATGCGCACCTCGGAGTCGGGGTTGCGCAGCCGCTGGACGAACTCCCGCCAGTCGTCGAGATCGGACGCGGGCGTCTCGATGCCGATGCGCTTCAGCACGAGGTCGGCGAGCCCGCACGCCTCGAGGACCAGCGGTATCTCGTAGATCGATTCGGCCGTCTGGAGGGGGATCACCGCCTCGCGCTCGACGTTGCAGAAGAGGCCGATCTTCTCGCGCAGCGCCTCCGGCGCCGGCTGGTCGGCGCGCGCGATGATCACGTCGGGCTGGATGCCGAAGGAGCGCAGCTCGCGCACCGAGTGCTGCGTCGGCTTGGTCTTCAGCTCGCGCGTCGAGCCGATGTAGGGCAGCAGCGTGACGTGGATCGAGGCCGTCGCGTCCACGCCGAGCGTGTGCCGCATCTGCCCGATCGCCTCGATGAACGGCTGGCTCTCGATGTCGCCGATCGTGCCGCCGACCTCGACGATCACGACCTCGGCGTCCAGCGCGCTGCCCGCCTCGCGGATGCGCCGCCGGATCTCGTTGGTGACGTGCGGGATCTGCTGGATGGTGCCGCCGAGGAAGTCGCCGTGCCGCTCCTTGCGGATCACCTCCTCGTAGATCTGGCCGGAGGAGGTGGAGTTGGCCTGCGAGAAGTTCTCGTCGAGGAAGCGCTCGTAGTGCCCGAGGTCCAGGTCTGTCTCGGCGCCGTCGTCGGTGACGAACACCTCGCCGTGCTGGTACGGGGACATCGTGCCGGGGTCGACGTTGATGTAGGGGTCGAGTTTGAGGACGGAGACGCGGAGGCCGCGTGCGCGCAGGATGCGGCCGAGCGAGGCGGTGACGATCCCCTTGCCGACGGAGCTCACGACGCCGCCCGTGACGAAGATGTACTTCGGCATCAGCCCTCGGATGGTTGGGGAGGACACGGACCATATTCCGCGCGCGGCGCGAAGGTGTCAACGATCGGGGTGTGCAACCAAGCTGAGGTAGCCCACTACGGATCGCCTGTGTAGTCCTCAATCTCATCCAGAACCGGGACACGCCCGATGCCCCAGAGGATCACATCGCGACTTCGCTCGAAATCAGCATGGAACTCGAACCAGACCATGCACTCCGGCACGTCCGGGAATCCCGGCTCTGTGAGGAGCAGCCCCTCGCGGATCGGTTCGTCGCCTTCAACGACCTTGATCCGTGGGGGTTCCAGGCCTTCCCGGTACGCCTCGATCTCGCGATCGAGGACGTGCTTGATGCCGCGATCGAGCAGATGCCCCCGCGCCACGGCTGCCGGGGCCACCGAGCCAAGTTGCTCCGAGAACTCGGGCGTTACCTCGAAGTGGTGTGTCCAGCGGCTTGGCGGCTGCTCACGAGGAAGATCTCTTGGCACGTCGTTCCGCCAGCGCCCGCTCCCACGCCGCGACCTCGGTCGGCGTGGGCTGGCGGTCCGAGATGTACACGGTCTCGTAGGGGATCTCCTCGCGGTCACGCGCGAGCCTCCACCCCGCCTCGAGGTGCGACAGCGCGCTAACTTGCGACGCGTTGAGCTCCCGGAGGTCGGCGAGCACCGCATCTACGATGGCAAGTTCGGCGGGATCGAGGACCTCGCTCGCTTCCGACCCTCGCAGTGGGCGGATCACCTTCTGCGGGCGATTGAAGTAGCGCCGTTCGAAGCGTTCGAGTTCCCCCTCCGCCTCCATTGAGCGCAGGGCTGGAAGCAGCTCCCGGGGGGCAGGTCCTCTGTCCAGGCGCTGGTACGTAGCACCAGTGATCGACTCGCCGAGCATTCCGAACGCCTTGAAGTCGCTGAAGTACAGGATCTTGTTGAGCTTCGTGGCTCCGAAGCGCGGATCCTCCTCCGACTCCTCGGCCACATAGAGAACGAGCTCCCGAAACTTACTGCTGTCGAAGGTCCTGGCCAGTGCCTCCTCCGTTATCGTGACTGTGCACAGCCAACACGACCAGCCTCTTGCACGGCTAACCCGTAAACACACTCTAGCCGTGTGTCACCTCAACTGCCAAGAGAGATCTCAGGCAGCCATCCGCATTCCTTGCCGACGCAGCACGCCCGCCGTACGCTGAGCCGCGTGCGTTCGAGGGCCCCCGAGGCCCCGCGACTAGAGAGGCGCACAGATGCCACCCGCCGAGGCGATCCAACCGCAGATCAGCACGCTGCCCAACGGCCTGCGCGTCATCACCACGCCCGTCCCCACCGCCCAGAGCGCCAGCGTCTCCTTCTTCGTCGGCGTCGGCTCGCGCGACGAGGATCCGCGCACCAACGGCGTCTCCCACTACCTGGAGCACATGCTCTTCAAGGGCACCTCGACGCGCCCCACCGCACCGGAGATCAGCGAGGCGATCGAGGGCGCCGGCGGCGCCCTCAACGCTTACACCTCGCGCGAGCTGACCTGCTACTGGAACAACATGCCCTTCGAGCGGGCCGCCACCGGCGTCGAGGTGCTGGCCGACATGATCCAGCGCTCCCTGCTCGACAGCGAGGAGATCGACCGCGAGCGCACGGTGGTCCAGCAGGAGATCCGCCGCGGCCACGACGCCCCGGCCTCCCGCGCCTCCGAGCTGATGGTGCGCGCCGTCTACGGCGACCAGCCGATCGGCTGGCCCGTCACCGGCTCGATCGAGACCGTCGAGGCGCTCACCCGCGACGACTTCGTCTCCCACGTCGAGCGCTTCTACGGCGCGGAGAACTCGGTGCTGTCCGTCGCCGGCAACGTCACGCACGACTGGGTGACCGAGGCAGCCGCGGAGTGCTTCGACGGCCTGCGCGACGGCGCGGCCCGGGAGCCTTCGGCCGCCGAGCACGGCCTGCCGGAGGAATCGATCATCATCGAGGAGCGCGAGATCGAGCAGACCAACATCCGCCTCGCGGTGCAGGGTCCGGCGCGCCGCGACCCGGACCGCTACGCGCTGGCGCTGCTGCACACCGTGCTGGGGCGCGGCATGTCCTCGCGGCTCTTCCAGGAGGTGCGCGAGCGCCGAGGGCTCGCCTACTCGGTCGCCTCGGGCGTCGCGCAGCACCAGGACATCGGCTCCTTCGTGGTCAGCGCGGGCGTCTCGCGCGATCAGCAGGAGGAGGCGCTGCAGGTGATCGTCGCCGAGCTGCGGCGCGCCGCCGCCGAGCCCGTGAGCGTCGAGGAGTTGCAGCGCGCCAAGGACTTCGCCGCCGGAACCTTCCGCCTCTCGATGGAGACGCCGATGGCGCTCGGCCAGCACTTCGGCACGCAGCTGCTGCAGGACGGCGAGATCGAGCTGCCCGGCGACACCGTCGAGCGCATCCGCGCCGTCGAGGCCGCCGACATGCAGGCCGTCGCGCAGCGGCTGTTCGGCGGCGAATACGCGCTCGCCGTCGTCGGCCCCTCCGCCTCGGCGGACCGGCTCGGCGCGATCCTCGCGGCGTGAGGATCGCCCGCCGCAGCGCCGGCGGCGGCCAGCCGCTCGATTCGCCGCCCGCGGGCAACGCCGCTATGTTCCCTGAGAGGAGGTCTCATGCGCACCCGTGCGTTCGCGCTCGCGGCCGCCGCGTTGGCGGCGATGTTCGGCATCGCTTCGCTCGTCGCGTTCATCGCGCTCGACCGGGTCCAGGCCGAGGCGGAGAGCATCCGCCAGGAACGCGAAGAAGGGCTCGCGCTGCTCGACGCGTTGCGGCAGTCGACCGACGACCTGACGCGGATGGCGCGGCTCTACGCCGTGACCGGGGACGAGCGCTACAACGAATACTTCCAGCGCATCCTGGACATCCGCGACGGCGGCGCCCGGCGCCCCATCGACTACGGGTGGAGTTACTGGGATCTGGTGATCGCGACCGGCAGGGAGCCGCACCTGGTGGGGGAGGCGGCGGCGCTCAGCACGCTGGCCGCGGGCGGCGGCCTCACGGAGTCCGAACGCGTGCTCTTCGAGGAATCGAAGGCGAATTCGGACAGCCTCGTCGAATTCGAGAGGGATGCGATGGGCACCGTCACCGAGGCGGGTCTGGCGCACGCGCGCGAGCTGCTTCACGGCGGCGAGTACCACCGGCTCAAGGCCAGGATCATGACTCCGCTCGACAGTCTGCTCGGCGCCTTCGACGCGCGCACGGCGGCGGAGCTGGCCGACCGGAACGACCGGCGTGACGTGTTGCGGACCGTCCTCTACAGCTTCCTCGCGCTCACGATCGCCCTGTCCGCCGCCGCCACCGCCCTCGCCGCAAGCGACGCCCGGCGGGCGGAGCGTCAGGCGTGAGCACGCCGCGCCCGCGATGACCGCCCCGCGCACGAACCTCGTCCTGCCGCCCGGCGCGCCCGCCGCCCCCACGCGCGCCGACGCCGTCACCACCTCCCCCGGCGGCGCCGAGGCCGCCCGCGCGGCCGGCGTCCCGATCCACGCCCGGCTCGCCCACCCCCGCGAGGGCCTGCTGCGCTCACAGCTCGAGGCGCTCGCCGGCCCGGTCGCCTGCGTACTGCTCGCCGGGACGACGCAGCCGCAGGATCTGCGAACCGCCGATGTCGAACTGCGCCGCCACGAGCTGCACAGCGGGCTCACGCCCGGCAGCATCGGCCTCATCCCCGAGATCGCGAGCGCGGCCGCCATCGAGCGCCTGCCGCAGCTGCTCGCCTCCGTCGACCGCATCGCGAGCGTCGGCCTCGACATCGAGGCGATCGCCGCCGACCTCGGCGCCCCCGATGCGCGCGCCGAGGCGTTGCAAGCGCCGGTTCTGGCGCGGGTCGCGCTCGCGGCGAGCGCCGCCGGGCTGCCCTGGACCGTCGGGGCGCTGGGCTTCTCGCCGGGCGAGCGGGCCGCCCTCGCGGCGCGCGCTCGCGCCCTCGGCGCGGCCGGCGTCCAAGTGCTGGCCGAGGCCGAGGTCGCGGGCTTCAACGCGCTCTTCTCCGGCGACGCCTGACGGCCTCCGCTACGGGATCCGCCCCAGCCGCCTCAGCAGCGCGCGGATCTCGCCCACCACGCGGCGGTGCCGCCGCTCGAGCGTGCGCCGGGCGCGCGCGACGTACGCGCCTCCCGCCGCATCGAGGAGGCCGCTCGCAAGCGCCGCCTCCAGCTCGTCCTCGTCCTCCCAGCGCGTCGTGATGCGGCCCGCCGCATCGACGCGCACCACCAGGTCGAGCAGCAGATCGAGGTAGCGCACGTCGTCGCCGTCGATCTCGACGTCCCGCAGCACGTCGAAACGGCTCAGCACCTCGCGGCCCGCGTCGGGCGCGCCGGGCGGGCGCACGATGTGGTAGCAGCCGTAGGGACGGCGCGGCCAGAAGCAGCCGTACGAGTCCAGCGAGTCGGGGCCGCGCTCGATGCGGTAGAGCACCAGCAGCAGGCTCGGGCTGCGCTGCACCAGCTCGGTCGCGAAGCGCTCCTCGCTTCCGTCGAGCTTGCGCTTGACCTCGATGATCTCGCCCTCGCCCACGAGCCCTCGCTGCGTCGCGCTCACTCGAGGACCACGAGCCAGGCGATGAGCGGGTGTGGTCCGCCATTCGGGTCCGGATCGAGCGCGACCGCGACGCTGACGCCCTCGGCGAGCCGATGCGGTCCGGCGATCGCGACGTAGCTGGTTCCCGGCGCGTCCGTGGCGGTGACCTCCTCGCCGAAGACGAGATCGCTGCCCGGGATTGCGTGGTCGCCCTCGAGATCGCCGAGCCGGATGGCCGCGCCCTCGACCGCGACGATCGTGGCGCTCAGCACCGCCTCGCCGGCCCAGCGCATCACGCCGTCGCCGCCGGCGTGCACGCGGTGCCGGCCGCCGAGCGCATCCCGCAGCAGGACGCGGAACCCCGGCGTCTGCACCGCCGCGCAGACGACGCCCGGCTGCGCCACGCCCAGGCACGCGTCAGGCCAGACGACCGCCTCGGCGAGGTCCACGCTCAGGTCGGGGGCGGGAATCCCCAGCCACTCCGCCATCAACTCGATCGCATTGCCCGTGACCAGCTCGAGCTGCTGCTCGCTGGTCGCGCCCTCGCTCTCGGGGGGCGCTCCCGGCGTCTCCGCCGCCGGGGCGGATGCGTCCGGCGTGGCGGTTCCCGCCGGCGCGGCAGGCGTCGCGGTCGCGGTGAGCGTGGGCGTCGGCGTCGGCGTCGCGGCCGGCGTATCCGTCGGCGCCGCGGTCGCAGCCGGTCCGGCGGGCGTCGGCGACGCCAAGGGACTGCGAGGCGGGGGAGCGTCCTCGGACGTACAGGCGGCAACGATCAGCGCCGCCGCGATCACGCAGGCAAGCCGGACCAGCATCGGCGATCCCCTCCGTCCCCACCTTCGAGGATAGTCCCGCGCGTGCTGCGGTATCATGTCCCGGACACCGCGCATCGGCGCAGGCGCCGCGCGCGGTGTGTTCGTGCCTCTCGCAGCGAGGGGCACGGGCCAACCGCACGGGGACGCGAGGACGGCGATGCCGGCGACCGTGATCATCGGCGGACAGTGGGGCGACGAGGGCAAGGGCCGCGTCGTCGACTTCTTCGCGCGCAACTGCTCCGTGATCGCCCGCTACTCGGCGGGCAGCAACGCCGGCCACACGATCGTCAACGAGCTCGGCAAGTTCGGCCTGCACCTCGTGCCGGCGGGGATCTTCCACCCCCGCACCACCTGCATCATCGGCAACGGCGTCGTCGTGAACCCGCAAGCGCTGATCGAGGAGCTGGAGATGCTCTCCAGCCGCGGCGTCGACACCTCGCGTGTGCGCGTCAGCGACCGCGCGCACGTCGTGATGCCCTGGCACCTCGCCATCGACGAGCTCGACGAGAAGCTGCGCGGCGAGCACGCGATCGGCACGACCGGCACCGGCACGGGGCCGGCCTTCACCGACAAGACGGGCCGCCTCGGCGTGCGCATGATCGACCTCGCGCAGCCGGAGTCGCTGGAGACGCTGCTGAGCTTCGTGCTGCCCTACAAGAACCGCATCATCACCGAGCTGTACGGCGGCGAGCCGCTGGACTACGAGCAGATCCGCGACGAGTACCGCGAGTACGGCCGCCAGCTCCGCCCGTTCGTCACGGACACCGCGCGGCTGCTGCAGGACGCGCACGACCGCGGCGAGCAGATCCTGCTCGAGGGCGCGCAGGGGACGCTGCTCGACCTCGACAACGGCACGTACCCCTACGTCACGTCCTCGGTCCCGTCGTCGATGTCGGCCGGGGCCTGCCTCGGCGTCGGGCTCGGCCCCACGGCGGTCGACCGCGTGGTGGGGGTCTACAAGGCGTACCAGACGCGCGTCGGCGACGGCCCGTTCCCCACCGAGCTGTTCGGCGAGGAGGCCGCCGCGCTGCGCGATCACGGGATCGACCAGGGAACGGGCGAGTACGGCACCACCACCGGCCGGCCGCGCCGCTGCGGCTGGTTCGACGGCGTGCTCGCACGTCAGACGGCGAAGCTCAACGGCGTCAACTCGATCGCCCTCACGCGGCTCGACGTGCTCGCCCAGTTCGAGTCGGTGCGGGTCTGCGTCGGCTACGAGCTGGACGGCGAACGGATCGACTCGCTCCCGGCCTCGCTGCACGACGCGTACACCGTGCGGCCGGTCTACGAGGTGCTGCCGGGCTGGCGGCAGGAGGTGTCGGACGTGCGCCACTTCCCGGACCTGCCCCTCGAGGCGCGCCGCTTCGTGCGCCGCATCGAGGAGCTCGTCGACGCGCCCGTCGACATGATCTCGGTCGGACCGGAGCGCGAGCAGGCGATCGTGACGCGCGACATCTTCGGCGTGCCGCTCTAGGCGGCGCGGCGGGGCCACTCGAGGAAGGAGCGGACGATGGAGCATCTGCTGCCCGGGTTCCACGTGCTGTTCGCAGCCCTGCTCGTCGGAGGGCAGGTGCTGCTCGCCTTCGCGGTCATTCCCTCCACCTGGCTGATCGAGGACGAGAGCCTGCGCCGACGCGTCACGCTGGTCGTGGCGCATCGCTTCACGTGGATCGTCGGGATCTCGCTCGTCGGCCTGATCGTGACCGGGCTGGCGCAGTTCTACACGGACATCTTCGTCCCGCCCGGCATCCGCGAGGACATGATGGAGTTCCACTTCGGGCGCGTCTTCATGGTGAAGATGCTGTTCGTCACGATCCTGATCATCATGATCGCCGTGCACGGCGCCGTCTTCGGCCAGCGCATCGCCCGCATCTCGGACGCCGTGCAGGCGGGCGAGCTGGACCCCGGCGAGCTCGAGCAGGCGCGACGCACCTCGCTGGTCTTTTCCTCGATCATGGTGCTGGTCTCGATCGTGCTGATCTTCCTCGGGGCCACCCTCGGCAATCACGCCTACTCGCACGACCCGCTCTAGCAGCGTGAGCGCGTCCGCCGAGGCTCCCGGACGCCTGCGCACGCTGCCCGACCTGCTGCGCCCCGGCCTCGACCTCGTCTTCGTCGGCATCAACCCCGGCGAGCGCTCGGCGCGGCTCGGCCACTACTACGGCCACCCCGGCAACGCCTTCTGGTCCGCCCTCTCGGCGAGCGGCCTCGTGCCCGAACCCGTCGGCCCCGAGGACGACCGCCGCCTGCCCGCCGACCACGGCATCGGTTTCACCGATGTCGTGAAGCGCGTGCAGACCGACAGCACCGGCGTCGGCGACGCGGAGCTGCGCGCCTCGGCCCCGGCCTTCCGCCGCCGCATCGCCTACGCCTCGCCGCGGGCGGTCTGCTTCACGACGACGCGCGCCTTCGACGTGCTGCACCCGCGCGTGCGGCCCTCGGGCACGTGGGGCCGCCAGCCCGTGCAGGTCGCGGGCGCCGAGGCGTGGGTGATGCCCTCGACGTCCGGCCGGGCCGCCGGCTACCGCGGCGAGACACACCGCGTGCTGCGCGAGCTGGCGGTCGCACTCGGGCGAGTCGCGCCGTGAGCGAGGAGCAGCGCTACCGGCCGGACGACGACTGCCCGCTGTTCAGCGAGCGCCTCGAGGAGTTGCTCGTCGCCGTCACGCGCGGCGAGTCACCGAACGCCGGGCGCTTCTGCGGCCACTGCTACCACCCGCTCGGCGGCGAGACCCGAGTCTGCCCGCACTGCGCCACGGACACCGGAGAGCGCGCGCCCGTGGACTCCGTGCCCGCGGAGATCATCGAGATGCTGCGCGCCCAGCGGCAGACCGAGAGCCGGATCGTGAACGCCTTCGCCTACGCGGGGCTGATCATCGCCGTCCTCGCCGGGCTGGCGCTGGTCCTCGGCGTCCCGTTCCTGCGCGCCAACCTGATCTGGGCGACGGTCGTCTACGCCGTCGTGCTGCTCGTCGGCGGGCGCGGGCTGGCGGGCTTCCTCGGCGGCTACTACGGCGACCGCATCGGCTACGACCGCGCCCGCCGCGCGCTGCGCGAGCGCTGGGCGGCGTGGGTGGTGGAGCGCGATGCGAGGTAGCGACGGGGCTGCCGAAACCTCAAATTTCCTAGACGGACAGGTTCAGGACCGTGGCGCTGATGCTAACGGTCACGACACAGAAAAGAAAGAAGCCGACTGTATCCTGCAACAGCTTCGTCAACGACGGCATCGGTGCAGGCGTGCGCGGTGGATCGGGCGCAGGGCCCCACCAGCGATCCAGCACCCACATCACCAAGTACCAGAGACGGCCAGTTGCGCGTCCGCTCATGTATGCGAGGAAAACGACAAGGATCAGCCCAAAGTTCACCAATCCCATCACCGTCCCGAACTCAGCATCCACAGCGGCGTGGATGAGTGCGGTCAAGCCATCGATCGCGGTGTTGAAACGATCCATCTACGCGCGTCAGCCGAGAAGATGTACCACTGCCGCGACACCCGAAGTGATCGCAAGTACGGCTGTGAACGACAGCATCACAAGCAGCCGACCCGGGTCGATGATGGGTCGCCCCGTTTCGCGCCAGTAACCAAGGAAGGACAACAGGAGTAAGCCGGTCGCGCAGTACGCAATCACGAACCCAAGCGCGACGCTCACCAAGGCAGCGCCGAGGGCGAGAACGAGTCCGACAAAGAACACCGATGCGCCGTGCTTGAGTATCCTCTGCGGATCGGGACGCGCTGCCGTCGCGCGGTTCGCCTCATAGCGGAACCGCAGTCGCGAGCTACTGCCGAGCAAGGCCCCCGACAGCCCTAGGTGGTCCGGCTCCAGCTTCCGCCAGCCAACAGCAGGCGGCATCGGCACCGGGGGCGATCGGAGCGGGTCTAACGCCATGTGGAGAGCTTCTCTCCAACTCGAACGATCGCTTCCCTTGACCGCTGGAGCGAGTGGATCACGTACTCCAACTCCTCGGTGCTGAAGTTGACCTGCACAGAGTCCACGGTTGTGCCTCCCAGCCAGAACGGCTCGTCGCCGAAGTCACGCTGGAACTTCAGCTTGACCGTCACATAGGGAAACGGCTGGAGATCCGACTCGCCAGCGTCGTCAACCTTCACCTTGACGTCCCAGTCGATATCCGTGAAGGCGGGAGCCTTCGACAGTCGCTTCAAGCGATACCGGCTCCGCAGTCCGTCGTCGACCAGCCCTTGCGTGACGGCCTCAGCCCGACTCTGCCATTCTTCCGAATCCCCCGCCTCGTCCTCGGACACCCTGTGCCCGATGAACTCATCGACACGATCGAGCAAGGCCGCCCACATCAGCATCGTGATGTCATCGACCCCTTCCTCGCGCTCCGCCAGGGTGATCCCATGCTCAGTCAGTGCCTCGATTGGGGCGCGGTTGCGAACCTCGAGCGCCGCGCCAAACGGTGGCCGGAGCAGCACAAAGCACTCATTCGCAACTACGAGACCCTCCACCGCCGCCAAGACCCGGTCGAACTTCTCTCGATCGAGCATGCCTATTCCCGTCCCCGCCCCGAGGTTAACACGCCGCGCCCGTAGCGCGGCCTACACCGCCGCCGTCACGTCGATGCGGTGCTTCGCCAGCTCGGCGCGGATCGCGGCCTGCGAGGCCTCCGAGGGCGGGATCAGCGGCAGCCGCAGCTCGCCGGCGGTCACGCCCACCTCGTTGAGCGCGAACTTTACCGGGATCGGGTTCGACTCGATGAAGAGGATGTCCATCAGCGGCAGCAGCCGCTCGTGCAGCGCCTGCGCGCCGTCCTGGCGGCCGTCCGCCGCGGCCGTGACCATCTGCTTGATCTGGTCGCCGATCAGGTGCGAGGCGACCGAGATCACGCCGTAGCCGCCCATCGCGACCAGCTGCGCCGTGTCGCCGTCGTTGCCCGACCACATGCGGAAGCCCTCGGGCGCGCCGTCGAGGATGGCGGCGATCTGGGCGAAGTCGCCCGACGCCTCCTTCACGCCCACGATGTTCGGCACGGCGGCCAGCCGCAGCGTCGTCTCGGCGGCCATGTTGAGCGAGGTGCGCGAGGGCACGTTGTAGAGGATGCAGGGCAGCGGCGTCGCCTCGGCGAGCGTCGTGAAGTGACGCACCAGGCCCTCCTGCGGCGGCTTGTTGTAGTACGGCACGGTCAGCATCAGCGCGTCCATGCCGGCGTCCGCGCCCTGCGTCACCAGCTCCAGCGACTCGCCCGTCGAGTTCGTCGAGGCGCCGGCGACGAGGCCGGCGTCCGGCCCGACCGCGGCGCGCACCGCGCGCCAGACGGCGACCTGCTCCTCCATGCTCAGCGAGGGCGCCTCGCCCGTGGTGCCGGTGATCACGAGGCCGTCCGAGCCGGAGGCGAGCAGCGCCCGCGCGAGGCGGCCCAGCGCCTCCTCGTCGACGCCGTCCGCGTTGAAGGGCGTCACCATGGCCGTGAGCACGCGTCCGATCTCGTTCGTCATGGCACACCTCCGCCGAGCTCTGCCTGATGGTGGGCGCAACTCGCCCCCTGCCGGTCCGTTATAGCCCTCTGGCCTGGAGTTTGCCCCGGCGGATCAACTCCTCGGCGATCTGGAGGGCGTTGGTCGCCGCGCCCTTGCGCAGGTTGTCCGTCACGCACCAGAACGCGACGCCATGCTCGACCGAGCTGTCGGTGCGCAGCCGCCCGACGAAGGTGCGGTCGTCGCCCTCGCTGATCAGCGGCGTGGGGTAGACCGCCTCCGCCGGGTCGTCGAGCAGCTCGAGGCCGTCCTGCGCCTCGATCGCCTCGCGCAGCGCATCCAGCGGCGCCGGGCCGCCGAACTCGGCGTGGACCGCCTCGGCGTGCCCGACCATCGTCGGCACGCGCACGCAGGTCGAGGAGAAGGCCAGCTCCGGCAGGTGCAGGATCTTGCGCGTCTCGTTGCGCATCTTCGCTTCCTCGCGGGTGTAGCCGTCCTCCTCGAAGTCGTCGACGTGCGGCAGCACGTTGAGGGCGATCTGGTGCGGGTACTCCCGCGGCGCTGGCAACGGACCGCCGCGCCCGTAGGCGCGAAGCTGCAGCGCCAGCTCCTCGACGGCGGCGGTGCCGCTGCCGGAGACCGCCTGGTACGTGGCGGCGGTGACGCGCCTGAGGGGCGCGACCTCGCGCAGCGCGTGCAGCGCCATGGCGAGCGGGGTGGTGGTGCAGTTGGGGATCGAGATGATGCCCTCGTGCCACTCGACGTCGTCGCCGTTGACCTCGGGGATCACGAGCGGGACGTTCGGCTCCATGCGGAAGGCCGAGCCGTCGTCGATCAGCACGCCGCCGGCCTCCGCGATCCGCGGCCCCCAGTGCCGCGAGGCCGCGGCGGTCGCCGAGCAGAAGACGAGGTCCGCGCCCTCCAGGGCCTCCTCGCTGGTCACCTCGACGGTGATCATCTCGTCGCGGAAGCGCAGCTCGCGGCCGGCGGAGCGCTCGGTCGCGAGCAGCCGCAGCCTCCCGATCGGGAAGTCACGCTCCGCCGCCACCTCGAGGAACACGACCCCGACCGCGCCCGTCGCGCCGATCACGGCGACATCAAGTCCATCGTTGCTGCTCATGCCCCGATCATATCGCGTGGCGGGCGCGCTGTGCGACGGCGGCGGCGTGCCCGGCTGCGGGACTCGACACGTGAACCACCGATGCACCGTGCGATGTGCTAAGGTGTGCGCACAATGGTGCCATTCTGGGCAGAAGGACACGTCCGGGCGTGATTGAGTTCCACTCCGAGCCGATCGTCGAAATCTGCGATGTCTGCAAGTACGCCTCCGCGCACGAACTGGACTGCGGGTACGAGCATGCGCGGACGAATGTTGCAACAGCCTGGCTCATCGAGGATCTCTCGGAGGCCGACTCCCTGCCATTGCGCTCGCTCGCTGTTTCGGCGGCAGGCGTCGAGCCCGGTCCGGTGCACGAACTCGAGCCCCGTCACTGGTTCTGGGCAATGTGGTACGAACCGAACATCCGCATCTCGTTGAGGGAACCCGCACATGCCTGATGAGCCACGCATTCGCGACCTCTACCGCGCGTACTCAGAAGGACGCATCCCCTTTGAGGAAGTCGTGCAAGCCGCGGATCGCGTCCTTGAGCGGTTCGAGGCAGCCCGCACGACAAGCGAGTCTCCCGTGCCAGCGCCTCCGGCGGCGACAACGCTGCCACAAGACTGAGCCCTAACCCAGCCCGATCAGCACGTCGAGGCCGTAGACGAGGCTTTCGCGCTGCATCACCTCGCGGACGGCGAGCAGCACGCCCGGCATGAACGAGTCGCGGCCCGTCGAGTCGTGGCGCAGCGTCAGCGTCTGGCCCGTCCCGCCGAAGATCACCTCCTGGTGCGCCACCAGTCCCGGCAGCCGCACCGAGTGCAGCGCGACGCCGCCCAGCTCGGCGCCGCGCGCGCCCTCGACCGCCTCGAGGTCCGACGTGCGGTGCGTGAAGTCGCTGCCTCGCGCCTCGCGCATCAACTGCGCGGTCGCGACGGCCGTGCCGGATGGCGAGTCGACCTTGCCGTCGTGGTGCAGCTCAATCACCTCGACGGCGTCGAAGTGCGGCGCGGCGAGCGTCGCGAGGTGCATCAGCACCACCGCGCCGAGCGCGAAGTTGGGCGCGACCACGCCGCCGAGGCCGCGCTCCGCGAGCCGCTCGCGCAGCGTCGCGACGAAGTCGTCCGGCTGGCCCGAGGTGCCGATCACCGGGCGCACGCCGTGCGCGAGGCAGGCCTCGGCGAGCGTCGGCGTGAACGCCGCGTTCGTGAAGTCGACCACCACGTCCGGACTCAGCTCGCCGAGCAGCGCGCCCGGATCGGCCGCCAGCGGGTACGTCGCCCCGCTCGCCGCCTCGAGCTCCCCCGCCTCCGTCGCGAGCGGTTCGATGACGCCGACAGGCTCGAGGTCCCCGGCTGCCTCGAGCGTGGCGAGGACCTGCGCGCCCATGTTGCCGCTTCCGCTGACCACTGCCCGGATCATCGCCTGCCCCCTGTCCGCGCCGCGCGCCCGCAACGACTGCGCCCCGCCTGCCGGGGCGGGGCGCAAGTGTAGCGACTCAGTTCAGGGCCTCGGTCTACCAGCGGCGACCGCCGCCTCCGCCTCCACCGCGGCTACCGCCGTCGCGGCCTCCGCCGTCACGACCACGGCCTCCGCCGCCGCCATCACGACCGCGTCCGCCGCCGGAACCGCCGCGACCTCCGCCGTCACGGCCGCGTCCGCCGCCGCCGCGGCCACCACGACCGCCGCGACCCTCGCCGCCGCGGTTGCCGCCACGGCCTCCGCCGTCACGACCGCGGCCGCCGCCCGGGCCGCCTCGGCCACCTCCGCCACCTCCGCCGCCGCGGCCGCGGCCGCCGGCGAAGGCGGGCTCGCGCTCCGGCTCGTCGGCGCCGTCGGCAAGGCCGACGCGCTCGCTGCCGTCGTCGCCCTCCTGCAGACGCGTGAGGTTGATGCGCCCGAGGTTGTCGATCTCGATCACCTGGACGCGCAGCACGTCGCCCTCGGAGACCTCGTCCTCGACACGGTTGACGTGGTAGTCGGCGAGATCGGAGATGTGCACCAGGCCGTCCTTGCCCGGGAGGATCTCGACGAACGCGCCGAAGGCCATGATCCGGCTGACGGGGCCCTCGTAGACCTCGCCGACCTCGATCTCCTTGGTCAGCCCGCGGATCGTGTCGATCGCCTTGCGGACGCCCTCGGCGTCCGTCCCGGCGACGAGCACGGTGCCGTCGTCCTCGACGGTGATGTTCGAGCCCGTCTCCTCCTGGATGGCGTTGATAACGCGGCCGCCGGGGCCGATCACCGTCCCGATCTTCTCGCGGTCGATCTCGATCCGCTCGACGCGCGGCGCGTACGGCGACATCTCGTCGCGCGGCTCCGCGATCGCCTCGAGCATCACCTCGAGGATCGTCATGCGCGCCTCGCGCGCACGCTCGAAGACCGTCTCGAGCAGCCCGTCCGGCAGCGACTGCAGCTTGACGTCCATCTGGATGGCGGTCACGCCGCGCTCCGTGCCGGCGACCTTGAAGTCCATGTCGCCGAGGCCGTCTTCGATGCCCGCGATGTCCGTGAGCACGCGGTAGTCGTCACCGTCGCCGGTGATCAGGCCCATCGCGATGCCGGCGACGGGCGCGGTGATCGGCACGCCGGCGTCCATCAACGCCAGCGTCGAGCCGCAGACCGAACCCATCGAGGTCGAGCCGTTGGACATCAGCGCGTCGGAGACGATGCGCAGCGCGTAGGGGAACTCCTCGCTGTCCGGGAGCACCGGCTCCAGCGCTCGCTCGGCGAGCAAGCCGTGGCCGATCTCGCGACGACCGGGGCCGCGCAGGAAGCGCGCCTCGCCGACCGAGTAGGGCGGGAAGTTGTAGTGGTGCATGTAGCGCTTGAACTGCGTCGGCGCGAGCGTGTCGAGGCGCTGGCGGTCGCCGAGCGGGCCGAGCGTGGCCACCGACAGGATCTGCGTCCCGCCGCGGCGGAACAGGCCGCTGCCGTGCGCGCGCGGCAGCAGGCCGACCGAGGAGTGCAGCCCTCGCACCTGCTCGATCTCGCGATCGTCGGGGCGCAGGCCGTCATCGAGGATGCGCCGCCGCACGAGCTTCTTGATCTCGCCCTCGACGGCGTTGCGCACTGTGCGGGCGTCGAGCTCGTCGTCGCCGATCGCCGCATGGACCTCCTTGCCGAGGGCGTCGACGCCGCGCCAGCCCTCGCCCTGCACGGCGGCCAGCATCTCGGCGTCGCGGCCGACGAGCGCCTCGGCGACGCGCTCCTCCAGCTCCGTGTCCGGGGCGGGCGGCTCGAACGAGGCCTTCTCCTGGCCGAGCGCCTCGTGGATCTCGCGCTGCAGCGCGTTCAGCTTCGCGATCACGCCCTGGGCGTACTCGATCGCCTCGATCACCTCGGCCTCCGGCACCTCGCTGGCGCCCGCCTCGATCATCACGATCGAGTCCTCGGTGCCGGCGACGATCAGGTCGAGGTCGGACTCCTCGATCTCCTCGTAGGTGGGGAGCGCCTTGAACTCGCCCTCGACGCGCGCGACGCGCACCGAGGAGACCGGGCCCTCGAAGGGGATGCTGGAGATGCCCAGCACCGTCGAGGCGGCCGTCGTGCCGAAGACGTCGGCGGGGTTCTCGCGGTCGGCCGAGAGCGTGGTCAGCACCACCTGGATCTCGCGGCGGAAGCCCTTGGGGAAGAGCGGCCGGATCGGGCGGTCGGTCATCCGCGCCGCGAGGATCGCCTCGTTGCCGGGCCGCCCCTCGCGGCGGAAGAACGAGCCGGGAATCTTCCCGATCGCGTACATCCGCTCCTCGAAGTCGATGGTCAGGGGGAAGAAGTCGATGCCCTCGCGCGCGTCGTCCTCGGCGACGGTCGCGAGGATCATCGTGTCGCCGTAGCGGACGGTGCAGGAGGCGGCGGCATTGAGGGCCAGCAGCCCCACGCCGACGGTGAAGGGCTTGCCCTCGATCTCCGTGCTGAAGGTTCGTTCTTCGGTCTCAAGTCGCTGGGCGCTGGTCATGCTCGCCTTCCTCGGGTGCGCGCGCATCTGGCCGCCCCGCTCGTTCGTAGCTGCTGCTGGATTGCTGTCTGGATCGGTAGTGCTCCCTCGTCCTCTTCCGACGCGCGTGCCTGAGCGCCGCGCATCTCGCGTGCAAGTCGGTTGCGCCGGGACGGGGAAGGGTGGCGAGGTGCGCTAGCGGCGCAGCCCCAGCCTGCCGATCAGCGTGCGGTAGCGCCCCACGTCCTTCTTGCTGAGGTAGCGGAGCTGACGGCGGCGCTGGCCGACAAGCTTGAGCAGGCCGCGCCGCGTGTCGTAGTCGTGCGTATGCGTGCGGAGATGATCCGTCAGGTGGTTGATGCGCTCGGTGAGTAGCGCGACCTGCACCTCGGGGGAGCCGGTGTCTCCCTCGTGTGTCTGGTACTCGGCAATGAGGTCGCGCTTGCGCTCCACGGAGGTCATGCGTTGGTTCTGGTCTGTCCCTGTTCTGCTGCTATGTCCACCACGCCTGCACACACGCTCCGGTCTTCCCCGACCGGGCGATAGCCGCTCGCTCCCTCCGGCGCCTGCCCTCGGGCCTGGCGCATCCTCGCGCCCGCGGCTACGGAAACACGCTACCACGCGGTTTCGGCGAGGGGCAATGCGCGCGCTCCGGCCTCGCACCCTCGGGCCGGAGCCCTACGAAGGCGCGCCGGGACGCAGACCGCGCGCCCGCGGGCGAGCAGCCCGGGGCAACGAGGGCCGGGAAGGGACCAGCCCGGCCCACTTGCCAAGCCAGTAGCGGATCCGCGGGTAGCCGCCTCGGTGCAGCGCCAGCGTCAGGCCCAGCGCCACGCCGCAGACCACCAGCCCCGCGAGGCCGTCGAAGATGTAGTGGTTGCCCGTCCCCACGACGGCGACCGATTGCAGCACGAAGGTGACGATCGACGCCCCGCGCAGCCACGGGTTGCGCGTCGCCGCGAACACGCCGACGGCAAGCAGCAGCGCCCACCCGACGTGCAGCGACGGCACCGCCGCGAAGGGATTGACGAACGGCTGCAGCGACTGCGCCTGGTAGGAGAGGTTGTCGTAGACGGCGAGCGTGTCGATGAAGCCCCACTCGCTCAGGAAGCGCGGCGGCGCGACCGGATAGAGCCAGTAGATCACGAGCGCGATCCCGCCCGAGATCAGGATCGAGTCGCGCGTCAGCGTGTAGGCGCTGCGGCGCTTCCAGAACATCACCAGCGCCACTCCCACGATCAGCGGGAAGTCCATCCAGAAGTAGACGAAGTTGAGCGCGCGCCGCAGCAGCTCGTACTCCAGCACCCAGGCTTGGAACGCCGGCTCGACGAAGAGCCCCCACGAGTACTGGAGGTTCACGATCCAGTGCGCGTTCGCGAAGGCGTCGGCGGTGCGGTCCACCACCGCGCCGCGCACGAGGAAGTAGAGCAGGAACCCGAGCGCGACGAGCCCCAGCTCCGAGGCGTCCCACCAGCTCAGGCCCGTGCGCCTCGGGTCGGTCGATTTGAAGAGGTAGCGCGCAAGACGCGCTCGCAATGCGTTCATCGCGATGCCCTGCACCCGTGTCCCCGCTGGCCCGGCTGCCTGCCCGCGTGCCGCGCCGCCCGCTAATGATAGCGTACGCTCGCGGGCAAGCGTGACCCGCGTGTCCCGAGGCTGCGAAAGGAGCCAGCGGTGGAGATCAACGTCACGAGCGGCGACTTGGCGGACCAGCAGGTCGACACGATCGTCGTCGCGTTGCCCGAGGAGACGCGCCGCCTGGGCGGCGCCGCAGCCGCCCTCGACGAGGCGCTCGACGGCGCGATCAGCGCGCTGCTACGCTCCGGCCTGGCGCCCGGGCGCGCGAACGAGACCACGCCGATCGCCACGGGCGGCCGCATCCCCGCCGCCCGCGTCGTGGTGCAGGGGCTCGGCAAGCGCGAGCAGCTGACGCCCGACCGGCTGCGCAACCAGACCGCCGGACTGGCGCGCGCGCTGCGCGGCCTCGACGCCGGCAGCGTCGCCATCTCCACGCAGGGCGGCGCCCGCGCCACGGGCGACGCCGGGGAGACGGGGCGCATCCTCGCCGAGGCCTTCGAGCTCGGCCTCTACCGCTTCGACCAGCACCGCACCCGCGCGCGGGACAAGCCGCGCGGCTCCGTCACGGCGCTGACCATCGTCGAGACGTCGGCGCGGCGCGCGCGGGCCGCCGAGCCGGGCGTGCGCCGCGGCGCGATCCTCGCCGAGGCGCAGAACTTCACGCGCGACCTCGCCAACTCGCCCGCCAACCTGATGACCCCGAGCGACGTCGCCGCGCGCGCCCAGGCGCGCGCCGACGAGCTGGGCCTCGAGTGCGAGGTGATCGAGCGCGCCGCGGCCGAGCGGATGGGGATGAACTCCTACCTCTCCGTCGCGCAGGGCTCGCAGCAGCCTCCCAAGTTCATCGTGCTGCGCTACCGCGGCGGCCGCGGGCGGCGCAGCGTCGGCCTCGTCGGCAAGGGCATCACCTTCGACACGGGCGGCATCTCGCTGAAGCCGCCGGCGAACATGGAGCGGATGAAGGGCGACATGAGCGGGGCCGCCGCGGTGATCGGCGCGATCGGCGCGATCGCCCGCCTGGAGCCCGCCGTCAACGTGACCGCGATCGCGCCCTGCACCGAGAACATGCCGAGCGGGACGGCGACCAAGCCCGGCGACGTCTTCTACGCTCTGGACGGACAGTCGATCGAGGTGATCAACACGGACGCCGAAGGCCGCCTCGTGCTCGCCGACGCCCTCGCCTACGCGAAGTCGCAGGGCTGCACGCCGCTCGTCGACGTGGCGACGCTGACCGGGGCGATGGCGATCGCGCTCGGCAACGTGCGGATCGGCGTCTTCGCGAACAACGACCGGCTCTACGCCGACCTCGAGCGCGCCGCGTCCGCCTCGGGCGAGAAGCTCTGGCGCTTCCCGCTCGACGACGAGTACGACGAGCAGATCCGCTCGGACGTGGCGGACATCAAGAACACCGGCGGACGCGGCGCCGGCTCGATCACCGCCGCGAAGTTCCTGCATCGCTTCGCCGGCGACACGCCCTGGGCGCACTTCGACATCGCCGGCGTGATGGACGCGGACCGCGACCGCGGGGTGCTGGTCAAGGGCAACGCCGGCGCCGCGGCGCGCACGCTCGTCCACTACGCCCTCAACCGCGCGCGCTGAGGCGCGGCGCGGGGGCGCGCGGCCGGGACGGGGTCCGAGGAGCGGCTACGCGACCTCGCGGGCGCGCTCGACCAGCTCGCGCAGCGTGGCGATGTCGCGCTTCGTCTCGGGGTCGACCTGGACGGAGCGCTCCATCTTGCTCCAGCCGTGGTGGACCGTGGAGTGGTCGCGTCCGCCCAGGGTCTGGCCGATCTCGGCGAGCGAGCGGTGCGCGAGCTCGCGCATCAGGTACATCGCCAGCTGCCGGGGGTAGGCGACCCGCTTCTCGCGGCTCTTGGAGAGCAGCGCCTCGCGGTCGATCTCGAAGTAGCGGCAGACCACCTCGAGGATCGCCTCCGGCGAGGGCGGCAGCCGCGGCTCGGTCGGGTCGAGCGAGGCGAGCGCGGACTGCACCAGCGCCGGCTCGATCGGCTCGCCGGTGAGCCGCGAGTAGGCGACGACGCGCGTCAACGAGCCCTCGAGCTCCCGGATGTTGCTGATGAAGCGGCGCGCGATGACGTGCAGCGCGTCATCGTTGACGCGGACGCGCTGCTCCTCCGCCTTGGAGCGCAGGATCGCCACGCGGGTCTCCAGGTCGGGCGCCTGGATGTCGGCGATCATCCCCCACTCGAAGCGGGAGCGCAGCCGCTCCTCGAGGTCCGGGATCAGCACCGGGCTCTTGTCCGAGGTGATGACGATCTGGTGGCCGGCCTCGTAGAGCACGTTGAAGGTGTGGAACAGCTCTTCCTGCGTCGCCTCCTTGCCCCCGACGAACTGGATGTCGTCGATCAGCAGCGCGTCGGTGGCGCGGTAGCGGGCGCGGAACTCCTCCTGGGTGCGCTGCTGAATCGCCGTTACGAGGTCGTTCGTGAACTGCTCGGCGGAGATGTAGGTGATCTGCCGCCCGGCCTTGACCAGCTTGTGGCCGACGCCCTGCAGCAGGTGCGTCTTGCCGAGACCGACGGCGCCGTAGAGGAACAGCGGGTTGTGCAGCATGCCGGGAGAATCGGCGACGCCCTCGGCCGCGGCGAACGCCAGGCGGTTGCCCGGACCGACGATGAAGGTGTCGAAGACGTAGCGGGGATGCAGCCGCGGGCGCGGGTACGCCGGCTTGCGCCCCTCGGCGGCCCCCGCTCGCTGCAACAGCGGCGAGTCGTCGGCCGGAGGCCGCAACGGCTCGAAGGAGACCTCGATCGGGCGGTCCGCGAGATCGGTCAGCGTCCGCAGGATCAGGGGGCGCAGGCGCTGCTGCAGCCACTCCGTGACGAACTCGGAGCGCGTGCCGATAACCAGCGTGGCGCCGTCGAGGCGCACGCCCTCGGTGTCCGCGAGCCAGGTCTGGTAGTTCGCCTCGGAAACGTGCTGCCGGAGGTAACGGAGCGCCGACTGCCAGAGCTGGGCCGGATCCTGCTCCACCCTCGTACCCTTCCGGCGCCGCCGGGCGTTTCCCGGAGCGCATAACGCGCGCCCGGAACCACAGCCGACACGGATGTCAACGACCCATGCACACGTGTTGGTAACACGCGCACGCCTGAATCTGTCTGCTCAGGGGCCCGCCACTCCCTCGCCCCCGCCGCTCCGAGGGTGACCCGTAAGTGATATCGATGCCCTTGGCAGGCGCGAGGCTAGCGACCCGCGCACCGCCCGACAAGCCTGTTATGTGCGCATGCATGGGCTTTCCCCGCCGATCGCCAAACTTCGGGGCGGCCTTGGGATGAACTGTGTATAATCCGCGCTCTCGCTTCGCTGCGAGCCGACCAACGACCTTGGCGCGCTCGCGGCCACCCTCGAACCCAGCACCCGCATCCGGAGCTACACCCTGCTTCTCGCCATCGACATCGGCAATACCAGCGTCGCGATCGGCGTCTACGAGGGCTCGCGGCTTGCCTCGCGCGTTCGCATGCCCGCCGACGCCGAGCGCTCCGCCGAGGACTACGCGCGCGAACTCACCGCGGCGCTGTGCTCCAACGGCCTTCCCCTCGACCGCATCGAGGGCGCGGCGCTCTCCTCCACGGTGCCGGCCCTCGAGGCCACCTTCGCCGCCGTCTGCCGCGAACGCTTCGGGTTCGACCCCCTGGTGGTCGGCGCCGGCGTCGACACCGGGATCGCGATTCGCTGCGACAACCCGGCCGAGGTCGGCCCGGACCGCATCCTCCACGCGGTCGCGGCGCTCGACCGGCGCCCGCCGCCGTTGATCGTGGTGGACCTCGGCACCGCGCTCGTCCTCGACGCGGTCTCTGCCGAGGGCGACTACCTGGGCGGCGCGATCGCGCCCGGGATCGGCATCGCTTCCGGCGCGCTCTTCGAGCGCGCGGCGCGGCTGCCCTGCGTCGCGCTTGAGCCGCCCGCGATGCCCGGCGTCATCGGCCGCAACACGCGGCACGCGATGCAGTCCGGCATCGTCTACGGCTATGCCGAGCTGATCTGCGGCATGGTGCGGCGCTTCCAGGCCGAGCTCGGCGGCGGCACCACGGTGATCGCCACCGGCGGGTACGCCCCGCTCATCGCCGAGGTCGCGTGCTGCATCGACGCCGTCGAGGAGGACCTCAACCTCGAGGGCCTGCGCCTGGTCTACGAGGCCAACCGATGAGCGAGCAGCCCGCCGCGCTGCCGGCGCCGCTGAGCGGACGCACGATCGTGCTCGGCGTCACCGGCTCGATCGCCGCCTACAAGGCCGTCGAGGTGACGAGCCGCCTCGTGCAGGCGGGCGCCGAGGTCGAGGTCGTGATGACCGCGGCCGCCACGAAGTTCGTCGGCCCGCTCACCTTCCGCGGGATCACCGGCCGCGAGCCGTTCGTCGACCTCTGGGCCACCGCCGGCCCGCACGCCGAGCCGCATGTCGCACTCGGCCGCGGCGCAGACCTCTACCTGATCGTCCCGGCCAGCGCCTCGACGATCGCGCGGATCGCGCACGGCGTCGCGGACGACTTCGTCTCCCTGACCGCGCTGGCGATGCGCGGGCCGCTGCTGATCGCGCCCGCGATGGACGCGCAGATGTGGGCCAACGCCGCCACGCAGGCCAACGCCGCCCTGCTCCGCGAGCGCGGCGTCGAGTTCATCGGGCCGGTCGAGGGGCGGCTCGCCTCCGGCGAGGTGGGCGCGGGGCGGCTGATGGAGCCCGCCGCGATCGCAGGCCACGTGAAGTCGCGCATCGGGCGCGAGTACGGAGATCTCGCCGGCGTGCGCGTCGCCGTGACCGCGGGCGGCACGCGCGAGCCCGCCGACCCCGTCCGCTTCCTCGGCAACCGCTCCACCGGCAAGATGGGCCACGCCGTCGCCGAAGCGGCGCGCGACCGCGGCGCCGAGGTGGTGCTGATCACCAGCGCCGAACTCGCCCCGCCCGAGGCGACGGAGGTCGTGCGCGTCGAGACCGCGCACGAGATGCTCGCCGCCCTCGAGGCGCACGTCCCGGACTGCGCCGCGCTGATCATGGCCGCCGCCGTCGCCGACTACCGCCCGAGCGCGGCCCTGGACCGGAAGCAGAAGCGCGGCGGCCTTGAACACTGGTCGCTGGAGCTGGAGCGCAACCCGGACCTGATCGCCTCGATCCAGCGCGAGGGCCTGATCAAGGTCGCGTTCGCCGCCGAGACCGACGACCTGATCGAGAACGCCGCCCACAAGCTGGCGGCGAAGGGCGCGCACCTGATCGTCGCGAACGATGTCAGCGCGCAGGACGCCGGCTTCGCCGTCGACACGAACCGCATCGTGATCCTCGACCGCGAGGGCGGCTGCGCCGAGCTGCCGCTCCTCTCCAAGTACGACTGCGCGCACCGCATCCTCGACCGCGTGGCGGCGCTCCTCTCATCCGCCGACCAGCCCTGACCAGCCCAGCATCCCCTTGCGATGCATTGTGGGTAAGCCGCGCGCCCGCTGTGCGCAGAACCCCCACAACCCGCCCGCAGGCTGTGCTTACCTTGCGCCCGCCTCGGCCCTTCGCGAGGCCTCCCGCGCAACTGCCCACCGGCTGCCCACGAGTGTTCGCAGTTTCCTCGAACCCCTCTCCACGCCGACTCGCACTGCTTCAGCCTGTCCCTATTGCGCCGAGCAGGGCTCACCCACGGAACCCACGGCGCTACTATCACTACTCTGAACCCACCTCCATCCCTCATCCGAGAGGTTCTTCGTGGACAAGTATCCTCGTTTCGTTGTGGAGTGGATCCCGTGATCGATCAAGTTGAGATCGAGGTGGCTGCCGGGAAAGGCGGCGACGGGATCGTCTCGTTCCGCCGGGAGAAGTTCGTGCCGCACGGCGGTCCCGATGGCGGCGACGGCGGCCGGGGGGGCGCGGTCGGGTTCGTCGCGGACCGGACGGTGACGGGGCTGGGGGCGTATCGCGACGGTCGCGTCCGCGCGGCGCCGCTCGGGCAGCCGGGGAGTTCCTCGCAACGTCGCGGCGCCTCCGGCGAGGACCTGTGGTTGCCGGTGCCCGTCGGTTGCGTGGTGTGGGATCTGGACTTCGGGGGAGAGCACGAGGAGCGGCCCAGCGCCGAGGAGCGAGAGCCGTTCGCGGACCTCGCGGCGAACGGCGCCCAGGCGATCGTGGCGAGGGGTGGCCGCGGCGGCTGGGGCAATAAGCGCTTCGCGACGGCGACCCGGCGCACGCCGCGCTTCGCCCAGCGGGGAATGGCCGGTGAGCGCCGCCGGCTGCGGCTCGAGCTGAAGCTGCTGGCGGACGTGGGCCTCGTCGGGTTGCCGAACGCGGGCAAGTCGACGCTGCTGGGCGCGTGGTCGGCGGCGCATCCGAAGGTGGCCGCCTATCCGTTCACGACGCTCGAGCCAGAGCTTGGTGTGGTCGAGCTCGGCTACGACTCGTTTGTCGCGGCGGACATGCCGGGGCTGATCGAGGGCGCGAGCCAGGGCGTGGGCCTCGGGCACGAGTTCCTGCGCCACATCGAGCGCACGCGGGTGCTCGTGCACGTGCTCGACATGACGCGCGACGACCCGCTCGCCGACCGCGCGCTGATCGACCGCGAGCTGGCGGAGTTCGGGCATGGCCTCGCCGGGAAGCCGCAACTGCTGGCCCTCAACAAGATCGACGACCCGGATGCGCGTGCGCACATCGAACTGCTCGAGGAGCAACTGGAAGCGCAGGAGACGCCGTGGCTCGCGATCTCGGCGGCCTCGCTGGAGGGCACGCGGCAGCTCGCGGAGCGCGCCTTCCAGCTGCTGCAGGAGCAACTGCGGAGCGAGCAGGCCGAGGAAGCGCCCGCACCGCTCGTTGAGCCGCGCGCGGTCCGCCGCGAGCGCTTCCGGATCGAGCGCGACGCGGAGGGCGGGGTGGTGGTTCGCGGCCGCACGCCGGAGTGGCTGGCGGCCACGTTCGACCTCGAGGACCACGAGGCGCGCGAGGAACTGCTCGACCGGCTGCGGCGGCTCGGCCTGGCGCGCGCGCTCTCGCGCGAGGGCGTCGCGCCGGGCACGACGATCCGCGTCGGCGACGTCGCGCTGGTCTGGGAGTAGCGGCGATGCGCAGCGGCGTCCTCGGTGGCACGTTCGACCCGCCGCACCTCGCGCACCTCGTGCTGGCCGCGGCCGCGAGGCGGGCGCTGGCCCTCGACCGCGTGCTGCTCGTCCCGGCGGGCGACCCGTGGCGCAAGGCGGGGAGCGGGGTGTCGCCCGCCGCCGACCGCCTGGCGCTCACGCGCGCCGCCGTCGAGGACGCGCTGCCGTGGGCCGAGGTGAGCGATGTCGAGGTGCGGCGGGCCGGCCCCAGCTACACCGCCGAGACGCTCGAGGAGCTGCACGCGGAGTCTCCCCGCAACGAGTGGTGGTTCATCCTCGGCTGGGACGCGCTCGCCGACCTCCCGAACTGGCGCGAGCCGGGCCGCATCCTCGAACTGGCGCGTCTCGCCCTCGCCGCGCGGGGCGACGCGGCCGAGGATGTATCGCTGCCCCGCGCGGCAGCCGAGGCGTTCCCCGACCTGGCTGCTCGCGTCGATCGGGTGCTGATTCCGCAGCTCGATGTCTCGGCCTCGGAGCTGCGGCGCCGCCTGCGCGAGGGCGAGCCGACGGCGCCGCTGCTGCCGCCGGGCGTGCGGAGGCTCATTGCCGAGCGTGGGCTCTACCGCGCCTGAGCGCGCCCGCTACGCCTCGTCGGGCGGGCGGCCGAAGAGGATCGAGGCGCGCGGCACCGGCGGGAACAGGAACGGGCGCAGTCCCGCCTCGATCGCGAACGGGAAGCCTGCCTCCTGTGCGAAGCGCAGCAGCGTGCGCCCCGAGCGCAGCTGCGGCGCGCGCACGTGGCGGCCCAGCCAGCGCCGGTTCCAGGCGTCGAGGAAGCGCCGCCCGGTCGACGCGAACTCCCAGATCAGCGCCAGCCCGCCGGGCGCGAGCACGCGCCAGACCTCGTCGAGCAGGTCGCGCAGGCCGTCGTCATCGAGGTGCTTCACCAGGTAGCCGCAGAGCACGAGGTCGAACGCGCCCGAGGCGATCGGCAGGCTCGTCGCCGAGCCCTGCACGAGCGCGGGCGGCCGCGCCGTTCCGGCCGCGTCGCGCTGCGCGTGCCGCAGGATCGCTCGCGAGAAGTCGAGGCCGACGGGTTGGTGGTCGAAGCGCACGCGGCCGTCCATGAAACGGAGCACCGAGGCGCGTCCGCAGCCGATGTCGAGCACGCGCAGGACCGGCTCCATGTTCAGCTCGTCGGGCAGCCGCAGCAGTGGCCCGTTCATGACGAACGCGCCTTGCGGGCCAAGCGCCCAGCGCAGGCCAGCCGCCGCCAGCCCCGGTCGGCCCAAGAGGCGCTCGTACTCGTCGAAGCGGGCACGCTCGAAGCTCATGCGCGCATCGTGGCACGCCGCCGATCGGCGCTCAATCGCCGGTTGCGGGCGGGCCCGGCTCGCCGAGGTCGAAGGAGAGCCGCACGCGCGCGCCCCGCGCGGCAGCCCAGTCGCACATCGCCGCCAGCTCTTCGAGGCGCGGCGCGAGGTTCTCGTAGCCCTCGAGCAGCTCGTCGAGCTGGCGGTCGCCGGCCGTGGTCGCCGCGGCCACGGCGCGGCAGCAGCTGGCGAGGGCCGCGGGGTCCTGCCACATCCGCTGCAGCTCGCGGCGGTCCGCCTCGTCCTCGACGCGGCGGTCGGCGTAGCGCAGCAGCGGGCGCAGCGCGACCTTGTGCAGCGTCTCGATGCGGCTCGCGGCGCGCGCCAGCTCGTGCTGCGCCCCGAAGCGCAGCGAGAACGCCCAGGACGCGAAGTACAGCACCACCGAGGGGTCGCCCTCGAACGCGATCGGGCAGGCCTCCTCCGCGTCGAACTCGACGTGGAGCGGCTGCGGGGCGTCCTCGGCGGGGCTGGTCATTGCCGGTGTGCGGAGCCGCTAGACGTCGAGGGTGGCGTCGAGGGCGTTCTGCATGATGAAGGAGCGGCGCGGCGGGACGGCGTCGCCCATGAGGCGGGTGAACAGCTCGTCCGCCTCGGCGGCGTCGTGGACGTGCACCTGCAGCAGCGAGCGGCGCTCCGGGTCCATCGTCGTGTCCCAGAGCTGGTCGGCGTTCATCTCGCCGAGGCCCTTGTAGCGCTGCAGGTTGCCGGACTCGGCGCGGCGCGGGTTGAGTTCGAAGAAGCGCTCGCGCTCCTCCTCGGTGAACAGCCAGTCGGTCCGCCCGCGGTGCGTGAGGCTGTAGAGCGGCGGCTGCGCGACGTAGAGCCGGCCGTCCTCGATCAGGCGCGGCATGTAGCGCCAGAAGAAGGTGAGCAGCAGCGTGCGGATGTGCGCGCCGTCCACGTCGGCGTCGGTCATGATGATGATCTTGTGGTAGCGCAGCTTCGAGTCGTCGTAGCCCTCGCCGAAGCCGGTGCCGACGGCGGTGATGATCGTGCGGATCGCCTCGTTGGCGAGCATCTTCTCGAGGCGCGCCTTCTCGACGTTGAGGATCTTGCCGCGCAGCGGCAGGATCGCCTGCGTGCGCCGGTCGCGGGCCGCCTTCGCCGTGCCGCCGGCCGAGTCGCCCTCGACGAGGTAGAGCTCGGACAGCTCGGGGTCCGTCTCCGAACAGTCGGCGAGCTTGCCCGGCAGCATCGAGCCCTCGAGCACGCCCTTGCGCTGCACCAGGTCGCGGGCCTTGCGCGCGGCCTCGCGGGCGCGGGCGGCGGTGACGGCCTTCTCGATGATGCGGCGGCCGATGGAGGGGTTCTCGTCGAGCAGCGGGCCGAGCCGCGCGGCGACCGCCGACTCGACCAGGCCCTTGACCTCCGGGTTGCCGAGGCGCGTCTTGGTCTGGCCCTCGAACTGTGGCTCGGCGAGCTTGACGCTGACGACCGCCGCGAGGCCCTCGCGGGTGTCCTCGCCGGTCAGGTTCGGATCCTCGTCCTTGAGCAGCTTGGCGCGCCGCGCGTACTCGTTGAGCGCGCGCGTGAGGGCGGAGCGGAAGCCGGTGAGGTGGCTGCCGCCGTCGATCGTGTGGATGCAGTTCGCGAACGAGTAGGAGGTGTCCTGGAAGCTCGAGTTGTACTGCAGCGCGGCCTCGATCAGGGTGCCGTCGCGCTCCTCGGCGACGTGGATCGGGTCCGGGTGCAGCGGCGTGCGGCCGCGGTTGAGGTGCCGCACGTAGGCCTCGATGCCGGAGTCGAAGTAGTACGAGCGCTCGTGCGGCTCGGCGGCGTCCGCGGCGTTCGGGGACTCCAGGCCGCGCTCGTCGCGGAAGCTGATCCAGGTGCGGCGCGTCAGGTAGGCCATCTCGCGGAAGCGCGTCGCCAGCGTCTCGAAGTCGTAGTCCAGCGTCTCGAAGACCTCGGGGTCCGGCAGGAAGCGGATCGTCGTGCCGGTGTGTTCCGGCTTCGCGCCGCGCACCTTCGCGAGCTCCGAGGTCGGCAGGCCGCGCTCGTAGGTCTGGCGGAAGAGGGCGCGGCCGGTGGCGACGCTGACCTCCAGCTCGCTCGAGAGCGCGTTGACGACGGAGGCGCCGACGCCGTGCAGGCCGCCGGAGACCTTGTAGCCGCCGCCGCCGAACTTGCCGCCGGCGTGCAGCGTGGTCAGCACCGTCTCGACGGCGGAGAGGCCGGTCTTCTCGTGCTTGTCTACGGGGATGCCGCGCCCGTTGTCCTCCACGGAGACGCCGCCGTCGGCGTGGATCGTGACGTCGATGCGGTCGCAGAAGCCGGCCATCGCCTCGTCGATCGCGTTGTCGACGATCTCGTAGATCAGGTGATGCAGGCCGCGCTGGTCGGTGGAGCCGATGTACATGCCGGGGCGGCGGCGCACCGCCTCGAGGCCCTCGAGGACCTGGATGTGCTCGGCGGTGTACTCGCTGCTGGCGCCGTCGGCGCCGCCGTTGGTCCGGGTGTTCGCGCCGTTGCGGCGGCCGTTCCCGCGCACGCCGTTGCGGGTACGGGGCTTGGCCGGTGTCGACTTCGCTCGGCGGCTCGCCATGTACTCTCGTCAATCCGTACGGAGCGCGCGGACAGGGGCGCGCCCGAGGCCGCGGCGCGCGTCGCCGACGCCTGTCGGGGAGGTGAGGTCCGCGCCAGAAGACGAGGCCCTGTGCGGGGTGGTGGCGCGGCGGAGCGACGACGGCGGAACTACTCTCACCGGCACATGAAATAGTATACCGGATCATGGCCTTTCGCGCCTTCCGGAGGGGTGCGGGCAAGGCCCGCGAGCGGGCATCCGAGGACGCCTATGGCGCAGCAACCTGATCGTATCGCGATCACCCCGATCGGCATCGTGCGCAACGGCGAACGCGACCCCGCTCGCCAGGACTGGACGCGCGTCCGCAGCCGCATCGAGCTGCGCGCGGAACTCGCCCCCGCGCTCGACGGCCTCGAGGGCTTCTCGCACGTCATCGTCGTCGGCTGGCTCGACCGCATCCCCGAGGGGCTGCGGGAGCGGCGGCGCGCGCATCCCGGCGGCGACGAGCGGCTGCCGCTGCTTGGCGCGCTCGCGCTGCGCGGCGGCGCGCGCCCCAACCCGATCGCCGTCACCGTCTGCCGCCTGCGCTCGGTCGGCGACGCGGCCGTCGAGGTCGAGGGCCTCGATCTGATCGACGGCACGCCGGTGCTCGACATCAAGCCCTACATCGCCCCCTACGACTCGGAGCCCGGCGCGACGCTGCCGGACTGGGCGCGGGGCTGAGGCGGGAGGCGTTGCGCCAGCCCGCCGCCCGTCCGACGCTGGCGGCATGGACATCGCGATCGTCGGGCTGCCGGGATCGGGCAAGACCTCGCTCTTCAACGCGCTGACGCGAGGCGAGGCGCGGGTCGGCGCCTACAGCTCGCGGCTGGAGCCGAACCTCGGCGTCGCCCCCGTGCCCGACGAGCGGCTCGACCGCCTCGCGGCGCAGGAAGGCTCGAGGCGCGTCACGCACGCCGAGCTGCGCCTCGCGGACTACCCGGCCGCGACCTTCGATGCGTCCGGCATCGACCGCCAGCGGCTCCAGGATCTGGCGCAGGCGGACGCGCTCATCCTCGTCGCGCGCGCCTTCCGGAACCCCGCCGTGCCCGCGCCCGAGGGCGGCGTCGACGCCGATCGCGACATCGAGGCGATGCAGCTCGAGCTGACCTACGCCGACCTCGCGCTGATCGAACGCCGCATCGAGCGGATCGAGCCGGAGCTGCGCTCGCTGCCCGCCGCCGAGCGCGGCGCGCTGGAGCAGGACCGGGCGCTGCTGCTGCGGCTGCGCGAGGCCCTCGAGGCGGGGAGCGCGCTGCGCGCCCTCGAACTCACCGAGGGCGAGCGGCGCTTGCTCGCGAGCTACCAGTTCGCGACACGCCGGCCGCTGCTGGTCCTCGTCAACGTCGACGAGGACGACCTGCCGCGGCTGGCGGAGATCGAGGCGGGCTACGTTGAGCGCCACCGCGCGCCCGGCGTCGGAGTCGTGGCGCTCAGCGCGCGCATCGAGGCGGAGCTGGCGCAGATGGAGGCGGAGGAGGCTTCGGCGTTCCGCGGCGAGCTGGGCCTGCCCGAGCTGTCGCCGCTCGACCGCGTGATCCGGGAGACGTACGACCTGCTCGGCGTGCTCACCTTCCTCACCGCGAGCGACCGCGAGGCGCGCGCCTGGACGCTGCGCCGGGGCGGGACGGCCCTCGAGGCGGCCGGCCGCATCCACAGCGACCTCGAGCGCGGCTTCATCCGCGCCGAGGTCGCGCGCTGGGACGAGTGGCTGGAGGCGGGCAGCGAGGCGCAGTTGCGCCGCACGGGCCGCCTGCGCACCGAAGGCCGCGACTACGAGGTGCGGGACGGCGACGTGGTGCACGTGCTCTTCAACGTCTGAGCACGTCACGCGGCGCGGCGATATGATCGCTGCCGTGAGGCGACGATGAGCGAACAGCAGACCGGCGGCGAGACGGGCGAGGACGTGCGCGCGCGCCTCGTCGCGGAGGTCGAGGCGGCCCTCGGCGGCGGTCCGGCCGTCGCCGTCGCGACGGTGATCGACCCCGGCGAGCAGGATGGTCTGCGGCTCGGCGCGAAGCTGCTCGTGCGCGCCCCCGGCGGGACGCTCGGCGCCCTCGGCGCGACCGCGATCGACGAGGCCGCCGCCGAGGCGGGCCGGGCGGCGCTCTCCGCGCGCCCGCGCATCGAGGCGCAGACGGTCTATGTGCGCGCGGACGGCGAGCTCGTCACGCGGCGCTCGCGGGCGCGGGCGGGCGACGGCCGGCTCATGCTCGAGGTCTTCGAGGCGCCCGGTCGGCTGCTGATCGTGGGCGGCGGCCACATCGGCCTCGCCCTCGCGACGATCGGCGCGACGCTCGGCTTCCAGGTGACCGTGATCGACGACCGCGAGGAGTTCGCCAACCGCGAACGCTTCCCGATGGCCTCGGAGGTGATCGCCGGGGAGGTGGACGAGGAGCTGGACAGGGTCGCGATCGATGGGCGGACGTACGCGGTGATGGTCTCGCGCGGCCACCAGGTCGACGAGCTGGCGCTGCGCCACACGATCGGGCGCGGCGCCGCCTACGTCGGCATGATCGGCAGCCGCCGCCGCACCGGCACCGTGATCCAGCACCTCGTCGATGAGGGCTTGCCGCGCGAGGACCTCGAGGCGGTGCGCACGCCGATCGGGCTCGACATCGGCGCGGAGACGCCGGAGGAGATCGCGCTCGCCATCCTCGCGGAGATGGTGATGCTGCAACGCGGCGGGAGCGGCGCGCCGATGCGCGAGGTCAAGGGCCGCGCGCCCGCCGGGCAGGACGCGTAGCGCGGCGGCGCACGCTGGTAGACTGTAGCGACACGACCGGCCGGGAGCCGGGCGGGACAAGGAACACGATGGCAGACGCCGAACTGTTCGCCGAGATTCGTGAAGCGCAGGGGCGCGGGGAGCGCCGCGTGCTGGCGACCGTCGCCGACGCGCGCGGCTCGACGCCTCGCAGCCCCGGCGCGCAGCTGCTGCTGCGCCCGGACGGCAGCTTCCGCGGCACCATCGGCGGCGGCTGCGGCGAGGCCGAGGTCTGGCAGGAGGCGATGGAGACGATGGCCGACGGTCGTCCGCGCATCGTCACCGTCGACCTCACCGAGGACGTCGAGGGCGACGACAAGATCTGCGGCGGCGTGATGGACGTATTCATCGAGAGGATCGCGGACTAGCCGCAACGGAGTTGCCTGCGGCGCTGCGTGGTACGATTCGGCGTCCGCCGGCACGGCGGATGCGGCGCAAAGAGAGGGCTGACGGATGATCGGTGGACTGGGCTGGCAGGAGTTGCTGATCATCCTCGTGATCATCGCCCTGATCTTCGGGGCGACTCGTGTCGCCGACCTCGGCGGCGCGCTCGGGCGCGGCATCCGCGAGTTCCGCCAGGAGGCGGCGCGTCCGGATGAGGACGAGGAAGAGGGCTCCGAGACTGCTTCGGCGTCCGGCGGCAGCTCCTCGGACGACGAGTCGGAGGCCTCAAGCGACAAGGAGTCGTCCGGCTGACGGTCTGCGGCGGGCCGCACAAACTTCGCCTGACCTGATCACCAGTGCCTGCCAGTGATGCGTCGCCCGCCGGGCGGGAGTCGATCTGGAGCGTCAGCCAGGAGACCAAGACCTACTATTTCGTCCTCTTCAGCCTGCAAGTGCTGGTTGGACTGGGCCTGGTCTTCAGGGAAACGGGAGCGGTGCTCGCCACGTGGGAGCGGGCCAGCCCGATCGTCATCACGTCCGCGGCAGTCGCTATAATCGCTACGGAGGGATGGAGAACCACCATGGTCCTGGCCGACATGCTGAAAGAGCGGCTTGAGAGGCAGCGCGAGCGCCGCCGCTCCGAAGGCCGCGCGGAAGGCCGCGCGGAAGGCCGTGCCGAAGGCCGCGCAGAAGAGCGTGCGAAGTGGGCCGCGTGGAACGCTCGGCGTCTGGCGTCAGAGGACGAGGGCCGAGCGTTCGACGAGGCGCCTCCGTCGGACTGAGCAATCAGACATGCGCTCGTGAACGGCGAGCGCGGAACCGGGCCCGGCGTAGCGCTGCGCCGGGCTTTCGCTTGTCCGCCAGCCCCCGTTCCGTACCATCGATGTAGTGCGATTCGCCGAGGGCCGTGCAGGGCGGCCCGTCCGCGAAGCCCGGAGTGACATGGCCGCGCTTGCAACGATGACCAACAGGCTGCGGACCGGCGCCGCGCTGATCGCCGGCGCGGCCGCCGCCGAGGCCTCGCGACGCCTCGGGCGCGGCGGCGGGACGGCGCTGCCGGGCCTGGTCGCCGCGACGATCGCGCCGGACATCACCGCGCAGCTCGTGCGCCGCGCCGCCGCGGGCACGGTCGTCGTCACCGGCACCAACGGCAAGACCACGACGGCGCACCTGCTCGCCGAGTGCGCCCGCGCGGCCGGCAGCGACGTGATCGCCAACCGCTCCGGCTCCAACCTCGAGCGCGGCATCGTCTCCGCGTTCCTCGCCGAGCGCGGCAACGGCGTTCGCGGGAGCCTCGGCGTACTCGAGGTGGACGAGGCGGCGCTGCCGCCGCTGCTGCCCGCGCTCGCGCCGCGCGCGATCGTCTTCCTCAACCTCTTCCGCGACCAGCTCGACCGCTACGGCGAGGTCGACTCCGTCGCCGAGGGCTGGGAGCGGATGTTGATCGCCGACGCCTCGGGCGCGACGCTCGTGCTGAACTCGGACGACCCCTCGATCGCGCCGCTTGCCGATGCCGGACGCGGCGAGGTCGTGACGTTCGGCATCGAGGATGACGGCATCGCCCGCGGCGGTCCCGATCACGCCTCGGACGCGCGCTTCTGCCGCTGCGGCGCGCCCTTCCGTTACGACGCGGTCTTCGTCGCCCACGCCGGCCGCTGGCGCTGCGACGCCTGCGGCAGCTCGCGCCCCCGCCCGCTCGTCGCGGCGCACGAGATCGAGCAGTTCGAGGACGGCTCGCGCTTCGCCCTCGATCTCGCGGGCGAGCGCATCGAGGTCGAGCTGCCGCTGCAGGGCCTGTACCCGATCTACAACGCCCTCGGCGCGGCGGCGGCGGCGCACGCGCTCGGCCTCGACGCCCCGGTCGTCGCGAGGGCGCTCGCGGGCGCGGGTCCGGCCTTCGGGCGGCAGGAGCGCTTCCGGCTGCGCGGGCGCGAACTGCGGCTCTGGCTGGCAAAGAACCCGGCGGGCATGAACGCCGTGCTGCGCGCCCTCACCGCCGCCGGGACGCCCTCGGAGGACGCGCCGCAGCCTCGGCTGCACATCCTCGCCGCGCTCAACGACGGCATCCAGGACGGCCGCGATGTGTCGTGGATCTACGACGCCGACTTCGAGCTGCTCGCCGGCCACGCGGCGAGCGTCGTCGTCAGCGGCGATCGCGCCGACGACCTCGCGCTGCGGCTGCGCCTCGCCGGCGTGCGCGTCGACCTCGTGCAGCCGCATCGCGCGTCGGCGCTCGACGAGGCGCTGCACCGGCTGCCCGCGGGGGAGCGCCTCGAGGTGATCACGACGTACACGGCGATGCTCCAGTTGCGGGAGATCATCGCCGCGGGGAGCGGGGTCGCCCCGTACTGGGAGCGGGAGCGGCGGCAATGAGCGACGTGGCCGGCAAGCCGGCGATCCGCGTCGTCTGGCTCTATCCAGAGCTGATGAACGTCTACGCCGATCGCGGCAACGTGATCGCGCTCGGGGCGCGCTGCGCCGCGCTCGGCGTGGGCTGCGAGGTCACCCGCGCCGGGATCGGCGATCCGCTGCCGGAGGAGGCCGACCTGGTGCTGATCGGCGGCGGCCAGGACCGCGAGCAGCGCCGCGCCGCGCCCGACCTCGCGCGCCACGCCGAGGCGCTGCGCGCCTGGGTCGCCGAGGACGCCGCGATGCTCGCCGTCTGCGGCGGCTTCCAGCTCTTCGGCCGCTGGTACCGCACCGCCGAGGGCGAGGAGCTGCCCGGCACCGGCGTCTTCGACGTGACCACCGTCGCGCCGCCCCGCGACGAGGAACGCTGCATCGGCGACGTGCTCGCGCGCTCGACCCTCGAGGGCGTCGGCGAGGTCGTCGGCTTCGAGAACCACGGCGGCCGCTCCTACCTCGGGCCGGGCGTGACGCCGTTCGCGCACGTCGAGTTCGGGTACGGCAACAACGGCGCGGACGGGGCCGAGGGCGCGCGCGTGCGCGAGGCGATCGGCACCTACCTGCACGGCTCGCTGCTGCCTCGCAACCCGGCGCTCACGGACCACCTGATCCGCGCCGCCCTGCGCCACCGCTACGGCGAGGAGCCGGAGCTGCCCGAGGTTCCCGATCCGTTCGCCGATCGCGCGCACCGCACGGCCGCGGCCGTCGCGCGGCGGCGCAGCCGGCGCTCCGAGAGGTAGCCCGGCGCGCGCCGTTTGACGCCCTCGCGCCGCGCCCCCGATCCTGTAAGTGGCGGGGGCGCGCGGAGGTGCGGCCCGTTGGGTGCGACCGGACCGAGGCAACCGCTGCGCACGTTCTCTCGGCGCGCCGTCCTTGGCGCGTTGCTCGGCGGCGCGCTGCTCGTCGCCTGCTCCCGCTTCCGCGCCGAGGACGAAGAGCCGCCCGAGGTCGTCGTCGTCACTCCGACGCCGGACCCCACCGCCAGCGAGACGCCAGCGCCCACGCCTGCCGATGCGCCGACGCCCGCGGGAGCGCCGGCGCGGATCCCGACGACTCGCACGCCCACGACCGCTCCCGCACCTTCGCCCACCCCGACACCCCGACCGCAGTGGGTGCTGCCGCCGCTCGATCCCGAGGATCTGCGCGGCTTCGCGATCCCCGTCGACGATGGCTGTCTGCCGGACTCGGACCGCCTGATGCCGAACGCGCCCCGCGAGTACCGCAACGGCTTCCACGAGGGCGTTGACTGGTACAACGGCCTTGCCTGCGCCAGCGTCCGCGAGGGCACGCCGGTGATGGCGATGTACGAGGGCTTCGTGATCCGTGCGGACCACGACTACGTCGAGATCACCATCGAGCAGATCAACGAGTTCTCACGGCGCACGGCCGAACTGGGCTACACCGAGGAGCCGATCCTCGACATCTATCGTGGACGCCAGGTCTGGATCTACCACGGCAACGGCGTCGTCACCCGCTACGCGCACCTCGGCGTCATCGTACCGAGCCTCAAGGTGGGTCACTGGGTGCAGCGGGGCCAGGTGGTCGGCGGCATCGGCGAATCGGGAACGCCCGAGTCGATCACCGCGCCCGGTACGGAGCTGCACCTCCACGCCGAGGTGCGCATCGGGGAGTCGTTCCTCGGCTCCGGCCTGCCGCCGGGCGAGGTGCGAGCGCTCTACCGCAAGCTCTTCGGCCTCGATGACGCGGAGTCCGCCTCGGGAGGCTGACGAGGCCGCCGCGCCGTACACTTGCCGCCAGCGCGCGAGTTCATGCGAAGGGGGCGCGGTGCCGATCCTCTCGATCGAGATCCCGTGGGATCCGAACATCACGCAGATCGGCGGGTTGCTGCTGACCTGGCACGGGCTGTTCACCGCGATCGGCATCTTCGCCGGCGTGCGGCTCTCGCTCTTCCTCGTGAACGTCGTGCAGTACGACTACGACGACGCCTACACGCTCGCCCTCGTCGGCGTGCCGAGCGGGATCGTCGGCGCGCGCCTGCTCTTCGTCTTCGAGCACTGGGAGTCGTTCAGCGGCGATCCGGTGGCGATCCTGCGCATCACCGAGGGCGGCATCTCGATCTGGGGCGCGATCCTCGGAGGCGTCATCGGGGGCCTCGCCTTCGGCCTCTGGAAGGGCTACCCGGTCGCGCGGGCCCTGGACGTCGCCAGCTTCGGCATCATCCTCGGGCAGGCGGTCGGACGGATCGGCGACCTCGTCAACGGCGAGCACCTGGCGAAGGCGAGCGAGCTGCCCTGGGCCGTCTTCTACACGCACGAGGACTCCCCCGCGTTCGTGCACTCGCTGCTCGTCGGCCCTCACCACCCGGCGACGACCTACGAGCTGATCGGCGACCTCGTGATCCTCGGCGCGCTGTTCGTGCTGCTGTTCCGCGTCTTCTGGCGCAGGCCGGGGCTGACCTTCTGCTGCTACCTGGTCGGCTACGCGGTGATGCGCTTCTTCCTCACCTACCTGCGCATCGACTCGAGCGGGACGATCGTGCCGGACCTGCGCGTCCCGCAGCTCGTCTCGCTGCTCGTGGTCCTCGCGATGATCCCGGTGGTCTGGTACTTCGCGACCCGGCCGCCCGAGGAGGAGCCCGCGCCGCTCCATCGCCTGCCGCTCATCGGGCGCCTGCTCGGCGCGGCGCGGTGACGGAGGGCGGCCCGCGGGTCGTCCTCTACAGCCGCGAGGGCTGCGCTCCCTGCGTCCACGCCCGCGACGCGCTGCGCCGCCTTGGGCGCGACTTCGCCTTCGAGTTGCGCGAGCAGGACGTCGACGCCGACCCGGCGCTCGCCGCCCGCTACGGCGATCGCGTCCCCGTCGTCGCCGTCGCCGGCCGCGAGGTGAGCGCGGGCCGCCTCGACTCCGCGGCGGTACGGCGGGCGCTGGCGGAGGCGCGGCGCGGTTGAATCGGATTGGGGGACGATGTGACGAACACAACTGGCTTGCCCGACCTGCTGCGGCCCGGCCTCGATCTGGTCTTCGTCGGCGTCGCGCCCGGCAAGCGGTCGGCGCAAGAGAACCACTACTACAGCGATCCCAGGAACGTCTTCTGGCGGATGCTCTCGGACAGCGACCTTGTCGACGGTGAGGTTGGGCCGACGGATGACGAGCTGCTGCCCGACCGCTACGGCATCGGCTTCACCAACGTGACGAACCCCGGCTTCGGGCGTATCGCCGAGTTCGCGCCGCACAAGGTCTGCTTCAACAGTAAGGAGGCGTTCGACCTCGCGTTCCCTGGCAAGTGGCGGCCACGGCAGTGGGGTTGCCAATCTGTCAAGATCGCTGGCGCCTCGGTGTGGGTGATGCCCTCCACATCCGGGCTGGCGGGCGGCTATCACCAGCACATCCCGCGCGTGCTCAAGCAGATGGCGCAGGAACTCGAAGCCCGGCGGGGGGCGTTCTGAGGGCGGGATCGGCGGCGCTTACGCCTCGCCAGTGGACTCCATGTCTCGCACCGCGTCGGCGACCGTCCGGCGGATGCCGGCGAACGCGTCTTCCTGTCGCGGCGCCAGCCAGCTGAGGAGCGGGAACTCCAGGCACAGGCCCACGTACTCCTGATCCTCTTCCGACCAGGTGATGCGGTAGCTGTAGCGACCACTCATCGCCTGCCTCCGGCCCGTCGATCACCCGGCGTCCCAAGGGCGCGCGCTCCCGGCTGTGCCGGGGTCTCCTTCATCCTACCTCTCTCCCGCCGCTTGGGAGAGGGTTCTCTCTGCGGCGGGAGAGTTGGCGCATCTGGATTCCGGCTTTCGCCGGAATGACGGGAAGGGGGCGGAATGACGGGGTGGGGAGTGACGGGAGGGGAATGATGGGAAGGGGAATGCAGGAGCGCAGCGCGGCGCGCTGTTGACAGCAACAGCGGGCGTTCATAGCCTCGATTGACGCGGCGCGCCCGCGATGCGTGACATGGGCGTAGAGGCAGGAACGCGGAACGACCCGATGAGCGAACGACTGCTCCCGCTCCTCGCAGCCGCCGCCGTGCAGCGCCCCGATCGGGGCCACATGGTGATGCGCTAGCCCGCCCGCCCCGCGAGAGCCGGGGCCAGCGGGCAGCCTCGCATCATCCCGAACCCAAGCCCGGAGCATCCCTGCCATGTCCTTTGAACGTTCACTGCGCTGCCGCGAGTGCGGGCGCGAGTTCCCGCTCGCCGCGGCCTTCTTCTGCGAGTTCTGTTTCGGCCCCCTCGAGGTCGCCTACGACTACGAGGGCATCGCCGCCTCGATCTCCCGCGAGTCGATCGCGGCCGGGCCGACGACGCTTTGGCGCTACGCCGACCTGCTGCCGTCCGAGCCCGAGTACCGCGTGGACCTCGGGGCGGGCTTCACGCCGCTGCTGCGCGCCGACAACCTGGCGGCGGCGCTCGGCCTCGAGCGGCTCTGGATCAAGAACGACACCGTCAACCCGACGTGGTCGTTCAAGGACCGCGTCGTCGCCGTCGCGATCGCCAAGGCGCGCGAGTTCGGCTACAGCGGCATCGCCTGCGCGAGCACCGGCAACCTCGCCAACTCGGTCGCCGCCCACGGCGCGCGGGCGGGCATGGAGACGATCGTCTTCATCCCGCACGACCTCGAGGAGGGCAAGGTCGTCGGCAGCGGCATCTACGACCCGACCCTCGTGATGGTCGAGGGCTCCTACGACGACGTGAACCGGCTTTGCACGGAGGTGTCGCAGTCCAAGCCGTGGGCCTTCGTCAACATCAACGTGCGGCCCTACTACGCCGAGGGCTCGCGCACCCTCGGCTTCGAGGTCGCCGAGCAGCTCGGCTGGCGCACGCCGGACCACTGCGTCGTGCCGATGGCCTCGGGCTCGCTCTTCACGAAGATCTGGAAGGGCTTCAACGAGCTGCACCAGGTCGGGCTGATCGACGAGCCGCGCACCCGCATGTCGGGGGCGCAGGCGGCCGGCTGCTCGCCGATCGCGACCGCCTTCGAGGAGGGCACGCTCAACTTCCGGCCGCAGAAGCCGGACACGATCGCGCGCTCGATCGCCATCGGCAACCCGGCGGACGGCTACTATGCGCTCAAGACGCTGGAGGAGACGGACGGCGTCGCGGCGATGGCGACCGACGCGGAGATCGTCGAGGGCATGAAGCTGCTGGCCGAGACCGAGGGCGTCTTCGCGGAGACGGCGGGCGGGACCACGATCGCCTGCCTCAAGCACATGGTGGAGCGCGGCCAGATCGCCCCCGAGGAGGAGACCGTCGCCTTCATCACCGGCGGCGGCCTCAAGACCACCGAGGCGCTGCAGGGCGAGCTCTCCAGCCCGCTGCTCGTGCCCGCCCGCGGCGACGCGTTCATCGAGGCCTACGAGGCGCGGCGGACGCCCGCCGCGGCCGCGACGGGAGGCGCATGATGGCGAGCAGACAGGTCCGCTTCACCTTCTCGCCCGAGCTGATCCAGGAGCCGTTGATCTACCTGCTCGGCCACGAGTTCGAGGTCATCACCAACATCCGCATGGCCGACGTCGACGCGCGCGTCGGCTGGGTCGTGCTCGAGCTCGATGGCGAGCCCGACGAGATCGATCGCGCCATCGCCTGGGCCGAGGCGAAGGGCGTGCGCGTGGACCAGGCGACCCTCGGCGACGTCGTCGAGGGCTAGCGAGCCGCAACCCGCCCGGCCAGCCGGGCTCGACAGCGAGAGGACCGCCGCGATGGCAGTGAACGTGCGAATCCCCGCCCCGCTCCGCACCCTGACCGGCGACCAGGAGCTCGTCAGCGCCGACGGCGCGACGCTGGCCGCCGTGGTCGAGCACCTCGAGGCGTCCTACCCCGGCATGCGCGAGCGGCTCTGCGAGGACGACGGCGAGCTGCGCCGCTTCGTCAACGTCTTCGTCAACGGCGAGGACGTGCGCTTCCTCTCCGGCCTCGCCAGCGAGCTGTCCGAGGGCGACGAGGTTTCGATCGTCCCGGCGGTGGCCGGAGGCTAGCCGGGCTCCCGCACGGCGAAAACGTCCAGGAGCAGGCGGATGAAAGTAAGCAACTGGACCACCCGCGTCCTGGAGACGCCGGACGTCAACCCGCTCATCGTCGGCGTCGACCAGCCCGGCACGCGGGAGTTCGTGACGCTGGAGCTGGACACCGACGAGGGCGTGCGGGGCATCGGCATCACGTTCTTCGGCGCCGCGCTGACCCCGGCGCTGCGCACGGCGGTCGACAACCTCTGCGAGCTGACGGTGGGCGAGAACCCGCTGCAGGTCGAGGCGGTCACCGACAAGCTGTGGCTCGCGGCGGGGGGCACCGGCCCCGAGGGCATCTTCACCCTCGCGATCTCGGCGATCGACATCGCGCTCTGGGACATCAAGGGCAAGGCGCTGAACCAGACGGTGTGCTCGCTGCTCGGCGGTCACCGCGACCGGGTGGTGACCTACGCCAGCGGCGCGCTGGGGCGTCCGATGAGCGTGGAGTACCTGGCCGAGGCCGGCCCGCGGCTGGTGGAGCAGGGCTTCAGGCAGATGAAGACCCAGATGGGCGCCGAGCCGACCGCCCGGCGCGAGGTGGCTCGTATCCGCACCCTGCGCGAGGCGATCGGGCCCGACATCGACTTGATGTGCGACATCAACCAGCTCTGGGACGTGAACCAGGCCATCACCATCGGATCGCGGGTCGAGGAGTACCACCTGTTTTGGCTGGAAGACGTCGTGGTCCGGGACGACTACCAGGGCCTGGCGCGGGTGGCCGATGCGCTCACCACGCCGATCGCCGCCGGGGAGTACGTCTACGGCATCCGCCCCTTCCGGCACATGCTGGAGCAGCGCTCGATCGACATCGTGATGGTCGACCTGCTGCGGGTGGGCGGGTTCACGCAGTTCCGCAAGGTGGCGGGGATGGCCGAGGCCTTCAACCTGCCGGTGGTCAGCCACCTCATACCCGAGTTCCAGGTGCACTCGATTGCCGCGATTCCCAACGGACTGACGGTGGAGTACATGCCCTGGACGCTGCGGCTGTTCGAGGAAACCCCGGCCATCGAGGACGGGGAGATCGTGGTGCCGGACAAGCCGGGTCTGGGCCTCGCGTTCGACCGGGACGCCATCGAGCGGTACCAGGTGGGCTAGCGGATTCTGCCGAGCGCTTGGCGCAACAGGGCAATGTGCTAGAATGTTGAGCAACTTACTCGACAATAGCGGCGGTCGGGTCCATGTGGCTGAGCAGGAAGGGCGACTACGGCGTTCGCGCGCTGATAGACCTCGCGCTCCACGACGGCGAGGGGCCGGTCCAGCGCGCGGGCATCGCCGATCGCCAGGAGATCCCGGAGTCGTACCTCGATCACCTGATGGCGCTGCTGCGCCGCGGCGGCTTCGTGCGCAGCGTGCGCGGCCCCGGCGGCGGCCACCTGCTGACCCGCCGCCCCGAGGAGATCTGCCTGCTCCACGTGATCGAGAGCCTCGAGGGCTCCGTCGCGCCGATTTCCTGCGTCGAGGATGGTGAGGAGTGCACCCACGACTGCGGTCTCTGCGCCCAGCGCCCCGTCTGGGAGGAGATCTACCAGGACATGCGCCGCCGCCTCGGCGCGGTCAGCATCGCCGACCTCGCGGAGCGCGCGCGGGCGCAGCAGCACGCCCGGGCCGCGCACTACTCGATCTGATGACGACGACCACGCACGCCGCCGAGGCTCGCCGCGCCCGGCCGGCGATCGCCGACTCCGTGCTCGACCTGATCGGCGAGACGCCGCTCGTGCGGCTGCACCGCGTCGTGCCCGAGGGCTGCGCCGAGATCCTCGGCAAGCTCGAGTCGCGCAACCCGGCGGGCTCGGTCAAGGACCGCATCGCGCTGAGCATGATCGAGGACGCCGAGCGCGACGGCCTGATCGCGCCCGGCGACACGATCGTCGAGCCGACCTCGGGCAACACCGGGATCGGCCTCGCGATGGTCTGCGCGCGCAAGGGCTACCGGCTGGTCCTGACGATGCCCGAGGACATGAGCGTCGAGCGCCGCCGCCTGCTCGAGCGCTTCGGCGCGGAGCTGCGGCTGACCCCGGCGATCGAGGGCATGACGGGAGCGGTCTACGCTGCCGGGCAGCTATCCGAGGAGCACGGCTACTTCATGCCGCAGCAGTTCGACAACCTCGCCAATCCGCGCATCCACCGCGAGACGACGGGCCCCGAGATCCTCGAGGCGACCGGCGGCGCGCTCGACGCGTTCGTCGCGGGCGTCGGCACCGGCGGCTCGATCACCGGCGTCGGCGAGGTGCTGCGCGAGGCCGTCGTGGACGTGCGCATCGTTGCCGTCGAGCCGTCGCGGTCGCCGGTGCTGCAGGGCGGGCGCGCCGGGCTGCACGGCATCCAGGGCATCGGCGCATCGTTCGTGCCGGGCGTGCTCAACCGCGAGGTCTACGACGAGGTGATCAGCGTGCGCGACGAGGACGCCCATGCGATGACGGAGCGGCTCACCCGCGAGGAAGGCCTGCTCGTCGGCATCTCCGCCGGCGGCAACGTCTGGGCCTCGATCGAGGTCGGCAAGCGGCTTGGGCCGGGCTGTCGCGTGGTGACGATGCTCTGTGACACCGGCGAGCGGTACCTGAGCGTGGCGCTCTCATGAGCAACAGGAGACAGGGAACGGATCGGGGACAGATGACAGTTCGGCAGGAAGGACGGCGATCGGAGATGGCGGTCAGCGTCTACATCCCTCAGCCATTCCGCAGGTTCACGGCCAACCGCGAGTACGTCGAGGTGGACGGCGGCGACGTCGCGGGCGTGCTCGACGCGGTCAACGCGCGCTACCCCGGCTTCGACATGCTGGTCTACGACCGCGAGCGGCGGGTGCCCGCGCACATCAACATCTACGTCAACAACCAGGAGATCCACGAACTCGACGGCGTCTCGACGGCCGTCGCGGACGGCGACCAGGTCGCGGTCATCCCCGCGCTCGCGGGCGGCGCCGCGCCGAGCACGGCGCTCAACCCGGACGAGGCGATGCGCTACTCGCGGCACATCATCATGCCGCAGGTCGGATCGATCGGGCAGCGCCAGCTGCGCAACGCGAAGGTGCTGATCGTGGGCGCGGGCGGCCTCGGCTCCCCGGTCGCGATCTACCTCGCGCTGGCCGGCGTCGGCACGGTCGGCCTCGTCGACTTCGACGTGGTGGACCTCTCCAACCTGCAGCGCCAGCTGCTGCACCAGACCGAGGACGTCGGGCGTACGAAGCTCGACTCGGCGGTGGACACGCTGCACGCCTACAACCCGCACGTGCGGGTCGTGACGCACCCCGCGCCGCTGCACTCGGAGAACGCGATGGAGATCATCGGGGACTACGAGATCGTCGTGAACGGCGCGGACAACTTCGCGACGCGCTACCTCGTCAACGACGCCGCCTACCTGCTCGGCAAGACGCTGGTCGACGGCTCGATCCTGCTCTTCGACGGGCAGGCCACGGTGTTCAAGCCCGGCGAGGGCTGCTACCGCTGCCTCTACCCAGCGCCGCCGCCGCCCGGCCTCGTGCCCTCGTGCGCCGAGGCGGGCGTGCTCGGCGCGATCACCGGCATCGTCGGATCGATCCAGGCGACCGAGGTGTTCAAGCAGGTGCTCGACATCGGGCGGCCGCTCGTCGGGCGGCTGCTGCTGATCGACGCCTTGACCATGGAGTTCCGCGAGATGAAGCTGCGGCGCGACCCGGCTTGCCCGCTCTGCGGCGACGAGCCGACCGTGACGGAGCTCATCGACTACGACGCGTTCTGCGGCTCGCCGCCGCTCGAGGCCCCCGCGGCCAACGGCGGCGGACACTAGCGGCGCGCGGCGCGTTCATCGGCGACGGGAAGGAGCCGGCCTTGGAGGTGCGGGTCAACGTGACCTCGGTCATCCAGAAGACCGTCGGCGGCCAGCGCGCGCTGACCGCCGAGGGCGGCACCATCGCGGAGCTGATCGACGACATCGAGCGGCGCTACCCCGGCTTCCGCGAGCAGCTCGTGGACGACGGCGGCGAGCTGCACCGCTTCGTCAACGTCTACCTCAACGACGAGGACGTGCGCTTCATGGACGGCGCCCAGACGGCGCTGAGCGAGGGCGACGAGGTGTCGATCCTGCCCGCGCTGGCCGGCGGCTAACGGCAGGGGTTCGTCGTGGGTGAGGCGGCAGCGCGGCAGACGGGGCGGACGCCCGCGGGCAGCGTGCTCGACCGCATCGGCGGCACCCCGCTGGTCGACATCTCCGTGATGTCGCCCAACCCGGACGTCAGCATCTACGCCAAGCTCGAGGGCGAGAACCCGACCGGCTCCGTCAAGGACCGCATCGCCTGGTGGATGGTCTCCGCCGCCGAGCGCGACGGCCGCCTCGAGCCGGGCCAGACGATCCTCGAGCCGACCTCCGGCAACACCGGCATCTCGCTGGCGATGATCGGCCGCCTGCGCGGCTACCCGGTGAAGGTGGTCATGCCGGACGCCGTCACGCGCGAGCGCGTCGAGCTGCTGGAGAGCTTCGGCGCGGAGATCCTCTACTCGCCGGGCGACCTCGGCACGAACGGCTCGGTGCGCGAGGCGGAGCGCATCCACGCCGGGCGCCCCGAGTGGTTCATGCCCTTCCAGTACGAGAACGAGGACAACCCGCGCGCCCACTACGAGAGCACCGCCCCGGAGATCATCGAGGACCTCCCGGACACCGACGTCTTCGTCGCCGGCCTCGGCACGGGCGGGACGCTGACCGGCGTCGGGCGGCGGCTCAAGGAGCACAACCCGGCGGTGCGCATCGTCGCCGCCGCGCCGCACCCGGGCGACCTCGTGCAGGGCCTGCGCAGCCTCGAGGAGGGCTACATCCCGCCCGTCCTCGACGAGTCCGTGCTCGACGGCCGCATCGTCGTCGACTCGGCGACCTCGTTCCGGCTGACGCGGGAGCTGACGGAGCGCACCGGCATCTTCGCCGGCGTCTCCAGCGGCGCCGCGGTGCGCGCCGCGCAGCGCGCGGCGGAGCGGATGACCGGCGGCAAGGTGGTCTGCCTGCTGGCGGACAGCGGTTGGAAGTACCTGTCCTCGGGCCTCTGGACGCAGGACTACGACGAGATCGAGGAGGACGTAAACACGACGCTCTGGTGGTAGCCGGAGCGGGAACGACCGGCGGCTCGGCCGCCGGGAAGGGGGAACGCAGCAATGGCTGACAAGCTTGTCACGGCGGACTGGGTCGCCGAACACGGCGGCGACTCGAACGTGCGCCTCGTCGAGGTGGACGTCGACACCGGCGCCTACGACGAGGGCCACATCGCGGGCGCCGTCGGCTGGAACTGGGCGACGCAACTGCAGGACCAGGTGCGGCGCGACGTGATCTCCAAGGACGACCTCGAGGAGCTGCTCGGGGCGTCCGGGATCGGCAACGACACGCACGTGGTGCTCTACGGCGACAACAACAACTGGTTCGCGGCCTACGCGCTGTGGCTGCTCGAGCTGTACGGGCACGAGCAGGTCTCGCTGATGGACGGCGGCCGCGTGAAGTGGATCGCCGACGGGCGCGAGATCACGACCGACGCGCCCTCGGTCGGCCGCGCCAGCTACTCGGCGTCCGAGCAGGACGCGAGCCTGCGCGCGCAGCGCGACGAGGTGCTCGCGGCCGTGGCGGCGCAGGCGCCGCAGCTGGTGGACGTGCGCAGCCCGGCGGAGTTCGTCGGCGAGATCATCGCGCCGCCCGGCCTGCCGGAGACGGCGCAGCGCGGCGGGCACATCCCCGGCGCGATCAACGTGCCCTGGGCGCGCGCCGTCAACGAGGACGGCACCTTCCGCAGCGCCGAGGAGCTGAGCGAGATCTACGGCGGCGCCGGCGTCAGCGCGGGCGACCCGGCGATCGCCTACTGCCGCATCGGCGAGCGCTCCTCGCACACCTGGTTCGTGCTCAAGTACCTGCTCGGCCACGAGGACGTGAAGAACTACGACGGCTCCTGGACCGAGTACGGTTCGCTCATCGGAGTGCCGATCGAGACGTAGGAGCGCAGGCGCGATGGCCGGAGGCAGCGCGGGCGGGCGCGGATCGCAGCGCGCGATCGTCGAGCGCGCGATCGCGCGTGGCGAGTACGGGCTGCTGACGCTGCGCTTCCGCGCCTCGGTGCTCGACCGCTACCGCGAGCGGGCGGACGCGAGGCTGATCCGCACGCGCACGGTCGGCCGCATCGCGATCGTGCGCGGCTGGTCGATCGACGCGGGCATCGCGCCGGGCGAGGAGGAGATCGAGGTGTTCGCGTCGGACTTCGCCGAGCGCCTGCCCGAGCCGGAGCGCGCGCACTGGCTCGACCACCTCGCGGCGCAGCCGTCGAGCGCGAACTTCGCGCTGATGCGGCTCAGCGGGAACGCCTGTATCGACGACGGCGAGCCGGAGGCCTGGTAGCGATGCCGCGGATTCCTCGAGCCATCGCCGACGCGATCATCGCGCATGCCCGCGATGATCTGCCGAACGAGGCCTGCGGCCTGGTGCACGCGAAGGACGGCGAGCCGGTCTCGGTGCACCGCGTGACCAACGTGGCGGCGAGCCCGTACCGCTTCGAGATGCACGGCATGGAGCAGATGCGGCTGGAGCAGCAGCGCGACGAGCGGGGCGAGACGCTGTTCGCGATCTACCACTCGCACGTCGCCTCGCCCGCCTACCCCTCGCAGACCGACGTGCGGATGGCGTTCTTCCCGCCCGGCGAGACGGACAGCGAGCCGGCCTACCCAGGGACCTTCTACCTGCTCGTTTCGCTTGCCGAAGAGCCTCCACCGCTGCACACCTACTACATCCACAAGGGCGGCGTGATCGAGGAGATCCCCGCCGAGATCGCCTGACCGCCCGGAGCGCCCTCGATGCCGTCCGAACCACCCGCCCAGCCGCCCCCGCCGATCACGATCGGCGGACGCTGCTTCGAGTGGGGGCGGCGCAGCTACGTGATGGGCATCGTCAACGCCACGCCCGACTCCTTCTCCGGCGACGGCGTCCTCGACCCGGCCGCCGCCGCCGACCAGGCCGCGCGCATGGTCGAGGATGGCGCGGACCTGGTCGACGTCGGCGCGGAGTCCACCCGGCCCGATCACGAACCCCTCGATGCTGCCGAAGAGTGGGCGCGGCTCGCGCCCGTGCTGCGCGCGCTGCGCGAGGCGGTCTCCGCTCCGATCAGCGTCGACACGTCGAAGGCCTACGTCGCCGAACGCGCCTTCGACGCGGGCGCGGACGCGCTCAACGACGTGCATGGCCTGCGCGCCGATCGCGCGCTCGCGCCGCTGCTCGCGGCGCGCGGGCTGCCTGCCGTGCTGATGCACAACCAGCGCGGACGCCCCGCCTCCGGCGACGTGATCGCCGACGTGCGCGCGGGCCTCGAGGAGTCGCTCGCGATCGCCGAGGCGGCGGGCGTGCGGCGCGAGCTGCTGATCCTCGACCCCGGCTTCGGGTTCGGCATCGGGCCTCAGCAGAGCCTCGAGCTGGTGCGTCGGCTCGGCGAGCTGCGCTGCTTCGGGAGGCCGCTGCTGCTGGGCAGCTCGCGCAAGTCCGCGATCGGCTGGGCGCTCGGGCGCGAGCAGGAGCCGCCGGCCGCGCGCGGCGCCGGCAGCGCCGCCACCGTCGCGCTCGCGATCGCCGCCGGGGCGGACATCGTGCGCGTCCACGACGTGCGCGAGATGGCCGATGTCGCGCTGGTGACCGACGCGGTGGTGCACGGCCGCCGCCGCGAGGAGCCCGCATGAGCGCGCGCGAGGAGCGGCGGGTCTACCTCGGCATCGGCGGCAACCTCGGCGACCGCGTCGCCGCGCTGCGCGCGGGCCTCGAGCGGCTCGCCGAGGCGGGCGTCACTATCGAGGCGGTCTCCTCGCTGTGGGAGACGGAGCCGTGGGGCGGCCCGGCCTGCGCCGAGCCCGCGCCGTCCTACGCCAACGCCGCCGCCTGCGTGCGCAGCACGCTCGAACCCCTCGAGCTGCTGCGCCTCTGCAAGCGCATCGAGGTCGCCGCGGGCCGCGATCTGGACGCGCCGCGCAACAGCCCGCGCCCGCTCGACCTCGACCTGCTCCTCGCCGATAACCTGCGCATCGAGAGCGAGGAGCTGCGGATCCCGCACCCGCGGATGCACCAGCGCGGCTTCGTCCTCGTCCCGCTCGCCGAGATCGCGCCCGACGTCGTGCACCCCGTGCTGGGCCGCTCGATCGCCGAGCTGCGCGACGCGGCCGGCCTCGAGGGCGTCGAGCCGCTCGCGCCCGCTGGCTGGGAGTCGGGCTAGCGCTCGCGCAGCCGCGGATGACCCGCTCCGCGCCGCCGGCCGTCAGGTGAGGGCGTCGAGCCGCTCCACGAGGTCGCTCACCCGCGTGAGGCTGCGCGCGACCATGTCCGGGGGCATCCAGTCTTCGTAGAAGTTGATGTGCAGCGCGCTTGCCGAGTCGAACAGGTCGCGCAACTGTTCGTCTCCGCCCTCGTCGGCCAGGCGGTTGATCGTGATGTAGAGGTCGCGGTGGCTGCGGTGCGGCCAGCCGCGGGTCTCGGCGGCGGCCTTGACCAGCTGCGCGGCCGCGCCCCAACCCTTCTCCGAGGCTTGGCGCAGGTCGTCCTCGGCGAGGTAGGTCCGCGCCCTTGCAAGGAACTCGTGGCCAGTGTCGCTGCAGGTGCTGCCGTTGCTGGTCATGGTGTGATTCTAGCGCCGCGCGAGGCGCTGCCCCGGTACGGGGCCCGCAGTCGCCTCAGCCCTCCAGCAGCCGCTCGCGCCGCCGGGAGCGACCCCGCTCCGCGCCGTCGGCCGTCAGGTGAGGGCGTCGAGCCGCTCGACGAGGTCGCCGACGTGGGTGAGGTGATCCTCGACGGTGTCGCGGTCGAGCCAGCCTTCGTAGAAGTTGGTGTGGAGGGCGGCAGCGATGCCGAACCTGCTGTGCAGCTCACCGTCGCCCGTCTCTTCGACCAGGCGCGTGACCGTGCGGAAGAGGTCGCGGTGGCTGCGGTGCGGCCAGCCGCGGGTCTCGGCGGCGGCCTTGACCAGCTGCGCGGTCGCGCCCCAACCCTTCTCCGAGGCTTGGCGCAGGTCGTCCTCGGCGAGGTAGGTCCGCGCCCTCGCAAGGAACTCGTGGCCGGTGTCGCTGTAGTAGCTGCCGTTGCTGGTCATGGTGTGATTCTAGCACCGCGCGAGGCGCTGCCATGGCACGAGGGCCCGCAGTCGCTCAGCCCTCCAGCAGCCGCTCGCGCAAGCGCGCGATCAGCGGCTCGTCGACGCCGCCGAGGGCGAGCAGCGCCTCGGTGGAGCCGTAGCGCTCGTCGATGCCGCGCAGCAGCGACCGCATCGTGTCGGGCGTGGCGTCGAGCATCTCGCGGGTGAGTTCGGCGCCCCAGCGTTCGCCGCGCTCCGCGATCTGCTCGTCGCTGAGGTCACGCCACAGCGTCAGGTACTCGCGGGTCAGCGCGTAGTCCTCGACGATCGTCTCGTCCGGCACGCCGAGGAGGCGCAGCAGCAGCGCGGCCGTCACGCCCGTGCGGTCCTTGCCGCCCTCGCAGTTGAAGGCGACGGTCCGGCTCTCGTCGGCCTCGGCGATCGCGGCGAAGACCTTGCCGATCGCTGGCACGGCTTGCTCGATGCCGCGCAGGTAGTCGAGGCCGGGCCCCGTCAGGTCGCGCATCGTGACGCGGCCGTAGGGCACGTGGCGGTGCTCGACGCCGTGCTCGTGCAGCGCGGAGACGCCGTGCCGCTCCAGCTCCTCGTCGGTCCGCAGGTCGAGCACGAGCGCGAGGTCGAGGTCGAGCAGGCGCCGCACGTCCGCGGGCGTCGCCTCGGAGAGCGTGCTCGAGCGGAACACGGTGCGCCAGCGCACGCGCCGGCCCTCTCGCGTCTCGTACCCGCCCAGATCGCGGAAGTTGCGTACTCGTTCGAGCTCGATGCGGCGCTCGAAGGCCTCCATTGGGTCCGTCATGGGCTGCCGCCGGACGGCTCGCCCTCGTCGTCCCACTCGGCGTAGGCCATCGTGTAGCCGACCCAGAAGGCGAGCACCGACAGCGCGGCGACGCCGGCCCCGACGGGCAGCGCGAGCGCGGCGTACGAGCGCCTCAAGGCCGCGCCGAGGAAGACGAGCAACTGCAGGACCGCGCCCGCCATCAGCAGCAGCCCGAGCCTGCGCGAGCGATCGGCCTCGCTCATGCCACGCCGCCTTCGACCGCCTCGGCGAGCTCCGGCGGCAGCAGGTTGGGGATGCCGTCCTCGATGCGGTAGCGGTGGTCGCAGGCCGCGCAGTGCAGCTTGCCGCGCACGATCTCCTCGCGGCCCTGCGCATCCGCCCCGGCCTGCTCGACGGTGAGCGTCAGCTCGCCCTTGCAGACGGGGCAGGCGAGGATCTCCATCAGCTCGTGGCGCATCGGGCCTCCCTGCCCGTCTCGGCGCGGCGGCGCTCAATCATAGGTGCTACCGACCTGGGCCGCTCGCTGGTGGCGGCCCGCCGGCCTCTCTAGACTCGAAGATCCGAGGGCGCGGCGGACGGAGCCGGGCGATGGCAGAGCGGATCCCGCTGCAGCGCGCCGTCGCCGTGATCGGCGACGACAGCGTCGCGATCCGGCGTTCGCGCGCGCAGCTCGTCGCGCCGCTGGTCCAGCTCGCGCTGGCGGCGGGGTCGGTCGTGCTGATTGTCGCCTTCCTCGATGCGCTGCCGTTCGCGCTGCTGATGGTGCTGCTCGTCGTCGCGCTGCTGATGGGGCCGATCGCGACGCTCGGGCTGGTCTACAACGTGATCGGGCGCTCCGTGCTGCTGGAGCGAGAGAAGCAGTCCGTGCGCTGGCAGCAGGGCCTGCTCGGCCTCGGCATCGGCACCGACGAACTCGTGCCGTTCTGGCGCATCGACCACATCGCCGTCGAGGGCGACTACGAGGCGGAGCTGGAGAGCGGCGAGCGGCAGGACCTCGTGAGCTGGGAGGTCGAGCTGGTGAAGGACAACGGCAAGCGGCTCACGATCGGCACGGTTGTCGCCGCCCGCCCGCTCGCCGCCGAGGGCCTGGCGCGCGCCAACCGCCTCGCCGAGGCCGTCGCCGAGCGCAGCGACTCGGAGGCGCGCCTCGCCGCGCTGCCGGGCGAGCCGGACCTCGAGGAGTCCGGGGAGGCCGCCGCGTCGGCAGCCTCGCGGCCAAGGCGTCGCCGCCGCATGGTGCGTGCGGGATCGAGCCCGCCGGAGGTGGGCGATGAGTGAGGAGCCGCTGGAGCGGCGCTTGCTGCGCGAGGCGCGCACGATCGCCGTCGTGGCGCGCTCGGCGCGCACCGATCGCCCCTGGCACGACATCGCCGGCTACCTGATCGAGGCGGGCTACCGCGTCTACCTCGTGAACCCGCTGCTCGACGAGGTGCACGGGCGGCGCTGCCATGACAGCGTGAGCGAGCTGCCGGAGCGCGTCGACATCGTCGACGTGTTCCGCCTGCCGTGGGAGACGCTGGAGGTCGTCGAGGACGCGATCGAGGCGGGGGCGGGCGCGGTCTGGCTGCAACTCGGCATCGTGCACGAGGGCGCGGCCGAGCGCGCTCGGGCTGCCGGGCTGCCGGTCGTGATGGATCGCTGTACGAAGGTCGATCACGCGCGGATGCATGCGGACGCAGCGGGGGGCGGTGCGCTACACTGGCGGTCTCCCCCGCCCGGTAGCGGAGAGGGGCGCGCTTGATTCCGAGCCTGCGCGAGTCCTGCGGCGTGATGGGCATCTTCGCCCCCGGCGAGGATGTGGCTCGGCTCACCTTCTTCGGCCTGCACTCCCTGCAGCATCGCGGACAGGAGTCGGCCGGCATCGCCACCGCCAACGGTGAGCCGGGGGTGCAGCGCTTCGCCGAGATGGGCCTGGTCACCCAGATCTTCCACGAGGAGGTGCTGGAGGATCTCCAGGGCACGCACGCGATCGGCCACACGCGCTACTCGACGACCGGGTCGAGCACCCACGCCAACATGCAGCCGCTGATCGTCTCCGGCCCGCGGGGCGAGCTCGCGCTCGCCCACAACGGCAACGTCGTCAACGCCGACCTGCTGCGCAGCGACCTGATCGAGCGCGGCGTCGAGTTCGAGACCGGCACGGACTCCGAGGTGCTCGCGCAGCTGCTCGCGACCGCCTCCGGCGACGCCTGGGAGCAGCGCTTCAACCATGTGATGCGGCGCGCCTCGGGGGCCTACTCGCTGACGCTGCTGACGCCGGACGCGCTGTTCGGCGTGCGCGACCCGCTCGGCATCCGCCCGCTCTGCCTCGGCCGCCTTGGCGGCGGCTGGGTGCTCGCCTCGGAGACGTGCGCCCTCGACACCCTCGGCGCGGAGTTCGTGCGCGAGATCGAGCCGGGCGAGGTCGTGCGCATCGACGAGGCCGGCGTGCGGTCCTGGACCTTCGAGGGCGAGCGCCCCGCGGGCCCCTCGCTCTGCCTGCTGGAGCACATCTACTTCGCCCGCCCCGACTCGCAACTCCAGGGCGAGCGGCTCTACCCCGTGCGCATGCGGATGGGCGCGCAGCTCGCGCGCGAGCACCCCGCGCCCGGCGACGTCGTGATCGGCATCCCGGACTCCGCGACCGCCGCCGCGGTCGGCTACGCGCAGGAATCCGGCATCCCCTACGTTGAGGGCCTCGTGAAGAACCGTTACGTCGGCCGCACCTTCATCCAGCCCGACCAGCGGCTGCGCGATCGCGGCGTGGAGTTGAAGTTCAACCCCCTGCCGGAGCTGCTCGGCGGCCGGCGCGTCGTGGTCGTCGACGACACGATCGTCCGAGGCACCACCACGCCGCGCGTGGTGGCGATGCTGCGCAAGGCCGGGGCCAGCGAGGTGCACATGCGCATCACCTCGCCGCCGATCACCCACCCCTGCTTCTACGGCGTCGACATGGCGACCCGAGGCGAACTGATTGCCTCGCACCTCGAGATCGAGGAGATCCGCGAGCACATCGGCGCCGACTCGCTCGGCTACCTCTCGCTCGAGGGCACCGTGGGGGCGACCGGCCAGCAGCGGGACGCGCTGTGCGCGGCCTGCTTCAGCGGCGAGTATCCGAGCGCCGTGCCGCTGCAGCTCGACAAGTTCGCCCTCGAGAGCGGCGGATCGATCGATCGGCACGCGGTGCCGCTGCGCGCCGTCCACTGAGCAGCATTGCGGATGGAGTGCGGGGTATGATCCGGCCCGGCCCGACGCCTCCCCCGGAGCCCGCGCGATGAGCGCCTCGACCGAACGCCCGCCCGCCCCGCTGCGCTACGCCGACGCTGGCGTCGACGTGCAGGCCGCCGAGGCGAGCATCGGCGGTCTGCGCCTGATCGCCGACCGCGCGAGCCGTCCCGAGGTGCTCGGCGGCGTCGGCGCTTTCGCCGGGCTGTTCCGCCTCGGCGCAGGGCGCTACCGCGATCCGGTGCTCGTCGCCAGCGCCGACGGCGTCGGCACGAAGGTGCTGATCGCCGGCGCGCTCGGACGCTACGAGGGCGTCGGGCAGGATCTCGTCAACCACTGCGTCAACGACATCCTCACCGCCGGCGCCGAGCCGCTCTTCTTCCTCGACTACCTCGCGACGGCCGGGCTGGCGCAGGAGCGGCGGCTCGAGCTCGTCGCCGGCATCGGCGCGGCCTGCGAGGCGAACGGCGTCGCGCTGCTCGGCGGCGAGACCGCCGACATGCCGGACCTCTACGAGCCCGGCGATTACGACCTCGCCGGCTTCATCGTCGGCGTCGCCGAGCGCGACGCGATTCTCGACGGCTCCGCGATCGAGGAGGGCGACGTGCTGATCGCGCTGCCTTCGACCGGCCTGCAGACCAACGGCTACTCGCTCGTGCGCGAGATCTTCGGCGTGGGCAAGGGCCTCGGCGCGGAGCGCGACCGCGAGCTGCTGGACGAGCGCGTCGAGGAGCTCGGCGGCACGCTCGGCGAGGCATTGCTGGCGGTGCACGGCTCCTTCCTCGAGGTGGTCCGGCCGCTGCTGCCGCGCCTGCGCGGGATGGCGCACATCACCGGCGGCGGCCTGCCGGGCAACGTGCCGCGGATGCTGCCCGAGGGCCTGCGCGCGCGGATCGACGCCGCGAGCTGGGTGCCGCCGCCGCTGTTCGCGCACATCCAGCGCGCGGGCGGCATCGAGGACGGCGAGATGTTCCGCACGTTCAACATGGGTATCGGCATGGTGCTGGTCGCGTCGCCCCCGGACGCGGCGGCCGTGCTGGAGGCGGCGCCGGGCAGCTGGCGCTGCGGCGTCGTCGAGCGCCGCGCCGAGGGCGCGCCGGCCGTCGCCGGGCTACCGGAGTAACGAGGGGGAGACACGATGCGCGCGATCCTGAGCGCCTACGACAAGACCGGCATCGCCGGACTGGCCCAGGGCCTGCGCGACCTCGGCTGGGAGCTGTTCTCGACCGGCCGCACGCAGGCCGCCATCGCCGAGGCGGGCGTGCCCGTCGAGAGCATCGCCACGCTGACCGGCAGCCCCGAGATGCTCGAGGGGCGCGTCAAGACGCTGCACCCGAAGGTGCACGGCGGCCTGCTCGCGCGCCGCGACCGCGAGGACGACGCGGCCGAGCTGGCGACGCACGGCATCGAGCCGATCGACCTCGTGGCGGTCAACCTCTACCCCTTCATCGAAACCGTCAGCGGCACGGACGTGAGCCTCGCCGAGGCGCTCGAGGAGATCGACATCGGCGGCCCGACGATGATCCGCGCGGCGGCCAAGAACCACCCCTGGGTGATTCCGGTGGTCGACCCCTCGGACTACGGGATGATCCTCGAGGCGTTGCGCGCGGGCGGGCTTGGCGCCGGGGCGCGGCGCGCGCTGGCGGCGAAGGCGTTCGCGCACGTCTCGCACTACGACGCGGCGATCGCCGAGTACCTGCGCGGCGAGGATGACCTGCTGCCCGAGCAGCTGACGCTGGCGATGACCCGCGTGGAGGTCATGCGTTACGGCGAGAACCCGCATCAGCAGGGCGCGTTCTACACGCTCGACTCCGTGCGTCAGCCCATTGAGGGCATCGGCGGCTTCGAGCAGCACCACGGACAGGGCATGTCGTACGTCAACTTCCTCGACGCCGACGCCGCCTTCAATCTCGTCTGCGACGTCGAGGGCGCAGCCGTGGCGATCATCAAGCACACGAACCCCGCCTGCTTCGCCGCGGGCGCCGAGGGCGACGCGCTCGCGCCGCTCTACGAGCGCTCGTTGGCCGAGGGTGACTACGTCTCGGCCTACGGCGGCATCGTCGCGGTCAATCGCCCGATCGACTTCGAGATGGCGGACGCTTTGCGCCAGGTACGGAATCCCGAGTCCGGTGTGCGCATGCGCTACGACATCGTGATCGCGCCGGGCTACACCGAGGACGGCCTGGAGCACCTCAAGAAAAAGTCGAGAGACCTGCGCATCCTCGAGGCGCCGCCGGGCGAGCCGCGGCGTGAGCGCGTCGAGGCGCGCGGCATCCGCGGCGCGATGCTGCTGCAGACGGCCGACGTCTCCGAGGAGACGACGTTCGACCTCACGAGCGAGCGGGAACCCTCGGGGGCGGAACTCGAGGATCTGCGGCTCGCCTGGGTGGTGTGCAAGCACGTCAAGTCGAACGCCGTCGTGTTCGTGAAGGACGGCGTGTTGATCGGCATGGGCGCCGGTCAGCCCAACCGCGTCGGCAGCGCCCGTCTCTGCCAGCAGCAGGCTGGCGAGCGCGCCCGGGGTGCGGTTGCCGCGACGGACGCGTTCATCCCCTTCCCCGACACCATCGAAGTGTGCGCCGAGGCCGGTTGCACGGTCATCGCCCACACCGGCGGCTCGATCCGCGACGAGGACTCGATCGAGACCGCGAACCGCCTCGGCGTCTCGCTGGTGGCGACCGGAGCGCGCCACTTCCGCCACTAGCCCGCTGTCTCCTCCGGCCCCCTTGCCACGGCTGCGTCCGCACCCGCTAGGATGCGCGCGCGATGGCGAACGTCGATCTCGTGCTGCCGGTCTACAACGAGGAGCAGATCCTCGAGCGGAGCGTCGCGCGCGTCCTCGAATGGATCGGCGAACATCCCGAGCACGAGTGGCGCATCGTCGTCGCCGACAACGCGTCCACCGACCGCACGTACCCGATCGCGCGCGAGCTCGAGGCGCGGCACGGGGGCGAGGGGAACGCGCGCTTCGCCGCGCTGCACATCCCGGTCAAGGGGCGCGGCATCGCGCTGCGCGTCAGTTGGCTGACCTCGCCCGCCGACGTGCTCGCCTACATGGACGTCGATCTCTCGACGGACCTGAAGCACATCCCGGCGCTGATCGACCCGATCGCCGCGGGCGAGGCGGACGTCAGCTACGGGACGCGGCTGCACCGCGACTCGGAGACGGAGCGCTCGCTGCGCCGCGAGTTCACCTCGAGGATCTACGTGCAGATCCTGCGGCGGCTGGGGCGGCTCAACGTCACCGACGCGCAGTGCGGCTTCAAGGCGATCGGCCGCGAGCCCGCGCGGGCGCTGCTGCCGCTGGTGCGCGACACCGGGTGGTTCTTCGACTCGGAGTTGCTGCTGCTGGCGCAGGAGAACGGCTACCGGCTGCGCGAGGTGCCCGTGCGCTGGATCGAGGACCGCGACAGCCGGGTGAAGATCCTGCACACGGCGATCGAGGACCTCAAGGGGCTGTGGCGGCTGCGCATCGGCGGGGTGCCGCGCGTGCCGCAGCGCGGCGGCGGGCGGCTGGCGTGAGGCGACGCGAGGAGTTCGCGGGCGGGCGCGGCGCGGGTCGCCGCGGGGGCGGCGAATCCTTGACCTTAGGAATGGGGCATCGCTAGGATCGCCGCGCTGGGAGCGAGGCACGGCCTCGCTGCGGCGGCTGCTTGCCTCGGGCGGCGTGAGAAGGGCTCCCGATGATCTTCGGCGAAGTCGGAGAAGCGCTCGAACTCACCATCATCTTCATCCTGATGATGGGGGCATTCGCCGCCCTCGTGCTGCTCGGCAAGTGGTGGGAAGCCTAGAGGCGGCGACGACCATCGGCTCGCGCGTGAGCTGATCGGGGGGAGCGGATGGCGACGACGGAGCGCCCGCAGGGCCGACCGCTTGCTGATCGGCTGTACGACTTCACCGTCAACAACCGTGTCTGGCGTTCGCTGATCCGCACCGGATACCCGAACACCCCGCGCAACCAGATGCTCGCCGTCGCCACCAACGTCTTCCTGCACCTGCACCCGACGCGCATCCACCGCACGCACGTCAAGATCACGCACACCTACTGCCTCGGCGGCCTCTCCTTCTTCCTCTTCCTCGGACTCACGATCACCGGCGTGCTGCTGATGTTCTACTACGTGCCCTCGGTCGAACGGGCCTACGCGGACATGCAGGCGCTGCAGACGGACGTGCGCTTCGGGATGCTGATGCGCAACACGCACCGCTGGATGGCGCACGGCATGGTGATCACCGTGCTGATGCACATGATGCGCGTCTTCTACACCGGCGCGTACAAGCCGCCTCGCGAGTTCAACTGGATCGTCGGCGTCGTGCTGCTCGTGCTGACGCTGCTGCTCTCCTTCACCGGCTACCTGCTGCCGTGGGACGAGCTGGCGTTCTGGGCGATCACCGTCGGCACGAACATGATCGGCTCCGACCCGGTCCTCGGCGAGGTCAACCAGTTCGTCATGATCGGCGGCTTCGAGGTCGGCCAGAACGCGCTGATCCGCTTCTACACCCTCCATGTGGTAGGACTGCCGCTGATTGCGGCGATCTTCATGGCCGTGCACTTCTGGCGAATCCGCCGTGACGGCGGACTCGCCCGGCCGCTGTAGGCGCCGGGCGCAGGCGCGCGGAGAGGCGAAGGAACGCCGATGGTCGCCGACGCTCCCGCTCGCGGTCCCTCGAGGTCGCGCGGCGCCGTACCCAGCGGGCGCCCGCGCCGCCAGCGCGAGGAAGAGCTGCTCGTCTGGCCGGACCTCGTCTTCGTCGAGTTCATCTCGGCGCTGGTCTTCACGCTCACCTTCGTGGCGCTGGCGATCCTGATCAACGCGCCGCTGCAGGACCGCGCGAACCCGGCCAACACGCCCAACCCCTCGAAGGCGCCGTGGTACTTCCTGAACCTGCAGGAGCTGCTGCTGCACATGCACCCCGCGCTGGCCGGCGTGATCGTGCCCACCGTCTTCCTCATCATCCTCGCCGCCGTGCCCTTCTGGGACACCTCGAACGAGGGCCAGGGGCAGTGGCTGAGCACGCCGCGCGCCTGGCCGAACCTGGTTGTCGGCTTCATCGTCGGCACCGTCGGCACCTGGGCGCTGATCATCTATAACTCGGGCAAGCACATCGTCGTCTACGAGCGCTTCACGCTCGACGCAGACAGCTTCGACAACTTCCCGCCGCTGATCGTCGACGAGCGGCTGCGGGAGTGGCCGGAGGCGCTGGGCTGGCTGACCAGCGTTCGCGCCCTGCAAACGGAGATCGCCTGGCCGAGCGAGCTGGAGTCGATCCCCCTCGGCGAGACGTTCGTGCGCACGGACCTGCTCGGGCTGCCGCGCGGCAGCATCCAGTGGAACTTCCCGGCCTGGATCGTCGAGCAGGCGATCCCGGTCAACCTGATGGTCGGGCTGCCGATCCTGCTCTGTCTCGTCGCCTGGCGGCTCGGGCTGGCCAGGACGCGGCGCGACTTCATGATCCTGATGTTCTCCGGCTGGCTCGGCGCCTACCTGGCGCTGACGATGGCCGGGACGTACTTCCGCGGCGAGGGCCTCGAGCTGCTCTGGCCGTGGGAGGTCCGGCCGGCCGAGTCATGATCGGCGAGCGGAAGGCCGCGCGGTGACGAACGAGACGGAAGGCGGAGGCGCCACGGTGCAGGACGCTCCCGACCCCGGGCAGGTGACGGACGCCTGGCGCGAGGCGATCGCGGCGCGCCGCACCCGCGCGCCCGAGGACGCACCCGTCCCCGCGGCGCAGGCGCGCCGCCCCACGGGCCCGATCACCTCGCGGCGCAACTTCATCCGCGCCTCCTTCTGGGGCGGGCTGGGGCTGGCGCTGCTCGGCGTGGTCGCCTCGCTGCTGGACTTCCTCTATCCGCGCGGGATCAAGGGCTTCGGCGGCCCGGTGCCCGCCGGCAACATCGCCGAGTACCCGCCGGGCGGCGACCCGGTCCACTTCATCACCGGGCAGTTCTGGCTGGTGAACCTCGATCCGAACGAGACGCGGCCGGGCGGCAGCGGCGGGGGCGGCGGGCTGCTCGCGCTCTGGCACAAGTGCCCGCACCTCGGCTGCACCGTGCCGTGGCGCTCCGGCTTCACCTACGACAACGATCAGGGCTGGTACCGCTGCCCTTGCCACGGCTCCACCTACACCAAGGCCGGCATTCGCGTGTTCGGCCCGGCCCCGCGATCGATGACCACGATGAAGGTGGACGTCGACGCCGCGGGCAACATCACCGTGCAGACCGGCGACCGCCTCGACGGCGGTCCCGACAACCCGCAGCGCGCGGGCCAGACCTCCTGATGCGGCAGGCCGGCGGACCCTCTCAGGGAACTGAGGCGAGATGAACACCAGCAAACAGGTCAACGTGATGATCGGGCTGCTGTTCGTGACGTTCGTCGTTACCGTCGGCTACCTGTTCAACGAGGCCAACCGCCAGGAGGTCGAGTCCGCCGAGATCAACGAGCGCAACGCCGAGCGCGGCGCGCGCCTGTTCGTGCAGAACTGCCGCAACTGCCACGGCCTCGACGGCTCCGGGAAGGACGCCAACGGCGTCGGCACCATCGGCGTCGCGCTGAACGCGCCGCACTTCCTGATCCTCGGCGAGGACAATGTCTACGGCGCGGCGGCCACCTCCGAGAGCGTGGCGGAGAGCATCCGCACCTACCTGCGGGAGACGATCACCTGCGGCCGGGTCGGCACGTACATGCCGAAGTGGGACATCGCATTCGGCGGCTCGCTCTCGGCCACGCAGGTCGAGCAGCTCGTCACGCTGATCGTCGGCGATCCCACGGGCGCGCACGACTTCTGGAAGCTGGTGCTCGAGGAAGGCGAACACGCCGACGAGGAGCAGTACGGCGCGGTCCTCGAGGAGCGCTTCGCTCTCGCCGCGATTCTCACGGAGCAGCTCGGCCGCGCGCCCACCGAGGAAGAGATCGCCGCCTACAAGAGCCAACTGGGCAGCGAACTGAGCGATGAGCAGCGAGCGGACCTGCTCGATCGCTACGGCCGCCACCCGACCGCCGCGGAGATCTACGCCGAGAGCGAGCGGCAGACGCTCACCCGCGACGCGAGCACGATCACGGTCACCACGGACAACTGCGGCCAGTACTCCAACCCCGCGAAGCTTGCCTTCCGCACCCGCACCGACCCCCGGACGCAGGTGGGCGCGGCAGCGCCCTCCGAAGACGGTGGGGCCGCCCCGACCGCGGCGGCGACGCCGGCCGGCCCGTCGGCCGAACGGGGCGACGTACTCGTGAACGCCCTCGGCTGCCTCGCCTGTCACACGCTGGACGGCACGGAGCTGGTCGGGCCGACGTGGCTGGGCGTCTACGGCCGCACGGAGCAGCTCGAGGACGGCAGCAGCGTCGTCGTCGACGACGCCTACATCCGCGAGTCGATCCGGATGCCGCAGGCGAAGATCGTCGCCGGGTTCGCGGAGGTCGCGGCGATGCCGGTGTTCGGTGAGGACGTCCTGAGCGACACCGATCTCGAATCGATCATCCTCTACCTGCAATCGATCACGGAGTAGCAGCGGCCCGCCGCCGCGCGAGGACCAGGCGGCGCGCAGGGCGAACGAGACGGACTGGCGGGTCGGCCCGCCGAAGGGGGAAGAGATGGCAGAAGTCGAAACGGGGAAGCGCTACCGCTGCCCGGACTGTGGCGCGGAGTTCATCGTCACGCGCGGCGGCGAAGGCGTCCTTCGCTGCGGCGACAACGAGCTCGAGCAGATCTAGGAGCGTCCGATGGCTGTCGCACTTGGTAAGCGCTACAAGGACGAGAACTCCGAGATCGAGGTGCTCTGCATCAAGCCCGGCGAATGCAATCTCAACGTCGACGGGCGCGGCATGGAGGAACTGCAGCCCAAGGTGCTGCCCTCCGCCGACTAGCAGCGGCCGATCCCGCATCAATCGCCAGGGCCGGGAGCGGCGCTCCCGGCTTCGGCTCGTCCCCTGACTGCGCGCTGCCGTGACCCCCTCGCCCGAGCCGCTGCTGATCGAGGCGCGCCTGCTGACGATGGCGCGCCCCGGCGATCCGCCGATGCCCGGCGCCGTCGCCTGCGCCGACGGCCGCATCGTCGCCGTCGGCGCGCCCGAGGACTGCGCGCGCCGCCTCCCTCCGGGGCATCGCCGCATCGGGGCGCGCCAGGCGACGCTGCTGCCGGGATTCGTCGACGCGCATGTCCACATCCTCGCCGCCGCGTCCGCCGAGGCCGGTCCGGACGTCTCGCCCGGCGCCGTCTCCAGCATCGCGGAGCTGATCGAGGCGCTGCGCGAGGCGGCGGCGCGCACGCCGTCCGGCCAGTGGGTGCGCGCCGGCGGCTACGAGGAGACGACGCTCGCCGAGGGCCGCCCGCCCACGCGCGCCGAACTCGACGCCGCCGCGCCCGGCCACCCCGTCCGCCTGATCCAGCGCAGCGGTCACGCCGAGGTCCTGAACTCGCGCGCGCTCGCCCTCGTCGGCATCGACGAATCCACGCCGGAGCCGCCGGGTGCGATCTTCGGCCGCTCGCTCGAGGACGGCCGGCTCGACGGCCTGCTGCTCGGCATGGCCGACGCGATCGAGGCGGCGATGCCGCCGCCGGACCCCGCGGCGGTCGAGGCGCTTGTCCGCCGCTGGGCGCGGGCGCGGGTCTCCGAGGGCGTCACCACGCTCGTCGACGCAGGGGTGCGCAACGGACCGGCGGAGTGGGCGACGTTCGAGTGCCTGCTCGACTCGGGCGCGATCCCGCAGCGCGTCGTGGCGATGGAGTCGGCGGACGCCCTCGGGGCGCTGCCGGAGGAGGGCGCCGGAGGCCGCCTGCGGCGCGGCGAGACGAAGCTGCAGCCCGTCACCTTCGAGGGTGAGGCGCCGGACGGTCGGGCGCTCGCGGACCTCGTGCGCAAGGCCGTGGAGGCGGGCCGCCGCGTGGCGGTGCATGCGCCGACGGAGCAGGCCGTCGCCTCCTCGCTCGCCGCCTTCCGCTCAGCCGGCGCGCCCGCCGGGCAGCGCGTCGAGCACGCCCCGCTGCTGCCGCCCGGGCTCATCGAGGAGATCGTCGCGCTCGGCGTGACGGTCGTGGCGCAGCCGGGCCTGCTCAACGAGGTCGGCGGGCGCTACCGGCTGCTGCTCGACGCGGAGCAGCGGGCGCGGCTGCACCCGTGGCGCGCGCTGCTCGCCGCGGGCGGCGCGCTCGCCTTCAGCAGTGACGCCCCGATCTCGCGCGCGAGCCCCCTCGAGGCCGTCGCAGCCGCCTCGATGGATCGCCCGGCCGACCTCGCGCCGGGGCAGGCGATCGCACCGCTCGAGGCGCTCGCTGCCTGGACGGCGGGGGCGGCGGACGCCGCCGCACTCGGCGACCGCGGCCGCCTGCGCGAGGGCGCGGCGGCGGATCTCGTGCTCGTCGACGGGCCGCTCGAACGGGAGCCCTCGGACGCGCGCATACGGCTGGTTGTGATCGGCGGCGAGGTGGCGTTTGAGGCGGGCCACGGGTAGGGAGGGCCGAATCGGGCTCACGCCGACGCACAATCGAGGTACGCTAGTGACAGTGCGAGAAGGGCAATGGGCGTGGGCTGGGAAGAACGTATCGAGTTGAATCCCGACATCCTCGCCGGGAAGCCGGTCGTGAAGGGGACGCGCCTCGCGGTCGAGTTCATCGTCGAGCTGCTCGCCGACGAGTGGACGGAGGGGGCGATTCTCCGGGAGTACCCGGGCCTGAGCCATGAGGACATCCAGGCCTGCCTGCGCTACGCAAGCGAGCGCTTGCAGGCGGAGAGGGTCTGCCCCCTCAACGTATAGCGGGTATGCGGTTTCTCGCAGACGAGAATCTTCCCGAGCGCATGGTCGAGGCGTTGCGCCGGCTGGGCCATGACGTGACGTGGGGTTGAGAGCCGGGAAGACTGGACCGGTCTGTTCGCGGTCGTCGCGAACGATCGGGTTCGCATGACGGCTCTTCCTCGCAGCGACTAGGGATCTCCCTGGCGGCGTGCTTCCCCGCGAACAGGGCCGTGGAAGGCGGACGGCGGCGGGGCGGGCGTTTGACGGGCCGCCGGGGCCGCCCATACGATCGGCGCACCGTGGCGAAGGCGCGACCAGCGCCGGGCGCGGCGGGGACGGGACGGCGTACGGGGTGACTGAGGTCTTTGTCGGCGAATCCGAATCGTTCGAGGGCGCGCTGAAGCGCTTCAACAAGCGCGTCCAGGCGGACGGGATCCTCTCGGAGGCGCGCCGCGCCGAGTACTACGAGAAGCCCTCGGTGCGCCGCAAGAAGAAGGAAGCCGCGCGCCTGCGCAAGCTGCGCAAGGCGATGCGAGCCCAGGTCAGGCGACGCTGACGCGGGCCCCGGCGCGAGCCGGGGCCTGTTGCTGGTGGCTACCGCACCCTCGCGGCCGGTGCGGCCGGGAGGCGTGATGCCCGCACTGCTCGACACCATCCGCTCCGAGATGACCGCCGCGATGCGCGCCGGGGACACCCAGCGCCGCGACACGCTGCGGCTGCTGATCGCCGCCCTCGACAACGCCCGCATCGCCGCCGGTCGCGATCTCGGCGGCGACGACGCGATCGCCGCCCTGCAGCGCGAGGCGAAGCAGCGCCGCGAATCGATCGAGGAGTACCGCAAGGGCGGCCGGGCCGATCTCGCCGACGCCGAGCAGCGGGAACTGACAATCATCGAGGCCTATCTGCCCAGCCAGCTCGGAGAGGACGAGCTGCGCGCACTCGCGCGCGAGGTCATCGAGGAGCGCGGCGCAAGCGGCCCGGGTGACCTCGGCGCGGTGATGGGCCCGCTGATGCAACGCGTCCGCGGGCGCGCCGACGGCCGGCAGGCGAACGCCATCGTGCGGGAGCTGCTGGCGGGATCCTGACCGGGATCGTGGCCGGGAGCCCGGCGATCGGGGGCGGAATGGTCGCCCGGACCAGGCAGCTAGCCGGGCAGAGCGGGAGGCCGCGGTGCTGAACCGCCCGGCCGAGGCCGGCGGCTGGTTCGCGCGACCCGCCGCCATCGCGCTGGGCCTCCTCATCGCCGCGGCGCTGTTCGCCGTCCTCTTTCCGTGGTTCCCCGGCGGCGCCGCGATGCACGAGGGCGACGCCTCGACGTGGACCCTCTCGGCGCCGCGAGACCTCTCCTACGAATCCGTCGTCCTGACGGAGGTCGCGCGAGACGGGGCCGCCGAGGCAGTCTCCGACGTGCTGCGGCGTGACGACTCGATCGCCGGGATCCAGATCGCGGAGCTCGCTCGCCAACTCGAGCTCATCGAGGAGGCTCGCGCCGAGGTCCTTTCCGCCTCTGCCCGCGAGTCGCGGATCCGCGCGGCCACGGGCGGGGAGCTGCCGGATGCGGCGGTCACGGTGCTCGGGGAGATCTCGGATTCGGACTTCCGGCAACTCGGCGATGAGGCGCGCGACATCCTCGGCCGCGTGCTGTCCGGCAGCATCGCCGCCGCCGGGGTCGAGACCGCGCGCGAGCAGGCCGCCGATCTGCTTCCCGTGAGTCTCGACGAGGACCAGCGGCTGGCGCTCACCGAGCTGATCGCCCCGCTCATCACCCCCACGCTCGTCGTCGACGAGACGCGGACCGCGGAGCGGCGCCAGGAGGCGCGCGAGGCGGTGCCTCCGGTGCGCGTGACGCGCGAGCGGGGCCAGGTGCTGGTGGTGCAGGAGCAGCGGCTCACCGCCGCCGACATCGAGCTGCTGGACGCGGCCGGACTCAATCCTCGAGGGGTGCGGACCACGCACATCGCCGCCGCCGCGATTGTCTCGTTGCTGGCGGGCGCGGCCTGCGGGGTCTACCTCGCCGTCGCCCGGCCCCGGGCGCTCGGCGGCGTGCGCCGCCTCGCGCTGTTCACGCTGCTGCTGCTGGCGCCGGCGGCGGCGATCAAGTTCACGCTGCCGCTCGTCCACCCGGACCTCGATCGCCACTTCATCGCCTACGCGCTCCCGCTGGCGGCGGCGCCGATCGCGGCGGTCGTGCTGCTCGATCTCGGCGCCGCGGTGGTGCTCACGGTGCTGCTCGCCTCGATCTCCGTGTTCGTCTCGCTCTACCTGCCGTTCGCCGATGCGGCGGGCGGAGGGCAGCTCGAGACGGCGAGGGCGTTCCTCGCGGTCTGCGCCGCCTCGCTGGCCGGGCTCTTCGTCGCCGCGCGGGCGAACAATCTCAGCCGCTACCTCACCGCCGGATTCGCCGCGGCGCTGGCCGCAGGCGCCGCGCTCGGCACGGTCTGGCTGATCGATCCCGACCGGCGCGCCGGGGATCTCGTCTGGATGGGCGGGGCCGCGGCCATCAGCGGGGTCGCCTCCGCGCTCATCGGCGTTGGCTTCTTCGTGCTGCTGAGCCGCCCCTTCGGGATCATCACGCGGGTCGAACTGATGGAGCTGGCCCAGCTCAGCCATCCCCTGCTGCGCCGCCTCCAGGACGAGGCGCCCGGCACCTTCCAGCACTCGGTGATGGTCTCGAACATGGCCGAGCGCGCCGCCGACCGGATCGGCGCGGACTCGCTGCTGGTGCGTGTCGGCGCCTACTACCACGACGTCGGCAAGCTGGTGGCGCCGGGCTTCTTCGTCGAGAACTCGCCCGCCGAGGTCGACCCGCACTCCTCGCTGGACCCGTTGCAGAGCACGCGCGTGATCCAGCAGCACGTCATCGCTGGCGTCGAGATCGCGCGCCGCGAGGGCGTCCCGCTCGCGATCACGCAGTTCATCCCGCAGCACCACGGCACGCGCCTGGTCGAGTTCTTCTACCGCCGCGCCGCCGCCGAGGATCCGGAGATCGACCCGGACCTCTTCCGCTACCCCGGCCCGAAGCCGCAGAGCCGCGAAACCGCGATCGTCATGCTCGCCGACTCCTGCGAGGCCACCGTCCGCGCCGGCAGCGATCGCTCCGGCGAGCGCATCCGCGAGATCGTCGACGGCATCGTGCGCGAACGCCTGGAGGAGCAGCAGTTCGACGAGTGCGACATCTCGCTGCGCGATCTGCGGATCGTCGCCGACTCGTTCGTCGCGACGCTGACGGCGGTCTATCACCCTCGCGTCGAGTACCCGGAACCGACCGCCCGCGAGCTCCAGGAGCGGGGCGTGATCGCGCCCGAGCAGCTTCGCGCGGGGGAGCCGCTGCCCGACCGCCTGCCGCACGGCGCGCCCGGCGAGGCGGCCGAGGGCGAGCGCGAGTCCGCCTCGCGCCCGATCTGGGCCTCGGCCCGCTGGCGCCGCCGCGACCGCTAGCGGGACGGCGGCGCGATTCCGCCTCGCTGCGGGGCCGTCTATACTCACAACACCCCCGGGAGGATGGGAGCGTCGTTGCGGGCCGCAGTCGTGGTGTTTCCCGGCAGCTGGAGCGACGGTGATTGCCTGTTCGCCCTCGGGCGCTTGGGCGTGGACGCGTACCGCGTCTGGCATCGCGAGACGGACCTCGGCGATCCAGACCTCGTCGTCCTGCCCGGAGGCTTCTCCTACGGCGACTACCTGCGCTGCGGCGCGATCGCGCGCTTCTCGCCCGTGATGCGGGCGGTGCGAGCGCACGCCGCTGCGGGCGGCCTGGTGATCGGCATCTGCAACGGCTTCCAGATCCTCTGCGAGGCGGGGTTGCTGCCGGGCGTGCTGATGCGCAACGCCTCGCTGCAGTTCCGTTGCCAGCCCGTGCACCTCGTCGCCGCCGAGCACAGCTCGCCGTTCACCGCCCGGATCGAGCCCGGCCGCGTGCTGCGCGTGCCGATCTCGCACGGCGAGGGCAACTACTTCGCCGATGCCGCCACCCTCGAGGCGCTCGAATCGCAGCGCCGCGTCGCCTTCCGCTACTGCACGGCGGACGGCCGCGTGACCGCCGAGGCGAATCCCAACGGATCGCTGGCGAACATCGCGGGAGTGCTCAACGCGGAAGGCAACGTGCTCGGGATGATGCCTCACCCCGAGCGCGCCGCCGACCCGCTGCTGGGCGGCGAGGACGGCAACGCGATCTGGCGTTCCGCCCTCGCGCGGATCGAGAAAGAGTTCGCGGCGGCCTGACGGACGTCAGGCCGCCCGTCAGGAAGGGAGCGCCATCGTGGCTGTCGACTCCGTGAACGCGGACGGAGGGGCGTATCCGGCGCGCCTCGACATCGACTACCCGGAGGAGGGGCTGAGCCGCGTCTCGACGCTGTTCCGCAGCATCCTGCTGATCCCGATCGCGGTGGTGTTCGGCGCGCTGACCGGCGGCGGGCCGGGCACGCAGGAGGCGGGCGACGTCGTGCTGGTGTTCGTCTCCACGGGCGGCGTCCTGATCGTCCCGGTGCTGCTGATGATCCTGTTCCGGCGCAAGTACCCGCGCTGGTGGTTCGACTGGCACCTCGAACTGTCGCGCTTCTCCGCCCGCATCGCCGCCTACTCGCTGCTGATGCGCGACGAGTACCCCTCGACCGACGAGGAGCAGGCGGTCCACCTCGACCTGGACTACCCCGACGCCCAGAGCGATCTCAATCGCTGGCTGCCGCTGGTGAAGTGGCTGCTGGCGATTCCGCACTACGTCGTGCTGAGCATCCTTGGCATCGCCGCGATGGTGGTCACGGTGATCGCCTGGTTCGCGATCCTGATCACGGGGCGCTACCCGCGCGGGATGTTCGACTTCGTGCTGGGCGTGAACCGCTGGTGGCTGCGCGTCCAGGCCTACGCCTTCCTGCTCACCACCGACCGCTACCCGCCCTTCAGGCTTCGATGAGTAGCTTCGAGGAGTAGCGCCGCGCCGCCGGGCGGGGGGCAACGAAAGGAGCATGAGATGACCTCGGAAGCGATGGACGACTACCCGGTCACGTTCGACGTGGCCTACCCGGAGTCGCCGAACCGCTGGCTGATCCTGATCCGCTGGCTGCTGGCGATCCCGCACTACATCGTCCTGTACCTGCTGAGCATCCTCGCCGGGGTCGTCTGGATCATCTCGTTCTTCACGATCCTCTTCGCCCGGACCTACCCGGACAGCCTCTACGGCTTCATGGTGGGCGTGCAGCGCTGGAACGCGAACCTCGGCGCCTACATCCTGTTCCATGACCGCTACCCGCCGTTCAGCATGGGCGCGAGCGACTACGAGGGGGTCGCGTTCGCCGTCGAGCGGCCGGACTTCAACCGCTGGCTCGTGCTGATCAAGTGGCTGCTCGTGATCCCGCACGCGATCGTGCTGAGCGTCCTCGGCGTGATCGCCATGGTCGCCCTCATCCCGCTCGCGCTCGCGGTGCTCTTCACCGGGCGCTACCCGCGAGGGCTGTTCGACTTCCTCGTCGGCGTCGGGCGCTGGAACGCACGGGTGGACGCCTATGCGACGTTCCTCGTCGACCGCTACCCGCCGTTCTCGCTGCGCTAGCGGCGGCTGGTTCCGGCGCGGTAGGATCACGGCATGGCGATGTTCGACACGCTGAGAGCGTCACGGCAACTTCGCGAAGCCGGCTTCGAGGAAGCGCAGGCCGATGCATTGGTGAGCACCTTCGCCGAGGGTGTCGCTGCGAACCTCGCGACGAAGGACGACCTCAAGCAACTGGAGCAACGAATGACCATACGCACGGGAGCGATGGTCGCCGCTGCGACAGGCATCATCATCGCCGTGATCGCAATCGCGGGCTGAACACAGGACACGAGCACTCCCCGAGGCGCCGCTGCGCCGGACTGATTGCCGATGCCCGTCGACGACGCGACGCTCGAACGGATCGCGCTCTCGCGCGCCGAGTACGAGCGCCTCGTCGACATGCTCGACCGCGAACCGAACGGCCTCGAGCTGGGCATGGCCGCCGCGCTCTGGTCCGAGCACTGCGGCTACAAACACACCCGCCCGCTGTTCCGCCACTTCCCGACCACCGGCCCGCGCGTGCTCACCGAGGCCGGCGCCGAGAACGCCGGCGCGATCGACCTCGGCGACGGCTGGTGCGCCGTCTTCAAGATGGAGTCGCACAACCACCCCTCCGCGATCGAGCCCTACGAGGGCGCCGCGACGGGCGTCGGCGGCATCCTGCGCGACATCTTCGCGATGGGCATGCGGCCCGTCGCCCTGCTCGACTCGCTGCGCTTCGGCCCGCTCGACGAGGCGCGCAACCGCCACCTCTTCAGCGGCGTCGTCGCCGGCATCGGCGGCTACGGCAACTGCGTCGGCGTGCCCACCGTGGGCGGCGAGGTGCAATTCGACCCGGCCTACGGCGGCAACCCGCTGGTCAACGCGATGTGCCTCGGCGTCGGCCGCGTCGAGCACCTGCTCTCTGCCTCGGCGCGCGGTCCCGGCAACCCGCTCGTGCTCGTCGGCGCGGACACCGGCCGCGACGGCATCCACGGCGCCACCTTCGCCTCGGTGGAGCTCGACGACGCCTCCGAGGAGCGCCGCCCCGCCGTGCAGGTCGGCAACCCGTTCATGGAGAAGCTGCTGCTCGAAGCCTGCGTCGAGCTGGCCGAACGGCACGGCGACTGGGTGGAGGGCCTGCAGGATCTCGGCGCGGCCGGGCTGACCTCGAGCAGCGTCGAGGCCGCCGCGCGCGCCGGGACCGGCGTCGAGATCGACGTCGCGCGCGTGCCGCGCCGCGAGGCGGGCATGACGCCGGACGAGGTGATGCTGTCCGAGTCGCAGGAGCGGATGCTCGTGATCCCGAAGCGTGAGCGCCTCGACGACGTGCTGGCGCTGTTCCGCCGCTGGGAGCTGCACGCCGACGTGATCGGCGAAGTCACCGCCGACGGCTACGCGACGATCCGCGACGGCGAGACGATCGCCGCGCGCATCCCGGTGGCCGTGCTCACTGACCCGCCACAGTACGAGCTCGACTGCGAGCGGCCGGCCGACCTCGATCGCCGCCAGGCCGTGGACCTCGCGGCGCTGCCCGACTGCGACGACCCGGCGGCGGCGCTGATCGCGCTGCTCGGCTCGCCGAACATCGCCAGCCGCCGCTGGATCTACCGCCAGTACGACCACGAGGTGCTGACCGGCACGGTGGTCCCGCCCGGCGGCGACGCCGCGCTGATCTGGCTCAAGGGCACGCAGCGCGCGCTCGCCGTCGCCACCGACTGCAACGGCCGCCTCGTCGCGCTCGAGCCGCGCGTCGGCGCGGCCTGCGCGGTCGCCGAGGCGGCGCGCAACGTCGTGGCCGTCGGCGCGACGCCCGCGGCGGTCACGGACTGCCTCAACTTCGGCAATCCCGAGCGCCCGCACATCGCCTACCAGATCGAGCAGTCGATCCTCGGGCTGGCGGACGCCTGCCGCGCCTTCGGGACGCCGGTGGTCTCGGGCAACGCCTCGCTCTACAACGAGACGCCTGCGGGCGCGGTCCTGCCCACGCCGACGGTCGGGATGCTCGGCCTGCTCGACGATGTCTCGCGGCGCCTCACGCCCGCGATCGCCGAGGGCCACGAGGCGCTGCTGATCGGCGCGCCGCTCGCCCAGCCCGCGGAGGCCCTCGCCGGCTCCGAGTACCTCGCCTCGCGCCACGATCTCGTCGCCGGCGCGCCGGCCCTCGACCTCGACCTCGAGGCGCGCGTGCAGCGCCTCGTGCTCGACGCGAACGCGCGAGGGCTGCTCAGCGCCGCGCACGACTGCGCCGACGGCGGCCTCGCCGTCGCGCTCGCCGAGTGCTGCCTGGCCGGCGGCGTGGGCCTCGACGCGAGCGCCGCCGAGCTTGGCGACCGCCTCGACGCCGCGCTCTTCGGCGAGGCGCAGTCGCGCTTCGTCGTCGCCGCGCCGGACGCCGAGTCCCGCGCCGCCCTCGAGGCGCTCGCCGCCGACGCCGGCGTCGAGGTGGTCGCACTCGGCGTCGCGACGGGAGCGAGCGAGGATGCACGGCTGCGGCTGGGCCCGCTCGACGCCTCGCTGGCCGAGTTGCGCGCGGCGTACGAGGGCGGGCTGACGCGGGCGCTGGGTGCGGGTGCGTAGGGACTCCGAACATCCGTTTGACAATGCGGGGACACATGTTCTAACATCGTGCGGCTACGCCGGTGATGTTTGGAGGTGGCGGCGAAGGCGGCGATTGCGCTTGATTCGGGGTCGTGGATAGCCTGTTGGGCGACTGATGGGCTTGTCTACAGCTCCGCTGCCCGCTGTGGCGGTGTGTGCAAGGCCTCGTTGAAAAGGCATGAGCCGACCGGACGCGCCAGCTTCATAGTCATTGGCGACCCGGCTCCGGCACGGCGAGAGGGTTTCGGCGTGAAGGTCGTGTTCCTGGAGACCGTTGAGGGTTCGGGCATGCGTGGCGAGGTGAGAACCGTCGCCAACGGCTATGCCCGCAACTACCTGTTGCCTCGCGGCCTGGCCGCTGCGGCAACTCCGGCTCTGCTCCGGCGGGCGGAAACGCTCGCCGCTCAGGAGGAAGAGCGGCAACGGCTCCTGGACGGGCAGGCTCAAGAGCTCGTCGGCAAGCTCGAAGGCCAACGCCTGATCATGCCTGTGCGCGTCGGAGAGCAGGGACGGCTGTACGGTTCTGTCACAAATGCTGACATCGCCGAGAAGGCTGGGGAGATTCTCGGCGAAGGACTGGACAGACGTCGCGTACTGCTACCCGAGGCGATTCGCCAGGTCGGGGTCTACACCGTACCGCTGCGGCTGTCGCGCAACGTGACCGCCGATGCGGAGGTCGTCGTGGTGGATGTCGAGGCGCCGGAAGGCGTCGAAGACGCCGCCGAGGCGCTCGTCGCTCAAGCGGCGGCTGCCGAGGCAGACGCGGAGGCCGGGGTGGATACCCCCGATCCGACGAACGCCGACGACGTGCCGGAGCCGGGCAACAGCAACTCGTTGGAAGAGGCCTCCGGCGACGACGCACCCTCAGCCGAGGACGGTGCGGATCCCGGAGACGCCGCCGCGACCTAACCCGTGGTCACGGGTCAGCCGGCTCAGCTCCGGCCCGAACGCCGCCCCAGCGCGGGCGGGTTGCCACCTCATGACGTCTCCGCCGAGCAGGCCGTCATCGCCGCCCTGCTGCTCGACCCCGACAGCTACCCGCGCGTGCTCCCGCTGCTGCGGCCCGAGGACTTCTTCCGCGAGCAGCACGGCTGGTGCTACGAGGCCTGCAGCGCGCTCGCCGACCGCGGCGAGCCGATCACGTTGCCCACCCTGGCGCACGAACTCGATCGCGCGGGCCGCCTCGACAGCCTCGGCGGCGAACCCTACCTCGCCGAGCTCGTCGGGCGGCACTTCAGCGCCGCCGGGGTCGAGGCGCACGCGCGCATCGTCGCCCGCGACGCGCTCTACCGGCGGCTGATCCAGGCGGCCGGCCAGATCGCCCAGACCGCCTACGAGGGCGGCCCCGACGCCGGCCGCGTGATCGCCGCCGCCGAGGGTCTGCTGCTCGGCATCCGCTCCACCGAGGGCTCCGGCGACTTCGAGCGCCTGCGCGACCTGCTCGAACAGTTCCTCGAGGATCCCGGCGAGGACGTCGAGGGCGAGCTGGTCGGCGCGGTGCGCGCCGGGTTCATGGACTTCGACGCGCTGACCGGAGGCTTCAAGCGCGGCGACCTGATCATCGTGGCGGCGCGCACCGGCGTGGGGAAGTCGGCGCTGCTGCTGAACTTCGCCCGCAACGCCGCCGTCGGCCAACACGGCACCGTCGCCGTCTTTGCCCTCGAGATGTCCGCCGAGCAGCTCGCGATGCGCCTGCTCTCCGCCGAGGCGGACGTGGACGCGACGCGGCTGCGGCTGGGCATGCACAACGTGACCGAGGAGGCGCGCATCATGCACGCCATCGGCACCCTCGGCGAGGCCGCGATCTTCATCGACGACTCCGCGGTGCTGACCGTGCCGGAGATCCGCGCCAAGAGCCGCCGGCTCCAGGCCGAGCACGGCCTCGATCTCGTGATCGTCGACTACCTGCAGCTGTTGCACTCGGCCACCGGCGCGGGCGAGAACCGCGCGTCCGAGCTGGGCAAGATCACGCGCTCGCTCAAGGAGATGGCGCGCGAGCTGGAGGTGCCGGTGATCGCCGCCGCGCAGCTCTCGCGCGCCGTCGAGAGCCGCACCCCGCACATCCCGATGCTCTCCGACCTGCGCGAGTCCGGTTCGATCGAGCAGGACGCCGACGTGGTGACGTTCATCTACCGCGAGGACGTCTACCGCACGCCCGAGGAGTGGCAGGACGCCCACCCGGACCAGCCGGGCGGCCAGCACCCGAGCGGCATCGCGCAACTGATCGTCGCCAAGCACCGCAACGGCCCGACCGGCACGGTCTCGGTGCGCTTCCTCGATCGCACGGCCTCGTTCCAGGATCTGATCCTGCGCGACCCGCCGCCGGCGGAATACGAATGACGCCCCCGGCCCTGCCGATCGAGGGTGAGGCGGAGCGGCGCACGCCGTTCGCGGGCTTCGTCGCGCGCGGCGCGGCGACCACGCTGCCCGCGCAGTTCTTCAGCGAGCTGCTGCCGCAGATCGACGACGAGGCCGAACTGCGCGTCACGCTCTACGCGCTCTACGCGATCGGACGCCGCAAGGGCGCGCTGCGCGCCGTCCGCGTCTCGCAGCTCGCCTCGGAGGAGCCGCTGCGCCGCGCGCTGGCGGGCTGCGGCGGCGACGCCGCATTGGCGCCCGCGCTCGAGCGCGCCGTCGCGCGCGGCAGCCTGCTCACGCTCGCACTCGAGGACGGCGACACGCTCTGCTTCGTCAACACGCATGCCGGACGGCGCAACCGCGAGCGCCTGCGCTCTGGGGCGCTCGCACCGCCGCCCGGAGTACGCGTCGCCGCGCCGCGCGACGAGCCTCCGGGCAGCGGGACGGACGCGCCGGCGCGCGTCTACGAGCAGGAGATCGGCGCGCTCACGCCGGCGATCACGGACGCCCTCGACGCGGCCGCCGAGCGCTGGCCGGCGGACTGGATCGTGCGCGCGCTGCGGCTCGCCGCCCGCCACAACGTGCGGCGCTGGGCCTACGCCGAGTCGGTCCTGCGCCGCTGGGAGGCCGAGGGCATCGAGGAGGAAGGAGGGACGGCCGATGCGGAGCCTGGCCAGGATCATGAACGATCAGCGCGTCGCGACCACGGACCGTACGAGCGCGTCATCCGCCGCAGCTGATTCCCTGCCCGCTGCCGCGGATCGCGAGCCGCCGTGCCCGCTCTGCGGGGGCGCGCGCTTCGTGCGCGTCACCACCGACCTCACAAGCCCGGACTTCGGGCGGGCGGCGCCGTGCAGTTGCGCCCGGCGCGAGGACGAGGGCGAGCGGCGCGAGCGCCTGCTGCGCTACTCGCGCCTCGGCGCGCTCTCCCGCTTCACGTTCGACACGTTGCTGCCGCACGGCCGCTCCTCCGACCCGGCCGCGCAACGGCGCTACGCCGTCGCCGTCGAGGCCGCCCGCCGCTTCGCCGACCGGCCCGAGGGCTGGCTGGTTTTCAGCGGCGTGCCCGGCTGTGGCAAGACGCACCTCGCCGCCGCCATCGCCAACCGCGCGATCGCGCTCGGCCGCCCCGCGCTCTTTCTCTCCGTCGCCGATTTTCTCGACCGCCTGCGCGCCTCCTACGACAACGATGCGGAGGTCTCCTACGAGCGGCTGAGCGACCAGTTCCGCGAGGCGCCGCTGGCCGTGCTCGACGACCTCGACAGCTACTCGGAGACGCCGTGGGCGCGCGAGAAGTTCGCGCAGCTCGTCTCGCACCGCTTCCACGCCGCGCTGCCCACCGTCTTCACCTGCGTGAAGCCGCCGGAGCAGATCGACGAGCGGCTCGGCGCGCGGCTGACCGACCCGGCGATCGCGCAGCACTTCACGCTCGAGGAGACCTCCGCGCCGCGCTACTTCGAGGTGGGCGGGATGTCGCGCGAGCGGCTGGCCGAGCTGACCTTCGAGCGCTTCCGGCCCGGCGGGCACGGCCTGCGCGGCGAGCAGCGCCGCAACCTCGAGGGCGCCTTCCGGCTCGCTCGGGGGTGGGCGGAGCGCCCGGCGGGCTGGCTGGTGCTGCTCGGCGCGAACGGGAGCGGCAAGACGCACCTCGCCGCCGCCATCGCGGGCTACCGGCTCGAGCAGGGCGACCGCGTCGCCTTCGCGACCGCGCCGGACCTGCTCGACGAGCTGCGATCGACGTTCGCGCCGGACTCGGGCGAACGCTTCGATCCGCTGTTCCGCCGCCTGCGCGACGCGGGCCTGCTGGTGCTCGACGACCTCGGGGTGGAGAAGTCGGGCGGCTGGGCGCAGGAGAAGCTCTACCAGCTGCTCAACTACCGCCATCTCGGCCGGCTCCCGACGGTGATCACGAGCGACCTCGCGCTCACCGATCTGGAGCCGCGCATCGCCTCGCGGCTGAGCGACCTGCAGGTCGCCACCGCCTACGAACTGCGCGCCCCGGACTACCGCACCGGGGCGTAACGGTGTGATGAGCATGTGCTATGCTCGCTCGCCGCTGCGTGCGAGGGGCGGCGGCGTATACTCATGGCGATGGCTTCCGATACGCTGAGCATCTCCAAGGATCTGCGCGCGGCAGGCTTCAACGAGCAGCAAGCCGACGCCCTCGCGACGCACATCGCCGCCACGCCCTCGAACCTCATGACGAAGGAAGATCTGGCGATCGAAGTCGCGCGGCTGGACCACAAGATCGATCAGGTCGAATCGCGGCTGCTGCTGAGGCTTGGCGCCGGCCTGGCAGTTGCGACGGGCCTCGTTCTGGCCGGGATAGGCACGGCCACGGCAGTCCTCCTCAACCAGCTAGGCTAACGACCCTCGCAAAGCATCATGCCCCCGCGGGCCGCTCCGCTCCGGTCGGCCGGGGACTCACGCCCTCCTGCCAGACCGAGCCGTCGAGGCCGTGCTCGCGCTTCCACACGGGCACCGTCTCCTTGATCCGGTCGACGGCGCGCAGGGCCGCCTCGAAGGCGTCCCCGCGGTGCGAGGCCGAGACCGCGACCAGCAGCGAGACGTCGCCGATCTCCAGCATCCCGATGCGGTGGTGCGCCGCGATGCGGTGCACCTCGCGATCCGCGAACTCCGCCAGCACTTCGCGCGCGGCCGCCTCGAGCTGCCGCTCGGCCATCGAGGCGTAGGCCTCGTACTCCAGCCGGGCGACCGCGCGGCCCTCGTGGTGGTTGCGCACCACGCCCTCGAACAGCACCACCGCGCCGCTCGCGTCCGTGCGCACGACCTCGCGCAGGGCGTCGCGGTCGAGCGGGTCGTGGGTCACGAGGAACGGCGCCGTCCGGCCCTCGCCGCCGGAGATCGGCTGGATCAGCGCCACCTCGTCGCGCTCGCCGATCTCGGTGGCGGCGTCGATGCAGTACTCCTCGTTGATCGCCAGCGCGAGCGTCGGCAGGTGGGGGCGCAGCGCGGGTCGCGTTTGCTCGAGGCGGCGCTGCAGCTCGGCGACCGTGACGGCGCCGTCCGCGAACTCCTCGTCAAGGAACTCGCTGCCCATCAGCTCGCGGAGCTGTGCGAAGAGCCGGATCCTGACGCGCACGGTCCCGCCTATCGGTTCACGTCGTGTGCTCCGAGTATAAGCTCGCAGCGCCTGCCGGACCGGACCGGCGCGCCGGGGATGGGCGATGGTCGCGCGCGAGTTGCTCGAGGAGCTGGCGGAGGCGCTGCTGCCGCAGCGCTGCATCGCCTGCGGGCGCTTCGGCGCGGCGCTGCACCGCGCGTGCCTCGCCGCGCTGCCGGCGGCCGAAGGGCCGCGCTGCACGCGCTGCTGGGCGCCCGGGCCGGGCTCGCCCTGCGCGGCCTGCCTCGCCGATCCGCCGCCGTTCGAGGGGCTGCGCACCCCCTACCGCTTCGCGGGCGTGGCGCGCCGCGCGCTGCTGGAGGCGAAGTTCCGGGGGATCAGCGCGCACCTCGATCCGCTCGGCGAGGCCGCCGCGGGCGTCGTGCCGCGCCGCTGGAAGATCGAGGCCGTCACGCCGATCCCGCTGCACGGCGCGCGCCGCCGCCGCCGCGGCTTCAACCAGTCCGAGCTAATCGCGCACAGCGTCGCCGCGCGGCTCGGGCTGCCGCTGCGCGCCGGCCTGCTCCGGCGCGTGCGGGCGACGGGGCCGCAGACCGCCCTCGGCAGGGAGCGCCGCGCCGCCAACGTCGCCGGTGCCTTCGCCGCCAACGGAACGCCGCCCGCGGGCGTGCTGCTCGTCGACGACGTCTCGACGACCGGCGCGACGCTCGCGGCCGGCGCACGGGCGCTGCTGGACGCGGGAGCCGGACGCGTCTACGCCCTCGCCGTGGCGCGCGAGGATTGAGCACGACCCTCGCCCCGAGGCGAACGCTGGCACGCGGTTGCGGGGCAGTCCTAGAATGCCCCCGCCGGCCCCCACGGGAGGCGCGCTGTGATCATCACGGTCACCCTCAACCCCGCCATCGACCAGACGATCGAGATCGAGCGCCTGATCGAGGGCGACACCAACCGCGTCGCCGCGATCCGCTGGGACATCGGCGGCAAGGGCATCAACGTCGCGCGCATGCTCAAGGAGCTCGGCTACGAGCCGCTCGCCAGCGGCTTCGCGCCCGGCGATCTCGGCCGCATGATCGAGGACTCGCTGCTCGACTCGGGCATCGGCTGCGAGTTCATCTTCGTGCCGGGCGAGACGCGCACCAACATCACGATCCTCGACCGTGAGACACACCGCGACACGGTGCTCGCCGCCGCCGGGCCGAAGGTGACGCAGCACGCGGTCTCGCTGCTGCGCACGCGGCTGAATCGCCGCCTCCGTCCGCACGGCGAGAGCTGGCTGGTGCTGGCCGGCTCGATCCCGCCCGGCTGCGACCCGCTGCTCTACGCCGACCTGCTCGGGATGGCCGCCGAGCGCGGCGCGCACAGCGCCGTCGACGCCGACGGCGAGGTGGTGGCGGCAATCCTCAGCGGCGGGGCCGCGCCCGACCTGCTCAAGCTGAACGAGCACGAGGCGGGACGCCTGCTCGGGCGGACGATCGACGACGAGGCGAGCGCGATCGAGGCGGCCCGCACCCTGCGCTCCTGGGGCCTGCCGCAGGTGGTGATCACGCGCGGCGGCGACGGAGCGGTGGCGATCACGCCCGAGGGCGGCTTCCGCGTCGGAGCGCCCGATGTCGAGGTGCGCTCCGCGGTCGGCGCCGGCGACGCCTTCCTCGCCGGGCTGATCTTCGGCCTCGTGCGCAACCGCGGCTGGGAAGCGGCGCTGGCGACGGCGGCGGCCGCCGGCGCGGCGGCCTGCCTCGCGCCCGGCACGGCGCTCGGCCGGGCGGCCGATGCGCGAAGGCTCGAGCCGCTCGTGCATGTCGAGGCGCTGCGCGAGCCGGCCCCGCAACCGGCGCGCGCCTGACGCCGGGCGCGCGGTCCCTGACCCGGTCCTGCGGTAGGATTCGGATAGGATTCAACTGGCAGCAGCGCCTATCCCCACGAGGAGCGAGAGATGAGCACGCTGACGGAGCTGGCGGGCACGCTCGCCGACGTCGACCCCGCGATCGCTGCGGCTATCGGCCGCGAGGAGCAGCGGCAGCGCTCCACCCTCGAACTGATCGCCTCGGAGAACTTCGCCTCCGCCGCCGTGATCGAGGCGGTGGGCACGGTGCTGACCAACAAGTACGCCGAGGGCTACCCCGGCCGCCGCTACTACGGCGGCTGCGAGTTCGTCGACGAGGTCGAGAGCCTTGCCATCGAGCGGGCCGAGTCGCTGTTCGGCGCCGAGCACGCCAACGTCCAGCCCCACTCCGGAGCGCAGGCGAACATGGCCGTCTACTTCGGGCTGCTCAAGCCGGGCGACACGGTGATGGGCCTGCGCCTCGACCAGGGCGGCCACCTCACGCACGGCTCGAACGTCAACTTCAGCGGCAAGCTCTTCGAGTTCGTCTCCTACGGCGTCGACCGCGAGACGGAGTACATCGACTACGAGGAGATGGCGGCGCTCGCGCGCGAACACCGCCCGAAGATCATCGTCACCGGCGCCACCGCCTACCCGCGTGAGATCGACTTCGAGCGGGCCCGCGCGATCGCCGACGAGGTGGATGCGCTGCTGATGGCGGATATGGCGCACATCGCCGGCCTCGTCGCCTCGGGCGTGCACGTCTCGCCGATCGGGCACGCCCAGCTGGTCACCAGCTCGACGCACAAGACGCTGCGCGGCCCGCGAGGCGGCATGGTGCTCTGCGACCAGGCCTACGCGAGGCGCGTCGACCGCGGCGTCTTCCCCAACGCGCAGGGCGGTCCGCTGATGCACGTCGTGGCGGGCAAGGCGGTCGCCTTCGCGGAGGCCGCCACCTCGCAGTTCCGCGCCTACTCGCAGCAGACGGTCGACAACGCGCGCGCCCTCGGCGAGACGCTCGTCGAGGCCGGGCTGCGCGTGGTCAGCGGCGGCACGGACAACCACCTGCTGCTCGTCGACGTGACGCCGAAGGGGCTGACCGGCCAGACGGCGGAGGACGCGCTGGCGCGCGCGGGGATCGTCGTCAACAAGAATGCGATCCCCTACGACGAGCTGCCGCCCGCCGTCGCTTCCGGCATCCGCATCGGCACGCCCGCGCTGACCTCGCGGGGGCTCGCGACGGCGGAGCTGCGCCGCGTCGGCGAGCTGATCGCGCGCATCCTCGACGCGCCCGAGGACGGGGACATCGCCTCGGCGGCGCGCTCCGAGGTGCTCGCGCTGTGCGAGGCGTTCCCCGCGCCGGGCGTGCCCGCGGCCTAGGCTGCGTAGCGGCGTCTCGATGCAGTGCATCAAGAGAAAACCGCTACCACCCGCGTTTTAGGTGCATCACAAATCGGTTGCCACAGGCTCCGTTCTGGGTCTTGGCTCGATTGCCTTGCGCTACGGAGCGAACGCCCGTGCTACAATGGGATCGCCACTGGAAACGGAAACGGAGCCGTGGTACCAGAGTTTTGGCCTCGGCCTTTGCGGAGTTGATTGGATGACCGGCGTGCCAGCGTCTGGGATTCTAGCGATCAACGTCGCTGCGGGACCGCAGCGAAGCCCGCTGCGGGATCCGGGGGGCACGACGTGGCTTGCCCCGCACATCAGTGAGTGGTTGAAGGGCGGTTGCCGTCACCTTGTGGAGCCGTTTGCTGGCGGTGGGATCGTCGCGCTGACGGCCATTGAACAGATGGCCATCATCTCCCGCGCGATGGTTGGGCGTCAGCTGCGGAACGCGGACCTCGCGCGGTGAGACACATCCGAGTGGACGACGTTGGGCGCGAGCCCTTCACCGCGATCGACACGTCCATGCTCATTCGCGGCGATGCGGCTGCGGCGCTCCGACTGCTCCCGGGGGACTCGGTGCAAACCGTCCTGACTTCGCCGCCCTACTGGTCGCTGCGTGACTACGATGTGCCCTCCCAGATCGGGTGCGATGACAGCCTCGGCTCATACGTCCGCAGCGTGGTCTCGACGTTCGACGAGATCCGTCGAGTGCTGCGGGACGATGGGACGGTTTGGCTCAATTTGGGCGACTCGTACACGTCTGGCAATCGCCGCTACCGCGCGCCGGACCGCAAGAACCGGGCGCGGGCCATGAGCGTGCGCCCACCCACGCCGGAGGGATTGAAGCCGAAAGACCTAATCGGCGTTCCTTGGCGGCTCGCCTTTGCGTTGCAGGACGCGGGCTGGTGGGTGCGGGCGGAAGTGATCTGGTCGAAGCCGAATGCTCACCCCGAGTCCGTACGCGATCGCCCCACCAAGGCACACGAGACCGTGTTCCTCCTGTCGAAGCAACAGGACTACTACTACGACGTGGCTGCGGTGACGGGACCGCGCGGCCGGCGGCTGCGGACGGTCTGGGACATCCCGACCGAGCCCCTGAAGCGCAACGGCGCGACGGACGATCATCCGGCGATGATGCCGCTGTCGCTGGCACGCCGCTGCCTCGCCATCACAAGCCGTCCCGAGAGCGTCGTTCTTGACCCCTACGCGGGCTCCGGCACTACCCTGCTTGCCGCTCGAGATCTTGGCAGAAGGTGGGTCGGGATCGAACTCAAGCCCGAGTTCGCCGACTTGATCGAGCGCCGGGTGGCCACAGCGTGAAGCTGGATGAACTCAAGGCGAAGCTCGACACATTCTCGCCCGTGCGGGTGGCGTTCGTCGCACGGGTGGTCGACTCGCTCTCGCGTCCGCCGAGCCACGACATCCAGACCCCGGATACGTGGCTCACGGCCTCCGACGAGTGGATTGAGTACTTCGGCCTTGCGCTCTCGGTGCATCACAGCGCGACTGTGGAGCCACTGGCCCTGGGCGCGTTCGAGTCCGTGTTCGGGAACGCATGCAGGCACGTGCGCTGGCAGGTTGAGCTTCCTGAATCCGCGACCCAGCGCTTCTGGGATATGGTCGTGCATCCGGCCGCCCCTCCCCGGCGGTTGTCGCTCAAATCGACGGCGGCCAAGAACCTGTCACCGACGCGACTGCTCATCTCCAAGCTCACCGAGGCGGCATGGATTCAGGACGCGCGCACGCCGACCGACCGGCGGAGGCTCACGCGCGCTCTGTTCCAGGACTACCAGCGCCAAGTCTCGCACATCGTCATGCTGCGAGCGTTCCGGGACGACGCCAGTCGCGTCCCGCGCCTGTATCAACTCGTGGAGATTCCGACCAGCATTTTCGACTCGATTCAGGATGAGCCGCTGGACACCTTCCGCAGTGACGCACCGCGAATCCCGTGCGTGGTCAACGGTGAGACGGTTGCCGTAGTCGCACTCGACCGCTCCGACGCGAAAGTGACTGTGAGGAGCATTCTGGTCGATGCGTGCACCGTCCACGCAGAATGGAGGCGAGCCTGACAGGGCAGGCTTAGGGGAGGGGCGCGCTTGGACTGCCAGCACGGAAAAGGGCTCGCCCGAACGTTGTGGCCGCTCGGTAACCGGGCTACGTAGCGGCGCCTCGATTGCCCCTCGATCGGGGCGTTCATATACTGGCGCACGGAGTACGGGCTGCCGCGACCTGCCGTGCCCGGTCGCCGCGAGGGCGGCGCCGGGCGCTGTGTTCATCGGGGCCGCCCTGCTGCGAACGGCGGGACGACCGACTCCGCGAGGGAGCACGCTTGAACGAGTACGAGCTGATGTACGTGATCAGCCCGCGCCTCATGGTGGAGGAAATCGACTCCACCATCGAGCGCATCCAGGGACTGGTCCAGGATGCCGGCGGCGAGATCCTGCTGACGGACAACTGGGGCCGGCGGCGCCTCGCCTATCCGATCAAGCACCACTTCGAGGGCACCTACGTGCTCACCCACATGACGCTGCCGCCCGAGCGCGTCGCCGGGTTCGAGCGCGCGATGCACCTCAACGAGCACGTGCTCAGGCACCTCGTGATCCGCGGCATCGTGCCCGGCTACGATGGCCCGCCGGAAGAGGAGCTGGTCTACGCGCGACGCGGATCGGCGCGCCCGGCGCGCCCTGCCGCGGGCGACGCGCCCGCCGCACCGGAAGCAGCCGAGGCAACCGAGGCGGCGGACGCGCCCGATGCTGCCGAGGCGGCGGACGCGCCCGATGCTGCCGAGGCGGCGGACGCGCCCGATGCGGCCGACGCGCCCGAGGCTGCCGAGGCAGCCGATGCGCCCGAGACCGCGGGGGCGGCCGACGCGCCCGAGGCATCCGCCGAGACGGAAGCGCCTGCGGAAGGGCCCGCGTCCGCGCCTGCCGAGTGAGGCGCGCGGCGGCGCCGGACCAGGCGCGCGAGGAGACAACGAGTCGGCTACTCTCCCCACGGACGGGGGTCCAGGCATGCTGAACAAGGTGATGGTGATCGGGAATCTTGGCGCCGATCCGGAGATGCGCTACACCGCGAACGGCAGCGCCGTCACCAACTTCAACGTCGCCGCCAACCGCGAGTACACCACCGGCGACGGCGAACGCCGCCAGGAGACGGAGTGGTTCCGCGTCGTCACCTGGAACCGGTTGGCCGAGATTTGCAGCCAGTACCTCTCCAAGGGCCGCCAGGTCTACGTCGAGGGCCGGTTGCAGACCCGCTCATGGGAGGGGCAGGACGGTCAGACGCGCTACACCACCGAACTGATCGCCCAGGAAGTGAAGTTCCTCGGCGGCCAGCGCGACGCCGCATACGAGCGCGCGGGCGCGCCCGGCCTTGCCGCCCCGGACTCCGCGGGCGACATCGAACCAGACGATCTGCCCTTCTAGCCGCCGACTGAACCGGAGGAGCCGATGACCACCGAGCCACCCCGCAGCGCCCCGGCAGGCCGCCCACCCGCGGGTCGCGACCGTGACTCCGACTTCGGGCGTGGGCGCGGCGGAGGCGGCCGGGGAGGCGGCGGCGGAGGCCGCGGCAGGCGGCGGCCCTGCGAGTTCTGCCCGCCCGGCACGCGGGTCGTCGACTACAAGAACACGCCGATGCTGCGCCGCTACCTGACCGAGCGCGGGAAGATGGAGGCGCGGCGTCGCGGCGGTTGCACGGCGAAGTGCCAGCGACTGCTCGCCCAGGCGATCAAGCGCGCGCGCCACATGGCCCTGCTCCCCTACACCGCCGAGCACGTGCGGGTGAGCAACGTTCCCGCCGGACGGCCGCGCCGCTAGCCGCTCGCGCAGCGAGGCGGCGCTCCGGGAGGAGGGCGCGCGAACGTGGCCCGGGACCGCGGCCAGCCCGATCGCAGATCAGGATCGACGCGCATCAGTTCGCGCCGCGAGCGCGATGAGCGCGCGCGACGCACCGAGCGCATCGCGATCGTCGTGGTGTCGCTCGTGCTGGGCGTCGCGCTGCTGGTCGTGCTGCTCGGCCTCTACATCACCCAGTACCGCCCGCCGCGCGCGCACGTGCTCAGCGTCGGCGAGACCGACTACCAGGCCGACGCGGTTGCCCGCCGCACCGTCTACGAGACGCGCTTCGGCGACCTTCAAGGCGGCATCGGCGAGGCCGTGCCCGAGACGCTGGGCGTGCTCGAGGAAGAGGCGATCCTGCTGGCTCGCGCGCCGGCCGTCGTCGGCGAGGCGACCGAGGAGGACGTCACGCAGTGGCTGCGCGTGCGCCTCGGCTTCGCGCCGCCTCCCGATGAGCCCGCCCCGGCTGGTGACGGCGCGTCCGGCGAGGCCGGGGACGACGCGGACGCGGCCGCTGCCCCCGGCGACGGCGATTCGAGCGAAGGCGAGGCGGCGCCGGCCACGCCCCAACCGGATCCGGAAGAGGAGGCCGCCCGCTTCGCGACCGCCCTCGCCGACTGGCTGCGGCACATCGATCTGCCGAAGGACGAGTACGACCTCGTCATCGCCGCCGGCATCCTGGGCGATCGGCTGCGCGACCAGTTCCGCGCGGAGATCGGCGAGACGGCCGATCAGCTGCGCGTCTCGCGGATCCGCCTCGCGGACCGCGGCGGCGCCGAGGACGTACACGCGCTCCTGATCGAGGGCGCGGACTTCGCCGAGCTGGCTACGGAGCGCAGCGCCGAGGCCGAGTACGCCGCGCAGGGCGGCGACCTCGGCTGGCTGCCGCTCAGCTCCCTCAGCGACATCGCACGGACGGCGATCGAGGGCCTCGAGCCGGGCTCGATCAGCGCGGTGGTCGACACCGGGGTGTTCTTCGACGTCTACCTTGTCGCGGAGCGCGAGGAGGCGCGCCCGCTCGATGCGGCGCAGATCGAGGCGCAGATCGAGCGGCGCTGGGACGAGTGGCTGCTGGCGCAACGGGCTATGGTGTCCGTGGAGCGCGACTTGTCCGACGGCGAGGAGCGCTGGATTCTCGATCGCGTGGTCGGCAGCCTGTCGAGCGGAGGCGGCTCGTGAGCGATGGGCAAGGGCGCGAGGGCGGCGAGGGTGGTCCGATCGGCGTCGCCCTTTTTGGCGCGGGCAACGTCGGCGGCGGGGTGATCGGCGCGCTTGACGGCGGCGGCGACCGCTACGCGGAGGTCGTGGGACGCCCTTTGGAGCTGCGGGGCGCGCTCGTGCGCGACGCCTCGGCGCCGCGCCACGGCCTCGGCGCGGATCGCCTGACGACCGACCCGGACGAGCTGCTGGCGGACCCCGCGGTGCGCATCGTCGTCGAGCTGATGGGCGGCGAGGAGCCGGCGGCGGACTACATCGCGCGCGCGCTGCGCTCCGGCCGCCACGTCGTGACGGCGAACAAGGAGGTGATCGCCAAGCACGGCCGCGATCTGCTCGCGATCGCCGCCGATCGACAGGTGCGCCTGCTCTACGAGGCCTCCGTCGGGGGCGGCATCCCGATCATCAGCCCGCTCTCCCGCGACCTGCTCGCCAACGAGATCACCGCCGTCACCGCGATCATCAACGGCACCACCAACTACATGCTCACCGGCATGGACCGCGAGGGCGCCGACTACGCCGCCATCCTCGCCGACGCGCAGCGCCTCGGCTACGCCGAGCCCGACCCGACCGCCGACGTCGAGGGCATCGACGCGGCCTACAAGCTCGCGATTCTCTGCGGCCTGGCCTTCCACGTCGCGGTCAGCCCGGACGACATCGTCCGCCAGGGCATCACGACGCTGACGGCCAGCGATCTGCGCCACGCCGACGCTCTCGGCTACGCGATCAAGCTGCTCGCGAGCGGGCGGCTGGTCGACGGCGAGCTGATTGCCTCCGTCCAGCCGACCCTGATCGCGCGCGACGAGCCGCTGGCGAAGGTGGACGGCGTGCTCAACGCGGTGCAGCTCGAGGGCGACCTCGTCGGCCGGGTGGTCCTTGAGGGCCCCGGCGCGGGGCCGGGCCCCACGGCGAGCGCCGTGCTGGCGGACGTGCTCGATGTCGCCCGCGACATTGTCGCGGGACGCCCGCCGCTGGGGACGCCGCCGCTGCGCGGCGTGCGCGTGCGCCCGCCGGGCGAGCACCATGCGAGGCGCTACCTGCGCATGACGGTCGCGGATCGACCGGGCGTGCTCGGGGAGATCGGGCACGCGCTCGGCGCGCACGGCGTCAGCATCGCCTCCGTCATCCAGGTGGAAGCCGACGAGGACGCCCGCACCGCGGAGATCGTGCTCACCACGCACCTGACCGCCGGCGCGGAGCTGGACGCCGCCCTCGGTGAACTCAGTGCCTCGGACGTGGTCGAGGAGATCGGCAACGTGATCGCGATGGTGGGTTGACGCCGTGACCGCCGAACCTCCCCTGCGCGAACAGGCGGTCAGCCGCCAGGTCCAGCGGCTCGGCGAACAGCTGGCCGAGCTGCGCGCCGGCCAGGAGCAAGTGCGGCGCGAGATCGACGAGTTGCGCACGGGTCTGAGCCTGCATCAGCGCTCCCTCGGCGAGGAGCGCGAGGACGAAGGCGTGGTCGTGACCCTCCGCTCGCAGCTCGACCTGCTCGAACAGCGGCTGGCCAGCGAGGGCGAGCGCGGGCGGCGCTTCGGCGACGACCTGACGGAGCTCGAGCGCGTCGGGGAGATCACGGAGCTGCGCCTGCAGGGCGTCGAGGGGCGCGTGTCCGCCCTGTTCGAGGCGGCCGGGAACGAACGCGAGGAACGATCGCGGATTGACTCCACCCTGCCCGAGCTGACGAACACCGTGGACGAGGTGAGCGCACGGCTGGCGGCCTTGCAGACCGCGCTGCGGCGCGCCGAGGACGGGCTCGCGCGGCTCGACAGCGCGCTCGGGCGCGAGGAAGAGCTGCGCCAGGTGATCGAGCAACAGCGCGCGGTCCGCATCCGCCTCGAGGAGCGCTTGCGCGACTTCGATGAGCGGCTGCAGGGGGCGCTGGAGTCGCTCGCCGGCGCTGCCGAGGAGCGTCTCGCGCTGCGTCACCAGGCGATCGGCTTCGAGGAGCGCATGGGGAGGCTGTCCGAGGCGCTGGAAGGCCAGCGGGAGGCGGTGATCGACCACTTCCGGCGCGTCCTCGACATGGAGGAGCAGCAGGGCCAGCGCCAGATCGATGATATCGAGCAGCGCATCCGCCGCGGTCGCAGCCTGCTGGTGCGGCTGCGCGAGAGCGGCCCCCGATCCGACGAGGAGCAGGCGCCCTGACGTCCCCGCAAGCGAACCGGGAAGCGGCCGAGGCACGGTCCGCGGAGACGCGCTTCATCCTCGAGCGCTACGCCGATCTGCTGCCCGTCGGACCGGACACGCCGCGCGTCACGCTGGGCGAGGGCGGCACGCCGCTGCTGCGCTCGCGCGTGCTCGAGGGCGAGCTCGGCGTCGAGGCGCTCTATTTCAAGCTCGAGGCCAGCAACCCGACCGGCTCGTTCAAGGATCGCGGGATGGTGCTCGCCGCCGCGAAGGCGGTCGAGGAGGGCGCGGAGGCGATGATCTGCGCCTCCACCGGCAACACGTCGGCCTCGATGGCGGCCTACGCCGCGCGCTACGGCGTGCGCGCCCACGTCGTGGTGCCCTCGGGCCGCGTCGCCGCCGGCAAGCTCGCGCAGGCGATCGCCTACGGGGCGGGGATCGTGGCCCTCGACGGCTCCTTCGACGACGCGCTGCGCGTGGTGCGGGAGCTGGCCGCGCGGTACCCGGTGGCGTTGATGAACTCCGTCAACCCGTACCGCATCCAGGGTCAGAAGACCGCCGCCTTCGAGATCGCCGACGACCTCGGCGACGCCCCGGACCTGCTCTGCATCCCCGTGGGCAACGCGGGCAACATCACGGCCTACTGGGGCGGCTTCGTCGAGTACCGGCGGCTGGAGCGCAGCGGCCGGCTGCCCCGCATGTGGGGCTTCCAGGCCGAGGGCGCCGCGCCGCTCGTGCGCGGCGAGCCGGTGCGCGATCCGGAGACCGTCGCCACCGCCATCCGCATCGGCAACCCCGCCTCGTGGAAGGGCGCGATCGCCGCGCGCGACGACTCCGGCGGCCTGATCGCCGCCGTCTCCGACGACGAGATCCTCGAGGCCTATCGCCGCCTCGCGCGCGACGAGGGCGTGTTCTGCGAGCCCGCCTCGGCCGCCAGTGTCGCCGGCCTGCTCGCGCGGGTCCGCGCGGGCGAAGACCTGTCGGGGCTGACCGTCGTCTGCGTGATCACCGGCTCCGGGCTCAAGGATCCCGATACGGCGATGGGCGTCGAGACGGCGCGCTTCTCCGCGCCCCCCGAAGCGGACGCCGTCGCGAGGGCGCTCGGCTGGTCCTGAGCCGCACGCCGCATCGCGTGCTACGATCGGGCGCGCTGACCACGCCTCGGAAGGATCGCTCGTGAGCACGGCGCAGTACGACCTGGACGTGCGGCCCGGATACGACGCCGAGCGCGCCGAGGCCGCGATCCGCGCGCTGATCGAGGCGCTCGGCGAGAACCTGCATCGCGAGGGCCTCGCGGACTCCCCGCGGCGCATCGCCGCGATGTACCGCGAGCTGTTCGAGGGCCTCAACCGCGACCCCGTCGAGGTGCTCTCCGTTGGCTTCGAGGAGGGCCACGACGAGCTCGTGATCCTGCGCGAGATCCCCTTCTACTCGATGTGCGAGCACCACTTCATGCCCTTCCACGGCCAGGCCCACATCGGCTACATGCCGGACGGGCGCATCGTCGGCCTCTCCAAGATCGCCCGCGCCGTCGAGATCTTCGCGCGCCGTCCGCAGGTGCAGGAGCGCCTGACGACGCAGATCGCCGATTGCATCGAGCAGGTGCTGCATGCGCAGGGCGTCGGCGTGGTGATCGAGGCCGAGCACCTCTGCATGACGGCGCGAGGCGTGCGCAAGCCCGGCGCGACGATGGTCACCTCGGCGATGCGCGGCTGCTTCCGCACGGACGCGAACACGCGCCACGAGTTCCTCGGCCTGATCCGGCCCTCGTCCTGATCGTGGCGCGCTGATCGCGGTGAGAATGCTCCGGGCCGGCCGGCCGTCTCTGGCGCGCAGCGGCGCGGCTCCGTAGGCTTCCCCGGAAGGATGCCCGCCTCGATGCCTGCTCCGCAGCGGATCGCCGTGCTCTCGTTCCACACCTCGCCGCTCGCGCCGCTCGGCGGACGCGAGAGCGGCGGGATGAACGTCTACGTCCGCGAGGTCTCCACGCAGCTCGCGCGCGACGGCCTTGCCGTCGACGTCTTCACCCGCCGCACCGACCCGCTTCAGCCCGACGTGGTGACGATGGCTCCCGGCGTGCGCCTGGCGCACATCGACGCCGGACCGCCCGAGCGGCTGGAGAAGGAAGAACTGCAACCGCTCGCCGGCGCGTTCGCGCGCGGCGTCGCCGGCTTCGCGCGCCTCGAGGACGGCGATTACGACCTCGTGCACTCGCACTACTGGCTGGCCGTCGAGGCTGGCGCGCTGCTCGCGCGGGAGTGGAACGTCCCGCACGTCGCGATGTTCCACACGCTCGCGGAGGTGAAGCTGCTCGCCCGCTCGTCCGAGCGCGAGCCGGAATCGCGTCGCGCGGCCGAGCGCCGCCTGGTGCACGAGGTCGACCGCATCGTCGCCGCCACCGAGCACGAGCGGCGGCTGCTCGATCAGGTCTACGGCGTGCCCCGCGAGCGGGTCGAGGTGATCCCGCTCGGCGTGGATCGCGATCGCTTCCGCCCTCGCGCGCAGCTCGCTGCCCGCCGCTCGCTCGGCATCGACCCGCGGGCGCGGGTGCTGCTCGCCGCGGGGCGTATCGAGCCGCTCAAGGGCCTCGACATCCTGATCGAGTCGCTGGCGCAGCTGCCCGGGCGCGACCGCTTGCAGCTGCTGATCGTGGGCGGCGACGAGCGCGCCGAGCCGGAGATCGCGCGCCTCCGCGCCGTCGCCCGCGCGGCGGGGGTCGAGGCGCTCGTGCGCTTCGTCGGCCCCGTGCCGCACGAGGAGATCGGCGCCTACTACAACGCCGCCGACGTGGTCGTCGTGCCCTCGTTCTACGAGTCGTTCGGGCTGGTCGCCGCCGAGGCGATGGCCTCGGGCGTGCCCGTGGTCGCCTCGCGCGTCGGCGGGCTCACCTCCACGGTGGCGGACGGCCGCAGCGGCTACCTGATTCCGTGGCGCTGTCCCGGCCCCTTCGCCGAGAAGATCGACCTGCTGCTGGAGAACCGGCCCCTGCGCGAGGCGCTCGGCGCAGCGGCGGCTCGCTCGATGGAGCGCTACGAGTGGTCCGCCGTCGCGGGCGGGCTGCTCGACCTCTACGCCTCGCTGCTGCGCGATCGCGCCGCCGCGCCGGTCGCGCGACCGGCGCTCGCCCACGCCTGAGCGGCGACGTGACCGAGGACGCCCCCGCCACCGACTTGCAGGCGCTCGTCGCCGACCTCGAACCGCGGCGCGCCCTCGTCATGGTCGCCCACCCGGACGACGCCGACTTCGGCTGCGCCGGCACGATGGCGCTGCTCTGCAAAGCCGGCTGGGAGGTCGACCTGCTGGTGGCGACGAACGGCAACAAGGGCACCAAGGACCCGGACCGCACGGGCCAGCAGCTGGCCGCCGTGCGCGAGGAGGAGCAGCGCCAGGCCGCCGCCGTCCTCGGCGTGAACGAGCCGATCTTCCTCGGCTTCCCGGACGGCTACCTCCACGCGGACGACGAGCTGTGCGGCCTGCTCGTGCGCGAGCTGCGGCGGCTGCGTCCCTCCCTCGCGATCACCTGGGACGGCTTCCGGGCGGGCTTCAACCACCGCGACCACCGCGAGATCGGGCGCGCGGCCTACGACGCGATCTACCCGGCGGCCGACGACCACCTCTTCCATCCCGAGCACCGCGAGGAGGGCCTCGAGCCGCACCGCCCCGACATGCTGCTGCTCGCGGGAGCGACGGAGCCGGACGTGATCATCGACATCGAGCCGGTGCTCGAGCTCAAGGTTGAGGCCGTCACCGCCCACGTCTCGCAGGTGGGGGGCCGCTCGCCGGAGGAGATGCTGCGCTGGTGGCGCGAGCGCGCCGGACCAACCTCCGGCCCTCGCTACCGCGAGTCGTTCCGCAAGGTGACGTGGGAGCGCGCGCGGCGCAGCGCGGACGCGCGCCGGAGTTAACTCGGGGCATACCCCGCGCGTTGACACTGGACCGGGCCGGACGTAGCCTTTTTTCGTTGCGCCTTGCAGCGCTGTACACGGTTCAACGGTCGGCTGGCCGGGGCGGGTGAGGACCGGCGACGGGCAGATCGCACGACACGGTGCGATGTCGCGTCTGGCTCACATCGCAGCCATCTGGCCGTTCATTCTGCCCTCCACCGGACGGCGGATCGCAGGCTCGGACGGCGCGGCGAGGACGGCGCGGAGAGGCCGCGCCGGGAGGACAGGGACGACATGCCGACCATCAATCAGCTGGTCCGCAAGGGTCGCAAGCCCGTCACGAAGAAGACGAAGGCGCCGGCGCTGCGCTTCCGCTACAACTCGCTCACCAACCGCACCACGCGCGGCAAGAAGGGCTCGCCGCAGAAGCGCGGCGTCTGCACCCAGGTGCGGACCGTCACGCCGAAGAAGCCGAACTCCGCGCTCCGCAAGGTCTGCCGCGTCCGCCTCACCAACGGCATCGAGGTCACCGCCTACATCCCGGGCGAGGGCCACACGCTGCAGGAGCACTCCGTCGTGCTGATCCGCGGCGGACGCGTCAAGGATCTGCCCGGCGTGCGCTACCACGTCGTGCGGGGCGCCCTCGACGCGACGGGCGTCGAGGGCCGCCGGCGCGGCCGCAGCAAGTACGGGACGCGCAGGGACTGATCGACGATGCGCCGCAGCCGAGCTCCCCAACGACCCGTCGCCCCCGACCCGCGCTTCCAGTCGCGGCTCGTCACCGCGTTCACCAACAAGGTGCTGCGCAACGGCAAGAAGAGCACGGCCGAGCGCATCGTCTATGGAGCCTTCGACCGCATCGAGGAGCAGACCGGCCGGGCGGGCATCGACGTCTTCGAGCAGGCGGTTCGCAACGTCACGCCGATCATCGAGGTCAAGCCGCGCCGCGTAGGCGGCGCGACCTACCAGGTCCCGGTCGACATCCGCTCCGAGCGCCGTCAGGCGCTCGCTCTGCGCTGGCTGCTGAACGCGGCCCGCTCGCGCGGCGGGCGCTCCATGCAGGAGCGCCTCGCCGCCGAGATGCTGGATGCCGCGAACAACACGGGCGCCGCCGTGCGCCGCAAGGAAGAGACGCACCGGATGGCCGAGGCCAACCGCGCGTTTGTGCACTACCGATGGTAGGCCGGATCAGTCGGCCAGCATCCGCCCCCGGAGCGCCGGGGGCGGTCCCATTCGAGGGAACGCCGGGCGCGCTGCCGGGCCGGGGGAGCAACTAACGTGTCTCGCGAAACCCCGCTCGAGCGCGTCCGCAACATCGGCGTGATCGCGCACATCGACGCCGGCAAGACCACCGTGACGGAGCGGATCCTCTACTACACCGGGCGCACGCACCGCCTCGGTGAGACGCACGACGGCACCGCCGTGATGGACTTCATGGCGCAGGAGCGCGAGCGCGGCATCACCATCACCTCGGCGGCCACCACCGCCGAGTGGCGCGATCACCAGGTCAACATCATCGACACGCCCGGCCACGTCGACTTCACCGTCGAGGTCGAGCGTTCGCTGCGCGTGCTCGACGGCGGCGTCGTGGTCTTCGACGGCGTCGCCGGGGTCGAGCCGCAGTCGGAGACGGTCTGGCGGCAGGCCAACCGCTACGACGTGCCGCGCATCTGCTTCGTCAACAAGATGGACCGCACCGGCGCCGACTTCGATCGCACCGTCGAGATGATCGTCGACCGCCTCGGGGCGGTTCCCGTCCCGTTGCAGCTGCCGATGGGCGCCGAGGATGACTTCGCGGGCGTGATCGACCTCGTCGAGATGCGCGCCATCACCTTCGGCGGCGAGCGCGGCGAGGAGGTCTCGGTCGGCGAGATCCCCGGCGCCTTCCAGGACGCGGCCCGCGAGGCCCGCGATCTGATGATCGAGCGCGTCGCCGAGAACGACGACCAGACGATGGTCTCGTTCCTCGAGGGGCACGAGATCGACGTGCCGGAGCTGCAGAAGGCGATCCGCCGCGCGACGATCAGTAACGCGATCACGCCGGTGCTGGCCGGGGCCGCGCTGCGCAACCGCGGCGTGCAGCCGCTGCTCGACGCCGTCGTCACCTACCTGCCCTCGCCGATCGATGTGCCGCCGGTCAGCGCGCACGCGGTCGGCGACCCGGACCGCACGGTCGAGCGCGCCGCCGACGACGGCGCGCCGCTGACGGCGCTCGCCTTCAAGGTCGTCGCCGACCCCTTCGTCGGCCGCCTCGTCTTCTTCCGCGTCTACTCCGGCGTGGTGCGCAGCGGCGAGCGGGTGGAGAACAGCACGCGCGGGCGCCGCGAGCGCTTCGGGCGGCTGCTGCGCATGCACGCCGACTCGCGCGAGGACATCCAGGAGGTCTACGCCGGCGAGATCGCCGCGGGCATCGGCCTCAAGGACACCTTCACCGGCGACACGCTGTGCGACCTCAAGCGCCCCGTCGCCCTCGAGGCGATCCGCTTCCCCACGCCCGTCATCTCGATCGCGATCGAGCCGCGCACGCGCAACGACCAGGACCGCCTCGGCGACGCCCTCCAGCGGCTCTCCGAGGAAGACCCGACCTTCCGCGTGCGCTACGACGAGGAGACCGGCCAGACGGTGATCTCCGGCATGGGCGAGCTGCACCTCGAGGTGATCGTGGACCGCATGCGGCGCGAGTACCGCGTCGAGGCCAATGTCGGCCGCCCGCAGGTCGCCTACCGCGAGACGCTCACGCGCGCGCTGCGCGCCGAGGGCCGCTTCGTGCGTCAGACCGGCGGACGCGGCCAGTACGGCCACTGCATCCTCGAGGTCGCACCGCGCGAGCCCGGCGCGGGCTTCAGCTTCGAGGACCGCACCGTCGGCGGCTCGATCCCGCGCGAGTACATCCCGGCCGTCCGCCGCGGCGTCGAGCAGGCGCTCGCCAGCGGCGCGCGCGCGGGCTACCCGGTGGTCGATCTCGCGGTCGCCGTCGTCGACGGCTCGTACCACGACGTGGACTCCTCGGAGGTCGCGTTCCAGACGGCCGGGTCGCTGGGCATGCGGCAGGCGCTGGAGCGCGGCGGCTCGGTGCTGCTGGAGCCGGTGATGAAGATGGAGATCGTGACGCCGGAGGAGCACTTCGGCGACGTGCTCGGCGACATCGGCAGCCGCCGCGGGCAGGTGCAGGGCGCGGAGCCGCGAGGCAACGCGCACGTCATCCAGGCGCAGGCGCCGCTGGCCGAGACGTTCGGCTACGCCACGGACCTGCGCTCGCTGACGCAGGGCCGCGCGACGTACTCGATGGAGTTCGATCACTACGCGCGCGTGCCGGACGGCATCGTCGAGGAGATCACGGATACCAGCGCCGATTGGCGCGCTGCGGCGGGCTAGGACGCCCGCGAAGGAGAGGGAGCCGGAGGATGGCGCGAGGCAGGTTTGAGCGGACGAAGCCGCACGCGAACGTGGGCACGATCGGTCACGTCGACCACGGCAAGACGACGCTGACGGCGGCGATCACCAAGGTGCTCGCCCTCAAGGGCGAGGCCGAGTACCGCGAGTTCGACTCGATCGACAACGCGCCCGAGGAGAAGGCGCGCGGGATCACGATCGCGATCGCCCATGTCGAGTACGAGACCGACGCGCGCCACTACGCGCACGTCGACTGTCCCGGCCACGCCGACTACATCAAGAACATGATCACCGGCGCCGCGCAGATGGACGGCGCGATCCTCGTCGTCGCCGCGCCCGACGGCCCGATGCCGCAGACGCGCGAGCACCTGCTGCTGGCGCGCCAGGTCGAGGTGCCGGCCGTCGTCGTCTTCCTCAACAAGGTGGACATGATGGACGACGAGGAGCTGCTCGAGCTGGTCGAGCTGGAGATGCGCGAGCTGATGGACGGCTACGAGTTCCCCGGCGACGAGGTGCCGATCATCCGCGGCTCGGCGCTGGCCGCGCTGGAGTCCGCCTCGACCGACCCGGACGCGGAGGAGTACGCCTGCATCCGGGAGCTGATGGACGCGGTCGACAGCTACATTCCGCAGCCGGAGCGGCCCAAGGACCAGCCGTTCCTGATGCCGATCGAGGACGTGTTCGGGATCAAGGGTCGCGGCACGGTGGTGACGGGGCGCATCGAGCGCGGCATCGTCAACGTCGGCGACCCGATCGAGATCGTGGGCATCAAGGAGACCGAGACGACGGTCGTGACCGGGGTCGAGATGTTCAAGAAGATCCTCGACACCGGCGAGGCGGGCGACAACGTCGGCTGTCTGTTGCGCGGCATCGAGCGCGGCGACATCGAGCGCGGGCAGGTGCTGGCCAAGCCGGGCAGCATCACGCCGCACCGCAAGTTTTCGGGCGAGGTCTACGTGCTCTCCAAGGAGGAGGGCGGGCGGCACACGCCGTTCTTCACGGGCTACCGGCCGCAGTTCTACGTGCGGACGACGGACGTGACGGGGGTGGTGACCTTGCCCGAGGGCACGGAGATGGTGATGCCGGGCGACAACGTGACGGTGGACATCGAGCTGATCACGCCGATCGCGATCGAGGACGGCCTGCGCTTCGCGATCCGCGAGGGCGGCCGCACCGTCGGCGCCGGCGTCGTCACCCGGATCAACGAGTAGTAGAGCAGCGAGTCGCGAGGGCGCGGGGGGACGCAGTGGTCAGTTCGCGACAACGGATCCGGATTCGGCTCAAGTCCTACGACCATCGCGTCCTGGACCGCTCCGCGAAGCAGATCGTGGAGACAGCCGAACGCACCGGCGCCGCTGTCGCCGGCCCCGTGCCGCTGCCCACGCGCATTCGCAAGTACACGGTGATTCGCTCGCCGTTCATCGACAAGGACTCGCGGGATCAGTTCGAGATCCGCACGCACAAGCGGCTGATCGACATCTTCGAACCGACCTCGCGCACGGTGGACACGCTGATGCGGCTGCAACTGCCGTCCGGCGTGGACATCGAGATCAAGCTGTAGCGGACGCGAGGGCGGACCAGTGATTCGCGGGATGCTCGGCCGCAAGCTCGGAATGATGCGCCTCTACGACGGCGCCGGGCAGGTGCGCGCCGTGACCGCGATCGAGCTCGGCCCCAACCGCGTCACGCAACTGCGCACGCTGGAGCGCGACGGCTACGAGGCCGTCCAGGTCGGCTACGGCGGCAACCGCAAGCGCCTCAACCGGCCGCGCCGCGGCCACCTCCGCAACGCCGGCCTCGAGGGCGAGACGCTCTCCCTGCTGCGCGAGTTCCCCGCCGACGACCCCTCGGCGCACGCGACCGGCGACGTCGTCACCTGCGACCAGTTCGAGCCCGGCCAGTACGTGGACGTCTCGGGCGTCTCCAAGGGCCGCGGCTTCGCGGGCGGCGTGAAGCGCTGGGGCTTCCACGGGGGCCCGAAGACGCACGGCCAGTCCGACCGCCACCGCGCGCCGGGCTCGATCGGCGCGGGCACCACGCCGGGCAAGGTCTGGAAGGGCCAGAAGATGGCCGGGCACATGGGCGCGAGGAACACCTCCGTGCTCAACCTGCTCGTCGTCCAGTCCGACCCGATCCGCAACCTGCTGTTCGTCGAGGGCTCCGTGCCCGGCCCCAACAAGGGCCTCGTCACCGTCACCCCCGGCCGCAAGCCCGCGCGCGGCGATTACGAACCGCCCGAGCTGCCCGAGCCGCCCGCGATCGAGGCCGAGGAGCCCGAGCCGGACGAGCCGGAGGAGACCGTGGCCGTCGAAGACGAGGACGCCGAGGCCAGCGCGGACGAGGCTGCCGAGGCGACCGACGACGAGGAAGCGACCGGCGACGAAGCCGCCGAGGCGAGCGAAGAGGAGCAGGAGTAATGGAACTCCCGGTCCGCAACGCCGCCGGTGACGCCCTCGATCCGATCGAGGTGGATGACGCCGTGTTCGGGATCACGCCGAACGAGGCGGTGGTGCATCAGACGCTCGTCGCCCAGCTCGCCGCCCGCCGCGGCGGGCACCACAGCACGAAGTCTCGCGGCGAGGTGCGCGGCTCGACCGCGAAGATCCGCCGCCAGAAGGGCCTCGGCATGGCGCGCATGGGCTCCAACCGCTCGCCGATCCGGCGCGGCGGCGGCGTCGCCTTCGGCCCCAAGCCGCGCTCCTACGCGCAGCGTCTCCCGAAGCGGATGCGCCGCTTGGCGCTGCGCTCCGTGCTCTCCGCGCGCGTGCGCGACGAGCGCCTGCACGTGATCGACGAACTGGCCTTCGAGGCACCCTCGACGCGCGCCGCGCGCGAGTTGCTGGAGGCGCTCGGCATCGAGCGCTCGGTGCTGATCGTGACCGGCAGCGCGGATCGCGCGGCGTTCCTCTCGGCGCGCAACCTGCCGGGCGCGGACGTGGCCCCGGCCGACGTGCTGAACGTCGCCGACCTGCTGGCGCATCACTCGGTGCTGCTCACCGTGGACGCCGTGCGCCGCGCCGAGGCGCTGTGGGGCGGCGAGCGCGCCTCGGGCCGCCCGGCGGCGCCGCCCGAGCCCGTGACGGCGGAGGCCTGACGATGCCGAAGGCGATCCATCCCTACCAGGTGCTGAAGCGCCCGATCATCACCGAGAAGTCGACGCTGCTCGGCGCGCAGGGCCAGTACGTCTTCGAGGTGGACACGCGCGCCAACAAGCCGCAGATCGGCGAGGCCGTCGCGCGCGCCTTCGACGTCAACGTGGTCAAGGTGCGGACGATGATGGTGCGCGGGCGCACACGCCGCGTCGGCACGCGCATCGTGCGCCGCCCGGCCTGGAAGAAGGCGATCGTGACGCTCGCGCCGGGCGACCAGATCGAGTACTTCGAGGGGGTCTAGGCGATGCCGCTGCGCAACTTCAAGCCGACCTCTCCGGGCCGCCGCAACTCGATGGGCTACACCTTCGGCGAGATCACCAAGAAGAAGCCGGAGAAGAAGCTGCTCGCGACCAGGAAGCAGAAGGCGGGCCGCAACGCGCAGGGCCGCATCACCGTGCGCCATCGCGGCGGCGGCCACAAGCGCCGCGTTCGGATCATCGACTTCAAGCGCGACAAGGACGGCGTGCCGGGCCGCGTCGCGGCGATCGAGTACGACCCCGGCCGCAGCGCGCGGATCGCGCTGATCTTCTACGCCGACGGCGACAAGCGGTACATCGTCGCGCCGGACGGGCTGGCGGTGGACGACACGATCGTCGCCGGCTCCGGATCGCCGATCAGCCCCGGCAACACGCTCCCGCTGCATGAGATCCCGCCGGGCACGATGGTGCACAACGTGGAGCTGCAGCCCGGCCGCGGCGGCCAGCTGGGCCGCTCGGCGGGGACCGGCATCCAGGTGATGGCGCGCGACAGCGGCTACGTGCTGCTGCGCCTGCCCTCGGGCGAGATGCGCCAGGTGCTGGAGCGCTGCCGCGCGACGATCGGGACCGTCGGCAACCCGGAACACGCGCTGATCAAGCTCGGCAAGGCCGGGCGCAACCGCCATCGCGGCCGCCGCCCGCAGGTGCGCGGCTCGGTGATGAACCCCGTCGATCACCCGCACGGCGGCGGCGAGGGCAAGTCGCCGATCGGGCTGCCCGGCCCGAAGACGCCGTGGGGCAAGCCGGCGCTCGGCTACCGCACGCGCCGCAACAAGCGCACCGACCGCTTCATCGTGCGGCGGCGCACCCGAGGGCGGAGGCGCTAGCGATGTCACGTTCGACGAAAAAGGGGCCGTACATCCACCCGAAGCTGCTGAAGAAGGTGGAGGCCGCCCAGCGCTCGCAGAGCAAGCAGGTGATCCGCACCTGGTCGCGCGCCTCGACGATCATGCCGGAGATGGTGGGCCTCACCATCGCCGTGCACGACGGCCGCCGCCACGTGCCGGTCTTCTGCACCGAGAACATGGTCGGCCACAAGCTCGGCGAGTTCGCCTTCACCCGCACCTTCCGCGGCCACCGCGGCCGCAGCGAGCAGACCTCGAGGGCGCGGTGATGGAAGTACGCGCCGTCCACCGCGACGCGAAGGTGTCGCCGCGCAAGGTGCGGCTGGTGCTGGAGCTGATCCGCGGCAAGTCCGCGACCGAGGCGCTGACGCTGCTGGAGTTCCTCCCGCAGCCCTCTGCGCGCGTGGTCTGGAAGGCGGTGAAGTCCGCGATGGCCAACGCCGAGAACAACTTCAACCTCAACCCGGACGCGCTGGTGATCAAGCGCGCCGACGCTGGCGACGCGCGCACGCTGCGCCGCTACAAGGCGCGCTCGCGCGGCCGCGTCGCGCCGCGCCTCAAGCGCTACAGCCACATCGAGATCGTCGTAGACGGTGACGAGGTGTTCTGATGGGTCGCAAGGTTCACCCCTACGGCTTCCGCGTCGGCGTGACCAAGCACTGGCAGGCGCGCTGGTTCAGCGAGCGCGACTACGCCGGGCTGGTCCACGAGGACCTGCGGATGCGCCGCATCGTGCTCGACAGCCTGCCCGACGCCGGCATCTCCGAGATCACGATCGACCGCAACGCGAACCAGCTGACGCTGACCGTGCAGACCGCCAAGCCGGGCATCGTGATCGGCCGCGGCGGCGCGAACGTGGAGCAGCTGCGGAACGCCCTCGAGCGGGCGACCGACCGGCGCGTGCGGCTCAACATCGAGGAGATTCGCGTCCCGGAGATGGACGCCTACCTCGTCGCGCGCTCCGTGGCGGACCAGCTGGAGCGCCGCGTCGCGTTCCGGCGGGCGATGAAGCAGTCCCTGCAGCGCACGATGTCGCGCGGGGCGCTGGGCTGCAAGATCAAGATCGGCGGACGCCTCGGCGGCGCCGAGATGTCGCGCTCCGAGTACGAGATGCAGGGCCGCGTGCCGCTGCACACGCTGCGCGCGGACATCGACTACGGCCTGGCCGAGGCGAAGACGACGTTCGGCGTGATCGGCGTGAAGTGCTGGATCTACAAGGGCGAGATCACGCCGGATCGCTCGCCCTTCGTGCTCGCCGGCAGCGACGAGGCGGAGTAGCGCGATGTTGATGCCTCGACGCGTCCGCTACCGCAAGCAGCACCGCGGCAAGCGCCGCGGCATGGCGCACACGGGCAACTCCGTGGCGTTCGGCGAGTGGGGCTTGCAGGCGCAGACCACGGGCTGGGTCGACGCCCGCCAGATCGAGGCGGCGCGGCGCGCGATCACCGGTTCGCTGCGGCGCGGCGGCAAGGTCTGGATCCGCGTCTTCCCGGACAAGCCCGTCACCAAGAAGCCGGTCGAGACGCGCATGGGCAAGGGCAAGGGCGCGCCCGACCACTGGGTCGCCGTCGTCAAGCGGGGACGCGTGATGTTCGAGGTCGCCGGCGTGCCCGAGGACGCGGTGCGCGAGGCCTTCCGCCGCGCGCACCACAAGCTGTCCGTCAAGACGAAGATGATCCCTCGCGAGGAACTGTGATGACCGCGCAGGAAACCGCCGATCTGCGGGCGCTGCCCTCGGACGAGCTCCGGCAGGAGCTCGACGAGAGCCTGCGCGCGCTCTTCAACCTGCGCTTCCAGGCGGCGACGCGGCAGCTCGCCGACGTCTCGCAGGTGCGCCGGGCGCGCCGCCGCGTCGCCCGCGTGCGCACGCTGCTGCGCGAGCGCGAGATCCTCGCCGCCATCGGCGAGCCCGTCGAGGCCGAGGCGGTCGGGAGCGATGCCGACGAGGGGGAGCGGGAGTAAGCCGTGGTTCAGGCCGAACAGGCAGTTGAGCGCAAGGTGAACCGCAAGAGGCGGAGCGGCGTCGTGGTCTCGCACGGCAACGACAAGACCGTGATCGTGGCCGTCGCGTCCGCCTCGCGGCACCGGCTCTACCGCAAGGTGATCCGGCGCACCAAGCGCTACCCGGTGCATGACCCGGAGAACAGCGCCACCACGGGCGACCTCGTGGTCATCGAGGAGAGCCGGCCGATCAGCAAGACGAAGCGCTGGCGGCTGGTGGAGGTGATCACCGAGCGCGAGGTCGCCGAGGTCGCGCCGGAGTCGATCGACGAGGCGCTGGTCGACGAGATGCAGCGCACCGCCGCCCGCGCCGCCGCCGAGGCGGAGGAGGCCGCGGAGGCTGCCGCCGAGCCCGATGAGCCCGCAGCGGAAGCCGAGACCGAGGAGCCCGCCGCAGAGGCAGAGGCCGAAGAGCCCGCCGCAGAGGCAGAGGCCGAAGAGCCCGCGGCGGAGGCAGAGGCCGAAGAGCCCGCGGCGGAAGCAGAGACCGAAGAGCCCGCGGCGGAAGCAGAGACCGAAGAGCCCGCGGCGGAGGCCGAGACCGCGGAGCCCGCAGCGGACGCAGAGGCGGAGGAGCCTGCCGCAGAGGCCGAGACCGAAGAGCCCGCGGCGGAGGCCGAGACCGAGGAGCCCGCGGCGGACGCAGAGGCCGAGGAGCCGGTGGCGGACGCAGAGGCCGAGGAGCCGGTGGCGGAAGCCGAAGCCGAAGCCGAAGAGCCGACCGCAGGAGCCGAGGCGGAGGCTGACGAAGACGAAGAGAAGACCGAGGAGTCCGCAACGCAATGATCCAGCAGGAGAGCAGGGTCAAGGTCGCCGACAACTCGGGCGCGCGCGAGTTGCTCTGCATCCGCGTGCTCGGCGGCAGCGGCCGGCGCTACGCGCGCGTCGGCGACATGATCGTCGCCACCGTGAAGGAGGCGCAGCCGAACAGCCCGGTGCCGAAGGGCGAGGTGGTGACGGCCGTGATCGTGCGCACCGCCAAGCCGTTCCAGCGCCCCGACGGCTCCTCGATCCGCTTCGACGAGAACGCGGCCGTGGTGCTCGCCGACCGCGAGGGCAACCCGCGCGGCACGCGCATCTCCGGGCCCGTCGCCCGCGAACTGCGCGACCGCCAGTTCATGCGCATCGTCTCGCTCGCCCCGGAGGTGCTGTGATGGCAGCGAAGATCCGGCGGCGCGACATGGTGCAGGTGCAGACCGGCAAGGACCGGGGACGGCGCGGCGAGGTGCGCCAGGTGCTGAGCGGCTCGCAGCGCGTGATCGTCACCGGCGCGAACATGGTCAAGAAGCACCGCCGCTCGCGCAGCCCCACCGCGCCCTCCGAGATCCTCGAGGTGGAGGCGCCCCTGCACGTCTCGAACGTGGCGCTGGTCTGCGGCGGTTGCGACGAGCCGACGCGGGTCGGCTTCCGCGTGCTCGGCGACGGCCGCAAGGTCCGCTACTGCAAGGCCTGCGACGAGGCGATCGACTGATGAGCGAACAGAGCAACGGCAACGGCTACGCGCCGCGGCTGCTGGCCCGCTACCAGCAGGAGGTGCACGGCGCGCTGATGCGCGAGTTTGGCTACGCCAACCCGATGCAGGCGCCGACGCTCGAGAAGATCAACGTCAACGTCGGCCTCGGCGAGGCGCTCGACAACGCCCGCGCGATCGAGTCCGCGACCGCCGACCTCAAGGCGATCACCGGCCAGCAGCCGGTGGTGACGAGGGCGAAGCGGGCGATCTCCAACTTCCGGCTGCGCGCGGGCAACCCGATCGGGCTGAAGCTGACGCTGCGCGGCGTGCGCATGTGGGAGTTCTACGACCGCCTCGTGAACATCGCGCTGCCGCGCGTGCGCGACTTCCGGGGCGTGCCGGAGCACTCGTTCGACGGGCGCGGCAACTTCGCGCTCGGCATTCGCGAGCAGATGATCTTCCCGGAGATCAACTACGACAGCGTCGATCGCGTGCGCGGGCTGCAGGTCAACATCATCACCAGCGCGCGCAACGACGAAGAAGGCAAACGGCTGCTCGAACTGCTCGGCATGCCGTTCCGGCGGCCGTAGACGGCGAGGACGGGATCATGGCGCGAAAATCGCTGATCGCGAAGGCCGAGCGCGAGCCGAAGTTCTCGGCTCGGAAGGTCAACCGCTGCCCCGTGGTGTGGCGCTCGCGGCCGTGCGGCCGCGCCCGCGGCTACATGCGCCGCTTCGAGATGTGCCGCATCTGTTTCCGCACGCTCGCCAACCAGGGAAAGCTCCCCGGCGTCCGCAAGTCGTCGTGGTAGCCGGAGCGCCGGAAGAGCAAGAGGAAGGGAGCACGAGCGCATGAGCATGTCCGATCCGCTCGCCGACATGTGCACCCGCATTCGCAACGCCGTCATGGCGAAGCACGAGAGCGTGCGCGTCCCCGCCTCCAAGGTGAAGCGCGCGATCGCCGACGTGCTCAAGTCCGAGGGCTTCATCGCGGGCTACGCGGAGGAGCAGGACGGCAGCCGCAGCTACCTGCGGCTGCGGCTGAACTACGTGAGCGACCAGCAGGCCGCGATCGGCGGCATCCGCCGCGTCTCGAGGCCGGGCCTGCGCGTCTACGTGAACAAGCGCGAGATCCCGCGCGTCTACGGCGGACTCGGCGTGGCGATCATGAGCACCTCCAGCGGCGTGATGACCGGCCAGGAAGCCTGGCGGCGCAACGTCGGCGGCGAAGTGCTCTGCTACGTCTGGTAGCGGCGAGGAAACGAGGAGCAGCGAGATGTCCCGCGTCGGCAAGGCGCCGGTCCCGATCCCCGATGGCGTCGAGGTGACCCTCGACGGCGGACGCTGCCACGTGCGCGGCCCGCGCGGCGACCTGCAGCAGCAACTGCGCGCCGAGATGGACGTGCGCATCGAGGACGGCGTGCTGACCGTGCACCGGCCCTCGGACGCGCCCACGCACCGCGCGCTGCACGGGCTGACGCGCGCCCTGATCCACAACATGGTCGTCGGCGTCACCGAGGGCTTCCGCAAGACCCTCGAGATCCACGGCACCGGCTACCGCGCCGAGAAGCGCGGCGACTCGCTGGTGCTCAACGTCGGCTTCTCCCACCAGGTCCAGCTCGACCCGATCGAGGGCGCCACCTTCGAGCTGGAGACGCCGACGCTGGTGCACATCGACGGGATCGACAAGCAGATCGTCGGCCAGCAGGCCGCGCTCGTGCGCCGCGTGCGGCCGCCCGAGCCCTACCAGGGCAAGGGCATCCGCTATCGCGGCGAGCAGGTGCGCCGCAAGGCCGGCAAGCGGACGTAGGACGAGGCGGGGAAGCAGCGATGGGCAGCGAGCAACAGACACGGCGAGCCGCGCGCCTGCGCCGCCACAAGCGCCTGCGCAAGCGCGTCCACGGCGTGCCGGAGCGGCCGCGGCTCTGCGTCTACCGCTCCGCGCGCTACATCTACGCACAGCTGATCGACGACGCCGCCGGGCGCACGCTGGTGCAGGCGTCCGACCTCGAGCCCTCGCTGCGCGAGGGTGCCGGCGAGACGAAGGTCGAGCGCGCGCGCGCCGTCGGCGAGCTGGTCGCGAAGCGCGCCCGCGAGGCCGGGCACGAGGCCGTGGTCTTCGATCGCGGCGGATTCGCCTACAAGGGACGGGTGCGCGCGCTGGCCGAGGCGGCGCGCGAGGAAGGCCTGGTCTTCTGATGGTCCAGCAGCAGGGCGGACGTGGCGGCCGGGGCGGCGGACGCGGTCAGCGCGGCGAGCGCGGGCGGCGCGACCGCCGCCGCGACGCCGATCCCGAGGGCCCCGACTACATCGAGAAGGTCGTGCACATCAACCGCGTCGCGAAGGTCGTGAAGGGCGGGCGGCGCTTCTCCTTCACGGCCATCGTCGTCGTCGGCGACGGCCAGGGCCGCGTCGGCTTCGGCATGGGCCGCGCCAACGAGGTGCCCGAGGCGATCCGCAAGGGCGGCGTGATCGCGCGCCGCTCGATGACCAACATCGCGCTCAACCAGGGCACGATCGCCCACGAGACGATCGCGCGCTTCAAGGCCTCGAAGGTGGTGATGCGCCCGGCCGCGCCCGGCACCGGCATCATCGCCGGCGGCGGCGTGCGCGCCGTCCTCGAGGCGGCCGGCGTGACCGACGTGCTCACGAAGTCGCTTGGCTCCAACAACCCGGTCAACCTCGTGCGCGCGACGGTCGAGGGGCTGATCGCGCTGCGGCACCCGGGCGCGGTCGTCTCGGCGCGGCGGGCGCTGGTGGAGGCGGGCTCGTGAGCAAGCTGCGCATCACCTGGACGAAGTCGGCGATCGGCTACGCGGAGCGCCAGAAGGCGACGATCCGCGCGCTCGGGCTGAAGCGCATCCGCCACAGCGTCGAGCACGACGACACGCCGACGATCCGCGGCATGGCGCAGAAGGTCCGGCACCTCGTGACGGTCGAGGAGGTCGAGTAGGTGGATCAGCACCGGCTGCAGCCGCCCAGGGGCGCGAAGAAGTCCCGCATCCGGCGCGGACGCGGCAACGCGTCCGGCAAGGGCACGTACTCGGGTCGCGGCCTCAAGGGCCAGAAGTCGCGCTCCGGCGGCAAGGTCCGCCCCGGCTTCGAGGGCGGCCAGATCCCGCTGATCCGCCGCCTCGCCCGCAAGCCCGGCTTCCGCAACTTCTCGCGCGTCGAGTTCCAGGCCGTGAACCTGCGGGACATCGCCGCCCGCTTCGAGGCCGGCGCCGAGGTCGACGGCGAGGCGCTCGCCGCCGCGCGGCTGATCGACGGCCCGGACGAGCCCTTCAAGGTGCTCGCGGACGGCGAGCTCGGCCACGTGCTGACGGTGCGCGCGCCGCGCCTCTCGGCCGCCGCCAAGGAGGCGATCAGCGCCGCCGGCGGCAGCTTCGAGGAGTTGGCCCCGGCCGTGAAGCGCGTCCGCAACCGCATCCACCGCCGCGGGGAGGGCAGCTAGGTGGCTCAGCAGGAAGCGCCGGCGGCTCGTCCGCGGCTGCTCCAGGCCGCCGTCGATGCCTTCGGGCAGCCGGACGTGCGGAAGAAGATTCTCTTCACGCTGGCGATGCTGCTCGTCTTCCGCTTCGTCGCGCACGTGCCCGTGCCGGGCGTCAACTCCGACCGGCTGCAGGACGTCTTCGACAACAACGCGATCCTCGGCTTCCTCAACATCTTCTCGGGCGGCGCGCTGGAGAACCTCTCGGTCGCCGCACTCGGCGTCTACCCTTACATCACCGCCTCGATCGTGATGCAGCTCGCCGTGCCGCTGATGCCGCGTCTGCAGGCGCTCTCCCGCGAGGGCGAATCCGGCCGCCAGAAGATCCAGGTCTACACGCACTGGCTGACGGTGCCGCTGGCCTTCTTCCAGGGCTACGCCCAGCTGCTGCTGATCCAGCAGTTCGGCGGCATCGAGGACATCGGGCTGGGCGGGGGCAACGCGCTCCCCACGATCGCGACGATCGTCTCGATGGTGGCGGGCACGATGTTCCTCGTCTGGCTCGGCGAGCTGATCTCGGAGGAGGGCATCGGCAACGGCATCTCGCTGATCATCTTCGGCGGCATCGTGGCGGGGCTGCCCGGCATCGTCGGCCGCAGCACGCTCTCCGGCACGGCGGCGCTGACGGGCGGCATCTTCCTGCTGACGGTGATCACGATCGCGGTGATCGCGATGATCGTGCTCTTCCAGGAGGCGCAGCGGCGCATCCCCGTGCAGTACGCGCGCTCCACCATCCGCGGCGGGCGGATGTACCGCCAGCAGGGTCAGACGCACATCCCGCTGCGCGTCAACAGCGCCGGGATGATCCCGCTGATCTTCGCCTTCTCGATCATGATCTTCCCGCCCGTGGCCGCGCAGTTCCTCGCGGAGACCTCGGACATCGGCTGGATCACGAGCGTCGCGCGGTTCTTCGAGAACGCACTGACGCCGGAGAACCTCCCCTACTGGCTGCTCGTCTTCGTGCTGGTGATGCTCTTCACCTTCTTCTACACGATGGTGCAGTTCCAGCAGCAGAACCTGGCCGAGAACCTGCAACGCCAGGGCGGCTTCATCCCCGGCATCCGGCCCGGACGGCCGACGCAGGAGTACATCACGCGGGTGCTGGTGCGGATCACCTGGGGAGGCGCGATCTTCCTCGGCTTCATCTCCGTGCTGCCCTTCTTCGCCACCTGGCTGACGGACGTGCAGGCGCTGCAGATCAGCGCCGCCGGGCTGCTGATCGTCGTCGGCGTCGTGATCGACACGATGCGCCAGCTGGAGGCGCAGATGCTGATGCGCAACTACGAGGGGTTCATCTCGTGAGGCAGGGAACGCCGCGATGAAGATGGTGCTGCTGGGACTGATCGGCGCCGGCAAGGGCACGCAGGCGAAGCTCGTCGCGGAGCGCCGCGGCCTGCTCCACGTCTCGACCGGCGACATGCTGCGCGAGGCCGTCGCCGAGGGCACGGCGCTTGGCATGCAGGCCAACGACTACATGTCGCGCGGCGAGCTGGTGCCCGACGAGCTGGTGATCGGCATGCTGCTGGAGCGCATCGGCCAACCGGACGCCGAGGCCGGCTTCATCCTCGATGGCTTCCCACGCACGGTGGCGCAGGCGCGGGCGCTGCAGACCGCCCTCGAGGCGGAGTCGCAGGGCATCGACATCGTGCCGTTCATCCGCGTGCCGGAGGTGCTGCTGCTGGAGCGCATCGCGAAGCGCGCGGAGATCGAGGGGCGCGTCGACGACGCGCCGGAGGTCGCGCGGCGCCGCCTGCAAGAGCAGGCGGAGGGCCTCGAGGGCGTCGCCGCCTTCTACGGCGAGCACGGCGCGCTGTGCGACGTCGACGGCGTCGGGAGCGTGGACGAGGTGTTCGAGCGGCTGGATGCGGAGCTCGAGCGGGTATCCGCTTGAGGGAGCGCCGGTCCCGGCAGGTACCGGGACCGGCGGAGAGGGCGTAACATAGATCGATGTCCGTCGTCATCAAGTCGCCGGATGAGATCGCGATCATGCGCGAGGCCGGGAGGCTCAACGCGGAGGTGCGCAAGCTCCTCCTCGACGCGATCGCCCCGGGCGTCACGGGCCGCGAGCTGGACGAGCTGGCGAAGGCGGAGATCGCGCGTCGAGGCGCGACACCCACCTTCGTCGGCTACGCGCCGGGCGGGCGGCCTCCGTACCCCGGCGCGATCTGCTACTCGGTGAACGCGCAGCTGGTGCACGGCATACCGGGCGACCAGCCGCTGCGGGAGGGCGATATCGTCAGCATCGATCTCGGCGTGACCTGGCGCGGCTACGTCTCCGATGCGGCCTTCACGGCCGCTGTCGGGGAGGCCTCGCCGGAGGTGCGGCGACTGCTCGAACGCACCGAGGCATCGCTCCATGCCGGGATCGAGCAGGCCGTCGCCGGGAACCGCATCGGCGACGTGTCGAGCGCGATCGGCGCGGTCGGCGCGGAGGAGGGCTACGGCATCATTCGCGAGTACGGAGGGCACGGCGTCGGCAGGACGATGCACGAGGAGCCGCACATCCCGAACTACGGCCGGCCCGGCGTGGGCCACCAGTTGAAGCCGGGCATGGTGCTGGCGCTGGAGCCGATGTTCAGCCTCGGGGCCGAGGACACGGAGGAGGAGTCCGACCGCTGGACCGTGCGCATGCGTGATGGCAGTCTGTGCGCCCATTTCGAGGAGACCGTCGCGGTCACCGAGGGAGCGCCCGAGATCCTCACGAGCATGGGCCACCTGGACGAAGCGCGCGAGGGCGCGGCCGCGGCCGCGGCAGGGGGCGCCGCCTGATGGCCAAGGGACGCCAGAAGCAGCGCACGCAGCGCCAAGCGCAGCAGCGCAAGAAGAAGGAGGTCATCGAGGTCGAGGGCGTCGTCAAGGACGCGCTGCCCAACGCCCAGTTCGATGTCGAGCTGGCGAACGGGCACCATGTGCTCGCGCACGTCTCGGGGCGGATGAAGATGCACTACATCCGCATCCTGCTCGGCGACCGCGTGCTCGTGGAGTTGAGCCCCTACGACCTCACCCGGGGACGGATCACGTACCGCTTCCGCTAGCGTGGCGGCGGCGTCCCGAGGAGCGAACGATGAAGGTGCAAGCGTCGATCAAGAAGCGCTGTGACCGCTGCCAGATCATCCGCAGGCACGGCCGCCTGCGGGTCATCTGCGTGATTCCGCGGCACAAGCAGCGCCAGGGCTAGGAGGACGCGGATGGCGCGCGTCGCAGGCGTCGAGATTCCGAACGACAAGCGGTTCGAGTTCTCGCTGCCCTACGTCTATGGCATCGGGCGCTCCCGCGCCCGCCAGATCGCCGAGCAGATCGGCGTCCCGCTGGACACGATGGTGCGCGATCTGACCGAGGAGCAGCTCGTGCGCCTGCGCGCCGTCGTCGAGGGCGAGTACACGGTGGAGGGCGACCTGCGCCGCGAGGTGCGCCAGAACGTCCAGCGGCTGATCGAGATCAACTGCTACCGCGGCTACCGCCATCGCCGCGGGCTGCCCGTGCGCGGGCAGCGCACCAAGACCAACGCACGCACGCGCCGCGGCTCCCGGCGGACCGTCGCCGGCAAGCGCCGCGTCGCGCGGAAGTAAGGGAGCGTCGCGAAGATGGGTGGTCGACGCGGCCGGCGTCGCGAGCGCAAGTCCGTCCCGCGGGGCCGGGCCTACATCCGCTCGACCTTCAACAACACGCTGATCACGATGACCGACCCGAACGGCAACGTGATCGCCTGGGGGTCCGGCGGCACCGCCGGCTTCCGCGGCTCGCGCAAGAGCACGCCCTACGCGGCGCAGCTCGCCGCCGAGGACGCCGCCGCCAAGGCGGTGGAGCACGGCATGCGCGAGGTGGACGTCTACATCCGCGGACCGGGAGCGGGCCGCGAGGCGGCCGTCCGCGCGCTGCAGGCCAGCGGCGTGCGCGTCTCCTCGATCCGCGACGTGACCCCGATCCCGCACAACGGCTGCCGCGCGCGGCGGCGGCCCCGGAACTAGCGGCGAGGAGCGCGAAGAGATGGCCCGTTACACCGGACCTCGCGTGAAGAAGGCGCGCCGCTACGGCGCTCCGATCTTCGCCAACGCCGCCGTCGTGCGGATGCGCCGCACCAACCCGCCCGGCCCGCGCCCGCTGCGCCGCCGCAAGGTCTCCGACCGCGGCTTGCAGCTCAACGAGAAGCAGAAGGTGCGCTTTGCCTACGGCCTGATGGAGAAGCAGTTCCGCCGCTACTACGAGCGCGCGGTCCGGCACCCCGGCGTCACCGGCGATCAGTTGATGATCTCACTGGAGCGCCGCCTCGATAACGTGGTCTACCGCCTCGGGCTCGCGGGCACGCGCGCCCAGGCGCGCCAGCTCGTGACGCACGGCCTGGTCGCCGTCAACGACAAGAAGCTCGACATTCCCAGCGCCGAGACCTCGGTCGGCGACGCGATCGGCTTCAGCGCTCGCGGCAAGCGCTCGAAGTACCTCGACATCCTGCGCGAGGAGATCCAGGCGCGCGAGGTGCCCGGCTGGCTCGAGGTCGACCGCGAGCAACTCTCCGGCCGTGTCGTCGCGCTCCCCGGCGCCGGCGACTACGAGCCCCATTTCAACCCGAGCGCCATCGTTGAGTACTACTCACGCTGAGCACGTGACAAGCAGCCCGCTCCACTGGCGAGCACGCAGCGAGGTGACTTTTGGCGGCTGAACTGCAAACCCCGACGCTCCGCATCGAAGAGTCGGAGCTGGACTACGCGAAGCTGGTGATGGAGCCCCTGGAGGCGGGGTTCGGCACGACGCTCGGCAACGCCCTGCGTCGCGTGCTGCTCTCCTCGCTCCCCGGCGCGGCCATCACCTCCGTGCGCATCGACGGCGTCGAGCACGAGTTCTCGACCGTGCCGCACATGCAGGAGGACGTGACCGAGCTGCTGCTCAACCTCAAGGACGTGCGGCTCCGCGCCTTCGCCGACCGGCCCGCGCGGCTCTTCCTCGATGTCGGAGGCGAGACCGAGGTCACGGCCGGCGACATCCGGGCCACGGCCGACTACGAGATCGCCAACCCCGATCTCCACCTGGCGACGCTTGGCCACGACGAGGCCTCGCTCGCGATCGACCTCAACGTCGAGACCGGCCGCGGCTACATGCCGGCGACGGTCAGCGAGGGCCTGCCGATCGGCGTGATTCCGGTCGATGCGCTCTTCACTCCGGTGAAGCGCGTCAACTACCACGTCTCGCACACGCGCGTCGGGCAGGACACCAACTTCGACCGGCTCGAGCTGGAGGTCTGGACGGACGCCACGATCGACGGCCAGTCCGCGATCTCGATGGCGGCTGGCATCCTGCGCGACCAGCTGTTGCAGCTCCAGCAGCTCGTGCGCGGCGAGGTCGTCGCGGATCGCCCCGGCGAGACCGCGCCGATCGACGGCCACGACACGCCGATCGAGACGCTGGAGCTGTCCGTCCGCGCCTACAACTGCCTCAAGCGCTCCGGGCTCGTCACGATCGGCGCGATCCTCGAGCGCTCCGAGGAGGAGCTGCTCGCGCTGCGCAACTTCGGCGAGAAGTCGTACGAGGAGCTGCGCGGCAAGCTCGTGGCCAACGGCTTCCCCGCCCCGCGCGGCGAGGCGCCGCGCTCGCGGCAGCCGGTCGCCGTCGCCGAGCCCGCCGCCGGGAGCGCCGCGCCCGAGCCCGCAGCGGAGCCCGCGCCCGCCGCCCCGGCGGAGGACGGGGACGACGAGGTCGGCTCGCTCGGCGCGGCGCTGATCCAGGCGCTGCGCGAGGCCGGCGAGGATGCGCCCAACCTGAGCGAGTCGGACTGATGCGTCACAAGGTCGATGGCCGCAAGTTCGACATGCCGACCGCGCAGCGGATGGCGATGCTGCGCAACATCACCACCGACGTGCTCAGGCACGGCTCGGTGACGACCACGGAGGCGCGCGCCAAGGAGGCGCGGCGCTTCGTGGATCGCATGATCACGCTCGGCAAGCGCGGCACGCTGCATTCGCGCCGCCAGGCGCTCGCCTTCGTCTACGACCCGAAGGTGGTGAAGCGCCTCTTCGACGAGATCGCGCCGCAGTACGCCAGCCGCCCCGGCGGCTACACGCGCGTGCGCAAGCTGGGCCCGCGCCGCGGCGACGCCGCGCGGATGGCGGAACTGGAACTGGTCTAGACGCTCATGTCCTCCCCAACGACCCCGCGCCGCCTCGCGCTGCTCGTCGAGTACGACGGGACGGAGTTCTCCGGCTCGCAGTCGCAGCGCGGCTGGCGCACGGTGCAGGACACGCTGGAGCAGGCGATCGCCGCCTACTGCGGCGAGCCGCCCGAGGGCGCGCGGAAGCGCATCGCCCTCGCCGGCCGCACCGACGCCGGCGTGCACGCGCGCGCGCAGGTGGCGGTGATGGACTGCCCGCGCGCGGACGCCCTCGAAACCGTGCGCGACGCCCTCAACCACTACCTCCCCGACGACGTGGCCGTGCGCGCGGTCTGCGAGGTGGCCGCGGACTTCGATCCGCGCCGCGCCGCGATCGCGCGCCGCTACTGCTACCGCATCCGCGACGGCGGCACGCGATCGCCGCTGCGCCGCCGCGACGTCTGGCAGCGCCCGCACGCCCTCGACGCCGCCGCGATGGCCGCGGCCGCAGCCGCGCTGCCGCGAGGCCGCCGCGACTGGGCCGCCTTCGCCGGCGCGCCCGCCGGGGGCGGCTCCACGGTTCGCACGCTGACCAGCATGGCCGTGCGCCGTCGCGGCCCGCACGAGATCGAGGTCACGATGGAGGCCGACGCGTTCCTGCCGCACCAGGTGCGGCGCACCGTGGGCGCCCTCGAGCGCGTTGGCGCTGGCGCGCGCTCGCCGCGCGAGTTCGCCGCGCTCGTCGCCGCGCCGGCGAGCAGCGTCGGTCCCACCGCGCCGCCGCGGGGACTGACGCTCGAGGCCGTCCGCTACCCCGCGGGCGCGGTCGACTGGGGTCTGGACGGCGAGGCGGAGCAGGGGATGGTGGCCTGAGGTGACGACCAGGACCTACCGGCTGAGCGCCAAGGAGTTCGACCGCCGCTGGCACGTGATCGACGCGGGCGGGCGGCCCCTCGGGCGCGTCGCCAGCGAGGCCGCGCGGCTGCTGCTCGGCAAGCACAAGCCGGACTACGAGCCGCACCTGCCGATGGGCGACTACGTGATCGTGATCAACGCCTCCGGGGTGGCGCTGACCGGCAACAAGGCGCAGCAGAAGGTGTACTACCGGCACTCCGGCTACCCGGGGAACCTGCGCCAGCGCACCTTCGAGGAGCAGATGGAGCGCGATCCTCGCAAGGTGGTGGAGCGCGCGATCCGCGGGATGCTGCCGCACACGCGCCTCGGTCGCGAGCTGTTCCGCCACCTCCGCGTCTACGCTGGCGCGGACCACCCGCACGAGGCGCAGTTGCGCGCCGGCACGGGCGCGCGCGCCCGCCGCCGCGCCGCTGCCGAGGCCCGCGCCGCCGAGGCGGCCGTGGCCGTCGCGGAGCCGGAGGAGATCGCGGCGGACGAAGCCGTGGCCGAAGAGGTCGAGGTGGAAGACGTTGCGCCGGACGAGGCTGCCGTCGCAGAGGCCGAAGAGACTGCCGCCGACGCCGAAGAGTCGGCCGAAGACGCCGACGAGAACGACGACGAGTAAGCACACGGGGAGCGAGCGAGTGGCGCGATGACGAACGAGCAGCAGCACTACTACTATGGCCTCGGCCGCCGCAAGTCGGCCGTGGCCCGCGTCCGGCTCACGCCCGGCAACGGCGCCATCGTCGTCAACGGCAAGCCGCTGGAAGAGGTCGTGTTCCGCGCCTCGATGCGCCAGGACCTGCTGCGCCCGCTCGTCGTCACCGAGAACGCGAACCGCTTCAACGTGCAGGTCAAGGTCAGCGGCGGCGGCATCTCCGGCTGGACCGGCGCGATGCGTCTCGGCATCGCCCGCGCCCTCGTGGCTGCCGACGAGGGCTACCGCCGCCCGCTGCGCCAGCACGGCCTGCTGACGCGCGACGCGCGCGAGAAGGAGCGCCAGAAGCCCGGCCTCAAGCGCGCCCGCAAGGCCCCGCAATACACCAAGCGCTAGCCTCGAGGATTTCGGCTCCCCGTCCGTCATTCCGGCGAAAGCCGGAATCCAGCCGGGGGCTCGTCGGCGGCTCTCGCCACATCGAGGTGTGTTGCCTCGGAGCCCCCTGTCGGCTGGCGCGCCCTGGCCCCTATCTCAGAAGCCCGGCACCTGTCGCAGCTACTCGGGAATAGGACAACCCAGAGGGGCAGCTTCCGCCTCCGTACTTCCCCGCCGTCCCGAGTGGGGGGCGTGGGGGGCGCAGCCCCCCACAGGAAGAAAACTCCGGGGCGGGTGGGCGGGCCTGAGCGGCGCGCAGCGCTCGCTCTCCGGGATGGGGGCGTGGGGGGCGCAGCCCCCCACAGCAGACACGCGTGCGGCCTCGGTGCGGCGCTGCGCGCCGGGCGGGCTGCGCCCGTTCCCCCTCACCCCCCGCCCTCCCCCGCCAGGGGGGAGGGGGCCGGAAAGGGGCTACGCGCCGCGAGGGTCGCGGCCGTAGCGGACGGCGAGCATCTCCGCGAGGATCGAGACGGCGATCTCCGCGGGCTCCCGCCCGCCGATGTTCAGCCCGATCGGCGCACGCAGGCGCGCGAGGGCGTCGTCGTCGCAGCCCTCCTCCCGCAGCTGCTCCAGCCGCCGCTCGTGCGTGCGGCGGCTCCCCATCACGCCGATGTAGCCCGCCTCCGAGCGCAACGCCGGAACCAGCGCAGGCACGTCGAACTTCTCGTCGTGCAGCAGCATCACGATGTAGGAGTGCGGCCCGAGATCGGCCGCCTCGATCGCCTCGTTGGGCCAGCCGACGATCAGCTCGTCCGCGCTCGGGAAGCGCTCGCGCGTCGCGAACGCCGAGCGCGGGTCGACGACCGTGACGTGGAAGCCCGCCTCGCTCGCCATCCGCGCCAGCGGCGGCGCGGCGAAGGCGGCGCCGAGCAGGAAGAGGTGCGGCGGCGGCCGGAACGCCTCGAGGAAGACGGCGCGCTCCTCGCCCGGCTCGCCGAGCGCGAGCCTGCGTGCGCCGCCCTTGGACAGCAGCTCGCGCGCCCGCTCGGCGAGCTCGCCGTCGAGGCCCGCCTCGACGCTGCCGGTCGTCGCGCCGTCCTCGAAGACGACCATGCGCCGTCCGGCGATCCCGGCGGGTTCGAGGCCGACCGCGAGCACGGCGGAGCGCTGTCCGACCAGCGCCTCGCGCAGCGCCTCCCAGACGGCGTCGGGCCGGAACGGCTCGACGAGCACCGCGATCTCCCCGCCACAGCTGAGGCCGACCTCGAAGGCGAGCTCGTCGGAGATCCCGTACTGCACGACCGCCGGCCGGTCGCCGTCCAGCACCTGCATGGCGTGCTCGTAGAGATCGGCCTCGATGCAGCCGCCGCTGACGGAGCCGCTGACCTCGCCGGATCGGGTCGCGCAGAAGCGCGCGCCGGGCAGCCGCGGCGCGGAGCCGCGCACCTCGGTCAGCGTCGCGATGGCGACCTGCTCGGACTGGCGTTGCCAGCGCTCCAGATCGTCGAGCACGTCCCGCATCAGGTCGCTCCGGCGCGCGGAGGCGTCAGCGCCGCGCGGCCCGCGGGCCGGAGTCGGCTCGCACCGCCTCGTAGTCCCGCCAGGTGTCGACGTCGCGAGGAAGCGGGCGGTCCACCTCCACGTCGCGGATCCAGTCCGGGTGGCGGTCGAGAATCTTCCACGCGGCCTTGTCCCCGTGCAGCTCGTGCAGCAGGCCGAACAGCTCCCGCGAGAAGAGCAGCGGGTGGCCTCGCTCGCCCTGATAGGAGACCGCCATGATCCGCCTGCCCGTCCGCCGCCACTCGGCGACGAGGCGGTCGATGTCCTCCGTCTCCACGCCGGGCTGATCGCCGAGCGTCACGACGACCGCCGCCGCCTCCGGGTGCAGCGCGCCGAGCCCCGCCTGGTACGAGGACGAGCAGCCGTCCTCGTAGTCGGGGTTCTCGACGACCTGCGCCCGCCCGAGCGTGAGTTGCGGGCGTACCTCGGACGAGGCGCCGCCGAGCACGACGGTCACGTGATCGAGGCTCGAGGCTGCCTCGACGGTGCGCACGACCCAGTCGACGAGGATCGTGCCGCGGTAGGGCAGGAGCTGCTTCGGCTGGCCGAGGCGGCTGGAGCTGCCCGCCGCGAGGACGAGCCCGTGGACGGGCGCGCTCATCGCAGGGCCGCGGCGTAGCGCTCCGGCTCCTGCTCGAAGCGCTGGCGGCACCCCGCCGCGCAGAAGTAGACCGTCTGGCCCTCGTGCTCGCTGGTGTGGCGCGCGGTCGCCACGTCGACCGTCATCCCGCAGATCGGGTCGAGCGCCTGCTCGCCGTTGCCGTCGGGGATCGGGGTGAGGATCAGCGGCTCCGGGGCGGACGAGGCAGCAGGCTCGGCCTGCCTCGCGGGCTGCTGACGCCGCACCTGCAGGATCTCGGCGGCGATGCTGAGCGCGATCTCCGGGGGCGTGACCGCGCCGAGGCTCAGCCCGGCGGGACAGTGCAGCCGCTCCAACTCGTCAAGCCCGAAGCCGCTCCCGCGCAGGTAGTGGAGGACGGCCTCGGCGCGCTTCGTGCTCGCGACGAGGCCCACGTAGGCGGCCTCGGAGCGCAGCACGGCGGCCAGCGCGTCCTCATCGTATTGCCCCTGCGTGGCGACGACCACGTAGCTGTCGGCGCGCAGCCGCGCTGCGGTCGCCTTGAGGTCCGTGAGCAGCAGGTCGGCGTCCGGGAACGCCTCGGCGGACGCGCCGGGGTCCGACACGCAGACATCGAACTCGATCAGCTTGCCCGCGCTCGCGAGGGCCTGCGCGAGCGGGGTCTCGCCGATCACGACGAGTTCGGGGCGGGGCAGGAACGGCTCCACGTAGATCTCCAGTGCGCCCTGGCTCTGGCAGGGCATCGCCAGCTCGAGCACGCCCTCCTCGGGCTCGCCCTCGAGGTCCGGGTCGGGGCTGATGCGCAGCAGGCGCGGCTTGCCGTCCTCGAGGGCCGCGAGCGCCTCGCGCAGCACCAGCGGCTGGGCGCAGCTCCCGCCGACCCAGCCGCTGAACGCGCCTTCGGCGTCGATCAGCGCCTTCGCGCCGGGGTAGGCCGAGGTCGGCCGGCGGCAGGCGACGACGGTCGCGAGGGCGAACGGCTCGCGCCGCTCGCGCAGCGCGACCGCCCGGCCGAGCGGGTCATCCGATCCGGGCATGGCCCATCTCCACGCGAGGGCCGGTCGCCTCGCCTCGCTACTCCGTCACGCCGTGCTCGCGCAGGATCGCCCACACCTTGTCCGGCGTGATCGGGATGTCGATGTGGCGCACGCCGAGGTGCGACAGCGCGTCGACGACGGCGTTGGCGATCGCCGGCGGCGCGCCGACCGTGGCCGACTCGCCGATGCCCTTCGCGCCCAGCGGGTGGTGCGGCGAGGGCGTGACGGTGTTCGCCGTCTCCCAGGCCGGCGTCTCGACGGCGGTCGGCACCAGGTAGTCCACGAACGACGCGCTGAGCGGGTTGCCGCTCTCGTCGTACGACAGCTCCTCGTAGAGCGCGGGCGCGAGGCCCATCGTCAGCCCGCCGTGGACCTGACCCTCGACGATCATCGGGTTGATGATGTTGCCGCAGTCGTCCACCGCGACGAAGCGCCGCACGTGCACCTCGCCGGTGCCTTTGTCGATGTCCACCACGCAGATGTAGCTGCCGAAGGGGAACGTCAGGTTGGGTGGGTCGTAGTAGGAGACGGCCTCGAGGCCGGCCTCCATGCCCTGCGGGTGGTTCGTGTAGGCGGCGAGGGCGATCTCCTGGATGGTGACGCCCTTCTCCGGGTCGCTCCGCACGAAGAAGCGTCCGGGCTCCCACTCCAGGTCGTCCTCGGTGACCTCCTCCGCCTCAAGCAGATGCGCCGCGATCGCCCGCGCCTTGTCCCGCACCTTGCCCGCCGCGACGGCGCCCGCCGCTCCCGCGGTCGGCGTGCTGCGGCTGGCGTAGGTGCCGAGGCCGTACGGCGCGGTGTCGGTGTCGCCTTCCTCGACGGCGACGTCGCTGGCGGGGATGCCAAGCTCCTGGGCGATGATCTGCGCGTAGGTCGTCTCGTGACCCTGCCCCTGCGACTTCGTGCCGAAGCGGGCGATCGCCTTGCCGGTCGGGTGCACGCGCAGCTCGCAGCTGTCGAACATCTTCAGTCCGAGGATGTCGAAGTGCCGCGAGGGCCCCGCGCCGACGATCTCGGTGAAGCTCGAGATGCCGATGCCCATCAGCTCGCCGCGCTCGCGCTTCTCGGCCTGCTCGCGGCGCAGCTCGTCGTAGCCGATCGTCTCCATCGCGAGGTTGAGCGCGCCCTCGTAGTTGCCGCTGTCGTACTCCCAGTCGAAGACCGACTGGTAGGGGAAGGCGTCCGCCGGGATGAAGTTCTTCTTCCGCACGTCCGCGGGGTCCATCCCGACCTCCGCCGCCAGCACGTCGACGAGCCGCTCGATGGCGTGGACGGCCTCGGTGACGCGGAACGAGCAGCGGTAGGCGATGCCTCCCGGCGGCTTGTTCGTGTAGACGCCGTCCACCTCGGCGAAGGCCTGCTGGAAGTCGTACGAGCCCGTGCAGATCGAGAACAGGCCCGCCGGGAACTGCGAGGGGTTGCAGGCGGCGTCGGTGTAACCGTGATCCGCCAGCGTCTTGATGCGCAGCGCCTTCATCGTGCCGTCGCTGTCGGCGGCGATCTCGGCGGCCATGTGGTAATCGCGGGCGAACGAGTCCGCCTGCAGGTTCTCGATGCGGTCCTCGATCCACTTCACGGGGTGCCCCGTGACGACCGCGGCGGCGACCGCGATCACGTAGCCGGGGTAGACCGGCACCTTGCCGCCGAAGCCTCCGCCGATGTCCGGCGAGATGATCCGGATCTTCTCCTCGGACAGCCCGACGTGGCCCGCCACGAGGGCGAACACCGTGCGGATCGCGTGCGGCGCCTGCGTCGTCATCCAGACCGTCAGTTGCCCCGTCACCGAGTCGAACTCGGCGACGCAGCCGCACGTCTCGATCGAGGCGACGTGGATGCGCGGCAGGTAGACGTCCTGCTGCACCGTCACGTCGGCTTCCTCGAAGGCGCGGTTGGTCGCGTCCTTGTCGCCGACCTCCCAGTGGAAGATGTGGTTGTCCGTCTTGCCTTCCTTGTCGTCGCGCAGCACGGGCGCGTCCGCCTCGAGCGCCTTGAACGGGTCCACCACCACGGGCAGCGGCTCGTACTCGACCTCGACCGCCTCGACGCCGTCGGCGGCGGCATAGCGGCTGGTCGCCACGACGGCGGCGACCTCCTGGCCGGCGTACATCACCTTGTCGACGGGGAGCACCATCTGCGTGTCCGACATCAGGGTCGGCATCCAGTGCAGGTTGTAGGCCTCCAGCGTCTCGCCGGTGATCACGGCGAGCACGCCGTCCACCTCGAGGGCGGCGTCGCTGTTGATGCTCTTGATGCGGGCGTGCGCGTAGGGGCTGCGCACGATGTCGAGGTAGAGCATCCCCGGCCGCACGATGTCGTCGACGTAGTTGCCGCGTCCGCGGATGAAGCGCGCGTCCTCCTTGCGCTTGACGCTGTGGCCCATGCCTCCGATTTCGGGGCTTGTCTCTGCGACCATGGCGTTAGCCCTCCCTGATGACGCGGCCCGCGTGTTGCACGGACCTCACGATGTTCACGTAGCCGGTGCAGCGGCAGAGATTGCCGGAGATCGCCTGCCGCACCTCGTCCTCGCTCGGATCCTGGTTCTGCTCGAGCAGCGCGACGCTGGTGAGCATCATGCCCGGGGTGCAGAAGCCGCACTGCAGACCGTGCTCCTCGGTGAAGCCCTGCTGCACGGGATGCAGCGCGCCGTCCTGCTCGAGGCCCTCGACGGTCGTGACCTCGCTGCCATTCGCCTGCACGGCGAAGACCGTGCAGGACTTCACGGGCACGCCGTCCAGCAGCACCGTGCAGGCGCCGCAGTGCGTCGTGTCGCAGCCGATGTGCGTGCCGGTGAGCTGCAGATCCTCGCGGATCAGGTGGACGAGCAGCAGCCGGGGCTCGACGTCCGCCTGCTGGGCCGCGCCGTTCACCGTGACTTCGATCTGTGTCATCGGCCTACCCTCCTGCCCGCTCGACGGCTCGCCGCAGGGCTCGCAGCGTGAGCACCCGCACCATGTCTCGCTTGTACTCCTCGGAGCCGCGCAAGTCGGCCGCCGGGTCCGAGGCGGCCGCCGCCAGCTCGGCGGCGGTCCGCAGCGCCTCGTCGTCGAGGCTGCTCCCCAGCAGCGAGTCCTCGGCCTCGCTCGCGCGGATGGTCGTCGGGCCGACCGCGGTGAGGCCGATGCCCGCCGAGCTGCAAGCGCCGTTCGAGCGCGTGATCTGGACGGCGACCGCCGCCGTGGCGAAGTCGCCGACCTTGCGCTCCAGCTTCTCGTAGGCGCCCCCGCTCCCGTCCGTGGGCTGGGGGACGCGCACCTCGGTGAGGATCTCGCCCTCCTCGAGCGTGGTCATGAACGGGCCGAGCAGCAACTCGTCGATCGAGAGCGTGCGCTCGCCGCCGGGTCCGGCGACGCCGACCTCGGCGCCCAGCGCGGTCATCACCGAGCCGAGGTCGCCCGCCGGGTCGGCGTGGGCGAGCGAGCCGCCCGTCGTGCCGCGGTTGCGCACGAGCGGGTCCGCGATGACGGCGGCGGCGTCGGCGATCAGCGGGTAGCGCGAGTCGATCAGCTCCGAGCGCTCCAGCGCCGAGTGGCGCGTCATCGCGCCGATGCGCAGCTGGCCGTCCGACTCCTCGATGCCGCTCAGCGAGTCGACGCCGTTGAGGTCGATGAGCACGCCGGGTGAGGCGAGCCGCAGCTTCATCAGCGGGATCAGGCTCTGGCCGCCGGCGAGCACGCGCGCGTCGGAGCCGTGCTCGGCGAGCAGGGCCAGCGCCTCGTCCAGCGTCGAGGGGGCGTGGTATTCGAACTGTCCGGGGATCATAGGCGTACTCCTTGGCGGTTCCCCTGCCGGTTGCTACAAGGCGAGCACGAGTGTAGTAGGTATGCGGCCTGTTGTGGGGCAAGGAGTGGGTGCGATGGAGATCAAGATCGAGAAGACCTTCAAGGTGAACGCGCCGATCGACCGCGTCTGGGCGTTCCTCACGGACCCCGAGCAGGTCGTGCAGTGCATGCCCGGCGCCGAGCTGGACGAGGTGATCGACGAGCGCAACGTGCGCGGACGCGTCGGCGTGAAGGTCGGACCCGTCGAGGCGCGCTATCGCGGCCAGGCGACCTTCGAGGAGCTCGACGCGGAGCACCACCGCATCCGCGTCGTCGGCCAGGGCATGGGCGACGGCAGCGCCGACATGCAGATGTCGGGCGAGCTGCGCTCGCTGGACGATGGCGGCACCGAGGCCGAGTTCGCGGCGGTCGTCAACGTCGGCGGACGCATGGCGCAGGTCGGCTCGCGCCTGATCAAGTTCGTCTCGGACCGCCTCTTCCAGCAGTTCGTCTCGCGCGTGCGCTCGGAGCTCGAGACGTAGCCGCTCGCCCTACAGCGTGACTCCGGCGAGGGCCTGGCCGTGCGCGATCGCCTGGCGCACCTGGCCCTCCGAGGGCAGCTCGGCGTAGATGCGCAGCAGCGGCTCGGTGCCGCTGAAACGCAGCAGCAGCCACCAGCCGCCCTCAAGGGTGAAGCGGTAGCCGTCCAGCGAGTCGCGTGAGACCACGCGCAGCCCGGCGATCTCCGAGGGCGTCGCGGTTGCCGCCTGCTCCGCGATCGCGTCGCGCTCCTCCTCGCGCAGCGTCACGTCGACGCGGTCGTACTCGTGCGGCCCGAGTTCGGCGTAGAGCTCCGCGAGGAGCTGCGAGGCCGGCTTGCCGGTCCGCACCATGTAGTCGAGCAGCAGCAGCCCGGACAGCACGCCGTCGCGCTCCGGGATGTGGCCGCGGAAGGCGTAGCCGCCCGACTCCTCGCCGGCGGTGACGGCGTTCTCCTCGATCATCCGCGGGCCGAGGTGCTTGAAGCCGACCGGCGTCTCGAAGACCGGGCAGTCGTGGCGCTGGCCGAGCAGGTCGACCATGCGCGTCGTCGTGATCGAGCGCACGATCGCGCCCCGCTCGCCGCGTACCTCCAGCAGGTAGCGCACGAGCAGCGCGAAGACCTGCAACTGGTTGAGGAAGCGGCCCTGCTCGTCGACCAGCCCGAAGCGGTCGCCGTCGCCGTCCGTCGCGAGGCCGGCGTCGTGCCCGCCCTCCCGGAGCAGCCGCATCAGCGCGCCGAGGTTGGGCGCGATCGGCTCCGGCGCGCGCATGCCGGGGAAGGCCGGGTTCGGCTCGCCGTGCAGCTCGTGCACGGTGGTCGCGCCCTCGCCGATCGCGGCCGCCGTCAGCCCCCCGGCCGCGCCGTACATCGAATCGACCGCGACGCGCAGCCCGGCCTCGCGGATGCGTTCGAGGTCGACGAACTCGCGCAGCGCGGCGAGGTACGGCGGATTCGGGTCGAAGCGCTCGATCCGCGTCGCGCCGTCGCCGTCCGCGGCGCCCGCCGCCCCGCCGCCCTCGAGGATGGCGGGCAGCGCCTGCTCGATCTCGCTCGTGACCTCGGGCGGGGCGGAGTTGCCGGAGGCCTGCTTGATCTTGAAGCCGTTCCAGCGCGCCGGGTTGTGGCTCGCCGTGATCACCACGCCCGCCGCCGCGCCGCAGTCGAGCACGGCGTGCGAGAGCGCCGGCGTCGGCGCGGCCCGCGAGGCGAGCGCGACGGCGATGCCGTTGGCGGCGAGGACCTCGGCGGTCGCGTTCGCGAAGGCGTCGGAGAGGAAGCGCGTGTCATGGCCGACGACCACGCCGCTGCGGGCCTGCCCGGTGCGGCGCAGCCAGCCCGCGGTCGCCTGCGCGACCGCGCGCACGTGCTCGAAGGTGTAGTCCTCGGCGATCACGGCGCGCCAGCCGTCGGTGCCGAAGCGGATCTCCGCCATCAGGCCTCGCTCCCCGCCGCCGAGGCCGGCGCGAACACGCCGCCGTCGCGGTAGACGTCCTCCGGGTCCAGCAGCGTGCCGGGAGGCGGCCGCTCGCCCGCCGCCACGGCCGCGCCGTGTGCGATCACGACGCCATCGAGGACCGCGCCCGCGCCGACGCGCGCGCCCTCGGCCAGCACCGAGTCGCGCACCCGCGCGCCCTCGCCGATGGTGACGCCGTCCCAGAGCACGCTGCCGGCGACCGTCGCGCCGCGCCCGATCTCACAATCCGCTCCCGCGACCACGCCGCCCTCGAGGATCGCGCCCGCGCCGACGCGCGTCCCCGCGCCGAGCAGCGCGGGCCCCCCGACGCGCGCGTCCGGGGCGAGGTCGGCCGCGCCGATCGCGCGCCCGTCCTCGGGCCAGTCGGCGGGCAGCAGCGAGGGGGCCGCGCCGGCGAGGAGGTCGAGGTTGGTTTGGAGGTAGGCCTCGGGGTTGCCGACGTCGGCCCAGTAGCCGTCGTGGCGGTGGCCGAAGATGCCCCGCCCGTTCGCGGCGAGGTTCGGGAACAGCTCGTCCTCCACGCGGTTGAAGCGGTCCGCGTCGAGCATGCGCCCGACGCCGGGCTCGAACAGCCAGAGCCCGGCGTTGATCAGCCTCGAGGGCGCCTGTTCGCGCGGCGGCTTCTCGACGAAGCGGGTGATGCGCTCGCCCTCGCCGAGCACGACCACGCCGAAGCGCGAGGGGTCCTCGACCTCGGAGAGCGCGATCGAGAGTTCGGCGTCGCGAGCGCGGTGCGTGGCGGCGAAGGCGCCGAGGTCGATGTCGCTGACGATGTCGCCGTTGCAGACGAGGAACGGCTCGTCCCAGCCTGCGGAGGCGTTGGCGATTGCGCCGCCGGAGCCGAGCGGTTCGCCCTCGAGGACGCACTCGATCGCAAGGCCGGGCGGCGCCGCGTCGCCCGTGAACGCCGCCTCGATCGCCTCATCGCGCTCGGTCATCGCGAAGGTGACGCGCTCGAAGCCGTGCGCGCGCAACGCGTCGAGCAGGTAGGAGAGGAGCGGGCGGTTGAGGATCGGGACGAGTTGCTTCGGGCTCCGCCACGAGAGCGGGCGCAGGCGCGTCCCCTTGCCGCCGATGAGCACTATCGCGCGCACGCCCCGGATCGTACACCGCGCCCCGCCCGCTGGGTATCGAGCGCCGAGGCCTTGGTGGTTGCCGGGCGGAGGATCGGTTGCGCGTACGAGCGCCGTTTGACATTCGGTGAGGCTCCTGCTGATACTCGCGGTGCCCCCTCCGGGGGTAAATCCTCCCCGCCGTCCACTGCCTCAGGCGGTGAACTGGCGGGGTTATCTATGTAAGGCGTCCCGTCGCTATGGCAGATCGAGTCGCAGTGTTCGTCGACATGCAGAACGTGTACGGGGGAGCGCGCCGCGCCTTCTACTCCGGCGTTTCGGCTCACCATACCGACGGTCAGATTGACCCGTTGGCTCTCGGAACTCTGATCTGCAGCCGGCCGCCACCGGGGCTCACACGTACTCTGAGCGAAGTCCGGATCTACACCGGGCGCCCTGAATCGACCAAGGAGCCGAAGACGTACGGGGCGCACATGCGCCAGTGCGAGGCGTGGGAACGGGCGGGAGCCGTCGTCATCCCCAGGCCACTGCGCTATCCGGGCGACTGGCCAGACACCCGAGCCGAGCAGAAGGGCGTGGACGTCCAGCTTGCCATCGACTTCGTGGCGGGGGCGATCGACGATCAATACGACGTTGGGGTGATGTTCTCTACTGATACCGACTTGAGACCGGCGCTGGAGTTTGTCACCGATCGCTTCGAACGGTATCCGAGAGCTGAAGTGGCTGCGTGGCGTGGTTCTGGCGCCAATCGCGCGCTTCGTGTGCGCGGTGGCCGCCGCAGCACGTGGGTCCATTACCTCGATTGGGACGACTACCTGACGATCCGCGACCGGACCGACTATCTCCTGTAGGTGCGGATCGACTCCTTGGGCCGCACGTCTACCCGCCGAGGCCGACGCTCCGCCTCAGCGCCTCGGCTGCGTCGAGCTGCTCCCACGGCAGGTCGAGGTTGGGGCGGCCGAAGTGGCCGTAGGCCGCCGTCTGCGCGTAGATCGGGCGGCGCAGGTCGAAGCGGTCGATGATCGCGGCGGGGCGCAGGTCGAAGTGCTCGTCGATCAGGCGCACCAGGTCCGCGTCCGGCAGCTTCCCCGTCCCGAACGTCTCGATTGCAACCGAGGTCGGGTGCGCCACGCCGATCGCGTACGAGACCTGCACCTCGATGCGGCCGGCGAGGCCCGCCGCGACGATGTTGCGCGCGACGTGGCGCGCGGCGTAGGAGGCCGAGCGGTCCACCTTCGTCGGATCCTTGCCGCTGAAGGCGCCCCCGCCGTGGCGGGCGATGCCGCCGTAGGTATCGACGATGATCTTGCGGCCCGTCAGCCCGGCGTCGCTGGCCGGCCCGCCCGAGACGAAGCGCCCCGTGGGGTTCACGAAGACCTTGCTGTCTTCGAGGCCGGCGAGGAGGTCGTCCGGGCAGACGTGGTCGATCACGAGCCTGCGCATGTCCTCGCGCAGCTGCTCGATGCGCACGTCGGGGTCGTGCTGGGTGGAGACGACGACCGCCTCGAGGCGCTTCGGGCGGCCGAACTCGTACTCGATCGTGACCTGCGACTTGCCGTCGGGGCGCAGGTAGGGGAGCTCGCCGCTCTTGCGCAGCGCCGCGAGCCGCTGCACGAGCCGGTGCGCGAGCGAGATCGTGAGCGGCATGTGCTCCTCGGTCTCGTCGCAGGCGAAGCCGATCATCATCCCCTGGTCGCCCGCGCCAATCTGGTCGTAGAGGTCCTCGGACCCGCGCTCGCGCGCCTCGATGGCCGCGTCCACGCCGCGCGCGATGTCGCCCGCCTGCTCCTTGAGCGAGGAGATCACGCCGCAGGTGCGCCAGTCGAAGCCGACCTCCGAATCGTCGTAGCCGATCTCGCGGATGGTGCGGCGCACGACGTCCTGGAGGTCCACCCAGGCCCTCGTGCTGACCTCGCCGAAGACGAACACCACGCCGGTGTTGACGGCGGCCTCGCAGGCGACCCGCGAGTCGGGATCCTGCTCCAGCATCGCGTCGAGGACGGCGTCGGAGACCTGATCGCAGAGCTTGTCCGGGTGGCCCTCGGTGACCGACTCGCTGGTCAGCAGCAGGGACGGCGAGTCGAAGAAGGTGTTGCTCATGCGCCCGCCGTGCCTCCCGCGCGTCTTCGTCCCCGATTGGACCGCAGTTCCGCCGCAGCCGCCATCGCGGCGGCGTTCAGGCGGTGCCCTGCTCCCACGATCGCAGGTAGCGCTCCTGCTCCTCCGTCAGCGTATCGATCGCGACGCCCATCGCCGCCAGCTTGAGCCGCGCGACCTCCTCGTCAATCTCGCGCGGCACGTCGTACACGCCCGCCTCGAGGCTGGCGTGCCGTCCGGCGAGGTATTCGAGGCAGAGCGCCTGGTTCGCGAACGACATGTCCATCACGCTCGCCGGGTGCCCCTCCGCCGCGCCGAGGTTGATCAGCCGCCCCTCGGCCAGCACCACCAGCCGCCGCCCGTCGCTGAGCGTCCACTCCTCGACGAAGGGGCGCAACTCGCGCCGCGCCTCGGTCATCGCCTCGAGCGCCTCGAGGTTGATCTCGGCGTCGAAGTGGCCGGAGTTGGCGAGGATCGCGCCGCTCCGCATCGCCTCGAACGCCGGGCTGTCGATCACGTTGATGTCGCCGGTCGCCGTCACGAAGATGTCGCCCTCGCGCGCCGCCTCGGCGATCGGCATCACGCGGTAGCCGTCGAGCATCGCCTCGAGGGCGCGCGTCGGCTGCACCTCGGTCACGATCACGTGCGCGCCGTGGCCCTGCGCGCGCATCGCGATGCCGCGCCCGCACCAGCCGTAGCCGCAGACCACTACGGTCTTGCCCGCCAGCAGGATGTTGGTGGCGCGGATGATGCCGTCGAGGGTGGACTGGCCCGTTCCGTAGCGGTTGTCGAAGAAGCGCTTCGTCTCCGCCTCGTTGACGGCGACGATCGGGTAGCCGAGCGCGCCGTCGTCCGCCATCGCGCGCAGCCGGATCACCCCGGTCGTCGTCTCCTCCGTGCCCCCGGCGACGGCGCCGAGGAGGTCGCGCCGCTCGCGATGCAGCAGCGCCGTCAGGTCCGCGCCGTCGTCGATCGTGAGTTGCGGGCCGACGCCCGGGGCGTGCTCGATCGCGAGGTCGAGGTGGCGGAAGTAGGTCGCGTGGTCCTCGCCCTTGATCGCGAAGGTCGGCACGCCGTACTCGGCGACGAGCGCGGCGGCGACGTCGTCCTGCGTGGAGAGCGGGTTCGAGGCCGCGAGCCGGGTCTCCGCGCCGCCGTCGCGCAGCGCGAGCGCCAGGTTCGCCGTCTCCGTCGTGACGTGGGCGCAGGCGCTGACGCGCAGACCCTCGAGCGGACGCTCGGCGGCGAAGCGTTCGCGGATCTGCGTGACGACGGGCATCTCGCGCGCCGCCCACTCGATGCGGCGCACGCCCTCGGCGGCCAGTCCGGGGTCGGCGATCTCGCTGGCGGTCGCGTTGCTCATCGGCTCCTCCCGACGGGCGCCACCTTACTCGGCGCGGGGCGCGACGCGCACGAGGCGTTCGCCGTCCGGGCCGCGCCGCGCGAAGCGGCGCCGCAGCAGCGCGCCCAGCCCCAGCACGTCGCGGCGCTGGAAGCGCGCCTCGTGCACGGGCGCGCCGCGCACGTAGCCGAGCCGTTCGTAGGCGCGCAGCGCGGGGGCGTTGTCCGGGTCCACCGTCAGCGTCACCTGCCAGCAGCCGCGCTCCAGCAGGTCCGCCGTGACCGCCGAGGTCACGCGCGTCGCCAGCCCGCGCCCGCGCGCGGACGCTCGCGTGAAGACGTTGCCGACGACCGCGATGCCCATCCCCGGCGAGACGAGGTGCGTCCCCGCCACGGCGGCGAGCGAGCCGTCCTCGAAGACGCCGTGGTAGACGCCCCGCTCGATGTGCTCGCCGCGATAGCCGGTGGGGCCGCCGCCGGTCGCGTAGAGCGCGTTCAGCTGGCGCGCGTCCCGCGCCGCGAGGCGCTGCACGGAGCGCTGCGCGATGCCCGCGCCGGCCGGGCGGAAGCTGTCGGCGTCGACGGACATGCGGATCATCGAGATCAGGCCGCCCAGCGCGTAGACGCCGCGCACGGCGGGCAGGTGCTCCGGCGCGCAGCTCGCGAGGTAGCCGCCTCGCGGGCCCGGGTGCAGGGAGAGTGTCGCGGCGGACGCGGCCGGGTCGCCGCTGATCACGCTCATCTTGCCCAGCGATCCGTTGGCGTGCATCACCACCGCGTGCTCGCCGCCGGGCCCTTCCGCCGTCCAGTAGCGCGCATCGGCGAAGAGGCCGCTGTCGAGGTGGCCGATCGCGAAGGCGGCATGGGCGCGGTCCTCGCCGAGGAGCGCGAGCAGGCGCTGGCTGTCGCGCTCCTCGTGCACGCGGTAGAGCGCGGAGTCGCCCTCGGCGGCGCGATCGTGCGAGAGCGTGCGCGTCATGGCTCGTCCGGGGGGTCGCCGTGGTAGCGCCGCAGCAGCAGCGCGAGCCGCCGCCGCGTCTCGGGCGGCACGAGCTCGGGCGAGGTAACCAGCGCCGAGGCGAGCGCGTCGCCGCAGCCGCAATCCCCCCGCTCGCCCAGTGCCGCGACGACGCGAACGAGCGCCTGGCGTCCGCGCGCCGCGTTCCTCGCGAGGTTCTCCCACACCATGTCCGCGCTCACGTCCTCCCCGGATTCGCGCCAGACGTCGTAGTCGGTGACGAAGCAGAGCGCGGCGTAGCAGAGCTCCGCCTCGCGCGCGAGCTTTGCCTCGGGGATCGCCGTCATCCCGATGATCGCGCCGCCCGCGTCGCGGTTGATGTGCGCCTCCGCGCGCGTCGAGAAGGACGGACCCTCCATCACCACCAGCGCGCCGCCGCGATGCGTCGTCACGCCGCTCGCCTCGGCCGCGTCGGCCAGCGCGCCCGCGAGGTCGGCGCAGAACGGGTCGGCGAAGCCGATGTGCGCGACCATCCCGTCGCCGAAGAAGGTGTGCGGCCGCCGCCAGTTCGTGCGGTCGATGATCTGGTCGGGCGTCACGGCGTGCAGCGGCTCGATCTCCTCGCGCAGCGAGCCGACGGCGGAGAGCGAGATCACGCGCTCCGCGCCGAGCTGCTTGAGCGCGTGGATGTTCGCGCGCGCGGGAACCTCGGACGGCAGCAGGCGGTGCCCCTCGCCGTGCCGCGCGATGAAGGCGACGCGCCGCCCCTCGATCGTCCCGGCGACGATCGGCCCGCTCGGCGCGCCGAACGGCGTCTCGACCTCGATCCGCTGCGCATCGCGCAGCTCCTCGAGCTGGTAGAAGCCGGACCCGCCGATGACGCCGATCTCCGCCGTGGTCACGCCGCCTCCCTAGTACGTCACCAGCGACGTTACCCCGTGCGGGGCGAGCCGGTCGCGTCCGCCGAGCGCGGCGAGCTCGACGACGAAGGCGAAGCCGGCCACCTCGCCGCCGAGGCCGGCGACCAGCTGCGCCGCCGCCTCGGCGGTGCCGCCGGTCGCGATCAGGTCGTCGACGATCGCGACGCGGTGGCCGTCCACGGAGGGGTCGCGGTGCACCTCCAGCGCGGCGCTGCCGTACTCCAGCTCGTAGGCCACGGAGGCGCGGTCGCCGGGCAGCTTGCCCGGCTTGCGCATCGGCACGAACGGCACGCCGAGGCGTTCCGCGACGGGCACGCCGAAGATGAAGCCGCGCGCCTCGATCCCGGCGACGAGCGTCGCGCCGTAGCCGCGCGCCACCTCGGCGAGGGCGTCGTTGGTCTCGCGCAGGCCGTCGGGGTCGTGCAGCAGCGGCGTGATGTCGCGGAAGAGGATGCCGGGCTCCGGGAAGTCCGGGATCGCGCGAATCAGCGCGCGCAGCCGTCCGCCGTCGAGCGGGGCCGATGCCGTCATGCCTCGATGCTGAGCCGCCCCGCCTGCCGGGTCAAGCGCGCCCGCCCGCCGCGTGCGACGTGGTGCTAGCATCGCGCGAATGCTGGAGCCGCCCGTCGACCCGTTCGCGGAGATCGCGCCCTTCTACGACCTCGATCTGGTGGGGTTCGACGACGATCTCGCGCTCTACCTCGCGCTCGCCGAGCGTGCGGCGGCGCGCGACGGCCGCGAGGACGTGCTGGAGCTGGGCTGCGGCACGGGGCGTGTCGCCCGCGCCCTCGCCGGCGCGGGCTTCGGCGTCGCCGGCGTCGACTACAGCGCGGCGATGATCGAGGCCGCCCGCGCGCGCACCGAGGGGCTGCCCGTGCGCCTCGTCGAGGGCGACATGCGCAGCCTCGCCCTCGGAGCGAGCTTCGGCCTCGTGCTCGTCCCGCTGGGAGGCTTGCAGCACCTCGAAACCACGGAGGACCTCGCGGCGGCGTTCGCGACCATCGCCGTGCACCTCGCGCCCGACGGGATCGCGGCCGTCGATGTCGAGGCGCCGCACGCCGACGACTGGCTGCCGGGCCCGCGCCCGCTCGTCGAGCACTGGACGCGCCCGCTGCCCTGCGAGGCCGGCGAGGCGCGGGTGACCAAGCTCGTCGCGGTCGAGGGCGCGCCGAGCGAGTCACTGCGCCTCGTGACGTGGCACTTCGACGTGCAGCCGCCGGCCGGGCCGCTGCGCCGCGTGACGCAGCAGTTCGCACTGCGCGTGATCACCGCGGGCGAGATCGAGCTGGCCGCCCGCCTCGCGGGCCTGCGCGTCGACGCCTGGTACGGCGACTACGAGGGCGCCCCGCCGCGCGACGGCGACGAGCGGCTGATCGCCGTACTCTCGCACGACGCGGACGACGAGCCGGAGGACGCACCGTGACCCGCGTCGCGATCGACGGGATGGGCGGCGACCTCGCGCCCGCCGCGACCACCGAGGGCGCGATCGCCGTGGCCCGCGAGGGCATCGAGGTCGCCCTCGTGGGCGACGAGCGGCGGCTCGGCGAGGAGATCGGGCGGCTCGGCGGCGCGCCCGCCGGGCTGCGCGTGGCGCACGCGCCGGACGTGATCGAGATGGGCGACCACGCCGCACGCGAGGCGACGAGACGCAAGGAGTCCTCGACCTACGTGGGCGTCGGTCTCGTGCGCGACGGCGAGGCGGACGCCTTCGTCTCCGCCGGCAACACGGGGGGCACGTTCGTCGTCGCGCTGCTTGAACTGGGGCGGCTGCCGGGCGTCGAGCGCCCGGCGATCGGCGCGCCGATCCCCTTCCCGAACGGGCTGACGCTGCTGCTCGACGCCGGCGCGAACGCGGAGTGCCGCGCCTCGCACCTCGTGCAGTTCGCGCACCTCGGGAGCAGCTACATGCGCGCCGCGCGCGGGGTGGCCGAGCCGCGCGTCGGCCTGCTCAACATCGGCGAGGAGGGCAGCAAGGGCTCGCCGCTCACGATCGAGACCCACGAGCGGCTGAGCGAGTCCGGCCTGCGCTTCATCGGCAACATCGAGGGCCGCGACATGGTCGAGAACCGCGCCGACGTGGTGGTCACGGACGGCTTCACGGGCAACGTCGTGCTGAAGCTGGGCGAGGGCCTGATGGAGCTGTTGATGGGCGAGCTGCGGCAGGCGGCGGCGCGCTCCTGGCGCGGCCGCCTCGGCGGGCTGCTGATCCGCCCGGCGGCGCGCAGGGTGCGCGATTCGCTGGACTACCGCGCGCACGGCGCCGCGCCGCTGTTGGGCCTCGACGGCTCGGTGTTCATCGCCCACGGGACGAGCGACGCCTTCGCGATCGCGAACGCGCTGCGCAGCGCCGCCGCCGACGTGGAGCGCGGGGCGCTCGCCGCGCTGCGCGAAGCGATGGGGGCGCAGTCCGGCGGGGAGTGAGGAGCGCGGACGCCTCGGGCCTCGGCGCTCCGCTATGATGCCGCCCGACGAACACTTGGGCAGGCAAGCGCCGACGCGGCGTGAGATACTGGATCGAGGCCCGGCGGGTGCGGGCGATCGAAGGGGGAATGCACGCCATGGCGATGCCTACCGACACGACGGACGCGACATTCAACTCGGACGTGATCGAGAACGACGACCCGGTGCTGGTCGACTTCTGGGCGCCCTGGTGCGGCCCCTGCCGCATGGTCGCCCCGATCGTCGAGGAGCTTGCCGAGGAGTACGACGGCCGCGTCAAGTTCGTGAAGCTCAACACCGACGAGAACCCGATGACCGCCGGCCAGTACGGGATCCGCTCGATCCCCACGCTGCTCGTCTTCAAGGGCGGCGAGCCGGTCGGCCAGATCATCGGCTTCCGCCCCAAGGGCGACCTCGCGAAGCAGCTCGACGCCGCCCTCGCGTAGCCCTCGCGGCAGACACTGAAACGGGCGCCCCGCCGGCCGGCGAGGGCGCCCGTCGTGTGTCGGCGGCGCGCGCCGCCCCCCGCTACTTCTTCTCGATCGTGCGGCCCTGCTTCTCCTCGAGGCGCGCGAGGGCGCGGCCCTTGTCGGGGTGCGGGTCCTTCACGAGGCCGTAGATCTCGCGGCCTTCGTGGTCTTCTGGCAGGTGTTCGGTGATGGGAAGACCTTCCTCATTACAGAACAGCAGTCAGTGGCAGTATTTGTACTTCTGCATCTCCTCGCAGGCGCAGATCCAGGTGCTGCGCTTCACCTCTTCCTCTTTGTCCTCGTAGAAGTTGCAGGGGCAGAGCGGCCGCCCGAGGTCGTCGACGTGCTTGGCGAGGCCGATCACGAGGAACTCGGTGATCTCGCGCTGGGGGTGGAGGTATGAGCCGCTCTTCTCGGCGAACTTCTCGACGAACTTCCACATCTTCTGGAGCGATTTGTCGGACGCCTGCTCCCGGTCCGCGTCGGTCGGCTGCTCGACCATGGCGCCTCTCCGTCCGTGCCGTTCGCGCTCTCGATCGAGCGTACCACGGACGCCACCCATACCCCCGGACGAATCGAGGAGGATCGCGCGTTCGTTGACAGTTGCGCGGCCCGCCGTGACCATCCGCCCCGTGAGCGACAGCCCCTTCCTCGCCGTCCAGACCGAGACGTCCGACCAGGACCGCTACGCCATCGAGCGCTCGATCATCGAGCCCGCCGGCGGGCGGCTGCTCGTCGCGCAGGCCGCGAGCGAGGACGAGCGCATCGAGTTGCTGCGCGAGGCGCACGCGGTGCTCGTCGGCTCCGCGCGGATCAACCGGCGCGTGATCGAGGCGTTGCCGGAGCTGCGGCTGATCGTCCGCTACGGCGTCGGCCTCGACACGCTCGACATTCCCGCCGCGACGGAGCACGGCGTCGTCGTCGCGCACTACCCGGACTTCTGCCAGCCGGAGGTCGCGAACCACGCGATCATGCTGCTGCTCGCCGTCGCCAAGAAGCTGGTCGTGCACGACCGCGCGATCCGCGCCGGCCGCTGGGGCAGCGTCGACCGGAGCCCGGCGCCCGCGATCCACGGCCAGACGCTCGGCCTGATCTCCTTCGGCGCGATCGCCCGCGAGGTCGCCGTGCGCGCGCAGGCCCTCGGCATGACCGTGACGGCCTACGACCCCTACGAGCAGGACGCGACATTCGAGGCCTGCGGCGTCGAGCGCGCCGCGAGCCTCGAGGAGCTGCTGCGAGGCGCCGACCACGTCTCGGCGCATCCGCCGCTGACGCCGGAGACGCGCGGCATGATGGGCGCGGAGCAGTTCGCGCTGATGAAGCGGGAGGCGATCTTCCTCAACACCTCGCGCGGGCCGGTGCACGACGAGGCGGCGCTGATCGCCGCCCTCGAGAGCGGGAAGATCGCCGGCGCGGGCCTCGACGTCTTCGAGACGGAGCCGCTGGCGGCGGACTCGCCGCTGTTGGCGATGGACAACGTCGTGCTGACGCCGCACTCCGCCTCGTACTCGGACCTCGCGTTCCGGCGGATGAAGGAGCGGGTCGGCAACACCGTGGTGTCGGTGATGAATGGCCGCTGGCCCTCGGAGTTCGCGGCGCTGCCGAACCGCAACGCGGTCACGCCGCGCGCGCCGCTGCGGTAGGGCGCGGCGGGACGCACGAAACGCAAGGACGCGCCCTCGGGGCGCTCGGGAGGAGACACGAGATGCGACCGAACAGGGTGCTGCGAGCATGGCGTGAGGGACGGCAGACCATCGGCGGCTGGCTGAGCACGCCCTCGGGACACTCCGCCGAGGTGATGGCCAACCTCGGCTTCGACTGGCTCTGCATCGACATGCAGCACGGGGCGATCGACTACGCCGACGTGATCGAGATGTGCCGTGCGATCTCGACCACCGAGACCACGCCGTTCGTGCGCGTCCCCTGGAACGACCCGGCGATGATCATGAAGGTGCTCGACGCGGGCGCCTACGGCGTGATCGTGCCGCTCGTGAACAACCGCGAGGAGGCTGAACTCGCCGTCTGGTCCTGCCGCTACCCGCCGGACGGCGGGCGCTCCTCGGGCCCCACGCGCGCCGCGATGTACGGCGGCGCCGGCTACCAGGACGAGGCCAACGACGAGATCGCCGTGATCTGCATGATCGAGACCACCGAGGCGCTCGAGAACCTCGACGAGATCCTCTCCACGCCGGGCGTGGACTGCGCGTACATCGGCCCCTCCGATCTCGCCTACGCGATCGGCATCACGCCGACGGGCGACAACGCCGACCCGAAACACCAGGAGACGGTGCTGAACATCCTCGAGGCGTGCCGGCGGCACGGCGTCGCGGCGGGCATCCACACCGGCAGCCTGGAGTACACGGTGAAGTGGCTGCAGGCGGGCTTCGACACGGCGATGCTCAACAACGACGTCGGCTTCATCCGTCAGGCGGCGGGCTCGCAGCTCGCCGAGGCGCGCTCGACGACCGGCGTCGCCAACGTCCACGAGGCGTAGCCGGCGCCGACGATCCTCGATGGCTAGCTGTCGAGTGAGAGTGGGTTTTCGCCGATCAGGTGCTCCGGCGCCGGGCGGCCCTGCCCCAGGTCCTCGGCGATGACGCGATCGAGGGCTTCCGGGACCAGGCCCGCGTACCAGCGGCCCTCGGGGTAGACGACCGCCACCGGCCCGCTTTCGCAGATGCGCAGGCAGCCGACCTTGGTGCGGTAGATCGGCGGCTCGTCGCCGCGCGCGTTCAGCTCGCCGACGGCGCGCTTGAGGCGCGTCCAGGCGGCCAGGCCCTCCTCCGGGGTGCAGCAGTCCGGGCCGGTGCAGATAAAGACGTGGCGGCCGTAGCCGCCGACGCCGCGACGTTCCGCCTCGGCGCGCGCTCCCGACAGGTCCTCGTTCGTCTCGTCCGTCATGAGTCTCCGCCCCGAGGCTAGCCGAGCACCTCGGGATTGACGATCGCGGGCGGTGTCTCGCCGCGCACGACGGCGATCAGGTTCCGCACCGCCAGCTCGCGCATCGCGCGCCGCGTCTCCACGGCGGCGGTGCCAATGTGCGGGAAGGTGATCACGTTGGGCAGCCGCACGATCGGGTCGTCCGAGTCCGGGGGCTCTTGATCGAGCACGTCGAGGCCCGCCCCGGCAATCGTGCCGGTCTCGAGGGCCGCGACGAGCGCAGGCTGGTCGATCACCGGGCCGCGCGCCGTGTTCACGATGTAGGCGCTGGGCTTCATCAGCGCCAGCTCGCGCGCGCCGATCAGGTGGTACGACTCCGCCGTCAGGTTCGTGTGGATCGTCACGAAATCGGACTCGCGCAGCAGATCGTCGAGCGGGCGGTAGGGCGCGTCCTCGACATCGTCGATCGTGGCGGTCGAGGCGCCCTCGAAGATGTCGAACCAGATGATGCGCATGCCGATCGCCTGCATCCGGCGCGCGACCTCGCGTCCGATGCGCCCGAAGCCGATCACGCCGAGCACCTTGCCGCTGATCTCGTGGGCGAGCGGCGGGAGCGGCTCGCGGCGCGCCCAGGCGCCGCTGCGCGAGAACGCCTCGAACTCCCAGAGCCGCCGCGCGAGCGAGATGATGATCGCCATCGTCAGGTCGGCGACCGCGGCGTTGAGCACGGTCGGCGTGTTGCAGACAGCGACGCCGTGCCTCGTGGCGGCCTCGACGTCGATGTTGTTGTAGCCGACGGCGTGCTGCGAGACGACGCGCAGGCCGGGCAGGGCGGCGAAGAACTCCTCGCCGAGGTTGAAGTGCGTCGGGCTGATCATGCCGTCCACGCCGCGCGCGACCTCGATCAGCTCATCGAGCGGCACCCCCGGATCGACATGCACGACCTCGGCGGCCGCGGCGATCTGCGCGATGAGATCGTCCTCGAGCTCGGTGGCGATGCAGATCGTGGGGCGGCTCACGGCGTGCGCTCTTTCCGACCTGCGATCTCGCGCAGACCTTCAGCGAGGGCGGGGGCGAGAGGGTGTTCGCCGCTCCCGGCGTGCAGGTCCAGCAACTCGGCGACCGTCCGGAGGGCGAATGGTGCCGCCTCGCGCAAGCCTTCGGCGAGCTCGGCGTCGAGAGGCCACTCGGCACTCCCGGCATGCCGGTTCAGCCACTTTGCGACCGTCCGGCGAGCGGATGGTGCCACGGGCTCGTCAACTGCCGCGAAGTCCGGGATTGGGGCGCCCCCCATGTCATCTCCGATGATGTACCAGGTACCGCGCAGGAAGCCGGCGATGTTCTGAGCAACTTCTGCGCTCTCCGCGGCGTGCGGGAACCCTCGTGCGCTCATCGCCCGCTCCAATACCTTCAGTTGCCAGGAGGCCTCTTCGGCTGCTTCTTGCAGCGTCCGCCACTCTCCAGCCGCCGCCTCGAGCCTCTCCGCAACTTTGCGAAAGGCCAAGCCGTCGGCATGCTGCCCCTTGTACCTTGCCACGGCGCTAGAAGCCCTCGTCGAGGGGGCCGCCCGGGTCGAGCACGGCGCCGTCGAGGGCGATCAGGCTGGGGCGCTCGTTGCAGTAGATCTCGCTCTCGCACTTGTCGAAGCTGAAGGCGCCGCGCTCCTTGTCGTAGCGGATCACCCACGTGCCGAGCACGTGACCGTCGCGGCCAAGCTCGCTCTGCCCGCGCAGCACCTCGATCAGCGCCTCCAGTTCCTTCGCCCCCATCTCGCACCTCCGCCGCCACGCTGCCCGCTTCCGCTCGGCGGGCACGCGCCTACAATATGCCGGGCGGGGAGCGCATGGGCGACAAGGCCAGCACCGGCAACTACTTCGAGGATCTCGAGACCGGTCTCGAGATCCGCCACGCCGTGCCGCGCACGCTCACCGAGGGCGATGCCGCGCTCTACATCGCGCTCACCGGCGACCGCTATCCGCTGCACTGCAACGCCGAGTTCGCCCGCGCGCTCGGCTACCCGCGCGAGACGGTCAACGACCTGCTGGTCTTCCACACCGTCTTCGGCAAGTCCGTGCCCGACGTCTCGCTCAACGCCGTCGCCAACCTCGGCTACGCCGACGTGCGCTTCGGCGTGCCCGTGCTGCCCGGCGACACGATCAGCTCGGTGACTACCGTGCTCGGCCGCCGCGAGTCGCGCGGCGGGGACACGGGCGTCGTCTGGGTGCGCACCACCGGCTCGAACCAGCGCGGCGAGGAGGTGCTGACGCTGATCCGCTGGGTGCTGATGAACAAGCGCGACCCCTCGACGCCGACCGGGGCGAACGACGCGCCCGAGACGCCCGAGGCCGTCGCCCCCGAGGCGCTGCGCGTGCCGGAGCAGCTCGACCTCGCCGGGTTCGCGCCCGAGGTCAGCGGCGGGCGCGCCTGGTGGGAGGACTACGAGCCGGGCGAGCGCATCCACCATGTCGATGGCATGGCGATCGAGGAGGCCGAGCACCAGATCGCGACGCGCATGTACCACAACACCGCGCGGGCGCACTTCAACGCCTACGCGCTGGCGGACTCGCGCTTCGGCCGCCGCGTGATCTACGGCGGACACATCATCTCGATCGCGCGGGCGCTCTCCTTCAACGGGCTGGAGCACGCCCTCGGCCTCCTCGCCTTCAACGGCGGGACGCACAGCAACCCGACCTTCGCGGGCGACACGGTCTTCGCCTGGACGGACGTGCTCGAGCGCAGCGACCTCGGACGCGCGGACTGCGGCGCGCTGCGCCTGCGTCTGGTCGGCGTCAAGAACGCCGACCCCGCGACCGAGGATGTCGAGTTGAGACAGACCTCCGAGGACGGTCGCGAGCGCTACCACCCGAACGTGGTGCTCGACCTCGACTACACCGTGCTGATGCCGAGGGCGCGGTAGGCGGAGCGACAACAGGCGCCAAGGCGCGCAGCGAACGGAGCAGGCACGTGGCGAGCACTGGAGTGGACATCGACGCCGTCGCCGTCGCGCGCACCCTCGTCGACGCGGCGGGCGCGGCCATCGACGCGGCGGTCGCGCACGCGGCCGAGGTCACCGAGGGCGGCGCGCTGATCGACGACTACCAGGTGCACACCGAGCGCATCGCCTACCTCGCCACGCAGGTGCGCGCCGCGACCGCGCTGGTCGCCTCCAGCGAGGGACTGCGCGAGGCCGGCGTGCGCGACGAGCAGCAGGAGGACGCCGCCCTCGTCTACGCCGCCGAGGCGACGCACGCGCTGTGCTCCGCCATCGAGGCGTCCCGCGACGACTTCGGCATCGACGCGGCCGCAGCCGCGCTCGATGCGCCCGAGCTGCGCTCGGCGGTGCGCGCCGGCCTCGACGAGTCGCGCGTGCGTGCGCTGGGTCGTCGCGCGATCGCCTCGCTCGGCGTCAACAACCTCGATCTGCGCGACGACGCGGCGCTGCTCACGCGCGAGACGGCGCGCGAGTTCGCACGCAACGAGGTCGCCCCGATCGCGCAGGACATTCACCGCGAGGATCTGCTGGTCCCGGACAGCCTGATCGAGCGCTTCTCCGCCCTCGGCTTCTTCGGCGCCTCGATCCCGGAGCGGTATGGCGGCACCGGCATGGGCTACCTGCCGATGGTGGTGATGACCGAGGAGCTCTCGGCGGCCTCGCTCGGCGCGGCCGGGTCGCTGCACACGCGGCCGGAGATCCTCGCGCACGCGCTGCTGACCGGCGGCACGGAGGCGCAGAAGGACCACTGGCTGCCGAAGCTCGCCTCGGGCGAGGTGCTGGTCGCGATCGGCGTGACCGAGCCGGACGTCGGCTCGGACAACGCCAACCTCCAAGTGCGCGCGACGCCAGCGACGGTGGACGGCGTGCAGGGCTGGCGCATCAACGGCGCGAAGGCCTGGAGCACCTTCTCCGGCCGCGCCAACGTGATCTCGATGCTCGTGCGCACGAACCCCAACCCCGAGGCCGCCGGGCGCGGGCTCTCCGTGCTGATCGTCCCCAAGGATCCGCACTATGGCCACGAGTGGACGCAGACCCAGCCCGAGGGCGGCTCGATGACGGCCACCGCCAACCCGACGCCCGGCTATCGCGGCATGCACTCCTTCACCGTCGCGATCGACAACTACTTCGTGCCGCACGCCAACCTCGTGGGCGAGGACGCCGGGATGGGCCGCGGCTTCGCGCTGCAGATGGGCGGCTTCGCCGTCGGGCGGCTGCAGACCGGGGGGCGCGCCTGCGGCGTCGCCCAGGCCTCGCTGGAGAAGGCCTGCCAGTACGTCACGCAGCGCGAGCAGTTCGGCAAGCCGATCGGCGAGTACCAGCTCACGCAGTTCCGCATCGGCGAGATGGTCGCCCGCCTCGCCGCCGCCCGGCAGCTCACCTACGCCGCCGCGCACGACTTCGACTCGCGCGGGCTGCCCGCGCCGATGGCGAAGCTGCTCGCCTGCGACGTTGCCGTCGCCGTCTCGCAGGCCGCGCAGCAGCTGCACGGCGGCTGGGGCTACTCCGAGGAAGACCCGATCGCCCGCTACGTCTCCGACGCGCTCGTGCTCCCGATCTTCGAGGGCGTCAAGCCGATCCTCGAGCTGAAGGTCGTTGGCCGCCAGCTGCTCGCGGCAGCGGCGAGCCGGTGACATCGGGGTAAGGAGGCCGCCGGTGCGGATCGCGGTCGCCTCCGATCACGCGGGGTTCCTCTACAAGCAGGCGATCAGCGCCTTCCTCGCGGGCGAGGGCCACGAGGTGGTCGACTTCGGCACGGACTCCGAGGAGGCGTGCGACTACCCGCTCTTCATCCGTCCGGCGGCGGAGGCTGTCGCGCGCGGCGAGTGCGAGCGCGGCATCGTCCTCGGCGGGTCCGGGAACGGCGAGGCGATCGCGGCGAATCGCGTCGCCGGAGTGCGCTGCGCGCTCTGCTGGAGCGTCGAGTCGGCGGAGCTGGCGCGCCGCCACAACGACGCCAACGTGATCTCGATCGGCCAGCGCATGATCAGCAAGGAGACCGCCCTCGCGATCGTCCGCGCCTGGCTCGAGGCGCCCTTCGACGGCGGACGCCACGCCCGCCGCATCGGGCAAATCGACCGCTCGCCGTCCGGGGACGCCTCGTGAGCGCCGAGGCGCCTGCGAGCGCGCACGAGCACGGCGAGGAGTGCGACGCGCTCTACGTCGAGTGGCGGCGCTACCACGCGGCGGTGATCGACCCGGCGGGCCGCTACACGCGCCAGCAGCAGCTGCTCGCGCGCCACGAGCGCGAGCGCTTCGAGCGCCAGCTGCGCGCGATCGGCTGCTCCGGCGAGGCGCGGCGCGAAGTGGAGCGCGACGCCGAGATCGCCGAGCACGGCCACCCCACGCTGGCCTGAGCGGGCCGCCCTCGTGTCCGAGCCGCGCAGCCCGAACCTCCCCGGCCCCGGCGAGTGGCCGACCTGGACGCTGATCGAGCGCGAGCGGCTGGAGGTGGCGCGCGAGGAGCGCCCCTTCCTCGAAGCCGCCGCGGGCCTCGTCACGGAGTTTGGCGAGCTGGCCGCCCTGCTGGTGCGCGCCTGGTCGCCGCCGCCCGAGGGCGCCCGGGCGTCCGCGCGCGACGAGGCGATCCTCTGCGCGCTCGCGGTGCGCATCGTGAAGCTGACGCGCCGCCTCGCGGCCGAGACCTACGAGGGCCGCGCCGAGCTGCAGCTGCTGCTCGACCGCGAGATCTTCGTCTCGGCCTCGGCGATGGCCTACCTGCTGCGCGGCGGCGGCGAGCGCTTCGAGGCGTTCGTGCGCGACGGCCTGCGCGCCGATCGCGCCGTCTGGGGCCACCTCGACGGCAACCGCGAACTGCGCGGCGGCGAGGTGCTGCCGATGGAGCAGCGCATGCGCGACCGCCTCGCGCGCTCCTTCGAGCTCGCCGGCGTCGACCCGGAGGACGCGGACGAGGAGGCCGAGTCCGGCTGGCCCTCGCTCGACGAGCAGCTGGCGGCGATCGGCGAGCCCGCCGCGCACCGCATGCACCAGCTCGGCGCCGACAGCATTCACGGCCTTTGGAACGAGCTGCACACGCACCACCTGCGCGCTGGCGGGCCGGACGCGGGGAACCTCGGACCGCGGCTGGAGTGGACGGCGGCGCAAGTCCAGCCGCTCACCGCCGTCGCGATCCAGGCGAGCCGCGTGATGGCGGCCTGGTCGCGCCGCATCGGCCACGAGGCGGCCGAGGCGTTCCGCGACAAGTTCCTCGATCTCGCGGGTCGCGCCGCCCTCGTCGACCGCTTCCACGAGGAGTACCTCGCGCGATCGGAGCGCCCGGGGATGGACGACCTCGCGGGCGGCGCGGAGGGCGCGAGCGGCTGAGCCCGGCTACGCGGGTGGCGCCACCACCGGCGGCGGCCGGGTGGCCACGTAGTCCTCGACGTAGAGCAGGTTGTCGCCCGCGCGGCGCACGACCTTGAGCAGGTCGTCCATCGTCGAGACCTCCTCGAGCTGCTCGTCGACGAACCACTGGAGGAAGCCGCGCGCGAGGTGGTCGCGCTCCTCGATGGCGAGGTCCATGAGGTCGTCGAACGCCTTGGCGACGCGCAACTCGGCGTCGAGGGCGAGCTGGACCGCCTCCTCGACGGAGTCGAAGTCGGCCTGGCCCTCCGGGATGGCGGGCACCTCGGCGGCGCCCCCCGCCTCGGTCACGTAGTCGACGATCTTCTGGGCGTGCATCAGCTCCTCGGCGATCTGGTTGCGGAAGAGGCCGGCGAGCTGGGGCAGCGCCTCGCGGCTGAAGTAGGAGGAGATCATCGTGTACTGGATGGCGGCCCAGTACTCGTTGGCCAGGTGGTCGCTCAGCGCCTTCGCCATCCGTTCGGAGATCAGCACGGGCGTGGTCCTCTCTGATTCTGTGTATCCATTCTAGCGTCGCGGGGTGTGGCGGACGATGCAGTCGCGCTGGTGGGGGCGTGTGCATCTCGCTGGCGCTCGATGCAGAGTGCCCGGTTCGGCGTTAGAGGGAGCCGGCCGGATCCGTCTGACCGTGGAACCGGCTCGTGGCTTGGATCGGGTCGCCATGGACCTGCTCGATGATGAGCTGACAGATTGGCATGTCCTGGTAGAGGGTAATGGGTGCTGATCCGAGGTTCATCATCTCGAGAGTGATCGTTCCGGCGAAGTTCGCGTGAATTGTCGGGGCGGTGAAGTGCACCAGCAGTCCGTATCTCGCGAGCGTGCTCTTCCCCTCGACCCGGGCAGCCAAAGCTGGCTGATCGGGGACGGCGTCCGGTACGTCCGCAGGGCGCGGGAGCGCGACATACTCGCGCGTCGCGCCGAGAACCAGGCGATCGGGGCCAGGGTCGAGACGGTACCCCTGCACGGGATCGATCGGCTGCGGCTGGTAGAGGGTGGAGAGCGTCGCAGCCGTATCCCCGGCTCGCGGATCGATGATCAGGGACAGACCGCGCGCCGGAATGCGAAGCATCTCTCCGAGGGTGAGGTCGATCGACGTCGTGTTGTAGCGACCGGCTGAGTCCGCGCTGCCCGGGCCCGGCGGCCGGGGATCGATAATGAGCAGGCCGGCATTGAGCGCCGAGGCGATGGAGGTGTTGCTGAGAATCACGGGATGGCGCTGTACAGGCGAACGGCCGGATCAGGCCGCGGCCTCTGCCCTCAAGTCGGAGGCGCGCACGGCGGCGTACTGTCCGGCGCCGTACACATCGCCTGGCAACAACACGACCACGCGCCCGCTCTCATCCTGGGCTTCGACGAGCATGACCCGAACGAAACCACAGTCCGAATCCTCGATCACGAGGCGCTCTGACGCGATCACGGAGACCGTATTGCCCTCGAAGTCCTCGAAGACGATGGTGCGCTCCGTCGGGAACATCCCATCGGACACAGTTCCGGAGAGGAGCCGGTGCTCGGCCTTCAGCATCCCGCCAGCCTTCCTTCACATCGGCGAGGAGTCGGGCGCGATGATATAGAACGCATGTACCTCCGACAAGAGCCGTGTCTACCCCTCGTACAGCTTGACCACCCGCACGGCGTCGCCCGCGGCCTCGATGCAGAGGTCGCAGAGGGTGCACTCGTCGAGGTTGGACTCGACGGTTTCGAGGCGCTCGCCATCGAGGGCGAAGATGTCGACGGGGCAGATCTCGGCGAGGCGGGCGCGGAGGCCAGTGTCCTGCTGGACCGAGTCGTCGATGTCGACGCGGATGAACATCGCCATGGCTACGCCGCTCCCTCGATGCGCTCGCGCAGCAGCGCCGGGATCTGCTCGATGCGCTCGGCGACGGCGATCCCGGACGCCTCGAGGCGCGCGATCTTGTCGGCGGTCGTGTCGGCGCGGCCCTCGACGATCGTGCCGGCGTGGCCGAAGCGCATGCCCGGCATCTCGTCCATGAAACGCCCCGCCATGAAGGCCACCACCGGCAGCCGCGATCCGTGCTCGGCCATGTGCGCCGCCAGTTGCGCCTCCATCGGCCCGCCCGGCTCCGAGTAGATCGCGATGCCCCGCGTCTGCTCGTCGGCCTCGAAGAGCGGCATCAGCTCGGCGTAGGTGGAGCCGATCATCGCGTCGCCGCCGATCGAGACGGCGGTCGAGACGCCGAGGCCGGCCTCGGAGAGCGCGTTCGCGATCTCCGTCGTCATCCCGCCGGATCGCGACATCACGCCGACGACGCCGGGGACGAAGGCGCGGCGCGTCGCGTCGGCCGCGCCGCCGATGCCGCCCATCTTCGACTTGCCCGGCGAGATCACGCCCAGGCAGTTGGGGCCGATGATGCGCGCGCCCTCCTGCGAGGCGTACTCGATCGCGCGCGCGACCTGCGCGCGCGGGATGCGCTCCGTCACGACCACGATCAGCTTCACGCCCGCCTCGATCGCCTCGAGCACGGCGTCGGCGGCGAAGGCGGGCGGCACCGCGACGATCGAGCCGTCGACGCGCATCCGTTCGGTGAGCGCGCGCACGGTGTCCTCGACGGGCACGCCGTGCACGTCGCGGCCCTTGCGGCCGGGCGTCACGCCGCCCACGACGCGCGCGCCGTAGTCGAGCAGCTCGCGCGTCATCGTCACCGCCTCGCGGCCGGTGATGCCCTGGATGATGAAGGTGCTCTCGGCGTCGATCAGGATGGACACGGCTAGCCGCCCCCGTTCCCGGCGGCGGCCTTCTCGACCGCGCGCTGCGCCGCCTCGTGCATCGAGACGGAGCGGTCCACGTACTCGACGCCGTAGCGCTCGAGGATCTTGACGCCCTCGTCCTCCCAGGAGCCGGGGATGCGGAAGATCGCGATCGCCTCGGCGGGGTCGCGTCCGGCCTCGATCACGCCCTTGATCACGCCGCGCGCCATGATGTCGACACGGGTGTTGGAGACGACGTTCATCATCACGGCGATCTTCTCGACGCCGGGCTTGGACATCACGAGCCTCGTCAGCGCGGCGGCCTTGGCGACCGAGGGGTTGCCGCCGATCTCGCAGTAGTTCGCCGGATCGCCGCCCGCCCCGCGCACGGCGTCGAAGAGCGTCAGCGAGCCCCCGCCGGCGCCGATGATCAGCCCGAGGTTCCCGCCGAACTCCACCACGCGGCCCGCGACGCCGCGCGTGTCGGCGGCGTCCACCTGTGCGCCGGCGATCTCGAACTCCGTGGGCGGGCGCGCCTGGCGCGTGTCCTCCTCGGGGATGCCGAGCTCGGCGAGCAGCCGCGCGTGCATGCCGCGCGCCTCCTCCTCCATGTCGATGTGCGAGTCGAGGGCGACGAAGGCGCCGCCCGCGAGGCGGCCGATCGGGTTGATCTCGGCGAGCGTCAGGTCGTAGGCGAGGAAGACCTGCACGAGCGCGCCGACGATGCGGCTGAGGCGGTTGAGCTCGTTGCCCGTCACGCCCGTGCGCGAGACGGCCAGCTTCGCCTCGAAATCCGAGAACGGCCGCAGGTTGGAGAGGTGCGTGCGCGAGAGATGTTCCGGGTGCTGCTCGGCGACCTCCTCGATGTCGATCCCGCCCATGTCGCTGAAGATCACGACGGGGCGGCGCACGGCGGCGTCCCAGGTGACGGCGGCGTAGTACTCCTGCTCGACCTCGCCGCGCTCCTCGACGAGCACGCCCATCGGCTGCAGCCCGTTGATCTCGATGCCGAGGATCGCCTCGGCAGCCTCGGCGGCTTCCTCGGGCGTGTCGGCGAAGCGCACGCCGCCCGCCTTCATCCGCCCGCCGCTGAGCACCTGCGACTTGAGCACAACGGGCCCGCCGAGGTCGCTCGTGGCGGTCGCGGCTTCCTCAGGAGTGAGGGCGACGCGACGCTGCGGCAGCGGCACGCCGTGCCGCGCCAGCAGGTCCTTCGCCTCGTGCTCGTAGAAGCGCATCGGTCGCCCCCACCTTCGCGCGCACTATGCCACGGCGCGGGCTACGGGGGCAGGGGGCAATGCGCGCGCGTATCATCCTTCGCGACATGTCCTCCGAGGGCCACGGGCGACCCCTGACATCCGGCGACGGCGCACCGACCGGCGCACTGACCGGCGTCGTGGTCGTCGACGCGAGCGAGGGCGTGGCCGGGGGCTACGCGGGCCGGCTGCTCGCGGACCTCGGTGCGGAGGTCGTGAAGGTCGAGCCGCCTGGCGGCGACCGCCTGCGCGCGCTCGGTCCCTTCCCCGGCGACCGATTCGACCTCGAGGCTGGCGGACTGCACCTCGCGCTGAACGCCGGCAAGCGCTCGCTGGTGCTCGACCTCGACTCCCGCGAGGGGCGGGAGCGGCTCCGCGCGCTGGCGGCGCGGGCCGACATCCTGCTCGAGAGCGCCGGTCCGGGAGTGATGGAAGGCCGGGGGCTTGGCCCCGACCGGCTGCTCGAGGCCAACCCGCGGCTCGTCCATGCCTCGCACTCCCCGTTCGGGCTGAGCGGGCCCTACGCGGGGCGGGTCACGAGCGAGATCGTCGACTGGGCGATGGGCGGCTACCTCTACTTCGGGGGCGACCCCGGGCAGCGGCCGATCATGGTGCACGGCCACCAAGCGGAGCTGCACGCGGGCATGCAGCTCGCCGCGGGGTCGCTCGCGGCGCTGTGGCACGCGCGGCGTACGGGCGCCGGGCAGCACCTCGAGGTCTCGACGCTCGAGTCCGTGCTGAACGCGCACGTCTGGCTGACGACGATGTGGACGCACGAGGGCCTGATCCAGACCCGCGAGCCCTCGCTGCTCACGCCCTGCGCCGACGGGCACGTGATCTGGATGGGGATGCGCAACCTCGACGTCTTCGTGCTGATCGAGCGCCCGGACCTGATCGACGACCCGCGCTGGACGCCCGAGCACTGGCGAGCATCGGCGCCCGAGCTTCGCGCCCTCATTGCAGAGTGGGCGGCTGACCGCTCCCGCGCCGAGATCTGCGGGCAGGGACAGGCGCTGCGGCTGGCCGTCACGCCCGCCAACACCATCGAGGAGCTCGCGCGCTCGGAGCAGCTCCGGGAGCGCGACTGGTGGCGGGAGACGGCGCACCCGCGGCTCGGCGCACTGCTGCTGCCGGGGCCGCCCTGGCTGATGTCCGGCACGCCGGCCGGTCCGCGTGGCGCGGCCCCGCTCCTCGACGCCGACGCCGGGTACGCGCCCCCACCCCGCGAGCAGGCGCAGCCCGGGCGAGGCGACCCGGACGCGCTGCCTCTCGAGGGCGTCAGGGTCATCGAGGTCACGGGCAACTGGTCGGGACCGTTGGCCGCGCGGCACCTGGGCGACCTCGGGGCGGAGGTGGTGAAGATCGAGCTGGCGCGCAGGCCGGCCACGCGCGTCAGCCACCCGCCGGGGAACGAGGGCTGGGAGACGTTCTACAACCGCTCCGGCTACTTCAACCTGCTCAACCGCAACAAGCGCGACCTCTGTCTCGACCTGGGGACCGAGCGCGGGCGCGAGCTCTTCCTGCGGCTCGTCGATGACGCCGACGTCGTGGTCGAGAACAACAGCGCGCGCGTCTTCCCCCAGCTCGGCCTCGGCTACGAGACGCTCGCCGAGCGCAATCCGCGGATCGTGATGTGCTCGATCTCGGGCTACGGCGCGACCGGCCCGGAGCGCGACTACCTCGCCTACGGCTCGAACATCGAGGCCTCGTGCGGGCTGGTCGCGCAGACGGGGTACGGCGACGGAGAGCCGCGCGGCACCGGCTCCTACTACGCGGACCCGATCACCGGGGCGCACGCCACGGTGGGCATCCTCGCCGCGCTGCACGCGCGCGCGCGCACAGGCCGCGGGCAGCACCTCGACATGGCGCTGCAGGAATCGGGCGCGGCCTTCATGGTCGAATCGATCATGAACTACCGGCTGAACGGCCGGGTCGCGCGGCCTCGGGCGAACCGCTCGGCGCGGATCGCGCCGCAGGGCGCCTACCGCTCGCTCGGGAGCGACTGCTGGCTCGCGATCGGCGTCGAGAGCGACGAGCAGTGGCGCGCGCTCTGCGCGGTGATCGAGCGCCCCGAGCTCGCCGATCGCTTCCCCACCGCCGAGGGCCGCCTCGAAGCCCACGACGAGATCGACGCGGCGATCGAGGTCTGGTCGGAGACGCTCAACCACAACCGCGCCACGGCGCTGCTGCAGCAGGCCGGCGTCCCCGCGGGCCCGGTGCTCGCGAACTGGGAGATCATGAGCGACCCGCACCTCTTCGAGCGCGGCTATTTCGTCGACGTCGTCCACCCCGACGTCGGGCACCAGCGCTGGGAGGGCTTCCCGTGGCGGCTCGCGCGCACCCCGGCGCGCGTCCGCCGCCCGGCCCCCCTCTTCGCCGAGCACAACGACGAGATCCTTGCCGAGCTCAGGCTCGGCCCCGAGGAGATCGGACGCCTGCGCGACGACGAGGTGATCGGCTACGAGCCGCAGTACGGCTGAGGCGGGCGGCTCTTCGCCCCGCAAGGTCAGTGAGCGCACCTCAACTCACGGCGAGAGGGGGTCAGGAGAGGGTTACATCGGGACAGGAGTACGTCATACGCAACACAGCGAGTGGGCGCTCCATGTTCGTTGAGATCAAGCGTCAGAATCCAAGAGGGAACGCCCACGAGCGCGCATGCAAGTACATGATGCCGGGCATCCTGAATGCGATGCGGCAAGCTGGGAATCAGCCTGACTGCGCGATTCCGATGTGGTGGGTCTTCACGAATGGAGTCGCGACGGACCCGCGTTACAAGCGGGAGATCAAGTTCTGGTTCCAGGGTATCGAGCGGCACGTACTCCTCTGGAGCGACAGGCGCGCCGACGTCACGGAGCACTTCGATCGGTTCATCCGGCCGCTGCTCGAATAGCCTGACGGCTCGCGCCGCTACTCCAGCCCGTAGGCCTCCGCCAGATCCGGGTCCTTCGAGGCCAGTAGCGCCGCGAGGTCGAGCATGACCAGCGCCTGCTTGTAGGTCGCGTCGTCCTGCATCTTGCCGTCCAGCATCACCACGCCGGAGCCGTCGCCCATGTGCTCGACGATGCGGCGGGCGAAGGCGACCTCGTCCGGCGGGGGGCTGAAGACGCGCTTGGCAATCTCGATCTGGCTCGGGTGCAGCGTCCAGGCCCCGACGCAGCCCATCAGGAAGGCCGCGCGGAACTGGTCCTCGCAGGCCAGCGGGTCCGCGATGTCGCCGAACGGCCCGTAGTAGGGCAGCGCGCCCGCCTCGACGCAGGCGTCGACCATGCGCGCGAGCGTGTAGTGCCAGAGATCCTGCTGCGCCGTCGGGCGCGGCGCCTCGTCGTCCTCGGGCACCGGATCGCTGCGCACGAGGTAGCCGGGGTGGCCGCCGCCGACGCGCGTCGTCTTCATGCGCCGCGAGGCCGCGAGGTCCGCGGGCCCGAGGCTCATGCCCTGCACGCGCGGGCTCGCCTGCGCGATCTCCTCGACGTGGTTCACGCCTCCCGCGGTTTCGAGGACGGCGTGGATCAGGTAGGGCCGCGTCAGCCCGTGCCGCGCCTCCAGCTGCGCGAGCAGCTGGTCCGCCCAGTGGATGTCCCACGGCCCCGTCACCTTGGGCAGCATGATCACCTCGAGGCGCTCGCCAAGGGCGGCCGTCAGCTCGATCAGGTCGTCGAGCACCCAGGGGCTGTCGAGGCTGTTGACGCGCGTCCACAGCGCCGTCTCGCCGAGGTCGCCGCTCTGGCCGACCTCGATCAGTCCCGCGCGCGCCTCCAGCTTCTTGTCGCTCGGGATCGCGTCCTCGAGGTTGCCGACCAGCACGTCGACCTGCGCGGCCATCGAGGCGACGCGCGCGCGCATCCGCTCGTTGGAGGGGTCGAAGAAGTGCAGCATCCGCGTCGGCGTGACGGGGATCTCGTCGGGCGGCGGCGGTGCGCCGAGGGCGAGCGGCTTGCGCCATTCGCGGGGCGTGCGTGTCGCGCTCATCGGCGGCTCCCGGTGTTCACGGCTGTCGTTCCGTGCAAGCGCCGGACCGTCCGGCGCGTGCGCCAGCCTAGCCGGGGCGGCGGCGGCACGCCAGCGCAGGCCGGACACGCGGCGGGGTTAGCGATTGCGCGTGGCCGCGCGGCGGGCGCGCCGACGGTCGGAGCCCTCGAAGAGGCGATCGAGCGCGAAGGCGGGGAGCAGGATCGCGGCGCCGCCCATCGCCAGCAACAGCCCGTTGCGGATCGGCGCGCCGGCGAGCGTGTTCATAATCGAGCGCGCCTCGTTGCCGATCGCCCCGTCGTCGGCGAGGAAGCCGAAGACGAAGCGGATGAGCAGCGCCCCGGCGAGCACGAGCGCCCCGGCGAGCAGCATGGCCCCACCGAGGCGGATCAGCCGTCCGAAGCCCACGCCCAGCAGCACCACGGCGGCGGCCAGCACCAGCGAGGCGTAGCCGAGCGGCGTCACGAGCGAGCTCCAGCGATCGTGCTCGCTCTCCCGCAGCCGCGTGATCAGCTGGTCGAGCAGCCCCGCGCCCGAGAAGCGCGAGGGCGGCGTGATCGCGCCGCCGGGCTCGCGGAAGGCGGCGAGCCCCTCCGCGCGGAGCAGCGCGGCGCTGCGCTCGACGATCGCCTCGCGCAGCAAGCGCCGGTCGAACGCGCCAGCGGCCGTGCTGGCGTCGGCCACCGGGACGGACACGTTGAGGGGGTAGCCGGGCACGTCGATCGGGCCGCCGGCGCTCGCCTGCTCCTCGATGTTCCCGGCGTGCGCCTCCAGCAGGCTGTCGACGCCGGTGAGCACGATCGCCGCGCGCTTGACGGCGGGCAGCGCGGCCTCGGGGGTGGTCGCCTGCGCGAGGCTGAGGGCGGAGAGCCAGGCGGCGAGCGCGACGATAAGCAGCAGGGCGGCGGCGGCGAAGGCGAAGTCGCGCAGGCCGGCGGTGGCGTTGAACTCGTCGAACGGATCGGGGATCGCGTTCCAGGGGCCGCCCCGGCTGACCACCGGGGCCGGCCGCCGCCCGGCAGGAGGGTCGCCGCGGCTCACGAGTGGCTCACCAGGCGCGTGCGGGCGAGCCAGTCGTGCGGCAGGCGCCCGTGGCGCCACTCGCTCCCGCGCGCGACGCTCACGAGGAGCGCTCCCACCCAGAGCAGGATGATCACGACGGCGGCGTTCGCGATTGCAAGCAGCAGCCAGATGGGCGGTGCGCCCGCCAGCAGCAACGTGATCAGCACCCAGCCCCAGAGCAGCAGCGAGATCGGGTGCAGCAGCAACCGCAACGAACGCCTCCAGCGCGCTCCCTCGACGGCGAGACCGAGGCGCGCCTGACCGAACGTCGCGCCGAGGCGGTAGAGGCGCGTCGCCTGCCAGGCCGTCCATGCGGGCGCAATCGCTCCGATCAGCGTGGCGGCGATCAGCGTGTCTCCCGTCCCGGCGTCGTAGCGGCCGGCCGAGCTGCGGATCAGCAGCCAGACGAACGCGACGGCCAGCCCGCCCAGCAGCAGCAGCAGCAGCGACGCGGCGTCGATCACGACGGCCAACAGCCGCACGCGGCCTCGCGGCCGCCGGCCGCCTTCGCTGCTCATCGGCTCCGACTATACGACGGCGCGCCGCCAACGATTACGCTGGATCCACGGTGAGATCGAGCGCCAGAACGTCGGCGGACGCCGTGAGGCGGCGAGCGAGGGATGCAATGCCCTCGCTTGCCGCGTTCGTGGCCGGCCTGCTCGCCGCCGTCCTGCTCTGGAGCGGGCTGTTCGCCCTTCGCGGCGACACGGACGAGGAGTTCGACGTCGCCCAGCTCGTGCGCTGGGAGTTCGGCGCGCTGGCGAACAAGTGGCTCTTCGCCGCGGGCGCGCCACTGCGCGACGACCCGGCGGCCGACGAGGCGATCGCCGCCTGGTTCGCGCTCGGCGACCGCGGCGGCGAGGAGGGGCGGGAACTCGAGAACGTCGTCGAGTCCGCCATCGAGGGCCGCGTCGACGCGGCGATCCGCGAGCAGGGCCTGAGCTTCCCGCTGCCGCTGCCCGGCGCGCTCGCGGTCTGGCCGCCGCTGGACATCGAGCTGACCCCCTCGCCGCATGTGCTGGTCATCTCGCCCCGCAGCGAGATTCAGCGCCAGGAGCAGCGCATCCTGCAGTTCGACCTCAGCCTCGACGAGCTCTACCGCATCGAGCGGGAGGCGGAGGAGCGGGACGGCTCGATCGCGTCGTTCGTGGCGCCGACCGGGGGCATTGCCTTCTATCCGGCGATCGTCGACGCGCGCAGCTACCGCGGCGCCGTCAGCACGGCCGCCCACGAGTGGGTGCATCACTACCTCATCTTCTATCCGCTGGGCCGCGCCTACTTCGAGGACGGCGACGCCCGCACGATCAACGAGACGGTCGCCAGCCTCGTCGGCTGGGAGTTGCGCGACGCGACGCTCGAGCGCTTCGGGGATCCGACGGCGTCCGCGAGGCCGGCCGCCGCGCCGCCCGCCGCTCGCGCCGCGGGCGTCGATCGCAACAAGGTGCTGCGCGAGCTGCGGCTGGAGGTGGACGCGCTGCTCGCAGCGGGCAGGGTGGAGCAGGCGGAGCGGCGCATGGAGGAGGTGCGGCTGATGCTGGCCGATCACGGCGTCTCGATCCGCCGCATCAACCAGGCGTACTTCGCCTGGTACGGGACGTACGCCGCGCGCGCCGACGCGGTCGACCCGCTCGGCGACCAGCTCCGCGAACTGCGCGAGCGCGCCGGTTCGCTCGCCCGCTTCCTCGAGCTGGTGCGAGGCGTCACGAGCCGCGCCGAGGTCGAGGCGCTGCTGGAGCGTACGAGGGCGGCGCCGGGGTAGGGCTCCCCGCGCCGCTCATCCACGTTCACGGCTCCGATCACGGCGCGCTGCCGTCGACGCGCACCCGCGCCCCCTGCGCCGCGCTCGTCCCGTTGGCGATGAAGACCGGAACGGCGAACCGGAACGCGCCCAGCTCGGCGTCCTCGAGGCGCACGCGCAGCGTGTAGGCGCCGTCCGACAGCCGTGTCGTGTCCCAGCGCGCCAGCAGCCCGGCGTCGACCCCCTGGGCCGAGTCCGCGAGGGCGACCCAGCTGGACGGATTCGTGCCGCGGCCCCACTCGACGACGAAGCGCTCGAGATCGGGCGAGTTGGCGCGGCCCAGCACGGACACCCGGCCGTTCAGCCTCGTCCCCGCCGCGGGGGAGGCCAACCGCAGGATCTCGGCGCCGGCGGCGCCGTCCTGCCGCGGCGCGAGCAGGTGCGCGACCTCGTAACGTTCGCCCCACTCCTCGATGCCTTCCCACTCCGTGATCTCTTCCTCGGGCAGGACCAGCCGCACCTCGCGCCGGACGAAGGCCGGCGGCGTGTCGGCGGTCGCGAGGAGGCCGGTCCGGGCGTCGATCTGGACCTCCTGCCACCAGGTGTCCTGTAGCTCCTCGAAGCTGCTCGTGGCGAGCACGTCGAGGGCGTAGAGGCCGTTGTAGCGGTGCAACTCGGGGCAGAACTCGCTGGGGAGGCGGCCGGACGGCCAGCACAGCTCGCGGGACTCGATGCCCGAGGGCTGGACGAAGTTCTTCGCCTCCAGCCCGTAGTAGTCGTGCGCGTACTCCATGAAGTCGCGCCAGGCCTTCCAGGCGATCGTCGTCGAATAGATGCCCTCGATCGGCGCGTTGTCCGAGTTGCCCGCCCAGATCCCGGAGACGAGATCGGGCGTGTAGCCGAAGGTCCACGTCTCGCCGATCTCCTTCGAGTCCTCGAAGGGCTCGCTCGTTCCCGTCTTCTTCCCGGATGGCCGGTCCTCCAGCTCCAGCGCGCCGCAGCTGCTGAAGATGATGCACTGCGTGTCCGGGTCCGAGATGATCGAGGTCACGAGGTAGGCGTAGTTCTCTCCGACCACGCGCCGCTCGACGGGGGCCTGGAAGTCGTACAGCACCGTGCCCTCGGCGTTGGTGACGCGCAGCAGGGCGACGGGGTCGATCGTGCGCTCGCCGGCGCCGTGCGGCTCCAGCGCCTCCTGGCCGCGCATCACGCCGCCGGTGGCGAGCACGCTGTAGGCATAGGTCAGATCCTCGAGGGTGATGTCCGCGCCGCCGAGCGTGAGCGCTGGCCCGTAACCGAGCGGCGAGTCGAGGGTCGTCAGCCCCACGCGGCGCATGAGCGCGGTGGTGTCATGGACGCCGGCGAACTGGATCGTCTTGAAGGCGGGGATGTTGAGCGAGTTGCCGAGGGCGTTCGCGGCGCTGATCGTGCCGGTGTAGAAGTCCTCCGGACCCGGGTTGGTCGGCTCGAAGAACTCGCCCGTGGCCGGGTCGATCACCTTCGTCGGGACGTCGAGGATGCCCGCGCCCGTGCTCCAGCCCCGCATGAACGCGGACATGTAGGTGAACGGCTTCAGCGTGGACCCCGGCGAGTTCTCCGCGATCACGTTGTCGTTGCGGCCCTCGATGTCGTCGCGGAAGTAGTCGCGGCTCCCGACGTAGACGAGGATCTGCCCCGTGTGCGGATCGAGGGCGTAGAAGGCGCCGTTGTGGCTCAGGTGCTCGAACTCGTCGGCGGAGATGCGCCGCTCCAGGATGCGCTGCGCCTCGTGCTGGAGGTTGAGGTCGAGCGTCGTGACGACCTCGAGGCCGTCCTCGTAAAGGGCGCGCTCGCCGAAGCGCAGCGCGATCTCCCGGGCGACGCGGCCGAGCACGAAGTGCGGCGCCTCGATGTCGAAACGGTTGGCCTTGAAGACCAGTTGCTCACGCCGTGCGGCCGCTCCCTCGGCGGGGGAGATGAAGCCGTGGCGGACCATCAGGTCGAGCACGACGCGCTGGCGGATGAGGGCGGCGGCCGGGTTCTCCAGCGGGTTGTAGAGCGCGGGCGACTGCGGGATGCCGGCCAGCAGCGCCGCCTCGGCCAGCGTCAGCTCGCTGGCCTGCTTGCCGAAGTAGCCCTCTGCGGCGGCCTGGATGCCGACGTAGATGCCGCCGTAGGAGATCGAGTTCAGGTACCACTCGAGGATCTGGTCCTTGGTGTAGCGCTCGGTCAGCTCGAGCGCGATCGCGGCCTCCCGCAGCTTGCGCTCCACCGTGCGCGCCGCGCGCTGCTCCTTCGGGATGTAGACGTTCTTCGCCAGCTGCTGGGTGATCGAGGAACCGCCCGTCCCCTGGAGGAAGTCGGTCTCCCCGAACGGCGTGAGGTTCTCGATGCCGGCGCGGGCAAGACCGCGCACGTTGAGGCCGTTGTTCTCGTAGAAGCTCGCGTCCTCGGTCGCGATCGTCGCGATGATCACCCACTCGGAGATCTCGCCGATCGGGACCGGCCGCCGCAGCCCGCCGAACTCGTCGATGAACTCGTAGAGCAGCACGCCGTTGCGGTCGTAGATGCGCGCGCCGCCGCGCGGGAGCGAGGCGAGCAGCTCCTCCGGCGGCGCGACGTGGACGATGAACTCGTCGTACTTCTGCTTGCCGTAGAGCGCGCCGGTCGCCGCCGCCGCGCTGGTTGCGACGAGCAACACGCCGAGCAGGCCGACGAGGACGAGCAGCACGCGGCTGACGCGGCGTCCGCCGCCCGATTTCGGCGCCTGCCGCCGCCTGCGGGCGCGCAGCCGCCGCGCGCGCTGGCTGATCGTCACCGGGAGCCCTCGGGTCTGCTGCGTCGGATCATGCTGCTCGCAGGTGCGTTCGCGATCGGGTCGCCTCCCGCCCGGCCGCCGGGGCGCGGGCGCGATCCCCGCCGGCACCGATCGTATCCGTTCCGCTCGTTCCCCCGCCACCGGGCCGCGCCACGGCGTCCGTATGGTGCGAGCCGCCCGACCGCACATATAGTGCGTATTCACTGGGCGAAGGACGGGCGAGGCAGCCCGCGAGGCGCACTGGCGCCCTTCCAGTCCAACGTCAGGCGGCGCCCGGAGGTTCCCGTGGATCTGAGCAGCGACGAGGTCCGCCACATCGCCCGGCTCGCCCGCATCGCGCTCACGGACGAGGAGACGGAGCGCCTGCGCGGCGAGCTGTCGAGCATCCTCGGGCACTGCCAGGCGCTGAGCGCGATCGACACCTCGGGCGTGGCGCCGACGGCGCAGTCCTTCTCGCTCGTCAACGTCGAGCGCCCGGACGAGCCCCGGCCCTCCGAGCCGGTCGCCGAGGTGCTTGCCAACTCCCCGGCCCGCGAGGGTGACTACATCCGCGTCCGCGCGGTGCTCGACCAGCCCGATGGCTGACTCCACCATGCCCGGCTCCACAGCGTCTCCGGGAGCGGCGATCGACCTCGATCGCCGCGCGCACGAGCACGCTGCGGCGCTGCGCGCGGGCGAGTACGGCGCGCGCGCCCTGGCCGAGGCGACGCTCGCGCGCGTGGAGGCGCAGGAGCCCGCTCTCAACGCCTACATCCGCGTCACGCCCGAGGAGGCGCTCGCCCAGGCCGACGCCGCCGACGAACGGCTGCGCTCCGGCGACCCCGCGCCGCTGACCGGCATCCCCGTCGGGCTCAAGGACGTGCTCTCCACCCGGGGCGTCGAGACCACCGCCGGCTCGCGCATCCTCGAGGGCTTCACGCCGATCATCGACTGCACCGTCGTCGCGCGGCTGCGCGAGCAGGGCGCGGTCTTCGTCGGCAAGACCAACCTCGACGAGTTCGCGATGGGCTCCTCGACGGAGCACTCCGGCTACGGCGCGACGAGCAACCCGTGGGACCTGACGCGCGTGCCGGGCGGCTCGTCCGGCGGCTCGGCGGCCACCGTGGCCGCCCGAGGCGCGCCGATCGCCCTCGGCACGGACACGGGCGGCTCGATCCGCCAGCCGGCCGCGCTCACGGGCATCGTCGGCCTCAAGCCGACCTACGGCCGCGTCAGCCGCTACGGCGTCGTCGCCTTCGCCTCCTCGCTCGAGCAGGTCGGGCCGTTCGCCCGCGACGCGCGCGACGCGGCGACGCTGCTGCAGGCGATCGCCGGACACGACCGCAACGACGCGACCACCGCGCCCGAGCCCGTGCCCGACTACACCGGGCGCTTCGATCGCGGCCTCGAGGGCCTGCGTGTCGGCGTCCCCCGCGAGGCGCTGGTCGCGGGCCTCGAGGACGGCGTGCGCGAGGCGTTCGAGCAGGCGGTCGCGCTGTTCGAGCGGGAGGGCGCGGTCGTCGATCGTTCGGTCGCGCTGCCCTCGCTGGAGGTCGCGCTGTCGGCCTACTACATCATCGCGCCGGCCGAGGCGTCGGCGAACCTCGCGCGCTACGACGGCGTCAAGTACGGTTATCGCTTCACGGGCGGCGAGGGCATGTGGGACGAGATGGAACGGACCCGCGGCAACGGCTTCGGCGACGAGGTGAAGCGGCGCATCATGATCGGCGCCTACGCGCTCTCGGCCGGCTACTACGACGCCTACTACCGCAAGGCGCAGCAGGTGCGCACGCTGGTCCGCGCCGAGTTCGGGACCGCCCTCGCGGGCAATGACCTGCTGCTCACGCCGACCACGCCGACCGTCGCCTTCCCGCTCGGCGCGAAGCTCGACGACCCGCTCGCGATGTACCTCAACGACCTGCTGACCATCCCCGTCAACATCTCCGGCAACCCGGCGATCAGCATCCCCGGCGGCTTCTCCGAGGGCCTGCCCGTGGGCATCCAGCTGATCGCCCGGCCCTTCGAGGAGTCGACGCTGCTCGGCGCGGCGCACGCCTGCGAGGCGCTGACCGACTGGGCCGCGCGGCGCCCGCCGCTCGCGGAGATCGGAGCGCCCTCGTGACGGACGACGGGCACACCGGGTTTCCGGCGGGCGGGAGCGACGGCCACCAGGCGCGGCGCGGGCTGCACTCGGAGACGGTCGCCGGCCTCCCGGCCTCCGGCATCCGCCGCTTCTTCGAGCTGCTGGACAAGGCGCAGGGCGTGATCTCGCTGGCCGTCGGCCAGCCGGACTTCGCGACGCCGGCGCAGATCACCAACGCCGCCGCCGAGGCGATGCTCGCCGGTCACACCGGCTACACCAGCAACTACGGCCTGCCCGAGCTGCGCGAGCTGCTCAGCAGCCAGCTCGAGCGCCTCTACGGCGTCCGCTACAACCCGGCCAACGAGCTGATGCTCACGACCGGCGTCTCCGAGGCGCTCGACATCGCGATGCGCGCGCTCATCGACCACGACGACGAGGTGCTGACGCCGGAGCCCTGCTACGTCGCCTACCAGCCGGTGGTGCTGATGGCCGGCGCGCGCTACGTGCCCGTGCCGACCTACCCCGAGGACGCCTTCATGGTCACCGCGAGGGCGATCGAGGAGCGGATCACCCCGGCCACCAAGGCGATCCTGCTCGGCTACCCCTCGAACCCCACGGGCGCGGTGCTGGACCGCAAGACGATGGAGGAGATCGCCGCCGTCGCCGCGGCGCACGACCTGTTCGTGATCTCCGACGAGCTCTACGACCGCCTGACCTATGACGCCGAGCACGTCTGCTTCCCGACGATCGAGGGCATGCACGAGCGCACGATCCTGCTCGGCGGCTTCTCCAAGGCCTACGCGATGACCGGCTGGCGGCTCGGCTGGGTGGCGGCGCCGCCGCACCTGCTCGAGGCGATGATGAAGATCCACCAGTACGTGATGATGAGCGCGCCCACCGCCGCCCAGTACGCCGCCGTCGAGGCGTTCGCCTCCGCCGAGGAGGACGTGCGCGGGATGGTCGCCGAGTACGACCGCCGGCGCCGCATGGTCGTCGCCCGGCTGCGCGCGATGGGCCTCCCCACGGTCGAGCCGCGCGGCGCCTTCTACGTCTTCCCCGACATCAGCCCGACCGGCCTCGACGACCTCGCCTTCGCCGAGGCGCTGCTTGAGGAGGAGAGCGTCGCGATGGTGCCCGGCTCCGCCTTCGGCGAGAGCGGGCGCGGCTTCGTGCGCATCTGCTACGCCGCCGACTACGACGACATCGTGGAGGCGATGGACCGCACCGAGCGCTTCGTCGCGCGGCGGCTCGCGGCGGCGGGCCCGAAGTAGCGCGGGCCGGGCGGCGGTGAGCGAGTCCGCCGCCGGCGGTCCGGACGACCTCGTCCTCTCGATCCGCGACGTGCGCGCGCAGCCCGGCGAGGAGCCCGGCGAGCTGGCGCTGGAGATCGACACCACGCGCGGCACGATCCTCGCCGCGCTCCACCCCTGCGAGGGCAAGACCGGCTGCGCCGTCTTCCTCGGCGGGGCGATGGGCGGCGGCGACGGGCCCGCCGGGGGCGTCTACCTGCGCCTCAGCCGCGAGCTGGTCGCGGCCGGGGTCACCTCGCTGCGCGTCGGCTACCGCCACCCGGGGGAGTTCGACGAGTGCGTGCTGGACGCGCTCGCGGCCTGCTCGTTCCTGCGCGGCATCGGCGCGGAGCGGGCGGTCATCGTCGGGCACTCGTTCGGCGGGGCGGTGGCGATCCGTGCCGGCGAGCTTGCGCCGCTCGCCAACGCCGTCGCGGCGCTCTCGCCGCAGCGCTTCGGCACGCAGACGGTCGAGCGCCTCGGCAAGCCGCTGCTGCTGATCCATGGCTCGGACGACACCGTGCTGCTGCCCCAGGCCTCCGAGGACATCCATGAGCGCGCCCGGCAGCCCAAGCGCCTCGTCATCCTCGATGGCGGCGGCCACTCCCTGCGCGAGGTCGCCGCCGACGTCCACACCCTGCTCACCCAGTTCATCAGCGACGCTGCGGGGGATGTCGAGGCGCCGGAGTAGCGCCCCGAGGGCACGCTGTCAGCCTGCTACACTCCGCGCCCGCGGGAGCGGAGGCCGGCGATGGCGGACGTGGGCGTGTGGACGATCGACGGCGACGCGCCGCGACGGGCGCCCCGCGCGCACGTCGACCTTGAGCGGCAACTCGAGGACTGGATCGCCAACGACTCATCGCTGCTCGCCGACGGGCTCACGATCGTCGGACGCCAGTTGCGGCTCGAGGGCGGACCACTCGACCTGCTGGCGATCGACCAGCAAGACCGCTGGGTCGTGATCGAGATCAAGCGCGCCCGGCTCTATCGGGACGCGATCACCCAGGCGCTCGACTACGCATCCTCGATTGCGCAGATGGACTCCGAGGATCTCAAAGCACTGCTGCGCCCCGGCCTCGCGGCGCTCGGCGACTCAGAGGAGCTGTCGCGCGCGGTGCGTCGGCAACTGGAGAGCGAGGAAGGGCCCCGCGAGGTAGCCGTGCTGCTCGCCGGTCCCGGCGCCGATGCCGGGCTGGAGCGGATCGTTGCGCACCTCGGCGGCTACGGCGTGCCGATCAGCATCGTCACCTTCGAGGCGTTCGAGGTGCATGACGGCCCGCGCTTGCTGATCCGCGAGGTCACGGAGGAGCAGACCGAGCGTCGGCTGCGGCGGCCGAGGCGCAGCGTGGATGAGATCCGCGAACTCGCGGATGCGGTTGGAGCGGCCACCGAATTCGATCGGTTCCTGGCGATGGCGAAAGCGGCGGACCTGGTAGTGCGTTCCTTCAGGTATGCCGTCTCGATCGTCCCCAGGCAGAATCGCACACGCAGGCTGATCTACGCGCAGCCGCGGGACGGTGGCATCTACATCGCGGTCCATCCGGAAGTGTTTGCCGAGTTCTTCCCGCCACTAACCGAAAGCGAGATTACGGAGGCCTTCGCCCCGCCGGGTGTATCGGGGCACTTCACCGGCGCGGACCTCGACGCGCGGCTCGACCAGATCGAGGCGTTCCTGAAGACGCTGCCGCGCCTGGACGGCGCAGACGAGACGCCGGAGTAGCGGGGCAGGGGCGCGGCGCCAGTGCTGCCGCGCCCGGCGCCGGCGCCTAGTCCTGATGCAGCGCGATGAGGTTCCCGCAGGTGTCGTCCAGCACGGCGTCGTAGCCCCACTCGCTGCGCGTGGGCTCCACCTGGAATCGCACTCCCAGCGCCGTCAATCGCGCGTACTCGCGGTCCAGGTCGTCGACATGGAAGACGGCGGCGGGTATCCCGTCGCGATAGATCGCTTCCTGGTAGACCTGAGAGGCGGGATGCGCGTTCGGCTCAAGCAGCAGTTCGGGCCCGCCTTCCGGTGATTGCACCGTCAGCACGCGGAACTCCCCCGCCGGTTCGTCCCGTGTCATGACGAAGCCCAGCGACTCGGTGTAGAACGCCAGCGCCCGCGCCTGATCGTCGACCAGCACGCTCATCACCTGGATCCGCATGAATGCCCCCTCACTCCGACGATGCGCCAGAAGGTGTCACGCCGCCTTGAGCAGTGTCGAGCCCTGTCAACCGTCGAGGTAGTTGAGGCCGAGGGCGGAGCGTACGTCCGCCATCGTGTCCTGCGCGACGCCGCGCGCGTGCTCCGTGCCGCGGGCGAGCGCCGCGCGGACCTCGGCGGGGTTCGCCTCGTAGTGCGAGCGGCGCTCGCGGATCGGGTCGAGGAAGGCGTTGAGCGCCGCCGCCAGCTTGCGCTTCACCTCCACGTCGCCGACCCGCCCCTCACGGTAGCGCTCCTTGAGGTCGTCGACCTCCTCGGTGTCCGGGTTGAAGGCGTCGTGGTACATGAAGACCGGGTTGCCCTCGACGTGACCGGGGTCGGTGGCGCGCAGCCGCGTCGGGTCCGTGTACATGCGCATCACCTTGCGCTCGACCGTCCCGGCGTCGTCCTTGAGGTCGATCGTGTTGCCCAGCGACTTGCTCATCTTCGCGTTGCCGTCGATGCCGACGAGGCGCGGCACGCGGCCGACGAGGCCGTCCGGCTCCGGGAAGACGTAGCCGAAGCGGCGGTTGAAGCGCCGCGCCGTCTCGCGTGTCATCTCGATGTGCGGCAGTTGGTCCTCGCCGACGGGCACGAGGTGCGCGCGCGGCATCAGGATGTTGGCGACCTGCATGATCGGGTAGGTGAAGAAGGCGACGGGCACGGCCCCGCGCTCGCGCACCACCTGCCGCTTGCCCTCGCGCTCGGCGTTCTCGAAGGACATGCCGCGCTCCTCGAGCTCGTCCATCTCGGCCTTGAGCGTCGGGTTGCGTTCGAGCCGGCCGAGGCCGATGAACCAGCTGAGCAGTGTCGTCAGCTCGGCGTGCTCCGGCACCAGGCTCTCGATCACGAAGTGCGAGCGCTCGGGGTCGAGCCCGACGGCGAGCCAGTCGGTGGCGACCTCGATGACGCCCTCGCGGACGCGATCGATGTCGTCGGCGTGGTCGGAGACCTGGTAGTCGGCGATGAGGAAGAAGCACTCGTACTCATCCTGGAGGCGGAGCCAGTTCTCGAGCGCGCCCGCGTAGTGCCCGAGGTGCAGCGCCCCGGTGGGCCGCACCCCGGTCAGGATCCGCCGTCGCTCCTCGCCTGCCTCGCCCATCGCTCCGCGCCTCCTCGCGCATCGAGGGTATCGCGAGTGGGGGAGGTGGGCGAGGGAGGGGTGTGGCGGCTGCGGCCGGCGGTCCTCGGGGCGCGGAGCCCGTCAGGCGTACTCGGGCCAGCGCATGCGGCCGTCGTCGCCGACGAGGCCGCGCAGCGCGGCGTCCGCCGCGGCGAGATCGAAGGCTTCGGCGTCGAACGGGAGGTCGAGCATCTCCTGGGCCCACTCCAGCAACTCCGGGTCCTGCTCTGCGGCGGGGCCGGTCAGCGCCTCGATCAGCTCCTCGTAGCCGTAGACGCCGCCGCAATCCTCGGGCGGACACGCGCCCCGTCCGGCCATGCAGGCGGGCGCGCCCGCTGGCTCGCCGGTCCGGATCGCCATGAGTTCGACACGGTGCTCCCAGGAGTCACCGAAGTCGTACTCGTAGCGGAGCGTGTCGCGGGGCGCGCGCAGCACGTCTGCCACGACGACGGTGGAGCCGTCGGCGAAGCCCGGCTCGTCGAGGCCCGTGTCATCGAGGCTGAGATCGCCGTACTCGCGCCCGTCTGGTGCGGAGAACGCATGGAGGTGCGAGTTGGTCCAGCCCATGGCGGCCTGGATGACGAGGTGGAGGTCGGCGAGCGTGCACTGGTCCGGAACCACCACGCGCCGCTCGATCACCACGCTGGCGCCGGCAAGGGTGATCAGGAGTTCGTACTGCCGCTGCGCGCCCGCCTCGCCCATCGCTCCGCGCCTCCTCGCGCGCCGAGGGTAGCGCGAGTGGGGGAGGTGGGCGAGGGCGGGGGTGTTAAGCTGACTGCGATGCACTGGACGGACGAATTGTCGCCGTACTACCTCCGGATGTTCGCGATCGAGATCGCGGACGCGGTGGAGGACGCCATGCAGACCGGCGACTACAGCAAGGTCGTCGAGGCGTGGGAAGGCTGGGAAGCGACCGCCGAGGTCATGTCCTCACCCGAGCTCAAAGCTGCCCTCGAACGTCCCATCGGCGAGCGCTCGTACCGGCCGCTCTCCGAGTTTCTGGCATCTGAATGATGGAGTCGGCATGACGGAACGTATCGACCGAGAGGTGGAGAAGCTTCTGGACGAGGCGTTTGCAGCCCTCCGCGAGGGTAGGGCCACCGCACGTGATCGCGCCAAGGCGGCGCTCGTGCTCGATCCCGATAATGGCGACGCCTGGGCTGTGATCGACCTCCTTGGAGATTCCGAGGATCGAGGTGACTCCGGGCCGAGTGAGGCCCCAGAACAGAGCGATCGTGTCACGCGCAGGCTCGCAGAACGGTTGATTGAGCTGGTCCGTGGAGAAGTGGGACTGGTGATCCCCGTTGAGCGAGGTGAAGCTTCCGGTGTTGCGGCGTTCGCAGTCCCGTTGGACGACGGGACGATCCACGGGAGGTGGGTGTGCACCGACGAGAGAATTGAGTCGATGCTATTGGAACGTGGGTTTCAGTGGGTAGCTGACGGCGAAGGGTGGAGGGATTTCGGAAGGCAAATCGTCATTGCTCCAGATGACCACGGTGGTGCTCATGACGCCGCCGAAGACATCGTGTCGACGCTCCAAGAGGTCTACGGCATTAGCCAAAGCAACTTGGATCTTGTGGTCGAATCTGAGTCACCGCCCTTCGAGTATGCCCGGGAATAGTGCTATGTGTGCTCAGTCCCCGTGACAAGGTCAACCGACTCGTCCGGCCACTCACGCATCCAGTCGAGGCAGTCGCCGTAGTAGAGGGCGTTGTCCTCCATGCGCGCAGCCTACCGCGAATCCGCCCCCGGCGGGCGCACCAGCGCCACCGCATCCCGCAGGTCCGCGGCCTGAACGTCCGCGAAGAGGTCCACCAGCGGCTTGAGGTCGCCGCCGTCGGCGGCCTCGAGGGCGTCGAGGTACGGGTCGCGGTGCTCCTCGTCGCGGATCACGAGGACGAGGTAGTCGCTCCGCAGGAAGACGGCGGCCGTCAGCGCGCGGGCGACGCGGCCGTTGCCGTCCTCGAAGGGGTGAATCTGCGCGAAGCGGTGATGCAGCCAGGCGGCCTCGACCTCCGGGCAGACGCTGGCCGCTTCGTGCTCCGCGCGCCAGGCGAGTAGCCGAACGATCTCGTCCTGCACGAACTCGGGCGGGCAGTATTCGTGGAGCTGGCCGTCGGGCTCGATCGGGTTGTTCGGCAGCCGCTTCCAAGCTCCCTTGAGCAGCGGCGCGGCGAAGCGGCGGCCCTGCGCGTCGATGGCGTCGCGCGTGTCCTGGTGCTCGGTCAGGCCGCGATGCAGCTCGCGGATGTACGAGCTCGTCAGCTCGCGGCGGCCGCCGACGAGGTCCATCACCATCTCCAGCGCCGCGCGCTGGTCCCCGATCAGCGCCCGCGCCTCGGCGGTCAGCTGGCCCTCGGCGTGGAAGCGCTCCATCGCGTCGAGGCCGACCTCGGCGAGGGCGATCGTGACGCCTCGATCGACGCTGTAGAGGCGCTCGATGATGCCGGTCTCGATCGCCTGGACCGTCATCAGCCGTTCCTGCACCTGCCGCACGTGGTCCGGGTCGTCGAGGGCCTCGCGAGCCGCCATCCACTCCGCGTGGAGGGCGTGCAGGTCTGGTCGGCAGAGTGTCGCCCAGTCGTCCGGGAGGTCGGCGATGGGCCGCCAGTGGTGTGCGATCAGCGAGCTGCCGCCCCGCGGCATCGCCCCTACATCCGCTCCGGCGCCGAGATGCCCATCAGGCCGAGCGTGCGCGCGAGGGTGAGGCGGGTGGCCTCGAGGAGGAGGAGGCGCGCGCGGCTCAGCGCCTCGTCGTCGCCGAGCACGCGGCACTGCGTGTAGAAGACGTGGAACGACTGCGCCAGCTCCTGCGCGTAGTGCGGCAGGCGGTGCGGCGCCAGCTCCTCGACGACCTCCTCGATCACCTCGGGCAGCAGCAGCAGCTTGCGGATCAGCGCCTGCTCCGCCTCGTGCGTCAGCAGCGAGGGCTGCGCGCCCTCGGCGGACAGGCCCTGCTCGTCGGCGTTGCGGAGGACGCCGGCGATGCGCGCGTGCGCGTACTGCACGTAGTAGACCGGGTTGTCGTCCGACTGCCGCTTCGCCAGCTCCAGGTCGAAGTCCATCGCCGAGCCCGCCGAGGACAGCAGGAAGAAGAAGCGCGCCGCGTCGCGGCCCACCTCGTCGACCACCTCGCGCAGCGTCACGATCTCGCCCGCGCGCTTGGAGAGCGGGACCACGACCCCGTTCCGCTTGAGTGTCACGAGCTGGTAGAGCAGCACGTCGAGCGCGTCGCCGTCGCCGCCCGTCGCCGTCACGCCGGCCTTGACGCGCGAGACGTGGCCCTGGTGGTCCGCGCCCCAGACGTCGATCACGCGCTCGAAGCCGCGCTCGATGAACTTGTCGTAGTGGTAGGCGATGTCCGTGGCGAAGTAGGTCGGCTGCCCGTCCGAGCGGATTAGCACGTTGTCCTTCGACTCGCCCAGCTGCGAGGAGGCGAACCAGACCGCGCCCTCGCGCTCGACGACGTGGCCGTCCTCGCGCAGCAGCGAGAGCACGCGGTCGTAGGGGCCGCCCCCGGCGTGCAGCGAGCGCTCGGTGAACCAGCGGTCGTAGCGCACGCCCATCGCCTCGAGGTCCTCGCGGATCTGCTCGACCATGAGGCGGATGCCCTCGTCGCCGAGGCGGGCGTCGGGCTCCTCGCCCTCGGGGCGGAGGAAGGCGTCGCCGTGCTCGCGCTGGAGGCGGGCGGCGACGTCGCGCACGTACTCGCCGGGGTAGCCGTTCTCCGGGATCTCGGCGGCGCGGCCGTAGAGCTGCTGGTAGCGGGCGTAGAGGGTGCGCGCGAAGATCGCGACCTGCTGGCCGGCGTCGTTGATGTAGTACTCCTCCTCCACCTCGTGGCCGGCCGCGCGCAGCACGGCGGCGAGCGTGGAGCCGATGGCGGCCCCGCGCCCGTTGCCGACGTGGATCGGCCCGGTCGGGTTGGCGGAGACGTACTCGACCTGTGTCTTGCGTCCGCCGCCGAGGTCGAGCCGCGGCCAGGCGTCGCCTTCCCCGGCGATGGCGCGGGCCTGATCGGCGGCCCAGGCGGGGTCGAGGTAGAGGTTGAGGAAGCCGGGCGGTGCGACGCGCACCTCGCCGACGGCGGGGTGGTCGGGCATGCGTGCGCGCAGCGCCTCGGCGACGTCGAGGGCGCGCATGCGGGCGAGGCCCTGGATGCGCAGCGGGAGGTTGGCGGCGAAGTCGCCGTGCTCGGGGCGCTGGGGGTGTTCGAGCGTGACCTCGGGCGCGGCGAACGCGGGCAGGTCGCCCGCCTCCTGCGCGGCGGCGAGCGCCCGTTCGACCAGTTCCCGCAGCTCTTCGCGAATCACGTCCCGTCCAGTCTATCGCGCCCCGCGTCGCGCGCGAGGGGGTGGGGGGTGGTCGGGGGCGACGAGGAGTGCCATGGCGGGAGTGGGGGTATACTCGGTGCATGGACAAGAACGGAGAGTCGCCTCAGTCGTCCGGGCTGTTGGCCTCGTTGCGTCGAATCGTGACGCTGGTGCTGGACGGCGAGCCGGCCGCCGAGCCGGAGCAGCCGCCGCTCCCGGCCGAGCTTGGCCCGTCCGGACTTCCCCCGGGCCCGCTGCGCATCGAGAAGCGCTCGTAAGGCAGCGCGCGCCACTCCCCTACACCGTGGTGGCAACCACGACGGTGATGCTGGCGGCGATTGCCTCCGCGATGACGACGGCAGCGAGACGCTTGTATCGCCGGTCTTTCGTGTCCACCCAATGGGAATTAGCGGCAACGGCCCGGAAGATGACCTCGGCCACCCACTGCCTTGTCCGAGGAGCTGGCTGGTCAGCGGACACCCTCAGCAGGCGCGCGCCATCGGGGCCGAGATACAGATTGGCGGCCTCCTGACAGCGGAAGAAGAACACGACGGCGACGAGGAAGATCACCAGCACCACGCCGGCCGCCGCAACCAGCCACCACCGTTCGCTCACGCCTTCCCACTGGAATGTGCTGGCTCCGGAGAAGAGGGCGAGGATGGCGACGGCAAGCGTAAGCGCTCGTTCGGCCTTCGCGTCGATGTCCTTGATCGTCCGAAGCTGCTCGTCGAGGCTCCACATCGCGAATTCGAGGGCAAGGTCGGAGCCCTCGTATTCCAGTGCTGGCTGCGGCTCGTCTCCGGCCAACGCTCGCTCCCCCGCCCGCGTCGCCGGGGTAGTCTAGCGACTTTACGCCTACCCGCCGATCACCCCGTCCCGCCGCAGCGCGGCGATCTCCGAGGGCGGCACCCCCGCCTCGGCGAGCACCTCCGAGGTGTGCGCGCCGATCAGGGGCGAGGCGCGGTCGATCGAGGTCGGGGTGGCGGAGAGCTCGACGACGGGGGCGACGACGCGCTGCGGGCCGGTCACCTCGTGCTCGATCTCGCGCATGTGGCCGGCGGCCACGACCTGCGGGTCGTCGGCCAGCTCCTCGGGGAGCAGGACCGGGGCGACCGGGACGCCCTCGGCGCCGAGCGTGTCCATCCACTCGGCCGTCGTGCGCTCGGCGAAGCGCGCCGCCATATGGGCGACCCGCTGGTCGCCGTAGGCGATGCTCGCGGGGTCCGAGGCGTCGTAGTCCGGCTCGTCGGCGCGGTCGTCCGTGATCTCGAGCGCCTCGCGCACGAGCGCGCGCGTGCGGGGCGTGATCGCGCCGAGCATGATCAGGCCCCCGTCGGCGGTCTGGTAGGCGTGGCTGAAGCCGCGCAGCGCCGCCGTGTCCGACTGCCGCTGCCCCGCCCGCGCCTCGAGGATCTCCTCGTAGCTGCCGCCGCGGGCGCGGATCGCCTGCACCTCCTCGACCATCGGGTCGCGCGTCACCGCGTCGCTGACCGGCTCGCGCATCACGACGGTGTCCTGGATCGCGAGCGAGGAGCGCAGCAGCGAGGCCTCGACGCGCTGGCCCTCGCCCGTGCGCTCGCGGTGGAACAGCGCCGCGAGGATGCCCGCGGCGGCGGAGAAGCCCGCCGAGTAGTCCGCCAGCGCGGTGGCGGCGAGGTGCAGCGGTTCGCCCTCGGGGCCGACCTTCGCGCCGCCGACGATGATGCCGGCGAAGGCGGTCATCGTCGGGTCGGTCGCGGTGCGGTCGCTGAGCGGGCCGCCGTGGCCCCAGCCCGTGATCTCGCAGTAGACGAGGTCCGGGCGCAGCTCGCGCAGCGTCTCGTAGTCGAGCCCGTAGCGTTCCGCCGCGCCGGGCCGCAGGTTCTGCGTGACCACGTCGAAGTGCGGGACGAGCCGCCGCGCGAGGTCCCTCCCGGCGGCCTGGCCGAGGTCGATTGCGATGCCGCGCTTGTTTCGGTTGAGCGACTGGAAGCGCTTGCCCTCGTTGGGGACGATCGCGCCCCAGCGGCGGTGCTGGTCGCCGTCCGGCGGCTCCACCTTGACGACGTCCGCGCCGAGGTCGGCGAGCACGCAGCCGAGGAACGGCGCGGCCACCACCTGCGAGAACTCGAGGACGCGGACGCCGGCGAGCGGTCCGCTCACGCGTTGCCCTCCGAGCGACCGCGCCAGGGCTCGTGCTGCTTCGCGCTGCCGCGCGTCTGGTAGAGCATCATCTGGCGGAAGAGGTCGGCCTGCTCGGTGGCGGCGAGGCCGGCGTCGTAGCCGTAGCGCAGCGACTCGCGCGCGAGGCGCAGCGCCTGCGGCGGGTAGGAGATGATCTCCCGCATCGTCTCGCGCGCCGCGGGCAGCAACTCGTCCGGCTCGTGCACGGAGACGACGAGGCCGATGCGCTTCGCCTCCTCGGCGCTCACGGCGCGCCCGGTGAGCGCCATGTGCAGCGCGTTGCCGCGCCCCACGAAGCGCGCGAGGCGCAGCGTGCCGCCGTAGGCGGGCAGGATGCCGAGGCTGGTCTGCGGCAGCCGGAAGCTCGCCTCGCTGCTGGCGAGGATGAAGTCCGTGCAGCAGCACATCAGGCAGCCGACCCCGATCGCGTAACCGTTGACGGCCGCGATCACCGGCTTCGAGTAGGCCCCGAGGACATCGAAGATCGGGCTGCCCTGGTGCTCCTCGAGGTATGACTCGGCGTCGTCGACGTTGTGCGTCGACTCCTCCTTGAGGTCGGCCCCGGCGCTGAACGCGCGGCCCGCGCCGGTGAGGATCACGCCGCCCACGTCCGGGTTGGCCTCGGCGGCGATCAGCTCCTCGACGGTGTGCGCGCTGACCTCGCTGCCCCAGGCGTTGAGCCGCTCGGGGCGGTCGATCGTGACGACGGCGACGCCGTCGCTCACCTCGGTGCGTGCGTAGCGGGGCGAGGCGCTCATGCGTCGCCTCCCCAGCGCTCCCAGTGCAGGACCTCGTCGATCGGCTTGCGGCCGAGCGGGCCGAAGCGGCCCAGCGGCCAGCCGACCGGGATGGTCGCGCCGATGTAGACGTCGTCGGGGATGCCGAAGCGGGCCTTGATCTCGTCCTCGGCGCCCGCCTGGAAGGTGGTCATCGCGGCGCCGAGGCCGAGGCCGCGCGCGGCGAGCAGCAGGTTCTGGGTGGCGGGGAAGATCGTGGACCACATGGTCGCCCGGATCGGGCGCTCGGCGGTCGGGTAGGCGTTGCGGACGCAGCAGAAGATCACGGCGGGCGTCTCATGGAAGTGCGTGATCAGATAGCGCACCGCGCGCATCATCCGCTCCTGCGCGTCGCTCTCCGCCGCCCTGCTGAACTGGCCCATGCGCCGCTGCAGGATGTCCGCGAGGAACCGCATGTCCTCGCGGTTGGTGACGACGACGAAGCCCCAGTGCTGCGTGTTCCCGGCCGAGGGCGCGCGCGTCGCCGCATGCACCAGCTTCTCCAGCAGCTCGCGCGGGACCGGGTCCGGCTTGAGCCGCCGCATCGCGCGGTTCGTGTCCATCGCCTCGAAGAGGTCCATCACGTCTCCTTCCGGTGGTCGCGCGTCGCCGAGGTCTACCCGCGGTAGGCCTCGATGAAGTTGGTGATCGCGTCGATGTGCTGCTGCGGCGAGGTCAGGCCGGCGTTCATCGTGTTGAACGAGAGGTGCGTCGCGCCGGCCTCATCCCAGCTCTCGGCCATCGCGAGCTGCGCGTCGAGATCGCCGTCGAGGACGGCGGCGCGGGTGCAGAGCGCGATCGCGTCGGGGTCGCGGCCCGCCTCGCGCGCGTGCTCCCTGATGCGCCCGAAGCGGAAGAGGATGTCGTCGCGGTTGCGCTCGTGATCGTCGGGGAACTGGTCGCGCGGGATGAAGCCCGAGCCGTAGCGTCCGCAGCGGCGCAGCACGGGGCTGGACATGCCCCCGAACCAGATCGGGATCTCGCGCTCCGGCCGCGGGTTGATGCCGGCGTGGCGCACCGTGTCGAAGCGGCCCTCGAAGGTGACGAGCTCCTCGGTCCAGAGCCGCTGCAGCAGCTCCAGCTGCTCGTCCGCCCGGCGGCCGCGGCGGTGGTAGTCCTCGCCCAGCACCTCGAACTCGACCTGGTTCCAGCCCACGCCGACGCCGAGGATCAGCCGCCCGCCGGTGAGCAGGTCCACCTCGGCGGCCTGCTTGGCGACGAGGGCGGTCTGGCGCTGCGGGAGGATCAGGATGCCCGTCACGAGGTCCATGCGCTGCGTGATCGCCGCCAGATAACCGAACAGCACGAACGGCTCGTGGAACATCGACTCGTGCGTGTAGGGGCCGATCAGCGTGTGCTTCGAGGGGTCCGCGCCGATCACGTGGTCGAAGGCGACGAAGAAGTCGTAGCCGAGCTCCTCGGCGGCGACGGCGAAGTCGCGGACCGGACCGGGATCGCTGCCGATCTCCGTCTGTGGGAACACCGCGCCGAGTTGCATCGTCACCCGCCTTCCGGCTGCCGCAGCCCGAGCCGCGCCCGTGCGGCGCCCCGGTGGGGGCTAAGTGTACGCGTCGCCCGCGCCGGGCAGATCGGCGAGCGAGATGATCGGCGAGGCGTCCTGCGCCGTCAGGGCGTCGATCAGGTACGGCCCCGGCGTGGACAGCGCGGTCTGCAGCGCCACCTCGAACGCCTCGAGGTTGGTGACGCGCTCGCCCTCGCCGCCCATCGCGCGCGCGACGCCGGAGAAATCGACATCGGAGAAGAGCGAGCGCAGCGGCTGCTCGCGGCGCGCCTCGATGTGCGTGATCCAGGCAAGCGCGGCGTTGTTGAGCACGATGTAGGTGAGGTCCAGCCCGAGCCGGGCGGCCGTCTCGAACTCGCTCAGGCAGTAGCCCCAGGCGCCGTCGCCGGTGAGCAGCACCATCCGCCGATCGAAGGGCGTGGCCAGCCGCGCGCCGACCACGCCGCCGCCGCCCCAGCCGATGCCGGCGAGGCCGCGCGGCGCGATGAAGGAGCGGGGCCGGCGGACCGGCACGAAGGCCGCGCCCCAGCCGGAGGCGAGCGAGGCGTCGCAGACGAGAACGTCGTCCTCGCGCAGCGCCTCGCCGAGCGCGTCGGCGAGCAGGTGCGGCGGGATCGCGCCCGCCGGGTCCGGCTGCGCCGCACCGCCCTCGCCCTCGAGCGACTCGAGCCAGTTGCCGCGCGGCGCGTGGCCTTCGAGGGCTCGCGTGAGGGCGGTCGCCGTCTCGCGCGCGTCGGCGACGATGCCGACCGCGACGGGGCCGGTGCGCCCGATCTCCTCGCCGTCCACATCGGCGTGGATCACGGCCTGGCCGGGTCCGGGCAGCTGCCAGGAGTGCGTGGTCAGCGAGCCGAGCTTGCAGCCCAGCACCAGCACCACGTCCGCCGCCCGCAGCGCGGCGTTGCCGCGCACCGTGCCGAACTGGCCCGCCGCCCCGGCCGCGAGCGCGCTCGTCTCGTCGATCGCGCCCTTGCCGCTGATCGAGGTGGTGACCGGGATCTGCCGCGCCTCGGCCAGCTCGCGCACCGCGAGCGAGGCGTCGCTGAAGGTGACGCCGCCGCCGGCGAGGATCAGCGGACGCTCCGCTCCGGCGAGCAGCGCGGCGGCCTGCTCGACGGCGTCGGGCGGCGGCGCGCTGCGGTGGCGCGGGTAGGCGAAGTCGGCCGGGCTCCACTCCATCGCCCCCGAGGGCGGGTCGGCGGCCTCGGCCGAGAAGACGTCCTCGGGGATCTCGAGGACGACGGGGCCGGGCCGGCCGCCGGTGGCTACGCGCAGCGCCTGCGCGAGCACCGGCTCGAGGCTGTCAGGCGTCTCGACGCGGCCGACCCACTTCGTGACCGGCGCGAGCAGCGCGGCCTGGTCGAGCGCCTGCGAGGCGGCGGCGCGCCGCCGCAGGTGCGCGCGATCGCGCCGGATGTCGGCGACGATCGCGATCACGGGGATCGAGGAGCCGTGCGCCTCGGCGAGGCCGGAGACGAGGTTCGTCGCGCCCGGCCCGACCGTGGCGTCGCAGAAGCCGACGCTGCCGGAGAGGCGCGCGTGGGCGTCGGCGGCGCAGGCGGCGGCGCGCTCGTCGCGCATCAGCACGTGCTGCAAGCCGGCGTCCTCGACAGCGGCGTAGAAGGGCAGCGTCTGCCCGCCGGGCACGCCGAAGACCGCGCCGACCCCGCCCTCGGCGAGGATGCGCGCGAGGCGTGCGCCGACGGTCTCGCTCACGCGCCGCCACCGTCCGCGCTCGCCGGTGCCTTCGAGTCCTCGAAGCGGTCGGCGCGCGGGCGCAACTCCTCGGGGAGCTCCTGCCCGGCGTCGGCGAAGGCGCGGCGGGTGGCCGCGCCGCCGCGGCCGAAGGCGTGCTCGAAGCTGCCCTCGAACCAGTCGCGGCTCTGCAGCACGCGCGGCAGCTGGCCCTGGAAGTGCGGCATCACGTAGCGCGCCAGCAGCTCATGGCTGCGGAACGTCGCCTGCGTGTCCGCCCACTCGTGCGCGAGGCAGAGGATGCCGCCGAGGCCGCCCGAGCGCTCCTGCACGCCCTCGATCTGCTCGATCACGTCGTCGGGCGTGCCGATCGCGAGGCCGCCCTCGTCGACCGCCGCGCGCACGTCCAGGCCCGTGGCGCCGAAGGCCTCGCCGAACGCCTTGCTCTGGTGCTCCTCGGCGAGGTCGCCGATGTAGGCGCGGCGGCCGTAACCGTCCTCGACCTCGGCGATCGCCTGCTCGCGCGTCGTCGCGATGTGGATCGGCAGCACGACGCGCCAGCTTCCGCGGTCGGCCTCGTTCCCGGCCTCGGCCGCCGCGTCCTCGACCCAGCCCCAGGTGCGGGTGAAGCCGTCGTGGCTGGCCCCCGCGACGGACAGCAGGCCGATGCCATGGCGGCCTGCCGCCGTCGCGCCCGAGGGCGTGAAGGTGGTGGTCACGGCCACCTCGAGGTGCGGCTTCGTGAAGTTGGGCATCTGCAGCCGCGCCTCGTTGAGCGTGAACCAGCCGGTCTGCATCGTGACCGGTTCGTCGCCGCGCAGCAGCGCGAGGATCGCCTCGAGCGACTCGTACATCATGCGGCGCTGCTCGGTCGGGTCGATGCCCAGCATGTAGGCGTCCGAGGTGAGCGCGCCGGGCCCGACGCCGAGCATCGCGCGGCCGTGGGTGAGGTGGTCCAGCATCTGCATCCGGTCGGCGACCATCAGCGGGTGGTGGTAGGGCAGGCTCAGCACGCCCGTGCCGAGGCGGATGCGGCGCGTGCGCTCGGCGGCGGCGGCGATGAAGGCGACGGGGTCCGCGATCGTCTCGCGCGCTCCGCTGTGGTGCTCGCCGATCCAGGCCTCGTCGAAGCCCAGCTCGTCGAGGTGCTCGATCAGCCGCAGGTTGCGCTGCAGGGCCAGCGTGAGGTTCTCGCCGACCCGGTGGAAGGGGGCGAGGAAGATGCCGAACTTCATGTGTTCCGGCCGGTACGCCATGGCCGCCCGCCTTCCCGATCGCGGTGCGCGCGCATCATAGCCCGCGCCGCCGCTACCATCGGCCCCGACGCAGGCCCGCCGCGCGGCGCGAGGGCGGACGAGGGACGGAGGCGAGACGATGCTGCAGCTTGGCGCGCACCTTCCGCAGAACGAGTTCGGCGACGACGTACCCGCGCTGCGCGACTACGTCGTCGGCGCCGAGGCGATCGGCTACGACTACATGATCATGGGCGAGCACATCCTCAGCCACGACGCCTCGACGCAGGCGCCCCAGACGCGCGAGGAGCCCCGGCCCTACACCCCCGATTGGGTCTGGCACGAGCCGCTGGTGCTGTTCGGCTACCTCGCGGCGGTCACCGAGCGCATCAAGTTCATGCCCAGCGTGCTGGTGCTGCCGCTGCGCCAGGCCACGCTCCTCGCCAAGCAGGCCGCCGAGGTGGACGTGCTCTCCGGCGGACGCCTCATCCTCGGCATCGGCGTGGGCTGGAGCGGCCTCGAGTTCGAGGCGATGAACGAGGACTTCCGCACGCGCGGGCGGCGCGCCGAGGAGCAGATCGAGCTGATGCGGCGGCTCTGGACCGAGCCGCTCGTCGAGTTCGAGGGCCGCTTCCACCGCATCGCGGGCGGCGGCCTCAACCCTCGCCCGGCCGCCTCGATCCCGATCTGGGCCGGCGGCATGAGCGAGCCCGTGCTCGACCGCATCGGTCGCGTCTGCGACGGCTGGAGCATCCAGCGCACCTTCTACACCGAACTTTCGCCCGAGGACGCCGACGCGCACTTCGCCGAGCGACTGGAGCAGGTGCACGCGGCCGCCCGCTCGGTCGATCGCGACCCCTCGGAGATCGATCTCGGCGCGGCGATCGACGTGGTCGGCAACAGCGTCGAGCAGCAGGTCACGCTGGCGCGCCAGTGGGAGGCGCGCGGGGCGACGCACCTCGCGCTGCGCACCACCCGCGCCGGCCTGGCGGAGCTCGACCAGCACCTCGAGGCGCTGCGCGCCTTCCACGAGGCCTACCACGCCGGATAGCCTCGGGTGAGACCGTTGCGAAACTCCCACAGGCCCGATCCGACTCCCTCTCCCAGATCGCTCCGGGGTTCTGGTCGAACCCCATTAGGGCGGGGGTGAGGGGGAGGACTCCCACGCGCCTCCGAAGGCCCCGATGGCGCAACGCAATTCCGGAGGGCGGACCCTCCCTCACCCTAAGGAAGCTCTGAACAACTCGCCATAGCGAGTGAGCCGATGCGATCATGAGGCAGGAACCCGGAGAGGGGCGCGCCATGCAGCAGCGGTCGTTCGGCAGCGTCGAGTACGAGCACAAGAAGGTCAAGACGAGGCGGCAGCGGTTCCTCGAGCGCATGGAGCGGCTCGTTCCCTGGGAGACGCTGGAGGAGCGCATCGCGCCCGTCTACCCGAAGCCCGGACGCGGCCGCCGCCCCTACCCGCTGCGCGTGATGCTGCGCATCCACTGCCTGCAGCTCTGGTTCAACCTCAGCGACCCCGGCATGGAGCAGGAGCTCTACGACTCCCGCTCGATGCTCGAGTTCGCCGGGCTCAGCCTCTCCGAGCCGATTCCCGACGAGACGACCATCCTCAACTTCCGCCACCTGCTCGAGCGTCACCGGCTGGGAACGGAGCTCTTCGCGACGATCAACGCGCAGCTCGCCGAGCGGGGCCTGCTGGTGCGCGAGGGCACGATCGTGGACTCCACGATCATCAGCGCGCCCTCCTCGACGAAGAACCGGGAGCGCGCCCGCGACCCCGAGATGCATCAGACCCGCAAGGGCCGGCAGTGGTACTTCGGGATGAAGCTGCACACCGGCACGGACGCGCGCTCGGGGCTGGTGCACAGCATGCACACGACGGCGGCGAACGTCTCCGACGTGACCGAGGCGCGGCGCCTGCTGCACGGCGGCGAGGCGGAGGCGTGGGGCGACGCCGGCTACCAGGGCGTGGAGAAGCGTCCCGAGCACGCGGGCTCGGCGGTGCGCTGGCGGGTGGCGCTGCGTCCGGGACTCAGGCGGCGTCTGGCGCCGGGGAGCGCGGAGGCCGTGGCGGAGCGCGAGAAGGCCTCGCTGCGGGCGAAGGCGGAGCATCCGTTCCTCTACGTGAAGCGGCGCTTCGGCTACGCGAAGGTGCGCTATCGGGGCCTGGAGAAGAACCGCCAGCGCCTCGCGCTGCTGCTCGGCTTCGCGAACCTGCTGCGCGCCGCGCCTCAGCTCGCGTGATCGCGGGAGCGGTGCGTCCGCAACCGCTCCCGCGGGCGAGCCCGGAGCGGAATGGGGGGCGGGATCGCCTCCCGAACCGCGGCATCGGGCCTCCCACAGCGCCGCTCGGCCATCCCGTCCACGCGAACTGCGCCCGACACCCACCTGTTCAGACCATCCCTAACCCTCTCCCTCGGGGAGAGGGGACCGGAAGGGATGCGCTCCCTGCCCTGAGGTTCGCGGCGGCCCATCCGCGCCCGCCGGTCGCGCGTGTATCATCCGCGACCGGACGCACGAGGGCCGAGGGGCGGATGAGCACATGCCCGTGGCGGAGATCAACGGCATCGAGCTGTACTACGAGGAGCAGGGCGAGGGCCCCGCGCTCGTCTTCCTGCACGGCGCGGCGGGCAACCACATCATCTGGTGGCAGCAGCTGCCCGCCTTCCGCGATCGCTTCCGCTGCGTCTCGATCGACCATCGCGGCTTCGGCCGCTCGACGGACCCCGAGGGCGAGAGCGCCGCGCGCTTCGTCGACGACCTCGAGGCGCTGCTCGACGTGCTCGGCATCGAGCGCACGGCGCTCGTCTCGCAGTCGATGGGCGGGCGCACGGCGCTGGGCTTCGCCGTGCGCCACCCGCGGCGCGTGAGTGCGCTCGTGCTGGCCGACACCTCGGCCTCGATCGACTGGCCCGAGTTCAACGAGGAGCTCGAGCGGCAGCGGGCCGCGATCGGGCTCGCGAGCGGACCGCTCGTCGTGGCGGCGCTGGGCGAGAAGTTCCAGCAGCGCGATCCCGAGCGCGCCTTCCTCTACCGCCAGCTCTCCGGCCTCAACCCGCCCGACGCCGCAGCGACGGCGCGCGCCGTGCCGCGCGGCCCCGCCACGCGCGCCGACCTCGACGGCTTCGGCGTGCCGACGCTGCTGATCGTCGGCAGCGACGACCCGCTGACGCCGCCCGCCTCGATGCGCCGGCTGCACGAGGCGATTCCCGGCTCCGAGTACCGCGAGTTCGCGGACTGCGGCCACTCCGTCTACTTCGAGGAGCCCGAGGGCTTCAACGCCGCCGTCGCGGACTTCCTCGCGCGCCGCGGCCGGGCGGACCGGTGAGAGTCGCTCTTGGCGCGGCGCTGCTCTGGCTCGCCGCCTGCTCGTCCGGCGGCGGCGCGGACGAGCCGCCCTGTACGGACGGCGAAGCGCTCAGCGTCGGCTTCTACGCCTACTTCCCACCGATCAGCTTCAGCGCCGACGGGGATCCGGCCTCCGCCGGATTCCACGAGCATCGCGGCTACGAGGCGGACCTGCTGACCGCCCTCGAGGCGATGGATGGAGCCGGACTGTCCTTCTCCCGGCGCGGCATCGCGCCCTGGGAGGACATCTGGCTGCGCTCCGCCTCGACGGACTATGACCTCGTCGGCGGCGGCATCACGATTCTCGACTCGCGGCGCAGCGACGGATCCGGCGCCGAGGTCGTCTCCTTCACCTCGGGCCACATCGCGTTTCGCCAGTCGCTGCTGGTGCGGGCCGGGGACGCCGAACGCCTCGGCGGCTACGAGATGCTGACGAGCGACGTGCGCGTGGGCGCGCTCCCCAACACGACGGGCGAGGCCCGCCTGCTCCAGCTCGTCGGGCTCGCCGGCGAGGACGGGGTGCTCGCCGCGGGCGCGCGCATCGAGACGCCGGACGGCGAGATGGTCGCGGACGGCAGCGCGAACTACTTCATCACCGCAGCCGCCTCCGCCGCGATCCTCGATGGCCGGCAGCGCCTCCACCCGCCCTCGGACGATCAGCCGCAGGTGATCTACCTCGGCGGCGGCGAAGGCGAGGTGGTGCTGCTCGATGCGCTGGCCCGCGGGGAGGTCGACGCGGTGGCGCGGGGCGAGGTCGGCAACATCGAGGCGAGCGACGCCTCCGGCGGCGCCTTCGTCATCGCGGCGCTCGACGCCGCGACCGAGTGGGGCGGCTTCACGCTCGCGGCCGGGGACGCGGACCTCCTCGCCTGCATCGACGGGAAGATTGACTATCTGACGGACAATCGGCGCATCGGCTACGCGGAGTGGGCGGCCGACCGCGCGGTGTTCCTCCGCCGCGCCGAGGCATGGAGCGCGGCGCGATAGGAGCCGGCCGGAGGCCCGGACGGGCGCCCCGCATGGCCGCGGCGAAAGAGGAGACGGATGGGCGAACTCGACGGCAAGAGCGTGCTCGTGACCGGCGCCAGCCGCGGCATCGGCCAGACGATCGCCGAGCGCCTCGGCGCGGCGGGCGGGCGCATCGCCTGCGCCGCGCGCACGCTCGGCGAGGGCGATCACATGCTCGAGGGCTCCCTCGAACGCACCGTCGGCAACATCCGCGCCGCTGGCGGCGAGGCGACGGCGCTGACGGCGAATCTCGCCGAACCGGAGGAGTGCGCCGGCCTCGTCGAGCGCGCCGCCGAGGTCTACGGGCCGATCGACGTGCTCGTCAACAACGCGGTGCTCACCTACTTCACGCAGCTGGTGGACTACCCGCCGCACCGCTGGATGCGCGCCTTCCAGGTCAACGTTCACGCGCCGTTCATGCTCTGCCAGGCCGTGCTGCCCTCGATGATCGAGCGCGGCGGCGGGGCGATCGTCAACATCTCCTCCGGCTCGGCGATCGGGCCGGGGCGCGGGCCCTACCCCGGACCGCCGCCGCGGGGCCGCGTCGAGTACGGCTCGACGAAGGCGGCGCTGGAGCGCTTCACGCAGGGCCTCGCCGAGGAGGTGACGCGCTTCGGCGTCGCCGTCTCCGCCGTCGCGCCCTCGCTGCCGGTCGCGACGCCCGGCACGGTGCTGCACAACGTGATCGCCGAGGGCGACCCGGACTCGGAGCCGGGCAGCCTGATGGCGGAGTGCGTCCTGCTGCTCGCGACCGAGCCCGTCGAGCGCGTCGCCGGGCGGGTCTGCTACAGCCAGCAGCTGCTCGCCGAGTTCGGGCGGCTCGACAACCCTCGAGGACACATGATCGACGAGCCCGGCTCGGGCTACGCGCAGATCTAGACGTCCGGAACCAACAGGCACGCCACGCGAAGGAGGCAGGCAATGGACATCCAGCAGGACAACGGGCTCTCGGCGCTCTTCGTCTCTTCGGAGGAGGAGCGCGTCTGCACGGGCTTCATCTTCACCGAGGGCCCGGTCTGGATCGCGAGCGACAACTGCCTCGTCTTCAGCGACATCCACTCCAACCGCACCCACCGCTGGCGGCCGGGCAGCGAGACCGCCGAGGTCTTCCGCGAGCCGAGCAACCACGGCAACGGCAACACGCTCGACCTCGACGGCAACGTGCTCACCTGCGAGCACTTCGGCCGCCGCGTCGCGAAGATCGCCCACGGCGGCGGCACGGAGACGCTGGTCGACTCCTTCGAGGGCAAGGCGCTGCACAGCCCCAACGACGTCGTCGTGCACAGCTCCGGGGCCGTCTACTTCACCGACCCGGACTACGGCTACGCCCGCAACCCCGAGCCCGTCGCCCGCGAGCTGGACTTTCAGGGCGTCTACCGTGTCGCGCCGGACGGCTCGGTCAGCGTCGTCGAGGACCGCATCGAGAAGCCGAACGGGCTCACCTTCTCGCCCGACGAGTCGCTGCTCTACGTCGCCGACTCGAGCGCGCAGCGCAAGATCTGGCGCTACGAGGTCAACGCCGACGGCAGCCTCGGCGATCGCGCGCTCTTCGCGGACATGGAGCGCGACGAGCGGCGCGGCGTCCCGGACGGGATGAAGGTGGACACGGACGGCCGGCTCTGGAGCACGGGCGCCGGCGGCGTCTGGGTGCTCACCCCCGAGGGCGAACTGCTCGGCGTCTTCGAGACCGCCGAGCACGCCGCAAACCTCGCCTTCGGCGGCCCGGACTGGTCGACGCTCTACCTGACGGCGAACACCTCGGTCTACCGCGTGGAGACCGCCGTCACGGGCATCGCCCCGCACACGCGGTAGCGCGCTGCGCCCGCCGCCGCTCGCCCTCGCGGATCACGCGAGTCGCCGGTGGGTCCGCTGCCCGCCGCTCGCCGGAGTGGCGGGCTGCGCCCGCTCCCCCTCACCCCCGCCCTAATGGGGTTCGACCAGAACCCCGGAGCGATCTGGGAGACTGGTCCGGGGCCCGCCGGCCGGTGAGCACTTCCTCGCCCTGAGACCTCTGGATCTCTCGGGAGAGACCGCGCCCCGGCCGGTGCGTCCGGGTGGTCCGCAGCACTCATGGGGTGTCGTGCCCGCGAGCACTGTTCCATTAGGCCGTCGCGGGACCAGCCCGGCGGGTCGCAGCCGGCAGCACGAAGCGAAGGAGGCACTGAGACGATGACCCTCTACGTGGGCGACGACTGGTCCGAGGACCACCACGACGTCCATTTCATGAACGAGGCCGGCGCGCGGCTCGCCGCCAAGCGGCTGCCCGAGGGCGTCGCGGGCGTCGCCGCGCTGCACGAGCTGGTCGCCCGGCACGCCGCGGACCCGGGCGACGTCGTGGTCGGCATCGAGACCGACCGCGGGCCCTGGGTCGCGGCGCTGCTCGCCGCCGGCTACCGCGTCTACGCGATCAACCCGCGCTCGGCGGCGCGCTACCGCGAGCGCCACCACCTCGGCGGCGCCAAGTCCGACGCCGCCGACGCGAAGCTGCTCGCCGACCTCGTCCGCACCGACCGCCACAACCACCGGCCGGTCGCCGGCGACACTGACGAGGCCGCCGCGCTGCGCATCCTCGCCCGTGCGCACCAGCAGTTGATCTGGGACCGCACGCGCCAGACCAACCGCCTGCGCAACGCCCTCAGGGAGTACTTTCCCGCCGCCCTGCGGGCGTTTCCCAAGCTCGCCCACGGCGACGCCCTCGGCGTGCTGGCCACGGCGCCCGGCCCGCGCGAGGCGGCGCGGCTGAGCAGCACCCGGCTGCGCGCCGCGCTCCGCCGCGGCGGCCGCCGGCGCAACCTCGAGCGGCGCGCCGCCGCGGTCCGCGAGGCGCTGCGCTCCCCGCAGCTCGAGGTGTCGGAGGTGGTGAGCCGGGCCTTCGCCGCGAGCACCCGCGCGACGGTCGGGCAGATCAGCGAGATCAACCAGCAGATCGCCGCACTCGAGGCCGAACTGGCGGACCATTTTGAGCAGCACCCGGACGCCGCGCTCTACCGCTCCCTGCCCGGACTCGGTCTCGTGCTCGGCGCCCGGGTGCTCGGCGAGTTCGGGGACGACCCCGAACGCTACGCGTCGGCGAAGTCCCGCAGGAACTACGCCGGCACCTCGCCGCTGACCGTAGCATCGGGACGCAAACGCAGCGTGCGCGCCCGCTTCGTGCGCAACCGCCGGCTCGCCGACGCCGCCGACCGCTGGGCGCTCTGCGCGCTACAGGCGAGCCCCGGTTGCTACGACTTCTACCTGCGGCGGCGCGCCGCCGGCGACCTCCACCACCAGGCGCTGCGCGCCCTCGGCAACCGCCTCGTCGGCTACCTCCACGGCTGCCTCAGGACGCGCCGCCCCTACGACGAGGCCACCGCCTGGGCGCACCGCCGCGACCGCGAGCAGCTCGCCGCTTGACGCCTTAGCACCATGGGGTGTCTCTCCCCCAGGGGAGAGGGGGCCGGACCGCCCGCCCCGTCATTCCGGCGAACGCCGGAATCCAGGAACGCCCACCCACCGCCGAGCCCCCGAGAGCGCCGATGGCGCAACAGGCCTCGCTGGCGCGACGTGGCCCACAGGCGCCCTCACCCTTCCGGAAGGGACCGGAACGCCCTCGCGGGCTGCGGTTCCGCTGCCAGACCGAGGGGGGTGTGGGGGGCGCAGCCCCCCACGGCAGACACCCGAGGTGCTTCGGAGGGCCGATAGCCTTCGGAGCGGCGCTCCGCGCCGGGCTGGAGGTCACGTCCCTGCAAGTGGTGTTGCTGTGCACCATCCTGATCAGTTGTTCTCAACCGGCAGCCTGCAGCAGCACCTCCTCGCCTGGGGCGACCTCGGCCACGGCCGCCGGCAGCGGCTGCAGCATCGTCATGTAGCGCCGCCCCTCCGCCCACTCGTCGTGCTGCTCGGCGAGCACCGCGCCGACCAGCCGCACGACGGCGGCGCGGTTGGGGAAGATGCCGACGACGTTGGTGCGCCGCCGGATCTCCTTGTTGAGGCGTTCCAGCGGGTTGTTCGACCAGACCTGCTGCCAGTGCTGGACCGGGAAGGCGGTAAACGCCAGAACCTCCGGCCCCGCGTCGGCGAGCAGCGCCGCGGCCGCGGGGAAGCGTTCGGCGAGCTGCTCGACCACGCGGGCGTGCTGGGCCTGCACCGCGGCTGCGGTCGACTGCTCGAAGATCGTGCGCACCGTCGTCGCCACCAGCTTCTCGGCGCTCTTCGGCACCCGGGTCAGCAGGTTGCGCATGAAGTGCGTGCGGCAGCGCTGCCAGGAGGCGCCCGCGAAGACCGTCGCGATCGCCTCGCGCAGGCCTTGGTGCGCGTCCGAGGTGACGAGCTCGACGCCGGACAGGCCGCGCGCCACGAGCCCGCGCAGGAAGCTCAGCCAGAACGCCCCGTCCTCGGAGGTGCCGACGTCGATGCCCAGCAGTTCGCGCTTGCCGGAGGCGTTGACGGCGGTGGCGACGACGACGCTGACCTGGACGACCCGGCCCTCCTCGCGCACGAGCTGGGTGAGCGCGTCGAGCCAGAGGTAGCGGTAGGGGCCTGAGTCGAGGGGCCGTTCGAGGAAGCTCGAGACAACCTCGTCGAGTTCTGCGCAGATGCGCGAGACCTGGCTCTTCGAGATGCCGTCGCAGCCGAGTGAGCGCACGAGGGCGTCGACGCGCCGCGTCGAGACACCCTCGACGTAGGCCTGTGTGACCACGGAGACGAGGGCGCGCTCCGAGCGCCGCCGCGGCTCGAGCAGCGAGGGGAAGTAGCTGCCCTCGCGCAGCTTCGGGATGCCCAGTTCGATCGTGCCCACGCGCGTGTCCCAGCGCCTCGGCCGGTAGCCGTTGCGCCGGGTCAGGCGCGTCTCGCTGCGCTCGCCGTGGCCGGCGCCGATCTGCGCCGAAACCTCGGCATCCATCACCGCCTGGGCGAGCACCGCGACCGCCTCGCGCAGGAAGTCGAGGTCAGCCCCGTCCGCCTGCTTGCGAAGCAACTCCAACAAGTCCACGCTCTCCTTGACCACCGTAGTCCTCCTTCACGTGACTGTTTCCTGTGTGAAGGATGGCGCGGTGGTCTCCAACGTCCACCTCTGTGACACCACTTCTTGGGACGCTACTGGGCTGGACTCCGGCTTTCGCCGGAATGACGGGAAGGGGGAGCCGAGGGGACCTCCCGCGCCCGCTCCCTCGGGGAGAGGGGACCGGAACGCCCTCGCGGGCTGCGGTTCCGGTGCCAGACCGAGGGGGCGTGTGGGGCTCCGCCCCCCACGGCTAGCGGTCCTCGTGCTCCACGATCAGGCGGGCGAGGTCGTCCGGGCGATCCAGCTCGAGCCAGTGGCCCGCGCCCTCGAGGATCTCGAGGCGGGCGGCGGGCAGCTTCTCGGCGTAGAGCGCGCCGCAGTTCGCCGGGACGATCGCGTCCGCGCCGCCCCAGACCAGCAACGTCGGCGTGTGCACGCTGGGCAGCAGGTAGGGCAGCGCCATGTTGTGCATGTACGGCTTCCAGCCGACGCGCGTCGTCATCTCGCGGTTGATGTCCCAGACCATCAGTTGCTCGATGTCCGACTCCTCGCCGAAGTGCTCCTCGAACGAACCCTCGTTGGCGAAGCCGCTGCGCACGTAGTCCTCGTGGCTCACGAGAAACTGGTCGAAGATCTCGCCCTGCTCGGGCTTGACGCCCATCGCGCCGGCGAGCGTGAGCTTGTTGATGCGCGCCTGCGCCGTCGTCGCCAACTCGGCGGCGATGTAGCCCCCGAAGCCGAGGCCGGCGACGCTCGCCTTCGGCAGCCCCAGCTCGTCGAGCGTGAGCCCGGCGAGCGCGACGATGTCGCGCACGTTGCGCGCCCACTCCGGGCGCTTCGACTTGCCGAAGCCGGGGAGGTCCGGGAGGTAGACGGTGAAGCGCTCCGCGAGGCGCTCGTAGAAGGGGGTCCAGGCGTGGGCGCCGATGTCGTGATGGATCACGAAGAGCGGGTCGCCGCTGCCGCCCGTGCGGACGAAGACCTCGCCGCCCGCGACCTCGATGGTGAGCTCCTGGTGCGTCGTCGAGGCAGTCGTCATTCTGCTTCCCCCAGCTCGCGCCGCCGCTTGCGCGCCCCTGCGTGCTCGCGCCGGGCGGCGGTTGCACATGGTGCCGCGTTGGACCGTTTTGCGCGAGTCCGCCGCGTCCGTCGCGATCCGCGATGTACGCGCGTGCGCCCGTCAACATACACTCTCGCGGGGGCTCACGATGCGCCCCCGCGAGGATGAGCCCCGGGAGGCGACATGGAGATGACGGAGCAGCGCTCGTTCGTCAATCGGCTGATCGGCGCGGCGCGCCTCGACAGCAGCGTCTACGAGGAGGTCGAGCACGACCGCGGCGCCACCGGCCAGGCGGCGATCGTCGTCGTCGCCGGCTCGATCACAGCCGGCCTCGCCGCGGTGGGCGACCTCAAAGTCGCCGGCCTGATCCTCGGAATCGTCGGCGGGCTGGTGGGCTGGGCGGTCTACGCCTGGGTCACCTACTTCATCGGCACGAAGATCCTCGCCGGCGCGCAGACCAGCGCGGACTGGGGCGAGCTGGCGCGCACGCTCGGCTTCGCGAACGGCCCGCGCATCCTGCTCGTGATCGGCCTCGTCCCGGCCCTGAACGCCGTGGTCGGCGTGGTCGTCGGCATCTGGGTGCTGGTCACCACGGTCGTCGCGGTGCGGGCCGCGCTCGACATCGGCACGGGCCGCGCGATTGTCGTGGCGCTGATCGGTGTGATCGTGGCAGGCATCATCCTGACCATCGCCTACGGAATCGCCGCCGCGATCGCGTAACGTCGGCGGCGTGCGGACGGGGGGCCGATGACGAGCGAACGAGCGGCAGCGGGCGGCGCACGCGCCGCAACGCGGGCGAACCAGGCGCGAGCCGCCGCGGCGGTGCAGAGCGGCGCGACCTGGGAGGAGGCGTGCGACGCCGTCCTCGCCGCGCTCGATCTCGAGGCGGCGCCGGACCTCGTGCTCGCCTTCGTCGACGCGCGCTTCTCGGACCACTACGGCGAGGTGCTGGAACGGCTGCGCGCGGGGACCGGGGCGCGGCGGCTGGCCGGGGCGAGCGGGATGGGCGTGATCGGCCCCGGCCACGAGGCCGAGGACCAGCCCGCGATCTCGCTGCTCGCGCTGAGCCTGCCCGGCGCCACGATCACCACGCTCGCGATCGGCTCCAACGACGAGGCCGCCGCGGCGCTCGATCGCGTCGGGGCGACCTCCGCGCAGGCCTGGCTGCTGTTCGCCGACCCGTTCACCACGGACGTGGAGGCGCTGGTCGGCGCGATCGGACAGCGCCGGGCGAACGCGACGATCCTCGGCGGACTCGCCTCGGCGCAGCCGGCGCAGCGCAACACCGCCGTCTTCCTCGACGGCGAGGTGCGCGACTCCGGCGCGGTGCTGGCGGGGATCGGCGGCGCGTTCGGGATCCACACGGTCGTCGCGCAGGGCGCCGAGCCGATCGGTCAGCCGTGGACGATCACGGAGTGCGAGGGCAACCTCGTGCGCGGGCTCGGCTCGCGTCCCGCGCTCGTCGTGCTGCAGGAGACGCTCGCCGCGCTCGACGCGGAGACGCGCGAGCGGGCGCAGCGCAACCTGCTGGTGGGCCTCGCGATGGACGAGTACCGCCACCAGCACGCGCGCGGCGACTTCCTGATCCGTAACATCCTCGGCGGCGACCGCGAGAGCGGCGCGATCGCGATCAACGCCGCGCCTCGCCAGGGCCAGACGCTGCAGTTCCAGTTCCGCGACGCCGCGGCGGCCGACCTCGATCTGCGCGACCACCTGCGCGCGCTGCGCATGCGGCTGACGCCCGGCGAGAAGGTGCTGGGCGCGCTGCTCTGCTCGTGCAACGGCCGCGGGCAGGGCCTGTTCGGCGAACCGCACCACGATGCGCAGGCCATCGAGCAGGCGCTCGGTCCGACGCCCACGGCGGGCATGTTCTGCAGCGGCGAGATCGGCCCCGTGGCCGGCAAGACCTTCGTGCACGGCTTCACCGCCAGCATCGCGCTGCTCACGCTGCGCGGAAGCGAGTCGCGATGACGCGCGTCGTCGTCACCTTCGCCCTCGATCCCGAGCTGGCCGACCGCATCCGCGCCGTCGATCCGCGCGTCGAGGTGTCCGTGCTCGGCCAGGAGTTGCTCGACGCACTGCGCGGCAAGCGGCGCTTCCCCAGCGAGCTTCAGGCGGCCACGCCCCTCGAGGAGATCCGGTCGGCGCTCGACGAGGCCGAGGTCATGTTCGGCTTCTGGAGCGGCGCGATGCCGGGCCTCGTGAGCCCCGGCGATCTGCCGGACGCGCTGCGCTGGGTGCAGCTCACCTCGGCGGGCGCGGACCGCGTCGACCCGGAGCTGATCCGCGCGGGGCTGACGTTCACGAACGTGAGCGGGCTGCACTCCACGCCGATCGCGGAGTACGTGCTGACCTACATGCTGATGTTCGAGAAGGGCTGGCCGGCGCTCGCGCGCAACCAGGCCGCCGGCGTCTACGACCGCATGGTCATGCCGAGGAACCTCTCCGACCGGACCGTCGGCGTGGTCGGCATGGGCGCGATCGGCGCCGAGTGCGCGCGGCTCGCGAAGGCGATCGGCTGCCGCGTGCTCGGCATCCGCCGCTCGGTCGCCGGGCGCGGCCCGGACCCGGACGCGATCGCCGACGAGGTGCTGCCGCCGCGCGACCTCGACGCGCTGCTGGCGGAGAGCGACCATGTGGTGCTCGCCACGCCGCTGACCGGGGAGACGCGCGGCCTGATCGGCGCCGGGCAGCTGCGCACGATGGGCGCGCGCGGGGAGCGTTCCTACCTGATCAACATCGCGCGCGGCGAGGTCGTCGACGAGCCGGCGCTGATCGAGGCCCTGCGCGAGGGCGTGATCGCCGGGGCGGCGCTCGACGTGTTCCAGCGGGAGCCGCTGCCGGCGGACAGCCCGCTCTGGGAGCTGGACAACGTGATCCTCACGCCCCACATCAGCGGCGGGAACGAGAACTACAACGAGGCGGCGACCTCGATCTTCTGCGACAACCTGCGCCGCTACCTCGCCGGCGAGGAGCTGCGCAACATCATCGACCCCGATCGCGGCTACTGAGGGAGGTACGGGATGGCCGGTCTCGAGCTGACGGGATTCGAGGGCAAGGTGGCGGTCGTCACCGGAGCGGGCCGCATGCGCTCGATCGGCCGCTGCATCGCCGTGGAGCTGGCGAAGGCCGGCGCGGACGTCGTCATCACCGGCACCGGCCGCCCGCCCGAGCGCTACCCGGACGACGAGAAGGAAGCCGGCTGGCGCGACATCGACTCCGTCGCCGGGGAGATCGAGGCCGCCGGACAGCGCGCGCTGCCGCTGGTCAGCGACGTGCGCGACCCGGAGGCCGTGCAGGCACTGCTCGCGCGCATCCTCGAGGAGTTCGGGCGGATCGACTTCGTGGTCAACAACGCGGCGTTCGCGCGCGGGCCGGACCGCATGCCCGCGGTCGAGATTCCGATCGACGTCTGGCAGCGCGTGATCGACGTGAACCTCAACGGCACCTTCTACATGTCGCACTACTTCGGGCAGCGGCTGATCGAGCAGGACGAGGGCGGCGCGATCGTCAACATCTCCTCGGTCGCCGGGAAGCGGCTGAGCGTGAACGCCTCGGCCTACGCCTCGAGCAAGGCGGGCATCCACGCGCTGACGGGTTGCATGGCGGGCGAGATGGGGCGCCACAACATCCGCGTGAACACGATCTGCCCCGGCACCGTCGATACGTTCCGCATGGACGACATCCCGCGCGGCCGGATCTGGGACGAACGCGTCGCCGCGGGCACGCCGCTGGGCCGGGCCTCGGACGGTTCGGACATCGCCTGGATGACGGTCTACCTGTGCAGCGACCAGGGGAACTGGATCACCGGCCAGAGCATCAACGTGGACGGCGGCGCGGTGGTGCAGCACTAGCCGAGGTTATTGATACCCTGTTTCGACGCGGTGCGGTACGGTAGCGCGGGGGCGAAGTACGGAGAAGAGATGTACCACACCATCCACGCGGGCCTCACGGCGCGCACAGGCACCCACCTGCTCATGGCGGCGCTCTGCGCCGCCATCGCGCTCCTCGCGGGCGCGCTCGTGCACGCACAGCCCGTCGCCGCGCAGACCGCGGCGGACTGCGAGGTCATCGACCTCGGCGTACTGCACATCGAGGACGGACTCGAGGCGAGCGGCAGCTGGACCACCGAGGACTGCGACTCGCGCTTCCGGATCGACAGCGATGCGCACACCTACCGCTTCAGGATCGCCGCTCCGGGCAGGGTGAGGATCGAACTGAGATCGCCCAACGGCGATCCGTACCTGTACCTGCTGAGCGCGGACGAGACCCGCATCGCGGACGATGACGACGGTCGCGCGGTCCTCGATGCGCGCATCGAGCGCGATATGGCTCCCGGTGTCTACCTGATCGAGGCTGCTTCGGCCGGCGGGCGCGCGCGCGGGCCGGCGGACTTCACCCTCTCGATCCAGTATCTCAGCGGCTGCGAGGCGATTGACCTGGGCGTCCTCGCGCCGGGAGCCGACCTGACCGCAACGGGTACCTGGTCACTCGATGGCTGCGGCTCACGCATCGTCTCCAGGCACCCGGCCCACAACTACACCTTCATCCTTCGCCAGGACAGTCGCGTACGGATCGACCTGACGTCCGAGAACGGCGACCCGGTGCTCTCCCTGGCGTCGCCGGAGCGGGGCGTGATCGGCGCCAACGACGACGGGGGCACGGGCATCAACTCCCGGATCGAGAGCTATCTCCCGGCGGGTGTCTACTTGATCGAGGCAACGACCTACCGGGAGCGCGATCTCCAGCCCCTGTCCAGCGACTTCGAGCTCGTGGTGCGGTTGCTGGACGAGAAGGAGACGCAGGGCGACTTCAACCTCAAGGTCGAGGCGATCCACACCCCCGATCGAGTCATCGCGGGCGAGCCCTTCGCCATCGACTACCGCGTCGGCAACCTCGGTCTGGGCGACCTGCCGGACGGGGCGTACACGATCGCGTACGCCCGCGGTCCGTGGTGGGTGACCGATTATGGCCGGCGAATCACGGCCTCGCCGGAGCGTTGGCAGGCCGGCGTTTCGTACCACTCGGACGCCGCGACGGCGACCGCGACGAGCGTCGCGATCGGCGAGCTGCAGTCGCTTGAGCTCACCATCGCCGACCCCGGCCCGGCCTGGGTCTTCGTCGGGCTCGTGGTGTTCGACGCGGACAGGGAGGAAATCGGGTTCAACGGCGCCTGGCGCAACCTCATGGTGGTGACCGGCCCGACCTTCGACCCGGTCACCATCAGCATCGACGACACGGACTACGTCGTCGCGGCGATCCCGAGCGAAGGGGGCGATGACGAGGGCGTCGTGGTTCCCGAGGTCAGCGTCGCCGCCGACCCGAAGGCGGAGATCGATCCGGCGCTGGAGGCGCAGGCGATCTACATCGCCGTCGTGCAGGAGTACCTCCTCGCCGGCATCTTCGAACGCCCCCTGATCGCCCCGCTCGGCGAGCCGGGCGAGGCGGCGGGCGGGCCGGTCAGTCTCGCGAACCTCTCCTCGGAGGCGCTGCTCGCGGCAGCCGGCCGCCACTACGCGGACGCGGTCGCCGCGTCCGGGCTCATCGAGGCGTTCGCCGGGGGCGAGCTGATCAGCCCCGCGGCCGTCGAGGATCTGCTGCTCGGCTCGGCGCGGGCAGCGGCCGACTCCCACGCGGCCTCGGCCGCCGCCTGGACGGCGCTGCGGGCGCGGGTCGCCGAGGGCGAGGGGCTCACGCTCGACGAGGCGCTTGCCGTACACGCGCAGCTCACGTACGCCGAGGCGGTCGCTTCGCCGGCCGTGACGGCCGGGGCGATCATCGACGCGACCCGCTCCGCCGCCGACGGTGAGCCGCCTGCCGTCGCTCAGTGGATGATCGCGGATCTCTCGGCGCAGGCCTCGTGCAGCGCGGGCCCCGCCCAGCTGCGCGCAGCCCTCGCGGCGGCGGGCGTCGCGGACGTGGGCGCGCTGCTCGCGCTCGACGAAGAGTTGCGCTACGCGCTTCCGCTCTACCGGGACGCGACGGACGCCGCGCTCTGCGCCGCGCTGGGGTCCGACCGCAACGTCTCGCGGTTCATGCGCCAGCTGGCGATCGACCGCACTGCGGTGCACTTCCGGCTGATCCCGCCTCCGCTGCCGGCTCCGCCCGCGCCGGAGCCCGAGCCGGGGCCGCACCCGCTGCGCATCATCGTGCGGCTGGCCGAGGACGGCCGGCCGGAGGTCGCGGTGCGGCTCGCCGACGGCCGGGTGCTGCTGCCGCGGAAACGCTTCCTCGACCACGACGCCGAGGTCGACCGCTGGAAGATCAGCACGATGATCGAGGTCGACGGGCAGGAGATCGGGCGGATCCGCGCTCGGCGGCTCGCCGACGGGCGCATCGAGCTGGGCTTCCGCGACGTCAACGGCGAGGCGATCGAGCCCGTCATCCGCTACGCGCCGGCCGATCTGACCGCTGACTGGCTGCGCAGCAGCGAGATCATCGCTCCGCCGCCCGATCGCGAGGCGGCGCCAGACCCGGAGGACGGGATGGGCGCGGAATCGAAGTAGGGACCAAACCGCACGCCGCCCCGCTTTGACTCGACGGGCGGGGCGGCGTAGCGTTGCGCCGCGCCCTCGAACGGCGAGGGGTGACGACGAGACGAACGAGGACACGCAAGGAGACTGCACGCATGGCCGTACTCGAAACCCGCATGGAGGGCTACACGTTCGTGATGACCCTCAACCGGCCCGAGTCGATGAACGCCTTCAACTCAGAGCTGATCGCCGCGGTCGGCGAAGCCTGGGGACGGGTGCGCGAGGATTCCGACATCCGCAGCGTGGTCATCACCGGCGCCGGCGACCGCGCCTTCAGCGCGGGGGCCGACCTGAAGGAGATGGCGGCGCGCAACGCCGCCGCAGGCGGCGCGCCCCAGCGCAACACCTTCTGGGACCAGCCCGAGCCCCAGCTCTACCGCGGCCTGGAGATGTGGAAGCCGATCATCGCCGCCGTCAACGGCTTCGCCCTCGGCGGCGGCTGTGAGACCGCGATGGCCTGCGACATCCGCGTCGCCTCGGAGACCGCCAGCTTCGGCCTCCCCGAGGTCGCCCGCGGCATCATCCCCGGCGCCGGCGGCACGCAGCGCATCGGGCGGCTCGTGCCCTTCGGCATCGCGCTCGAGCTGTTGATGACCGGCCGCCGCATCCCGGCCGCCGAGGCCCACCGCATCGGCCTCGTCAACCACGTGGTCCCGCCCGACCAGCTGATGGACAAGGCGCTCGAGATCGCCGCCGAGATCGGCGCGAACGCCCCGCTGGCCGTGATGGCGGCCAAGGAGGCGGCCTACCGCGGCCTCAACACCACGCTGGCCGAGGGTCTGCGCATCGAGAACTTCGAGTCGCAGGCGATCCGCTACACCGACGACGCCAAGGAGGGCCCGCGCGCCTTCGCCGAGAAGCGCGAGGCCAACTACCAGGGCCGCTAGCGCCCTCGGACCTCCGGTCGGAGCTTCCGGGGCCGCCCGCGGGGGCGGCCCCGTTGCTGCCCGGCGCCGTCGCGCGCGCGGGTGGCGCGAGGCGTCGCGTATCATGCGGCAGGCGCTCGCGGGGGCGAGTGCGCAGCGAGGGAGCGTGCGCGCGTGAAGTTCTACTTCTTCCACCTCATGCCCTACCGCCACCTGCCCGACAACTTCAGCGAGGAGCACCACAGCGTCTGGGTCGATATCCCCTCGAACCTGCTCGACCCGCGCAAGACGGGCGAGCTTTACGACGAGTACATCGACGAGCTCGTGCTCGCCTCGACGCTGGGCTACGACGGGGTGTGCGTGAACGAGCACCACCAGAACGGCTACGGGCTGATGCCCTCGCCGAACATCATCGCCGCCGCCCTCGCGCGCCAGACGAAGGACGTCGCGATCGTCCTGCTCGGCGACAGCATCGCGCTCTACAACCCGCCCACCCGCGTCGCCGAGGAGATCGCGATGCTCGACTGCATGAGCGGTGGGCGCATCGTCGCCGGCTTCCCCGTCGGCACGAGCATGGATACGAACTACTGCTATGGACAGAACCCGGTGACGCTGCGCGAGAAGTACCGCGAGGCGGAGCAGTTGATCACACGCTCCTGGGCGGAGCCGGAGCCGTTCGCCTTCAACGGGCGCTACACGCAGCTGCGTTACGTCAACATCTGGCCCCGCCCGATCCAGCAGCCGCGCCCGCCGATCTGGATCCCCGGCGGCGGCTCCGTCGAGACCTGGGACTGGGTCTGCGAGCGCGGCCACATGTACGCCGCCCTCTCCTTCTCCGGCTTCAAGCGCTCGCAGAAGACCTTCGAGGAGTTCTGGCCCGTCGTCGACTCCTACGACCTGCCGCGCAACCCCTACCGCGCCGGCATCATCCAGTTCATCGGCGTCGGCGACAGCGAGGAGCACGCCGAGGAGCTCTACGCCGAGCACATCGAGTGGTTCTACAACAAGACCCAGCACGTCTACGGCGGCTTCATCGACGCGCCCGGTTACCGCACGGAGAAGACGATCGCCGGGGGCTTCACCACCGAGTACACGGACGTGCGCATCATCGAGCGCAAGTGGGCGCAGTTGATCGACGAGGGCGTGATCATCCACGGCTCGCCGGAGCAGGTGACCGAGAAGCTGGAGTGGCTGGTCAAGGAGATCAACCTCGGCGTGATCATGGTGATGGCGCACTTCGGCTCGATGCCGCACGACCTCGCCGAGTACAACATGACGCGCATCGCCAGAGAGGTGATCCCGAACCTGCGCCACGTCCACTCCGAGTGGGAGGACGAGTGGTACCCCCAGCACGCGCGGAGGGCGCCCGGTGCCTGAGCCGCAGCAGCGCCTCGTCCGCACCTTCGACGGCGCCGTCGAGGTTCCGGTCCGCATCACCGGCGAGGGGCCGCCGCTGCTCTACCTGCACGGCCCCTTCGGCCTCGTCGAGGACGAGTTCATCGCCGCCCTCGCCGCGGGCGCGACCGTCTACGCGCCCTCGCCGCCCGGCTTCGAGGGCTCCGAGGGCGCGGAGTTCGTCCATGAGGACGTGACGGAGATCACGCTGCACCACGACGACCTGCTCAGGGCGCTCGGCCTCGACGGGCCGGTCGACGTGGTGGGGCACTCGTTCGGGGCGTTCCTCGCGGAGGAGATCGCGGCCTTCTATCCCTCGCGCGTGCGGCGGCTGGCGCTGATCAGCGCGCTCGGCCTCTGGCTCGAGGAAGCGCCGCAGCCGGACCTGTTCGGCCTCACGCCCGGCACCCTCGCGCGCACGATCTTCGCCGACATCGAGAGCCCGGCGGCGCGGCGCATGTTCACGCCTCCCGCCGACCGCGAGGAGGCGCGGCTCTGGAACCGCGCGCGGCGGCGCGGGCTGATCGGCGCGGCCAAGTACCTCTGGCCGCTGCCCGACAAGGGTTTCCGGCGCCGCGCCTACCGCGTGCGCGCCCCCACGCTGCTGCTCTGGGGCTCCGAGGACGCCGTCGTGCCTCCCGGCCCCTACGTCGACGCCTACCGCGCGCTGCTCCCCGACGCGACGGCGGAGGTGCTGCCCGGCGCCGGCCACATGCTCGTCGAGGAGCAGCCGGCCGAGGCCGCTCGCGCCGTGCTGAGCCACCTGCGCGGGGCCTGAGGGCGCGCGTGCGCGAACTCGAGGCCCTCGAACGGCTCGCGAGCGCCGACTCGCTCCGCATCGGCCTGATCTCGGACACGCACATTCCGGAGGCGATGCCGAAGCTCTGGCCGCAGGTCTTCGAGGCGTTCCGCAGCGTGGACTGCATCCTCCACGCCGGGGACATCCACGACCTTTCGGTGATCGATGAGCTCTCGGAGGTCGCCCCCACCTACGTCGCGCGCGGGAACGGCGACGACGGCTCCGGCGGGCGACCCGTGCAGCCCGAGGATCCGCGGCTGCGCGAGGGCTGGCTGCTGGAGCTGGCCGGGCTCCTCGTGGGCATCGCCCACACCGTCCCCGTCCCCGCAGAGGGCGGCTGGACGCTGGAGCGGGCGATGCAGCGCTACTGCGGTCGCACGGACCTGGACGTGATGATCTTCGGCGACACCCACTCGGAGTGGCTGGAGTACGTGGACGGCGTGCTCTGCGTGAACCCCGGCTCCCCGACGCTGCCGAGGAACCTCGCAACCCGCCTCGGCACGATCGGCTTCCTCGAGATCGCCAACCGCACGCCTCGCGCCAGCATCTGGCAGCTCACGGAGCACGGCATCGTCGCGTTCGACTGGGCGCGCTGGCGCCGCCCGGTCTGACGAGGGCGCTCAGGCGGCGGCGGGGGTGCGCTCGATCTCGCCGTAGGTGGGGATCGTGCGGACCTCCGCCATGATCTCCTTGATGTGCTCCTCGTCGTCCGGGTCCTCGATCTCCATGCGCAGCTGGATCTCGGTATTGAGGCCGCCGTAGGCCTCGCGCATCTTGCCGGCGATCTCGTCCCAGGTGCCGACGATGGCGAACTTCTCGAGGAAGTCGTCGTCGATGATCTTCACCATCTCGTCCCACTTCTGCTCGATCGAGAGCCGGTGCAGCAGCATTGCCTCGTCCTCGAGGCCGGCCATGATCATCGCGTCGTGGTAGCTGCGGGTGGAGGCGTAGAAGGACATCCAGCGCTTGAGCTCGGCCAGCTCGGCGACGAGCTTCTCCTCCGTCTTCGCCGTCACGACGAAGCCGCCGCCCGCGATCACGAGGTTCCTCGGATCCTTGCCGGCGCGGCGCGCGCCCTCCTCGAGGGCGGGGACGAGCACCTGGTCGCGGTAGGCCCAGCTCATCATGCGGTGCCAGAGCACGCCGTCGCCGACCTCCGCGCCGAGCCGCGTGTTGAGCGGCCGCACGGCCGCGAGCACGATCGGCGGGTCCGGGTAGTCGATCGGGCCAGGGTTCCAGTTCCAGGCGTCGAGGGTGTAGCGGTAGTACTGGCCCTCGTAGTTGGGCTTCTCGCCCGTCCGCCAGGTGTGCCAGCAGGCGCGCATCATCTCGATGTACTCGCGCAGGCGCGGGTTGGGCGGGCCCCACGGCACGGAGAAGCGCCGCTCGTTGTGCCCCTTGACCTGCGTGCCCATGCCGATGATGAGGCGCCCGCCGGAGTACTCCTGGAGATCCCAGCCGTGGTTCGCCATCACGTAGGGCGAGCGCGCGAAGGCGACCGTCACGTTGGTCCCGACGCGCACATGCTCGCTGTGCTCGGCGACCAGCGTGAGCGCGGTGAAGGGGTTGTGCTGGGCCTCGGGCACCCACAGCGCGTCGTAGCCCATCGCCTCGCGCTTGCGCGCGAAGTCCGGGGCCTCGGCCATCTTCCGGTGCGGGTGCAGCCCGCACGTCACCCTCATCGTGGCTCGGCCCTTCCGCAGCCGCGCGCTACGCGGCGACGGGGGTGCGCTCCATCTCGCCGTAGGACGGGATCGCCTTGATCTCGTTCATCACCTCGATGATGTGGTCCTCGTCGTCCGGATCCTCGATGTCGGCGCTGAAGCTGATCTCGGTGTTGAGGCCGCCGTAGACCTCGCGCATCTTCGCCGGGATCTCGTCCCAGGTGCCGATGATCGCGAACTTCTCGAGGAAGTCGTCGTCGATGATCTTCACCATCTCCGCCCACTTCTGCTCGATCGAGAGGCGGTGCAGCAGCATCGCCTCGTCCTCGAGGCCGGCCATGATCATGGCGGGGTGGTAGCTGCGGGTGGAGGCGTAGAAGGACATCCAGCGCTTCTGCTCGGCCATCGCCTCGACCAGCTTGTCCTCGGTCTTCGCGGTGACGACGAACCCGCCGCCGGAGACGATCAGGTCCTTGAGGTTCCGGCCGGAGCGGCGCGCGCCCTCCTCGAGGGCGGGGACGAGCACCTGGTCGCGGTAGGCCCAGCTCATCATGCCGTGCCAGAGCACGCCGTCGGCGACCTCGGTGGCGAGCCGCGTGTTGAGCGGCCGCACCGCGGCGAGGGCGATCATCGGGTCGGGGTAGTCGATCGGGCCGGGGTTCCAGTTCCAGGCGTCGAGGGTGTAGCGGTAGTACTGGCCCTCGTAGTTCGGCTTCTCGCCGGTCCGCCAGGTGTGCCAGCAGGCCTTCATCATCTCGACGTACTCGCGCAGGCGCGGGTGGGGCGGGCCCCAAGGCACCGAGAAGCGGCGCTCGTTGTGGCCCTTGATCTGGGTGCCCATGCCGATCACGAGGCGCCCGCCGGAGTACTCCTGGAGGTCCCAGCCGTGGTTCGCCATCACGTACGGCGAGCGGGCGAAGGCGACCGTCACGTTGGTGCCGATGCGCACGTTCTCGCTGTGCTCGGCGACCAGCGTGAGGGCCGTGAACGGGTTGTGCTGGGCCTCGGGCACCCACAGCGCGTCGTAGCCCATCGCCTCGCGCTTGCGGGCGAAGGCCGGGGCCTCGCCCATCTTCCTGTGGGGGTGCAGTCCGCATGTGACTCTCATCGGGTTGCATCCTTTCCCGCCGGCTGCGCCGGCGCGCCGCGGAAGCCGGCCCGCTGGCCGTCCACCGTGATCTTGCGATACGCGATGCGCCAACCGGCGGCGTCGCGCCTCAGCCTGTCCTCGTACACGCCGCTCGTACCCGGCCGCACGTCGCCATCATCGAGGTGCAGCACGAGCAGGTCGAGCGTCAGCGAGGCCTCGTCCCCGTCACCCTCGATGACGGGGTTGCTGGTCCAGTGTTTGCGGGTGTGCGCCCGCGCCGCCCGCGCGCGGAACTCGTCGACGATCGCCGCGCGGCCCCGGCGCCGCCCACGCGCCGAGGACTCCCAGACGGCGTCCTCGGTGAAGACGGCCTCGAGGCCCTCGGCGTCGCCGCGATCGAGCGCCCGGCAGTAGCGGGCGGCCACCTCGAGGATGTCGAGCCGGTCGTCGCAGGAGAGCGGCACGGCGTTCCTTCCCGGTTCTGGTTTCGTGCGCGGCCGACCGCTAGCCGTCGGCCTGCACCTTGCGGTGCGTGAACTTCCATTGCCCGTCGACGCGCTTGAGCGTGTCGTGGTACATGCCGGAGACGCGAACTTGGGGCGGGCCGGTGACGTCGAACGTCACGAGGTAGACCTTCGCGGTCGCCTCGTCGCCGTCGCCGTCGATCAGGATGTTGTTGTTCCAGTGGCGGATCGGGTTGCTCTGGTCGCGGTTGCGCACGAACGCCAGCATCTCCTCGCGGCCGCGCACGGTCATCGCCGAGCCCTCGAAGACGCCGTCCTCGGTGAAGGTGTCGGCCCAGGCCTCGGGCTGGCTGCTGTCGATCGCGTGGTTGTAGCGGGCCATCAACTCCATGATGTCGAGCTGGTCCTCGAGCGAGAGCGGCATGGCGTCCTCCGTCCTTCCTGCGAGGCTGTGCCTCGTGCGTTCCTGCGTTGCTACTGGTCCGGGTGGACCTTGCGATGCGTGAACCTCCACTCGCCGCCGATGCGCGCGAGCGTGTCGTGGTATGTCCCACTCGCGATCAGCTCCACCGCCCCGTCGTCGCCGAGGCCGGTGCGGACGAGGTAGACCTTCGCGGTCGCGTGGTCGGCGTCGCCCTCGATGATCGGGCTGCTCAGCCAGTGCTTCCAGAGACCGCCGCCGCCCGCGCCGGCCTGCACCAGCTCCTCGCGGGTGCGGGCGGTGCGCATGCTGCCCTCGAACAGGCCGCCCTCGGCGAACGTGTCGGCGAAGCCCTCGCCGTCGCCGCCGTCGGCGCAGTGGTTGTAGCGCGCCATCAGCTCGAGGATCTCGAGGCGGTCGTCAACGGAGAGCGGCACAGGCGTTCCTTCCGGCTTCCTCGCGGCGCTCAGTAGTCGATTCGGCTGTGCACGCGCAGCTCGCGTTTGGCGAAGAGCCAGCCCTCCGGCTCGCGCCGCAGCGTGTCGTGGTACGTGCCGATCATCAGCGTGCGGCGCGGCTCCACGATCTCGACCAGCCAGAGGTACTGCATGATCGTGGCGTGGTCGCCGTCGCCCTCAATGACCGGGCTGTTGGTCCAGTGCTTCTTCGTGTGGGCCTGCGGCGCGCGGGTTGCGGCGTGCGCGCGGATCGCCTCGCGGCTGGTGACCACGCCAGCGGTGTCGGAGTCCCACACGCCGTCCTCGGTGAAGGTCTCCGAGCGCGTGTCGACGTCGCCCTCGTCCACGGCGTGGTTGTAGCGCGTCACGAGGGCGAGAATCGCCATCCGGTCCTCGACTGACAGCGGCATCGCTACCCCTCCGCCCTGCGTCCGCTCGCCGCGTCCGCGTCCGCGACGATGCGGCGTCTGTGGAAGCGCCACTCGCCGTCCACGCGCCGCAGCTCGTCCTCGTAGCGCCCGTGCAGGCGCGGCACGACGTGATCGCGGCGGCTCACCACGAGCAGCGAGAGCACGAGCCTCGCCGCGTCCTCGTCGCCGGGGACGCCCTCGATGATCGCGTTGCTGTTGAGGTGGCGGCGGCGCTGCCAGCCGTCGGGCCGCGAGCCGATGTAGTCGGCGATGGCGGCCCGGCCGGCGATCGCGCCGGTGGCGGTCGCCTCGATCGCGCCGTCCTCGGTGAACAGCGCGGCCACGCCCTCGTGGTCGCCCGAATCGACCGCGTGGTTGTAGCGCGCGGCGAGATCGAGGATTTCGAGCCGGTCGTCGACGGATAGCGACACGCGCGAACCCCCCGCAGCGGGGCGACGATAGCACATCGCGCATCCTCGCCCGCGCCCACGGCGCGCCGCCTCGGCGGCCCGCTATGCTGCGTCGCGGGGAAGGCGGCGGACGCCCGGCGGGGAGGCAGCGCGATGGCGGACTACGACGAGCGGACGGCGCTGGTGGTGGTGGACGTGCAGAACGACTTCGCCCACCCCGACGGCAGCCTCCATGTGGACGGCGCGGCAGGCGCGATCGCGCGCACCAACGAGGAGATCGCCCGCGCCCTCGAGGGCGGCGCGCTCGTCGCCTACTCGCAGGACTGGCACCCGGAGCACACTCCGCACTTCGCGCGGGACGGCGGCGTCTGGCCCGTGCACGGCGTCGCCGGCAGCTGGGGCGCCGAGCTGCACGCCGACCTCGCGCTCGCCGAGGGCGCGCCGCGCGTGCGCAAGGGCGCCGACGGCAGCGACGGCTACTCCGCCTTCAGCCAGCGCGACCCGCGGAGCGGGGAGCAGGAGGCGACCGAACTGGAGGCGCTGCTGCGCGATCGCGGCGTCGAGCGCGTCGTGATCACGGGGCTGGCGACGGACTACTGCGTCAAGGAGACGGCGCTGGACTCATGTCGGCTCGGCTTCGCAACGACGGTGATCGCGGACGCGATCAGCGCCGTGAACCTCGAACCCGGCGACGGCGAGCGCGCGCTCGCGGCGATCCGCGAGGCGGGCGCGACGATCGAGTGAGCCGGTCGTGAGTTCCGAGCCCCTCGGCGGCGGCCTCGACGAGCCGGGCCGCGCGCTGTTCACGGACGTCTACCAGCTGACGATGCTGCAGGCCTACGCCGAGCACGGCCTGACCGCCCGCGCGACGTTCGAGCTGTACGCCCGCACGCTGCCCGCGAACCGCAACTACCTGCTCGCCTGCGGCCTCGACGACGCGCTCGCCTACCTCGAGGGCCTGCGCTTCGGCGAGGAGGCGCTGGCCGCGCTGGAGCGCGGCGGGCGCTTCCCCGCGAGCTTCCTCGACTGGCTCGCCGGGCTGCGCTTCAGCGGCGACGTGTACGCGATGCCCGAGGGCACACCCGCCTTCGCGGGGGAGCCGCTGCTCACCGTCGAGGCGCCGCTGCCGGAGGCGCAGCTGGCCGAGACCTACCTGCTCAACCAGTTGCACGTGCAGACGCTGATCGCCTCGAAGGGCGCGCGCATCGTCGAGGCGGCGGCGGGGCGGCCAGTGGTGGACTTCGGGACGCGGCGCGCGCACGGCACGGACGCGGCGCTGAAGGCGGCGCGCGCGCTCCATATCGCCGGCATGACCGCGACCTCGAACGTGCTCGCCGCCGACCGCCATGGCATCCCGCCGACCGGCACGATGGCGCACAGCTACGTGCAGGCCCACGACGACGAGGCCGAGGCGTTCCGCAGCTTCGCCGCCACCCACCCCGACACCGTCCTGCTCGTCGATACCTACGACACCGCCGAGGGCGTGCGCCGCGTCGCGCGGCTCGCCGCCGGGCTGGGCGACGCCTTCCGTGTGCGCGCCGTGCGGCTCGACTCCGAGCCGCTTGCCGAGCTGGCGTTCGAGGCGCGCGCGATCCTCGATGCGGCCGGGCTGGAGCGGGTGGAGATCGTCGCCAGCGGCGGCCTCGACGAGACGCGGATCGCGGAGCTCGTCGCTACCGGCGCGCCGATCGACGCCTTCGGCGTGGGCACGCGCGCGGTGACCTCGGCGGACGCGCCAACTTTCGACGCCGTCTACAAGCTGGCGGCCTACGACGGCCGGGGGCGGATCAAGCTCTCGAAGGAGAAGGAGACGCTCCCCGGCCGCAAGCAGGTCTTCCGCCTGCGCGACGCCGCCGGCCTCGCGAGCGGCGACGTGATCGCGCGCGCCGACGAGCGCCTCAAGGGCGAGCCGCTGCTGGAGCCGGTGATGCGCGCCGGCGAGCGCCTTGAGGCGGGCATGCGCTCGCTGGCGGAGGCGCGGGAGCGGGCGGCAGCCGAGCGCGAGCGGCTGCCCGCCTCGTTGCGTCGGCTCGAAGCGCCGGACGAGCCGTACGCGGTGGCGGTGAGCGCGGCCTTGCAGGCCGAGGCGCAGGCGTTGCGCGAGGAGTTGCGAGGCGGGTAGCTCCGGCAAGCGCTACCGGCTCAGCGAGCCCTCGGGACACTCGCGCAGGTCGATGCGCGCCTCGACGCCGGGGATGGCCCGCAGCCGCTCGTCGGTCTCCCGGAAGGACGGCGAGGCGAGCCAGGCCTCGGCGGCGGCGCCGCTGCGCCACCACGTGGTGAGCAGCAGCGAGCGGCGCGACGCCCAGCGGTGGACGCGCAGGCTGCCCTGCTGCGAGCGCGTGCGGCGGTCGAGGGCGCGCACCGCCCAGAAGGCGCGCGGCATCGATCGCATGCGCGGCAGATGCCAGGACGTGAGCAGCAGCACCGGCGCGTCGTCCATGCCCGGACCCTACCAGTCCGTCAGCGGCGCGGCGCGCCTCAGCGCGCGTCCTCGAGGATATGCACAACCAGCCGCAGGATGCGCCAGCCGTCGCGCAGCATGTGCTCGACGTTGCCGGGGTCCGGCTCGACGTGCTGGAAGAGGTCGAGCCGGTGGTAGATGTCGGGCTCGTGCGCCTCGGCCATCGCCTCCGACTCGGTCCGGGGTATGAACTCGTCGCTGCGGTCGTGCAGCAGGTAGAGCGGGGCGCGCAGCCCGTCGATGCTGTAGCGCGGGCTGACCGCCTCGAGGTGCGCGCGCTGCTCCGGCGGCAGCGAGGCGATCAGCTCCCCGGCGCGGTCGAGCGGCGGGAGTTGCAGCAGCTCCGCGACCGCCGCCCCGCCCGCGCTCAGCGTCGCCCCGCCCCCCTCGATCGCGGCGCGCTCGGCCTCGGGCAGCCCGGCGAGCAGCGTGTTGCGCACGACGCGGCGCGCGATGCCCGCGGGCTCCCACTCCTCGACGCCCTCGGGGCCGCGGAAGCTGTACGAGGTGACGGAGGCCGCCAGCGTCGCGGCGTCGTAGTAGGGACCGAGCGCGACGACGTAGGAGACACGGTCGGCGATCTCAGGCTGCGAGGCGGCGACGATCGCGAGCGAGCCGCCCGCCGAGAGCGCAACGTAGCCGATCTCCTCCTCGTTCACGCGCGGGTGGGCGGCGAGTGTCTCGAACGCTCCGACGAGCCTCGGTATCTCGCTCGGCAGCACCACGGCGGCGTTGAGGTCGTCGGATTCGGTGAGCAGCACGACGAAGCCGATGCGGGCGAGGCCGCCGGTGAGGCTCAGCACGCGCTCGTCGTCGGCCGGTGCGGGGTCGGCGCCGAGCACGAGGATGATCGCGGGCCGCTCGTTGTCGCCCTCCGGCAGCGTCAGCTGTCCGCGACCCTCGACCTCGCCACTCCACTCGACGTCCTCGACGGATGGCGCGTGCGTGGCCCAGGCGAGGGGCCGCACGGGCAGTTGCAGCACGACGTCGGCGGTGAAGGCGGTGGCGCGCAGGCAGGAGTGCGCCGTCGGCGCCGCGGCGACGACCGCCAGCAGCACGAGCAGCGCCGCGAGGGCCCTGACCCGCCGCCGCACGCTCCAGCCATCGATGCGCCCCGGATGCAGGCGGTGCATGGCGCGATGGTACGCGGGCCGGAGGCGGTTTGCGGCTCGTTACCTATCGAGAAGTTCGGCGATGTTCACGGAGGGGACGTGCATCCGCCCGAATCCGCTAACGCCCGTCACGGACTCGATCACGCCGCGGGCAGCGCTGAACAGGATCGCCGTGCCGTTGTACTCCGGCATCCGCAACTGACGAGCGCGATCGTTATCGCCGGACTGGAGCCTGAACTCGCCGACGATTGTGAGATCAATCGATCGAGCCTCGCCTTGCGCGACTCTCAACCTCAGCGTCACCAAGTACTCGTTCGTGTTCGATTCGAGGACTTCTGGGCGCGAGACACGAACGGTCGCATCCGGCAGATCGCCCAGAGTCTCCTCGCCTTCTTCGTACTCAAGCCGTTCGATCCAGTAGTCCAAGAGGTCCAATGGCGCCGAGTTTGCCTGACGGAGACGAGGTTTGGAGGCCATCTGGCTACGCGGCAGCCGCCAGTCCGAACTCCCGGACCGGCTCGGGGATTTCAGGCCCGCGGGCGATGTCGATCGGTCGATAATCACGCTGGGAGGGACGCCGGGCCGAGCGGGCGCGCTTGAGCTGCACGTCGACGCGGGAGTCGAGGCCGATCGCCACGGCGACGATGCTCTTGAGCGTCAGGTTGTCGTTGCCGCGCAGGATCTGGCTGATGCGCGCCCGGCTCACGCCCATCTTCCGGGCGAGGTCGGCCTGCGTCATGCCACGCTCCTCCATGCGCGCGACGATCTGCTCGCCCACGTCGATGGCAACCTTGGTGAACTCGTAGTCGGGATCGCCCTGGAACTCGTCGATCCAGTCTTGCAACCGCAGCATCGTCGCTTCCTCACTCACCGATCTCGTCCCGCACTTCCTCGCGTAGCCGCGCACCTGCCCGCAGTTCCCGCCGGGGCGTGCGGTTCGACTTCTTTGTGAAGCCATGCAGCAGAACGATCCGACTGCCGGAGACGTAGCACCAGAATATCCGTTGCTGTCCCGACTTGAACTCCAGAAAGTCCTGCCCTGTGATCGGTACGGACTTGCCTGGGCTGTACAGCGGTCCGTGATCCGCGACCCGCTCAAAGTGAGCCGCGAACCGCGCCCGTTCTGTGCGAGGGAGCCCTCCCAGGAAGTCCGCAACCGGGCTGTCGCCCCCGCTTCTCTCGAAGATGAACAACGAGAATCGTGCTCCGTCGTGAAATGGCCTCAGAGGCAATGTTAAGTCCTGACTTGACAACCGGTCAACCGCCGGACGGCAACCGGCGACCGAGTCACAGTCCAGCCCTACCCGGAGATCAGCGCGTCCAGGGAGAGCGGGCCGGAGCCGCCGAGGATGAGCGCGACGAGGATGGCGATCAGCAGCAGGTCGAGCTCGTAGCCCTGCGCGTTCTCGTTGCCAGCGAACGGCAGGCGCAGCTTCACCGCGTTCGTGTACGTCGCCACCACCATCATCAGCGCCAGCGGGATCGCGACCCAGTGCGAGAACAACCCGAGGATCAGCGCGAGACCGCCGAGGATCTCGAGGCTCGCGACCAGCCGCGCCGAGAGCTGCGGCAGCGGATAGCCGAAGCCGCGCAGCCACTCACCGAACCCGCCGATGCCGCGCTGGAACTTGCCGTACCCGGCGTGCACGAAGACCACGCCCGCCGCCAGCCGCAGCGGGACCATGGCCGCCCCGCAGTCGCCGAAGGGGTCGGTCAGCAGGTCCATGCGGCCCTCGCTCCCGCCGGCCGCCCGGCTACGAACCCTCGCGCGAGGGCAGCCTGACCACGGCGACGCCCTGCAACGGGCGCTCGCCGCGATCGTTCTCGAAGTAGACATCGATCCTGACGCGGCCGCCGTCGTCGGCCGGCTCGGCGTCGATGATCAGCCCCAGCGAACGCAGCTCGTCGCCCTGCAGCACGGGGCGGCGGAAGTTGATGTCGATCGATTCCAGGTCGCCGGCGGGGCCCATCCAGTCGGTCACCAGTCGGGTGAGCACGGACATGCTGAGCGCGCCGGGCACGATCGGGCGCTCGAAGCCGAGCTTCCTCGCGCGCACCGGGTCGGTGAAGCGGCCTTGCGCATCGTCGGCCGGGCCTCCGGGCTCAAGCGCGATGTACTCGAGGACCTGCTCGGTTCGGGCGATCCATGCGCCCTCGATCTCGTCGCCGACGTCGACGTCCTCGAAGTATGGCTGGCTCATTCGCCGACCTGCCGGTGGACGGTGGTCTGGTCGGAGTAGGCGACGTCCTCGCCGTGCTGGTTGCGGTAGGTGAGGCGGCGCACGGCGAACACCATCGTGCCGCTGCGGCCGGTCTTGGCGTAGACCTCCTTCGCCTGCGCGTAGCCGGTCAGCACGTCGCCGACGCGCACCGGCACGAGCTGCTCGAGGCGCGAGCCGGCGTGGAAGGTGACGTTGCCGAAGCGCACGCGCGGGTCCGGTCCCGGCGCGAAGCGCATGCGCTGCAGGAAGCTCGGCGGCGCCTCCCCGTCCTCCACGTAGCGCGGGTTGGTCTCGCCGACGATCTCGCAGTAGCGCTCGAGGCGCTCCGCGGTGACCTCGAGGGTACCCACGTCACGCTCGACGCCGATCACGCTCTCGTCGTACTCGAAGAGGGGTTCGTCGCTCATTCGCCCGCCGTTCACACAACCGCCTGCCCGGACCGCCGGGCAGCCCGGTCATTCTTGAGTGTGCCCGCGAAGGCGTCAAACGCGCGCGACCTTCAGTCGCCCAGCTCGATCCAGTCGCCCGTGGCGGCGGCCTCGAGGGCGGCCTCGTCCGGCTCGACGCCGAGGCCGGGCGCATGGGGCATGCGCAGCACGCCGCCGCGCGGGACGAGCGGCCTGGCGACGACGTCGGCGGCGAGGTGCTCGGCCGTGCCGAGCCCGTGCGCGAACCCGCCCCACGCGGCGAGCGCGTCGACGGCCGCGGCGAGGTGCAGCGCGGCGGCCACGCCGAGGCTGGAGTCGAACGTGGTCGTGACGACGCAGCCGACATCCCCCCACGACGCGTCGCGCGCGAGGTCGAGGGCGCGCCGGATTCCGCCGAGGCGCATCGGCTTCAGCACCAGCACGTCGGCGGCGCCCATGTCGAGGACGCGCCTCGCGCTCGCCCGATCGGCAGCCGACTCGTCGGCGGCGATCGGGCAGGCTCCCTCGGCGCGCAGCCGGGCGAGGCCGTCCAGATCGCCGGCGGGCGTCGGCTGCTCGACGTACTCGAGGTCGAAGTGCTGGAGCCGCCGGATCGCCGCGGCCGCGGTCTCGACGTCCCAGGCCCCGTTCGCGTCGAGTCGCAGGCGAGCGTACGGCGCGGCCTCGCGCACGGCCTCGACGCGCCGGCGGTCCTCCTCGATGGGACCGGCGGCGACCTTGAGCTTGAGGGTCTCGTAGCCCGCCGCGACCGCGGACGCGGCCTGCTCGCGCACCTGGTCCGGCGGGCCGTCGCCGATCACCGCGTTGACCTGGACCTCGCGGACCGCGCCGCCGCCCATGATCGGGGCGATGCGCAGACCTCTGCGGCGTCCATCGAGATCGAGCCGCGCGCAGTCGAGGGCGCAGCGCAGCGCGGCCGCTACGGCCGAGCGCGGTTCCGCCGGTGGCCCCTCGTCGGCGAGCAGGCGCGGGGCCCATTCGTCGAGCAGCCGCAGCACCCCGAGCGCCCCGCCGTCACCGTCTCCGGGGAGCGGCGAGGCCTCGCCGAAGCCGCGGCGGTCCTCGGAGTCGCGCAGCTCGAGGAGCACGCCCTCGCGCTCCTCGATCGTTCCCGAGGCGGTCTCGACGGGAGCGTGCAGCGGCAGCCGGAACGGGCGCCAGCGCGCGCCCACCAGGGGCGCCGCGCCGGGCGGCTTCGGCCGCGCGGACCCCTCGCGATCGCTGGTCACGAGGCCGCCCCCGGAAGCGCCGCGCCGACGGCGATCAGCAGGCCGAAGGCGAGGTGCAGGCGCGCGGTGGCGCGCAGCGCGGCGTTGAGCGTCGGGCCGTCCTCGCTGCGCAGCACGGCGCGCAGCGGGCCGATCGCGAGCGGCAGCGCGAGCAGCGCGAGCAGCGCCTGCGGCCCGAAGCCGATCGGCCAGAGCGCGACCGCCGTCAGCCAGGCCAGCGCGAGCGTCGCGCCGAACTGCCAGCGCGAGCGCCGCCGCCCGAGCATCACGGCGAGCGTGCGCTTGCCCGCGGCGGCGTCCGTCTCGATGTCGCGGACGTTGTTCACGATCAGGATCGCGGAGACCGTGAGGCCCACGGGCACGGCGGCCGCCAGCACCTCGAGGCTGAGCGTCTCCGCCTGCACGTAGTACGTGCCCGCGACGGCGACGAGGCCGAAGAAGACGAAGGTGAAGACCTCGCCCAGCCCGCGATAGCCGAACGGCCAGGGGCCGCCGGTGTAGGCGATCGCCGCGAGGATCGAGGCGACCCCCGCGGCGATCACGGGCCAGCCCGCCACGGCGGTGAGGTAGACGCCGGCCAGCGTCGCGAGCGTGAACGCGCCCCACATCGCGGTCAGCACCTGCCGCTGGCTGAGCAGCCCGAGCTGCGTGACGCGCGGCGGGCCGATCCGCTCGGCCGTGTCCGCGCCGCGGCGGAAGTCGGAGACGTCGTTCGCGAGGTTCGCGCCGACCTGGATCGCGAGCGCGCCGAGCAGCGCGGCCAGCGCGGGGCCGGGGTTGAACCGATCGTCGTGCACGGCGACGCCCGTGCCGACGGCGACGGGCGCGACGGCGGCCGTCAGCGTCGGCAGCCGCGCGGCCAGCACCCAGACCTTGAGGCCGGAGGGGCCGCCGTCCGCTGGCGTCACGCGTGCCGCCTCGCTGCTCACGCCGCTGCTTCTTCGCTCAGGGGAGGCGCGGGAACTTCGAGAAGTCCGGCGAGCGCTTCTCGAGGAAGGCGTTCTTGCCCTCCTTGCCCTCATCCGACATGTAGAACAGCGAGGTCGCGTCGCCCGCGAGCTGCTGGATGCCGGCCAGCCCGTCCGTGTCGGCGAGGAAGGACATCTTGAGGAAGCGCAGCGCGGTCGGGCTGAGCTCGAGGATCTCGTTCGCCCAGCGCACGCCCTCGGCCTCCAGTTCATCGGGCGGGACGACCGTGTTGACGAGGCCCATCTCGAGCGCCTGCCGCGCGCTGTACTGGCGGCAGAGGAACCAGATCTCGCGCGCCTTCTTGTGCCCGACGATGCGCGCCAGCTGCGTCGCGCCGAGACCGGCGTCGAAGGAGCCGACGCGCGGGCCGGTCTGCCCGAAGATCGCGGTCTCCGAGGCGATCGAGAGGTCGCAGATCACGTGCAGCACGTGGCCGCCGCCGATCGCGTAGCCGTTGACGAGGGCGATCACCGGCTTCGGCATCGAGCGGATGTAGCGCTGCAGCGGCAGGACGTTGAGGTTCGGCACTCCGTCGTCGCCGACGTAGCCGCCCTCGCCGCGCACGCGCTGGTCGCCGCCCGAGCAGAAGGCGCGCGTGCCCGCGCCGGTGAAGAGCACCACGCCGATCGCGGCGTCGTGGTGCGCCTGTACGAACGCATCGAGCATCTCGTCGACGGTCTGCGGGCGGAAGGCGTTGTGCACCTCCGGGCGGTTGATCGTGATCCTGGCGATGCCGCCCGATGTTTCGTAGATGATGTCGGTGTAGTCGCCGGCCTGCCGCCACTCGACCGTGCTGGTTGCGGCTGCTTCCTCGCTCATCGCTCTCCCCCCGCGATTCATCCCGTCAACCCGTGGGCGGGTACTCGCGCCGCAGGAAGTCCTCGACCGCCTGCGCGAACGCCTCGGGCCGTTCGAGGTGCGCGGCATGTCCGGCGCCCTCTATCACTTGCATCGTAGCGTCCGGCAGCGTGCGCGCCATCTCCCCGGCGATCGCGGCGTACTTCTCGTCGAGCGATCCCGCGAGCAGCAGCGTCGGCACGGCGATCGAGGCCAGCCGATCGTGGAGCGGCGGCTGCGCGCCCGCGCCCATGCCGCGCAGCGAGTTCGCGAGGCCGTGCGCGCGCTGCGCCAGCCGCGTGGCGCGCACGGCGGCGCGCGCCTCCGCCGGCAGCTCGCGCTGCGAGGCGAACAGCGGGACCTGCTCCCACTCGTCGACGAACGCCTCCACCCCGTCGCGCTCGATGCGCTCCGCGAGCGCATCGTCGGAGGCGCGCCGCGCCTCGCGCTCGGCGGCGTCGGCGATGCCGGGCGATGCGCCCTCGAGCAGCAGCGCGGCCACGGCCTCGGGGTGATCGGCGGCGACCTGCAACGCGACCCGGCCGCCGAGCGAGTAGCCGAGCCAGGCGGCGCGCTCGTGGCCGAGCGCGCGCAGCAGCGCGACGAGATCGGCGGCGGCGCGCCGGATCAGGTAGCGCTCCACTCCGTCGGGCGCCTCGGAGCGGGCGTGACCCACGAGGTCCGGGGCGATCGTGCGGTACTCCCCGGCGAGGCGATCCGTGAGGTCGCGCCAGGCGCCGGCGGAGCCGGTGAAGCCGTGCAGCAGCACGAGCGGCGGGCCGTCGCCCTCGATGGTGACGTGCAGCGAGAGGCCGTCGATCTCGACGGTCGTTGCGCCGCCCATCAGCGCGCGGGGGCGGAGGCGGCGGGCGCGGCGTCGAGGTCCAGCTCGCGCAGCGCGGAGGCGGCGCGCGCCCAGACCTCGCGATGCAGCTCGACGTTGCGATCGCGCTCGCTGCGCAGTTCGAGCACGGTCAGGCCGGGCGCGCCGACAGCGCCCTCGATCGCCTCGCGCCACTCGCCGAGGCCGGGGCGCAGCAGGCGTCCGCCGAAGGCGCCGATCGCGCCCTCGAAGTCGAGGCCGTGCGGCGTGCCGAACCAGTCCTCGAACCGCGCGGCGGCCTGCTCGCGCTGCGGCAGGAAGTGGAAGATGCCCCCGCCGTCGTTGTTGACGAGGACGACCAGCAGCGAGAGGCCATGGCGGCGCAGCGGCCAGAGCCCGTTGAGGTCGTGCAGGAACGAGAGGTCGCCGACCAGCGCCGCGACCGGCCCCTCGCCCGCTGCGGCGGCCCCGACCGCCGTCGAGACGACGCCGTCGATGCCCGAGGCCCCGCGCGTGCCGACGATGCGGATGCGGCGCGAGGTGGCGGGGAAGAACGAGTCGAGGTCGCGGACCGGCATCGAGTTGCCGGCGACAAGGGTCGCGCCGTCCGGCAGGGCGGAGGCGAGCAGCGCGGGCGGCATGCCCTCGAACGGCTCATCGAGTTCGGCGATCGCCTCGGCGATGGCGCGGCGGGCGGCGGCGTTGGCCTTCGTCCAGCGCTCCAGCCAGGCTCGGTCCCGCGGCGTGCGCGCCGCGCTGCGCGCGGGATCGTCGGCGCTGCCGCGGAAGGCGCTCGGGCGGCGCGCGGCCAGCGCCGCGCCGGCCGCCTCGCAGAGCGCGGCGGGGTCCGCCCAGAGCATCGAGGTGACGGCCGCGTCCGGGTCGCGCCAGCCGCCGGGCGCGTCGACGGCCAGCTGCGGGACGCCCTCGAGGCTCGCGAGGTACTCCAGCAGCGGCCGCGTCGTCGGCGCCGCGCCGAAGCGCAGCACCACCTCGGGCGCGCCGGTCTCGCCGCTGAAGCGCGGCGAGCGCAGCAGCGCGTCGTAGGCCTCGACCACGTGGGTCAGCGGGTGCGCGCCGGCGCGCAGGCCGGAGAGCGGGTCCGCGAGGATCGGCCAGCCGAGCGCCGCCGCCAGCTTCGCGATCGCGCGCGCGGGCAGATCGCCGTTGGCGGGGCCGCAGAAGATCAGCCCGTCCCGCCCGTCGGCGGCCTCCAGCAGCATCGCCGCCGCCTCGCTGGCGTCGCGCGCCGGCGGACGGGAGACCGCGACCGGCGGCGCGCTCGCGGCCTCGAGGGCGTCCTCCCAGCCCGGCTCGATCAGCGGCTCGCGCAGCGGGACGTTGAGCTGCACGGGACCGGCCGGCGGGCCCGCGGCGACGGCGGCGGCGCGGGCCGCGCCGCGCCGGGCGTGCGCCTCGAGGCCAGGCGAACCGTCGGGGACCGGCAGCTCGGCGAACCAGCGCGCGTGGCGGCCGTAGAGGCCGTGCTGCTCGATCGTCTGGTTCGCGCCGCTGTCGCGCAGCTCGGGCGGCCGGTCGGCGGTGAGCGCGATCAGCGGCACGCGCGAGAGGGACGCCTCGGCGATCGCCGGGTGCAGGTTCGCGGCGGCGGTGCCGGAGGTGGTGACGATCGCGACCGGCTCGCGCAGCTGCCGCGCGAGGCCGAGCGCGAAGTACCCGGCCGCCCGCTCGTCGAGGTGCAGCCAGCTGCGCATGCCCTCGAGGCGATCGAGCGCCAGCACGAGCGGCGTGGAGCGGGAGCCGGGGGCGATCACGGCGTGGCGCACGCCGCTCTCGCGCAACTGCCGGACAAGGGCGCCGAGCACGCGGTAGGCGGCGTTCGCGCCGGGTCCGCCGCTCACATCGCACCCCCGCCGAGGGCGCTGGTGAGCGGGCGGAACTTGAGCTCGATCTCGGCCAGCTCCCCCTCCGGGGTGGAGTCGCCGGTGACGCCGGCGCCGGAGAACAGCCAGGCGCGCCGCCCGCGGACCAGCGCCGAGCGCAGTCCGACCGCGAACTCGCCCTCGCCCGCGCCGTCCATCCAGCCGACCGGGCCCGCGTACCAGCCGCGGTCGAGGCGCTCGTGCCGCGCGATCACCTCGCGGGCGCGGGCGGCCGGCCAGCCGCAGACGGCCGGCGTGGGGTGGAGGCGTTCGACCAGGTCGAGGATGTCGACGCCGGGGAGGGCGCGCGCGCGCACCTCGGTGGAGAGGTGCTGGATGTTGTGCAGGCGCAGCAGCTCCGGCCGGTTGGGCGCCTCCAGGTCCGCGGCGAGGCTGGAAACACCCTCGCGCAGCGCGCGCACGACGATCTCGTGCTCGATGCGCTCCTTGGCGTCGCGCAGCAGGGCCTCGCCGAGCGCCCGGTCCTCCTCGGGCGTCCGCCCGCGCCGCGCGGAGCCGGCGAGGCCGAGCGCGCTGACGGCGCCGCCGCGCAGTCCCGCGAGCTGCTCCGGGCTGGCGCCGAGGAAGATCGCGTCGTCGCGGCGGAAGCTGAAGAGGTGGCAGTGCGGGTAGTCGGCGCGCAGCCGCGCGAGCACCGCGCCGGGGTGGATCGGCGCCCCGGTCTCGAGCTCCCGCACCGAGGCGAGGACGGCCTTCTCATAGAGCCCTTCCCGCACCTCGGCCGCGATCTCGGCGACGGAGTACATGAGCGCCGGCCGGTTGATGTCCCAGATCACGCGCAGCGCCGGCTCCGCGCCCCCGGCCCGGGCGTCGGGTTCGGGGCGCTCGCTGCGCTCGATCAGGTACCCGACCTCGGCGGGGTGGCTGCCGGGAGTGAGCACGACGCCGCACTCCTCGCCGTCGCGTACGAAGAGCAGCCGCGGCAGGCTCAGCCAGCCGTAGTCGAAGCCGCCCCACGGTCCGCCCGCAGGGGCGGACGGGTCGAAGGCGAACCCGCCCAGCAGCCGGGGCCGCAGCGGGCCGGGAGCGCCGCCGGGCGGCGCGCCGTCCCGCAGCAGGCGCAGCGCGGCGTCGCGAATCGACTCGGGGCCGCCGCCGGGGTGCACGCTGACCCGGGCGGCCTCGCCGACGCCCACGAGGACGAACTCGCGATCGGGTTGCTCGTAGCAGGCGCTGACCTCGGCAGCGTCGGGGCCGGTCAGCAGGGCGCGCGGGTCGAAGTCGCTCGCGAGCCGGAGCACGGAGAACTGACCGCTGCCCACGGAGGGGCCCGCCGACGCGGGCGGACGGCCTTGCTGGTCGCGATCGGAGGGCGCCCCGCCGCCTTCGGGCATGTCCTGCTCCACTCTCCGGCCAGTCAGCCCGTCCAGTATATGTCCACGGCGCTTACCGAATCCGTCCACGACGTCCGTCGGTCGCACCCGGCGGGGGCGGCCGGAGGCGCGCTCGCGGGCTAACGCACGGGGATATGGTGCTCGATCGCCGGCGTGCCCGGACGCGTGTTGCGGATCCCCACCACCGAGCCCTGGTCGCGCACCTGGAAGTCGAGGAAGCCGTAGCAGAAGCCGTTCCGGCCGAGGCGGCCGCACACGCCCATCGTCGTCTCGAACGGATCCTCGGGCGGACCGATCCCGAACTCGAAGCGCCGCGAGGCGCCGCTGAGGTTGATCGCGCCCGCGAAGGTGAACTGCCCGTCGGCGGTGTCGAAGATCACCACGATGAAGTCGTAGTCGATGTCCCACGCCCCGCCGCGCACCCCTCCGGCGAGCGGGCCCTCGGATTCCCGCGAGCAGCCGCCGGCGTTGCAGGCGCGGATGCTCGTGGCGCGCCAGCCTCCCGTGAGCAGCACGGTGTCGTCCGGGCGCTCCTGCCCGCCGATCCTCGTCTCCCAGGTGATGGGAACCGAGGGCTCCGTGAGCGCGTGGTTGCAGAGCCGCACGAACGGGGCCTCGACGGGTGACGAGCAGAAGCGGTAGAGCAGGGCGCCCTCGACGTCCCCCCAGCCGAGCACGGTCGTCCCCTCGGGCGCCCCGGGCACGTAGCGCGCCGGGAGGAACGAGGTGAAGACCGGGAACCGTCTCGGCGGATCGCCCACGGCCAGAACGGTGACCGAGACCCGGTCCGTGGCCTCGTGCAGGTAGCGATCGGTGACGGTGACCTCGAAGAACAGGACGGCCGGCTCGCCCGGCGCCCGGAGCGTCAGCTCCGGCGAGGCGCTCTGCTCGCCCAGCCACAGCAGCGGACCGCCGGTCTGCACCCACCGGAAGCCGAGCTCGCCATCCTCGGCATCGCTCGCCGCGGCCGTCAGCACGACGTCCTCGTGGAGGCCGACCGCGCGGTCCGGCCCGGCGTCGACGGCCGGTGGCTCGTCGCGCCCGTAGAGCGAGCGCAGCAGCGCGACCTCGGCGGGGCCCGGCTGCAGCAGGCAGGCGGCGGGCGCGCCGGGCCTGTAGCTGGGGTACATCAGATCGCGCGGGTCGTCGCTGTGGCCGAGGCCGAGCAGGTGCCCCAGTTCATGCGTGACGGTCGACGCGAAACAGGCCCCGGAATCGACGCGGTCCGGGTCCAGGACGATGTCGGCCTCGATGAACGCGCGGTCGAGCACCATCCGCCGGCTCTGGTCCTCGTAGATCGACTCCCAGATCGCGCTGGTCAACGCGACGTCCGGCCCGCTGACGGCGTTCCGCGCGTCGTCGAACCCGATCTCGTTGCGCCCGTTGGCCTCGTCCCACCTGCCCTCGGGGCAGTCCCCCGTGTAGTCGATGCCGATCGCCGCGGCGGACGCGTTCCAGGCGCGGGCGCTCTCCGCGACCACGTCGCGGAACTCGCGCGCGCTCAGCCAGGCCGGGCGGTTCGCCTGCGCGGTGCAGATCGCGGGCGGGTTCGATCGCGCCGACCACTTCGCGGGCGGAGAGCCGCAGCGCGGCGGCGAGAACTGCGGAACCTCCGAGCAGTCGGTGAAGTAGGCGATGGCCAGCTCGACCGCCAGATCGTGCACCGCGGCGTCCCGGGCGTACTCGAGGCGTCCGAGGCCCGGCGACTGCCCGCCCCCGTCACCGCGCGCGAGCGGCGAATCCCCGCCGGCGAGCAGGAGCGCGGCCAGCGCCAGCAGCAGCGACGCGCCGACGCGAGGGGCGATGTACCGCACTGCATGCTTGAGCACCGTAGGCACCGCCCCGGGGTTGCTGACGCCTGGTCGCTGGACAGCTCCGGCGCGTGATCATTGTACGGGGACGGATCGGCGCGATTCCCCGGACGCCGGTGGCATACTGGCCCCATGAGGTTGCCGGACCGCCAGTTGCTCGTGATGACGGTGGTCGTGGCCGGCGCGGCGTCGCTCGTCTCGCTGGTGACGAGCGGCGGCGACTGGGCGTCGACGCTGATCGCGTTCCCGCTGTTCGCGACGTTCGCCTTCTGGTCGATCCTCTTCTCGCGCTGGCTCACGCGCCGCTTCGTGAAGACGCCGGAGCCCGTGGCGCACGAGCCGACCGCGCCGTCCTCGAAGCGCCCGGAGCACGCGCAGCGCCGCCGCAGACGCCGCCGCCCGCGAGGCGGCCGGGGGCGCGGTTAGCTGCGGTCCGAGGCCTCGCAGGCCGCGATCAGCGCGTGCGCGACCTCGGCGTAGCGCCGCTGCACCTCGACGGGACCGTGCAGGCCGTTGGTCAGGTAGGCGACCGCCAGCCCGCGCGCCGGGTCGGCGTAGCCGATCGTGGACTGCGCCCCCGGATGCCCGTACACGCCGGGCTCGTCGAACGGCTCGAAGACGGTGCCGACGATGAAGCCGAGGCCGTACGAGGCGGGCAGCGTGAAGGTCCGGTCGTGGTCGGTGGTCCACTGCACGCTCGTCGCCAGCGCCACGGTTTCCGGCTGGAGCAGGCGCACGCCCTCGCGCGCGCCGCCTTGCAGCAGGCAGTCGTAGAAGCGGGCCAGCGCCTCGGCCGTGCCGATCCCGTTCGCGGCCAGGAGCTGCGCGCGCAACGTCGGCGCGGCGTTGAAGCGGTCAACGATGTCCGAGGTGCGGCGTTCGCTGCCCTCGGGGTCGAGCAGCGTGACCTCGGACATCGCCTCGAGCGGGACGACGTCGCCGAGCTGCTCATGCGGCACGCCGAGCGAGGCGTCCATGCCGAGCGGGCCGAAGATCTCGTCGGCGAGGAACTCGCGAGGCTCGCGCCCGTCGAGGCGGCGCACCAGCTCGCCGATCGCGATGCCGTAGGTGACGGGGTGGTAGCCGGTGTCCGTGCCCGGCGGCCACTCCGCCTCGATTGCGGCGGTTGCCGCCGTGACGGCCTTCCAGTCGTCGAGCCGGTCCCAGTCGAAGTCGATGGGGAAGACGGGGAAGCCGCCGCGGTGGGTCAGCACGTGGCGCAGCGTGCAGGCCCACTTCCCGCCCTCCCCGAACTGCGGCCAGGCCGCCGCAATCGGCTGATCGAGGTCGAAGGCGAGCCGCTCGACCATCATCAGCGCGGCGACGGCGCCGAGCGGCTTGGTGGCGGAGAACCAGACCATGCGCGCCGAGGGCCGCGCGGCGCCGCCGAGCCGCAGGTCGATCTGCAGCTCGCCGTCGCGGTAGACCGCGAGCTGCGCGGCGGCGTGCAGGCCCTGCTCGAGGTGCGCGCGCGCGACATCCTCGACGGACTCGCGCCCGGACGGCGAGAGCGCGCGCGGGGCGGCCATCAGGGCCGTCCCGCCGCGCCGTCAACTGCGCACACGCTGGCGATCGTCACGCGTCACTCCCTGCTCCGGCCACGGTAGCGCCGAGCGCACGGTACCGCAGAAGCCGCCGCCCCGCCGGGCCTCGCTGCTGGTGGTAGCATGCGCGCGCGACGGCGGCGAGCCCGGGAGGTGGCCCATGGAGTTCGGCTGGACCGAGGAGCATGTGACCTTCCGCCAACAGGTGCGGGACTTCCTGGACACGCACGCCACGCCCGCGCTGTTCGCGGAGCTGTACGAGTCCGAGCGCGACGGGCTCGCGCGCGAGGCCGGCGAGGAGGAGTTCGGCCATAGCTGCGGCCCGGAGCTGCGCGCCTTCCGCAAGGCGATGAACGAGGCCGGCTACACCAACATGGGCTGGCCGGTCGAGTACGGCGGCCAGGGCAAGGACGCGCTCCACGCCTTCATCCTCGCCGAGGAGCTGTGGTACCTCGGCATCCCGCAGGACCACCTCAGCGTCGGCTCCGTCGGGCGCACGATCATGCGCTTCGGCACCGAGGAGCAGAAGCGCGATTGGCTGCCCCAGATCGTCAGCGGCGACATGACCTTCGCCCTCGGCTACACCGAGCCCAACGCCGGGACCGACCTCGCCTCGCTGCAAACGAGGGCGACCCGCGACGGCGACGAGTGGGTGATCAACGGGCAGAAGATCTACGGCGGCTTCGGCAGCGCCACGCACGGCTGGCTCGCCGCGCGCACGGACCCCGACGCGCCGAAGCACCAGGGCATCTCCGTCTTCATCTTCCCCACCAGCGTGCCGGGCATCACCGTCCGGCCGATGGGCACGATGGGGCGGATCATCACCAGCGAGACCTTCTTCGACAACGTGCGGCTGCCCGCCGACGCGCTCTTCGGCGAGCTCAACCGCGGCTGGTACTACATGTCCAACGCGCTCGACCTCGAGCGCGTCATGATCGAGCCGCAGAGCCTCTACCAGCGCCGCGTCGACGCGCTCGTGAACCACATCGAGGAGCACCGGCCGGAGCTCAAGGACGACCTCGTCGTGCGCACCAGGCTGGCCGAGGCGACCGTCGACAGCGAGGTCTCGCGCGCGCTGGCGATGACCAACGCGATCATGGTGCAGAACGGCATCACCCCGACGATGGAGGGCGCCATGGTCAAGGTCTGGGGCTCCGAGGCGCGCTACCGCGTCGACAGCCTCGCCCTCGACCTGCTCGGCCCCGAAGGGGCGCTGCGCCGCGAGAACGAGGAGGCGCCGCTCGGCGGGAAGCTCGAGGAGAACTACCGCGGCTCCTCGGTGCACCGCTTCGCCGGAGGCACCAACGACGTGCTGCGCCGCATCGTCGCGACGCGCGGCCTCGGGCTGCCGAGGGGTTAGGAGGCTCACGATGGCGATGGACCTCCGGCTGAGCGACCTGCAAGAGCTGATCCGCGACAGCGCGGACGACTTCCTCGAGCGCGAGGCGCCCGCCTCGCGCATGCGCCAGATCGAGTGGGCGGGCGAGCCCGACGAGGAGCTGTGGAGCCAGATGGTGGAGCTGGGCTGGACCGGCCTGCCGATCGCCGAGGAGCACGGCGGGCAGGGCGCCGGCCTCGTCGACCTCGGCGTGCTGATCGAGCAGCTCTGCCGCCACGCCCTGCTCTCCCCGTACCAGCAGACGATGCTCGCGGCGGCGGCCGCGCAGCGCCACGGCGACGAGGCGCTGCAAGCCTCGCTGCTGCCGCGCATCGCCGCGGGCGCGACCTGCGCCCCGGCGCTGGTCGAGGGCAACGGCGGGCCGTACGGCGCGATCGCGGCGACGACCGACGGCGCGACGCTGAGCGGCTCGAAGCGCTACGTCGACTTCGGCGCGACCAGCGACCTGCACCTCGTGGCCGCGCTGCGCGACGGCGAGCCCGGCCTCGCCGTCGTGGCGCGCGATCAGGCCGGCGTCTCCAGCGAGGCGCTGACCGGCATCGGCCTGACGCCGCAGGCGGCGGTGACGTACGACGGCGCGGCCGTCGAGGGCTGGATCGGCGGCGCCGAGGCGGTCGACTACCTGCGGGTGCTGGGATCGGCGATCGCCTCGCTGGAGTGCTACGCGCACGCCCAGAAGGCGCTCGACATGACCGTCAGCTACGTGCAGGTGCGCGTCGCCTTCGGGCGGCCGATCGGGACGTTCGAGGCGGTGCAGGGGCGCGTCGCGGACGCCGCGGTCGGCGTCACCGCCTCGCGCTTCCTCGCCTACGAGCAGCTCTACAAGCTGGACCGGGGCGAGGTGGACGCGCTGCACGCCGCGAAGGTGAAGTCGGTCGTCGCGCGCTCGGTGGCGGACGCGACGAACTGGGGGCACGTGCTGCACGGCGGCGTGGGCTTCATGGCGGAGTACGACCTGCAGTTCCACACGCGCCGCGGCAAGGAAGCAGCGCTGCGCTGGGGCGACCCTCGCGAGTCGCTCGGCGCGGTGGCGGCGGCGGTCTTCAACTAGCCGGCGGGACGAACGCGGAGGGCGAACCATGGCGAAGGTGCTGGATCCGGTCTCGGGCGAAGAGGTCGACACGGACGAGGTGAACCGCGCGGTCAGCGAGACCGCCTCCGGGGCCGGACAGTCGGACCCGGACAAGGGGACGAAGTACTTCTACAACGGCCAGTGGTACTACTTCGCCAGCCTCGACTCGCGCGTGCGCTTCATGGCGGAGCCGGAGAAGTACGCCTAACGATCCGGCCCCCTCTCCCCTCGCGGGAGAGGGTGGGGGTGAGGGGGCGCCGCGCGTCAGCGCGGCCAGCGACACCTTCGCCCTCGCAGCGGCGCTCCGCGCCGGGCCCTCACCCTGACCCTCTCCCTCGGGGAGAGGGGACCGCAGGGGGGCAGGTAGCGGGCGGAGAACTTGCCGGCTCAGCGCCAGCTTCTGACTCCAACGTGACGTTCGTGGCTTATTCGACACCGATCACGGATACATGGTATCAAGCAGGTAGCCGATCGTAACGATCTTGATAGGCGGAGGGCGCCATGAGCACGAGCCGGGGCCGTCGCGCGGCGTTGACCGTCTTCCTGTCGCTGGCGGTCGCCGCCGCCGCGGCAATCATGGTTGCGTGCGGCGACGACTCGGAGCCCGCGCCCGCGGCCACCGCCACGCAGCCGCCTCCCACCGCCACGCCCACAGCCACGCAGCCGCCTCCCACAGCCACGCCGAGCCCCTCGACCGCGACGCCAGCGGCCACGGCCGTGGCGCAGGCCTCGATGCGGGACTTCGTGATTGGCGCGGCGACGACCGGCAGCGATCTGATCGAGCGACTCTCCGACGAGGAGGCGGCGTGCATCAAGTCGCTCGTGGGCGACGCCGCCTGGGAGTTGATGCTCGGTGTGCCGCTGATGTCCGCCGGGACCGACACGGGCGCGGCCCAGCCGCTGCTGGCTTGCCTGACGGGAGACAACGTCGTGCTGCTCGGGACCGCGCTCATTGACGCGCAGGCTGGCGGACGCGCCGCCGAAACCCGCCAGTGCATCATCGAGCTCGGGCTTGAGCATCCCGAGGTGCTGTACGTCAGGCTGGGCTGGGAGTGGCCCGGAGGCACGGCGCCTCACGAGATCCACGCCTACCTCACGGACTACTACAGGTGCATGGCGCCCGAAGAGAAGGTGGCCTTCGCGGTTCAGCTGTCGGCTGGATTGGCCGCCGCCAACCCGGTGACCGGCCGCGACTTCGTCGAGTCGCTTGCCGAGGACGAGGTCGCGTGCCTCCGGGAGTTCATCGGCGAGGAACGGTGGGAACCGTTCCTGAATGTGCAGCTCGTCCCGGGCGGCAGGGGCAACAGGGGCGCCCTGCTCGAGGCGTGCTTCGGCGAAGCGGGAACCGGCCGGCTCTTCGCGCACGTCTTCGCGGCGCGACTCGGCGGCTTCAGCGAGCCGACGTTCGAGTGCGTGTTGGACTTCACCCAGGACTACCCGCGCGCCGTCGCGCTGTTCAGCGGCGACGCCGCAGCCGTCAGGGCGTTGAGCGCCGAGGAGTTCGTCACGGTTGCCTCGGATGTGCAGTGGCTGTTCGACTGCCTCAACGGCCGGGAGCACGCGCGCTTGCACCAGACGTTGCCCGCGGCGCTGTCGAGCCCGTAGCGCCCCCGCTCCCGCCCGCTCCCTCGAGGAGAGGGGGCCGGAGGGGAGGGTGAGCGGTCGCTACTGCGCGACGCTGAGCACGATCTTGCCGAAGTTGGCGTTGCTCTCCATGTAGGCGTGCGCGCCCGCCGCGTCCTCAAGGGGGAAGACGCGGTCGATCACCGCGCGCAGCCGTCCCGTCGCGAAGTGGTGCAGGTAGCGGGCGGCGAACTGCTGGCTGAGCGTCAGCTTCTCCTCGAGCGGGCGCGCGCGCAGCACCGTGCCGTGCACGCGCAGCCGCTTCGGCATCAGCGCGGCGATGTTCGTCTCCAGCCTGCCGCCGCCCATCGTGCCGACCAGCACCATGCGCCCGCGCACGGCCAGCGAGGCGATGTTGCGGTCCCAGTAGGGCGCACCGACCACGTCGAGGATCACGTTGACGCCGCGCCCGCCGGTGCGCTCCGCGATCACCTCGGCGAAGTCCTCGTGCTGGTAGTTGATGCCGACGTCGAGGCCGAGCCCGGCGGCGCTCGCCAGCTTCTCGTCGCTGCTCGCCGTGCCGTAGCTGGGGCAGCCCTCGAGGGCGGCGAGCTGCACCGCGGCGGTGCCGACGCCGGAGCCGACGGCGTGGATCAGCACGGACTCGCCCGAGGCCAGCTCGCAGTGGCCGAACAGCGCGTCGAAGGCGGTGAGGTAGACCTCGGGGATCGCGGCGGCCTGCTCGAAGCTCAGGCCCTCCGGGATCGCCATCAGCTGGCGCTCGTGCGCGATCGCCTTCGAGGCGTAGCCGCCGCCGCCGAGCAGCGCCATCACGCGGTCGCCCGGCTGCCAGGCCTGCACGCGCTCGCCCACCGCCTCGACGACGCCGGCCATCTCCAGGCCGGGCACGTCCGGGCGGATGCCCGGCGGCGCGGGATAGCCGCCGCGCCGCTGCATCAGGTCGGCGCGGTTGAGGGCGCTCGCGTGGACCGCGACGAGCGCCTCGTCCGGTCCCGGCGCCGGATCCTCGATCTCGGCGACCTGTAGCACCTCCGGTCCGCCCGGTTCGGTCACGACGGCAGCGCGCATCGCCTGGCTCCCTCCGCCCGCCTCGTCCTCGCTGGCGCGCAGGCTAGCACGGAGGCGAGGGCGCGCCGTGCTACGATCCCCCGCGATCGCGCGGCGTCGCCGACCTCACGGAATGGACGAGACGATGAGCGAGCGGCGAGACGCCTGCGAGGTGAGCGCCGAGGCGCTGACCGCCCGCTGCGACCCCGCCTCGCTGCCGTTCGAGAGCACCGAGGAGCTGCACGCGCTGGACGCCGTCTTCGGCCAGGAGCGCGCCGTCCGCGCGATCGAGTTCGCGCTCGGCATGGAGGCGCGCGGCTACAACCTCTACGCCTCCGGCCCCGACGGCATCGGCAAGTCCTCGATCGTCGAGTCGTACCTGCGCCGCCATGCCGAGACGCGCCCGGCGCCCCCCGACTGGGTCTACGTCCACAACTTCGAGGATCCCGACCGCCCGGACGGCATCGCGCTGCCGGCGGGCGAGGGCCGCGCCTTCGCCGAGGCGCTGCGCGGCGCGGTGGAGCGTGCGAGCAGCGAGCTGCGGGAGGCGTTCGACGGCGACTCCTACATCCGCCAGCGCTCCGCCGTGCTGCAGGAGCAGGAGCTGCGCCGCGCCTCGATGCTCGAGGAGTTGCAGCAGCAGGCGGGGCGCCTCGGCTTCGCGCTGCAACTGACGCCCGGCGGCGTCGTCTCCGCGCCGATCATCGACGGCCAGCCGGCGGGCGACGAGGCGGTCGCGGCGCTGCCGCCGGAGCAGCGCGAGCAGATCCAGGAGCGCTCGCGCGAGCACCTGGAGCCGCTGGTGCAGGACTCGCTGCTCGCGATGCGCGGGGTGCAGCGCGAGACGCAGGAGCGCCTCGAAGCGCTCGACGAGCAGGTCGCGCGCTTCGCGATCGAGCACCTCTTCGAGCCGCTGCGGGAGCGCTGGAGCGGCGAGGCCGAGGCGCTGCGCTTCATCGAGGCGGTCTGCGCCGACATGCAGCGCGAGCGCGATCGCTTCCGCGAGCAGCCGGGGCAGCCGGTCGCGCCGCCGCCGCCGGGCCTGCCGGGGCGCGAGCAGCAGCGCGAGGCGCTGCTGCGGCGCTACCGGGCCAACGTCTTCATCGGCAACGATCCGGACGGCGGGGCGCCCGTGATCAGCGAGCCCAACCCCAACTACGCGAACCTGCTGGGCCGCATCGAGTACGTCGGCCAGTTCGGCACGGCGGTCACGGACCACACGATGATCCGCCCCGGCTCGCTCGCCCTCGCGAGCGGCGGCTACCTGATGCTGCGCATGCGCGACCTGTTGCAGGATCCCGCGGCCTACGAGGGCCTGAAGCGCGCCCTCAGCTCCGGCGAGCTGATGCCGGAGTCGCGCGCGCAGGCGCTCGGCGTCGCGCCGCCCGCCGGTCTCCGTCCGGCGCCAACGCCGATCGGGACGAAGGTCGTGATCGTCGGCGACCCGCTGCTGCACTCCCATCTGTTCCGGCTGGACCCGGACTTCCGCGAGCTGTTCCGCGTGAAGGCGGACTTCGAGGTGGACGTCGAGCGCAACGCGCACACGATGCTCGGGATCGCCTCGGTGGTCCATCGCCAGTGCCACGTGGCGGGCATGCGCCGCTTCCGCGACGAGGCGGCGGCGCGGCTGATCGAGCACGCCTCGCGGCGCGTCGAGGACCAGCGGCGGCTCTCCGGCAACATGGGCGAGCTGCTCGACCTCGCCCGCCAGGCGGACTTCTGGGCCGGGCAGGACGGCGCGCCCGAAGTGCTGCGCCGGCACGTCGACTGCGCCCTCGAGGAGCGCGAGTACCGCTCCTCGCTGGTGCGCGACCGCATGCAGCAGCTGATCGACGACGGCGCGATCTTCATCGACACGGAGGGCGCGAAAGTCGGGCAGATCAACGCGCTCTCCGTCTACAACCTGGGCGACATCACCTTCGGGCGGCCCTCGCGCATCACCTGCATCACCTCGGCGGGGCGGGGCGCGATCGTCAACATCGAGCGCGAGACGGACATGGCGGGGCGCACGCATAACAAGGGCTTCCTGATCCTGCGCGGCTTCCTCGCCGACCGCTTCGGGCAGGACAAGGCGATGGCGCTCCACGCCAGCCTCACCTTCGAGCAGCTCTACGGCGACATCGACGGCGACTCGGCCTCCTCGACGGAGCTGTACGCGCTGCTCTCCTCGCTCTCCGGCGCGCCGATCGACCAGTCGATCGCCGTCACCGGCTCGCTCAACCAGCGCGGCGAGGTGCAGCCGATCGGCGGCGCGACGGCGAAGATCGAGGGGTTCCATGAGGTCTGCCGCGCGCGCGGCCTGGACGGGACGCAGGGCGTGATGATCCCGCGCTCGAACGTGCACAACGTCGTGCTGCGCCCCGAGGTCGCCGAGGCGATCGAGCGCGGCGAGTTCCACGTCTGGGCCGTCGAGACGATCGAGGAAGGCATCGAGGTGCTGACCGGCGAGCCGGCCGGCGAGCCGGACGAGGACGGGAGCTACCCGCCGGACACGATCTTCGGCAAGGTGCAGGCGACGCTCGAGCGCTTCGCCGGCGCGCTGCCGCGCGGCGCGGCGGGAGGCGGCGAGGCCGCCGTGATCCCGATCGAGCGCCTGCCCGCGGTCCCGGCCCCCGGCATCCCGCCGACGCCGCCGCCCGAACCGCCGATCGAGGTCTGAGCGGCGCGGCGATGGCGGCGACGCTGCGCGACGGGCTGCCGCTCCTCACCATCGACATGGACGGCGTGATCTGCCGGCCGCCGTTCAACCGCAACCTCGGCATCCACCGCGCCTTCCTCGACCACGACGCGCCGCCGCCCAGCGCGCGCGTGCCGCGCCGCTGGTTCTCGCGCATCGCCGACCCGCTGCGCTTCGAGCTGCGCCGTCCGCTGCCCGAGGCCCGCGAGGCGCTGGCGGAGCTGCGGGCGCTGCGCACGCTCGTGCTGCTCACGGGGCGGCGCAGCCCGCCCGATCGCTGGCTGCGGCGGCACGGCTTCGCCGGGCTGCTGGACGGCGTGGTGATCAACGAGACGCCGCTGCGCAGCCCGCACTTCAAGCTCCGGGCGATCGCGGACCTCGGCGCCGTCGGGCACATCGACGACGACGGGCGCACCGTGCAGCTGCTCGCCGAGCGCTCCGAGGCCCGGCCCTACCTGCGCGACTGGCCGCGCAACCGCGGACTGCCCTACGACGAGCGCGTGCGGCGCGTCGCGGACCTCGGGGCGCTGGCGGCGCTGCTGCGCGACGAGGGTGCGCCTCGCCAGACGTAGCGCTTGGCCGCGGTGTCGACGGTCCATTCGGCGCAGCCCCCGCGAATGCGCCCTCTCCCTCGGGGAGACCCTTGAGGAACCGTCATTCCGGCTCACCCTTCCCGTCATCCGGCCCTTCCCGTCATCCGGCCCCTTCCCGTCATTCCGGCGAAAGCCGGAATCCAGCCGAGCGGCGCGCAGCTCCCGCTCGTCCGACGCACCCCGGGCAAGACGCCCTGAGGCGCACGAACCTTCAGAGGCGGCAGCCAGGCGTGGCGAGCCCCCTCACCCCCACCCTAATGGGGTTCGACCAGAACCCCGGAGCGATCTGGGAGACTGGTCCGGGGCCCGCCGGCCGGTGAGCACTTCCTCGCCCTGAGACCTCTGGATCTCTCGGGAGAGACCGCGCCCCGGCCGGTGCGTCCGGGTGGTCCGCAGCACTCATGGGGTGTCGTGCCCGCGAGCACTGTTCCATTAGGCCGTCGCGGGACCAGCCCGGCGGGTCGCAGCCGGCAGCACGAAGCGAAGGAGGCACTGAGACGATGACCCTCTACGTGGGCGACGACTGGTCCGAGGACCACCACGACGTCCATTTCATGAACGAGGCCGGCGCGCGGCTCGCCGCCAAGCGGCTGCCCGAGGGCGTCGCGGGCGTCGCCGCGCTGCACGAGCTGGTCGCCCGGCACGCCGCGGACCCGGGCGACGTCGTGGTCGGCATCGAGACCGACCGCGGGCCCTGGGTCGCGGCGCTGCTCGCCGCCGGCTACCGCGTCTACGCGATCAACCCGCGCTCGGCGGCGCGCTACCGCGAGCGCCACCACCTCGGCGGCGCCAAGTCCGACGCCGCCGACGCGAAGCTGCTCGCCGACCTCGTCCGCACCGACCGCCACAACCACCGGCCGGTCGCCGGCGACACTGACGAGGCCGCCGCGCTGCGCATCCTCGCCCGTGCGCACCAGCAGTTGATCTGGGACCGCACGCGCCAGACCAACCGCCTGCGCAACGCCCTCAGGGAGTACTTTCCCGCCGCCCTGCGGGCGTTTCCCAAGCTCGCCCACGGCGACGCCCTCGGCGTGCTGGCCACGGCGCCCGGCCCGCGCGAGGCGGCGCGGCTGAGCAGCACCCGGCTGCGCGCCGCGCTCCGCCGCGGCGGCCGCCGGCGCAACCTCGAGCGGCGCGCCGCCGCGGTCCGCGAGGCGCTGCGCTCCCCGCAGCTCGAGGTGTCGGAGGTGGTGAGCCGGGCCTTCGCCGCGAGCACCCGCGCGACGGTCGGGCAGATCAGCGAGATCAACCAGCAGATCGCCGCACTCGAGGCCGAACTGGCGGACCATTTTGAGCAGCACCCGGACGCCGCGCTCTACCGCTCCCTGCCCGGACTCGGTCTCGTGCTCGGCGCCCGGGTGCTCGGCGAGTTCGGGGACGACCCCGAACGCTACGCGTCGGCGAAGTCCCGCAGGAACTACGCCGGCACCTCGCCGCTGACCGTAGCATCGGGACGCAAACGCAGCGTGCGCGCCCGCTTCGTGCGCAACCGCCGGCTCGCCGACGCCGCCGACCGCTGGGCGCTCTGCGCGCTACAGGCGAGCCCCGGTTGCTACGACTTCTACCTGCGGCGGCGCGCCGCCGGCGACCTCCACCACCAGGCGCTGCGCGCCCTCGGCAACCGCCTCGTCGGCTACCTCCACGGCTGCCTCAGGACGCGCCGCCCCTACGACGAGGCCACCGCCTGGGCGCACCGCCGCGACCGCGAGCAGCTCGCCGCTTGACGCCTTAGCACCATGGGGTGTCTCTCCCCCAGGGAGAGGGGACCGGAGCGAGCGCTAGCGGGAGCGCGGGTGGCAGCCCCGCATCCGTTGAGGGCGGGCCAGCCTCGCTAGACTCGCCCGCCGGGCCGGGGTAGCGTCGGGGCATGGCTGGCGTGCGCGACGAGGACGGGGACGCGCCCGGCTCGGCCGCGCCCACACCCGACGCGCCCGCCGAGGGCGTCTTCTCCTCGCTGCGGATTCGCAACTTCCGGTTGCTCTGGTTCGGCGTCGTCAGCCACGCGCTGGCGCTCTGGATGGAGCAGATCGCCCGCCCCTACCTGATCTACGAGCTGACCGAGTCGCCGCTCCAGCTCGGCGGCGTGATCGTCGCGCGGACGCTGCCGCAGTTCGGCTTCGGCATCCTCGCCGGGGTGATGATCGACTGGTTCGACCGCAAGCTCGTGCTGCAGCTCTCGCAGTACGGCGCGCTGCTGCTCAACATCGTCTTCGCCTCGCTGCTGATCTTCGGCCTGCTGGAGCTGTGGCACATCTACGCGGCCGCCGCTGTGCGCGGCACGACGATGGCGTTCGACCAGCCGGCGCGGCAGGCGCTGGTGCCCACGGTCGTGCCCGCGGACCGGGTGACGAACGCCGTCGCGCTGTTCAGCGCCACCCAGAACACGATGCGCATCGCCGGCACGGCGGCCTCCGGCTTCACGATCGCCGTGATCGGCGTCGACGGCGCGTTCGTCGCGATCGCGCTGATCTACGTCGGCGCTGTCGTCTCCACCGCGCTGCTGCGCGTGGCGACGCACGTCCGCCCCGAGGAGAGCGGCGCGGGCGCGATGCTCGCCGGCCTCGGCGATGCGATGCGCTACGCGCTCGCGACGCCGCAGATCCGCGGGGCGATCTCGCTGGCGCTGATCCACTTCGCGTTCGGGCTGTCGTTCCTGCACCTCTACGCGGCGCTGTTCGCCCTCGAGGTGCTGGACATCGGCCCCTTCGGGTTCGGGATCATGATGTCGATCACCGGGCTCGGGTCGCTGACCGGGGCGCTGATCATCGCCTCGCGCTCGCCGCGCAACCTCGGGCAGCTGCTGCCGCTGATGATGGCCGCGATGGGCGCGCTGCTGATCGCCTTCTCGCTCAGCAGTTACGCGCCGGACGCCCTCGGCCGCCCCTGGCTGGTGCTGCCGCTGCTGCTCGTGTTCGGCGTCGGGCTGTTCCAGTCCGGCATCTTCGCGCTGGTGCAGGTGGTGGTGCTGGACGCCGCGCCGGACCAGATGCGAGGCCGCCTGATGGGCCTGCTCGCCTTCGACCGCGCGACGATGCTGCTGGGCGCCGCCGCCGGAGGCGCGCTGGCCGAGGCGATCGGCGTGCAGCGCGCGCAGATCGTCTACGCCACGCTCGTGATCATCGGCGCGCTCGCGATCCTGATGTTCGCCCGGCGCTTCCGCCGCACCGTGATCGGCGCGAGCGTCCCCACCGCCGAGCCGGGCGACCGCCGCCACACGGCGGCCGGCGTGCGCAGCGCTGCCGCAGGGCGGCGCGCCTCGCGTTAGCGGCTACGCGCCTCGCGACTCCGGTCCCGCGCCGATCGCCCGCAGCAGGGCGAGCGCCCGCCGCGGCGCGGCGGCGGCGAAGGGCGGGATGCGGATCTGCTGCGGCGAGAGCCGCAGCGGCTCGCCCCGCGCGTCCAGCAGCGCGCCGCCGACGGCCTCGACCACCGCCGCGCCGCCCGCCACGTCCCAGACCGATCGCGGGCGCGTCGAGAGGTAGACGCCGGCCCCGCCGAGGGCGACCTGCGCCAGCTTGAGCACCGAGGATCCCGCCGGATGGACGGCGAAGGGAATCTGGTGCTGCAAGCGCCGCCGCTCGTAGTCGTGCCGCGAGACGACGACGCGCCCGACGTCCGGGCCGTCCTCGATCGGCGGCAGCGGATCGCCGTTGCGGCGGCCGGCGCCGCGCTCGCCGTCGAGCAGGCCCGAGAGCACCACCCACTCGCCGCCGCCGGCGGGAGGCGGCAGCGCGACCGCGCCGAGGGTGAGGCGGCCCTCCTCGAAGAGCCCGACGGAGACGCCGAACTCCGGCAGCCCGAGCAGGAACTCGCGCGTGCCGTCCAGCGGATCGACCACCCAGGTCGGCTCGCCGGGCACGATCGGCGCGGACTGTTCGGACTCCTCGGAGAGCCAGTGCGCGCCCTCGATCAGCGGCATCAGGCGCTCGTGCAGCACCTCGTCTGCGGCGTGATCGGCCTCCGAGACGGGGCCCTCGCCCCACTTCATGCCGACGCGCACGCGCCCGCCGGCGACGATCTCGCCGATCGCCTCGCCGGCGGCGCGCACGGCGTCCTCGAGCGCGTCGCGCAGCTCGGCGCGCGGCAGCGCGCTCACAGGGCGGCTTCCGGGGCGGCCACGCCGTCCGGGGAGCGTCCCGAGCCGGCGGCGCGAATGCGCCAGCGCGCGGCCTGCCAGTTCTCGTTGAAATCGTGGGCGCTCCAGGCGTAGCCCGCGACGCGGGCCGAGACGGCGACCCGCTCGACCGGCGGCGGGAGCGGGATCAACGCCGGCACGTCGTCCAGCAGGAGGCGCTGCGCCTCCCTCGAGCGGCGTCCGCGCTCGGCGGGATCGAGCGCGCTCAGCGCCTTCTCGACGGCCAGATCGTAGAGCGGGTTCGAGTAGCCCCAGGGGGAGAAGCCCTCGAGGCCGGCGGAACTGTGCAGCCGCAGCCCGACATCGGGCGTGCGCACGGGCTCCAACTCGAACAGGATCGCCTCGAAGTCGCCGCTGGTGAGATCGCGCCGCCACTCGGCGTCGCCGACGAGCGTCAGCCTTGGCCGGAAGCCGCCCTCCTGCAGTTGCTGGACCAGCGCCCGCACCAGCGCCGTGAACGGCGCGCGGTCCGGCGCCTCCAGCGAGAACGCGAGGTCGGGCGCGCCCGCCGCGGCGAGCAGCTTCATGGACTCGGCGGGGTCGTGGTTGAACAGCGGATGCGAGGCGAGCTCGCGCCGCGGGAGCGCGTCCGCAGCGAACGCCGGGCCAACCGGGCCGATCGGGTACTCGGCCCCGACCCCCTCGCGAACCGATATGCGCTCCTGGTCCAGCGCCAGGAACAGCGCGCGGCGGACGCGCTCGTCCTGGAAGGCCGGGAGAAAGCGCACACGCTCGCCGGACTTCGTGCCGACCAGCGACAGCCCGATGCCGCGCGCGCGGCGCGTCGAGCGGGCCAGCACGCGCGCGCCGGGGCGCGCCGCCGCGCGGACCTCGCTGTCCCGTTGCTCCAGCGTCCGGACGTCCAGGGCGCCGCTCTCGAAGGCGGCGTCGAGCGCCGCCTCGCGCTCGGCGGTGACGATCCGCAGCTCGTCCAGCATCGGCAGGCCGCGCTGGTGGTAGCGCGGGTGCGGCCGCAGCGACAGGCCGCCGTCCGTCCGCCGCTGTGCAATGAACGGTCCGGCCCCGAGCGGCTGTCCGAACCCGGAGACCTCCCCCGAGCGGATCGCGGCGGACGCGGTGTCGCCGAGCAACTCGAAGAGCAACGCGAAGGGAGCGTTCAGGCTCAACCGCAACGTGTCCGGCTCCGGCGTTTCCACGCCGCCGACCACCGCAGCGAACAGGAACTCGCGCGCGTGCGCCCGCGCGGCGAAGTCGCGGGCGACGGCGGCCGCATCCACGCCCTCGCCCGACGCGCCGCCGGATGCGGAGTGGAAGAAGGCGCCCGGGCGGAGCTGCACGACCATGTCGAGCGGCCCCGCCTGCTCGATCCGCAGCGCGAGGTCGCCGTGGATCTCGCCGCTGCGGGGATCGACGGCGACGAGGCGGGCCTGCCCCAGCGCCTCGGGCGGCAGCGCCTCGCCGACGACGCCCTGCCGGATGATCCCTCGATCGCCGTCCGGGGTCCCCGGCTCCGGAGCGAGCGCCAACGGAGCCGACGTTGGGGCCAGCGCCGGGGTCGGCGCCTGCGTCGGCGTCGCCCGGGCGGTGACCGGCGCGGGCGTGGGGACGGGCGTTGTGCGGTCACGTTCGGCTGGACCGGAGTCCGCGCCGTCATCCCCTTCGTCGTCGAGGACGCAGGCGGCGAGCAGCAGGCCGCCCGCGGCCCATGCGCCGGCGCGCAGGGCGGCGCGGCGGCTGTACGAGGGGGGAGCCGGTCGCTGAGGGCTGGTCATGCGGCGCTGCTCGATCCGTCCGGCTGTCGCGCCGAACGGTGAACGCCGTCCGGCCCAGCGGATGGTACGCGCGATAAGCGCCTACGCGGCTACCAGATGCCGAGCTGCATCCGCACCTCTTCGGAGGCCATCGTCTTCGGATCCCAGGGGGGATCCCAGACCAGGTTCACCTCGACGTCCTCGACGCCGTCCATCTGCGTGAGCAGGTGGTAGGCCTGCCCCTGCAGCATCGGCCCCACCGGGCAGGCCGGGCTGGTCAGCGTCATGTCGATGGTGACGAGGCCCTCGTCGTCGATGGCCACGTAGTAGATCAGGCCCAGATCGGCGATGCCCATGCGCAGTTCGGGATCCTCGATCTGGCGGAGCACCTCCCAGAGCTGCTCCTCGCTGGGGCGCTCGGCGGCGGCCTCGGGGGCGTCGGTTGCGGCTTCAGCCATTGGGGGTGCTCCTCTCGTCGGTCGTGACGGTGGCGCGGGGCGCGTCGTCGGCGCGGTCATGCTGCGCGAGCGCGACCTCCAGCGTCTTCCAGGCAAGCGAGGCGCACTTGACGCGCATCGGGAACCTTCGCACCCCGGCCAGCGCCCCGATGTCGCCGAGGTCCTCCGGGGCCTCCTCGCCCTCGACCATCATCGCCTGGAACGCGTCGATCGCGGACGTCGCCTCGTCGCTGCTGCGGCCCTTGACGTACTCCGTCATCAGCGAGCTCGAGGCCTGCGAGATCGAGCAGCCCTGGCCGCTGAACGCCGCGTCGGCGATGCGGCCGTCGCCGTCGAGCCGCAGCTCCAGCGTGATCTCGTCGCCGCAGAGCGGGTTGGAGCCGTCGGCGGCGGCGTTGGCCGCGGCGAGCGGGCCGCGGTTGCGCGGGTTGCGGTAGTGGTCGAGCAGGATCTCGCGGTAGAGGTCGTCGAGGTTAACCACCAAAGCCTCCGAAGAAATCGGCCGTCTCGCGCACGGCGGCCTCCAGCACGTCCACTTCCTCGCGGGTGTTGTACAGGTAGAACGAGGCGCGCGCCGTGGCGGCCACGTCGAGCCGCCGCATCACCGGCTGCGCGCAGTGGTGCCCGGCGCGGATCGCGACGCCCGCGCCGTCCAGCACCTGCCCGATGTCGTGCGGGTGCACGCCCTCGAGGCCGAACGAGACCACGCCGCCGCGCAACTCGGGGTCGAGCGGCCCGTAGAGCGTCACGCCCGGCACGTCGATCAGCCGGTCGAGCGCGTACGCCGTGAGATCGACCTCGTGGCTGCGGATCGCGTCCATGCCGACCGCCTCGAGGTAGTCGAGGGCCGCGCCGAAGCCGATCACGCCGGCGATGTTCGGGGTGCCCGCCTCGAACTTGTGGGGCAGCTCGTTCCAGGTCGATTGCTCGAGGCTGACGCTGGCGATCATGTCGCCGCCGCCGAGGAAGGGCGGCATCTCCTCCAGCAGCTCGCGGCGGCCCCAGAGCACGCCGACGCCGGTGGGGCCGAGCATCTTGTGCGCGGAGCAGGCGAGGAAGTCGGCGCCCAGATCGCCGACGTCGATCGGCAGGTGCGGCGCGGCCTGCGCCGCATCGACCAGCACGCGCGCGCCCCGCGCCCGCGCCAGCTCCGCCAGCTCGGCGACGGGGACGATCGTGCCGAGGGCGTTCGACATCAGCGTAATCGCGAGCAGCCTCGTGCGCGGGCCGATCAGGCGCCGCGCCTCCTCGAGGTCCAGCGTGCCGTCGGGCCGCATCGGGATGTGGCGCAGCGCGATGCCGCGCTCGTCGCGCAGCATCTGCCAGGGCACGATGTTGGAGTGATGCTCGATCTCGCTGATCAGCACCTCGTCCCCCGCCTCGAGGAAGGTGCGGCCCCAGGAGTGCGCCACGAGGTTGATCGACTCCGTGGTGTTGCGAGTGAAGATGATCTCGGACGTGTCGGGCGCGCCGATGAAGGCGCGCATCCGCTCGCGCACGGCCTCGAAACGCTCGGTCGCCTCCACGGACAGCGTGTGCACGCCGCGGTGGATGTTGGAGTTGATGTCGCGGTAGAAGCGCGTGATCTCGGCCATCACCTGGATCGGCCGGTGCGAGGTCGCCGCGTTGTCGAGATAGACGAGCGGGCGGCCGTTCACCTCGCGCTTCAGCACCGGGAAGTCGCGCCGGATGCGCTCGAGGTCGAAGCCGCCGTCGGAGTTCACGCGGACGCCTCCTCGCACTCGACCCAGGCGGCGCCGTCCTCGACGGTGACGGCGTAGGCGCTGACGCCGCGGACGGCGGGGAGCGTGAGCGCGCGACCCGTGCGCGCGTCGAAGGCGGCGCCGTGGCGCGGGCAGATCACGCGCCCCTGGCGCAGCCGCCCCTCGCCCAGCGGTCCGCCGTCGTGCGTGCAGACGTTGTCGATCGCGAACAGCTCGCCGTCGATGTTGCTGAGCGCCAGCGAGCGCCCGCCGCACTCGACGACGCGCACCTCGCCCTCGGGGATGTCGGCGACGGCGGCGACGCGTTCGGGACTCACGCGAGCGCCATCAGAGCACGGACCGCGCGATCTTCGTGAAGACCGTGCGCTCCAGATCGTCGGCCATGCCCTCGACGGCGAGGTCGCGGGCGACGGACTGGAAGAAGCCGCTGACCAGCAGCTGCAATGCCGTGCGGCGGTCGAGGCCGCGGCTCTGCAGGTAGAACAGCGCGTCCTGGTCGACCGGCCCGACGGTCGCCGCGTGGCCGCAGCGGATCACGTCGGCGGTGAGGATCTCGAGCACCGGGTCGGAGTCCGCCTTGGCGTTACCGGAGAGCAGCAGATTGCGGTTCTGCTGGTTCGCCTCGGACCCGGCCGCGCCCTCCTCGACGCGCGTGATGCCGTAGTAGATCGAGCGCGAGGCTCCGGCCAGCGCGGCCTTCACCTCGACGTCGGAGATCGAGCGCGGCCCGACGTGGTCCTGCAGCGTCACGAAGTCGAAGTGCTGGTCCCCGTCGCCGAGGGCGACCGCGCGGATCGAGGAGTTCGCGCCCTCGCCCTCGAGCACGACCTCGACGGTCTGCTTGAGGATCGCGCCGCCGATCGCCAGCGAGGCGACCCGCAGGTCGGCGTCGCGGCCGAGGCGCGCGCGGATCGTCGTGAAGTCCCGCGTCGCCGCGCCCCAGCGGTCGTCGATCAGCAGCCGCACGCGCGCGGCCTGCGCGGCCGCGATCTCGATCACGCCCGCGGCCAGCAGCGGCGCGTCGCCGGAGCGGGTGCGCAGCACGACCGTGACCTCGGACTGCTCGCCGGCCTCGATCAGCAGCCGCGGGTAGAGCGCGGCGTCGGCGAGATCGCCCGCGTCGATGGTGACGACGACGGGCTCCTCGAAGGCGTGGCCGGCGGGCGCGTGGACGAGCGCGCCGCCGCTCCAGAGCGCGGCGTTGGCGGCGATGAACTTGCCCTCGGTCGCCGGCACGAGCGCGCCGAGCCGGTCGGCGACGAGCGCACGGCGGTCCTTGAGGGCGCCGGCGAGCGTCCCGGCGTAGGCGCCGTCCTCGTCGGCGCCCTCGATCGCGACCGGCGTCTCCGTCGGGGCGAAGGCCGCGAGGTCGAGCCGGGTCACGTCGGTGTAGCGCCACGGGCGCAGCGCCGGCGTGGGCAGCGGCAGGGCGGCGAAGGCGCGCGCGGCCTCGGCGCGGCGTTCCAGCAGCCACTCCGGCTCGCCGCGCTGCACGGCGGCGGCGAGCACGGCCTGCTCCGCGTGCGCCGGGGCGACCGAGGTCGGGGCTTCGCTCATCGTGATCCTTCGCCGCTCCCAGGGAGCGCTAGCCGACGGAGCCTTCCATCTGCAGCTCGATCAGGCGGTTCAGCTCGATCGCGTACTCCATCGGGAGCTCCTTGACGATCGGCTCGACGAAGCCGTTGACGACCATCTTGGAGGCCTCCTCCTCCGTGATGCCTCGCGACATCAGGTAGAAGAGCTGGTCGTCGCCGAGCTTGGAGACGGAGGCCTCGTGGCCGATCGTCACCTGCTCCTCGTCGACCTCCATCGTCGGGTAGGTGTCGGAGCGGGAGTGCTCGTCGAGCAGCAGCGCGTCGCAGCGCACGGTGGAGCTGGAGTCTCCGGCGCCCTCGTGGACCTTGAGCAGGCCGCGGTAGGAGGTGCGGCCGCTGCCGCGCGAGACGGACTTGGAGACGATCGCCGAGGAGGTGCGCGGCGCGACGTGCACCACCTTGCCGCCGGCGTCCTGGTGCTGCCCGTCGCCGGCGAAGGCGAGCGAGAGGATCTCGCCGTGCGCGCCCGGCTCCATCAGGTAGACCGACGGGTACTTCATCGTGAGCTTCGAGCCGATGTTGCCGTCGACCCACTCCATGACGGCGTTCTCGTAGGCGGCGGCGCGCTTCGTCACGAGGTTGTAGACGTTGTTCGACCAGTTCTGGATGGTCGTGTAGCGCACCCGCGCGTCCTTCTTGACGATGATCTCGACGACCGCCGAGTGCAGCGAGTCGGAGCTGTAGATCGGCGCGGTGCAGCCCTCGACGTAGTGCACGTAGGAGCCCTCGTCGGCGATGATCAACGTGCGCTCGAACTGGCCCATGTTCTCGGTGTTGATGCGGAAGTAGGCCTGCAGCGGAATGTCCACGCTGACGCCCGGCGGCACGTAGATGAACGAGCCGCCGGACCAGACCGCGCTGTTCAGCGCCGCGTAGCGGTTGTCACCTGGCGGCACCACCGTCCCGAAGTACTCGCGCACCAACTCCTCGTATTCCTCGAGACCCTGGTCCATGCCGAGGAAGACGACGCCCTGCTCCGCGAGATCCTCGCGGATGTTGTGGTAGACGACCTCCGAGTCGTACTGCGCGCCCGCCCCGGCGAGGAACTGGCGCTCCGCCTCGGGGATGCCGAGCTTGTCGAAGGTGTCCTTGATGTACTCGGGCACGTCGTCCCAGTTGCTGGCGTCCGTGTCGGTGGCGCGCACGTAGTAGGTGATGTCGTCGAAGTCGATCGCCTCCAGCAACTCCGGGCTGCCGGCCCAGCTCGGGTCATCCTTCTCAAAGAAGGTGCGCAGCGAGTCGAGGCGGAACTCGCGCATCCACTCGGGCTCGTCCTTCAGCTCCGAGATCTGACGCACGACCTCCTCGTCGAGGCCCTTGTCGGCGCGGAACAGCGGCGCTTCGTCGTCGTGGAAGCCCCACTGGTACTCGCCGACCGCATCGCGCGCTGCCGGATTCACGGTCGCCATGGACTTGCTCCTTCGTGTGAGCCTGGGTTCCTGTTGTTTCCCCCGCCGGCGCTCAGGAGGCAGCCGCCGCGACGGCGATGCCGAGCTCCCGCAGGATCGGGTCGTAGCCGCCGGCCTCGATCTCGTGCGCCAGCTGCGGTCCGCCGGAGCGCACGATGCGCCCGTCGAACAGCACGTGCACGCGGTCCGGCGTGATGTAGTTGAGGATCCGCTGGTAGTGCGTGATCAGCAGGATGCCCATCCCCGGGTGGTGCAGCGCGTTCACGCCCTCGGCGACGGTGCGCAGCGCGTCCACGTCGAGGCCGGAGTCCGTCTCGTCGAGCATCGCGAGCTCCGGCTTGAGCATCCCGAGCTGCAGGATCTCGGCGCGCTTCTTCTCGCCGCCGGAGAAGCCGTCGTTGACGTAGCGGCGGGCGAAGTCCTCGTCCATGCGCAGCGTCTGCAGCGTCTCGCGCAGCTCGGCCAGGAACTCGCGCGCCGAGGGCTCCTCGCCGCGCCGCGACTTGATGGCCATGCGCAGCAGGTTGACCATCGTCACGCCGGGAATCGGCGTCGGGTACTGGAACGAGAGGAACATGCCGAGGCGGCCGCGCGCGTCCGGCGTCAGCGCGGTGACGTCCTCGCCGCGGTAGCGCACCTCGCCGGAGTCGATCACGTAGGCCGGGCTTCCGGCGATCGCGTTCGCGAGCGTGCTCTTGCCGGAGCCGTTGGGCCCCATCAGCGCGTGCACCTCGCCCGCATGCACGGTCAGGTCGACGCCCTTGACGATCTGCACGTCGGGCTCATCGGCGATGCTGACGTGCAGATCGCGCACCTCGAGGATCGGTTCGCTCACGGTTTCGCTCACTGGGGCTCCACTCAATGCACTGCGGCGCCGGCCGGCTCCGCCGGCTTGCGCACCTCGTACTCGCAGCAGGCGCCGCCGCCCGCGATCGTCGCCACCTGCTCGACGGGCCGGCCGACGAGCAGTTCGATGCTGTAGCGGTCCGCCTCGCAGGCCGCGTTCGTCTCCTTCGCGGTCGAGGGGCAGGGGCAGCCGACGTTGCTCAGCCGGTAGACCTCCCCCTCGTCGCGCACCGCGGTGAGGATGCCCTCGTCGCTGAGCGCGGCGACGACCTCCTCGAGGCGCGGTCCCAGCTCCGTGCTGCGCACCGCGCCGCCGCGCTCGCGGGCGATGTCCTCGGCGACGCGGCTGTAGACCTGCTCGAGGATCGCCTCGCCGTCGCGGCCGGAGACCTCGTCCTCGCTGAGTCCGGCGAGGGCGGGCAGCAGCCGCCCGATCAGGCTCGTGTAGTGCTCCGCGCCGGAGCGCTCCTCGCCCGCCTCGCTGAGCGAGTAGCGGGTGACGGGCCGCCCGCGCGGCTGGCGCACGAGCGTGGTTTCGAGCAGGCCCTCGCTGACCATGATGTCGAGGTGGCGGCGAATCGAGCCCTGCGAGACGCCCAACTCCACGGCCAACTCGGCGACGCTGCGATCGCCGCGCTCGTAGAGGATGCGCGCCAGTTCATCGCGCGCTCGCTGCACGACACGTTGGACCACTCGCTGCGCCTTCCTGCCCCCGTGAGCACCCTCGCCGGCTGCTCACGGCCCCTCTCTGAAGTCGCGTTGCAGTTACATGGAGCGCTCGTTCCTGCTCGCCGCAAGCGGGTGCGCTCCGTAGATCCATTATCGCCGATGGGCGGGCGGCGTCAACTTTCTTTCACATTTTTGGTGAATAACTTACGCAATCCGCCGGCGCCTCCGCTACGGGCGCGGCGTTGGACGCGCGCGGAGCCGCCCTCGTACGATGCCGCCGCGCCGGGCCGCGCACCGGCGAGCGAGCGAGGGGGCGAGATGGCCGACGGCGTGCAGGGCATCGTCGAGGGTACGACCGTGAGTTTCGAGAAAACGATCACCGCGGAGGACATCGCGAAGTTCACGGAGGTGTCGGGCGACACCAACCCGCTGCACAGCGATCCGGACTACGCGGCGCGCACCCGCTTCAAGGAGCCGATCGCGCACGGTATCCTCGCCGCGGGCGTGATCTCGGCCGCGCTCGGGACGCGGCTCGCGCCGGACAGCGTGGTGATCTACCTGCGGCAGAACCTGAGCTTCCGCGCCCCGGTGAAGCCCGGCGACACGCTGACCGCGACCGTCGAGGCGACCGCGGTGGACACGGACCGCAGCTCGGTCGTGCTGAACACGACGGTGAGCAACCAGGACGGCGTCGAGATCATCCGCGGCGACGCCCTCGTGCTCGTCGAGGCGCTCGCCTGACCCGCCGCGCGGCAAGCGACAGCAACGGAGCAGGCCGATGATGAAGCCCCAGCAGCAGACCGCCATCGCCGAGGCGCAGGGCGCCTGGGAGCAGGGCGCGCTCGCCAAGGTCCTCAAGCGCTTCCCCGAGCGCCGCGAGGAGTTCCGCACCTCCTCCGCCGACGCCCGCCGCTTCTACACCCCGAACGACGTCGGCGAGGTCGACTACCTCGGCGACATCGGCTTCCCGGGCGAGTACCCGTTCACGCGCGGCGTGCAGCCGACGATGTACCGCGGGCGGCTCTGGACGATGCGCCAGTACGCCGGCTTCGGCACGCCCGAGGAGACGAACGAGCGCTTCCGCGAGCTGCTCGCCAACGGCCAGACCGGCCTCTCCGTCGCCTTCGACCTGCCGACCCAGACCGGCTACGACTCGGATCACGCGATGGCCGCGGGCGAGGTCGGCCAGGTCGGCGTCGCCGTCGACTCGCTGGCGGACATGGAGACGCTGTTCGAGGGCATCCCGCTGGACGGCATCTCGACCTCGATGACGATCAACGCGCCCGCGCCGATCATCGTCGCGATGTACATCGTGGCGGCGGAGAAGCAGGGGCACGAGCCGAGCGTGATCACCGGCACCGCGCAGAACGACGTGCTCAAGGAGTACGTCGCGCGCGGCACCTACATCTTCCCGCCCGGCCCCTCGGTGCGCTTCGCGGCGGACCTGATCAACTACTGCGCGCGGGAGGCGCCGCGCTTCAACTCGATTTCCGTCTCCGGCTACCACATCCGCGAGGCCGGCTCGACCGCCGCGCAGGAGGTCGCCTTCTCCTTCGCCAACGCCTTCGCCTACCTCGACCGCAGCATCGCGCAGGGCGCGACGGTGGACGAGGTGGCGCCGCGCATTTCCTGGATCTTCAACACGCACAACTACTTCTTCGAGGAAGTCGCGAAGTTCCGCGCGCTGCGCCGGATGTGGGCGCGCGCGATGAAGGAGCGCTACGGCGCGACCAACCCGAACGCGATGACGCTGCGCACCCACACCCAGACCGGCGGCTCCACGCTGACCGCGCAGCAGCCGCTCAACAACCTCACCCGCTCCGCCGTGCAGGCCCTCGCCGCCGTGCTCGGCGGCGTGCAGTCGCTCGCGCTCTCCTGCTACGACGAGGCGCTGGCGCTGCCCACCGAGGAGGCGCAGCAGCTCGCGCTGCGCTCGCAGCAGATCATCGCCGAGGAGACCGGCGCCGCCGACACCGTGGACCCGCTCGCCGGCTCCTACTACGTCGAGTGGCTGACCGGCGAGCTGGAGGCCCAGGCGCAGTCCATCCTCGACCGCGTCGAGGACATCGGCGGCGCGGTCTCGGCGATCGAGGGCGGCTACATGCAGTCCGAGATCCAGGAGGCCTCGGTCGCCTACCAGCGCGAGGTGGAGAGCGGCGAACGCATCGTCGTCGGCGTCAACCAGTACGTCGACGAGGACGAGGACGCGACGCCGATCTTCCGTCCCAACACGACGGTGATCGACGCGCAGTTGAAGCGGCTCGCGCAGGTCCGCGGCGCGCGCGACGAGGCGGCCGTCGGCGCCTCGCTGGCCGGGCTGCGCGAGGCGGCGCGCGGCGACGCGAGCCTGATGGAGCCCGTGCTCGACGCCGTGCGCAGCTACGCGACGCTCGGCGAGATGTGCGGCGTGCTGCGCGAGGAGTGGGGCGAATACGTCCCGCCGACCGTCGTCTGACCTCGTAACGGTCGTGCGCAAGCCGTTCCTGCGTTACAACACGCCTGTTGGCGAGTCCGGGCCGCGCGCTGCGGCGGATCGCCGCGCGCGGCAGCGGGAGGTGTGACGTGGCGGGTGCACTCGACGGACAGGTGGCGGTGGTGACGGGCGCGAGCCGCGGCATCGGGCGCGCGTGCGCCCTCGAGCTGGCGCGCGAGGGCGCGAGCGTGGTCGTCAACTACGTCTCGAACGCCGACGCGGCCGAGGAGGCGCGCGACGCGATCCACGAGCTCGGCGGCACGGTCGTCCTCGTCAAGGCCGACGTGTCCGACGCCGAGGCGGCCTCGGACCTGATCGAGACCGCGGTCGAGGAGCTCGGCAGGGTCGACATCCTCGTCAACAACGCGGGCATCAACCGCGACCGCACGCTCTCGCGCCTCTCCGTCGAGGAGTGGGACGAGGTGATCGGGACGAACCTCTCGGGGATGTTCTACTGCACGCGCGCGGCGGTGCCGCACATGCGCGAGGCGAACTACGGCCGGATCATCAACATCTCCTCGGTGATCGGGCAGATGGGCAACATCGGGCAGGCGAACTACGGCGCGACGAAGGCGGGGATGATCGGCTTCACCAAGACGGCCGCCCGCGAGCTGGCGCGCAACAACATCACCGTCAACGTCGTCTGCCCCGGCTTCGTCTCGACCGAGATGGTGACCTCGCTCCCGGAGAACATCCAGGACAACATCCGCGGCCAGATTCCCCTCGGCCGCTTCGGCGAGCCCGAGGAGATCGCCGCCGTGGTCCGCTTCCTCTGCACCGAGGGCGGCTGGTTCACCGGCGCCCAGCTCAGCCCCAACGGCGGCCAGTACATGTAGTCGCTCCCACGACAGGGGGTGCGCGGCGCAGGATCTGCTGAGGACGGCGAATCGTCCGCTGAGGCGCCGCGGAGGGGCCGGGTCCGATGAGCGGCGGGATCGGGGAGCGCGTCCTTGTCGTCGGGAGTACCGGGGCGGGGAAGACCGTGCTGGCGGGGAAGTTGGCGGCGCGGCTCGGTGCGCCGCATGTCGAGCTGGACGCGCTGCACTTCGCCGAAGACTGGGTTGAGGTGCCCGACGAGGTCTTCGCCGAGCGCACGGCGGCGGCGACCGAGGGCGCAACGTGGATCCTCGACGGCAACTACTCGGCGGTGATGCGGGATCTGGCCTGGGATCGCGCGCAGACCGTCGTCTGGCTCGACTACGCCTTCCTCGTCAGCGGCTGGCGGCTGCTGCGGCGCACGGTGCTGCGCGCCGCGAGGCGCGAGGAGCTGTGGCAGGGCAACCGCGAGACCTTCCGCAAGTCCTTCGCGAGCAGGGACTCGATCCTGCTCTGGTTCCTGCGCACCTTCCGGCGTCGCCGCCGCCAGTACGAGGCGGCGATGGCCGACCCCGCCAACGCGCACCTCAGCTTCGTGCGCCTGCGCTCCCCTCGCGAGGCGGAGCACTGGCTGGCCGGCGTCCCCGACCGCAGCGAGGGCGCGCGCGACTGAGGCGGCGTAGGATGCGCCGATGCCACGCCGCATGCGCTTCTCGCTTCGCGCCGCCTACGCGCACCTGCGCGAGGCCGACCCCGTCGTCGGCGCGCTGATCGAGGAGCACGGGCCGTACCGGCCGCGTCCCGGCGGCGACCCGTACGCCTCGATGGTGCGCTCGATCATGTTCCAGCAGCTCGCCGGCGCGGCCGCGCGCGCGATCCAGCGCCGCTTCTTCGCCCTCCATGGCGACGAGGAGCGCACGCCCGAGCCGGCCGCCATCCTCGCGACCAGCGACGAGGAGTTCCGCGGCGCCGGCGTCTCACGCCAGAAGGCGAGCTACCTGCGCGACCTCGCGCAGCACTGCGTGGACGGCTCGCTCGACTTCGCCGCCCTCGAGGATCTCGACGACGCCTCGGTGATCGAGCGGCTGACGGCGGTGCGCGGCATCGGCGAGTGGTCGGCGCACATGTTCCTGATGTTCGAGCTGGGCCGCCCCGACGTGCTGCCCGTCGGCGACCTCGGCGTGCGCAAGGGCATGCAGGCGGCCTACGGCCTCCCCGAGACGCCGACGCCCGCGAGGGCGCGCGAGATCGGCGCGCCCTGGTCGCCCTACCGCACCGTCGGCTCCTGGTACATGTGGCGCGCGGTGGAGACGGTCACGCCGGGCGGGTGAGTGCGGGCGTGGGCTTACACTGGACGCACCATGCCCGCCGAACACGACAGCCACGACCCTGCCGACCACGACGCCTGCGCGGCCAGCGAGGGCGGCGAGCCCTGCGAGGCCTGCGAGGACGCCGAGGACATCCGCATCGCCCGCGAACGGCTCAGGACCGAGGACACGATTCCCTGGGAGTGCATCAAGGCAAAGTACGGACTGTAGCGCCGTGACCAACCCGAGCATGGACACAATCGTCAGCGTCGTAGGGGTTGCCATCCCCGCCCTAGTCGCGATAGTCGGAGCACTGCGGTGGTTCCGGCGCGCTAAGGTGAAAGTCAACCTCTCCATCGGCTACAGCAATAGCGCGAGTCCGCTGACCATTGTCCCGAGAGGCTGCAAGGAGATTTTCCTGGAAGGAAACCTGCTTGTTGCCGCCAACAACTACTCGCAGGACATGGAGCGAATAACGGGTGCGCACTATGAGCTTTACCGGAAACGCCTCTTCGTTCGCCGCAGGATTGCCGACCTCAGCTTCAGCATCAACCGCCGCCACAGTAGTGCCGACAACATCCTCGGCTGGGAACTTCCACCAATGGGCAACTTGGACTCGCGCCTAATCCACTTCTCTGATCCTGCGCTCATCCCTCGACAGATAAGTCACGGCGAAAGCTTCGAACTCCGCGTGACAGCGGAATTGGGGCACAAGTCGCGTACTATCCGCGCCACGACGCCCATAGCGAAGAGCTGCTAGCCCCTCCACGCCCGAGCTGGCACGGACTCAGATCCCGACAACGCCCCCGCTCACCCCAGGGTCGTGCCGAACTCGCGGCGCAGCACCTCGAGGGACCGCGCCTCGGCCTCGGCGTCCATGCGCAGGAACAGGCCCGATGCCTCGACGATGCGCTCGCCGTCCTCGTCGTAAAGCTCCGCGCTGACCTCGATGCGACGTCCGCGCTGGCGGTCGATGCGGCCGCGCACGAGCAGCGGGACGTCGAGGGTCACCGGGCGGCGGAAGCGCGTCGACATCGTCGCGGTCACGGCGAAGACGCGGTCGGCGTACATCGCCCAGCCCATCGCCTCGTCGAGCAGCAGCGTGGCGAGGCCGCCGTGCATCAGGCCGGGGTAGCCGCTGTCCTCGCGGCGCGGCGTGTAGCGCGCGACCACGTCGCCCTCGTCGCGCTCGAACTCGAGGTGGAAGCCGAGCGGGTTGTGCCGCCCGCAGCCGAAGCAGTACTGCTCGCGCAGCGCCGGGTCGATGCCCTCGTCGCTCACGACGCCTCCAAAGCCGTGCCGACGTCGAGCAGCAGGTAACGGAACTCCCCACCCGCGCGGCCGGGCTCAGGCATTGAGTAGTCGCGCCAGCGAGTGAGGTAGTCGCCGCGAAGGGTGACCGGCGCCCCGCACAGGTTCCGCGTGCTGACGGCAGTCTTCTCGGCCCAATCGAGCGTGCCGCCGACACGATGTCCCTCATGCAGGCGGAACGCAGCGTCGTTCGTGCGTTCCCAGCCGCCTCGCGGCGCGCCCCAGCAGCCGACGAGATTCGCGAGGGCGACAGCGTAGCCACCCTCGACGGAGCCGACCGCGATCAGCCTCTCAATGCGCGCCACATCCTTCCAGAGTCCACAACGCTCAATGTCCCCAGCCCACCCTCTGTGCTGGAAGCTCTCGCCAGCCACGGTCAATTCGCCCTCGCGCGCCCAGTACTTCAACTCGATTGCCTTCTCGCCGTCGGCGTCGCGTACCCAGATGTCGACATGCCCGCGCTGGCCGTCGAGTGTCACGGGTCGCTCCAAACGCACATCGATGCCGGGCTGCTGCTCGCGCACTACCCAAGCGAGCGCGTGCTGGAAGTCCGCCTCGGAGTGGAACACCGGGCGCTGCTCCGCGAGCGCGGCGAGGACCGCCGGAAGGTCGATGCTCACGCGGACGCGTCGCCGAGGGCGACCGTGGCCGCGCCGCTGAGCAGCACGGAGCCGTCGGCGGTCTCGCAGCGCACGTCGTAGCTGGCGACGCCGTCGGCGAGGCCGCGAGGCTCGGCGTGCGCGGTGACCTCGACGGGCTGCACGGCGGGGGCGCGGAGGCGCACGCGCAGCGTCCCGCTCTCCGCCCAGCGGCGGCCGAAGGCGCCCGCCATCGCCTCGGAGACGAGGGCGAGCACGAGCATGCCGTGCGCGATGCGGCCGCCGAACTCGCTGGCGGCGGCGAACTCGGCGTCGGTGTGGATCGGGTTCGGGTCGCGCGCCGCGACGGCGTAGCGATCGACCCGGTCCTGATCGATCAGCCGCGTCACGGGCGCGACGGCGGGCGCCTCGGCGCTCACGAGGGCGCGCCTTCCTCGCGGGCGGGCGCGATCACCGTGCTGCGGCCGCGCAGCACCGGCTCGCCCTCCGCGTCGCGCAGCTCGAGGTCGAAGGCGGCGATCACGGAGCCGCGGCGCTCGCCGTGCTGCGCGACCGCGATGCGACCCTCGAGCGGCTCGCCGGGGGCGACGGCGCGCAGGAAGGCGAACTCCTGGCCGGTGTGCAGCGCACCGGGCGGCAGCGCCATCCGTTCCAGCAGCGCGCCGAGCAGCAGCGCGCCCTGCGCCAGCGGCGGGACGGCGTCCGTCCAGCGCTCGGCCGGCTCGCCGGTCGCGTCGAGGTAGGCGGACGCCTCCTCCGCGCTCACGCTGAGCGCGACCGGCGGCAGCGCGTCGCCTCGCGCGAGCGAGTGGAAGTCGAGGGTCATGCGCGCGCCGCGCTGGCTGCTAGAGCGCGGCCTTGACGGCTTCGCTGATCGCCGAGTGGTCGCGCGCCTCGGGGATCGGGTTCTTGACGATGTGCGCGATCGCGCCGTCCTTGTCGATCACCACGGTCAGCCGCTCGGCGGCCCAGAGGCCCTCGTTCCAGGTGTCGTAGGCCTTCGCCGCCTCGCCCTTGATGTCGGCGAGCAGCGAGTAGGGCAGCCCGTGCTGCTCCTTGTAGGCGGCGTGCGAGAAGTAGCTGTCGCGGCTGATGCCGTAGACCTGCGCGCCGAGGTCCATCCACTCGCTGTAGTCGTCGCGGATCTCGCACAGCTCGCCGGTGCAGATGCCGGAGAAGTCGAAGGTGTAGAAGACCAGCACCACCGGCGCGCCGCGCAGCCCGGAGAGCGTGACCTGCTCGCCGTCCTCGTTGTTGAGCGTGAAGTCCGGCGCCTCCTGGCCGACTGCGATCGCCATCTCAATCCCCCTTGTCATGCGCCTCGAGGGCGCCTTGCCGTTGCTTCGTGGCCGTCCACGCACTCTACCGCAGCGGCAATCGCAGCCGCACCCCTGCGATCGGCCGGGGATGAGGTAGGCGCCGCTCCGTGGGCTACCCGGTCAGGCCCAGCGGCTCCACCTGCCGGTCGGGTCGCCTCGTGGCAAGGTCGTAGTTCGTCTGGAGGTTGATCCAGAAGCCCGGCGTGGTCCCGAACGCACCGGAGAGCAGCCAGGCCGTCTCCGCTGTGATCCCGCGCTTCCCGCGCACGACTTCGTTCACCCGCTGCACCGGCACGCCGATGTGATCGGTCAGCGCGACCTGCGTGAGGCCAAGCGGCTCGAGGAACTCCTCGGCCAGGATCTCGCCGGGGTGGGTCGGGATGCGCTGCTCCGGCAACATGTCCTCAGCTCCTACCCGTGGTAGCCAACGATGCGCACGGCGAACGCGCTACCGGACTCCCACCCGAACACGATCCGCCTACCAGTCGCCGCCGCCGCTCAGCCACTCATCGATGCTGGCGGCGGCGACGTGGGCGTCGGCGAGGGCGGTGACGACGAGGTCGGCGCCGTTCACGTCGTCGCCACCGGCGAAGACGCCGCGGCGGTTCGTGCGCATCGTGCGCGGATCGACGGTGAACCGGCCCCACGGGTCGCGCCCGACGGCGGGGGCGATCTCGCCCCAGCCGTCCTCGACGTTGTAGCCGACGGCGAGCACGAGCGCGTCCGCCTCGATCTCGAAGCCGCTGCCGCCGAGCGGCACGGGGCGGGCGCGCCCGCTCTCGTCCGGCTCGCCGAGCTGCATCAGCTGACAGCGCAGCGCGCGGAAGGCGCCGGCCTCGTCCACGAGGATGGCCGTGGGCGAGGTGAGGAACTCGAAGATGACGCCCTCCTCGTGGGCGTGCATGCGTTCCTCCTCGCGGCCCTGCATCTCCTGCTCGGTGCGGCGGTAGACGAGCCGCACCTCCTCCGCGCCGAGCCGCACCGCCGTGCGCACGCAGTCCATCGAGGTGTCGCCGCCGCCGATGACCACGACGCCGCGCAGCGGCGGCAGCGGCTCGCGCAGCTGCTCCGGCAGATCCTCCGGCGGCAGGTTGCCGCGCACGAGGAACTCGGTCGCCTGGTAGACGCCGGGCGCGTCCTCGTGCTCCAGCCCCAGCTCGACGCCCTCGATCGCGCCGGCCGCGACGAAGACGGCGTCGAACTCGCGCTCGATGTCCTCGAAGGGCACGTCCTCGCCGACGCGGGCTCCGAGGACGAACTCGACGCCGAGGTCGCGCAGGCGCTCGATGCGGGCGGCGACGCTGGCCTTGTTCTGCTTGAAGTTGGGGATGCCGTAGTGCAGCAGTCCGCCGGCGACCGGCCAGGCGTCATGGACGACGACGCGATGGCCGGCGCGCGCAACGCGCTCGGCGACGCCGATGCCGGCCGGCCCGGATCCGATGATCGCGAGGCTCTTGCCGGTCGCGGGCGCGACTGTCGCGGGCGGCGGGTTGCCGTTGGCGAGCTGCCACTCCGTGACGAACGTCTCGAGCTTGCCGATGGCGACCGGCTCGCCCTTCTTGCCGACGACGCAGTGGCCCTCGCAGAGCCGCTCCTGGGGGCAGAGCCGCCCACACATCTCGGGTAGCTCGCTGGTCTCGCGGAAGACGTTGGCGGCGCCGTCGAAGTCGCCCTGCTCGAGCAGCCAGAAGGAGGCGGGGATGTCGTTGCCGACGGGGCAAGCGACCTGGCAGGGGGCGGCGGGGCACTGGATGCAGCGCAGCGCCTCGGCCTTGGCGGTCTCCGGATCGAAGAGGTGGAAGGTCTCGTCCCAGTTGCCGGTGCGGACCTCGGGCGGCTGCTTGTCCGGCAGCCTGGGCTCAAGCAGCAGCCGCGCCTTGCGGTCGACCTGAGGGCGCTCGGGGCGCTCCGGCCGCTTGCGAGGCCAGGACGCCGCCGTGGGAGCCGGCTCCGCCTCGCTGCCTGCAACTTCTGCGACCATCGCCTCGCCAGCTGTCCCGATCGAGCGGCCTGACGCGCTCTCTCGCCGGAGACGGGGAGCACACTCAGCCTACGGCTACCCCCGCCGCCGCTCAACCGGCGGCGGCGAGCCCGCGCACAGCGTCGCATCCGCTCGTTACGAGCATGTTAGCGAGCGCTCAGGGCGCCCTCGCGAGTGGGGCGTGCTACTCGGTGGTCGCGGCGGCCGGGAGGCGCGTGCGGCGCAGCGAGGTGGCGACGAGGGCGACGGCGAAGGCGGCCGTCGCGGAGAGCACGACGGCGGGACTGGCGGCCACGCCCGCGTGGAACGAGGCGTACAGACCCACCACCGAGGACGCCGCGCCGACCAGGAAGCTGACCGCCATGATCTGCGGGATGCGGCGCAGCAGCAGGCTCGCCGTGGCCGGCGGGATGATCAGCGTCGCCGTCACCAGCACGATCCCGATCGCCTGCAGCGCCACCACCACGGAGAGCGCGATCAGCACCAGCAGCGAGAACTCGAAGAACATCGTCCGCACCCCGGCCGCGGACGCCATCGCCGGGTCGTAGGCGACCATCACCATCTCCCGATAGAAGGCGAGCACGAAGCCGACCACGATGACGGCGAGCACCAGCTCGCCGAGCAGATCGGCCCGCGAGACGCCGAGGATGTCGCCGAACACGAAGGAGACCAGGTCCGGCGTGTAACTCGAACGGCGCGAGATCACGAGGATGCCGAGCGAGAAGGCGGAGACAAAGAAGATCGCGATCGCCGTGTCGTAGCTGACGCGCGAGGTGCGCCGCACGTAGCCGATGCCCAACCCCGTGGCGACCGCCGCGACGAGCGCCCCCAACGCCACGTTCGCCCCGTTGACGAAGGCGATGGCGACGCCCGCGAGCGTCGCGTGCGCGAGCCCGCTGCCCGAGGCCGCCAGCCCCTTGTGCACGACGAACGTCCCGACGATCGAGCCGACCAGGCTGACGATCAGCAGCGAGGCCAGCGCGCGTTGCATAAACGCGTACTCGTAGGGCGCGATTAGCCACTCCGCGAGTTCGGCCATCGCTCCGCCCTCAGTTCGCGCCGGCGCCGCCGTTGCCGTCCGGGACGATGAACTCCCGATCCGCGCCGACCGGGACGAGCGCGCGCTCGAAGGTGCGCGAGAGCACGTCCTCGGTGAGCACGTCGGCGGGCGGGCCGTAGCCCTGCACGCGGCGGTTGAGGCAGCACGCCTCGTCGCAGGCGCTGGCCACGCACGCGAGGTCGTGCGTGGCGATCAGGATGCTGCAACCCTCGTGGGTGAGCTCGTCGAGGATCTCGAGCAGGTCGTGCTCGACGGCGGCGTCGAGGCCGGCGAACGGCTCGTCGAGCAGGAGCAGCCGCGCTCCGCGCGCGATCGAGCGGGCGATCAGCACGCGGCGGCGCTGCCCGCCCGACAGCTCGCCCACCTGGCGGTTGGCGAGATCGGAGAGCTGGACCCGCTCGAGGGCCTGCTCCGCGGCCTCGCGGTCCTGGCGAGACCAGCCGCGGAAGGGCCTGCTCCCGCGCCAGCAGCCCATCAGCACCACGTCGCGGACGCTGACCGGGAACTCCCAGTCGACCTCCTCGACCTGCGGGGTGTAGGCGACGTCCGCCCGCGTCTCCGAGACGGGGCGCCCGAAGACGCGCACCTCGCCGAGCAACGGCCGCACGACGCCGAGGATCGACTTGAACAGCGTCGACTTGCCGGCCCCGTTCGGCCCGACGAGGCCGACCATCTCGCCCTCGGGGACGACGAAGCTGACGTCCTCGAGCGCGGGCGGCTTGCCGGGGTAGCCCGCCCAGAGGCCGCTGACCTCGAGGGCGAGCGGGCCGTGCGCGTGCCCGGCCGCCAGCCTGGCGCGAGCCGCCGGATGGCCGGCGCCGTCGAGCGCTACGGCGTCGTGAACGTGGGTCGGATCCTCGTGCCCCACGGGGCCATGGGCGCCGTGGTCATGGTGCGACGCCATCGGCCCGTCCGTTCCCCGCCCCGCGAACGTTACCCGCCGCCGAGCCCTTCGACCAGCGCGTCCGCGTTCGCACGCATCAGCTCGACGTAGCTGTCCACCTCGTCCGTGAACGCTCCGGAGTAGAGCGTCAGCACCCGTACGCCCGCCTCCTCGGCGATCGCCTCGAGGGCGGCCGCGGCGAACTGCGGCTCGCGGTAGACGGCGCCGACCTGGCGGCCGGCGACGATCTCGATGATCTCGGCGACCGCGGCGGCGCTCGCCTGCTGCGAGGGGCTGGCCGGCAGCACGGCGGCAGCCAGCTCGAGCCCGTACTCGACGGCGAAGTACTGGAACGCGTCGTGGTAGACGATCAGCACGCGGCGATCCTGCGGAATGCCGGCGATGGCGGCCCGCACCTCCTCGTCGAGCTCCCGCAGCTCGGCGAGGTAGTCCTCCGCTCGCTCGCGGTAGGCGGCGGCGTTGTCCGGGTCGGCGGCGGCCAAGCCGTCCGTGATGTTGCGCACGTAGACCATCGCGTTCGTGACGGTGAGCCACATGTGCGGGTCGCCATCGGCGACTGCAAGCTCGTGCTCCTCGTCGACCTCGACCTCTTCGTGGTGGTCGCCCTCTTCGTCCTCGTCGCCGTGGTCGTCGCCTTCTTCGTCCTCGTCGCCGTGGCCCTCTTCGTCCTCGTCCTCGTCGCCGTGGCCCTCTTCGTCCTCGTCCTCGTCGCCGTGGCCCTCTTCGTCCTCGTCCTCGTCGCCGTGGTCGCCCTCTTCCTCGTCCTCGTCGCCGTGGTCCTCGCCCTCTTCCTCGTCGGCGTCCTCGTCGCCGTGGTCTTCCTCTTCCTCCTCGTGGTGGCCGCCCTCGAGCGGGCTGATCCCCGTCGCGGCGATCACGAGGTGGGCGTCCTCGGGCAGGTGCTCGAAGATGGTCGCGAGCGCGCCTTCCTCGAGGTTGTAGCCGTTGACGATCACCAGGTCGGCGGCTGCGATGTTGCGGATGTCGGTGGTGGAGGCGCTGAAGGTGTGCGCGTCCGCGCCCGGCGGAATCACGGACACGACGTCTGCGTCGTCTCCGGCGATCTGCTCGGCAAAGTGGGCGATGATGCCGGTGGACGCGACAACCTGGAGACGCTCGTCCCCGGCCTCGCCGTCATCGTCGTCATCACCGGTGCATGCCGTCGCCACGGCGAGCGCCAGCACAAGCACGAGCGCGGTCCAGAGCGTTCGTAGCGGGAACAGGTCGCGCATCACAACCCCTCTTGCTGATACGTACTGGCTGATACTCCGTCGCAGCGGATCGCAGCACGATACCCCGCATCAGCGAGGTGCGCAAGAGACTCGATCTCAATGCGCAGTCACCCGATGGGGGTCAGGGGGCAGGAGCGCGCAGGTGGGGCTGGCTCAGTGGCAGCCGAGTTCCCGGTTGCAGTCGGCGCAGAGGCCGTAGATCTCGAGGCGGTGTCCGTGAATGTCGAAGTCACTCTGGCGCGCGAGGTCGGAGAGCAGATCCTCGACGCCGGCGCTCGCGAAGTCGTCGGTGGCGCCGCACTGGGAGCAGATCAGGTGGTGGTGGTGGCGCGCGTTGTCGGTGAGGCGGTAGCCCACCGCGCCGTCGTCCAGCACCACCTGGCAGAGCACCCCGACCTCCTCCAGCAGCCGCATCGTGCGGAACACCGTGGCCCGGCCGACACCGGGCGCGGCCTGCACGGCCTGGTCGGCGGTGAAGTGGTCGCCGAGGTTGCGCATCGCCTCGATCAGCTGGCGGCGCGGCTCGGTGAGGCGGCGGCCGCTGTCTGCGATGCGGCGTTCGAGCGTTCGGGCGGAAACCATCGCGATCCCCCGCGTGCGGGGCCTGGGCCGATCCCGCTGGGCCTATGGTCCCGCGCGCCAGCATAGCCTGTCAATGGCGCGCGGCGCTCCGGAGCGCGCCCGCGTCTGCCGGCGCCGCGCCCATCAGGCACAATGGGCGCACGCGGGATCGGAGCAACGCAGCGCCGCTGGCGCGCGGCAGGTGGACGCCATGACCAGATCGCGGGTGCGAGTGGCGCTGTGGCTGCTGATGCTGGCCGTCGTGCTCTGGATCGTGTGGAACGCGCGCTGGGCGCTCTTCCCCTTCGCGGTCGGGGGGCTCCTCGCCTACGTGCTGACGCCGGCGGTGGACCACATCGCCTCGCTCGCCTCGTTCCTGCCGGGCGGCACCCCGGAGAAGAACGTGATCTCGCGAGGCCTGGCCGTCCTGCTGGTCTACCTCGTGATCCTCGCCGTCCTGGTAGGGCTCGGCCTGCTGATCGCCCCCGTCGCGATCGATCAGGCGACGGAGTTCATCGACTCCTTCCCCGATCTGCGCCAGCGCGCGCAGGACCAGATCAACTCCTGGCTCAACCAGTACCGCGAGCGCGTCCCGGACAACGTACGCGAACGCATCGACACGACCATCGCGGAGAACGCCGACCAGATCGGCGTGGAGATCGCCGGGCACACCACGGACTCGTTCTCCTTCCTGACGAGGACGCTCGGCGTGATCTTCGGCTTCCTGATCGTGCCCTTCTGGCTGTTCTACGCGCTGCGCGACCGGCACCGCTTCGAGGACAACTTCGAGGCCGCGGTGCCCGCCGCCACGCGCCCCGACATCCTCAACGGCCTCCGCATCGCCGACGCGCTGCTGGGGCGCTACCTGCGAGGCCAGTTGATCCTCGGCGCGGTGGTCGGCGTGCTGACGTTCATCGGGCTGACGATCATCGATGTCGAGCTGACGATCGCGCTCGCGATCTTCGCGGGGATCACGGAGCTGATCCCGATCATCGGGCCGTGGATCGGCGCGCTGCCGGCGCTGTTGATGGCCGCGGCGAGCGGCGACCCGGAGAAGATCATCTGGGTCGCCCTGCTCTTCGTGCTGGTGCAGCAGTTGGAGAACAACCTGCTGGTGCCGCGCATCCAGAGCCAGGCCGTGGACCTGCACCCCGCGGTCATCATCCTGCTGCTGGTGGCCGCGGGGGCCGTCTTCGGCTTCATCGGCCTGCTGGTGATCGTGCCGCTGACGGCGCTGCTGCGGGAGCTGTTCTGGTACGTCGACAGCCGCCTGCGCGGCCTCGAACCGGACGAGGCGCTCGCCCAGTCGCACGCCGCACGCCACCTCCATCGCAAACCACCCGGCGAGCCGCCGGAGCCGCCGTCCGGCGCCGAGCCCGCGGAGGGCGAGGACGCGGCGGCGGCGGCCCCGGACCAGGGCGGCGCGGCGTAGCCCCGCGGCCCGCCTACTCCATCGTGGCGTTGGTGACGTGGAGCCGGGGGCGGCTCGGGCCGCGCGTGAAGAACGGATCGAAGAGCGCGCGCACCGCGCCCGCCGACCGGGCCTCGTAGCGAAGCCGGTGCTCCAGCGAGTCCCACAGGCCGAGGACGCCGCCGCGCGCCGTGTCGTCGTCGGCCCAGAACGCGGCGAGCCCGAGGAAGCCGGGGTTCGTGCGCAGCTCCGCCAGCGCGTCGTCCCACACGCCCGCGCATGCCCGCTCCCACTCCTCCCGCGAGCTGAACCGCGTCTCCTCGAGGAACATCGCCACGACGTTGCCTGCCTCCATGTCGCTCCCTCCCGCGGGTGCTAGACGGCGGCGCCGGTCGCGAAGAGCAGGCCGCGCGCGAGCACCTCGCCCGCGAGGACGGCGCCGACGGCGATGTAGAGCAGGCCGGTGGCGGACATCATTCCCCGGATCGCCGCCGCCTTCCACGCAAGCCAGGCGAGCACGATCGGGAACAGCAGGCCCACGCCGACGCGGAACCAGAAGGCCGGGTTCTCGCCCAGCGAGACGCCGAAGGCGCCCTGCGTCAGCGGGATCTCGCGCACCGGCGCGGCGGCCCCCGCCACGACGAGCAGCGCCTGCGCGATCAATGCCCCGAGGACCAGCAGCGACATCTGCTCGAGCGGCTCCTTGGGCAGCCCCGAGTTGGTGAGGTACCAGTGCCCCCAGCTCATCGCCATCAGCGAGCCGCCCAGCACCAGCGCCGAGACGAGCATGCCGGCCAGCACCCCGGCGTAGGACCAGGCCGGCGCCGAGACCAGCGCCGCGAGCAGCACCAGCGCGACGAGCCCCACCGCGCCTCCCGCCCAGCCGAGCAGGCGCGCCAGCGAGGCGCGCTCCGTGAACGCCGCCACCAGGTGCGCCCCCGCGACGACGGTGAACAGCACCAGCACGACGCGCAGCCCGTCGAGCGCGCCGCCTCGCAGCGTGTAGCCGTCGATCCCCGCCCGCGGATCGAGGTTGAAGGCGATCAGCAGCGCGAGGATGGCCGAGGGCACGACGATCGCCGCGCCGGTCTGCACATAGCCGCGCGTGACCATCCCGCGCCCGTCGAACCAGGTGACGAAGAGGAGCGAGCCGACGGCCAGCTCGGCGATCAGGATCAGGACCGTGTAGGGCAGCGAGTCCGCGCTCACGACGTTGGGGCCCCGTGCGCGAGCCTCGCCCGAATCGCCCCCGCGGTCAACGCGCGCGCCGCCCCGCCCGGCGGCGGCCGCGGTTGACAAGCCGATCGGCGCGGCCAACGATCGCGCCGTGCCGACCTCGACGAGGCGCTACGGTTCGAACCAGCGCTGGCTGCTCAAGGCCCTGCGCGAGGTCGCGCACGAGGTCCAGCAACTCACCTGGGGACTGGACGACGCGATCCTCACGCGCCGCCCGCCGCCGGAAGCCGGGCTGCGCGAGGACTGGTCGATCCTCGAGATCGTCGGCTTCCTGCGGGACTCGGAGGCGGAAGACCTGCGCGCCGTGCAGGCGATCTGCGATCGCTCCGGCGCGCCGCTCCCCGAGCGCCGCGCGCACCTCGGGCCGGGCGAGCGCCGCTACCGCATCGAGGAGTTCCGGGATCTCCTCTACGGGTTCGCCTCGCTGCGCGAGGAGCTGCTGTGGACGCTCCAGTGGGCGGGAGCGGCCTGGGAGCATCGCGGCGTCCACCGCCATCGCGGCGAGGTGCCCCTCGACCAGTTCGTCCACGAGATCAACGAGCGCGACCTGGAGGCGATGTGGAGCCTGCGCCGCCTCTGCGAGGCGGGCGCGGGCGCAGCGCGCCGGCGGGCATAGCGGCAGGAGGCGACCGTGACGACCGAGGATCTCCGGACACAGCCGGGCGCCGGCCCGCGCCCAAGCGCCTACGCGGGGTTCGAGGGCGCGATCGGCCGCACGATCGCCGCCTCGCAATCGTGGTGGCCGCCGCGCCCCACGCCGCCCGAGGGCGCGCCGAACGTCGTGATCGTGCTCGCCGACGACCTCGGCTTCGCCGACCTCGGCTGCTACGGCTCCGAGATCGAGACGCCGTACCTCGACCGCCTCGCCGCCGAGGGCCTGCGCTACACGAACTTCCACGTCACGCCGATGTGCTCGCCGACGCGGGCGGCGCTGCTGACGGGCCGCAACTCGCACGCCGTCGGCGTCGGCTGGGTGGCCCACGCCGACCCGGGCTTCCCTGGCTACGCGATGGAACTCGCCTCGAACGCGCCGACGCTGGCCGAGATCCTGCGCGACGCCGGCTACGCGACGATGATGGTCGGCAAGTGGCACCTCTCGAAGGACACGGCGCTCTCGCCCTTCCAGCGGATGCACTCCTGGCCGGTGCAGCGCGGCTTCGACCGCTACTTCGGCTTCCTCGGCCCGTTCACCAACCTGCACATGCCCAACGAGCTGATGGAGGACAACGCCCGCATCGAGATCGACCGTTACCCGGACGGCTACTACTTCACGGACGACGCCACGGACCGCGCAATCCGCATGATCCGCGAGCAGAAAGCGGCGAACCCGCGCCAGCCGTTCTTCCTCTACTTCGCGCACGGCGCGCCCCACGCGCCGCTGCACGCCAGGCCCGAGGACATCGCGAAGTACCGAGGGGTCTTCGACGGCGGCTGGGACGCCGTGCGCGAGGCGCGCTACCGGCGGCAGCTCGAGCTGGGCGTGATCCCGGAGGGCGCGGCGCTGGCGCCGAGGAACCAGGAGCGCGGCTACGAGGTGCAACCCTGGGACGAACTCGACCCTCGCGAGCAGACGCTGTTCGCCCGCTACCAGGAGCTGTTCGCCGGGATGGTCGACAACATCGACCAGAACTTCGGGCGGCTGATGGCCGCCCTCGAGCAGCTGGGCGAGCGCGACAACACGGTCGTGATCTTCACCTCGGACAACGGCGCCTCGCGCGAGGGCGAGACGTCCGGCACAACCGAGTACCTGGCCGCCTTCGCGCGGGCCGCGGCCGACATCGACCGCGACCATGCGAAGCTGGACCTGCTGGGCGGGCCGCGGTCGTGGCCGCACTACCCGCGCGGCTGGGGGATGGCCGGGAACACGCCGTTCCGGCTCTACAAGAGCACCACGCACGCGGGCGGCCACCAGGCGCCGTTCATCATCTCCTGGCCGAGGGGCATCGCCGGCGGCGGCGAGCAGCGGCGGCAGTACGCCCACGTCACCGACATCCTGCCGACGATCCTCGAGCTCGCGGGCGCCGAGGCGCCGCCCGAGCCCGCCGACGAGTCCACGCCCGCGCCGGCCGGCGCGAGCTTCGCGGCGAGCCTCGCGGACGAGTCGGCGGCCTCGGCGCATCCGGAGCAGCTCTACGAGATGGTCGGCAACCGCGGCTACTACCGCGACGGCTGGAGCGCCGTCACGCTGCACCAGCGCGGCGCGCCGTACAGCGACGAGGAGTGGGAGCTCTACGACCTGCGCGAGGATCCGACGGAGCTGCACGATCTCGCCGCCGAGCACCCCGAGAAGCTGCGCGAGCTGGCCGACGCCTGGGAGCGGGCGGCCCTCGACAACCAGGTCTACCCGCTCGACGACCACAGCGGCCTGAAGCAGCTGCTGCGCCCTCCGCAGGACGAGCGGCTGGCGGAGCCGCTCACCATCCATCCCGGCACGCCGACCCTCGAGCGCGACCGCTCGCTGCAACTCACGGGCCGGCGCTCGTTCACGGTCAGCGCGCGCCTCCATTACGAGGCGGGCGACGAGGGCGTGATCGTCGCGCACGGCGCGCAGGGCGGCGGCTACGTGCTGTACGCCGAGGGCGGCGAGGTCCGTTTCGTCTACAACGGCTACAGCGAGATGTCGGAACTCGCCGGCGGCGCGCTGCCCGAGGGCGACGTCGAGGTGGTGTTCGAGTTCACGGCGCTGCCGAGGAACCGCGGCGCCGTCGAGTTGCGGGTCAACGGCGAGTCACGCGGCGTCCTCGAGAACCTCGTGCAGCTCCACCCGCTCGCGCCCTTCGAGGGCATCGACATCGGCATCGACCGGCGCTCGCCGGTCTCGTGGGAGCTGTACGAGCGGCGCGGCCCGTTCCCCTACAGCGGGCGGCTCGCCTCCGTCACCTACACGCCCGGCGACCTGGCCCCCGACGCCCCGGCGCTGTCGATCGAAGAGATCCGGGCGCGCGCGCTGCGCTTCGACTAGCCGGCATCCGGAAGGCTCAGGGCAGCAGGAGGAGGCGCGCGAGGCGCCTCGATTTGGGGACGGACTCCGCGAAGGGCGCAGGGGCGCCTCGCGGGGTTCCGGGCGTTCGCGGGCTCGCTAGTTCTGGCGGCCCGTCGGGCGTTTCTTGGCCAGACCGCGCAGGTAGGGGTTGGACGGGTTCGCGGGGAATCCGCGTTCCTCGCCGCAGCCCTTGCACCGGCCGGGCACCTCGCCTCCGGACGGCTCGGAGAGCATCCAGTGATGGACGTGAGCCGTGCCGGTCCCATTCCTCGCCTCTGATGTCATCAGCGCCCCCCTCGCACGATGCATCAGCCCGCCATAGGCAGACCCATGGACTCGGACTCCGGACGCCCATGCCGCGAGGACGCCCTGTTCCTTCAGCCGCATAGTGCCATACGTGTCCAGCCCCCCGCGGCGAGGGGCCTCCCGGCCGGGACGCCGGGCTCACTCAGGAGGCGGGCGATCGCGCCACCGCGCCGGCCATCGCGGCCTTGACGCGGTCGAGGATCGGCGTCGGCAGCGGGTCGACGCCGTGCAGCAGGGCGACGTAGTAGGAGACCCAGTCGCCGAGCTGGCACGCCTCGAGGACCGCGCCGAGCGGATCCCGCGCCTCGATGGCGACGATCTCGTGCTCGACTCCCGCGGCGTCGAGCTCGCGGGCGGTCAGCTGCGCGCGGCGGCGGTTCCGCGCGTCCATCGCCGGGCCGTCGAGCAGCACGGCATGGAGCGCGCGCGAGGCCTCCTGCCGCCGTTCGAGGGCGACGATCGTGCTGTGATCGGCCTCGGGGAGCGCGCCGGCGAAGGCCCACTGCTTCGCGTTCTCGGCGAGCTGGCCCGCCCAGCGCCGCGCCGCCACCGCCAGCACGTCGCCGCCGACGATGTAGGGCAGGCGGTCGGTCAGCCGCAGCGCGATCTGCTTCGCCGCGTTCGAGGGCGTCGGCTGCTGCGGGCCCCAGGCCTCGGCGCAGCGATCGAGCCCGCGCAGGGCGCCCTCGATCGCGTCGTCATCGAGCGTCATCGCGCCCAGCCGCCGCAGCACCTCCAGCAGCGGGAGCACGCTGTAGCCGAGCGCGGTGCGGGGCGGACCGTCGAAGTCGTAGGCGATCAGCGGGACGTCGTGCGCCTCGGCGATCGCCGCCAGCGAGCCGCCGGTGGTGAGCGCCAGCCGCATCCCCGGCCCGCCGAGCTGCGCCGAGAAGGCGGCGATCACCTCCTCGGTGTTCCCGGAGAAGGAGCAGGCGACCAGCAGCGCGCCCTCGCCGACCGGCGGCGCGGCGTAGTCGCGCACGACCTCGGCGGGGATCGAGCCGAGATGCTCGGTGACGGTCGCCACGACGTCGCCGCCGATCGCGGATCCCCCCATCCCGAGGATCACGACGCGCTTGGGGCGGGTGAAGTCCCCGGGCAGCAGACAGTCGAGGCCGAGCGTCCGGGCCGCGCGCGCCTGCCGCGGCAGATCGGCGATCAGCCGCCAGAAGCCGCTCGGGTCGGTGCGATCGCGCAGGGCCGGGTCATCGAGCATGCAGGCCCTCGTCCCTCCCGCGCGCCGCAGCGCCGCGACACCCTACCCTGTTCGCACCGTCTCCACGACGCTATAAGGCGCGATGAAGGGGCGGCGCCGCGGCGGCCCACAGGGTAGCGACCGTGCGGCGCGAGCACGAGGCGCGAGGAGCACGCGGTGAGCAAGCGGGCGCTGGTCACGGGATCGTCGGGCTTCGTCGGCCGCCACCTCGTGCGGCGGCTGGCCGGCGACGGCTGGAGCGTCAGCGGCCTCTCGCTCGCCCCGCCCGGCGGACCGGCGGAGCCGCCGCCCGACGGCGTCAGCGAGTACGCCGGGGACATCCGCGACCTCGCCGCGACACGCGCGACCATCGCCGAGGCGCAGCCGGAGGTCGTCTTTCACCTCGCGGCGCAGGCCTCGGTGCCCGTCTCGATGCGCGACCCGGCGACGGACGTGCTGACGAACGTGCTGGGCAGCGTGCACGTCGCACAGGCGGCCGCCGAGGCCGGCGCTCGGCGCATCGTCTTCTTCTCGACCGGCGGGGCGCTCCACGGGGCGCCGCGCTCGCTCCCGGCGAACGAGGACACGCCGCTCGCGCCGGACTCCGTCTACGGCGCATCGAAGATCGCCGCCGAGCACGAGCTGGGGGCGCTCTGCCGCCATCTCGGCCTCGAGCTGTCCGTTTTGCGGCCGGGCAACATCTACGGGCCGGGGCAGGACGCCGCGGGCGAGTCGGGCGTGGTCGCGATCTTCAGCTCGCGCATGCTCGCCGGCGAGGCGGTCACGATCTTCGGCGACGGCAGCCAGCAGCGCGACTACGTCTACGTCGACGACGTCGTCGAGGCCGCCCTGCTCGCCGCCGAGCGCGAGCCGGCCATCTGCGTCATCGGGACCGGCGAGGGCACGTCCACGCAGCGCATCTTCGACACGCTCGCGGCGCTGACGGGCTACGGGCGGCCTCCCGTCCATGCCGAGGAGCGCCCCGGCGACCACGCGGCGATCTACCTCGACGCCTCACGCGCCCGCGAGGTCTGGGGCTGGACGCCGCGCACTCCCCTCGAGGAGGGCATGGCGCGGACCGTGGAGTGGTTCCGCCGGCAGCCCTGAGCGGGGCGCTTCTATCCCAGTACGATCTCGCGGACATCCTCGGCGACGGCGAGTTCGACGCCGGTGATCGCCTGGATCTGCTCGACCGTCCAGCCCGGCGCGTACTCCAGCAGCGTGACGCGGCCGTCCGCGATCTCGAACAGCCCCACGTCCGTCACGACGCGATCGACGCAGCCGAGGGCGGTCAGCACCATGTCGCAGCGCTCGACGATCTTCGGGTCGCCGTTGGGGGCGAGGTGCCGCATCACCACCAGCACCTGCTTCGCGCAGGTCGCGAGATCCTGCCCGCCGCCGAGGCCGGGCGCGGGCTTGCCGGGTATCTGCGCGTTCGCGAGGTTGCCCCGCGCGTCGACCTGCAGCGCCCCGAGCACGGTCACGTCGATGTGCCCGCCGCGGATCATCGCGAACGACTCGTCGTGGCTCATGTAGCTCATCCCCGGCGCGCTCGCGACCGGCTCGCCGCCGGCGTTCATGAGCAGTGGGTCCACCTCGGCGGGATCGAAGACGCGCGCGCCGAAGCCGACGATGCCCTGCTCCGAGTGGAACAGCACCTCGCGGTCCGGCGGGATGTAGTCCGAGAGCGCGAGCGGCAGGCCGAGCCCGAGGTTGACGATCGCGCCGTCCGGGAGGTCGCGCGCGGCCACCATCGCCATCACGGACTCGTCGAGGAGCTCGGGCTGCTCGCTCATGCGGGCGTCCTCCAGTCGTCGTGCGGCGTCGAGGGCCGCACCACCACGCGCTGCACGTAGACGCCGGGCGTGTGGATCTCGTCGGGCCCGAGATCGCCGAGCGGTACGACCTCGTCGACCTCGGCGACGGTGACGCCGGCGGCGCCTGCCATCGTCTGGTTGAAGGTGCGCGGCCCGCGGTAGACGAGGTTGCCGAAGCGGTCGGCGCGATGCGCGCGGATCAGCGCGAAGTCCGCCCTGAGCGCCGTCTCGAGGATGTGCGGTACGCCGTCGAACTCCCGCACCTCCTTGCCCGCGGCGACGAACGTGCCGACGCCGACCGGGGTGTAGAAGGCGGGGATGCCGGCCCGGGCGCAGCGGATCCGCTCGGCGATCGAGCCCTGGCCGAGCACCTCTACCTCGGCCTCCCCGCGTCGCAGCACGTGCTCGAAGGGGTAGAGCAGCTCGCGCGAGTTGCCGTTGGGGAAGCTGGTGATCAGCTTGCCCAACCGTCCGAGCTCGGCCATCAGACCGAGATCCCAGCCGTCGTGCAGGGCCTCCAGGTTGCGGCGCTCGAACAGCACCCGCTGCACCTCCTCGCCATGGCCGGCGTAGGTGCTGACGCCGGTCAGCCGGTCGGCGCCCCGGCGGGCGAGCGCGGCGATGAGGTAGTTGGGCGTGTTGTGCGGGTTGGCGAAGCCGCCAAAGTGGATCATCGCGCCGGACCGCACGTCCGCCAGCGCCTCGTCGAACGAGCCGACGACCTTGTTGATCATCTCGCCTCCGCACGCCGCCCGCGGACCGTTCGGGGCGGCCTCGAGCCCTCGCGAGGATGGTACGCCGCGGTGCGCTTCAGCGCCCGCACCATGTGGAAGTAGTCGTATCGGGGCCGTGCTGACAGCACCGCCGCGGGTCCGGACGCGGGGGATTCGTGCCAGCGCGCAGGATGTGCTAGATTCCGCCAGCCGACACAGCGGATAGCGCAAGGAATGCCCATGACCGAGTACACGTACGTGAAGACCGAGAAGATCGGTCACATCTTCCGGATGATCCTCAACCGCCCCGAGCGCCTCAACGCGCAGGGCGCGCAGATCAGCTGGGACCGCCGGCGCGCCTGGCACGAGGCGATGAGCGACCCGGACGTGCGGGTGGTGGTGCTCTCCGGCGAGGGCCGCATCTTCTGCGCGGGCCGCGACATCCGCGAGCAGGCCGGCGGCGCCCCCGAGATCGTGGGCGCGGACGAGCCGGTCGCCGACCTCGGCTTCTACAGCGTGCCGGAGACCGACATCCCGCTGATCACCGCCGTGCAGGGCGGGGCCTGGGGCCTCGGCTTCTACATGGTCTGCGCCTCGGACATCTGCGTGGCCGCCGAGGGCTCACGCTTCGCGATGTCGGAGATCCCGACGGGCATCATCGGGCCGGCGTTGTTCCCGATCCTGAACAACCTGCCCTGGCTGCCGGGCTCGGAGATCGTGATCCGCGGCCACCAGTTCGACGCGCAGCGCGCCTACGAGCTGGGCCTCGCCAACCACGTCGTCCCCGCCGACCAGCTGGAGTCGACGGCGATGGACCTCGCCGAGGAGATCGCGGGGCTGCCGCCGGTGCACGTGCGCGTCACCAAGCAGCAGCTGATGATGGCGCGCCCGCGCCCGAACACCTACCAGACCGCGATCAGCTTCCCGCAGGCGATGGCCGACCTGCGCAAGCTGGACGACACGATGGAGGCCGCCAAGGCCTTCGCCGAGAAGCGGACGCCGGTCTTCAAGGGCCGCTAGCCGAACCCGGACAGGCCCTCGCGGGCCTCGGGACGCAAGAAGAACCGGCCACCATCAGGTGGCCGGTTTCTTGTTGTGCGTCCGGCATCCGCCGAGGCGCGTCCGAGGCCCGCATTCGAGGCCCCGGGCGCGGACAATCGAAGTTAGCTGCCGACCCGCTTCCAGAGCAGGACCTTCTGGTTCTTGTCCTCCCACGTGGAGCGGACGCGAATCCCGGTCTCCTTCGATGCCTCGGCAAGCAGGCGCTTGACGCGCGACGCCTTCTCGCCACGGGAGAGCTCGATCATGCCCGCATCGGAGCCCCGCAACGCCTCAACGTACATCCGGCGTTCACGAGCGGATGCACGTTCGCGCCCGATCAACACCTCGGATGCATCCTTCGGGGTAAAGGTAGCCACTTGTCAACAACCTTTCGTTCACGGTTCACGTCGCGACCGGGCACATCCTAGCCGCATTCAAGGCATCGATCCAGAGTGCGCCTCAAGTTCCGCGCAACAATCCGTGCTATCCGCCGGCGTTGATGCCGCGCTTCGAGATCACTGCACGGCTGGCGCGAAGCGGCTAGGATGGCGCCCATGACAGTCGATGCAGGAGCCTTGGCGCGAGCGGCCGATCTGCTCGCGGATGCCTCGCACGCGATCGCGCTCACCGGCGCGGGCGTCTCGCACGAATCGGGCGTGCCCACCTTCCGGGGCAAGAGCGGGCTCTGGACGAAGATCGGCGAGCCGCGCGCCGACGGTTTCGAGCGCTTCATGAGCGATCCCGAGGGCTGGTGGAAGGAGCGGCTCTTCGGCGAGCGCGACCCGGACATCCAGGATCTGATGGACAAGCTCCACGCCGCCGAGCCCAACGCCGGCCACTACGCGATGGCCGAACTCGAGGCGATGGGCGTCCTGCGCCACGTCATCACCCAGAACGGCGACGACCTGCACCGCCAGGCCGGCACCACCTCGCTGACCGAGGTGCACGGCAACATCTACTGGCTGCGCTGCCCCGCCTGCGGCGGACGCTGGCACGAGGACGACCTCGCCGTCGACCCGGAGGCGCTGCCGCCCTGGTGCCCGGAGCCCGGCTGCGGCAGCCCCGTCAAGACGGACAGCGTCGGCTTCGGCGAGCCGGTGCCGGGGGCGCACCTGGAGCGCTGCGAGCTGGAGACCGCGCGGGCGGACGTCTTCGTGCTCGCGGGCACCTCGGCGGTGGTGTATCCGGTCGCCTACTACCCGCAGCTCGCCGCGCAGCGCGGCGTGCCGCTGATCGAGATCGACCCGGAGCCGACGGCGCTGAGCGACTGGGCGACGGTGATCCTGCGCGGGCCGTCCGGCGAGGTGCTGCCGCAGCTCGTCGAGGCCGTGCGCGAGCGCCGCGCGGCCTGACCCCCGCGGGCCGCCGATGACCGACGCCACCCGGCTCCTCGAAGAGCAGAAGGCCTACTACCACGCGCGCGCTCCCGAGTACGACGAGTGGTGGCTGCGCAGCGGACGCCACGATCGCGGCCCCGAGTTCCGCAGCCGCTGGATCGCCGAGACGAACGAGGTGCGCGCCGCCCTCGCCGCCTTCGGCGCCCACGGCCGCATCCTCGAGATCGCCTGCGGCACCGGCTGGTGGACGCAGCAACTCGCCGAGGGCGCCAAGGAGGTGACGGCGCTCGACGCCTCGAGCGAGATGCTGGAGCGCTGCCGCGCGCGCGTCGAGACCGCCGGGCTGGGCGCGGAGCGGGTGCGCTACGTGCAAGCCGACCTCTGGGAGTGGACGCCGCAGCGCCGCCATGACGAGGTGTTCTTCGGCTTCTGGCTCTCGCACGTCCCGGAGGAGCGCTTCGACGCCTTCTGGGCGCTGGTCGGCGCGGCGCTCGCGCCGGGCGGGCGCGTCTTCTTCGTCGACTCCGCCGCGTCGACAGGGTCGAGCGGCGCGAGCGGCGCCGGCGAGGCGGCGGAGACGGAGCTGCGCGAGGTCGCCGGGGGACGCCGCTTCGAGATCGTGAAGCGCTACTACGAGCCTCGATCGTTGCGCGAACGGCTGGCCGCGCTCGGCTGGGAGTTCGAGGTGCGCACGACGGCGGAGTTCTTCCTCCATGCGCAGGGAAGGCGCGCCGCCGAAGCGTAGCCCGCAACCCGCTGCTTAGCACTCTCACCGTGAGAGTGCTAAGATCGATGCATGAGCGACCTCGTCCGCTATGAGGAGCAACTGCCGGACCTCTCCGGGCTGCGCGATCCGCTGCTGATCGCAGGCTTCGGCGGCTCCTGGGGCACCAGCGCCGCCGAGGCGCTGCGCGAGCTCGCCGACCACTGGGAGGCGCAACCCCTCGCGTCCGTCGACCCGCAGCCGTTCTTCGATTTCACCGTGCGCCGCCCGCGCGTCCGCGTCGTCGAGGACGAGGCCGCCGCGCCGGGCAGGCGCGCCATCGACTGGCCGGCCAACGAGTTCTTCCTCGCCCGCCCCGAGGGCGCGCAGCGCGACCTCGTGCTGCTCGTCGGCTCGGAGCCGCAGCTGCGCTGGCGCGAGTTCATCGAGGCGGTCATCGCGGCGATGGAGCGCTTCGGCCTCAGCGAGTCGCTGATGCTCGGCGCCTACCGCGCGGCGACGCCGCACTCGCGCCCGCTGCCGGTGCAGCTCTACTCGCGCGACTCCGCGCTGGCGACGCAGTTCGGGCTCGTGCCGCTGCCGTGGAGCTACGAGGGTCCGGCCGGGATCACGACGCCGCTCGCCGTGGCCTGCGAGGAGCGCGGCTGGCGCAGCTCCAGCCTGCTCACCGCCGCCCCCTTCTACGTCGCCGTCGAGCCGCACCCCTTCGCCGCCCGCGCGCTGATCAAGGCGATCGGCGAAGGCCTCGGCCCCGAGGTCGATGTCGCGGTCTACGACGAGCAGATCGCGGAACTCTACGACGAGGCCGAGGACGCGCGAGGGCGCTCGGACCAGTTCGGCCGCTTCATCGACACCCTCGAGCAGAACTACGACGACATGCACCCCCCGCTCGACTCGATCGACACGAGCGAGGCGCCCGCCGCGCCGGAGCTCGTCGAGGACGTCGAGTCGTTCCTGCGCCAGCTGCGCGACTCCGAGGACAGCGGACATCCGCCGGGCGGGGCGGCCTCCGGCTCGCCGTAGCGGCACCTCGCCGCGTCTTCCCCGGCGCGCTGCCGGTGTAGCATTCGCGGGCGCGAAGGAGCGGCGATGACCACCGCCGAACGCGGCCCCGCGAGCAGCGACAGGGGCCAGCCGGGCATCATCGGCATCTTCGTGGCGAGCGAGGCAGGCGCGCCGATGCAACGGCGCGAGCGGGTCGAGGTCGTGCCCGGCGTCGGCATCCTCGGCGACCGTTACGCCACCCGGCGCGGCCACTGGAGCGACCCGCGCTGGCGCGAGCAGCAGCTCACGATCATCGAGGCGGAAACCGCGGACGACCTCGGGCTGGAGCCGCACCTGCTGCGGCGCAACCTGGTGACGCGCGGCGTGCAGTTGCAGGGGCTGCTCGGCCTCGAGTTCCGCATCGGGAGCGCGCGGCTGGCGGGGATGTTGCCCTGCGACCCCTGCAACTACCTGCAAGACCTGCTGGAGCGCCCCGGGCTGCTGCGCGCGCTCGTCGGGCGCGGCGGGATCCGCGTGCGCGTGCTCGAGGGCGGGCGCATCTCCGCGGGCGACGAGATCGTCGTGCTCGGCGTGCACGAGCCCTCGCTCGTCTTCGACGACGAGGAGGAGGGCGCGAGCTCGTGAGCCGCGAGGGCGACGTCGCCGAGGCGGCGGCGCGGCTCTGGGCCGGACGCGATCCCGAGACGCTGCTCAGCAGCGGCGCGCGCGAACTGAGCCCCGGCACGGCGACCGACTGGGGCCTCCCGGCCAGCGCCTGGGAACTCGCCAGCCGGGGCGAGGCAATCAGCCTCGCCGGCGGCATCCCGGACCCCGCGACACTCCCGAGGGCGGCGCTGCGCGAGGCGCTCGGCCGGGCGCTGACCAGCGGAGACGACGGCGCGCTCACCTACGGCGGCGGGCTCGGCTTCGAGGGCCTGCGCGAGCAGCTCGCGGAGCGCTCGGCGCATGACCTTGGCCTGCCGGCGAAGTCGGAACACTTCATGCTCACCAACGGCTCGGCGGGCGGGATCGCGCTCGTCTGCGCGGCGCTGCTCGACCGCGGCGACGTCGTCGTCAGCGAGTCGCCGACCTTCTCCGGCACGATGCGCACTTTGCGCGGCCACGGGGCGCGGATCGTGACCGTCCCCGTGGACGAGGACGGGTGCCGCACGGACGCCCTCGCGGACACGCTGGCGCACCTCAAGGCGGAGGGCCGCCGCGCCAGGCTGGTCTACACGATCCCCAACTTCCACAACCCCACCGGCGCCTCGCTCGCCCTCGAGCGGCGGCGTGAGCTGGTGCGGCTCGCGGCGGAGCACGGCGCGCTGCTGCTCGACGACGATCCGTACGGCGAGATCCACTTCGACGAGGCGCGTCCGCCCTCGCTCGCGGCGCTGGCCGGAGGGCGCGGCGTGATCACCGTCGGGACGTTTTCCAAGACGATCGCGACGGGACTGCGCGTCGGGTGGGTGCAGGCCGAGCCGGAACTGATCGAGCGCTTCACGCGCATGCGCTTCGACATGGGCGGCAGCCCGCTGCTGCATCGCATGATCGCCGGGTTCATCGAGAGCGGCGGCTACGCGGAACACGTCGCGCGCATGCGCCCGCTCTACGCGCGCAAGGCCGAGGCCTTGCAGCGCGGCCTGCGCGAGTTCGCCGAGCCGTATGCCGGGTTCCGCGGCCCGCGAGGCGGGTTCTTCCTCTGGGTGCGGCTGCGCGACGGGTTGAGCGCCGACGCCGTGCAGCGCGAGGCGCTCGCCGAGGGCGTCGTCTTCCCGGTCGGCCGCGCCTTCTTCCCCGACCACGCCGAGCGCGGCGACGACCCCGGCGGTGACTGCATCCGCCTCGCCTGGTCGACGGCGAGCGTCGAGGATCTCGAGGACGCGGCGGCGCGGATCGCGCGCGCCTGCGAGCGGGCGGCGGGGGGTTAGGTCACGGGGCCCGCCCGATTCTCATCCGCCCCGAGCCTCTTCGTCCGGGACGGGACCGGCCCTCACCCTCCCCCTCTCCCCTCGCGCAGTAGCGACCGCGGGGAGAGGGGACCAGAACGGCGCTACGAGTCCATCATCATCACCTGCCGGGTGACGGCGCCGCCCTTCATGATCTCCAGGAAGTCGTTGACGTCCTCGAGCGAGCCGCGCGTGGTGATCATCTCGTCGAGCTTGAGCCGGCCCTGCATGTAGAGGTCGACGAGCATCGGCAGGTCCATGCGGAAGCGGTTCGAGCCCATCATGCAGCCCTGGATCCGCTTCTCGCCGCCGAGCCGCCGCCAGCCGAAGGTGAGCGGCGTCTCTTCCGGGATCACGCCGATCAGCGTCGCCGCGCCCTGCGGCCGCAGGCAGTCGAGCGCCTGCATCGCCACCGTCGCCAGCCCGATCGCGTCGAACGAGTAGTGCACGCCCTCGCCGTCCGCGATCGCGCGGATCGCGGCGACGGGATCCTCGTTCGAGGCGTTCACGGTGTGGGTCGCGCCAAACTCACGCGCGACCTCGAGCTTGCTGTCGAGCAGGTCGACGGCGATCACGCGCTGGCAGCCGGAGACGACGCCGCCCTGGATCGCGGACAGGCCGATGCCGCCGCAGCCGAAGACCGCGATCGAGGAGCCGGCCTCGACCTGCGCGGTGCGCATCACCGCGCCGAAGCCGGTAATCACGGCGCAGCCGAGCAGCGCGGCGGCGTCGAGCGGCATCTCCGGCGAGATCTTCACCACGCCGTTCTCGTGCAGCAGCATCTGCTCCGACCAGCCGAAGATGTTGGAGCCCCACTGGTTGAGGCGCTCGCCGTTCCAGGACATCACCGGATCGTCGTCGCTGGCGCGGCCGGGGCGGTTCGTGCAGACGTTGAGGTGGCCCGTGAGGCACATCTCGCAGTGGCCGCAGAACGTGCCTCGCGCGATCACGTGGTCGCCCGGCTGGACGTAGGTGACGCGGCTGCCGACGCGCTCGACGACGCCCGCGGACTCGTGGCCGAGCACGGAGGGCGGGGGCACGGGCGAGTGGCCCTCGACCATGTGCAGCTCGGAGTGGCAGACGCCCGCGGCGGCGGTGCGCACCAGCACCTCGTAGTCACGCGGCTCGTCGACGTCGATGTCCTCGATGGTGAGCGGCTGGTGCACGCCGTGGAAGACTGCTGCTTTCATCCCGTACCCCCTCGATGCGCGCGTTCGGGCGCGGGCGGACGCTACACGACGCCAGCCTCCGATGCCACACAACAGGTCAGCGAGGACGGGCGCGCGTCCTTTGCGGGGGGCGCTGTTCGATCGGACGCGAGGATACCTCGCAGGCCCCACTCCCCATCCCGGACGAGCACGCGCCGCGCGCGGCTCTGGCCCACCCACCCGCCCTCGGATTTTCTTCTGTGGGGGCTGCGTCCCCACGCCCCCCTCGCCTCCGGCGCACGCGGCGTCACCCTCGAGAGCGGTCCGCCCCTCTCCCCTCGCGGGACCTTTGCACGACCGTCATTCCGGCTTCCTCCCGTCATTCCGGCGAAAGCCGGAATCCAGCCGGGGCAGCGGCGGAGGCTCGAAAGCGCACCAACCTTCCGAGGCGAGCAACAGCGGGGGTGTGGGGCCGCCCCCACGAAAGGGGGAGCGGGGCGCAGCCCCGCACCATTGAGGGGCGGGTGGGTGGGTCGAGCCGCGCGCAGCGCGCTCGCCGGGGGCGGCGAGCTGCGCGGGCTAATGCGGGTGCGGGTGGTCGTGGTGGTGATGCTCCGAGCCCTCACGGGGCTCCCCGGAGTCGCTTCAGCAGCCGGGCTCGCCGAGGTTGCCGCAGCACATCGAGAGCGTGCGCGCCATCGTCCACTTGTTGCGGGCGAAGAGCCGGACCTTCACGAAGAACGGCGCGTCATGGTCGCGGAAGTTGAGGTAGGTCGCGCGCCAGCTCCTCACCGCGCCGAGGACGAGGCCACGCAGCCACCGCCATGCGCTCGCCATGCCGCACCCCCGGTCCGCCCTCGCCCCTACAGGGTAGCGCCTCGACCCCGCGTCAGCGCGGCTAGTGGTGGTGCGGGTGGTGGTGGTCTTCCGAGCCCTCACGGGACTCCTCGACGTCGCGTCAGCAGCCCGGTTCGCCGAGGTTGCCGCAGCAGAGCGACAGCGTGCGCATCTTGATCCAGTTGTTGCGGAGGAAGAGGCGGAGCCGCACCGAACGCGGGGCGTCGTAATGGCGAAAGTTGAGGTAGGCGATGCGCCAGTCGTTGAGGAACTCAACCAGCCAGTCCCAGGCCTTCGCCATGCCGCACGCTCCGATTCGCCCCCGCGGCTACAGGGTAGCGCCTCGGCCGCCCCGGACGCGCCGGAATCGCCGATCGAAAGGCGATGTGCTGGTATGCTCCCCCGGATGCGCCGGAGCGGCGCGCGGGGAGCACCGAACGGGGAACCGCCGATGTTCATCATGTACTTCACCGAGCAGCCGATGTCCGCCTACCCGGAGGAGGAGGCGCGCAAGCGCGACGGCCTCACGGTGCTGCGCTTCTCCAACGAGTTCTACGACTCCGACGCGGGCAGCCAGATCTACCAGGACCGCCTCGCCGAGTACCAGCTCGTCGACGAGGTCGGGTTCGACGGCATCATGCTCAACGAGCATCACAACGCGCCGTTCTGCATGCAGCCGCAGATCCAGATCTGGGCCTCGATCCTCGCGGCGGTCACCAACAACGTGAAGATCGTCCTGCTCGGCGTACCGCTGCCGCTGCGCGACAACCCCGTCGCGACCGCCGAGGAGCTCGGCATGATCGACATGATCTCGCAGGGCCGCCTCGTGCCCGGCCTGATCCGCGGCGGCGGCACCGAGCAGTTCGCGATGAACGCCAACCCCGCCTACAACCGTGACCGCCTCGAGGAGGCGCACGACCTGATCATCAAGACCTGGACCACGCCCGGACCGTTCCGCTGGGAGGGCGACCAGTACCACTTCCGCGTCGTCAACCCGTGGGCGCTGCCGATGCAGAAGCCGCACCCGCGCATCTGGGTGCCCGGCACCTCCAGCCTCGAGACCGTGCAGTGGGCGGCGGCGCACCGCTACCCCTACATCGGCCTCGGTACGGACGAGCGTGCGCAGAAGCGGATCATGGGCACCTACAAGGAGGTCGCCGCCGAGAAGGGCTACGAGGTCGGCACCTGGAACTTCGGCCAGACCATCCACTTCCACGTGCAGGACACGATGGAGCACGCGATGCGCAACGCGCGCGAGTTCATGTGGATGGCGGGCGAGTTCACCGGCCTCGGCCACCCCGTCTGGAGCTCGCCCTCGGGCTACCTCTGGGGCGCGCCGGACTCGCCGGCCGCGATCGCCAGGCGGCGCGGCGCCGTGGCCCGCAACAACCAGCGCGCCGGCGCCAAGGGCCTGCGCTCCGCCGGCGGCGGCGCCGACACCGGCGCGACGCTGCAGAAGCACCTCGACGACCTGACCTGGATCATGGGCGACCCGGACCACGCGATCGCGCAGCTGCGCAAGGTCCTCGAGCAGACCCGGCCGGGCATCGTCAGCTTCTACGCCACCGACGGCCACATCAGCCACCGCGACAACATGCGCAACATCGAGCTGATCGGAAAGCACGTCATCCCCGCCATGCGCGAGATGGCCGAGGAACTCGACCTCAAGGGCCCCTTCGAGGTCGACGCGCCGATCAGCCTCGCGACGACCCCGCCCGAGGAGCTCAAGCCCTACGAGTACTCGATCGAGGACGACCCGATGTTCGCGGACATGAACTGAGGGCGAGGCGCGAGCGGTCGCGGCTGATTCGGACGGCCAGGCGGGACCGGGTACGGCCGCAATGACAGGCGCCGTCGCCGGCCTGCGCGTCGTCGAGGCCGGCGGAGGCAAGGCCATCGCCTACGCGGGCAAGCTGCTGCGCGACCTTGGGGCGTCCGTGTTCAAGATCGAGCCGCCCGAGGGCGACGCGATCCGCGAGCACGGCCCCTTCCCCGGCGACGACCGCGACCCCGAGCGCAGCGGGCAGTTCGTCTACCTCAACGGCGGCAAGGACGGCGCACGCCTCGACCTGGCGAGCGAGGACGGCCGCGCCGCCCTCGCGGCGCTGCTCGCCGACGCCGACGTGCTGCTGCACTCCTTCCGCCCCGGCGAGGCGCGGGCGCTGGGCCTCGACGAGGCGCGCCTGCGCGAGGCGCATCCGGGGCTGGTGCTGACCGCCGTCACCACCTTCGGGTACAGCGGGCCCTACGCCGGGTGGAAGGGCGCGCCGCTGCTCGCCTACTGCGGCGCGGGCGTCGCCTACCGCCTCGGCGACCCGCGGCGCGAGCCGCTGACCGCGCCGCTCGACGCCGCCGACGTGCAGCACGCCGGGGTGCAGGCGGCGCTGGCGACGCTGATCGCGCTGCACCACCGCGACCGCAGCGGGCGCGGGCAGTTCATCGACGTCAGCGCGCTCGAGGCGGTGAACGTCGCGGTCTGGGGGCACGGCATCCCGCAGGTCGCCTACCTCGGCCAGGCGATCCCGCAGCGCAACGGGCAGAACCTGAGCGGCGGCGTCTGGGGCGTCTACCCGGTCAAGGATGGCCACCTCTCGACGATGACGCACATGGGGCGGCACTGGACCGCGTTCCTCGACGGCCTCGGCGACCCCGCGTGGGCGCGCGACGAGCTGATCCGCGGCCTCGGCGAGGCGCGGGTCCGGCGCAACCTCGATCCCGGGCAGGCGGAGCGGGTGCAGCGCGTGCTGCGCGGCGACATGGTCGCGCACCTCTCGCGGCTGACGAAGGCCGAGCTGTGGGAGATCACCCGCCGCGAGCGCATCCCCTTCCAGCCCGTGCTCACCGTCCCCGAGGTCTGCGAGTCCGATTACGCCGCCGAGCGCGGCCTGCTCGTCGAGGCGCCGGGCGTCGACCCGCCGCTGCGCGTCCCCGGCGCGCCCTACCGCATGGCTGGCACGCCCTGGATCGCACCCGGCCCGCCGCCGCGCCTCGACGAGCCGAACGCCGAGGGCTGGACGGCGCCGCCCCGCCCGCCCGCGCGCGCCGATGCCTGGCGTCCGGCCCGCGCCTCCGACTTCCCCGGCGCGGCCGACCCCGCCGACGGCCCGCTCGCCGGGCTGCGCGTGCTCGACCTCGGCCAGGTCTGGGCGGGGCCGCTGGTCAGCCGCTACCTCGCCGACTACGGCGCGGACGTGGTGAAGGTGCAGACGACGAAGCGCCCCTGGGGCTCCGGCGTGCCCGGCAGCTTCGACCCCGCCGAGCCGCTCGCCTGGGAGTGGATCCTGCGCAACCGCCGCTCGATCGCCCTCGACCTCACGACGCCCGGCGGCCTCGCGCTGTTCGAGCGGCTCTGCGGCGTCGTCGACGTGGTGGTCGACAACTACGCGCCGAGGGTGATGCGCTCCTTCGGCGTCGACTACGCCCGGCTGACGGCCGAGCACCCGCGGCTGATCATGCTGGCGATGCCCTCGGCGGGCCTCGACGGGCCGTGGGCGGACCTCATCACCTATGGGCCGTCGCTGTCCGCGCTGTTCGGGATGAAGAGCCTGAACGGCTACCCGGAGGACGGGCAGGTCATGGAGGAGGCGGCCGAGCTGGACCCGATCGCCTCCGCCTACGGGACGCTCGCGATCCTCGCCGCGCTCGCTTCGCGCTCCCGCAGCGGGCGCGGCCAGTTCATCGAGCTGGCGCAGGGCGAGGCGGGCTTCGCGGGCCTCGCCGAGGCGGTGATCGACTACGGCTGGAACGGCCGCGACGCCGGCCCCGTCGGCAACTCGCATCGCTACTACGCCCCGCACGGCCTCTACCGCTGCACCGGCGAGGACCAGTGGATCGCCATCGCCTGCGGCGAGGAGGACGAGTGGCTCGCCCTCGCGCGTTTCGCCGGCCGCGAGGACTGGCTCGCGCACGAGAACTTCGCGACGCGCGAGGGCCGCATCGCCGCGCGCACGGAGCTGGACGGCGCGATCAACGCCTGGACTGCCTCGCACGACAAGCGCGAGCTGGCCGAGGCCTTGCAGGCGGCAGGCGTCCCGGCCTTCCCGGTCCTCGACGCCACCGAGGCGATCACGGACCCGCACCTCGCCGAGCGCCGCCGCCGCTTCGTGTTGCACGAGGACTACCCCGGCGACGAGCTGCTGAACGGCAACGCCTGGAGTCTCTCCGAGGCGCCACCGACCCTGCGCCTGCCCTCGCCCGTCTTCGGCGCGCACAACGTCGAGGTGCTCGGCGAGTACCTCGGCATGTCCGAGGCGGAGGTGCGACGCCTTGAGGAAGCCGGGGTGCTCGAATAGCCGGCGAGCCGCCCGCGGCCGCGCCGCTCTGGCGCAACGACCCGGCGCTGCCGCTGCCCTACGTGCTCGCCGAGCCGCCGGGCGAGCCGCGCGAGGGCGGCGTGCTGCGCATCGGCTGGCACCAGGATCTCGTCTCCTTCGACCCGACGTTCTCGACGAGCGCGGGCACGCTGATGCTGCCCAACCTGGTCGCGAACCGGCTGCTGCGCTTCGCCGGCGGGGCCGCCTTCGATCCCTTCGAGCGGCGGCTGGAGCCGGAGCTGGCCCGCTCCTGGGAGCGCTCGCCGGACGGGCTGACCTACACCTTCCACCTCACCGATCAGGCGCGCTTCCACGACCTCCCGCCGCTGGACGGCCGCCCGCTCGTCGCCGAGGACGCGCGCTGGGCGATCGAGCGCTACGCGCGCGAGGGCGCGCACCGCGGCTACCTCGCGGCGCTGGCGCGCTGCGAGCCGCTCGACGCTCACACGCTGCGAATCACGCTGCGCCGCCCGCAGGCCGATTTCGACCTGCCGCTCGGCAGCCGCTCGTTCTGCATCTACCCGCGCGAGCTGCACGAGAGCGGCGCGCTCGAGGGCATGCGCGGCCTCGCCGGCAGCGGCCCGCTGATCCTCGAGCAGGCGACGCCCGGCGAGCGGCTGCGGCTGCGCCGCAACCCCGGCTACTGGGAGGGCCCCGTCCACCTCGACGGCCTCGACATCGTGATCGAGCCGGATCCGGCGCGCCGCCTCGAGGGCTTCCGCGGCGGCGAGTTCGGCTACGTCAGCAACCCGCTGGAGCGGCTGAGCGAGGCGCGGGCGCTGATCGAGGAGCTGCCGGAGACGCGGCTGCACCTCGTGCCGGCGTTCGCCTCGCAGTGGGGCATCGCGCTCGACCTCGCGGACGCGCGCTTCGCGGACGAGCGCGTGCGGCAGGCGCTGATGCTGGCGATCGACCGCGAGGCGCTGGCCGCCGAACTGCACGAGGGTCTCGCCAAGGTGCTGCCGAGCACGCCCTGGATCTTCGCCTTCGACGAGGAGGCGGCGGGCGCGGCGCTGGGGCCGTGGCTGCGCCACGACCCGGCCGAGGCGCAGCGCATGCTCAAGGCCGCCGACGCGCTGCCGCTCGAGTTCGAGCTGCGCTACCGCAACTACCACGACGTCACGAACCGCCGCGCCAACGAGCGGATCGCCGGGCAGTTCGCCGCCCTCGGCGTCTCGATGACGCTGCGCGAGCTGGACATGGCCGCCTTCAACCGCGCCTGGAGCGGCAACGACTACGGCGCGGCGGCCGACGGCTACGCGCCCGCCGGGTTCACGACCGACGCCTACTTCCACGACTCGCTGGTGACGGGCGGCGCGCTCAACCGCTGGGGCATCAGCGATCCGGAGATCGACGGCTGGGCGGAGCGCCAGTCGCGCGAGCTGGACCCCGAGGCGCGCCGTGAGCTGCTGCGCCGCATCTGGGACCGCGTGCTGGAGCGGGCCTATCGCATCGAGAAGGTGGGAGCGCTGCGCTTCGAGGTCTACCAGCCGTGGCTGCGCAACCTGCGCCTCTACGACGCCACCGGCGACCTCGGCCTCCAGATCGCCCGTGTCTGGCTCGACCGCTGACGGACCGTCCGGTCCCCTCTCCCCTGGCGAGACCTTTGCGAACTCCCACAAGCCCGATCCGGCCCCCTCTCCTGGCGGGGAGGGCGCCTTCGCGACCGTGCCCACCCTCGCCTCCTCCAGCGTGACCGCGACGGGCGCGACGCTGACCATCAGCGGGTACGCGAACACGGGCGGCTGGCACTACCAGTACACGTCGCCGAGCGGCGGCGTCTGCTCGAGCACCGCCGTCACCGGCTCGAGCACGACGGTGACGCTGACGGCGAACACGAGCTACACGTTCGCGGCCTACAGCGACAGCGCCTGCACGACGCTGCTGGCCACGGCGGCCTCGTTCACGACGCCGCAGCAGCCGGTCTCGGTCAGCAACCTGAGCGAGAGTGACACTGGAACGTATACCGTTGGGCCAAATAGCGCCCACGCGCAGGAGTTCACGACGGGGGCCAACACGGGCGGCTACACGCTGTCGAGCGTCCAGCTGGAATTCGATGCCGTGATCGGCGCCAGCGACGTCACCGTGACCCTCCGCGCCAGGCAGTCCAACGGCCAGCCCGCGACGACGGCTCTGGCGACGCTCAGCGGTACGGCGGCGACCGGCGCGTCGACGTTCACCTGCAGCACAGGCTGCGACCTGAGCGCGAGCACGTCGTACTTCGTCTACGCCGTCGCGAGCGGCACCAACTCCGCCTACGTGCGCTTCACGGCGAGCGACACGGAGACGGGCGCGAGCGGCTGGAGCATCACCAACGCGTCTCGCTACCAGCAGGGCGCGTGGGCCCTGTACCCCGGCGGCTATTCGCTGCAGATCAAGGTGACGGCCACGCCGAAGTAGCGCGCCGGTCCTCGGGGGAGCGCGCGGGCGGCGCGCGGGTCGGGTCAGGGGCGCGCGCGGATGGCGACGCGCCCGCCCTCCTCGACTGCCCCCTCCCCTCGAGAGGGTGAGAAGGCGCCTGCGGTCCCGCCGGATCCGCCGCCTCTACGCGGGCGGCAGGGGCGCGGCGAAGCTCAGTTCGTGCCCGTCCGGGTCCGTGAGGTGGAAGAAGCGCTCGCCCCAGGGGGCGTCGCGCGGCGGCGCGTGCGGCCCGTAACCGAGCGCCAGCGCCCGCTCATGGAGCGCGTCGACGTCGTAGGCGTAGAAGATCACGCGCCCCCACCAGCCGGGCGGCTCGCCCCGCGCGATCAGGTTCAGGTAGCCGTCGGCGAGGCTGAAGCTGGTGAAGCCGGCGTCCGGTCCGCCGTAACGCAGCACGAACCCGAGCGAGGAGTAGAACGCGACGGCGCGGGCCATGTCCGAGGTCGCCAGCGTGACCGCGCTGATCCGCTCGATCGGCCCTTCTGGAGCCTGTTCCGGCATCCGTCCCTCCCGGTCCCCTGCTCACCTTAGCCCGCTCCCCGGAGCGAGGGGACGGCGCGGCCCTCGTGGGGCTTGCGCGAGAGCGCGGCGAGCGCGAACGTGATCGGGAGCGATCTAAGCCGCCCGCGCCAGTGGGAAGCGCCCGTGGAACTCGAGCTGTTCGTTCTGCCCGCCCTGATCTTCGGGGCCCGCATCGTGGACACCACGATCGGGACCGTGCGGATCGTGCTGCTCGTCGCCGGGTCGCGCTGGATCGCGGCGCTGCTCGGCTTCATCGAGGTGGCGATCTGGCTGGCCGCCACGGGCGGCGTGGTCGCGAATCTCGACCAGCCGCTGCTGATCGCCGCCTACGCCGCGGGGTTCGCGGCCGGCGTGCTGATCGGCGTCTGGCTGGAGGAGCGGATCGCGCTCGGCTACCGCCTCATCCACGTCGTCAACAACGACCCGAAGATCGACATCGCCGCGCGGCTGCGCGAGCGCGGCTACCGCGTGACGCGCATCGAGGGCCACGGCATGCAGGGCCCGGTCGAGGTCGCGATGCTGCTGGTGCGCCGCCGCGAGTTGCGGCGGGTGCTGCGCACGATCCGCTGGCTCGCCCCGCGCGCCTTCGTCACCGTCGAGCGCGCGGAGCGCCCGCCCGGCGCGCTGGGCGGGGCGGACTCGCGCTTCCGCCGCTTCCCCTGGTCGCCGCTCTTCCCGCTCAGCGGCGTCCGCAAGTAGCGCCGCGCGCTACGAGGACTCCGCGCGCGGGCTGCTCTCGAAGCCGGCCGGGCGGTGCGTGCCGTCGCAGAACGGCTTGTTGTCGGACCGGCCGCAGCGGCAGAGCGCGACGGCGCTGCCCTCGTAGGGGAGCGCGTTGCCGTCCGCGTCCAGCACCTCGATGTCCGTGCCGCGGATCAGGTAGGGCCCGTCGTCCCGCACCTGCACCTGGATCGCCATGCCGCCCTCCCTTTCGTGCTCTCGCGAACTCGCCCCGGCGCTATTCGCCCGCCGGGGCGCCCTCGACTGCCACGCCGGTTTCGATCAGCTCGAGCACGCGCGCCCGCAGCGGCGGCTCGTCCACCTTCACCGACTTCACGTCGCGCTCGTCCCAACTGATCTTGGCCGCGCCGTGGAACTCCTTGGCCGCCTCGGAGACGAGCGCGTCGCGCTCCCCGGCGTCCTCGATGCCCTCTGCCAGCTCGTCGCCGCAAAGCTCGCGGATGCGGTCGCAGAGCATCTGGTGCTTCTCGATGTCGTACATCAGCCCGCCGATCACGCACTGGCCGTACTGCATGACGTCGAACTGCTCGCCCTCGCGCTCCCACTCGAGGGTGCGCTTGGGCGGGACCGGGTAGCGCTCCAGCTCGGAGCGGATCCAGATGTCCTCGGGGTCGCGGCCCTCGCGGCGGAAGAGCAGCGAGACGCGCGCCATGCCGTCGCCCTTGTATTGAATCTCCGTGCGCATCACCGCACCTCCGGTCCGGCCCCGGGCCGGCGCGCCCGCGGCCCGTCGCTCACTCTAGCACCCCGCGACGCCCCCACGGTGCCTCGGCGGCGGCGAGGGCGCGCCATGTATAGTGACGCCGCGCAAGGGGGGTTGTCATGGCGCTCGCGTTCTCCTTCACCACGCCGATCTACCTGAAGTTCTTCAACACGGACTGGGTCAGCCCGGACTCCCTGGCCGAGATGGCGCACATCGGCGAGGAGGTCGGCTACGACGAGATCGCCGTCTTCGACCACTTCCTCGAGCCGCCCGAGTGGCAGCCGTCCTACGCGACGAACAGCTACGACCCGATGCCGCTGCTCGGCTTCCTCGCGGCCCACACCTCGGAGATCCGCATCGCCTCGGCGACGATCAACATCCCCTACCGCCACCCCGCCGTGATGGCGAACGAGCTGGCGACGATCGACAAGCTCTCCGGCGGGCGGCTCTGCATCGGCCTTGCCGCGGGCTACCTCGCCGAGGAGTACGACACGCTGGCGCTGGACTTCGCGAACCGCGGCGCGATCGCCGACGAGTACCTCGCGGCGATGATCGAGCTGTGGACGAACGAGTACGCCTCGTTCTCCGGGGAGTACGTGAACTTCAACGAGGTGAAGCTCGCCTCGTTCCCCGTCCAGCAGCCGCACCCGGAGGTCTGGATCCATGGCGGCAACCTGCGCGCGCTGCGGCGCGCGATCCGCTACGGCAAGGGCTGGGGCCCGATCGTCGGGCCCGGCCTCGCGAGCGACTCGGGCAGCACGGACTTCACGATCGGCTCCACCGACACCGACACCACCGACGACCCCTACGCCGAACTCGTGCAGGCGCTCGGCCAGGAGCACCCCGGCGTCCACGTCCCGCACTCCAAGACCTACACCTGGATGGAGGAGGTGCTGGAGCGCGAGCGCGAGGCGATCGAGGCGCGCGACGAACCGCTCGGCCTGTGGCTCAACTTCCGCGTGGACAAGACGATGGTCGGCGACGCGAACGCCCTGATCGAGGAGCAGGTTGAGCGCGGCGCGACAAAACTCAGCGTCGGCATCAACGCGGAGAATCTCGAGGATCACAACGCGACGCTGCGCGCCATCGGCGAGCAGGTGTTGCCCAACTGGCGCTGACCACGCCGCGCGCCGCTGACGCCCCGGAGGCCCGCTGCCCAGGCGGGTCTCCGCGCGTGACGGCGCGGCGACCCGTGAAGCCTCGAGGGGGCGTGCCGTGCTGAGCGTCTTCTTCGAGGTGGTGCTGCCCGTGATGCTCGTCGCCGCGGCGGGGGCGGTGGTCGGGCGCTGGCGGGCCGTGCCCGCCGAGCCGCTCTCGGCGGTGGTCTTCCTGCTCTTCATGCCGGCGCTGGTCTACGACTCGCTGGCGAACTCGGACCTGGCGGTGGGGCTCTCGCTGCGCATCGCAGCGGTCGCGGTGATCATCTACGTCGCTGGCTACGTCGCGGCGACGGCCTGGTCGATGCTGGTGAGGCACGAACCGCCGCAGCGCGCGGCCTTCGCGCTGGTCGTGACTTCGCTCAACACCGGCAACATGGGCATCGCCGTCGCGCTGCTCGCCTTCGACGAGATCGGCGTGCAGATCGCGGTGCTGACCTGGGTGGTGCACGCCACGCTCATCACCTCGGCCGGGATCGTGATCGCGACGCTGCCGGGCGGCTCCTCGCGGCAGGCGCTGGTCAAGCCCTTCGCCTACCCGGCGCTCTACGCCGCCGTGCTCGGCTTTGCGGCGAACGGGCTGGACATCGAGCTGCCCGTCACGATCGAGGCGCCGATCGCGACGCTGGCGGACGCCGCCGTGCCCGCGATGCTGGTGGTCCTGGGCTTGCAGCTCGGGCGCGGGCTCGGCGACCTCGGGGAGCTGGCGGACTCCGCCGCGGGGTCGGTGCTGCGGCTGCTGCTCGGCCCGCTCGTCGCCCTCGGGGCGGCGCTGGCGCTCGGCCTCGATGGCACGACGCGCGACGTGGTGATCGTGCTGGGCGGCATGCCGACGGCGGTGATGGCGACGATCGTGGCGACGGAGTTCGATGTGCGCCCGCAGTTCGTCACGCGATCGGTGGTGACCTCGACGCTGGCGAGCGTGGCGACGCTGACGGTGCTGCTGACGCTGGTCGGGTAGGCGTTACTATCAATTTGAGAGAAACTGATAGCAGATTGAGAGTTTGGGCGGGCAGCGGCGTGCTTAGATCGCCTTGTTGTGATAGTCTACTATCAAATCAAGAGAAGTTGATAGCACGTTGAGAGTTCGCCGTGAAGATCCCGCAGAGCCCGCCGCCGATCGACAGGTTGCTGGACGACCTCGCCCGCGGCCCGGGGCGAACGCTTGACATCCTCGCACTCGGCCGCCCCGTCGACGGGCGGGGGCGTTACCTGCACTGGGACGAGCTGCGCTGGCGCACGCCGCCCGAGGGCCTCACATCCGAGACCTGGTGGCTCGGCACGGCAATCGCGCGCCAGGCCATAGCTCGCACTCTTCCCCTCGCCGATATCGAGGGGCGGCCCTTCCGCTTCTGCAACATCGATCGCGTGCAGGAGATGGTCCACGGCATCGACCGCCAGGCGAGCGGCCACGTCCTCGTCGACGAGGCGGTGACCAGCCCGCACACCCGCGACCGCTACATCGTCAGTTCGCTGATCGAGGAAGCGATCACCTCGAGCCAGCTCGAAGGCGCGAGCACGACGAGGCGCGTCGCCAGGGAGATGCTGCGCACCGGTCGCCAGCCCCGCGATCGCAGCGAGCAGATGATCCTCAACAACTTCGAGGCGATCCAGGCCGTCGAGGAGCTCGCGTCGGGCGGCGCGCCACTGGAGCCCGCGGACGTGCTGGAACTGCATCGCGTGATCACCAGCGGCGCCCTCGACGACGAGCGGGACGCCGGCCGGCTGCAGCGCCCGGAGGACGAACGCGTCGCCGTCTTCGGTCGCGACGATCGGGTGCATCACTATCCGCCGCCCGCCGGGGAGCTCCCGCGCCGGCTCGAGTTGCTGTGCGACTTCGCGAACGGCGAGGCCGGCGAGGGCTTCATCCACCCCGTGGTGCGGGCGATCGTGCTGCACTTCGGTCTGGCCTATGACCATCCCTTCGCCGACGGCAACGGGCGGACGGCGCGCGCGCTCTTCTACTGGTCGATGCTGCGGGCCGGGTACTGGCTCGTGCAGTTCCTGTCGATTTCGAGCATTCTCCGCCGCGCGCCGGCGCGGTACGAGCGCTCGTACCTCTATACGGAGACCGACGGCAACGACCTCACGTACTTCCTGCTCTATCAACTCGAAGTCGTCGAGCGGGCGATTCAGGGTCTGGACGAGTACCTGCAGCGGAAGATGGAGGAGCAGCGGCGCGCCGAGCGGCTGATGCGCGACAGCCCGCACCTCAACCACCGCCAGATCGTGCTCGTGAGCGACGCGATGCGCGATCCCGGCGCGTGGTTCACGATCCAGGCGCAGGAGCGGCGGCACCGCGTCACCTACGCCACCGCGCGGGCGGACCTGCTCGGCCTCGAGGGGCTCGGGCTGTTCAGCAAGACCCGCATCGGCAGGAAGTTCGTCTTCCGGCCCAGCGCCGACCTTGCCGCCCGCTTCGGCGCGCTCAGCGAGGCTGGCGCGCGATGACGGCGCCGCTGGCGGGCATTCGCGTGATCGAGGCGGCGACGTGGCTGGCCGCGCCCTCGGCGGCGGCGCTGCTGGCCGACCTCGGCGCGGACGTGGTGAAGATCGAGCCGCCGGGCGGCGACCCCTGGCGGCACTTCGATACCAGCTCGATGGGCTTCGAGGAGCCCTCGGCGATCCAGTACGGCTTCGAGTTCGACAACCGCGGCAAGCGCTCGATCGCCGTCGACCTGCGGCGGCCGGGCGCGCCGGAACTGGTGCGACGGCTCTGCGAGGACGCCGACGTCTTCGTCACCAACCTGATGCAGCGCGAGCGCTGGGGCATCGACGCGGAGACGCTGCGCGCGGCCAACCCGGCGCTGATCCACGCCGCCGTCAGCGGCTACGGCGAGCAGGGCCCCGCCGCCGATCGCGAGGGCTTCGACTACGCCGCGTTCTGGGCCAGCTCCGGCATCATGGGCCTCAGCGGCGAGCCCTCCTCGCCGCCCCCGTTCTGCCGCACCGGGCAGGGCGACCACGCCACCGCGCTCAACCTGCTCAGCGCGATCCTCGTCGCGCTGCGGCTGCGCGACCAGAGCGGCGAGGGCCGGAGCGTCGAGGTCAACCTGATGCAGACGGGGCTGTGGACGATCGGCGCCGACGCGGCCGTCGCCGCCGTCAGCGGCGAGCAGCCCCGCCGCTACGACCGCTCCCGGCCCTGGAACCCGATCCGCAACTCCTACCAGACCCGCGACGGCCGCTGGCTGCTGCTCGGCATGACGCAGGCCGACCGCTTCTGGCCGCGCTTCGTCGCGATGATCGGCGAGCCCTCGTGGGCGCTCGATCCGCGCTTCGCGGACCTCGAGGGCCGCAAGCGGCACGCCGCCGAGCTGCGGGAGCGGATCGAGACGCTGATCGCCTCGGCCGATCTCGCCGAGTGGGGGCGGCGGCTGGACGAGGCGCAGCTCGTCTGGGCGCCGGTCGTCACGCTGCCCGAGGCGCTCGCCGACCCGCAGGTGGAGGCGAACGGGATGCTCGAGGAGGTCGAGCACCTGGAGGCCGGCGCCTACCGCACGCTGTCCGCGCCGTTCAGCGTCAGCGGCGCGCGGATCGAGGTGCGCGGACCCGCGCCCGCGCCGGGCGAGCACACGGGCGAGGTGCTGGCCGAGCTTGGCCTCGACAGCGACGAGATCGCGCGCCTCGCGGCCTCGGGCGTCTTCGGGTAGCGTGCGCCTGCCGGCGCCGGGAGAAGGCGCGCGAGGAGGCTCCTGATGGCGCTGCAGCCGATGCGCCGCATCGAGGCGTTCTACCCGCCGGAGCAGCTTGTGACGGCCACGCAGGGCCGCCGCCTCGGCGGCTGGGCGCTGGACCTGCTCGTGGTCGTCGCGACGTTTGGCGTCGGCTGGCTGATCTGGTTCCTGATCGTGGCGCAGCGAGGGCAGACGCCGGGCAAGCAGCTGCTCGGCATGTACATCATGCGCGAGGACGGCAGCCGCGCCGGCGGCTGGTACACGATCCTCCGCGAGATCGTCGTCAAGACGCTGTTCTCGCTTGTGATCTCGGTGATCAGCGCGGCGACGAACGGCCTCGGCAGCCTGCTCTGGCTGCCCGCCGCGCTGTGGTGCACGTGGGACCGCGAGCGCCAGTGCCTCTGGGACAAGGTCGCCAACACCTACATCGCGCACTCGCCCGGGGGCTACCGCCCGCCGACCGCGGCCGAGCTGCGCATGCAGGGCGAGGAGCCGCCCGCGATGTCGGGCCGCACCACGGCCGCCCCGGCGCCGCCGTCCGGGCTGATGGACTACCCGCGGGCGCGCAGCAGCCCTCCCGACGCTCCCGACGCCGCGCCAGCGCAGTCGCAGGGCAGCGCCGCCGATCGCCTGCGCGAGTTGCAGCGCCTGCGCGACGAGGGCCTGATCACCCCCGAGCAGTACGAGGCGCGCCGCGCCGCCATCCTCGAGGGGTTGTAGGACCGCCAGCGGCGGGCCTCGCCGCCACCCGCCGCACCGCAGCCGGACGCCGCAGGTCGCCTGCGCGAACTGAAGCGCCTCCGCGATGCGAACCTGATCAGCGCGGAGCAGTACGAGGAACAGCAGATCCGCATCCTCAACGAGCTGTAGGCCTCGTTCGCATGTCGCGCAGCGCATAGACTCCCTTGCGGGAGCGCGCCATGAGCACTGGTGAGAGCAGTTCCGCGGCGGAGCGCCTGCGGGAACTCCAACGCTTGCGCGACGACGACTTGATCTCGAAAGAGGAGTTCGAGGCGCAGCGTGCCCGTGTTCTCGACGAGGCCTTTAGTCCGGGCCAGGCGGAGACGGTATCCGGCTCCGGCGCGGCCGTCCCCAGCGGATCGAGCACGGAGCGGCCCAGCGATCAGGACGTCCCGGCATCCAGCCCGCCGGAAGACCCGCCGAGGGACCCTCCTGGTGAACGCGTGGTGAACCCAGCCCGATGGCCGAACTGGCTGCGGATCACGGCGATCGTGGTGAGCGGGGTCTGGATCGTCACGGTCCCGTTCATGTTCCGGAGGGTGCCGCGCTACACGTGGCTGCCCTACCTGGGGGTGGCTACGGCGGTAGTTCTCGTCTTTGCTATTGCCGCAGGCGATGCAGGCGATGAAGCCGATCAGTCAGCACCTGCCCCGGCTGCGCACCCGGCCGGTTCGGCGGTGCCTGTGCTGGAGCCAACGCCGACGCGTACACCAGAGCCAACGCCGACGCGCACACCGGAGCCAACGCCGACGCGCACACCGGAGCCAACGCCGACGCGCACACCGGAGCCAACGCCGACGCACGCGCCGGAACCGACGCCGACGGGCACACCGGAGCCAACGCCGACGCACACACCGGAACCGACGCCGACGCGCACACCCACGACCGCACCTACCCCGACCCCGATACCGTGGCGCGCGGCCGAACTGGACCACCCATCGGTCCGATCCGCGCTGGGAGACGCAGACGAAACCAGCAGGTCAGTGAGCCTGGATGAGTACCACTCACTCGACATCACGGCTGACGGCAAGATCGTCCCGACCTACCGCGTCGAATCGGCGCTCTCGGAGACGGACTTGCTCACGATTGGAGGGCACACCGCGTTCAGCGCCTTCCGCGCACTCTTTGTGAACCCGCGCGTGGAAGGCGTTGTGGTCACGGTGGAGACCAAGTGGATCGATCAGCTGGGGAACACGGAATGGGACTTTGCAACCATCGCTGCATTCGAGCGTGCGACCGCCGATCGTGCGGATTGGTCTGGCCTTGAGGATTTGGTGCTTGTCGACAACAAGCGCCTGTTCTGTGCTGCGGATGCATTCGCGATCCACCCGGCCATCTACACGCGATTGGGCGACAAAGGTTGCCTGCTCGCCCGTTAGGGAAGCTCTGAACAACTCGCCATAGCGAGTGAGCCGATGCGATCATGAGGCAGGAACCCGGAGAGGGGCGCGCCATGCAGCAGCGGTCGTTCGGCAGCGTCGAGTACGAGCACAAGAAGGTCAAGACGAGGCGGCAGCGGTTCCTCGAGCGCATGGAGCGGCTCGTTCCCTGGGAGACGCTGGAGGAGCGCATCGCGCCCGTCTACCCGAAGCCCGGACGCGGCCGCCGCCCCTACCCGCTGCGCGTGATGCTGCGCATCCACTGCCTGCAGCTCTGGTTCAACCTCAGCGACCCCGGCATGGAGCAGGAACTCTACGACTCCCGCTCGATGCTCGAGTTCGCCGGGCTCAGCCTCTCCGAGCCGATTCCCGACGAGACGACCATCCTCAACTTCCGCCACCTGCTCGAGCGTCACCGGCTGGGAACGGAGCTCTTCGCGACGATCAACGCGCAGCTCGCCGAGCGGGGCCTGCTGGTGCGCGAGGGCACGATCGTGGACTCCACGATCATCAGCGCGCCCTCCTCGACGAAGAACCGGGAGCGCGCCCGCGACCCCGAGATGCATCAGACCCGCAAGGGCCGGCAGTGGTACTTCGGGATGAAGCTGCACACCGGCACGGACGCGCGCTCGGGGCTGGTGCACAGCATGCACACGACGGCGGCGAACGTCTCCGACGTGACCGAGGCGCGGCGCCTGCTGCACGGCGGCGAGGCGGAGGCGTGGGGCGACGCCGGCTACCAGGGCGTGGAGAAGCGTCCCGAGCACGCGGGCTCGGCGGTGCGCTGGCGGGTGGCGCTGCGTCCGGGACTCAGGCGGCGTCTGGCGCCGGGGAGCGCGGAGGCCGTGGCGGAGCGCGAGAAGGCCTCGCTGCGGGCGAAGGCGGAGCATCCGTTCCTCTACGTGAAGCGGCGCTTCGGCTACGCGAAGGTGCGCTATCGGGGCCTGGAGAAGAACCGCCAGCGCCTCGCGCTGCTGCTCGGCTTCGCGAACCTGCTGCGCGCCGCGCCTCAGCTCGCGTGATCGCGGGAGCGGTGCGTCCGCAACCGCTCCCGCGGGCGAGCCCGGAGCGGAATGGGGGGCGGGATCGCCTCCCGAACCGCGGCATCGGGCCTCCCACAGCGCCGCTCGGCCATCCCGTCCACGCGAACTGCGCCCGACACCCACCTGTTCAGACCATCCTTAGCGGGGCCTGCGGCCGATCCTGAGCAAGGCAATCGCCCGAGCTGAGCAGATCCGCATCCTCGACGAGCTGTAGCCCCACCCCGCATCGCCGCCCCCTCGCCGCGTGGCGTAGCCTGCCCCCGGCGCGAGCGCGCCGCGCGATGGGAGGCAGCCATGGGCAGGCTCGAGGGCAAGACGGCGCTGATCACCGGCGGCGCGCGCGGGCAGGGAGCGGCCGAGGCGAAGCTGTTCGCCGAGGAGGGCGCGAACGTCGTCCTCAGCGACGTGCTCGACGAGGAGGGCGAGCGCACCGCCGACATCATCGGCGGCGCCTTCCTCCATCACGACGTGACCAGCGAGGAGGAGTGGGCTGCCGTCGTCGCGCGCGCCGTCGAGCTGCACGGCGGGCTGGACGTGCTGGTCAACAACGCCGCGATCTACAGCCCGTCCTCGCTGCTCGAGACCGAGCCGGACGAGTTCCGGCGCGTGATCGAGGTCAACCAGGTCGGCGTCTACCTCGGGATGCGCGAGGTCGCGCCGCTGATGATCGAGCGCGGGGGCGGCTCGATCGTCAACATCTCCTCGGGCGCGGGCATGCGCGCCGGCTCCAGCGGGTTCGCCTACGGCGCGAGCAAGTGGGCGGTGCGCGGCATGACGAAGTCGGCCGCGGTTCGCCTCGGCCGCCACGGCATCCGCGTCAACTCGATCCACCCCGGCTTCGTCGATACGGTGATGCTGGGCCAGACCCGGATCGTCCAGCGGGGCAACCTCGACGCGGCGGTGGAGCGCATCCCCCTGGGGCGGATCGGCCGGCCCGAGGAGATCGCGAGGCTCGCGCTCTTCCTCGCCTCGGACGAGAGCGCCTACAGCACCGGCTCCGAGTTCATCGCCGACGGCGGCTCGCTGGCCTGACGCCCGGCGCGGCTAGCGCCCCTCGGGGAGCTGCAACAGCTGCAGCGTGTTGCCGTCCGGGTCGGCGAAGGTGGCGACGAGGCCGCCCCACGGCTCGCGCCCGGGCGCGCGGCTAAAGGCGACGCCCGCCTCGCGCAGGCGCGCGTGCTCGGCCTCGATGTCCTCGACGGCGAAGTTGATCATCACGCGCAGCGGGTCGCGGGCCGGTCCGCCGATGGCGTCGTGGACCGCGATCGTGAGGCGCAGGCCGCCCCACTCGAAGTCGACGTGGTTCGCGCGGTCGGCGCGCGGGACGAGGCCGAGCGTCTCCACGTAGAAGTCGCGCAGCGCCCGGAAGCGCGCCGCCTCGGTCCAGACGAGGACGCCGTTGACGGGGCCGAGGCCGCTGCCCATGCGCTCGCTCCTTCGCCCGCGATCGTCCGGGCGCGACCGCGAGGGCGCAAGCGCTCCGACCCGCTCTCCTGGGGGAGAGGGAGGGGGTGAGGGGGCTCGCCAGACGGTCGCCGCCCTCGAAAGGTTCATTGCCCCCCCGGCTGGATTCCGGCTTTCGCCGGAATGACGGAGGGGGGGAGGCGGAATGACGGAGGGGGAGGCGGAATGGCGGGCGTGGGGGCGCAGCCCCCACGCCGTGCTTTCTTCCCGGCGAAAAAGATGCCTCGCGCTATTGACTTGGGGGAGCGGGCAAGACTAGCGTCATAGGCTCAGGAAGGCGTCCGGCAGCCTCCTCTTCATAGCCGAGCCCTTCTAGTCATAACGCTGCTGGCCGCGCTGACGGCGACGGCTGCGGCGCTCGCCTCCCACTCCGCGCGGACCGAGGCCGGCGGCGTCACCCTCAAGGTCGAGCGCATCCCCGGCGGCGATGCCGCCCTCGCGGCGTGGACGCCCTACAGCGGAGATGACTTCAGCCACTACCAGCTGGTCGCCTGCGAGGCCCGGCATTACGACGGTGCCTCCTGCGGCCAGACCGTCTACAAGAGTGGCGGCATCTACCGCCAGGACGCGATCGGCTCACTCACCGTCCCCGGCATCAGCGCGGACAAGGGCTACGGCTTCATCCTGCAGGTCTGGCGCACGGGCAACGTCGGCGCGCTCAAGGTGCATGCCAGTCTGGCCGCGCCGGCCCCGCCCAAGAAGCCGGACCCCACGCCTACCCCGGACCCCACGCCGCCGCCGCCGCCCGCCCCGACGCTCACGGCCGAGCGCTCCGAGGATGGGACCGGCGCCACCCTCACGTGGACCGCCTACACGGGCGCGGACTTCGAGGCCTACCAGGCCGTCGTCTGCAAGGACTCGGACTACGACGGGCGCTCGTGCAGCGCCACCGTCCACAAGAGCGGCGCGATCTACGGCGCGGACTCGACCGGCCCCCACAAGGTGCCGGGCCTCGAGGCGGACACGGGCTACGGCGTCATCCTGCAGACGTGGCGCACGGGCGGCGCGCTCAAGTCGCACGCCACCCTCCCCGGCGGCCCCTCCATCACCGCGCCGTCCAACCTGACCGTGATCTCGAGCGACGGCGATCTGACCGTATCGTGGGACGCCGTCACCGGCGCGACGGGCTACGACGTGGAGAGCAGCACGAGCCTCACCGGCGATAGCTGGCAGGCGGCGCACTCCAACACCACGTCCACCTCCGTCACCGTGGCGGACGACGCGAACGACCGCATCGAGCGCGTCCGCGTCCGCGCCGCGAGCGTCGGCGGCCCCGGGCCGTGGGCCGAACGCTCCTGCGGGCCGTCCAACGACTGGTTGAACGTCGTCATCCAAGACGGCCCCTCCCGCCGGAACGGCGCCTCCGCCCAGTCCGCCCAAGGCCAGAGCCAGCTCGCCGCCCCCGCGACGATCACGCGCTGCGCCACGCTGACCAGCCAGGACGACACCGCCGCCACGCACAGCGTGACGCTCACAAGCTGGACGGTCGGCAGCAACACCTACACCATCGACGACGGCGCCACCTACGACATCAAGATCACCAGCACCAACCAGTGGGGCGACGCTGAAATGCTCGTGCCGCTGATTGGGCCGATCCCGAGCGTGAGCAACCTGGGCGCGACCTCGGACACCTACGGCAGCAGGTCACTTCAACGCAAGAGGCGGCAGTCGGCTTCACCACGGGAGACAACTCCGGCGGTTACACGCTGCAAGGCGTAACGATCAGGTTCCTCGCGCCTAGCAGGACTCTCAGCCTCCCCCTCAGCGTGGCGATTCACGCAGCAAAGCCGGATGGCGACCCGGCGGCGGCGGCGACGCAGACCCTCACTCGGGTCCACGGCGACCCGAAGACGGCCGGGTACGTCACGTATTCCTGTTCCGGCGCTTGCAGCTTGTCCAAGGAAACGACCTACCTCCTGGTGCTGTCCACATCTTCCGCCAACGCCTACAAGTGGGACGCGACGGATTCCAACGGTCAGACGAACACAGGCGCTTCCGGCTGGACCATTGCCGCTGGGTTGAAGCAGGGGAACGGAACCGGCAGCAGGTGGACGGACCAGACCTGGACCGGCATCTTCCGGGTGAGCGCCACGGCCAACCCGTCCCTCGCCGCCTCCAACATCGGAACGACGACGGCGACGCTGACCATCGCCAACCACTCGGGCGCGTGGTACTACAAGCACACGAACACGGGCGCGACGTGCGACGGGCCGGTCGCGGCCGGCACGAGCACGAAGGCCCTGACCGGCTCACGGCGGGCGCGTCGTACACCTTCTCGGCCTACAGCGACAGCACGTGCACGACGGGCAACCTGCTGGCGACGGCGGCGTCGTTCACGACGCCGGTCACGGTGAGCACGCTGGGCGGGAGTCTGTACCACCACTACCAGGTGGGCAACTACCTCCAAACGCAGCAACAGAGCGCGCAGGCCTTCACCACCGGCTCGAGCACGGGCGGCTACACGCTGTCCAGCATCGCCATCCGGGTCGACAGCAAGGTCGGGAGCCCGACCAACCTCGTGGTGACGCTGCACGCGGCGTCGGGGTCGAACCCGAACACGGGCACGACGCTGGCCACGCTGAGCGGCCCCAGCAGCCCGTCGTCGGGGACCCACACGTACACCTGCTCCGGGAGCGGCTGCAACCTGTCGGCCGGCACGACCTACTTCGTGCTGATGAACGCCGCCAGTTCGCCCGCCACCAGCTACTACTACGTGGACCTGACGCGCACGGCGGAGACGAAGCAGCCGTCCGACAACGGCTGGTCTATCGCCGACAAGGACAGGGAGCAGCTCTACGGAAGCTGGCTCGACATCCAGGCGGCGGTCAAGCTGAAGGTGACGGCTGTGCCCAAGTAGGCCCCTAATCGTCTCCGCGCGGGTCGGGTCAGGGGCGCGCGCGGATGGCGACGCGCCCGCCCTCCTCGACCTCGACGTAGAGGCTGTGGCGCTCCAGCAGCGCCATGCCCGCGAGCGGCGTGGCGTCCGCCGCGTAGGCGGGGATCCCCCTTGGCCGGCCGTCCCACAGGACGCTCACGGTGTAGACGTCGAGGGTGGTTTCGCTGCCGTCGGCCAGCATGACGCGGTTGGAGCCGGTGGGAGTCAGGTCCAAATCCCTCGCCAGCGCCGTTGGCACGGTGAGGTAGAAGCTGAACCCGGTGTCGACCACGGCGTCCACGCGCGCGGTTTGGCCCGAGGGCCCCTGGAGCGTAAGGCTGACGACGGCCTCGCGAGCCGCGTTCACGATGCCTTCGATCACTCGACTCTCGGCGGGGCGCCGCCCCCAAGGCTGGCCACGGCGCGGTAGCCGACGCGCAGCAGCCAGACGTTGATCGCGTCCGGCTGCCGCTCCCGAAGGCGGTCCGCGGCGTCCAGCAACTCGCCGGCCACGGCCCAGCAGTCGCTGTCGACGTCGATGGCGACGTACTCCCCGTCGTGGGCGTCCTTGACGAGCGCGCGAATGTCGCGTTCGTAGATCTCGTCGCCGAGGCGCGCGATCTCCTCGTTGGGCCTGCGCATGCTCATGGCCCGAGTATAGCGCCTCCCGCACCGGCAGCCACACGCATCCCTTCCGATCCCCCTCTCCCCCTCCCCCTCCGCAGGTCTCCGCGGGGAGAGGGGACCGGAGGCGTTGCCGACGGCGCGCCGGTGCGGCATCGTGACGCCTCGAAGCGTGCGAGCGGGCGAGGAGGAGCGCGATGGGCAAGCTGGACGGGAAGACGGCGATCGTGACCGGCGCGAGCCGCGGCATCGGCAAGGCCATCGCCGAGCTGTTCGCCGCCGAGGGCGCCAGCGTCGCCTGCGTCGCGCGCACCGTGCACGAGGGCGACAGCCGCGCGCCCGGCGCGCTCACGACCACCCTCGAGGGCATCCGCGCCGCCGGCGGCGAGGCGACGATGGTCGTCGCCAACATCGGCGAGGAGGAGGAGTGCCTGCGCCTCGTCGAGGAGACGCGCGCCGCCTACGGGCCCGTCGACATCCTCGTGAACAACGCCGTCACCAACTTCGCGCACCCGGTCGCCGAGTTCTCGACGAAGCGCTGGCTGATCGGCTACGCGGTGAACATCCACGCGCCGTTCATCCTGGCGCGGGAGACGATCCCGGACATGCGGGCGCGCGGCGGCGGGGCGATCGTCAACATCTCCTCGGGCGTCGCGATCGGCCCCGGCCGCGGGCCCTACGAGCGCACCGGGTGGGACGGCATGGGCGTCCTCTACGGATCGACGAAGGCGGCGCTGGAGCGCTTCACGCAGGGCCTCGCGGCGGAGCTGTGGGGCGACGACATCGCCGTGAGCGCGCTCTCGCCCTCGCAGGCGGTGTTCACGGAGGGCGCGCTGCTCTTCAACAAGCCCTCGCCCGCCCTGCCGAGCGAGCCCGCCTCGACGATGGCCGAGGCGACGCTGCTGCTGGCGACGGAGCCGGTCGAGCGCGTCACCGGGCGCGTCTGCTACAGCCAGCAGATCCTGCAGGAGTTCGGCTGGATCGAGGAAGGCCACGGCACGGGCGTCGACACGCCCGGCTCGGGCTACTCGCGGCAGTAGGCGGGCGCGGTCGCGGACCGGCGGCTAGATCGGGAGCTCCTCGCCGTCCTCGCCGCGCGCCATGTAGACCTCGCGGATCGCGGCGTCGAGATCGTCCCTGTCGGCGTAGCGGCGCGGCGCGATCGCGTCGAGGATCGCGAAGACCTCGCGGTCGATGCCGCCCACCATGCGCGAGCGGCGCACGATCTCGTCCTTCGAGGCGGGGAAGACCAGCCCGGCGAAGGCGTTGCGGTAGTCCACTCGCGTGGCGTGGATGACCATCGGCGACCTCCACACGGAATCTTTGCCGCTCGCGCCGTCTTGGGCAACCCCGCCGCCGCTCCGCGCGCCCGCCGGGCTGCTATCGTGCGCCCGTGCCGTACCGCACCGGACCGCTGACGGCGGGCTGCCGCCACTGCGCGAAGCTCACCTCGCGCGCCTGCATGCGCTGCGCGCACGCCGTCTGCGAGGCCTGCGAGCAGACCCACGACGCGACCGTCCCGCACAAGGACTACAGCGGCTGAGCGCCGCGAGAAGGAGCGACGCGATGCGCTACGGGGCCGTCTTCCCCCAGACCGAGATCGGGACCGACCCGATCGCGATCCGCGACTACGCGCAGGCGGTCGAGGGCCTCGGCTACGACTACCTGCTCGCCTACGACCACGTGCTGGGCGCGGACCCCGAGGGCCGCGAGGGCCGCTGGCCCTACACCTACCTCAGCAGCTTCCACGAGCCGCTCGCGCTCTTCGCCTACCTCGCCGGGTTGACGGAGCGCATCGAGTTCGTCAGCGGCGTGATCATCCTGCCGCAGCGCCAGACGGCGCTCGTCGCGAAGCAGGCGGCGGTGGTGGACGTCCTCAGCGGCGGGCGGCTGATCCTCGGCGTCGGCAGCGGCTGGAACCATCTCGAGTACGAGTCGCTGGGCGAGGACTTCCGCACGCGCGGGCGGCGCCTCGAGGAGCAGGTGGGGCTGCTGCGGCGGCTCTGGTCGGAGCCGCTCGTGGAGTTCGAGGGCGACTTCGATCGCATCCCGGCCGCCGGCATCAACCCGCGGCCCGGCCGCCTGATCCCGATCTGGATGGGCGGCACGGCGCCCGTCGTGCTCGACCGGATCGGGCGGATCGGCGACGGCTGGGTCGCCGGGCGCGGCGACATCGAGCAGGTCGCGCGCAGCGTCGAGGCGATCCGCGAGGCGGCGGCGCGCGCGGGCCGCGACCCCTCGGAGATCGGCATCGGCGCGTCCGTCTCGTACCACGGGACGCCCCGTGAGCAGGTCGCCTTCGCCGCCCGGCTCGAGGCGGCCGGAGCGGACCGCCTGCACGTGCTGACGATGGACATCGGCCTCGAAACCCCCGCCGATCACATCGCCGCGCTGCGCGCCTTCATCGCGGCGGCGCGCCAGACCGGCGGCTGATCGGCGGCTGATCGGCGGCCCTCCCGCTCCCGCCCGGCGGTGGCGAACCGTAAGCGATTCAGCCGGGTAATCATTGCCTTCCTATCTGTTGCCATGTTATTCATGACCGTGTCGTCGCTCGAACGGATAGCCAGATGGCCCACATCGCACGCCGCCCGGCCCGCGCCGCCCGGTTGCTCGCCAGCCTCGCCGCGCTCGCGCTGCTCGCCGCCGCCCTCGCCGGCACGGCGAGGGCCGACGACCCGCCCCCCGAAACCGACGTCCAGCTGTACGTCTGGCAGAGCGTCGCCTCGCCGCTGCGGCACTGGATCAGCGCCCGGCCCGATGACCAGTCCCGCTGGCGCACCGCCGAGCTGGACATGGCGATCATCGAGGGCGGCGGCTGGCGCGCCGGCGGCCTGACCGTCACGGGCCGCGACGGCGGACGCATCGAGCTGCGCCTCTGGCAGAACCCCGCCGCACGCGGCGAGCTCCACCTCAGCGCCCGCCCCGCCAGCGCCTCGTGGAGCGAGTACGGCACGCAGCCCGTCGAGCTCGACCGGACCAGCCGCAACGGGCGCTACCGCTACGCCAGGCTCGAGGTCGGCCTCGGCTGGCCCGACGCCGCGCCGCCGCTGCCCGGCGAGGAGCGCGAGGCGCTCTGCGTCCCCGAGGAGCTCGCGACGGAGAGCATCGAGGCGCGCGTCTGGCGCTCGGTCGCCTCGCCCGGCCGCTACTGGATCGGCTCCCGCACCGCCGCGGCCCCCCGCTGGACCATCCGCGAGGTTGCGTTCGCGCCCCATGCCCCGCCGGAGGACGCCGCGCCGGAGGACGCGCCGGAGGACGCCGCGGGCGGCGAATCCGGCGAGGCGCCGTGGAGCGTCGGCGGGCTGACCGTCGCCGCGGGCGACGCCTCGTTCGAGCTCGTGCTGTGGTCGCGCGGCGCGGAGACGCAGCTCAGCGCGCGCGTCGCCGGCATGACGTGGGACGAGCACGGCACGCGGCCGCTCGAGCTCGACCGCACGACCAGCAGCGGACGCTTCACCTACGCCCACATCGACGCGCTCACGCTGACCCTGCCCGAGGCCGAGCCGCCGCTGCCCGGCGAGGAGGCCGCGACGTGGGCCTGCCCCGAGCCGACGCCGACGCCGACGCCCACGGCGACTCCGGCCAGCGGCTTCGTCGGCGGCTTCCCGGGCGGTCAGCAGCCCGGCGGCACGCCCCCCACCTCGCCCGGGACGCTGGATCCCAACAACGCGCCGCCGAAGGCGCACGCGGGACCGAACCAGATCGTCTCGCCCGGCGCCACCGTCACGCTCGACGGCAGCCGGTCGTTCGACCCCGAGCGGGAAAGCCCGGGCCTCAGTTACTCGTGGGTGCGCCGGGCGGGGGCTGCCGGCGGGACGTACGACGGGAACACGAGCATCTCGCCCGCGTCGGAGGTGCGGCCCAGGTTCACCATGCCGGCCGACGCCGAGCCCGGCGAGACGCTGATCTTCAAGCTGACCGTCACGGACCCCTCGGGCGCGAAGAACACGAACACGGACACCAACACCGTCAAGATCACCACCAACACTCCGCCGACTGCGAGTGCGGGCGATGACCAGACGGTCGGCGTCGGGAGCACCGTCCAGCTCAACGGGAGCTCTAGCGATCCCGATCCCAACGACACCAGCAACTTCTCATGGGCGCAGGACACGACCACGACGGACCCCAATTACTACACGACCGCGATCACCCTCACGGGCGCGAGTACGTCGACGCTCAGTTTCGAGGTACCGAGCGCCGCCAGGGACTTGAAGATCAAGTTCACGCTCACGGTCACGGACAGCCATAACCAAACGGGCACGGACGACGTGGAGGTGACCGTAACCGCGAACCAGCCGCCCGCCACGCCGAGCCCCAGCGCCAGTCCCACGAGCGGCAAACCCGGAACCTCCGTCACTCTCACCGCCGACGAAGTCGACGATCCGGACAGCGGCGACACCGTCAGCTATGCGTGGACGAAGGACGGCAGCAGTACGTACGCCGGGACCATCACCTTCGACGACGACGACGCGCGCAACACCAGCTTCACCGTGCCGTCGGACGCGACCAAGGGCCAGACGATCGTCCTGAGGCTCACGGCAAGCGACAACCAAACCCCCAGCGCGAAGAGCCACGACACGGTCACGTTCACCGCGGCCGCCGAGCTGACCACCAGCAACGTGACGGCCAGGACGGCCACGCTGAACCTCGCCGGGTGGAGCGGCAACGCCTGGTGGTACAAGTCCGCCACCGCGGGCCAGACGACGTGCACGAGCGCGGGCACGGGCGCGTCGGCCGACGTGACCGGCCTGACCCCCGGCACGGCCTACGTCTTCACGGCGTACGGCAACAGCGCCTGCACAACCGCGCTCGACGCGGCCCCGTCGTTCACGACGCCGGCCGAGCTGACCGTCAGCGGCGTGACGACCACGGGGGCCACGCTGAACCTCGTCGGCCACAGCGGCAACTGGTACTACAAGTCCACCACCACCGGCCAGAAGACCTGCACGGGTCCGGTGAGCACAGCCACGAAGACGCTGACGGGGCTGGACGAGGGCACGTCCTACACGTACTCGGCCTACAGCGACAGCACCTGCACGACCGCGAACCTGCTCGCCACGGCCACCACGTTCAGGACCGGCGTCAGCCTCGCCGCCTCCGGCGTCACCGCGACGGGCGCGACGCTGACGATCGCGGGCCACACCGCGCAGTGGTGGTACAAGGCCGACACGGGCCCGCACTCCGACTGCCAGGGTCCGGTCGCCGCGAACACCGCCACGAAGGCGCTGACGGGGCTGAGCCCCGGCACGTCGTACGTCTACCGCGCCTACAGCGCCTCCGGCTGCGCCGGCGCGACCGCGCTGGCCACGGCCCCGTCGTTCACGACGCTCGCCCAGCTGACCACCAGCAACCTGACGGCCAGGGGAGCCACGCTGAATCTCGCCGGACACAGCGGCGACTGGTACTACAAGGCGAACAAGACGCCGCACAACAGTTGCTCGTCCGTCGTCTCCGCAGGCACGTCCGCCAAGGCGATCACGGGCCTCGCCCCCAACACGTCCTACATCTACACCGCCTACAGCGACAGCAACTGCTCGACCGCGAACGCGCTCGATGAGGCCCCGTCGTTCACAACGCCGGTCGAGTTCACCGCCGGCACGCCGACGGCCACGACCGTCACGCTGACGATCGCCGGACACAGCGCGCAGTGGTGGTACAAGTCCACGACCACTGGCCACACCACTTGCACGGGTCCGGTCCCCGCCGGCGCAACCTCGGCCACCCGGACCGGATTGACTCCCGGCACGGCCTACATCTTCACGGCGTACAGCAACTCCGCCTGCACAACCGTGCTCGACTCGGCCCCGTCGTTCACGACCACCCACGCGCCGACCGTCACCTTCCCGGACGCGAACGTGACGGCGGGCAACACGGCGACCCTGAGCGTGACCGCCGGCCACACCGGCAGCGGCACGATCAGCAGCTACGCGTGGAGCGTGACCGGGAAATCGGCCGGCGCTCCCGATGCGAGCCTCACGAGCACGACGACGACCACGGCGACGACGGGGCTGGTCGTGCCGTCCGGCGCCTGGAAGGCCGCGCCGCACCACACCTACACGGTCAAGGTGCGGGCGACGGACAGCGCCGGGGAATGGACTGAAGCCAGCGCGACGCTGACGGTGAACAACCGCGCGCCGGTCGCCGTCGCGCGGGCGAGCAAGGCGTATGCGCTCCAGACCCAGAGGGTCGACCTGGGCGGCCAGAGTTCCACGGATCCCGACAACGATTCGCACCTGAACTGGATCTACTCGTGGGCCAAGACGGGCGGCAGCTACACGAAGGCGATCACGATCAACAACGCCACCTACGGCAGCGCCTGGTTCACCGTCCCCAGCGACGCGTCGACCGGCGACACGATCATCATCACGCTCACCCTGGGCGACGGCAAGGGCGGCACGGACACCGACAACGTCACGATCACGGTCGGCTCGGCCCCGCAGCAGCCCAACAACCCGCCCGTCGCGAACCCGGGCGCGTCGAACCAGTCCTTCGAGATGACCCCCGTGAACAAGAACAACCCCACCGTTAGCCTCGACGGCAGCGGCTCCAGCGACCCGGACGGCGACACGCTGTACTACAACTGGAGCAAGTACGGCGGAACCTGCACGACAAGCATCACGCTGACCAACCCGAATTCGGCGAAGCCCACGTTCCAGTGGCCCAGCGGCTGCGCCGTCGACACATCCGTCGGCCTGCGCCTGACCGTCTACGACCGCGTGGGCGTCGGGGGCCTGAGCGACACCGAGGACATCCGGGTCTGGCGCCAGAACGGCGCGCCGACCGTGACGGTGAACAATGGCGCAGCCGTCACCGCGTGGAAGCACACGGATACAACAGCGACGTCGAGCGCCACCGTCACCGCCGTCATCAGCGACGACCCGGATGGCGACACGCTGACCTACCAGTGGCTGGTGCAGAAGGATGGGTGGTCCGGCACGAAACCGTGCCCGCCCCCGGACCAAAGCAAGCAGTGCGTCGATACCACCGCCCCGCCCCCGGGCATCAGCGTCAGCGGTACCACGACGAAGACGCTGACCATGACGCTCGCCAATGCCGCCGCCACGGGCTCGGACTACACCGTCAACCTCATCGTCAAGGACTCGCATGGCGCCGTCCTCACGCCGTCCGTCGGCCTGACGATCGCGAACAACACCGCGCCGGGGACGCCCACCCTGAATCCGACGAGCCTCTACGCAACCCGAAACACGAGCCACAACCTGAGCGCCAGCGCGAACGATAGCGACACGGGCCAGACGCTGAGCTACGAGTGGATCGTGCCCGCCGGGACCTGCAGCACCTACATCAGCCTCAGCAGCACGAACACGGACTCGACGACGCTCACCGTCTCGCCCACCCTGACGACGAACCTGACCTGCAACCTCAAGGCGCGGGCCACGGACGGCTACGGCGGCGAGTCGGAGGCCACGCTGGTCGTGAACCTCTCGCCGTAGCGTGCATGCGCCTGGATTCCGGCGTTCGCCGGAATGACGGGAGGGGATCGGAGTGACGGGAGGGGATCACCTCGCCACCAGGGCGGACCTCGACGCGGCGGTTGCCAGGCTCGAGCTGCGGATCGCGGAGCTGCGAGGCGAGTTCTTCCGCGCGCTCTGGATCCAGGCCGGCGGCATCGCCACGCTGTTCATCGCCGGCTTCGGCGCCCTCCTCGCCGCGATGCGCCTCTGGATGTAGCGTCGCGCCCTCGGGCTAGCCTTCGCCCATCATCGCGGCCATGCGCTCCGCCATCTGCTCCGGCGTGACGTCCTCGACGTGCGTGGCGATCGACCAGGCGTTGCCGGCCGGATCGAGGACGCGGCCGATGCGCTCGCCGTAGAAGTGGTCCTCGGGCTCGGCCACGGCGGTCGCGCTCGCGCTTACGGCCCGCGCGTAGACGCCGTCGACGTCCTCGACGTAGAGGTGGATCTGCGCCGTGGTCGGCGGGAACTCGGGCGGCATCGCCGAGCCGAGCATCACCGCGGCGCCGCCGATCTCGACCTCGGCGTGGGCGACGGAGCCGTCCGGCATCGGCATGCGCATGCGCTCGACCGCGCCGAAGGCGTTCGCCAGGAAGTCGATCAGGCCCGAGGCGTCCTCGGCCACCAGGTAGGGCGTGATCGCGGTGTAACCGTCGGGGATGGGCTGGACGTCGGGCATGGCGCACCTCCTGTGTAGACTCGGTCCGATCGTAGCGCATGGACGGGAGCGCGGGCGATGAGCGCGAACGACGACCCGGGCGCGCGCGCCCTCGCGGCGCTCGAGGCCCTCGGCGAGCCCTACGAGCTGATCGAGGTGGACCCGGAGCTGGCGGACACGGCGGCGTTCTGCGAGCACTACGGCTACCCGCCGGAGACCTCGGGCAACACGATCATCGTCGTCTCCAGGCGCGGCGAGTTGCGCTACTGCGCCTGCCTGGTGCTGGCGACGACGCGGCTCGACGTGAACCACGCGGTGCGCCCGCTGCTGGGTGTGCGCAAGGCCTCGTTCGCCTCGCCCGGGCAGACGCGCGAGCTGACCGGGATGCTGATCGGCGGCGTCACCCCGTTCGGCCTGCCCGGCGACCTGCCGCTCTACATCGACGAGCGCGTGATGGACCTCGACGAGCTGATCGTGGGCGGCGGCGGCCGCTCGACGAAGCTGGCCGTCGCCCCCTCGGCGCTGCTGCGCCTGCCGAACGCGGAGGTGGTGCCCGGCCTCGCGCAGTAGGCGCGTCCTGCGCGCCGCACGGCCGGCGAGGCGCCCTCCGGGATTGCGTTGCGCCATCGGGGCTTTCGGAGGGGCGCGGGAGTCTTCCCCCTCACCCCCGCCCTCTCCCTCGGGGAGAGGGGGTCGCCCGTGCGCGCCGCTCAGCCGGCCCGCACGAGGAAGGCGCAGACCTCGCGGCCGGACGCCTCGAGGCCCGGCTCCGCCTCGACGGGCGCGCCGATCAGCGCGGCCAGCAGCTCGCGATCGCGATCGCAGCCGGCGGGCGCCCCGGCGGCGCCGAACTCGCCGCGCAGCCGCCTGCTCGGGCAGCCGCGCGCCAGCAGCCGCAGCTCGCCCCCGCCCTCCGGCGACCCGACCTCGACCTCGAAGCCCTCGTCCTCGAGCAGGGCGGCGACGGCGCGCGCGCGCTCCTCGGCGTCGCGTCCGCCGACGCGCGGGGCGTACTCGGCGGCGAGGCGGTCGCTGAGCTTGGCGAAGACGAGGTCGGCGATCTGCTCGCCGCCGCGGCCGGCGGTCTCCTCGGCGGTGAGTTCGGAGATCTCGCGCAGCAGGCGGCGGGTGATGCGCACATGGTGGCGGCCGAACAGCTCGGCGCCGGCCGCGGTCAGCGAGAAGACGTAGCGAGGGCGCCCGGTGCGCCCTCGGAGCTGGCTGACGGCGGCGTAGCCGTCGCGCAGCAGCACGTCGAGGTGGCGGCGCACGGTCGCCCCGGCGAGCCCCAGCTCCCCCGCGAGGTCGTCGACCGAGCGTTCGTCGTGCCGCCGCAGGATGTCGAGGATCGCCTCGCGCGTGCCGCCCGTGCGCCCAATCGCGCGCGCAGTCATCGCCCCGAGGTTAGCAGATCGGGGGTTGGGGGCGCGGCCTGGCCGCTCCCCACCGGTCCGCGCGCTGGCCGCGCTATCGCGCGGCGCCCCCTCACCCCCGCCCTCTCCCGCGAAGGGGAGAGGGGGCCGGATCCGCCCTCGGATGTGTGGGGGGCTCCTCCGATCCCCTCTCCCCCGGCGGGAGAGGGCTAGGGTGAGGGGGACTCCGGAGGTGACTCGCGGAGCTCCAGTGCGATCGCCTCCAGCACGGAGGCCGGGCGCAGCAGCACATCGTCGTTCCAGAATCGCAGGACCGCGTAGCCGCGAGACTCCAGCCAGCGTGTTCGCCGGGCATCGTATGCCCGTCGGCCGGCGTGCTGCCCTCCGTCCAGCTCGACGATCAGCTTTCGCTCGTGACTTGCGAAGTCGGCGATGTACGGGCCGATCGGCGCCTGACGGCGGAATCTGACGCCCCCGAGGCGGCGGTCCCTGAGCTTCGACCAGAGGGCTTGCTCGGCGTCCGTGGATTGCCGCCTGAGGCGCCGCGCCCTGGCCTTCGACCGGTCGTCCGTCATCGCCTGCCCTTGCTGGCCGCGCCAGCGCGCGGCGCCCCCTCACCCCCACCCTAATGGGGTTCGACCAGAACCCCGGAGCGATCTGGGAGACTGGTCCGGGGCCCGCCGGCCGGTGAGCACTTCCTCGCCCTGAGACCTCTGGATCTCTCGGGAGAGACCGCGCCCCGGCCGGTGCGTCCGGGTGGTCCGCAGCACTCATGGGGTGTCGTGCCCGCGAGCACTGTTCCATTAGGCCGTCGCGGGACCAGCCCGGCGGGTCGCAGCCGGCAGCACGAAGCGAAGGAGGCACTGAGACGATGACCCTCTACGTGGGCGACGACTGGTCCGAGGACCACCACGACGTCCATTTCATGAACGAGGCCGGCGCGCGGCTCGCCGCCAAGCGGCTGCCCGAGGGCGTCGCGGGCGTCGCCGCGCTGCACGAGCTGGTCGCCCGGCACGCCGCGGACCCGGGCGACGTCGTGGTCGGCATCGAGACCGACCGCGGGCCCTGGGTCGCGGCGCTGCTCGCCGCCGGCTACCGCGTCTACGCGATCAACCCGCGCTCGGCGGCGCGCTACCGCGAGCGCCACCACCTCGGCGGCGCCAAGTCCGACGCCGCCGACGCGAAGCTGCTCGCCGACCTCGTCCGCACCGACCGCCACAACCACCGGCCGGTCGCCGGCGACACTGACGAGGCCGCCGCGCTGCGCATCCTCGCCCGTGCGCACCAGCAGTTGATCTGGGACCGCACGCGCCAGACCAACCGCCTGCGCAACGCCCTCAGGGAGTACTTTCCCGCCGCCCTGCGGGCGTTTCCCAAGCTCGCCCACGGCGACGCCCTCGGCGTGCTGGCCACGGCGCCCGGCCCGCGCGAGGCGGCGCGGCTGAGCAGCACCCGGCTGCGCGCCGCGCTCCGCCGCGGCGGCCGCCGGCGCAACCTCGAGCGGCGCGCCGCCGCGGTCCGCGAGGCGCTGCGCTCCCCGCAGCTCGAGGTGTCGGAGGTGGTGAGCCGGGCCTTCGCCGCGAGCACCCGCGCGACGGTCGGGCAGATCAGCGAGATCAACCAGCAGATCGCCGCACTCGAGGCCGAACTGGCGGACCATTTTGAGCAGCACCCGGACGCCGCGCTCTACCGCTCCCTGCCCGGACTCGGTCTCGTGCTCGGCGCCCGGGTGCTCGGCGAGTTCGGGGACGACCCCGAACGCTACGCGTCGGCGAAGTCCCGCAGGAACTACGCCGGCACCTCGCCGCTGACCGTAGCATCGGGACGCAAACGCAGCGTGCGCGCCCGCTTCGTGCGCAACCGCCGGCTCGCCGACGCCGCCGACCGCTGGGCGCTCTGCGCGCTACAGGCGAGCCCCGGTTGCTACGACTTCTACCTGCGGCGGCGCGCCGCCGGCGACCTCCACCACCAGGCGCTGCGCGCCCTCGGCAACCGCCTCGTCGGCTACCTCCACGGCTGCCTCAGGACGCGCCGCCCCTACGACGAGGCCACCGCCTGGGCGCACCGCCGCGACCGCGAGCAGCTCGCCGCTTGACGCCTTAGCACCATGGGGTGTCTCTCCCGCGAAGGGGAGAGGGGGCCGGAGAGCGCCCTCCGGACGCAACGAGGGGCCGGCAATCGCCGGCCCCTCGTGGGGTTCGAGCCCTGGGTTGGGGCTAGTACATGCTGGCGGCGGCTGCCGCAGCGGCGGCCGCGGCGTCGTCGCCCTCGGGCTTGTCGGTGACCAGGCAGTTGGTGGTCAGCACCATGCCGGCGATCGAGACGGCGTTCTCGAGCGCGGCCTTGGTGACCTTGGCCGGGTCGATGATGCCGGCCTGCACCATGTCGCCGTAGTCGCCGGTCGCGGCGTCGTAGCCCTCGCCCTTGGTCAGGCCCTGCACCTCGCGCACGATCACCGAGCCGTCGGCCCCGGCGTTCGCGGCGATGCGGCGCATCGGCTCCTCGAGGGCGCGGCGCAGGATGCGCACGCCCGTCGCCTCGTCGCTCTCCAGCTCGACGCCGTCGAGCGCGGGGAGCGCGTTGATGAAGGCGACGCCGCCGCCGGGGACCATGCCCTCCTCGACGGCCGCGCGGGTCGCCGAGAGCGCGTCCTCGACGCGGTGCTTCTTCTCGGTCAGCTCGACCTCGGTGGCCGCGCCGACCTTGATGACCGCCACGGAGCCGGCGAGCTTGCCGAGGCGCTCCTGCAGCTTCTCGCGGTCCCAGTCGCTGGTCGCGCGGTCGAGCGCGGCCTTGACCATCGAGATGCGGTCCGTGATGCCCTCGGACGTGCCGTGGCCCTCGATGATCGTCGTCTCCTCCTTGGTGGAGACGACGCGGCGGGCCTTGCCGAGGTCCTCCGGCATGGCCGACTCGAGCGAGCGGCCGACCTCGGGGCTGATCAGCGTGGCGCCGGTGATCGAGGCGATGTCGCCGAGGTTGTCCTTGCGGCGGTCGCCGAAGCCGGGCGCCTTGACGGCGATCACGTTGAGCGTGCCGCGCAGGCGGTTCACGGCGAGCGTGGCCAGCGCCTCGCCCTCGATGTCCTCGGCGATGACGACGAGGTCCTTGGAGACCTGCAGCTGCTTCTCGAGCATCGGCAGGATGTCGTTGACGGAGCTGAGCTTCTGGTCCGTGACGAGGATCGCGGGCTCGTCGACGACGGCCTCCATGCGGTCCGGGTCGGTCACGAAGTAGGGCGAGATGTAGCCGCGGTCGAAGGCCATGCCCTCGACGTACTCGATCTCGGTCTGGATGCCCTTGGACTCCTCGACGGTGATGACGCCGTCCTTGCCGGCGGCCTCCATCACGTCGCCGATCAGGTCGCCAATCTCCGTCGAGGCGGCCGAGATCGCGGCCACCTGCGCCATCTGGTCGCGCGTGGTGACGGGGGTCGAGTTCTTGCCGATCTGGTCGACGATGGCGCGCGAGCCGGCCTCGATGCCGCGCTTGAGCGCCATCGGGTCGGCGCCGGCGGCGACGTTCTTGAGGCCCTCGTGCACGATCGCCTGGCCGAGGACGGTGGCGGTGGTGGTGCCGTCACCGGCGATGTCGTTGGTCTTGGAGGCGATCTCCTTGGCGAGCTGTGCGCCGATGTTCTGGAACTCGTCGGCGAGCTCGATCTCCTTGGCGATCGTCACGCCGTCGTTGGTGATCGTCGGCGGGCCGAACTTCTTGTCGAGCACCACGTTGCGGCCGCGCGGGCCCAGCGTGATGCGTACGGCGTCGGCCAGTTGGTCGATGCCGCCGCGCAGCGCCCCACGGGCCTGCTCGTCAAACAGCAGTTGCTTTGCCATGCGTCTCCACTCCTCCTCGCTCGCCCGGTCGAGGGCGGTCCGGCCTCGTCGCCGGGCCGCCCTCCGCGCCGTGCGACGTTCCGTGCTCCACCACTGTGCGCAGTTGTTAGCACTCTCACCTGTCGAGTGCTAATCGTTTGTACCCAATCCCGCCGCACTGCGCAAGTGCCACCACCCGGATGTTCCCTCTCCCACCGGAGCGAGAGGGTTGGGGTGAGGGCGCCTCCGGGCCACGTTGCGCCATCGGGGGCTGTTGCGCCATCGGCGCTCTCGGAGGCTCGGCGGCGGGTTGGCGTGCTTGGATTCCGGCTTTCGCCGGAATGACGGAAAGGGGGAGCCGGAATGGCGGGGAGGGGCCGGATGACGGGAATCGCCGGCTTAGCGTTGCAGCAGCGGCACGCCGCCGGAGCGGCGCTCCGGATCCTCAAGGCCCTCGTAGGGCGGGAACAGCGACTCCAGCTCGCGGCGGATCGGGTCGCCCTCGGGCAGGTAGGGGGAGAAGTCGCCGTCGGGCTGGAGGCGGTCGCGGCGGCCCTCGATGCCGAAGGCGTTGATCTTGTCCTGCAGCATCATCAGGCCCTGCAGCAGCGACTCCGGCCGCGGCGGGCAGCCCGGCACGTAGACGTCGACCGGGCAGACGAGGTTCACGCCGGGCAGCACCGAGTAGCCGTAGGCGAAGGGGCCGCCCATGATCGCGCAGCCGCCCATCGAGATGACCCACTTCGGCTCGGCCATCTGCAGGTAGACGCGCCGCACGGCCGGCGCCATCTTCCAGGTCACCGTGCCGGCCACGATCATCAGGTCCGCCTGCCGCGGCGAGGCGCGGAACACCTCGGAGCCGAAGCGCGCGATGTCGTAGCGCGAGGTCGCCGTCGCGATCATCTCGATCGCGCAGCAGGCCAGCCCGAACATCGCCGGCCACAGCGACGACGAGCGCGCCCAGTTCAGCATCCCGTCCACCGAGGACAGGAGCACGTTCTTGCGCACCTCTTCCTCGAGGTCGAGCGGGGCCATGTCGCGCGCGGAGTCGAAGAGCGCGAGCCGCTGCCGGGTATCGCCGTCCGTCGTCACCACGGTGAACTCCCGCCTTCGCGCGGCGATCGTAGCGGAGGGGCGGGGAGGCGGCAAACGAGGCCCGCGCCTCGCAGGCCCCGGACGTGCGCTACGAGGCGCCGTCCAGCCACGGCCGCCAGTCCGGCGGCGGCTCCGTCGCCGGGACCGGCGAGAGCGCGCGCAGCCGCTCGACGACGCCCGGCAGCACCTCGAGCAGGCGGTCGACGTCCTCGTCCGTGTTGCCGCGCCCGAGCGTGAAGCGCAGCGAGCCGCGCGCCAGCTCGGGCGGCACGCCCATCGCCACCAGCACATGGCTCGGCTCCACCGACCCCGTCGTGCAGGCCGAGCCCGATGAGGCCGCGATGCCCGCGAGGTCGAGCGCGAGCAGGATCGACTCGCCCTCGACAAAGGCGACGACGACCGAGACGTTGCCCGGCAGCCGCTCGTCGAGGTCGCGCGGGCCGGTCACGCCGAGCATCGGCACGCGCCTCGGCAGCTCCTCGATCAGCCGCTGCTGCAGGGCGCGCTCGTGCGCGAGGTCGTCCTCGCGGCGCGCCTGCGCGATCGCCGCGGCGCGGGCGAGGCCGACGACGGCCGGCGTGTTCTCGGTGCCCGCGCGCCGCCCCTCCTCCTGGCCGCCGCCGAGGATCTGCGGCGTCACGGGCGAGCCAGCGCGCTGGTAGAGCACGCCCGCGCCGCGAGGCCCGTAGAGCTTGTGCGCCGTCGCCGTCAGCAGGTCGACGCCGAGCCGCCCGGCATGCACGCCGAGGTGCGCCGCCGACTGCACGGCGTCGGTGTGCACCAGCGTGCGCGGGTTGCGCGCGTGGACGCGGCGGCTGATTTCGGCGATGTCGTTGAGCGCGCCGACCTCGTTGTTGGCGTGCATTACGGAGACGAGCGCCGTGTCGTCGCGCACGGCCGCCTCGACCTCGGCGGGGTCGGCGCGGCCCTCGGCGTCGACGCCGACGATCGTCAGCTCGGCGCCCTCGCGCTCGAGCTGCTCGGCGGTGTCGAGCACGGCGTGGTGCTCGACGGCGGTGGTGACGAGGTGGCGCCGCCCGCGCGCCGCGCCGAGCGCACCGCGCAGCGCGAGGCTGTTCGACTCCGAGCCGCCCGAGGTGAAGACGATCTCCCCCGGCGTCGCGCCCAGCCAGGCGGCGACCGTCGCGCGCGCCTCGTCGAGCGCCTGCTGAGCGCGTTGCGCCTCGACGTAGATCGAGGACGGGTTGTGCCAGCGCTCCTCGAACCACGGCCGCATCGCCTCGACCACGGCCGGGTCGGGCGGCGTGGTAGCGGCGTGGTCCAGGTAAACGCGTCGCGCGGCGGCTGAGGTCATCGCTACCAGAATACCCGCCCAGCGTCGCGCAGGCGCGAGGCGCGGTATCATGCGCGGCAACAGGGAGGCGCCGCGTCCTCCGGCGCGCGCTATGTGAAGGAGTGCAGCGTGGTCGCGACCGAGCGAAACAAGGTCATCGGCACCCGGCCGGTACGCCCGGACGGCGCGGACAAGGTTACCGGGCGGGCCGAGTACGGCGCGGACGTGCGCCTGCCCCGCATGCTCTACGGCCGCGTGCTGCGCAGCCCGCACGCGCACGCCCGCATCCTCAAGATCGACGCCTCGAAGGCGCTCGCCCTCGAGGGCGTGCACGCCGTCGTGACGAACGAGGACTTCCCGCGGCTCGGCGACGACCTCGTCGACCTCGGCGAGACGTTCGCGCCGTTCAAGTACATCCGCGACAACGTGCTCGCCTCGGACAAGGCGCTCTACGCCGGGCACGCCGTCGCCGCCGTCTGCGCGAGCGACCCGCACATCGCCGAGGACGCGCTCGCGCTGATCGACGTGGAGTACGAGCCGCTCGGCACGGTGATGAGCGTCCACGAGGCGATGGCGGACGGCGCGCCGCAGGTGCACGAGCACATGCACACCACGGAGATGGCCGCCCGCTTCGTGCCCAGCGACAACCGCTCCGAGGACTACTCGAACACCGCCAGCCACCTGCGCTTCGAGCTGGGCGACGTCGAGCAGGGCTTCGCCGAGGCGGACATCATCCTCGAGCGTGAGTTCGAGACCTCGACAGCGCACCAGGGCTACATCGAGCCGCACAACGGCACGGCGTTCTGGAACAACGACGGCGAGATCACGGTCTGGGTCAGCACGCAGGGCCCGTTCGCCGTGCGCATGCAGGTCGCCAAGCTCTGCGACGTGCCGGTCTCGAAGGTCAAGGTCGTCCCGATGGAGATCGGCGGCGGCTTCGGCGGCAAGATCAACACCTACATGGAGCCGATGGCCGCCACCCTCTCGAAGAAGACCGGCCGCCCGGTGAAGATGATCATGACGCGCGAGGAGGTGCTGATCGGCACCGGGCCGACCTCGGCCACCTACGTGCGCTGCAAGATCGGCGCCAAGCGCGACGGCACGATCATCGCCGGCGAGGCCTACCTCGCCTACGAGGCCGGCGCCTTCCCCGGCTCGCCCGTCGGCGCGGGCGCGGGCTGCATGTTCTCCTCCTACGACATCCCGAACCTGATCACCGACGCCTACGACGTGATCACGAACAAGCCGAAGGTTTCGGCCTACCGCGCCCCCGGCTCGCCGCAGGGCACCTACGCCGTCGAGTCGCTGATCGACGAGCTGGCGGAGCGCCTCGAGCTGGAGCCGATGGAGCTGCGGCTCAAGAACGCCGCCAGCCAGGGCTCGCGCCGCGTCGACGGCGTCGCGCAGGGCCGGATCGGCTCCGAGGAGGTGATGCGGGCGGCGATGGAGAGCCCGCACTACCGCTCCGAGCTGCAGGGCAAGAACCAGGGCCGAGGCGTCTCGATGGGCTTCTGGCACAACGCCGGGATGGAGTCGAGCGCCTACGGCTCGCTCAACGCCGACGGCACGGCCAGCCTCGTGCTCGGCTCGGTCGACATCGGCGGGCAGCGCGCGGCGCTGGCGATGCAGTTTGCCGAGGCGCTCGGCATCAGCTACGAGCAGGTCAAGCCGCTGGTCGTCGACACCGACTCGGTCGGCTTCAACGGCGTCACCGGCGGCAGCCGCACCACCTTCGCGACCGGCTGGGCCGTCTACGAGGCGGCGATGGACGTGCGCCGCCAGCTCGAGGAGCGCGCGGCCGCGATCTGGGAGGTCGACCGCGACGACGTCAGCTACGGCGACGACGGCGTGCTGCGCGGCCCCGCCGGCGATGACGGCGAGGCGCGCTCGCTGACCTTCACCGAGATCTGCGGGAAGCTCGGCGGCAGCGGCGGCATGATCCAGGGCCGCGCCGACGTGGCGCCGACGACCGTCGGGGCCGCCTTCGGCTGTCACATCGTGGACGTCGAGGTGGACCCGGAGACGGGCAAGGTGGACGTGCTGCGCTACACGGCCGTGCAGGACGTGGGCACCGCCATCCACCCCTCGTACGTCGAGGGGCAGATCCAGGGTGGGGCCGCACAAGGCGCGGGCATGGCGCTGACCGAGGAGTACTTCTACCGCGAGGACGGGAGCATGGCGAACTCCAGCCTGCTCGACTACCGCATGCCGACGGCGCTCGACCTGCCGGAGATCGAGACGATCCTCGTCGAGGTGCCGAACCCCGGGCACCCCTACGGCGTGCGCGGCGTCGGCGAGGTGCCGATCGTGCCGCCGTTGGCCGCGATCGCCAACGCGATCCACGACGCCACCGACCTGCGCATCACCTCGCTCCCGGCCTCCCCGCGGGCGCTGCTGGAGCAGCTCCAGCCGGAGGAGTAGCGCGGGCGCCCTCCGGTCCCCTCTCCCCGCGGGAGAGGGCGGAGGGTGAGGGCGATGCCGGAGCCCCGAGGGCGCAAGAACCCCTCGAGGCGGAGAGGGGCGGCGGGGCGCGACCGCCGGGAGCGCCGATGACGGCACCAGATTCCGCGCCCTCCGTCCTGCCCGACGTCCGCGTGGTCGAACTCGCCTCCGGCGTGGCCGTCGCCTACGCCGCGCAGCTGCTCGGTCAGCTCGGCGCCGAGGTGATCCGCATCGAGCCGCCCGAGGGCGACACGGTGCGCCTCGCCGGACCGTTCCCCGAGGGCCAGCCGGACGGCTCGCCGGACCTCGACAGCGGCGGGCTGCACCGCTACCTCAACGGCGGCAAGCGCAGCGTCGCGCTCGACCTCGCCTCGGAGGACGACGCCGCCCTCGCCGCCGGGCTGATCGCCCGCGGCGACCTGCTCGTCGGCGACTGGCGCGAGGCCGGCCTGCTGCCCTTTGGCGACCAGGACGCGATGCGCGAGCGCTTCCCGGAGACGACCTGCGTCTCGATCAGCGACTTCGGGATGACGGGGCCGCGCGCGGGCTGGACGGCGGACTCGATGATCCACGAGGCGCTCTCCGGCATCACCTACGTGAGCGGCGCGCCGGACCGCGAGCCGATCGCGCTAGGCGTCGACGTCGCCGACTACTTCGCGGGGCTGATGGGCTGGATCGCCTCGCTCGTCGCGCTCGCGCAGGCGAGCGTCGGCGAGCGGCCCGGCTTCATCGACGTCTCGGCGCACGAGGTGATCGGCTCCTCGGACGACCACAGCCTCTCGCTCTACGTCGGGACGGGGGCGTTGCGGCGGCGCTTCTACTCGCGGGTGCTGGGCGGCTACCCCTCCGACATCATGCCCTGCAAGGACGGGCACTTCTCGTTCGTGACGCCGCAGAGCGCGTTCCCGGCAGTGGTCGCGGAGCTGATCGGGCGGCCGGACCTGGTGGACGACCCGCTGTTCAACGACCGCCGCGAGCGCGCCGTGCGCTGGCGCGACTTCGATGCCCTCGTCGGGCCCTACCTGCGGGCGCACACCCGGGAGGAGCTGCTGCGCCGCTCGGACGAGTTGCACCTCGCGTTCGCGATGTTGCCCAGCGTCGCCGACCTGCTCGCGGACGAGCACCTGCACGAGCGCGGCTTCTGGATCGAGGGCCCCGACGGAGAGGACGTGATCGGCCCGCCCTTGCAGCTCCCCGCTGCTCCGCTGCGGGCGGGGCGACCCGCGCCCACGCTCGGTTCGTCGAGCGTCGAGGACCTCGGGGCCACGGACGAGGAGGCCTGAGATGCGCTTCTTCGAGGGCCTGCGCGCGCTGGACCTGACCCACGTCTGGATCGGACCGCTGGTGACGCGCGTCCTCTCGGACCTCGGGGCGGACATCATCAAGGTCGAGCACGGCAGTCACCCGGACAACACGCGCATCGCTTTCTTCGCCAACAACGACTCGAGCGGCGAGTACTGGCACCACAGCGTCTACTTCACCAAGCGCAACGCCGGCAAGCGCGCGATCCAGGTCAACCTCCAGGAACCCGAGGGCAAGGAGTTGTTCCTGCGCCTGGTCCGCGAGGCGGACATGGTGGTCGAGAACTTCACGCCGGGAGTGATGGAGCGGCTGGGCCTCGGCTACGAGGCGCTGCGCGAGCACAACCCCGCGATCATCATGTGCTCGCTCTCCGGCTACGGGCAGACCGGCCCGCACTCGCACCGCCCCGCCTACGGCATGAGCATGGAGCCCGCCTCGGGCATCGCGACGCTGACCGGCTACCGCGGCGGGGGACCGATGAAGACCGGGCAGACCTGGATCGACCACTACGGCGGCTACCAGGGCACGGGCGGCGTGATCGCGGCGCTGATCCACCGCGCCCGCAGCGGCGAAGGTCAGCACGTCGAGGTCTCGATGCAGGAGGCGGCGATCCCGATGCTCGCCGCGCACATCTCCGAGTACCAGCAGCGTGGCCGCCTCCACGAGCCCGACAACCCGCGCCGCGAGGGCAAGGTGCGCGGCTACTACGAGTGCGAGGGCGTCGACGCCTGGGTCGCCGTCTCCGTCCGCGACGAGGCCGAGTGGATCGCCTGCTGCCACGCCGTCGGGCATCCCGAGTGGCTGGAGGACCCGCGCTTCGCCACGGCCGCCGACCGCTACGAGCATCACGACGCCCTCGACGAGGGGCTCGCCGAGTGGGCCGCGCGCCGCACGAAGTTCGAGGCGGCGCGGCTGCTGCAGGAGGCGGGCGTGCCGGCCGCGCCGGTGCTTGCGGGCGACGAGGTGCTCGCCGACGAGCAGCTCGAGGCGCGCGAGTTCTTCGACCCGCTCGAGCTCGTGGACATCGGAGACGTGCCGATCGAGCGTTACTTCAGCCCGCGCATCGACGGTCGCGGCGTCCCGGCGCGCGGCCGCGCGCCGAAGCTCGGCGAGCACACCGACGAGGTGCTGCGCGAGCTGCTCGGCCTGGGCGACGCCGAACTCGCCGGCCTCGCGGAGCGCGGCGTCACCCGGGGCGAGCCGGAGGCGCTGATGAGCCCGGCCGCGCGGGAGGGCTCGCCGCTCCCCTTCGAGCAGCTGCTCGAGCAGCGCTCGATCCTGCGCATCGACGAGGACTTCCGCGAGGTGATCGACGCGCAGGTCGCGCGCCTCAGGGAGCGCGACACGAGAGCGGGCAGGGAGCGCTGACGCCGGCCGGGGAGCCGCTTACCCCCTCGGAAGGCCGAGGCCGCGCGTGGCGATGATGTTGCGCTGGATCTCGCTGGTGCCGGCGCCGATCGTGCGCGCTACGCTCGACATGTACATCTGGCAGAACGCGCCCTCCAGCTTCGCGTGGGGCGAGGCCGGCTTGAGCGCGCCGGCGAGGCCGAGCACGTTGATCCCCACGCGCGCGGTGCGCTGCTGGAACTCACTGCCGTACACCTTCGACATCGAGGCCTCGTAGTTGGGCACCAGGCTCTGCGACTGCATCCAGGCGACGCGGTAGGAGAGGTAGCGCGCGATCTCCGTCTCGATGTACTGGTCCGCCAGCGCCGCGCGCGCCATCGGCTGGTCGGCGATGCGTACGCCCGGGCTGCGGCTGTCGGGCTCCTTCGCATGGTCGATCAGCTTGTCCAGCACGCGCTTGGCGTTGGCGAAGCGCGAGACGCCGGAGCGCTCGAAGTCGAGCGTGGTGGTGGCCGCGTACCAGCCACGGTTCTCCTCGCCGATCATGTTGCCCGCGGGGACGCGCACGTCCTCGAAGAAGGTCTCGTTGAAGTTCGCCGCGCCGTGCATCTGCACCAGCGGGCGGACCGAGATGCCCGGCGTTCTCATGTCGAGCATGAAGTAGGTGATGCCGCGGTGCTTGGGCGCGTCCGGGTCCGTGCGCGTGAGGACGTGGATGTAGTCGGCGTGGCGGGCGTTCGAGGTCCAGATCTTCTGCCCGTTGATCACGTACTCGTCGCCGTCGCGCACGGCGCGCGTGCGCAGCGAGGCGAGGTCCGAGCCCGAGCCCGGCTCGGAGAAGCCCTGGCACCACATCACCTCGCCCGAGGAGATCCTGGGCAGGTGCTCCAGTTTCTGCTCGTCGGTGCCGTGGATCATGAGCAGCGGCCCGACCATCTGCACGGACTGGCCGCCGAGCGGCGCGCCGACGGCCGCGCTCTCCTCGGCGAAGATCAACTGGTCGAAGTGCGGGGCGCCGAGGCCGCCGTACTCCTTGGGCCAGGCCATGGTCAGCCAGCCGCGCTCCTTGAGGGCCTGCTCGTAGCGCCGCGTCCGCTGGGCGGCCTCGGTGTCGTCGCCCTCGGTATCGTCCGTCTGGGAGCCGCTCCAGCGGCTGGAGACGAACTCGCGCACCTCGGCGCGAAACTGCTGCTCCCGGTCCGACCAGCCGAAGTCCATCGCGATCCTCCTCGAGCGTCCACCCGGCGGCTGCGCGCCTCATGCTAACGCACTCGCGAGGATGCGAGGGCGGGGTGGGTGCTGCGTCCGCCTGGTCAGCCACTCGTCCGGAGCTCGCCCTGCTCCTGGGTGAACAGTCCTTCGTAGAGCGAGACCTCCGGGTGCTCGGCGAGGATGCCGCGCAGCGAGCCATGGCGGTGGCCGAGCGTGAACGCCTCGCTCTGCGTCCAGGCGTCGAAGGGCCTCGCGCGACTCCCAGGTGTTGTGGCTCAGGTACTCGCCGGGACCGTCTTGCTGGCTAACGACGAGCGGCGGTGTACCCCGGTCCGCGGCCGGGTGCCCAGACGTGCGCCCGCGCGACCGCCTCGTCCAGGTCCACGCCCCAGCCCGCTGCCTCCGGGATCGCGAGCCCGCCGTCCTCGAAGGTGAGCGGCCCGCCCGTGAGGTCGTCCTTCCACGGCACGTCGTCGATGTCGACCTCCATGATCCGCACGTTCGGCACGGTGGCGCAGAAGTGCAGCGCGATGTGCGTCGCGAGGTGCGAGTAGTAGTTGTGCGGCGCCACGTTCAGCTCGTGGCTCTCGGCGAGCAGCGCCACATCGCGCGATCGGGCGAAGCCGTTCCAGGGGATGTCGATCATCACGTTGTCCATCGACCGCGCGTCGAAGTAGGGCCGGTAGTCGCGGATGCCGTAGAGGTTCTCGCCCGAGGTGATCGGAACGGTGGTGCCGTCCTTGATCTCGCGCAGCCCGTCCGGCTCGTACATGTCGATCTCGACCCAGAGCATCGTGAACTGCTCGGCCACGCGGCAGATCTTCGCGGCCGCCTCCGGCTTGTAGTTGAAGTGGAGGTCGAGGGCGATCTCCAGCTCTGGCCCCACGCCCTCCGAGAACGCCGCAAGCTGCCGCTCAATCGCGCCGAGGATCTCGACTGGCACGTTCTGGTCGGTGGGGCCGCCGCCGAACCCGAAGCCGTAGCGGCGGGCCGGCGTGCCCGGGATCACGACGTTCGTCTTCAGCGCCGTGAACCCGCGTGCGACCACCTCCTCGCCGAGGCGCGTGAACGCCTCGTAGCTATCGATCGGCGGCGTGCCGATTAACTCATGGTTGCTGGCGCGCGAGCTGCCGCAGTGCGACCAGTAGACGCGCTGATGCTCGCGCGTGGGACCGCCGAAGAGCGCGTGCACGGGGACGCCGAGGGCCTTGCCCTTGAGGTCCCACAGCGCGAGCTCGATCCCCGCGATCGCCTTCGCCGCGATCCCGCCCGGGCTCTGCCGCGCCACACGGTAGAGGTCCCAGTAGATCGCCTCGACCGGGCCTGCGTCGCGACCCAGCAGCATCGGCTCGAAGTCGGCGACCGCCCCGACGACGGCGTAGGGGTTGCGGCCGTCCGAGCACTCGCCGTAGCCCGTCAGCCCCTCGTCGGTGCGGACCGCGACGAACTGCCACGGTCGCCAGCCGGCGTCGACCACGAACGTCTCGACCTCCGTGATCTTCATCTCGGCGCCTCCTGCCAGCGAGCCGCGGCGAGCACGATGCCCGGCGCGCTCAGGGCCTGACGATCGTGCGTGCGACCTCGCTTGAGAGCATGTCCCCGAACGCCTCGATGATCTCATCCAGCGGGCGGAAGCGCGACGGCAGCTCGTCGAGCTTGAGCCGCCCCTGGCGGTAGAGCTCGATGAACCACGGGAAGTCGACGCGCGGTCGGCCGGTGCCGGCGGAAGAGCCGATCAGCCGCCGATCGAGCAACAGCGGCCGCATCGGCACCGAAACCTCGCCCCCGGTGGCGGCACGCCGACCATGCACGCCGTGCCGCCGGCGCAGGTGGCATCGAACGCCTGGCGCACGGTCTCCGGCTTCCCGATCACTTCGAACGCGTAGTCCACGCCGCCGTCGGTCAGCTCCACGATCGCCTCGACCGGATCGACCGCCGCGCCGTTCACGGTGTCCGTGGCGCCGAACTCGCGGGCGAATGCGAGCTTCGAGTCCTGCACGTCCACAGCGATGATGCGCGATGCCCCGGCGATGACGGCCCCCTGGATCGCGTTCAGCCCGACGCCGCCGCAGCCCCAGACCGCGACGGTCGACCCCTCGGTGACCTGCGCCGTGTTGACGACGGCACCGACGCCGGTGACCACGGCGCAGCCGATCGAGGCGAGGCGCTCGATCGGCACGTCGTCCGGGACTTTCACCAGGTTCCACTCCGGCACCACGGTGTGCTGCGCGAAGGTCGCGAGGTTGTGGTAGAGCGGGCTGCGCCCCCCACAAAGGGCGCACAGACTACCCCTCGCTCGCCAGCCCTGCGTTCTCCGCCAGCACGCGCTCGACGTCCTCACGGTAGAGCGCACCGAGCAGCCGGCCGCCCTCGTGGTACCCGCGCGAGGTCACGAGGACGCTCGGGTGCGGGTTGCGGCGCAGCCGCTCGGCGAGGCTGTGCAGGAATGTGTCGGGCTTCTCGGTTGGCGGCTGCGGCTCCATCGCGTCGCCGGACCGGGCGGCCGGGTCGCCCTCGAGGGCGTCACCGTCGATGCGGCCAAGCAGCACGCCGGAGGCGTCGACGACCGCGCAGAGCGGGTCGCCGCTCGCCTCGGCCAGCGCTCGCGCCTCGCGCAGCGTCGCGTCGGGGCCGCAGGCAGCTGGCTGGCGCATCACGTCCATCGCGCGCCGTCTGCCGGCGCTGCGTCCGGCGAGCGGCAGGCCCTCGAGCGCCCAGTCGGACTTGCCGGCCACGTAGTCGTGTACGGCCTCGAAGCCGAGTTGCTCAAGCCGCGCCGCGGCTCGGGGCGAGGCGTCTCACTCGCGGTCGTAGCAGTAGACGATGACCGGCCGGTCGCGCCGCAGCGCGCCGACGGTGTCCGCCCCGATCGCCGTGGCCGGCACGTTCACGGCGCCCTCGAGGTGCTCGTCCGCGTACTCGCGCTCCGGCAGCACGTCGACCAGCTACGCGCCCTCGGCGAGCAGCGCCCGCACCTCGTCGCGCTCGATCTGCTTGACCATGGGGTTCTCCTCGCGTGCGTGCGGCCTACCTTAGCCCGCTCGACGGGGAGGGATTCGGTCGACGGCCTGCCGCGACCGTAGTCACGGCGCGGCGGGTTCTCCGTAGACGAGTTCCCGGAGGTCCGGCCACGAAAGCCCCTCAAGCGGGTCTTGGGCGTCCGCGCGGCCGGCGCTGAGGTCGGGCAGGCGGTAGGGCCTGCGCGGCGCGTCCGGGGGCAGCACCCGGCGCAACCCCTCCTCGACGAGGTCGCGCAGCGGCCGCCCCGTGCGCCGCGCATGTCGCTCGGCCCTGCGGAGCAGCTCGTCGTGGATGTCGAGCGTTGTCTTCATGGGAACCAGCGTACCGCATTGGCGATACGGATCCCGCACGGGGCGGGCGCGGGCCGAGCATCCGGCTCCCTCCCCCCTTGCGGGGGAGGGCGGGGGTGAGGGGTCGCCGCGCGGCAGCGCGGACGGGTTCTAAAGCGAATTGGCAACGAGCCAGTCCTTGACGGTCATGAGCGCGCGGCAATCGTCTTCGTTGTATCTGAGAAGCCTGTCGCGGAGGCTTACGTCAGTCGAACCTGAACTCACGTAATGACTGTAGGCCACCATCGCCAGCAGCCCATCGAATCCGGGCCTACGCCACTCAAAGCCCAGGTAGCCCGCAATGTCTTTCAGTCCGTAGCTCGGGGTTGGGAAGGCGAACGCATCAGTAGTCACACGCTGGAGATCAAGCAAGCTGTCGAACAACTTCTCCCGTACCGCTGGTGGCGTATCGTACTTGCCCATCATCTTCCTGATGTAGGCCGGTTCCGCAGAAGCCGACCAGTGATAGACGGCCAGTGATTCCGCCTCAACTATGAGGCTGCAGAAGTCCTGCCAGCACTTCTCTTCCTCGTCCGGAGTCTCAGCGAAGAACCCGATGTAGCGTTCATCGGACTTCGATCTCACCACGACTCCCGTGAGATAGTTGACAAATCCATCGCGTGTTCCTTGCAGTACATCAAGTCCTTCGTTTGTGCTCTCCATGTCCAGGAACATCTCCACGGATACCTTCGGGAAGAAGACAGGCCTTCTTTGAATCGGGCGACTTTTGCCTATTGCTTTAGCCTGGGCTGCGATGTGACCGGCAATGTTCAGGCTTAGCCCGGGCACCCCTGACAGATCACTCGGACTCGCTAGCGCTATGTCTTCTATCGTATCGTACCCCGCATCGGAGAGCGCTTGCTTTCTGGAAGGACCAATCTGCCACAGCCGCGTAAGGTCTCTGTCCGCCTCCTTGTTTCCGTACGATCGCCACGGCTCGGGAGTCTGACCAAAGACAGGCTGTGGCTTGTATTGCCCTGAAACTATGGCGCGCGTAAGTTCCATGTATCTGGCAAGCGGCCGTTGCCATCTGTCGAACATCTCCACACTTTCCTCTTGCCGCCCATCAATAATTCCGAATTCGTACGGAGTCGTACTCTGGATGAGTCCCAGCAAATGGTTGTAGAACGCCCCCTGTAGCTTGTGTGATGGCGTGAGGTTGAACTGGCTCTTCACTTCAACTACGCGGTAACTGTAGTTACCGAATACGGACTTCGAGTTGGGCACCTTCCGAATCTGGTCGGGAATGCCACGCAAGCCAGCGGGCTTCGAGATCAGCGGCCCCTGCAGAATCCCTAATCGCCCCGCAGCCATCTGCTCGACGGTAAGGCGAAACCCATCCTCGAACGTCTCGTATGTGTGTGTCACGACATCGCCGTCAATGACGTCCCGCTCGTGGACGGAGCCACGCTCCCTGAGCATCTCCAGGAGCGGCGAATCGGGATCGCGCTCTTCGACGGGTGCGAACTTGTCGCAATAGAGCGCGAACGGCGACGACACGCAGCGCGCGACCTCACTAGCCGAGATGAACTCCTCATCCCCCGAAGTGAGGTGGCGACGAAGGATCTCGTCGACGATGTCCTGCCGCGATGGAGTCACCGAAACTCCTGTCCGTCATGCCAGCGCGAGCGTTGTCTCCGCAGGGCGATACTATCCATCGGCAGTGCTGCCGGGACAAGCGGTACATGGTCGGGAGCCGGACCGCGCCCACCGGCCCTCAATCCACCCCCCAGCGCCAGTAGACGGCGATCGCGGAGGCGACGATGGCGGCGGTGAGCAGCAGGCCGGCCTGCAGGCCGTCGATGATCGCGAGCGAGCGGAGCGGGCTGCCCTCGGCGGCGGCCGTGAGGTTGGCGCCCGCGAAGACGGTGAAGACCGCGCCGGAGACCGCGATGCCGCCCGCCTGGCCGATGCGCCTCGCCGTCACGATCGCGGCCGAGGCCATGCCGAGCCGCTGCGCCGGCACGGAGCCCATGATCGTCGAGTTGTTGGGCGACTGGAACAGCGCCATCCCCAGCCCGATCAGCGACAGCCTCGCGGCCATGTCCGGCACCGCGGTGCCGCCGTCCGCGAGCGCGAGCAGCGTGATGCCGAGGCTGGACGAGGCGAGGCCGAGCGGCACGAGCAGCCTCGGTCCGACGCGGTCGGCGAGGCGGCCGGTCAGCGGGGCGAAAACGAACAGCGTGAGCGGCTGCGCGGCCATGATCGCGCCCGCCTCCAGCGTGCTGAAGCCGCGCGCGCCGACGAGGTAGAACGGCGTCAGCACCATCACGGCGGCGAAGCCCCAGTAGAAGAGCACCGCCGTGCCGACCGAGCCGCTGAAGGCGCGGATGCGCAGCAGCTCGAGCGAGACCACCGGGCTCGCCGCCCGCCGCTCGATCCACACGAACAGCGGCGCGAGCGCCAGCCCGAGGACGAACAGCGCGATGATCCACGGGCTGTCCCAGCCCCAGGCGTTGCCGCGGTTGACGGCCAGCGTGAGGCTCGCGAGGGAGCCGAAGATCGCGAGCGAGCCGGGGATGTCCAGCCCGCGCTCGCGGCCCTCGGCGGAGGTGCTGCGCAGCACCAGCAGCAGCAGCGCGGTCAGCGTCACGCTCAGCGGCAGCCGCGTCAGGAAGATCGCGCGCCAGTCGAGCAGCTCGACGAGCACGCCGCCCAGCACCGGACCGGCGGCGAGGCCGAAGCCGACCGTGCCGCCCATGATGCCGAGCGCCTGCCCTCGGCGCTCCGCGGGCACGAAGGAGGTGACGATCGCGTTGCCGTTGGAGACGACCATCGAGTTGCCGACGGCCTGCAACGCGCGAGCGCCGACGAGCGCGGGCAGCGAGGGCGCCGCGCCCGCGGCGAGCAGCGAGAGCGCGACGATCGCGTTGCCGCCGACGAAGAAGCGCTTGCGCCCGTAGAGGTCGCCGAGCCGCCCGAACGGCAGCGCGAGGCCCGTGCCGAGCAGCACGAAGACCAGCATCACCCAGACCACCGCGTCGATCGTCGTGTCGAACTCGGAGGCGAGGGTGGGCAGCGCGATGTTGACGATCGAGGTGTCCATCGTGCTGAGCAGCACGGAGCCGGCGACGGGCGCCAGCACCAGCCACGGCAGGCGCGGGGCGCCCCGCCGCGCGACGCCCGAGGCGTCCTCGCCGCGCTGTTCGTCCTGCTCGCTGGGCATCGAGTCGCCGGGCATCGGGCGATGATACGGGGACCGCGGCGCGCGGTCCGGCGCGCCGGACCGGGGCGGTGCGCTAGCGGTCCTGGTCCATGCGGCGGTGCGCGAACTTCCAGACGCCGTCCACCTTGCGCACGGTGTGGCGGTACATGCCGGTGTGGTTGATGCGAGGGCCCTCGTGGGGCCGCAGCAGCATCAGGTAGCACGTCACCCGCGCCACCCCGGCGTCGCCCTCGATGAGCACGTTGTTCAGCCAGTGCCGCGAGACCGCCCGGTCCGGGTCGTTCGCGCGCGAGGCCGCGACCTCGCGCAGTTGCTCGATGCCCTCCCAGCGGCGGTCGGGCGGGAACTCGTACACGGCGTCCTCGGTGAAGCAGTCGAGCCAGGCCTCGCTGTCGCCGCCGTCGATCGCGTGGTTGTAGCGGGACAGCAGATCGAGGATCGCCATCCGGTCCTCGTTGGAGATCGCCATGCCGTCTCGCCCCCCTCGCGCTATTCGACCGCGTCCCAGTCGACCGTCTCGCCGCGCGCGAGCGCCTCGATCTCCTCGAGGATGTAGAGCAGCTCGCGGTCGTCGCGGCGGGCGATGTCGGGGATGTGGTAGCCGTGGTCGAAGGCGGCGACCACCTGCGAGTGGTCGTCGATCACGTAGTCCGGCATCACGTGCACGTCCATCTCCTCGAGCCGTTCGCGGTAGCGGTAGAGCGGCTTGACGAAGTAGTCGTCGACGTAGCCGTCGAGGCCGTGCAGGCGCATGTCGAAGCGCCGGATGCCGACGCCGGACCAGATGTAGATCGAGTGGCCGGCCTGCTTGAGGCGGCTGAACACCTCCTCGGTGTGGTTGCGCAGCCGTCCGTCGGCCATGATCAGCGTGTAGTCGACGTCGAAGAAGACGTTCAGGCGTCGATCCTCGGCCATGGCGCCTCGCTCACCGCTGCGGCGGCGCCGCGCGGCGCCCCTGCCTCGCCCCGTCCGGCCTGGGGCACGCGGGCTAGCATACCGTGAGCCCGCCTCACGCTCGATAGCCTCTCCCCGGCTTCGCGTGTTGTCGGGGCGCGCCGTCGCGCCGTACGCTGGCGGCCGTGGGCACGTCCGAGACTTCGCCGTGGGATGAGGCTGCGATCGAGGGGCTGGTCGCGCCGTTCATGCGCGACCTCGCCCCGCCGACCTCGCTCTCCGTCCTGCAGTACGACCTCAACGCCGGCGTGCCGGACCGCGCCTCGCTGCCCGCCGCCGAGATCGCCGAGGCCGCCGCCCGCGCGCTGCGCGACGACCCCGCGGGCGCGCTCACCTACGGCGGGAACCAGGGCTACGAGCCGCTGCGCGCCTGGATCGCCGAGCGGCATTGCGCCGAGGGCCTGACCGTCGGGCCGGAGCACGTCACGCTCTGCTCCGGCAGCGCGCACGCCCTCGACAACATCGCCGCCGCCTTCCTCGGGCCCGGCGACATCGCCGTCGTCGGCGCGCCCACGTACCCCGGTGCGATCCGCGCCTTCCGCGCGCGCGGCGCGAGGCTGATCGACGTCCCGCAGGACGCCGCCGGCCTGCGCCCCGACGCGCTCATCGAGGCGCTCGCCGCCTGGAACGGTCCCGCGCCCAAGCTGCTCTACCTGATCCCCACTTACGACAATCCGAGCGGGAGCACGATGCCGCTCGCACGCCGCGAGGAGCTGCTGCGCATCGCCGGGGAGCACGGCCTGCTGATCGTCGAGGACGACGCCTACGCGGGGCTCGACCTCGACGGTCCGGCGCCGCCCTCGCTGTTCTCGCTCGCGCGGGGGCAGGGCGTGCTGTACGTCGGCACCGCCTCGAAGACGATCGCGACCGGCTTGCGGCTCGGCTGGACGGTGGCGGCGTCCGAGGTGATTCGCCGCCTCGTCTTCGCGCGGCTCGACAACGGCGCCTCGCCCTTCGTGCACCGCATGGTGCTGGAGTACTTGCGGGGCGGCGGCTACGAGGCGCATGTCGAACGGCTGCGCGCGATCTACCGTGAGCGCCGCGACGCCGCGGTCGAGACCGCGTCCGATGCGTTCGGCGACCTCGTGCGCTTCGATCCGCCGGCGGGGGGCTTCTACCTCTGGCTGCACCTCGGCGAGGGGCTCGACGCCGCCTCGTTCGCGCGGGAGGCGGCGGAACGCGGCGTGGCGGTCACGCCCGGCCCGCTCTACTTCGCGAACGAGGGAGGCGAGCGCAACGTCCGCCTCGCCTGGCCCGCGCTGCCGCCCGGGCAGCTGCGCGACGCGATCGCGCGCCTCGGCGAGGCGGCGGAGGCCGCCGCGTCCTGAGGGCGTGTGACCGCAACGCTGCGCGGACTCGCGCGCGCCTAGATGATTGAGTAGGGCGTCAGCGGGCTCCCTCGAAGGTCTTTTCGACTTCCTCGGCTCCCATGCGGTCGAAGTCGTCGGGCACCGAGATGCCTCGGAGGAAACCGGTGCGGCGCGCGCCGGCGGTCGGCGCATCGAGCGCCACGACCTTCACCAGCGGCTTCCCGGCGCGCGCGATGATGAACGGCTCGCTGTCGGCGGCGGCCCGCACCAGCTTCGAGAACTGCGACCTGGCTTCGCTCATGCTGACGACGCGCACGGCAGCCTCCCGGCAACGTTCCGACCCGATGGATCAACTGTAACCCGCATCTCACTCGCGCACGGCAACGACGCGCAGCCGGCGGTAGTCGACGACCCAGCGCCCGGCCTCCGCTCCGTCCTCGCGCCAGAGCCGGGGGCGCACCGCCGCCTCGACGCGCGCGATGACGGCAGCGGCGAGGTCGGGCGGCAGCTCCGCGAGCCAGGGGTGGCCGAACATGCGCAGCCAGCCCGCCATCCCGGCCGCGCCGTCCTCGAGCGTGGTCGGGCGGTCGAACAGCGTCATCACCCGCGGCTCGAAGCCGTGCTGCTCCAGCAGCCCGGCGTACTCGGCGAGGCCGGGGAAGTACCACGGATTCGGCTGCCGCTCGCGCGCGACGCCCTCGGCCTCGAGGGCGTCGCGCAGCGCGCCCTCGACGATCGCGACGTTGCCGCGCCCGCCCAGTTCGGCGACGAGCCGCCCGCCTGGGCGGAGCAGCGCGCGCAGGCCGCGCAGCACGGCCTTGGGGCGCGTCATCCAGTGCAGCGCGGCGTTGGAGAAGACGGCGTCGAACGGTCCCGCCAGCGAGCACTCCTCGAGAGCCTCGCCGTCTCCCCGCGCGAACTCGATCCCCGGATGCTCCGAGGCCGGGAACCGCGCCCGCGCCGCCTCGATCATCGCGGCGTCGCTGTCGAGGCCGACGACGGAGGCGCCGCGTTGGGCGATCGCGGCCGCGAGCAGCCCCGTGCCGCAGCCGAGGTCGAGGACGCGCTCTCCGGGCCGCGGATCGAGCAGCGCGACGAGATCCCCGGCGTGATCGGAGACGAAGCGGAAGCGCTCGTCGTAGGCGCGCGCGTCCCAGCCCGCGCTGCTCATCGCGGGGCCGCGAGGGCGTCCGCTAGACGGCCGCCCCGACGCGCTTCGCCGAGCCCGTCAACTCCGCCATCAGGTGGATCGCCTCCAGCGAGGTGTTCAGACCCATGTTGATCATCGTGATGCGCGAGTCCTCCCAGTCGCGGTAGCGCTCGCGGATGCGGTCCGGCGGGCCGACGAGCGCGAGCTCGTCGCAGAGCTCGTCGGGGACGGCCTCCTCGGCCTCGCGCTTGCGGCCGGAGAGGAAGAGCTCCTGGATGCGCTCGGCAGCCTCGGCGTAGCCGAGGCGACGGACCTGGTCGTTGTGGAAGTTCATGTTGCGCGCGCCCATCCCGCCGACGTAGAGCGCGAGGTTCTCCTTCATCATGTCGAGCCCGGCCTGCACGTCGTCGGTGACGATCACCTGCGTGGAGGCCGCGATCTCGAAGTCGTCCTTGCTCTTGCCGGCGCGGCGCAGGCCCTCGTCGATGTACTTCTCGTAGACGCCCATGCGCCGCGGAGGACAGCGCGAGGTGACCCAGCCGTCGCCGAACTCGGCGGCGTTGCGCACGTTGATCGGGCCCATCGCGCCGACGTAGATGGGCAGGCGACGGGGGTGCAGCACGGACTTGAGCGGCTTGCCGAGGCCGGTCGCGTCCGGGCCGTCGTAGGGCAGCCGGTACTCCTCGCCGTCGAAGGAGAGCGGCTGCTCGCGGTCCCAGACGATGCGCATGATCTGCATGTACTCGGCGACCCGCTTGGCGGGCTTGCCGAAGGGCTGCCCGTGCCAGCCCTCGATCACCTGCGGGCCGGAGAGCCCGATGCCGACGCCCTTTACGCGCCCGCCCGAGAGCATGTCGATGGTGGTCATCGTGTTCGCCGCCAGCGCCGGCGAGCGGCCGTGCAGCTGCAGGATGTTCGTCCCGAGGCCGATCCGCTCCGTGTTCGCGGCGATCCAGGTGAGCGGCACGACCGCGTCGTGCCCCCAAATCTCGGCGCACCAGACCATGTCGAAGCCCAGTTCCTCCGCCAGTCTGATCCGCTCCCAGGGGATGTCGATCGACGTCGATCCGAGGTGTCCCAGTCCCAGTCCCAGCTTCATGCGTGCTTCCTTTCGTGCTCAGTCGCGGTCCGCGCCGTCAGACGACGACGCCGGCCGCGCACAACTCCTCGATCTGCTCGCTCGCCAGCCCCAGGTCGGCCTCCAGCACCTCGCTCGTGTGCTGGCCGTACGCCGGGGCGAGTTCGATCGGCACCTTCGAGGCCGACATGCGCACCGGCTGGCGCATCAGCTCGATCGTGCCGTACTCGGGGTGCTCGTGGTGCTCGAAGAGGCCGCGCTCGCAGAGGTGCGGGTCGGTCCGCAGGTCGCGCGTCGAGAGCACGGCGGTGCAGGGCACGCCGGCGCTCGCGAGGACGTGCATCGCCTCGTACTTCGTGCGCTGCCGCGTCCACTGCTCGACCTCGGCGTAGAGCTCGTCCCGGTGCTCGCCCCGGCTGGCCGCCGTCGCGAAGCGCGGGTCCGTCGCCAGGTCGGGCCGCTCGAGGGCCACGCAGAATGTGTCCCACATCCGCGAGGTGACCACGCAGATGTGGACGTAGTCGTTGGTCCCGCCCGGCTTGCAGGGGTAGACGTTCGTCGGTGCGCCCAGGCCGTTGCCGAGGCGCCGCGCCTCCTTGTCCGTGCCCCAGGCATCGCGTCCCATCGTCTTCATGAAGAAGGTGACTGCCTCCTGCATCGAAAGCTCGATCAGCTGGCCCTCGCCGGTGCGCTGCTGCTGCACGTAGGCGGAGACGATGGCGAGCGCCATCTGCAGGCCCGTCCCGGTGTCGCCGTACGAGGCGCCCGGGCGCATCGGCGGCCCGTCCGGTTCGCCGTTGATCGAGTAGGCCCCGCCCGCCGCCAGCGCGACGCTGTCGAAGCACTTGAAGTCGGCGTACGGCCCGCTCAGCCCGAAGCCCTTGATGCGCGCGTAGATGATGGCAGGGTTCCGCTCGCGCAGCACCTCGTAGCCGATGTTCAGCTTTTCGATCACGCCCGGCCCGTAGTTCTCGACGAAGACGTCGAAACGCGGCGCGAGGTCGAGCAGCAGCTCGCGCCCGCGCTCGCTGGCGAGGTCGATGACGATGCTGCGCTTGTTGCTGTTGTAGTTGAGGAAGTACTGGGGCGGGCGGCCCTCGGTGGTCAGTCCGCGGCCGGGGTCGCCGACGCCGGGCGGCTCCACCTTGACCACGTCGGCGCCCTGCCAGGCGAGTGCCTGGGTGCAGGACGTACCGGCCTCGTACTGCGTCATATCGAGGACGCGCATGCCGTCGAGTGCGGGCATCGGGGCGCCTCCTTCCGTGCGGCGGCGAGCCGGGGAGCGGCGTCGCGGGCCTTGGGCGGCATCCTACCGCGCGCGGGCGGGGGGTGCAGCGGGGTGGGGTGCGAATCCCCTCGGCGTGGAGACTCTTCGTGCTGCGTCGAGCCTACCGAGGAGGGTCGTCAGGATCGTCGTAGATCCACGTCCCCTTCGGAAGGCCGCGCTCGTCATAGAGCAGCTCGGCGTGGTCGATGGGTGGCCCGCCCTCGCGGAGCAGTGCGGCGAGGCGCTTTGAGATGGCCCGCATCGCCCGGAGCTGCGCCTCGACGGCAGCTTGGCGCTCGTTGTCGTCATCGAGGCCCATCGAGTCTCCTCTGGAGCGAATCACAGCAAGACATCCAGCGTACGTGCTCCCGCCGTACGAGCAGCCCCGCCCCGTCGCGCAGCGCCGGGGTGTGGCAGACTGCGCGGCGGGCGTGGGACGAGAGGGGCGCAGCGTGCAGTTCGGCATCCACATCATCGTCAACCACCTCACGCTCTCGCCCGCCGAGGTCGCCCGCGCCGTCGAGGAGCGCGGCTTCGACTCGCTCTTTCTCGGCGAGCACACCCACATCCCCGTGCAGCGCGAGTCCGCCTACATCGGCCTCGCCGACCGCACCCCGCCTGAGCCGGGCGAGAGCGCCGACGAGCTGCGCAAGCGCCGCCCGGACCTGCGCGCCAACTTCTGGTACCTCTACGACCCCTTCATCGCCCTCGCCGCCGCCGCGACGGTCACCGAGCGGATCAAGCTCGGCACGGCGATCTGCCTCATCCCCGAGCGCGACCCGATCACGCTCGCGCAGGAGATCGCGACCCTCGACCAGATATCGGGCGGTCGCGTCATCATCGGCATCGGCAGCGGCTGGAACCGCGAGGAGATGGCCAACCACGGCGTGTCCTGGAAGGACCGCCACAAGGTCACCCGCGAGCGCGTCGAGGCGATGAAGGCGCTGTGGAGCGACGACGAGGCCGAGTACCACGGCGAGACGGTCGACTTCGACCCCGTCTGGTGCTACCCGAAGCCCGTGCAGGAGGGCGGCCCGCCGATCCTGATGGGCCAGAACAGCCCGAGGACCTTCGAGCGCATCGTGCGCTACTGCGACGGCTGGATCCCCTACCGCATCCCGATCGGCGACCCCGACATCCTGCCCGCCATCGCCCGGCTGCGGAGCGAGTGGGCCGAGGCCGGCCGCGATCCAGACGCGCTGCACGTCGCCATGAACGGCCCGGCGATCCCGCCCGCGGGCGACGACCCCGCCGAGGCCGATCCCGCCGTCCTCGACGCCGCCGCCGCCGAGGTCGAGCGGCTGCGCGAGGGCGGCGTCGACCGGCTGCTCTTCAACCTCGGCAGCCCCAAGCGCGACCTCGGCTACCCCACGCTCGACCGCTACGCCGGCTTCCTCAAGCGCATCACGTAGCGCGGCGAGTTCGACCGTACGTGAGCTGAATCGAGGAGGACGACATGCCGACCGCCCGCATCGACGACACGCTGGAGATGCACTACGAGCTCGACGACTTCACGCCTCCCTGGGAGGACGACGCGGAGGCGATCCTGCTCCACCACGGCGCGGGCAAGAGCGGAAAGCTCTGGTACTTCTGGGTGCCCGGCCTGGCGACCGACTACCGCGTGATCCGTCCGGACGCGCGCGGCTTCGGGCATTCCTCGCCGATCCCCGAGGGCTACCGCTACAGCCTCAGCGGACTCGCCAACGACCTGCGGCTGCTGCTCGACTCGCTCGGCATCGAGAAGACACACCTCGTCGGCGAGACGGTCGGCGGGCCGATCTGCCTGCAGTTCGCCTACGAGTACCCGGACCGCACGCACAGCCTCACGCTCTGCGGCGCGCCCTACCGCCTCGACAGGCTGCCGGAGCACTTCCTGCACTCCGCCGAGATCATCCACGAGCAGGGCGTCGAGGCGTGGGCGACCGGCAACGGCGACCGCCGCTTCGGCGACAAGGCCGATCCGGAGATGGTGCGCTGGTATCACCACGAGATGGGGAAGACCTCGGCGCGCACGCTGATCGCCCTCTTCGACTACGTGCCGACGGTGGACCTGACGGACATCCTGCCGCTGATCCGCGTGCCGACGCTGGTCTTCGCCGGTCTCGAGAGCGGGATCACGCCGCCGGACGACTCGCGCTTCATCGCCGCGACGATTCCCAACGCGCAGCTCGTGGAGATCGAGGGCGCGCCGACGCAGCTGCACATCACGCACCAGGACGTCGCGCTGCCCAGGTTCCGGGAGTTCCTCGCGAGTCTCGACTGACTCCCGGTCAGCGCCTCGGGTCGGCTCGATACGTGTAGCGCCTGCTGCGTATCGCTACGAGGGCGAAGCGCCGACGGCGTCGCCCTGGGCGACAGGCAGTGAGGGCTTGACGGCGAGCCAGAAGAAGAGCGCGCCCACCACGGCGGCGCCAGCCAGCACCACGAAGGCGCCGCGGTAGCTGCCCGTCACGTCGTAGACCACGCCGGCGAAGACCGGCCCGAAGATCATCCCGAACATGATCACGAGCGACGAGAAGCCCATGATCCGGCCGAACGCCTTGCCTCCGAAGTAGTCGGCGCGCAGCGCCTGCATCGCCGGCACGCGCGCGCCCCAGCCGACGCCGGCGAGGATCCCGAAGACGATCAGCATCCAGTAGGCGTTGGCCAGCGCCAGCACCACGAGGCTGATCGCCTGCGCGAGCAAGGCGCAGACGATCATCAGCCGCTTGTTGGTCCGGTCCGCGAGGTAACCGCCGCCGAGCTGCCCCACCACCGTCGAGACGGTCATCAGCAGGATCACGAACGCGCCCTCGCTCAGCGTGAAGCCGAGCGAGGCGTTCGAGTAGAACTGGAAGTGCACGAAGATCACGCCGATCACGAGCGCGGCCATCCCGTGCCCGAGGGCGAGGAACCAGAACGCGCGGGTGCGCAGCGCCTGCTGCGTGGTGAAGTTGACCTCCTCGGGCGGTGCTTCGTACTGCGCCTCGCCGTCGCCCGGGCCGCCGTCGATCCGGTAGCCGTGGTCCTCGGGGCGGTGGCGCACGGCGGCGGCGAGCGGGACGCCGATGGCGATGATCAGCAGGCCGGAGACGAAGGCGCCGCTGCGCCAGCCGAACTCCTCGAGCGCCGGCACGACGATCGGCTGCAGCAGGCCGCCCGCGGCGGTGCCCGTCATCAGCAGCGCCAGCGCCCAGGACCGGCGCCGATAGAACCAGTGCACCACCGCCACCGTCACCCCGAGGTGCGTGCCCAGGCTCGCTCCCACCGCGATCACGAGGTAGGCGATGTAGAAGCCCTCGATCGTGTCGATGCGGCTGAACAGCATGAAGCCGGCGCCGAAGATCAGCATCCCGGCGATCATCACGCGCCGCGGCCCCCAGTTGTCGATCATCCAGCCCTGCGCCGGGCCGAGCAGACCGCTCTCGACGCGCTGCATCGCGAAGGCGCCGGCGAGGGCCGCCCGGCTCCAGCCGAACTCGTCCCCGAGCAGCACGACGTAGGTGCCGAAGGCGTGGAAGAGCAGCGCGCCGTTGATCGTGTGCGTCCCGAAGCCGGCCGCGACGATCCACCAGCCGTAGAAGATCCTCGTACGCCCCGTCGCGAGGTCGCGCGCCGCCTCGATGCGCGAGGCCAGCGTCGTCACCGCGCCCACCCGGCGCGCGCGACGCCTCGATCCGTCCGAACCACCATGCCCGCAACTCTACAGGGCTGGCCCGTGCGTTCATCCCCAGCGTGCGGTCCCCATCCCGGACGAGCACGCGCTGCGCGCGGCTCGACCCGCCCACCCGCCCTCAATGGATGCGGGGCTGCGCCCCGCGCCCCCTCCGTGGGGGCTATGCCCCCACACCCCACTCGGAACTTCCGAGGACGGATCCGGCTCCCTCTCCCCGGCGAGCCCCTCCAGGAACCGTCATTCCGGCGAAAGCCGGAATCCAGGGACGTCCTGCTGCACGTAGACTCGGTGCTTGAGGCAATGTGGCTGGAGCTGCAGGAGTCAGGGCCGGATTGTCCCTCACCCTAGCCCTCTCCCCGAGGGAGAGGGGATCGGACTGTCGGGCGCACGGAGGAGCGGGCGATGAGCGATGTCAGGGCGATGGTGCTGACCGGGCCGAACCGGATCGAGCTGCGGCGCTTCCCGCGGCCCGAGACCGGCGAGGACAGCGCGCTGCTGCGCATCGAGGCGTCCGGGATCTGCGGCACGGACTACGAGTCGCTGAGCGGCGAGTACGCGCGCGAGTACCCGGTGATCCTCGGCCACGAGCCGCTGGGCGTGATCGAGGAGATCGGCGATCGCGCCGCAGCGCGCTGGGGCGTCGCGGCTGGCGACCGCGTCGTCGTGCAGCCCAACCACGGCTGCGGCGCCTGCCGCCGCTGCAACGACGGCGCGCGCTGCAACCTCGTCGAGGGCGGCTACGGCTCGACGCCCGCAGCCGTCGCGCCCGCGCTCTGGGGCGGGTTCGCCGAGTACATGCACCTCGCGCGCGGCTCGAAGCTGCACAAGGTGCCGGACGGGTTGCCGCTCCACCTCGCGGCGCTGGCGAACCCGATCGCCGCCGGCTTCGGCTGGGCCGTCCGCGCGGGTGGCTTGCAGGCCGGCGACCGCATCGCGGTGCTCGGCGCGGGCCAGCGAGGGCTCGCCTCCACCGTCGCCGCCAGCCACGCCGGAGCCGACTTCATCGCCGTCACCGGCCTCGCGCGCGACGAGCACAAGCTCGCGCTCGCGCGCCAGCTCGGCGCGCACGCGACGATCAACGTCGACGCCGAGGACCCCGTCGCCGCCGTCCTCGATCGCACCGACGGCGAGGGCGTCGACGTGGTCGTGGACCTCACGCCGTACTCGACGGAGCCGGTCGTGCAGGGCATCGAGATGCTGCGCCCCGGCGGGACGATGGTGCTGGCCGGGCTCAAGGGCACGCACCGCGTCGCCGAGTTCGACTCCGACGCGATCATCCGCCACGAGGCGAACGTGCGCGGCGTGCGCGGCGTCGATCGCGAGTCGTTCGTGCGCGCGCTGCACCTCATTGCCTCGGGGCGTTACCCTGTCGAGAGGATGCATACACACGAATTCCCCCTCGAAGACGTCGAGCGCGGGATCCGCACGCTCTCCGGGGAGACCGGCGAGCCGGCGATCTCGATCACGGTGGAGCCGTAACGTGTCCGCCGAGGCCGAACGCGCGGCTCTCGAGACCTGCATCGAGTGGCATGCCGCGTTCAACGCGCGGGACAACGAGGGCATGGTCTCGCGGATGCACTTCCCGCACGTCAGGCTCGCGGGCGGGCGGCTGCAAGTCTGGGAGACGCCCGAGGACTTCGTGGCCGCCCAGGAGCAGACGACGCCAAGTCTCGAGGCGGAGGGCTGGGCGCGGACCGACAACTTCTCCCGCGAGGTCATCCACGCCGCGGAGGACAAGGTGCACCTCTCGCTGCGCACCTCGCGCATCGACACGGACGGCAACGTCTACCACGTCTTCAACACGCTCTGGATCTTCACGCTGATCGACGGGCGCTGGGGCGTGCAGTTCCGCTCCTCGTACATCGGGGACGTCGCGCACGGGCTCGGGGCGACGACGATCGGCTGAGCCGCGCCGTCGTCCGTCGCGATTCCGCTGCGAGCGCGGTCAGCGGCGGCTTCGCACCTCGCCCCGCTCCAACCGCCCGAGGAAGTTGCGCAGCAGCACGTTGACCTGCTCGGGGACCTCGAGCTGCGGGAAGTGGCCGGTGCCGATCACCCACGCCTGCTCGGCCTGCGGCAGCAGGTCGCGCAGGAAGCTCAGGCTCGGGCGGGTCGAGTTGATCCACAGCGTTGGCTGCTCGATGCGGCGCAGCAGCGCCGCGTGGCTGAACTGCGTGGAGCCGACGCGGTTCGCCATCGCCACGTGCCGAGGGGTGCGCGCGGCCTCGGCGGCCCAGCCGCGCACCTTGTCGCGGTCCGTGTAGCGCCCGAAGAAGCCCTCGTAGCGCTTCGCCAGCTCCTGCTCGTAGCCCTCGTCCTCGCTGGGGAGCTCGCCGACGCTGCCGCGACGCTCGCGCAGCGGGCGCAGGTCCGGGCCCCAGTCGATGACGACGTTGGCGCGGATCAGCTGCGGGTGGCGCGCCGCGAGCTGCAGCGTCGCCGGCGTCCCGCCGGCGTGGCCGATCGCGACGAGGCCGCGCAGCCCGAGCGCCTCGATCAGTCCCGCGATCTCGTCGGCCTGGTCGCGCGGGTCGTAGCCGCCCGGCGGGGCGTCGGAGCGCCCGTCGCCGCGCCGGTCGACACGCAGCACGCGGTGCGTGCGCGCGAAGGCGCGGGCCTGCGGCTCCCAGTGCGCGACGTTGCCGCACCAGCCGTGGATGAAGACGAGCCCCTGCTCGCCCGATCCCGCGAGGCGGTAGTGAATCCGGGTTCCGTCCGGCGACTCATGGAACGGCATCGCCTCTCCCTCCCTGCTATCCGGCGCGGAAGCGCACGCCGAGCAGCCTCTCCGCCTCCGCCCCCGCGTCCTGGGGCAGCCCCGCGGGAGCCGCGACGGCGAGCGTGCAGTCGCGGATCACGGGCGCGACCGCGCTGGCGTCGTCGCGCAGCTCCAGCCGCACGCCGCCCTCCATCGTCAGCGTCGCCACGCCGTCGCGGACCTCGGGCGGTTCGAGGCCGAGCACGCGCGCCCAGCCCTCGGCGGCGGCGGGCACGTCCGCTGCGGCGAAGCCGATCGCGGCGAGCCGCGGGGCGTCCTCCGCCGGATCCGGCGTCGCGATGCCGCCCGGCGCGGCGCGCCCGGGCAGGATCTCGAGGTAGACGCCGAGCGCCTCGCGCGCGTCGCCGTAGCCGTAGGAGGCGCCGCTGCCCGTGCGCCCCGTCTGCACCGTCGGGTAGCCGAGCGCGGCGAGCGCCTCGAGGGCGGCGGCCGAGTCGGAGACGGCGAAGGCGAGGTAGCAAGCTCCCGGCCCGAGCGTCTCAAGGTGGTCGCTCCAGGGGCTGGGGCCGCCGTTGGGGTCCATCAGGTTGACGCCGGCGCCGGCGAGGCTGAACCAGGCGGCATGGGTGCCGCCGCCGATCGGCTCGCCGCGGTACTGCACGCCGCGCGCGCGCATCCCCTCGCCGTGGTTGTCGCGGATCTGCGGGACCGGCAGGCCGGTCAGCACGGAGAACGCCCCGGCGCTCTCGGGCGCGTCGGCGACGACGATCCCGAGGTGGTCGAGCGCCCCGATGCCGGTCGTGGTCACGGCGAACTCCATCGCTGCGCGCGGATCGCTACCGCGCGCGCGATGCTACAACGTTCGCCGCCGCCTGGCCGGGGAGACGCCCTGCCGCCGGCGGGCCTTGCGGTTAGCCGTCGACGCGGTCGCGGAGGGCGCGTGCGGCCTTGAAGGCGGGGACGGTCTTCGCCGCGATCATCACGGACTCGCCGGTCGCCGGGTTGCGGCCCATGCGGCCTTCGCGGTCGCGCGTCTCGAACTTGCCGAAGCCGGCGATGGTGACGGACTCCTTGCCCGCGAGCGCGCCGGCGATCTGATCGAAGACCGCGTCCACGGCGCTGGACGCGTCCTTCTGGCTGATCTCCGCCCGCTGCGCGACCTGCTGCGCCAGATCTGATTTGTTCATGCCTCGCTCCCGTCCTGCCCCACCGTCGGTATTCGCGCGGTGGTCTTGCCCCGCTGCGGCTAGCCTAACGTCCGTTGCGAGTTCGTGCGAGTGGGTATGCGGGTGATCAGTCGGGCGATCTGCCAACGATGGATGCACAAATCCGCGCTCCAGGCCGCGAACCTGAGCGGCGGGAGTGGTAACGTGTGCCCTCGGAGCGGCGGAAGCATGCGTCGCGGTGACGGAGGTCTCGCCAGATGACGTTCGTGATCACGCAGCCCTGTATCGATGTGCAGGACCAGTCGTGCGTCGAGGTGTGCCCGGTCGATTGCATCCACTACGAGGAAGGCTCGGACCGGATGCTCTACATCGAGCCGGAGGTCTGCATCGACTGCGGCGCGTGCGAGCCGGCCTGCCCGGTGAGCGCGATCTTCGAAGAGGCCGACGTGCCCGAGGACCAGGCGCACTTCCTCGAGATCAATGCGCTCTGGTTCGAGGACGCCGCCGCCGCCCGCGCGCGCGTCGTCGACATCCCGGCGCTTGAGGAGGCCGTCGCCGCGGCCGCCGCCGGCGCCCCGGCCGCCGAGGAAGCCGCGGAGGCTCCGGCCGCCGCGCCCGCCGCGCCCGCCGCGGCAGAGCCGGCCGCCGCGGCCGGCGAGCCCGAAGAGGCTGCCGAGGAAGCCCCCGAGGAGCCCTCGCGCGGCGCCTACAAGTACGGCGACGGCGGCAACATCGAGGGCAAGTGCGCGCTCTGCGGTACCTACGTGATCCGCGGCGGCACGATGTTCCGCGTGAAGTCCGTGGTCTGCGCCGACTGCGCCCCGAAGGCGGAGCGCATGCGAGACCCCTACCGCCAGCGCGCCGGCGTCCGCTAGCGCCCGGCGTCTCGGCAACCCATCCCAAGGGGCTTCGGGCAAGGGATTGGCCTCGTGGACAGCATGAAGCTGGCAACGGTCGCGCTTGCCGCCCTGGTGGCGCTGGGTCTTGCCGCGGCGGCGGTCATGCTCGGCGTCATCGCCATCGTGGACGACGGCGACGCGCCGGTCGCTCCCGCGGCGCCGACGGCCGGCGAGCCGGCGGCCTTCACGCAGGCGTACGTGGCCGAGGCGATCGCCATGTACCAGGAGCAGGGGCGCGAGGCGACCTTCGAGTACTACAGCAGCTCCGAAAGCGCGGTGGGCCGCTGGTACCTCTTTGTCATCGACATCGCGGTGGACGAGCTCGTCCTGCACCCGAGCCCGTCGCTGCTGGGGGCGAAGTCGGCGACGCGGTTCGACTCGAAGGGCTACCTCTACGGCCCCGACATCCTCAAGGCGACGGAGCAGGGCCGTTGGGTCAGCTACCACTACCGCACCTACAGCGGCGAGGGCGGGGAAGAGGGCCGGAAGCACTCTTGGGTGGTGCGTCACGATGGGCTGATCTTCGGCTCCGGCTGGTACGAGAACGTGGTCGCCCTGCCGACGAAGGGAGACGACCCGGCCCGGTACACGCAGTGGTTCGTGCAGGACGCCGTGGACGTCCACGACGTGCGCGGGCTCGACGCGCTGATCGCGCACGCCAACGACCCCGCGCACGTGGACGGCGACTGGTACATCTACGTGCTCGACCAGGAAGCCACGATCATCGCGCACCCGATCGCCGAGCTGCGGGGGCAGAGCCTGCTGGGGCCGCTCGGCATCGACATCGCGGGCGACCGCTACGGCCCGGCGTTCCGCGACATCACCGAGGAGGGCGGCTGGATCAGCTACTACTTCCGCAATCCCAACGGCGCCGACTGCGAGTTCAAGCACTCATGGGCCGTCCGCCGCGGCGACGTGATCATCGGCTCCGGCTGGTACGAGGACGCGGTCCCGCATCCGTTGCTCCCCTCGAAGTGCGAGCCGGTTGACTACACCGTGGCGACGGTGGAGCGCGCCGTGGCCCGCTACCGCTCCGAGGGCCGGGAGGCGGCGATCGCCCACCACAGCTCGCCGGAGAGCGTGGACGGGCGCTGGTACGTCTTCATCCTCGAGGCCGGGAGCGGCGTCATGCTCGCGCACCCGGCCCCGGTCTACATCGGCCAGAGCCTGATGAGCGGCTCCGAGGCCTTCGGCGACGCGGGCTACTACTACATGGGGGACCTGATCGAGGCGACGGCGGACGGGATCTTCGTCCGCGACGTGCTGGGCGTGCCCACGGTCGACGAGCAGAACCCCTTCCACACGATCGAGGAGGTCAAGCACTACTACGCCGTCCTCGAGGACGGCCTGATCTTCGTCAGCGGCTGGTACACGCCGGCTCCGACGAAGGCGGACCCCGCGGAGTACGCGCGGCTGCTGGTCGGCCGCGCCCTCACGCGCTTCGACGACACGGGGCTCGAGGCCACGCTCGCCCACTACAACGACCCCGCGAGCGCCGACGGCCCGTGGTACGTCTTCATCCTCGAGGACCGCGACGGCGATCTCTACACGATCGCGCACGCGGCCCGCCCCGAGCTGGTGGGCGCGACCCGCGCCCGCATCGACGCCGCCGGCTTCGACTACGGCGAGGCGTTCGCGGCCGTGACCGAGGCTGGCGGCGGCCAGTGGGTGAGCCACCTGTTCACCCATCCCGTCACGCGGTCGGACGCGCCCAGGCACGACTGGGTGGTGCGGCGCGGCAACCTGCTCTTCGGCGCCGGCTGGTACGAGGGGATCGAGTAGCCGCGCGTCAGCCCTCGCGCGCCGGCGTCAGCAGCGAGCGCCTGAAGCTCGCGAGGCGCCACTCGCCGTCCTCGCGGCGCAGTTCCGCGTCGACCAGCGCGAGCCAGGCGATCGCGGGGCCGCCGCCCTCGCCGCCGCCCAGGTCGAAGCCGAGCAGGTAGCAGGCGAGGCGCACGCCGTCCCCGCCGCCTTCGAGGACCACGTTGTTCGTCCAGTGCCGACTGCCGTGCTCGGCTGCGGCCTCGTGCGCGCGAACGAAGGCCGCGATCGCCTCGCGGCCCGCGAAGCGGCCGTGCGGCGGCACGTCGAGCACGCCGTCCGCGCTGAAGCAGGCCGCGGCTGCCTCACCCTCGCCGCCGTCGAGCGCCCGCAGTCCGCGCGCGAGGAGATCGAGGATCGCGAGCCGGTCGGCTGCGGGCAGCGTCATGCCGTCACGCCTTTCCCGCCCGCGCAGCGCGGGAGAAGGTCAGGGTGAGGGAGGGTCCGCCCTCCGGGATTGCATTGCGCCATCGGGGGTTTCGGAGGCGCGCGGGAGCCTTCCCCCTCACCCCTGCCCTCTCCCCAAGGAGAGGGGGGCCGGATCGGGCTTGTGCGCGCTACGCAAAGGTCTGCAGGGGAGAGGGGGCTGGACCGCGCTCGAAGCGATGTTGCGCCCTCGAAGTTCCGGCGGGGGCGTGGGGGCGAAGCCCCCACATGAAAGAAACCCGGGGGCGGGTGGGTGGGCCTGAGCCGCCCTGCGGGGTATCCCCGCATCAACGGGAGCACCGTGCGCGTGCTCGTTCCGGCGCCCGCCGGGCAGGTAGCCCGCAGACGGAACAACCCATCGAGCCGGGAGCAGCGCTGGGCGAGCCCCCTCACCCCGACCCTCTCCCCCAGGAGAGGGGGCCGGAGGGGAGCTGGAGCGCCCCGCCGAAGTTGCGGAAAGGCCTCCTCGCGGGCGGCGGATTGGCGGCGGGCAGCGTCATTGGCGGGCTAGCGGGCCCACCACTCGGAACGAAGCGGCGCAGGCTGAACTTCCACTTGCCGTCCTCGCGGCGCAGGCGGTCGTCGTACTGGCCGATCAGCGTCACGCGGCCGTCGCCCGTGTTGTCGAACATCACGAGGTAGCAGCGCAGCTCGGCCTCGTCGCCCTCGCCCTCGATCCAGAGGTTGTTGACCCAGTGGCGGAAGCGGTCCGCGCCGTGGCGCTCGTTCAGCGTCTCGGCCCACGCCGCGAGGGCGTCTCGGCCCTCGTGGCGGCGGCCGTTGAGGTCCAGCACGCCGTCCTCGGTGAAGGTGTCGGCGAAGGGCTCCGGGTCGCGGCGGTCGTAGTGGTGGTAGTGGGCGGCGACCAGTTGCTCGATCTCGGTGATGTCGGCGGCGCTCAGCGGCATCGGGGGCTCCTCTCAAGGCGTACCGCGCAGCGGCGCGGCGAGGGCAAGATAGCAAGCCCCGCCGGGCCGGGCGCGCTACACCTCGCGGAGGTCGTCGAGGTAGGCGCGGGCGAAGCCGCCGATCAGCTCGGCGGACTGGTCGGCGGACGCCTCGACGCCGAGGCGGACGTGCTGCACGCCGCGCTCGCCCGCCTCGCGCAGCATCGTCGCCGTCTCCTCCGCGCGGCCCGGGGCGAGCGAGGGCAGGTTGACCATGCCGAAGGTCAGCGCCTCCGGGTCGCGGCCCGCGTCCTCGGCGGCGAGGCGGACCGCCGCGATGTCCTCCGGGAACGTCGGCAGGCGATGCGCGCCCGCGATCCAGGCGTCGCCGAGGCGTCCCGCGCGGCGCAGCGCGGGCGGCAGCGCGCCGCCGATCCAGAGCGGGACGGGCCGCGGCGGGGTGGGGCGGCAGATCCAGCCGTCGACGTCGTAGAACTCGCCGTGGTGGGTGACCTCCTCGCCGCTCCAGAGCGCGCGCATCAGCGCGAGTTGCTCGTCGACGCGCGCGCCGCGGTGCTCGAACGAGGCGGAGAGCACCTCGAACTCCTCGCGGCACCAGCCGACGCCGACGCCGAAGACGAAGCGCCCACCGGCGAGCACGTCGAGCGAGGCGATGACCTTGGCGTGGAGCACGGGGTTGCGCATCGGCAGCACCATCACCGCCGTGCCGATCTGCACGCGCTCGGTGATCGAGGCGACGAAGGCGAGCAGCGTCAGCGGCTCGAGCAAGTGGCTCTCGCTCTGGAAGCGGTCGGGCAGGCGGCCGCTCGCGGCGTAGGGGTAGCGGGACGTGAACTCGCGAGGGTAGACAACGTGGTCGCTGACCCAGAGCGAGGCGTAGCCCGACTGCTCGGCCGTCGTCGCGAAGGCCAGGAGGTGCTCGCGGGTGGCCTCGGGGCCCGTCTGCGGGAGCACGAGTCCGATCTCCATGCCGACCCCTCTCGCGACGGTTCTTACTGCGGACGGCCGCTAGGGTACGCTGCCCGGCGCGGCGGCGCTCACGGGAGGTGGACGGCGATGGGTGAGTTCGAGGGCAGGGTGGCGCTGATCACGGGCGGCGGCTCCGGCATCGGCCGCGCCTCGGCGGTGGCCTTCGCGCGCGAGGGCGCGCACGTGGTCGTCGCCGACATCAACGGCGAGGGCGCCGAGGAGACCGTGGGGCTCGTGGAGGCGGAGGGCGGCGGCGCCAGCGCCGTGACGGTGGAGCTGACCGACCCGGCCGCCGTCGCCGCGCTGCTGCGCGGCATCGCCGACGCGCACGGGCGGCTCGACTACGCGCACAACAACGCCGGGATCAACGACGCGCCCGCGAAGCTGCCGGAGCTGAGCGACGAGCGCTGGGACCGCATGATCGCGGTCAACCTGACCTCGGTCTTCTACTGCCTGCGCGAGGAGCTGCCGCTGATGGTCGGGACGGGCGGCGGGGCGATCGTGAACACCGCGTCGGGCGCGGGCGTCTTCGCCTCGGCGAACATCGCGCACTACGCCGCCGCGAAGCACGGCGTGATCGGCCTCACCCGCAGCGCGGCGATCGAGTACGGCGAGCACGGCGTGCGCGTCAACGCGGTCTGCCCCGGCCTGGTCGACACGCCGATGCGCGGACGCCACCTGCAAGACGACCCGGAGCATGAAGCGCGCATCCTGGCGTTCTCCGGGGGCCGCGTGAACCCGCCGGAGCTGATCGCGGACACCGCCGTCTGGCTCTGCCGCGAGGAGGCCTCGAACGTCAACGGGCAGGCGCTGCTCGGCGACGGCAAGTACGGGCCGGAGCTGCGCCTCGGCAGCTGGCAGCACTGGGCGCCGCTCGAGCAGCTGACGGACGGCTAGCGGCCTCCGGCTAGAAGCCGAGCGCGTCCTTGCCGAGCAGCTGGCGCAGCACCTGCACCTGCCCGTAGTGCTCGCGCCCGTGCGCGATCACCACCTGGCCCAGCGTCTCGATGCGCGCGCGCTCGGTCATCGCGCCGGCGATGCGCGCCGGCGTCGTGCCGACGAGGAAGGCCTCGTCCATCGCCTCGATCTTCGGCTGCACGGCCTCGCGCACGCCCGCGCCGTAGCCCGCGAGGGCATCGACGCTCGCGAACTGCAGCGCCGTCGACTCCTCGAAGGTCATGCCGGTGCCCTGGTCGATGCGCGGCATCTCCCAGGCCTTGTCGAGGCCCTCGGCGACCCAGACCGGCCGGTCGCGGTGGAAGACGAAGTTGACGATGTTGTCGACCGTGCGCAGCACGTGCCAGACGTGGAAGCCGATCGAGGGCGAGCCCTCCAGCGGCTGGGCGTTCAGTTCCTCGGCGCTGAGGTCCTCGATGGCCGTGTTGAGGTCCCCGAGCAGGTTGCCGACGAGCTGGGCAAGCGGTGCGGCGAGCGCGCTCGGCGTGGCGTCGGCGGTCGAGTCGGTCATGGCTTCCTCCCTGTGGAGCAGTGTTGCGTGCGGCAGTCCGGCTCAGGGTAGCGCGATTGCGCCGACGGGGTGGTGAACGCCATCGCCGCCGAGTCTAGCCGCTCGCGCCGGGCCCGCTCGCAGCAGCCGCGGGGAGTTGCTTCGGCGGCGGCTCGCGCGAGGCGAGGATCGCGAGGGCGCCGCAGAGGTACGCCGCGACGAAGGCCGCGAAGACGCCCTCGTACGACCCGGCCGCATCGAAGTAGATCCCGGCGAGGATCGGGCCCACCGCGCCGAGCACGATGATGAACGGCACGCCCACGCCCCGCACCGCGCCGATGTGCACGCGGCCGAAGTACTTCGCCCAGATGAACTCGCTGAGCGGCACCGTGCCCCCGAACCCGAACCCCCAGAGGAAGAACGCCACGAACATCGGAGGCAGCGCGCCGAGCTGCGCCGAGATCAGCATGAGCGTCACGCCCGTGGCGGAGATCGAGAGCGCCGTCGCCGCGAGGTTGCGGACGTGGACGCGCTGCAGGAAGTAGCCCCACGCGAACTTCGAGCTGAGGTTCGCGCCTCCGTTGACCGCGAGCGCGAGCGCGGCCTCGGCGCGCGTGAAGCCGTGGTCCGTCATGAACGGGATCGCATGCACCAGCACCGCCGTCAGCGCCATCGTGTTGAGGCCGTAGCCGACGATGAGCAGCCAGATCGCGGGCGTCCGCAGCGCCTCGCGGCGTGTATGGGAGTTGGCGGCGTCGTACGCCTGCGCCTCGGCGGCCGCGGCCTCGAAGCCCTCGCGGGCGCCCGGATCGATGCCGTCGGGCAGCTGCCCGTAGTCTTCGGGCCGGCGGCGCATGATCAGCGCGACGGGCACGACGATCAGGAAGATGAACACCGCGAGGAAGACGTAGGCGTCGCGCCAGCCGATCGAGTCGACGACGCGCGTCATGGTGACGGGCATGATCAGGCCACCGAGCGAGATGCCCGAGGAGCCCAGCGCGATCGCCCAGCCCCGCCGCACGACGAACCACTTCGAGAGCGTCGCGTTGACGACCAGCGGCCCGATCATCGAGAAGCCGGCGCCGCCCGCGACCATCGAGAGCGCGATGAACTGCCAGAGCGCGTCGATGCGCGACATGCCGAGGAACGAGGCCGCGTAGGCACAGACGCCGCAGAGCATCAACGGCCGCGCGCCGTAGCGGTCGACCAGCGGTCCCATGACGAAGCCGGCGAGACCGGCCAGCAGGAGCGCGGCCGACCCGCCGAGGGTGTATTCGGCGGCGCTCCAGCCGAGATCCTCGGTCATCGGACGCAGGAAGACGCCGGCGATGCCGCCGCCCGCGCCCACCGCCGCGAACTGCGCGACGACGGCGCCGCCGACGATCCACCAGCCCCAGAAGACGCGGCCGCGCCTTGGGGCGGTCGGGGGCCCCGATGGTGCCTCGTGGTCGCCGGGGGCGGTCGGGGGCCCCGATGGTGCCTCGTGGTCGCCGGGGGCGGGCGCGCGGCTCATCGCGGCGATGATAGACGCAGTCCGCCGCGCCCCGGCGGAGGTTCACGCGAGCGGGCGCGTTCCGCCATAGTGGCGGGGCGGCGCCCGCAGCGCGCCGCGGGACGGGAGGCGGCCGATGAGCGGGGAGGCGCAGTGGGGCGCGCTGAACGGCGTGCGCGTCATGGAGTTCACGGTCGTGCTCGCCGGGCCGGTCTGCGGCATGCTGCTCGCCCAGCTGGGCGCCGACGTCGTCAAGATCGAGCCGCCGATGGGCGATCCGCAGCGCCGCAACGGCAGCGTGGTCCCGGGCGAGAGCAAGCACTACCAAGCCTACAACCACGGCAAGCGCAGTCTCGTCGTGGACCTCCGCGAGGAGCGCGGACGCGAGCTGATCCATCGCATCATCCCGCAGTTCGACGTGGTGCTGACCAACTACCGCCCCGGCGTCACCAAACGCCTCGGCATCGACTACGAGACGCTGCGCCAGTACCGCCCGGACCTCGTCTACCTCGAGATGAACGCCTTCGGCTTCCACGGCCCCGAGGCGCCCCGCGCGGGCTCGGACGTGGTCGTGCAGGCCTACGCCGGGCTGATCGCAGGCGGCGGGCAGGTCGATGAGGACGGCGCGCCCCGCTCCGCGCTCTCGATCGCCCTCGCGGACCACATGACGGGCACGGCCTCGGCGATGGGCATCGCGGCCGCGCTCTACCACCGCGCGCAGACCGGCGAGGGGCAGCTCGTGCGCGGCTCGCTGCTGCGCTCGACGCTCTTCGCGCAGGGCTCGGCGGTGATGCGCGAGCCGGTCACCGACGCCTCCAGCCGCGACGTGATGATGGCGCAGCTCGAGGCGATCCGGGCGCGCGGCGGCGACTACGCCGAGCAGGTCGCCGCGCACAACGAGCGGCGCGGCCTCGGCGCGGGCTTCAACCTCTACTACGGCGGCTACCAGGCGAAGGACGGCGGGATGTTCTTCGGCGCGCTCAGCCCCGCCGGCCGCGACACGATCCGCCGCGCCGTCGGCGCCGAGACCGAGCGCTCCGACGACCCCGACTACGATGTCTACGACGCCGACAACATCGCCGAGGCGCGCGAGTGGAAGCGGACGATCCAGGAGCGGATCCGCACGAAGACCGCGGCGGAGTGGCGCGCGATCCTCGACGAGGCGGGCGGCGCGCCGGTCTCGCAGGTGCAGTTCGCCGAGGAGATGTCGGAGGACGAGCACGTCCAGGCCGAGGGCATGATCTGGGACATCGAGCACGAGATCACCGGCCCCCAGCGCGTCGTCGGCCCGATCGTGGAGATGGAGGGCACCCCGACGCGCGTCCCGCAGGCCGCGCCGCCGCTGGGCCGCCACACCCACGAGATCCTCGAGGAGTTGGGCGTCGCCGAGGAGGAGCGCGCGGAGCTGCTGGCCGCCGGCGTGATCCGCGACGACGCGGACGGACCGTCGCGGCCATGAGCCTCGCGCCCGCGCTGCGCGCGGCGATCGTCGAGGCGCTCTCGCGCTGGGACCTCGCGGGGGAGGCCGAGCCGCTGGGCGGCGGCGCGGCCAACGAGCACTGGCGCATCGCCGTCGCGGGCGAGGAGCGGCCCTGGGTGCTGCGCCGCTACCACCCGCGCCACCACGCGGGCGACATCGCCTACGAGCATCGCGTGCTCGGCTTCCTCGAGGCTCGCGACTGGCCGGTGGCGCCGCCGATCGCGGACGCCCGCGGGCGCACGCTGGCCGAGACCGACGCGGGGCTGTGGGCGCTGTTCCGCTGGCGCTCCGGCGAGCCCGCGCCGCCCGACGCGCTGCTCTACCTCCAGCGCAAGGGCGCGCTGCTGGCGTTGCTGCACGCCGACCTCGCCGAGGCGCCGGACTTCGGCCAGCGCCCCGGCTTCGGCCGCGCCGACGATCTCGACGCCAACGTGCGCGTCGACGGCCACGAGAGCGTCGAGGCGCTGCTCGGCTGGTACGCCGGGCGCGACGCGGAGCGCGCGGGAGCGCTCGGGAACGCCCTCGCGCGCAATCGCGAGGCGCTCGCGGCGGGTGGGTTCGCGGAGCTGCCGGACCAGCTCGTCTACTTCGAGTGCCTCGGAGGAAACGTGCGTTTCCGCGACGACACCGTGACGGCGCTCTTCGATTTCGACCTGACGCACCGCAACGCGCGGGTCGCCGACATCGCGCGCAGCCTCGCCGTCGACTGCGGCGTCTCGGCGAAGCGCGCGGGCGCGTGGCTCGCGGGCTACGTGAACCTCGCACAGCCCCCGCTCAGCGACGAGGAGGCGGCGCTGATCGCCCCCCTGATCACGGCAGCCGAGATCTGGAACACCGTGCTCCCGCTCTCGATCGGCGCGCGCTGGGGCAACGAGGCGCAACTCCGCTCCGCCGAGGCCTCAATCGACCGTCGCCTCCCCTTCAGCGAGGACGCCGAGCGCCTCCTCGGCGCCGTCGCTCGTCAGGCCGCGCGTACCTGAGGGCAGCGCGCTCCTTTGTGTGCGGCTGCGCCCCCCACGCCCCCATCCCGGACGAGCACGCGCTGCGCGCGGCTCGGACCCACCCACCCGCCCTCGGATTTTTCTTTCTGTGGGGGCGCAGCCCCCACGCCCCCCTCGGAAGCCGCCAGCGCGCAACGTCGCTTCGCGCGCGATCCGGCCCCTATCCCTCCGGTCCCCTCTCCTGGGGGAGAGGGGACCGGAAGGGATGCGCTCGCTGCCCCAACGAGGAGAGGGTTACGCAAAGGTCTCTCGAGGGGTTGTTGCGCCCGCCGCTCCGGGGGCGGAGCCCGGCTACACGGCCAGGATGCCCCGCACCACCAGCCCCACCGCGAGGACGGCGAGCAGCGCGCCCGTGAGCCGCGCGAGGGCGTCGAGGGCCGCGCGGCCGGCGCGTGAGCGCGGCTGTGGGCCTCGCGCCAGCCACAGCGCGGTGAGGGCGACGAGCACGACCGCGACGAGGGCGGTCTGCGCCTCGCCCGCCCGCTCGCCCCAGGAGACGGCGGCGACGAGCGCGGCGGGCGTCGCGAGCAGCGGGACGGCGAGCGGGGCGAGGACGGCGCGACGCCCGTCGCCCGCGGCGGCGGCGATGGCCTCCTCGATGGCGCGCCCGCGCAGCATCGGGCGGGCCGCGCCGGCGATGAGCACGATGCCGGCGGCCACGTCGAAGCTCGCGGCGGAGACGTCGAGCAGGTCGAGCAGCGGCCCGTGCAGCACGGCGGCGAGCAGCAGCAAGACGGCGGCGAGCCCGCCGGCCGCCGCGAGCAGCCCGTCCCGCCGCTCCTCGGGCAGCGGATCCACCGAGGCGAGCGAGGCGGCCGAGGCAGGCGGGTTCAGCGCCGCCCAGAACACGATCAACAGCAGCGGCAGCTCACTCATGCGGCGCTTCCCTCCGTCGAGTCTCGATCATCGTCCCGGGCTCGGCAGCAACACGTCCGGCGAGCGGTTGGTGCGGCCCTCGATCGCGTCCGAGGCGTAGAGCAGGCCGGACAGCGCGTGCTGCTGGTCGTCCATGCGCGTCAGGCCGCCGCTCAGCCAGGCCCCGCGCACGAGCTCCGGGTCCGCGTAGCCGCTTGCCCCGGCGGCGTCGATCTGCCGCCGCGCGAGCAGGCCCGCGCCGAGCGCGAGGCGCTCCTCGATCGCCGGGCGCAGGTCCGCCATCCGCTCGTCGGCCGTCGAGAGGCGCCAGAGCGCGGACATGCCCTCGATCCAGGTGCCGAAGGCGGAGGCCGGCACCTCTTCGCGCAGCAGCCGGCCGGGGCCGCCGAAGAGGCCGTGCGCGCGCTGCATCTCGACGCGGATCAGGAAGCCGAAGCGGCCCGCGAGGCGGCGCGCGTACTCGATCTCCGGCTCGCTCAGCCCCCACTCCGCCATCTCGGCGAGCCCGTAGGCGGCCCAGTGGTCGGCGAGCGGCTGGAAGCGCACGCCCTCCACGTCGTCGCGGCGGGTGGTGATGAAGATCGAGGCGGCGCGCGCGTGCTCGTCCCAGCCGTCGCCGGGGAAGGCCTCGTGCAGCAGCGCCAGCGCCCACAGCGCCTCGCCCGGGTAGTAGCGCGACGTGCCGATGCGGTCCGGCTCGCCCGCCGGGATCTCCCAGGCGACGAGGAAGCCGCCGTCCGGGCGCTGCATCGCCGCGAGGAACGCGCCCAGCTCGCGCATCAGGGCGTCGTGGCGCGGGTCTCCGGTCGCCAGCCGCCGCTCGGCGAGGGCGACGACCATCAGCGCCGTACCGCCCACCTTGGCGCGCACGCCGTGCACGTCGGTCAGCGCCGCCCAGCCGTCGCGGCGATGGAGATGCGCGGTCATCCACTCGACGGCGCGATCGGCGGCGGCGAGCGCCTCAAGGTCGCTGTCGCGTCCGGCGGCCTGGTAGAGCGCCATCGTGACGCCGGCGTGGCGCACGTCGTTGTAGTCGTCGATGGCCGCGTCGCGGGCGGGGTCGTAGAGGTAGAGGTAGCGCCCGTCCTCGTGGGCGCTCTGCGCGCGTTGCATCCACTCGCTGGCGGCCGAGACGGCGGCGCGCAGCTCCTCGCTGGTCGCGGGGTCGCGCGCCTCGGCGGGCGCGAGGACGAGCCGCAGCGCGATCAGCAGCAGCAGCCAGCCGCCGAGCCGCAGCCAGCCGCGCCGCGGCCAGCCGAGCCAGCGAGGTGTGTCCGTGTCCGCAGGCGTGGTGGTGTCGCTCGTCATCGCGTGCGCAGCGTAGCGGGTTTCGCGATGCCTCCTCACCCCCGCGGCGCGGTGGGTTGGGGTGCCTGGATTCCGGCTTTCGCCGGAATGGCGGGGAGGGGGTGCCGGAATGACGAGAACTTTCGTCGGCTGGAGCGTCAGGCGGGCGGTCGCCAGTCGTTGGGACCGCTCTCGGCGATCAGTGCGCCGTCGGCCATCTCCAGCACGCGCTCGACGTGTTCGATCATCAGCGGGTCGTGGGTGGCGGTGATCACGGTCGTGCCCTCGGCGCTGATCTCCTGCAGCAGCCCGAAGATCTGCGCGCCGGTCGCCGAGTCCAGCTCGCCGGTCGGCTCGTCGGCGATCAGCAGCGGCGGGCGGTTGGCGATCGCGCGCGCGATCGCGACGCGCTGCTGCTCGCCGCCGGACAGCTCGTAGGGGCGGTGGTCCGCGCGCGGCGCCAGACCGACGAGGTCGAGCGCCTCGTTCGCGCGCTGCGAGGCGGCGCGGCCGTGCACGCCGGCGATGCGCAGCGCCAGCTCCACGTTCTCGCGCGCCGAGAACAGCGGCAGCAGGCGAAGGACTGGAAGACGAAGCCGATGCCGTGGCGGCGCAGCTCGGTGAGCCGCGCCTCGCTCGCCGTCGAGATCTCCTCGCCGCCGAGGTGGACGCTGCCGCTCTCGGGGCGGTCGAGGCCGGCGATCAGGTTGAGCAGCGTGGTCTTGCCGGAGCCGGAGCGCCCGCGCAGGGCGACGAACTCGCCGTGCCGCACCTGCATCGTGACGTCGCGCACGGCGTGCACCACGGCGCCCGCGCCGCGGAAGCTGCGATTGACCTCGCGCACGTCGACCAGCGGCTCCGTCATGGCGCCTCCGGCGGCGGCGCGCTGGGCGGCGCGGGCGGCGGCACGTTCGAGGGCGCGCGCGGCGGCGGGCCAGCCGCGGCCCGGTCCGCGCGCACCTCGATGTGGTCGCCGACGAGGCTGACGCGCGCGCGCCGACCGAGGCCGAGCGCCTCCGCGATGTCGCGCGGCACCTGCAAGCGCCCGCTGCGGTCGACCACGGCGTACTCGTCGACGTCGGACTGCTCCTCGCGGGAAAAGCGCGTGCGGCGCACGATCTCGGCGCTGGTCTTGCCGTCACGGAAGGCGACGACGCGGTGCACGCGCTCGATGATCGAGGCGTCGTGGGTGACGATCACGATCGTCACGCCGGTCTGCTCGTTGAGCTGGGCGAAGACGTCGAAGACCTCGCCGGCGGTCGCGGTGTCCAGTTCGCCGGTCGGCTCGTCGGCGAGCAGCAGTGGTGGGTTGTTGGCGAGGGCGACGGCGATCGCGACGCGCTGCTGCTCGCCGCCGGAGAGCTGGTCGGGGCGGTTGCGCGCCTTGCCGGCGAGCCCGACGCTCGCCAGCAGCTCCGCCGCGCGCTCGCGCGCCTCGCCGCGCGAGGCACCCTCGATCATCAGCGGCATCTCGACGTTCTCGCGCGCGCCGAGGTAGGGGATCAGGTTGCGGCCCGTCTGCTGCCAGACGAAGCCGACCTCCGAGCGGCGGTAGTCGACGAGCTCCTCGGCCGGCGTGGTCAGCAGATCGCGCCCGCCCACCTCGATGCGCCCGGCCGAGGGCTGGTCGAGGCCGGCGAGGATGTTGAGCAGGGTGCTCTTGCCGGAGCCGGAGGCGCCGACGAGGGCCATCATCTCGCCGCGGTAGACCTCGAGGTCCAGCCCGCGCAGGGCGACGACCTCGAGCTCCTCGGACTTGTAGATCTTGAACACGTCCTCGCAGCGGATGTAGGGCTGCTCGGCGGACGCGGCGCGGGGAGCGTCGCGCCCTGCGGGGCTCGCGGCGGGGTGTTGCGCGCTCATGCGTCACCGACCCGCAGCGCGCGATGCAGGGCGAGGCGCGCGTAGAGCAGCACGACGGCGAGGACGGTCAGCACGAACACGGCTCCGAGGATGCCCCAAACCAGCGTCACTTCCAAACGCGAGACCGCGAGCGCGAAGGGCGGAAGCACCCCGGCGCCGCGCTCGTCGAGCTCGAAGAAGTCCATCATCACGCGTCCCACCTGCAACCCCACGATCGTACCGAGGCCCATCCCGGCGAGCACGACGAAGAGGTGCTCCAGCAACACCACGCCGAAGACCTGCACGCGCGAGAAGCCGAGCGTGCGCAGCACGGCGAACTCCAGCCTGCGCTGCTGCGCCGTCAGGTACGAGTAGATCAGGAACCCGATCGCCGAGAGCAGCAGCACGGCCGCGAAGGAGATCGCGAGGATGCCCTCCCAGCCCGCCGCGATCAGCGGGTCCTCCTCCTGGCGCTGGCGCTCCCCCTCGATGTCGATCACGAAGCGCGGCTCCAGCGCCGCGAGGGCCGCGCTCGTGGCCTGCGGATCGCCGGACCTGAACCAGGCGCTGTCGAAGGCGAACGCCTCGCCGGGAAGCCCGGCGTTCGCGTCCACCTGCAGGCGGCTGGCGTGAATCAGCCCGAAGCCGCTGTTGCCGTTGGCGTTGAACGTCGGAAACAGATCGAACGACCCGGCGTAGCGCGCCTCGAGGTAGACGCTGCCGACGACGAGCCTCGCCTCGTCCCCAGGCGCCAGCAGCAGGCGCTGCGCCGTCTCGCTGGAGAGGAAGATGAGCGTGTCGCCTTCGGGGATCGCCTGGCGCACGCCGCGCTGGCGCGGCGGGCGCTGCTCGTCCAGCCACTCGTAGCGCAGCGAGGTCGCGAAGCCGGGCGGCGCGTCGGCCTCCGCGCGGATCGGATCGCTGAGGGTGCGCGGGACCAACCCCTGGAGGGGCTCGAAGCCGGGGTCGGTGAACTCGTGCGCGAGCCGCGCGCCCTCGAACGGCTCGCTGCGCGGTTGCGGGTCGCGAGGGTCCAACTCCGCGGAGGGCGGCAAGGGCGAGGTCATCGCGGGACCGAACAGGACGACGCCGCGCTGCGCGCCGATCGTGCTGCGCGTGCGGACCATGACCGCCTGCAGCACGACCGGCGGCTCGAGCAGGGTGGCCTGATCACGGCGCGAGATGCGGCGCAGCTGCTGGAGGTCGGTGGAGAAGAAACGCCACTCCTCGGTGGCCGGTTCACCCGGCCGCACCACGCCGAGCCAGCCCTGGAAGAGCAGCCCGCGGTCGTCGCGGAAGACCGCGACCAGGTCCATCGCGGCGCGGATGTCGGGCAGCTTCGCCCATATGCCGAACTGGCGCGTGTCCGCCGGCAGCGGGGTGTAGGTGACCGCGGTCGCGTTGCCCGCGAGCTCCTCCATCATCGAGTCGAGCGAGCGATCGGCGAAGTCCGAGCGGAACCAGGCGACCTCGCCGAAGGACTCCGGCTCGACGGCGAGGAACTCGATGCGCGCGATGTCGCCGTTGGCGCTGATCGAGCCGCCGCGCCGGATCAGCGGGCTGGCCGTCTCCGCCGGGATCGCCGCGATCGCCTCGCGGAAGGCGGCGTCGCCCTCGCGGTAGAGCGCGCGCAGATCGGTGGCGCGCGTATCGGCGCCGGCGGCGTAGGCGGTGCGGTCGTCGTAGGAGCGGTCGAGCGTGGCCGAGAAGGTCGCCCCGAACATCCCGACGCCGGTGGCGAGCATCAGCATCAGGATCAGCCGCGAGTAGTGCGTCGGGTTCCTCGCGAGGGCGCGCGTGCCGACCAGCAGCGCGACGCCCCGGCCTTGCGCCACCAGCCAGGCGGCGAGCCGCAGCACCAGCGGGAAGAGCCGCAGGAAGACGATCCCGGCGGTGAGCATCGCCACCGCGGGGGTGGTGAGCAGGAACGGGTCCGCCTGCGGCTCGCCGAAGAGCGGCTCCTCGAACAGATCGTCCTCGCGCCGCAACCGCCAGAACACGATCGCGAGCAGCACGACGAGCGCGACATCGAGGTAGTAGCGCAGGAACAGCGGCGCCCGCTTTGGCCGCGCCGCGCTCTGCTTGAAGCCGATCACCGTCTGCCGCGTCGCCTGCCAGGCGGGGACCATGAAGGCGAGGAAGGCGAGCAGCGCCCCCGCCCCGGCCAGCGCGAAGGAGAGCCCGGAGAGGTGGACCTCGAGCGGCGCGCCGCCCGAGAGATCGGCGAACGCCGGCGTCGGTCCCAGCGCGGCGATCACCGTCGCCGCGATCGGCGGCCCGGCGCCGACGGCGAGCGCGGCGAGGATCAGCGCCTCGATCCCGTACTGCGCGAGCAGTTGCGGGGTCGTCGCGCCGCGGCTGCGCAGCGTCGCGATCTCCTCGGTCTGGCGCTCGATCAGCATCGTGGAGACGACGAGCAGGTAGTAGGCGACGACGCCGCCGATCTGCAGCAGCAGCACGAAGAGCGGGATGCGGACGAAGAACAGCTTCTCGTCGAAGCTGTTCAGCACCTCGACCAGCGTCGTCTCGACGCGCAGCAGCCGCTCCGTCGCCGAGAGGCGCGCCTCGAGGAACCCCACCGCCACGGAGACCGGTTCCGCGATGCGCGAGTCGAGCCGCTCGGGCTCGACCTGGTAGATGGTGCGGTAGCGCGCCGTCATCGACGGGAGCGCCCGCGGCGGTTCCGCGAAGAAGCCCTCCTCGGAGACGAAGAACAGGTAGGTGGGCCAGCGCGCCGTCTCCGAATCCAGCAGCCCTGTCTGGCCGTTCCAGTAGCGCTCGGAGAGGTCGTTCGCCTCAAGCAGCCCGACGACCTCGACGCGGACCGGCGCGGCCTCCTCGTCCCAGAACGGGTGAAGGTCAAGCTGCTCGCCGACGCCGAAGCCCCGCGCCCGTGCGGTCGCGGCGCCGAGCAGCACCTCGATCGCCCCGTCCGGCGTCAGGCCGGGCTGGGGCAGGCGGCCGGCGGTCAGTGTCGTGTGCTCCAGCAGGTTCGAGCGGAAGCGGAAGTTCGCGCGAGGGCGCCCCTGGTCCTCGAGTTCCGGTTTCCCGCCCGGCGGCGATGGGTAGAAGGTTGCGCTCGTCCCCTGCCGCACGATCGCGCCGCCCGCCTTGCCGAGGGCGTCGCGCACGGCCCGGTCGACGCGTTGCCGCGACTCGGCATGGAGCTGGGCGCGGATCGCGACGTTGGTCTGGGTGATGCGCAGGTCGAGATCGTGCGGCGATTCCTGTTCGAGGGCGTGGTCGAGGCCGAGGTCGCGGATCGCGTCGGCGTAGACGACGGTGGAGGAGAGGATCGCGCCGGCGACGAGCGTGCCGACGACGACGCTGACGAGCAGCCGCCAGTTGCCGAGCATCCGGCGAATCGCGAGCACCGGGAGTGAACGGTAGTGCCGCACGTCCCCGATTTTACGGGCGGGACCGCCAGCGCGCCCGCCCTCCGGCGCTGCGCTGCGCCTTCGGGGCTACCGAGGGCGGGCGGGAGCGGCCGCCCGCGGCGGGTGGTACACTGTGGGCGTACTCATGGATATCGAGAGCGTCTTCCCCAACGGGTTGTCACTGGACGAGGCCATCGACCTGCTGTGGCCCGTGACGATCTACGTCGCCGGGATGGCTGCCTACGCGGTCTTCATCTTCCGGTTCTACCGCTTCGTCGCCGCGCGCGACATGTTCGCGCTCGACCTGTCGCGCTACGAGGAGGCGCGTTTCGCGTGGCTGCGGCGCGTGCTGCACGCCGTCATGTACGTCGTGAAGTACCTCGTGGTGTTTCCCGCGGTCGCCTTCGTCTGGTTCGCGGTGCTCACGCTGTTCCTGGCCTTCCTCTCGAAGAACCAGGCGTTCCCGGACATCCTGCTGATCGCCCTGGCCACGGTCAGCGCCATCCGCGTGACCGCGTACTACAGCGAGGATCTCTCGCAGGACGTCGCCAAGATCCTGCCGTTCACCATCCTGGCGCTGTTCATCATCGACGCCTCCTTCTTCGAGGTCGAGGGGTCGCTGGAGGTGCTGAGGGACGCCGACGGGCACCGCGAGCGCATCCTCTACTACCTGTTGTATCTGGTCGCGGTGGAGTTCGTGCTGCGGCTGCTCCTCGCCGCCGTCGCGCTGGTGCGCGGCAGGCGGGCCGGGCCGCCGCCGGCCGCCGCGGAGGAGCCCCGGGAGGCCGGGACGGCCTAGACTGGCGGCATGGGCGAGCTCTTCTCCGTGTGGCGCTTCGCGCTGCGGCGCTTCGCCGCGAACTGGCCGCTGATGCTGCTGGTCGGCGCGGGCGCGCTGCTCGCCACCACCCTGCTCGCCGCCGCCCCGATCTACACCGACACGATGTCCGACATCGGCCTGCGCTTCCGCCTGGACCGCGAGCTGGACAAGCCGCGCGAGCGCGCGGCCGGCCTCTACGCCGAACGCCTCCGCCTCGGCGACCCGGTGCAGCTGGCGCGGACGCGGGCCTTCCGCGAGGTCACCGAGGCGCGCGTCGGCTGGCTCGGGCCGGAACTCCTCGTCGAGCAGCGATCCGACCCGATGCGGGTCAGCTTCGGCTCCGCCGCCGACGGCCAGGAGCGGCGCTCCTGGCCCGCCCGGCTCGTCCACCTCAGCGGCTACGAGGACCACGTCGAGGTCGTCGAGGGCCGCCTGCCCTCGCCGCGCGCGGAGACCGCCGAGGTCGCGCTCCCGGACGGCTTCCAGCGCGAGGCCGCGGTGGGCGACCGCATCCTGATCACCGCGGGGCGCTACGACGACTGCCGCCGCGTGCCGCCCTCGGAGGACGAAGAGGTGGCCGCCGACGAGGTGATCTGCCGGCCGAGCACGTTCGTGGCCGCGAGCCTCAACGCGGAGATCGTCGGCTTCGTGCGACCGCACGACCCGGACGACCTGCGCTGGCAGTTCTTCGAGGACGGCTGGACGGTCCCCGACGCGCCGCCCCGCCGCCCCTCGCTCTTCGGCCCGAGCGGGGGCATGCCGCTGCTCACCTCCGGCGAGTACTTCTCGGGCGCGCTCACCACGCAGCTGCCGGAGCTGCTCTCGCGCTACCGCGCGGGCGTCGTCCCGGACCTCGACGGCCTCGCCGTCCGCGATGTGCCGCGCGCGCTCGACGACCTCGCGCTCTGGCCGAGCGATCTGCGGGACTCCCTCGGCCTGTTCGTGGGCGGGCGGCTCGAGTTCGAGGAGGCGCTCGCGCAGTTCCGCAACGCGAGCACCTTCTCGCAGGTGCCGTTGCTCTTGCTCCTCTTGCAGGTCGCCGGCGTGGTGGCGTTCTACATCGTCGTGCTGACGGCGCTGGCCCGCGAGCGGCAGGCGCAGGAGGTCGCGGTCTATCGCAGCCGCGGCGCCAGCACCGCGCAGCTGCTCGGGCTGACGCTGGCCGAGGGCCTGCTGATTGCCGTGCCGGCGGCGCTGCTCGGCCCGCCGCTCGCCGTGCTCGCCGTCTCCGCGCTCGGCTACACGCCGGCCTTCGCCGGGATCACCGGCGGCGCGGCCCTGCCCGCGTCGTTCAGCGAGGACGCCCTGCTGCTCGCCGTCGCCGGCGCGGTGCTCGCCCTCGTGGCGATGCTGCTGCCGGCGATCGGCGCCGTGCGGCGCGCGATCGTCGACGCGAAACGCGAGCAGGCGCGCCCGCCCGGCCGCAACTGGTTCCGCCGCTACCACCTGGACCTCGCGCTGGTGGTCCTGGCGCTGCTGCTGTTCTGGCAGCTCGAACGCCGCGGCGCCGTCTTCGACCCGCAGTCGGTCGGCGGCTGGCAGGCCGATCCGCTGCTGCTGCTCTCGCCGCTGGTGATGACCGCGGCGGCGGCGGCGCTGATCCTGCGTGTCTACTCGCCGCTGCTGCGGCTCATCGCCTGGCTGCTGCGCCCCTTGCGGGGCGCCGCCGTCACGCTCGGCATCGGGCGCGCCGGGCGCGACCCGGCCGCCAGCGCGCGGCTGCTGCTGCTCGTCTCCACGGCGGTCGCGGTCGGCGCCTTCGCCGCCTCCTACGCCCCCACCGTGGACGGCTCGTTCGCCGACCGCGCCCGCTACGGCCACGGCGTCGACCTGCGCGCCGCCGTCCCGCCCGTCCGCCCGCCCGCCGCCGCCGAGGGGCTCGCGCGGCTGGAGGCCGTCGCCGGCGTGGAGCGGGCGGTCTTCGTGCATCGCGGCCAGGCCGGCCTGCCCGGCGGCGGCGGCGTCGCGCTGCTCGCCATCGACGACCGCGCGGCGGCGGCCTCGATGCTCTGGTTCCGCGAGGACTTCGCGGAGGAGACGCCGGCGCGCCTGCTCTCGCGCCTCGACCTCGGCGTGCCGGTTGAGAGCGGCCTCGCGCTCCCCGGCGACACCGTCGGTTTCGAACTCGCCGTCTACGCGGAGATCACGCCGCGCACCGGCCGGCTGCGTGCGTGGGTCCTGGACGGCGCCGGCGAGTACCACGAGGCCGTCTTCGGCGCGCCCGTCGCCGGGAGCTGGACGGTGCTGGAGGCCCGGTTCCGGACGGTACCCACGCCGCCGCTCACCCTCGTGAGCCTGCAAACCAGCGATCGCCGCATCCTCGTCAACAACGACGGCGCGCTCTTCCTCGACGACCTGACGGCGGTGCGCGGCGGTGGGGAGCGCGTGACGATCGAGGGGTTCGAGGACGACTTCGCCTGGACGATGTACTCGCAGCGCGGATCCTCGGAGACGTTCGGGCCGTCCGGCGATCGCGCGCAATCGGGCCAGCGCTCGGCGCGCTGGACCTGGACGCGCGAGGTCGGCGAGCGCACTCGCGTGTTCGCGCCCAGCAACCCCGCGGTCCCGCTCAACGCGATCTTCAGCGAGCGCGCGCTCGGGTTCTTCGGCGTGCGGCCCGGCGACCGCACGACCGCGTTCCTCGGCGACGGGTTCGAGGTTCCGCTGATCGCGCGCGGCGCGGCGCGCCTGTTCCCCACGCTCCCGGCGGACGGCTTCGTGATCGTCGACTACCAGCAACTGCGCTCGATTGCGGGCGCCATCAATGCGGCGGGCCGGCAGGGCCCGAGCGAGCTGTGGATCGACTTTGCCGAGGGCGTCCCGCTGGAGCGGCAGCAGGCCGTGGCGGCCCTCGCCCGCGATCCCGGGTGGATGGAGTTCGAGGTCGGGGAGCCCCTGCTGCTGGCCGACCGCCTCGACGAGATCGCCTCGGACCCGACGCTGCAGGCGTCCGGCGGCGGCATCCTGCTGCTTGCCTTCGCCGGGGCGATGGGCGCCGCGCTGCTGGGCTTCGTCGTCTCACTGGCGATCACGCTGCGCGGGCGCACCGTGGAGGTCGCCGTCTTGCGCTCGCTCGGCGCCTCGAGGCGGGAGCTGCTGCGCGCGTTCGCCTTCGAGTGGGGCGTGGTGCTGCTCTTCGGATCGCTGATCGGCGTGCTGCTGGGCCGCTGGATCTCGCGGCTGATGCTGCAGTTCCTGGAGGTCACGGAGACGGGCGCGCCGGTGGTGCCGGAGTTCTCCGTGGTGACGGAGTGGTCGCTGCTGTCGATCGGCGTCGTCCTGCTCGCCCTCGCCGCCGCGCTCACGCTCTGGGCGAGCTGGCGGGCGGTGCTGCGCCGGGCGGGCGCGGCGGCGCTGCGCCTGACGCAGTAGGACGAGGCGGAGGAGGAAGGCGATGCTTCCGAGGTGGCGCTGGCGCTCCGTGGCGACGACGGCCTTCGTGCTCGTCGCCGTGTTCGCGGCGAGCGCGGCGGCCGGCTTCCTGCTGGAACACGAGCCCGCGCCCGACGAACAGCGCATCTTCATCGACCGCGAGGCGCCCCCGCCCGGCCCGCGCGAGTTCAGCGGCGGCGAGGTGACCGCGGTCGGCGGCGGCCGGATCGCGATCCGCACGCCCGAGGGCGTCCAGGAGTTCGAGCTGCATTCCGGCGCGTTCGCCGAGGAGCTGCGGCGCGTCGCCGAGCCGCGCTTCGCGCCCGGCGACGCCGTCAACCTCGGCGGCGAGCAAAGCGAGTTCGGCCTCGTGCTCACCGGCGTGGTGGCGCTGGAGCCGGCGAACGAGGACGCGGGGCCGTGAGCGCGCGCGAGGGCCGGGCGACGCCGCGCCTGCCGTGGGCGCTGGTCGCCGCGATCACGATCGCCGCGATCGGCGCGAGCGCCCTCGGCGGCCTCTCGCTCGGCCGCTGGGCCGGCGCGCGAGCGAGCGAGCCGACGGTCGTGCAGCTGGTGATCGAGGATCCGGCGCTGTCCGCCGCCCCCGCGATCGAGGGCTGGATCTCGGACGGCGGGTTCACGGGGTTCGGCGGGCTGCCCGCGCTGCCTGGCGAGGTCTGGCGGCGGGCGCGCGTCATCGAGTCGGAGCCCGGCCGCCTCGTGATCGACGCGGAGGGGACGACGACCGCGATCAGCTTCCGTCAGCCGCTGCGGCTCTTCGAGATCGCGCCGCTGGACGCCGTCGAGGCCGGCGACATCGCCGTGCTGCGCTTCATCGACGGCGTCGTGCGGGCCGTGCTCGTCGTCCCGCCCGACCTGGAGCAGGGCAGCGGTGTTCCGTCCCCGTAGCCTCGGGAGCGCGGCGTGACGCCCTCGGCGCCGCCGCTGGCCGATGTGCGCCCGCCGGGCCTCAGCCCGCAGGCGCTGGGACGGGTTCGCTCGCGGCTGCTCGCCTGGTACGAGGCGCACGGCGAGGACTTCCCCTGGCGGGACGCGCGCAACCCCTACTGGGCGCTGGTCGCCGGCGTCTGCTCGCAGCAGACGCAGATGCCGAGGGTGCTGCCGCTGTGGCGGCGCTGGATCGAGGCCTTCCCGACGCTCGAGGCCCTCGCGGCGGCCGATCGCGCGGAAGTGCTGCGCGTCTGGGCCAACGCCGGCTATCCGCGGCGCGCGCTGCGCCTGCACGAGGCGGCGCGCCGCTGCCTCGAGGCGCACGGCGGGCGGCTGCCTCGCGAGGAGGCCGCGCTGCTGGCGCTGCCCGGCGTCGGGCCCTTCACCGCCGCGATCGTGCGCTGCTTCGGGTTCGGCGAGGACGCGTCCGCCCTCGACACGAACGTCGCGAGGGTGCTGGGGCGGCTGCTGCACGGCGATCTGCAGCCGGCGCGCGAGACGCCTCCGGCGGCGCTGCGCGCGGACGCGCGGCGGCTGCTGCGGCCCGGAACCGCCGCGCGCTGGAACCCCGCGCTGATGGACTACGGCGCGCGCGTCTGCCTGCCCCGCCCGCGCTGCGCGGCGTGCGTCGTCGCCTCGTGGTGCGCGGCGCGCCCGCGCTTCGCCGCGGGCGAGCAGGCCGAGCCGCTGCGCGCGCAGCCGCCCTTCGAGGGCTCCGACCGGCAGTGGCGCGGCCGCATCCTGGCGGCGCTGCGCGACTCGCGGCGCCCGCTGCCCGTCGCGCGGCTGCTGGAGACGCTGCGCGAGCACGGAGGGCGGCGCGCGCCCGCGCCGGCGCGGCTGCGGAGGCTGCTCGACGAGCTCTGCGCCGAGGGCTTCGCGTGGCGGCGCGGCGGGCGCTGCGGCCTCGGCGCGCCGCCCGGGGGGGACGCGACGCGCGCGCGGACCCCGGACTCTGCTAGCCTGCCCGGCGCGAGCGACGGGAGGGGCGCCGATGGCTGAGTCCGGCGAGCGCACGGTCTACGACGACGGCGAGGTGACGATCGAGATGCTCAGCGACGTCGGGCCGTACGGGAACAACGCATACATCGTCCGGCCCGCGGGCGGCGGGGGCGTCACGCTGATCGACGTGCCCGGCGGCTACGAGGCGGTGCTCGACGCGCTCGGCGACGAGCCGGTCGAGCGCCTCGTCGTGACGCACTCGCACCGCGATCACTGGGACGGCTTCGACGTGATGCGCGCGGCGATCGACGCGCCCGTCTACGCCGGCGCGGAGGAGACGGACATCGACCCCGCGCGCGGTGTCGAGCGCCTCGCCGACGGCGAGGAGATCGCGATCGGCGGGGCGACGATGCGGGTGATCCACACGCCGGGGCACACGCCCGGCTCGATCTGCCTGCTGCTCGGCGGGGCGCTGTTCAGCGGCGACACGCTGTTCCCCGGCGGCCCCGGCGCCTCGCGCTCGAACGAACTGCTCCAGCAGGAGATCGCCTCGATCACCGCGCGGCTCCATCCGCTGCCGGACGAGACGCTGGTGCTGCCGGGGCACGGTCCCGGCACCACGATCGGCGAGTCGCGGAGCGAGTACGAGGTGTTCGCCTCCCGCGATCACGATCCGGACCTGCACGGCGACGTGCTCTGGCTCGAATCCTGACGGTTCCGCCGCCTCGATCGGCCGCGCCGCGGGGCGATGGACTCCTGGCGAATGGCTCCCTAGGATTCGCCATCGCGCCCTCCGGGGGCGCGGGCGAGGAGCCGTGCGATGAGCGCTGATTCGCGGCCGGAGGTCTCGACGCTCGACAACGGCCTGCAGCTCGTGATCAGCGAGCTGCCCCACGCGCGCTCCGTCTCGATCTCGATCTACATCCGCGCCGGGCAGCGCTACGAGGCGGCACCCGCCGACGCCGGGATCTCGCACTTCGTCGAGCACCTCTGCTTCAAGGGCACGGAGCGCCGCCCCGCCCCCCGGCTGGTGGCGGCGGAGATCGACGGCCTCGGCGGCTCGATCAACGCCGCGACCGACCGCGAACTGACCGTGTTCTACGGGAAGGTCACGCCCGACCGCGTCAGCGAGGCGCTCGACCTGCTGGTCGACCTGCTGCGCCGCTCGCAGTGCCGCGAGGCGGAGATCGAGCGCGAGCGCGGCGTGATCCTCGAGGAGCTCGCGGGCGTGGAGGACGCGCCGGACGAGCAGGTCAGCGTGCTGCTGGACGGGCTGCTCTGGCCGGACGAGCCGCTGGGCCGCGACATCGCGGGCGCGCCCGAGTCGATCGGCGCGCTCTCCGCGGAGCGGCTGCGCGGCTACTACCGCGAGCAGTACGTCGCCAACGCGGTCGTGATCTCGATCGCCGGGGCGCTGCCCGCCGCGGAGGCCCGCGAGCTGACCGCGCGGGCCGCCGGCGACTGGCCGGCCGGAGCGCCGGCCGGCTGGGTCCGCGCCGGCGAGGCGCCCGCCGGTCCGGGCCTGCGCCTGCTGCGCAAGGAGACGGAGCAGGCGCACCTCGCGCTCGGCCTGCGCGGGGTGGACTCGCTGGACGAGGATCGCTACGCGCTCGCGCTGCTCTCGATCGTGCTCGGCGAGGGGATGTCCTCGCGGCTGTTCCTGCGCCTGCGCGAGGAGCTGGGGCTCTGCTACGACGTGCACAGCGCCGCCGCGTACCTGCGCGACACGGGCGCGTTCTCCGTGCACGCCGGCGTCGATCCGGCCAACGCCGCCGAGACGGTGCGCGAGATCGTCGCCGCCCTCGCCTGCCTGCGGTCGCCGATCGAGGCGGGCGAGCTGGCGCGCGCCAAGCAGGTGGTGCGATCGCGCATCCAGCTGCAGCTGGAGGACACGCGAGCGGTCTCCGCCTGGCACGGATCGCGGCTCGCCCTCGGCCTGCCGCTGCGCCAGCCGGAGGAGGCGATCGCCGGCTTCGAGCGCGTGACGCTCGAGGACGTCGAGCGGGTCGCGCGCCGCCTCGTGCGCGGCGATCGCCTGCAGCTCGCGGCGATCGGCCCGATCGCCGACGCCGCGGCGCTCGAGGAGGCGCTCCGGATCGCGGACTGAGCGAGGCCGCGCGGCCCGGCACGGGTGAACGAACGGCCGCCCAATGGGCCGCACGGGTAAGCAAACGGGCCGCCCAATGGGCGGCCCGCTGGCGTACTCGTTCCCGTGGGCGAGACTACATGCCGGGCATGCCCATTCCGGGAGGCATTCCGGCGGGCATGCCGCCGCCCATGCCGCCACCGGCCATTGCGGCCGCCATCTCCGGGTCCATCGCGCTGCGCGGCCCCGTCTCGGGGATCTCTGCGACGACGCTCTCGGTGGTGAGCATCAGGGCCGCCACCGAGACCGCGTTCTCCAAGGCAGCCCGCGACACCTTGACGGGGTCGAGGATGCCGAGGTCGAACATGTCGCCCATCTTGGCGAGCGCGACGTCGTAGCCCTCGTTCGCCCCGGCGCGACGCACGTCCTCGACGAGCACGGAGCCCTCGAGGCCCGCGTTCTCGACGAGGGTGCGCAGCGGCGACTCGAGCGCGGTCTGCAGGATGCGCGCGCCGGTGCCCTCGTCCGCGTCGTCCAGCGAGTCGGCGAACTCGGCGATGTCGTCCTGGATGCGGATGAAGGCGACCCCGCCGCCGGGCACGACGCCCTCGTCGACCGCGGAGCGGGTGGCGGAGAGCGCGTCCTCGACGCGGAACTTCTTCTCGCGCACGGAAGACTCGGTGGCGCCGCCGACCTTGATCACGGCCACGCCGCCGGCCAGCTTGGCGAGCCGCTCCTGGAGCTTCTCGCGGTCGTAGGCGGAGGGGACGTCGGCGACCTGGGCGCGGATCTGGCGGATCCGCGCCTGGATGCCCTCGTCGGTGCCGTAGCCGTCGATGATCGTCGTGCGCGACTTGTCGGAGACGATGCGGTGGGCGCGGCCGAGGTCGGCGACCTGCGCGTCCTGGATCGAGCGGCCCATGTCGGCGGTCAGGTAGGTGCCGCCGGTGAGCGCGGCGATGTCCTCGAGCGAGGCCTTGCGGCGGTCGCCGAAGGAGGGAGCGCGCACGGCGAGGAAGTTGAGGGTGCCGCGCAGCTTGTTGACGACCATCGTCGCCAGCGCGTCGCCCTCGAAGGAGTCGCAGAGCACGACCAGGTTCTTGGAGATCTGCAGCGTCTTCTCGACGATCGGCAGCAGATCGTTGATGTCGGTGAACTTGTGGTCGGTGATCAGGATGTAGGGTTCCTCGATCACGGTCTCCTGGCGGTCCTGGTTGGTGACGAAGTGCGGCGAGATCCAGCCGTGCTCGATCTGCAGGCCGTCGACGAACTCGGTCTCGTCGTCGATGCCCTTGCCTTCCTCGACGGTGATCACGCCGTCCTTGCCGACCTTCTCCATGACGTCGGCGATCAGGTCGCCGATCTGGCGGTCGTTGCCGGCGATGCCGGCCACGGCGGCGACGGTGGCCTTGCCCTCGACCGGCGAGGAGGCGTCGCGCAGGCGCCCGTCGGCGACGCGCTGGGCGGCCTCGAGGCCGCGGCGGATCGCCATCGGGTTGGCTCCGGCGGCGATGTTGCGGATGCCGTCGTGGAGGATCGCGCGGGCGAGGATGGTGGCGGTGGTGGTGCCGTCCCCGGCCACGTCGTTGGTGCGGATCGCGACCTGCTTGACGAGCTGCGCGCCCATGTTCTCGAAGCGGTTGGTGAGTTCGATCTCACGGGCGACGGTCACGCCGTCCTTGGTGATGACGGCGGGGCCGTAGTTCTTGTCGAGCACCACGTTGCGGCCGCGCGGGCCGAGCGTGACGCCGACGGCGCCCGCGAGCAGGTCGACGCCGGCGCGCAGCGAGCGGCGGGCGTCCTCGTCGAACTTGATCGTCTTGGCGGGCATGAGGGCGCGCTACTTTCCGTCGACGAGCTTGGCGAGCACGTCCTGGAAGCGGATGATGATGTACTCGACGTTGTCGACGGTGATGTCCTGGCCCGTGTACTTCTGGTAGAGCACGCGGTCGCCGGCGTCGAGCTCCATGGTCTCCATGACGCCGGCGTCGTTGGTCTTGCCGGGGCCCACGGCGACGACGTGGCCGTGCTGCGGCTTCTCCTTCGCGGAGTCCGGAATGACCAGCCCGGACGCCGTGATCTCCTCTTCCTTGACGGCCTGCAGCACGATGTGGTCCGTCAGGGGAACGACCGAAGTGCTCATCTCACTGTCCTCCCGATTGCCTGATTCAGCTGTTCGCGTTCTGGTCGGCGGAAATCTTAGCACTCTCCCCGTTAGAGTGCTAGCCGCTCCGTCCGTACATGATTTCATGTATCCTGAGAGGGTGTGACAAGGGCCCGCGGCGGGTCCGGCGGGAATGGGGGAGCAATGGCCGAGCGCGAGCCCGAGTACCGCTACCGCCCGCCGCCGCCCGCCGGGGGCGAGTGGGAAGCGGGCGACGTGCGCGCGCTGCGCCGCCACCTCGGCGAGACGCAGCGCCAGTTCGCGGATCGGATCGGCACGAACCAGCAGACCGTCTCCGAGTGGGAGCGGCGCGCGCGCCAGCCGCGGCGCATGGCGCGGCGGCTGCTCCAGCTCGTCGCCGAGCAGGCCGGCTACTACCGCGTCGATGGCGCTCCGGATGCGGAGCACGGGACGGGCGGCCCCGAACGATGAGCGCACCCGCGGTCATCGAGCCGGCGCGGCCGGCGGCGCACGCCGTGCGCGAGCCCGCCCCGCCGCCCTACGCGCGGCGTTCGCGCCCCGTGGCGCCGCCCGCGGACGCGGCGGACGGGAGGCTGCTGGAGCACGAGCTGGTCGCGCTCTGGCTGCTCGGCCGGACCCCTCCGGACACGCTGCCCTGGCCGCTGCTGCGGCCAGGGCGCGCGGGGCGCGGGCCCGGGCCGGACGTGCGCGAGGCGGCGTTCCTGCTGCCCGAGGGCGTCGTGCGCGGCGGGCCGGTCGAGGTCCACCTCCGGGCCAGCGACTTCCCGCGCCACGGCCACGACCGCGATCCCGCGTACGGCGCGCTCGTCCTGCACCTCGTCTGGATCGACGACCGGGCGGAGCCGGGCGGGCCGCAGCCGCTGCCGGGCGGCGGGTTCGCGCCCACCAGCGCGGTCGGCCCGGCGCTGGGCGAGGATCCCGCGCGGCTGCGCGCGCTGCTGCGGCTCGGGCCGAGCGGGACGGAGCCCTGCGCCGCCGAGGCGGCGTGCAGCGGGGCGGAGGAGACCACGGCGCTCGTGCGCGCCGAGGGGCGGCGGCGCATGGCGGAGCTGGCCTGGCGCGCCGACGAGCTGGCCGCCGGGCAGGGCTGGCACGGCGCCTGGGCGCGGCTGCTGCTGCGCGCGCTGGAGTCCTCCGCCGGCCGCCGCCGCGAGCCGCCCGAGGCGCGCCTCGAGCTGGCCGCCGCGATCGGCCGCGCGCTCGGCGGCGAGCCGCTGCGCCGCCTCGCGGAGCTGGCCGCCGCCGGGCGGCCCGGCGTGCTGATCGAGGCGCTGCGCGGCGGTCGGCTGATCGGTCGCGGGCGCGCGGCGGAGCTGGGCTGGAACGCCGCGCTGCCGCTGCTGGCGGCACAGGCGGCGGCGTTCGGGGATCTCGCGCTGGCGCGCCGCAGCGCGGCGCTGATCGAGGCCTGGCCGGCACCGCGCCCCTACGGCCGCACGCTCGCGCTGCGCCGCCTGCTCGGCGCGCCGGCGCGCGGGGCGGGCGCGCTGCACGCGCAGGGGCTGTTGCACATGCAGGACCTGTGGTGCCGGCGCGGCGGCTGCGGCGTCTGCCCGCTCTCCGCGGCCGGCGCGGCCGGCGCGGCCGGCGAGACCGGCGAGGTCGCGCGCGCGGACTGAGGCGCGGCGCGGCGTCACGCCTCAATCGGGATGCAGCACGGACTCCTCGATCGCGCGCTCGACGATCTCGGCGCGGCCGAGCAGCTCGCGTCCGGCGAAGCGCTGCGCCTCGTCGGCCAGCCGCCGCGCCGTCGCGAGGTCGCCGGAGACGACGGCGAAGCCGATCAGCGCGCGCCGCGGCTGATCCCGCGCGCCCACCTCGGCGGCGCTGAGGTCGAGGCGGCCGCGCAGCCGCGCGGTCAGCGAGCGCACGACGGCGCGCTTCTCCTTGAGGCTGCGCACGCCGGGCAGCCGCAGGGTCAGCAGCACGCTGATCGTGACCATCGGCGGCCCGCCGCGCGCGCCTAGAGCCCGAGCGAGGGCTGGCGAGGGGCCGCCGGCTCGTCGAACTCCGACAGCGCGGCGGCGCGCCCGGCGTCCGCGCCCTCCCCGTCCGGGGGCGGGCTCGCCGCCTCCCCGGCCGCGGGCTCGTCGAACTCCGACGCCGCGGCGGGCCGCCCGGCGTCGGCGCCGTCCTCGTCGGGTTGCGCGCCGTCCGCCTCCTCCGCCCGCCCGCCGGGCAGCGCCGCCTGCTCCGCGGGCGGGGCGACGCCGAGGCGCTCGGCGAACTCGTCGAGGCCGGGCAGCTCGGAGGCGCGCAGCAGGCCGAAGTGCTCCAGGAAGCGCTGCGTCGTGCCGTAGAGCGAGGGGCGGCCCGGACCGGCGGCGCGCCCGACGCGCTCGATCAGCCCGCGCGCGCGCAGCGTGGCGAGCACGTGGTCGCTGCTGGTGCCGCGGATCGCCTCGATCGCGGCGCGCGTGACCGGCTGGCGGTAGGCGATCACGGCGAGCGTCTCCAGCGCCGCCGTCGAGAGCCGCCGCGCCGACTCCAGCCCGAGGAAGTGCTCCACGACCGCGGCGGCCTCGGGCGCGGTGACCAGCTGCGCGCCCTCCGGGCCCTGCTGCAGTTGCACGCCGCGCCCCTCGAGCGCGCCCGCGAGGGCCTCGAGGGTGAGCTCGATGCGGCGCGGGGTGACGTCGAGCGCGCGCGCGAGCGCGCCGATCGCGACCGGGCCGTCGGAGACGAAGAGCAGCGCCTCGACGAGCGCGCGCAGCCGCGCGGGATCGGGCGCGGGGGCCCGGCTGGCGGCTTCGGCGGCCGGTTCGTCAGCCATCGCGGTCCCGGTCGGACGGCGGGGAGAGGCCTGCGGCAAGCGGACTACCGCTTCCAGCGTACGATGCCCCGGATGATCGTCGATGTCCATAGCCACGTCTTCCCGGAGGCGCTGATCGCGCGCCGCGAGGAGCTCGCGCGCGCCGACGCCGGCTTCGCCGCGCTCTACGGCGCTGCCCGCGCGCGCATGGCGAGCGCCGCCGAGCTGCTGGCCTCGATGGACGGTGCGGGCGTGGATCGCGCGGTCGCCGCCGGCTTCTGGTGGCGTGATCCCGGACACGCCGCGGAGCACGCCGAGTACCTGCTGAACGCCGCGGCGGAGGCGGGCGGCAGGCTGCTGCCCTTCGTGCCGGTCGCCTTCGCGGACGGCGGCGCGCGGGCGCTGGCGCGCGACTACGCCGCGGCGGGCGCGCGCGGCCTCGGCGAGGTGCGTCCCGGCGAGCGCGACGAGGACGAGGCGGCGGCCTGGCTGGCCGAGATCACGGACGGTCTGGAGCTGCCGCTGCTCGTGCACGCCTCGGAGCCGGCCGGGCACGCCTACGGCGGCAAGGGCGGCGGCTTCACGCCGGCCGGGCTGTGGCGGCTGCTCGAGGCGGGAACGCCGCGCGTGATCGCGGCGCACTGGGGCGGCGGCCTGCCCTTCTTCGCGCTGATGCCGGAGGTGCGCGCGCTGCTTACCGAAGGCCGGCTCGCCTTCGACTCCGCCGCCAGCGCGCTGCTCTACGAGCCGCGCGTCTTCGAGGTCGTGGCGGAGCTGGTCGGTCCGGAGCTGGTGATGTGGGGATCGGACTACCCGCTGCGCGCGCAGGACCGCGACCTCGCCGGGGCGCGCGCGGCCGTCGCCGACCCGGCGCTGCGCGAGGCGCTGCTCGGCGGCAACGCCGCGCGCTTCCTCGGGCTCGGCGAGGCCGGGTAGCGTGCGGCTCTTCCTTGCGATCGAGCCGCCCGAGGCGTGGCGGCGCGCCGCCGCCGCGGCGCTCGCGGCGCTCGACGAAGAGCACCCGGGGCTGCTGCGCCCGGTGCGTCCGGAGCTGCTGCACCTCACGCTGCGCTTCCTCGGCGAGGTCGCGGAGGAGCGGCTGGAGCCGCTGGAGGCGGCGCTGCGCGAGGCCGTGCCGCCCGTCGAGGTGCCGCTCGAGCTGGGCGCGCCGGGGATGTTCCGTGGGTCGCGCGGCGGGGCGGTCTGGCTGGGCGTGGGCGGCGATCTGGAAGGCCTGCGCGCGCTGGCCGCGCGCGCGGAGCAGGCGGTCGTCGCCGCCGGACTGCCGGAGCAGCGCCGCGAGTTGCGCGCGCACCTCACGATCGCGCGCGTGCGCCGCCAGGCGCGGGGCGCCGAGCGCCGCGCGATCGCCGCCTCGGTGCGCGCGCTCGCCGCGCCGGAGCCCGCGCCGTTCGTCGCGCGCGAGCTGGTGCTGGTGCGCTCGTGGCTGCGCCCGGAGGGCCCGCGCCATCGCGCGCTGGCGCGGTTCCGGGGGCTGCGAGAGGCGGGGTGGTTGACTCGCGGGCGGGAGCGATCCTAGGCTCAGGGCGATGGGTGAGCACGCCGACGGAAAACCCTTCACGCGCCGCGGCCGGGCCGCGGCGCTCGCGCGTCCAGACGCCCCGCGGTGAAGGAAGGCACATGGAGTCCGGGATGATCGGGAAGGTCGCGAAGGCGCACCGCTACGCACGCGAGCGGGACCGCCTCCATGTCACGCAGCTGACGGTCTCGGTGGCCGGGGACAACGGCGCCCACGAGGTGCGCCTCGATCACGGCCGCTGGCAGTGCACGTGCGACTTCTTCGTCCATCGCCGGGCCTGCGCCCACACCATGACGATCGAGCTGGTGCTCGATGGCGCCCTGCTCGAGCCCCCGGCCGACGCCGTCGCCTGAGCCTTTCCGCTGCTCCTCCCTCGGGAGGCGAGAGCCATGCAGACCTTCGTCGACGCCGAGGACGCGTACCTCGCGTGGGTCGGCCGCCACCCCGGCGGCTACGTCCTGAACGCAGGCCGGACGGAAGCGCCGTCCACGCCGGTCGTGCTGCACGGCGCTGCATGCCGCTGGATCAGCGGCTCGTACTCGAACTACACGACACGGACCTACATCAAGGTGTGCTCGCTCGACCGGGGCGAGCTGGAACGCTGGGCCGGGCGACGTCTGGAGAGCGACTTCCGCGTCTGCCCGCACTGTCTCGATTGACGCGCCGATGACGAGCCTGCCCCGTCTCCTGATCGCCACAGGCAACCCCGGCAAGGCCGCCGAGTTCGAGCTGCTGCTCGCGGGCAGCGGCTGGCGGCCCGTCACCCCGGCCGCAATCGGCCTCGACCCCGTCGCCATCGTCGAGACCGGGCGCTCCTACCTCGAGAACGCCGTCACCAAGGCGGTGCGCCACGCCGAGGCGTCCGGCCTGCCCGCGCTCGGCGACGACTCCGGCCTCGAGGTCGACGCGCTCGAGGGGCGGCCGGGCGTGCTCTCCGCGCGCTACGGCGGCTCGCGCGCGCCCGGGGCCGCCGAGCGCAACGCGCTGCTGCTCGATGAGTTGCGAGGCGTGCCGCCGGGCCGGCGCGGCGCGCGCTTTCGCGCCGTCGTCGCCCTCGCCCTGCCGGGCGGGCGCGCCTGGGTGCGCGAGGGCGCCGTCGAGGGCCGCGTCGCCGAGGCGCCGCGCGGCGCCGAGGGCTTCGGCTACGACCCGCTGTTCGAGCTGCCCGACGGCCGCACGATGGCCGAGCTGGGCGCGGAGAAGCACGACTTCAGCCACCGCGCCCGCGCCGTGCGGGCGCTGTTCCCGCTGCTGCAAGCACTCAGCCGCGAGGGCGCCCCCCGCAGGTAGACCGCGCGCGCCCGCGCCGCCTCGTGTGATACTGGCAGGCCGGAGGAGCCTCCATGAGCGCGGACTCGCTGCCTGCCGACCAGCCCCTCGCCGATCGCTTCGGCAGGCCGCTGCGCGATCTGCGCATCTCGGTCACCGACCGCTGCAACTTCCGCTGCCGCTACTGCATGCCGCGCGAGGTCTTCGGCGCGGATTTCGAGTTCCTGCCCCGCGACGAGATCCTGACGTTCGAGGAGATCGCGCGCCTCGCCGGCGTCGCGGCGCGGCTCGGCGTGCGCAAGATCCGGCTCACCGGCGGCGAGCCGACGCTGCGCGCCGACCTGCCGGAGCTGGTGCGGCTGCTCAAGGCGGCCGCGCCCGCCGTCGAGCTGGCGATGACCACCAACGGCTCGCGCCTCACCACGCTCGCCGGCCCGCTCGCCGAGGCCGGGCTGGACCGCGTGACGGTCTCCCTCGACACGCTCGACGACGCCACGTTCCGTGCGATGAACGACGCCGACTTCCCGGTCGCGCTGGTCCTCGAGGGCATCGCGGCGGCCGAGACCGCCGGGCTCGCGCCGATCAAGATCAACGCCGTCGTCAAGCGCGGCGTGAACGACGATGGCGTCGCCGAGCTCGCTCGGCGCTTCAAGGGCGCGGGCGCGGTGCTGCGCTTCATCGAGTACATGGACGTCGGCGTCACCAACGGCTGGCGGCTCGACGACGTCGTGCCCGCGCGCGAGCTGGTCGAGCGGATCGACGCCGAGTTGCCGATCGAGCCCGTCGAGCCCTCGTACCGGGGCGAGGTCGCGAAGCGCTGGCGCTACCGCGACGGCGCGGGCGAGATCGGCTTCATCACCTCGGTCTCCGCCCCGTTCTGCGGCGACTGCACGCGCGCGCGCATCTCCGCCGACGGCCGCCTCTACACCTGCCTCTTCGCCGTCGCCGGCACGGACCTGCGCGCGCCGCTGCGCGAGGGCGCGGACGACGCGGCGCTGGCGGCGCTGCTGGGCGGCGTCTGGCGCGCGCGCGAGGACCGCTACTCGGAGATCCGCTCCGCCGCCACCGAGGAGCTCCCGCGCGTCGAGATGTCGTACATCGGTGGCTGACGGTGACTGAGTCGACGGCGGGCGACCGGGCGCTGTCCCACCTCGACGAGCGGGGCCGCTCGCGGATGGTCGACGTCTCGGACAAGGACGTTACGCGGCGCGAGGCGACGGCGCGCGGGCGCGTGGCGATGAGCGCCGCGACGCTGGCGCTGATCGGCGAGGGGGCGCTGCCCAAGGGCGACGTGCTGGCCGCGGCGCGCCTCGCCGGCATCATGGCCGCCAAGCGCACGCCCGAGCTGATCCCGCTCTGCCACCCCCTGCCGATCAGCGGCGTCGAGGTGCTGCTCTGCCTCGACCCCGAGGATCCGGGCGTGGAGATCGAGGCGACCGTGCGCACGAGCGCGCGGACCGGCGTGGAGATGGAGGCGCTGACCGCCGTCTCCGTCGCCGCCCTCACGATCTACGACATGTGCAAGGCCGTGCAGCGCGACATGCGCATCGAGGCGGTCCGCCTCGTCGCCAAGTCAGGCGGACGCTCCGGCGACTACCGCGCGGAGTCCTAGGGATGCTCTGAACAACTCACCAGAGGAGTGAGTTGATGCGATCATTGGGGTGCGACCCGAGGGAGGCGCCCCGTGCAGCAGCGGTCGTTCGGCAGCGTCGAGTACGAGCACAAGAAGGTCAAGACGAGGCGGCAGCAGTTCCTCGAGCGCATGGAGCGGCTCGTTCCCTGGGAGACGCTGGAGGAGCGCATCGCGCCCGTCTACCCGAAGCCCGGACGCGGCCGCCGCCCCTACCCGCTGCGCGTGATGCTGCGCATCCACTGCCTGCAGCTCTGGTTCAACCTCAGCGACCCCGGCATGGAGCAGGAGCTCTACGACTCCCGCTCGATGCTCGAGTTCGCCGGCCTCAGCCTCTCCGAGCCGATTCCCGACGAGACGACCATCCTCAACTTCCGCCACCTGCTCGAGCGTCACCGGCTGGGAACGGAGCTCTTCGCGACGATCAACGCGCAGCTCGCCGAGCGGGGCCTGCTGGTGCGCGAGGGCACGATCGTGGACTCCACGATCATCAGCGCGCCCTCCTCGACGAAGAACCGGGAGCGCGCCCGCGACCCCGAGATGCATCAGACCCGCAAGGGCCGGCAGTGGTACTTCGGGATGAAGCTGCACACCGGCACGGACGCGCGCTCGGGGCTGGTGCACAGCATGCACACGACGGCGGCGAACGTCTCCGACGTGACCGAGGCGCGGCGCCTGCTGCACGGCGGCGAGGCGGAGGCGTGGGGCGACGCCGGCTACCAGGGCGTGGAGAAGCGTCCCGAGCACGCGGGCTCGGCGGTGCGCTGGCGGGTGGCGCTGCGTCCGGGACTCAGGCGGCGTCTGGCGCCGGGGAGCGCGGAGGCCGTGGCGGAGCGCGAGAAGGCCTCGCTGCGGGCGAAGGCGGAGCATCCGTTCCTCTACGTGAAGCGGCGCTTCGGCTACGCGAAGGTCCGCTACCGCGGGTTGGAGAAGAACCGCCAGCGCCTGGCGCTGCTGCTCGGTTTCGCGAACCTGCTGCGCGCCGCGCCTCAGCTCGCGTGATCGCGGGAGCGGTGCGTCCGCAATCGCTCCCGCGGGCGAGCCCGGGATGGAATGGGGGCGGGATCGCCTCCTGAACCGCGGCGCCGGGCCCCCCAGCCCAGCGCCGCTCGTCAATCGCCCCGCCAATCGCCCAACACGCGACCTGTTCAGACCATCCCTAAGGAAGCTCTGAACAACTCGCCATAGCGAGTGAGCCGATGCGATCATGAGGCAGGAACCCGGAGAGGGGCGCGCCATGCAGCAGCGGTCGTTCGGCAGCGTCGAGTACGAGCACAAGAAGGTCAAGACGAGGCGGCAGCGGTTCCTCGAGCGCATGGAGCGGCTCGTTCCCTGGGAGACGCTGGAGGAGCGCATCGCGCCCGTCTACCCGAAGCCCGGACGCGGCCGCCGCCCCTACCCGCTGCGCGTGATGCTGCGCATCCACTGCCTGCAGCTCTGGTTCAACCTCAGCGACCCCGGCATGGAGCAGGAGCTCTACGACTCCCGCTCGATGCTCGAGTTCGCCGGGCTCAGCCTCTCCGAGCCGATTCCCGACGAGACGACCATCCTCAACTTCCGCCACCTGCTCGAGCGTCACCGGCTGGGAACGGAGCTCTTCGCGACGATCAACGCGCAGCTCGCCGAGCGGGGCCTGCTGGTGCGCGAGGGCACGATCGTGGACTCCACGATCATCAGCGCGCCCTCCTCGACGAAGAACCGGGAGCGCGCCCGCGACCCCGAGATGCATCAGACCCGCAAGGGCCGGCAGTGGTACTTCGGGATGAAGCTGCACACCGGCACGGACGCGCGCTCGGGGCTGGTGCACAGCATGCACACGACGGCGGCGAACGTCTCCGACGTGACCGAGGCGCGGCGCCTGCTGCACGGCGGCGAGGCGGAGGCGTGGGGCGACGCCGGCTACCAGGGCGTGGAGAAGCGTCCCGAGCACGCGGGCTCGGCGGTGCGCTGGCGGGTGGCGCTGCGTCCGGGACTCAGGCGGCGTCTGGCGCCGGGGAGCGCGGAGGCCGTGGCGGAGCGCGAGAAGGCCTCGCTGCGGGCGAAGGCGGAGCATCCGTTCCTCTACGTGAAGCGGCGCTTCGGCTACGCGAAGGTGCGCTATCGGGGCCTGGAGAAGAACCGCCAGCGCCTCGCGCTGCTGCTCGGCTTCGCGAACCTGCTGCGCGCCGCGCCTCAGCTCGCGTGATCGCGGGAGCGGTGCGTCCGCAACCGCTCCCGCGGGCGAGCCCGGAGCGGAATGGGGGGCGGGATCGCCTCCCGAACCGCGGCATCGGGCCTCCCACAGCGCCGCTCGGCCATCCCGTCCACGCGAACTGCGCCCGACACCCACCTGTTCAGACCATCCCTAGCCGCGTCCTCCCCCTCCGTCATTCCGGCGAACGCCGGAATCCAGGCGCGCCCACCCACCGCCGAGCCTCGGGAGCGCCGATGGCGCAACAGGCCCCGATGGCGCGAGGTGGCCCGGACCCTCCCTCACCCTGACCCTCTCCCGCGGGGAGAGGGGACCGGAAGGGATGCGCTCGCTGCCGGATCCGGCCCCCTCCCCCCTGGCGGGGGAGGCGGGGGTGAGGGGGAGCGCGCGCAGCGCGCCTCCGAGGGCGCAACCAACCTCCGAGGGCGCCCGCGTGTCCGCCGAGCCTGGGTTCCGGCTTTCGCCGGAATGACGGGAAGGAGCCGGAAGGCGGGAAGGGGAGCCGGGGTGACGGGAGGCGGCGGAGCCGGAATGACGGGGCCGAAGGGGAAACGGCTAGCGGGCGTGGTGGTCGGCGGGGCGGATCGAGCCGTCGGCGGCGGGGCGCGAGGACTCGAGGTAGCCCTGCACGAGCAGCGCGACGCGCCCGCGCTCGATCGCCGCGGCTGCGGGCAGCGGCTCGCCCTCGGCGTCACCGCCGCCCGAGGCGGAGACGGCGGCGTGGTCGGCGAGCTGGGGCAGCGCCATGCGCGCGCGGCTGTCCGCCTCCATGCGCAGCAGCGGCTCGGCGATCGTCCAGGCCGCGCAGCCCTCGTGGCGCGCGCGGTCGATGCTCGCATAGGCGCACCAGTCGAGGGCGCGCTCGCGCACGTCGTAGTGCGAGAACAGCCGGTACTCGTGGTCCCACCAGTCGCGCTCGAAGCAGGCCGGCGACCAGTCGATCGGCAGCGGCGCATCCGAGCGCGCCCGCGGATCGAGCGCGATCAGCCAGAGCGAGACGGCGAGGGCGAGCGGCGTCTGGTGGTAGGGCGCGCCGCCCTCGGTGGTCCAGGAGAGCGCGTGCGCCGCGGCCGAGGCGCGCGCGACGCGCTCGTCGATCACCAGCCCCGCCGCGATCAGCGTGCGCGTGACGAGCAGGTGGCCGAGGAAGCGCGCCTCGTCGTCGGAGCGGCTGCGCTCGCCGCTCGGCAGCGTGAGGGCGGCGGCCTCGCCGGGCCCGAAGCAGGCGAAGGTGGTGGTCAGCCCGCAGTCGCGGCCGGGCGCGCCCGGCCGGCCCTGCGCGGCGAGCAGGGTGTCGAGGGCGCCCGGATCGCCGATGGGCGCGCCGTCGCGCACTCCCGGCCAGAGCTGCAACGCAAGGTCGAGGATTGGGCTCTCGGACACGCCTCGCACGCTACGAACGCGCACCCTCGCGGTCAACCTCGCGGGCTCGCGTGGCCGCACGCGGGCGGGCCGCGTACGATCGCCTCCGATGCGACTCGCCGGCTTCGCGCGCCTCCTCGTTGCCTCCTGCCTGCTCGCCCTGGCGGTTGCCTGCGGCGGCTCCGAGGCGGATGCGCCGGAGCCGCCGGTCACGGTGAGGTTCACGGGGACCTCGACCGCGACGCCCCCGGCGACGCCGACTTCAGCTTCAGAGTCCGCGCCGACCGCAACGGTGGCTCCGACCGGCAGTCCGGAGCCAGTCGCCACGCCGACCGCGACCGCGGCCCCTCCCGCTCCCTCACCCACGGCCACGCCGACGGCGACCGTCGCGCCGGAGCCGACCGCGACCACGGGCGCGCTGCCCCTCGAGGCGCTCCCGCGCATCGAGTTCGTGCGCGCGGACGGGACGGCGGTGGCGCTGCCGGTCGAGATCCCGCCGCGCGGCGAGTACTCGATCGGGTTGTCAGGGCGCCATGAGCTGGGCGAGCGAGGGATGCTCTTCCACTACGCGGAGGAGGGGCGGCGTTCCTTCTGGATGAAGAACACGCACTTCGACCTCGACATCGCCTTCATCGGCGCCGACTTCGTGATCCGGGAGATCTTCGGCATGGAGGCGGAGTCGCTCGAGATCCGCACGCCCGCCAGCAGCTACCGGTACGCCGTCGAGGCACCCGCCGGCTGGTACGCGCAGAACGGCGTGCGGGTCGGCGACACGGCGCGCTTCGCCTTCGACCTCGCGGACTATCCGGTGGAGTGAGCGGGGTAGCGGCGCTCGCTAGTACCACTCCTCCTCGATGACGCGGGAGGCGTGGACGGCGAGGGTTTCGAGGATGCGCTCGTCGTCCTCGCCGAAGCTGCGGCCCTCGCGGCGGTCGGCGACGTAGAGCGAGCCGCGGACGTGGCCCCGCGACCAGATCGGGACGCCGGCGAGGGCGCGCATCTCCGGGTGGTGCGGCGGGAAGCCGAAGGCGCGGGGGTGGTCCTGCACGTCCTCGAAGCGCACGGGCCGGCCGTCGGCGCGCAGCGAGCTGAGCGGGCCGTGCCCCTGCGGCGGCGTCTTGAGACCTCGCAGCTCGATTGGCGTGAGACCGGAGGTCACGAACCCCTGCGTTGTGTCGTGCTCGTCCGTGACGGCGAGGGCGGCGTAGTCCGCGCCCGTCGCCTCGCGCGCGAGGTCGACGACCACCTGCAGGGAGTCCTCGGGGCGGTGGCGGGCCGGCAGTTGCTTGAGGCCGCGCGCCAGCGCGCGCAGCGCCCGCGCCTCCGGGTCGCGCCGCAGCAGGCTCCGCAGCCTCGCGATCGCCACGGCCTCGCTCCTCCCGTGTCCCGTGCTGAGTCTATCGCGGGGCGGCGTTGGGTGCGGGGGAGGGAGAGGTTGGCGTGCTGACTCGGCGCGGCGTGTGTGGTCGGCGTATCGTGTATGCAGGAGAGGCGTGATGGACAGGATCGTCGAAGAGCGGCTGGCAGAGATCGAGCAGCTTTGCCGGGACCACCGGGTGCGGCGGCTTGATCTCTTTGGCTCGGCGGCGAGCGGGGAGTTCCGTCCAGACGAGAGCGACCTCGACTTCCTGGTGGACTTCGACCCACCGCCCGAGGGCGCCTACCGCAAGACCTACTTCGGATTGCTCAACGGGTTGCGCGATCTGTTCGACCGCCCCGTGGACCTTGTCGATGCATCGGCGGTGAAGAACCCCCATTTCCGCGCGGCTGTCGAGCGGACTCGTGAGCTCCTCTATGCGTCTTGAGGCGCGGAAGTACGTCCACGACATCGAGAGAGCGCCGTCGCCCTGATCGAGCGGTTCACCAGTGGGCCGGACCTTTGCGGACGCGAGCAAGGCGCGATGCTGCGCGGCTGGCGACCGAGCCGGGGGCGTGGGGGGCTTCGCCCCCCACAGAAAAGAAATCCGAGGGCGGGTGGGTGGGTCCGAGCGGCGCGCAGCGCCCGCTCGTCCGACATCGCCGGGCAAGAAGCTCCGGGGGCGTAACCACCCATCGAGGTGGCAGCATCGTTGGGCGAGCCCCCTCACCCCCACCCTCTCTCCCCCAGGAGAGGGGGCCGGATTCTCACACCCCCGCGAGGGCGTCCGCGATCTCGCGGGCGAGGGCGGCGGGCGGGCGGGTGGCGTCGAGGGCGAGGCGGGGCGCCTCGTCCGGCGCGATCGGCTCGAAGCCGTCGCGCTGCGCCTCGTAGACCGCCCATGTGGCGTCCGAGGTGCGCAGCGGGTCGTCCTCTCGGCCGGCGATGCGCGCGTGCGCCGTCGCGTCGTCGATGCGCAGCTCGGCGATCGTCGCCGGCGCGCCGTGCTCCGCGGCCAGCGCGCGGACGGCGTCCCGCTCGGAGCGGCGGCCGTGCATCGCGTCGAGGACCACGGCGCGGCCCCCGCGCAGCAGCCGCGCGGCGCGGGCGCGCAGCTCCTCGTAGGTGCGCTCCGTCATCTCCGGCGAGTAGAGCCCGGCGCGCCACTCCTCGCGGACCCGCTCGCGCGGGTCGATGCCCGCGAGCTGCTTGCGCACCACGTCCGAGGACAGGTAGGCGGCGCCGACGCGGCAGGCCAGCGTGGCGGCGCCGGTCGACTTGCCGCTCGCGGGCAGCCCGCTCAGCGCGACCAGTTGCGGCGCGGCGCGGCGCTCCGCGTAGCTCGCCGCGAGGCGGAAGAAGCGCGCGGCGGAGGCGGCGAGGGCGCGCGCCTGCTCCTCGGGCGTTTCGGGAGCGCGCGCGCCGATCGACTCCACCTTGCCGCGCACGAAGGCGCGGTAGGCGCGATGCAGCGGTTGCAGCAGGCCCAGCGTCTCGTCGCCCGCGGCCGCGAGGTAGCGCCCCGCCAGCTCGTCGCCCAGGTCCGCGTGGCCGAGCGCCTCGAGGTCCATCGCGAGGAAGGCGACGTCGTAGCCCGCGTCGAGGTAACGGAAGTGGAACTGCTCGTTGAACTCGATGCAGTCGACGATCGTGATCGCCTCGTCCGCGTCGTCGCCGAGCAGGTAGACGTGCGCGGCGCGCAGGTCGCCGTGGCCCTCGATCACGCGCCCGGCGGCGAGGCGCTCGTCGAAGAGCGCCGCGTCGCGGTCGAGCGTGTCCTCGATGAAGGCGCGCGTCGCCGCCGCGTCCTCGGGCCGCCACGTGTCGCCGATGAAGGGCGCGGCCTCGCCGTATTCGCGCGCCCACCAGGCGCGCTCGGCGGGCGCGCCGGCGAAGTCCGGGTCGTTGGGCACGACGGCGGCCGACTCGTGGAAGGCGATGAGCCGCCGCGCCAGCCGCTCCGCGAGGTCCGAGGGCGCCTCGCCCGCCGCGAGCAGCCGCTCGAGCGTGCGATCGTCGGGCAGGCGGCGCATCTTCACGGCGTGCTCGACGACCTCGCCCGCGCTCGGGTCGCCCTCGGCGGCGTGGCGGCCGTCCGGCATGCGCACGATGGGGACGACGCCGCGGTAGACGCCGGGCGCGAGGCGGCGGTTGAGCCGCAGTTCGGCGTGGCAGAAGCGCTCGCGCGTCTCCGCCTCGATCTGGCTGATGAAGCCGAAGTCGACCGGCTTCTTCGTCTTGTAGACGAGGTCGCCGGCGAGGAAGACCCAGGAGATGTGCGTCTGGCGCAGCTCCACCCCGGCGGGCGCGTGCGGGTAGGCGGCGGGGTCGAGCAGGGCCCGGACGTACTCCGGCAGCGCCGCCTCGCCGCTCATCGGGCTACGGGTCGCGCCTAGACGTAGAGATCGAGGCGCTCCTTGCGGAGCCGGTCGCCGAACGTCTCGCGCAGCACGTCGAAGCGGTCGAGGTCCATCTCGCTGGCGAAGGTGATCGCCTTGCCCTCGCGGCCGGCGCGGCCGGTGCGGCCGGTGCGGTGCACGTACTCCTCGGCGTTGTCGGGCACGTCGTAGTTGACGACGTGCGTGATCTCGGGGATGTCGATGCCGCGCGCGGCGACGTTGGTGGCGATCAGGATGTCCAGCTCGCCGTTGCGGAAGCGCCGCACCATGCGGTCGCGGCGGCGCTGATCGAGGTCGCCGTGCAGCGCGCCGACGTTCACGCCGCGGCCCTGCAGCTCGCGGGCGAGGAAGTCGACGCCGCGCTTGGTGCGCGAGAAGACCAGCGTGCGCCCTCGCAGCTCGCGCTCGATCAGTTCGCTCAGGCCGTTGACCTTGTCGCGCTGGGCGACCTCGAAGTAGACGTGCTCGATCGACTCGACGGTCTCGAGGTCGGAGGCGACGGCGATGCGCTCGGGGTGCTCCATGTAGCGGCGGATCAGGCGCGTCACGGTGTGCGGCATCGTGGCGGAGAAGAGCGCCGTCTGCCGGCTGCGCGGGGTGCGGCCGAGGATGTGCGTGATGTCCGGCAGGAACCCGATGTCCAGCATCTGGTCCGCCTCGTCGAGGACGGCGAGCCGCACCCGGCGCAGCGAGAGCGTCCCGCGCCGCAGGTGGTCCTTGATCCGCCCCGGCGTCCCGACGACGATCTGCGGCCCCTGCTCCAGCGCGCGGAAGTCGCCCTCGAGGGCGTGCCCGCCGAGCAGCCCGATCGCCTGCATCCCGAAGGGGCGCGCGAGGTCGGCGAGCACGCCCAGCACCTGCTGCGCCAGCTCGCGTGTGGGCACGAGCACGAGGCCCTGTACATCGCTGCTCCGGGCGTCGAGCGACTCGGCCATCGGGATGCCGAAGGCGAGCGTCTTGCCGGTGCCGGTCTGGGCGATGCCGACCACGTCCCGGCCCTCGAGCAGCACCGGGATGGCGCGCCCCTGCACCGGCGTCGGCTCGTCGAAGCCCATGCGCGCGACCGCCGTCAGCGAGCGCTCCGAGACGCCGAGGGCTGCGAACGCCTCCGGCAGCTCGAGGTCGGCGTCGTCCTCGGCCTCGCGTGTGGCCTCCTGGACCGCGCCGGCCGCGCCGCCGTTGGCCGAAGGCGCCGCGCCGTCGGCTGCGCCGCCGCGCCTGCGCCCGCGCCCGCCGCGCCGCCCGCGGCGGCGGCGGCTCGGGGCGTTCGTCTCCTCGCCGGCCGCGTCTTCCGCGGCGGCGTCGGTAGCCGTGTCCGGCTCCTCGGGCTCGGGGGGAGCGCCGTCGTCGCCCTCGAGGTCGTGGAACACCGGCAGGTTGCGCTTGCCGGTGACGAGCACCCGAGGGGTGGTGCGCGCGCCGGGCGGGGGGCGTCGCCGGCCGGGCAGGATGCTGCTGTCGCCGCCCTCGGCGGCGGGCCGGAAGGCCACGTCCTCGGGCAGCGGCGCATCGAGGTTGGCGCGGCGACCGCGGCGGTCGCGCCTGCGCGAACCCTCGTTGCGTCTTCGTGTGGTGGTTGGCGCCTCTCTTGCCGGCGCCTGTGCGGTGGGTGTGATGGTTCCTCCGTGCTGTCGGTTCTGCTGTTGGGATTGCGCGTTGCCGGAGCCGCCGCCGCGTCTGCGGCCGCGTCCGCCGCGCCGTCCGCGCCTGCGTCGCGAGGGCTTCCCCGATGCGTCCTCGCTGACGGGCGCGGTGCGCGATGACGCAGCGGGGTCGCGGTCGCCTCCGCCGATGAGGCCGCGGATGCGTCGCAGCAGGCTCATGGGCGTCCCGCCGCCGCGGGCAGCCTCGCGCGGAGGGCGGCGCTGGGCCGCGCGAGGGCTGCCGCTGGTGTGAACGCCTCGGGAGCGATGCCGGTGTGGTCCCCGTGGTGCGAGCCAACGGGCGACGCTGCGTGTTGCGTCATCGGGACGATGATACCACGCCGCCGGAGCCGCATCCGGGGCGTCAGCGCGGCGGCTCGGCAGGGGCGCGGGGAGTGGCCTACCACCCGGCAGGCTTCGTGATCGGGCCGCGCTCGTCAGAAAGGGTGTCGGGGAAGAGGCTGGCGCTCAGTGGCCCCCGGCGCAGCCGCCGGTACCACGAAGCCGCGTCGTGGAGTTCGAAGCTTCGTCGCCGACTCGGGTCGAACACGCCGACCTCCTTGCCGAGCCTCGCGCGCGCGATGCTGATCGGTAGTTGGAGGTCTGAATCGTTGGAGATCACGACGGCAAGTTCGTACTCGTCCTCGAAACCGTCGAGAAGCAGATAGGACGCGAGGTTGACATCTGACCCCTTCTCCTCGGTGTCGAGGATCTCGACGACGCGCGGGCCGGTTCGCGGGCGCCGGGCCAGCGGCCGTCGTTTGGTCTTCGGGAGGAGGCGCCCGTAGTGGATGGTCAGGTTGGGGACCGTCTGTAGTGCCCGCAGGTAGGCCTGCTGCCGTTGCGCCTGCGTGGGATCGCCCGGTCGGCTGGTGACGAGCGCCGTAAAGTACCGGATACGCCCGATGGTGTGCCGGGGCGCCAGGAGGTCGGCCAACCTTCCGAGGTCGAGCCAGCGGTGGGGTGTGCCTCGCAGCGCCCGGTAGTAGAGATTGAATCCGTCGACGTAGATGTTGGCGCGGATAGGTGGATCATCCTGCAAAAGCTAAGGCTGCCTTGCGGCAGCCTTGCGCCCTGCCGCCGAAGCGCGCAGGGGGTGTACCAAGCGACCGTACCGAGGGTGGGCCAGGGCGTCAAGCGCCCGGCGGCGGCCGCCGGAGCCGCATCCAAGGCGTCAGGGCCGTGTTGCTCCCGCCCTCGCCGCGGCGTGCAGCGCGGCGAAGTCCGCGCGCGCCCGCCGCATCAGCATCCAGAACAGCAGCGTCCCCGCCAGCACCACCAGCCCGGTGTAGCGGAAGACCGCCGCGAGGCCGAACAGCTCGACCACGCCCGCGCCGACGATCGAGCCGGCGAGGAAGCCGAGCGAACTGCCCATCTGCGTCAGTCCCATCACCGAGCCCATCCCCACGCCGCGGCCGACATCGACGAAGATCGCCTGCTGGGCGGGGAAGGCGATCGCCTCGGCGAGCCCGATCAGCACGAAGATCGCGAGCAGCCAGGGAGCGATCGCGAGCGTCCCGACCTCGAACGTCCCGCCCGGCAGGTCGGGGATCACGAAGTGCCCGGCGGAGGAGACCAACAGCCCGCCCACCACGAGCGCGAGCCGGCTCATGCGGTCGGCGAGTCGGCCGAACCAGGGTTGCAGCATGCCGCCGATCAGCGCGCGGCAGGCGAGCAGCAGGCCGACGAGGGTCGCGCTCCCCGTGCCCAGTCCGTCCTCGCTGATCACGTAGATCGCGAGGAAGGTCGCGCCCGCGCCCCAGCCGAGGGCGAAGATGGTCTGCACGGTGAACGCGGCCTGGACCGGGGCGAAGCGCAGCATCTGGAGCCAGGAGCGCGCCGGTTCGCGCGCGCTGGGCTGCGTTGCCCCGGGCGCGTCCCCGGCGTCGCGTTCCTCGCCGGCCGCGCGGTCGCCTGGATCGCCCTGCGCCGGGGGTAGCAGCAGGAAGGTGGCGAGGCCGGTGCCGATGAGCAGCACCACGAGCGTCGCGAAGGCCGCGTCCACGCCCGCGGCGTCGCGGATCGCGCCGCCCAGCAGGGGGCCGGTCCCGAAGCCGATCACCTGCGAGACGGCGAAGGCCCCGACGTAGGCGCCCTCGCGGCCGGGCGGCGCCAGCCGCCCCACGTAGGCGAGCGACATCGGGAAGATCGCGGCCGCGCCGACGCCCGAGAGCACGCGGAAGCCGACGACGTGCTCCCACCTGCCCGCGATCAGGTAGCCCGACGCCGCCAGCCCGTAGAGCAGGAAGCCCCCGGCGACGAACGGTTTGAGCCCGAAGCGGTCGCCGAGGCGTCCGACGATCGGCGAGAAGACCATCATCGGCACGGTCACGCCCGCGAAGGCGATCGCGACGGCGATCTCCGGCCCGCCCAGATCCTCGCGTACGAAGACAGGCAGCAGCGGCGAGATCAGCGCGATGCCGATCATCGCGACGAACATCGCGAGCCAGAGGACGATGAACGGTCGCGTCCACATCGCCGTCGGCCTCCACCGCAGTCCCGTGCGTCTTGTGCGCCCTCACCCTACCGCGCTCCCCGGAAGAGGGGGGCGGTCCAGCGCCGAGCCGACCGCAGCGCGCGCATCGCCGATACTGGAGCCATGAGCGCAGAGCCGCGTACACGCTTTGAGCGCTTGGGCGGGCGCGACGCCCTCGCGGCGATCGTGGAGACGTTCTACGACCGCATCCAGGCCGATCCGGAGCTGCGGCCGGTCTTCCCGCCGGACCTGCGGCCGGGCCGCGACAAGCAGGCGGCGTTCCTCGAGCAGTGGATGGGCGGCGAGCCGCGCTACTCGCAGCGCTACGGCGAGCCGGCGCTGCGCCGCCGCCACCGCCCGTTCGCGATCACCGAGCGCGGGGCCGAGCGCTGGCTCGCGCACTTCGCCGCCGCCCTCGAGGCGCACGAGGTCGAGCAGGCGCTCACCCGCGAGCTCATGGACGCCCTGCGCCCGCTCGCGCTGCGCATGGTCAACACCACCGAGGTCAGGACTCGCCCCGGCGCGTAGCGACGTGCAGCGCGACCGTGCCGAGGCCGAAGCGGCGGATCGAGGCGGCCTCGAAGCCCGCGTCCTCGATGCGCTCGGACAGCTCCGAGGCTGCGGGGAAGTGGTCGACGGAGTCCGGCAGGTAGCGGTAGGCCGAGGGGTGGCGCGTGATCGCGCGCCCGAGCAGCGGCACGACGCGCTCGAAGTGGAAGCGCGCGAGCGGGCGCAGCCAGCCGCGCTCGACCCTCGTGATCTCGAGCACGCCGAGGCGTCCTCCGGGGCGCAGCACGCGCCGCGCCTCGGCGAGGGCGGCGTCGAGGTCCGGGATGTTGCGCAGCACGAAGGCGGCGCACCAGACGTCGACGCTCGCGTCGGCGAGCGGCAGCCGCGTCGCATCGGCGGCAGCGAAGGAGACGGTCGTCGCCTGCCGCGCGCGCGCCTTGCCGCGGGCGAGGGCGAGCATCGGCTCGGCGAAGTCCACGCCGAGCACGCTCCCCGCGCCGCGCGCCGCGCAGTCGAAGGCGAGGTCGCCGGTGCCGCAGCCGACATCGAGGACGGCGTCGCCGGGCCGGACGAGGGCGCGCGCCGTGGCGCGCCGCCAGGCGCTGTGACGGCCGCCGGTGATGACCGTGTTCATCAGGTCGTAGCGCCCGGCGATCTCGCCGAACATCGAGCGGACGTACCCGGCGCGCGCGGCGTCGTCCTCGAACAGCGTCGTCTTGCCTCGCTCGTCTCGATGCGTCATGTGGCGAGCCTACGACGGGCGCGCGCCGGGCAGGAACCCCGCCGCTCGCGCTGTGGCTATACTGCGCTCACTCCCCAACGTTCCGGTTGCAACTCCACCGCGCCCGCGCGAGGTTCCGCGATGCTGCGCCTGCTTCCCTGGTCTCCCGAGTACGGCAGCGCCATGCAGGCCGACCCCGAGGAGTTCGACGACCCCGACGACGCGGCGGCCGAGATCTTCGAGGGCGAGTGGCGCGCGCGGCGACCCTCGGGCGATCCGCCCGCCGCCGTGCAGATCGTCGACGGCGTCAGGCGCGTCGAGGCGCACGCGCTCGACGACCTGCCGGACGGGGAGACGGCCTACGGGCTGTTCGGCTCCTACGCCGTCGGCGCGGTGCGCTGCGAGGGCGCTCGCTCGTGGGTGCTCGAGGGCAAGGCGGGCGAGGGCGAGTTGCCGCGAGTGCGGCGCAGCTACCTGCAGGCGGGCGGCGAGCCGCGCGACCGTGAGATCGCGGCCGGATCGGCGCGGCTGCGCTTCCGCGCCGAAACGCCGCCCAACGCCCGCACGCCGAACGACCTCGTGGCCGCGCTCAACCGGCTGATGCTCGACGAGGAGGCGCGCCTCGCCGAGACGCTCTCGGCGGACGAGAGCGCGCTGACGCTGGTCGACGGGCCGCTGCGGCTGCGCGCGCCGGGGCCGCGCGTGGCGGGCTACGTGAAGCGCACCTACCGCTGGTACCTGGAGCCGCGCCAGCGCGCGCTGCTGCCCGACCTCGCCGTCGGCGAGCGCACGCCGCTGTTCCGCATCCCCGGGGGCGGCGAGGACGGCGACCGGGGCGGGCGCGACCGCACTGCCTGGTACATGCGGCTCGCCGACCTTGGCCCGCACGTGCATCCGCTGGGGGGCATCGTGCGCCTCGAGGCGCCCGGCGCGCTGCCGCCCGGCGAGGCGGCGCGGCTCGCCGACGAGTGCGCGCTGGCGCTGCCTCGGCTGGCCTCCTCGCCGGTGCGCGACCCGCGCGCGCCGCAGAACCTCACGCCCGTCGGCGCGCTCGAATCCCTGCTCACGCGGCGGCTGGGCGAGCGCGAGTGGGTGCGGCGGCTGATCGCGAGCGCGCTGCGCGCCGCGCCCGAACCGCTCGATGACGCACTGCTCTCCGCCAACGGCGCCGGGGGCGCGCGATGGTAGGCCGCGAGCCGGAGCTGGAGGCGCAGCCCCCCGAGGGGCTGGTGCTCGGCACCGAGGCGGGGGCCTCGACGCCGCTCGGCTTCTGGACCTACGTCGACCCGCAGCGCTACCTCCAGCTCGACGACGTGGTGCACGTCACCTCGCCGCTGCCCGACGGCCAGCACGTCGACTTCTACGGCGTCGTCGACGAGCTGCGCGCCGTGCAGGAGGGCGTGCGCTTCGCCTCGGACGTGGCGCTGGCGAGCAGCGGCGTGCTGCCCGCGGAGTCCGCGGTCAGCGCGCACGTCTCCGTCACGCGCGTCGAGCCGGAGATCTTCGTGCCGCCGCGCCCCGGCGAGGCGGTGCGACGCGCCCACGCCGCCGCGCGCGACCGCGCGCTCTTCTTCGACGCGATGGAGCGCCGCCTGCCGGTCGGCCTCTCGCGCTCGGGCGAGCCGATCTTCGCGAACCTCGACTTCCTCGACGGCCAGCGCGGGGCGCACGTCAACATCTCCGGCGTCTCCGGCGTGGCGACGAAGACCTCGTACGCGATGTTCCTGCTCTACTCGCTGTTCGGCAGCGGCGTGCTCGGCCACGAGACGGCGAACACGCGCGCGCTCGTCTTCAACGTCAAGGGCGAGGATCTGCTCTTCCTCGACAAGCCCAACGCCGGCCTGCCCGAGGCCGAGCGCGTCCGCTACACGGACCTCGACCTCGAGGCCGCCCCGTTCCCCTCGCTGCGGCTCTTCGCCCCGGCGGCGCGCGGCGACCAGCCGGTCCCGCTCACCGGCTCGAGGATGGACGGCGTCACCGGCTTCTACTGGACGCTGCGCGAGTTCTGCGCCGAGCGCTACCTGCGCTTCCTCTTCGCCGACGCCGACGACGAGCGCTCGCAGCTCGGCTTCGTCGTGCAGCGCGTCGAGTCGGAGCTGGCGAACGCCGCCCGGCTCTCGCTGCCCCTCGACGCGCCGACCGTGGAGATCGGCGGCGAGCTGGTCAGCGACTTCGACGAGCTGGTCGACGCGATCGGGCACATGACCGACCCGGAGGAGGGCGCGTGGGGCGGGCGCGCGGCCCCCGGCACGGTCTCCGCCTTCATGCGGCGGCTGGAGGCCGCGAAGCCGCACGTCGGGCAGCTGATCCGCGGGCTCGCCTCGGAGGACGCGGAGCGGCACCGCATCGAGACGGGCGGGGCGCAGGTCACGGTCGTCGACATCCACCGCCTGCACGACCGCGCGCAGCGCTTCGTGGTCGGCGTGGTGCTCAAGCGTGAGTTCGAGCGCAAGGAGGCGAGCGGGTCGCCGCGGCCGCTGATGCTCGTCGTGCTGGACGAGCTGAACAAGTACGCGCCGCGCGAGGGCCAGAGCCCGATCAAGGACGTGCTGCTCGACATCGCCGAGCGCGGCCGCTCGCTCGGCGTCGTGCTGATCGGCGCGCAGCAGACGGCGAGCGAGGTGGAGCCGCGCGTCGTCGCGAACTGCGCGCTGCGCGTGGTCGGCCGCCTCGACGCCGCCGAGGCGCAGCGCGGCGAGTACGGCTTCCTCACGCCGGCGGCGCGGGCCCGCGCCTCGCTGCTCAAGCCCGGCACGATGATCCTCCAGCAGCCGGAGATACCGGTCCCGCTGCTGCTCCAGTTCCCCTACCCCGCCTGGGCGACGCGCCCCTCGGAGGCCGCGACGACCGCCGACCCGTTCGCGAGGTTCGAGTGAGGCTGCTGCACACCGCCGACTGGCACGTCGGCCGCACGATGCGCGGCCGCAGCCGCACGGCCGAGTTCGAGGCGGTGCTGGCCGAGCTGATCGAGATCGCGCGCGATCAGGAGGTCGAGGCGCTGCTCGTCTGCGGCGACATCTGGGACAAGGCGACGCCCTCGCCGGAGTCGGACCGGCTGGTCTACGAAGCGCTGCGCGAGTGCGTCGGGCACGGCATCCAGGCGGTGCTGCTCGCCGGCAACCACGACAACCCGCGCAAGCTCGAGGCGCTGGGCCTGCTCTCCGATCTGCTCGGCATCCAGACGCAGCACGAGGTGCTGCGGCCCAACGCTGGCGGCATCCTCACCATCGAGGGCCGCGAGCACGTCGCCCGGATCGCCGCCGTGCCCTTCATCACCGAGGGCCGCTACGTCGGCGCGGCCGAGGTGATGGGCCTGCAGGAGGACTGGTTCGGGGCCTACGCGGACGGCGTCGCCGGCATCCTGCGCGCGATCTGCGACGGCTTCGGCGACGAGCGCACGGTCAACATCCTCGCGACGCACATCTTCGTCGACGGATCGCGCGTCGCGAGGCTCGACGGCTCCGAGCGCCTGCTGCACATCGGCCAGACCTATGGCATCAACGCGCCACAGCTGCCGACGACGCCCCAGTACATCGCGCTTGGCCACGTCCACGAGCCGCAGGAGATCCTCGCGGCGCCCGTGCCCACGGCCTACAGCGGCTCGCTGCTGCAACTCGACTTCGGCGAGCGCGGCCAGCAGAAGGTCGTGCGCATCATCGACGCCGTGCCCGGCCAGCCGGTGACGCACACGACCGTGCCGCTCACCAAGGGCCGCTCGCTCGCCGAGCTGCGCGGCAGCCTCGACGAGGTGCTGGCGCAGCACGAGGAGGCGGGCGACGCGCACCTGCGCGTGCGCCTCGACGTCGAGCGGCCGGAGCCGGGTCTCGCGGAGCGCGTCCGCGACGAGTTGCCCAACGCCGTGGGCGTGCAGCTCGACTACGAGCGGCCGGAGGACGAGGACGCCGTCGAGGCGCTGGGCCAGCTCAGCGCCACCGAGCTGTTCACGCGCTACTACGTCACGCAGCACGGCGCGGAGCCCGTCCCGGAGCTGATCGCGCTCTTCGAGGAGCTGCTCAACGAGGTCGACGACGTGCAGGCGGCGGAGGCGGCCGGCGATGCGCCGGCAGAGGCGGCGGTCGTCTCGTGAGGCCGCTGCGCCTCGAGCTACGGGGCTTTACCTCTTTCCGCGAGACGGCGGTCGTGGACTTCGAGGACCGCCGACTGTTCGCGATCACCGGCCCGACGGGGGCGGGCAAATCCTCGCTGCTCGACGCGATGACCTGGGCGCTCTACGGCGAGGCGTCGCGCGTGGGGCGGGCGACGCGCCAGCTGATCACGCACGGCGCGCGCGCGATGGCCGTGCTGTTCGAGTTCAGCGCGCGCGGCGAGCGCTACCGCGTCAGCCGCCAGGCGCCGGGCAGCATCGGCACGCGCCTCGAGCGGCAGCGGGCGGACGGCGAGTGGGAGCCGCTGGCCGACCGTGCGCGCGAGGTGACCGCGCGGGTGACGGAGCTGCTGGGGCTCGACTTCGCGACGTTCACGAAGACCGTGCTGCTGCCGCAGGGCGCGTTCGACGAGTTCCTGCGCGGCGACGAGCCGCAGCGGCGCGACATCCTCTCCCGCCTGCTCGGCCTCGGGCGCTACGAGGAGGCCGGCCGCAAGGCGCGCAGCCGAGCGGATGGCGCGAAGACCGTGGCCAAAATGCGGCGCGCCGACATCGAGCGGCTCGACGCGGCCACGCCGGAGGCGATCGCCAACCTCGAGCGCGAGCACGACGTGCTCGCCGCACGGGTCGCGGCGCTCGAGGCGCGCAGCGGCCTGCTGGAGGCGCTGGAGCGGGAGGCGCGCACGAGCGCCGAAGCCGCGGCGGCGGCAGCGCGCGCCGAGATCGCGGGCGCGGGCGCCACGCGGGACGCCGAGGCGGCGCGAAACGCCCTCGCCGATGCGGAGCAGGACTGCGAGCGCGCGCGGGCGGAGCACGACCGTCTGGAGGCGGAACGGGACGCCCTCGGCTACGACGAGCAGGCGCACCGCGAGCTCGAGCGCGAGGCCGCGCTGCTGGAGCAACGTGAGGCGGCCATCCGCGCCGTCGGCGACGGCGAGGCGGAGCAGCAGGCGGTGATCGAGGCCGCCGGGCAGGCCTCGGAGCAGGCCGCCGTGCTGCAAGCGGAGGCGGAGCAGGCGGAGGCAGCGCGTACGGAGGCGGACGAGGCGCGGCAGGCCGCGCTCGACGCCCTCGCGGCAGCGGCGGCGGCGGCGCTCGCGACCGAGCAGGCGCTTGGCGAGCGGGCGAACGCCTCCGACGAGGAACGCGCCGCCGCCGAGTCGGCCGCCCTCGCGCGCGCGGAGGACGCACGACGGCTGACCGCGCTCTCCGAGCGCCTGGACGTGCAACAGGAGGCGATCGCCGCCGCCGAACGCGAGCACGAGCACGCGCGCGAGTCCCGCGAGGAGGCCGCGCGCGCCTCGGAGGCCGCGGCCGGGCGGCTGCGCGACGCCGAGCAGGCGCATGCCGGACGCGCCGAGGCGCTCGAGGCGGCGCAGCGGCAGGACGCGGCGCTTGCGTTGCAGCGCTCGCTGCAACCGGGCGACCCCTGCCCGGTCTGCGGCGAGCCGATCGAGCACATCGAGCTACACGACGCGCCCGAGCTCGACGCGGCGCGCGCGGCGCTCGATGAGGCGGCAGAGGTGCTAGCCGAGGCGCGCGGGGAGCACGCTGAGGCTACGACCGCCCTCGCGACGGCGGAGGCGCAGGCCGCGCAGGCGGACGCCGCGCTCGAACGGACGCAAGCCGGGGTGGCCGAACTGCGCGAAGAAGCGACACAGGCGGACGCGGACCCCGACGCCCTCGACGGGGCCGTCGCCGCAGCCGAGACGGCCGCTGAAGCGGAGCGCACCCGGGCGGCGAACGCCGTCACGGCTCGCGATCACGCCGCCGAGGGCGCGCGCGGGCTGGCGCTGCTGCGCGCCTCGATCGGCGACGCGCTCGGCGAGGTGGAAGCCGGCGAGGCGGGCGAACCGGAGGTCGTGCACGCCGCCCTCGAAACGGCGATCGGCGCGCAGCGCGAGGCGGACGCCGCCGCCGCGGAGGCGCGCGAGGCCGCGCGGCAGGCGGGCGACCGCGCCCGCGAGGCGGCCTCGAACGTGACGCGCGCGCGGGAGCGCCGCGAGCGCGCCGACGCCGCCCTGGAGCGCGCGCGCGAGCGGCTGGCCTCGCTTGGCGGCGCGGACGCGGACCCGGAGGCGGTCCGCACGGCTCTCGCCGCGGCGAACCAGCAGGCCGCGCGCCATCGCGAGATCGAGACGGCGCTGCGCGAGGCCGGACGGGCGCAGGCCGCAGCCGACGCGACCCGCGAGGCGGCGCGCGAGGCGGTCGCCCGCGCGGAGGCTGCCGTCGCGCGCCTCGCGGGTGAGCTCGATCAAGCGCGCGCGGCGGCGGACGAGGCAGGCGGGCGTTTCGCGGAGGCGTGGACGCAGGCCGGAGCGGACGGGGAGCCCTCGGCGGAGCGCGTGCCCGCGCTGCTCGCCGCGCACCGCGACGCCCTCGGCGAGTGCGCGCGCGATCAGGCGCTGGCCGCGCAGCAACTCGAGACGGCCCGCGCCGACGCGGAGCGTGCTCGCGGGATGCAGGCCGAGGCCGAGGACTACGACGGTCGCGCCCGGCTTTCCGACTCGCTCGCGCACGAGTTGCGGCGCGACCGCTTCATCGCCTACGTGCAGCGTGAGGCGATGCAGCTGCTGGCGGCCGATGCGGCCGAACGATTGCTCACGCTCTCCAGCGGCCGCTACCGGCTGGTCGCGGAGGGCGACGCCTTCTCGGTGATCGACAGGCTGAACGGCGACGAGCGGCGCTCGGTCAAGACGCTCTCCGGAGGCGAGACCTTCCTCGCCAGCCTCGCGCTGGCGCTCGCCCTCTCCGAGCGGCTGCCGGAGATCGCCGGGCACGGCGGCGCGATGTCGCTCGAGTCGCTCTTCCTTGACGAGGGCTTCGGCTCGCTCGACCAGGACTCGCTCGACATTGCGATCGGCGGCCTCGAGGCGCTCGCGGGCGGGCGGCGGCTGGTCGGCGTGATCTCGCACGTGCAGGAGGTCGCCGAGCGCCTGCCGGACCGCATCGAGGTGGTGCGCAGCGGCGCGGTGAGCACGATCCGCGATTCGCGCGCCTCCGGCGCGAGCGAAGCCCTCGAGGCGGTCGGGCAGCCGGTTTAGGCCGTATCGCTCTCGCGGCGGCTGCGTTGCAGGACGTGCGCGAGCAGCGAGACGAGCGAGACGATCAGCGAGCCGAACAGCGCCGACCAGAAGCCGGTGACGCTGAAGGCCAGCCCGAGCTGCCCGCAGATCCAGGCCGTGGCTGCGAGCAGGCCGGCGTGGATCACGAAGATGAAGAGCCCGAGCGTGAGCACGATCAGGCAGGCCGAGGCGAGGTAGGCGAGCGGCCTCACGAAAGCGTTCAGCAGCCCGAAGATCGCCGTCGCCGCCGCCAGCGAGGCCACGTCTCCGACCTGGATGCCGGGCACGAGCCCGGCGGCGAGCCAGAGCCCCGCCGCGTGCACGACGAAGCGCACGAGGATCTCGCGCGGCGAGCGCGGCACGGAGTCGCCGAAGTCGAAGACCGTGACACGCCCCGCTCGTCTCATTTGGCTCGTCTCACGTCGACCTCACTCCGTACCGTCCGCCGCAAGGGCGCGGATGCGTTCCTCGTCGGCGGGGACGCGCGCGTCCTCGGCGGCCCCGATGCGGCGCGAGTAGAGCACGACGACGGCGATCAGGGCGGTGCCCGCCGCGCCCTCGGCGATCAGCGCGCCGCGCACGCCGATCGCGTCGGCGAGCGCGCCGATGGGGAGCGAGACGAAGCCGAGGAAGCTGAAGCTGGAGACGATCAGCGCCTGCACGCGCCCATCGTAACGGCGGTGCGAGTAGGCCATGCCGAGCCCCAGCACGAACGAGATGTAGCCCATCTCGACCGCCCCCAGCAGCACGATGATCACGAGCGCGATCGGGAAGTTGGGCGCGAGGCCGAAGGCGATCACGACCAGCCCGAAGAGGAAGGAGGTTCCGAGGAAGAGTTGCCAGGCCACGGGGCGATGCACGACCGCCGCCGCCCAGACGGTCACGGCGATCGCGCCGACGGAGGAGGCGGAGGTGATCGCGCCGAGCTCGAAGGCGTCGCGCCCGAAGACGTCGATCACCATCCCCGGCAGCAGCACGAAGTAGGGGATCGAGGTGAGGGCCACGACGTACGCCGTGATCACGGTGACGAGCAGCGCGGGCCGCCCTCGCACGTAGCGCAGGCCGGCGGCGAGCGTGCCGAAGAAGGAGTCGCGCGACTCTTCCTCGCTGCGGAACTCGCCGGGCACGCTGAAGGTCATCCAGGCGGCGATGCCGTAGCAGAGCGCGACGAGCAGGAAGACCCCGCCGAAGCCGAGGACCGTGCCGACCAGCGCCCCGCCGCCGATCGGCCCGAGGATGCGGCCCGCGCCCATCGCGCCCTGCTGCAGCACGACGCCGCGGCCCGCGCCCTCCCCGCCGAGCAGTTGCCCGGTCATCGCCTGCCGCGAGGGCACGAGGAAGGCGACCGCGAAGCCCTCGATCAGGGACTGGGAGAAGAGCATCCAGTACTCGAGCAGCCCGCTCAGGATGATCACGCCGAGCAGCAGCGCCTGCGTCATCAGCAGCAACTGCGCCGCGGTGAGCACGGTCTTGCGCGAGAGCCGGTCCGTGATCACGCCCGCCCCGATCATCGTGGGGAACAGCGCGATCCCGAAGGCGAAGAGCTGCGCGGCGACGGCGGTGTTGGAATCGGTCAGGTCGTAGGCGAGGAAGGCGCGCACGACGCCCGCCGTCATCATCCCCAGGAACTGGATCAGCGTCGCCGTCCAGAGCCGCCGGTAGGCGCCGCTGGCGAGCGGCGAGAAGGCCTCGCGGCTCCACCCCCTCCCGGCCCGCGCGTCCGAGGGCTGCGCGCTCACCGGCGCGGCCCGGCCTCGGCGTGTCGCTGGCCCATCAGGTTCATCGGACGGTCACGCTACGCCCCCGCGCGCCCCGAGGGCTACAGCTCGTCGAGGGCGACGGGGCGGCCCTCGGACCAGCTGCGCCAGACGGCCTCGGTGAACTGCATGTAGCGCAGGCCGTCCTCGAAGCTCGTCAGCTCGACGGGCGCACTCTCGCGGATCGAGGCGACGAAGTCGGCCTCGACGTTCCAGGCGCCGGCCGTGCCGGGGTCCGGCTCGAGCGGCCGCAGCTCCTCGCCGAGCGGGGCGAGCGACATGCCGTCGCCGGCCTGCGTCCAGTGCAGCGACGCGGCGCTGCCGTAGAGCGAGATGCCGTTGGCGAGGGCGGGCGCGTGCGTGAGCGCGCCGAGCAGGTAGCTGACGCGCGCGCCGTTCGCCATGCGCGCGAAGACGCCGAGGCTGTCCGGAATCCCGATCTCGTAGTCCTCGCCGCTGTCGGGGTCGCGCCGCGAGGTGACGAAGGTGGCGGCGTCGGCGACGACGCGCTCGGTGGGGCCGAGCCAGCGCTGCACGGTCTCGGCGAAGATGCCGAGCATCATCGTGTTGCGCCCGGAGTACTCGCCGCGCTCGCGCCAGTGCAGCGGCTGCGAGGGGTCGAGCCCCCCTCCGCCCAGCACCGTCACGTGCGCCTCGCGCAGCTGGCCGAGCGCCCCCTCCGCGAGCAGGCGGCGGATCGTGCGCCAGCTCGCGAGGTCGAACGGCGCGGGCACGAGCTGCGCCACGAGGTCGGGACGCCCCTGCGCGGCGGCCAGCATCTCGCGCGCCTCGGCGGCGTCCATCGCCATGCGCGCCTCGCAGAGCACGTGCTTGCCCGCCTCCAGCGCGCGCACGCTGTACTCGCGGTGGCGATACGGCCAGGTGCCGATGCAGACCGCGTCGATCTCCGGGTCGCCGAAGATCGCCTCGGGATCCTCGTCGACGCGCGCGATGCCGAACTCGTCGGCGACGCGCTGGCCGCTCGCGCGCGAGCGGTTGCAGACGGCCGCCAGCTCGACGCCGGCGATCGCCTGGAAGCCGGGGATGTGGCGGGAGCGGGTGTTCGCGCCCGCGCCGATCAAGCCGATGCGCAGCGTGTCCCCGCTCGTGCGTTCCGTGGTCATGCTCGCCTCCTCGGGCCGTCGGCTGCACGCCGCGCCCCGTGCGGGCAGGGCGGCGGCGGCCAGCGTATCCTCTGCGTGCGGGCGGCAGCGCGCCAGACGCAGCGCGGCCCCCGACCCGAGGACGGAGTTGGGATGACGCTGCGGCGCGACGGCGAACAGCCCCAGGCGGAGGTCTCCGCGCTGCTTCGCGCCGTGGGCCAGTTGCTGATCGCCATCTCCGGCGACCCGGCGTCCGCGGCCGCCCGGCCCGAGCCGCCGCCCCGGCAATCCTCGCCCCCGCTGGACGAGATCGGGGAGATCCTCGCCGATGCGCGCGCCCGCGCGCAGCAGCTGGTCGACGAGTCGTTCGCCGAGGCGGGGGAGCGGATCGAGCAGCTCGCGTTGGAGCGCGCGCCGCCCGGGGCTCCGCCCGCGGCAGAGGGGCCAGCGGCGGACGGCGATCTGGAGGAGCGGCTCCGCTCGCTGCAGGAACTGCTCAGCGACATCGAGGCGTTGCAGCAGGCGGAGGCTGAGCCGGAGGCGCCGGAGGCGGAGCCGGGCGCGCCCGCCGGGGAAGCAGCGGAGCCCCCTGCGCCCGAGCCCCCCGTGCCCGAGCCCGCGCCCGCCGAGCCCGCGGCGGCGGCGGAAGCCGACGCCGCCGCCGAGCGCGTCGAGGCGGTCCGGTGGAGCAAGGACCAGGCCGAGCAGGGCCTGGTGTTTCAGCCGGAGGATGGCTCGGTGCTGGTGCGGGTTGCGCCGGTCGAGGGCTTCCAGGGCCTGCTGCGCGTGCAGGGCGTCCTCGCGCAACTGGCCGGCGTGAACCAGGCGTTCGTCGAGGGCTACGCGCAGGGCGAGGCGCAGCTGCGGCTCACGTTCGATTCGCCGGTCGCCGTCGGTCGGCTCGCCGGGGCGCTCGGCGAACGCCTCGGCGTGCCCGTCGAGGCGGCGGACGTCTCCGAGCCGGATCGCAGCCTGCGCTTCGAGCTCCGGTAGCCGCCCGCGGGGGCGTCCGATGCACCTCGACCGCCTCACGCTCAGCAACGTCCGCACCTTCCGCGACCTCGACGTCTCGCTCGAACCGGGCTGCTACGTCGTCGGCGGACCGAACGCGAGCGGCAAGACCAACCTGCTGGAGGCGATCACGCTGCTCGCCACCGCGCGCAGCGCGCGGGCGCGCGCCGATATCGAGCTGATCTCGCGGCAGGCGCTGCGCGACGATCCGTTGCCCGTGGCGCGGCTCGCCGCGCAGGTCTCGACGGCCGCCGCGCAGGTCGGCGTCGAGCTGGCGGTGACGGTGCGCGACGCGGCGGCCGCGGACGGCCGCCCGGCGGCGACGGGGCGGCGCTTCCGCGTCAACGGGATCGCGAGGCGCGCCTCGGACCTGATCGGCCAGCTGCGCGTCGTGCCGTTCTCCGCCGAGGACCTGCGGATCATCGCCGGATCGCCGGGGCAGCGCCGCCGCTACCTCGACATCACGATCTCGCAGCTGGACGTGCGCTACGTGCGCGCGTTGCAGCGTTACCAGCGCGTGCTGACGCAGCGCAACGGCCTGCTGCGGCGGCTCCAGGAGCGGCGCGGCCGGGGCGCGGACGAGCTCGAGTTCTGGGACGGCGAGCTGGCGGCGGCGGGCGGCGTGATCCTCGCTGGCCGGGCCGCCGCGCTGGCCGCGCTGGCCGCGGGCGCCGCCGAGCGCTGGGAGCAGCTCGCGCCCTCCTCGCCGCCGCTCGAGCTGCGCTACCAGCCGCGGCTGCCGCCGGAGCAGGCCGCGGCGCTCTCGGCCGCCGGACCCGGCGGCCCCGAGGACGCGACGGGAGCCGCGCAGGCCGCGCTGCACGAGACGCTGCTCGCGAGGCGCGGCGACGACATCGCGGCGGGCATGACGCGCAGCGGGCCGCATCGCGACGACGTGCGCTTCGCGATCGGCGAGGGCGAGGCGGGCGCGTTCGCCTCGCGCGGCGAGCAGCGCACGCTGGCGCTCGCGCTGCGGCTCGCCGAGGTCGCGCTCTCGCACGAGCGCACCGGCGACCCGCCGCTGCTGCTGCTCGACGACATCCTCTCGGAACTGGACGCGGCGCGCCGCGAGCGCGTGCTGGCCGCCGCCTACGGCGTCGACCAGGTCGTGATCACCACCCCCGACCCGGACCGCCCGGCCGCCGCCGAACTGCCGGAGGCGCGCCGCTACCGCATCGAGGACGGCGAGCTGCACGCCGAAGGCTGAGGCCGGGGCGCGACCGCCTACTCGCCGAGCAGCGCGTGCGGTCGCGGCGCGACCAGCACGTCGAGCGCCCTCGGCTCGACGGTCAGCGTGAGCGGCGTCACGCCGAGGTACTCGCCGTCCGCCTGCACCCCCAGCGGCGTCTCCGGCTCGACGCGGATCGCGGCCCCGCGCAGGTAGTCGGCGGAGCCGCCGACTCGCGGCGCGAGGCCGCCTCGAATGCCGCGCCCGAGGGCGCGCGGCACGACCCGCGCGCCGATCGCCAGCCGCGAGGCGAGGCCGCCGCCGCTAAACGCCGCGAGGTCCAGCAGCCCGTCGTCGGCGCGCGCGTCGCCGGTCAGCCGCGCGACGCCGCCGTAGAGCCGCGTGTTGCCGGCGACGGCGAGGAGCAGCGAACGCTCGATTGTCGCCTCCTCGGGGCCCTCGAGGGCGATGCGCGTGTGCGTCGCCGGCGCGCGCAGCAGGCGTTCCGCGCCGTGCAGGGCATAGGGCAGCGGGCCGAGCCAGCGCTTGGCTCGCCCGCCCCCGCCGACGCGGCGCACGGCCTCGGCGTCGAGGCCGGTGCTGCACATCAGCAGGAAGTAGCGCTTCGCGCGCGCGCCGTCCGGGCTCTCGAACCCGGCGCGGCCGAGGTCGATGCGGACGCGCCGCCCGCCCTCGATCCAGGCGAGGGCGCGGCGAGCGTTGCGGGGGATGCCAACCTCGCGCGCCCAGACGTTGCCGGTGCCGGCGGGGATCGCGGTCAGCGCGGTCCCGCTGCCCGCGAGCCCGTTGACCGCCTCGTGGATGGTCCCGTCGCCGCCCGCCGCCGCGAGCAGGTCGACGCCGTCGCGCGCCGCCTCGGCTGCGAGTTCGCGCGCGTGGCCGGGCGCCGAGGTGCTGCGCAGCTCGACCGCCACGCCGCGGGCGCGCAGCGGCTCGGCGGCCTCGCGCAGCGCGGCCTCCGAGGGCGCGCGGCGGGCGCGCGGGTTGCGGACGATCAGCAGGCTGCCGGGTAGCACCCCTCGATGCTAGCAGGACGCCTCGGCCATTCGTCGCAGGGCGGCGGTTTCGTATGATGGCCGCCGGACGGAGGGCGCATGCTCGAGATCACGCGCATCGACCGCGTCGGCGTCGTCGTGCCGGCGCTGCCGCCGCAGGTGGCGCTGTTCGAGGAGCTGTTCGGCTTCCGCGCCGGCGCCCCGGCCCTCGATGCCGACGGCGGCGCGGTGCGCGTGCGGCTCTCCATGCCCGGCCGCTCCGACGTCGACTGGGAGGTGGCGGCGCCGACGCACACGTCGTCGCAGCTCCAGGCCTTCATCGACAGTCCACTCGGGCCGGGCGTCCACAACGTGGTGCTGCGCGTGCCGGACCTCGACGCCGCGGCCGAGGAGCTGCGAAGCCAGGGGATCGAGCCGTGGCGGGGCGATCCGGGCGACGGCGGCGAGCCGGGCGAGGAGTGCTACATCCACCCCGCCCGCGGCGGCCACGGCTTCCTCTTCCGGCTGCGCGGCCCCGAGGACGGCGGCGAGCGGCCGCCTCCAGCCGAGGACCACGAGGGCGCGCTCGGCATCGTCGCGCTGGACCACCTCTCGCACGCGCACGGCGACCGCGACGCCCTCACGGACTGGTACGAGCGCGTGTTCGGGATGCGCCTCCAGCGCCGCGGGCAGGAGGACGAGCGTCCCTTCGTGACGACCGTGCTGGACATGCCCACGGAGCAGCTGCACTGGGAGATCCTGCAGCCCGTCGGCGAGCGCTCCTTCATCCACCGCTTCCTCGAGCGCCGCGGCCCCGGCATCCACCACGTCACCTTGCAGGTCGGCGACTGGGAGCGCGCGATCGCCGCCTGCGAGGCGTACGGCGTGACCACCTTCGGCGGCTCGGACGGCGTGCGGGACGGCTGGCGCTGGGCCGAGACCTTCATCCACCCCCGCCAGGCCGGCGGCGTGCTCGTGCAGCTCTTCTGGGAAGAGGCCCCCGGTGTCTGGATATAGGCGCGGCTGGATCCAGGCATGACTTCCGAACTCGACCTCGGCGCGGCGACGATCAGCGGTCTCGGCGATCGCATCCGCCGCCGCGAGCTCTCGCCCGTCGAGGTGATCGAGGCGACGAACGAGCGCATCGAGCGGCTGCAGCCGCTGCTGCACTCGTTCGTCACGCACTGCGGGGACTACGCGCTGGAGCGCGCGCGCCAGGCGGAGCGCGAGCTCGCGGCGAACCGCTACCGCGGCCCGCTGCACGGCATCCCCTACACGCTCAAGGACGTGATCGCCACGCGCGGCGTGCGCACGACGTTCGGCAACCATCGAGGCGTCGACTACCGCCCGCCGGAGCAGGCGACGCTGCACCGGCTGCTGGAGGAGGCGGGCGCGATCCTCGTCGGCAAGGTGGTGTCCGAGATCGGCCGCGACACGCGCGGGCCGGTCGGCTGCCGCAACGCTTGGGATCCCTCGCGCAGCCCCGGCACATCGAGCAGCGGCTCCGGCTCCGCGACGGCCGCCTCGATGGGCCTGCTCTCGATCGGCACGGACACCGGCGGCTCGGTCCGCCACCCGGGCAGCAACAGCAACCTCGTGGCGATGAAGCCGACGTTCGGGCGCGTCAGCCGCCACGGCGTCTGGGCCGCCTCCTGGAGCGACGACACCGCCGGCCCGCTGACGAAGACCGTCGAGGACAACGCCGCCGCCCTCGAGGCGATCGGCGCCTACGATCCGCTGGACCCGCTGAGCATCAACGAGCCGCCCTCGGACTACCGCGCCGGCCTCGGCGACGGCATCGCCGGGGTGCGCATCGGCGTGCCGGTGGACGACTGGATCTGGCGCGACTGGCTGAGCGAGGAGGAAGAGGAGATCGTGCGCGCGGCGATCGAACGGCTCGGCGAGCTGGGCGCGGCGCTGTCCGAGGTGCGGATGCCGCTCGCGGAGCACGCCCGCAACCGCGCGCTGGGCCTCTCGCTGGCCTCGGAGCGGCCGGTCTTCATCCGCGACCACTTCAGCGAGCAGGAGATCGAGGCGTGGACGGAGATCCACGCGCAGATCGAGGCGGGCGAGGCGCAGACCTTCGAGCAGTACCTGCACACGCAGCAGTTCCGCGCGCGCATCACGCAAGAGGCGAACGCGGTGCTGCGCGCGGTCGACGTGATCGCGATGCCGACGGGCAGCACCTACGGCGACGCCTGGGACGCGGAGACGGTCGTGATCCGCGGCCGGGAGGTCCAGGCCCGCTCGCGCGGCGTCTACCGCAACGGCGTCGCCAGCGTCTCCGGCCACCCGGCGATCTCGGTGCCGTGCGGGTTCGGAAACGGCGACCGCTGGCCGGTGGGGCTGATGCTGCACGGCCGCCCGCTGGAGGAGGGGCTGCTCTACCGCGTCGCCCACGCCTACGAGCAGTCCACCGACTGGCGCCTCCGTCAGCCGCCGCTCTGACGACGCCGCGAGCGCGAAGCCTGCCTACTCCGGGGTCAGCCCCAGCACCAGGTCGCGCAGCGTGACCAGTCCCAGAGGCGCCCCGTCCTCGTCGACCACCAGCGCGCGAGAGACGCGAAACTCCACCAGCAGTCGCACGGCGTAGCGCGCGAGCATGCCCGAGCGCACCGCCAGCGCCGGCTTCGACATGATCTCGTAGACATTGACGCGCTCCGGCGCGCGATCGCGCGTGATGACCTCCCGCGCCAAGTCGCTCACCGTGATCAGCCCCAACTCGTCGTCATCGTTGCGCCGGTTGACCACCAGCGAGCTGATCTGCAGCCGCCTCATCGTCGCCATGGCCTCGGCCACTGTCGCCAGCCCGTCGATCGCATGCACCTGCGACCCCATGAGGTCGGATACGCGCATCTTCGCGTTGTTGCTCTGGTCGTTCATACAGCGCCTTCCAACTCTTCCATCAGCGTGGGCAACTGGGTCGACAGGCCAACGGCATCCTCGATGGTGATCTGAAAGGCGACGCCGGCCCCGCTCTCGCGGTCCATGTCGCCGGCCGCGGCGATGCGTTCCAGGATGTCCCGCGCCCGCGGCTCCGCCACCAGGAACAGCACCATGTCCCGCCTGGCGGTCAGGTCCAGCCCGAGAAAGGTCTTTCCCGGGTTCAGTCCCTCGCCGCGCACGCCGCTGATGATGGTGTCACCCGTCGCGCCGCCCGCGCGCGCCGCATCGATGATCTGGTTTGTCTTCTCGTCATTCACCAGCGCGACGACCAGCGCCATCTTCATGGCTGCACCTCCTGCCGTTCTCTCCGTTTGCGCCAGCGCGCTACCCGTTCGGCGGTGATGGCATAGCCTAATACCGACATGATCGGGAATACACTGGCGAAGGCAATGAGCCCGAAGCCGTCGATGAGCGGGCTACGGCCCGGTACGTTCGCGGCGAGACCCAGCCCCAGCGCCGCCACCACCGGCACCGTGACGGTCGATGTGGTGACGCCTCCACTGTCGTAGGCCAGCGGGACGATGCTGCGGCTGCTCAGGTACGTCTGGACGATGACGACCACGTAGGCCGCCACGATGTACCACGGCAGCGGCGTGCCCGTCACGATGCGGAAGCACCCCAGCGACACCCCGGCGGCCACACCCACCGCCACGGCGATACGCAGCCCCCAGGCGTTCACCGAGCGGCCCGAGACCTCCTCGGCCTTCAGCGCTACGGCGATGAGGGAGGGCTCGGCCACCGTCGTCGCGAAGCCGATGGCCGCCGCGAAGACGTACACCAGCCAGTAGTCCTCCCACCGCACCGCGCCCGCCAGCGAGCCTGTCTCCTCCGTGAGTTGCCGCGCCATCGTCTCGCCGATGGGGAACAGCGCCTGTTCCAGCCCGATCAGGAACAACGCCAGCCCCAGCAGCACCATGACCGACCCGGCGGTGATGCCCCTGATGTTGGGAAGCCCGCGCCGCAGCACCCCGACCTGGAACACCACGAGGATGACGACGATGGGCGTCACGTCGCGCAGCGTGTAGAGCAGGGTTTCGCCGAAGAGCGTGAGAGACTCCTGCATCACGCCACCATCCCGTAGCCCAGCACGCAGATCATGGGGGTGAGACTGGCGAAGGCGATCAGCCCGAAGCCGTCGAGCATCGGGTTGCGCCCCCGAATGGTGGAGGCGAGGCCCACCCCCAGCGCGGTGATCAACGGCACCGTGATCGTGCTGGTCGTGACCCCGCCGGAGTCGTAGGCCACCCCCACGATCTCCTCGGGCGCGAACACGGTCATCACCATCACCAGGATGTAGCCGCCGATGATGAAGCGGTGGATGGGCCACCCTTTCACGATGCGCAATACTCCGAGGACGATCGCGACGCCGACGGCGAGGGCCACCACTACACGCAGCTCAAGGGCGTACTGGTCCTGGGCAGCCTGGCTGCGGCCGATGAAGTTCGCCTCCGCCGCCACGTCGGCCGCCTCGGCCGCCACGGCGATGAGCGCCGGCTCCGCCACGGTCGTGCCGAAGCCGAGACTGAAGGCCAGCGCCAGCAGCGCCGCCGTACTCCCCTTGCGCGCCATTCCCTGCGCCAGCGCCTCGCCCAGCGGGAACAGCCCGCTCTCCAGCCCCTGGACGAACAGCGCCAGGCCCAGGATGACGCAGACCAGCCCAATCGCCACGTCGGCGATGTCGGGAAAGGGCTGTTGCAGCACGACGAGCTGGAAGAAGGCAATGACGGCGAAGATCGGTAGCAGGTCTCGAAGAGCGCCCACGATCCGCTTCGCCATGGCCAGCGCGAAACGCCGCAATCCATGCTCCTCGCGCGTGGCTGTGTGGGGTTCGACGGGCCTGCGCAGCGCGGCTACACGATAAGGAGCGGGCGGGTCCGTTTCAAGGGCGATCCGCGGTCCCGCGCCCGTGCCCCGCATCCTCCGCGCTGGAGCCAGCGGGGCCCCGTCGGAGTTCCCGCCACGGCGTGCGGGCGCGGTCGAGCGTCAGGCGCCGCGGCCGATGCGCTTGCGCTTGCGCTGCACATAGTCGACCAGAATGTACTCGCCGAGCTTGTCCGGCGTCGTGTAGAAGACGCGCCCGCCGTTGATCTTCGCGAGCTGGTTGACGAACTCCTTGAGGTAGTAGTTGCGGTCCAGCATGAAGGTGTTGATCGTGATGTCCGCCTGCGTGCAGCGGCGGACCTCCTTCAGCGTCTCGCGGATCGTCGTCGGGCTCGGCGGGTAGGAGAACTGCGAGCGCCCTCGCTCCAGGTGGGCGGTCGGCTCGCCGTCGGAGATCATGATGATCTGCCGCGTCCCGCCGCTGTGCCGGGCGAGCTTGCGGCGCGCCATCATCAGCGCGTGGTGCATGTTGGTGCCGAGCACGGACTCGTCCCAGCGCACGTACGGCAGATCGGCGATGCGCAGCTCCCGCGCGTAGGCGGAGAAGCCGAGGACGTAGAGCTGGTCGCGCGGGTACTGCGTGCTGATCAGGTTGTGCAGCGCGAGCGCCACCTTCTTCGCGGACTGGAACGAGCCGCGCAGCGCCATCGACCAGGAGAGGTCCACCATCACGACGGTGGCCGTCTCCGTCAGCTGCTCCGAGCGGTGCACCTCGAAGTCGTCGGGCATGAGGCGCACGGGGGTCTGCGGCCCCTCGCGCTCGACGGCGTTCATGATCGTGCGGCCCATGTGCAGGTGGAACGGGTCGCCGAACTCGTAGTCCTTGGTGTCCTCGGTGCGCTCGCCGTGGCGGCCCTGCTCGGGGATCGGGTGGTTGCCGATGCCCTGGCGCTTCAGTTGCGCGTAGATCTCGGTCAGCGCGCGCTGGCCGATCATGCGCGTGCCCCGAGGCGTCAGCTCCCAGGTGTTGCCCTCGCGCCGGATGTAGCCCTCGCGCTCCAGGATTTCGAGCAACTCGCCGAGCTGGTCGATCGCCTCGGAGGCCTCGTCGCCCAGCAGCTCGCGCAGCTGGTCGAGGTCGATGCCGTCGATGTCGCCGTCGTACTGGGCGCGCTCGAGCTGGCGCTCCAGGCCGTCGATGTCCTGCATCTCCGACATCAGCTGCATCGCCGCCTCGAGGCCGATCTCCTCGTCGCCGCGGAAGGGGTAGGCGGGGGCGCGCTCCGCGCCGGGGTTGAGGTACTCGAGGTTGGCCGCGAGCTGTGAGAGCTCGCCCTCCAGCTCCGGGTCGCCGAACTTGTCCGCCATCAGCGACTGGAGCTGCTGGCGCTGGTCGCCGGGCAGCGACTCCATCAGCGACTGCATCGCCTGCGTCTGCGCCTGCATCTGCGCGATCAGCTCGTCGAGCGACTCGGGCGGGTTGTCGCCGAACATGTCGCCGTACTTGTCCATGAAGGAGTCGAAGTCCGGCTGCTCGCCGCGCATGCGCTGGATCAGCATGTCGTTGAGGTCGCGCAGCATCTCCTTCATGCGCTCGAGGTCGCCCTCGGACATCTCCTCGACCATCTGCGAGACGTCCTTGAAGAAGGACTCGGTCATCGCCTGCTTGAGCTGCTCGAGCAGCGCCTGGAACTTGTCCCGCGCGTCGGGGTTGAGGAACTCGTAGTCCTGCAGCGCCTTGACCTGCCCCGCGGGCTCGTCCGGCAACTCCTCCAGGTACTCCTGCTTGCGCTCGACGATGCGGCGCAGCATGTCGGACAGGTCGCCGTCCTCGGGCGAGCCGCCCTGGCCGCCCCCGCCCTGCGAGGGCGTCCCGCCCGCCAGCTGGCCCGGGGCGCCGCTCTGCTGCTGCGCGGCGCCGCCGTCGCCCTGCTGGCCCTCGGCGCCCTGCGGGCCTTGCTGGTCCTGCTGGCCGTCGGCCTGCGCTCCCTCGCCTGACTCGCCGCCCTCGCCCGGCGCCTGGTCGGCGGCGTCGGGCTGCGGCTGCGAGGGGCCGCCCGCCTCGGCGAGCCGCTGGTCGAGCGTGCTGTGCTCGAGGTCGAGGATCTCGCGCAGCGTCTCCTCGATCTGCTGCATCGTGCCGCCGAGGTCGAACTGGTCGAGACGCTGGCGGCGCTGCTGCCGCAGCTGGTGGAGCAGGTCGCGCAGGCCCGGCGCGCGCATCCCGTCCGGCCTGCGCATCCCGCGCTGCATCAGGTTGCGCAGCGCGTGCTGCAGGTCGCCGAAGTTCATCAGGTCGTCGGACAGCGCCTCGAGGATGTCGCCGGCCTCGAGCTCCGGGATCTCCTGGCTGCCGTCCCAGGCGGAGTAGCGCGCGAGGTGCGTCATGGACTGGATCGACTGTTCCGCCATGCTCCCCGCCCCTCGCGGCCTGCCGCCGCCGTGGCCTCGTCGGCTCTCTAGCCTCGGTAGTGGGCCTCTCCGTCGATGCTGTCCTTGTTGAGGCGCTTGTTGAGGTGCAGCCCCTCGAGCACGAACTCGATCGCGGCGGCCTGCTCCGCCGCCGACTCGCCCGTCGCCACGCCGGCGACCGCCTCGGCGAGCCCCTCGACGCTGCCGAGCATCGTGAGGTAGCCGTCCGAGGGCAGCCCCTCGCCAACCTCGGCGGTGACGCCGGTCTTGAACGACTCGATCAGCGGCTCCATGTCGCTGATGCTGCAATGGCGGTTGAAGACGGCGACGACCGCGCCCTGGATCAGCCGCTCGATGATCTGATCCTCGCGGCCTTCCTCGACGGTCTCGAGCTCGACCTTGCCCTCGAGCGAGGCGCGGATGAAGCCGAGGTCGGAGATGCGCGGCGCGACCTCCGGCTCGCCCAGCCGCACGGCGCGGCGCAGCGCGTTGGCGACCATCGACTCGTAGTTGGAGATCGAGGCGCGCACGGACACGCCGGAGCGCTGGTTCACGTCCGGCGAGCGGCGCGCGAGGCGCGTCACCTCGGCGACGATCTCCTCCATGTAGCGCGGGATGCGCAGTTCGCGCCCGGCCGCGCCGACGTCGACGCGCTCCTGCGCGACGATCTCCAGTTCCTCGTCGATGCCGCGAGGGTAGTGCGTGCGGATGTGCGAGCCGTAGCGGTCCTTGAGCGGCGTGATGATGCGGCCGCGGTTGGTGTAGTCCTCCGGGTTGGCCGTCGCCACGATGAAGACGTCGAGGGCGAGCCGCACCTTGTGGCCGCGGATCTGGATGTCGCGCTCCTCCATCACGTTGAGCAGGCCGACCTGGATGCGTTCGGCCAGGTCCGGCAGCTCGTTGATCGCGAAGATGCCGCGGTTGGTGCGCGGGATCAGGCCGTAGTGGATGGTCAGCTGGTCGCTGAGGTAGCGCCCCTCGGCGACCTTGATCGGGTCCACCTCGCCGATCAGGTCGGCGATCGTGATGTCGGGCGTGGCGAGCTTCTCGCCGTAGCGCTCGTCGCGGTGCATCCAGTGGATCGGCGCGTCGTCGCCGTGCTCCTCGATGATCTGGCGGCCCTGCTCGCTGATCGGGTCGAAGGGGTTCTCCGGGATCTCGGATCCGGCGAGGGTGGGGATCCACTCGTCGAGCAGTCCGGTGAGGCTGCGGATCAGGCGCGACTTCGCCTGCCCCCGCTCGCCGAGGAAGATCACGTCGTGGCCGGAGAGGAGCGCGTTCTGGAGCTGTGGGATGACGGTCTGGTCGTAGCCCTGGATCTCGGGAAAGAGGTCCGCGCCGCTCTCGATCGCCGCGATCAGGTTCTCGCGCAACTCCTCGCGGACGCCGCGCACGCGGTAGCCGGAGCGGCGCAGGGCGCCGAGGGTCGTCGCTCGCTCGCTCGCCACGTGGTCCTCCTTGCCGCCGCCAGCGCCCGAGGGCGTGCGTGACCGAGTCGGTCGCCGCTCAGTATACGTGCAGTGTCATCGACGGCGGCGCGCCCTCGCCGGGCGCGGCGAACGGCGGGCCGGGAGCGGCCCGCCGTGAAGGGGCGTGCGGAGGCGCTAGGAAACGGCGCTGTGGCCGTTCGTCTCGCCGTGGCCGTTCGCGACGGCCTCGATCAGGTCCGGCGATTCGACCAGCGCCTGCACGGCGCGCCCGAGGCGCGAGTCACGGACCACGATCACGTCGTTGGTCTCGACGATGGAGCTGAACGGCACGTCCAGCACCGCGGCGATGCTCAGGGCCGTGGAAAGCGGGACCTCGCGCTTGCCGGTCTCGTAGTTGGAGAGCGATGCCTGGGTGATGCCGGCGCCCCGGGAGACGTCGGTCTGGGAACGCCCGGCCTTCTGACGCAGCGTTCGCAGTTGCTGGCCGAGCTTCGCCCGGTGTTCCGGGCTCCCTGACTTGCGCATCGCCGATCCCGTTCCCTTCATCCGCCGCGACGCCGGAAGCCTCGTCACGCTTCTCCGGCGGCGGCAATTGTTCTGGTCTTCACAAGAAAGATTATCGAGCCCTTCGCCTTGGAGCAACGGGCCCGCCGCACATCCCGTCCGAAGAGCCGGAATCAGCCGCCGGAGCCGAGCAATCCCTCGGCGCGGAGATCGTTGATCGCCGCATCGAAGGCGGCGAGCGTGTCCTCGACCTCGGCCTCGCCGTGCGTCGCGGACACCATCCCCCCGGCGCCCATCAGGTCCACGCCGTGGTTGAGCAGCGCCTGCCGCAGCGGGATCGCCAGCGCCGGGTCCACGCCGCGAGCCTCCTCGGCGGCGTCCCACTCCACGCCCGAGGGCCGCGGCGCGTCATGGCCGAGGTTGAGATGCCACATCGAGGAGACCCCGAAGGCCGAGCCGGGTACGGCGCGGTCGGCGAAGAGCGCGTTGAGGCCGCGCACCAGCGCCGCCGTCGCCGCGTCGGCGCGCTCCGTCTGGCCGCCCGCCTCGATGATGCGCAGCGCGGCGCTGCCTGCGGCGGCGGCGGGCGGCTGCGCGTTGTAGGTGCCCTGGTGCGGCACGCGCAGGCGGCGATTCCAGACCTCGTCGCCCGCGCGGAACTCGAGCATCGAGATCACGTCCTCGCGGCCGGCCACGCAGCCGCCCGGCAGGCCGCCCGCGAGGATCTTCGCGTAGCTCGCGAGGTCGGCGGTGACGCCGAAGCGCTCCTGCGCGCCGCCCGGAGCCATGCGGAAGCCGGTGATCACCTCGTCCATGATCAGCAGCGTTCCCGCCTGTTCGGTCAGCGCGCGCGCCGCCCGCAGGTAGTCCGGCGCGAGCGGGTGCAGGCCCCAGTGCGCGCCCGTCGGCTCGAGGATCAGCGCCGCGACGTCGCGCGGCGCGAGCGCCTGCTCGAGCGCGGCGACGTCCCCGGACGGGACGATCGTGAGGTCGTCGTAGAAGCCGGGCGGCACCCCGGCGGCGCTGGCCCGCGTCTCGCTCTCGCGCAGCTGGCCGACGGCGAGGTCGTGCCAGCCGTGGAAGTGGTCGGCGAGCTTGATCACGCGGTCGCGGCCCGTGAAGGCGCGGGCGAGGCGCAGCGCCATCATCGTCGCCTCGGTGCCGGAGGAGGTGAAGCGCACGCGCTCGGCGCAGGGCGCCAGGCGCAGCACCAGCTCGCCCCACTCCAGCTCGCGCGCCTGCGAGGAGCCGAAGTGCGTGCCGTCCTCGAGCGCCGCGCGGATCGCCGCCATCACCTCGGGGTGGTTGTGGCCGAGCAGCAGCGCCCCGTGCCCGCCGATGTAGTCGACGTACTCGTTGCCGTCGACGTCCGTCTTGCGCGGCCCCCGCGCGCTTGCGACGTAGATCGGGAACGGCTCGAAGGCGCGGACGTCGTGCGTCACGCCGGAGGGGAAGATGGAGGCGGCGCGCTCCGCCAGCTCCCGCGAGCCGGGGTGTTTCGCCTCGAAGGTCTGGAGGATCGTCGCCACGCCGCCCTCGCCCCGCCGCCGCCTACCAGTCGAGCGTGATCTATCCCACGAACAGCGGGGGATCCGGATCCAGGAACTCGAAGTGCAGCCTGTTGCGGTCCACCCCGCTGCTCGCCAGGTATTCCTCCAGCAGGCGGCTGAACTCGTCCGGGTCGGCGGCGTGCACGACGACGCGGTCGCGGTGCAGCGCGATCTCCTGGTAGGGGTACCGGTCGAGCAGCGCGTCGCGATGCGCCCCGAGGTACTCCCGGGCCGCATCGCGGTCGGCGTAGATGCGCCTCCAGCCATCCTCGCCGCCGACCGCTTCGAGGATCTCCGCCGACAGCGCTTCCGCTTCCGCTTCGTCGAGGATGCGCGCCCGCTCCGGCGGTGGTCCCTGTACGAACGACGCCATGCGCCCCGCTCCCTCGCGCGTTGCGATGGTAGCACGCGGCCCGGCGGCCTCAGCGCCAGTCGTGCGAGTCCCGGACCATCCGCTCAAGCGACCACATGTGCGCCAGATCGCCGTTCCTGCCGATCAGTTCGCCGGGCAAGTCGGGGTTGAGGTGCACGAGCCGGTTGATGGCCGCGTTGTCCCGGACCGGCGACGTTTGGCGGATGACGTTCCTCAGCCGGGCGCTCACGAATTCCGCGGTCACGCCATAGAAGCGGCAATCGGCGTTCAGATTCCGCGCTGCGGGCAGGTACGCTGCGGCGTCCCTGACCATGCCGACCGGCGCCTGCCTGTACGTCCACTGGGTCGTGATCAGGGCGACCGGCAGCGCGGCGCGCCGCACGACGACATCGATGCTGTTGTCCCGCCCGTGGCGGTGACGGTCGAAGTCGGGGAAGAGATCGTGGGGCGACACCTTCTCGCTCACCTCAAGGGCCGGATCGCCGAAGCGCGCGAGGGTCTCGGCGACAAGCGAACGGAAGGCATGACCGCGCGGATTGTTGGGCTGGAGGCCATGGAGTTCCGGCCGCCGAAACAAGCGAGCGAGCGAGCCGCAGAGGTCGTGCGGCGGAATGCCGAGATCAGCGGCGAGCCGATCGCGCACGCGCAGCGCCTCTGCCAGCGAGCGGTTCGGCTCGCCGTTCCGCTTCCGGCTGTAGGCGTTGGACTCGCGCAGCACGGGCGCGCCGTGAAGCCCGTACCAGTCGCCGCTCCACCACATCTCGCAAGTCATCAACAGGACGGCGATCGCGAGCCACGCCCGATCAAGGCCCCAGTCGCGCTCGTCGAGTAGTTCGCCGTAGAGCCAGACGGCGAGTTCCGCGTTGGCGTCGGTCGTGCCAGGGCGGGGCACTACTCCCGCTCCCGCCCGAACTTGCGTTGCAGCCAGTCCAGCGCCTTCTGCTGGTCATCCACGGTTGCTCGCCTGATTTGGCTGAGCAACCAGACCCACGAGGGCGGCTCCTGGGTTAGGTTCCGGGCGCCCTGATTGCAACTGCTGCACAGCGCGCGAAGATTCGACAACTCATCCGTACCGCCGTGGCTCCGATCGACGATGTGCCCGACGTGAATGCGCACCACTCGCCCGGGGTTGTCGGGGTCGTCCTCGCCTGCGGCGAGTCCGCACATCTGACAGGTGTAGCCGTTGCGCTCCCGCACCTGCGCCCTGATCCGTCCGGAAATCGGGCGCGTGAAGCGGTATTCGCCGGGATCGGGAGGTGGTGCGACCAAACGGTACTCGCCGGGCTTGAGCGTGCTGTCGTCAACGTGCGAGCGGATCGGCCACCCTTCGTCCTCGCGCAGTTCTCGCAGCCGACGAGCCCACTCCGTCACTTCGGGTCCGACCACTTCTTGAAGTTGGTTCTTCGTGACGACCTCTCCGACGCGCTCGCGGAGGAAGCGCCGGATGCGCTCCTTGGAGCCGATGCGGCGTGTCACAGTAGTTGCCGCAGCGTTCGGCCGATGTACTCGGTGTACGCCGGAGGGATGGCCTCGTTGATCTCCCGCTTGGTCATCCAGTCGATGCCCATCGCGTCGCTCGCGGCGGCGATGGTGCAGTTGCCGCCGCCGGTCACCTGGACGTAGTCCGTCCACTCGTTCGTATGGCCGTAGTGGGCCTTGCGTCGGTCGTGCGTGTGAACGAGCGGGTGCCGCCTGTGCGGTGGGCAGTAGATCGGGAAGTTTGTCTCGAACAAGCGGTGCCGCAGCACCCGCAACTCGGGGAACATCGTCCCGCACAGCACGATGTAGTCGCGCAGTGGCGCGCCATCGACGTTCTCGATCACGTACGGCAGCCCGCTGGCCACGAGCATCTCGCGCGTCGGCTCGATCAGCTTCGGCCACATGTGGCCGTTCCCGTTCCGCTTGGCGAGATCGGAGTACGCCTGACACGGCGGCGAGGCGTGGATCGCGTCGAAGCCCGCGATGAAATCAGGGTCCAACTCGAGCGCGTCCGCCTGGATGAACTCGAACGGGTAGTGGGGCTGAGGGTCGATGTCAACGCCGACGACTTCGAATCCGGCGCGTTCGTATCCCACTGCGGCCCCACCGGCGCAGCAGAACAGGTCGAGCAGTCTCGGGCGGGCGCTCACGCGGCGCTTCCCGCGAATGTGTTCACTCGTACCGCCCCTTCCTCGTCGGCGTGGAAGCGCTCGACCGCGCGCAGTGCGTCGAGGCGGCGGAGCAAACGCTTCGTGTCGGGCTCCAACGTGCATTGCCAGATCGTGAACACGTCCCACTCCGCTTCTTCGAGGGAGTACACGTTTCGTTGGTCGCGGAGCATGTTGCCTTCCAGCTTCGGCTCCCAGAACTCCTTGTTCGTTGCCGGACGCTTGCCACGCTTGCAGTCATGCCCGTGCCAGAAGCAGCCGTGGACGAAGACCGCGAGCCGGTAGCGGGGGAACACGAGGTCGGGGCGACCGGGAAGATCGCGGCGGTGTAGCCGGAAGCGGAATCCCGCCGCGTGGACGCGACGGCGCACGTGCATCTCAGGCTTGGTGTCCTTGCTCCGGATGGCCGCCATGTTGCGGCGGCGGCCCTCGGTCGGAGATTCTAGCACAGACGTTCCGCTAGCGGGGGAGAGTCCTATCGTAATGCGCCGCGCCCCGCGTCTTCAATCGCCAACCCCGCCGATAAACCCCAGCACGGTGCCCTCAGGTGGTCACGAGACGGGTAGCGATCACCACGAGTGTGGCGGTGAGGCCTACCCACGCGCCCAGCGCCCCGATCATCCACTTGATCAGGCGCACATCGCTCTGAATCGCCACCAGCGGACTGGTCGCTTCCGCGACCACGTCCACGATGCCCTCGGCGACCGGCTCGGGCGCTCCGGCCTCTCGGAGCTTGCGGACGGCGCGGGCTGTGTCGAACGTTGTCATCCGCCACTCCTGTTCACCCGTGCATGGTAGCAGACGGACACGCCCACGCCCCGCGCCTTCAATCGCCCACCCCGTCGATAAACCCCAGCACGGCGGCGTTCCACTCCTCCGGGCGCTCGAAGTAGGCGGAGTGGCCCGCGCCCTCGATCTCGACGTAGCGGGAGCCGGGGGTCAGCTCGTGCGAGATGCGGACCAGCTCGGCGGGGACGACGCGGTCCCGCGCGCCGACGATCCAGAGCAGCGGCGCGCCGCTGTCGAGCAGCCGCTCGCGCGTCGAGCCCCGGTAGTTGCGCAGCTCCGGCGGCGGCGCCAGGAAGTCCCGAGGGCGCGGCGGGTTGACCCCGCGGATGCGGCGGTAGAGCCACTCGAGCGCCGGCTCGCGCTCTCGGTAGTCCTCGGCGAGCGCCCGCTGCAGCAGGCTGCCGGAGAGCGCGCCCGAGGCCTGCAGCTCGGCCTTGCGCTCGCGCAGCCGGTCGTCGACGCAGCCCGCGTTGGAGCCGGAGATGGTGAGCGAGCGGAAGCCGTCGGGCCGGTGCCGCATCAGCCCGACCGCGGTGCGCGCGCCCATCGAGTGCGCGACGAAGTGCACCGGGCCGAGATCCAGCCGCTCGACGAGCGCGCTGACGTCGTCGCCGAAGGCGGCGCGGCCGGGGCCGCCCTCGATGTCCGGGGAGCGCCCGAAGGCGCGGTGGTCGAAGGTGACGACGGCGTAGCGCTCGCTGAAGGCGGGGATCTGCCGCCACCAGGACATGGCGTTGCCGCCCGCCCCGTGCGCGAGCACGACGGGCGGGCCCTCGCCGTGGCGCTCGTAGTAGAGCCGGAAGCCGTCGTCGAGTTCGAGGTGCGGCACGGTCGGTTGGTCCTCGGCTGCGGCTCACACGGTACAGGCGAGGCGGGTTGCTGTCCGGCGCTGCGGCGCTTCGCCCCGCGCCCCGATCCGGTCCCCTCTCCCCGAGGGAGAGGGCGGAGGGTGAGGGAGGCGCGCGCCGGAATCGCGCGGGGCACGGGCTTTCGGGGGCAACACTCCATCGAGGTGGGAGTCGGGCCGGCGAGCCCCCTCACCCCAACCCTCTCCCCCAGGAGAGGGGGCCGGATCGGCGCACCGAACCTTCCGAGGCAGGCGACGGCCCGGCGTGCCTGGATTCCGGCTTTCGCCGGAATGACGGGAAGGGACGCCGGAATGACGGGAAGGGCGAGCCGGGGGTCTGGCGGCCGGACCGAGGGGGGCGTGGGGGCGCAGCCCCCACAGAGAGAAGAAATCCGGGGCGGGTGGGCGGGTCCGAGCGGCGCGGAGCGCCCGCTCGTCCGGGATGGGGGTGTGGGGGGCGCAGCCACCCACAAGGGACACGCGCCTGCCCTCGAAATGGCGCTGCGCGCCGGGCCGTTCGCTCGCCCTACTCGTCCTCGTCCCAGGGGATGCCGGTGGCGTTGGCGACGACGTCGAGGATGTCCTCGATGTCGCCGCGCAGCTGCGGGTCGGGGTCGAGGGCGAGGGCGCGGCGGAGCACCTCGGTGGTGGCGGCGTAGAGGGTGGCGGCGTCCTGCGCGACGGGCTGGTGCGGCTGGCGCTGGCGCGGGCGCTCGAGGGCGTGCGCGACGAACTCGCGGCACCAGCCGAGCGTGTAGAGGATGGCGGCGTCGCCGGGGCAGAGCGCGGCGGCGCGCTCCAGCGCGGCGAGGCCGTCGGCGAAGCGGCGCTTGCGCGTGACCAGCGTGTTGCCGAGGTAGGCGTGCGCCTCGCAGAAGTCCGGGTCGAGCGCGACCGCGCCCTCTGCCGCCGCGAGCGCGGCGTCGATCTGGTCGTCGCTGTGCAGCCGCATCGCGCGGCGCAGCAGCGCGCGCGGATCCTCGCCCTCGGCGCCGCTGCTCACGGGAGGAGGCCCGCCGCGCGGCTCAGGAGACGGCGTCGTAGTCCGCGATCACGCGGGCGTTGCGCTGCTCGTAGTCGGGGCGCGTGTCCGGGTGGCTGAAGATGAACAGCCGGTTGGCGCGCACGCCGTCGAGGGTGCGGCGGGCGACCACCAGCGGGTCCATCGCCGGATCGACCTCGACCAGCTCCTCGCGTTCGGCGACGCGCGCCTCCGCCGCGGGCGGCAGCTCGGCGGGGCCGCCCAGCTCCTCGGGGCGGTTGCGCGTGGCGGTGAAGATCTGCGTGTCGACGCCGCCTGGGCAGAGGATCGAGATGCCGATGCCGTCCGGCTCCAGCTCCATGCGCAGCATCTCCGCGTAGCCGGTGACGGCGTACTTCGAGGAGACGTAGACGCCGATCGGCGTCTCGTGGATCGGCCGGGTGCCGGCGATCGAGGCGGTGAACACGATGTGCCCCTCGCCGTCCTGCTCGCGCATCCTCGGCGCGAAGGCGTTGGCGCAGTGGATCGCGCCGTAGAGGTTCACGCCGAGGGTCCACTGCCAGTCCTCGAGCGGCGTCTCGAGCAGCGGCGCGACCATCATCACGCCGGCGTTGCTGCAGAGCAGGTTGACCTCGCCGAACTCCTCGTAGGCGCGGTCCGCCAGCTCGCCGACCGAGGCGGCGTCGGAGACGTCGGCGCGCAGGCCGATCGCCTCGCCGCCGAGCTCGCGGACCGAGTTCGCGACGCGCGCGGCCTGGTCCTCCTCGATGTCCGAGACGACGACGCGCATCCCGGCCTCGTGGCAGACGCGGGCGAAGCCCTCTCCGATGCCGGAGCCTCCCCCGGTGATCACCGCGACGCGGCCTTCGAGTTGCTCCATGACTTGCTCCGTTCGCGCCCGGCGGGCGGGCTACAGCTCCCTGACGATCTCCTCGGCGGCGTCGCGGCAGAGCACCACCGCGGCGTCCTCCGTCGTGCTCGGGTTGACGATCTGGTGCGGCGCGTTGGCGGGCACGTAGAGGAAGTCGCCGCTCTCCGCACGGTGCTCCAGCTCGAGCGCGGGGCCGTGGCGCATCAGCACGGGGCCCGCGAGGACGAACATCGCGGTCTCGCAGTTGGTGTGGACGTGCGGCGCGCTCTCCATGCCCGGCGGGATGCGCTGGTGCGTCATGAAGACGTTGCGCGAGCCGCTCAGCTCGCCGGAGACGCCGAACTGGATGCTCATCCCCGAGCGGTGCCCGGACCAGGGCGCGTCGGCGCCGCGCGTCAGCACGATCGGGGCGGCCTCGACGGTCTGGTCGGCGGACTCGGGCATCGCGTCCTCCCGGCGGCACATCCTACCGCGCGAGGTCCGCAACCGCCGCCGCCGCGCGCCGCGCGCTTGACGGCCCTCGCGGCGCGCTCATACGGTCCCGCCGGGGTGTGAGGACCGATGGCGGACAGCCGCGACGAGATCCGCGACGTGATGCTGCGCTACGCGCGCTTCACCGATCTGGGCGACCACGACGCGGTTGGCGAGATCTTCACGCACGGGCCGTTCCGCTCGAGCCTCGGGGCTGCGCACTCCGGCGCGCGGATGGCCGAGAACCGCAAGCGGCGGCTCCTCCTGCACGACGGCTCGCCCGGCACCCGCCACATGACGACCAACATCATGATCGACGTCGACGAGGAGGCCGGAACCGCCCGCGCCCGCTCCTACTTCACGCTCTTCCAGGCGACGCCGACCATGCGCCTGCGACTGCTCGGCAGCGGCCGCTACTACGACCAGTTCGAGCGCATCGACGGCGGGTGGTGGTTCACCGACCGCCTGACCATGCTCGATACGCGCGGCGACCTCACGCAGCACATCCGGGGCTACGAGATCGGCGAGCTGCCGTACGACCTCGAGGTGCTCGGGCCGCCGCTCGAGGACATCCCGCCGATGCCCGTCCCGGACGATGCGCACGCGGCGGTGGAGACGCTGATCTTCACCTACGCGGAGCGCATCGACCTCGGGGACTTCGAGGGCGCGGGCGAGGTGTTCGCGCACGGCGGGCGGCAGCACGGGGTGGAGGGGACACCGCTCGGCGGCGCGGCGCTGGCCGAGGCGCTGCGCGGCGGCTTCCGCCTGCACGACGGCAGCCCGCGCACCAAGCACGTCACGACCAACGTGCTGATCGAGGCGGACGAGGAGGCGGGAACGGCGACGGCGCGCTCCTACTTCACCGTCACGCTGGCGACCCGCGAGCTGCCGATCCAGATCATCGCGGCCGGCCGCTACCACGACGCCTTCGAGCGCGTCGATGGCGTCTGGCGCTTCCGCTCGCGGGTGATCCTGCTCGACCATCGGGGCGAGATCGAACACCATGTGCCACCGGGCTCGGCGCTGCTTCGCTAGCGTCGCTCGCGCCGCGCGGCGGCGTCGGAACGGAGGCTGAGCGCGTGGACGTGGGCATCCTGCTCCCCCAGGCCGGCGATCGCGCCACGCGCGAGGTAGTGCTGCGCCACGCCCGCGCCGCCGAGGAGGCCGGCTTCGACTCGCTCTGGACCAACGACCACGTCGTCTTCCCTCGCGAGTACCGCTCGCGCTACCCGTACAGCGCGGACGGCAACCTGCCGGGGCGGGTGCACATCGACGCCTCGCTGCTGGAGCCGCTGACGGAGCTGGCGTTCGTCGCGGGGGCGACGAGCCGCGTGCAGCTCGGCGTGGCGGTGCTGGTGCTGAACATGCGGCAGGCCGTGCTGCACGCGAAGATCATGGCCACGCTCGACCACCTCGCTGGCGGGCGCTTCATCCTCGGCGCGGGCATGGGCTGGGCGAAGGAGGAGTTCGAGGTGCTCGGGATGCCCTCGGACCGCCGCGGCGCGCGCTTCGAGGAGAGCCTGGAGCTGACGCGCAAACTCTGGACCGAGGACTGGGTCGACGGTTTCGAGGGCGACACCTACCAGGTCGACGGCTGGACCTCGCGCCCCCACCCGCCGCGCCATGTGCCGATCTGGATCGGCGGCGACAGCCCGCAGCAGATGCGCCGCATCGGCGAGCTGGCCGACGGCTGGCTGACGCACGGCAACTACCTCGACACCGCCGGGGAGGCGATGCGGCCCGCCCGCGAGGCGGCCGAGCGCGCCGGGCGTGACCCCGACGCGCTCGTGATCGCGATGACCGGCATCGCGCTCCTCGCGAGCGATCGCCTGGAGCAGGTGCGGGAGCGGCTGGGGCGCGCGCGCGAGGCGGGCGTCGATCACGCGATCGTCGGCCTGCACCCCAGGGAGCTGCTGGACGCGCCGGACCTGATGCGCCGCTTTGGCGAGGACTACCTCGCCGAGGCGAAGTCCGGCTGACGCGGACGGACCGCCCGAGGGCCGCATGGAGATCGAGATCACGGCTGCGGCGGCCGAGCTGGCGCGTCGCCGGGGCGGCGAGCTGGCGCTCGACTTCATCCGCCCGCTCGGCTGACGGGGCGTCCTCGATGTGCCGGTCGACACCTACCTCAAGGGCAAGAACCTCACCCGCTACGAAACCGTCCGGCACGAGGATCTGACGGTCCACGTCGCGCCCGCGCTGTTGCAGTGGGCGAGCGCGATGAGGCTCGACGCGGAGCGCTTCCTCTTCTTCTGGCGTCGCTTCACGGTCTCCGCCGACCACCGCCACCAGCCGACCTGACAGCACGGGTAGCCTGCCGTCGGCGGGCAAACTGGCGACGGCTTCCCCTCCCCTCCGTCCTTCCGGTTCCCTTCGCGTCATTCCGGCGAAAGCCGGAATCCAGCCGGGGCGGCGGCGGGCAAGCGGGCGAGGGCGAGCGGCTACATGCGCGCGATCAGGTCGCGGGAGATGCGCTCCAGCGTGCGCCGCGCGGACGGCACGTCCGGGTCCGTGATCAGGATGTTCAGGCGCGAGACGCCGAGCTCCCCGAGGCGCTGCGCCAGCTCCAGTTCCGGCGGCACGCCGGCGCTGATCTCGACCTCGTCGGGGTCGCGGCCGTGCGCCTCTGCGGTGCGGCGCGCCTCGGCGATCAGCTCGTGCCAGGCGCGGCCGAAGACGTGCGGGAAGAAGCCGCTGCCGTACTTGCCCGCGCGCCGCGCCGCGGCCACGGAGTGCCCGCCGATGATGAACGGCACGCCGCCCGGCTGGACCGGCTTCGGGTCGCAGACGACGTTCGAGAACCGCACCAGCTCGCCCTCGTAGCTCGCCACGGGCTGCGTCCAGAGGGCGCGCATCGCCTCGATGCACTCGTCCGTGCGCTTGCCGCGGCGCTCCCAGGGCACGCCGATCGCCTCGAACTCCTCGCGCAGCCAGCCCACGCCGATGCCGAGGTCGATACGCCCCTCCGAGTAGACGTCGAGCGAGGCGAGCTGCTTGGCGAGCACCACCGGGTTGCGCTGCGGCAGCACCAGCACCGAGGTGCCGAGGCGGATGGTCGTTGTCTTCGCGGCGACGAAGGTGAGCGTCACGATCGGGTCGGGGATCGGCGCCTCCTCGTAGGGCATGCGCTCGGCGTAGGGGTAGTCCGAGCTGTGGTCCTGCGGGATCACGACGTGGTCGCTGGTCCAGAGGGTGTCGAAGCCGCAGTCCTCGGCGGCCTGCGCGAACCCCGCGAGGAACTCCGGCGAGGTCACCGGCTGCTCGTTGAAGTCGACCGTCACTCCGAAGCGCATCTCGTCCCCCGTCTCCCGCCCGTGTGGTCCTCGGCGCATCCTAGCGGAGCGCCCGCTTGCGCTCACGGCGTGCCGCTTCGCGCGCCCTCGCGGTAGGCTGGGCGCGCGCAACGCGCGGCGGAAGGAGCGAGGGCGATGACGAGCGGGGCGGTGCTGGACGCGAGCGACGCGACGTTCCAGACGGACGTGATCGAGCGCTCCCGAGAGCTGCCGGTGGTGGTCGACTTCTGGGCGCCCTGGTGCGGCCCCTGCCGCGTGCTCGGCCCCACCCTCGAGACGATCGCCCACGAACGCGCCGGCGAGGTGCAGCTCGTCAAGATCAACGTCGACGAGAACCCCGGCGTCGCCTCCAGCTACCAGGTGCAGGGCATCCCCGCGGTCAAGGCGTTCCGCGACGGCGAGGTCGTCAGCGAGTTCGTCGGCGCGCTGCCGGAGCCGCAGGTCCGAGGCTTCTTCGACTCGCTCGTGCCGAGCGCCGCCGACCAAGCCGTGGCCGCCGCCGATCACGCGCTGCGCATCGACCAGCCGGGCGCCGCGCGGCTGCACCTGGAGCACGCGCTGGAGCAGGATCCCGACCATCGCGGCGCCTCGGCGGCGCTCGCCGCACTCCTGCTCGCCGAGGGCGAGGTCGCCCGCGCGCGTGAGCTGGCGTCCCGCTTCCCCGGCGACCCCGCCGCCGCCCGCGTCCTCGCGCAGTTCGCGTTCAGCGACGAGGCAGGCGAGGAGCCGCGCGAGGCCCTCGAGGCGCGGTTGGAGGCGAACCCGGACGACGCCGAGGCGCACTACCGGCTGGGCTGCCTGCTCGCGGCGGCGGGGGAGTGGCGGGACGCCCTCGAGCACCTGCTGGCGACGGTGCGGCTGGACCGCGGCGTCGCCGAGGACGGCGGGCGGCTGCGCATGCTCGACGCCTTCACGCTGCTCGGCGACGGGCACGAGTTGACGCGCGGCTACCGCCAGCGCCTCACGAACGTGATCTTCTAGCGAGGCGACGGAGCACTCACAGAGGCGGAAGCGATGGCCGAAGCGATCGACTGGCCCGCCGTACACGCCGAGGCGCTCGACATCCTCCAGCGCTACCTGCGCATCAACACCTCGAACCCGCCGGGGAACGAGGCCCCGGCCGCGCGCTTCCTCGGCTCGCTGCTGGAGGCCGAGGGCGTCCCCTGCGAGTACATCGAGACCGCCCCCGGCCGCGAGGCTGTGGCCGCGCGGCTGCGCGGCGACGGCAGCCGCCGCCCGCTGCTGCTCGGCAACCACCTCGACGTGGTGCCGGTGGAGGAGGAGTTCTGGGACGTGCCGCCCTTCGGCGGCGTCGTGCGCGACGGCCGCGTCTACGGCCGCGGCGCGATGGACATGAAGGGCGCGGGCGTGATGCAGCTCATGGCGGTGCTGCTGCTCCAGCGCCGCCGCGAGCCGCTGCGCCGCGACGTGGTCTTCCTTGCCGCGCCCGACGAGGAGGTCGGCAGCGTCCACGGCGTGCGCTGGCTCATCGAGCACCGCCCGGACCTGTTCGACGCCGAGTTCGCGCTCAACGAGGGCGGCGGCGGCCTGACCGACTTCGCGGGCCGTGAGGACGGGCGCATCTTCCTCGCCAGCGTCAACGAGAAGTCGATCGGCTGGCTGCGCCTGCGCGTCGAGGGCGCCACGGGGCACGGCAGCCTGCCGGCCGGGGACAACTCGGCGCTGCGCCTGATCCGCGCGCTGCTGCGGCTCGCCGACTGGGACCGCGAGTTGCGCTTCGAGCCGGGCACCGCGCGCCTCGTGGACCAGCTCTCGCGCGCCGGGCTGCTGCCGCCCGCAGAGGACGCCGAGGCGTTCGGGCAGGCGCTGCGCAGCGACCCGGCGGCCCTCGCGATGTTCATCAACACGCTCAACGTCACGGTCATCGACAGCGGCTTCAAGGCGAACGTCATCCCCCCGCGCAGCGAGGCGGTGATCGACTGCCGGCTGCTGCCCGGGCAGAGCCTCGAGGACTGGATCGCGCAGGTGCGCGAGCGCATCGACGACCCGCTCGTCTCCGTCCGGCCGGAGCTGGACGACTTCACATCGCCGCCCTCCTCGGACTTCGACACGGAGCTGTTCGCGGCGATCCGCGAGGTGGTCGAGGAGGCGTTCGAGGGCGCCGTGGTCGCGCCCTCGGTGGCCCCGTTCGCCACCGACAACCGCTTCCTGCGCGAGATCGGGGTGCCGTCCTACGGCTTCATCCCCTGCATGTTCAGCGCCGAGGAGCGCGCGGGCTTCCACGCCCACAACGAGTTCCTGACGGTCGACAACCTCAACGGCGGCTGCGAGTTGATGTACGAGATCGTGCGCCGCGTCGTCTGCTGACGCCCGGCGAGCCCGCGAGGGCGGCTACAGCATCCCGCGCTGCGTGAGGGCGATGCGGACGACGAGCCGGTGCAGCTCGGCGCGGCGCTCGAGCGCCTGGTTCTGCTGCCCCATCTCCACGAGGATCGGCGTCAAGCCCTCCACGTAGTTGCCGAGCGAGAGCGAGCTGCCCCCGCGTCCGGGCCGCCAGCCCCAGTTGCTGGTGTTGCCGAACGTCGGGCTGCCCAGGGAAGAACCGGACCCCCAGCCCCAGCGGTCCCGCGCGAGCAGGTGATCGCGCTCGATCTCCACCTGCGCGTTGAACTCCTCGGCGATGCGCGTGGCGGCCTCGCTGTCCGCGCCCGGCCCGCCCGTGATCGTCTGACCGATGAACGCCGTCCCGCTGTTCGCCCCGCGCTCGGCGTAGAACCCCCACGACTCGTGCAGATCGAGGACCAGCGAGACGCGGTAGCGGCGCGCGACCTCGACGATCTGCGCCGCCATCCGCGACATCGGCAGTTCCGCGTCGTGCGAGCCGGGGTAGAGCCGATTGAGGTCGCCCAGCTCGGGCAGGGTGCGCTCGCCGGCGCGCGTCGCGACGATGTTCGCGCGCGGGATCACGATCAGGCTGCCGCGCGCGGGCTGCCACTCCACGATCTCCTCGGTCGCGAGCCAGCTCCCCGGCTCGTTGCCGTGCACCCCGCCGAGCACGAGGACGGACGGCCCCTCCTCGCCGCTGTGATGGGCGACCAGCGGGTTCTCCCACTCCGTGCCCTCCAGCAGGGCGATCTCCTCGCGGCCGGGCGGCCACGGCGTTGGCTCGGGAGTGGGCTCGGGCGTCGGGATGGGCGTGGGAGTCGCGGTCGGCGTGGGCGTCGCGGTCGCCGTGGGTACGGGGGAGGGCGTGGGCGGCGTCGTGGCGGTTGGCGTCGGCGCCGCCGTCGCGACGGGGGTGGGTGGAGGTGGAGTCGCCGTCGGCGGCGGGCTTGGCGTCGGCGCCACGGCGGCCTGCTCGGCCGCGTCGTCGCCCGCGCCGCAGGCGAGCAGCAGCCCGCCGAGGCCGCCCGAGGCGGCGAGCCGGAGGAAGCGGCGTCGGCTGTGCGATCTGCCCGCTGGGCCGGTCATGGCGCGCCAATCCTGCCCGAGGCCGTGTCACCTCAACCTAAACCGGCGTCGGCCCAGCCTACAGCAGCGAGCCCTGCCGCTCCGGCGCGCCGCGCGCGGAGGACGGCGACGCCTCGAAGGCGGGCTCGACGGCGAGGCCGAAGGCCTCGAGGCGCTGTTGCAGCAGGTCCGCGTTGACCGGGCCCTGGTCGTGGTTGTTGGTGTTGACGATCAGGTGCACCGCCTCGGCCTCCCCCGCGAGCGCCTCGATGCGCGGGATCCACTCGTCCAGCTCCGCAGCGCCGTACCAGTAGTCGAAACGCTCGCTGGAGGTGCGCGTGCGGCGCTCCCAGGTCGCCGTGTTGCGGCCGTGGAAGCGCACGAACGCCAGCGCGTTCGTCGCGGCGGCGAACGGCGGCAGCGACGAGTCGAAGCCCTGCGGCGCGTCGACGCAGATCAGCGAGAGATCGAGGTCGCCGAGCAGCGCCAGCGTTTCCTCGCGCTGCTCCGGCTCCAGCCAGCGGCGCTGGCGGAACTCGACCGCGCCGCGGAACGGCCCCAGCCGGTCGCGGGTCTCCTCGAGTGTGGCGAAGGCGCGCGGGCCGGGCGCGAACCACTTGGGGAACTGCAGGACGACCGCGCCGAGGCGTCCCGCGTCGTGCAGCGGCAGCAGCGCGTCGGTGTAGCCGGCCCAGCAGAGATCGAGGATCTCGTCCGGCGTGTCGCGGCGGTAGAAGCGCCCCTTCGCCTCGAGGCCGGGCGGGAGCACCGCGCGGATCGCCTTCGGCAGCCGCGCCACGGGCGTCGGGTGCTCGGTGAACAGCGAGTAGGCCTTGACGTCGAAGGTGAAGCCCTCGGGCGTGCGCTCGATCCAGCGCGCGGCCTGCTCCGGCGTCGGGAGGCCGTAGTAGGGCGCGTCGACCTCGACAAGCGGGTAGCGCGTCGTGTAGTGGCGCAGCCGCGCCTCGGCGCTCCTCGCCCGCGGCGGGTAGAAGCGCCCGCTGTCGATCAGCGGCTTGTCCGTCCAGGACGCGGTCCCGAGGAGCAGCGGCGCGGTCACGCCTCAAGCCTACACGGGGCGGGCCGCGCTCATCCTGGCTTCGGAGGACCGTTGTGTGCTGACAGCGGCGCTCGCGCGCCGTTCCCTCACCCCCCGCCAGCCAGGGAGAGCGGACCGGACCGCCGCCGCCCGGCTGGATTCCGGCTTTCGCCGGAATGACGGAGGGGGAGCCGAGCGGGCGTGGGGGCGGCGGAGCCGGGGGGACGTGGGGGGCGCAGCCCCAACGAAGGGGGGCGGACGCCGTCGGAAGTTCGATACGCCCTCGAGGGTTCCGAGGGGGGCGTGGGGGCGAAGCCCCCACAGAAAGAAATCCGAGGGTGGGTGGGTGGGCCCGAGCCGCGCAGCGTGCTCGTCCGGGATGGGGGTGTGGGGGGCGCAGCCCCCCACAAGGACACGCGACTGCCCCCGATGCCGACGAGGTGGGAGCCGGACCGCAAGTTGTGGCGCTAGACGGCGCACTCGCCTTCGCCGCGCTCGAGGACGTAGAGGCCCTCGCGGTCCCAGTCGATGAACTCGTCCATCGTCTGGACGGAGAACTCGGGCGGCAGCGTCAGGTCGCGGACGGCCTCCTCGAAGGGCTCCTTGCCGACGCGGTCGAAGTAGTCGTTGAACTCCTCGCCGTCGCCGCGCTCGGCTTCGTAGAGGCGGATGAAGCGCTCGACGGCGTCCGGCACGCGCTTGGCGGGCAGGCGCGCCTTGATCAGCGTCCCGAGGCGCAGATCCTGGCCGGTGCGGCGGTTGCCCGCGATGAACACGTGGTAGGCCGGGGCCTGGCGGTCGCCGGACTTGATGGCCGCGCCGTGGAAGCCGATGTTCGCGATGTGGTGCTGGCCGCAGGAGTTGGGGCAGCCGCTGGCGTTGATCAGGATCCGCCGCGTCCGCGGGTCCGTGATCCGCAGCTCGCGCACGCGCTCCGAGACCGCGCGGTTGAGGCCCATCGAGCTGGTGATGCCCAGCTTGCAGCTGTCCGTGCCGGGGCAGCTCACGACGTCCTCGATCTCGAGGATGCCGCCGCCGTTGAGGCCGAGCTTGCCGAGCGCCAGCCAGACGGCGTAGACCGACTCGTCCGGGATCCAGCGCAGCACGATGTTCTGCCACGGCGTGGTGCGGGCGCGGCCCGAGCCGTGCTCGCGCATGATCGCGGCCAGGCCGCGGAACTGCTCCGGCGTGAGGTCGCCCTGCGGCACCTGTACCTCGATGGCGGAGTAGCCCGCCTGGCGCTGGGCCTTCACGGCCGTGCGCGCCCACTCCTCGAAGATGGCGCGGTCGGCGTCGGTCGGCTGCGGCGCGTCCTCGGGCGGGGCGGGGGCGTCGGCGGCCTCGTCGTCGAGGAAGAGCAGCGGGTCGGGCAGGGCGTCGGCCTGCGCCCACTCGCCCTCGAGCTCGGCGTCGACCATCTCTCGGAACGCCTCCTCGCCCACGCGGTGGACGAGGAACTTGATGCGCGCCTTGGCGAGGTTCTTGCGCAGCTCGTCGGCGGCGTTGAAGACGCGCAGCACGGCGTGCGAGTGCCTGAGGTACTCGTCGACGGAGACCCACTCGCGCAGCAGTACGGCGTGCTTCGCCATGATCGAGAGGCCGCCGCCGGCGACGATCCGGAAGCCCTTGGTGGGCACGCCGTCGACCTCGCGGATCTCGGGGATGAAGCCGAGGTCGTGGATCTGCGTCAGCGCGGAGTCTTCATCGCTGCCGGAGAAGGCGACCTTGAACTTGCGAGGCAGCAGCTGGGTCAGCTCGCTGCGCACGAAGTAGCGCACGAAGGCGCCGGCGTAGGGGGTGACGTCGAACGGCTCGTCGTCGCGGATGCCGGCCCACGGATCGCCGGTGACGTTGCGCACGGTGTTGCCGCAGGCCTCGCGGGTGGAGAGGCCGGCGCGGCCGAGCACCTGCAGCAGCTCGAGCGTCTCGTCGAGCGGCACGTGGTGGTACTGCACGTTCTCGCGCGTGGTGAGGTGGCCCTTGCGCAGCGGCGCGAAGCGCTCGGCCACCTCGGCGAAGGCGTCGAGCTGGTCCGAGGTGACGCCGCCGAAGGGCAGCTTGACGCGGATCATCTGGCGGTCGGCCTGGCGCTGACCGTAGACGCCCTGGCGCAGGCGGAACTTGGTGAACTCCAGCAGCTCGCGGTTGCCGTCGAGGAACTCGGTCGCCTCGGTGGTGAAGTCGGCCAGCTCGTCCTCGAGGATCGGGATCACGTGGCCGGGGGTGTCGGTGCGGACGGTGGTGGTCATGTGCGCTGCCTCCTGAGGAGGGATTTGCTATTGTCGACAAATCCGGTAAACAACACAGACAATTTGCCGGGCCATCGTAACAGCCGGAGACGCAGTGTCAACGCGGCTCCGCGCACGGCCCGGCGCGAGTGTCGAGGCTCCTCGATGACGGTTGCCGCTCCACACGACTGCGCCGACGCGGAGCGCTTCGCGCGCGCGATCGCCGCGATCGACGCCGCCAACGCCGCCGATCCGGCGACGATCACGGTCGACGGCGAGCCGCGCCCGAAGGAGCTGACGCACGCCGCGCTGCTCTGCGGGTGGGTCGCGCGCCTCGATCCCTCGCCGGGCGAGGCGCTGCTGCTGGCGGCGCGGGCGCACCACATCCGGCGCTGGACCGTGCCGCGCGCGAGCTACCCGCCGGGCCGCGCCGCCTACCTGCGCTGGCGTCGCGATCTGCGCCGCTTCCACGCCGACGAGGCCGCGCGCATCCTCCGCGCCGAGGGCTACGACGAACCCCTCGTCGAGCGCGTCCAGCAGATCGTGCGCAAGGAGGAGCTGTTCAGCGATCCAGAGGTACGGACGCTGGAGGACGGCCTCAACCTCGTCTTCCTGCAGACGCAGTTCGACGAGTTCCGCGAGCGCCTCGGCGACGACGATCGGCTGGTCGCGATCGTGCGCCGCACCTGGCGCAAGATGAGCGCGCGCGGCCGCGAGGCGGCGCTCGGCCTCGACCTCAGCGAGCGCGCCCGCGCGATCGTCGCGCGCGCGCTCGAGGGCGCGGAGGAGTAGCGGGGCGGTCGGCGCCAGAGGGTCGCCGGACACGCCGTCCTGTAGACTCGCCTGATGATCACGTTCCACTCGATTGCCCAGCGGCACCCCGCGCTGCAATCGCGCGACTTCCGGCGCATCTTCGCCAACGCCTTCTTCGCCTCGGCCTCGCACTGGACGATGCTGCTGGCGCGCGGCTGGCTGATCTTCGAGCTGACCGGCCACGCCGGCTGGGTGGGCGCCGCCACCTTCTCGGGCATGATCCCGCTGCTGCTGGCGGGGCCGATCGGCGGCGCGCTGGCCGACCGGGCGGACCGCCGGCGGATGGCGATCGCCGCCGACATGGTCAGCATCTTCTCGGCGTTCGGCCTCGCGGCAATCACGCTGCCTGGATTCGTGGAGCCGTGGCACGTGATCGCGTTCGCCGCGCTGGGCGGGACGGCGCGCGCCTTCGGCACCCCGGCCGAGCAGGCCCTGGTCGCCAACGTCGTCCCCAAGGAGCACCTGCTCAACGCGATCGCCCTCGCCGGCATCACGCGGCACGGCTCGCGCGTGCTCGGCCCCACGATCGGCGGGGCGATGCTCTCGTTCCTGGGGTCGGGCTCCGTGTTCATCCTCTCGGGCTGCTTCGTCATCCTCGCCCTCTACCAGATCTTCAAGCTCGAGTACCGTGCGCCGCCGGCGGCGGGGGAAGCCGAGGGCCCGCTCTTCGATGGACGCCGCATCCTCAACGACATCGGCGCGGGCTTCTCCTACCTCGAGCGCGACGCGCGCGTGATGTTCGTGATGGTGCTCGTCGGGCTGCACTGCGGCCTGACGATGGCGTTCGACTCGATGATGCCGACGCTGGCGACGCAGGTCGGCGGGGCGGACCGCACCTACAGCGCGATCATCGTCGGCGTCGGCGTCGGCGCGATCTGCGGCACGCTCGTGATCTCGATGCTGCGGACGGATGTGGCGCAGGGCCGCGCGCTGCTGATCGTGGGGATCGGGAGCGGGGCCGCGATGCTCGTGATCGGCTTCGCGGTGACGCCCTGGATGGCGATCCTCGGCGGCGTGGCGACCGGCCTGACGCAGGCCAGCTACATGGCGCTCTCGGCGACGTTCGTGCAGCGCACCGTGCCGGACGAGTATCGCGGGCGCGTGATGTCGATCTACCTGATGCTCGCCGCCGGCCACATGGCCTTCGCGAACTTCGGCTACGGCTGGCTCTCGAACGAGCTCGGCGTGCGCGTGCTGCTGATCTTCCCGGCGATGATCTGGACGCTCGCCTTCCTCACGGCGGCGGCGATGCTGCCCGAGGTGCGATCGCTGGTGCGCCGGGGGACGTTCCGTCCGCGGCCGGCGGCGGTGGGCGTGGAATCGTAACCATCGGGTCTACGCCTCGCCGGCTCCGTCCGAGGGCGCCTCGGCGTCCCGCGCGAGCGCGAGCGTGAAGCAGACCGTCGCGCCCGGCGAGCTGTCGGCGACCCAGATGCGTCCGCCGAGCCGGTGCACGAGTTGGCGCGTGATCGCGAGGCCGAGGCCGGCGCCACCGCCCGTCCCGCGCGAGTCGTCGCCCGTGTAGAAGCGCTCGAAGACGCGCTCGCGCTCGCTGGGCAGGATGCCCGAGCCTTCGTCGCGCACCTCGAACCGTACCTCGCCGCCGCCGGCGATCGCGGCGAGGGCGATGCGGCTCTCGTCGGGGCTGTGGCGCAGCGCGTTGTCCAGCAGGTTCGCGAACACCTCGCCGACGTGCTCGCGGTGTCCGGCGACCGGCGTGCCCGCCGCCTCCTCGACCTCCACGCGGATGCTCCGCTGCGCGGCGACGGGCGCGACGCGCGTGGCTGCCCCCTCCAGCAGCTCCCCCGGCGAGAGCGGCTCAAGCCCGATCGGCTCGTCGCTCGATTCGAGCTGCGCGAGGTGCAGCATCCGCTCGACGAGCCTGCTCATCCGCTCGATCTCGTCGCCGAGCAGCCGCAGGAAGCGCTCGCGCTCGGCCGGATCCCCGGCGGCGGCCTGGAACGTCTCGGCGATCGCGCGGGCCCCGGCCAGCGGGGTGCGCAGCTCGTGCGCGAGGTTCGCGACGAGGTCGGAGCGCGCGCGTTGCGCGGCGCGCAGCGCGGTCATGTCCTCGACGGCGATCAGCTGCGTCGCCCGTCCGCTCGCCAGCGGCAGGTCGATCGGCGCCGAGGAGAGCCGCGCCTCGACGCCGTTCGTGAGGTGGGCCTCGCGCGAGCCGTGGAGGCGCTCGCGCGCGAACTCGACCAGCTCGATCTCGCGGATCGCGCGGATCAGCGAGACGCCCGTCATCGCTTCGAGCGGGTGCGCGACGATGCGCGCGAGCGTGTCGTTCGCGGCGAGCACGTTGAGGTCGTCGTCGAGCAGGAGCACGCCGCAGGGCAGCGAGGCGAGGAGCGGCCCGGCGTCGGGCGCGGCCGGGACCGCTGGGGGCGGGCCCGCAGGCTCCTCGGACGGCGCCGTGGGCGCCGGGCGCACCTCGGCCCGCGCGAGGAGCGCGGCGGCAAGCAGCGCGGCGAGGGCCAGCAGCGCTGCCGCCGGGCGCGCGAGCAGCAGCGGAGCGGCGACGGCGATCGCCGCCAGACCCGCGAGCGCCACCCAGCGCCAGCCGGGGGTCATCGCTCGAGGCTTGAGGAGCGCTGCGCGGACACGGGGTCAGGGCTCGAACTTGTAGCCCACGGTCCGCACCGTCACGAGGTGTTGCGGCTTCGAGGGCGTCGCTTCGAGCTTCTGGCGCAGCCAGCGCATGTGCACGTCCACGGTGCGCGTGCCGCCGCCGAACTCATGGCCCCAGACCTGCTCCAGGATGCGATCGCGCGTCAGCACCTGGCGCGGGTGGCGCATCAGGCACTCCAGCAGGTCGAACTCCTTCGGGCGCAGCCGCACGACCTCGCCGTCGCGCCGCACCTCGCGCGCCTCGGGCCGCAGCTCGATGCCGCCGCCGCGCAGCACGCTGCCGGAGCCGCCGTTGGCGGCCTCGCGCGAGATGCGGTCACGGCGCAGCATCGCGCTCACGCGCGCGATCAGCTCCTGCATCGAGAAGGGCTTGGTGACGTAGTCGTCGGCGCCGAGGTCCAGCCCGGCGATCTTGTCGCCCTCGGCGCTGCGCGCGGTCAGCACCAGGATCGGCACCGGCCGCTCCTCGCGCACGACGCGGCAGACATCGAGGCCGGACATGCGCGGCAGCATCAGGTCGAGCACGATCAGGTCCGGCTCGGCCTCGCGCGAGAGTTCCAGCGCGGACACGCCGTCGGTGGCGGTGACCACCTCGTGACCCTCGCGGCCGAGGTTGTAGGCGACCGTCTCGAGGATCGCGGCGTCGTCTTCGACCACCAGCACGCGAGCCATACCCCCAGTCTCGCCGCCGCGTCCTGCCCTCGCAAGCGCGCGGGCGCGGTCCCGCGGCCGTTGCACCGATCCGGCCCCCTCTCCTGGCCCGCCTCCCCCTCACTCCCCGCCCTCCCCCGCGAGGGGGAGGGAGCCGGACCGGCCTCGGGGGTTGGGTACGCCCTCGATGGTTCCGAGTGGAGGAGGGAGCCGGATTGCCCTCGATGCTTGGGGACGAGCAGCAGGGGGGGTGGGGGCGAAGCCCCCACAGAAAGAACATCCGAGGGTGGGTGGGTGGGCCCGAGCGGCGCGGAGCGCCCGCTCGTCCGGGATGGGGGTGTGGGGGGCGCAGCCCCCCACAAAGGACGCGCGCCTGGCTTCGAAGTCCGAGGGCGCGGCGGCCTCTTGCCGGCGAAGCTAGATCGCGCCGCGCTCGGCGAGGCGCGGCAGCTCCTCGGCGGGGACGCCCAGCTCCTCGTGGTAGACGGCGTGGTTGTGCTCGCCGAGCAGTGGGGCGCGGCACGGCAGACCGCGCTCGACGCCCTCGAAGCGATAGGGCGCGACGGGGAGCCGCGCCTGCCGTCCGTCCGGCAGTTCGAGCGGGGCGAACGAGTCGCGGTCCGTCCAGTGCGGATCGTCGAGGTTCTCCTCGGGCCGGCGCACGATGCCCCAGGGCAGGTGCAGCGACTGGCCGCCGCGATAGGCCTCCTCGGTCGTGAGCATCGCGACGAAGCGCTTGGTCACCTCGGAGAAGCGCGCACGCTCCTCGTGTGCCTCGTTGCGGGCCGCGAAGATTGCCGCGCGGTAGCGCGGCTCGCGCAGATCCTCGGCGGCGTCGTAGCGGTCCATCCACTCGAGCATGTCGTCGAGGTAGCGCGCGGAGCGCGGCTGCCCGCCGCCGATCACGTTCATGTGACGCCCGTCGACGGTCGGGAACTGGATCTCCGGCGTCGGGCCGGGCGCCGAGTGGCGGCCGGTGGCGCGCTGGTTGATCTCGCGGCGGTACTCCCAGCTGGGGAACGACCCCTCGGTCGTGGCGCTCACCGCGTCGTGGATCGCCATGTCCACCAGCTCCGGCCCCTCGGCCGCTCCAGCGTCCAGCCCGAACAGCGCGCCGAGGATGCCGACGACCGCGTACTCGCCGCCCATCCAGTACGAGTGGTCGAAGCCCCCGCGGATCGGCGGCAAGTCGTGATCCGTGTAGCCCGTGCTCATCATCGGCCCGCCGAGCGCGAGCTGAACGAGGTCGCTCGAGGCCCAGTCCGCCCACGGCCCCTCGCGTCCGAACGGCGTGATCGAGCACCACACGCGCGGGCCCGCCCAGCCGCCCGCCAGCCGCGCCTCCCAGCCCACGCCGAGGGCGTCGAGGACGCCGTGCCCGGAGCCGTCGATCACCACGTCGGCGCTCTCGCAGAGCCGCCGCCACAGCGCGCGGCCCTCGGCGTGCTCGAGGTCGAGCGTGACGCCGCGCTTGTTCGCGTTGTGCGCCGCGAAGCGCAGCGACGTCTCGACGCCCGGCTCGTCGCCGGGGTAGGGCCCGATGTGGCGCGAGTCCGTGCCCGAGGGCGGCTCGACGCGGATCACGTCCGCTCCAACGTCGGCCAGCAGCCTCCCGGCGACCTCGCCGAGGTCGCCGACCTCGACGACGCGCACGCGATCGAGGATCGGCGCGCCGTCCAGGCTCGCCGCGAACTCCGGGAGCGGAGGCGCGTCGCTCATACGGCGGCCTCCGCTCGCAGCTGCGCGATCTCCTCTGGCGTGCAGCCCAGCTCCGTCAGCACCTCGTCGATGTGCTCGCCGAGGCCGGGCGCGCCCCGGTGCACGTCCCAGCCGAGCTGGCGGAAGAGGAAGGGCAGGCCCTCGTAGAAGCGATCGCCGACGTAGGGGCTGGGCGCGGCGCGGTAGAAGCCGCGGGCGGCGAGCTGCTCGTCCTGCATCTTGTCCGGCATGTTCTGCGCCAGGCCGGCCGGCACGCCGCGCGCCTGCAGCGCGAACATCAGCGCGCGCGGCTCGCGCTCGCGCGTGCACTCGGTGATCGCCGCGTCCAGTTCGTCCTCCGCCTCGAGGCGGGCCTCGAGGCTCGCGAAGCGCTCGTCCTCGGCGAGTTCGGGCGCGCCGAGCTCCTCGCAGAGCTCGCGCCAGTGCTCCTCGGTCTCGACGGCGATCGTGATCCAGCGGTCGTCGCCGGCGCAGCGGTAGGCGCCGTGGGGCGCCAGCGCCGGGTGCCGCGAGCGGTTCCCGATGCGCTCGGACGGACGACCGTTGATCTGGCAGTCGAGCATGGTGACGCCGGTCATCACCATGCCCGTCTCCACCTGCGAGATGTCGATGCGCTGTGCGCCCTCGATACGCTCGCGCCGCCGCAGGGCGAGCAGCATCGCGATCGCGCCGTAGTAGCCGGCCGAGTGGTCGAGGTAGGAGTAGCCCCAGCCGGCCGGATCCTGGTCGGGCAGGCCGGAGATGTAGGTCAGCCCGGAGACGGCCTGCGCCGTCGGGCCCCACGTCACGTAGGAGCTGTCGCGGCCGTAGTGGCCGTAGCCGGAGAGCGAGAGGTAGATGATCCTGGGGTTCAGCTCGCGCAGGCGCTCGAAGCCGAAGCCCATGCGGGCGAACGCGCCGGGGCTGAAGTTCTCGGTCACCGCGTCCGCCCCGGAGATCAGTTGCTCGATCAGCTCGCGGGTGCGCGGGTGATGGATGTTGGCGGTGATGCCGCGCTTGTTGCGGTTGAAGTTGTTGAAGATCCCGGAGCGGTCCGGATGCGGCGGCCCGTCGGGCGGCAGGCCCCCGCGCAGCGAGTCCATGTGCCCCTCGTTCTCGACGCGGATCACGTCCGCCCCGAGGTCGGCGATAATCCGCGTCGCCTGCGGTCCGGCGACGATCCAGGTGAAGTCCACCACGCGCACCCCGGCCAGCGGTCGCGGTCGCTCGTCGTAGGCGCGGTCGCTGTTCGCGTCGCTCTTCGCCATCGGCGCGCCCTCCCTCGCGTGAGCCTCGGCAAGCGGCGCGGGGCTGTCAAGCGGGCGGGGCGCAAGGCGCGTCACCTCGGCGACGATCTGTAGTAGGCTGCGTCTGATTCGCACACATCCTTGCGGGACAGTCCGATGCTGCCAAGGCTGCGAAAGTCCCTCGCCCTCGTCCTCTCGCTGGTGCTGGCGCTCACGCTCGCGCTGGGCGGCATCGCGGCCGCCTCGTCCGGCGGCCTCAACGACACCACCGGGTACGCCGCCCTGCTCGCCCGTGCGTTCCCAACCCTCGTTGGCGCGGAGGGCGACGACCTCGACGACGATGACGACGACACGCCGCCCCCGACCGACAACGACGGCTTCGATACGCCCGAGACCGACTACGACGGCATCGACACGCCCTCGACCGACGGCGACGGGGTGGACACGCCCTACACGGACTACGACGGCTTCAGCACCCCGCCGACCGATGGCGACGGCATCGACACGCCCACTCCGACCGACAACGACGGCATCGATACCCCCGCGACGGACCGGGACGGCATTGACACGCCCTACACCGACGGCGACGGCATCGACACGCCGGGCACCGACAACGACGGCTTCGCGACCCCGTACACGGACTACGACGGTGTCGACACCTCGGTCACCGACGGCGACGGCGTTACGACCCCGTACACGGACTACGACGGCGTCGATACGCCTCTGACGGACGGCGACGGCGTCACCACGCCCTACACCGACTACGACGGCATCGACACCCCGACGCCGACGGACAACGATGGCACGGACTCGGATGGCATCGAGACCCCGACGCCGACGGACAACGATGGCACGGACTCGGATGGCATCGACACCCCGACGCCGACGGACAACGACGGCACGGACTCCGACGGCGTCGATACGGCGCCAATCCCTATCCAGAAGAAATCGATCGGGGACGCGACGGACAACGATGGCACGGACAGCGACGGCATCGACACGACAGGGCTGCTGACGGACAACGACGGTACCGACTCGGACGGCATCGACACGACGGGGCTGCTGACGGACAACGACGGCACCGACTCGGACGGCATCGACACGACGGGGCTGCTGACGGACAACGACGGCACCGACTCGGACGGCATCGACACGACGGGGCTGCTGACGGACAACGACGGTACCGACTCCGACGGCATCGACACGACGGGGCTGCTGACGGACAACGACGGCACCGACTCCGATGGCATCGACACGACGGGGCTGCTGACGGACAACGACGGCACGGACTCGGACGGCATCGACACGCCGACGCCGACGGACAACAGCAGCCCGGACAGCGACGACAGCGACTAGCGGATGACGACCGCTGCGGCAGCGGGGCCGGAGCTGTACCCGCAGGTCGACTTCCCCCACGACCCGGACCTGCGCGAGTTGCCGCGCCTGTTCGACCCGGAGCGGGTCTGGCGGGCCTACGAGCGGCGCTGCGGCGAGCGGGAGACCAGCCCCCGGCGGCTCCGCATTCGCGAGTTCAACCACGCGCGCGGCCGGATCGCCTCCGTCAGCTACGAGGCGGAATGGCCCGAGGACGCCTACATCCCCCCGCAGACCTTCACGATCCGGATCGAACGCGGCAAGCCGGCCGAGCTGTTCGCGTACCCCGAGGATCCGAGCCTGCCGGGGCTCGTCGAGGCGGCCCACCCCGACGGCGCCCTGCGCCTGCTCAACCGGCACGTGCTGGCCATCCCGGCGCGGCGCGTGCGCGTCGAGCTGGTGCGCTATCGCCCGGCGAGCCGGGCCGTGCTGCGGCACCGTGCCGGCAAGGCCCGCTTCTATGCGCGGGCGATGCGCCCGGCCGCCGTCGAGCCGCTGCTCGCGGCCCGGGAGCTGGCCGGGCGCTCCGCCTTCGTCGTGCCGCGGCTGGTGGGCCACTGGCGGGACGGCGCCGTGATCTGGATGTCCGAGATTCCGGGGAGGAACCTCCGGCAGCGCGTGCGCGCGGGCAAGGGACCGGACCCCGAACTGCTCCTCGAGGCGCTCGAGAGCCTCTGGGGCGTCCCGGGCGCGGCGGGGGAGGGCCGCCCGTTCAACCTCGCGGGCGCCTACCGCCGGGCGAAGCGCGGCTTCCGCCACAAGACCCGCGAGGCCGGCGACGAGGCGCGCCGCTCGCTGGGCGAGGCCGTCGCCGTGCTCGATCCGTTCGTCGAGTCCTGGGAGCCGTCGGGCGTCGCGCACAACGATTGCTACGACGACCAGATGCTGGTCCTGCCCGACCGCCGGATCGCGCTCGTGGACTACGAGGAGACGGGCCCCGGCGACCCGTTGCTGGATGTCGGCAACTTCCTCGCGCACCTGCGCTGGGGCTCGCGCTTCGGGCGCGGACGCGCCGCCCGGGCGGCCGGCGCGTACCGCGAGGCGTTCCGGCAGGCCGCCCTCGAGCGCTTCGGGTGGAGCGAGCGCGATCTCGCCCTCCGCGAGGGCGTCTGCCTCTTCCGGGTCTGCACGAACGCGATCCGCCACCCTCGCGAGGACTGGCAGGGCCAGCTCGAGTCCGGGCTCGCGCTGGTGAACGAGACACTGGCCTGAGCTCCGGCCTCGCGCCGCCGCCTACCGCGCCGCCGCGCCGCCGCCGAGCATGCCGCCGGCCGCGAGGTCGATCTCCAGCGTCAGCTCCTCGCCGTCGCGCAGCAGCACGACCTCGATCGCGCCGCCCGCGGGGTTGAGCGAGCGCAGCAACGCCTCGAGGTCGGCCATCGTCGCGAGCGGGCGTCCGCCGATCGAGACCAGCAGGTCGCCGGGGCGCACGCCGCCCGCCTCCGCCGGTGAGCCGGGGAAGACGGCGAAGACGCGCAGCCCGTCCGGCGTCTCCTCGGCCAGCTCGCCGAGCACCGAGGGCGGGATGGCCGGGCCGCCCGGCGCGCCCTGCAGGAGCAGCGCCAGCGCCACCGAGCGCAGCAGCTCCGCCCGCCAGGCATCGCCTTCGGACGCCGTCTCGCGCTCGAGGTCTAGCAGCCCCGGCGCGCCGCCGCGCCTGACCGTGAGCGTGTAGGCCTCGCCCTCGGCGACGGCCTCGATGGCGGCGCGCAGCTCCGCGCCGCTCGTCACGGGCGCGCCGTCGACCGCGGTGATCCGGTCGCCCTCGGCAAGGCCCGCGCGCTCGGCCGGAGAGCCGGGGAGGACGGCGACGACCGTGCCCGGGCCGCCCGGATCGACGGTGATCACGCCCAGCAGCAGGTCGGCGCCGAGCGCCTCGAACAGCGCCCTGAGCTCCGCCGGCAGAGCGTCGAGTGAGCCCGAGAACAGCTCGGAGTCCGGGTCGCTCATCGCGTCGAGCAGCAGGCGCACGATCCGGGCCTGCTGCTCGGGCGGCAGCAGGCCCTCGCCCGCGCCGGACGGAGGCCCCGCGTCCGCCGGCGTGGCGGTGGCCGCGCGGGGAGCGGGCGTTGGCGAGGGCGACGGAGTTGGCGTGACCGTCGGCGCGGCGGTTGCCGTTTCGGTCGCGGTGTACGTGTAGACGCGCTGCGGCTCGCCCTCCTCGTCGCCGGTGCAGCCGGGGAGGACGACGAGCGCCGCCGCCAGCGCGAGCGCCGCGAGCAGCTTCCCTCGGCGGCGGCTCCCGTCCGTTCGCATCCAGATCCCCTTCCGGGCCCGTGCCGCGCCCTCGGCGCCCCGCCACATCCCCCACGCGTTGCTCCTGGCAATCACGCGACGTGCGTGCTCTTCTTCATGCCATTGCAACGGATTGAAACCCATGTACCATCGTATGGAGGTTGCGCGGAAGGCGATGGTGCGCATGCGAATGGCCCCGCTGCGGCTCGCCGCCGCGATGCTGCTCACGACGGCCGTGTGCCTGACCCTGCTCGCCGCGCCCGCGGAGGGGCAGCAGGCCAACACCCCGGCCGCGCCCGCCGCTCCGACGCTCGTCTCCGGCAACGTCCAACTCGCCGCCAGCTGGACCGCGCCGTCCGACGGCGGCTCCGCCATCATCGACTACGACGTGCACTACCGCCAGACGGGCACGACGAACTGGACGGACCACCGCCACCCGGTGGCGAACCACAATCCGGGGAACACCGGCACCAAGACCAGCAACGGCAACAGCGGTCAGGGCATGGACCTGGAGCTGGGATCCAGCCTGGGCGGCGTGACCATCACCAAGCTCACGTCGGGCGTCAGCAACGTCTACCAACTCGGCTCGGCCGTGAACGGGCTGCGCGTTCGCGTGGACGGCGCCGACCCGACCTACAGGCCGGAGTACCGCGCGCGATACGCGAGCACGGCGCCGACCGCCAGCAACATGAACACCCACGGGACGCTGCTGTGGAGCAGACAGGCCGCGAGCGTTGGTGTCGGCGGGTTCCTCGGCGACGCATGGACGCCCGCGCTCGCCACCGGAACGCACTTCTGGGTCGCGGCCGTCGGGTCGGGGCGCTCGACGGGTACCCGCATCATCGTCGAGATCGAGGAAAACTCGACGGCGACCTCGCGGACCATCGGGAGCCTGACGAACGGGACGGCGTACGAGGTGCAGGCGCGGGCGCGCAACGCGAACGGCGCGGGGGCGTGGTCGGCCTCGGCGACGCTCAAGGCGGGCGTGCCCCTCGCGCCCGCCGCCCCGACGCTCGTCCCCGGCAACGCCCAGCTCGCCGCCAGCTGGAGCGCGCCCGCGAGCAACAACACCCCGGCGATCAACGACTACGACGTGCGCCATTCGTCCGACAGCGGCGCGAATTGGACGGAGATCGCCGACACGACGCCCAGCACGGACCTCACGGCCACGATCGGCAGCCTCGTCGACGGCACGAGCTACCAGGTGCAGGTGCGCGCGGGGAACACGAACGGCGACGGGCCGTGGTCGCCCTCGGCGACGCTGGCGGCGGGCGCGCCCTCGAAGCCGGGGACGCCGGCGGTGACGGCGAGGCACCAGCAACTGAACGTCTCGTGGGCCGCGCCGTCGTACACGGGCGCGGGCTCGATCAGCTACGCCGTCCAGCACTGCTCGGCGACCTGCACGACGGAGACCAACTGGTCGGCGACGGGCGCGACGGTCGACAGCGCGGCGCGGACGGCCAGGATCACGGGGCTCGTCAACGGCACGGCCTACCAGGTGCGCGTCCGCGGCACGAACGGCAGCGGCGCCGGGCCGTGGTCGGACACGGCGTCAGGGACGCCCGCGACGCACACGCCCGACCCGCCCGAGGGCGTGACGCTCGCGCCGGGAGGCAGGCTGCTGCTCGCGACCTGGAGCGGGCCCGCCAACAACGGCGGCTCGGCGATCGTCGACTACGACGTGCGCTCGTGCAGCGGCGCGTGCGCCAGCGACGCCGACTGGACCGAGCATATGGCGTCGGGGTCGAGCTCCGGCGCCGCCCTCGGCCGCGTGACGAGCGACGGCGACAAGGGACTCGCGCTGGACCTCGGCGGGATCGGCATGGGCATCACCAAGCCGGACCTGGCGCACCTCGAGGACGTGTACCTGCTGGGGACGGCGGTGGACTGGCTGAGCATCCGCCTCACGGGCACGGACGACTCGCTCTTCCGCCCCGAGTACCACGCGCGCTACTCCACGACGGCGCCCACCGGGACCAACCTGGTCACGCAGGGAACGCAGATCTGGAAGGTCGCCGTCAACGTGGGCGCGTCCCTCACCGCGGAAGGGCGGACGGACCCGCTGCCCGCCAACACCTACTTCTGGGTGACGCACGACGACAACGGGGCGCTGGACCACGCGTACGTGACCGTCGCGATCGAACAGCTCTCGACGGAGCTGTCGCGCACCGTCCTCGGCCTGACGAACGGGACGGAGTACCAGGTGCAGGTGCGCGCGCGGAACGCCCTCGGCGACGGTCCGTGGTCGCCCTCGGCGAGGCTGAAGGCGGGGCTGCCCGGCGCGCCGTCCGCGCTCACGCTGGCGTCGGGCGACGCGCGGCTCTCGGCCTCGTGGGCGGCGGCGTGGGGGCACGAGAGCGCGATCACGGGCTACGACGTCGAGCACTGCTCGGCGAACTGCGGCGCGAGCGGGGCCACGTGGACGACGGCTGGCGTCACGCACACGGGGGTGAACACGACCGCCGAGATCACGGGCCTCACGAACGGCACGAGCTACACGCTGCGCGTGCGTGCCACGAACGGCGTCGGCGACGGCGCGTGGACGACGGCGACGGCGATCGCGGGCGTTCCCGCCGCCCCCGCCGCGCCCACGCTCGGCTCCGGCAACGCGCGGCTCACGGCTTCGTGGACGGCGCCCGCGAACCACGGCTCGGCCATCACCGACTACGACGTGCGCTACCGCGAGAAGACGATGCCGGCCCCGGCGTGGACGGAGCTCGCCGACACGACGCCGAGCACCGCGACGACGGCTACCATCGGCAGCCTCACGAACGGGACGGAGTACGAGGTGCAGGTGCGCGCGGGGAACGCGCGCGGCAACGGCGCGTGGGGGCCCTCGGCGAGCGACAAACCGGGCCGCCCGCCCGCGCCCGCCGCCCCGACGCTGAGCACCGCGACGGCGCGCCAGCTCGGCGTGAGCTGGACCACCCCGACGGCCAACGGCCTCGCCGTCACCGACCATGACGTGCAGTACAAGCTGACGACGGCCTCGGCGTGGACGGAGTGGCCGCACACGGGCACGGGCGTGACGGCCACGATCACGGGCCTCCACGCCGTCGGCTACGACGTGCGGGTGCGCGCGGAGAGCAGCGCGGGGGACGGCCCGTGGTCGCCCTCGGCGAGCGCGACGCCGTCGGCGGGCACGCCGGACGCCCCCGCCGCCCCCTCGCTCACGCCGGGCCATCTCTCGATGACGGTCACGTGGACCGCGCCGTACAGCGGCGGCGCGGCCATCACGGACTACGACGTGCGGCACTGCCGCCAGCTCTGCCACAACCCCAACTTCTGGACCGAGATCGGCGACTCGACGCCGAGCACCGCCACGGCGGCGACGCTTCAGGGCCTGCTCAACGGCGATACCTACCAGGTGCAGGTGCGGGCGGGGAACACGCACGGCGACAGCGCGTGGTCGGCCTCGGCCTGGGCGACGGCGGGAGCGCCCGCCGCTCCCGCCGCGCCCGCGCTCACGGCCAGCGACGGCCAGCTGGCCGTCTCCTGGACCGCGCCCGCGAACAGCGGCTCGGCCATCGACGACTACGACGTGCGCTATCGGACCGCGGGGGGCTCGTGGACGCGCATCCACGACGGCGGGCGCCACCACATCCCGGGCAAGAATCTCACCGGGCATGACACGGGCAACGGGCCGGGCGGCGACGCCATCGCCTTCGGCGACATCAGCGTCCAGTCCGTGATCTCCGGCAAGAACGGCCTCTACCAACTGCTGAGCGCCGCGGACGAGGTGCGGATCGAACTGAACGCAAACGGCGGCTCGAGCGGCCTGTCGAGCGTGGTCACGACGAGCCTGCGGAAGCACGGCTCCACGCCGACCGGCAACATCTACACCCTCGGCACGGAGCTGGCGAGTGTGTCCCGCTCGGCGGGCACGACCTTCGCCCAGTTCAACATCGACGGCTGGTTCGGCCCCTTCGCCGCGAACGACTACTTCTGGTACACGTCCAGCGTCAGCCAGAACTTCAGCAGCCGCTCGCGCACCTTCACGATCGACCTGGCGACGACGGCGACCAGCCACACCATCACGGGGCTGACCAACGGGACGGCGTACGAGGTGCAGGTGCGGGCGGGTAACGCGCGCGGCGACGGCGACTGGTCGCCCTCGGCGACGGCGACGCCGGGGACGCCTCCGGGCGCGCCGGGCGCGCCCGCGCTCGCGCCCGGCCACCGGCAACTGACGGTGACGTGGTCCGCGCCCGCCAGCAACGGCGGCGTGGCCATCGACGACTACGACGTGCGCTACTCCTCGGACAGCGGCGCGACGTGGACGGAGATCGCCGACACGACGCCCAGCACGGCCACGACGGCGACGATCGGCAGCCTCGTCGACGGCACGTCCTACCAAGTGCAGGTGCGGGCGGGGAACGCCGTCGGCGACGGCGCGTGGTCGGCCTCGGCGACGGGGCAGCCGGCGCTGCAGACAGTCCCCAGCCTGGGCTCGCCGCGCTACTGCTCGAAGGACGCGACGACCTACCTGTGGGTGAACTATCTCTGCTACATCCAGGCGGGGCAGGGCGGCGCCGGCTTCTTCGACACGATCACGCTGCAGGGCCAGAGCGCCACGCTGATCGAGCCGATGTTCGGCCACGGCCTGATCGCCTACAACCCGAACGGCGGCACGGCCACGGTCAAGACCTCGCTCGCCGGGGTGGAGCAGGACACCTTCACGATCGAGGTCGTCCGCTTCGGCATCCGCAACTGGAGCATCGGCAACCCGAACGTCGGCACGAACAGCTCCTTCGAGCTGACCGTCCGGCTCAACAGCCCGGCCCACGGCTCGCCCGCCAAGTACGCGAAGAACGGGACCGACCTCGCGCGCAGTTGGGTGCAGCTGACGCTGCCGGCCGGCCTGACGGGCGCGGACCACGTCCGCACGGGCCAGGTGCGGGATCCGATCCAGGTCGTCGGGCAGTACGGCGACTCGGTCACGTTCACCATCCGGACGGGCGCGACGGGCGGGAACTTCGCGATCGGCATCAACGCCTACAGGCCCGCGCCGGACAACAGTTGCCCGCTCACGGGCGACCCGACGCAGGGCGACCTGCGCTGCTACGCGCCGCCGGTGGGCAGCGGCTCGGCGAACTACTTCGTCCACACCGCCTCGGTGACGGCCAGCGTGACGGCGTCCGCCGGTCCGCCGCCCGTGCAGGAGGCCACCCAGGCGCGCAAGCCGTTCGCGCGCAGCGCGGAGGAGATCCGCGAGTTCGTCTACCGGACGATTCCGGCGGACAGCCCGTTCGCGCGTTTCCGCGAGGATCTGCTGGCCCTCTTCGGGCTGGACCTTGTCGGGGGAATCCCGCGGTGACGAGTCCTCCCCCTCACCCCCGCCCTCTCCCCGGGGAGAGGGGGCCGGATGGAGGCTACTCGCGGGAGGCGTGGCGCTCGGCGCGCTGGTCGGCCTTGTGCTCGTTGACCACCAGCACCGCGTGGATCACGCCGGGAATCCAGCCCGCGACCGTCAGCACGAGGTTGAGCAGCGACAGCCACGGTCGGCCGACCGCCAGCACGGCGATCGGCGGCGCGATGATCGCGAGGAAGTAGAGCATCGCGTGCGCCCCTACCCTCCGAGGACCGCCTCGGCGGCGGCCCGCCCGGCCGTGCGGCCGAAGACCGCGCCGGACATCAGCCCCGTCCCGCCGGCGTAGTTGTGGTAGAAGAGCCCGCCGACCAGCTCGCCGGCCGCGTAGAGGCCGGGAATCGGCTCCAGCTCGGTGTCCAGCACCTGCGCGCTGCGGTGGTCGATGCGCAGGCCGCCGAAGGTGAAGGTGATGCCGCAGGTCACGGCCACGCCGAAGTAGGGCGGCTCGTCGAGCGGGATCGCCCAGTTCGACTTCGGCGGCTCGATGCCCTCGGTGCGCACGCCGTCGCGGATCGCGGGGTTGAACTCGCCCGGCTGGCAGGCGGCGTTGAACTCGGCGACCGTGCGCTCCAGCCCCGCGCGGTCGATGCCGAGGTCGTCGGCCAGCTCGCCGATGGTCTGGCCCTCGCCCTTCGTGATCTCGCGGATGCGGTACTCGTCGCGCAGGATCGGCACGGTCTTCTGGTCGAACAGCTGGAAGGCGACGCCGTAGGGCTGGCGCAGGATCTCGCGCCCGTACTTGGCGTAGGTGTAGTTGCGCATGTCCGCGCCCTCGTCGACGAAGCGCTCGCCCTCGATGTTGACGATCAGCCCCAGCGGGTAGGAGTGCTTCTGGTAGAGGTCGCCGACGATGCGGTTGCCCGTCGGCGGTGCGTTGAGGTCCCAGGCGACCGCGTGCCCCGAGGACCAGTGGCCGTGCGACTGCGCGCCGATGTCGAGGGCCATGCGGATGCCCTCGCCGGTGTTGTGGCGGGTGCCGCGCACCTTCGCCAGCTCCCAGCCGGGGCCCATGTAGCGGGTGCGCATCTCCGTGTTCGCCTCGAAACCGCCGGCGGCCATGACGACGGCGTGCGCCTCGATGGTCTCGAGGCCGTTGGGGCCGCGCGCCCGCACGCCGCGCACCGCGCCGGCGTCGTCCATCACGAGGCCGACGGCCTTCGCGCCGTAGCGCACCGCGACGCCGTGGTGGCCGGCGGCGGCGAAGAGCGAGTCGGAGAGGCCCTTGCCGGCGCCGACGGCCTCGACGATCAGGCCGCCCCAGAAGCGCAGCTTGCCCTCCACCTCGTAGGCTTGGCGGCCGTACATCAGCACCCAGCGCACATCGAGGCGCTCGCGCATCCACTGCATGGTCTCGAAGGAGTTGCGCACCAGGTGGTCGGTGAGCTGCTCGTCGGCGAGACCCTCGCTGACGCGCATCAGGTCCTCGCGCATCTCGGCCTCGGTGTAGGCGCCGACCTCGATGCGTTCGAGTTCGCCTTCGGTGAGGTCGGGGATGAGGATCTGGATGTCCTCGATGCCGTCGTAGGGGAAGCGGAAGCCGCCGCCGGTGAAGTAGGTATTGCCGCCGCGCTCGTCCTCGCTGGCCTTTTCGAGGACGAGGACGCTCGCGCCCGCCTCCTGCGCCGCCAGCGCCGCGCAGAGCGCCGCGTTTCCGGCGCCGACGACCACCACGTCGTGCATCTCGCCCCCAGCCGTTTCGCGCGCCCTCGCGGCGCGCGCTCCATGCTACCACCGGCGCGGGTTGGGGCCGGGGCAGCGCGGTGTAGGCTGGGGAGCAGCGCGCGCGGGAGGCGATCGATGGCGGTGTGGTCGTGGTGAGCCGCAGTCAGGTCCGGCGCGCTGGCGCGCGCCTGCGCCAGGCCGGAGCGCCCAGTGAGGACGATCAGCGGATCTACGACGCCTACCGTGACACGTTCGCCGAGCCGCTGCGCGAAGTCAGCGAGGCGATCCGGGAGATGGCTGGCGGCGTCCCCGTGCAATCCCGCCTCAAGCGATTCGAGACAGTCGTCGAGAAGCTTCGTCGCGGAACGAGCGACCTCTCGCGGCTGGAGGACATCGCGGGATGCCGCGTCGTCCTGCCGACGATGCGCGAGCAGCACCAACTGCTCGATCGCATCCGCGAGCGCTGGGCGGTGATGCGCGAGCGGGACCACCAGGCGAGCCCGCGCGATGGGTACCGCGCACGACACATCGTCGTTCGGGCGCAGGACCGCCCAGTCGAGGTGCAGGTGCGCACCGAACTGGAAGACCTGTGGGCGAACGCCTCGGAGAAGCTCGCCACCGCGCTCGACCCGGCGATCAAGTACGGCGGCGGACCGCCCGAGGTGCGCGGGATGCTGGATGCGTCGTCCCGGTACTGCGGAGGCATGGACACCCTCCGTGCGGCTCGCGGCGACCTCCTGGCCGACGGGCTGGATGATCTGGCGCGGCGGCTCCCGGACCTTCAGCCCGCGATCGAGCTGGCGAGGTCGCTCATCGCCAATCTCGCAGCGATCGAGAGTGTTGTACGATCGGGCCAGCCAACGCCGGAAGCCGGTCCCGAGGGGCGGCGCGCCGCAGGCGAAGCGGGCGCTCCTGGTGACGAGGCCCGCTCGGCGAGGGGATGCGACGCATGAAGTTCTTCCTGCTCGACTACGACCACGACACCGACGAGGTGAGCATCCAGACCATTGAGGACAAGGCGGAGGCGCTCGCCGCCTATGGGGAGCGCGAGCGGGAGGCGCTGGGCACCAGCCACGAGGTCGTGCTCTTCTACGGCGACTCCATCGACGACCTGCGCAAGACGCACTCCCGCTACTTCATGAAGCCGCTGCCGGAGTCGGAGCGCATGGACTTCGACGAACTCACGGCGCTGCTCGAGCGGTTGGCGCCGGCGAAGAGCGCCTGAGCGCCGCCCCTCCCCGGCCTTCTCCCCCCCAACACCCGCGCACGCCTACCTCGCGCGGCGCGGCTCCGGTAGGCTGTCTCGCGACCAGCGAGGCGACCGGCCCGGACCCGGCGGAACGGCAGCGGAGGAGCGGCGATGGCGCCCGGTGCGCTCGACGGCGTGCGCGTGCTCGAGTTCTCGCAGATCGCCGCGGGCCCCTACTGCGGCGTCAACCTCTCCGACCTCGGCGCCGACGTCGTCAAGGTCGAGCCGCGCGAGGGCGAGCACTACCGCAACGTCGGCGCCGTCGTCCCCCGCGAGGGCAAGCGCTTCCAGTCCCTCAACCGCGGCAAGCGCGCCGTCGCGATCGACCTCAAGGACTCGCGCGGCCAGGCCGTGCTGCACCGCCTGGTCCCGCGCTTCGACGTGCTGATGCACAACATGCGGCCCGGCGTCCCGGAACGCCTCGGCGTCGGCTACGAGCAGCTCGCCGCCCTCCACCCCGGCCTCATCTACTGCGAGATCAGCGCCTACGGCAGCGCGGGCCCTCGCGCCTTCGATCCGGCCACGGACGGCGCGATGACCGCCTACAGCGGCCTGATGTCCGTGATCGGCCGCGTCGACCACGAGGGCACCCCGCAGTACACGCGCCCGCCGATCGTCGACTACGCCACCGGGCTGATCTCGGCGATGGCGATCGCGAGCGCGCTCTACCACCGCGAGCGCACCGGCAAGGGGCAGCTGATCCAGGCCTCGATGCTGCGCACCGCACTCTCCCTGCTCGACTACCACGTGATGGACGAGCCGGTTAGCGACTCCGTGACGCGCGACCCGATGCTCGCCGAGATCGAGGAGGCGCGCGCCGCCGGCAAGCCCTACCGCGACCAGATGGCGATCCGCGACCGCCATCGCATCACCGAGGCCGGCCCGCCGCGCCTCTACTACCGCTCCTACCAGGCGAGGGACGGCGCGATCGCCCTCGGCTGCCTCACGCCGCCGCTGCGCGCCGCCGCCCGCGCCGTGCTCGGCGTCGACGACGACGGCGACAGCCCGGACTACGACTCGACGGACCCGGAGAACGAGGCGCGCTTCGAGCAGTGGAAGGCGCAGATCGAACGCACGATGAGCGAGAAGACGGTGGCGGAGTGGATGGAGCTGTTCGAGGCGGGCGGCGTCCCCGCCTCGCCGGTGCGCTTCCCCGAGGATCTGCCGGAGGACGAGCAGGTGCGGGCGCTCGGCCTGATGTGGGAGCTGGAGCACCCGATCACCGGGCCGCAGCGCGTCGCCGGGCCGGTGGTGCAGATGTCGGAGACGCCGACGGCCGTGCGCGGCCCGGCCCCGGCCTACGCCGCCGACACGGACGAGGTGCTGCTGGAGCACGGATTCAGCGCCGGGGAGCTGGCCTCGCTGCGCGAGGCGGACGTCATCGCATAGCACGCAATCGCGCGAGAGCGCCGGAAGGCGGAGGCAACATGGACTGGAGCGACAACGAGGAGCAGGCGGACTTTCGCGAGAAGGTGCGCAGCCTGATCGCCGAGCGCCTCCCGGCGCGCTACCGCAGCGGCGGCGTCAACGCGCACCGCCTCGAGCGCACCTGGGAGTTCGATCGCAAGTCCGAGGATCCCGAGCGCCGCGAGGCCGCCGTCGCCTGGTCGGACGCGCTCGCCGAGCACAGCTGGGTCGCGCCGCACTGGCCGGAGGAGTACGGCGGCGGCGGGCTCAGCTCGATGGAGCAGTTCATCCTCAAGCAGGAGCTGGCGAGCTCCGGCGCCCCGGCGGTCGGCGGCTCCGGCACCAACATGCTCGGGCCGACGCTGATCCTCAACGGCACCGAGGAGCAGCGCCGCGAGCACCTGCCGCGCATCCTCTCCGGCGAGGTGACATGGGCGCAGGGCTTCTCCGAGCCGGGGGCCGGCTCGGACCTCGCCTCGCTCTCCACCAGCGCGCGCCGCGACGGCGACGACTACGTGATCAACGGGCAGAAGATCTGGACCTCGGCGGCGCACACCGCCGACTGGTTCTTCCTGCTCACCCGCACCGACCCGGCGGCGCCGAAGCATCGAGGCATCTCGTTCCTGCTCGTCGACGGCAGGACGCCGGGCATCGGCGTCCAGCCGCTGGTCGACATGAGCGACGTGCACTACTTCAACGAGACCTTCTACGAGGAGGTGCGCACGCCCGTCTCCAACCTCGTCGGCGAGGAGAACCGCGGCTGGTACGTGGCGATGAACCTGCTCGACTTCGAGCGCTCCAACATCGAGGGCGCCGTCTCGATGCAGCGCGGCATCGAGAAGCTGCTCTCCTACTGCGCCAGCGAGGAGGGGGCGGCGAAGTCGCTGCTCGGGCGCGGCGAGACGCTGCGCGCCGAGGTCGCCGACCGCTACATCGAGACGGAGGTGATGTTCCAGTTCTCGGCGCGGGTGATCTCGATCCAGGCGGCGGGGCTGGTGCCGAACTACGAGGCCTCGACCTCGAAGCTGTTCAACTCGGAGCTGCTGCAGCGGCTCTCGGCGACGGGCATCAAGACGTTCGGGCTGTACGGGCAGCTCTGGGGGCAGGGCACGGAGGACGGGCCAGAGAGCCCCTACGCCGCGCAGGGCGGCGCGCCGCCCTACAACTACCTGCGCGCCGTCCCGGCGACGATCCGCGGCGGCACCTCCGAGGTGCAGCGCAACATCATCGCCACCCGCGGCCTCGGCCTGCCTCGGGGGTAGGCGCGACCTCGCGGGTGTTCGGGATCACAGCGCCGGCCTGCGATACGCTGTCTCACGCTTGGTTCGACGGACAAGGAGCGGCCGTATGAGGATGCGATTCGTGACGCGCGCGTGGTTCCTCGTGGCGCTGCTGGCGGCGGCCGTACTCGCGCTCGCCGCCTGCGGGGACGGCGACGACGAAGGCGATGCGCCGGTTGTCGCCCCCGAGTTCCGGACTCCGGACACACCCGAGGCGATCGTCGGCTCGCTCAAGGCGAACGCCGCGGCCTTCGAGTACGAGATCGGGACGCCGGGCGGCACGATCACCTCGTCCACCATCGGCGAGCCGCTCACCTTCAACCTCCCGCTGGCGAACGACGCCTACTCCTCCGGCCTGCTGAGCCTGCTCTTCGAGGGGCTGACCGAGGTCTCGTGGCTGACCGACGAGGTCGAGCCGGCGCTGGCCGAGTCCTGGGAGCACTCGGAGGACGGCCTGACCTGGACCTTCTACCTGCGCCGCGACGTCGCCTGGCACGACGGCCAGCCGTTCACCGCGCACGACGTGGACTTCACCTTCAACCGCATCATCTACAACGAGGAGATCCCGACCCCCTCGCGCGCGGCGTTCATCTTCCGCTTCCTCGACGCGGACGGCGAGTGGACCGAGGACACGATGACCGTGACGGCGGTGGACGACTACACGGTGCGGATCGTGCTGCCGACGCCGTTCGCGCCCTTCACCCGCTCGATGGGCACGGCGATCTACCCGCGCCACATCCTTGAGCCGCACGTCGAGGCCGGGACGTTCACCGAGGTCTGGAGCGTCGACGCGGACCCGGCGACGGTGATCGGCACCGGCCCGTTCACCATCGAGAGCTACGCGCCCGGCGAGCGCGTGGTGCTGCGGCGCAACCCGGGCTACTGGCTGAAGGACGCCGAGGGCAACAGCCTCCCCTACATCGAGCGCATCGTGCACCTGCTGGTCGAGAACATCGAGGCCGAGCTCGAGAAGTTCAAGGCGGGCGAGACCGACGTGCACGGCGTCACCGGCGAGGAGTACGCCGGCCTCAAGGAACTCGAGGAGGACGGGAACTTCACGATCCACCGGCGCGGCCCGAACTTCGGCACCACCTTCCTCGCGTTCAACCAGAACCCCGGCTCGAACCCGGAGAGCGGCGCGCCCCATGTCGCCCCGGAGAAGCTGGCGTGGTTCAGCAACCAGCAGTTCCGCCACGCCGTCGCGCACAGCATCGACAAGCAGACCCTCGTCGCCGAGATCATGCACGGCCTCGGCTACCCGCAGTGGGCCGCGATCAGCCCCTCCGCGGGCGACTTCCACAACCCCGACGTGCGCAAGTACCAGTACGACGTCGAGGCGGCCAACGACCTCCTCGACGGCCTCGGCTGGACGGACCGCGACGGCGACGGCGTGCGCGAGGACGGCGAGGGCAACCCGATCGAGTTCTCGCTGGTCACCAACGAGGGCAACACGATCCGTGAGCAGGTTGCGATGCGCATCGCCGGGTGGCTGGGCGAGATCGGCCTCAAGGCGGACTACCGGGCGATGGACTTCGGCGAGCTGGTGGGGCAGCTGAGCGGCTCGTACGACTGGGAGGCGGTGGTGATCGGCCTGACCGGCGGCACGGAGCCGCACGGCGGGATCGGCGTCTGGCACAGCAGCGGCGACTTCCACCTCTGGAACCCCCGGCAGGAGGAGCCCGCCACGGACTGGGAAGCGCAGATCGACGAGCTCTACATCCTCGGCAGCCAGGAGCTGGATCGCGAGCAGCGGGTGGAGCTCTATCACCGCGCCCAGGCGATCGCCGCCGAGCAGGTCCCGCTGATCTACACGACGCTGTCCGAGCGCCTCAGCGCGGTGCGCCACGTCTTCGGCAACACCACGCCGACGCTCTACGGCCTCTGGGACATCCGCTACCTCTACCGCACGGACTAGCGAGGCGCACGGCTACCGCGGAACGGGGGTCCAGGTTCCGCAGCCGCGGCTGACGAAGCCGGCATCCGCAGCCGCGATCTCGACGGTGGTGACGCCGCCCGGCTCGGTGCCGCCGGACTCGATCGTCTCGGCCGCGGATCCGCCGAAGCCGCTGACCCGCCGCCACTCGCACTCAGCGTCGAACACGATTCCCTTTGGGTGCGTCTCTCCCGGCGTGTTGCGGTAGCGGCCCGGGGCCACCTCCGGGCCGACGAGCCACGAACCCGTTCCGAAGGGATCGCCGGGCGAGATGATCGGCCTGAGGTTGTTCGTCCAGGTTCCGCAGCCGGTGCTCGCGAAGCCCGCGTCCGGCTCCGCGACGTCGACGATGAAGCTCCGCGCCAGCATGTCCTCGAGCGCGTACGAGCCGATCACTTCCCCGGGGGTTCCGCCGAATCCGCTGAGCCGCCACCACTCGCACCATGCCTCGCCGTGCGGCGAGATCGCGCGGTAGCGGCCGGGCGCGATCTCCGTGCCGACGTAGTACACGCCATCGGCGAGGGGCGGACCGGGCGAGCGCCTCGGCGCCCCGCTGTCCGGCTCCCACGCGCCGCAGTCGGGGTCCGTGCTGAAGCCGGCGTCCGAGGGCGCGATCTCGACGATGAAGGATGCGCCGCGGAATTCGCTCGAGGCGATGATCTCGCCCTCGGTCCCGCCGAATCCACTGAGCCGCGCCCAGTAGCAACTGGACTCCGGGTCCGCGCTCGCCGCCCGATAGCGGCCGGGCGGCAGATCCGTGCCGACGAGGTACGTCCCGCCCGTGAACGGTTCGCCGGGAGCGAGCACGGGCGAGAGGTCCGGTGTCCAATAGCGGCATCCGGAGCTGTGGAAGCCGGCGTCGCCGGGCGCGATGTCGACGATGTCGCTTTGGCCGCGGACCCACCAGCGCCCCACGACTCCGCTGTCGTTGCCGTACAACCCGCCGAACTTGCTCAGCCGCCACCACGAGCACCGGTCTCCGTCAGACGGCGCGGCGCGGTAGCGGCCGGGCGCGATGTCCGGGCCGACCACGCGCGTGCCGCTGCCAAATTGACGCCCGGGTCGGCTGAGCGGCGTCAGGTCGGCGGTCCACGCGCAGCCCGTGCTCCTGAAGCCCGCGTCCGTCGGCTCGATGTCCACGATTGCCAGGCTTCCATCCGGGGAGGCGTAGGTCTCGCCTGCCCGGCCCTCGTCGATGTAGCGAGTGCCTTCGAGGTACTCCCCGCTGAAGGCGCTCCGGCGCTCGAACGAGCACGTCGTGGGCGAGAGCGCGCGGTAGCGGCCGGGCGCCACCTCGCTGCCAACGAGGAAGAATCCGTCGCCGGGCGGCTCGCCGGGGGTCACGCGCGGCTCGAAGGTCTGCGTCCACTCGCCGCAGCCCCGACTGCGGAACCCCGCGTCGGAAGGCTTGATGTCGACGACGGCGAGCTTGGTTGGGGAAGCCCACTCGTACCTGCCGCCGATCCCGAGGTCACTCCAGTCCCTGGAGCCCTCGAACGTGTCGAGCCGGTCCCAGTTGCACCGGTCGGACGGCGCGGTGGCATAGTAGCGGCCAGCAGCGATGTGGACGCCGACGAGGTATGTGCCGTCGTTGAACGACCGCTCCGGCTCGGCGCCCCGCGCAGTGCTCGTGGACCAGCCGCCGCAGCCGGACGACCTGAACCCCAGGTCCGTCGCGAGGATGTCGACGATCGTCGAGCTCGCGGACGCGATCAGGTCGTCCGACCAGTCGTACCCGTAGTGACTGTCGCCGTCGAACGAGCCGAGTCGGATCCAGTAGCAGGATGCCGTCGGTGCGCTCGCGTAGTAGCGCCCGGGCGCGATCTCCGGCCCGACAAGGTATGTGCCGTCCGCGAACGGCTGGCCCGGCGTCACCACGGGCGTCAGGTCCGCCGTCCAGGTTCCGCAGCCGCTGGTCGTGAACCCGGTGTCGGTCGGCGCGATGTCCACGATCTCGATTCGGTCCGAGGAGATCGTGTACAGACCCTCGTACGGGCGATAGATGCCGGCGAAGTCGTAGAGTCGATGCCATCCGCAATCCTCCGTCGATGTGGTCGTGCGGTAGCGGCCGGGAGCGATGTCGACGCCGACGAGGTATGTGCCGTCTGCGAAGGGCTCGCCCGGCGCGACGATTGGGGTGAGGTCGTCGGTCCAGGTTCCGCAGCCCTCGCTATGGAACCCGGCGTCCCCGGGCGCGATGTCGGCGATCGAGGTCGGTCCGCTCCTCCGGGGGATGAAGCGGTTGCTTGTGCTGCCGTACACGCCGCTGAAGTCGGCCAGGCGCACCCAGTGGCACTCTGCCGACGGCTCCCGCGCGCGGTAGCGGCCAGGCGCGATCTCGTCGCCGACGATGTAGCCGCCGTCGCCGAAGGGCTGGCCCGGCGTGACGATCGACGTGAGGTCGCCGGTCCAGGTTCCGCAGCCCTCACTATGGAACCCGGCGTCGCCGGGCTCGATGTCCACAATCGCGATCGTGTCGCGTCCGATGACCGGTCCCCATCCGCGCCCGATGGACCGCAAATTCTCTCCGTAGTAGTCGCTCACGGCCCGGAAGTCCGCCAGCCTGATCCAGTGGCAGGCGGCGGACGGCGCGGCAACGCGGTAGCGGCCCGGCTCGACATCGAGCCCCACGACGTATGTGCCGTCTCCGAAGGGCTGGCCCGGCGTCACGATGGAGTCCGGGTCCCGGGACCAGGTTCCGCAGCCCTCGCTGATGAACGTTGTGTCCGTTGGGGCGATGTCCGCGACGCGGAGCGGAACCCCGATCGTCCGAACGAGTTCCCCAGCCGAGACGATCTCGGCAGCCCACATGCAGCTCTCCGACGCGGCGGAGGCGCGGTACAGCCCCGGCGCGATGTCGATGCCGACGCGGTGCTCGCCGTCTCCGAACGTCGTCCGCGGCTCGGCGGGCGCTGTCGGCGTGGGCGCCGCCGTCGGAGTCGGCGTAGCCTCTGGCGCGGGTGTCGGCGAGGGCGTCGCGGTTGGCGAGGGCGTCGCGGTTGGCGAGGGCGTCGCGGTTGGCGAGGGCGTGGGGGTTGGCGAGGGCGTGGTGGTTGGCGAGGGCGTGGTGGCTGCGGTCGCGCTCGGCGTGGCGGGCGCCGTCGGCGTGGGTGCGGGCGACGTGGCGCTGGGCGCCGGGCGCGCCGTCGGCGCCGTCGTGGCTGTCGGCGATGGCGTCGTAGCGACCGAGGGCGTGGCGGCGGGCGTCGCGGGCGGCGTCGCAACCGGCGGCGCGTCGGCGTCGCCGCCGAGGCAGGCCGCGAGAAGCAGGCCGCCGGCCGCGACGGCAAGCATGCGAAGGCGCATCGCCGTTCGCTCCCCGTGTCCGCTTGCCTGAGCCCGCCAGCCCGCGACTCCAGTCTAGCCGACGCGGGCCCGTCGCGCGCCGCGCGTCAGCTGACGCGGCTGCCGTAGCCGACGATGCGGAAGGCGATGCGGCGCGCGATCCGCTCGCGGCGCGGGGGCGGGAGCGACTCGAGGTGCGCCTCGTAGTCCGTCTCGATCGCGCGGGCGAGCTGCGCCTCGGCGCGGCCGTCGAGGGCGACGTGCAGCTCCAGGATCACCTGCGTCTCGTTCGCCGCGCCGCCCAGCTCGCGGTAGGCGAAGGTCAGCTCCGCGCCGGACCAGCGAGGCGGCAGCGCCGTCCGCACGCTGGCGATCAGCCGCTCCAGCGCCGCCCAGCCGCCGGGCACGTCGAACAGCGCGGCGACGGCGCGCGGGTCGGCGGGCACCTCGAGGCTGTCGGGCGTGCTCATCCGCCGGTCCTCCTGGTACCAGCGGAAGAACAGCACCGCGAGCGCGGCGATCACCATGAAGCTGCCGATGATCCAGAGCGTGAAGCCCGCCGCCTGCTGGTCGCCGTGCGCGGTGACGTCGGCCCAGACGCGCGGCGCGCCCTCGTAGACGCCGTAGAGCGGATCCTGGCGGAAGAGGTAGAAGGCCCCCACCACCTTCGGGAAGACGAACGGCGCGACGAGGTAGAGCATCCCCACGAGGTAGGGCGGCCGGTGGCGTCCCGCGAGCGGGCCGACCAGCGGCGACCACAGCACCGTGGCAGCGGCGAGCCAGGCGGCCGTGATCGCGAACGAGCCCCAGGGCGAGGGCCGCAGCGCGTCCACCACGGCCGGCAGGTGCGTCGCCGCGAGCGTGATCCCGAAGGTGGCGCCGCCGACGACGGGTGAGCCAAGGGCGCGCCGCAGGCGCTGCATGACGACGTCGCGCAGTCCGCCCGGCGGCTGCTCCGGGCGCGGGCGGCCTCGCGGCAGCCCGAGCAGCAGCAGCGGCGCCGCGCCGAGCGTGATCAGCAGATCCTGCAGCGCGTTTGCGCTCGCCAGGTAGCCGGCCGCCAGCGCGCCGAGCGGCCAGTCGAGGGCGGCCCACAGCACCGCCAGTCCGGCCGCGAAGAGCACGATCTGATCGGCGCTGACCTCGGGGTCGCCCGCGCGGCGGCGGCCGGGGCGCAGCGAGCGCACCCGCAGGGCGTAGGCGCAGCCGAACGCGATCAGCAGCAGCCAGACCGCGGGATGGGGGGTCCAGCCCCAGTCCCAGGCTGCGCCTCCGGCGCTCGGCCACCAGCTCACCGTCGTGCTCCCGCCCGCGCTGCCTCGCGCGCGTCCGAGTCTGCGCCGTGCCGCGCCTCGCCGCTACCCGCGCGCGAGGTCGACGCGCTCGCCGCGCAGCAGCACCAGGCCCGGCCGCTCCAGCAGCTCCGGCGACTCGCGCGGGTCGTGCGCGAACCAGACGAGGTCGGCGGGCGCGCCGTCCTCGAGGCCGGGCTCGCCGAGCAGCTCGCGCGCGGCGCTCGAGGCGGTCGCGAGGGCGTCCGCCGGCTCGAGGCCCGCCTCGTGCAGGCGCGCGACCTCGCGCGTGACGGGCTCGACGCCGTCGGTGCCGGCGAGCAGCGGGACGCCGAGCCGCCGGGCGCGCACGATCAGCGGCTCGATGCGATCGATCGCGTCGCGCAGCCAGCGCTCGACCGCCGCGCTCCGTGGTTGCCCGCGCGCGCCCGCCGCCATGTCCAACATCATCTCGTCGAGTGCGAGCGTGGGCGTCCAGGCGATGCCGCGCCGCGCCAGCTCCTCGACGAGGTACTCGTCGAGGCCCCAGCCGTGCTCGATCGAGTCGACGCCCGCGGCGACGGCGCTGGCGGCGGCCTCGCGGGTGAAGGCATGCACGGCGATGCGCGCGCCGGCCGCGTGGACGGCCTCCGCCGCGGCGCGCAGCTCCGGCTCGCGGTAGTTCACCATGCCCGGCACGCCGTCGACGGCCGGCGCGAAGTGCGGCGGGAAGTTGTCGAGGATCACCTTCACCCAGGGCGCGCGCTGATCGCGCGCGCGATGGGCGGCGTGCGCCTCCAGCTGATCGGGCGTGGTCGGCTCCTGGATGCCGGTGAAGACGCCATCGGGGGCGAGCGGCTGGCCCGAGGCGATCACGGGCGGCAGGCCGTCGTCGCGCGGCAGGCCGAGCGTCGCGGGGCGCTCCGCCTCGCGCCGCGTGAACGCGCCCATGTCGCGCAGCAGCAGCACGCCGCGCCGCAGGAAGTCGCCGCGATTGCGGTCGACGACCTCGCGCGACCCGGCCGGAAGCTCCTTGTACTCGCGGTTCGTGACGAGGTGGACGTGCGCGTCGACGAGGCCGGGGAGCACGTAGCCGCCCTCGGGCGCGAGCGGTTCGGCGCCGTCGATCGGGCGGGTGCGGATGCGCCCGCCGGCGACCCAGAGGTCGCTCGGCGCGTCGCCGTAAGGCAGCACGGTGGCGCGCAAACGGAAGGCGGTTCGCGGCATTCGCCGATGGTACGCGCGGGGTCGCTCAGGGGCAGCGGCGGCAAGATGTGGGGCGCGAAGGGTTGAAAGGCGGCACCCCTAGGCGTGAGACTGTTAAGGAGGACTGCGGAGCCGGCACGCGGGCGCGCGTCCGGGGTCGGCGATGGCGGATCGAAGGGGGTCCGACATGGGACTGCTGCAAGGGCTCGGACGGCTGTTCGGTGGGCAGATCGCCGATCAGGTAGCGGCGCAAAGCGCGGAACCCCTCGAGTATCCCGCCGCGATCTCGCTCGAGGGCGTCACGCTGACGCTGCGCTTCCTGGAGCGCGGCGACCGCGAGGCGGTCCTCGACTTCGCGCGCAAGCTGCCCACGCACGACCTGCTCTTCCTGCGCCGCGACATCACGGACCCGGCCAGCGTCGACCAGTGGATCGAGGACATCGAGGAGGGCTACTACACGACGATCGCCGCCGTCCGGGACGACACGATCGTCGGGTACACCTCGGTGGCCACGGACCGCCTCGGCTGGACGCGCCACGTCGCCGAGCTGCGCGTGCTGATCTCGCACGAGATGCGCGGCAAGAACCTCGGGCGGCTGCTCACGGAGCAGGCCTTCGCGTTCGCCAAGCAGCGAGGCGTGAAGAAGATGATGGCGCAGATGACCACGGATCAGGAGGCCGCCGTCAAGGTCTTCAGCCGCATGGGCTTCCAGCGCGAGGCGCGCCTGCGCAACCAGGTCATGGACCGCGACGGCGCGCTCCACGACCTGCAGATCATGAGCCTCGACGTCGATGAGTTTCAGGCGAAGATCGACGTGATGCTGCTCAGCGCGCAGAACGAGTTCCTGGGCATCTAGCGGGACGCACCCCGCGCCGGGGGCCCGCGATGCCGCTGACAGTCGCCGACCGCCTCGAGATCCTCGAGCTGCTCGGGCGCTACGCCCACGCGATCGACTCGGGTGACGGCGAGGCCTACGCCGACTGCTTCACCGCCGACGGCGTGATCGAGCTGCGGCGCGCGGGGCTGCACGTCCAGGGCCGCGAGGCGCTGATCGAGTTCGCGCGCGGCGACCACGCGCGATCGGGCGCCGCGCGCCACATGACGAACAGCCCGATCATCGAGGGCGACGGCGACGAGGCGACGATGCGCGTCTACCTGCTGCGCCTCTACCAGGATCGCTCGCGGGACGCGGAGCGCGGCATCGGCCCCGTCGGCCTCTACCACGACACGCTGCGCCGCGTCGCCGGCCGCTGGCGCTTCGCCCACCGCGAGGTGTTCGTCGACCCCCAGCGCTGACACCCTGCCGCCTCGGCAAGCGCCCTCTTTGCGGTGGGGGCTGCACCCCACGCCCCCTCGGAGCTTCTGGAGGCGCAGCCAACTCCCTAGGCCGGATCCGGTCCCCTCCCTCGAGGGAGAGCGCGGAGGGTGAGGGGGAGGCGGGCGCAGCCCGACCTCGAGGGCGCAACGATCCATTGAGGTGGCAGCTAGACTGGCGGGCCAACTGGATTCCGGCTTTCGCCGGAATGACGGAGGGGAGAGGGGGCCGGATCGGCGCACGAACCTTCCGAGGCGAGCAGCAGCGGGGGCGTGGGGGGCGTAGCCCCCCACAGAAAAGAATCCGAGGGCGGGTGGGCGGGCCCCGAGCCGCGCAGCGTGCTCGTCCGACGCCCGCCGGGCAAGCACCTTCGAGGGCGCAACACCCGATCGAGGCGCGAGCATCTGCGGGCGAGCCCCCTCACCCCCACCCTAATGGGGTTCGACCAGAACCCCGGAGCGATCTGGGAGACTGGTCCGGGGCCCGCCGGCCGGTGAGCACTTCCTCGCCCTGAGACCTCTGGATCTCTCGGGAGAGACCGCGCCCCGGCCGGTGCGTCCGGGTGGTCCGCAGCACTCATGGGGTGTCGTGCCCGCGAGCACTGTTCCATTAGGCCGTCGCGGGACCAGCCCGGCGGGTCGCAGCCGGCAGCACGAAGCGAAGGAGGCACTGAGACGATGACCCTCTACGTGGGCGACGACTGGTCCGAGGACCACCACGACGTCCATTTCATGAACGAGGCCGGCGCGCGGCTCGCCGCCAAGCGGCTGCCCGAGGGCGTCGCGGGCGTCGCCGCGCTGCACGAGCTGGTCGCCCGGCACGCCGCGGACCCGGGCGACGTCGTGGTCGGCATCGAGACCGACCGCGGGCCCTGGGTCGCGGCGCTGCTCGCCGCCGGCTACCGCGTCTACGCGATCAACCCGCGCTCGGCGGCGCGCTACCGCGAGCGCCACCACCTCGGCGGCGCCAAGTCCGACGCCGCCGACGCGAAGCTGCTCGCCGACCTCGTCCGCACCGACCGCCACAACCACCGGCCGGTCGCCGGCGACACTGACGAGGCCGCCGCGCTGCGCATCCTCGCCCGTGCGCACCAGCAGTTGATCTGGGACCGCACGCGCCAGACCAACCGCCTGCGCAACGCCCTCAGGGAGTACTTTCCCGCCGCCCTGCGGGCGTTTCCCAAGCTCGCCCACGGCGACGCCCTCGGCGTGCTGGCCACGGCGCCCGGCCCGCGCGAGGCGGCGCGGCTGAGCAGCACCCGGCTGCGCGCCGCGCTCCGCCGCGGCGGCCGCCGGCGCAACCTCGAGCGGCGCGCCGCCGCGGTCCGCGAGGCGCTGCGCTCCCCGCAGCTCGAGGTGTCGGAGGTGGTGAGCCGGGCCTTCGCCGCGAGCACCCGCGCGACGGTCGGGCAGATCAGCGAGATCAACCAGCAGATCGCCGCACTCGAGGCCGAACTGGCGGACCATTTTGAGCAGCACCCGGACGCCGCGCTCTACCGCTCCCTGCCCGGACTCGGTCTCGTGCTCGGCGCCCGGGTGCTCGGCGAGTTCGGGGACGACCCCGAACGCTACGCGTCGGCGAAGTCCCGCAGGAACTACGCCGGCACCTCGCCGCTGACCGTAGCATCGGGACGCAAACGCAGCGTGCGCGCCCGCTTCGTGCGCAACCGCCGGCTCGCCGACGCCGCCGACCGCTGGGCGCTCTGCGCGCTACAGGCGAGCCCCGGTTGCTACGACTTCTACCTGCGGCGGCGCGCCGCCGGCGACCTCCACCACCAGGCGCTGCGCGCCCTCGGCAACCGCCTCGTCGGCTACCTCCACGGCTGCCTCAGGACGCGCCGCCCCTACGACGAGGCCACCGCCTGGGCGCACCGCCGCGACCGCGAGCAGCTCGCCGCTTGACGCCTTAGCACCATGGGGTGTCTCTCCCCCAGGAGAGGGGGCCGGAGGGGAGAGGGCCGGATCGGCGGCGGGGAGGATGCGCCTCCGGCGGCGGCGCTTATACTCGCGGGCATTCGGCAGCGCGGCAGGAAGCGGAGGGGGACGCGATGGAGTACCGGAACCTCGGACGATCGGGCCTGCAGGTCTCCGTCGTCGGGCTCGGCTGCAACAACTTCGGCATGCGCGCCGACTACGCGGCCACCGAGGCCGTCGTGCGCGCCTGCCTCGACAGCGGCATCAACTTCTTCGACACCGCCGACATCTACGGCGGCGCGAAGTCCGAGGAGTTCCTCGGCAAGGCGCTCGGCGCGGACCGCCAGGACGTGATCGTCGCCAGCAAGTGCGGCGTCCCGATGGGCGAGGGGCCGCTGATGCGCGGCGCCTCGCGGCGCTACATCATGCAGGCCGTCGAGGCCAGCCTGCGCCGCCTCGGCACGGACTATCTCGACCTCTACCAGATCCACTTCCCGGACCCGGAGACGCCGCACGACGAGACGCTGCGCGCGCTCGACGACCTCGTGCGCTCGGGCAAGGTGCGCTACATCGGCAACTCGAACTTCGCCGGCTGGGCGATCGCGGACTGCCACTGGATCGCGCGGCACCACCACCTCACGCCGTTCGTCTCCGCGCAAAACGAGTACAGCCTGCTCAAGCGCGGCATCGAGGCCGAGGTGCTGCCCGCCTGCGAGCAGTTCGGGCTGGGGATGCTGCCCTACTTCCCGCTCGCGAGCGGCCTGCTCACCGGCAAGTACCGCCGCGGCGAGGACGCCCCCGAGGGCGCCCGCCTCTCCGACGCGCGCTTCTCGGGGCGCGTCATGTCCGACCGCAACTGGGAGATCGTCGAACGCCTCGAGGCGTGGTGCGGGGAGCACGGGCGCAGCCTGCTGGAGGTCGCCTTCGGCTGGCTGCTCGCGAACCCCGCGATCTCCAGCGTGATCGCCGGGGCGACGAAGCCGGAGCAGGTCGCGGCCAACGCCGCCGCCGGCGAGGCGCAGCTCAGCGCCGAGGAAGTCGCGGAGATCAGCGAACTGGCCCCGGCCTGACCCGCCCCGCAAGGCGCGCCCTTGCTACCATGACGGCGCGCCGCACAGGCGCGAACCCGGAGCACACAGGCAGCCCGGGGCGCGCGGCTCGCGCCCCGGCCGCAGCGAGAGGACCAGACGATGAGCGACGACCCCCTCTACACCCGGCTCTGCGAGGAGTACGGCTGCGAGTACCCGATCGTCTCCTTCGCGCACACGCGCGACGTGGCGGCCGCCGTCAGCAACGCCGGCGGCATCGGGATGCTTGGCGCAAGCACGCACACCGTCGAGGAGATGCAGAACGACATCCGCTGGATCAAGGAGCAGGTGGGCGACAAGCCGTACGGCGTCGACATCACCATCCCCTCCTCCTACGTGCGCGGCAACCTCGAGGAGCTCGAGGCGCAGATCCCGCAGCAGCACCGCGAGTTCATGGACGGGCTGATGCGCGACAACAACATCCCGGAGCCGACCACGCCCGGCCCCTGGGGCACGCAGCGCCTGCGGGGCCTGGCCGACACGCGGCGCAAGCTCGAGATCATGATGGAGGAGCAGATCCCGATCTTCGCCTCCGGCCTCGGCAGCCCCGCCTTCATCCTCGACGAGATGCACGACGCCGGGGTGAAGGTCTGGGGCCTGATCGGGATGGCGCGGCAGGCGCAGCGCGAGCTCGACGCCGGGCTCGACCTGCTGATCGCGCAGGGCCAGGACTCGGCCGGCCACACGGGCCGCATCGGCACCTTCTCGATCGTCCCGGAGGTCGCGGAGCTGGCGAGGCAGCACGACACGCCGATCCTCGCCGCCGGCGGGATCACAACCGGCCAGCACGTCGTCGCCGCGATCGTCCTCGGGGCGGTCGGCGTCTGGACGGGCACGATCTGGCAGGCGACCCACGAGTCGGCGACGGAGATGTGGGCGAAGCAGAAGCTGCTCGACGCGAAGGCGCAGGATGCCTGGGTCAACGAGGCGGACGACGGCAAGCGCAACCGCGCCGTGCGCAACCGCTTCAAGGAGGCCTGGGAGCAGCCCGACGCCCCGCCCTACCTGCCGATGCCGTTGCAGGGCCTGCTCGTCGGCAAGATCAAGCAGGCGGCCGAGGACCACAAGCTCTACGACTGGATCAGCCCGCCCGCCGGGCAGGGCGTCGGCTTCATCCGCGAGTTGAAGCCCGCCCGCCAGGTGGTGATGGACATGGTCGAGGAGGCCTACGACGCCCTCGAGCGGCTCCAACTCGGCGAGGCGATCGGCGCGTAGCGCTCGTCCGGTCCTCGCGCCGGCCGACCCGGCGCTCCGCCCCTTCGCGTAGGATGCGCCCGCATCCCGGAGCATCGACGCGCAGGAGGTGAGTCATGCCACAGGCCCCGTCGCAGGAAGAGGTGCTGTCGTACTTCGATACGCTCAGCAACTGGGGGCGCTGGGGCGACGACGACACGCTCGGCACGCTCAACCTGATCACGGACGCGAAGCGCAGGCAGGCCGCCTCGCTGGTCCGCGAGGGCGTCAGCATCTCCTGCTCGCGGCTGATTCCCTGGGGTGGCCAGCAGCTCGCCGGCGGCAACCCGGTGATCGACATGGCGCAGAGCGGCGAGCGCTACGCGCTCGGCGACAACCCCGAGGATCCCGCGCAGCCCGGCGTCGAGCCGCTGCAGTGGGCCGGCGAGCGCCTCAGCTTCGCCTTCCACGGCAGCATTTTCACGCACATCGACGGCCTCGCCCACGTCTTCTTCGACGGACGGATGTACAACGGCCGCTCGGCCGGGCTGGTCAAGACCTCGGACGGCGCGCTGGAGCAGACCTCGGAGGTGATGCGCGACGGCATCATGACGCGCGGCGTGCTGCTCGACGTCGCGCGCGCGCTCGGCCAGGATCCGCTGCCGATGGCGCCCGGCGTCTACCCCCAGGATCTCGAGGCGGCGGAAGAGGCGCAGGGCGTGCGCGTCGAGGAGGGCGACGTGGTGCTGCTGCGCACCGGCTACGGCGCGCAGCACGAGGCGGCGATCCTCGCGCGCCAGGAGCCGCCGCACGAGCACTCGGGCTACCACGCCGCGACGCTGCCCTGGCTGCACGAGCGCGGCGCCGCGGTAATCGGCTCCGACGTGACCACGGACACGCGTTACCTCGACCCGAACTACAAGCGCACGCGCATGCCCGTGCACCAGATCGCCCTCGTGGCGATGGGCCTGCGCCTGATCGACAACGCGCACCTCGAGCGCCTCGCCGTGGCCTGCGCCGAGCGCGGGCGCTGGGAGTTCTGCTTCACCCTCAACCCGCTCCGCTTCGAGCGCGGCACCGGATCGCCGGCGAACCCGATCGCGACGTTCTGAGGCGGGCGAGGGCTGCCGGTATCATGTTCGAGGCATACCGCTCGCGTGTCGTCAGATACCCTCGTCGTAGAATGCCGTCATTGCGGTTGCGAACCAGAACAGCTCATCCTTCGAGAAGTCTTCCCGAATCCATCCTGGGAGGCTTCCCCTCGGGAACTGTAGTCCTGCGAGCGATGTGGCTAGCTGTCGAAGCTTCTGGTTGATCCTATCCTCAAGATCGGAAGCCTCGACTCCGGCTGACAAGCCTTTTGCGAGACCCAGAAGTATCTCGAGAAAGGCGAACGATGCCGACGCAGGATCCCGCGGGTTCGCGATGAAGCCCCAGAAGTCCTGGCCGATTCTCCGATAGACGCGAATCGTGTGCGTGGCTTCGTCTATCAGCACCCCGGGCTTCCCCTCGCGATCCTCTTCTGCAAACCCGCGCCCCAAGAGCTTCGCGAGGATCTGGTTCTCCTTGTTGTTAGTCGTGCGGTCCGTTCCATAGGTGAGACCGAGCACGACATCGAGGTACCTGACTCCATCGTGATTCTTGCTGGTCTCGTCGGACCAGGTGCGGTGATGATCGATGATGGCCTGAGTCATAGCCTGCACCTGCGAGTCGTTTATTGTGTTGGGTCCGCTCTTGATGCTAGTCATGTACCGTCGGTCATCTACCACGACAGCCTTATCAACCTCGCGCCATGCTGACTGCGTCCGTCGGCGGGCTTGCTCTTCCCGGTCTAGTCCCTCGTACTCTGCAAACTCGGCAAGCTTCTCTGGAGGGTCACTCCACTTCGATTCGGAGTCGATGGGATACGGCAGGACAGATGTGGCCTCCACTGCCTTACCAAATGATGTCTCCAGCGACATGTACAATTTGCTGTTGAACAGGAACGCTGCAAACGCATCGGGCTGAGACAGATTCGCAATGCTGGCAGATGTCATCAGCACGTATGGGTTCGTTCTGTAGTCCGTTAAGCCGTCACGTCTCTCGATGGTAGGCGGAAGGTTCGCGTTGATGTAGTCCGCGAAGCCCGTCGCCAGCGCCTGTACGCGCGCCTCGTCGACCTGAGCGAAGAGGCGCGCGACTTCCTCACTATCGAAGCGGTGCCGATGAGACTTCAGAGCACTGTACAGTGCATTGCGAGCCATCTTCGTCCTTCGCTACATCGTGGACTGCCTGCGCTTCGTTGCCGGGGTGCCGTACGCAGCGTGTCCGTTGTTCCCGCCATCGGACCAAACAAGAGTCTTGCCGCCCTTATACCATTGGCGGGTACGAACGTGTGACTGCACATAGACGAGTCGGTAGCTTTCAGGTTGGGCGGCGTAGGGCTCCCAGTTGCGATCGCTGAGGGCGTCAAGCGCGTCCGCGACTACGTCGCCCGCTACCCGGCCAAGCCGTACTGGTACGGCGTTGCCGATCTGGGCGTATTGCTGTGCTGTGGTGCCGCACACCTCCCATTCGTCCGGGAACTCCTGGATACGTGCGTACTCGCGTAGCGTGAGTGCTCGGGTCTCGGTCGGGTGGCACAGCGACGTGCCCGCATGGTTCGGCATGGTGACGAGAGTTGGGCATGGGAGGTCGTATGTGAGCCGACGCCACCAGCCGGAGCGTCCCCCCTTGGCGTGCCATGCCTTGCCCATTGATTCTCGCTGGATATCCTCAGGTAGACTCCGCCAGTTCGAGCCGGGCGGTACCATTCCCAGATAGCGCTTCTTCCGGTCGCTAAAGTCCATGACCAGGGGCTCATTTTCCTCAAGGTCGCCGATCGCGTCCCGAAGCGTACGCCACGGCTGAGGTGGACGCTCCGCAGCATCGAAGAAGGTGCCCTGTGTATCGTACTTGTGAGGATCGAAGAGGAACCCTTGCCTGGTTTGCTCCGCGCGCCCATGCGTCGGGTCGGGGAAATCAACGGTCGCATTGAACCTGTTACCGACAAAGAGCGCCCGTTCTCTTAGTTGAGGTGCGCCATAGTTCACGGCGTTCACCTCGAAGCAGTCCATGTGGTAAGAGCCACCCTGCAGCCTCTGTAAGTCCTCTGCGAAGAGCCGAACGACCGAGCCTGCCTCTTCATCAGGGTCAAGCGGTGGACCGCCCTTGGTGGGCCGTTCGGCGATCGGACGATGCCTCAACGCGGCAGAAAGGAGCCCCCGGACGTTCTCCATAAGGAAGAACTTCGGCTGGAGCTCGTCGATAAAGCGCAGAAACTGCCAGAGAAGAGTACCGCGCGGGTCTTGTGTAGTTCGGCGGCGGCCAGCGGTGCTGAAGGATTGGCACGGAGGACCGCCCACAACAAGGTCGACCTCGCCCGGCTTCAACCCGATGTCGTCGAGAACGTCTTGCGGATCCAGCTCGGAGATGTCGGTTTCGTAGACCTTGAGCTCTGTAGACAGTCGGCCCGCGTTGTGATTGCTTCGAATCGTGTCGCACATAGCAGGGTCGATCTCTACGCACGCGACCACGCGAAAGCGGTCCGTTTGCTCAAGTCCGATGTCGAGTCCCATTGCTCCAGAGAACAGAGAGACTACGTTGTACGGTGCCTCTGCCACTGGACGTTCCTCATCAATCCACGTCAGTCGGACGCGGCGCGGCTCGTCAGTTGCTTGGGGAGACAAGGGGCTCGCACTTGTGTTCGAGGCTGACCCTACCACAAATCGACGGAGGAGCGCATCCGCCCGCCGTTCAGCCGCTGTATGTCCAGCCGGTGTAGAGCGAGGTCAGCGGCTCGGCGCTGACGAGGATCTCGCCGTCGAGGACGCGGCCGATCACGAGGACGTGATCGCCGGCCTCGACGAACTGCTCCGCCTCGCATTCCAGCCAGGCGAGGGCGTCCTCCAGCACGGGGCAGCCGGAGTCGCGCAGCCAGTGCTCGACGCCGGAGAGCTTGTGGTGGCGCTGCGCCGCCGCCGCGTCGCTGCGGCCCCTGATCTTCGAGGCGTCGTACGGCTGGAGGAACTGGCGGGCCAGCTCCATGCTGTCCGGCTCCTCGGTCAGCAGGTTGATGGTGAAGACGCCGTTGGCGCGGATCCGCGCGAGGCTGCGCGAGTCGTCCTCGAAGGCGACGGCGACGAGCCGCGGCTCGAACGAGACCTGCATCACCCAGTCCGCGATCATCCCGTTCGGCTCGCCATCCTCGACGGAGCCGACGATGTAGATGCCGTAGGGGAACTCGTGCATCACCTGCTCGACGGGGTCGATTTCGACCTTGCCGGGGACGTCCGGGGGAAGCGGTGGGGGTTGGGCGCTCATCGCTGCTCCTGTTGCTGCGGTTCGCTTCCACGATAGCGTCGGAGCCGCGCTGGCGCGCGGCGTCTCCCTCACTCTCGAGGGAAGGGACGCGCCCGCCGTTGCGCCCCGACTGGATTCCGGCTTTCGCCGGAATGACGGGAAGGGGAGCCGGAATGACGGAGGCGGCGGAGCCGAGGGGGGCGTGGGGGCGCAGCCCCACAGAACCCGCAGGCGCTACCAGCGGAAGACGGTGGGGGCGCCGCCGGGGCGGCGGCGTTCGAGCTCCAGCACGAACTCCTGGAACCAGCGGCCCGCCGTCGTGAAGTCGACCGTCGTGCGCAGCACGGCCGAGCGGCGCGAGCGCTCGTCCCACGGCATGCGCAGCCCCCGCTCCAGCGCCTCCTCGATCGAGCCGACGTCGGTCGCGCGCACGGGCAGCGCGCCCGTCAGCTGCGAGGCCGCTCCGCAGGTGTCGGACAGCACCAGCACGCCGGGGTGCTCGGCGGAGTGGACCGCCGCGAACTCCTTGGCGACGAGGTTCATGCCGTCGGCGAGCGAGGTGACGACGCAGATGTCGGCCGCCTCGAGACCGGCGGCGACCTCGTCCGGCGGGTGCGAGGTGAGGTCCAGCTCGACGGGGTGCGGCTCGCCGAAGCGCGCGTTGATGCGCTCGGCCACCTCGATCACCGCGGCGCGCTCCGCCTGGTACTCCGGCACGTTGCCGCGCGAGGGCGCGGCCCACTGCACGAAGCGCGCCTCGTGCCGCCAGCGCTCGTCGCGCAGCAGCAGCCGCTCGAACGCCTCGAGGCGCTGGCGGATGCCCTTCGTGTAGTCGAGCCGGTCGACGCCGAACAGGATCTGGCGGTCGTCGCCCTCGCGCGCGAGGGGGTCGGCGCCGTAGGAGGCGGCGAAGCGGCGGAAGCGCTGCGGGTCGATGCCCACGGGGTGCGTCGAGATGTGCTCGGCGCGCCCGGCGGGCAGGAGCGTGCGCAGCTGATCGCGGTCGCGCGGGGTCTGGGTGCCGACCAGCTCGTAGGCGGTGAACGCGGTGGCGAGCGCCTCGTGGTTGGGGATCGCCTCCCAGTGCTCGCGAGGCGGGACCGGGACGTGGTGGAAGTAGCCGAGCGGCCCGCGCCAGCCGAGCCGTTGCAGCTCCTGGCCGAGCGGGATCAGCTGGTAGTCGTGCACCCAGATCAGGTCGTCGGCCGCGAGCAGCGGCACCAGCGCCAGCGCGAAGCGGCGGTTCGCCGTGCGGTACGTCGAGTACTCGCGATGGAGGGCCGTCGCCTGCTCCGCGAGGCCGTGCAGGTGGGGCCAGAGCGTGCGGTTGCAGAAGCCCTCGTAGAAGTCGGCGATCTCCCGCTCGGGCAGGTCGATGGTGACGTAGTCGATGTCGCTCGTAACGGTGCGCTGCGGCGGCGTGTCCGGGTCGCCGGCCTCGCCGCTCCAGCCGAACCAGAGGCCGCCGACGGCGGCGAGCGGCGGCAGCAGCGCGGAGACGAGGCCGCCCGCCGGCCAGGGCGCGCCCTCGGCGGGCGGGGGCGGCACCCGGTTCGAGGCGATGACGACGCGCCGCCGCCCGTTCACCGTGCGCCTTCCGCCTCGCGTGATCGCGCCGCCTCGCGCGCGCGCCCCAGCCACTCGCGGAGCAGCGCCGCCACCGCCGGGGGCGCGACGACGTGTGCGGCCGCCGTCTCGCGCGGCTGCCCGGCGACGAGCACGCCGAGGCCGCGGCCCGCGATCGCGCGGAAGGCGTCCTCGTCCGTCTCGTCGTCGCCGAGGTAGGCGGCGGGCGCGCTCTCGGGCAGCTCCGCCAGCAGCTCGCGCAGCACGTCGCCCTTGCCGCGGCCGGCGCAGCGCAGCTCGATGCCGCCGTCGAAGCGCCGCAGGTCCAGCCCGTGCGCCGCCGCGAGGTCGCGCCAGCGCGGCTCGACGCCCGCGATCAGCGCCGCGCCCTCGGCAGCCTCGAGGCCGCGCACGTGCAGGGCGAGGCTTGCCGACTTGCGCTCGAGCCGCTGCTCGGCCAGCTCGCCGACGAGGCACCGCCACTCGGCGTCGAGCGCGGCGGCGGCGCGCGGCGGCGGCGCGTGGTCGGCGCGGCGGCCGTCCGGCAGGCGGCGCTCCCAGCCGTGCACGCCGAACAGCTCCGGCAGCGGCTCAAGGCCGATCAGCGCCTCCAGCTCGGCGATCGGCCGCCCGGAGACGATCGCGACGCGCGTCGCCTCACAGGCCGCGAGCGCGGCGAGGAGCTCGCGCAGCTCGTCCGGCATGCGCGCCTCGGAGCGTTCGCTGCGGAACGGCGCGAGCGTGCCGTCGTAGTCGAGCGCGAGCAGGCTCGGGCCGTCGGCGACGGCGCGCAGTTCGGAGCGGAGCGAGGAGCCGAGTGTGGGTTGGAGAGCGCTACCGGAAGGGGTGGTCGTCATCGTATCGAGGCGCCTCCACCACGTGCGACCGTAGCGCCCGCGCGCGCGGGCGGCAATCGCCCCGGCCGTGGCCCCGCGCTGTTGCGCGTAAGTCGCCGCGCCGGTGATCTGCGCACGGGCGCACGGCGCGGCGGCGGCAGGACCGCCCGGCGGCCCGCCCGGAGCGCGGGAGCGTCGTCAGCATGGTCGAGCCGCACGAGGTAGCCGTCCCCGACCGCTCGTTCAGCCTGCTCGAGGGCGTGATCGGCCCGGAGGCCGTCGCGGCCGCGCGCGACCGCGCGGCGGCGTTGCGCGATCACCTCGAGGGGCGCGTCGTCTGGAATATCAACTCCACGGCGACCGGCGGCGGCGTCGCGGAGATGCTGCCCTCGCTGATCGGCTACGCGCGCGACCTCGGCGTCGAAACCCGCTGGCTGGTGATCGAGGGCGTCGCGCCGTTCTTCACCCTCACGAAGCGGCTGCACCACGCGCTGCACGGCGCGAGCGGCGACGGCAGCCCGCTCGGCGAGGCCGAGCGCGCCGTCTACGAGCAGGTCGCCGGGGAGAACGCCGCGGGCGTGCTCGCCCACGTCGGGCCTCGCGACATCGTGATCCTGCACGACCCGCAGACGGCCGGCCTCGCGCCGCACCTCGCGCGCGCCGGGATCCCCTCGATCTGGCGCTGCCACATCGGCAGCGACGCCTCGAACGAGGAGACCGAGCGGGGCTGGGCCTTCCTCGCGCCGTACCTCGCGCCGGTCGACGCCTTCGTCTTCACGCGGCAGACCTACGTCCCCGCGCTCGCCGCGGGCCGCGAGGCGATGCTGATCCCGCCCTCGCTCGACCCGCTGACGGCGAAGAACGAGAACCTGGACGCGGAGACCGTGCGCGCGGTGCTGGCGCACACGGGGATGATCGCGGGCGAGTCGAGCGGCGCCGTCCGCTTCACGGGCCAGGACGGCACGCCTCGACGCGTCGAGCGGCGGGCCGAGGTGGTGCGCTCCGGCCCGCCGCCCGCCGCCGACGTGCCGCTGGCGGTGCAGGTTTCGCGCTGGGATCCGCTCAAGGACCCGATCGGCGTGATGCGGGGCTTCGCCTCGATCGCCACGGAGACCGACGCCCAGTTGATGCTCGCCGGACCGAACACCAGCGGCGTCGCCGACGACCCGGAGGCGGCGCACGTCCTCGAGGAGACGATCGCCGTCTGGCGCGGGCTCCCGGAGGTGGTGCGTGACCGCATCCACCTCGTCTCGCTGCCAACCGACGACGTCGAGGAGAACGCGGTGATGGTCAACGCGCTGCAGCGCCACGCCGCCGTGATCGTGCAGAAGAGCCTGCAGGAGGGCTTCGGCCTGACCGTCACCGAGGCGATGTGGAAGGGCCGCCCGCTCCTCGCGAGCGCCGTCGGCGGCATCCAGGACCAGATCGAGGACGGCCATGACGGCGCGCTGCTCGCCGACCCGTCGGACCTCGCCGCCTACGGGGCGCGGCTGCGCGAGCTGCTGGCGCAGCCGCAGCGCGCCGAGGCGCTCGGCCGGGCCGCGCGCGAGACGGTGCGCGAGCGCTACCTCAGCGTGCGCCACCTCGCCCAGTACGCCGACCTGATCGAGCGCCTCAAGGCGTAGGCGCGTTTTGCCTGTGGGGGGCGCAGCCCCCCACACCCCCATCCCGGACGAGCACGCGCTGCGCGCGACTGGGACCCACCCACCCGCCCCGGATTTCTTTTCTATGTGGGGGCTCCGCCCCCACGCCCCCGCTGGTCCGGCGCACGCTACAAACGCTGAGCACGCACCCGGCCTCGCGAGGACCGTCCGGCCCCCTCTCCCTGAGGGAGAGGGCGGGGGTGAGGGGGAGCGGGCGTAGCCCGCCCGGCGCGCAGCGCCGCTCGAGCGCGCAGCGACGGTCGGGGATGGGGGCGTGGGGGGCACAGCCCCCACAACGCAAGGGCGCGCGAGGGCTGATTGCCCGCGTCTAGCCGCCGCGCTCCTCGATGGGGACGTAGCTGCGCAGCGTCTCGCCGGTGTAGATCTGGCGCGGGCGGTTGAGCTTGTTCCGCGGGTCGAAGTGGTGCTCGCGCCAGTGGGCCAGCCAGCCCGGCATCCGCCCGAGCGCGAAGAACGGCGTGAAGCCGTTCGTCGGAATCCCCAGCGACTCGTAGATGATGCCGCTGTAGAAGTCGACGTTCGGGTAGAGCTGCCGCGAGACGAAGTAGTCGTCGCTGAGCGCGAGCTCCTCGAGCTCCGTGGCGATCTCGAGCAGGCGCCCCGCCTCCCCGAGCTGGTCCATCACCTTGTGCGCGTGATCCTTGAGGATCCTCGCGCGCGGGTCGAAGTTCTTGTAGACGCGGTGGCCGAAGCCCATCAGGCGCGTCGTGTCGTTGCTGTCCTTCGCCTTGTCCATGAAGATCCGGGCGCTGCCCTCGTTCTCGGCGATGTCGTGCAGCATCTCGATCACGGCCTGGTTCGCGCCGCCGTGGAGCGGCCCCCAGAGCGCCATGATCGCCGCCGAGGCCGAGGCGTAGATGTTCGCCCGCGAGCTGCCCACCATCCGCATCGTGCTCGTCGAGCAGTTCTGCTCGTGGTCGGCGTGCAGGATCAGCAGCGTCTCCACGGCGCGCGTGAAGGTGTCGTTGACCTCGTACTCCTCGGTCGGCAGCCCGAACATCATGTAGAGCATGTTCTCGGCGTAGCTGAGGTCGTTGCGCGGGTAGTTGAAGGGGTGGCCCATCGCGTACTTGAAGGCGACCGCGCAGATCGTCGGCAGCTTCGCGATCAGCCGGTAGGTCGAGATCTCCACCTGCTCCGGGTCCAGCGGGTCCACCGAGTCCGGGTAGAACGTCGAGAGGGCGCCGACGACCGCCGCGCTCACCGCCATCGGGTGCGCCGCCAGCGGGAACGCCCGGTACATGTGCCGGATGTCCTCGTGGAGGAGCGTGTGGTTCGTGATCCGCCCCTCGAAATAGTCGAGCTGGTCCTTCGTCGGCAGGTCGCCGTAGAGCAGCAGGTAGGCCGTCTCGAGGAAGCTGCTGTGCTCCGCCAGCTCCTCGATCGGGTAGCCGCGATAGCGCAGGATGCCCGCCTCGCCGTCGATGAAGGTGATGTCGCTGAGCGTGCTGCCGGTGTTCGCGTATCCGAGGTCGAGTGTGATCAGGCCGGTGTCGCCGCGCAGGGTGCTCACGTCGATCGCGCGCTCGCCCTCGCTGCCCTCGACGATCGGCAGCTCCCAGGTCTTGCCGTCGACGGTCAGCGTCGCCACGTCCGAGGTCGCGGGCGCCTCAAGCGTCGTCATCTCTCACCCCCGTCTGTCGCATGGCCGCTCAGCGCGCGGCGCGGGCGCGACGGCCCGCGGCGCTCGCGGCCAGAATCCACCGCCTCACAGTGTAGACACAGTGTAGACAGTCTGCGGGATCGACGTGTTATCGGCCCTGGGCGTCGTCCCGCCAGCTGCGGATCGCGTCCGCCGCGCGCAGTTCCACCCCGCTGCGCCGCTCCTGCAGGATGATCGAGGCGCTCGAGTCGAGCGGACCGAGGCCGGCGTCGACCGCCTCGGCGACCTCCGCCTCCGCGACCGCGCCGAGCGTGATCGGCACGCCGAACTCCCCGGCCAGATCGAGGGCGAGCCGCAGATCCTTGAGCGAGAGATCGAGGGCGAAGCCGACGTTGTCGTAGGCGCCCTGGTAGACGATGTTCGGCACGGTGCGGTGGATCAGGTTGCCCTGCCCGAACGAGCCGTTCTGCACGGCCTCCAGCAGCGCCTCCGGGTCCACGCCGGCCTTCACGCCGAGCGTCAGCGCCTCGCCGACGATCACGCGCGCGCTGATCGTGATCAGGTTGTGCACCAGCTTCGCGATCGCCCCCGCGCCCGAGGGCCCGATGTAGGAGACCTTGTCGCCGATCAAGTCGAGCACCGGCCTGGCGCGCTCGTAGGCCTCCTCCGGGCCGCCGACCATCACGGCCAGCGTCGCCAGCTCCGCGCCCCTGGAGCCGCCGCTCACGGGCGCGTCGAGGACGGCGACGTTCTCCCCGGCGAACTCCTCGTGGATGCGCCGCATCAGCGTCGGCGAGTTGGTCGAGAGGTCGACGTAGATCGTGCCCGGCGAGGCGCCGGCCAGCACGCCGCCCTCGCCCAGCGCCACCTGCTCGACCTCGGCCGGGCCGGGCAGCGAGGTGAAGACGATCTCGCGGTCCTCGCTCGCCCCGCGCGGCGTGGCGGCCCAGCGCGCGCCGGCGGCGAGGTGCCGCTCGGCGGCCTCGCGGCGGATGTCGTGCACCACCACGTCGTGGCCGCCGGCGATCACGTTCATCGCCATGTGCCCGCCCATGTTTCCGAGGCCGATGAAGCCGATGCGCATGGTCTTGCTCCTCGCTCCCTGTCCCGCCCGGCCGCGCTCGCGGCGCGCCGTCCGATTCGTCCTAGTCGTCCTCGCGCACGAAGGCGACGACGTTGCCGTCCGGGTCGTAGACCTGCACGTACGTCCCGCCGTGCGTCGCCGCCTTGAGCGGCGAGTGGAACTCGAACCCCTCGGCCTCGCAGCGCGCGGCGACCTCCTCGACGTTGGAGACGAGGATCGTGAAGTAACGCAGCCCGGTCTGCGTGCGCGCGCCGCGAGGCGTGCGCGAGGCCGGGGTCCGCAGCGGCACGACGAGCTTGATCACGCTCTCCCCGCAGGCGAGGCGGTGCATGTAGCCGCCCGGGCCCGTGGTCTGCCTGTTGAGGTACTCGAGGCCGAGCGTGTCGCGGTAGAAGCGCAGCATCGCCTCCTCGTCGGCCACGACGATGCCCAGATCGATCGCGGCTCTCGTCAGTTCGACGGCCATCGGCTCCCCCTCGCTTGCGCGCCCGGCGATGATAGGCGGGACGGGCGGGCGGATCGATCCGCGCGCCCGCGGCAAGCGCGAGCGGCGAGGGAGCGAACGATGCAGCAGTTCGAGGGCAGGGTCGCGGTGGTCACGGGCGCGGGCGGCAAGGTCGGACTCGCGCTCTCGCGGCGCTTCGCGCGCGCGGGCATGAGCGTCGCGATGGCCGACGTGCACGCGGAGGACCTCGATAGCGCCAGGGCGCAGCTCGTGGAGGAGGGCGTCGACGGCGGGCGGCTGATCACCGTGGAGACGGACGTCACGAAGTCGGAGAGCGTGCAGCGGCTCGCCGACGCGGCGGTCGAGGCCTTCGGCGGCGTGCATGTGGTCTGCAACAACGCGGGCGTGAACCCGCAGGACGTCTCGATCTGGGAGGCGACGGAGGAGGACTGGCGCTGGGCGCTGGGCGTGAACCTCTGGGGCGCGATCCACGGCACGAGGATCTTCATCCCGCTGATGCTCGCCCAGGACGACGAGGGGCACCTCGTCAACACCGCCTCGGCGGCCGGACTCGGCGCGCGGCCGGGCATGGGCAGCTACGTGGTCAGCAAGACCGGCATCGTCGCGCTCACCGAGGTGCTCTACCACGAGCTGCGCCGCCTCGATGCGAAGGTCGACTGCTCCGTGCTCTGTCCCGGCCGCATCCGCGGCGGCGGCACGCGCAACCGCCGCCCGGACGAGTTCCGCACCGAGGGCGACGAGGCGCAGGCCGTGCGCGATCACGACCTCTACCAGCGCGCCCTCGCCCGCCAGGCGGAGACCGGCGGCCCCGGCTACATCCCGCCCGACGATGTCGCGAACATCGTCTTCGAGGGCGTCCGCGACAACCGCTTCTACCTGTTCACCCACCCCGAGGCGACGAGCGCGCGCGTGCGCGAGCGCGCCGAGGCCCTCGCCGCCCTCGAGCCGCCCTCCCTCGCCGGCTCCATCTTCTGAGGCGACACGGGGCAGGGAGCGGCTGATTGCAAGGTTCTGGTTCGTACGATCGCAAGGTTGCGGTACGGCTGATTGTAAGGCTAGGTAGCGGCTGATCGAAGGGGCGTACGGACTCGCTGCTCAGGGTGTCTCCCAGAGCAGGCGAACGGGCACGGCGTGCAGGCCCTCGCCGAATCCGACGCTGGACTCGCCGTCGTAGAGCACCACGCCGCCGGCGAAGCGTCCTCCCAGGGCGTCCCTCAGCTTGCGCAGGCCCCGGAAGTCCGAGGCCGTCACCGTCGCCGCTGCCTTGACCTCGACGCCGGCGACGAGGCCGCCCTGCTCAAGCACGATGTCGACCTCGATCTGGTCCCGGTCGCGGTAGTGGAAGAACTGCACCGGGTCCGGGCGCCAGCTCGCCTGGCGGCGCAGCTCCTGGAAGACGAAGGTCTCGAGCAACTGCCCGAGCAGCGAGCGGTCCGCGTGCAGCGTCGCCTCCGTCGCGCCGAGCAGCGCGCAGGCCAGACCCGTGTCGCCGACGTGCAGCTTCGGAGTCTTGATCAGGCGCCTCAGCCGGTTGCTGTGCCAGGGCGGCAGGCGCTCCAGCAGGTAGACGCGCTCCAGCAACAGGATGTAGCTGCCGATCGTCGGCCGGCTGAGCTGGAACTGCGCGGCGAGGCGGCTGAGGTTGAAGAGCCGCGCGGTGTGCGTCGCGGCGAGGCTCAGCAGCCGCGGCAGCGCGTCGAGCCCGGCGATGCGCGCCATGTCGGCGATGTCGCGCTGTACCTGCGCCTCGATGTAGTTGCGGTACCAGTTCGCGCGGCGCCGGCCCGCGGGGCGGGCGAGGGCGGGCGGGTAGCCGCCGCCGACGATGCGCTCGGCCAGCTCCGGCCCCAGGCGCTCGACCTCCCGCTGCGGGAACCCGCTGCCGAACAGCGCGCCGATGAAGCCGCCGCCGGTGGGACGATCGGCCTCCAGCTCCCGCTGCGCGAGGGGATGCAGCCGGATCGTCTCGAGGCGTCCGGCCAGCGAGTCGGCGATCGTCGGTACGGCGAGCACGCGGGTCGAGCCGGTCAGCACGTAGCGGCCGGGCGCGCGCCGCCGGTCGACGTCCAGCTTGAGGGCGGTGAAGAGCCCCGGCACGCGCTGCACCTCGTCGAGCACGACGCGCTCCGGGAGGTCGGCGACGAAGCCCAGCGGATCGGCCTCGGCGCCCGCCCGGACCACGTCGTTGTCGAAGTTGAGGTAGCCGTAGCCGCGGCCCGCCGCGGCGTCCTGCGCCGCGCCGGGCAGGAATCCGGGCGCGCAGACCATCTGCGCGAACGTGGTCTTGCCGCACTGGCGCGGGCCCTCGATCAGGACCACGGGCGAGTCCTCGAGCGCCTCGATCAGCCGCGATTCGATCAGGCGCGCGTGAAGTGGCTGGTCCGGCATCGTACGATTGTAAGGTTCTAGTTCGTACGATTGCAAGTTTATGGTGCGGCTGATTGCAAGCCATGCGGTCGTACGATTGCAACCGCCGGTGAACCGCCCCGGCGCGGGTGTGGCGGCGCTGCGCTCGCCGCTGGCGCCCGGCGCCCCCTCGCGTATGATCCGCGGCGCGCCCGCGCCGGGCGCGCGAGCCCGGAGGGCGGCGTGTTGCAGACGAGCCTCTTCTACCTGCCCACCGTCGGCTCCCGCGAGGAGATCGAGCAGGGCATGGCCGGGATGCGCGACGACCTCTACCAGAAGATGCTCGCCGAGTTGACCGAGCAGGCCCGGCTCGCCGACCGGCTCGGCTACGACTCGATCTCCTTCACCGAGCACCACTTCCACATCGAGGGCTTCGAGCTTTCCACCAACCCCGTCCTGCTCGACCTCTACATCGCGATGCAGACCGAGCGCATCCGCGTCGGCCAGCTCGGCATCGTGCTGCCCGCCCAGAACCCGATCCGCGTCGCCGAGGACATCGCGATGCTCGACCAGATGAGCGGCGGGCGCGCCATCGCCGGCTTCGCGCGCGGCTACCAGCGCCGCTGGGTGGACGTGATGGCGCAGCAGATGCACGGCATCCACGGCGCCATCCCGCAGCAGCACGACGAGATCGACGCCGCCAACCGCCAGGCCTTCGAGGAGCACTTCAACATCGTCCGCCGCTGCTGGACCGAGGAGATGATCGACACCGACAGCAGCTACTGGACCATCCCCACCGAGGGCACCCCGTGGACCCTCGAGGCCACGCGGCTCTGGGGCAAGGGCGTCGACGAGGACGGGATGCTGCGCCAGATCGGGGTCGTGCCCAAGCCGCTGCAGAAGCCGCACCCGCCGATCTTCCAGCCCTTCGCCTCCAGCGAGGGCACCGTCCGCTGGTGCGCGCGCGAGGGCATAACCGCCGTGATCACGGCCATGCACCCCGTCAACCAGCGCAAGCTCGTCGAGGCTTACGAGGACGAGGCGAAGGCGGCCGGGCGCGAGCTCGATCCCGGCGAGGGCATCGGGCTGCTGCGCGACGTCTTCGTCGCCGAGACGGACGAGGAGGCGTACGAGTTGTGGCGGCGCGGCGCCGGCTTCGCGCACAGCGCCTGGTTCACGCCCTTCGGCTTCGGCGTCGGCCGCAACAAGCCCGGCACGGACGAGGCGATGACGCCTCGGGAGATGATGGACCTCGGGATGCTGCTCGTCGGCAGCGTCGACTCGGTGACGAGGCAGCTCGAGGCGATGCTCTCGCACGATCCGGTGGACTGGCTGTTCGCCTGGCAGTTCAACGGCCTGATCCCGCACGACAAGCTGCTGCGCTCGCTGGAGCTGTTCGCGACGAAGGTGCTGCCGCGCGTCAACGGCGGCTAGCCGCCCGCAGCGGCAAGGGCGGAAGGAGGAAGAAATGGCGGACGTCGTGCTGTACGAGGTGGAGGACCGCATCGCGACGGTCACGCTCAACCGGCCGGAGCGCCTCAACGCGATCAACCCGGAGCTGGACGAGGCGCTGATCGCCGCGCTGCTGCGCGCCGAGGCGGACCCGGACGTGCGCTGCGCGATCGTGCAGGGCGCCGGCCGCGCCTTCTGCGCCGGGGCCGACACCAAGCGCGACGACTCCTCGGGCCAGCCGCGCGACTTCACGCCGATCGAGGATCGCAACCGGCTCGAGGCGCAGTACCGGCGCTGGCTGCAGATCTGGGACCTCAAGATCCCGGTGATCGCGAAGGTGCACGGCTACTGCCTCGGGCGCGGCACGCAGCTGGCGGTGATCTGCGACATCACCTACGTCGCCGAGGACACGATCATCGGCGCGCCGCAACTGCCGCTGGGGGCGGGCTGGAACTCGGTGTTCTGGGCGTGGCACCTCGGCCCGAAAAAGGCGAAGGAGATCTTCCTCCCGGTCGGCGACACGATCACGGGCGCGGAGGCGGCGGAGCTGGGCATCTTCAACGCGGCGCTGCCGGCGGACCAGCTCGACGCCCACGTTGCGGAGTACGCGCGCAAGCTGGCGCGCGTGCCGAAGGATCTGCTGGGTCTGGAGAAGCTGGCGATCAACAAGACGCAGGACATCCAGGGCTTCCGCGAGGCGCTCGCCGTCGGCTTCGAGATCGACGTGATCGGCCACCTCGCGCCGGCCGTGCTCGACGTCAACCGCCGCATCCGCGAGGACGGCCTGCGCCCCACGATCGAGGCCTGGCAAGCCGGCGAGTTCTAGGGGGCGACCGCCCCGCTGCTCTCTGTCCCCTCGCCCCTTCGCGGGAGAGGGTGAGGGTGAGGGGGTCCGGCGACCTTCGCACGCTACGTGCCCGAACGGTCGACAACGCCGGTCACCCACAGCGGCTACTCGCCGCGCGCCGCGTCGTCGGCGGGGATGAAGCCCACGGCCCACCTTGCGCTGCCGCATAGCGGATCGACGAACACCTGGACGGTACCCGTGCCGCCAATCGAGAACCACTTCGTAGTCTGGCCGATAGCATCGAGAGTCCGAAGCTGCTCCAGATTGCCGTGCACATCCTCGATCCAGAGCGCACACCAGTCCTCTGGGTCGCCCGCTGCGAGATCAGGATCACGTCCTACAGAACCCGCGAGCCAGAGGCCGGCCCGCAGTCTGAAAAGAGGGCTGTCGCTGTCTCCAACACCAGCGACAATGATGACGCCTTCCTCCTTGTAGTGGACGCCCGGCGGGGCATTCAGGATGGTGAGATCGTCCGAGGTAGGCGGCGCCGCCGTGGGTGTGAGCGGAGCGTCCTCGGGCAGCGGTACGGACACCGTGACGGGGCTGGCGTACTTCCACGTCCGCTGGGCGATCAGCTCCGGCGTCATGAACCTTTGTCGCCCGAACAGCCGCTCGGACCACGAACCGTCCGGCAGCCTCTGCTGGAGGGCAAACTCGACGCTCCCGCGCTCCGTCCCTCGCGCAGCGATCCGCACCTCTAGGTCAGCGGAGGTGTTCGTCGCAACAGCCACCCCGATAGAGCCCACAATCAGCGCGACCAGGATGGCGAAGGCGGCGAGCGGGCGACGGCGAAGCATGTGGAGCCTCCTTGCGAACGCGAACAGGGTTCGGCTCGTCGCAGAACGTCACCACAGCACGGGCCACAAGGAGGCACGGAGACCCCACGCGAAATCCCATGCTGGGGACGACAGCTCTGCGACGAGCACGGTGAACATAGCAGGGCGAGACGGCGGGTGCGATGCGGTCGTGGTGATGCTGTAGACTGAAACGCAGACGCCGCGGCGGGTGACCGCGGCGTCGGCGTTGGCTCGGGATAGCGCCCCGCGACCAACCGTTCTTGGGACAGTCTACAGACTTCATCGTAGGGGTGCATCCCAGAGCCGGAAAGGCTCTGAGAGTGGTCTACGTACTGAGGCGAGGCGAGCGCTACGTCGCCAACGTGAAGCCTCCAGCCTGGACCGACAAGGTGGATCTGGCTCAGCGCTTCGACAGCGCCGAGGAGGCAGCTGCCGCGCGCGGGCCGTCAATCAGGCCGGTGACGATCGAGCGGGTCCGCTAGGCATGGGAACATTCGCAGCGCGGCATCCGCTCCTGCTACTGAACGTCTGGCGGACGTACCGTGAGGGTGTCGACCCATACGAGACTTCGCGTTGGGCTTGGCGCGTGGACGCTGAGCACGCCGCTGGCAGGATCGTTTTGATGCACGCGCACGGGGTTGTCGTCGGAGTGTTCACGGCGTCGGAGTGGCTCCCAGTGACGATCGACAACGGCTTCCCCATCGACTCGCCGGGGCGACTGGGTTTTATCGGTGAAGAAGCCGATCCGCAGGTCGAGTCCCTCTACATGGGCCGCACCGTGCCGGAGTGTCTCCGGGGCCGCCGCCCAGAGCGCTACTACCCTACGCCGTGAGGTCGTCGTAGCGCAGGCGCTGGCGTAACGCCGGCGCCCACTCGCACCCCCCACCCCCAATCTTGCGCCCGCGCCCGCGCCTTCGGACGATGGAAGGGGCGAGGAGGTGTGCGATGCGGGTGGCGATTACGGGGAGCACGGGGCTGATCGGGGGCGCGCTCGCGGCGCGGCTCGCGGGCGCGGGGCACGAGGTGCTCCGCATCCGCCGCGGCGGCGAGGACGACCCGAGCGCCGACTGGGATCCGGCGGGAGGCTGGATCCGCGAGGGCGCCTTCGCCGGGCACGATGCGATCGTGAACCTCAGCGGCGCCAACATCGGCGGCGGGCGCTGGTCCGCCGCGCGGCGCGCCGAGCTGCGGAGCAGCCGCATCGACCTCACCCGCGTGCTCGTCGATCACCTCGGCTCGCTCGCCGCGGAGGACCGGCCCGGCGTGCTCGTCAACCAGTCCGCCGTCGGCTTCTACGGCGACCGCGGCGACGAGGAGCTGGACGAGGCCGCCGCGCGCGGCGCGGGCTTCCTCGCCGATCTCGTGGCGGACTGGGAGGCGGAGGCGCGGCGCGCCGAGGAGCTCGGCGTCCGCACGGTGCGGCACCGCTCGGCGATCGTGCTCTCGAAGCAGGGGCCGCCGCTCTCGCGGATGCTGCTGCCGTTCCGGCTCGGCCTCGGCGGCACGCTCGGCAACGGGCGCTGGTGGATGCCCTGGATCACGATCGAGGACCAGTTGCGCTCGCTGGAGCACGCGATCACGTCGGACCTGAGCGGGGCGGTCAATGCCTCGGCGCCGGGCGCGACGACGAACGGCGAGCTGACGAAGGCGCTCGGCCGCGCGCTGCGCCGCCCGACGCTGTTCCCGATCCCCGGCTTCGCCTACAAGGTGGCCTTCGGCCAGGACCCCGCCGAGCTGTTCGCCAGCCAGCGGGTCGCGCCGAGGGCGCTCGCGGAGTCAGGCTTCGAGTTCAGCCACCCGGACATCGACGGCGCCCTCGAGGCGGTGCTCGCCGGCTGAGGGCGGACGGGGCGGAGGGGCGCGATGGGCCTGCATCGGTTCGAGACCCGGCAGGTGCTGCCGATCGGCCTCGACGAGGCGTGGGAGTTCTTCTCGGACCCGCGCAATCTGGCCGTGATCACGCCGCCGGAGATGGCGTTCGAGGTCGCCTCGCCGCTGCCGGAGCGGATGCATCCGGGGCTGATCGTGGTGCACCGCGTGCGGCCGCTGTTCGGGCTGCCGGTGACGTGGGTGACGGAGATCACGCAGCTGGTGGAGGGCGAGCTGTTCGTCGACGAGCAGCGCTTCGGGCCGTACCGCTTCTGGCACCACCAGCACCACTTCCGCCCGGTCGAGGGCGGCGTGGAGATCGGCGACATCGTGCACTACTCGGCGCCGCTGGGGCCTCTGGGCGACGTGCTGAACCGGCTGCTCATCGCCGACCGCGTGCGCGCGATCTTCGAGTACCGCCGCGCCGTCCTCGAGCGCCGCTTCGGCCGCGCGCCGGCGGGGGTGGGGAGGATGCCGTGACCACCGGTGCGCCGCTCGCACATCCCGGCGAGCATCTGGCGGAGCTGCTGGAGGAGCTCGGCGTCAGCCAGTACCGCCTCGCGAAGACGGTGGGCGTGCCCGCCGTGCGCATCAACGACATCGTCCACTGCCGCCGCTCGATCACGGCGGACACGGCGCTGAGGCTCGGCCGCGCGCTGCGAATGACGCCCGAGTTCTGGCTGAACCTGCAGCGCATGTACGACTTGGACCGCGCCCGCCGCGAGGTCGATGTCAGCGGCATCGAGCCGCTGTTCGAGGAGCCCGAGGGGTAGCGCGGCCCTCTCCCGCCACGCGCCGGCCCCCCTCACCCCCACCCTCTCCCGCGAGGGGAGGGGGGGCCGGATCGCCCTCGGAACTTCGGTGCGCCCTCGATGGTTCCGAGGGGGCGTGGGGGGCGAAGCCCCCCACAGAAAGAGAATCCGAGGGCGGGTGGGCGGGCCGAGCCGCGCGGAGCGCGTGCTCGTCCGGCGGCCGCGGGGCGCGAACTCCCGGGGGCGCAACAACCAATCGAGGTGGGAGCATCTGCGGGCGAGCCCCCTCACCCCCGCCCTCTCCCCCAGGAGAGGGGGCCGGAGGGGAGGGGGCCGGACGGGCGGCGACAGGGCTAGGGCGGGAACTCCGTCAGGCCCTCGCGAGGGGAGCCGACGAGGATCGCCATGTTGCCCGGCGGGTGCGCGTTCTCGTACATCAGCTGGTGGCTCTCGCCCACCTCGTCGAAGGCGAAGACGCGCGAGAGCGCGGGGTCGATGCGGCCCTGCACGACGTAGTCGTTGAACTCGGCGCACTCCTCGACGTTGGCGAAGTGCGATCCCTGGAAGCGCTTCTGGCGCATCCACAGGTAGCGCAGGTCCACGTCCGCGTTGTAGCCGGAGGTGCCGGCGCAGATCACCACCATCCCGCCGTTGTCGACGAGGAAGATCGAGGTCGGGATCGTCGCCTCGCCCGGGTGGTCGAAGACGAGCATCGGGTTGCGCCGCTCGCCGAGGGCGTCCCAGAAGGCGCGCCCGAACTGGCGCGCGCCGTTCGCCCACTCGGCGAACGCCTCGGGGTTGTCGATGTCCGGGAGCCGGCCCCAGTGGTCGAAGTCGCGGCGGTTGATCACGCCCTTCGCGCCGAGCTGGTAGCAGAACTCGTACTTGGACTCGTCGGAGACGACGGCGATCGGGACGCCGCCGAACTCGCGCACGATCTGGATCGCCATGCAGCCGAGGCCGCCCGCGCCGCCCCAGACCAGCACCGGGTCGCCCTCGTTGACGACGTTGGGCGGCCAGCCGCGCAGCATCCGCCAGGCGGTCGCGCCGACGAGCATGTAGGCGGCGGCGGCCTCCCAGCTGAGGTGCGGCGGCTTGGGGTAGCACTGGTAGCGGTCGACGAGGCAGTACTGCGCGAAGGAGCCCCAGTTCTCCTCGTAGCCCCAGACCTTGTTGGTGTTCGACATCATCGGGTCGCGGCCGGCCGCGATGTCGGCGGCGTCCTCGTCCCACATCCCGCAGGAGAGCACGACCTCGTCGCCGACCTTGACGTTCGTGACCTCCTCGCCGACCGCCCAGACGATGCCCGAGGCGTCCGAGCCGCCGATGTGGAAGTCCTCTTCCGCGCCCTGGCGGCGGCGCGCGTCGATCACGTTGACGGGGGTGCCGAGGGCGGCCCAGACGTTGTTGTAGTTGGTGCCGGCGGCCATCACGTAGACCAGCACCTGGCGGGGGCCCACCTCGGGCACGTCGATCTGCTCGATCGCGAAGGCGTCGCGCGGCTGGCCGAAGCGCGACTCGCGGATCAGGCTGGCGTGCATCTTCCGGGGGACTTCGCCGACCGGCGGCGCCTCGGCCACGGGGGTGATCTCGATCGCCATCTGTTCCACGCTTCCCTTCGTACGCTCGCTTCGAGGCGTCGCGGTCCTCGCGGGCCGCGAGCCCGCGTATCCTAGCGAGCAGCGCGGGTCACCGCGAGCGAACGGGACGGAGCCGAAGCTGCCCGAGCAGACACAACCGCCGGCCGAGGGGTTCTCCGCCCCGCCCGTGCCGCGCATCCGCGCGCTCGCGATCGGGCTGCTGCTGCACGAGGACCGGCTGCTCTTCGCCGAGGGCCACGACGCCGTGAAGGGCGAGACCTTCTACCGCGCCCTCGGCGGGGAGATCGAGTTCGGCGAGGCCGCCGCGGACGCCCTCGTGCGCGAGTTCCGCGAGGAGCTGGGCCGCGCCGTCGAGGTCCGCGCGCAGCTCGGCGCGATCGAGAACCGCTTCACGCTGCAGGGCGAACCGGGGCACGAGGTGATCTTCGAGTTCCTCGTCGGGTTCGCGCCGGGCGAGGCGCCCGAGGACTTCGCGCCGCTGACGGCCGACGAGGGCGGCGTCCCCTTCACCGCGCGCTGGCTGCCGCTGGCCGAGGTGCTGGCGGGCGCCTGGCGGGTCTACCCGGAGGGCGTACCGGAGCGCCTGGCGGGCTGGATCAACGCCAGCTTCGGCGCATCCTGACCCCCGCTCGCCCTGGCCGCCCTCGCTACGCGTCGAGGGCGTCCACCGCGTCGGTGACGTGCGCGGCGAGCCGCTCGATCTCGTCGGCGGCCTCGATGCGGCGGCCGTTGGCGCGGCGCACGTAGAAGGCGTCGACGATCTCGTGGCCGAGCGTGTTGACCTTCGCCATGTGGATGTCCAGCCCCGCCTCGTGCAGCACGTTGGTGATCGCGTGGAGCAGGCCGAGGCGGTCCGCGGCGCGGATCTCGAGGATCGAGTAGCCCTCGGAGCCCGTGTTGTCGACGCTGACGCTGGTGGGGATCGGCGCGGGCGGCTCGCCGCGGTAGGCCTCGCGCGTCTCGGCGAGGCGCTGCTCGATCGGGAACTCGCCGGCGATCGCGCTCGGCACGGCCTCGATGATCCGCTCCCAGCGCGGCGCGTCGATCTCGCGCCCGCGCGCGTCGCCGAGGTGCATCACGTCGACGGCGATGCCGTCGTCGCGGGTGAAGGCGGTGCCGCCGAGCACGTTGACGTGGTGCACGGTGAGGGTGCCGGAAACGGCCTGCAGGATGCCCGGCTGGTCCGCCGTGACGATCGTCAGCCGGTCGATCGAGCCGATCCGGTCGTGGTGCAGCATCGGCGTCAGCGGACCCCGGGCGTGAGCGTTGCGGGAGTCCAGCACGCCCTCGGCGATCAGCTCGATGTGCCGCCCGATCGCGAGCGGCTCCATCGAGAGCAGGTAGCTGACCGGCATCTGGTCGAGGTGCCGCTCCACGGCGCGGGGCGCGACCCAGCCGCTGAGGCCCTGGACCACCGCTCGCCGCCGCCGTGCGACGGCGGTGCGCAGCGAGACGTCGGAGAGCGCCTCGCGCACGCGCGTGTAGAGCGAGCGCATCAACTGGGCCGTCCAGGCGTTCCAGACATCGGATCCGGTCCCCCTGGCGTCGGCGACCGAGACGAGGTAGAGCAGGTTGAGCGCGCGCACGTCGCCGACCTGCTCGGCGATGTCGCGGATCACGCGCTCGTCGGCGATGTCGCGCCGCGTCGCCACCATCGGCAGCAGCAGGTGGTGGCGCACGGTGGCGGCGAGCAGCCCGGCGGTCTCGTCGCCGAGGCCGGCGCGGTCGGCGAAGCGCTCGGCGATCACCGCGCCGACCTCGCTGTGCGGGCCCTCGTGCCCCTTGCCGATGTCGTGCAGCAGCGCCGCGATCAGCAGCTCGTCGGGGTTCTCGAGTTCGGCGACCGGCTCCGGCGCGCCGGGCGCGTCGTCGCCCCCGGCGAGCCGCAGCGCCTCGCTGACGGCGCGCCAGCTGTGCACGTCCACGGGGTGCTGGTGGAAGGGCGCGACGTGCGGCTGGTTGCGCAGCACCTCCCACTCCGGGAGCAGCCGCTCCAGCCACTCGCTGCGCGGCAGCGGATCGAGCGGTCCCCCGGGCCCCGCCTCGCGCAGCGCCTCGAGGAGCCGCTCGAGGTCGCCGCGGCCGTCCTCGGCGCGCGCGCCGTCGCGGCGTCTCCCGTCCCCGTCCGCCGCGCGCCGCCGGGGGAGCCAGGCGCTCCAGCGCCGGCCGCGGGAGGCGGCGGCGGCGCGCAGCGCCTCGCCGGTCGCCGCGTCCACGGCTCGCATCGCGGCGCTGACGCGGTGGCCCCAGTCCGTGCGATCGACGCCGAGGCGCTCCGTGACTTCGTCGAGGAGATCGCGGCGCAGCCGATCGTTGGCGCGGTCGTCGAGCGAGTGCAGCGCGTTGCGCGTCGCGAGCAGCGCGTCGCGCGCGTCCGCGAGCTCGGGCGCGGGTGCGGGCGCCTCGTCTCCCTCGGCGATCGCCCGGGCGGAGGCGAGCCAGAGCGCGGTCTGCAGCGAGCGCAGCCCGCCGCGGCTGGTCTTCACGTCCGGCTCCTGCAGCTGCCAGGGTTCGCGCGCCAGCCTCGCCTCGTGCGCCGCGGCCAGCTCCTCGCGCATCCAGTCGCGCCCGCCGCGCACGATCTTGCGCCAGCCCTTGCGGAAGCGCGCGAAGAGCGCCTCGTCGCCGGCGACGAGGCGCGCATCAAGGAGCGCGGTGAAGGTCTGCATGCTCTCGCGGGCGGCCGGTCCGACCTGGCGCAGGGTGCGCACGGAGTGGCCGACCTGCAGGCCGCTGTCCCACAGCGGGTAGAGCATCGCCTCGCTGACCCAGCGCTCCGGCTGACGGTCGAAGAGCAGCATCACGTCGATATCGGAGTGGCGGCACTGCTCGCGGCGTCCGCTGCTGCCGACCGCGACGATGGCGACGCCCCGCGGCGGCAGGGCGCTCGCGAGCGCGCGCAGGCTCTCGTCGAGCGCGTCGCTCAGCTCGTGACAGAGGGCGAGGCCGGCCTGGTCCGGGGGACGCGCGAAGGCGCGCCCGGCAACCGCCGAGCGCGCCTCCAGGAATGGCTGCAAGGCCGCAACCCGAACCATTCCGTTGCGTCTCCCGAATCCAGCGGGGGAGAGGCTCCCTAGAGGGCGTCCTCCCCTCGCTCCCCGGTGCGGATGCGCACCACGTTGTCCACCGAGAGGACGGCGATCTTGCCGTCGCCGATCGAGCCCGTGCGCGCCGTCTCCTCGATGGTCGAGATTACGGTCGCGGTAAGCTCGTCGTCGACCAGCACCTCGATCCGCACCTTCGGGACGAAGTCGACTTCGTACTCGGCCCCGCGGTAGGTCTCGGTGTGGCCGGCCTGGCGGCCGAAGCCCTGGATGTTGCTGGCGGAGAGTCCCCCGACGCCCGCAGCCTTGAGGGCGTCGCGGATCTCGTCCAGCTTGAACGGGTTGATGTAGGCGATCACGAGATTCATCTTCGGCTACTCCGTCAGCACGTAGCCCTGCTCTTCGTGCAGGGATACATCGAGGCCGCGGCGCTCCTCGTCCTCGGAGACGCGCAAGCCCATCGTCCGATCGATGATAACCGCGATCACGTACGTGACAACGAACGAGAACACGAGCGCGACCACGATCGAGATCGCCTGCCGCAGCAGCTGCTCCACGTTGCCGAAGAACGCGCCGTCGGCGCCGCCGATCGCCGCCTCGGCGAAGAGGCCGAGCAGCAGCGCTCCGACGATGCCGCCCACCATGTGGACCGCGACCACGTCGAGCGAGTCGTCGAAGCCGTAGCGGAACTTGATCTGCAGCGCGAGGAAGCAGATCAGGCCCGCCGCCACGCCGATCACCAGCGCCCAGAGCGGGCTGACGAAGCCCGCCGCCGGGGTGATCGCCACCAGTCCGGCGACCGCGCCCGAGGCGAAGCCCAGCGTGGTCGGGCGGCCGTGCTTGAACTGCTCGGCCAGCGCCCAGGTCAGGGCCGCCACGCCCGCGGCGATCTGCGTCGTCAGGAAGGCGTTCCCGGCGGCGCCGTCCGCGGCGATCGCCGATCCGGCGTTGAAGCCGAACCAGCCGAACCACAGCATGCCGGCGCCCAGCACGGTGAACGGCAGCGCGTGCGGCCGCATCACCTCGCGCCGCCAGCCGAGCCGCGGACCGAGCACCATGACCAGCGCCAGCGCCGCCACACCGGCGTTGATGTGCACGACCAGGCCGCCGGCGAAGTCGAGCGCTCCGATGGCCGGAATCTCCGTGCCCTCGCTGGCGCCGATGAAGCCGCCGCCCCAGACCCAGTGGGCCATCGGCGCGTAGACGATGATCGACCAGATCGCGATGAAGACGACCCAGGAGGTGAACTTCATCCGCTCGGCGACGGCGCCCGAGATCAGCGCCGGCGTGATGATCGCGAACATCAGCTGGAACAGCAGGAACACCGAGTCCGGGATGCCGTCCCCGTCCTCGAGTCCAATCTCCGTCCCGAAGCCCAGCTCGCCGAGCGCGAAGAACTCCAGGTTGCCGATCAGTCCGAGACCCTGCCAGTCCCCGCTGAACGCCAGCGAGTAACCGATCACGATCCAGGTGACCGTGACGACGCCCATGGCCACGTAGTTCTTCATCAGCATGGCGAGGACGTTGCGTCCGCGCACCATGCCTCCGTAGAAGAACGCGAGCCCGGGCGTCATGAACAGCACGAGCGCGGTGCTCGTCAGCAGCCACGCTGTATGGCCAGTATCCATACTCCGCCCCTCCTCTCACCGCCGCTTTGGCGGATGCGAGCAGGATGCGCCCGAGGTGTTTCGCCCGATTTACGCCCGTGTTTCGCCCGATTTACGCCTGTGTTTCGAATGCGTTGCGCGGAACGTGCTCGCGGGAGCGCCGTGCGGGCAGCGCCCGCGCCCCCTACAATCACGCCCAGCACCGCGCGCGCCGCGGTCCCCGGGCGGGAGAAGCGACCATCAGCGACGGGACGGCTGCCAGCGAGGCGAGCGGCGCCGCCGAGGCGCCGGAGGTTCCGGGCGCCGCCGCGCGGCCCTTCCTCAAGTGGGCCGGCGGCAAGACCCAGATCCTCGGTGAACTCGTCGCGCGCGCTCCCGAGCGCATCGACACCTACTACGAGCCGTTCGTCGGCGGCGGGGCGCTGTTCTTCCGCCTCGCCGCGGACCCGGAGCGCCGGCCCCGCCACGCCGTGCTCAACGACCTCAACCACGAGCTGATCGCCGCCTTCCGCGCCGTACGCGACGATGTCGAGGCGCTGATCGAGCAGCTCGACGAGCTGGAGCGCGGCTACCTCGGCCTCGACGTCGAGGGCCGCGGCGAGTGCTACTACGGCGTGCGCGAGGAGTACCGCGAGCTCGTCGCGGACGGTGGCGCGAGCGACATCGAGGTCGCCTCGCGGCTGATCTTCCTCAACAAGACCTGCTTCAACGGCCTCTACCGCGTCAACCGCCGCGGCCAGTTCAACGTGCCGCACGGGCGCTACGTGCGCCCGCGCATCCTCGACGCCGCCGGGCTCGAGGCCGCCTCGGCGGCGCTCGCGGGCGTCGAGCTGCGCAGCACGGACTTCGAGGAGGCCTGTGCGGGCGCGGGCCCGGGCGACTTCGTCTACTTCGACCCGCCGTTCCAGCCGCTTACGCGCACCTCGAGCTTCACGGGCTACACGGAGGGCGGGTTCGGTCGCGACGACCAGTTGAGGCTCAAGTTCTGCATCGACGGGCTGCGCGAGCGCGGCGCGCCGGTGCTGCTCTCCAACTCGCCGCACCAGTGGGTCATCGGGCTCTACGAGGGCAGCCGCTACACGATCGAGACGATGCCCGCCCGGCGGGCAATCAACTCGCGCGGCAACGGCCGCGGCCCGATCGACGAGCTCGCCATCACCAGCTACGAGCCGTCGGATGGCGGGAGTGCCGAGTAGCGGGGCTTGCTTCCTGTCACGCGGGCCTCGGGTGCGGCGCGATGGCCTGGCGTGCCTGGATTCCGGCTTTCGCCGGAATGACGGGGAAGAGGGAGGCCGGAAGAATGACGGGAAGGGGAGGCCGGATGACGGGGACGCCGTCCCCCGCGCGCCCGCGCGCTAGAATCGCCGTACTCCCCGCAAGCTCCGAGGTGACCTCATGGCCTGGTACGACCTGCTCGACTGCGAACTCGGGACGCTCTTCGTGGGCGGCTCCGGCGCGGGGCTGCACCGCGTCAACTTCCTGCGCGGCGAGCATGCGCTGGACGACGAAGTGCTGAGCCTCGAGGCCGACACCGGAGAAGCGGCGGAGCAGGACTCCGAGGCCGCCCGCCCGGCCCTCGAGGCCCTCGCCGCCTACTTCGGCGGGTCGAGCGCCGCGTTCGACGAGCCGTGCGCGCTGCCGCTCGCGCCCCGCGGCACGCCGTTCCAGCAGCGAGTCTGGGAGCAGTTGCGCGCCATCCCGGCCGGTGCGACCAGTTCCTACGGCGAGGTGGCGAGCGCCATCGGACAGCCGACGGCGGCGCGCGCCGTCGGCGGGGCGGTCGGCAGCAACCCGATCTCGCTGATCGTGCCCTGCCATCGCGTCGTCGCCTCCAACGGCTCGATCGGCGGCTTCGCCTCCGGGCTGGACCGCAAGCGCTGGCTGCTCGCGCACGAGGGCGTCGAGGGCTACGCCGCGTAGCCGCCAGCCGCCTCACGCGATGCCGAGGTGGTCGAGCAGCTCCGGCAGCCGCTCGATCTCGACGTCCGGGCGCACGTCGTGGGCCGGGACCAGCGGGTTCGTGCGCTGGGCGGTGCGCAGCCCCGCGCGCTGCGCGCCGAAGATGTCGTCCCAGGGCCGGTCGCCGACGAAGAGCGCCCTCGAAGGGTCGCGCACGCCGATCGCGGCGAGGGCGGCCTTGAAGGCGCTCGGATGCGGCTTCATGTAGTCCAGCTCGCAGGTGTAGAGCCGCGCGTCGAGCAACCCGTCCAGCCCGTCGCGGCGCAGGAAGCGCTCGTGGAAGCGCCGGGGCCAGTGCGTGTTGGAGAGCATCGCCGTGCACAGCCCGTGCGCGCGCAGCGCCTCCAGCGTCGGCGCGGCCTCGGCGTCGTGCTCGATGTGCGGCGCCCAGGCGTCCAGGTACGCCTCGGCGGCGGCCTCGAGGGCGGACGACGGGACGCGCGCGCCGAGCCGCCGGTGCGCCTCGACGACGATGCCGGCGAGCGCGCCGGCGTGCGGATGCTCGTGCTCCGTGCGGTCCCAGAACTCGCTCTCGACGACGCCGAGGAGTTGCGTGATCTCCGCCGCGTCCTGCCCGGCGTGCGGCGCGAGCACCTCGGCGGCGGGGCCCCACAGTGACTTCGTGCTCACCGACGTCGCCCACGTCGAGAGCGTGCCGCCCCAGTCGAAGATCACCGCCTCGATCCCGGCGTCGCGCAGGCTCACTCGCCGCTCCTCGCCGCTTCCGACCAACCCGCGCAGCATCGCACGGCGCGCGCCGTCGCTGTAGCCACGGCGCGCCGATCGCGCATTGTGGGACGAGTGCGGCGGCCGGTAGGGCTGCGCCGCAGCTTCGCCGCCGACGCCCGCCGCTGCCCCGGCTGGATTCCGGCTTTCGCCGGAATGACGGAGGACGGGGAATGACTGAGGACGGGAGAAAACGGCGGAAGCCGCCTCGGAGGTGCATCCGGCGCGCCAGTCGTAACGGGAGCGAATCTGCGCCGGACGCACATCGGGCCTCCTCAGGAGGCCCGACTGGTTCTTGTCTACCGGGGATGCGCCGGATTTGGTCCCTGTGCCGGCTCTAGCCGTGGGCGGGGCGCTGGGGCCGTCCGCCGCGGGTCGGGACCACCCGGCCTAGTGCGAAGCTGCTCTGCCCAAGGGTCTGCTCCTTACGGCTTACGCGCGCTCGGCGCTTCTGAGGAGAGTTCCGACCCAATCGGTCATCGGGTCTCCCTTCCTCGGTCCCGTCTCTGGAATCATCATGCAACTCTGCATACGCCCTTGCAACATTGTGAACGTGCGCGCATTCACAAGCCCTCGGCGGGCCGCCTGAGGATCGCGCGCGTCTCGCGCAGCGCCTTGAGGATGTCGCGGCGCTGCTGCACGAGCAGCACGGCAGAGAGCACGAGGTAGACGATCGCGATCGCGATCCGCACCTCGGAGATCGGGATCACGAACTGGATCGCGAACAGGCCGATCAGCGCGCTCGCCTCCCAGCGGCTGAGGCTGAGACTGACGAGGATGGCGACGGCGAACAGCGACTGCGCGGCCGTGAGGAACACCTCCTCGCTCTGGCGGCCGTCGAGCGGCAGCCCGCCCAGCGTCTCGCCCGAGATCGAGAACGCGACCGGCAGCCCGCCGAGCAGCAGCGTCCACTGGTTCACCTTCGAGGAGAGCAGCGCCGCCATGCCCATCACCGCGCGGCCCCGGAAGGCGAGGATGCCGGCCACGAGGAACTCGGGCGCCTCGGACGCGAACGGCGCGAGCCACTGCACGAGCAGGAACTCGTCGATGCCGAGCTGCGTGCCGGTGTGGATCAGGCCCTCGGCGAATGGCTCCGCCGCCGCGAGGATCGTGGCCGCCGCGAAGACGAAGATCGCGGCGTTGAGCGCGCGCCGCGGCCGTTTCTCGAGGTGGCCGATCCAGTAGGAGGGGCCGACGAGATCGTGCTCCTCGCCCTCGTTGCGGGCGACGCCGTACACGTAGACGGCGAAGATCGCGAACATCACGACGGTGTCGACGAGGCTGATCGAGCCCTTGAACGGCAGGATGAACGAGTAGGCCGTCGCGGCGCCGAGCGCGATCACGTCGAGCGAGTGCGCGGAGGTCAGCCGCAGCACGCGCCCCCGCGTGCGCAGCCAGAAGATCAGGAAGACGGCCGACCAGCCGACGCCGATCAGCAACCGGTTCGCGCCGGTCATGTTCGCGACGGCGTAGGGCGCGAACTCGGGGTCCTGCCCCGCCTTCCAGGCGAAGGCGAGGTCGACGGCGTACTCCGGCAGCACGGCGATCAGGGCAATGGCGGCGACGGCGAGGCCCTGCGAGACATCGACCTGGGCGGCCTCGGCGGCCCAGCTCAGCAGGAACGCCGCCGCCACGATGCCGAGGCCGAACAGCACGGTGTCGCCGACCGTGCCGAGGTGCGTCCCGCTCGCGCGCAGGGCGAGCGCGGGGAGGCAGATCACCGCCATGACGCCGATCAGCGTGACCGCGCTGCGCATCGCGCCTCCCGAGGAATCGCGCGCCTCCCGACACGGCGTGCCGCCCGATGGTAACGGGGCGTATCGTTACAGCGGACCGTGCGGGCGCGAGGGGAGGCCGCGATGCTGCGAAGAGGCGAAGCCGCGCCGGAGTTCACGCTGCTCGATCTGGACGGCGGCGAGTGGCGGCTGGCCGATCAGCCCGACGACGTCCTGGTCCTCAGCTGGATCCGCGGCGAGTGGTGAGGCGTCTGCAATCGCTACCTGCAGGGCCTGCGGGAACGACTCGCTGACTTCGCCGGGGAGGGCGCGCGCTGGGTGGTGATCGGCGACGACGCCCCGGAGCGGCTGGCCGAGCTGCCGCAGCGCCACGGCCTCGAGGGCGTCACTTTCCTCCACGACCCCGGCGGCGAGGTGGGCGCGCGCTACGGCGCGATGCGCACGCCGGAGCCGGCGAGCGCGCACGGCGGCCACACGGAGCCGGCCGTGCTGGTGCTGCGCCCGGACCGCACCGTCTACCACGCCTCGTACGCCGTCGGCTCGATCGGCCGTATGCCCGTCGACGACGCGCTGCGCGCCGTGCGCTGGATCCGGGCGGAGGAGCGGGAGGCCTGACCGGTGTGGTCACTGAAGATGATTTGACAATGATCTCACGCAAATCTCCGGGATCGTGTCTTTTGTGTACTAGTTTGTCTTATCATGTCGCACATGGATCGCAGTCTCCGGCTCCGCGACATCCCCGACGAACTCACAGCTGACGAGTTCTGGAAGTTGCTCGGCCGGGTCGAGCATGAGGCACTTGACTTCAAGCGCGGGGTTCCAGAAGACATTCTCGACACCATCCCGTGTATGGCGATGACTGACGGCGGTCTCATCGTCCACGGGGTCGACAAGGAGCTCAATATCCTTGGTTGCCCGCTCTCGCAGAATACGCTTGACCGGATCACCCGATTCGCTAACGAATGCAACGTTGAGGTCCAGGTACGGGCCATCCAGGTTGGCGCCTACCAGTTGACCGTGACGGAAGTCCCGGAAGTCCGCGGGCGCATCATCACCTCACCAGACGGGAGGCTTCTCCGGCGCGTTGGTGGCGACTGCCAGCCGCTCCGCGGTGACATGCTCGCACGCTTCGTCCGGGAGCGTGAGGAGCGATCCAGCGAGGAGGAGCCGGTTGCGTGCGAAGTGAGCGACTTCGACCTCTCGCGCGTGAATGAAGCGCTGTCCGCGAGCAGCAGGCCTGCCGTGTGGCGGGATGGGATTCCGCGCGCACTCGCCGACTTGGGCGTAGCTGTCCCTGCCGACGGACCTGCGGGGCCGAGTGTACTGAGAGCGGCCGTACCGCTGTTCGCCGTGGATCCCCGCAAGTTCGTCCAAGGTGCGGTGGTGCAACTCGTGCGACGAGAAGGAGTGGGGCCGGGTCCGGGGCCAGCTGTTGATCGTGAGGAGTGCTCGGGGCCACTGCTGGATGTGTTTGAGTGCTGCCTGAGGTTCATCAGACGGCACACGCGACAGTACGAGATCGTTACTGGCACACGGCGCGAAGTGCTGCCGGAGTACCCGGACGCGGTGATCCGCGAGGCGGTGCTCAACGCGCTTGCACACCGGGACTACGGGCTGGTCGGAGCCACGACGGATATCACCGTCTGGGACGACCGCATCGAAGTCCGCAGCCCAGGTCCACTGCCTGGCCACATCACAGTCGAGAACATGCGGGATGAGCATTACAGCCGTAACCGACGGCTGATGAGTGTCCTGAAGACGTTGGGCTTCGTGGAGGAGTACGGCGAGGGCGTGGATCGGATGTTCCGCGAGATGGAGGCCCGCCTCATGACCCCGCCGGACATTCAGGCAACGCCAAGTTCCGTCACAGTGACCCTTCGGAATCGTTTTCTCGTCAGTGCGGCCGATCAAGCGTGGATGGCGTTGCTTGCCGACTACCCAATGACGACGGATGAACGGTTTGCGCTCGTGGAAGCCCGGAACAATGGGTCGATCACCCGGCGACGGCTAAGGGAACTGCTCCCGGAGGCCGACGCCGGGGAAGTGCTCGCTGGAGCGGTTGCAAAGGGACTGCTCGTGCGCATTGGACGAGGTGGCGGCACCCGCTATGTGTTGTCGGACGAGGTCGTGTTGCGCGCGGGCAGTGAAGGTATGGAAGCGCAGCGTCGGCGTCGCCAGACTCTCCTCGACGAAATAAGTCGGCGCGGCAGTCTCTCGACAGCCGAAGGCGCGAGGTTGCTCGATGAAGACATGGCGGCGGTGCGCCGACTCCTGAACGAACTCGCCCGCGCTGGGCTTGTGCGCGCCGAGGGCAACACCAGAGCGCGTCGCTATTACCACTCGGCCGGCTAGCCTGTCTTACCCGCGCAGCGGGGCGCGCTCGAGGGCGGCGCGAGCCTCGTCCATGAGGTCGGCGAGCACCTGCTCGACGCTGCGCTCCTCGGAGATCAGGCCGACGCCCTGACCGGCCGCGACCGTCTGGAAGTCGCGCACCTCCCAGTCGTCGATCGCCTGCTGGATCTTCGCGACCAGCATGCCCTGCAGCGGCATCTTCAGCGGGTCCGGCGCGCCCGGCGCGGACCAGGCCTCGGTCCACTTCGAGCGCAGCATCGAGGCGCGCTTGCCGGTCGAGGCGCGGCTCTGCACGGAGTCCTCGGTCTGCGCGGCGATCAGGCGCTCCTTGACGTGCGGCAGCACGTCCGACTGGTGCGTGCTCTGCCAGATCGTCCCGCACCACACGCCCGCCGCGCCGAGCGCGAGCGCCGCCGCGATGTGCTCGCCGCTGGTCACGCCGCCGGCGGCGAGGATCGGCGTGTCGTACTCGCGCGCCATCCTCGTCACCGTCGGGACGAGCGAGAAGGTGCCGATGCGCCCGCTGTGGCCGCCGGAGTCGCCGCCCTGCGCGATCAGCAGGTCGACGCCCGCCTCCAGCTCGCGGCGCGCCTGGCGCGGCATCCCGATCAGCCCCCAGACCTTCGTCCCTGCCTCGCGCCCGCGCTCGAGCACGACGGCGGGGCTGCCGAGGCCGGAGGCGAAGATCGGGACGCGCTCCTCGAAGATCACGTCCAGCTGGCGGCGGACCCGCTGCAACAGGTCCGCGCCGAGCACGGCCTTCACCGGGCTCGTCGGGTCCGGGATCTCGTTGTCGCGCTGGAGGTTGTCGACGAACTCGCGATGCTCCTCGGGGATCATCGCCTCGAGGTCCTCGGGGTTGCCCTCCTCGAACGAGGCGGGGAGCAGCGTGTCGATGCCGAAGGGGCGGTCGCCGACCTGGTCGCGGATCCAGCGGATCTGCTCGCGCGCGTCCTCCGGCTCGAGCGGGCTGATGCCGAGCACGCCGATCGCGCCGGCGTTGCTGGCGGCGGCGACGACCTCCTTCGTCAGCGCGAAGGCGACGATCGGGATCTCGCAGCCGTACTCCTCGCAGAGCCGGGTGCGCAGCGGGTCGGCCTGTGCGTCCGCCATCGGGCCGGCTCCCGGAGGCCCGCTAGCGGCCCACCCAGTTCGGCGTGCGCTTCTCGGCGAAGGCGGTGGGGCCCTCCTTCGAGTCTTCCGAGCTGAAGACCTTGTCGGCGATCCACTGGTAGAGCCGGAAGCTGTTGGCGAGGTCGGCCGTCGACCAGTGCTGGATCTGCGCCTTCGTCGCGGCCACGGAGAGCGGCGCGTTGCTGGCGATCATCCGCGCGAGCTCGATCGCCCGAGGCATCAACTGGTCGGGCTCCACCACCTCGGTGACGATGCCCCACTGCAGCGCCTGCTCCGGATCCACGCGATCGGCCGTGAGCAGCAGCTGGCTGGCGCCGGAGAGGCCGATCAGGCGCGGCAGCAGGTGCAGCCCCGGGCCGGGGATGATCCCGCGCTTCGCCTCGTAGAGCCCCACGTACGCCTCGCTGGACATGATGCGGATGTCGCAGCCGAGCGCCGTCTCGAGGCCGCCGCCGACGGCCAGGCCGTTGATCGCGGCGATGAACGGCTTGGGATTCGAGCCGTAGGGGTGCGGCATGATCTGGCCGTCGAAGGCCGTGCCGGCCGCGCTCTGGCCTCCGGACACCCGCTCCGCCGCCTCCTTGAGGTCCATGCCCGCGCTGAAAGCGCGCCCCGCGCCGGTCACGATGCCGACGCGCATCTCCGGGTCGGCGGTGAAGTCGTTGAGCGCCTCGGCCTGCTCGGCGCGCAGACTACCGCCGAGGGCGTTGAGCCGCTCCGGGCGGTTCATCGTGAACACCGCGTAGTGGTCGTGCTTCTCGTACAGCAGGTCCGGCATCGCGCGCCCCCTTGCGCCATCGTCGCGTTGCGGCGGGATTGTACCCGCTGCGGCGAGCGTTCGCGGGTTCCGGCCGCACATGGCGCGCGGCGGCGGGCTATCATCGCTCCGCGACGGCGCCGGACAGCACGCCGGGCAGTGCGGAGGAGCCGATGGATCAGCTCGCGGGACGGGTCGCCGTGATCACCGGCGCGGGGCGCGGCGTCGGCCGGGCGCTGGCGCTGGAGTGCGCGCGCGAGGGCATGCGCCTCGCCCTCGCCGACCTCGACGGCGATCGCATCGAGCAGGTCGTCGGGGAGGCGCGGGCGCTCGGCGCCGAGGCCTTCGCGATGGGCCTCGACGTCTCCGAGCGCGACGCGGTGGAGGCGCTGGCCGAGCGCAGCTACGCCGAGTACGGCGAGGCGAACCTGCTGCTGAACCACGCCGGCGTCTCCGTGCGCGGCCCCACCGTCGACGCCAGCGAGGTCGATTGGGAGTGGACGTTCGCGGTGAACCTGCGCGGGGTGCTGAACGGCATCCGCGCCTTCGTCCCGCGTATGCGCGGGCAGGACGGCCCCGCCCAGATCGTCAACACCGCCTCGCTGTCCGGGCTCGTGGCGCGGGCGAACGAGCACGGCGTCTACACCGCCTCGAAGCACGCGGTGGTCGGGATGACCAACGTGCTGCGCGACGAGCTGGCGCCGGAGGGCATCGGCGTCTCCTGCTGGTGCCCCGGCGGGATGGCGACGAACCAGACGAACTCCAACGAGTACCGCCCGGAGAAGTTCGGCGGCTACTACGAGTTCGCCGCTCCCAGCCTCGGCAAGCTGCCCAACCCGATGCAGCCCGAGGACGTCGCTCCTCGTGTCCTCGCCGGGGCGCGCGAGAACCGTCGCTACATCATCACCCACCCGCACCGCCTCTCCGACGTCACGGACTACTACGACCGGATGTTTGCCGACTACGAGGCCGGCGCCCGCATCGCCGACGAGCTGGCGAGCGGCGGATAGCGGAGGCAGCCACGATGACGCTGACGCTCGAGGACCGCGAGGCGATCCGCGACCTGTTCGCGCGCCAGAACCTCGCCTACGACCGCCGCGAGGCGGAGCGCACGGCGGCGATGTTCACCGAGGACGGCGTGCTGGAGTTGATGGGCAGCGATCTCACCTTCCGCGGTCGCGACTCGATCCGCGCCTACATGGAGCGGCTGCTGGAGGTGACGGGCGACGACTACCGGCACTGGACGAACAGCCTCGCCATCGAGGCCGTCGGGGGCGCGCCGGACGAGGCGCGCGTCGAGTGCTACATCGCCGCGTTCGGCATGAACGACGGCACGCTGCGGCTGGCCGGGCGCTACTTCGATCACCTCCGCAAGGTCGACGGCGAGTGGCTGTTCGCGCATCGCCGCTACGAGCGCGAGTACAACCTCGGCACGCACAGCAGCTCCTCGTGGAAGCTGCGCGAGTAGGCGCTCTACGGGCTTCCCGATCCGGTGCTATGCTTCCCGCCGACCGGCAGCGGAACCGCGTGACGAAAGGACTCCCCATGGCGAACACGACAGACGTAGGAGGCGTGAGCATCGAGTACCCGGCCGAGGGCGTCGGCCTGGTGGAGATCAACAACCCGCCGATGAACATGTGGTACCTCGGCCTCGCCAAGAAGATGGCCGACGCGATGGACGAGGTCCGCGAGTCCGGCGCGAAGGTGCTGATCCTCGCCTCCGGCACGCCCGGCTACTTCCTCGCCCACATGTCGCTGCAGGACAGCATCGACATTTCCGAGGGTCGCGAGCCGACCGGCGACTTCGGCGGGATGGCCCGCTGCGGCGCCGAGCTGCGCCTGGGCCCGATGGTTTCGATCGCCGTCAACAACGGCCAGTGCTGGGGCGGCGGCTGCGAGCTGTTCTCGACCGCAAACCTGCGCGTCGCGGGTGAGTCGGCCACGTTCGGCCAGCCCGAGGTGATCATGGGCTCGATGGCGGCCGGCGCCGGCACCTCGCGCATCCCGCGCGTGATCGGCGAGGCGCGGGCGATGGAGCTGCTGCTCGACGGCCGCCCGATCACGGCGCGCAAGGCGCTGCACTGGGGCTTCGTGAACCGCGTCTTCCCGGACGAGACGCTGCGCGAGGAGACGATCAAGTGGGCGGCGCTGATCGCGTCGCGCCCCGGCTACACGCTGCAGGCGATCAAGCGCTCGATCGGCAAGGGCCTCGACCTCGCCTCGCACAAGGAGGCGTTCGCCAACGAGTACCAGGTCAACCGCGACATGATCGACCCGCACGCGGACGAGAACATGGTCCTGCGCAAGGCGATCCAGGAGCGCTACAACGCCGGCGCGGACTCCTGGGACGCTTGGCAGATCGAGCGCGAGGTCATCGACTGGGACGACTAGCCTCGCCGGTAGAGCAGGCCCGGGAACGGGTCTCGCTACAAGCGTTGACGTTGCGGCCCGCCATCACGGCGGGCCGCGACTGTGTTGGGAGCAGGCCGATGCCGCGAACCCGGATCACGATCGACAGCTCGGGCGTCAGCCTCGAGGGTGTCCTCGAGCTGCCCGAAGGAGCGGACGCCGCGAATCCCTGCGCGGCGGTCGTCATCTGCCACCCGCACCCGCTCTACGGCGGATCGATGGACAACAACGTCGTAGCGGCGGTCGCGGCCGGCCTCCGCCCGCACGGCATCGGCGCGCTGATGTTCAACTTCCGCGGCGTCGGCCGCAGCGACGGCGCGCCCGGCGACCGCGACGAGGCGCTCGTCGACGCGCGCGCCGCGCTCGCCTTCGCCGCGAACCTCGACGAGGTCGACGGGTCGCGTGTCGGCCTCGCCGGCTACTCGTTCGGCAGCGGGGTCGCCGCAGCTGCTGCTGCGTCCTCGATCCCCGCGCTCGCTCTGATCGCGCTCCCGATCTCGATGGCGGACGAGGGCCGGGCCGCCCTCGCGGCCTACGCCAACCCGCTGCTGCTGCTCTCCGGCTCCGCCGACAACGGCAGCAACGAGGAGGGCCTGCGCGAGCTTGCGGAGAGCACGGGCGGTCCGGCGAGCGTCGAGATCGTCCCCGGCGCCGATCACTTCTGGTGGGGCCACGAGAGCGCCATCACCCGCATCGCCGGCGAGTTCTTCGCCGACGCACTCGCGGAGTAGCTCCGGCGGGCTGCGCCCGCTCCCCCGATCCGGCCCCCTCTCCTGGGGGAGAGGGTTGGGGTGAGGGGGCTCGCCGGCCTGGCTGCCGGCTTGATTGGTTGTTGCGCCTGCGAGGCTGTCTGCCCGGCGGGAGTGGGACGAGCACGCGCTGCGCGCGGCTCGGCCCACCCACCCGCCCCGGATTCTTCTTCATGTGGGGGCTGCGCCCCCACGCCCCCGCTGCTGCTCGCCTCGGAAGGCTCTTGCCTGCACGGAACTCCGGCGTCCCCTTACGCGCCGGGGGAACGGGGTGCGCCCCGGCCGATGCCCCGGCTGGATTCCGGCTTTCGCCGGAATGACGGGAAGGGGGCGGAATGACGGCTCCGTCACCCCGCCCTGTCCCCGTGGCGAGGGGAGAGGGGCGGACCCCCCCTCGATCATTCGGTGCGCCCTCGGGAGTTCCGAGGGGGGGCGTGGGGGGCGAAGCCCCCCACATGAGAAGAAATCCGGGGTGGGTGGGTGGGTCCGAGCCGCGCGCAGCGCGTGCTCGTCCGGGATGGGGGTGTGGGGGCCTGCGAGGTATCCTCGCGTCCGATCGATACAGCGCCCCCCACACGGACACGCGCCTGCCCTCGCGGCCCCGGTCCGGCTAGCTGCCCCCCGCGTCCTCGGCGCGGCGCGCGATGGTGCGCGGGAGTCCGGCGAAGATGGCGCGGTGGATCGGCCAGAGCGCGTACCAGTAGAGCAGCCCCAGTACGCCCGCCGGGTGGAAGTGCGCCTGTAGTAGCACCGTCGAGCCGCCGCCCTCGCGAGGCGCGGCCGCGAGTTCGAGCACGGCCGAGCCCGGCAGCTTCATCTCGGCCACCAGCGTCAGCCGCCGCCCCGGCTCGACCGCCGCGACGCGCCAGAAGTCGAGCGGGTCGCCCGCTCGCAGCTCGCGAGGATGGCGACGCCCCCGGCGCATCCCCACGCCGCCCAATAGCCGGTCGCACAGGCCGCGCAGCCGCCACAGCGAGGTCGCGTAGTACCAGCCGCGCTCGCCGCCGATCGCCGCGATCTCCGCCCACGCTGCCTCGGCCGGCGCGCTGCTCCGCACCGCGTAGCGGGCCGTCTTGCCGTAGTACGAGAAGTCGTGCCGCTCCTGGCGGAAGCGGAAGGCGCCCTCCGTCCAGCGGATCGGCATCGCCGCGCTCGTCTCGGCCTCGAGGGCGGCGCGCACCGCCTGCTCGTAGCTGCGCGGCTGGTGCGGGATCAGCTCGCGCAGCTCGTCCGGGCGCCCGGAGACGAGGTCGTGCTTGAGCCCGTCGATCAGCGGACGCGCCACGCTCGCCGGCACCGAGGTCACGAGGTCCAGCCACCACGACGAGAGCCTGGGGCTGAGCACGGGCACGGGGATGATTCGCAGCTCCTTGCCGATCACCTCCGCGAACTGGCGCAGCAGCTCCTCGTAGCTCAGCGTCTCCGGCCCGACGGCGTCGAAGATGCGCCCCGCCGTCTCCTCGTGCTCCGGCAGTCGCACGAGGATCTCGATCAGGTCGTCGAGCGCGATCGGCTGGCTGCGCGAGCGCACCCAGCGAGGCGTGACCATCACCGGCAGGTGGTAGACGAGGTCGCGGATCACCTCGAAGGCGGCGGAGCCGGGGCCGACGACGATGCCGGCCCGCAGCTCGGTAACGGGCACGGAGCCCGCGCGCAGGTACTCGCCGGTCTCGCGCCGCGAGCGCAGGTGCGGCGAGGCCGCGCGCGGCGGCTGCAGCCCGCCGAGGTAGATGATGCGCCGCACGCCCGCGCGCTCTGCCACCATGCGGAAGCGGTCCGCCGCCTCGCGGTCGCGATGGGCGAAGTCGCGCCCGGCCGCCATCGAGTGCACGAGGTAGTAGGCGACCTCGATGCCCTCGAGCACGCGCTCCAGCGCGACCAGGTCGAGCGCGTTCGCCTCGGCGATCTCGACGCCGTCCCAGCCGCGCGCCTCGAGGGCGTCGCGCCGCCGCGAGGAGGCGCGCACGCGGTAGCCGCGCTCCACCAGCTGCGGCACCAGGTGCGTGCCGACGTACCCGCTCGCCCCGAGGACGAGGACTGACGTTGTCAACGTGCCTACGCCGCCCAGGCCGCGTCGTCGGCGCCGGGGAGCGGGGGCGGGCTCGTCCAGCGCGGGGGCGTCTCGGAGAGCACGCCCGCCGGGCGCACGTAGACGAGGTCGCCCCAGTCGCTCGCCATCGGGGCGGTGAGGTCGGCGATGTCCTCGACGCCGGGGTCATGGTCGGCGGGCTCGTCGACGCGGCCGAGGGCGTCGAACCAGCGGCCGGTCTGCGCGAGCGAGACGCGGATCTCGTAGCTGCCGCCCTCGCGGGCGCGGCGCGCCAGCGCCGTCATCACCGCCGCCGCCGCGAGGTAGCCGACCGAGTGATCGAGGGCCTGCGCGGGCAGCGGGCGCACCTCCACGCCGGCGCGCAGCCCGCCCTCGAGGGCGATGCCGGAGGCGGTCTGCACGAGGCTGTCGTAGCCGCGCCGCTGCGACCATGGGCCGGCCTCGGACCAGGCGGAGAGCGAGAGGTAGACGATGCCAGGCCGCAGCTCGCGGATCGCCTCGAAGCCGTAGCCGCGCCCGGCGAGCGTGCCGGGGCGGTAGCCCTGCACCACCACGCCCGCCCCGGCGGCCAGCTCGCGCAGCCGCTGCTGGCCCTCCTGCTCGCGCAGGTCGAGGAAGGCGAAGCGCTTGCCGAAGCTGGTGTCGGCGGCGAGCCGCCGCGAGAGCGGCAGGTGCTCCGCGCCGACGCGGAGCACCTCCGCGCCGTACGAGGCGAGCGTGCGCCCGCAGAGCGGCCCGGCGATCACGCGCGTCAGGTCCAGCACGCGCACGCCGCTGAGCGGCAGCTCGTCCTTGGCAGCGGGCGCCTCCGGCAGCGGCTCGGGTGGCGAGCCGTCGTCGTGGCGCGTGATTGTCAGCAGCGGGAGGGTCGCCAGGGCCTGGCCCTGCGGGTGGGCGCGCCACTCGTCGCGACTGCGCAGCATGAAGGCGCAGGAGCGCGCCGCGATCACCGCCTCCTCGAGGTCGAAGGCGTCCCACTGCGCGCAGGCGCGCGCGATGTCCTCGCGGTCCTCCGAGGCGCCCAGCACCTCCAGCGTGCGGGCGCGGAAGTGCGGGAAGTTGCAATGCAGGTGGATGTAGCGCCCGTCGGCGGTGGGGTAGTAGCCGGAGACGTCGTGCCACTGCTCGCCGACCGGCTTGCCTCCGGCGCGCAGCAGCCGCTCGCTGCGGTACGCGACCGAGGCGTGGCGGGCGTCGATCTCGGCCTGCTGCCAGCGCCCCGTGCGCTCTCGCCAGACTTGCGCCGCCGCCAGCGCCGAGGCGCCGATCGTCGCGGCCGCCGCCGTGTCCACGCCGAAGTGCGAGGCGTACATCGGCTGCTCGTTGGAGATGCGAACGTGATCGAGGTCGCCCGGGTCGCCGCCGAGCGCGCTCCAGACTCCCGCCAGTGCCTCGCTGCGCGATGTGACCACGATGCCGCCTCTCTGTGCTGTCCCTGTCGCGGAGGCTACTCGCCGTCCTCGCCGCCTTGCCAGCGGAGCACCGGGCGGCGGGCGGCCGTCGCCTCGTCGAGGCGGCCGAGGGGCGCGGTCCAGGGCGCGCCGTGCAGCGTCTCCGGATCCTCGGCGGACTCCTCGGCGATCGCGATCATCGCCTCGGCGAAGGCCTCGATCGCCTCGGGCGGCTCCGTCTCGGTCGGCTCGATCATCAGCGCCTCTTCGACGATCAGCGGGAAGTAGACCGTCGGCGGGTGGAAGCCGTGGTCGATCAGCCGCTTTGCGATGTCGTAGGTGCGCACGCCGTGCTCGCGACGCTGGCGCGTGCCGGAGAAGACCACCTCGTGCAGCACGGGGCGGTCGTACGGCAGGTCGTAGTGGCCGTGCATCAGCACGCGCAGGTAGTTGGCGTTGAGCACGGCCTGGCCGGAGACGGCGCGCAACCCCTCGAGGCCGAGCGCGCGCATGTAGGCGTAGGCGCGGATCAGCACGCCGACGTTGCCGTGGAACTGCTGGAGCCGCCCGATGCTGCGCTCCGGCGCGACGAGGCGCACGAGGCCGTCCGCGCCCTCCTCGAGCACCGGCGTCGGCAGGTAGGGGGCCAGCTCTTGCGTGCAGCAGACGGGACCCGCGCCGGGGCCGCCGCCGCCGTGCGGGGTGCTGAAGCTCTTGTGCAGGTTGAGGTGCACCACGTCGAAGCCGAGGTCGCCGTAGCGCACGCGGCCCATGATCGCGTTGAGGTTCGCGCCGTCGCCGTAGAGGTAGGCGCCCGCCTCGCGGATCAGCTCCGCGACCTCCTCGATGCCCTGCTCCCAGAGGCCGAGGGTGTTCGGGACGGTGACCATCACCGCCGCGACGGTCTCGTCGAGCTCCTGCTCGATGGTGGCGCGGTCGAGCGAACCGTCGGGGCCGGTGGGGATCTGCGTGACCGCGAAGCCCGCCATCGCGGCGGTCGCCGGGTTGGTGCCGTGCGCCGAGTCGGGGACGAGGATGCGGCGTCGCAGCTCCAGCTCGCCGCGATCCTCGAGGGCGCGCGTGATCATCAGCACGCCCGCCAGCTCGCCGTGCGCGCCGGCGGCGGGGGCGAGGCCGACCGCGGGCAGGCCCGTGATCTCGGCGAGGCCGTGGCGCAGCTCCAGCAGCGTGCGCAGCGTGCCCTGCGCCTCCTCGGGCGGCGACTGCGGGTGCGCGGTCGCGAAGCCCGGCAGCGAGGCCACGAGGTCGTCGACCTTCGGGTTGTACTTCATCGTGCAGGAGCCGAGCGGGTAGGTGCCGGAGTCGATGCCGTAGTTCCGAGCGGAGAGCGCCGTGTAGTAGCGCACGAGGCCGCCCTGGCTCAGCTCCGGCAGCCGCACCTCGTCGCGCAGCAGGTGCGCGTCCGGCAGCGGCGTCCGCTCCCCGTCCCACGGCGGCACGTCGACGGCGCGGCGGCCGGGCGCGCCGCGGTCGAAGCTGAGGCGCGCGCCGAAATCCTCGCTGCGGGGCCGCCTGGCTGGCCTCATTGGGCTCATGCCTGCGCTCCGATCTCCGCGAGCGCCTCGATCAGCGCAGCGACGTGCGCGTCGGGCGTCGCCTCGGTCACGGCGAAGAGCAGCGCCTCGCGCGCCTCCGGCTCCGCGCGGTCCGAGACGTCGAGGCCGGCGGTGATGCCGCGGGCGGCGAGCTCCGCCGAGAGCGTCGCTGCCGGGACCGGGCCGCGCACGAGGAACTCCTGGAACCACGGCCCGCGCTCGGGCGCCTCGTAGCCGGGCAGGGCGGCGACGCGCGCGGCGGCGGCGTGGGCGCGCTGGTAGCACAGCTCTGCGGCCTCGCGCAGGCCGCGCGGCCCGAGCGCCTGCACCGTCACGGTGAAGGCGAGCGCGATCAGCGCCTGCGCCGTCGAGACGTTCGAGGTCGCGCGCTCGCGGCGGATGAACTGCTCGCGCGCTTGCAGCGTCAGCACGTAGCCGGTGCGCGGCTCGCCGCCGTCCGGCGGGGCTTCCAGCTCCTTCGTGCGGCCGACGATGCGGCCCGGCATCTGCCGCAGGTACTGCTGCCGCGCCGCGAACAGCCCGACCGAGGGCCCGCCGTAGGCCGGCGCGCCCGCGAGGTCGCGCCCCTCGCCGGTCACGATGTCCGCCCCGGCGTCGCCCGGCGCGCGCAGCAGGCCGAGCGCGAACGGGTCGGCGACCGCCACGAACAGCGCCCCGGCGGCGTGCGCCGCCTCCGCGAGCGGCTCGAGGTCGGCGATCGCGCCGAGGAAGTCCGGCTGCTGCGCCACGAGGCAGGCGTGCTCCCCGGTCGTCTCGTCGCCTGAGGTCACGAGGTCGACGCGGATGCCCGCGCCGTAGGCGTAGGTTCGGACCACGTCGGCGGTCCCCGGGTGGATCGGTTCGAGCAGCGCGACGGCGTTGCGCTTCGTCACGCGGGCGGCGAGCAGGCAGGCCTCGGCGGTGGCGCTGGCCACGTCGTAGAGGCCGGTGTTGGAGACGTCCATCCCGCTCAGCTCGCAGACGACGGACTGGTACTCGAAGGCGGTCTGCAGCGTGCCCTGGCTGATCTCCGGCTGGTACGGCGTGTAGGCCGTGACGAACTCCGAGCGTGAGGTCAGGTGCGCGGCGATCGAGGGGATCGAGCGCCGGTAGGCCCCCGCGCCGAGGAAGTTCGGCCGCCCGGGGTCGGCGTTCCCGGCCGCGCGCTGCTCGAGCAGCGCGATCAGCTCCGGCTCGGTCAGCTGCGGGGGCAGCTCGATCACGGGGTCGCGGTACGCGGCCGGGAGGTCGGCGAACAGCGCGGCGAGATCCTCGACGCCGACGCGCTCGAGCATGCGCGCGCGATCGGCTGCGGTGGCAGGGATGTACGGATGGGGCGACCCCGCGAACGACGAGGACGCCAACGTCAGCTCGCCGGAAGCTGCGCGCCGTAGGCGTCAGCGTCGAGGAGTTCGTCGAGTTCGGACTCGTCGGCGATGCGCACGCGGATCAACCAGCCCTCGTCGTAGGGCGAGTCGTTGACCAGCTCCGGCTGCTCCTCCAGCTCCCCGTTCGCGGCGAGCACCTCGCCGCTGATCGGGGCGTAGAGGTCGGAGACGGTCTTCACGGACTCGATCTCGCCGAAACGCTCGCCGGCGCTCACCTCGTCGCCCCCGGCGGGGAGGTCGAGGTAGACGACGTCGCCGAGCTGGTCCTGGGCGAAGTCCGTGATGCCGATCACGGCCTCGTCGGGGTTCGCCTCGTCGCGGCGCAGCCACTCGTGGTCGCTGGTGTAGCGCAGGTCGTCGGGAGTCGTCGTCATGACTGCCTCGGCTTCCGGTAGAACGGGCGTCGCACGACCTCGACGGGGAGTGCGCGTCCGCGCACGTCGACCGTGAGGATGACGCCCGGACTCGCAAGACGGACCGGAAGGTAGGCCATGCCGATGCCGACGCGCAAGGAGGGGCTGAAGGCACCGCTCGTGAGCCTCGCGACGGCCTCGCTCTCGTCCGGCTCGTGCACCGCGTAGCCCGCCCGCAGCACCCCGCGCTCCCGCGCCACGAGGTGCGCGAGTCGCCGCGTGCGTGGCTCCGCCTTCAGCCCGGCGAGGGCCTCGCGGCCCGTGAACGGCGCTCCGTCGTCGAGGCTCACGGCGAAGCCCAGCCCGGCCTCGAAAGGGTGCGTGGTCTCGTCGATGTCGTTGCCGTGCAGCGGCAGCGCGGCCTCGAGGCGCAGCGTGTCGCGCGCGCCGAGTCCGGCGGGCGCGGCGCCGCCCGCAGTGAGGGCGTCCCACAGGTCCGCCGCCCGGTCCGCGCCGACGATGCACTCGCCGCCGTCCTCGCCGGTGTAGCCCGTGCGCGCGACGAGCACGGGCGTCCCGCGCCAGTCGAGCTCCGCGCAGTCGCGCGCCTCGAGGGCCGCGAAGCCCTCGCCGAGCACGTTGCTCAGCAGCGCAACGGCGTCGGGGCCCTGCACGGCGAGCATCACGGTCTCGGGCGTAACCTCGGAGGCGGCATCGCCGGCGACGGCCTGGAGGCGCGCGAAGTCCGTGTCGGCGTTGGCGGCGTTGTGGATCACCAGCCAGCGATCGCCGGGCAGGTGGTAGATGAAGACATCGTCCTCGATGCCGCCGGCCTCGTTGCAGTAGAGCGAGTAGTGCGCCTTGCCCACGGGCAGCGTGGTCACGTCGAAAGTCGTCACGGAGCGCAGCTGTGTGGCGGCCTGCGGCCCCTCCACCCAGGCGCGCGCGAGGTGCGAGACATCGAAGACGCCGACGCGCTCGCGGACGGCCTCGTGCTCGCCGACGATGCCGCCGTACTGGAGCGGCATCTCCCAGCCCGCGAAGGGAGCGAAGCGCGCGCCGAGCGCCTCATGGCGCTCGCGCAACGCCAGCCTCTTCATGCCGCCGGACCCGCCGTCGTGCGCCATGCGCCGAATGTATCGCCGCGCCGCGTAGCGGGCTACAGGAGGAACCAACCCGTCCTCAGCAGGATGTCCGCCCGCTAGTCCAGCAGCTGTTCGATCGCGCGCTGGATCCTCTGCTCGGTTAGGTCAGAGTCCACCGCACCTTGCTGGATGCGCCGTAGCAATTCGGGGGAGCAGGTGGCCTTGGATTCGACGACGCCTTGCTGGCGAGCTATCCGCAACTGAGCCCGCGAAACGAACCTGGCGAATCGGTAGCGGACAGTGCAGTCTTCGCGGAGATCAGGGTGCTCACTGGTCCGCACGATGTCGTCTTCGGAGGCATTGGGCTCGGCTGGCCCTAGGCAGACGATCGCAATCTGGTCGTGCGCACTCCGTGGAGTGATGACTACCCACAACAGTGTTGCCTGCTCGGGATCGTGAATGAGGAAGGTTTCGCCAGGCTGCAATCTGCGGTCCAAATTAGCGCCCTGCTATGCTATAGGAGGGCTGCGTAGCGTATCTCTTGATGGCCGGGGAGGGTGCTCCACCAGCGTACGCTACTTTGGGGGCAGTGGTATGCGCTTTATGTTCGATGAAGGGAAGGCGGCTCAGGCAGCAGCACTGCTGATCGGCCTTCACGGCGGACGCATCAACTACATGGCACTCCTGAAGCTTCTGTATCTCGCCGATCGGCGGGCGCTCATCGAGACGGGCTATCCGATTACCGGCGATCACATGGTGTCGATGCCGCATGGCCCAGTGCTCAGCCGCATCTATGGTCGCATCAGCACGGGGGCTCCACCAATCGGCCAGAGCGTCTGGCACAAGTGGATTAGCGATCCTGTGAGGTATGAAGTAGAAGCGCGTGGGGAGGTGCCTGACGATCGCCTCTCGAGGTACGAGATTGCCACTCTCCATGCTATCCACGACCGGTTTGGTGCAATGGACCAGTGGGCGCTGCGGGACCTCACACACGAACTCCCAGAGTGGGAAGATCCGGGAGGCTCGTCACATCCGATCAGGCCGGAGCGCATCTTGGAGAGCGCAGGCAAATCCGCAGCAGAAATCGAGCAGATTCGGTCCACCGCTGAGGGTGTCTGGTACTCCCACAGAATGCTCGCAGCCGATCACGTCACATCCTGACGGGGCAGGTCACCTAGCCCCACGCTAGTCGCAAACTGACCATGCGTGCCTGCGAGCACCGCAGCGCGCTCGTGCTCGACAGAATCCGCTGCGCCCGCCACGCCCTCACGCCGCGTGCAGGTCGTCGAGGTAGCGGGCGGCGAAGGCGGCGATCAGGGCGGCGGCCTCGCCGGGGCGGGCGTCCACGCCGATGCGGCCGTGCTGCACGCCGAGCGCGGCGGCTTCGAGGGCGGCTCGGGCGCACTCCTCCTCGCGCCCGGCGGCGAGGCGCGGCATGCCGCCGAGGCCGAAGGTCAGCTCGGCCGGGTCGCGGCCGGCCTCCTCGGCGGCGCGGCGTACGGCGGCGGCGTCCTCGCGGTAGGTCGGCAGGCGGTAGATGCCGGCGAACCAGCCGTCCGCGATGCGTCCGGCGCGGCGGAACGAGGCCTCGCTCCCGCCGCCCAGCCAGACGGGGATCGGCGCGGGCGGCGCGGGCCGCGAGGTCCAGCCGTCGACCTCGTAGAACTCGCCGTGGTGGTCGACCGGCTCGCCGCTCCAGAGCGCGCGCATCAGCGCTACCTGCTCCTCGACGCGCGCCCCGCGGCGCGGCCAGGGCGCCGACAGCACCTCGAACTCCTCGCGCGCCCAGCCGACGCCGGCGGCGAGGTAGACGCGGCCGGGCCCCGCGAGCCGGGCGAGCGAGGCGAGGATCTTGGCGTGCAGCACCGGGTGGCGCATCGGCAGCACCAGCACCGCCGTGCCGAGCCGGATGCGCGAGGTCACTGAGGCGGCGAAGGCGAGCAGCGTGAGCGGCTCGAGCAGGTTGCGATCGGGGCGGTAGCGGGCAGGCAGTCCGCCCGGCCGGTCCGGGTGCGTCGAGACGTACTCGCGAGGCATCACCACGTGGTCGGCCACGGAGAGGGCGTCGAAGCCGCCCTCCTCGGCGGCCTGGGCGACCTCGATGACGTGCTCACGCCTCGCGTGCTCGCCGATCTGCGGCAGCCCGAGGGCGATCTCCACGGGCCGGACCCTCCCGATCCTCTCCGCGGTTGCGTTGCGCCCTCGCTGCGTTCGGGGGTGGGCGGGAGTCCTCCCCCTCACCCTCGCCCTCTCCCCAGGGAGAGGGGGCCGGATCTGGCCTCGCTGGCCGGACCGGGGCTACCTGACGCCGACCTCGTCCTTGATGAAGGCGGCGTCCGGGAGGTCCGGCTCCGGCTGGTAGAGGATCTCCTTCGCGTACTCGGGCGTGGGGTTCTCCTTGTCGTACGGCTCCGTCTCCGGGTCGACGCCCGGCTCCGGCAGCACCACGGGGCCGCGCTCGCGCGACGGCAGGGAGACGAGGGCGTGACCCCACGAGGCGCGCCACTTCTGGCTGTCGTAGACCATCACGATCTTGACGAGGTTCTCGTCGCCGCGCTGGAACTTCTCCGTGATCTCGCCGTGGATCCAGCAGACGTCGCCGTAGGCGACGGGGCGTCGGCCGAGCATCGAGAGCTCGCGCAGGAAGGCGTCGTCGCCCATCCAGTTCGTGACCATCGTCGTGCCGTAGCCGCTGCGCGGCTGGAGCACGTCGAACATGTCCGGGAAGCCGGCGAAGCGCGCGAACTGTTGGTCGTAGTGGGTGCGCTCCGGCACGTCCGGCGTCTGTGTCTCCGGGTCCGGCACGTTCGCGCCGGGGTGGCGCTTGAAGTAGTTGTACATGTTGGTGTTGGACATCATGAACGGCGCGCCCGTGCCCATGTAGTACGAGATGATCTCGCGTCCCACGTAGGGCATCGTGATGTAGGGGCCGACCTTGTCGCCGACCTCGACGTCCTCGTAGTAGCGCGGCTCGGCGCCGCGGACCTCGATCGCGTCGTAGGCCTCCCAGAGCTGCTGCAGCTCCTCGTCGGTGTAGACGTGGCGGCGCCAGTCGCGGTGCGGGCTGGCGGTGTCGCGGCGGCCGCGGGCGGCGTCGCGCTCCCAGCGCTTCACGAGGCCCCAGTTGTTGGCGATCATCGTGCCGTCGTCCTCGTCCACCCAGGCGTGGCGGCGGACGACGTCCAGCATGCGCCCGGCGAAGCGGCTGGGCGCGAGGTAGTGCTCCCACATGCAGCTCTTCATCTGGATGCGCAGGCCCAGCGTGACGGGCTTGTAGAACGTCCAGAACAGCGAGGCGTGCGTGGCGTGCACGCCGGGGAAGCCGCCGCCGCCCTGTCCGGCGCGCCGGCCGAACGAGTCGAGGAACAGCGGGTGCGCGACCAGCCCGCCCCAGCGGGTGTTCGCGGCGTACTCCTCGTCCTGGAAGAGCGGGTTGGCGTTGCCGATGCCGAGCGCGTAGTGCTCGAAGGCGTCGCGGGTGCAGTCGCGCCACCAGGGCACATCGGGCCGCCAGGAGGCGAAGCGCTGGGCGATGCGCTCCATCTCCGCGTCGGTGATCTTGCCCCAGGTGCTGGGTCGTTCTCGGCGCTCAGTCGTCACGGGGTCGCTCCTTTGTCGCGTGTCGGCGTTCCGGCGTACCAGCACGCGCCACTATAATGCCGTTCACGGGAACGCGGGGCGCGTGCGAGGGGCGGGCATGGCGAACCAGACGGGCAAACGCTACTACTGCGAGCGCTGCGGCTCCGAGTTCATCGTCACCACCGGCGGCAGCGGCGAGCTGACCTGCTGCGACCAGCCCGTCACGAGGCGCTAGCCCGTGGTCAACGACCTCGGCCATCGCTACCGCTGCGAGGAGTGCGGCACCGTGGTGCTTTGCATCCGCCGCGGCGAGGGCGAGATCCACTGCTGCGCGAAGCAGATGGAGTTGCTCGCTCCTCGCGAGTTGCCCTCGGCCGACTAGCTCGACTGGACGCGATGCGCACCCTCGACATCTTCTTCGACGTGGACTACACGATCCTCGGGCTCGACGGATCGCTGCGCCCGTGGACGCGCGAGGTCTTCGAGCGGCTGCGCGAGGAGGGCCACCGCGTGCACGTCTGGTCCGGCGCGGGCGACCGCTCGGCGGTGATCCGGGAGCACGGGCTGGAGCACCTGGTGGAGGCTTGCTACCAGAAGCCGCTCGCGGATCACGAGGCGGCGCTCGAGGTGCTCGGAGTCCCGCTCATGCCGGACTTCGTCGTCGACGACTCGCCGGAGATCCCGGCGGTCTTCGGCGGCGCGCTGGTGGCGGCCTACACGGCGGGCACGCCGAGCGACTACTTCCCGCGCGACCGCGACGAGGAGCTGCTGCGCGCCTGCGAGGCGGCGCGAGAGTTCGCCGCCACGGGCGCCTCGGCGGACCCGCGCTACTGCGCGAAGGGCAGCCGCGTCCGGCGCTGAGGTCGCGCGCGGGCGAGCTGCCGGGGTGCGAACGCCCCGATGCCGCCCCCAAGGTGGTACAACAGGCAGCGAGCGCGCGGACCGCGAGCGCGAGGGGGCGAGCATGGCGGACAACGGAACGAGCGAAGGTGGAGGCAACGGAGCCGCGCCGGGACTGCTGAGCGGCCTGCAGGTGCTCGACTTCAGCCAGTTCGCGTTCGGCCCGGTGGCCACGCGGCTGCTGGCCGACCTCGGGGCCGACGTGATCAAGGTCGAGCCGCTCGAGGGGGACTTCTCGCGGCTCACCGCGGAGCCGTTCGTCGACAGCATCACCTTCATCTGCACCAACCTGAACAAGCGCAGCTTCTCCGTGAACCTCAAGGACGAGCGCGGCCTCGACGCCGTGAAGCGGCTCTGCGAGCGCGCCGACGTGCTCGTCGAGAACTTCCGGCCCGGCACGATGGACCGCATGGGTCTCGGCTACGAGGAGCTCTCGAAGATCAACCCCGGGCTGGTCTACGGCTCGTTCTCGATGTTCGGGGAGAGCGGCCCGCTTTCGCACCGCCGCGGCGGCGACATGTGGGCGCAGGCCTTCGCCGGCTTCGTGACCAGCCAGACGGACCCGGACGGCGATCAGTCGCCGTGGGTGAATGGACATAACGTCATCGACTACGGCGGCGGCGCCGTCAACGCCTACTCGCTGATGGCCGCGCTCTGGCACCGCGAGCGCACCGGCCGAGGCCAGAAGGTAACGAACAACCTCGTCAACACCGCCGTGCTGATGCAGTGGCCGGCGATCGCGCACTACCTCTCCGAGGGCATCGAGTTCCGTAAGGAGGGCCGCGGGGGCGTGCGCTCGCGCTTCCCTTACGCCGCCTATCCGGCGAGCGACGGCTACGTGCTGACGATCTTCGGCCAGGACGACACGGAGTGGCGCATCGTCTGCGAGATCCTCGAGATCGAGCACATCCTCGACGACCCCCGCTACGACACGGTGGAGAAGCGCAACGCCGCGCGTCTCGAGCTCTACCCGGTGCTCGACGAGGCGTTCTCGAAGCAGACCCGCCAGGAGTGGCAGGATCGCTTCCGCGCGCGCCAGTTGCGCTGCGACCCCTGCCTCGACTACGAGGAGTTCACGGCGCACGGCCAGTTCGAGGAGAACTCGATGGCGGTGACCGTGGACGACCCGCGCGACGGCGAGCTGGTGATGCCCGCCAGCCCGGTGCGCTTCAGCAACTTCCCGCCGCCGCAGACCGCGCGCCACTCGCCGATCCTCGGCGAGCACACGGAGCAGGTGCTCGGCGAGCTGGGCTACGGCGACGAGGAGATCGAGACGCTGTCCGAGGAGGGCGCCGTCGGCGTGCCGTTGCCGGACATGTTCACGGCGCAGCGGCAGCTGGTCGGCAAGGACGCGCGCCAGCGCGGCGTCTTCAAGAGCACGAAGCTGGAGCGCGAGCAGCAGCAGGGGGCGTCCTCCTGACCGCCGCGGACGGCGAGGGCGCGCCCGCCGGGGGCCTGCTGGAAGGCGTCACGGTCGTCGAGTACGGCCGCCTCTTCGCCGCGCCCTACACCGGCAAGCTGCTCGCCGACCTCGGCGCCGAGGTGATCAAGGTCGAGGACCCCGAGGGTGACCCGGCGCGGGCGGTCCCGCCCTACGCAGGCGACATCGAGGACCGCGAGCGCAGCCTCGCGTTCATGCACTTCAACACCAACAAGCTCGGCGTCAGCCTCGACATCGAGTCGGAGCAGGGCCGCGAGCTGCTGTTCGAGCTGCTCGCCGACGCGGACGTCTTCATCGAGGATCTGCCGCCAGCCGACGCGGAACGGCTGGGGCTGGACCATGCGAGCCTTGAGCAGCGCTTCCCGCAGCTGATCGTGGCCGCGATTACGCCCTTCGGCTCGACCGGGCCGCAGCGCGACTACCGCGCCGAGGACCTCAACATCTACATGTACGGCGGCGACGGCTTCACCAACCCCGGCGCGCTCGCCTACGACACGCATCCCGACCGCGAGCCGGTGAAGCTGCCCTACGCCTCGGGGGAGGCGATTTCCGGGACGAGCGCCGCGCTCGCGATCGCGGCGGCGCTGTTCGTACAGCCGCTGGTCGGCGGACAGTTCATCGACCTCTCGAGGCAGGAGGCGCACGTCTCGGTGATGCACCGCTTCCAGATGCGCAGCTACCTGACGGGCGGGATCTACGAGACGCGGCCGACGAACAAGCACGCCTACGGCGACTGCGTGCCCTGCGCGGACGGCTACATCGTGGTCTACGCCGCGCAGAACCACCACTGGAGGATGCTCGTCGAGCTGATGGGCGAGCCGGAGTGGGCGCTCGACCCGGAGTTCGAGACGCAGGCCGGACGCGCCGCCCGCGGCGACGAGATCCAGCGCGGCATGGAGCAGTGGGCGAAGGACATCCCCGGCGAGGAGATCTACCGCGCCGCCCAGCGCCTCGGCGCGCCGATCGGCCGCTTCCTCAACCTCGACGAGGTCTCGACCTCGGAGCACGAGCGGGCGCGCGGCTTCTTCGTCGACGGCTACCACCCGATCGCGGGCCCGGCCGAGTACCCAATCCAGCTCTTCCGCGCGACTGAGGACTCGCCGCAGTTCCGCCGCGCGGCCCCGCTGCTCGGCGAGCACAACCGCGAGGTGATCTGCGGACGCCTCGGCCGCACCGCGCGCCAGCTCGACGTGCTGCGGCAGAGCGGCGTGGTGTAGCGGTGCGACGGAGCGAGGCGCCCCGATGACGAACGACCAGCCCAACGGCCTCCCGCGACGACCCCTCGAGGGCGTGCGCATCGTCGACTTCACGCACGTGCTGGTCGGCGGCTACTGCTCGCTGATGTGGTCCACGCTGGGCGCGGAGTGCATCAAGATCGAGAGCAGCGCGCGCCGCGATCCGGTGCGCACGCGCTCCGGCCGGGCCGCGGCGCAGGACCGCACGCAGGGCCAGATGTCGGTGCGCCGCGCGCGCGGCGGCCTCGACGAGTTCGGGCTCAACAAGCGCAGCATCACGCTCAACCTCCGGGAGCCGCGCGCCATCGAGCTGGCCAAGCGCGTCGTCGCCGTCAGCGACATGGTCGGCGAGAACTTCCGGCCCGGCGTGCTCGAGCGCAGGGGCCTCGGCTGGGAAGTGCTGCGCGAGGTCAATCCGGGGCTGGTCTACATCTCGATGTCCGCGGGCGGCGGCTTCGGGCCGGACCGCGAGGACGCGGGGTACGCCTCGGTCTTCGCGGCGATGAGCGGCTTCAGCTCGATGTGGGGCTACGAGGACGGCCCGCCCGTGCTGTTCCGCCTGCCCTCCGACATGTGCGCCGGCGCGATGGGCGCCTTCGTCTCGATCGCCGCGCTCGTGCGGGCGCGACGCACGGGCAAGGGCCAGCACATCGACCTCGCGAACCGCGAGACGCTCGCCTCCTACCTCGGCGACGCGTTCCTCGACTACTCCTACAACGGCCGCGTGCCGGCGCGGCGCGGCAACCGCCACCCGGCGTGGGCGCCGCACGGCGTCTACCCGAGCGCCGGGGAGCACGAGGGCGGACGCTGGATCACGATCGCGATCACCTCGGACGAGGAGTGGCGCGCGCTGGTGGCGGCGATGGGCGCGCCCGAGTGGGCCGGCGATCCGCGCTTCGAGCGCGTCGAGGGCCGCCTCACGAATCAGGACGAGCTCGACCGACGGATCGGCGAGTGGACGGCGGACCAGGACGGCTTCGAGCTGATGGAGCGCCTCCAGGCGGTCGGCGTGGCGGCCACGCCGGTCGGCTATCCGGAGGACGTGGCGGCGAGTCCGCAGCTCGAGGCGCGCGGCGCCTGGCGCGAGGTGGCGCTGCCGCAGGACGGCGGCGTGACGCGCTGGTTCTCGCCTCCCTGGCGCTTCTCCAAGACGCCGACGGACATCCTCGAGCCGGCCCCGGAGATGGGCGAGGCGAACCACTACGTCTTCTGCGAGCTGCTCGGCATGGACGAGGACGAGGTGGAGCAACTCAGCGCCGAGGGCGTGATCGCGTAGTACGCCTCGGAAGCCCCGGCGGGATGCGGGAATCGCGTTGACTTGCTACCTTTGACGGAGCGGGACGGGGGTCCGTGAGCGCCGCCCCGCATTCTCCGCGTGAGTCGTGCCCGGACAGGGGGCGAGAACGATGACGACGACTGCGAGTGAGCCGACTGCGAGCGAGCCTGTCACCAACGGCGCGGGTTCGAACGGGTCGCAGGCCGAGGGGCCGTTCGGTGAGCTGATGAGCTTCGCGCAGGAGCGCGGCTACAAGCTCGACTGGCTGCGCAAGGCCGAGATCTGGGGCTCCGGCGAGGAGTCCGACCTCAGCCGCGGCGGCCTGCTGCTCCAGGATCTCGCGGGCAGCGACCCCGCCGAGGTGCCCGCCGAGAGCGACAACCTGACCGGCCGCCCGCGCGGCACGCAGCCTCGCAAGGTCGCGCCGCGCGTCGGCAACTACCGCGTCCGCACCAAGTCGGACATCTGGCTGCGCAACGCCGCCGAGCTCTACGAGGAGGCCGTCCAGCGCCAGTGGTCCTCGGCGACCGACATCCCCTGGCACACCCTGACCGAGCTGCCCGACGACATCGAGGCCGCCGAGTGCAAGCTGGCGACCTTCCTGACCGAGATCGAGTTCGTCGCGGGCGACGTGCCCGGCCGCTGGATCTCCGAGATCACGCCGGAGTACTTCGAGCCGCGGATGTTCCTGATCTCGCAGGTGGTGGACGAGGCGCGGCACCTCGACGTCTTCCGCAAGCGGGCGCTGGCCAACGGCGGCGGGCTGATGGAGCGCAACCCGCGCGCCGGAGCCGACGTCTTCGCCGGCACGATCGACAGCGCTCGCGACTTCACGGAGATGTCGGCGAAGCTGCACATCTCCGGCGAGGGCTCCGTGCTGACGATCTTCCGCATGGGCGAGCGCATGGCCTACAACGACGCCGAGAAGATGATCTACCGCCTCGCCGCCTCCGACGAGGCGCGGCACGTCGCCTTCGGGGTCATGCACCTCCAGTACCTCGGACAGACGATGCCGGAGCGGCGCGAGGAGATTCACTCCTACCTCGACGAGGCGGAGCGCGGGCTGGTCGCGGGGACGAACCAGAACCCGGCCGCGAACGCCAACCCCTCGCACGCCGCGCTCGCGATCCTGCTCGGCGGCGGCAAGGACAAGATCGAGGAGGGCCAGCAACTCGCCCTCGCGATGCGCCAGCGCCAGGTCAAGGAGTACGTCCAGCGCGTGACCGTCGCCGGCTTCGGCGAGCGCTTCGAGGGCGGGCGGGGCGCGGGCGAGATGCTCCGCGCCTACGCCAGCGCCTGAGCGGCCCCCGCGCGCATGACCACGCAGCCGCGCCAGGACTCCGCGCCGCAGCCCGCCGCGCCCGACGTCACCTCGCCCCAGCACCTCGAGGCCTTCACCGACTTCAGCTGGATGAAGCGTTCGCGGCAGTGGGGCACGCGCGCCCCCGTCGGCCCCGGCGGCCTGACGATCGACGCGATCAACATCGGCGTCTACGGCGATCTGCCGGACGAGTGGGACTCGCCCTCGAGGATGCCGCGCGGCGCCTATCCCGTCGCCGGGGCGGTGCCGCTGGGCCCGGCCTTCATCAGCAAGAAGTCGCACCAGTGGGCCGACCACGCCGCCGAACTCTACGAGGAGTCGATCTCCCGCCGCTGGTCCACGGCCACCGACGTGCCGTGGGAGACCGCGCACGACCTGCCTCGCGATGTCGAGCTGGCGATGTGCCAGGTCGCGACCGAGCTGAGCCACATCGGCTCGATCGAGGCGGAGGTCGTCTCCTCGTGGCTGGAGCTGCTCAGCTACGGCTACCACGAGGTGAAGCTTTGCCTCTCGCGCCAGGTCTTCGAGTCGGCCCGCCAGTTCGAGGGCTGGCGCAAGCGCGCGCTGCTCAACGTCCTCGAGCTCGGCCTCGAGAGTCCCGGCTGGGCCAACCGCATGCTGCTCGAAAGCCGCGTCGGCTGGACGGAGACCTGCCTCGCGCTGCACGTGCTGCGCGGCAGCTACCTGCTGACGCTGCTGCGCTACCTCGCGGCCCATGGGCCCAGCGAGGCGGATCGCGCGCTGGCCGGCGGGATGGTGGCGGACAAGGCGCGGCACATCGCCTATGGCATGGAGCACGCGCGCTACGCGCTCAGCAGCGAGCCCGAGTTCCGCGAGTCCTGGAACCGCGCGCTCGTCGGCGCCGAGGCGGCGGTCAACCGCGACGAGGACGACCACGTGCTGCAGGAAGCGCTGGCGATCGTCTTCGGCGGCGGCGTACGCGGCATGGACGCCGGTATGCAGCTCGTGCGGCGGATGCGCCGCGACTGGACCCGCGCCTATCTCGCGCGCATGAACTGGATCGGCCTCGACCGCGACCCGTGGCTCTCCCCGAGGATGCGCGAGAACATCGAGGAGCCGAGCGCGAACGGCGCGGGAGACGCAGCCGGCGAGGCGGCGGGCTAGCGTGCCGATCCACGTCTACGAGTGCGACGCCTGCGCCTGCCGCTTCGAGGCGCTCGTGCGCGGTGATCGCGAGCCCGCGTCCTGCACGGCGTGCGGCTCCCCGCAGATTGAGCGGATGATCTCGCCCTTCGCGATCACGCGCCGCGAGGTCGACCAGATCCGCGAGCTCGACCCGAAGTACAAGCAGATGGTCGACGACCTGATCGCATCGACGCCGGAGGCGGAGCCGATGCGGCACCTCGAGCGGCTGACCTCGTTCGACAGCGTCGACGACCCCGGCGAGCCGATCGAGTTCTAGTACGGCAACGCAGTGGCAGGAGTGGCATGGTGACGGTGTTGACCTTCCCCTCGGTGGAGTGGCTGCAGGCGCTCGCGGACCTGGCGAACGAGGACGAGGACTTCCGCAAGATCGGGCGCCTCGACGCGGTCGTCGGCCTGCGCATCGGCGATGCGGGCTACCGGCTCACCTTCGAGGTGCTGACCTGCACCGACGTGCGCGAGGCGAGCGACGAGGAGTTGGGTCAGGCCGACTTCGTGATCTCCATGCCCTCGGAGCTGTGGCAGGAGATGATCGACGACATCCGCGCGAACGGGCGGGCGACGGGCGACCACACGCTCAACTCGCTGGACCTGAGCATGGATGAGCCGATCCACAGCAACGAGCAGGGCGACGGCTACCGCGCGGACAAGTTCTTCCGCTACAACCCCAGCCTCCAGCGCTTCTTCGACAACGTCGCCCGCCTCGACGCCTGACGGCGGCGGCGCAGCGCGAACGCGAGCAACACGAGAGTCCGGCGCGAGGAAGGTGAGCGCGGCGCATGGCGAAGATCGTCGAGGTCCGGCCGTTCAAGGTGGGCGTCCAGGTCGAGAACATCACGGGCCGGCCCGGCCGCATGGGCGGCGGCATGGTGATCGTGCGGATCCGCACGGACGACGGCCTCGAGGGCTACGGCGAAGGCACGCTCGCGCACAAGACGCGCGCCGTCTCCGGCGCCGTCGAGGACTTCGCGGAGTACCTCGTCGGGCAGGACGACAGCCTGATCGAGCGCCACTGGCAGGTGCTCTACCGCAACAGCTTTCAGCGCGGCGGCGTGATCATGATGACCGCCCAGAGCGCCATCGATCAGGCGCTGTGGGACATCGCCGGCAAGCGCCTCGGCGTGCCGGTCTGGCAGCTCATGGGCGGCGCGGTGCGCGACCGCATCCTGCTCTACACCCACCCCGGCGGCTGGGACCGCGACGTGGTCGTCGAGCACTCGCTGGCGCGGGTCGAGGAGGGCTACCGCGCCCTCAAGCTGACGATCGCCCCCGCCCCGGAGCCGATCCGCGACACGCCGTTGGTGGAGACGACCTTCGAGCTGGTCGCCGCGGTCCGCGAGGCGGTCGGCGACGACGTCAAGCTGATGCTGGACTGCCACGGCAAGCTCTCGCCGAGCATCGCGATCGAGCTGGGGCACGCGCTGGAGCCGCTCGACCTGCTCTTCCTCGAGGAGCCGGTGCCGCCACGCAACGTCGAGGCGATGCTGCTGGTCCGGAACGCGGTCACGGTCCCCCTCGCGACCGGCGAGCGGATGTACAACCGCTGGGATTTCCGCACCACGATCGAGTCGCAGGCCGTCTCGGTGCTGCAGCCGGACCTCGGGCACGCGGGGGGCATCTCGGAGACGCGCCGCATCGCGGCGGCGGGGGAGACCTACTTCATGGGCGTCGCGCCGCACAACCCTCGAGGGCCGGGGGTGACGATGGCGAGCCTGCAGATCGCCGCCTGCACGCCCAACTTCATCATCCAGGAGTCGGCCATCCCGCCGGGCAGCAGCGAGACCTGGGACGCGATGCTGGCCGAGCCGCTGACGATCACCGACGGCTACGTCGATCTGCCCCGCGCGCCCGGCATCGGCATCCAGTTCGACGAGTCGCTGGCGGAGCGCTTCCCCTGGGAGGGCAGCGACACCGCTCACCCGACCGTCGCCGACGGCGGCGTCGGCGACTGGTAGGCGCTCCCCCTCCCGTCATTCCGCGCTCCCCTTACCGTCATTCCGGCGAACGCCGGAACCCAGGCACGCCAGCCAACCGCGCCGTCGGCTCGTGGATGTGCTAACATGGGTGGGTCATGGTGGTGGCGTTCGACACACTCGCAGCGAGCAAGCAGCTCCAGGAGGCAGGACTCCCGGAGCCGCAGGCCGACGCCATCGTCACCACGCTCTCACGAGGCTTCGGCGAGAACGTCGCCACGAAGCACGACCTTGAGACGGCCGTCGCGAAGCTTGAGAGCGAGATGCACAGGCAGGCCGCCTGGACGCTCGGCACGCTCCTCGTCGCGATCGGGGTCGCCACCGCGGTGATCGTGGCCGCGGGCTAGCGCCCACCGCGCACCTGCTCTCGAAGGTCTCGCCTGGACAGAGCAGCCGGTTTGACTGTCCCGCAGCCCGCGCGTATCAACAGGCCGGACCAGCAACCAGCGTTACGAATCAAGGAGGAGCGATGTCGCGCATCGTCGAAGTGCGGCCGTTCATGGTCAATTTCGAGCAGGGGACCGGGGGCGCGGACGCCGCCCGCTACGGCGGCCGCGGCAACATGATGATCGTGCGGATCCGCACGGACGACGGCCTCGAGGGGTTCGGCGAGGGCACCCTCCCGCACAAGACGCGGGCCGTCGCCGGCGCCGTCGAGGACTTCGCCGAGTACCTCGTCGGGCAGGACGACACGTTGATCGAGCGCCACTGGCAGGTGCTCTACCGCAACAGCTTCCAGCGCGGCGGTGTGATCCTGATGACCGCGCAGAGCGCGATCGACCAGGCGCTCTGGGACATCGCCGGGAAGCGCTTCGGCGTGCCGGTCTGGCAGCTCATGGGCGGCGCCGTGCGCGATCGCATCCTGCTCTACACGCACCCGGGCGGCGCCAGCCGCGACGAGATCGTGGATCGCACGCACCAGCGCATCGAGGAGGGCTACCGCGCCTTCAAGACCGGCATCCCCGGCACGGCGGAGTGGATCAGCGATCGCAAGAAGGTGCGGGAGACGTACGAGAACATCGCCGCCGTCCGCGACGCCGTGGGCGACGACATGAAGGTGATGGTCGACGCGCACGGCAAGCAGACGCCGACCGTGGCGATCGAGATCGCCAACGCCCTCGAGCCGCTCGACCTGCTGTTCTTCGAGGAGCCGGTGCCGCCTCGCAACGTCGACGCGATGCTGCTGGTCTCGGCGGCGACGAACGTGCCGCTCGCCACGGGCGAGCGGATGTACAACCGCTGGGACTTCCGCACGACGATCGAGTCGCAGGCCGTCGCCGTGCTGCAGCCGGACCTCGGCCACGCCGGCGGCATCTCCGAGACGCGCCGCATCGCCGCGGCGGCGGAGACGTACTTCATGGGCATCGCCCCGCACAACCCTCGAGGGCCGGGCGTGACGCTGGCGAGCCTGCACATCGCGGCCTGCACGCCGAACTTCATCATCCAGGAGAGCTCGATCCCGATCGGTGGCGACGCGCTGTGGGACGAGATGCTGGTCGAGCCGCTCGTCGTCGAGGACGGCTACGTCGACCTGCCGCGGGCGCCGGGCATCGGCATCAGGTTCGACGAGTCGATCGCGGAGCGGTACCCCTTCCAGGGCCGCGACACGGGTCACCCGGTGCTCGCCGACGGCAGCGTCGGCGACTGGTAGGAGGCAGGAGATGCTTGGTCCCGATGCGAGCGTGATGATCTTCGGCGCGCATGCCGCCGACTACTGCTTCCGCGCCGGCGGCACCGCGATCCGCTACCTCCAGGCCGGCGCGCGCGTGAAGGTGGTGAGCGCCACCTTCGGCGAGCGCGGCGAGTCCGCGCCCCGCTGGAAGGAGCCCGGCGCGACCGTCGAGTCCGTGAAGGCGATCCGGCGCTCCGAGGCCGAGGCGGCCGCGCGCACGCTGGGCGTGGAGATCGAGTTCCTCGACCTGGACGACAACCCGCTGATCATCGACCAGGAGCGGATGCAGCTCTACATCGACCAGCTCCGCGACTTCAAGCCGGACATCATTCTGACGCACTGGACCTACGAGCCGACCAACCGCGATCACCAGACCGTCGCCGAGACCGTGATCCGCGCGACGGGGCTGGCGAGGGCGCAGGCCACGATGGCGGGCGAGTCGCTGCCCCGCGCGAAGATCTTCCACTTCGAGCCGGACATCCTGAGCCAGCCGATTCTCGGCTACGTGCCGGACACCTACATCGACATCGGCCCGGTGGTCGAGCAGAAGTACGAGGCGCTGCGCTGCTTCGAGGTGTCGCAGCCGGGGCTGCTCGACCGCTGGCCGCCGCACACGGAGGCGCGCGGCGTCGAGGCCTCGGGCATCGGCGGGCTGCCGGGCTGCACGCACGCCGAGTCGTTCCGGCGCTTCCAGCCGTACGCGGGCGACTACTTCGTCTGAGTCGGCCGCCTACGACAGCGCCTCGAGGCGCAGCTCGTACCAGCCGTCCCAGGCCTCGCCGGGCTCCAGCACAATCAGGCCGGGGTCCGGGACGCCCTCGGTCATCAGGTTGAAGGCGTTGGGCATGCAGGTGTGCGGCTCGATCGAGACGACGGGCGCGTCCGGCGGCGTGTAGAAGACCGTCGCGCGCATCCCCTCGCTGGCGTCGAGCGTGGCCTCAAGGCCGTTCGCGCGGTCGGTCAGCCGCCCGCGCATACCGCTCGCCGCGCCTCCCGATTGGCCACGGAGTATGAACTTGTGGTTGCGGGCCGGGCCGGCCGCCGTGTTCGCGTTCGGCGTGAGCGCCGAGAGCGGCAGCGCGCGGCGCGGCCACTCACTCTCCGCGACCGGCGAGACGACGGCCGGAGGCGTCGAGGCGCCATCCCAGCGCTCCGTCGCCGCGAGGGCGACCTCGCAGTCCTCGGCGCGCCCGGCGGGGCCGAGGGGTGTGCGGAAGTAGGGGTGGAAGCCGAGCCCGAAGGGCATCGGCTCGTCCGAGGCGTTCTCGATGCGCGCGTTGATGCGCAGCCGGCCGCCGCGCAGCGCGACGCGCAGTTCGCAGGCGAAGGGCCACGGCCAGGCCGAGGGCGGGATGCCGTCCTCGAGGCTCGCGAGGCGCGTCGTCACCCAGGCGCCGTGCTCGTGGTCCGCGCCGGAGCCGGTGACGCGCCAGGCGCGCCAGCGCACGGCGCCGTGCATCGCGTTGCCCGCCTGCGGGTCCGCTGGCAGCTCGATGCGGCGACCGCGGAACTCGAAGGCGTCGCCGCTGACCCGGCCGGGGTAGGGGAAGAGCATCCCCGCGCCCCAGCGCGTCGGCAGCCGCGCGAGGGTTTCGAGGGTCGGCGGCCCCGCGATCACCTCGATCGCCTCGCGCGACGGGTCGCCAGCGGGGCGGGTGGCGAAGCGGGTCACGTTGCTGCCGCGCGAGGGCACGACCTGCGCGATCGAGCCCGTCGCCGGTTCGTGCAGGCGCACGACCTCGTGGTCCTCGATGGTGACGGTGTCCACGGAAGGGGCGGCGGGGGCGGGCATGCCGGTCGCGGGGGCGGCTACGCGAGCTCGCTGCGCCAGCTGTGCCGCGGGCGGTAGCCGAGCATGCGCTTCGCCTTCGCGCAGCTGATCGGGCCCTCGGTTCCCGTGAGGCCGGCGCAGGCGGCCTCGCTGCCGGGGAAGCGGCGCGGGAACGCGACGGCGAGCGGCTCGCGGCTCATCGCGTCGTCGGCGGTGATGAAGAAGCGGTCGTGCTCGATCTCGGCGCCCTCGAGGGCGGCCCGCACCGCGCGGGCGAAGTCGCGCGCGTCGACGTAGGCGAAGATGCCCGCGCCCGCGGCGTGGTCGAGCATGCGCGGCACGCGCTCGGCGTAGTCCTCGGGGCCGACCACGCTGGTCGGCCGCAGCACGATGGTGCGGATGCCGGTGCGGCGCGTCGCCGCCTCGAGGATCTCCTCGCCCAGCCACTTGGAGAGGCCGTAGGCGTCCTGGGGGCGCAGCGGGTGCTCCTCGTCCATCGGCATGTAGTCGGGGACCATGTCGCGGAAGCGGAAGGCGAAGCCGAGCGCGGAGCCGCTGCTGCTGTAGATCACCTTGCGCGCGTCCTGGCGGATCGCCGCCTCGACGACGTTGAAGGTGCTGATCATGTTGTTGGCGAAGACGTGCTCCGGCTCGCGCCCGGTCGGCGAGGGGATCGCCGCGAGGTGCACGATCGCCTCGGCGCCCTCGGCCACCCGCGCGACCGCCTCGGCGTCCGTCAGGTCGGCCTGCTCGTAGCGCACGCCCGGGCGCACGGCGTCGGCGGGAGGCGTGTCCTCGAGGCCGGCGACGACGACCTCGTGGTCGCCGCGCAGCTCCTCGACGACCCAGCGTCCGAGGCGTCCGCTGCCGCCGGTGACGAGCAGTCTCACCGCGCGCTCAGCGATCGAAGTGGAAGCAGATCTTGCCGCTCGCGGCATCGTCGGCGAGCTGGAAGCCGCGCGCGCCTTCCTCGATGCTCAGGTCCTCGCTGACGATCGCGTCGAGGTCGATCTGCTTGCGGCGGACGAAGTCGCAGAGCGTGTCCCACTGGCTCATCGGGTAGATGGTGGAGCCGAAGACGGTGACCTCCCAGCGCGTGATCTCGTTGAGCGAGGTCTGGAAGATCGGGTTGCCGAGCCCGACCAGCGCCGCCGTGCCCAGCGGCCGCACGATGCTGCTGATCGCCTCGTGCGCGGGTGTCGCCCCCGATGTCTCGACGAGCTTGTCGGCGCCGTCCGGCCAGTGCGCCTTGATCGCCGCGCCGATCTCGCCCGCCGTCGGGTCGAGCGTGGCGGACGCGCCGAGCTCCGAGGCGAGGTTGCGGCGGCTCTCGACGGGGTCGATGCCGATCACCTCGGCGCCCATCGCGATCGCGAACTGCGTGGCGAGCAGGCCGACGGGGCCGAGGCCGGAGACGGCGATGCGGTCGAGGCCGCCCGCGCCGAGCCGGACAAGGGGTGCGAAGGCCGTGCCGCCCTGGCAGGCGAGGATGCTGCCCTCGCGGTAGCCGAGGTCGTCCGGCAAACGCATCGTCGCGCTCGCGTCTGACGTCATCAACTCGGCGTCGGAGCCGCCCGCGGCGAAGCCGTAGCCGGGCCGGATGTTGGCGCAGACGTGGTTGTTGCCCGTGATGCAGTAGCGGCACGCGCCGCAGGTGCGCCGGAAGTAGACGACCGCGCGGTCGCCGACCGACCAGCCCTCGACGCCCTCGCCGACGGCGGCGACGACTCCGCAGCCCTCGTGGCCGGGGGTGACGGCGTTGTCGATGAAGGCGGTGCGGGGGTTGCGGTAGATGTGCAGGTCGCTGCCGCAGATCGCCGAGGCCTGCATTGCGATCAGTAGCTCGCCCGGCCCCGGCTCCGGGTCCGGCTTGTCGACGACCTCGATGGCTCGTTCCCCGACGATGCTCAGTGCGCGCACGGCGGCTCCTTCCCGGCTCGGTGTGCTGGTGTGGTTGCGTCCGGCGCGCGGTCAACCGGTGCGGATGCGCGGGTCGATGACGAGGTAGGAGAGATCGATCAGGATGTTCATCACGATGAAGGAGACGCCGTAGAGGAAGACCAGGCTTTGGATCAGCGGCCAGTCGCTGGACTGCACGGCGACGATCAGCGAGAGGCCGATGCCCGGCACCGAGAACGCCTGCTCGACGGCGACCGCGCCGCCCATCAGTCCGCCGAGCGCCAGCCCGGAGATGGTCACGACGGGGATGACGGAGTTGCGTACGACGTGACCCATCAGCACCCGCTGCTCGGTCAGGCCCTTCGCGCGCGCCGTGCGCACGTACTCGCTGGAGAGCACGTCGAGCGCGGAGGAGCGCATCACGCGTGCGAAGACCGCCCCAAGGTTGACTCCCATGACGAGCGCCGGGCCGATCGTCATCTGGAAGTTCGACCACGGGTCCGTCCAGAGGTGCGTGTAGATCAGGGGTGGCCGCCATGCGAACCAGATCACCGCGACGATGATCACCAGCAGCCCCATCAGGAAGGCGGGCATGGCGAGCAGCAGCACGGCGAAGAATCTCGATATGTAGTCGCCTATCGAGTTCTGTCTGACCGCGCCGTAGATCCCTAATGGGACGCCCATGAGCCAGCCCACGGCGATCGCCATGAGGCCGATCTGAAAGCTGACCGGGCCGCGGTGGCGGACGATCTCGATCACCGGCGTGGCGGCGACGAACGAGGTGCCGAGGTCTCCGCGCGCCAAGCCGCCCATCCAGGTGAGGTACTGGACATGCAGGGGGCGGTCGATGCCCAGGATCTCACGCAGCCGCTGGCGCTGTTCCTCGGTGAAGACAGAGCCGCCCTGGTCGTCCTCGATCTCGGTGGGGTCGCCGGGGATGATGCGGATCGAGGCGAAGATAATGAGCGAGATCCCGATCAGCGTCGGGATCCCGAGCAGCAGCCTGCGGGCGACGTATTTCCACATCGTTGCCCCGCAGGCTGCTGTCGGTTGTCAGCGCTCCTCAATCCGTCTGGCGGACTACTTGTCCAGCCAGAAGAGATCCCAGGTGCCCTCCTCGGTGAATCCGCGGATCTCCTCCATGTGACCCATCAGCTCGTTCGCGGCCATCGCGTTGTGCTTCGTGAAGGCCACCACGTAGAAGGGCGGGTTCTGGTCGAGGATGTCGAACGCCCGGTTGTACATCTCGAGCTTCGCGTCGGTGTCCTGCTCCTCGTCGATGGCGTCGATGAGGCCGTCGATCTCCGGGTTGTCGTACATCCCGAAGTTGCGGAAGCCGCCGGTGCGAATCGCGTCCTTCCAGGCGGTGACGAACTCGCTGATCACCGGTGCGCGGAAGTGCACGGTGAGCACCATGTCGAAGCCCTCGGGGCCGCCGTTGTTGAGCTCGTCGGTGCGGCCGGAGCCGGCCCGCGGGTCAACCGTGACCTCGATGTTGAGCTTCTTCTTGAGCTCCGCCTGCATCGCCGGAGCGAGAATCTCCGCGTGCGCCTGGTTGGTGTTGGTGACGAGCAGGCCGCCGTTGAAGCCGTCCGGGAAGCCGGCAGCCGCGAGCAGCTGGTTGGCCTCCGTGATCGCCTCTTCGTCCTCGCCGCGGTAGCCCTTGATCTGCTGCAGCTGGTCGAACGGCGTCGCCGAGTACGTCGAGTCGGAGACCCAGCGCGAGCCGGCGAGGCTCATCGACTCGGAGTAGACCTCGATCAGGGCCGGGCGGTTCGGCGCGAGGAAGATCGCGCGCCGCACGCGCTCGTCGTTGTAGGGCGGCTTCTGGTTGTTCATGAAGAACGTCAGCGAGGCGCCCGTGCCGTCGTGCTGGAAGACGCCGGCCTTGTCCGCGAAGGACTCGCGGTCCGTGTAGAAGTCCTTCGGCACGATGTTGGCGTAGTGCGCCTGACCGCCGAGGATGAAGTTCGCGCGGTCCGCCCACTGCACCGTGTGCAGCATGGTGAGCTCGTCGATGTACGGCAGCTCGGGGTTCCAGTAGTTCGGGTTCGCCGTGAAGTGGGTCAGCTCCTCGGAGCGGTGCTCCTGGAAGATGAAGGGGCCGGTGCCGGGCGCCGGCGTGGCGGCCATGTCGACCGGGTTCACCTTGATGTGCTGCTCCGAGTAGACCGCAACCTGCGGCGCCGAAAGCATCTGCAGGAAGTAGCCGCGCGGCGACTTCATGGCGACGCGCACGGTCGACTCGTCCGCGGCGTTGGCGCTCCCCACGTAGCCGAACCCGCCGGAGTAGCGGCTCGGGAAGCCCGTCTCGACCGTGGTGAACTCGCCCAGCGCCATGTGGCGGCGGATCGACATCGCCACGTCCTCGGACGTCAGCGGCGTGCCGTCGTGGAACTGGACGCCGTCGCGGATGGTGAAGGTGTAGAGGAGGCCATCCGGCGAGCTCTCCCACGTGGTGGCCAGCGCCGGGATGACCGTCTTCAGGCCGTCGAGCGGGCTCAGCCGCGTCACGGTGTCGTAGGCCTGCGACATGATGCCGCGGTGCCCGCCGTGGTAGATGTCGAAGTTCCCCAGGCGCGCCCAGTACGAGGTGACCACGGAGCCACCGCGCTTCGGCTCGCCCGGCGCCGCCAGCATGCCCGCGTCGGGCTCCGGCGGCGGAGTCGGCGCCTCGGTCGGCGCCGGGGTGATGCGTGTCGGCGCTCCCCGCGGAGTCGCGGTCGGCGTGGCCGCGGCCGGGGCCTCGGTCGCCGCCGCGGCGGCCGTCGGCGCCGGGGTGGCCGGAGCTGCGGTCGGCGCCGGCGCCTCGTCGTCGTCGTCACCGCAGCCGATCAGCGCCGCAGCAGCGAGGCCGGCGCCTCCGAGGAGGCCTCCCCGCAGGACGTTCCGGCGGCTGACCGAGGTCGTCCACCAACGGCCGTTCGTGTGCTCATCGCTCATCCGTGAATCCCCCTCCCGTGTGGCTGCGCCACTACGGCTATGACCTGGATCCGGGTACCGTTCCTTGCTGTACGTTTCCCGTAGCGCAGCAGATTACCTGCGCCGGATGGTCAACGTCTACCCTTTCGCGGCCCTCTATTACATCTGATTGCATCTGCGTTGCGGCCCTCGATCCATCGTCCGTCCCACACCAGTCGGCTCAGGCCGTGATCTCCACGCGCTCCTCGACCCGCGACTCGTCGATCGCCATGCCAACGCCGGGCGTGTCCGGCACCAGCAGGTGGCCGTGCTCGCGGCGGATCGGGTCGGCGAGGAAGAACTCGTGGATCTGGTTCCACTTGATCAGATCCTCGGCCAGCGGGCAGACGTTCGGCGGTTGCGAGGCCTGCAACTGGATGTTCGCCGAGACGGAGTGCCCGTGCGGGATCACCGGGATGTCCGCGACCGAGGCGAGCGTGCAGATCTTCTCCAGCTCGGAGAGGCCGCCGGCCCAGTAGGTGTCCGGCTGCAGCACGTCGCAGGCCTCGGCCTCGATCAGCAGCTGGATGCCCCAGCGCGTGTACTCGTGCTCGCCGGTCGAGATCGGCACGGGCGAGTTGCGGCGGATCCGGGCGTGGCTGGCGATGCGGTCGGGCAGCACGGGCTCCTCGATCCAGCGCGGCCGGTACTGCTCGAGGCGCTTCGCCATCGCGATCGCGTAGTCCGGGTTCCAGCTCATCCAGGCGTCGAGCATGATCTCGGTGTCGTCGCCCGCGGCCTCGCGGATCGTGCGCACCAGCAGCTCGTTCTGCTCCATGCCCCGGCGCCCGTCGGCGGGGCCGCGCTTGAAGAACCACTTCTGCGCCGTGTAACCCGCCTCGGCGAACTCGCGCGCGCGCCGGGCCACCAGCTCCGGCTCGACCGAGAAGCCGAGGGTGCTCGCGTAGGCGGGGATGGACTCGCGCGTGGGGCCGCCCATCAGCCGGTAGGTGGGCTGCCCGAGCGCGACGCCCTTGAGGTCCCAGAGCGCGCAGTCGATGGCGCTGATCGCCATCATCGTGTTGCCCTTGCGGCCGTGCACGGCGCTGCGGTGCATCAGATCCCAGATGCGCTGCGTGGCCAGCGGATCCTCGTCGCGCAGCAGCCCGCCGAAGGTCTGGAGGATCGACTGCGCCATGCCGCTCCCGATCGGGCCGGCGCGCCCGACCGAGCCGTCGTCGGCCTCGATCTCGAGGAAGGCGCCCTCGATCTCGTACTGGCCCTCGGCCTTGCGGGGCAGCACGCGCGGGCCGCCCTGGCGGTACGGCTCGTAGATGTCAGTGGGGCGGACCAGGCGGTCCTCCCAGAACTCGCCGGGGTGCTCCATCGTGCCGGTCAGCTGGAAGGCGCGGACATCGACGATCTTCGAGGGCGTCACACGCAGACCTCTTCCGCGAGCTGGAGGGTGGCCGCGGGGAAGACGGCGACGCTCGCCGCGGCGCCGTGCTTGTCGCGCAGCCAGCGCTCGACCTCGCTCCACTCGTGGAGGAGCACGATGCGATCGCGGGCGCCGGGCGGGAGTCCGTTGCGATGCAGGCCGGGCATGAAGTAGACGAGGTCCGGCTCGCCCTCGAAGCTGCGCCCGCCGCCACCGCCGCCGTAGAAGGCCATCCCGCGCCCGTAGAGCGAGTGGAAGCCCGCGCCCTCGACGGTGGAGCCGGCGAGGATGATCGTCCCGCCGGGGCGCACGATCGGCTCGGCGGCGGTCAGGATCGGGTGGAAGCCGCGGCCCGTCTGCTGGTACTCGGCGTCCTTCGGGTACGAGGAGAGCACGCACACGTCGACGCCCGCCGGCAGCTTCGTCGCGTAGGTGCGCCTCGCGATCTCGACGCCCGCGCGGTGCGCCTCGACGAGGTCGCCGACGACGAGGCCGGCGATGCCGCGCTCGATGTTCGGGATCACGTTGACGATGCAGTCCACGCCCGCCAGCCGCGCCGCCTCCTCGGCGTCGAGGCGCGACTCGCTGGCGGTCTCCACCAGTCCGGTCGTCGGGCCCTCCGGACCGTGCCAGGCGGCGGCGCTGTCGATGTGCGCGACGCCGGGCAGGACCAGCTTCGCGCCGCCGGAGAACCCGGTCTTGTTGTGCGGCACGATGCTGCCGATCAGGATCCGCACCTCGGCGGCGAGGAACTCGCTGTTGAGGCTGATCGGCGTCCCCCGGCTGGTCTCGCCGACGAAATCGCAGTTGGCCCACGAGAAGTGCGAGCGCAGCTCGTAGTTGCTCGCGATCTCCTCGCCGACCTTGAGGACGAAGTCCTCGCGCGTCATCTGGCGGTGATTGGCGACGCCCGCGAGGATCAGGATCGCGTTCGCCTCGATGCCCGCCTCGAGCAGCTCCTCGATCACGCGCGGGGCGAGGCGCGCGGCGGGGGTGGGGCGAGTGAGGTCGTCGACGACGATGCAGGCGCTGCGCTTGCCGCGCGCCAGCTCGCGGATCGGGGCGCTGCCGATCGGGTTGTCGAAGGCGGCGGCGATGCCGTCCTCGCCGATGTCGTCGCCGCCGGCGGGCTCGTGCACGTTCACGTCCCAGCCGGCGGGGAAGGTCAGTTCGAAGTCGCTGTCGCCGTAGAAGGAGCCCCAGCGGATCAGCGCGCTGTTGGCGTCTGCGGGCGCGGCGGTCGTCACTACTGGTTCTCCTCCCTGCGCTCGGCGGCGCGCGGGTCGGCAAAGTCACGAATCGCGTCGCCGAGGAGGTTCATCGAGAGCACCGTGACGACGATCGCCAAGCCGGGGAAGAGGAACATCCACCACAGCGGCTTGAAGACATGCGAGGTCTCCGCGCCGAGCATGTTGCCCCAGGTCGGCGTCGGCGGGCGCACGCCGACCCCGAGGTAGGAGAGCGCGGCCTCGGCGAAGACGGCGAAGCCGAGGTTGATGCTGAAGATCACGAGGAACAGGCTGAGCGTCTGCGGCGCGACGTGCCGCATCGCAACGCGCAGCGGCGTGCTGCCGATCACGCGTGCGGCCTCGACGTAGGGCTCCTCCTTGATCGAGAGCACGCGCGAGCGCACGACGCGGGCGGAGTCGGGCACGCGCGTCACCGCGATGGCGATGATGATGCTGTCTAGGCCCTTGCCGATCGCGACGCCCAGCAACAGCGCGAGGATCAGCGCCGGCAGTGCGAGAAACACCTCGAGCACGCGCTGGCTGATCAGGTCGAAGCGGCCGCCGGCGTAGGCGCTGATGATGCCGATCGCGAAACCGAAGCCGTCGCCGATTGCTACCGCGATGAAGGCGATTACCAGCGTGGAGCGCGCGCCGTAGATCACGCGCGAGAAGACATCGCGGCCGATGCGGTCCGTGCCGAACCAGTGATCGCCGGACGGAGCGGCCCTCAGCGCCGAGAAGTCGGCCTCCAGCGGGTCGCTGGGAACGTAGAGGGGCGCGAGCGCCGCGCCGAGGACGATGACGATCAGCACGCAGAGCGCGCCCGCTCCGAGGGTGTAGTGGACGAAGAACTTCTTCAGGTTGGCGAAGATGCCGTGCTGCTGCTCGGGCGGCACCTCGCTGAGGAGTGGCCCCGCGCTCGCTTCCGCCATACCTGTTCCTCGCCCGTCTCGTTGCTGTTCGGCGGCGGGAGTGTATCAACCTCCGCGCCAACGCGCGCTCCGCTCCGTCCCGGCGCTCCCGAGGGCGGGACTCAGTCCTCGCCCCGCAGCGCGCGGCTCACGTTCCGCGCGGTCACCAGCGAGACGCGGCGGTTCGACTCCTCCGTGATGCCCGCGATGTGCGGCGTCAGCAGCAGGTTCGGCGCGCCCTCGAAGCGCGCGCCCGCCGCCGCGCCGAGCGGCTCGTCGGCGAAGACGTCGAGCGCCGCGCCGCCGAGGCGCCCGGCGCGCAGCGCGGCGACCAGCGCCGCCTCGTCGACGATCCCGCCGCGCGAGGTGTTCACAAGCAGCGCGTGCGGCCGCATCAGCGCCAGCGCCTCGCCGTCGATCAGCCCGCGCGTCGAGTCGGTGAGCGGGACGTGGATGCTCACCGCGTCGCTGCTGCGCAGCAGCTCGGGAAGCGCCTCGAAACGTTCGGCCTGCTCCCACACCGGGTCGCCGGGCGGGATGTAGGGGTCGTACGCCGCGATGCTTATGCCGAGGGCGCTCGCGCGCTCGGCGACCGCCCTCGCGACGGCGCCGAGGCCGATCAGGCCGAGCCGCGATCCCGCCAGCTCGCGCCCGCCGAGCTCCTGCCGCGGCCACTCGCCGGCCGCGACCCGCGCCGTCGCGCCGTAGACCGGCCGCCACAGCTGCAGCATCGCCGCCAGCACGTACTCCGCGACCGAGACCGCGTTCGCGCCCGTCGCGGGGAAGACCGCGATGCCGCGCTCCGCGCAGCCGTCGAGGTCGATGTTGTCGAGACCCACGCCGAGCCGCCCGACGGCCTCGAGGGCCGGCGCGGCGGCGAGCAGCTCGCGATCGACGCGCGTGACGTTGCGTACGATCAGGCCGCGCACGGCGGCGACGGCGGCCAGCAGATCGCCGCGCGACCGGGCGAGGCCGGGCTCGTAGCGCACGGCAAAGTCGCCGCGCAGGGCCTCGACGGCTTCCTCGTCCATGAACTCGCTGACTAGGATGTCAGCGGCGGCGGCGCTCACGGCGCGGGGTGTCCTTCCCGTGGACTCGCTGCGCCGCAGCCTAGCGCACCGCCCCGGCACGGTCGCCGTCTGGAGGTAGAGACGTTGACGAAGCTGCCCGCATCCACGCTCACGCACCTGGAGTGCTCGATCTGCGGCGCGCGCCACGCGTGCGACGAGCTGCAGACGATCTGCCGCGAGTGCGGGCGCGCGCTCTTCGCGCGCTACGACCTCGACGCCGCGAAGGCGACGCTGACGCGCGAGGGGCTGGGCGGGCGCGAGGCCTCGATGTGGCGCTACGCCGAGGTGATGCCGGCGAGTGAGCTGGCCGGCTCGGTCTCGCTCGGCGAGGGCATGACGCCGCTGCTGGCCGCGCCGCGGCTGGGCGAGGAGCTTCGCTGTGGCGATCTGCTGGTGAAGGACGAGGGCGGCAACCCGACCGGATCGTTCAAGGCGCGGGGCATCGCCGCCGCGATGGCGATGGCGAAGCGCCTCGGCGTCACGGACGTCGGCATGCCGACCGCGGGCAACGCCGGCTCCGCCGCCGCCGCCTACTGCGCGCACAGCGGCGTCACCGCCCACGTCGCGATGCCCGCCGATACTCCCGAGGCGATCATCCAGGAGGTGCTCAACCTCGGCGCCGACCTCCAGCTGATCGACGGGCTGATCAACGACGCGGGGCGGCTGATCGCCGAGGGCTGCCGCGAGCACGGCTGGTTCGAGATGTCCACGCTCAAGGAGCCCTACCGCGTCGAGGGCAAGAAGACGATGGGCTACGAGCTCTGGGAGCAGCTTGACGGTGTGCTGCCGGACGTCGTGCTCTACCCGACCGGCGGCGGCACCGGGCTGATCGGGATGTGGAAGGCGTTCGGCGAGCTGGAGGCGATGGGGCTGATCGGCGGCGAGCGGCCTCGCATGTACGTGGTGCAGTCCGACGGCTGCGCGCCGATCGTGCGCGCCTGGAGCGAGGGCGCGGAGCGCGCCGAGCCGTGGCAGGACGCGGCGACGGTCGCGCCCGGCATCCGCGTGCCCGCCCCCTTCGCCGACGACCTGATCCTGCAAACCCTGCGCGAGAGCGGCGGCACGGCGGTCGCGGTTCCCGACGAGGCGATCGTGCCGGCGATGCGCCGCTTCGGCCGCCTCGAGGGCATCGACGCCTGCCCCGAGGGCGCATCCACGCTGATCGGGCTCGAACTGCTGCTGGCGGATGGCTCGATCGAGCCCGACGAGCGGATCGTGCTGTTCAATACGGGTACGGGTCTCAAGCACCCGGAACTGCGTCCGGAGGTCTGATGCGTTACTTCATCACCGGCGGCACCGGCTTCATCGGCGCCTACCTCGTGCGCGACCTGCTGCGGGCCGGGCACGAGGTCACGATCTTCGAGCTGGCCCCGCAACGGGAGTTCCTCGACGAGATCGTCGGCGACGCCGGCGAGGCGAGCATCGTGCGCGGCGACGTGACGGACATGCCCGCGCTGCTGCACGCGATGAAGGACGCGGGCGCCGAGCGCGTGGTGCACCTCGCCTCGCTGCTCACCGACTCGAGCGAGGAGAACCCGCTGCGCGCCGTGCGCGTCAACATCGAGGGCACGCTCCACGCCTTCGAGGCCGCGCTCGCCGTCGGCGCGCGGAAGGTGGTGTGGGCCTCCTCGATCGCCGCCTTTGGACGCGGCCCGGACGAGCTGGGCGGCACGGTGCGCAACGACGACCATCACGCGCCGGTCAACCTCTACGGCGCGAGCAAGGCCTTCCTCGAGCGCTGCACGGCGACCTACCGCCGCGATCGAGGGCTGGACGTGGTGGGGCTGCGCTTCACGATCGTCTACGGCTACGGCAAGTCCTTCACCGTGCAGCGCGGCAGCGCCGTCACGCACCTCGAGGAGCTGATCGACAAGCCCGCGCTCGGCGAGCCCGGCCTCGTCACCAACGGCGAAGACGTGCAGGACTTCTCCTACGTCGAGGACTGCGCGCGCGCGATCGTGCTGGCCGCCGACGCGCCCGACACACCCTCGCTCGCGCTCACCGTGACGGGCGACGACGTGCGCGTCGGCGACGTGGCGGACGTGGTGCGCGAGCTGCTGCCCGACGCGCGGATCGAGGTGCGCGGCGACGCACCGATGCGGATCCGCGCCGGCTACGACCGCGAGGGGACCGAGCGGGAGATCGGCTTCCGCCCGGCCTGGACGCTGCGCGAGGGCCTCGCGAGCACGATCGGCAGGCTGCGCGCGCGGCACGGCCTGCCGCCGATCTAGCTCCTCGGGGCGCTGCTACCCCGGCTCGCTGCCGAGGATCACGCTGCTCACCGGCTGCACCATCGGCCCCGAGGTCACCATCGAGACCTCGACGTCGGGAACCTGGCGGGTCGAGTGGCCGCGGATTTGGCGGACGGCCTCGATGTTCAGCTCGAGGCCGTGCATGTAGCACTCGGCGAGGTTGCCGCCGCTGGTGTTGAGCGGGAGCCGCCCGTCCGGCGCGGAGAAGTTCTCCAGCGTGAAGAACTCGTTGACCTCGTCCGGCTGGCAGAAGCCGTGCTCGACGATGCTGACCATCACGCAGCCCGTGAAGTTCTCGTAGCTCTGCAGCACGTCGACGTCCTCGGGGCCGACGCCGGCCTGCGCGTAGAGGCGCGGGGCGAGCGCCTTGAAGTTCGCCGTCCCGTAGTCGGGCGCGTTGTGCCAGCTGGCGGCCTGGCGATGCCCCGAACCCTGCGCCGCGCCGAGGATGTAGGCGGGCTTCTGCCGCAGGTCGCGCGCCCGCTCGGCGGGCACGAGGATCATCGCGGCCGCGCCGTCGTTCTCCTGGCAGCAGTCGAAGAGGTGGAACGGCTCGACGATCCAGCGCGAGGCGTCGTACGTCTCCTCGTCGAGCGGCCTGCCGTTCATCACGGCGCGCGGGTTGTGCTGCGCGTGCTGGTAGCTGGCGAGGGAGACGGCGCGCAGCGCCTCCTGCCGCACGCCGTGCTCGTGCATGAAGCGCCGCACGCGCATCGCGTACTGCTGCGCGGGCGAGAGCACGCCGTAGGGCTGCGCGTAGCCGAGCGGCCCCTCGGCGCGGGGGCCGCCTCGAGCCTGCCCGAAGCGCCCGAACTGGCCCTGCGCCAGCGAGCGGTAGACGACCACGGCGTCGGCGTAGCCGGCGGCGATCGCCGCCGCGCCGTTCGCGACGGCTCCCGATCCGCCGCCCCCGCCGCCGCCCCAGACGAGGTTGCTGAGCTTGTGCTCCGGCAGCCCGAGCGCGGTGGCGATGCGGTCCGGCATGCTGCGCTCGGTGGCGTAGGAGGCGAAGCCGTCGAGCTCGGAGACCTCGATGCCGGCGTCCGCGGCGGCGGCGATGATCGCGTCGAGGCACATCTTGAACTCGGAGTCCTCGGCCTGGCTCTGCTTGTAGTAGGTGGTCTCGGCCACCCCCGCGACGGCGACCTTGCCGCGGATCGAGCGCTCGTTGTCTGCGGCCATGGCCGGTCTCCGTTCACGCATCCGGGGGCGGACGCGGGTATGTATAGCACGCGGTCCCGATCGGCAGCCGCGCGCGGCTGCGCGGGATATGCTACGTAGTGCCGGACGGATGGAGGCGCTGACGACATGAGCGAAGAACCGGAGACGCTGGTCACCGAGGAGATGATCGAGGCCAAGGGCGTGTGGGGCGACGAAGACACGTCGCACCCCGTGACCGAGTCCGACATCCGCAAGTGGGCGATCGCGACCTACTGGCCGGACAAGCCGCCGCCCCTCTACTGGGACGAGGAGTACGCGCGCGGCACGAAGTGGGGCGGGATCATCGCGCCTCGCGACTTCAACCCCTTCGCCTGGCCGGTCGACCGGCCGCCCGGGCCGCCCTCGGCGGGCGCGCGGCCGGGGCAGACGCCGAAGAAGGGCGAGAACGTCCTCAACGGCGGGCAGGCCGACACCTGGTTCGCGCCGATCCGGCCCGGCGACGTGATGACCCGGCGCACCCGCCTCTCGCACTGGGAGGAGCGCACCGGCCGGTTGGGCCTGACGCTCTTCACCTACACCGAGATCGAGTGGCATAACCAGGACGGCGCGCTGGTGCGCCGCCGCATCTCGACCGGCATTCGCTACTAGCCGAGGACCGGAGGAACCATACCGTGGCCAACAACGTCTACTACGAGGACGTCGAGATCGGGCAGGAGATCCCGGCCTTCGAGCGCAAGACCGACTTCATGAACTGGAACCGCTACGCCGCAGTGAACGACGAGTTCGTCTTCGTCCACATGGACGACGAGGTCGGCAAGGCCGCCGGGCAGGGGGCCGCCTTCGGGATGGGCAACCTGCGCTGGGCGTACGTGATCAACGCGCTCCAGGACTGGGCCGGCGACGAAGCCGAGATCCGCGGGCTGTCGATGCAGTTCCGCGCGATCAACCACAAGCACGACGTGCTGACCACGCGCTGCGTGGTGAGCGAGAAGACGGTCGAGGACGGCGAGCACCTCGTCACCTTCGACATCAACGTGATCAACCAGGACGGCGCGGCGACCGCGCCGGGCACGGCCGTCGTCGTGCTCCCCTCGCGCGAGGGGTAGGCGCGGCCCGACCGGCCGGGCACGGGCTGCCGCCCTGGCGAGGCGGGGATCCTCGCCGGCAATGTGTCCGGCGGGCCGGGAGGGTTGCGGCGCGTGAGCCTTGCCGGAGGAGGCGCAGCCTATCGCGACGGGCAGGGGCGCACGCGCTGCCGCCGCTGCGACAAGCTCGTCTACGCGGGCGAGGAAGAGGCGCAGGTCGCCGCCGACGCCGCGCGCGAGCAACACGTCCTGCTGCGCGCCTATCGCGAACCCGCCTGCGGCTACTGGCACCTCACCTCGCGGGCCGAACTCCCGCTCCAGGCCCAGCAGGAGGAGCGCGCGCGCCAGCGGGCGAGGGCCGAGCGGGGCAGCGATTGGCGCTGGATCCTCGTCGCGCTGGTGGCCGTGGTCGTCGTCGCGGTCGCCGTGTCCGCGTTCGTGTTCGGCCGCCTGGGCGGCGATGACCCGCCCCCGCCGCCGCCCGTGACCGCGACTCCCGTTGCGGCGACCAGCGCGCCGACCTCGATCGCCACGCCCACGCCCGCGGCGACCGCCGCTCCCACGCGCACGGCGACCGCGACCCCGTCGCCCACCGCCACCCCGCCGCCGACGCCCGTCCCCACGCCCGAGCCGGCCGTCGTGTGGACCATCGGCAACACCGACGGCACGGGCGTGGCGCTGCGCGACGACTGCGCCGACGAGGCGCGCTACTCCGCGCGCGGCGAGGGCTGGCCAGACAACACACGCGTCGAGCTGATCGAGGAAGGCGCCGATCGCTGCGAGGGCTGGCTCCATGTCGAGACCGGGGACGAGGTCTCGTGGGTGCGGCGGGAGTACCTGCTCCGGCGCGTGCTGTCGTCCGCGTGGACCGTCGGCAACACCGGGGGCGTGGGCGTGGCGCGGCGCGGCGACTGCCTCGACTCGGCCCGCAGCTCCGCGCCCGGCGAGGGCTGGGTCGACGCCACGGAGGTGCGCCTGATCGAGGTGGGCGAGGGCCGCTGCGCCGGCTGGCTGCGGGTGGAGTCCGGCGGCCTCGAGTCCTGGGTGCGCGAGCGCTACCTGATCGAGGTCGCCGACCTGAACCCGGAGGAGTGACGGCTCGAGGACGGCGGAGCTAGTCCGCGGGGGCGGGGGTCCGCTCGCTGGCGGGCAGCTCTTCGAGCGGGATCTCCTCGATGTCGTCGAGCGCCGCCTCGATCGGGTCGCCGTCGCCCTGGCTCGTCCCGTGGGCGTCGAGGCCGAAGGCCTCGCTGTAGCGGTAGTAGAGCTCCAGCGAGTCGCCGTACTTGCGGTGTCCGGCGGTGTGCTTGGCGCAGGCGAGCAGCAGGCGGTCGCGGTCCGGCGAGCTGGTGCGCGCGTAGTCCTCGAGGAAGCAGAAGCCCAGCTCCTGGTTGTGCGGGTCGTTGCCGTGCTTCGCGGCGCTCATCGCCAGCGAGGCGAGCAGCGGGGCGCGCTCGTAACCGCCGTCGAGGTAGGCCTGCACCCAGCTGGCGGCCTCGTCCGGCGCCAGCCGGTCCGTCGCGGCCTCCAGTTCGCGCAGCAGCTGGTTGCGCGAGAGCCGGTCGGAGCCGGCGGGGGCGCGCAGCAGCGGGCGGCCGTTGCCCGGCGTGTTGCGCAGCTTCATCGCGGCCTGGTTGACGAAGGAGCCGGCCACGTAGAGCAGCTTCGTGCGGTGGCGGTGCATGAAGCGCCCGTAGAACCAGGCGAGCGTGTTCGTGTACTCGTAGCAGTGCTGCGGCATTCCGAAGTTCTCGGGCTCGCCGGCCTCGAGGACCACCTGCGCCGCCGCGATCTGGATCGTGTCGAGGATCTTCTTCGGCGAGCGGCCGGACTTGAGCAGGCCGCTGATCATGTGGATGTACGCGGGATCCGGCTCGCGCAGCACCGCGTGCTTCAGCCCCTCGCGCTCCGCGATCGAGAGGTCGGCCTCCTGCGCGAACAGCTCCGAGTCGCGGGTGGACTCGGGCGTGGCGGCCAGCGTCGAGACCGGCGGGTCGTCGTCCAGCTCGGTCATCAGCACGCGGCAGGCCATCTCGTAGTTCGCGTAATAGTGCGGACCGACGGCGAGGTCGGGCGCGCCGGCGTAGATGATCGGGTGCGCGTTGTCCCAGCCGACGGCGTCGGCGAGCTCGACGGTCGCGCGGGCGCGGAAGGACTTGTGGCCCGTCGTGTAGCTGGTCACGTAGAGCATGCGGTCCTGGATGTCGATCAGCCCGGCGAACACCATCTGGGCGGCCACGCGCTCGCGGTTGGCCGGGTTGCGCAGCATCCCCTTGAGCAGGCTGAAGGCCGGTCCGGCCTGGTTGCGCATGACCAGCGTCAGCCACTCGTTGAGCTGCGCGTCGAGGTTGCCGAGCTCCTCGGGGCGCTCCAGCGCGGGCACGTCGAGGTTGTAGATCTCCGGCGCCGGCGGCACGGGGTAGCGCACCGGGTCGTAGCGGCTGCGGCCGTAGTGGCCGGGCGCCTTGCCGAGCAGCTGGTTCCAGGCGTCGAGGCCGGTCGGCACGTACCACATCGTCTGCGCGATCGGCAGGAAGCGGTGCTGCTTCGAGAGCACCTCGGGCATGCGCAGCGCGAGGCGACCGCTGAGCAGGCAGTGGTCGTTGTTGACGAAGCGCACGAAACCGTCGTCGAGGCGCTGGTGGAACGGGGCCTGCGTGTAGGGCCCGTGGATGCGCACGGTCTCCAGCAGCAGCTCTTCCAGCGGACGGCCGGCCCGGATCAGGTCGTAGAGGATGTCGGACGCCGCCTCCTGGTCGCGGGAGACGATGCCCTCCTCGAGGGCGGCGTACATCGCGGCGGTCCGGGCGTCCGGCCGATCGGAGGCGGCGGTCGTCATGCGCGGCTCCCTGCCGGGGAGTATACCGGGCCGCCGCCCGTGCGGCGCTACTGGTGCTGCAACGCCTCCGGCTCGGCGACGCCGAAGCAGCCCGCATCCTCGATCCCGGCGCGCAGTCCGGCGGGCAGCGCGCCCGACGCCGCGCCGAACTGCCCGGCGGCCGTGTCCAGCGCGTCGATGATCTCGAAGACGTTGACGGTCGCGTTGGCGTCGCGCGCCTCGACCACCGCCTTGAGGTCGGCGAGCGCGGTCATGCTCGCCTCGTGGTAGCCGAGCAGCTCCTCGGGCGGCTCGAGCCCGCGCGCCTCCTCGAGGAAGCGGTCGAGCTGCGAGGAGGCCTCGCGCCAGCCGTTGCCGTCGGCGAACGGCTCGTACTCCGCGGCGCTCTCGCGGCACCACTCCTCGTACTCCTCGACGCTGAGCGAGCCGCCGCAGGCGGCGGCGGCGAGCGTCGCGAGGAGCAGCAGCGGTGCGAAGCGGAGCATGCGCGGGAACCTCCCGAGGGCGTGAGCATACCCTCGCCGCCGCCGGAGCGGCAGCACGGCGACGCGCATTGTCCGGCTGGCGCGAAGCGCGCGGCCGCGATTGCCTGTAGAACGAGGGGCGTGGAGCGAGCCGTGAGCGGCGAGGACAGGCGCTACGCGAGATCGGCGGAGCTGACGGAGCGCGCCAGCCGCCTGATCTCGGGCGGAACGAGCCGCGTCGGCGCGCGCGCGCCGGCGGCGGAGGACGGGTGGGCGCACCCGCTCTTCGCAGCGAGCGGCAGCGGGGCGCGCCTGACCGACGTCGACGGCAACGAGGTCATCGACTTCAACAACCACTCGACCGCCCTCGTCCACGGACACGCGCACCCGCGCATCGTCGAGGCGATCACGGAGCAGGCGGCGCGGGGCACCGGCTCGAACTTCGCCAACGAGCACGAGCAGCGGCTGGCCGAGCTGATCTGCGATCGCGTGGCGGCCTTCGACCGCATCCGCTTCTGCGTGACCGGCACCGAGGCGGTGCTCATGGCCGTGCGCGCCGCTCGCGCCCTCACCGGCCGCGCGAAGATCGCGAAGTTCGAGGGCGCCTACCACGGCCGCTCCGACTTCGTCGACATCTCGGTCGAGCCGGAGCCCGATGATTGGGGCGAGGGCGACCCCAGCCCCGTGGCCCAGCCCGGCACGCCGCGCGGCGTGACCGACGCGGTGGTCGTGCTGCCCTACAACGAGACGGAGCGCGCCCGCGCGATACTCGAGCGCCACGCCCGTGAACTCGCCTGCGTGGTGATCGACCCGTTCGCCCCGCGCACCGGCCCGACCGTCCCATCGCCCGGGTTCCTGTCCATGCTGCGCGAGTACACGCGCGGCGACGGCAGCCTGCTCGTCTTCGACGAGGTGATTGCCTTCCGGCTGAGCCACGGCGGGGCCCAGACCCTGTACGAGGTGACGCCGGACCTCACCTGCCTCAGCAAGATCATCGGCGGGGGCCTCCCGATCGGCGCGGTCGCCGGCCCCGCCGACCACATGGAGATATTCGACACGGCGAGCGGGCCGGCGTTCACCTTCGGCGGAACCTACGCGGCGAACCCGATGTCGACCGCCGCGGGGGCGGCGGCGCTCGAGCTGTTCACTGCGGACGAGGTGGAGCGTATCAACGCGCTCGGCGCGCGGGCTCGCGAGTTGGCGCGCGAGGCCTTCGAGGTCAGCGGCTACCCCGGACAGGTGCTCGGCGTCGGCTCGCTGTTCCGGCCGCACCTGACCACGCGCCCGATCCGCGGCTACCGCAGCGCCCGCTGGAGCCCCGAGGAGCGAGCGCGCGTGCGGCGTCTCCAGGGCCACATGCTCAAGCGCGGCGTCTCCATCCAGGAGCACCAGGCGCTCTGCTCGATCTCGACGCCGATGGGCGACCCGGAGCTGGAACGGCTCGCCGAGGCGCTCACGGCCTCCCTGCGGGCGATGATCGCGGAGGGCGACGTCCCCGGCGAGGCCGGCTAGCCCCTCCGATCCCCTCCCGTCATTCCGGCGAAAGCCGGAATCCAGGCACGCCAGCCCACCGCGTCGGCGGAGGAGGAACGAGAGCCTGAGGTCCGGAGGCGTCCTGTCCGGGCGGTTGGAGCGGGAGATGGGATTCGAACCCACGACCCTCTGCTTGGGAAGCAGATGCTCTACCCCTGAGCTACTCCCGCGTCGCCGCTCCGGCGAGGCCCATTGAAGCGCCGCGCGCCCCTGTTCGTCAACGCGCGGCCTCGCCTATCGGCTACCATCGCGCACGGCGCGAGCACAGTGCGCCCTCGGAAGGTCGAGGGCGGCGAGCGGAGGTGGGCGATGAAGTTCGGCGCGTATCTGATCAACCCGCCGAATCTGGCCTACGCCGCCGGCGGGCGCTCGGCTGCGGACTTTGGCGGCGAGGCGGCGAGCGTGACCTCGCCGGGCTACCTGCGCGAGTGCGCGCGGTACGCCGAGGAGCTGGGCTTCGACTCGATCTGGTTCCCGGACCACGTCGTGATCCCCGCCTCCTACCGCTCGCGCTACCCGTACCAGGAGTACGAGGGCGGCGAGTACCGCCGCTACCCCTACGACGAGGTCGCCTTCCCGGAGCCGCTGACCGCCCTCGCCTACGTCGCGGGCGCGACCGACCGCATCAAGCTGCGCACCGGCGTGCTGATCCTCCCGGAGCGCAACCCCGTGCTCTTCGCCAAGCAGCTGGGCACGCTCGACGCGCTCTCCGGCGGGCGCGTCGAGCTGGGCATCGGCATCGGCTGGCTGCGCGAGGAGTTCGAGGCGCTCGGCGTCTCCTGGCCCAACCGCGGACGGCGCTGCGACGAGTACATCGAGGCGATGCGGGAGATCTGGAGCAACGAGGTCGCCAGCTACCACGGCGAGTTCGTCTCGTTCTCGGAGATCCGCTGCGACCCGAAGCCGGTGCAGCCCGGCGGCGTGCCGCTGATCGTCGGCGGCCACACGAGGGCGGCCGCCGTCCGCGCCGGGCGCTACGGCGCCGGCTACCTGCCGCTCGGCTACCACCAGGCCAGCGACGGCTTCGAGTTCATGGACGCGATGCGCGAGGCCGCCGAACGGGCCGGCCGCGACCCCGACGCGATCGAGCTCTCCGCCGGCGGCGCGCCGGACGTCGACTACCTCGAGCAGCTCGCCGGGGCGGGCATCGACCACGTCTTCCTGCAGGCTTGGCAGCCGACCATCGAGGCGGCGAAGGAGGGCCTGCAACGGATCGCCGAGGACGTCATCCCGAAGTTCCGCTAGCGCGCAGCCGCGTCCGCGAGCGCAGCGAGCACTCCGAGGGCGGTCAGTTCGAGAGCGTCGCGTACGCCGCCATCTTCGAGTAGTGGCACCCGCCCGCCGAGTAGGCGGTGAAGATGTAGTACGCGCCGTACCCGGCCAGCGGCGGGAGGCTCGCGATGTCGGCCACGAGCGCGCCGCTGGGCGCCGCGGTGCAGCCGTCCGCGCCGTGCAGGACGATGTTGCTGGAACCGGGCACGACGACGTTGACGCGGTAGTGCCAGTCGGGGTCGTTCGCGCCCCAGTTGCCCAGCGTGAGCCGCGCGCCGCCCCCGCTGAGCGCGGTCGCGCTGAGCGTGGGCGAGAGGGTGTCGGCGTTCACGCTGCCCATCGCGCGGGCGACCGAGCAGGCGGCGTCGCTGTAGGCCGTGAACGTGTAGGGCTTCGAGGAGTTCCCGTTGCCCGGCACGAGGCCGCGCACGACGACGGACGAGCCGCCGCTCGCCGCCGCGCCGCCGTAGTGACAGTTGCCCGGGAACGGCTGACCGCTCGGCCATGAGGGATTCATGGCGGTCTCGGCGTACCACCACGGCTGGCCGTGCTGACCCCCGTTGAGCGTGATCGTCGCCGTCGTCGCGCCGGGCTCCGACGCCGCCATGCTCACCGTGGTGAACGTGATCCCCGGCGCGTTGGTCGCACGCAGGGAGTTCTCGGGGGCGCAGTCGCTGGTCCGGTGCGCCCAGTAGGCGTATTGCGTGTTCGGCTGGAGGCCCGTCAGCGCGATGGTCGTGTCGCCGGCGTCTTTCTTGTGGCAGGTGTTGTCGCCGGACGGCTCGGTGCGCTGGTAGTACCAATCGCGCTGCGTCCAGCCTCCCAGTTCCAGCGTCGCGCCGCTGGCCGAGACGTGCGTGGCGGTGAGCGTCGCGTACGGCGGGATGAACTCGGCGTACCCGAGCTTGGGGCTGTCGTCGCAGCTCGACGTGCTGTGCATCTCGAAATCGAAAGTCCGAAGCGGCAGCAGGCCGCCGATGCTCGTGCTGCCCGTGTGGGGCCCGTGGCAGCCGCTCACCGTGGCCGTGTCGCCCTTCAGCCAGTAGTTCGTCGTGCTCGGCCAGTGCGCGGGGTTGGGGGTGAGCGTGACGCTCCCGGCGGTGAGGTTGCTCACGTCCAAGTCCGCCCGCAGCGTCGTGAAGGTGACGCTCGCGGCCTCGTTCGTGCAGTTGGCGTCGGAGTACGCCTTGTAGGTGTACTCCGTGAGCGGCGTGAGACCGCCGACATGGGCGTCGCGAATCGATTGCAGGCGCCCCGAACAGGTCGTCGAGTGCGGCCCGGTGTCCGCCTGGTAGTGCCAGTGACTCTGCCCATGCTTGGCGAACTTGAGGACGACCGAGGTCCCGTGGAGGCGCTTCACGGTGAGCGTGCCGGACTGGGCGGTGGCGAACTGGCCCGTGGCGATCGCCTCGCCGCCGCAGCCGTTGGCCCAGGCGGTGATGGTGTACGTGGCGCCGGCGAGCAGGTTCGTCAGGTTGACCTGGCCGTTCACGGGCCCGACGCAGCCGTTCGCGGTCTGGCCGCCGGCGCCGCTGGCGATGGAGGCCGCGCCCGCGCCCGCCGCGCCGGATGCCCGCCCGCGCCGCCGCTGATCCGGTAGTACCAGCTGCCCGCGTGGTTGGGCACGGCCAGCGTCGCCCCCGTGGCGCTGACGTTGGTGGCGGTGACGGAGGACGACGACCCCGACCCCTGCCCGGACGCCGCGTTGGCCGTGACCTTCAGGGCGGCGGCCTTGCCGATTTCGTCGTTCCACGTCGAGTTGCTGGCGCGGTAGTATCGGGACCGGTCGCCGATGGACCACCCGTTCGTGCTGTGTTCCCTCGTTTCGTTCGTGGTCGAAATGGCCCGCCACTCATAGCGATCGTCGATTCCGCCGTCGGCCGCCAGTTGAACGACGTACGTGGTGTCCGCGTCCAGATCGCACCCGGAGCCGCTGCAGGTGAACGTGTGCTCGCCCGTGGCGTAGGCGGCGGTCGTCAACGTGACGAGCGCATTCCCGGACGGGTCGTTCCCGTTGGACGCCGCGTTGTGGAGCGTGACGGTCAGCGTCTGACTTGATCCGCGGTGAAGGTGGACGGTGACGGTCTTCAGCGCGTACCCGCCGGAGGCGTTGCCGGTGGTGAAGGCCTGCGCCAGGCGCGGGAAGTTGCTGTACAGGGATAGGCCGCTGCTTTCACGGGCTTCGCTCAGGTTGCTGACCGACACGGCGGTGGTGAACGACGACGCCGTCGCCAGCAGCGTCGAGCAGCCGCTGTCGCTGTAGGCGGCGAAGACGTAGGCCGTGTTGCCCGTCAACCCGGTCAGGTTGGAGCTGCCGCCGGTGACGGCGGTCGACGAGCAGGTTCCGCCGCTGGGCGTGGTGTGCTTGTGGTACCAGTCGCCCGTGTGGGTCGACCCGATGGTGAGCGTCGCCGTCGTCGCGCCGACGTTGCTGGCGGTGAGCGTGTGCAGCGTCGTGAACGACGATGCCGTCGCCAGCAGCGACGAGCAGGTGCTGTCGCTGTAGGCCGAGTAGACGTACGACGTGCCCGCCGTGAGGCCCGTCAGCGCCTTCGTGCTCGTGTTGGCCGCGACCGGGCCCTGGCACGTCGCGTCGGGGCCCGTGTTCGCCTTGTAGTACCAGGCGGCGGTGTGCCCGCTGATCGTCAGCGTGGCCCCGGCCTTGGTGATGGCGGAGGCCGTCAGCGACGGCACGTTCGCCTCCGCGGCGATGTGGGCGACGAAGGTCTCGCCGTTGCCGGAGGCCGTCCAGGCGTTGCTGCCGCTCTTGACCCGCGCCGCGTTCGCGATGGACCAGCCGCTGCCGGCGGGGTAGGCGGTTTCGTCGTTCGAGGCGGTGAGCCGCGCGCCGTAGTAGTTGTTCAAGGAGGAGCCCGCCGTGCTCACCACGACGAAGTACGTCTTGTTCCGGTCGAGGGCGCAGCCGCTGCCCGAGCAGGCGTAGGTGTGCAGGCCCGCCGCGTCCGGGTCCAGGCCGGTCAGCGTGACGAGCGCCGTGGTCTTCGGGTCGGAGCTGCCCGCCGAGGCGGGCTCGTGGACGGCGACGACGAAGCTGGCGGGCGAGCCCGTCGCGGTGGCGAACCGGAGCGTGACGCCCTTCAGCGTGTAGCCGTGGGTCGCGTTCCCCGTGTCGAACGCGACGGCCCGCTGGACCGCGTTCCCGGCGATGTTGCCCACGATCCCTTCCGTGGAGTGGAGGGGCTCCTCAAGGTTCTCGACGTACGCGTCCGCCGTCGAGAAGTACGCCGTCGATCCGATCGTCGCGCCGGTGCAGCCCGAGGCGCTGTAGGCGGTGTAGCCGTAGAGGGGCGTGTTCGCCGCGAGGCCCGGCGGGCTGGCCGTGGTGGTGCCCGCCGCGACGGTGCGGCACGTCGCGTCGGCGGGGCCGTGGGTGCGCTTGTAGTACCAAGCGTCCGTGTGGCCGCTGAGCGTGAGCGTCGCCGAGGCGGAGGCGACGCTGGTGGCGGCGAAGCCCGTCTTCGCGTCGGCGGCGACGTGCATGACGGTGGTGGCGAAGCGCGTCATCGCCGTCCAGCCCGATCCGAGGTCGTTCAGCCCGCCGTCGGCGATCGACCAGCCGTTGCCGGCGGGCGTGAGCGTCTCCGTGTCCGAGGAGGTCTTGCGCCACCAGTAGGCGATCTTGCCGCTCCCGGTCGTGTCGCTGGTCGACATGACCACGAAGTAGGAGGTGTTGGCCGCCAGGTCGCAGCCGCTGCCCGTGCAGGTGAAGGTGTGCAGCCCCGCCGTGTCAGGGTTCGAGCCGCTCAGCGTGACCTGCGCCGTCGCCGCCGGGTGGCTGCTGTTCGCCGTGTCCGCCGCGTGGATCGCGACGACGATGTTCGAGGGCGAGCCGTCCTTGTCGTCGAAGCGCGCGGTCAGGCTCTTGAGCGTGTAGCCCGCGTGGTTGGCGCCCGTGGTGAAGGCGGTCGCGCACTTGCCCGCGACGTTGTTATGGACGCCGGCGCGGCAGCTGCCGCCTTCGGTGATGCTCTCGTCGAGGTTGCCCGCCGAGACGTCGCTCATCGTGAGCGTGGCCGTGTCGAGCTCGTCCGCGCGGGCGCAGTTGGTCTTGCTGTAGGCCGTGTACGTGTACACCGCGCCGTCGGTGAGGCCGGTCAGGCTCTCCGTCGTGCCCGCGGGGACCGCGCTCGTCGCGGCGCTCGTGCACGAGGTGTCGGGGCCGCTGTCGGCCTTGTACCACCACGCCCCCGTGTGGCCGACGATGGTCAGCGTCGCCGTCGTCGCGGCGACGTTGGAGAAGCCGATGGCGACGCCCGTGGTGGTGAACGTCGGCGCGGTCGCCACCACGGTCGAGCAGTCGCGGTCGCTGTAGGCGGTGAAGACGTAGTCGGTGCGCTTCTGCAGGCGGCTCTCCAGGTCGCGCGAGGCGCTGGTCGCGGCGTTGCAGTTGACGCTGAAGAAGCCGTTGTCGGCCTTGAACCACCAGCGCCCGGCGTGCCCGCTGAGCGTCAGCGTCGCGTTCGTGTCGGTGACGCCGCTCGCGTCGAGCGAGGGCTTGAACGAGAAGTCGGCGCGGACGAGGTGGTGGTCGTTCCACGAACTCCAGCTTTGCCCGGTCTTGTAGCGGCTCAAGCCGATGTCCCAGCCGCTGTCCGAGGGCGTGGTGGTTTCCGTGGTGGGCCCCGAGGAGAAGCTCCAGGCGTACGTGCCGCCGCCGGTGACGGTCGCCACGACGTAGTACTTCGTACCGCCCTCGAGGTCGCAGCCCGAGCCGGTGCAGGTGAAGACCGTGTTCTCGAACGTAGAGGACGTCGGCGCGGTCCCGGTGAGCGTCGCGTTCGGCAGCGCCGTCGCGGCCGGGTTGCCGCTCGCCTCCCCGTGGAGCGTGACCGCGAGCGTCGGCGTCCCGCTCTTCAGCCGCAGCGGGAGGGTGACGCTCGTGAGCGTGTAGCCGCCGGAGTTGGGGCCGGTGGTGAACTCGACCCCCTGCTGCCTCGACGAGTCGATGTTCGAGTCGCCGCCAGAGGAGGTGGCGAGGTTGGTGACGTGCGGGTTGACCTCGTTGGCGGCGAGGTGCATGACGAACGCCTCGGTCTGCCCGTCGTCCTTCCAGGCGCCGCGGTTCACCTTGAAGCGCGCGGTGTCGGCGATGCTCCAGCGGTTGGCGGCGGGGTGCCGCGTCTCCGCGTCCGTGCTCGTGAGCCGCAGCTGGTACGCGTTGCCGCTGCTGCTGCTCGCCGTCTTCACGACGACGTAGTAGGTGGTGAGGGGCGAGAGGGCGCAGCCGGAGGCGGTGTAGGTGTGGAGCCCCGCCGTGTCCGGGTTGGCGCCGCTCAGCGTGCAGGTCGCCGTCGCGGCCGGCTCGGCGGCGTTCGACGCGCTCGGCGCGTGGATCGCCACGACGATGTTCCCCGGCGAGCCCACCTTGGCGGCGAACTCGAGCGTGACGCCGGTGAGGTCGTAGCCGGCGACGTTGGCGCCGGTGCTGAAGGCGTTGATCCACTCGGTGCGGGCGCTGCCGCCCACGCCGGACGTCGAGTAGGCCGTCCCCAGGTTCCCCACGCCGGCGTCCGTGGTCGAGAACCACGTCGTCGCGATCGCGTTCGCGGCGGCGCAGCCGGAGGCGCCGTACGCCGTGTAGCCGTACAGCGTGTCGGCGGTGAGGCTCGACAGGTCGTCCGTCGCCGTGCCCGCCGCGACGCTCGTGCACGTCGCGCTGGCGGGGCCGTCGGTGCGCTTGTGCCACCAGCCGCCGGTGTGGCCGGCGATGGTCAGCGTCGCGCCCGTCCCGCTGATGCCCGAGGCGGTCAGCGTCGTCGCCTCGTCGGCGGCGAGGGAGAGGATGGCGACGCGGCCGCGCGACAGCGCCGTCCAGGCGCCGCTGCCGGTCTTCGACTTGGTGGCGTTGGCGATCGACCAGCCGTTGGCGGCGGGCGTGAGCGCCTCGGCGTCGTCGACCGTCGTCTCCAGCGAGTAGTAGATGCTGGTGTTGCCGGTATCGTAGGTGCGCATGACGGCGTGGTAGGTGGTGCTGGCCGCGAGGTGGCAGGCCTCGCCGGAGCAGGTGAAGGTGTGGAAGCCCGCCGTGTCCGGGTCGCTGCCGCTCAGCGTCGCGACGGCCGCCCCGGGGTTGCCGCCGCTGTTCGCGCGGATCTCGAGGAAGAAGTCGCCCGGCGAGCCCGTCTTCGCGTCGAACAGCGCGGTCACGCTCCTCAACGTGTAGCCGGAGGCGTTCGCGCCCGTCGTGAACGCCGTGGCGCACTGGCGGTGGTCGCCGTTGGCCATCCGCCCGGCGAAGCAGTTGAGGCCGTAGGGCGCCTCGCGCAGGTTGCCCGCCGTCACGTCCGCCGTCGAGAACGTCGTGGTGTCGATCGCGTTCGCGGAGGCGCAGCCGGAGGCGCTGTAGGCGGTGTAGGTGTAGGTCGGCCCGCCGCTGCTGAGGCTCAGGCTCACGGTCGCCGAGCCGGACGCGACCGGCCCCTGGCAGCTCGTGTGCGGGCCGCTGTCGGCCTTGTACCACCACTGGCCCGTGTGGCCGGCGATGCTCATCGTCGCGGCGCTGGCGCTGACGTTCGTGAAGCTGAGCGCCGCGCCCGTCGTGGTGAAGCGCGCCGTCGCGCCGAGCGACTGGGTGCAGGCGCTGTCGCTGTAGGCGGTGAAGAGGTGTTCCGTGCGCTTCTGCAAGCGGTCGCCGGAGAGCGTCACGGAGGTCTGGCTGGCGGCGTCGGTGCATTCGGCGCTCCAGTAGCCGGTGTCGGCCTTGTAGTACCAGGCGCCCGAGTGGTTCACGATCGTGAGCGTCGCGCCGTGGTCGGTGACGTTGCTCGCATCGAGCCGCTTCGCGCCGACCGTCGCTTCCGTCCACACCGTCGTGAAGCGCGTGACGATGCCGATGCTGACCTTGTAGGTCGCGTTGTCGTCGCCGTAGGTCCCCGCGAGGGTCACGGTGGCGCCGGACGTGTAGCTCGTGAGCTTCGTGTCGGTGGTCCAGGTCTTGCCGTTGTCGGCGCTGACGTTGATCAGCCAGTGCGTGATCGGCGTGCCGCCGTGGCAGAAGGACTGCGTCACGTCGCACTGCGTCCAGCTGACGTTCAGCTGGGAGCCGGAGCGCGCCGCGGCGACGTTGATCGCGCCCTGCTGGAACGCGTGCAGCTGCGCCACGGTGTTCGAGTACGTCCAGGCGCTCTCGAGGCGCGCGCCGTTGAGCATCCGCACGGCGCGCACGCGCACGATGTCGCCGGGCCAGTTCTTGATGTCGCGCAGGCGGTAGCTCGGGGCGGGCGCGGGGAAGTCCGTGGTGCTGACGCTCGTGCCGCTGAGGCCGGTCGCGTGGCGCACCCAGGCGACGCCCTTGCGGCTCTGGTTCCACGGGTGGTAGTGCTCGACGTCGTACCCCGCCACCCCCTCGACCGCCGCCCACTCGGCATCGACGAACGTGAAGCCGCGGTACGCGCTGACGCTGGCGGGCGCGGGCACGGGCAGCACGGGGTCGATGGAGTGGTAGGCGAAGATCTTGGGGGCGTTGAGGGTGCCGTCCGCGATCCACGTCGTGCGTCCGTCCGACCAGATGCCTTCCGCGTTCGCGCTCAGGCCGCTGTGATCCTTTGCCGAATCCCGCGCGCCGTCCGACAGGCTGTAGGCGTACGCCTTGTCATCGGTTGGGTCCACGACCCACAGCGTCTCGCCGTCCCCCCACAGACCCTGCCCGTTGGCGTTGTCGGCATGCAGCGTGATGTCCTTGTCGCTGTCGCGCGCCACGGTGGCGAGGACGTAGGCGTAGATCTTGTCGTCGCTATCGTCCTGGATGTACATGGTGACGCCGTCGGTCCAGATGCCGACTGCCCGGTCGTTGTCCGAGTGCAGGTCGAAGTCCTTGCTGGTGTCGCGCGTACGGCTGGCGACGTTGTAGGCGTACAGCTTGTCCAGCGTGTTCGATTCGGACACCCAGATCGTCGTGCCGTCAGACGTGATGTCGTACCAGAGGCTCCCGTCCAAAAGGTTGATGTCCTTGCTGGCGTCGCGGGCCTTGGTCGCCATGCTGTAGGCGTAGATCGTGTCATCCCCATAGTCGAGCGCCCACATCGTGGTCCCGTCGGACCAGAGCCCGGCCCCCTCGTTGCCCGCCGCCGAGAGCGTGTCGAAGTCCTCGCAGGGGTTGCGGGCGCCGGGCGTGGGGGTGTACGCGCCGACCGTGCTGCTGGCGGCGGAGGCCTGGCTCCACGACATCCCCATGCGGTTCTCGACGCCGATCCGCACCTTGTACGTCCCGGCGTTGTCCGCGCCGCAGACGGTCGCGCTCGCGTCGCCGGTGGTGATGCCGTTCGCGTCCGTCGTGGGGTTGGAGACGGTGACGTCGTCCGGGTCCGCCTCCCACGCCTTGGTCCACGTCGAGCCGCCGTCGGCGCTGAGGTCGATCTGGAAGCGGGTGACCTCGGAGCGGCCGTTGCACCAGTCCTCGGCCACGGGGCACTGCTTCCAGGCGACGGTGAGGCCGGCGTCGGTGCGGGTGAGCGTCATGTTGTAGACGGGGCGCGGGTCGATGGCGGGCCAGCTGATGCTGGACCAGCCCCAGGCGCTCTCGGCGTTGTTCGCGTCCGTGGCCTTGACGACCACCCAGTAGTGCGCGGCGTGGTCGATCCCGGTGAGCTTCGCCGTCCACTTCCCGCCCGTCTGGGCCGTCACGGTGGTCTCGAGCGAGAAGTCGTGCCAGTTCCGGGTGTACGCCACCTTGTAGCCGGTCGCGTTCGCCACGGCCGTCCACTCCACGTCCATGGTCCCGCGCGAGCCCTCGGCCTGCGTGGCGTCGTAGCCGCGATGGACCTTGACGTTCGTGGGGTCGGTCAGCGTCGACTGGAGGGTGGCGAAGGAGCCGGAGGCGACGGCGCCGCCGGTGCAGCCGCCGCTGAAGGCGTTGATGGTGTAGTTCGCGCCGGACGAGAGGTGCGTCAGGTTCGCCGACCCGTTGACCGGGCCGACGCAGTCGTTCGCCGTCTCGCCGTTCGGCCCGCTGGCGGCGCCCGCGCCGCCCCCGCCGCCGGAGCCGCCGCCGCCGCCCGAGCCGCCGCTTACGCGGTAGTACCACGCCCCGCCGTGGTCGTTGAGCGTGATCGTCGCGCTGCTCGCGGTCACGTTCGAGGCGCTGATCGACGGGGTCGGAGGGGTCGGAGGGGGCGTGTAGCCCGCGGCTTGCGCGGAGTCGCGCCAATCGCTCCACCCGGCGCCGTTCCCCGCGCGCACGCGGACGACGTAGATGACCGCGTTGGGCGTCCCGCCGATGGTGATGCTCGTGGCGGTGTGAGCGTTGGCGGCGAGCAGCCAGCTCCCGTAGTCGACCGCGCGGTATTCGACGTGGTAGTAGGCGGCGTTGGCGGGGGCGTCCCAGGAGGCGGTGAGCGAGCCGTCCGCGCGCGTCACGGTGACGGAGGAGACGGCGGCAGGGGCCGATGCCGGGGTGGCGGGCGAGGATCCCGCCTCGCCCGCCACGGTGTTGGAGACCGTCCAGTCGCTGACGCCTCCGTAGCCGCGCGAACGCACGCGCACGGTGTAGCTCTTCGTGCCGTCGAGGCCGCCGATGGTGATGGTGGTCTCGCTGTGGCCGGGCGCGGCCGTCGTCCAGTGCGCGCCGTCGTAGTACTGCACGAAGTAGAGGATCGCGTGCGCGGGCTCGTCCCAACTGGCCGTGATCGAGCCGCCGCTCCGCGTCAGCGTGACGCTCTCGGGAGCGTCGGGGGGCGGGATGAACTTGCCGGGGCGCCCCTGCGCGGCGCCGCCGCCGGCGCCTGCCGCGGGATTCGCCGCCTCCTCGATCGTTACGTGATCAGGTCGATCGTGGCGCTGGCGATGCCGAGGAAGAGCAGGAAGCCGAAGACGTCGGTGGCCGTCGTCACGATCACCGCCGAGGCGACGGCGGGGTCGACGCCGACGCGCCGGAGGAACAGCGGCACCGCCGCGCCGACGAACCCGGCGATGACCATGTTGCCGAGCATCGCCACGGCCAGCACGAGCCCGAGACCCACGTTCTGCTTCCAGAGGATCGCGATCACGGCGACCAGCACACCGAGCCAGACGCCGTGCAGCAGGCCGAGCGTGGCCTCGCGGGTCAGCAACCTCCTCGCGCGCACGCCGACGAGCTCGCCGAGCGCGATCGAGCGCACGATCAGCGTCAGCGTCTGCGTGCCGCCGATCCCGCCCTGTCCCGCCACCACGGGCAGGAAGGCGGCCAGCACCACCACCTGCGCGAGCGTCGACTCGAACAGCGCGATCGTCGCCGCGGCGAGGAAGGTGGTGGCGAGGTTCACCGTCAGCCAGGGCAGGCGCGTGCGGATCGAGGCGGCCAGCGGGCCGTCGATCGTCTCGCCGCCCACGCTCGCCACTTGCAGCATCTGGCGCGTGTCCTGCTCCACGGCGGCGCTCAGCAGCGACTCCGCGAGGATCACGCCGACGGGCCGCCCGCCCTCCACCACGGGGAGCTGGCCGAGGCTGTAGTGGCGCTCGAGCCGCGCGCACTCCTCGGCCGGCGTATCGGGCGCGACCGTCGCGACGAGGGGCGCCGCGATCGCCTCGACCGGCGTGCCGGGGTCCGCCAGCGCCAGGTCCGCCATCGCGATCTGGCCGGCAAGGCGGCCGTCGTCGTCGAGGACGAGCACGCCGGCGTACTTGTCGCGGTCGGCGTCGAGGGCGCGCAGGCTCGCCCGCGCGGCCTCGGCCCGCTCGCTGATCGCGGCCGCGGGGAAGCGGTCCACCATCATCGATCCGGCGGTGTCCGGGTCGTCGGCGGGCAGCTCCTCGGCGGGGACCGACTCAGCGAGGAGGTCGCGGAGATCGCGCAGTTCGCGCAGGGGCAGGGTGGGGAGCCGGCGCAGCGTCGCGAGCGCCTGTTGCGGGCGCAGCTGGCCGAGCACCGAGGAGAGCATCCGGGCGCCGAGGCGTCTTCCCAGCCGCCCGGCCTCGACCGGGTTCAGCTGGTTGAGCATCCAGGCCACGCTCTCCGGGGACATCACCCGCAGGAGCGCGGCCGTGCTCGCGCGCGGCAGCCCCGCGAGGATCAGCGCCATGTCCGCGGGGTGCAGCACCCGCAGGCGCTCCCAGGCGGAGCGCTCGTCGCCGGCCTCGATCAGCTCGCGGACCTCGCCCGCGATCTCCGCTGCCTCGTCGAGCGAGATCGCCTGCGGGGGGCCGAGTTCCTCGTCCGGCGCCGGCGCGCCCGGCATCACATCGTGCTCGCTCATCGAGGATCACGCTCCCTCCACAGCAGCCCCGATCCTAAACGGCGGGGTAGACTCGCGCGGACGCGCGGCAGGCCGGCGTGCGAGGGAGCGTGTGTGACGGACGGAGCGGCCGTGGACGAGCACCAGCGCTGGCTCGAGTGGCGCGAGCAGACGCCCGCGCTGCGCGAGTACGCCTACATGAACTCCGGCTTCGCCGGGCCGGAGCGCGGCGCGGTCCACGAGGCGATGCGCCGCCGCCTCGACCTCGAACTCGCGCACGGCTCGACGTCGCGCCGCGCGCTCGACGACCGCCATGAGCTGGCGGAGCGCTACCGCACGGTGATGGGGCAGCTGCTCGGCGGCGTCTCGCCGGAGGAGATCGCGATCACCGGCAACACCTCCGAGGGCATCAACATCGTCGTCAACGGCCTCGGGCTGGGGGCGGGCGACTGCGTGGTCACGACCGGCGTCGAGCACGGCTCGGGCATCGTGCCTGCCTACTACCAGCGCGAGCGCCACGGCTGCGAGCTGGCGATCGCGCCGATCGACGCGCAGGACTCGCTCGGGACGCAGTTGGAGTCGTTCGTCGGCGCCCTCGACGGCGCGGGCGGCGACATCAGGCTCGTCATCCTCTCGGAGATCTCCTACTCGACGGGGCAGCTGCTGCCGCTGCACGCGATCGTCGAGGAGACGCACCGCCGGGGCGGCCTCGTGCTGGTCGACGGCGCGCAGACCGCGGGGCACATCCCGATCGACGTGCGCGCGAGCGGCGTCGACTGCTACGCGATTCCCTCGCACAAGTGGCTGTGCGGCCCGGACGGCATGGGCGCGCTCTACGTGCGCGAGGATCTGATCCCGCTGGTCGCGCCGACGAAGGTGTCGGGGCGCGCCGCCGCCGAGTACGACCTCGAGGGCGGCTTCGAGCCGGAGCGCGAGAAGATCACCAAGTACGAGCTGACGACGACGGCGACGGCGCTGATCGCCGGCACGATCGAGGCGGCCGAGTGGTACCTTGGCTCGGGGCCGGAGGCGGTCTTCGAGCGCGCGCGCGCCCTCAACCGTTACGCCGACCGGCGCTTCGGTCGCATCGAGGGCGTCGAGGTGGTCAGCCCGCACCACGACGCGACGCGCACGGGGCTGTTCTGCTTCACGGTCGACGGCCTCGAGGCGGCCGAAGTGAACGCCTTCCTGCAGCAGGAGGCGAAGGTCGTCTGCCGCTCGGTCGCGCAGTTCAACAGCGTGCGGCTCTCGCTGCACGCCTTCAACACGGAGGCCGAGATCGACCGCGCCGCCGAGACGGTGGAGCGCGCCATCATCGAGGGCATCCCCGACGACGTCGAGCCCGCGATCCCGCCGCAGCTCCTCGCGGGCGCCGGGCCGTAGCGCGGGCGGTCGGGGCCAGTACCGGCTACGGCCGCACGCCGCGGCGGCGCTTTGGGCCGCCGCCCAGCTCGTGCGGGAGTACGCGGTAGGCGTGCTCGACGAAGCGCTCGAGGTGTGAACGGGTTTCGCGCGGGTCGATGATCTCCTCGACGCCGAAGGCCTCGGCGGTGCGGAAGATATTGCTCATCCGCGCGAACTCGTCCTCCAGCTCGCGGCGGCGGGCGTCCGGGTCGGGGGACGCCTCGATCTCGCGACGGTAGGCGGCCTCGACGCCGCCCTCGATCGGCAGGCTGCCCCACTCGCCGCTCGGCCAGGCGATCCGGTAGCGCAGCCGCGAGTCGCCGGGAACCATGCCACCCATGCCGTAGCACTTGCGCACGATGATCGTGATCGCGGGGACCGTGGCCTGCATGCCGGCCCAGGCGGCGCGGATGCCGCGGCGCAGCGTGGCTGCGCGCTCCGCCTCGGGGCCGATCGCGAAGCCCGGCGCATCGACGAAGAAGACGAGCGGGAGGTGGAAGTAGTCGCAGAGGTCGACGAAGTGCGCCTGCTTCTCCGCCCCGTCGCCGTCGAGCGCCCCGCCGTAGGCGAGCGGGTTGTTGGCGACAACGCCGACCGGATGCCCGTTGATGCGTGCGAAGGCGGTGATCAGGCTCAGCCCGTAGTGCGGCTTGATCTCGAACAGCGAGCCCTCGTCGAGCGTCGATTGCAGGATCTTGTGCATCGAGTAGGGCCGCCGCCGGTCGCGCGGCACGATGTCGGCGAGCGGCTCGGGGTCCGGCAGGCCGCCGTTGAACTCGGCGACGGGTGGCAGCTCGTAGACGTTCGAGGGCAGGTAGGAGAGGAAGGCGCGGATCTGGCGGAAGGCGTCCTCCTCGTCGGCCGCCTCGTTGTCGATGCAGCCGGACTCGCGGACGTGGATCTGCGGCCCGCCCAGCTCGCGAGGCGTCAGCTCCTGGCCCATCGCGCGGCGGACGAGGGGCGGCCCGGCCGCGAAGACGGCCGAGGTCTCCTTCGTCATCACGCTCCAGTGCACGAGCTGCGAGCGCCCGGCCGGACCGCCGGCCGCGTAGCCGAGGATGGCCCCGACGACGGGCACGTGGAGCATCGCCTCGACGGCTTCCTGGAACTGGTAGTTGCCGATCACGAGCTGCGGGGCGCCCTCGCTGGCCATGGTCGTGACGCTGCCGCCGCCGCCCTCGATCAGCAGGACGAGCGGGATCAGGTACTCGCGTGCGACGTCCTCGGGGAAGCCGCCGGTGTCGCCGCCCTTGTCGCGCTGCTTGAACTGCTTGGCCGAGCCGCCGCGGATCGTGAAGTCCTCGCCGCCGATGGCGACGTGCCGCCCGTCGATCTTGCCGAGGCCCATCACGTACGGCGCGGGCGTGAACCCGGTCAGCCGCCCGTCCTCGTACTCCCCCGCCCCGGCGAGCACGCCCACCTCGTGGAAGGAGCCGGGGTCGAGCAGCCGGTCGAGCCGCTCGCGGATCGTGTACTGCCCGCGCGAGTGCTGCCGCGCGACGCGGTCCGGCTCCCCGCCCGCGCGCGCCAGCTCGCTGCGCCGCCTGATCTCGTCGAGCCTGTCCTGCCACACCATGCGCCGCTCCTCCGCCGCCTCTACGGCCGCACGCCGGGCCGCGACTTCGGGCCGTCGGCGACCTCGTGCGGGAGCACGCGGTAGGCGTGCTCGACGAAGCGCTCGAGGTGCGTGCGCGTCTCCAGAGGGTCGATGATCTCCTCGACGCCGAAGGCCTCGGCGGTGCGGAAGATATTGCTCATCGCGGCGAACTCGTCCTCCAGCTCGCGGCGGCGCGCCTCCGGGTCGGGCGAGGCCTCGATCTCGCGGCGGTAGGCGGCCTCGACGCCGCCCTCGATGGGCAGGATGCCCCAGTCGGCGCTCGGCCAGGCGACCTTGTAGCGCAGCCGCGAGTCGCCGGGGATCATGCCGGCCATGCCGTAGCACTTGCGCACGACGATCGACAGCGCGGGCACCGTCGCCTGCATCCCCGCCCAGGCGGCGCGGATGCCGCGCTTGAGCGTCGCCGCGCGCTCCGCCTCGGGGCCGACGGCGAAGCCGGGCACGTCGACGAAGAAGACGAGCGGGATGTGGAAGTAGTCGCACAGGTCGATGAAGTGCGCCTGCTTCTCCGCCCCGTCGCCGTCGAGGGCGCCCCCGTAGGCCAGCGGGTTGTTCGCGATCACGCCGACCGGGTGCCCGTTCACGCGGGCGAGGGCGGTGATCAGGCTCAGCCCGTAGTGCGGCTTGATCTCGAAGATCGAGCCGTGGTCGAGCGTCGCTTGCAGGATCTTGTGCATCTGGTAGGGGCGCCGCCGGTCGCGCGGCACGACGTCGGCGAGCGGCTCGGGGTCGGGCGGCGCGTCGTTGAACTCGGCGACGGGCGGCAGCTCGAAGACGTTGGAGGGCATGTAGGAGAGGAACGCCTTGATCTGGTTGAAGGCGTCCTCCTCGTCCGCCGCCTCGTTGTCGATGCAGCCGGACTCGCGGACGTGGATCTGCGGGCCACCGAGCTCACGAGGGGTCAGCTCCTGGCCCATCGCCCGCCGCACGACGGGCGGTCCCGCGGCGAAGACGGCGGACGTGTCCTTCGTCATCACGCTCCAGTGCACGAGCTGGGAGCGGCCGGCCGGGCCGCCCGCGGCGAAGCCGAGCACGGCGCCGACGACGGGGACGTACATCATCGCCTCGACGGCGGGCATGAACTGGTGGTTGCCGGCGAAGAGCGGCGGCGCGCCCTCCGAGGCGATGCGCTGGACGTTGCCGCCGCCGCCCTCGATCAGCAGCACGAGCGGGATCAGGTACTCGCGGGCGAGCTCCTCGGGGAAGCCGCCGACGTCGCCGCCCTTGACGCGCTGGTGGAAGTGCTTGGCGGAGCCGCCGCGGATCGTGAAGTCCTCGCCGCCGATGGCGACGTGGCGCCCGTCGATCTTGCCGAGGCCCATCACGTAGGGCGCGGGCGTGAACTCCCTGAGCTCGCCGTCCTCGTAGAGCCCCGCGCCCGCGAGCGCGCCGACCTCGTGGAAGGAGCCGTCGTCGAGCAGGATGTCGAGGCGCTCCCGGATCGTGTGCTGGCCGCGGGCGTGCTGGCGTTCGATGCGGTCCGGCTCGCCGCCCGCGTGCGCCAGCTCGGTGCGCTGCTTGATCTCGTCGAGCCTGTCCTGCCAGACCATTGCGCCGCTCCTCCGCGTCCGCGCGCCCTCGTCCGCCCTCGGTGGGGCGGGGGCAGGGTAGCGCGTCGCGGGCGGGGGCGTGCCCTACTCGATGGTTGGGAGGTCGCCGGGGTTGGCGGGGAGGTGGATCTCGATGCCGGTCACATCGGCGCCGTCGATCTCGATCATGGTCGCCTGGGCGCGGTCGGTCGTGAAGCCGCTCTCGCCGCCGTACCAACCGAGGCGGCGGTCCCCCTCGTGGAAGAAGAACTCCGAGATTTCAAGGACGTAGCGACCACCCGCGAGCGCCACTCGCCCCTTCCCGTCCGGCCCAATGCCGGTCGGCCCTTGCCCGAAGCCCCGGGGCAGAATGGGGTGCGCCGTGACATGAATGCCGTCGAGCCGGAACCAATCTCCGGGAACAGGTTCCCCGTCCGGACCGAATACCGTGCTCTCGATTACATGGTGTCCCGGCACGCCTTCATTGCAGGGTGGGCTGACGGCAACCTCAAGCAGGTACGGGGCGACCCTGATCTCAAGACCCGTTACGCCGTCGGAGTCGACTGCAATTTCAGTAAGCGGCCCGCAGGTATTCGCGTAGCCAGTCTCGGTGCTGTAGGGGAGCTCGAAGAAGATGCTGTTGTACGGGGTTCCGGGCTCGGCTGAGACGAACCTGCCGAGCCTGATGAGGTAGTCGCCCTCGGGAACCATCATCTCGAACGTGCCATCCTGCGCCGTAGTGTCGCTTGAGCTTGGCCCGTCGTTCCCTGCACTGGCGTTTACGTGTACGCCACCGAGGACGTTGCCGTCCGGGTCGAGCACGACGCCCCGGATGCGCGGGGCCGCAGCCGCGATCGCGGTGCGGTGCGCCTCGAATTCCTCGAAGAAACCCTCCGGTGTGATGTTGAACGCAGACTCGAACGCCTTGGTCCAGTCGGGAACCTCTCTGAGCATCCGCCAGTACTCGAGGCTCGCGTCCGGGTTCCCGGAGCGAGTTACGAGCCAGTCGATCGCCAGGCCCGCCATCTCGTACGCCCAGATACCAAAGTTGTCCGCGATAACCCGGAACGCGCCCGCGTCTCGCAGCGGGATGAGCCGCTGTGTCGTGTTGGCTGGCGAGTCTGTGTAGTGGTCCAGGTACAGTTCTTCGTTGTATACGGCCGTGCCTTCGATGAGCCATTCCGGCGAGGACCGCGATACATCAGCTGATCGGAGAACGCTGGAGGGTCTTGCAAAATGAAGCTGTGAATTCGTGATAGCGCCTCGGAATACAGAAGACTGGTGTGCGCCATGGGCACCACGGTGGCGCAAAATGAATTCTGGGCTGCGAGGCGCACCCGAACGCCGCTCCTGCGGCGAGGATGCGCTTGCGTGAGGCCCCGATCAGCGGCTACTTCTCGTTCGTCGGCGATGTTGGAGAGCCGGTCGAGTTCCACCTCGGACCTCCGCCCCCCGCCCTCCATCGGTGCTCCCTGCCCGGACTCGGCGCCGTGCTCGGCACCCGGGTGCTCGGCGAGTTCGGGGACGCTGCCGCAAGCGCTTCTCCGTCCGTACAGGCACGGCCATGGAGGGCTCCAAGCTCGGCTACCAGGTCTGGGTGATCGCGATGTACCTGCTCGTCAGCTCCCTGAAGGGCATCTCGACCCGACAGATCGCTCGCGACCTCGGCATCTGGCCCAAGTCTGCGTGGCATCTGGCCCACCGTATCCGCGAGACCTACGAGGCTGCGACCCTCCCGAGGTTCCGTGGCCGGTCGAGGCCGACGAGACCTACATCGGCGCCCTCGATCACAACAAGCGCCTCGGTCAGAACTGGCGCGACGGCAAGCTGCCGGCCCCGGGCTCCGCGAGCGCACGTCGGGTCGTGTCGCCGCGAAGGTCATCCCGGAAGCCAACGAGCGTCACGCCACCCCGTTCATCATCCGCAGGACGGCGGGGAGTTCGCGCCTCTACACGGACGAGGCGTTCGTCTACCGTACCGCCCCGGGCGAGCACGAGACCGTCCGCCACGGCGGCGGCGAGTACGTGCGCGACGACGTCTGGGCGAATGGGATCGAGAGCTTCTGAGCTGTGCTCAACGCGAGTACAAGGGCCTGGATGAGCTTCAAGTACCTGCACCGCTACGCCGCAAAGTTCATGGGGCGGTTCAACGACCGCCAGTACCACGAAGCTCGAACGGATGCGACGGGCATGGCGTGGTATGAGAGGCAGCGTCTCCGCTACGCTGACCTCACGGCGGAGTGAGCGTCAGAGGATATGGGGACGCCCCAGAAGCCCCGTTCGCTTCGCGGGCCGTTCACCTAGTCAGGAGGATTCGGGTGGGTCGTCAGGTAGTCCGTACGGCATAGTGGCGATGTGTGCTGCGAGCAGCGACTCCGCTTCAACCACGGCCTGCTCGAAGTTCTGAATCACCGGCTCTCCGAGTTCGATAGCGGCTGCGGTGCCAACGCCTGTGAGTTGTATGGGGTCGTCGACTCCAGAGGTACCGAGCCGAATCACATGCCGGAGCGTCCAGACGACGGCCCACGCTGCCTGTTGGATGGTCAAGGGCTTGTCGCGACCGAACAGATCACGGAGATGCGCCATGAACGGCGTCGCAACCTGCGCACCGCTCCCGATCGCAGCGAACGGAAGATCATCGCTTGCGGCGAGCACCAAGCCCCGTGGCCCATAGTGCAGGAGCTCGGGGGTTCCCTCGATCGTGAGGGCGATCAGTGCGTCTGCGATCGGCTGGTAGTCCGCGCCTGTCGCGGCGCGAAGCGCCGCCGCCCGTGCGTATATCTGGGAGGTGTCGTCGAACAGCGCGTCAGCGAGGTCACGTTGGGCTTCGGCCAGCGGGGGTACTGGCTGGTCAGCCCACAGGTCATGTACGCGGGACGCGTAGAGTTGGCCGATCGACTCCAGCCCGGCTGTCCCGATGATGATGTCGTTGCTGACACGGAGTTTGCGCGTCGGCTCGACGATGCTGCCGATGGTGGCAGCGCCGTCGGCGCCGACGATGATTCCCCCGTCGGACTTCCACCCAACGATGAGGGTCACGCGGAGGGCTCTGCCCGTACCGCAGACCCGGCCAGCTTCTGGAGCGTTTCCACCGTGTCGCAGGGGAGGCGTTTCAATATCCCGCGAGCGTGCCGCCACCCGAGCGGCGTGATGATCGAGTCCATCCATGGCCCCTTACGCGAGCCGGCGCGCAGCACCAGCCCTTCGCTGTGAAGCGCCTCTGCGTCTTCGAAGAGCTTCTGCTCAAGATCGAAGAGCGTATCGACGTCGGTGACGTATAGCGTCTCTGGCAAGCCGTCCAACTCAGCCTCGTCTACCTCATGGACAACCCGCCGTAGGTCGTTGGGCGAGACAGCTTCACCAGCGAGGCGCAGCAAGACGAGGATGACATCCCTCGCCTCGACCTCGGTGTGTTCGGCCATGAGCGATCCTTCCATGCACGGGGCAAGGCCCCGTTTTGGGATGGAGATACCACTGCCAGTGTACGGCGTCAAACGATCCGAGGGCACCAAGCATTGTTACTCACTCAGAAGTAATCGTACCGGGGGAGCGCGCCGGAAATCATGATGACCGCACCGAACGCGGCCACTCGCGGACGGGCGCGGGCTTTCGGGTTCGAGGATGGAGCGTCCCGCCAACCTGGCTCATGCGTGAGCCAGGTTGGCGGTCCTACGCCTGACTCTACGAACTCAGAGATTCCTCTTTCGGAATTATGAGTTCCCGCCAGCTTGTTCGGTACGGTCTACTTGAGTTCTACGGCGCGGAGGGCCGTGGCCGGACCGGCGCGGCTCGCGGCGCCTCCGCGCCGAGGCGCGCGAAGCCGCGATTGGGCAGCGGGCGGGAGCGTGTCTGCCGGCAGCCGGAGTCCTAGCAGGCTGCTGAAAAAGGGGCCGTTGTCTGGCAGGATGGAGTTGGCGGCGGGGGCAGAGCCTGGAGGCTGCCCATGCGAGGCGACGCCGAGCGCCAGACGAACATGCTGCTGGCGGTGACGCCGGACTCCTTCATCCCGGACGACCACCCGATCCGCCGCATCAAGCCGATCGTCGATGCCGCGCCGCAGCGGCTCTCGCCGCTCTTCGACACGATGTACTCGACGAGCGGGCGGCCCTCGATCCCACCCGAGCACCTGCTCAAGGCGAGCCTGCTGGTCGCGCTCTACTCGCTTCGCAGCGAGCGCCAGTTCTGCGAGCGGCTGCGCTACGACCTGCTCTTCAAGTGGTTCCTCGACCTCAACATCACGGACCCCCCGTTCGACGCCTCGACCTTCTCCAAGAACCGCGCGCGCCTGCTCGCCGCCGATGTCGCGCGCGCCTTCTTCGCCGAGGTGGTGGCAGAAGCCAGCCGCCGCCGGCTGCTCTCCGCCGACCACTTCACGGTGGACGGGACGCTGCTGGAGGCCTGGGCCTCGCTCAAGAGCTACCGCCCGCGCGACGAGCAGGAGCCGCCGCCCGGCGGGCGCAACCCGGATGCCGACTTCCGGGGGCGGCGGCGCAGCCGCGAGACGCATAGTTCCGCCACCGACCCGCAAGCGCGGCTCTACACGAAGGGGTCGGGGCAGACGGCGAAGCTGAGCTACATGGGTCATCTGCTCACCGAGAACCGTCACGGTCTGGTGCTCGACGTGGAGTTGACCGAGGCGAACGGCTACGCCGAGCGCGAGGCGGCGATCACGATGCTGGAGCGCAGTGTGAGCGGCCGCGGGACGCTGGGCGCGGACCGCGGCTACGACACGCGCGACTTCGTGGGGGAGCTGCGCGCGCGCGGCGTGACGCCGCACGTGGCGCAGCACGACCGCCGCCGCCGCAGCGCCGTGGACGGGCGCACCACGCGGCATCGCGGCTACCGGCAGAGTCAGAAGCGGCGCAAGATCGTGGAGCAGGTCTTCGGCTGGCTGAAGACCGTGGGCGGCGGGCGCAAGCTGCGCTTCGTGGGCCGCGAGCGCAACCGCGGCTGGCTGGAGCTCGCCGCCGCCGCCTACAACCTGGTGCGCATCGCCAAACTCGAGACCGCCGCAGCGTAGGCGCAGTGCGCCGTCCGGCCGCTCCGGGAGCCCTCAGAGCCGCCCAGGGGCAGTCCAGAGGCCACGATCACGCAGCCGGAGCCGGCCTCAACCCTCCCCGGCACCGCTCGCCGCCGCCGCAAGGCGCTTCTTCAGCAGCCTGCTAGTCCCGCACTTGGCCGATGGCGCGCACCGCGCGTTGCGGCGGCTCTCCCGGGAGGTGCAGGAGCGGCGGAACGTCATCGGTACCGAAGTCCTCACGGTCCATGGGGCAGAGGTGCCTCCAGTCGCACGCGCCGCACTTGTCGGCGTGCGGTCGCGTCGGAAAGTCTCCGGCGATGATGCGCTGCGCCGCCCACTCCACGTTCTGCACGGCGGCATCGACCGCATCCGGGTCCACCGGGACTTCAATCCGCTGGCCGTCGCGCAGGAGATGGACGGCGCCGGTGCGCGCACCCGCGTCGAGCACGTCGGCGGCAGCTCTCGCGTAGAGCTGGACTTGCAACGTGAGTTCGGTCCAGTCGAGGTCAGGGTTGTCTTCCGGTGCGGGGCCACCCTCCATCGTCTTGAAGTCGATCACGCTGGCATCAAGGATCGCGCCCGCGTCATCGAAGCGCAGGAGCAAGTCAATCGAGCCACCAAGCACCGAGTCGTGCAGGGGGATCTCGAAGGGAACCTCGAGCTGGCGGCGGTGCTCGAAATCGTCCCCATACTCTTCCGCGTACTTGCGGAGTATTTCCGCTGACGCATCCGCGGCCCGCTCGTACGCGCCTGGCCGCTCATCGGGGTCGTTGCTGGGGGGTACGTGCTTCAGATGGAAGATGTCGCGGGCGACGGCTTCCGCCTCCTCAGCTGTCGGAGGGTGGTCCTGGTGGAGTTCATGAAGCTTCCCGACGGCCGCGTGCACGGTTTGCCCGAATCCGAAAAGTTCCGGTATGGGTGGGCTGAACCCCCAAACATGCCGGTACTTGTAGTCGCGCGGGCAGCGCAGGTAGTAGCGTATTTCGGAGAACGTTGTCGGGAGCACCGTTTCGTCGATGCGGCGCTGAGCGTCCGCCGCTGGTAGATCATTGTCGGGCAGATCATCCGCTGCCGGCGTTTCGCGCAAGATGGCATCGTCCGAGAGCCGCGCCGAAAAGGGCGACTCTCTTCTGCGTTGCGTGCCGCCCGGCAGGCGAGAAGCGTGAGTTACGTACAGGAAACGTTCGGCCCGCGTCAGCGCCGTGTAGAACAATCGCGCTTCCTGTTCGCGATCACTGCCATAGGCGTGGCGCGGAGGGGCAAGCGCGTTCTCCAGCATCTCCGGGGGGAGCCAGCCCGAGTATTCTGAAGTACGCACCGGGAATCGCTGCGCTTCCGCGTCCACTACGAAGACGACCGGATACTCCAGACCCTTCGCCTTGTGCACGGTCGACACGGTGACCGCATCCGGGCGCCGGACGGCGGCATCCGCCGCCGATTGATAGCCGCCCTCGCCGATGTTCTGCATGAAGTTCAGGATCCCCTGGAACCGTGCAGCCGTGTCTATGCTGACATACACAGTTTCGACATCCTGGAGCATGCGGCTCAGCACCCCGATGTCCGCCATGGCGCCTTCATCAGGGGCAACGCGGGAAACGCCGAAGGCGGCGAGGAGGTCGTGGAGCAGTTGTTGAGGGTAGACGCGCCTCCGTTCCACTTCGATAGGCGTGTGAATCTGCCTGCCCCATCGCGCATACAGGTCAGTCACAGCCGCCTCGTCCACATCGGGGAAGAGCGGACGCACCCGGGTTTCGACAAACTCCAGTACCGTCGGGCGATCGGGCGAGCCGTTGCGCAGAAGCTCCATCGCATCCCGGAGCATCGCCACCTGCGGGCGGCCGAACACGGTTCCGCCTGCCTCCAGGGTGTAGCGGATTCCTCGTTCATCAAGCGCCGCCGTGAACGCCGCCGACCGCGAAGTGCCGTCCTGCTCGTCGCCTCCTGTGGATCGCATCAGGATGGCGAAGTCGGCCGGGGTAAGGCCTCGCGCCCCGCCTTCATCGTCGTAGGGACTGCCCATGAGCGCCGCGATCCGATCGGCGACCCAGGCTGCCTCGCTGGGACGGTCCGCAAAACCAAGTATCCCGAGCTGATCGGGGCCTCGCCCCTGGTCCGCGACAGGATCCTTCAGAAGGCGATTGGCGCCGAGCTCGTCTCGCACGAGCCCGTCTGCTGCGCGCACGATCAACGGGGTGCTGCGGAAGTTGTGAGCCAGTGTGTGTTCGCGGGCCCCCGGGTTGCGGTCCATGAAGCCGAGGATGTTGGACACATCGGCCCCTCGCCAGCCGTAGATGCTCTGGTCATCGTCGCCGACGACCGTGAACGTCTGGCACTGGCGGCGGAGCAGTTGGATCAGGCGCTCTTCCAAGGGATTGGTGTCTTGGTATTCGTCAACCAAGAGGTGCTGGATGCCGTGCGTCGCCTCAAGCGCCTGCGGATCGTCGTGATAAAGCCGATCCACGATCAGGCGAATCATCAGGGAGAAATCGATGTAGTTGGACTCGTCGAGCAGTTCCTGAAGCCGGAGGAGCGCCGCACCCAACTCCGGGTCGTGCTCGTTTACGGCATACACGTCCAGCACTTCGTCATGCAGAGTCGCCCAAGCGCCAGCGAGGCCCTTGATTCGGTCGAAGTACTTGGGTGCTCTGTCCCGGAACACCTGGAGCCCCAGTTCGGGGTAGCGCGACATGAGGAAGAGCCGGAGGCCGTTCTGATCGAGGACGTCGAACTGCCGGTAGCGGGCGTCGATCTGGGTAAGCAGCTGCTGACAGAAGCCATGGATGGTGCCGATGCGTATCTTCCCGACCTCGGTCGGTGGCCGATCTGTTCTCGCCAGTGCCGTCGCCACTCGCCGCTGGATCGACTCCGCAGCGCTGTTCGTGAATGTGAAGGCGACGATCGATTCGGGCTCGGCCCCCTGCGAGATGAGCCACGCGATACGGTAAGCCAACATCCTCGACTTGCCGGACCCTGCACATGCGATTACCAGCACATCCTGCCCGTCATCCGTAGCCGCAGCACGCTGCTCTGGCGTGAGATCCTCGTCCAGGATCGCTTCGATGGGGTGCGCCTGGCCATTCATGGCGTGGCCGCTCCCCCCACCGGTATCCGGCGCAGCGCCCGCGCCTGCGCCTTCACGAAGGGCGGCGGAATCGCGTTACCCGCGAGATCGGCCGCAGCGTACTTCCCGCGAGCGAGCGAGAGCCGGTAATCTCTCGGGAACCCCTGTAGCAGCAATGCCTCCCGCAGCGTGATCGCTCGATTCTCCTCTGGATGCAGGAACCGGCCCTTGCCGGGGTTTACGCACCCTCCGGTGATCGTTGGAGCCGGGCGGTCCCACGCCATGCGCCCGTAGGAGTCCCGACCCCAGCCATCCCCCCGCGCCGTCGCTCTCCTATGGCACTCAAGCTGGGCATCCTCCCCAAGGTCGGCGCGGCTCCCCCCGTCCCTCGGTATCGCCGCGATGACGGCGCGGACGTGCTTGGCCCTCCGTTCGCCGTGGTCATGCAGCGGGTCGCCCGAGCGCCCGGCGGCGTAGGCGATATCGCCGATGGCGCCCCGCACGGTCTGCGTCTCACCCGCGCCCGGCTCGAGCCGGGGCTCGGAACCGCGAGCCGCGACGAGCACGAGGCGGCGGCGGCGCTGGGGAGTACCGAAGTCGGCGCTGTCGAGCACTTTGCTTGCCACCCCGTAGTCCATCCCACCGAGCCCCTCGACGAAGCGGCGGAACAAGTCGTCCCTGGCGAGGCCAGGGACGTTCTCCATCAGCACCAAGCGCGGGCGAGTTTCGTGCACGAGACGCAGGAATTCGAGTACCAGGTCGTTGCGATCGTCGTCCACCGCGGACCGCCTCCGCTTCGTGCGGAGCGCCGAGAAACCCTGGCAGGGCGGACAGCCAGCGAGCAGGTCCAGTTCGCCCTGGGCCAAGCCCGCCGCCCGCAGCAGATCCTCCCCCCGCGCGTCGCGCACATCCCCGCAGATCACCGGTACGCGCGGAAAGTTCATGCGGTAGCTCTCGACGGCTAAGGGTGCGATATCGAGAGCGGCCGCGACGCGGAAGCGGGCCTGTCGCAGCCCGAGGCTCAGGCCGCCCGCCCCACAGAACAGATCGATAGCGGTCGGCCAGCGGCTGGCACGTACTCGCGACTTTTCCATGCACCAATTATCGCCATGGCCCGGATTCCCGCAAGCCAGTGCGTGGGCACCCTGAGTTGCCCTGCGTGCTCATATTCCAAGCGCGGTCACGAGGCGGGCATAACAGCTGGCGCAGCGAAATCAGCGGCCGCCCTACAATGGGGGAGCAGGGCACAAACGCTCGCGCTGGCCGGGGCAACAAGACGCCCCGGCCGGAGACCGGGGCGTCAGTGCCTTGCAGGCGAGTAGCTTGGCGGCGCCGCCTGCGACTTGTGGTGATCGTAGCGTAACGCGCGTTCCCCGCACAAGCAGCACCGTTGCCGACAGGCCCCTCTCCTGACAGTTCGCGGGCGGCGTGTCCCGACGCCGCGCGCGGATCGGTCTGCGCCCCAGCGGCGCCGGAGGTGATGCCCCATGCAGTAGTCGATGACGACCGTCGAAGCCGAGGCGGCGGACATCCCGGCACACGGAATCGTCCGCCGCCCCGGACATCAAACGACGCACCCGCGGAAATGCGGGTGCAGGGCACGGACGGCGTCACAGGCCGCCCGTCCCCGCAAGCACTCGGAGGAGGCTCCTCCGCATGCCTGCCACGCGGCGTAGCATACGCGACCGGCGCCCGGAGCACCGTAGCTTGCCGCCGGTCATCTTCATGGCGGCGGCCGATTCCGGCGCGCTGGGCCGCATTGGCGAACTCAGGAAGGCGCGGGGCCGCAAGGGCCACTCGCGCAAGACGCTGTGGCTGGTCACGCTCGTGGCGCTCGCCCGGGGATGGAGTTGGCGCGCGGCGGCGCGGGAACTCACGAGGGACGGCGAGTCGCGCGAGCTCTGCGGCGTCCGCGGCGAGCCGCCCTCGCGTGACACGATCAGGCGTTTCGCCGATCTGGCCGGAGCCGAACAGGAGCTTGCGTACTGGATGGACGCCGCGCGCGCCCACGGTGTGTTGCTGAGCCATCTGCCGGAAGAATTCGTGGCTCTCAGCCGCACCTGGACGGCGGCCGGACTCCGCGACCTGCTTGGCAAGCTCGACCGGCGCGGGAAGCCGGGCCGCACCGGCTGGCCAGCCGAAGTGAAGCTGCGGATGCTCGTGGCCCAGGCGGGCCTCGGGTACGGGATGTACACCGACTTCCTCGCCGAGGTGGACCGTAACCCGGTGCTGGCCGCGTGGTGCGGCCTGCCGCCGGGGCGGCGCCCGTCCCTGCCGACGTACGCGCGGTTCGTACGGCGCGTCGCAGCCAAGTCGAGCCTGATCGTGGACGCCTCGGCGGGGAGGCTTGCGGAGCTCTCCCGCTGGCTGCCGGAGTTGGGCGGGCACGCTGCCGCCGACCGCACGTTCATCGACACATGGGCGAACGTCCGCAGAGGCCAGGCGGACAAGGATGCCCGCAAGGGGTTCGCGACGAAGAACCGCGGGAGAGGCAAAACCGAGTTCGACCTCGGCTATGCCGCGAATCTCCTCGCGTGCGGCATGACCGGGCTGCCCCTGTACATGGTGTTCACGCCCGCGAACGAGCGCGAGACCAACCTGCTCCCCAGCCTCGTCTCGGGTGCGCTGGAGCGTGCGCCGTGGATGCGCCCGGCCTTCATCTCGGGCGACGCCGGCTACGACTCGCGGGCGAACTCCGAATTCGCATGCTCCGTCGGCGCCGCGCCCGCGATCCCGGTTCGCAAGATGCCGAAGAGCGAGTATGTCGCCGGCCCCGGCGGGGAGCGGCTACTCCCGGACGGCACGCCGCTCTGCGGATGCGGGGCCGAGATGGCTTCCGTCGGACACGCCAAGGCGGCCGGCCCCGAGCCGGGAATGCAGCTCTGGGATTGCCCTGCTGCCTGCGGCGCGGAGCGCCTGGAATTGGACTGGACGATTGACCCGAGGCGAACGCCGCCTCGGCCACGGTGCTCGGACGAGTACCGCGAGGCTTGCCGGCGGCATCAGGCCGTGGAGCGCCTCCACTCAATCCTCAAGAGCACGAGCCGATTCCTGTCGGGGCACTGCGTCCGCGGGAAAGCGAACATCCGGTTCAGGGTGACCTTCTCGATCCTCATGATGCTCGCTCGCGCGCTGGCGGCTTGCCGTGACGGACGCCCCGGTGACATCCGCAAGGTGAAACGCCGCATCACCTGACCCCGGCCTGCGGCCGGCGCTGCATCCCGCTTGAGGCGGGGTGCCCCAACGCGTCCTCGCGGTCTTCCTGTCCGGCTCCCAACACGGCATTCAGGCGTTCACCAGGTTGAGATGGCCCTCGCCGGGCGCGATCTGGCGAGGCTACCCGGAATCAGGCCGCTTCAGCGGTTCGGAGCGGCCAATATGACAAACCCTCCGCTGAATTGAATGAGATGAAAGTACTCATGGGCCAGGACTTCCCGTAGCTCGACATCCCCGGTCGTCACCCACCATCCGGCAAGGAACGCGAGAAGCTCGTCCTCTCTTCCCTCCCTCCCCTCGGCGACGAACCCGCCTTCCCAGCCTTGGTTGAAGAGCGGCGGTTCCCTTCCAGTCAACTCCGTGTAGCGGGCGGAGGCAGTTTCCCGGTCCGGCGAGATGTACAGCGAGAACTCCGAAACCACGTAGCCGTAGCGGTCGTCGAAGAAGCTCATCACGTCCTCGACAGCCCGCCGCACCTCGGCCTGCCGCACTTCCGACACGTCGCCGAGGAACACGACCTGCTGCGAGGCGGTGAGCCTGACCGTCGGCGTTGGTTCGGGCGTGGGTGTTGGCGTGGGAGTCGGTGTGGGGGTTGACGTTGGCGTCGGAGTCGGTGTGGGCGTAGGCGTGGCTGAAGGCGTGGGAGTCTCCGTCGGAGTAGGAGTTGGCGTCGGAGTAGGTGAGGGCGTGGCGGTCGGGGTAGGCGTGGGAGTGGCCGTCGGTGCGGGTGTCGCCGTCGGCGTCGCGACGGGCGTGGCCGCGATACGTGCGGGCGCGGGCTCCGCGTCCCCGCCGCCCGTGCAGCCGGCGAGGACCATTCCGAGGACGGCGAGGGAAGCGATCCAGCGCAACACGTTTGTCATCCCCGCGCAGCCTACACGCTGAATCGGGGCGGAGGTGGTCGGCGCGGGTTGCCTTGAGGGCCTCGCGCTACCCCCGGGGCAGCGCGAGGCCGCGGGTGGCGATGATGTTGCGCTGGATCTCGCTCGTGCCGCCGCCGATCGTCGACGAGGCGGCTTGCAGGTAGCGCTGCGCTGCCGCGCCGTGCTGGCCCTCCTCGCGATGCTCGTCCCAGAGGTTGCCGTAGAGGCCGAGCAGGGACATGTGCAGCTGCGCGATGCGCTGCGTCATCTCCGAGTTGAACAGCTTCGCGACCGAGGCCTCCATGTTCGGGACCAGGCCCTCCACCTGCATCGTCATGATGCGGAACGAGAACAGCATCCCCACCTCCGCCTCGATCGCGCGGTCGGCGAACCGCGCGCGCAGCATCGGGCGCTCGCTGAGATGCGTCTCCTCCTCGGGCAGCTCGTTCGCGAGGTCGACGATGCGGTTCACCAGCTGGCTGGCGCCGATCGAGTTGCCGATACCCGAGCGCTCGAAGTCGAGCAGGGTGGCGGCGGCGTACCAGCCGCGATCCTCCTCGCCGATCATGTTGGCGGCGGGGATGCGCACGTCCTCGAAGAAGACCTCGTTGAAGCTGTGACGGTTCGCCAGGTTGACCAGCGGGCGCACGCTGATGCCGGGCAGGTCCATGTACATCCAGAAGAAGGAGATGCCGCGGTGCTTCGGCGCGTCCGGGTTGGTGCGGGCGATGAAGTACATGCCGTCCGCCTTGTGGGCGCGGCTGGTCCAGATCTTCTGCCCGCTGATGATGAAGTCGTCGCCGTCGCGCTTGGCGCGCGTCTGCAGCGAGGCGAGGTCGGAGCCGGCGCTCGGCTCGGACCAGCCCTGGCACCACTCGAACTCGTCCGAGAGGATCTTCGGCAGGTGCTGCTGCTTCTGCTCCTCGCTGCCGGTCAGGATCAGCGTCGGGCCGAACATCATCACGGCGATGCCGAGCAGCCCGGAGATCCCGCCGACACGCCCGGCGAGCTCCTGGTTGAGGATGAACTGCTCGGTGACGGTGAGGCCGAGGCCGCCGTACTCCCTGGGCCAGTGCGGCCCGAGCCAGCCGCGCTCGGCGAGCGCCTTGCGCCAGCGCAGCGTGACGCCCTCCGAGTCGGAGCCGGCCGGCTCCATGAGCGGGTCGTCCCCCGGGCGTTCGGCGACCGTCGCGGTGTCCTCGATGAAGTCGCGCACCATGGCGCGGAATTCCGCCTGCTCGGGAGTGTCCGTGAAGTCGACCATCGTGCGCCTCCTGCTGTGCCGCCGAGCATAGCCGCCGCCGCATCTACGTGGGGCCCGGTTGCGTAATGTGAACGCCGGGGCGGTCACGTAGCGCGCGAGGTGCGGTAAGGTGCGCAGCCGAGGGAGGCGAGAGATGACCCGACCCGAGCGCATGACCTTCGGCGTCTTCCTGGCGCCGTTCCACCCCATCAACGAGAACCCCACGCTCGCCTTCGAGCGCGACATGGAACTGCTCGAGTGGCTCGACGCGCTCGGCTACGACGAGGCGTTCATCGGCGAGCACCACAGCGCGGGCTGGGAGACGATCGCCAGCCCCGAGGTGTTCATCGCCGCCGCAGCCCAGCGCACGCGCTACATCCGCTTCGGCACCGGCGTGGTCAGCATCCCCTACCACCACCCCTTCATGGTCGCCGACCGCATGGTGCTGCTCGACCACCTCACGCGAGGGCGCGTGATCCTCGGCGTGGGGCCGGGGGCGCTCGCGTCGGACGCCTACATGATGGGCGTCGACCCGGCGCGGCAGCGCGAGATGATGGACGAGGGTCTGGGCGTCATCAAGCGGCTCTTCACGGAGACCGAGCCGTTCACCGTGAAGAGCGACTGGTTCGAGCTGAACGACGGGATGCTCCAGATCCGGCCCTACCAGCACCCCTCGATCCCGCTCGTCGTCGCCTCCGTGCAGACGCCTGCGGGCGTGACGGCGGCGGGCAAACACGGCGCCGGCGTGATCTCGCTGAGCACGCCGCGCGGACTGGTGCGCGAGACCTCGCTGGCCGAGCTGTGGTCGATTGCCGAGGAGACCGCCGCCGAGCACGGCAACGAGATGCCGCGCGAGGGCTGGCGGCTCTCGATCCCCGTGCACCTCGCCGACAGCCGTGCCGAGGCGATGGAGGACGTGCGCCGCGGCCACCGCAACGTGACCCGCGAGTACTTCGAGAAGACGCTCGGCCACGCCGGGCCCGACGTGTCCGACGACAGCCTGCTCGAGTACGTGATGGAGCGCCACGGCGTGATCGTCGGCACCCCCGACGACATGATCGAGGCGATCGACCGGTTGCAGGAGATCAGCGGCGGCTTCGGCGGGATGCTCGTCCGCGTCGAGGACTGGGCGCCGCGCGACAAGATCCTGCGCAGCTACGAGCTGCTGGCCCGCTACGTGATGCCGCACTTCCAGGGCTCGGTCGCCTCGATCCAGCGCTCCAACAAGTGGGCGCGGGACAACCGCGACCCGATCCACGAGCGCCGCGTGCTCGGCGTGCGCACGGCCACCGAGGCCTACTTCGGCGGCAACGCCTCGGGCGACAACTCGTAGCGCGGGCGGCGGCGATCGCGTCCCCTCCGGCCCCTCTCCCGTGGTGGGTGGGGGTGAGGGGGACGCGCCGCGCCGGCGCGGTCAGGGCGCGGGGGCGGGCTTCGCCTGGACGGGGTGGAACACCTCGTCGCCCTCGATGCGCAACTCAGGCGGGCCGTGCGCGAGCAGCGCCTCGCGGATGCGCTCCGCCTCCGGCAGCCCTTGCAGGCTCACCCCGCCCGGCAACCCGATCAGCTCGACGCCGATCAGGTGGCCGTCGGCGTCGTAGTCAGCGCAGCGCAGATCGTCGACCTCGCGGCAGTCGGCGATCTTCGCCTTCTGGAATTGCAGATACAGGATGTCGCCCACGTCGTTCACGCGGACTTCGATGCCCTCAGACATGTCGTCGCTCCAGCCTGCTGCGTCTCACGGCCCTCACTCGCCGTGCCATCGCACGGTCGCAACGCGCATCGGATCGGAGCCGATGCGTACGTAGACCTTGCAGCGGCGCCCGCCTATCGAGCGCAGGTAGATGTTACACGGGTCCGTCGGCGGACGGTCCAGGGCGGGCCGGATCTGGTCGGGCTGCTCGAGAGTGGCGCGTATCTGCTCGTCCGTGACGTTGAACTGTGCCATGCGATCGCGCACGTGCGGCCATTCGTAGTCGATCGGGCTTCCGGGCGGAAGCGGCTCCATGAGACGCATTACACTGGAGGCCCCGAGGAGCAGAAAGCAAGCATGAGCGCCGACCAAAGCCCGGACAAGAGCCCGGAGAAGGCAGCGCCCCCTGAACGACCAAAGGCGCCTCGGCCGCCGGGCAAGCCGATTACGATCCTGAAGAAGGGGATCGGCTAGCGGAGGGCAGGTCGGGCAGTGCAACCCTCCGGCCCCCTCGCCCCTGGCGGGAGAGGGTGGGGGTGAGGGGGACGCGCCGCGCCAGCGCGGGTCAGGCCGGGCGAGCGGCGGGCTCCGGCTCCAGGACGGCCCGCAGCCGCTCGATGTCGAGCTTCCGCGAGGCCCACTCGACCTCGATGCCGACGACGCGCTCATCCGCGTCGAGGTCGACGACGATCCCGTCGCACAGCTCGAATGACTCGAGGCTCGGACGATCCTCGAACTCGATGTAGAGCATGTCCGTCTCGGGGTCGTGGCTTACCTTCACGGGGTGCCTGCCCTCTGGAAGTCCCTGTCGAGGAACGCGTTGTGGATCGTTTCCCCGTCCTCAAGCGTCACCACTCGCATGATACGCGGTTCGTCCTCGCCGGGAGCGTGGCTTCGCCCCGGAGTAGCGCTACGGAACAAGAGGTTCCGGATGTGTCCGGCTCGCGACCGGCAGCGACGACGGGGTACACTGGAAGCCCCAATGAGCAGGAGCGAACATGAGCGCCAATAAGAGCCCGGACAGGAGCCCGGAGGTAGCGCCCTCTGAACGACCGAAGGCGCCGCGGCCCCCCGGCAAGCCGAGCACGATCCTGAAGGAAGGCATCACCGCGCCCAAGCGCGCAAGGGCGCCCCGGCCTCCCGGCAAGCCGAGCACGATCCTGAAGAAGGGGATCGGCTAGCAGCCGATCAGTCCAGGTTCGCGGTTGCGGCGGCGACCTGCACGAGGACGACGCACACCGTCTGGATCGCCACAGCCCACAGCAGCCACACGAGGCGCTCTCCGCGCCTCCGGGCAACCTCGCTGTTCGCGGCGAAGCCATCCAGAAGCGCCTCCAGCGTCGCATCCCTCAGGTCGCGCGCGCTGGCGCCGGACCACCGAGCCAACCACTCGACATCCGCCCCTGCATGCCACGCCTGCGGGTGCAGCAGCCAGAAAGCGAGTCCACCAACAGCCGCCGAAGACAAGAGCGCCAGAACGGACGCTTGCGTAATCCGGCTCCACTCGAGCGGGGAGAGCGAAGTAATGTCCACCTGGAGGTCGCCGAAGATGCCGCTGGCGGCGATGATGATGAGGGAGATGCGCAACAGGGCGAGCGCCTTCGCCTCCTGCTGGTTCCCGAACTCGATAGTCTCGAGGAGGCGCTGGCGGCTCTCCTCGTAGAGGTAGTCGCGCGCCTCGTCGTCGAAGGCCTCGGGCCACCGATCGGGCAGTTTGGCCGGAGCATCGTTCGCCATGCGCCGGAGTCTAACCCCCACCCCGCCCCAAATTCAGCGCCAGCAGCCGCCCCAGCAGCTCCTCCTCCGGCAACGTGTCCGGCGCGACGCCAAGAAAGCATCAGTGGCTTACTCGCCTGCTCTGGTAAGCTGGTTGCGTGGCCGGTTGGGGTGAGCCGAGTGACAGATAGACTGACGCTGTTCGACGACATCGAGCGCACCCTTCAGCGCCACAAGCAGCAGACGCAGCCAAGCTTTGACTTCCTGAACCGATCGGCTTGGCCTGCCTGCTACAACATGCGCGACGCCCTCGAACAGTGGTTCGCGGAGTACCCCGACGATGAGGGGAAGGACCTTCGCGCGCGCTTCCGCAAGTCGGACCAGAATCACGATTCCGCCTTCTTCGAGCTCTTTCTGCAAGAGGTCTTCCGGCGGTTGGGCCTAGCTCCCAGAGTGCACCCCAAGCCGTCAACTGGTCGCGGGCGACCGGATTTCCTGATCAACCCCCGCAACGGCAACGCCGCCTACGTGGAGGCGAACGTCGTCGGCGTCACCGGGTTCATGGTCGAGGATCCGCGTGAGCAAGCGGTGCTTGAGGCGATTGACAAGCTGGCGATCGCGCAGCCGACGGGAATCCGGCTGCGTGCTCACTCGCGCGGCAAGCTGACTGCGTCACCGCCGATTCGCCGCATCCGGAACAAGATCGGGCGCTGGCTCGATGATGTGGACCGTGACTTCCCGCGTCCGGGCAGCATCAATGCGAAGCCGATCACCGTTGGCCACGGCGATTGGAGCCTCACACTCACGGCGTACTACCGCTCGGATCGCCTCACCGACAGGCTGATTCATCTCCCTCCCGGTAAGGGCGGCGCATCAACCAAAGACGCTGCGCTCAGAAAGAACAGCCTGGAGAAGGCGAAACAGCACGGCGAGCTCGAACACCCCCTGATCATTGCGATGAACACGATGGACGGCTTTCAGAAAACCGAGGATGAGATGGCCGCCCTCTTCGGCAGCGCACAGGTGGATTGGTACGAGGATGCGAGCGGCAACGTCCTGGTGCCCCCGCTGCTGCCACACGAGCCCGACTCGCTCTGGCGCAGCCGCTCGGGGAACCGGTACAGCCGCGTGCATGGCGTGCTGTTCTTCCGCGGCGTGTGGCCATGGAATGCGCACGACGCGGTCTCGTACCTGTACGTCAACCCGTACATCAAGGCGGACATTCCGGATGAGCTGCTGCGCCTGGGAAGCGCCCGCGTGCGAGACGGCCAGATGAAGTGGGAGAAAGGGATCCACCTCGGCGACCTGCTCGAGCTCCCGGATGGCTGGCCCGGCGACCTGACCCGCCCCACCTTCAACTAACCCCCTCCCCGCCCGAGATTCAACCCCAGCAGCCGCCCAAGCAGCTCCTCCTCCGAAAGCGTGTCCGGCGCACCCGCCTCCGGCCAGCCGTAGGCGGCGAAGACGGCGGCGTCGAGGGCGGCGTGGAGGTGGGAGAGCCAGGCCGGGCGGGCGTTGTAGAGGTTGGTGAGGGTGCGGCGGCGCAGCTCGCGCCCGGCGGCCTCGTCGGCGGGGAGCAGGCGCGGGGGCAGCGAGGGCAGCACGTCCGGCTCCTCGCGCACCCACTCCGGCGGGTTGAGCCAGCGCCGCCGCGCCTCGTCCAGCGCCCGCGCCGCCTCGCCGATGGCGTCGCGCTGCCCTCGCTGCTCCGCCGTCAGCGCCTCGTCTGGCGTGTCGAGCGGCCACGGGAAGGGGAACGTCTCGAACGATGCGGTCGGTGTGTATTGCGGGTCGTTCCCTACGCCGTGATGCGCCCCAGTGCGTATCGACCACTGCTCGTGTGCCCGTGAGTGCAACACGCCGAACGTGTAGTCGTCCTCCCGAGCCACGATGGTCAACCGTGTATCTGGCAGCGTGGGAGCCGAGAGCCACACAAACAGCCGGTGCTTCGCCACTCTTGGTGTCGCCATGAATCGTGACAGCGCGGCCAACGCTAACCGCATCCCCGGTCGCGCTTCCGCGTGGATCCACCAACGTTCCCGGTTGGCTCTCCGTCTGGTCTTGGCGCGGACGGGCTGGACATGCTCTTCGATATAGGTGAACGGTGATTCGTACGCGGCAGCGTCACCCTCGGCCATCTCCGTGCCGAAGTCGATGATGAACATGTCGCGCGCACGCCGAGTGAGGTCCAACCCGTTTACCCAAGGAACAACGACGTCAGAGTTCGGGCGACCGTTGATGTTCGTCGGCTGACGCAGCATCTCGCGCGCGAACTCACCGGCGATCTCGAACGCCCCGCTCTTCTGATCGCCGATAAAGGAGAGGCCCCCGTTCTCGCGTAGTCTCACGGCTGCTGTGAGGTCGACGCCGCTGGTCAGGTCGGCGTTGATGGTGTCGACCGGCTCCCCGTCCAGCACACGATGCATCTCCGAGCCGTCGTCTTGCGCGACGATCGAGACTCGCACGGCGGCACCCTCGACAACCCATGGCTCATCAGACCACGCCATGAAGATGCCACCGCTCTGCTTGACGCGATCGAGTGTGGTGCGATTCGCTCCACTCCGAACGGAGTTTGTCGCCAGCAGGCCCGCACGGCTGGTAGCCCCGCTCGTGATCTGTCGCCTTGCCAGCTCATGCCAGTAGCAGACTAGATCGGCTCCACCTGGGACCGCTCCGGCCCACGCCGCTCGTAGCTCTTCGAGATACGCGTCACCAAGCGCGGATCGCTGCACCTTATCCCCAAGAAACGGCGGGTTGCCGACGACGAACTCGGCCTCCGGCCAGGTGGCGGGGATTGGGGAGCCCTCGGCGTCGCGGGCGAGGATGGCGTCGCGCAGCTCGATGTTGTCGAGCGGCTGCAGCACCGGATCGCGCGGGAAGCCGTAGCCGTGGTCCAGCATCCACTGGATGTGCCCGATCCAGATCGCGACGCCCGCCAGCTCCTTCGCGTACGGATTGATCTCGATGCCCAGCACGTTGTGCGGGTCCAGCCGCGGGAACTCGCCCGTGATGCGCAGCCGCTCCGCGCCCCAGCGGATCGCCTCCTGCTCCAGGTCCTTCAGCAGCCGCAGCGTGACGTAGAGGAAGTTGCCGCTCCCGCACGCCGGGTCGAGCACGCGCACCGCGCGCAGCCGCTCGAGGAAGGCGCGCCACTCCGCCTCGGCGTCGCGCTCCCAGGCGGGCAGCCGCTCGCGGCGGCGGCCCTCGAGCGTGAGCGGGCTCGGCTCGCGCCCCGCCAGCAGCGCCTCGACGCGCGCCCGCATCGCCGCGAACTCGCGGCGCAGCGGGGTCAGCACGACCGGCTCGACGACGAGCAGGATCTTCTCGCGGTCGGTGTAGTGCGCGCCGAGCTGGCCGCGCTTCTCCGGGTCCAGCCCGCGCTCGAAGAGCGTGCCGAGGATCGCCGGCTCCACCTGCGACCAGTCGAGGTCCGCGGCCTCGCCGACGGCGCGCAGCTCGTCGCGGGTGAGGGCGAGCGCCGCCGCGTCGTCGAACAGTCCGCCGTCGAACCACTCGATGCGCTGCGTGCCGAAGAAGCGCCCCGCCTCGCGGCCGGCCATCAGCCGGAACAGCTCGGAGATGCCCGCCTCGAACGCCTCCGGGTCGTCGCGGCGCGAGGCGATCAGGTCGGTCATCAGGCGCGCGGGCAGCAGGCCGACGTCCTCGGCGAAGAGGCAGAACAGCACGCGGTTGAGGAAGTGCGCGACGGCCTCCGGCTCGTGCCCGCGCTCCTGCATCGAGCGCGCGATCACGGCGAAGCGGGCGGCGGCGAGCTGCGTCACCTCGTCCGGCGTCTGCCGCGGCCGCAGCGCCCCGGGTTCGCTCATCACGGCGCGCAGCAGGCGCAGCGCCCCGGCCGTGCGCTCGCCGCCCGCGGCGAGGTCGTCGAGCGCGACGGTCTCGACGACCGGGCGGGCGCCGGTGAAGTTGGTGTGGACCTCGATCAGGTCCATGTCGCTGACGACGAGCAGGGGCGGGTTCTCGAGCGCCTCGCGGTAGTCGAGCAGCTGGCGGTAGGCGGCGCCGAGGTCGGCGTGCCTGCCCTTGTACTCCCAGCCGAAGTGGCCGCGCTTCCAGACGTCGGCGGCGCCCGCGCCGCCGGTGCTGGTGCGCTCCGCGCCGGCCTCGAAGCTGTAGTGCTCGCCGGTCGGGTCCGCCTCGTTCGGCGTCGGGACGCCGAGCAGGCGGCAGAGGTCGATGAAGTGCTCCTGCGAGGAGGCGCGCTCGCGCCGCACGTTGTCCCGCCACTTCGCGGCGAACTCGGCGGCGGAGAGTGTCGGTCGGTCGGCGGTCATGCGCGGTCCTCGCTGCGTGCGGGCGGGGGGTATGGTACTAGAATGTCTGTGCGGCTGCGACGCGCCCCTCCGGCTGCGCCGGAGCGCGCGCCCTCGCGACCTCCGTACGCCATCGAGACGCCGCGCGTTGCCGCGCATCCCGTGCTGCGCCAGAATGCCCGGAGCGCGCGGCCCGGGCGGCCGCGCGCACCGCGAGCACCGAACGGACGACAGGCGGGGCGATGAGCGAGACCTGGTACATCGACGACGACAGCCAGTACGTGAAGGTGATCAAGGAGGCGCCGGTCGCGCAGGTCGTCCTCAACCGCCCGGAGCGCCTCAACTGCTGGCTGACCGGCCAGGAGCTGGAGATCGCGCGGGCGTTCGAGCAGCTCAACGGCAAGGAGCACGAGGACGTCAAGGCCGTGATCTTCCGCGGCGAGGGCCGCAGCTTCTCCAGCGGCTACGACGTGACGGAGCTGGGCACCCAGTACTGGGAGCCCGGCGAGGACACGAAGACCCGCCCCACGCAGCGCCGCCGCCTCCACGTTGACGCCGAGGGCCGCAACGTGCTGCGCGCCGTCTTCCAGTCGAGGAAGGCAGTGATCGGCGAGCTCAAGGGCTACGTCCTCGGCGGCGCCTTCGAGTTCGTGCTGGGCTGCGACATCCTGGTCGCGGCGGAGGGCACGATCATCGGCAGCCCGCCCGCGCGCATGGTCGCGGCGGCGGGGATGAGCAGCAGCTTCAGCATCCTCCGGCTCGGCCCCGCGCTTTACTCCGAGATGATGCTGCTCGGCCGCTTCATCAGCGCCGAGGAGGGCTACGAGCGCGGCCTGATCAACCGCGTCGTGCCGCTCGATGACCTCGAGGAGACGGCGCAGGCGGCGGCCGATCTCGCCAGCCTGATCCCCACCGACGGCATCGCGATCCACAAGCTGCAGTCGCGGCTCGCCTACAACACGCTCGGCTTCGAGTCGACGCTGGCCGCCTCCAACATGTCGCACACGCTGCAGGTGCAGCAGCGCCTCGGCGAGCACGACTGGAACCTCTTCACGGAGCGGCGCGACCACGGCGCGAAGGAGGCCTATCGGCGGCGCGATCAGCGCTTCCGCGACGCCATCGAGCGCTTCAACCCGCGCGGCCCGATCATCTAGCCGCGCTGGATTGGAGCGCAGCAAGGTGAGCGATCAGGTGGCCGGCGAGGCGCGCGGACAGAATCTGCGGCTCTCGGACGTCGTCGCCGTCGAGCTCGGCGAGGGCCTCGCCGCGGCCTACTGCGGGCGCTGGCTGCGCCTCCACGGCGCGACCGTGATCAAGGTCGAGGACGCGACGACGGGCGGCGATCGCCTGCGGCGCGAGGATCTGACGCCGGACGGCTGGCGCCGCTCCGAGCGCCGCTCGATGTTCGCCGCGCTGCACGCCGGCAAGGAGAGCGTCGCGCTCGACTACGGCAGCGACGAGGGCCAGTCCGAGCTGCACGATCAGCTCTTCCGCGCGGACGTCGTGATCTCCAGCTTCACGCGCGACGAGCTGCTGGAGCGCGGGCTGCACGAGGCGCTGTTCGACCTGCCCGGCGAGCGCGTCGCCGTCTCCTGTACGCCGTTCGGCCTCGACGGGCCGTACGCCGACTACCAGGCGACCGACGAGGTGCTGCTCGCCTACGGCGGCTCGATGAGCACGCTCGGCCAGTCGAAGGGGCCGCCGCGCCACGTGCGCGTGCCGATGGCGGACTTCGTCGGCGGGGTCTTCGGCTTCCAGTCGGCGCTGCTGGGGCTGCTCAACCCGGCGGCGGGGCGCTACTTCGACGTCTCCGTCGCCGACTGCCTCGCGGCCAACCTCGAGCGGGTGACGATGTTCTACTCGCACCTCGGGCTGATCCACCTGCGCGGGCACGGCATGCACCGCCACTTCGCCGGCCACCCCGGCGGGCTCTACCCCTGCAAGGACGGCTACGTGATGGTCGCGATGGCCGGATCGCCGATCCAGATGATGGCGCTGCTGGTCGAGCAACCGGAGCTCGAGGAGCACCCGCTGTTTCAGGACCGCCTCGAACGGCACCGCCGCCCCGACGAGTTCGACGAGCTGATCCTGCCCTGGTTCCTCGAACACGACGCCGAGGAGATCGTGACCAAGGCGCACGAGCTGCGGATGCCCTTCGGCTACGTGCTGCGGCCCTCGGAGCTGCTGACGGACGCGCAACTCGCGCACCGCCAGAGCCTCGTCGAGGTCGCCGTGCCGGGCCTCGACGAGCCCGTGCGCATGCCGGGCCTGCCCTACCGCTACCGCGAGTTCGACGCCGAGGGTCTCCCGCTGGAGCCGCTGGAGACGCCACAGTGACGGACGAGACCGTGAGCGACGAGCAGATCTACCAGCCGCTCGCGGGCGTGCGCGTGCTCGACCTGACGGGGCAGTACGCGGGCTCGCAGATCACGCGCATCCTCGCCGACCTCGGGGCCGAGGTGAACAAGGTCGAGGCGGCGCGCCACATGGACATGGTCTCGCGCGGCCTCGTGCCGACCGACAACCGGCCGACGAACCACTGGTGGACGCGCACCGCCTACTGGGCAGAGCGCAACATCAACAAGCGCGGCATCACCATCGACCTGACAACGGACGAGGGCAAGGAGGTCTTCTACGACCTGCTCGACGTCTCCGACATCCTCGCGGAGAACTACACGCCGCGGGTGATGCGCCACTTCGGCTTCGAGTACGAGCAGCTGAAGGCGCGCAAGCCGGGGCTGATCCACATCTCGCTCTCCGGCTACGGCCAGGAGGGGCCGCTCGCGAACGCGCCCGCCAACGCGTTCGGCATGCTCGCCGCCGCCGGACTGGCCTACGCGATGGGCGAGCCGGGGCCGGCGCCGTACCTGCCGACGACCTCGCTCGCGGACATGTACGCCGGGATCAGCGCGGCCACCTCGATCCTTGTTGCGCTGCGCCGCGTGCGCCTGACCGGCGAGGGCGAGCGCATCGACATGGCCGGCCGCGAGGGCGGGATGGCGATGGGCGCCGGCTTCGTGCTCGGCTCGCAGCTCCCGCCGGATCAGCCGGGCGAGCGCGTCTACTCGACCCTGATCCTCGGCTGCGCCGGCGACGAGGAGTGGCTGGTCGTCTGCTACCGCGACGCCGGGGAGTGGGCGCAGCTCTGCGGCGTGCTCGGCCTCGAGGATCCGCCCGACCCGCCGGCCGACCCGGACGACCCGCCCGAGGAGGTCGTGCGCGCCGCCGCCGCGGCCGACCGGCACGCGGTGGCCTCGGCGCTCCAGGCGGCGGGCGTCGCCGCCGCGCCGGTGCAGACCGGCCGCGACATCCTGCTCGACCCGCACTTCGAGGAGCGCGACGTCTACGCCCTCTGCCGCCACACGGACCCGGAGATCGGGGCGCGGCCGTTCGGGCGCGCCTTCCCCGTGCGCGTGCTCGGCGCGCGCGGCGCGGAGCTGCGCGACCCGCCGCGCGACCTCGGGCGCGACAACCGCGAGGTCTTCCGCGAGGTCCTCGGCTACTCCGACGAGCGCATCGACGCGCTCTACGAGGCGGGCGTCGCGGCGGACGGGCCGAGCACCCGCTTCGGCCGCGCCTGGGCGACGCCGCTCGATACCGAGGCGATGATCCACGACGGCGGCGCGCTGCCCGCGCCCGATTACCTCGAGGTGCTCAGCGAGCGCTTCGGCGAGCGCGTCGGCCCGCTGCGCTGGCCCGAGGAAGGGTCGTAGCGGCGATGCCCTTCGCGGAATCGCCCGGCGCGCGCCTCCACTGGGAGCGGCACGGCGAGGACGGGCCGCCGCTCGTGCTCTCGACGGGGCAGGCGGTGCCCGCGTCGCTCTGGGGCGAGCTTGTGTCGTTGCTGGCGCCGCGGTTCCGCCTCGTGACCTACGACCAGCGCGGCATCGGCGAGAGCGAGGCGCTGTCCGAGAGCTGCACGATGGAGGACGCGGCCGACGACTTGCAGGCGGTGATCGGCGCCGCCTTCGGCGACGAGCCGGCGATCTCGCTCGGCCACGCCTCGGGCGGCTGGGTCGCCGCCGTGCATGCGATCCACCGGCCGGAGGCAGTGCGCGCGCTGGTGCTGTGCAGCGTCGTGGGCATCTTCGCCCCGCCGCCGGGCCTGCCGCAGCAGGGCCTGCGGATCAACCCGAAGCGGGTCGAGTACGAGGAGTACAAGGCGCAGCTCGGCCCGCTCTACACGGGCATGGGCTACGCCGACACGCCCGAGGGCGACGCCTTCCTGCGCGAGTACTACGCGGCCGGCCGCGCCCGCGGCGGCCCGAGCTGGCACGGCTACGCGATGCGCGACGTGGATCGCATGCGCTACTGGGGGAAGTGGACGCAGCCGACGCTGCTGCTCTACGGCACGCACGACCGCCTCGGCGTTCCGGAGCACGGCTACGAGCTTGATCGCGTGCTGCCGGAGAGCGAGCTGCACTGGTTCTACCCGGCGGGCCACTTCCTCCCGCGCGAGCAGCCCGCCCCAACCGCCGATCGCATCATCGCCTGGGCCGCCCGCCTCGAGGGCTGAGCAGGAACGGTGCTTTCCGTCCGGCCCCCTCCCCCCTGGCGGGGGAGGGCGGGGGTGAGGGGGAGCGCGCGCAGCGCGCCCTCCGGCTCCGCCGGGCACGGGCTCCGAGGGCAAACACCCCCATCGCGGCGGCAGTCCGGCCGGCGAGCCCCCTCACCCCAACCCTCTCCCCCAGGAGAGGGGGCCGGATCGGCCCCTGTCCCTGCTAGCGTCCCCCGAGACCGAACCCGCCGATGATCGAGCCCTCGCCGCGGGTCTGGTTTCCCGGCGTGGGCGCGTAGGCGAGGATCCGCCCGGCCAGCCGCGAAAACGGCATCGACTGCAGCCAGAGGCGGCCGTGGCCGGAGAGGCTTGCGAGGAACAGGCCCTCGCCGCCGAACAACTGCGACTTGAGGTTGCCCGCCCGCTGGATGTCGTAGTCGATGCCCGGCTCCATCGCGACCAGGCAGCCCGTGTCGACCAGCAGCGTGTCGCCCTCGAGGCGCTTCTCGATCACCGTGCCGCCGACCGAGAGGAAGGCCATCCCGTCGCCCTGCAGGCGCTGCAGGATGAAGCCCTCGCCGCCGAACAGGCCGACGCCGAGGTTGCGCCGGAAGGCGATGTCGATCTTCGTGCCCAGCGCCGCGCAGAGGAAGGCGTCCTTCTGCGCGATGATCTCGCCGCCCAGCTCGTCGAGGTCGATCGGCACGATCCGTCCGGGGAACTCGGTCGAGAAGGCGACCACCTGCTTGCCGCGTCCGCTGTTCGTGAAGTGCGTGATGAAGATCGACTCCTGCGCCAGCGCGCGCTTGCCGGCGTCCATCAGCTTCCCGAACATCCCCCGTTCGGGCTCCGCGCCGTCGCCCATCTTCGCCTCGAAGGTGACGCCGGAGTCGAGGAACATCATCGCTCCCGCCTCGCCGATCACCGTCTCGCCGGGGTCCAGCTCGACCTCGACGAACTGCAAGTCGTCGCCGTGGATCTGGTAGTCGACCTCGTGGCTGCGTCGCGCCATTGCCGTGCGTCCTCTCTTGCTCGCCCTCCACCCGCGATCCATTGTCGCGCACGGCGGCCCGCCGTGCGCGCCTCAAGGGCCAGCGCGCGCGGCTGAGCGGCGGCGCGCGTACCATCGCGCGATGCGCATCGCCGTCCTCTCCGACACCCACATGCCGAGCACGCTGCGCCACCCCGGCGAGCTGGGCGGCGCGCTCGAGCAGCACCTCGCCTCGGTGGACCTGATCCTGCACGGTGGCGACGTCACGGAGCCCTCGGTGCTCGACTGGTGCGAGCAGTTCGCGCCGGTACGCTGCTCGCTCGGCCAGCACGACCACTTCGAGGACGCGCGCTGCGCCCCCGTGCAACATGTCGAGCACGCGGGCTGGCGGATCGGCATGGTCCACGACGTGGAGGCGATCCCGCGCGGCATCGGCACCCCTCGAGAGCTGGCGCGCGCGATCTACGGCGACGCCGATCTCGACGTGCTGATCGCCGGCGACTCGCACTACGAGCGGCTCGAGTACCGCGACGGCGTGCTGCTGCTCGACCCGGCGAGCCCGAGCTTCCCGCACCATCGCACGACGCGCCTCGGCGCAATCGCGCTGCTGGAGCTGGAGCCGGACCTGCTGCGCGCCTCGATCGTCCCGATCGGCGAGACGCCGGGCGCGCCCAACCCCTGCACCCCCGCCTCGGTCGCCCTCGGCCGCGCGGGCCTCCTCGAGGCCTCGCTCGCCGGCGAGCCGGTCGAGGCGATGGCGTGGCGCCCGGCGGGCGCGCCGCCGCTGCGCGTGTAGGCCGCACGGAGGCGACCGCGAGGCGAGGATCTCCAGTCACCTCGGAGATGCCGACCGACGCCCCCTCACTCCCGCTCGTACAGGATCGCGGCTGGCTGCCCCATGACGATGACGTGCTTGCGGCGCAACCCGAGGGCGGCGCTGACCTCGGCGCCCTGTTCGCGCGAGGCGAGCATGGTGATGGACGCGCCGGCGCGGGAACAGGCCCGCAGCACCTCGACCAGCTTCGCCGTGTCGACGCGCTCGAACCGGGCGCCGAACGGGACGTTCGTCACGATCCTCGTTCGTGAGTCGACGAGTCCGCTGTCGAGCGTCTCGAACGACGCGCGGAAGATGGAGACGTTCGCGCCCGCGAGCCGTCGTTCGGCCACGTCGCAGGCGTCTGGGTCGACCTCGAAGCCGATGGCTGCGGGCGCCTGGTAGAGACGCAGCGCGGCGTCGAGAATGGAGCCCGTCCCCATGAACGGATCGAGCACGGGGCTGCCCGCGTCCGCGCCCGCGAGTTGCAGCAGGCCGCACGCGAGATGGCGCCTCAGCGCGCCCGGCCGCCCCGAGTCGTCATCGCCGACGTTCGAGTGCAGCTGGACGCCGACGAATGCGAAGTCGGGGTCGGCCTTGCAGAAGATGCGGACGGCGCGGTCGCTCGATCTGCGCCAGCGGGGAAACGCCGCGCGAACGACTCCCTCGATCTGCCGCGCGAGTTCCCGGCGGCGAACGGCGGTGCGGCCCAGCGTCTCGCACGCGACGCTGTAGCGGCGGGCGCGAGTCCCCTGAACCCCGGGAAGCAGGTCGAGGACGGCGCGCTTCACCGCGTCCGGACGCATCGTCTCCGCGAGGACTCGGGTCGCGTCCTCGCCGCGCCGCGAGATCGCCGACGCCACTTCGCCGAATACCTCGGCGGGCGTCCTCAGGGCCTGGAGCGGAACGGGCACGCCATCGCGGCAACACAGCGTGGAGTCGCGGTGGTGGAGCGCACGTACTCCTTCGCGTGGCCCGCCGCCCGAAGTTCGGACAGGGTCGCGAACGCCCATCCGGGCTGAGTCGTGGCGAGGAGCGGACGCCGGACTGCGGACGAGGGCGCGCCGCCGCGCACGGACACCTGCGCGCTCACGCTCCTCCTCCCCTCCGGCGCCCGACGCTGCCCCGCGCCTTAGCGTGTCCTATTCCCGAGTAGCTGCGACAGGTGCCGGGCTTCTGAGATAGGGGCCAGGCGGTCATCCTGCTGTGTGTCGAAGCACAGGAAGGAGCTCCGCCGTGACCCCTGACGACCGACTGTACCGCTTCCGCCAGCGCACGCTCGCGCTCGCCGAGGAACTGGGCAACGTCCGCGCCGCCTGCCGGGTGATGGGCATCCACCCCTCGACCTTCTACCGCTGGCGCAAGGACGCCGAGCGCTACGGGCTGGAGCTGCTGCGTCCTCGCGAGCGCCGCCGCCCGCGCATGCCCAACGCCACCAGTCCCCTCGTCGAGCAGCGCGTGCTGGCCTTCGCGCTCGGCCAGCCCGGCTTCGGGCCCAAGCGCATCGCCGCCGAGCTGGCCCGGCCCAAGTGGGGCGGCATCCAGCTCTCGCCCTCCGGCGTCTGGCGGGTGCTGCGGCGCCACGGTCTCAACACCCGCCGCAAGCGCCTCGGCCTCGTCGCCGGCTACGCCGCGCCTCCCGAGCCCGCTCCGCGCGAGCCCGGGCCGGAGCGCCACCTGGAGGCCGAACAGCCCGGTGCGCTCGTGCAATTCGACTGCTTCCACGTCGGCCGGCTGTCCGGGACGAAGGGCACCGTCTGGCAGTACACGGCGATCGATGTCGCCTCCGCCTACAGCTGGGCGGAGCTGCACGTCACACCGCGCAACCCGTCCGCGAAGTGGACCTCGCGCCTCGCCCGCCGCGTCGCCGCCGACCTCGCCGCACGCGGCTGGCGCCTGGAGACCGTGATGACCGACAACGGCTCCGAGTTCCGCTCCCGCGAGTTCGGGGCCACGGTCGCCGAACTGGGAGCGGAGCAGCGCTTCATCCGCGCCGGGAGGCCGCAGACCAATGGCTGCGTCGAGCGGGTGCAGGGCACGATCCTCGAGGAGTGCTGGAAGCCCGCCTTCGCGCGCCACCTGATCCCGAAGCAGACCGGGCTGCGCCGCGACCTCGAGCGCTACCTGCGCTACTACAACAGCGACCGCGCCCACACCGGCCGGCGGACCCGCGGCCGCACCCCCGAGAGCGTCATCGGCAAGGCCAAGGTATGGTCCTGACACGCAGCACGATGTGTCGCCAGATCTTGGAGATAGGACACCTTAGCGGTCGCCACGCCGCCCCCCGCGCGGGCTAACCTTCAGTCGCGGCCCGCGTCGCCGGACACGATCCGCTCAAGCTGCGAGATCAGGGGCGGCAAGTCCTGTTGCACGGTCTGCCAGACGATCTCGAGGTTGATGTTGAAGTAGCCGTGCACGAGCCGGTTTCGCATCGCGACGATGCTCCGCCAGGGGATCTCCGGCGACTCCGAGCGAGTGGATTCGGTCACTGCGGACGCCGCTTCGCCGATCATCTCGATGGCCTTGACCAGCGCCAGCGCCAATTGCCGGTCGCTGTCCAGGTCAGCGCGGGCGTGGCCGTGCGCAAACGAGACGGCCTCGCGTGCGGCTTCCAGCATGTGCAGCAGCCGGGTCCGGTCGTCACCGCGCAAACTGGACTTCCGCGCTGTCGAGCACGTCCTGCCGGAAGTGGCTGCTCAGCTCCTCGGGCGTCCGGAGATCGACCTTGCGTCCCGAGAACAGCCGCGACAACTCCAGCTCCAGTTCGGCGACGCCTAGCAGACCGGGCGTCCGATCGGCCTCGAACTCGACAAGCACATCGATGTCGCTCTCCGGGCCGAAGTCGTCGCGCAGGGCCGAGCCGAACACGGCGAGCCGCCGGATTCCGCGCTCGCGGCAGAAGGCGGCGAGCGCATCGCCGGGGACGGACACCTGCGCGTTCACGCTTCCGCTCCCCTCCGGCGCGCGCGGCGCCTCGTGCCATAGCGTACACCGAGCGCCACGACGACCGCTGAGGCGCTTGCCCGCCTCCACCCCCATCGCCACGCCGCTTGCTATCCTCCACGCGCCGCGTACGGGCGGCGCGGGCGAGGAGGGGTGATGCGCGCTGAGATCGTCTCCATCGGGACCGAGATCCTGCTCGGCGAGATCGTTGACACCAACGCCGCCTTCATCGCCTCGCAACTGCCGGAGTTCGGCATCGACCTGCTGCACGTCTCGCAGGTCGGCGACAACCCTCAGCGGCTGCGCGAGGTCTTCGCCCGCGCCTGGGAGCGCTCCGAGCTAACGATCGCCAGCGGCGGCCTCGGCCCCACCGAGGACGACGTGACGCGCGAGGCCGTCTCCGCCGTCCTCGGCGAGGAGGTCTACATCGACGAGGAGCAGCGCGCCTTGCTGGAGCAGCGCTTCGGCCACCGCGGGGCCGCGCTCGTCGAGCGCAACATGAAGCAGGCGTGGCTGATCCCCTCGGCGGAGGCGCTGCCCAACCCGCGCGGCACCGCGCCCGGCTGGTGGGTCGAGCGCGACGGTCACGTGATCGTGCTGATGCCCGGCCCGCCCCAGGAGATGACCTTCATGTGGGAGCAGCAGGTCGCGCCCCGCCTTGAGGAGCGGGCGAGCGCGATCCTCGTCTCGCACACGATCAAGACCGCCAGCCTCGGCGAGTCGCAGGTCGACCAGATGCTGGCCGACTTGCTGGACACCACGAACCCCTCGGTCGGCATCTACGCGCGCCGCGACGGCATCCACGTGCGGCTCAGCGCGAAGGCGCCGACGCGCGAGGACGCGTGGCGGCTGATCCACCCGCTCGCCGAGCAGGTGCGAGGCATCCTCGGGTCCACCGTCTGGGGCGAGGACGACGACACGCTTCAGGCGGGCGTCGGCCGGCTGCTGCGCGACCGCGGCCTGACGCTCGCGGTGATGGAGTCGGCGACGGGCGGCGCGATCGCGAGCGCGATCACGGACGTGGCGGGATCCTCGGACTACTTCCTCGGGAGTCTGGTCACGTACGCGACCGAGGCGAAGATCGCGCACGGCGTGCCCGCCGAGGTCCCGCTGCTGCACGGCGTGATCTCGCGCGAGACGGCGGAGGCGATGGCGGCGGCGGCGCGCGAGCGGTTCGGCGCGGACCTCGGTCTCGGCCTCACGGGCATCGCTCGGTCAGAGGAGGTTGAAGATCGGCCACCGGGCACGATGCATCTTGCGCTCACGGATGGCCAGCGCATTGCATACGAAACCTCGTCCTACTATCAGGGCAGGGAGGCGGCGAAGCGCCGCGCAACGTTACAGGCATTGAACATGGTGCGGATGTGGCTGCTAGGGGAGGATGAGAGTGCCCGTTAGCGCTTGGCTGCACAGCTCATCTCTGCGAGTGGAGCGAGCCGCTTGCGCTGCACTATAGCCATGCGATAGATTCGCTGGGCTTGGACGCGACTGTTGTGGGCTTCTGCGAGACGCGTGGACGCGAACCATGACCAACGATGCCGAACCCACCCAGCGTCGTTCCGGGCCTGATAGTGACCGCGTTGCGCTGATCGCTCTCTATAGATCAACCAGCGGGACCGGATGGGCTCGGAGCGACGGGTGGCTGAGTGATGTACCCATCGGATCTTGGTACGGAGTCACTACCACTGCGGACGGTCGAGTCAGTGAATTAGATCTATCCGGGAATCGATTGAGTGGCGAGTTGCCTCCCGAGCTTGGAGACCTGTCCGCGCTCACGGTACTCGGCCTTCATGAGAATGAATTACGGGGCCCGATACCGTCAGCCATCGGGCGTCTCACTGCTCTGCGGGAGTTATACCTCGGAGGCAATGCACTGAGTGGCGAGTTGCCGTCTGCGCTTGGGCGGCTCACAGCCTTGCGGGAATTGCACCTTGGTGGCAATGCACTGACCGGTGTGTTGCCGGTTTGGCTCGGCGACCTTCAAGAGCTGCGGGAACTGGGCCTCGATCGCAACCAGTTTTCCGGCAGCATCCCGACGGAACTTGGTAAGCTCACTCGACTAACAAGGCTGTACCTGGATCGCAATCAGCTGTCCGGGGCTATTCCATCGGCTCTGGTGGAACTGACGAGTTTAACGCGACTGTACTTGGGAAGAAACGAATTGACGGGCGTTGTCCCCGCCTGGTTAGGGGAACTCACCGAACTGACCAGACTCGGACTTGAGCACAATCGCCTTTCCGGGGTGATGCCCCCGCCGATGAGGAAGCTGACGAACCTTACCAGGCTGTACCTCGGAGAGAACCAGATTGGCGGTGAGATCCCCTATTGGATCGGCGAGTTAACAGAACTGAGCAGGTTGGGCCTCGAGCGCAATCATATAGAGGGCGGAATACCGAGAGCTGTATGCACGCTCTCCAAGTTGACTCGACTTGGACTTGGCGACAACCGGCTTACGGGAGACGTCCCGCCGGGATTGGCTGAGCTCGGCCAGCTCGAGTACCTCAGCCTAGAGGGAAATCAGGATCTGCACGATGGTCGAGCGGATTTATTCAATCTCAATGCGACCGGTAACGCTGAGGGCGAGATCGTCAGAATAGTCGCCCCCAGCGAGGAGTGGCGACCGGAGGCATCGGGAGAGGGCGATGTATATGGAGCGTTTGCGAGGACGCACGCGCCGGCGGTCTCCCATGCGAGTACCGAGGAGTATTCCGCAGCGTACCGCGATCCTTTTGATCGACGGTTCGACACGGCCACGTTCCATCTTTTTTCAGTCGCGCCAATCGAGCTCTACGATGAAGACATCGCATCGCACGTGAGAATGGTGTTCCTTGGACGCGACGAATGGGAAGAAACGGCATCACTTCCATTCGACCCGGAAATACTTGGCGATCTGGACATGACTCCCAAGGCGGCGTTTGAAGGCCGGGAAGCATGGATCGGAGGTGAGCGCGCTCAAGTGTTTGCGGTCTTCATTAGAACCAGTGTGTGCTTGGTCATACATGGACGACCCACTCTCGAAATGGCTCACGATGACATTGGGACGTATAAGAGGATCACGTGGGCGATCAAACTATCAGGAGGAGTACCAGTATGGGTGCGTGAGCTGTTTCCTTACAATCCTCGTGGTGCTTTGTACCGTGCTGTGTGGATATGGATATACCAGAGGTATGTCTGGAGGCAGTGGGTGCCCTCCGGTATTGTTGGGCACGGCACGAGCAAAACGGGGGGCACTGCTCGAGATGTGGCGGTTGAGCGAGAGCGCGCGATAGAGTCTCTCTTGGGCGATGTATTTCCCGGCGATCAACGTGTGGACCTTATCAAGAGTGATCAAGTGCGTATCTTCACGTTCAGTGCGTTGGAGATAGGTCCACGCGACAATGGTCAGGTAGTGAGTGGTGCCGATGTGGAATCCACGTCTGTATGGCGTGAACATTTCCCGACGACTACGCACGCCCTAGACATCCTGAGCGCTGTTGACGACGACGTCCCGCTTTCCGAAAGTGCAATCAAGGGATTCGACAAGGGCGTTTATGGTGAGCTTCACCGTATTCACCATAGTCTCCGGGCCCTCATGCAGAGCGAAGAGCTAACGAGGCCGGCGGAGTCGCTGCGCGAAGGCCGATTCCAGGAAATTGCTGGGGAACTAGTGAACGCGCTCAGTCCGTTCGATTTGCAGCGAGTACGTGCGGGCCTGATCAGGCATAGTTTGTTGAAGGGGCGGCAGCAGCCGGTGGAGTCAGACTGGCTCGATGTTCAGGACGGCGATGAGCATGTGCTACTGCTGGCCGATCCTGATTCCGTAACGCTAGCTACCGCAAGCCAGCGACATATCAATGAAATCGTGGGGATGGAGGTCGCACTCCAGGTGGCTTGGAACAGCTTTGCGCGTGCTGCTGGCAGGGTGCTGCGCGCGCATGACGAACGAGACCGGACTGGTGCCGGTGATGGCAGGGCCGCCAGCGACGAAGAGGATACATTGCTTGACTTCCTGTCCGATCAGCTTCTCCGCGTAACTAGGTGGCGGGCGCAGCTCTCTGGATGGCGACGTGTTGCATTTGAGCGCCTGCGCCAGACAAGCGGGCTCGACGAGAATATTGACGCGTTCTATAGGGCATCGGAGGAGTCTGTGCGGCGCTCCGAGGTGTTGCGCGAGAAACAACGTGCAGACTTCGAGAAGCAACAGGCCCTGGAAGACGAAGCGCGCGCGCTTCGCGAGCGAAGGTTCCAAGAGGCGCGTGCCGAGCGTGAGAAGAGATTTCAGGCGGCAATCGGTATCGCGGCTGTCGCTCTGGCGGCCGTCGTGCTGGGGGAGATCGCGATCAGCATTGAGGCTGCGCAGGAGGAAGCGCGGGCAGCGCCGGTAGCGAGGACTGCAGCGTGGATCGTAGGAATTGGCGCGGTCGTCATCGCGTGGATCATCGCGAAGTCATTCTCTGGCATGCCGCGGCTGCCCCGCATGGCTGGCAGGATCTGGGAAGGCACTTGGGAGTCTCCTGTTGCGCTGCTGCTGGTGGGAGCGATGGCGTTTGGCCTGTCACGTGCCGTGGGTTGGCCTCATCTCGCCGGGCTCCTGGTGGGCGTTGTTCTGGGAATCTGGGCGTTTGCCAACTTGGCTGTCTTGGCGACCAAGCTCCTCAGGCGCGCCTCTGCCGCAGTGCTTGGCTCGCGGGAGGGCTAGATGGTGGTCACCCCTCTTGGGCTCAATCCGCACCCCTGACGCCTGAGTCAGGTTCACTCGTCACACCGGTCGGGCTCGCGCGTGCCGGGTCTGGACGGAGAGTGTACCCGCATGACTGACCCGCTCCCCCTCCCACTCGGCGACAACGCGGCCTACGCGCTGCCGCTCGCCGGGGGCGGCGTGCTGCTCGTCGACGCCGGGCCGGACATACCCGGCGAAGCGGGCTCCGAGGGCGATACGGGCCTCGAGGGCGGGACGTGGGGGGAGGCCGTCGCGCTGCTCGCGGCGGGTGGGTTCGCGCCCGGCGACGTGCGCGCGGTGCTCGTCACGCACTGGCACCTCGACCACTGCGGGCTCGCCTGGCGCTGGGCCGCCGAGGGCGCGCGCATCCTCGCCGGCGCCGCCGATGTCGAGGCGATCACGACCGGGCAGCCCTGGAACGACGCACGCGTCAAGACGCGGCTGCGCACGCTGATCGAGCACGGCTGCCCGCCCGAGCTCGCCGCCCGCTTCGGCCAATCGACGCGGCGCAGGCCGCCGGTCTACCGCTGGCGGGCCTGCCCGCGCGAGGCCGTCGAGGCGGTAGCCGACGGCGCGGAGTTCGCCCTCGATGGCGGCGCGAGCCTGCGGGTGGTCGCGGCGCCGGGGCACACGCCCGGCAACCTCGTCGCCTTCGTCGAGGCGACGGGCGACCTCTACTCCGGCGACACGCTGCTGCCGCACACGACGCCGACGCCGGGGCTGCACTTCCCCGCCGCCGCGGACGGCGCGCCGGGCGAGCGCTGGCCCTCGCTGCCGCCGTTCGTGGCCTCGGTCGAGCGGCTGCGCGGGCTGGGCGTGCGGCGCGTGCTGCCGGGGCACGGCGCGCCCGTCGAGGGCGAGGCGGCGGAGCGACTGTTCGTGCGCTTCGAGCGCCACCACGCGCGGCGCTCGTCGCTGGTGCGCGCGCTGCTTGAGGAGCGGCCGGACAGCGCCTACGGCCTCGTGCGCCGCCTCTTCCCGCACCTCCCCGACTCGCGCATCGCGCAGGCGCTGACGGAACTGATCGGCCAGCTCGACGTCCTCGTCGCCCGCGGTGAGGCGATCGCCGAGCCTCGCAACGGCGTGCTGCTGCACCGCCTCACGCGGTAAGCGCCCGGATCCAGACGGTGCTACTCGACCTGCAGCGGCCGAGGCTCACTGGTGTACCCGACATCGCCCCAGCACACGACTTCGCCGGCCTCGGTCACGGCGCAGGAGCGGTGCTCGCTGGCGCTGATCGCCACGAAGGGTCCGGGCGGCGGCTGGGCCAGTTCGTCCTCGTAGGGACCCTTGGTCGCGAGGCCCTTGTACCTGTCGTACCTCCATACCCAACAGGCCGCCTCGCCGGCTTGCGTGAGCCCGCAGGCGTGGTTCCATCCGACGGCGAGCGCGCCGTATCGACCCGGCGGCGCCTCCATCGTCAACGCGCCGTCGCGGTCCCAGCAGACCGCCTCGCCACGCTCGGTAAGCGCGCACGTACGTCCCCCGCCCACGCCGATCGCCGTGAAGGGGCCCGGCGGCGTCTCCGTCTCCACCCGGCCGTAGCTTGTCCAGCAGATCGCCTCGCCGGCTCCGGTCAGCGCGCAGGCGCGGAACTCGCCCACGCTGAGCGACGCGTAGCGGCCCGGAGGGGGATCGTCGTCCACATAGCCCCACTCCAAACCCTGGCAGATCCCCTCACCGGCCTCGGTCAGCGCACAGCTGCTTCGCCCGCCCGCGATGACCGCCGCATAGCTCGCCTCGGGCAGGCGGCCGTACAGGCCCCAGCAGACCGGCTCGCCCGTTTCGGCGAGCGCGCAACTGTGGAGCTCGCCCGAGCTGAGCGACGTGTAGCGCCCGGTCGGCGCGTCGGCTTGCCCGAAGTTGTTCAGCCCCCAGCAGACCACCTCGCCCGCCTCGGTCAGTGCGCAGGTGTGATGCCCGCCGTCGCTCACGGACACGTAGCGCCCCGGCGCCGGATCGGGCGGCGCCGCCACGTTCGGCTCGGACTCCCAGCAGTGGAGGTCTCCCGCGTCCGTGACGGCGCAGCCGTAGTCGCCGTCGGAGCTGATCGCTACGTAACGAGCGGGCGAGGGGTCGGGCGGGCGCATCACCCGAAGGGTGCCCGTGGCCATGGCGTCGTGACCGGAAGTCCAGCACTCAGCCAGGCCGCCGGTGGTGATGGCGCACACCTGATGCCAACCTCTGCTGATCGCCGTGTATGGGTCTCCGCTCGCACAGTACGGGTCACCGAGCTCGTTCACCGCGCAGAAGTCGCCGCTGATCAGGCTCGCCGTCGAGTCTCCGCCCTCGTGCCAGATCCTGCCCTGCTCTTCGGGCTTGTACCTGGTGCTCGACCTCCAGCAGACGTATCCCCCGCCAGCCTTCGCGGCGCAGGCGGCGCGCAGCGAGCCGTCGAAGTAGTGCGAAGTCCCCACGGTGATTGCGAGATACCTGCCTGCAGGGGGATCGGGCATCCATTGCGGGTGCCAGGCGGACGAGTTGGCGTCACCCTCCTGGGCGCGCTGTTGGAGGGCGCGCGCGCTGTTGCTTCCCCAGCACACCGCCTCGCCGTCCTCCGTCAGCGCGCAGGTGTAGCCGTCGGTCGTGCTGATCGTCGTGTAGCGGCCCGGCGGGGCGTCCGAGGCGGATGCGTCGGCGCCCCAGCAGGCGGCCTCGCCGTCCTCCGTCACCGCGCACGTCGTGCCGCCGTCCGCGTCGATGGCGATGTAGCGGCCGGGCAGCACGTTCGCCGCCCCGGCGTCGTCCCTGTCCCAGCAGACCGCCCTGCCGGCCTCCGTCAGCGCGCAGGCGTCACGGTGGCCTCCCACCGCGACCGTCGCGAACGGGCCCCGCGGAGTCTCCGGCTCGGCGGCGGCCGTGTCCGCCGGCGCCGCCTCCTCCAGCCGCACGCCGTCGGAGCGCCAGCGCAGGTACTCCGCGCTCGCCCAGCCCTCGAGGCCGTCGTCCGTGCGGAGGTGCAGCCAGCCGGGCTCGTCACGGGACCACCACCAGTCGTTGTAGTCGTCAGCCTCGGCGACCGCGCCGCTCGGGAGGCAGGCGAGGATCGCCGCCTCCAGCGTCGGCTCCTCGCGGAGATTCAGGCACGTGTCGACAACGACCTCGACGAACAGCCGGTCCTCGAACGGCGGGAACTCGATGACCGGGTCGAGTGGCGCAACGCCCCAATCGACGCCGGGCACGTGGGCCCGGAGGCTTCTGGCGTAGACGTGGACTCGCAGTTCATCACCGGAGGCGCCCCAACTGACGTCCGACGCGAGGGTCTCGTACTCCTCTTCCAGATCGAGCCACTCGAACTCCAGCGAGGCCAGCGCGCGCCCCTCGCGGTCGGTCACGGTGGTCTCCGCGGCGAAGACACCGGAGCCGTCCGGCGCGGGCAGACCTTCGACGCGTTCCCACTGCCCGTCGAGGGTGGCGAGCCTGTCGCCTCGGGAGGTTCCCACGATGACGCCCGAACTGTCGGGCAGCCACAGGACGCGGTCGCGCCAGCGTAGGCTGGTCGTGGCCGGGGCCGCTCCGCTGATGCGGCGGACTTCCTCGCCCGTGGCCGCGTCGAAGATCGAGATTGCCATCCCCTGGTACACGCCGTAGGGGCTGCTCGAAACGGCGGTCTCGAACGTCCACGCCGAGACCAGGTTCCCGTCCGGAGCGAGATCGAGCCAACAGGACGGGAACGAAACATCGGAGAGGAGCGTCCCGGCCTCGTTGTAGCGAAGAAGGCGGCACGCGCCGCCACTCGCGCGTTGGGTCAGCGCACGGCCGCCATCGAAGTCAACGAATGCCTCCAATCGGCCCGGCGCCGCGAGGTTGCGCGGCTGGTCCTCCGGGCCCAGTTCGGCGGCGGCCATGTCGTGCAGGCGCTCCGTCCGGCGGTCGTAGACCCAACCGCCGATCGCCAGGAAGCGATTGCTCGGCGAGAGGCGGAAATCCGCGCACGTGAACGGATCCGGGCACACCCACGTCTCGACGTCGCCGGTCTCCACATCCAGCAGGTAGAGCCCCGCCTGGCGCAGCACCGTCGTCCCTGCGGCGTACCGCATGTGCGCGACGCCCGCGTCCGCCAGCGCCTCGGCGACGTCTCCCTCGCGGATGCCGGGGGCTTCGGAAGTGGGCGCGGGTGTCGCGGTCGCCGTCGGCGTGGGTGAGGGCGTCGCGGTCGGTGTTGGCGCCGGCGTCGCGGTGGGCGTGGGCGAGGGTGTCGGAGTTGGCAAAGGCGTCGCGGTCGGCTTGGGTGTCGGAGTCGGCGTCGCGGTCGCTGCCGGCGTGGGCGAGGCCGTCGCCGCTACGGGCGTCACCGCCTCCGGCGTCGCGTTCGCCGTCGGCGTTGGTGCGACAGCCGGCTCATCCGGGCCGCCGTCGCATGCCGTCGGGGCGGTCGCGAGCGCGAGGACGGCCGCGAGCAGGAGCGGCAGCGGGCGGCGCGGGCGGCGTACGGGCATCGCAGTCCCCTCCCCGGCTCCTTCGAGGTTAACGACAGTTGTAGCTTGCTGGTTCCGGGGATGGCGGGGTGCGCACCTCAGGAGCCGGTCGTGGGTCCGGCGAGCCCCCTCACCCTCACCCCCCAGAAGAGGGGGCCGGAGCGTAGTATCGGAGCACGGGCTGGCGTCGCACGACGGAACCGGCGAGGGGCGGCGAGATGACGACAACCGAACGACCGCGGGTGAGCACGGAGTACGCCGTCGTCGGGACGAGGCCGATCCGGCACGACGGTTCGGAGAAGGTCACCGGCGAGGCCCGCTACGGGGCCGACATCCGGCTGCCCGGCATGCTCCACGGGCGGATCCTGAGGAGCCCGCACGCCCACGCGCGCATCAGGTCCATCGATACGAGCCGGGCGGAGGCGCTGCCCGGCGTGTTCGCCGTGATGACCTCGGCAGACGTCCCGATCATCGGCGAACAGGATCTCGACCTGGCGCTCGTCCGCGGGAACATGCGCTTGATGGCCGAGCACGTCATGGCCCACAGGACGGCGCTGTACAAGGGACACGCGGTGGCGGCGGTCGCCGCCAGCAGTCCGCACGTGGCCGAGGACGCGCTGGCGCTGATCGACGTGGACTACGAGGTGCTCCCGGCGGTCCTGTCGCTCGCCGAGGCGATGGCGGACGACGCGCCGATCATCCACGAGGACCTGACGACCTTCTTCAGGCTCGCGCGCTTCGCCCGCGGGGACGACACCGGCGTTCGCGGCAACGTCGCCTCCCACATCCAGCACGAGCTCGGCGATGTCGAGGAGGGCTTCAGGCAGGCGGACGTGGTCCTCGAGCGTGAGTTCTTCACGGAGACCGTCCATCAGGGCTACATCGAGCCTCACGCGGCCACGGCCAGCTGGGCGCGTGACGGCCGCCTCACCGTCCACACCTGCACCCAGGGAGCCTTCCCGATCCGCGCAGCCACCGCCGCGATGTGCGGCGTGCCCGAGTCGATGGTGAAGGTCGCGCCGACCGAGATCGGCGGCGGGTTCGGGGCCAAGCTCGTCGCTTACGTGGAGCCCGTCGCCGCGATCCTCTCGCGCAAGAGCGGGCGGCCCGTGCAGGTCGTGATGACCCGCAAGGACGTGTTCGAGGGCACCGGCCCCGCCTCGGCGAGCCATGCGCGCACGAAGATCGGCGCGACCCGGGACGGCAGGATCACGGCCGCGCAGCTCACGCTGACCTTCGAGGCCGGCGCCTTCCCCGGCTCGGCCGTGGGCGGGGGCACGCTCTGCGCCACCGGCCCGTACAACATCGAGAATCTCCTGGTCGATGGCTACGACGTGGTGGTCAACAAGAACAAGACCCAGGCCTACCGCGCGCCGGGGCAGCCGCAGGGCGCCTTCGCCGTCGAGCCCGTCATCGACGAGCTTGCGGAGCTGCTGGACATCGACCCCCTCGAGCTCCGGCTGCTGAACGTCGCCAGGCAGGGCGACCGCATGCCCAACGGCGTCGCGCACCTGCCGCTGGGCATCGAGGAGCTGGAAGAGGCCATGAAGGCCCACGACCACTACAACGCGCCGCTCGGCGGCCCCAACCGCGGGCGGGGCGTGGCTGTCGGCTTCCGCTGGCAGGGAGGCCAGAGCTCGGCGGCGACGATCCACGTCAACAGCGACGGCACCATCAACCTCGTCACCGGCTCGGTGGACATCGGCGGTTCGCGCACCGCCGTGGCGATGCAGGCCGCCGAGGTGCTGGGCCTGAGCGCCGGGGACGTGACGCCGACGGTGGTCGACACCGACACCATCGCGCTCACCGGCGCCACCAGCGGCAGCCACACGGCCTTCGACACGGGCCTCGCGGCGATCGAGGCGGCGCGGGGAGTGATCCGGCAGATGAGCGCGCGAGCGGCGGCGATCCGGGAGGTTCCCGAGGACGAGGTGACCTTCGAGGACGGTGCGTTCAGTTGCGCCGGGAATCCGGCGGCGACCTTCACCTTCCGGGAGCTGGCGGCCGAGTTGCCGGGCAGCGGCGGCCCGGTGACCTGCTCGGTCTCGGTCCCGACCACGGGCGTCGGCCCGGTGATCGCGGGCAACATCGTGGATGTCGAGGTCGACCCCGAGACCGGCAAGGTGGAGGTTCTGCGCTACACCGCGTTCATGGACGTGGGCACGGCGGTGCATCCGAGCTACGTCGAGGGCCAGATCCAGGGCGGCACGGTGCAGGGCATCGGCTGGGCGCTGAACGAGGAGTACTGCTACGACGCCGAGGGCGCGATGCTGAACAGCAGCTTCCTCGACTACCGGATGCCGACGGCGATGGACATCCCGATGATCGATTCGGTCATGATCGAGGTGCCCAACCCGCAGCACCCGTTCGGCCTGCGCGGCGTCGGCGAGGCCTCGATCATCCCGCCGCTCGCCGCCGTCGCGAACGCCGTCTCGCACGCCATCAGCGTACGCATCAACCGGCTGCCGATCACCCCGAAGGCGGTCCTCGACGCGATCGAGTCGAAGGGCGGCTAGCGCCGGGCGCTGCCGCGCCCGCTACTCCTCGAGCCGCACGCCGTCGGAGCGCCAGCGCAGGTACTCCGCGCTCGCCCAGCCCTCGAGGCCGTCGGCGGTGCGGAGGCGGAGCCAGTAGTCCGGCCAGTCCCACTCGGCGTCGTCCGTCTCGGCGACGGCGCCGTTCGGGAGGCAGACGCGAACCGGCGCGTCGAGCGACGGCTCCTCGCGCAGGTTGAGGCAGGTCTCCACGACGACTTCGACGAGCAGGCGGTCGTCGAACGGCGGCCGCTCGATCACGGGTGCGAGGGGTGGCCGCGCATACCCTTGCTCGAACTCCTGGGCGTGATGGAACGAGGTCCGCACACGGAGGGCGGTGCTGGCGGCCCCCCAATCGGCTTGTTCGTAGAGGACGAGCAGAGTGCCGGGGTATAGGGGGATGGCTGCGCTGGGCTCACCGAAGGGGAGCGATGCCTGCACATCCCCTCGCTGGTTCATGACAACCGGCGCGCTCCTGGGGATGAGGAAGCCGTCGCCGAGGAAGCGATCCGGATCGTCCGGAGCAGGCCGGCCGTGAGCGCGCTTCCACGCCCCGTTGATCGTCACGATGCGCGGGCCGCGGTATGTGCCGACGACGATTCCGGAGCTATCCGCGAGCCACGCATCCGCGAGTTCGACCTCGATCCAGCGCGCGGACACGCTCCTCGCGCGCACGGTCTCTTCCCCTGTCACCGCGTCGAAGACGGACACGGCCCCGACGGCCCATCTGTCGCCGTAACTGGACCACGCGAGGTATTCGGCCGTCGCGGCGGCAACCAGACTCCCGTCCGGAGAGATGAGCGGAAGGCCAAACAACGAGGGACTCAAGCACCGGATCGCGCGATCGGAAAGGAGCGCTCCGCTCAGGCTATAGCGGACCACGCGACAGGTTGAGTCGCCGCTATCGGCGACGAACGCGACCAGATCGTTGAGGAGGTCAATGCGGTAGGGCACATCCCACCAATTCCGGTCCGTCTTCCAGGGAAGCGTCCAGGTGTGAGTCGTGGGATTGGCCTCATCCTCGAGGTTCACGAGGTGGAAGCGGTCGCCCGGCTCGCACTCGAAGCATTCGCGGACGAGGATGTAGCCGCCTTGGGGGCTGGTGAAGCGCGCGCCCGGGGGAAGGTGGAACCGCGCGACGGGCCGCAGTCCGGCGTCCATCGCCACGAAACCGCCGGAACTCCCGATGCGGAAGAGCAGGCGCTCGCCGGTCCCGGTTCCCCACCATCGATCGAGGCCGATGCTGCTCGGATCCCATGTGTACGTCCGTCCGTCGCGCCGGTCATACAGCACTCCGAAATCTGCCCAACTCACGAAGCGGTTGCCCGGCGAGACGTCGAGGTCGTCGCTGGCGCGATGGGCTGCCGAGCGCTCCTCCTCCGGCAGCGCGGCAAGCGAGCGCACCCACCCCTCGACCTCGCCCGACTCCACGTCGAGCAGGAACAGTCCGGGGTTCCACGGAACCTCCTCGCCCGCCGCGTAGCGGACGTGCGTGAGGCCGGCCGCCGCCAGCGCCTCGGCCGTGTCGACCTCGCGGATGCCGAGATCCTCGGCGGTGATCAGCGGGGCGGGCGTTGGCGAGGGGGTAGCGACCGGGGTTGGGGCGGGTGTCGCGGTCGGTGTCGGCGAAGGTCTCGGAGTTGGCGAAGGTGTCGGAGATGGCGTGGCAGTCGCCGTCGGCGTGGGCGTGGCCGTGGGCGGCGGGGCTGCAGTCGGCGTCGGCGATGGCGTCGCGGTCGGCGTGGCGGTCGGCGTGGCAGTCGGCGCGGGTGAGGGCGTCGCCGCCTCGGGCGTCGCGGTCGCCGTCGGCGTCGGGGCAGGCGGCAGCTCGTCCGGGCCGCCGTCGCACGCCGTCAGGACGGCCGCCAGGGAGAGTGCGAGGGCGGCGGCCAGCGGGAGTGGCAGCGGGCGGCGCGCGAGCATCGCGGTTCCCTCCCCGGCTCCTTTGAGGTTAGACGACTGGTCCGGCGGGATGGTTCCGGTCGGGCACTTGGGGTGCGTGCCTCAAGAGCCAGTCGTGGGGGCTGGCGAGCCCCCTCACCCGCGAGGGGTGTGGGGGGTTCCCCCACAAAGCACTGGCTCTCCCCCAGGAGAGGGGGCCGGAGGGGAGGGGAGGTGGCGAGAGGCGGGGTCGGTCAGTCGGTGGCGAGGACGCGGTAGAGGGAGGTGAGGCGGCGGGGGAGGGACTCGATGTCGGCGACGACCTCGTAGCCGACGTCGTCGCACATCTCCTTCAGGTAGTCGTGGCCCTCCTTGTCGACGGTGATCAGGAAGGGCGTGATGCCCAGCTGCTTCGCCTCGACCAGCGCCTGGTGCGTGTCGTGCACCGCGTACTCCTTCTCCGTGCGGTCGCGCCCGTAGCCGTGGTCCTGCGGGCGGCCGTCGGAGACGAGGATCAGCAGCTTCACCTTCGCGTCGTAGGCCTCGAGCTTGCTGATCGTGTGGCGGATCGCCGGGCCCATGCGCGTCGAGCGGATCGGCTGGATCTTGTCGATGCGCCGCCGCGTGCGGTCGCCGAAGGTGTCGTGCAGATCCTTGATCACGTGGAACTCGACGTTGTCGCGGCCGTAGCCGGAGAAGCCGTAGATGCCGTAGGCGTCGCCGATCGCCTCGAGGGCCTCGACGATCAGCACCAGCGACTCGCGCTCGAGGTCGATGATCCGCTTGGGCGGCTCGGCGGTGAAGCGCGCGCGGCGCTCGGCGAGCCACTGGAAGTACTTGCGCGGGTCGTCGTCGAAGTCGTCGTCGCTCGGCTGGTAGCTGGTCTGCGGCTTGTCGATCTCCTCGTCGGTCGAGGCCGACATGTCGAGCAGGAAGGCGACCGCCACGTCGCGCTCCACCTTGTTGCGCCGCCAGTAGACGCGCCCGAGCGGGCCGACGCCGGCGCGCTTGTCGATGATGAAGGAGATCGCCTCGTCGAGGTCGACGTCCTCGCCGTCCTCGAGGCGCTTGATGCGGCGGAAGTGCTCCGGGCGCAGCAGCTCGAACTGGCGGCGCGTCTCGGAGACGAGGCCGTGGTGGCGGCGCAGCGTGTCCTCGTAGTACTCGAGCTCGCCCTCCTCGCCGCGGCGCTCGCCGACGCGGCACCAGCGAGGGCGGTAGTCGCCGGCGCGGAAGTCCCACTCGTCGTAGTAGGTCCACGCGATCTCGATCGGCAGATCCTCCATCGCCTCGCCCTCGCCCGACGAGTCGCCGGCGTCGGCGCCGTCCGGCACCTGGCCGGGCGGGCCCTGCTTGGCGTCCAGCGCCTCGCGCTCGAGGTTGGTGAGGAACATGCCCATCGAGGACGCGAGATCGCCCTCGGCGATGTCGGAGATCGTGATCTCGACGGACTTCTCCAGCAGCGCCTGCAGCTGCTCCTGCGTGAGCGGCGCGCCGGCCGGGTCGGCGCCGTCGCGCTGCTCCTGGAGGCGCATCATCAGCTGCACCAGCTCCGGCTTGAAGTCGCCGCGGAACTCCGGCTGCGGCGGCGTCTCGAAGTCGATCTCGTCACCCGAGGGCATTTCCGCGCCGGGTCCGCCCGAGACGTCCGGGTTGACCTCGATCAGCTCGTCGCCGAGGGCTTCCCAGTCGACGGCCTCGTAGGCGCCCTGGATGTTCGGGATGCGCTCGGCGATCGCGTAGATCGCCGCCGCCGCCTCGGCCGAGTCCTGCACGGTGGCGTCGCGCTCGGCGACCGTCTCGAGCTGGTCGAGACCCTCGCGCAGCAGCGGCATCAGGTCGGCCGGATAGCGGATCGTCTGCGGCTGGCCGAGCGAGGCGCGCAGCAGGTTCTCGAGGTAGGCCGCGCGCAGCGGCATTTCGGCGGGGCTGCGGCGGTTCTCCGCCTCGTGCGCCTGCATGCGCCGCAGGGCGGGGCGGATGCCGCCGTACTCGCGGGCGATATAGGCGTCGACGCGCGCGTCCTCGACGATCGTGAACAGGCCGGAGATGAGGGTGCGGTCCGCGAACAGGTCGAAGTAGCGCTCCATCGGCGTGGTCGGCGCGGCCTCGGTCGCGCCGTTGCCGCCGGCCGGCGCGTCGCCGTTGACGTGCTCGGCCTCGCGCTCCTCCATGCTCGATGCGAGATGGGCGCCGGGCGCGCCGAAGACGAAGCGGAACGAGCCGAACTCGATGCGGCCGGTCTGGTGCGTGGTGAAGACCTTGTAGCTCTGGAAGTTCTCCGGCTGCTCCGGGAAGGTTCCGACGTAGGGCGGCAGGTAGATCGCGTTGCCCTCGGTGGTCGCGACCGACTCCTGGACCCAGCCGATGCCGGCGTCGACCAGCTCCTCGGTGGAGCGGATGGCGATCTGCTCGCCGGTGAGCGCCTTCGAGTAGAGCCGCAGCGTGTTGCTGACGTCGCGCAGCTCGACGCGGGCGGAGAGGTTGCCGAGCATCTCCTCGGCGCGCGAGGACTCGAGGCGGAAGTAGGCCTCGGCGCCCTCGACGTTGCCCTGCTCGAAGAGCAGCTCCCAGCCGGTCTGCAGCCAGCGCTCCAGCTGGTCGGCGGTGAGCCGGGTGAGCACGTGCGGCGAGGAGCGCAGGAACGCCATCGCGGCGGCGGGGCTGCCGGTGGCGAGCCGCGAGGACAGCTCGAGCAGCGTGCCGTGGTAGGTGGGCTGCACCTCGGCGAGCGCCTCGGCGGCCTCGACGAAGAGCGGGTAGCCCTGGCGTCCGGTCTCGCCGGCGACGTCGGCGGCGAGTCGCAGGAAGGCGCCGCGCTCGTCCTGCGCGATCGGGGCCAGCAGCCCCGGCCCGCGCTCGAAGTAGAGCCGCGTGTCCGCCCACGAGGCCTTCGCCACGGCGCCGGCGAACTCGAGGAAGGGCCGCCGGTCCGGCGGAGCCAGCCCCGCGAACAGCTCGCCCGAGCGCTCCAGGCAGGAGGCGGCGAGCTGGTACGAGCGCTCGGAGAGGCGGTCGACGATCTCGACCAGATCGCGCACGGCGTCGAGCGGGAGCGAGTGCAGCAGCGCCGGGCTCTGCTCGAAGAAGGAGGCGGCGAGCGCGACGGACTTCCAGTTGCCTCGGGCGAGCCGCCGTCCGAGGGCGGACCAGGGCCGGATCTGCTCGCCGGGGCGGCCGATCCACTCGCCCATGATGCCGAGATCCTTGTCGTCCGCGCCCTGCAGCGGTTGCAGCACCTCCGGCGTGGCGCGCAGGAAGGCGGCGGCGATCATCGAGGACTGCTCGGACAGCTCGCGCGCGACGGCGGCCCAGTCGAGCAGCTCCTCGAAGGAGAAGGCGGGCAGCAGCCGCGGGCTGGCGCGGAAGTACTCGGCCGCCGCCTCCCAGGAGCGCAGCGAGTGGCGCGACAGCGCGACGCCGGCGTTCGCCCACTCGCCGAGCTGCTGCTCGCTGAGCCGGCCCTCGAGGGCGCGCGCGCCGTTCGCGAGGTCGTCGGCCAGGGTGGGGCCGTAGCCGCGCAGCTCGGCGTCGTAGCGGGCGGTGACCTCCGCGGCGGCGCTCATGTGGACCTGATGCCCGGCCGCAGCGGGTCGTCGAAGACGTCGAAGGTGACCTCGCCGCTCTGCGTGTCGAGGATCGCGTAGGAGACGCGGAAGCCGTTGGAGGGGTTGCGCGGCTGCCCCGTGGAGCCGGGGTTGATCACCAGCGTGCTGTTCACGCGGTGGACCAGCTCGTAGTGCGTGTGGCCGTAGACGACGTAGTCCGCGCCCTGCTCGCCGAACTCCTTGATGCGCGGGCTGTCCGCGTAGACGTACTCGTAGGGCGGCTCGTCCGGGCAGGCGTGGAACATCGTGAACTTCTTGCCGCCGATCACGGTGTCGATGCGCCTAGGCTGCTCGGAGAGCCACTTCAGCAGCTCTGGGTCGGTCGTGTGGTGGGCGCGCACGCGGTCGCCGAGCGGGCCGAGCACGACGTCCTCGTGGTTGCCGAGGACGACGCGCGCGCCGACCTCGCGGAGGCGGCTGATCACGTCGTTGGAGAAGCGGAACTGGAAGATCGCGTCGCCCGCGCAGAGCAGCTCGTCGACGTTGCCCATGCGCTCGATGGCGATGTCCAGCGCCTCTGCGTTGCAGTGGATGTCCGAGACGATCCCGAGGCGCACGGGCAGGTTCCCTATTCCGGGAAGATCGAGGTCACGACCTCTTCGATGGAGCGCTGGACCTCGAACTCGTCGGTGAGGCCCCAGACGACCGCCGTCTGGCAGGCGCGGCGGGGCGCGATGCCGCGGCTGATCAGCCGGCCGGCGTAGACCAGCAGGCGGGTCGAGACGCCCTCGGCGAGGCCGTGTTCCTTGAGGTTGCGGACCTTCTCGCCGAGCTTGGCGAGCTCCAGCGCGTCCTCGGCGCTGCAGTTCGACTCGCGGCGGATGATCTCCGCCTCCTGGTCGCGCGGCGGGTAGTTGAACTCGATCGCGACGAAGCGCTGCCGCGTGGAGTGCTTGAGATCCTTGAGCGCGGACTGGTAGCCGGGGTTGTAGGAGAGCACCAGCAGGAAGCCCTCGGCCGCCTCCAGCAGCTCGCCGCGCTTGTCGAGCGGCAGCAGCCGCCGGTAGTCGGTGAGCGGGTGGATGAGGACGGTCGTGTCCTTGCGCGCCTCGACGATCTCGTCGAGGTAGCAGATCGCGCCGACCTTGACGGCGCGCGTGATCGGCCCGTCGATCCAGACCGTCTCGTCGCCCTCCAGCAGGTAGCGCCCGACGAGGTCGGAGGCGCTGAGATCCTCGTGGCAGGCGACGGTGATCAGCGGCACGCCCTGCGTCTCGTCGCCGAGGTGCTGGTGCAGCCGCCACGACATGTACTCGACGAAGCGCGTCTTGCCGCAGCCGGTCGGACCCTTGAGCAGGACCGGGATCTGCTCCTCGTAGGCGATCTCGAAGAGGTCCACCTCGTCGGCGACGGGCAGGTAGAAGGGCTCCTCGGTGAGCCGGAACTCCTGGACCTCGATCTGCTTGTAGTCGCGGTCGGTGGGGCGGGCCTCGGTCGTGGTCACCGGGTTATCCGCCCTCGGCCGCGGCGGCCCTGGCGGCGGCGCGCGCCTCGGCCTCGCGCCGGGCCTGGGCGCGGGCGCGTCCCACCGCCTGCTTGATGCGGCGATGGAGGCGCGCCCATTCCTCGTCGATCTTGTCGCGGAACTGCTTCTGCGTCCCGGAGTTGTCGATGTAGACCTTGGCGTGCCGGCGCCGCTCGCGGTTCGTGAGTTGCGAGTCGAGGCGCGCCTGGGCCTGCTCCGCGTTGAGGCCGTTGCGATCCCTGAGGCGCTTGATCGCCGACTCCGGTTCGGTGGCGATGACCCAGATCTCGTCGCAGAGATCCTGCCAGCCCGCCTCGATCATCACGGCCGCCTCGAGGCAGATGAACGTCTCCGGCTCGCGATCGCGCAGCTCGGCGATCTCCTCGGCGGCGATGCGCCGGATCTCGGGCCAGACGATGTCCGTGAGGCGGTCCATCTTCTCCGGATCGCCGAAGACCTTGCCGCCGAGGATGCGGCGGTCGATCTCCCCGTCCTGGCCGACGATGTCGTGGCCGAACTCGTTGACGACGGCGTGGAAGCCGGGCGTGTCCGGCTCGTAGACGCGGTGCCCGTAACGGTCGGCGTCCAGCACGATCACGCCCAGCTCCTTGAGCTGGACAGCTGCGGTTGATTTGCCGGAGGCGATCCCTCCGGTCAGTCCGAGAACGCGCATCGATCCTCCTGAAGCGCGTATCGCGCGTGGGCGGCGGCGCAGGAATCCGGTTGCCGGGCGATTGTATGGACCGGCCAGAGGGGGCGCAAGAAACGCCCGCGGAGGCCGTACGCGCCCGTCACTCCAGGTTCTTCACCGCCTCGATCAGTGGCGGCAGCACCTCCTTGTAGTCGCCCACGATGCCGTAGCGGGCGGCCTTGAAGATGTTGGCCTCCGGATCCTTGTTGATGGCGATGATCGTCTTCGATCCGCTGCAACCGGCCATGTGCTGGCTGGCCCCCGAGATCGCGATCGCGATGTAGAGGTCGGGCGTCACCACCTTGCCCGTCAGGCCCACCTGCTGGCTCGGCGGGTACCAGCCGAGGTCGCACGCGGCCCGCGAGGAGCCGACCGCCGCCTTGTCCGTGCCGATCGCCTCGGCCAGCTCCTCGACCAGCCCGAAGCCCTCGGGCGCGCCGAGCCCGCGCCCGCCGGAGACGACGACGGGGGCGTCCTGCAACTGCAAGCCCTCGGCGACGGCCGCCTCGCGGCCGACGATCTCGCTGCGGCTCGCGCCCGCGCCGGAGAGCTCGACCACCTCGCCGCTCGCGCCCTCGCGCGGCGGGTCGAGCGGCTCCTGCGACTTCGCGCGGACGGTCGCGATCGCCGGCGAGGTCGCGAAGGCGTAGGTCGCCTGGGCGTTGCCGCCGTAGCAGGGCCGCGTCGCCTTGAAGGCCCCGCCGCTGTCCTCGATGCTCACGCAGTCCATCGCCACGGCGGTGTCGCGCCGGAACGCGAGGCGCGGTCCGAGGTCGCGCCCGACGATCGACTGGGCGATCAGGATCACGTCCGGGCCAGACTGCTCGATCGCCTGCTCCGCCGCTGCGACCCACTGGTCCGAGCGGAACTCGTCGAAGGTCGCGTCGTCGCTGACGAAGGCGCGGTCGGCGCCCGCGGCGAAGGCCGCGTCCGTCTGCCCGCCGGCGCCGCCGCCGGTGAGGGTCACGGAGACCTGCCCGCCGTCCGCGAGGCGGCTCGCGCCGCCCACCAGCTCGGCGGTGGTGCTGGACAGCGCGCCGCCGTCGAGTTCGCCGATCACGAGGATGTTTCTGGCCATCGTTGCTTGCCTCCCGCCCGGCCCGCGCGCCTCGAGGGCTGCGGGACCGGCTATTGAGCTTTCAGGCGCCGCTCGCGACGGCCTACAGGATCTTCGCTTCGCGGAGCGTCGTGGCGAGCTGCTGCGCCTGCTCCTCCGCGCTCTCGCCGTCCATGATCTCGACGTCGCCGCCGAGCTCGGGGATGAAGAGCCGCTCCAGCTTGAGCCGCGCGCCGGCGTCGCCGACGGTCGAGGGGTCGAGCCCCAGGTCCTCGGCGGACCAGCGGTTCACGGTCTTCCGCGCGGCGCGCATGATCTGCTGCAGCTTCGGGTAGCGCGGGTCGCCGATCTCGTTGGAGATCGTGACCACCGCCGGCAGCGGCAGCGCCACCGTCTCGAAGCCGTCCGCGAGCACGCGCTGGACGTGCATCGCGCCGTTCTCGATCTGCACGTCCTTCGCGATGATCGCCGAGGGCCAGCCGAGCAGCTCGGCCAGCCCGAGGCCGACCTGGCCCATGTCCCAGTCGGCGGCCTGGCGGCCGCAGAAGACGGCGTCCACGTCGCCGAGCTTCTCGATCGCCGCGGCGAGGGTGCGCGCGGTGGTGTAGGAGTCGCCGCCCTGGAGGGCGTCGTCCTCAAGCAGGATGCCCTCGTCGGCGCCCATCGCGAGCACCTGCTTGATGGCGGCCTGCGCGCTCTCCTGGCCGAGCGAGATGACGGTGATCTTGCCCTCGCCGGCTGCCTCGACGATGCGCAGGGCCGCCTCGGCGGCCATGCCGTCGAACTGGCTGAGCACCGGCGAGATGCCCGGCGCCGGGATCACCTCGTTGTTCGCCTCGTCGATGCGGAACGCCGAGGGCGGCGTCTCCGGGTCCGGGATCTGCTTGGCGCAGACGACGAAATGCATGGTTACCCCCTCAACAGCGAGCCCGGCCAACGGCCGGCCGAGCCCGCGCCGATCATCAGACTACTACGCCCCGCCTATGCGGTCGCGGCGGGCGCGCCGTTGCCACCCGCTCCGTTCTCGCCGAGCACGGAGCGCTCGATCAGTTCGGCGATATCGAAGGGGCGGATCCGCCCCTCTTCCTCCGGCTGGATGGCGGGCACGCCGTCGTCGAACATCTGGATGCAGAACGGGCAGTTGGAGACCACCTCCGAGGCGCCCGTGCCCACGGCTTCCTCGGTGCGCACATGGTTGACGCGGCGTTCGCCGACCTCTTCCTGCCACATGTTGCCGCCGCCCGCGCCGCAGCAGAGGCCCTTGCTGCGGCTGCGCCGCATCTCCGTGAGATCGACGCCCGGGAGCAGCTCGATGATCTGGCGCGGCGCGTCGTAGACGCCGTTCATCCGCCCCAGGTAGCAGGAGTCGTGGTAGGTGACGCTGGAGTCGAGCGAGTGCCTGGGCTTGAGCGAGCCGTCGGCGAGCGCGCCCTCGAGGAACTCCGTGTGGTGCAGCACCTCGAAGCGGCCGTCGAACTGCGGGTACTCGTTCCTGAAGGTGTTGAAGCAGTGCGGGCAGTTGGTGATCACGCGCTGCACGTTCCTGGCCTTGAACGTCTCGACCAGCTGCTCGGCGAGGATCTGGTAGAGGTATTCGTTGCCGAGGCGCCGCGCGGGGTCGCCGTTGCAGGTCTCCTCCTGCCCCAGCACGCCGAAGCTGGCACCGGACTCGCGCAGCAGCCGGAAGACGGCCTGCGTGACCGGCAGGTTGCGCTCGACGAGCGCGCCCGAGCAGCCGACCCAGTAGAGGTAGTCCTGCGAGCCGTCGAAGACGGGAACCTCGCCGAGCCCCTCCATCCAGGACTCGCGCGTGAGGTTGGTGCCGCGCCAGGGGTGGCCGCGCATCTCCATGTTCTCGAGGGCGGTCTGGGCCGTGGCGGGCACGCGCGCCTCGTCCATCACGAGGTAGCGGCGCATGTCCACGATCGTGGGGACGTGCTCGATCATCACCGGGCACTCCTGCACGCAGGCGCCGCAGGTGCGGCAGGCCCAGAGCGTCTCGTCCCTGATCACCTCGCCGACCATCTCCTGCCGTGCGACCTCGCGCACGTCGCCGCCGACGTGGCCGCGCCGCTGGACCTCCGGCCCGACGTCGGCGAGGTGCGCCTTGAGGTCCTGGATGAGGTGCATCGGCGAGAGCGGCTGGCCGGAGAGATCGGCCGGGCAGACCTCGGTGCAGCGCCCGCAGCGCACGCAGGCGTCGAGTTCGAAGAGCTGCTTCCAGGTGAAGTCCTGGATCTGGCCGACGCCGAAGACCTCCTGCTCCTCGATGTCCTCGATCTTCGAGAGGCGGCCGGGGGCGTCGGTGCGCAGCAGGAAGGCGTTGACCGGCGCGAAGAGCATGTGGTCGAGGCGCGTGAAGACCAGCAGCCCCAGCCAGCCGAAGGCGAGGATCACGTGGATCCACCACATCCAGGTGTGGCCCGCGAGCACCTGGTCCTGCGTCAGGTCGAGGATGCCGAGCGCCTCGGCGATGACGTAGGAGACGAAGGACCAGCGCGCCCAGTCCGGATGCGCCTCGAGCTGCGTGCCGTCCTCGAGGATGAAGCCCTGCAGCTCGGTGACGCTGATCCGCGCCGCCTCGACGCCGAAGCCGGTGATGAGGATCAGGCCGAGGCCCCAGATGATGATGTGGTCCTCGACGCGCTCGTCCCAGCGGATGCGGTGGAAGTCGTCGAAGTAGCGCCGGTAGAGCGCCATCCCGACGCCAATCATGCCGATCAGGCCGAACAGGTCGCCGTAGAAGGAGAAGAACAGGTAGTAGTCGCCGTGCAGGAAGCTAAGCGGCGTGTCGTCCTCGAGCGCGACCTGCGCCGTCACCGCCGTGAGCACGATGATCGAGGAGAAGATGCAGAGGTGCATGATCCCGGCGTAGCGGTCGCGCCGCACCTTCTCCTGCCCGAGGCCGAGCCGCACTGCGTTGCGCGCGCGCATCGGGATCTCGCGCAGCAGCCCGGGTGTGGGCTTGCCGACCATCCAGAGCGTGGCGTGGCGGGCGAAGCCGTAGACCAGCAGGCCGGTGAGGGCGGCGAGCAGGATGTAGACGATCCAGGGCTGCTGGACGTTGAAGAAGACCTCGCGGCCGGCGTTGGTGCGCTCCAGCTCGATGGCGGAGATCAGGCCGAGGCCGCTGAGGCCCACGGCCGGAGCCCACCAGGCGGCGGTGAAGCGGACCGCACGGGGCTTCTTGCGGCGTTCGGCAGGATGGACGGGCGCCGCCGAATCCCGCTCTGAGACGCTCATGCCAGTCCTTCCGGAGTCCGGCGCGAGCCTATCACCGCTTCGCGCTGTGGGCTCCCCCCGGCAGCGCCCGCCCGATCAGGACGCCGCGGTGGCCGCACCCCAGCGATCGCGGATGTCGTTCTTCAGCAGCTTGCCCATGTGGTTGCGCGGCAGCGGCTCGTCCACCCACTCGTACAGCGCGGGCGCCTTGTACGAGGCGAGGCGCGACTTCACGTAGCCGGTCAGGTCGTCGTCGGAAGGCGCGTCGCCGCCCTCGGTCATGACCATGACGGCCTTCACGACCTCGCCCCACTCGATGTCGGGGACGCCGATCACGGCGGCCTCGGCGATCTCCGGGTGCTCCTCGAGCACGCCCTCGACCTCGCCGGGCGAGATGTTCTCGCCGCCGCGGATGATCAGGTCCTTCAGCCGGCCGGTGATGAACAGGTAGTTGTCCGGGTCCAGGTAGCCGACGTCGCCGGTGTGCAGCCAGCCGCCGCTGATCGCGGAGGCGGTCTCCTCCTCGCGCTTCTGGTACTCGCGCATGATGCGGTCGCCGCGGATGCAGATCTCGCCCTCTTCGCCCTGCGGCTGCGGCGCGCCGTCCGGCTTGAGGATGCCGACCTCGATGTCCGGCATCGGCCGCCCGACGGAGCGCAGGCGCAGGAGCTTGAGCTCGTTCTCCTCGGGCGTGCCGTCCAGCCGGTGGTCGTCCGGCCCGAGGTAGCTCATCGTCGAGGTGGACTCCGTCTGGCCGTAGGCGTTCATCAGCCCGCACTCGAAGACGTCGACGGCCTGGCGGACCACCTCGTACGGCATCGGCGCCGCGCCGTAGGTGATGAGCTGCAGCGAGTCGATGTCGTACTGGTCGAAGTCGTCCACCTCCATGATGCGCTTGAGCATCGTGGGGACGACGAAGGCGTGCGTGACGCGCTCGCGCTCGACGGTGTCGAGCCAGGCGGCGGGGTCGAACTGCGGCAGGATCGTGAGCTTGCGGCCCGCCCAGAGCGAGCCGAGCATCGTCGTCGCGCCGGCGACGTGGAAGAACGGGACGGAGACCATCGTCACGTCCTGCCCGGCCGTCGGGTCCACCGGGTTCTGGGTGTTCACCACGTAGGCGGTGAGGGTCTTGTGGGTCAGCACCACGCCCTTGGGCAGGGCGGTGGTGCCGGAGGTGTAGATCACCATCGCCGGGTCGTCGTCGTCGACGGCGGCGAAGAACGGCTCGTCGGCGCCGCTCGCCAGCAGTTGCTCGTACGTCTCGTGGCCGCTCGCCTCGAAGTCGAGGGTGTAGACGTGCTCGACCTTGGGGAGCTGGCCGCGGATCTCCTGGAGGATCGGCCAGTAGCGCTCGGAGCAGAAGAAGACGTTCACATCGGAGATGTCCGCCATGTACTGCAGCTCGTCGGTCTTGGCCCGGAAGTTGAGCGGGACGAAGGTGGCGCCGACGCTGGCCGAGGCGTAGTACAGCTCGACGAACTCGTTGGAGTTGACCGACATGATGCCGACGTTCTGGCCCTTGCCCACGCCGATCGCGCTGAGGGCGTGCGCGAGGCGGTTGACGCGCGACTGGAGCTCCAGGTAGGTGATGCTCTTGTCCGGGTCGGACACGGCGACGCGGTCCGGCACCATGCCGCCGGCGATCATCAGGATGTCTGCGGTATTCATCGCTGGGAGTCCCCCTCATGCTGTGGGCGCGTGCGTCGCGCCTCCGCGCGCGCGGCGCTGGCCGCGCCCTAGTCTACTCGCGGTCCGCTCGCGCCGCGCTGGTCCGCCGAGGCGAGAGCATAATCCTCCGCGCAGCCGAGATCGATCCCCGCCGGTCTCCTCTCCCCCTCCGGCCTCGCGCGCCCCCGTGATCCCTCGGGGGTTCGTTCCGCCAGCCCTCCCCTCTGCGGGGCGGTGGGTTGGCGTGCCTGGATTCCGGCTTTCGCCGGAATGACGGGAACTTTCGCCGGAATGACGGGGAGGGGTACGCGGGAGCGAGCCCCTCCGGTTCCTCAGGGCGCCTCGGTCGCGGTCGGCTCGGGGCGGCCGATCACCTCGACCTCGATCAGCGGGCGGTCGCGGGCGTCGAGGGGCTGCGGGCGCGTGATGCGGAAGGTGCGCAGCGGCGAGGTCGTGCCGTCGATCGCCTCGCCGCCCAGCGCCCACACGCCGGCGGAGCAGGGGTCCGTGTAGACGCCGTTGCGGCCGAGCGGGTTGCGCGCGGCCCCTCGCGGGTCGTCCGGGCGCAGCTCGATCGTGCAGCCGGTGCCGCGTGCGATCGCGTCGAGGGCGCGGATCATCTTGCGCTCGCCGTCGTCGTCGACCGCGATCACGAAGATGCGCACCTCCGGGAACCAGACCGGCTCGCCGACCTCGAACTGCTCCGCCGGCCCGGCGTCGAACAGGAACACCTCCGGCTGCGGGTTGATGACGAAGCGGCCCCAGAGGATCGCGGCGACGCCGACGACGACGATCACGATCAGCGCGATCATCCCGTACGGGCGGTTGGGCGGCGGCTGCGGCTGCGGCGCCGCCTGCTCCTCGCTCACGGGCCCGCGACCATCACCGCGAGCCGCCGCTCGAGGGCGAGCCCGGCCTCGAGCGGTTGGTCGAGGCCGTCGCGGACCGCGCGCTTGGCCGCGCGCAGCGCCGCCGGATCGCGATCGGCGAGCGCCTCGGCCCACTCCCGCGCCGCCGCGTCGAGCTGCTCGCGGGGCACGACGCGCTGCACGAAGCCGAGGTCATGGGCCTCGCGCGCGCTGATCGGCTCGCCCGTCGTGGCCATGCGCAGCGCCTCGCTGGCGGCGACGTGGCGGGGGACGGTCTGCGTGCCCCCGGCGGACGGGATGTAGCCGAGCGTGACCTCCGGGATCGCGAAGCGCGCGTCCTCGGAGGCGACGCGCAGGTCGCAGTAGAGCGAGAGTTCGAGGCCCGCGCCGTAGGCGAAGCCGTGGATCGCCGCGATCAGCGGCAGGTCGAGGCTCGCCATCAGGCCCCAGAGGTCGCGCAGCACGCGCGCGTCGCGGGCCTCGAGGTAGGAGGGCGCGGCGCCGAACTCGGTGATGTCGGCGCCGGCGCTGAAGGCGCGATCGCCGGCGCCGCGGAAGACGGCGGCGCGGACCGAGGGGTCGTCGCGCAGCAACTCGAGCTGCACCCACAACTCGTCGCGCATTTCGAGGTGGACGGCGTTCAGCCGCTCCGGGCGGTTGAGCGTGAGCCAGACGATGTCGCCCTCGCGCTCGGCGAGGACGAAGGGGCCGCTCACGGGGCGGCCTCGCCGGATGCGCCTGGTGGCTCGCGCATGGCGGTCGCGCCGCCGCTCAGGCCCAGTCTGGCTTGATGATGCCGGTCTTGAGGCTGCTGTCGTGCGCGTGCTGCAGCTCGCTGTTGACCTTCTCCGTCAGCAGCTTCATCTCCGGGGCGGTGGCCGTCACCCTGTCGTTGCGCCAGCGCCTGAGCGTCGCCGCGTCCTTGCGGCTCAACCCCGCCTCGGCGATCCCGTCGAGGATCGCGTCCGCCATCACCAGGACTTCGTCGATCGAGAGTTCGACCTTCATGCTCGCGCCCGCTCCTCCGCCGTGCCGCGGCTCATGCGCCCACCCCTGACGTAACGCCGCAGCGTGGACGCCTCGATGTGGCCCATCAGCGCCTCGTTGAAGTCGTCCGCGAAGGCCTCGAGGCTTTCGCGTCCAGGCGCGCGATCGGTGCGCCACGCGCGAATGGCGTCCTTGCCCTCGTCGCTCAGATCGACCCCGTCGAGTACCTGCGCGGTGAACAGCGAGATCACCGTCGCCACCTCGTTCGGATTGAGGATGATGTTCATCTTCCCTCCGTCTCCGTCGTGTTCGCCCGCGCATCGAGCCCTGTCCCGATGCGCCCCTGGTCGGTTGGTCGCCGCGGAGAGCCGCGGTCGCAGCGCTCAACTTTACCGCGAGTGCGGCGCTGGGTCGCGTCCGGTTGCGGCTGCGCCCGCTCAGCGCCCCTCGAACTTCGGATCGCGCCGCTCGATGAAGGCGCGCACGCCCTCGGCGCGGTCCTCCGTCGTCTGCAGCAGCACGGTCAGTTCGAGCTCGAGGTTCAGCCCCTGGTCCAGCGAGAGATCCATCCCGCGCCGGATCGCCTCCTTCGCGAAGCGCGTCGCCAGCGGGCCGCGCGAGGCGATCGTGCGCGCGATCTCGTTCGCCGCCTCGATCTCCCCGCCGTCCGCCACCACCGAGGAGACGAGGCCGATGCGCTTCGCCTCGGCGGCGTCGATCTCCTCGCCGGTGAGCAGCAGGCGCAGCGCCTGCGCCCGGCCGACGGCGCGCGGCAGGCGCTGCGTGCCGCCGCCGTGCGGGATGCGCCCGACCCCGGTTTCCGGCAGCGCGAAGCTCGCGCCCGCGGCGGCCACGCGGATGTCGCAGGCGAGCGCCAGCTCGAGGCCGGCCGAGTGCGCGCGCCCGCCGACCGCGGCGACGAGCGGCTGCGGCAGCGCCGCCAGCGCGTCGAAGGCCGCGCCCGCGGGCGCGATCAGCGCCGCGACGCCCTCGGAGGCGGCGAGCGCCTCGCCGCTCCAGCCCGCGCCGAAGTCCGGCGCCGCGCTCGCCACGACGACGGCGCTGATCGCCGGGTGGCGCGCCTCCAGCTCCACGGCCGCGTCCGCGATCCCGTCGAGCAACGCGCGGTTGTAGCCCCCCTCGGGCGGTTCGATGGTCAGCGTGGCGACGGAGCCGGCGAAGGAGAGGGCGGTCAGTGACATGCCACCTCGGGGGCGGGCAGCGGGTGGGTGGGCTCGAGGCTGCCCGGAGATCGCTGCAAGGGCCTCATTGGAGCAGTGTACCGCGCCTCGCCCCGCCGGGCCGCTGGACGCCGCATCGCGGGGCTGCGATCCTCGGGGCGGAAGGAAGACGCGATGGACCTCGAACTGGCCGGGCGCTCCGTGATCGTCACCGGCGCGAGCCGCGGCATCGGCCTCTCGATCGCCGAGGCGTTCGCCGCCGAGGGCGCGCGAGTCACCATCTGCGCGCGCGGCGCCGAGGGCGTCGAGGCCGCCTCGGCGAGCCTGCGCGCCGCCGGCGCCGAGGCGCTGGGCGTCGCCGCCGACGTGACCCGCGCCGAGGACTGCGCGCGCGTCGTGGAGGCGGCCGTCGCCGCCCACGGCGGGGTCGACGCGCTCGTCAACAACGCTGGCGGCTCGATCCGCGAGGGCGACGTCGAGGGACGGATGCGCGCCTCGCTGGACGCGAACCTGCTCTCCGCGCGGCTGATGTCGGAGCAGGCGCGTCCGCACCTCGCCGCCGCCGGGGGCGCGATCGTCAACATCTCCTCGATCTTCGGGCGCGAGAGCGGCGGGGCCGTCGAGTACAACGCCTCGAAGGCGGCGCAGATCGCGATGTCGAAGGCGCTCGCGCGCGAATGGATCGGCGAGGGCATCCGTGTCAACAGCGTCGCGCCCGGCTCGATCGCCTTCGAGGGCGGCTCCTGGGGCAACCGGCTGCGCGACGACCCCGAGGGCATGCGCGTCTTCGTCGAGCAGGAGATCCCCGGCGGGCGCTTCGGGCGTCCCGAGGAGGTCGCCGCGCTCGTCGTCTTCCTCGCCTCGCCACGCGCCTCGTGGGTGGTGGGGGCGACGCTGAACGTCGACGGCGGCCAGTCACGCTCTAATATCTAGGCGGACAGTATCTAGGCAGACAGTATCCAGGCGGACAGCGCGGGAGGGCGCTCGATGCGATTCTCACGATCCGACTGGCCCGGCATCACGATCGCCCTGCTGGCCGGTCCGGCGCTGATGCTGCTCTTCCTCGCGGCGAGCGAGACCTGGGGGCACAAGGGCACGCCGCTGCTCGGCTTCATGGCGGGCAACCTCGGCCTCGCCGCCGGGCTCGCGGCGCTGTTCTCGCGCTTCATCCTCAAGTGGGACGTGCCGCTCAGCGCGATCCTCGCGATCCTCGCCGTCGTCGGGGCGGTCAAGTGGCTCCAGATCAGCGGCAACGACGGCACGAGGCTGGCGACGGGCGTGAAGTGGGCCGGGGTGGTCGCCTTCGTCGTGCTCAACGTCGCCGTGCTCTGGCAGCTCGTGACCAACGGCCTGGTCCCGCTGCTCGACCGCTTCGACGAGTGGCGCGCGCGGCGCGCCGCCGAGCGCTGACGCCTCCCACCCGCCTGCGACTCCCGTGAGCGACGAACCGCTCTCCGACGCCGACGCCGCGGAGGAGAGCGCCCGCGCCGTCACGACCTCGCTCGTCGCCGCCTGGATGGGCGAGCGCTACTACCGCACCTTCCGGCCGGCGGACGCTGGCGAGAGCGCCTTCGACGCGCTGTTCGCGCAGCGCGAGCGCCGCATCGGCGTCACCCGCGGTCTGCTCTGGGAGGGCGGCGGGCCGCCCGGCGCGACGGAACTCGCGGCGCTGATCGAGGACGACCTCGAGGGCGACGAGGGCGGCTACGTGGTCTGGACGCCGCCCGGCGGCGAGCTGCCGCCCGCGGAGCCGCGGCAGTCCGCGCTGCGGCTCGCGCTGGCGCGCGCCCTCGGCGGGCTCGAGCCGGGCGAGCGGCGCGAGGTGCGCCTGCCGGTGACGCTGCCGCTGGCGAAGGTGGACGCCGAGGGCGCCTACATGTCCGTCAGCGGACCGCTCGCCAGCGAGTGGACCGCGCTCTCCGAGGGCATCGGCGGGGCGTTCCACCTCGACGGCCGCTCGCTGCGGCGTTTGCCCGAGGAGCGCGCCGAGCTGGAGATCGTGCTGACGCAGATCCGCGACCGCGCCGCGCTGCTGGAGCAGGGCGAGGTCACGGCGGTGGACGCGCACGACTACTGGCTCGTCTCGCGCCTCCCCGCCGACGAGCCTCGAGGCGTCACCGTGTTCGGCGCGCCGCCGGCCTTCGACGCGGGCGACGGGGCCTGGGTGCGGCGCAGCCTGCGCGCGCAGCTGCGCCGCGCCGTCGCCCAGCGCGAGGCCGCCGCGGCCGCGGGCGAGGCGGTCGATATGACCGTGCTCGCCCTCGGGGCGTCGCTCGCGCACATCGGCGAGGAGATGGCGACGGCGGCGCTGCGCGGGATGAGCCCGGCGACCTACGGCGGCGTCGACCTCGTGGCGCTGGTCGCCGACGGGCAGGTGCGGCAGCTGCTGCAGCCGCGCTCGCTGCCGTGGGCCCCGACGCCGCCGGTGCCGCCGGGCGGCTGAGGGCTACGCGCGGACGACGAACGTCCCGGAGAGCTTGTCGTGCCAGGCCTGGGCGTAGCCCTCGGCGAAGGGGCGCTCGGAGTCCGAGTCCCAGGCCGCCCAGGCGTAGCTGAGGCCGAAGGTGAGCGGCACCAGCAGCGAGGCGACGGTGCGCCTGAAGCCGCGCATCATGCCGGGCGGCGCGCCCTCGGCGCTGACGATGCGCACGCCCAGCATCTGCTTGCCCGGCGAGAACCCCGCGCTGTTCCAGATCCAGAAGTAGAAGAACGGCGCGATCAGCGAGATCAGGCCGGTCGCCTGGAAGATCCGCTCCTCGCGGGTGCCGGGCGCGGGCTCCTCCCCGACGCCCGCCACCGCGAGCGCGATGCTCGTCAGCACCAGCACGATCCCCCAGACCAGCACCTGGTCGATCGCGAAGCAGACCAGCCGCCGCCGTAGCGAGCAGGGCTCGAGCAGGCCTGGCGGCGCGGCGAGGTCGCTCGGAGCCTCGGCGGCGGGGCGCTCGGCGTCGCCGCTCCAGGTCGGACCCGGCCGTCCGATCGGGTCGGCCATCGCCAGCCGATCCGCGCCCGTCGCCTCGCTGCTCACGAGGTCGCCCCGTCCGCGCCGGAGCGCAGCCGGGCGAGCAACTGCTCCGGCTCGGCCTCGTCGAGCCACGCGACGGCGACGCCGCTCTCCGCCCACTCCGCCGCCAGTCCCTCGCACAGCCCGACGACGGCGGCGCGCGCCGCGCGCAGCGGGGCGTCGGCGCGCGCCTCCGGCTCGGGCGGCAGCACCGCCGCGATCAGCCCCGTGCGGCGCGAGACCATCGAGGGCCCGATCGCGCGCGCCAGCACGAACGCGGGCGTCGCGCCCGCCTTGATCGCCGCGCTCCAGTCGCCGGGCGCGCCGTCGGCGGGGGTCGGCGGCGCGTCGAAGGCGAGGCTGACGAGCAGGTCGATCGGCGCGAGCTCCTGCTCAAGCTGCACGAACGCCTCGACGACCGCTTCGAGGTCGGTGAGGTCCAGCCGCAGCGCCCGCCCCTCGCGCCCGTGGCTCCAGCACTCGTTGAGGATCGAGTTGGCCGTCACCTCCTCGGCGGGGTCGTCGTGGCGCGTCGTCACGGAGACATCGGCCCCTGCCGCGGCGAGTCCGGTCGCGAGGGCGCGGCCCAGCCCCTCGGCGGCCCCGGCGACGAGGGCGTGCCGTCCGGCGAGGTCGCCGCCGCTCACGATGCGCCGCTCCCGCTCGCCGCCACCGGTTCGGCGAGGGCGGGGGCGTCGAGGGCGGAGAAGACACGACCGTGGATCGCGGCCGGCGGGGCGGCGGCGAGGGCGCAGGCGAGCCGGCCGAGCGCCTCGGCCTCGGTTGCGTCGGTTGCCGCCAGCGCCTCGCGCAGGCCGGCGAGCGTGGCGGCGGCGTCCCCGGGCAGGCTCGCGCCGCGCAGCAGGCCGGCGGCGGCGGCCTCGCCGTCCGCGTGCTCGAGCGCCAGCGAGCGCAGCAGCCCGAGCGCCGCCGCGGCCGCCATCGACGCGGCGACCGCGCCCTCGGCGGCGCGCTCGCCGAGCGCGTGCGTGACGAGGATGAAGGCGCGCGGGCCCTCGCTCTGCCGCCGGAACTCGTCGAAGGCGGAGCGCGCGGCGAAGGCGTGCGCGTAGCCGTTGAGCGTCATCGTCTGTGCGAGCTGCGCGTCCGAGGTCTGCGCGAGCGGCGCGAGGAAGGCCTCGTCGGGCGCGCTCACCACCAGGTCGAGGCCGCCCAGCTCCTTCGCGACCTGGCGCGTGGTGACCTGCACGTTGCGCCCGAGCGTCACGTCCATCGCGTAGGTCAGCGCCTGCCGGCCGCGCTCGCGCAGCTCGCGCTGCAGCCGGCGCGCGACCAGGACGCCCTCGTCGGGACGCAGCACGGCGAGCGCCACGTCCGCGCCCGCCTCGCCGAGGGCGCGCGCGATCGCCCGGCCGGTCGTGGTTTCGGCGCCGATCACCAGCGCGCGGCGGCCGAGCAGGCCGTCCGCGTCCGGCATCGCGAGGCTGTCGAGGTCGCTCACGGTCTCCTCGCCGTCGTTGGTTCGCGCGCCGATGGTAGCCCGCGGCGCTACAGCACGCCCGCCGCGACGGCGGCGAGCACCGCGACGCCGGCCGCGAGGCGGTACCAGACGAAGACGGCGAGGCTGTGGCGGCGCACGAACCGCAGCAGCCAGCGGATCACCGCCATGCCGGCGATCGCGGCGACCAGCGCCCCGAACAGCAGCGGACCCCAGGCGACCTCCTCGCCCCCGACGATCGCCTCGCCGAGCAGCGCGGCCGCCGCGCCGACCACGACCGGCGCGGAGAGCAGGAAGGAGAAGCGCGTCGCCGCCTCGCGGCGCAGTCCGAGTCCGCGCCCTGCCGCGATCGTCGCGCCGGAGCGCGAGACGCCGGGCACGAGCGCCGCCGCCTGCGCGACGCCGATCAGCAGCGCCCCCGGCGCGCCGAGGTCGCGCAGCCCTCGCGACCGCGCCGCCCGGTCGAGCGCCCAGATCAGCAGCCCGACGGCGATCAGCATGACGCCGACCAGCACCGGCTCGCGCAGTCCGTCCTCGAGGGCGAGCGTGAAGGCGGCGCCGGCGGCAAACGCGGGTACGGAGCCGAGCGCGATCAGCAGCGCCAGCCGCGAGCGAGGTCGCCAGCGCCCGGCGTGCCCTCCGTGCGCTCGCAGGTCGCGGCGCAGACTCGCGCCGAACAGCAACCAGTCGCGGCGGAAGTAGAGCAGCACGGCCAGCGTCGTGCCGAGGTGCAGGCCGACGTCGAAGGTGAGGTCGTTGAGCTCGTCGCCGAACAGCTCGGAGGCCACCACGAGGTGGCCCGAGGAGGAGATCGGCAGGAACTCGGTCAGCGCCTGCACGAGGCCGAGCAGCGCAGCCCTCAGGTATTCGTCCACCGATCGAGGCTAGCAGCCCGGCGAGCAAGGGGCGGCGAGCGCCGCCATTTGTTGACAGCCCCGGAAAGGAATCTAGGCTGGCAGCAGATTCGGGCCGCCGCCGGAGATGCGGGTGAAGCTATGGACATAAGAGACCTGATCATCGACGACCGTGAGCGAGGGGTGTTCAGGGTACACCGGTCGGCCATGACCTCCGACGAACTGTTCCAGCGGGAGCGGGAACTGATCTTCGACCGGTGCTGGATCTACCTGGGACACGAGTCGGAAGTGGAGGAGCCCGGAGACTACCGCCGCCGCACGGTGGCGGGACGGCCGCTCTTCTTCGCTCGCGGCGGGGACGGCCAGGTGCGGGTGTTCTTCAACACCTGCCCTCACCGGGGCGCGTTGATCTGCCGTCGCGACGAGGGGAACGCCGAGGTCCTGCAGTGCTTCTATCACGCCTGGACGTTCAACACCCGCGGCGAGCTGATCGGCCTCCCCGGCGAGGACGCCTACGGCCCGTACTTCGACCGCGGCGAACTGGGCCTGACGCAGCCGCCCAGGGTCGAGAGCTACCGGGGCTTCATCTTCGTGAGCTTCAACCCCCACGCCGAAGACCTGGTCGCCTACCTCGCGGGGGCCAGGGAGTACCTCGACCTGATCGTGGACCCGGCCGAAGAAGGGATGCGGGTGGTCGCCGGCTCCAACAAGTACGCCATCAAGGCCAACTGGAAGTTGCTGGCGGAGAACAGCCTCGACAGCTATCACCTGGTCCCGACGCACCAGACATACCTCGACTACATCAGCAGTCTCGGCACCGACGACAGCGGGGACACGCTGGATGCGCGTCCTCCCGGGGCGTCGCGAGCCCTCGGCAACGGGCACTGCGTGGCGGAGAACATCGCCCGCAACGGTCGCCCGATCGCGCGCTGGCACCCGCTGTTCGGCGAGGAGGCGCGGGAACCCATCGCAGAGGTCCGCCGGCGGTTGGTGGAGAAGTACGGGGAAGAGCGCGCCTACCTGATGGCCGACACCTCTCGCAATCTGCTCATCTATCCCAACCTCGTCATCAACGACTTCGTGGCCATCACCATCAGGTACTTCGAGCCTCTGGCGCCCGACGGCATGGACGTCACCGCCTGGCACCTGGTCCCGAAGGTGGAGCCGGACGCCATGCTGGCCACCCGGCTGGACAGCTTCCTGACCTTCCTGGGGCCGAGCGGCTTCGCCACCCCCGACGACGTGGAGGCGCTGGAATCATGCCAGACCGGCTACCGCGCCGGCGGGGTCGAGTGGTCCGACCTCTCCAGGGGTATGCTGAAACCCGAGCCGGGGACGTCGGACGAGCTGCAGATGCGCGGCTTCTGGCGGCAGTGGCACGCCCATATGCAGGGCTTGAGCCACGCCGACGTGCAGGACGGCCCGCCGCTGGAAGCAGAACCCGCGCTGGCAACGGACGACTGACACCCCTGCTTCCGGGGTCCGTTGGACGAGTGGAACGATGACAGCCGCTCACACGCCCTCGCTGCGCGAATTGGTGGAGGACTTCCTGTTCAGGGAGGCGGAGCTCCTCGACGATTGGCGCCTCGACGATTGGGTCGGCTTGTTCACCGAAGACGGCCGCTACGTGGTCCCCACCACCGACTTGCCGGAGGGCGACCCGAAACGCGACCTGGTGTTCATCGACGACGACGTCACCCGTCTGCGCGCCCGGGCGGCGCGGCTGAACAGCCGCCACGCTCACCGCGAGTACCCGTCGTCGCGTACCCGCCGGTTTATCTCCAACGTGCGGGTGGCGGAAACCGCGGACGGCGAGCTGGCCGTGACGGCGAACGTCATGGTCTACCGGTTCCGCAGCGGCGAGGGAGCGCCCTACGTCGGCAGCATCCACTACATCCTGCGGCGGGACGGCGAGGACTTGAGAATCGCCTACCGCCGCGCGGTGCTGGATCTGGAAGCTCTGTCCTGGCACGGCGCGGTCAGCATCATCTTTTGATGCTCCCGTTCGTGGGGGCATAGCCCCCACACCCCCACCCGGGGGTCCGAGGGCGCACGAACCTTCCGCGGGCGGCGAAGGTCCGGCGGGCCCCCTCACCCCAACCCTCTCCCCCAGGAGAGGGGGCCGGATCGAGGGCACGAACCTCCCGAGGGCAGATCCGGCTCTCCGTTTTCGTCATTCCGGCGAAAGCCGGAATCCAGCCGGGGCAGCGGCGGGGCCGCTGCTGCTCGCCCCAAAGCATCGAGGGCGTCCGCCTCCCTCTCCCACCCCCAAAGACTGGTGAGGGCGCGGCCTGCCAATCGCGCTCCGCGTATTAGGATGGAGCCATGCCGCGCAACATCCGCCTTGCCTACGGCCGCACGGGCCTCGATGTCGCGTTCCCGGACGCGGCCGAGGTGATCGCGCCGCACGAGCAGCCAGCACTCGCCGATCCGCCCGCCGCCGTGCGTGCGGCGCTGCGTGCGCCGATCGCCGGGCCCGCGCTCGCCGACCTCGCGGCGCCCGGCCGACGCGTCGCGATCGTGACCTCGGACCTGACGAGGCCCGTACCCAACGAGCTGCTGCTGGACGCGCTGCTGGAGACGCTCCACGCCTGCGGCGTCGGCGTGGATGACGTGCTGATCCTCAACGGCACGGGGATGCACCGCGGCAACACGCCCGAGGAGCTGGCCGAGATGTACGGCGAGGAGATCGTGCGCCGCTACCGCATCGTCAACCACGACTCGCGCGAGACCTCGGCGCTGCGGCGGATCGCGACGGATCCGCGAGGCGAGCCGGTGCTGATCCGGCGCGACTACCTCGACGCCGACCTGCGCATCGTGACCGGCTTCATCGAGCCGCACCTGTTCGCGGGCTACTCGGGCGGCGGCAAGGGCGTGATGCCCGGCATCGCCGGGCGCGAGACGGTGATGTCCAACCACTCCGCCTCGATGGTCGGCCATCCCAACGCGACCTTCGGGATCAGCGAGGGCAACCCGATCTTCGAGGAGATGCGCCGCTTCGCCCTCCGCGCGGGTGACTGCTTCCTGCTCAACGTCACGATGGACGCCGAGCAGCGCGTGACGGGCGTCTTCGCCGGGGAGCTCGTCGCCGCGCACGATGCGGGCATCGAGCACTGCCGCCGCCAGGCGATCGTCGAGATCGACGAGCCGTACGACATCGTCGTGACGAGCAACGGCGGCTACCCCGCCGACCTCGACCTCTACCAGTCGGTCAAGGGCATCGCCGTCGCGGCGCGGGCGCTGCGGCCGGGCGGCCACCTGATCCTCGCCGCCGAGTGCATCGAGGGCGTCGGGCACGGCGAGTACGGCGATCTGCTCGCGAGGCACGGCAGCCACCTCGAGCTGCTTGAGGCGATGCGCGGCGGCGCCTGGACGACGGTCGAGGAGCAGTGGCAGGCGCAGCTACAGGCGCTCGCGCAGGAGCGCGGCACGGTCTGGCTGCACTCCTCGCTCGACGAGGCTGGCACGCGCGCCACGCACCTGCGCTACTGCGAGGACGTCGGCGAGACGGTCGCCGCGCTCGCCTCGGAGATCGAGGCGCGCGAGGGGCGTCCGGCGACGATCGGCGTGCTGCCGTACGGGCAGCAGGCGGCGCCGGTGGTGCGCGAGCCGGCGCTCGCGTGAGCTCGCCGGCCGCGACCGCAGACGTGCGCCGGGCCCGCGAGGCGGACATCGGGACGGTCGGGCGGATCCTCGCCGCGGCCTTCGCCGACGACCCGGTGTTCAACTGGTTCATCCGCCGGGACGAACGGCACGGCGAGGCGACCGAGCGGCTGCTGCGCCGCGGCGCGGAGCGCGCCGTGCGCGAGCACGGCGAGTGCTATCTGCTTGCTGACGGGCGCGGCGCGGCGGTGTGGCAGCCTCCCGGCTACGAGGGGCCTCCGCCCGATCCCGACGGCCGCGAACGCCTCGCCGCCGCGATCTGCGACACGCCCGAGGGTCGCCGGCGCTTCGCGCAGTTCGTGGAGCTGATGGCGGAGCACCACCCCGCCGAGCCGCCAAACTTCTACCTCGGCGCGATCGGGGTGCTACCCGCCGTGCAGCGCGGCGGCCTCGGCTCGCGGCTGATCCGCGCCGTCCTCGCTCGCTGCGACCGCGAGGAGATTCCGGCCTCGCTGATCAGCACGAGAGAGCGCAATCTACCGCTGTACGAGCGGCACGGCTTCGTCGTCAGCGCTCGCGTCGAGCTGCCGGACGGCGGTCCGTCGCTGTGGCCGATGTGGCGCGAGCCGGTCGCGGACTGACCGCTAGCCGAGCTCCCCGATCAGCTCCCACTTGTAGCCGCCCTCGACCGCGCGGATGCGGCCGAGCGAGAGGATCGGGAAGTGGCCGCTGGTCACGATCGCGTCCTTCTCGACCGCCAGCCGCGCGATCTTGCCGCGCGATCGCGTCGATTCGGCGGGGTCGAGGTCCACCTGCGGGATCCAGTCGTGGTGCTCGAGGTGGACCGGGTGGTGCGCCGCGTCGCCGAGCAGCAGCAGGTTCGTGCCCCGCGAGGCGGCGAGGACCGTGCAGTGGCCGGGTGTGTGGCCCGGCGCGGGGACCATCGTCAGCGCCTCGCTGACGGCGTACTCGCCCTCGGTGGGTTCGACGCGGCCGGCGGCGACGACCGGGTTGATGCGGCGGCGCACGTTCTCCGCCATCGGGTTGTCGTCGGAGGCGCTGCCGGTCCAGTAGGCGAGCTCGTTCTCATCCACGTAGAAGGTGGCGTTCGGGAACATCAGGCGGTCGTCCTCGTTGTCGTGGATGTTCCAGCCGACGTGGTCGCCGTGCAGGTGCGTGTGGATCACGCGGTCGATCTCCTCCAGCCGCACGCCGAGGTCGGCGATGCGCTGGGGCAGCTCGCCGCCGCCGGGGATGCCCATCGCGAGCGCCGGCACGCCGTAGCCGCTGTCGACCAGCGTGAGGTGGCCGTCGCCGCGGATCAGGAACGAGCCGAAGTTGAAGGGGACGGAGTCCTCGGGGTCCGTGATGCCGATCGCGCTCGTCCAGGCGGCCGGGTCGACGTCGTGGAAGAAGCCGCCGAGGGCGCGATCGGGCGCGCCGTCGCTGAGCGCCGCGATCTCGAGTCCGCCGATGGTGAAGCTCTCGCTGAGTTTGGGCATCGCCCCGCCCTCCTGTTGCGCCGTGCGCGCCCCGTTGCGCGCGCGCCGGGAGGCGAGCATAGCGCGCCCGGCGCACCCCGGTTCCCTGCGGCGGTTGCCGCTCGATCCGCGCGGCCCATATCATCGCCTCACACTGCCGCACGCGCCGGGGCAACGGCTGGAGCACACGATGGCGATACCGATGGCGTACCTGCGCGGCGAGTTCATGCCGCTCGCGGACGCGAAGATCGGCGTCATGACCCACGCCTTCAACTACGGCACCGCCGTCTTCGAGGGCGTCCGCGGCAACTGGAACGACGACCAGGGCGAGCTCTACCTCTTCCGCGTCCGCGAGCACGTCGAGCGGCTGCGCCAGAGCGCGAAGATCATGCGCCTGGAGCTGAAGGCGAGCGACGACGAGCTGGTCGGCCAGATCCTCGAGCTGGCGCTGCGCAGCGAGTTCCGCGAGGACGTCTACGTCCGCCCCATCGTCTACAAGTCATCCGAGGTGCTCGGCGTCCGCATGCACGACCTGGAGGACGACTACCTGCTCTACCTCACGCCGTTCGGCGCCTACCTCGACCCGGAGGCGGGCGCGCGCTGCATGACCTCGTCGTGGCGGCGCGTCGACGACACCTCGATCCCGGCGCGGGCGAAGGTGAACGGGCTCTACGTCAACAACGCGATGGCGAAGACGGAGGCGCAGCTCTCCGGCTTCGACGAGGGCATCCTGCTCAACCAGGACGGCCACGTCTCCGAGGGTTCCGGCGAGAACATCGCGATCCTGCGCCGCGGCCGGATCATCACCCCGCCGCCGCAGGACAACATCCTCGAGGGCATCACGCTCGACACCGCGCTGCAGATCGCGCGCGAGGAGCTCGGCCTGGAGATCGAGCAGCGCACGATCGACCGCTCCGAGCTCTACATCGCCGACGAGGTGTTCATGACGGGCACCGCCGCGCACGTCACGCCGGTGGTGGAGGTGGATCGCGTGCCGGTCGGCGACGGGCGGCCCGGGCCGGTGACGATGCAGCTGCAGGATCGCTACTTCCAGGCGATCACCGGTCGCATTCCGCAGTACGCCGAGTGGCTGACGCCCGTCTACTCCGGCGCCGCCGTCGGCGCATGAGCGCGCCGGCCGGCCGCTGAGGCCGGCGCCCGCACGGCGGCCAAGGTTCGATGCAATACCGCCCGCCCCGCGATCTCGGTCTGCGCGTCGGAGGGCTGCTCACGCTCTGGGCGCTCGCGGTCGCCTTCCTGCTGCTCGTGCTCGGCCTGCGCATGGAGCTCGGGTTCGGCGGCTGGCTGGCGTACTGCGGGTCGCTGGCGGCGGCCGCGGCCGCGCTGCTGTTCGGCTACTGGACGTGGTCGCTGTGGACGCTCAGCTACGACCTGGACCGCAACGCGCTGCTGATCCGCTGGGGGCTCACGCAGCAGGTGATCCCGCTCGGATCGATCGAGCGGCTGGTTCCGGCCAACGCTGTCGGCCTGCCGCGCGTCGAGGGCGTCGCCTGGTGGGGGCATCAGATCGGGCGCGCGACGATCGAGCGGATCGGCGCGGTGCTGTACTACGCCACGGACCGCTCGCCCGAGGAGATGTTGTACGTGGTGACGCCCCGGCAGGCCTACGCGATCACGGTCGGCGACCCGCAGGAGTTCGCCCGGCAGGTGCTGATCAGGCAGGAGCTTGGCCCCACCGCCGAGCTGGAGCACGAGGCGAGGCGCATCGGCGCGCAGGTGAGGCTGGGGGACGACCCGCTCGCGCTCGCGCTCGCGGGTCTCGCGATCATCGGAGGCGCCTGCGTCTGGCTGCAGATCGCCCTCCGCCACGCGGCCGTGCCGGCGGTCGCGCCGCTGCACCTCACGGCCGGGGAAGCCGCCGGATTCTTCGCGCGCGCGGACCTGCTCGAGCTGGGGCGCACGGCCACCGCCGTCGCGCTCATCGGACTGCTGCCGGGGCTGCTGGTGCATGGCCGCGATCGCCCGGCCGGGCGCATCGTCTTCGCCGCGGCGGTGGTGGCGCAGGCGATCTTCCTCGCCGCGACGGCGATCGCGATCGGCTGAGCGCGGCGCCGCGCGCCTGACCGCAACGGCGACCGGGAGTAGCATCCGCCCGTGGATGTCGAGGCGATCGTCGTCGGAGCCGGCCCGGCCGGCAGCACCGCCGCGCGCGAGCTGGCGCAGCGCGGCGTCGAGACGCTGCTGCTCGACCGCGCGCGCTTCCCGCGCGACAAGCCCTGCGGCGGCGGCGTCACCGTGCGCTGCGACGCGCTGCTGCCCTTCTCGCTCGAACCCGTCGTCGAGGACGTCATCGATGGCGCGGTGATCCAGATGCGCCACGGGCGCCGCGTATCCCTCCGCCACGACGAGCCGCTGACTTACATCACGCAGCGCAGCCGCCTCGACCACTTCCTCGTCGAGCGCGCGCAGGAGGCGGGCGCCGAGTTCCGCGACGGCCAGCGCGTGCGCCAGGTGATGCGCCAGGGCGACGGCGGCTACGAGGTCGGCGTCGGCAACGGCGCCGCGCCGGAGCTGCACCGCGCGCGCGTCGTGATCGGCGCGGACGGCGCGAACGGCGTCGTCGGCTCCTCGCTTGGCTACGAGCACGCCGAGGAGAGCGGCGTCGGCCTCGAGGGCAACTTCCCCTGTCCGGACGGCGTGCCGGAGTGGCTGCGCGGCAACGTCGTGCTGCAGCTCGGCGCGATGACCGGCGGGTACGGCTGGCTGTTCCCGAAGGAGGACCACGTCAACGTCGGCGTCGGCTGCTGGAAGGCCACCGCCGGCGATCTGCGCCCGCAGCTCGATGCGCTCTGCCGCGACTACGGCATGGACCCGGACCGCCTCGAATCGCTGCGCGGGCACCACCTGCCGATGCGGCGTGGCGGCAGCGCGCTCGCGGCCGGCGGGTCGGCGCTGATCGGCGACGCCGCGGGGCTGATCGACCCGCTCTCCGGCGAGGGCATCCTCGCCGCGATCTCCTCGGGGGCGGCTGTCGCGCCGGTGGCGCACGGCTACCTGCGGGGCGAGCGCGACTCGCTGCGCGACTACCAGCAGGTCATGGAGCGCGAGCTGCTGCCGGAGATCGCGATCTCGAAGGGGCTGATGGAGGTCTTCTACCTCTATCCGCCGCCCTTCATCTGGGCGCTGCAGCGCTCGAGCCGGGTCTGGAGCCACTGCGCGAAGCTGATCCGCGGCGACGAGACGTACGCCGACGTGGTGCGCACCGGCGGTCCCTTCGCGCACATCGTGCACCCCCTCGGCGCCCTCGCGCGCTCGATCACGCGGCGGCGCTACGGGCGGCCGTAGGGGGTGGTGGGCTGCTAGCGTCGCCAGCCGACGGCGCCGCTGAGGGCGCTGCTTACGAAGTGGTTGAGGCTGACCCCCTCGCGGCGGGCCTCGTCCGCCAGCGCCTTGTGCAGCCCGCTCGGCAGCCGCACACGGAACTGGCCGCTGTACCTCGCTGGTTCGTCGTCGCGAGGCTCCGGAATCGGGCGTCCGGCCTCGAGGGCGGTGCTGATCCAGCCGTGCATGGCGTCGCGCACGGAGGCGAGCGCCTCCGCCTCGGTGTCGCCGTCGGACATGCAGCCGGGGAGCTCCTCGACGGTCGCGAACCAGTAGGGGCCGTCGCCGTCGTCGCGCTGCTGGAGGCGGATGTGGTAGGGGCGTTCCAGCCAGGCTTCGGCGTTCATCGCTGAACCTCCCGTATCGCCTTGATCGCCTCGTCGACGTAGACCGCGCGAACGGGATTCCGGCTCTGAGGGATCGTCAAGATGCGGACGAGATCCGGGTGTCGATAGACGCGGTGCGAGCCGCGTCCCTCGCGGGCGGTGAACCCTGCCCGGACGAGGATGCGGTGGAGTTCCGCAGGGCGGACACTCCGCCGCCTCCGCGCCAGCCGCTCCAACTCGTCCACGAAAGCGAGGGTACCATAAGCGGTACCATACCGTATACGGTTCCAGTCCTCCTCACGTTCTTGCCTCCGCACGCGCTGTTGACGCTGCGGGCGAGGCGCGCGGATACTGTCCGCTGTTATGAGGGCGACACTCCCCAGACCACACCTGCCCCGATGGCGCGTGGCCGTCGCCGCCTCAACGCGCCTGCTCGTTCTCCTGCTCGTACTGCGCTAGGCGGCGCCGCCATAGAGGTCGCGCCGCCAATCAGCCCGCGTGACGGGCTGCCGGTCGTTCACAACAACCACACCCAACACAGCGTGATTCGCCCGAAGCGGAAGAGACGGAACCCACGATGAGAATGAGCGGCGCCGATATCGTCCTCGAGAGTCTGAAGCGCGTGGGCATCGACACCGTATTCGGCTACCCCGGCGGGGTCGTCCTCCCGCTCTACGACCGCTGGCCCGCCCACCCCGAGGTGCGCCACATCCTCGTTCGCCACGAGCAGGGCGGCGGCCACGCCGCCGACGGCTACGCCCGCGCCGCGGGTCGCCTCGGCTGCGCCCTCGCCACCTCCGGGCCGGGCGCGACGAACCTGGTGACGGCGGTCCAGAACGCGATGATGGACTCGGTGCCGACGCTGTTCGTGACCGGCAACGTCGCGCGCAACCTGATCGGCCGCGACGGCTTCCAGGAGGCCGACGCGACCGGCATCACCACGCCCTGCGTGAAGCACAACTACCTGGTGATGCACGCCGAGAACCTCGCGCACACCTTCGCCGAGGCGGCCTACCTCGCGACCACCGGGCGGCCCGGCCCCGTCCACATCGACATCCCCAAGGACGTCTTCATCGACGAGGCCGAGTTCGTCTGGCCGGAGGAGGTCTCCGTCCGCGGCTACCACCTCCCCGGCGCCGCCGATGAGGCCGACATCGCTCGCGCCGCCGCGCTGATCGACACGGCCGAGCGGCCGCTGATCATCGCCGGCCACGGCGTGATCCTCGGCGAGGCCTGGGAGGAGCTGCGGCAGTTCGCCGAGCACACCGGCATCCCCGTGCTCAACACGCTGCTCGGCCTCGGCAGCATCCCGCGCACGCACGTCCTCTCCTACGGGATGATGGGCATGCACGGCTCCTACGAGGCCAACATGGCCGCCTCCAACGCCGACCTCGTGATCGGTATCGGGAACCGCATGGACGACCGCGCGATCGGTCGCTTCAACGACTTCAACCACCACGCCAAGCTGATCCACGTCGACATCGACGCCGGCGAGCACGGCAAGAACCTGCCGACCGAGGTGCCGATCCTCGGGAACGTCAAGGACGTGCTGCCGCAGCTGCGCGACGCGACGCGGCGCAACTCGCACGTCGACTGGATCCGCTGGATCGACGACGTGCGCGAGAAGCACGCGCACTCGATGGCGATCCCGAGCGGGCCGCAGATGACCTCGCAGGGCGTGATTAAGCGCATCTCGGAGCGCTGCGACGACGAGACGGTGATCGTCACGGGCGTCGGCCAGCACCAGATGTGGGCCGCGCAGCACATGCGCTTCACCTACCCGCACCAGCTCATCACCTCGGGCGGCCTCGGCACGATGGGCTTCGAGGTGCCCGCCGCGATGGGCGCGCAGGTGGCGAAGCCGGACGCGCTCGTCTGGTCGATCTGCGGCGACGGCGGCTTCCAGATGACGCTGCAGGAGCTGGCGACGATGGTGGACGAGCACCTGCCGGTGAAGATGGCGATCATCAACAACGGCTACCTCGGCATGGTCCGCCAGTGGCAGGAGCTGTTCTACGAGGACAACTACGTCTCCGTCGCGATCAGCCAGCCGGACTTCGTCAAGCTCGGCGAGGCCTACGGCATCAAGGCGCTGCGCGTCACCGACGCCGACAAGATCGACGGCGCCATCGAGGAGGCCAACGACCACGACGGCCCGGTCCTCGTCGACTTCCAGGTCGAGGCCGAGGGCAACGTCTGGCCGATGGTCCCCGCCGGCTCGGCGCTGTCCGAGACCGTCGAGGCGCCCCGGCCCGAAACCCCGAGCGAGGTGGCCCGATGAGCGGCGAACTGCGCAAGCACACCGTCGTCGCGCTGGTCGAGGACCGCCCCGGCGTCCTCAACCGCGTCGCCTCGCTGTTCCGCCGGCGCGGCTTCAACATCGACTCGCTCGCCGTCGGGACGACCGAGGAGCCGGGCATCTCGCGCATGACCATCGTCGTCGCCAGCGAGAACGGCATCGTCGACCAGGTGCAGAAGCAGCTGGCGAAGCTGATCGACGTGATCGAGGTGGCGGACCTGACCGGCGAGGACGCGGTGATCCGCGAGCTGGCGCTGGTCAAGGTGGCGTGCACCACGGAGCAGCGCCGCGAGGTGCTGGACCTGGTCGACATCTTCCGGGCGCGCGCGGTGGACGTCGCGCCGGGCAGCCTGATCATCCAGATCGTGGCGGAGGAGCGGCAGTTCAACTCGCTGCTCGAGAACCTCGAGCCGTACGGGATCCTCGAGCTGACCCGCACGGGCCGGATCGCGATGCTGCGGGGCGACCGGACCACCGCCGCGCCCGATCCGGAGTCCGAGGAGATGCAGCGCTTCCGCCACAGCTCCGGCCGCCGGCCGGCGGGCGAGTTGCCGTACGTGAGCGACTAGCGGCCCGCGCCGCGGGCGACGCCCGCCACCCGGACCAGCCGGGGAGCGGGTGCGGAGAGGACGAGACGTGGCCAGGATCTTCTACGACGAGGACGCCGACCTCGGGCTGCTGCGGGACCGCCGCATCGGCGTGATCGGCTACGGCTCGCAGGGGCACGCGCACGCGCTCAACCTGCGGGACTCCGGCCTCACGGTCGCCGTCGGCCTCTACCCCGGCTCGCCCTCGTGGGAGAAGGCGCAGGGCGACGGCCTCACGGTCGGCAGCGTCGCCGACGTGGCGCGCGACTCGGACGTGCTGATGATGCTCGTCCCCGACCAGGTGCAGCGCCAGGTCTACGAGGACCACGTCGCCCCGCACATGGCCGAGGGCAAGACGCTGATGTTCGCGCACGGCTTCAACGTGCACTTCAACCAGATCGACGCCCCGTCCGACGTCGACGTCTCGATGATCGCGCCGAAGGGGCCGGGCCACCTCGTGCGCCGCGAGTACCTGAGCGGGCTCGGGGTGCCGGCGCTGGTTGCGATCCACCAGGACGCCAGCGAGTCGGCGTTGCAGCTCGCGCTGGCCTACGGCAAGGGCATCGGCAGCGCGCGCGCCGGGATCCTGCAGACGACGTTCCTGGAGGAGACGGAGACGGATCTGTTCGGCGAGCAGGTGATCCTCTGCGGCGGGCTGACCTCGCTGATCAAGGCCGCCTACGAGACGCTCGTCGAGGCTGGCTACCAGCCCGAGTCCGCCTACTTCGAGACCTTCCACGAGGTGAAGCTGATCGTCGACCTGCTCTACGAGGGCGGCATGGAGTACATGCGCTACTCGATCAGCGACACCGCCGAGTACGGCGACTACACGCGCGGCCCGCGCGTGATCGACGCGAGCGTCAAGGACCGCATGCGCGCGATCCTCGACGAGATTCGCAGCGGCCAGTTCGCGAGCGAGTGGATCGCCGAGAACCAGGCCGGACGCGCGCGCTTCCTCGCGCTGCGCCGCCTCAACGCGGAACACCCGATCGAGGAGATCGGCAAGGAAGTGCGGGCGATGATGGCCTGGCTGGGAGAGCAGAAGTAGCGATGTCCTCCCTCGCCCTCGCGTCCGCCGGCGGCGTCCGCGCCGCCCTCGCCCTGGCGGGCGGCCTCATGCTTCTCCGGCCCTCCGCCGCGTGAGCGGTCGGGAGGGCACCGGAGAGCGAGGGCGCAGTGACGCGCGCCCGCACCAGCGGCAGCGGCACGGGTGAGGACAGTGACGGAACGATGAGCGACAAGGTCTATATCTTCGACACCACGCTCCGCGACGGCGAGCAATCCGCCGGCGTGGGCTTCACGATTGAAGACAAGCTCGAGGTGGCGCGGCAGCTCGCCCGTCTCAATGTGGACATCATCGAGGCGGGCTTCCCGTTCTCCTCGCCGGGAGACTTCGAGGCCGTCTCGCTGATCGCGCGCGAGGTGCGGGGCCCGATGATCGCCGGTCTCGCGCGGGCGCACCCGGACGACGTGGACTCGTGCTGGAACGCCGTCTCGCAGGCGGAGACGCCGCGCATCCACGTCTTCATCTCGGCCAGCGAGATTCACATGGCGCACCAACTGCGCAAGAACCGCGAGGACGTGATGGAGATGGCGCGCGCCGCCGTCGCCCGCGCCGCCGGCTACTGCCCGGACGTCGAGTTCTCGCCGATGGACGCCACGCGCTCCGACTCCGAGTTCGTCTACCAGCTGCTCGAGGCGGCGATCGAGGAGGGCGCGACCACGGTCAACATCCCGGACACGGTCGGCTACGCGCTGCCGCCCGAGTTCGGCGACCTGATCGCCTCGGTGGCGGCGAACGTGCGGAACATCGACAAGGCGCGCATCTCCGTGCACTGCCACAACGACCTCGGTCTGGCGACGGCGAACTCGCTGGCGGGCGTGCTCAACGGCGCGCGCCAGGTGGAGGGCGCGATCAACGGCATCGGCGAGCGCGCGGGCAACACCTCCCTCGAGGAGGTGATCATGGCGATCAAGACGCGCGCCGACTTCGCCGGCCTGCACACGGACGTCAACACGCCCGAGCTGCACCACGCGAGCCGCATCGTCGAGCGCGTCTCGGGGATGGCGGTGCAGTCGAACAAGGCGGTGGTCGGCAAGAACGCCTTCCGCCACTCCTCGGGCATCCACCAGGACGGCGTGCTCAAGCTGCGCGAGACCTACGAGATCATGGACCCGGCCGACATCGGCATCCCGACGGGCGACTCGATCGTGCTGACCAAGGTCTCCGGCCGCCACGGCCTGCGCTCGCGCATCGCCGACCTCGGCGTGGACCTCGACGACGCGGCGCTCGACCGCGTCTACGAGGCGTTCAAGGACGTCGCCGACCGCAAGGACGAGGTGGACGACCGCGACCTGCAGGCGATCCTCGCCGAGCAGGCGCAGGTGCAGGTCCGCGAGCAGTGGCAGCTCGACCTCGTGCAGGTCTCGGCGGGCGACCACTCCGCCCCGACGGCGACGGTGCGGCTGGTGGACCCCGAGGGCGAGCTGCGGCAGGACGCCGCCATCGGGACCGGCCCGGTGGACGCGATCTACCAGGCGATCAACCGCGTGATGGGCGTCGAGAACGAGCTGACGGAGTTCAGCGTGAAGTCCGTAACCGAGGGCATCGACGCCGTCGGCGAGGTCACGATCCGGATCGAGGTGGGGAGCCGCACCTACACCGGCCGGGCCGCCGACACGGACATCCTCGTCGCCTCGGCGCGCGCCTACATGCACGCGCTCAACCGCTTCCTCAACACGACCACGCCGCAGCCCGCGGCCGCCGCCTCGCCGTAAGGACGGCGACGCGAGCGGTCAGTCCAGCGGCGGGATGCGGCCCGGCGATTCGCCGCGCTGCACGCGCGCCCACGCCTCGTGAAGTTCGGCTTGGCGCAGCACGGCCCACTCGATGACCAGCGCTGCGGCGCGCGGCGGCAGCCGTCCGCGCAGCACCGCCGGACGGTTGATCGCCACCGATGCGTAGTCGCCGCCGTGGCGCGCGTGGAAGTGGGGAGGCCCGTGCTCGCGCGCGTACATGGCGATCACGATGCCGTGGAAGCGGCAGAGCTCAGGCACCGGCCTCCAGCGCTCGCAGGCCCGGCATCACGTCCTCGGCGGACTTGCCGGTGAGCTCGATGTAGAGCGCGTCCGCGCACAGCTCGAGCTCCTCGCTCCAGGCGACCGAGCCGTGCGGGGTGAGGTGGACCGACTCGAAGAACGCGCGATCGCTCCACGCGGCGAAGACGCCTTGGAGGGCGACGTCCGAGAGATCGATCTCGCCCTCCGCGCCGTCCTCGAAGCGCAGCCAGATGCGCCAGCCCTCGCGGGGCTCGACGGCGACGGGGGGGATCATCGCGTCCATGCGCGGCTCCTTCGGCAGGCTTGCTGCGCGCTGCCGCTGGTCCGCTCCCATTCTCGCCCGCCTGCTGCGGCAGTCAAGCGTGGGCATCGTACAATGGGCGGCGCTGCACGAGACGGGAGTACGGATGACCGAGCCGCGCACGCTGTCCGAGAAGATCTGGGACGCGCACGTCGTCGAGAGTCCGCTCGCCGACGCCGCCCGCCGCGAGGCGCTCGGCGCCGAGGCGGACGCGGGTCCGCAGGCCGATCTGCTCTACATCGACCTGCACCTCGTGCACGAGGTCACCTCGCCGCAGGCCTTCGAGGGGCTGCGGCTGTCCGGCCGCACGGTGCGCCGCCCGGACCTGACGCTCGCCACGGTGGACCACAACGTGCCGACGATCGGGCGGGACCAGCCGAACCCGGACCCGCTCTCGGCGACGCAGATCCAGGTGATGTCCGATAACTGCCGCGAGTTCGGGCTGGAGCTGTACGGCATCTTCGACACCCGCCAGGGCATCGTGCACGTGATCGGGCCGGAGCAAGGCGTGACCCAGCCGGGCCTGACCATCGTCTGCGGCGACAGCCACACCTCGACGCACGGCGCCTTCGGCGCACTCGCCTTCGGCATCGGCACCTCCGAGGTCGAACACGTGCTGGCGACGCAGACGCTGCGCCAGTCGCGCCCGCTGACGATGTCGGTCGAGGTGACGGGCCAGCTCGGCCCCGGCGTCATGGCGAAGGACGTGATCCTCGCGATCATCAACGAGATCGGCGTCGACGGCGGCGTCGGCTACGTCATCGAGTACCGCGGCGAGGTGATCCGCGGCCTCTCGATGGAAGGCCGCATGACGGTCTGCAACATGTCGATCGAGGGCGGCGCGCGCGCCGGCCTGATCGCCCCGGACGAGACCACCTTCGAGTATGTCAAAGGGCGCCCGCGAGCACCCCAGGGCGAAGATTGGGAAAAAGCCGTCGAGTACTGGCGCACCCTGCCGACCGACGAGGGCGCGCGCTTCGACCGCGAGGTCGTGCTCGACGGCGCGGCGATCGAGCCGTTCGTCACCTGGGGCACGAACCCCGGGCAGAGCGTGCAGATCGGCGACGTGGTGCCGGACCCCTCGAGCTTCGATGAGCCGAGCCGCCGCGAGGCGGCGACGCGCGCGCTGGAGTACATGGACCTCGAGGCGGGCACGCCGATCCGCGAGATCGCGATCGACCGCGTCTTCCTCGGCTCCTGCACGAACGCGCGGATCGACGACCTGCGCGCCGCGGCGAGCATCGTCGAGGGCAAGCAGGTCGCCTCGAGCGTGCACGCGATGGTCGTGCCCGGCTCCGGTCTCGTGAAGGCGCAGGCGGAGCAGGAGGGCCTCGACGCGATCTTCACGGCGGCGGGCTTCGAGTGGCGCGACGCCGGCTGCTCGATGTGCCTCGGCATGAACCCGGACATCCTGCTGCCGGGCGAGCGCTGCGCCTCCACCTCCAACCGCAACTTCGAGGGCCGGCAGGGGCCGGGCGGACGCACGCACCTCGTGAGCCCGCCGATGGCGGCGGCGGCGGCGATCGCCGGCCGTTTCGTCGATGTGAGGGAGCTGGCCTGATGGACCCCGTCAGCCGCGTCGTCGGGAAGGCGATCCCGCTCAACCGCGCCAACGTCGACACCGATCAGATCATCCCGGCCAAGTACCTCAAGCGCATCGAGCGCACCGGCTACGGCCCGTTCGCCTTCGAGGCCTGGCGCGCCGACCCGGACTTCGTGCTCAACAACCCAGCCTACGAGGGCGCGCCGATCCTGATCGCGCAGCAGAACCTCGGCTCCGGCTCCAGCCGCGAGCACGCGGTGTGGGCGATCCAGGGCCTCGGCGTGGAGGCGCTGATCGCGCCCTCTTTCGCCGACATCTTCAAGAACAACTGCTTCCAGGGCGGCGTGCTCACGGTCGAGCTGGCGCAGGAGGACGTCGACTGGCTGATGGCGCGCGCCGAGGAGACGCCGGACGCGGAGATCGAGGTGGACCTCGAGACGCAGACGGTGCGCGCCGGACCGGGCTGGGAGCGCAGCTTCGAGATCGACGCCTTCCGCAAGTACCGCCTGCTGCGCGGCCTCGACGACATCGGGATGACGCTCGAGTACGAGGCCGACGTCGAGCGCTTCGAGGCGACCCGATCGCCGCTCTTGCCCTCGGTGACGGCGGACTGACCGCGCAGGACCACGCCGCCGTCCTCGCCCGCGCCGTTCCCGGCGCCGACCCCGCGAGCGCGCGCGTCATCGGCGAGGGCTGGGGCGCCACCGCCTACCGCCTCGGCGGGCGCACCGTCCGCGTGCTCAAGCCGTTCGCCCATGACTGGGAGATCGACGCGGGCTACGCGCGCGAGCCGGCGCTGCTCGCCTTGCTCGGTGCGCGCGGCATTCCCGCGCCCGCCAACGCCGAGGCGGTCCGTGACGACGACGGGAGCGTGCTCGCCGTCTCCTACGACTACATCGAGGGCGTCACCATTGACGCCCTCGGCCGCGCGGCGCGGGCGACGCTCGCGCGCGAGGTCGGCGCCGCGCTGACCGCGCTGCACGAGATCCCTGTCGAGGAGGCGCGCGCGCTCGGCGTGCCCGAGCTCGACCTTGGCGAGGAGCTGTACCGCCCGATGGTGGAGGCGTCCCTGCCGCACCTCGGGGCGCGCGGGCGGGCGTGGCTCGAACGCCGCTTCGCTACGTTCATCGAGGGCGGCGGGTCGCGCGGCGCGACGCGCGTGCTCGTGCATGCCGACCTCGGCTGCGTACACGTGCTGGCCGGAGCGGACGGCCGCCTCGCCGGCGTCATCGACTGGGGCGACGCGCTGATCGCGGACCCGGCGTACGACCTCGCCGCGCTGCTCGCCGAGTGCCCGCAGGGCTTCGCCAAGCGCGCCATCGATGCGTACGAAGGCCCCGCGAGCCTCGATCCAGACATGCCGCGCCGCGCCGCGTTCTACGTCGACGTCCTGCCGCTGTGGCTGGTGCGCTTCGGCGGCGACATCGGCGGCGGCGAGGCGCGTCGCAGGGGCGTGCGGCGCATCGCGGCGCGGGCGGCCGCGGCGGGGCGGCGCGGCGGAGCGACAGCCTAGCCCGCGCCGGAGTCGGCCGATTCGCTCTCCAGCGCTTCCTCCAGGGACTCGCCGATCAGTTGCTCGATCCACTCGCGCAGCGGCTCGGGGAGGGCCTCGATCCACTCCTCGATCGCCTCTGGCGTGAGTTCGGCGTCGTCGGCGAATCCGAACCAGGCGCGCGCTGCGCCGGGCGCGAGCACGACCGGCAGCTCCTCCTCGGCGCCGTCGCGCGCGACGCGCACGACCACCTCGTCGCCGGCCTCGGCCTCGTCCAGCAGGGCGCGCAGGTGCTCCACGCTCGCGATCGGCTCGCCGTCGAGGGCGAGCAGGCGGTCGCCGGGGCGTACGCCCGCCTCGTCCGCGCCGAGGCCCGGCGTGACCTCGGCGACTCGCACGCCCGCGTCGTCCTCCTCGACCGCGAGGCCGAGCAGGGGCGGGCCCCCGGTCCACCCGGGCGCGAACCCCTCGCGCGGCAGCCGCGGGCGCCAGCCGTCGCGGTCGAAGCCGTAGCGCTCGCCGAACCCGCCGCCGAGGCGCTCGCCGCCGTCGAGGCCGAGACCTTCACCGAGGCCGCCGCCGAGCAGCGCCTGGATCAGCCAGGCGAGCAGTTCGCCGATCTCGCCAAGTTCGCCGGCGTCGTCGGCGCGCTCCCCGGCGGGTTCGGGAGCGGCGGACTCGGGTGGCGCGGCGCCGGGGGAGGCGAGTTGCGCGGCGGCGCCCTCGCGCTCCGGCGCCGCGTCGTCGTCGCGGACGGTGTCGGCGATGAAGACGACGGCCGCGATCGAGACGAGCACGGCGGCCACGGCGAGGAGCGCGGGCGTCACCCGCTGGCGCAGCAGCGCCCAGAACCCGTCGTCGGTCATGGCGTCCCCTCCTCCCGCGCGAACGGCAGCGGGCTCCATCGTGACGGACGCCGCCTAACGGGAGCGTAACGCGCAGCGCGCGAGTCGTGCGCCCGCGCCATCGTGCGCGCGCGCAGATCCGATCGCGAGGCGCGGGGCAGCCCCTGCGCCCGCGCCGCGCTACACTCCGCCCGCGCGCAAGGAGGCCGCCGTGGCCGAGTTCGACATCCTCGTACTGCCGGGCGACGGCATCGGGCCTGAGGTGACCGCCGAGGGCGTGCGCGCCCTCGATGCGATCGGCGCGCGCTTCGGCCACGACTTCCGCACCAGCGAGGAGCTGGTCGGCGGCGCCTGCATCGACGCGCACGGCAGCGCCATCCTGCCCGAGACGATCGAGGCGGCCGAGCGCGCCGACGCGGTGCTCTGGGGCGCCGTCGGCGGCCCGAAGTGGGACGACCCGCGCGCCAGCGTGCGGCCGGAGCAGGGCCTGCTGGCGCTGCGCTCCTCGCTCGGCCTCTGGGCGAACCTGCGCCCGGTCACGGTCGACCCGGCGCTGATCGACAGCTCGACGCTCAAGCCGGAGGTGCTGCGCGGCGTCGACATCCTCGTGATCCGCGAGCTGACGAGCGGCATCTACTTCGGCAGGCCGCAGGAGCGCCGCACGATCGACGGCCGTCGCGCGGCGGTGGACTCGATGACCTACAACGAGGACGAGATCGCGCGCGTCGCGCACCTCGGCTTCCGGCTGGCGCGCGAGCGGCGCGGACGCGTGACGAGCGTCGACAAGGCGAACATCCTCGAGACCTCGCGGCTCTGGCGCGAGGTCGTCGAGGAGGTGCGGCCCGAGTACCCGAACGTCGAGCTGGAGCACGTGCTGGTGGACGCGGCGGCGATGCACCTGATCCGCCGCCCGGCGGATTTCGACGTGGTGATCACCAGCAACCTCTTCGGCGACATCCTCACGGACGAGGCCTCGATGCTCGCGGGCTCGCTGGGCATGCTGCCCTCGGCCTCGCTCGGCGAGGTGCGCGACGACGGCCGCGGGCGCGGGCTCTACGAGCCGATTCACGGCAGCGCGCCGGACATCGCCGGCCAGGGCGTCGCCAACCCGCTGGCGATGTTCCTCTGCACGGCGCTGCTGCTGCGCCACTCGTGCGGCCTCGAGGCGGAGGCGCGGGCGCTGGAGGGCGCGGTCGCCGGCGCCATCGGCGACGGCCTGCGCACCGCCGACATCGCCGCCGCGGGTGAGGACGCCCTCGGCACGCGCGAGATGGCGGAGGCGGTGCTGGAGCGGCTGGCGGGGTAGTGCAAACCGCCCACTTGACAACCGTCCGGGCCGCCACAAAGATCGAGTGTGGAAGTCGCGGAGATCCGAACTGGCTGCCGGATGGCGAGGCATTCCCCTCGGGGATAGGATCCGCGCAAACGCCCCCGCGCTGAGTGGGGGCGTTTTCTTTGTCGTCAGCGCCAGAGGGTTTGAGTTCCGCGTCGCCGGATCGTCGCGAAGTACTGAGTGCCCCACTTCCTTCGAAGGTGCTGCCGATTGACGATGCCCGCAACGTAGTCGGCGAGCTGGAGCAGCCTCTCCGAGTGAGACCGGCGGGAAGTCACCCGCCTGATTGCGCCGGGCCCGCGGAGCGCCTCGACTTCACGCTCCAGGCGGCGGTGCAGTTCCCGCTGGAACCTTCGGTCACCCATCGAGTCGAGCACGACGATGGCATCGGACCACGCTGCTGATGCGTCCCGAAGCGCCGTTCCGCAGGCCCATGCGTAGAGAGATCCGGCGATATCCTCATCACGAGGCCAGTGCTCGCGCTTGTCGAACACGAACGCGTGGAACGTGAACCGGAACGAGCTGACCGCGTGGAGGAAGCGTAGCCGCGTCCGGTGCGAATCCTTCGAGAACCTGAACTCCTGAGATTCCCTACCGATACCTTGAGCCAGATCGCCAATTGCTCTCTCGCACCTCGCCGCCTCGTTGCGGTCCTCGAACGTGACAACGGCCAAGACCAGCAGCGGACTCGAGCCCTGCCCGATTCCGCGGCCCGCATCGCCAGACTCATCCACGAATACCAACACGGGGCAAGATGCTAACCGCGTTCGGCGCAATCAACATGTGCTGCGGCATGGGTGAGGGTGGGCTGGGCATCACCTTCAGTTGGGACTTCCGTCTGGCCCCTCCCGCGAGCGCCGCATACAATGATTGCCATGACGCACGCTGCGACACGCAGGAAGGCGAGGCGCGCCGTCCGGCCATCGAGGCCGGCGGCGTCGACCATCGCGCGCGGCTAGCGCATCCCGAACACACTCCACGGCGCTCACGGCCTGCGAGACAGCTTCCGCACGCCCGGCGATCGATGAGCGCGACAGCACAGAACGGCGACAGACCATGAGCAACTCCCCGGCGGCGCCACAGGGCGTACGGCTCTACGACACGACACTGCGCGACGGCCTCGGCATGGAGGGCCTCTCCCTCTCCGTCGAGGACAAGATCGCGATCGCCCGGCGGCTCGACGAGATCGGCGTCGACTACGTCGAGGGCGGCTACCCCGGCTCCAACCCCAAGGACGCCGAGTTCTTCGCGCGCATGCTCGAGACTCCGCTCCGGAACGCCAGGCTCGTCGCCTTCGGCTCGACGCGGCGCGCCGGCGGCGACGCGGCGAGCGACCCGGCGCTGCTCGCCGTGCTGGAGAGCGAGACGCCGGTCGTCACGCTCGTCGGCAAGTCGTCCGCGGCGCAGGTGCGCGAGGTCCTCGAGACGACCGAGGAGGAGAACCTGGCGATGATCGCCGACTCGGTGCACGTGCTCGTCGAGCAGGGCCGCGAGGTGGTCTTCGACGCGGAGCACTTCTTCGACGGCTACGCGGACGACCCGCGCTACGCGATCGCCACGCTGCGCGCGGCCGCCGGCGCGGGCGCAGGCACCGTCACGCTCTGCGACACCAATGGCGGCTCGATGCCCGGCGCGATCGTCGAGGGCGTCGGCGAGGCGCTGCGCGCGGTCGACTGCGCGATCGGCATCCATGTGCATAACGACGCCGACCTGGCGGTGGCGAACACGCTGCTCGCCGTGCAGGCGGGCGCGACGCAGGTGCAGGCCTGCCTCAACGGCTGGGGCGAGCGCTGCGGCAACGCGAACATCATCTCCGTGATCGCGAACCTCAAGCTCAAGCTCGGCCTCGACGTAGTCAGCGACGAGCAGCTCGAGCGGCTGACGGACCTCTCGCACTTCGCCTCGGATCTGGCGAACCTCGCGCCGAACCCGCAGCAGCCCTACGTCGGGACCAGCGCCTTCGCGCACAAGGCCGGGCTGCACGTGGCGGCGATCACGAAGTCCGCCGGCTCGTACACGCACGTCGATCCCGGCGCGGTCGGCAACGTCGAGCGCGTGCTCGTCTCCGAGCTGTCGGGACGGCGCAACATCGTCGCCAAACTGGCGGAGGACAGCGTCGACATCGAGCTGAGCGACGCGCAGGCGCGCGACCTCGCGGAGCAGGTCAAGGAGCAGGAGGCGAAGGGCTTCCAGTACGAGTCCGCCGAGGCCTCGTTCGAGCTGCTGGTGCGCCGCGCGGTCGGCGGCTACCGCGCGCCCTTCGCCCTCGAGGACTTTCTCGTCGTCGAGCGCCGCCAGCACGAGCGCGGCGAGGGCGAGAACCAGATGCTCGCGGAGGCGATGGTGAAGGTGCGGGTCGGCGAGGTGCTGAGCCAGACCGCCGCCGACGGCAACGGACCCGTCTCCGCCCTCGACGCGGCGGTGCGGCGCGCGCTGCTGGAGTCGTTCCCTGACCTTGATCGCGTGCACCTGGTGGACTACAAGGTGCGGATCATCAACCCCGACGGCGGCGCGGACGCCGCCGTGCGCGTGCTGATCGAGTCGACCGACGGCGCGCGCATCTGGCGCACGGTCGGCGCCTCCACGGACGTGGTCGAGGCGTCATGGCTGGCGCTGCAGGACTCGTACGAGTACTGGCTGCTGCACCACAGCCGGGTGGCGGCGGCCGGCTAGCCGCGAACGGCGCGACGGCTCACCGGCCCGCGCGGAGCCGGTGAGAGTGCGTGAGGCCCTGAGGCGAGGAGTTGCCTACAGGCGCAGCTTGCCGTGGGACGGCTGCCGGCGGCGCTGCTTGCCGGCGGCCAGCCGCTCCTCCTCGAGCAGCTCCTGAGGATCGGCGACCTCGGTCTCGTGGACGTGGCCGCAAGCGATGCAGCTTGCGAACTTCCCGTACCAGTCGTCCTCGGTGATCATCAGGCCGCTGCAGCGTGGGCACTGCTTGGGAGGCGCAGTCGTGATCATGTCCAGCCCCTGTCTCGACCCGGCGCTGCGTGCCGTGCAGCGGCGGGCGCCTGCCGGAATTCCTCCGGCCGAGACTGGATCGCCTTGCCTCCGGGGTTAGCTGACGGGTTCGGGTCGATCCAGTTGACCCGCCCTCGCAAGGAGTAGGCTCCGTGCGGAGGGTTCACCCCAAGTGGTGGTTCCCCCGGTTCCCGCATCGCGGGAATTCGGCAGGGCGCATCGAGGCTGAGGGCCAATGCGCCCCGTCACAAACCGTTTGTATTGGCTTGTGACGCGGGGATCATACGTCCGCCGAGTCGTTTGTCAAGCATTTCACAATCGAAATCGGCCAGATCCGGCTAAAATCGTGCGATTTCGCACAAACAGGTCGTCATAAGCGAACGCGATAGCCCTCTGCGAGGCCCGGACGGCATACTGCGCCCGGACCGCCGGACGCCCCGGCGGGTCCGCGCTGGAGTGCACCATGCCGTCCCGATCGGACTCCGCCGCCCGGATCGCCGCCGCCGCCGCGGCGATCGCGCCTCCCGACGCCGAGGCGGCAGCCGCGGCGCGCGCCCGCCAGGACCAGCTGACGAAGCCGCCGGGCGCGCTCGGACGGCTCGAGGAGCTCGCGGTGCGCATCGCCGGGATGCGCGGCTGCGCGCGTCCGCGGCTGGAGCAGCGGCTTGTCGTGGTGGCTGCCGCCGACCACGGCGTGGCCGCGCGAGGGGTTTCCGCCTACCCGCCCGAGGTGACGGCGCAGATGGTCGCGAACTTCCTCGCGGGCGGCGCGGCGATCAACGTGCTCGCGGACCACGCGAGGGCGCGCGTGCGCGTCGTCGACGCCGGGGTGCTGTCAGCGCCGGCCGCGCCGTCGAGGCCTTCCGGCAGCGCGGGACTGGTCCGCCTCGACCTGCCGCGCGGCAGCGGCGACATCACCGAGGGCCCGGCGATGAGCCGGGAGACCGCCGAGCGCGCGATCGCCGCCGGCATCGCGCTGGTCGAGGAGGAGCGCGCGGGGGCGGGGCTGGACATCGTCGGCTGCGGCGAGATGGGCATCGGCAACAGCACGGCCGCGGCCGCGCTGATCGCCGCCGCGACCGGACGCCCGCCCGAGTCCGTGACCGGGCGCGGCAGCGGGGTCGAGGGCGCGGCCCTGCGCGCCAAGATCGCCGCCGTCGAGGCCGCGCTCGCCGCGAATCGCCCGGACCCGGACGACGGCGTCGCGCTGCTCGCGGCGCTCGGCGGGCACGAGATCGGCGTGCTGGCGGGGGTCTACCTCGGGGCGGCGGCGGCGCGGATCCCGGCGCTGATGGACGGGCTGATCTCCGGCGCTGCCGCGCTGGTCGCTGTGGCGATCGCGCCCGGCGTGCGAGACTACATCGTCGCCTCGCACCGCTCGCCCGAGCCGGGGCACGCGGCGGTGCTCGAGGCGCTCGAGGCCGAGCCGCTGCTCGACCTCGGGATGCGGCTCGGCGAGGGCAGCGGCGCCGCACTCGGCATCTCGCTCTGCGTCGCCGCCTGCCGCGTGCTCGACGAGATGGCGACCTTCGGCGAGGCTGGTGTCTCGGACGCCCCGCCGCATGGCTGAGGAGCGGGGAGGTCAGGAGGGAATGATGGGCGCCTTCGCGGAACTGCGCGCGCAACTCGCTTCACTGCTGATCGCGCTCGAGTTCATCACGCCGTTGCGGCTGCGCGCCGTCCGGACCTGGGACGACCGCAGCTTCGGGCGGGCGCTTGGCTGGTACCCGGCGATCGGCCTGCTGATCGGACTGTGCCTCGCCCTGATCGACTCATTGCTCGGCGAGCTGCTGCCGCTGGGCGTCGTCTCGGCGGTGCTGATCGCCTTCCTCGCGGTGATCAGCGCCGGGCTGCACCTCGACGGCGTCGCCGACACCGCTGACGGGATGGCGCTGCAAGGCGATCGCGCGCAGCGCCTCGGCGTGATGAGCGCGGGCAACGTCGGTCCGGCGGGCGTGATGGCGCTCGTGATCGTGCTGATCGTGCAGTGGTCCGCGCTCGCCGCCCTCGATGGCGACGTGCGCACCGCCGGGCTGGTGCTCGCTCCGGCGCTGGCGCGCTGGTCCGTCGCGCCGATCGCCGTGCTGTTCCCGCCCGCGCGGCCTCGAGGGCTGGGCTACGCGCTGCGGCAGGGCGCCTGGCCGCTGGCGGCCCCGCTCTCCGCCGTGATCGCCTTCGCCGCCGCGTTCGCGCTGTTCGGCGCCGGCGGGCTGGTGCTGCCCCTCGTTGCATTCGCCGGCGCGCTGATCCTCTCCGCCGCCGCCGCGAGGATGCTGAGCGGCGTGACGGGCGACACCCACGGCGCGGCGATCGAGATCGCGCAGGCGACGACGCTGATCGCGCTCGTGGCCGCCTCCTCCGAGGGCTGGCTCGACCCGCTGCTCTTCACGTAGCCGGGGTGCGCGGCCCAACGTTCGCACATGGGTGAGATCAGCTTCGTCACCGGCGGCGCGCGCTCGGGCAAGAGCCGCTTCGCCGAGCGGCTGGCGCGCGAGACCGGCCGGCCGCTCGTCTACCTCGTGACGATGGTCGCGAGCGACGAGGAGCTGGCCGCCCGGATCGCGGCGCACCGCCGCGACCGCCCGGCGGGCGCGAGCACGATCGAGGCGCCCCGCGACCCGGCGGGCGCGCTCGCCGCGGCCGACGCCGCCTCGTGCGTGCTGCTCGACTGTCTCTCGCTGTGGGTGAGCAACCGCCTGATCGAGCTCGGCGAGAGTCCGTCCCTCGAGACCGTCGCCGCCCTCGACGCCGAGCTGGACGGCGAGGCGGAGCGGCTGGTGGCGACCGCCCGCGCGCGCGAGGGCGAGACGATCGTGGTCACGAACGAGGTGGGCGCGGGCCTCGTGCCCGAGTACCCGCTCGGCCGCCACTACCGCGATCTGCTGGGCCGGGTGAACCAGCGCGTCGCCGCCGCCGCCGATCGCGCCTGGCTGCTCGTCGCCGGGCGTCCGCTGCCGCTGCCGCCCGCCTCCTGAGCCCCGCGAGGTCCTTCGATCAGCTGGTGATCCAGGCGCGCAGCACGGCCTCGACCGTGATCGGTTCCCCGTCGCGCACCACGGTGAGCGTGACGTTATCGCCCACCTCGTGGCTGTCGATGATCCGCGCGAGCTCCCGGACGTCGTTCACCTCGACCCCGTCGATCGCGGTGATCACGTCGCCGCCCCGGTCGAGGCCGGAGCCGTCATCCTCCGAGGCCGCGACCAGTCCGGCGGCGGCGGCGGCGCTGTCCGGCACGACGTGGGTGACGTAGACGCCCCGCTCGGTGTCGACGCCCGCGTCCTCGGCGCTGAGCGCGTTCAGCGCCACGCCGGAGATGCCGAGCTGCGGGTGCTCGATCTCCTCGCCGGCGATCAGCGCGGGCATGTAGCGCACCGCGGTGTTCGAGGGCACCGCGTAGCCGACGCCGACGAAGACCCGCTGGCCGTAGGGGTTCTCCAGCGCGGTGTTGATGCCGATCACCTCGCCGTCGGCGTTGAAGAGCGGACCGCCCGAGTTGCCGGGGTTCACGGCCGCGTCGGTCTGCAGCACGCCGCGGATGCGGTGCCCGCCCGGTTCGCCGTCGGACTCCCGCCCGAGGCCGCTGATGATCCCGGAGGTCACGGTGAAGCCGAGCCCGAACGGGTTGCCGATGGCGAACACCGCCTCGCCGACGCGCACGGCGTCGGAATCGCCGAACGTGGCCGGGGTGAGGGATTCGGCGGGCAGGCCGGCGCGAATCACCGCGAGGTCGTTCCCCGCGTCCACGCCCATCACCTCCGCCGTCCCCGTCGTGCCGTCGCGCAGCTCGACGACGATGCTGGCGGCGTTCTCGATCACGTGGCGGTTCGTGAGGATGTGCCCGTCACGGTCGATCACGATGCCGCTGCCCGTGCCGGAGCCGCCCACGCGGATCTGCACGATCGAGGACATGACCTGCTCGACCAGGTCCGGCAGATCGAGGAGCGCGGCTGCCGCGGGCGGAGGCGATTCGGGCGCGGGCGCCGCATCGGGGGTCGCGGTGGGCTGCGGCGTCGCCGTCGGGGTGGCCGTCGCCGTGCTTGTCGCCGTCGCGGTCGGCGCTGCCGGGCTCGGGGTCGCGGCCGGAGGGGCGGTGGGGGTCGCGGTGGGCCGAGGCGTCGCGGTCGGGGTGGCCGTCGCCGTGCTCGTCGCCGTCGCGGTCGGCGCTGCCGGGCTCGGGGTAGCGGCCGGAGGGGCGGCGGGGGTCGCGGCGGGCGGCGCGGTAGAGGCGGGCGCGGGCTGCCGCGCCTGCGCGGTGGCCGTCGCGATGGCGACCCGGGTCTCCGGCGGCGCGGCGTCGCGATCCCCGGCGACGTTGACGGCCAGCAGGCCGCCGAGCGTCATCGAGGCGACGATGATGACGGCCATGCCGAAGGCGTTGAGCCAGGTGCTTCGCCGCATCGCACCTCCGTGCTCGCCCGTGAGGACCGGCTGCGAGTCGTGACGCGCCGCGGATCCACGGTACGCCCGCGCTTCGTAACCGGAGCGTTAAGTGCCGGTGTGCTCCCCGGTGTCCGGCGCGGGGGTCCAGACCGAGCGATCCTCGATGCCCTGGGCGCGGTAGCGCTGCGCGTTCTCGTGGTAGCTCATCGGGCCCTCGGAGTCGCGCTTCAGCCGCTCGATGCGGTCCGCCGTGGTCTGCCGCGCCTTGCCCGGCACCCCGAGCACGAGCGAGTAGGGCGGCGCCTCCATCCTCGGCGGCACCAGCGCGCCGGCCCCGACGATCGAGTGGTGGCCGACCGTCGCGCCGCCCAGCACCGTGGCGTTGTTGCCGAGCAGCACGCCGTCGCCGATCTCCCTGCCGTGCACGACGACCGCGTGCCCGATGGTGACGTCGTCGCCGATCGTGAGCGGCTCGTCGTTGTGGATGACGACGTTGTCCTGCACGCTCACGTCCGCGCCGATGCGGATCGGCGCGTAGTCGCCGCGGATCACCGCGCCCGGCCAGACGGAGCTGCGCTCGCCGATCACGACGTCGCCGATGATCGTCGCGCCCGGCGCGATCCAGGCGCTCTCGGCGATCCGCGGGGTCTTGCCGCCGAAGGGGATGATCACGACCGGCCGCCCGTGTAGAGCGCGTAGCCGCCTCCCGAGGGCAACGAGGAGTCCAGCTCCGTCAGCAGGCCGGAGACCAGCGCCGCCGAGGCGCGGCCCAGCAGCAACCCGCGCAGACCCTTGCGAGGGCGGACCAGCCGCACGCGCCGCGGCGTCTGCGCCTGATCGGCGGCCCAGTCGATCACGTCGTCCAGATCGCCGGTGTCGTCGATCAGCTGCTGCTCGATCGCGTCGGCCGCCGCGTAGACCTCGCCCGTCGCCAGTTCGCGGACGCGCCCGGCGTCGAGCCCGCGATCGCTCGCGACGCCCTCGACGAACAGCTCGTAGAGCGAGTCGAGCAGGCGCTGCTCCTTCTCGCGCTCCTCCTCGGTTGGCTCGCGGAAGGGGGAGAGCATGTCCTTGAGGCGTCCGGACTTGCCGACGTGCATCCGCACGCCGAGGCGGTCGAGCGCCTCGTGCACGATCGGGCGGTAGGAGATCACGCCGATCGCGCCGACGATCGCCGAGGGGAGCGCGACGATGCGCTCGCAGGAGGCGGCGATCATGTAGCCGCCGGAGGCGCCGATCCCGCCGATGAAGGCGGCCGTCGGTTTCTCCTGGCGCAGCCGCCTGACGGCGCGCGCGATCATCTCCGAGCCCACCGCCGTGCCGCCCGGCGAGTCGATGTTGAGCACGACCGCGCGCACCGATTGGTCCTCGCGCAGGCGCGCCAGCAGGCGCGTGAACTCGGTCGGCCGGACGGCCGGCCCGATCATTCCCTGCACGTCCACGACGGCCACCGCCGGGGGCCGCATCCGGTCCAGCCACTGCACGAGCCACGACCTCCCCGCTGCAGCGTGGAGTGTACGACAACCGCGCGGCGCGGCCTTGATTGCAACCCGGTCTCAGGTGACATACCCGGACCAGCGCGCTACGTTGTGGCAGTTCGCGCTTCCCGCGGGGAGGCGCGGACTGACGCCACTGGGGGATGTTGTGCGTCGCCGCTTCTTGCTGTCCCTGTGCATCCTCGCGCTCGCCGCGGCGCTTGTCGGCTGTGAGCAGACGGCCGGGCTGATCCCCGGCGAGGAACCGGCGCCCGCGCCCGCGACGCCTGTCGCCGCGCCCGTCAGCGCGGCGCCGGCGGCTTCGCCAACGCCGGTCTCCACGCCCACCCCCGAGCCCGTCCTCCTCCCCACGGAGCTGCGGCCCGCGGCCGGCGAGGAGGACGGCGCGGCCGAGGCCGCCGTCGCCTCGCAGGACGACGAAGTCGCCGGGGCGGCGGAGGAGAGCGATCCCGCGGACCAACCCGAGGCCGAACTGGCGCGCAGCGTCGTGCAGGTGCTGGTCACCGATCCGGAGCGGAACCCGCCGGTGATCCGCGACGGCAGCGGCGTCGTGATCGACGTCGATCACGGCCTGATCCTGACGAGCGCCCACGTCGTCGACCCCTTCGGGCACGACGGCTCGAGGCTCTACAGCGAGATCGCGATCGCCGTCAGCCCCGTCCCCGGCGAGGAGCCGATCGTGACCTATCGCGCCGTCCTCGCGGCGCTCGATCCCGGCTCGGAGCTGGCGGTCCTGCGCGTCGTCGGACTGCTCGATGAGATCGGCGGCCAGCCAATGGCGGTCCCGAGTGGGGCCGGCGAGGAGGGGCCGAGCGACACCGGCGGGGCGATCCTGGGGCTGCCGGGGGCCGGTATCGGTGACTCCGGCGCGCTGACGAGCGGCGAGCCGCTGGTCATCCTCGGGCATCCCGGGCTGAACCCCTCGGGCGCGGTCACCACGCAGGCGGTGATGGTCGCGCAGGCGAGACTGACGGGCGCGCGAGGGGATGCGGTGCTCGGCGATCGCGCCTGGCTGAAGACCGACGCCTGGTTGCCGCACGGCTACGCCGGGGCGGCGGTCTTCAACAGCGCGGGCGAACTCGTCGGGATCGCCGCGCAGCCCGGGTACGACGTCGCCGCGCCCGTCGCGCACGTGCGTCCGCTCGAGCTCGCCGCGCCGGTGATCGAGGAGGCGCGCCGGGCAAGCCGTGACAGCGCCTACATCCCGCCGCTCTCCCACCCCGCGCGCGTGGCCGGGACCTCGCTCGCGGCTCCCGACGACGGCATAGTGATCAGTTCGCCGCAGTTCGCCGCCGAGGTGATCGAGGAAGACGGCGAGCGGAACCTCTTCGACTACGGCCGGGTCTTCTCCTGGCGGACGCGGGAGCTGGAGTACGAGTTCACCGCGCAGGGCATCCCGGACGACGCGATCGTGCAGGAGTTCTGGTACTACCACAGTGCCTTCCAGGACCACCTCTCCTCCACCTACCGCTGGGCGCGCGGTCCTTTCGCCGTCGTCTCGGACCGGCTCTCCTCGCCGCACCGCTCCGGCTTGCCCGACGGCGTGTGGACCCTCGAGATCTGGGTCGACGGCTTGCTGCGCGCCTCCGGCCGGGCCTACGTCGGCGTGTGGACGCCGACGCCCTTCGTCGGCGAGTTGCGCTTCGGCTCGACCATGAGCCGCGTGGAGCCCGGCAAGGCCGAGCCGCCCGTGGTCGGCTCGCCGCAGTTGCTCGCGTTCTTCGACTACCAGGGCGCCTCGACGGCCGAGCGCCTGAGCTGGCGCGTCTTCCACAACGGTGAACTGGCCTACGAGTCTCCCCAGCTCCCCTGGCGCGGGGGCGAGAGCGGAACCTGGTGGGTCGGCCTGCCCTTCGAGGACGGCCTTCAGGCGGGCCGCTGGACGTTCGAGGTCCTGTTCGACGATGTCGAGCGCGCCAGCGGAGGCATCTCGATCCGGCGCTAGCCGCCCGCCGCCGTCCTCGCCTGCTTCGGCCCCCGCAGGTCAGTTCGCGCCGAGGAGCGCTCGCAACTGCGCGAGCGTGATGTTCGCGCCGCTCAGCACCAGCACCACGCGGCGGCCGTGCAGCCGCTCGCGCGCCTGGAGCGCGGCGGCCAGCGGCGCCGCTCCCGCCAGTTCGGCGAGCAAGTGCGCCTGCTCGAGCAGCTCGACGACGGCCGCGGCGATCTCCTCGTCCTCCACCAGCAGGAAGTCGTCCAGGCGGTCGCGCAGGATCGCCTGCGTGACCTCGAAGCCGATGCCCGTCGCCACGCCCTCGGCGATCGTCGCGTCCGGGCGCTCGACGATGCGGCCCTCGCGCCAGGAGTCGTGGCCGGCCGGGGCCTGCGCCGACTGGACGGCCCAGACCTCGCAGGCCGCGCCGAGGCCGTCGCGCGTCAGCACCCAGCCGCAGGCGCCGGAGCCCGCGCCGAGCGGAACGATCACCAGCTCCGTGTCCGGCTGCTGTCCGCCGGCGGGGTCGAGCACCTCGAGCGCCGCGGTCGCGACGCCGGGCAGCAGCAGCGGCTCGTCTACCGCGACATAACGCATTCCGCGCTCGGCGGCGAACTCGAGCGCGGCGGCGTTGGCGTCGCCGAAGCGAGCGCCCTGCTCGCGCACCTCCGCGCCGAGCCGCCGCATCGAGGCGATCTTGTCCGGGTTCGCGCCCTCCGGGACGAAGACGACGGCGCGCATGCCGTGCAGCCCGGCGGCGTAGGCGATCGACTGCCCGTGATTGCCCGTCGAGGCCGTGACGAGGCCGCTGGAGCCCGGCTCCCCGGCCAGCTCGCCCGCCAGGAAGACGCCGCCGCGCAGCTTGAACGCGCCGATCGGGTTGGCGAACTCCAGCTTGAGCGAGACGTGCGCCTCGAGGCGTTCGGAGAGCGCCGGGGAATGGACCAGCGGCGTCGGCAGCGGCAGTTGCCCCGCGAGCGCGGCGGCGGCGCGCCGGATCTCCTCGATGCCCGGCGGCGCTGCCTCGGGCTCGCGCGCCGTCACTTGAGCGTGCCGTCGTCGTGGTAGATCGCGTCCACGAACGAGCCGTCGAAGACCGTGGAGACGTCGACGGGGCCCTCGAAGGCCGGGTCGAACTCGAGCAGGACGGCCTGCAACGCCTCCCACTGGTCGAGCGTGGCGCGGCCCATGCCGTTGGCGCGCCGCGCGTTGCGCAGGTCGGTCTCCAGCAGGTAGCGCTGGTGCGAGGGGTCCGCGCCCTCGGCGTGGGTGAGCACGATCTCGACTGCTTCCTCGATGTTGGCGGCGGCATGGTTCGCGCCGCGCATCGCGGCGCGCACGAACGCCTGCACGAGGTCGCGGTCGTCCGCGATCGTGTCCTCGTGCGCGACGATGTTCAGCCCGAGCGTGGCGACGCCGTACTCGGTGGGGTCGAAGACGTTGATCCGCGCGCCCGCGTTGCGGATGCGGTTGGGCTCGTTGCTGAGGAAGACGGGGAAGACGTCGACGCCGCCCTCGATGAAGACGCGCTCGTCGTAGCCGACGGCGATCAGGTCCACGTCGTCCGCCTCAAGGCCCGCCGTGGCGAGCAGCGCGAGCAGCTCGGCCGGCACGACGCCGCCCTTGAAGCCGACGCTGCGGCCGGCGAAGTCGGCGGGCGTCTCGATGCCGGCGCCGGCGTGGGCGACGAAGCCCTGGTCGCCGCGCTGCCCGAACAGCGCGACCGAGCGGACGGGCGTCTCGGCCGCGCGGCGCCGCATCAACTGCGCGGCGGTGCCCGTCGTGAAGTCGACATCGCCGGCGAGCAGCAGCTGGAGGTGCTCGCCCTGCGTCGAGTGCTGGATGGTGACGGCGAGGCCCTCGTCGGCGAAGTAGCCCTGCGCGTCGGCGACGTAGACGGCGGTGAAGGGCAGCGTCGCCTGCGGCCGGAAGCCGGCCATGAACGTGACCTCGCGCAGTTCGCCGTCGTCATCGTCGCCGCAGGCCGCCGCGAGGATCGCGCCGAGCGCCAGCAGCGCGAGCAGCGCCGCCGCCGCGCCGCTGCGCGAGAGCAGCCCCGCCCCCGGTCGCGCCGCCACTCGCTTCATCCGTCTCGCCTTCCCTCGGCCGGTCCCGTGCTCGCCAGCATCGGCGGTGGCGGCCTTACGGTCCCGCCGCGGAGTCGTGCCAGAAGAGCAGCCGCCGCTCGAGCAGGGCGAGCGCGGCGGTGAAGGCCACGCCGATCACGGCGAGCACGATGATCGCGCCGAACAGGGTCGGCGTGTCGAAGTCCCCGTGCGCGATCACGATCATCTGCCCCACACCGGAGTCGGCCCGGATCCACTCCGCGATGACCGCGCCGATCAGCGCCAGCGGGATCGAGATGCGCAGCCCGGCGAAGAGGTAGGGCAGCGAGGACGGCAGGCGCAGCCGCCACAGCACCTGCCAGCGCGAGGCGCCGAGCGCGAGGAAGAAGTCGTGCGTGGCCGCGTCGATCGAGCGCAGCCCGCTGATCGTGTTGACGAGCATCGGGAAGAAGGTGATCAGCGCGGCGACGATGAACTTCGGCCAGACGCCGAAGCCGAACCAGATCACGATCAGCGGCGCGACCGCGACGATCGGGGTCACCTTGACGAGGATCGCGAGCGGGTAGATCGAGCGCTCGATGATGCGCGAGTGCGCCATCAGCACGCCCAGCAGGAAGGCGCTCCCGGCGCCGAGCAGCAGCCCGCCGAGCGCGTGCTGCGCGGAGACGCCGCCCGCCTCGATGAAGCGCGAGGGATCCTCGCTGAGCGTCTCGATCACCCGCGACGGCGCGGGCGCGAGGTAGATCGGCACCTCGCGGACGCGGATCCAGAGCTCCCAGACCAGCACCAGCAGCAGCGCCGCGGCCAGGGGCGGCGCGCCCGTCAGCAGCAGCTCGCGGCGCGAGGGCAGCGCCCAGCCCCGCGCGGGGGGCGGCTGGGCGACGTAGAGCGTCGCGTCCAGCAGGTCGGCCTGGTCGCTCGAGGCCTGGCGCGATGGAGGCAGCCGCCGCAGCGAGACGGCGCCGCCGCTCGCCCCGGCGGAGGCCTCGCCGGGGATGCCGTCGAGCAGGTCCGCGACGTCCGGGGCGGTGGCGGGGCGCATCAGGCGTGGCCCTCGAGCGCGGCGCGGACGCGCCGGGCGTGCTCCGCGAACCGCGGGGTCTCCTCGATGCCCTCGGCGCGCGGCCGCGGCAGCTCGATCGGCAGGTTGGCGACGACGCGGCCCGGTCCGGGGCTCATCACGACCACCCGGTCGGAGAGCAGCACGGCCTCGCGGATCGAGTGCGTCACGAACAGCACGGAGACGCGCTCGCGCTCCCAGATGCGCAGCAGCTCGCGCCGCAGCTCCTCGCGCGAGAGCTCGTCGAGCGCGCCGAACGGCTCGTCCATCAGCAGCAGCCGCGGCTCGTGCGCCAGCGCCCGCGCGAGGGCGACGCGCTGGCGCATGCCTCCGGAGAGCTCGCGCGGGTGGAAGTCCGCGAAGGCGCGGATCCCGACGCGCCCGAGCTGGGAGAGCACGTCGGGGCGCGAGGCGCGCCCGCCGGCCAGCTCGTGCGTCAGCGCGACGTTGCCCGCCGCCGTGCGCCACGGCAGCAGGCCCGGCTCCTGCGTGACCAGCCCGACCGCTGGCGCGCCGCGGCGCCGCCCCGGATCCTCGCCCAGCACCCGCACCGAGCCGCTCGAGGGCGTCAGCAGCCCCGCCGCGATCCTCAGCAGCGTCGTCTTGCCGCAGCCGCTGGGCCCGACCAGCGAGACGAACTCGCCCGCGCCGGCCTCGATCGTCACGTTGTCCAGCGAGCGCAACGGAGCGGCGCCGCGCCGCCCGGCGTAGCGATGCGAGATCGCGCGCAGCTCGAGGGCGGGCGCCGCCACTGCCGCTGCCTGCTCGCTCATCGCCGCTGCTCCCCGCGTTGCGCCGGCGGGGGAGCTGGGCCGGTTGCTGCCCGCCGCCGCCCGCCGGTAGGCTTCGCGCGGTTCATTGTAGCGACGAGCGGCGCGGGCGCGCCGGGCTCCGCGCGCCGATCCGGGCGGGCGTCGCCGACGGCTCACGACCGGGGAATCGAGGACTGCCGATGTCTCGCACCATCGCCCTGATCGGCGGCACCGGGCCCGAGGGCCGCGGCCTCGCCGTGCGTTTCGCCCTCGCCGGCCGCGACGTCGTGATCGGCAGCCGCGACGCCGCGCGCGGCGAGAGCATCGCCGCCGAGCTGCGCGCGAGCCTCGAGGGCCGCGAGGGGCTTGGCGAGATCAGCGGCGCGGCGAACGCCGACGCCGTCGCGCAGGCCGAGATCGTCGTCGTCACCGTGCCGTACGAGGGCCACGCCGCGACGCTCGCCGACCTCGCGGGCGCGCTCGCCGGCAAGATCGTCGTCGACGCCGTGGTGCCGGTGCGCTTCGAGCGCGGCCCGCGTCCGGTCGAGGTCGAGGCCGGCTCCGCCACCGAGGAGGCGGCGGCGCTGCTGCCCGGCTCGCGCGTGATCGGCGCCTTCCACAACCTCTCCGCCGAGATCCTGCTCGACCCCGACGAGCCGGTGCACGCCGATGTGCTCGTGACCGGCGGCGACGGGGAGGCGAAGCGCGCGGTCTGCGCCCTCGCCGAGGAGATCGAGGGCGTGCGCGCCGTCGACGCCGGCCCGCTGCGCTACTCGCGCTTCGTCGAGGGCCTGACGATCCTGCTGATCGGCATCAACATCCGGCACCGCGCCCAGACCCACGTGGAGATCTCCGGACTGCCCGGGTGAGCGACCCACCCTACCCGGACGTGCGCGTGATCGGTGTCGCCGGCATGCCGCTGGTGCAGGACGGCGACGACATCGCCGCGCTCGCGATCGAGGCCGCCGCCGCCCAGGGCACGCCGTTCCTCGAGGGCGACGCGATCGTGGTCGCGCAGCGCATCGTCTCCAAGGCCGAGGGCCGCGTGCTGCCGCTCGACGACTTCGAGCCCTCGCCCTTCGCGCTCGAGTGGTCCGAGGCCTGGGACAAGGATCCGCGCCAGACCGAGGCGGTGCTGCGCGAGTCGGTGCGCGTCGTGCGCCAGCTGAAGGGCGTGCTGATCACGGAGACGCGGCACGGCTTCGTCTGCGCCAACAGCGGCGTCGACGCCTCGAACGTCGGCGGTACGGACCTGATCTCGCTGCTGCCGGTGGATCCCGACGCCTCGGCCCGCGCCTTCCGCGACGCGGTGCGCGAGCGGCTGGGCATCGAGGTGGCGGTGATCATCAGCGACACCTTCGGGCGCGCCTGGCGGACGGGGCAGACGAACATCGCGATCGGCCTCGCGGGCCTGCGCCCGCTGCGTCCGCTGGAGGGCCTCCCGGACCTCGACGGGCGCATCATGCGCGTCAGCACGCCCTGCCCCGCCGACGAGATCGCCGGCGCCGCCGGCCTCTCGATGCCGAAGAGCGAGGGCGTGCCGGTGGTGATCGTGCGCGGCTACCCCTACGAGCGCGGCGAGGGCTCGGCCCGCGAGATCGTGCGCGGCGCCGAGGACGACCTCTTCCCGTAGCACGCGCTCCGGCTGTGGGGGGCGCAGCCCCCCACGCCCCCATCCCGGACGAGCACGCGCGTGGTTGTGTCGTGGGCGCGAGGGATACCTCGCAGGGCGGCTCTGGCCCGCCCACCCGCCCTCAATGGGATGCGGGGCTGCGCCCCGCGCCCCCTTCCGTGGGGGCGCAGCCCCCACACCCCCACTCGGAGCTTCCGAGGGCGCAACAACCCACGAGGGGCGATCCGGCTCCCTCCCCCCTGGCGGGGGAGGGCGGGGGGTGAGGGGGAGCGGGCGCAGCCCGCCACTCCGGCGCTCGCCGGGCATGTACCCCCGAGGGCGCAACAATCCACCGAGGAGGCAGCACCGCCGGCGAGCCTGGATTCCGGCTTTCGCCGGAATGACGGAAGAGACGGATCCGGCTCCCTCCCCCCTGGCGGGGGAGGGCGGGGGGTGAGGGGGAGCGGGCGCAGCCCGCCACTCCGACTGCCGCCGGGCATGAACCCTCGAGGGCGCAACAATCCCTCAAGGCGCGAGCATCTGCGGGCGAGCCCCCTCACCCCCACCCTCTCTCCCCCAGGAGAGGGGGCCGGATCGGCGCACGAAACTTCCGAGGCGAGCACCAGCGGGGGCGTGGGGGCGCAGCCCCCACATGAAAAAAGAACTCCGGGGCGGGTGGGTGGGGCCCGAGCCGCGCAGCGTGCTCGTCCGACGCCCGCCGGGCAAGCACCCCCGAGGGCGCACGCTCTGGTCCCTCCCCCTCGCGAGGGAGGGCGGGGGGTGAGGGGGAGCGGGCGCGGCCCGCCCGCGCCGCAGTGGCGAGCGGGCCGCCGCGCCCGTAGCATCGGGCGCGCGCACGCCGCCGCCTCCCCGGCGAGGACGCCTCGAACGATGGCCGACGAGCAGCAGGCCGGTCGCCCGGACGAACGGGACGAGCAGCGGGAGCAGCCGGGACGGCTGCGCTCGCCGCTGCTCGACGACGGTCAGCCCGCCTTCCACTGGTGGCTGCTGCTGCCCGGCCTCGCCATCGCCGTGCTGTGGGCGCTCTATCGCGGAGTGACGGCCGACGAGGGCGGGGGCGGCGAGTTCGTCGCGCAGCTGCTCTGGCCGGGCCCCGTGATCCTCGTGGTCACGACCATCGCCGCCTGGCTCGGCTGGCGGCTGGACCTCGACTAGGGGGCGGAGCGCGACGCGATGCTGCACCTCTACCTCGGATCGACGCAGGCCAACCGCGACTCGGACGACTTCCGGCTGCGCGAGGCCTACCGCGCCCTGCGCGCCCGCCTCGACACGGACGGGATGCTCGATCTCAACACCGCGGAGCTGCCCGCCCGCGGGCTCACGCCCGAGGCGCTCGCCGGGCAGGCGTCGACCGTGCCCTTCCTCGCCAACGCGCGCGTGATCGTGGTCGAGGGCCTGATCGTCTCGCTTGGCGGCGGGCGCGGCGTCGCCGACGCCTGGCAGCCGCTGCTCGACGCGCTGCCGGCGCTGCCGGAGAGCAACCACCTCGTGCTGCTGGAGCCTGCACCCACGCGCGAGGCGCGCACGACGCTGGGCCGCTCGCCGCTGCTGCGCGCGCTGCGCGCCCTCGAGGGCGCCGACGTGCAGCAGTTCGAGGCGCTGCGCCTGTACGGCCGGGGCGGCAACGAGGTGGCCGCCTGGCTGATCGAGCGCGCGCGGCGGATCGGCGCGCAGCTCGAGCCCGCCGCCGCGGAGCGGCTGAGCGAACTGCTCGGCGCCGACCTCTGGGCGCTCGGCAACGAGCTCGACAAGCTGGCGCGCCACGCCGGGGAGCGCCCCGTCTCGGTCGCCGACGTCGACCTGCTCACCACCGCCGCGCGCGACGAGGACGTGTTCGCGCTCGTCGACGACGCCGTCGAGGGCCGGACGCCGCAGGCGCTGCTGCGGCTGCGCAGGCTGATCGAGGGCGGCGCCGAGCACCCCGGGCGCTTGCAGGCGCTGATCGCGCGCCAGCTGCGCAACCTGATCCGCGCCGCCGAGCTGATCGAGCAGGGCGCGAGCCGCGAGGAGATCGGCCGCGCCACCGGCGTGACGCACCCCTACCCGCTCGGCCGCCTCGTGACCCAGGCGGAGGCGATCGGCCGTCCCGCCGCCGAGCGCGCGCTGCGCGCCGTGGAGGCGGCGGACCACGCGGTCAAGACCGGGCGCTACGCGGACGTGCTCGCCCTCGAGCTGCTGCTCACCAGCCTGCCGAGGGCTGCGCGCGGCAGGGGCGCGCGCGCCGGCGCGACGCGGGCGCGGTAGGCGGGCGCGCCACGGAAGCCGGCGCCGCGGGCGGCGGCGCTACGAGAGGCGGATCGAGGAGAGGACGCGGCCCTGCACCTCGACGTTGTCCGGCGAGGTGTAGATCGGGTCCATCGCCGAGTTCATCGGCTGCAGGCGGATGCGGCTGCCCTCGTGGAAGAACTTCTTGAGCGTCGTCTCGTTCTCGTCGCGCAGCCAGACCGCCACCATGTCGCCGTCGTCGCAGCTCTGCGTCGGCTCGAGGATGACGATGTCCCCGTCGTCGATCAGCGCGTCGATCATCGACGTGCCCTGGACGCGCAGCGCGAAGGCGTTGGGCCGCCCCCGGGTCTGCGCCTCGGTGACGGCGACCTCCTCGTAGCCGGGCGGCAGCGTGTCCGGCGGCATCGGGATCGGCGAGCCGGCGGCGATCGCGCCGACGAGCGGGACGGTCATGCTGCCGCGCCGCCGCCCGGTGCCGTCCAGCAGCTCGATCGCGCGCGAGACCTCGCGGTCGCGCCGGATGTAGCCGCGCTCCTCAAGGCGCTTGAGGTTGTAGTCCACGACCGAGGTGGACGAGATCGCGCAGCCCTGCTGGATGTCGCGGATCGAGGGCGGGTAGTCCTTCTCGAGCAGGAAGGCGCGCAGGAACTCGAGGATGCGCTGCTGCTTGTCGGACAATCCGGAGCTGCGGTCGCGCGCCGCCTCCCGTGCCGCTTGCATCTCCGCCATCGCAGTCACCTCGCCTCCGCCCGGCAGTCCGCCCCCCGTGCGCCTGCCGGGTACATATGTTCGCAACAAACGTATCCCCAACTCGGGCCTTGCGTCAAGCGCCGGCCGGCCCCGCCTCCGGGGGCGGTTGCCGGGTGATCGGGCCGGGAGCCCCGGCGCCGGCGCTACGCGGGCGGAGCTTCGCTATCGTCCGCGCCGCCGGTCGCGCCGGCCGCGTCCTCGCGGGCGGCCTGGCCTTCCTTGCGCCGCAGCTCGTGCTCGAAGGCGTCGACGGCGGGGCGCAGCGGGGCCGGGGTCGCGCCGCGGGCGGCGGTCCGCGCGGCCGTGCGGGCGGCGCTGCCGGCCGCGCCGCGCAGCTCGTCCTCGTGCTCGCGCGCGTACTCCGCGGCGTCCCGCGCGACGCGCGAGACCTGCGGCTTGAGCGCCTTGCCGAGAACCTCGCCCTTCCGCGCCGCCTCGCGCGCGAGGCGCTCCGCCTCGGGCTTCGCGCGCTCCGCCGCCTCGCGCATCGCCCCGAGGGCGTCCTTCGCGGCCTGCTCGGCGACCGGGCGGCGTCGCTCCGCCTCCTCGCGCACGTTGGCGGCCCCCTCGCTGGCGAGGCGCTGCGCCTGATCGGCGAGCGCCCGCACGTGCGGCGCGGCGTCGGCCGCCGCCGCCTCGGCGCGGCGCTTGAGCTGCTCGGCGAGGCCGCCCGCGCCGAGCGCGGCGCCGCGCCCGCGCAGCCGGCGTCGCTTCCCGCCCCCGGGGGCGTCGCCGCCGCCGCCGCCGCTGCTGTCCGTGTCGTTGCTCATGAGCCGCCTCCGAGGCGCGCCCGCGCCTCGCGGATCGCGAAGGCGACCATGCCCGCGGTGGGCAGGCGGCTCCAGCCCTCGGGGGTGCTGTAGTAGCGCTCGCCGGAGGTCGTTTCCGGCGGCTCGCGCTCGCCGTACTCGATGTCCAGGCCCTCGACGCGGATCGTCGGCGAGCCGAGGCAGCGCAGCGCGCGCGCCTCGTCGTCCGAGGAGACCTCGATCGTCTCGATCGCGGCGTCGTCGAGTCCGGCGGTGGAGGCGCCCTCGGCGATCACGGTCAGCGCGTCCTCGGCGATCGCGTCGCCGCGGGCGATGTAGAGGTCGATGCGCATGCTCACTCCCTGCGCGCCACAGGCTACGGATAGCCTACGGCTCGCGCTCCCCCCGCGCACGCCGCCACGCCTCGATGATTGTCAGTCGGCAAGCTCGTCGATCGCCTCGAGGGCCTTGCGCACGTACACCGGTAGCAGCGGGCGACGGTACGGCACGACCAGCAGGCGGCGTTGCTGCGGGTGCGAGAAGATGTGGTGGCTGCCCTTCGTGCGGAGGAGGGCGAAGCCTGCGGACTCAAGCACCGCCCGCAATTCTTCCGGCCGGACGCCGTGCTGGCTCCGCCGGAGTCGCTCGATGCGCTTTGCATCTCTCACGGCAGCAGTAGTACCATATACAGTATCACCAGAGGAGCAAGCGATGGACGCGCACGACTACCTGAAGCTGCCGTACCACATCGGGATGATGCGCAGCGAGACTGCTGAGGGCAATGCCGGGTGGGTCTCATGGGTGGAGGAGCTTGAGGGCTGTATCTCCCAGGGAGACACGCCTGCCGAGGCGGCGTCGATGATCCATGAGGCGATGGAGCTCTGGATCGAGACCGCCCTCGAGGGCGGTCTCGCTGTTCCCTTCCCCCGGCCCGAACCGGCGCACAGCGGGCGCTTCCAGGTGCGCCTGCCGTCGTCGCTGCACACCGCGCTCGTGCGGGCGGCGGAGCGCGAGGGCGTGAGCCTCAACCAGTACGTCAGCAACTCCCTCGCGGCGGCGTCCGGCTGGTGGGAGGTGCGCGAGGAGATCCCGGCGCGCGCGTCGTGACGCGCCTGGTGCGCGCGGGTCGCAAACCTCATCGCTCCCCCCGCGCACGCCGCCACGCCTCGATGATCTCCGGGTCGTGGGGGAAGGCGAGGTCGGGGAGCGCGTCGGGCGCGAAGAAGCCGACCTCCAGCGCCTCGGGGCCGGGCCGCGGCGTCCCGCCGCTGATCCGGCCGGCCCAGGCGATGAAGACCACCGGGTCGCCGGACGTGCTGTAGACGCCGAGCAGGCGCTCGATCGCGACCTCGACGCCCGCTTCCTCGAGGGTTTCGCGCCGCGCGGCCTCCTCCACGGACTCGCCGCGGTCGACGAAGCCGGAGGGGAAGGACCAGAAGCCGTACATCGGGTCGTGGTTGCGGCGCACGAGCAGGATCGCGCCGTCCTGCTCGATCACCACGCCGGTGGCGAGCTTGGGGTTCTCCCAGCGCACGAAGTCGCAGCTCGGGCAGGCCGGCGGGCGGCGGCCCGACGCCGCGGCGGGCGCGGTCGCCGCGGCGGCCTCGAGGGCGGTCCCGCAGTTCGGGCAGTAGCCGGGCCCCTCGACCGTCTCGTGGCCGTGGCCGTGGTCCTCCGTCATCGGGGACTCGTCACCACCCGGCCGTCACCGGAAGAGGCCGACGCGGCGGAAGCGCTCGAGGTAGCGGCCGTCCTCCTCGCGCCAGCGCTCGCGCACCAGCTCGATGAAGTCCTCGCGACCGCCGAACTGGCTGACGTGCGCGAGCAACCCCTCGAGCTTTGTCTCGAACACGCCGGAGATGTCGACGTCGACCGTCGGCTCGTTCGCGCCCCAGAGGTACAGTTCGCGCACCTTGTGCGTCGGCAGGCCGCCCTCGATCTGCTCGGGGAAGTTGAGGCGGTCGCGGGCGGTGGGATAGACGGCGTCGACGGCGGCGAGGCCGCTGACGCGGTGGTCGCTGTGGTTGACGAACGAGTTGTTGATGATCACCGGCTCCGGGTCGTGCGTGTAGACGGCGAAGGGCTGGAAGGCGCGGATCTCGCGCGTCACCGCGCCCAGCAGCTCGCGCGAGTAGGTCAGCTCGCCGTCGGTATAGCCGAGGAAGACGACCGAGCCGACGCCGAGGATGCGCGCCGCCTCGCGCTGCTCGACCTCGCGCGCGGCGACGAGCGTCTGCGGCGTGAAGGCGGGGTCGTCGGAGCCCTTCGAGCCGTCCGTGACGACGAGGTAGCGGACCTCCCAGCCGGCCCCGGCGAGCAGCGCCGCCGTCCCGCCCGCGCCGAAGTCGGCGTCGTCCGGGTGCGCCGCGACGACGAGGGCGCGGCGCAGCTCGCCCTCGTCGGGGTCGGGCTCGGCGGGCGGCTGGCCGCCGAAGAGGTCTTCCAGGCTCGCGCTCATCGGGGCTCCGTTCGGGCGCGCGGATCGGCGTCGCGAGCGCCATCGTAGCGTGCGTCCGCGGCGCCGGGCGGCCAGCCGCTCAGCCCTCGCGCCGCGGCGGCGCGGCGGTGGCGCTCGCCGTTGACGACGAGCGCGGCGAGCGCGAAGAAGGCGATCGAGATCGCGACCACGCCCACCATCAGCGTGAGCGCCAGCTGGTACGAGCCGGTCGCGTCGAACAGCGCACCGGCGGCGATCGGGCCGAGCGCCGTGCCCGGGAAGATCAGCAGCATCATCGCCCCGACGATCGTCCCGAAGTGGCGCGGGCCGAAGGTGCGATTGACCAGGGTCGGCTCCAGCATCGGGACGAACGCGCCGCCGAGCCCCCATAGCAGCACGAACACGGTCAGGTTTGGTGTGGACGTGGAGATCACCACCGTCGCGATCGCCGCGACCTGCGTCACCGCGACCACGATCGCGAGCAGGAAGGTGCGGCGGATGCGGCCGAGCAGCAGCCCGAACGGCAGCCGCGAGGCTCCGCGAACCGCCGCGCCGATCGCGACCACGAGCGCCGCCTGCCGCACGCCGCTCGTCTGGAAGAAGTCAAGCTGGATCGTGGAGAAGGTCGCGGGCGCGATGAAGAAGGTCATGAACGCGCCGGAGAGCAGCCAGAAGGCCGGCGATCGCAGCGCTTCCCGAATCGTGAACCCCGCGGTCTCCGAGGCGCCCGCCTGCGCCTCGCTCTCCGTCATCCCCTCGACCTGGACGCCGATGCTCGCGGGACGGTCGTGGATCAGCAGCAGGGCGATCAACCCGTTGACGAGCAGCAGCAGCAGGGCGCTGGCCACCATCACCGCCGACCAGTCCCAGCGCTCCTCGATCATCGAGAGCGGGAGCACGCCGACGCCGGCGATGCCGAAGCCGACGGTGAGCAGACCGAGCGCCATCTGGCGGCGCCGCAGGAACCAGCGTGTCACCAGCCAGCTGTAGCCCACCGGGAAGACCATCGAGCGGCCGACGCTGACGACCCCCCAGCCCACGCCGACCTGCCACAACTCGTCGGCCCGGGAGGTCGCCAGCAGCGCCACGGCCGCCATCCCGGACCCGACGAGGATCGTCTCCCGCGCGCCGCGCGTGTCCATCCAGCGACCGGCCAGCGGCCCGGAGATGGCGGAGATCAGCGAGCCGAGCATGAACGCGACGAGCACCGGGAAGCGCCGCGCCTCCCCGTCCACGGCGAACTGCTCGGCGAGCGCCGGGATGTAGATCGTGACCGTCCAGAACATCGTGGCGGCCGCGATGCCGGAGCAGAGGATCCCGAGGACGAGGATCACCCACCCGTAGTAGACCGGACTGCGGAGGGCGATCGCCCGTCTCAGGGGACGGCCTCGCGAGTCGGGGCGGCGCTCCCCGCGGAACCGTCGGCCGCCGCCTCCGGAGCGGGGTCGGCGTCCAGTCGGCGCGCCTCGACTGCCGCAATGCGCAGGTCGTCCATCTCCGCGATCGCGAACTCGTAGCCGCCGAGGGCGACCGTGTCGCCGACCCGCGGGATCTCGCGCAGCTGCTCCAGCAGCAGGCCCGCCACCGTCTTGTAGGGGCCGGGCTCGACCTCGATGCCGAGCAGCTCGCCGAGCGCGTCCACGCTCTCGGCGGCGTCGATGCGCACGATGCCGCCGGGGCGGCGCACGGCGACCTCCTCGGGGACCTCGAACTCGTCCTGCAGCTCGCCGACGATCTCCTCGAGCACGTTCTCGAGCGTGACGATGCCGTCGGTGCCGCCGTACTCGTCGACGGCGATCGCGAACTGCGTGCGGCGCACGCGCATCAGGCGCAGCAGCTCCTGCACGCTCACCTGCGCCGGCACCATCAGCGGCTCGCGGATCAGCGAGTCCAGCGAGGCGTCGCCCTCGACCAGCAGCAGGTCGCGCGCGTGCAGCACGCCGATCACGTTGTCGAGGTCGTCGCGGTAGACGGGGTAGCGCGAGTGGCGGTGCTGCTTGGCGAAGGCGGTCGCCTCGGCGACGGGCATGTCGGCGGGGATCGCGATCACCTCGGGGCGCGGCGTCATCACGCTCTCGACGCTGAGGCTGGAGAAGCGGATCACGCGCTGCAGCATGAACTCCTGCTGCGCGTTCAGCTCGCCCGCGTCGCGGCTCGCGCGCACCACGAGGCGCAGCTCCTCGGAGCCGAGGTGCTCCCTGGATTCGACATCGCGGCTCACGCCGAGCAGCTTCGAGACGGCCCAGCCGCTCTCGTTGAGGATCCAGATCGCGGGGCGGAACGCGGCGCGGAAGAGTCGCAGCGGGCCGGCGATGAGCAGCGCGACGCGCTCCGGGTACTGCAGCGCGACGCCCTTCGGCGCCAGCTCGCCGGCGATCACGTGCAGCGCGGTGATGATGGCGAAGGCGATCGCCACGGCGACGGCGTGCCCGCCGATCGGGCCGACGACGGGCTCGAGCAGGCCGGCCAGCGCCGGCTCGCCGATCCAGCCGAGGGCGAGGCTGGCGAGGGTGATGCCGAACTGGCAGGCGGCGATGTAGCTATCGAGGTTGCGGACGCCGTCGTCGACGTTGCGCGAGCCGGGGGCGCCCTCGGCGAGGAGCTGCTGCACGCGCGTGCTTCGCACGGTGACGAGCGCGAACTCGGCAGCGACGAAGAAGCCGTTGAGCAATACGAGGAAGAGGACGGCGAGCAATCCGCCGCCGATTTCGAGCACAGCGCCCTCCCAGGCCCCGCAAGGGCATCGAGCGTACTACAGGACCGCTGCGGACGCTGTAGCGCCGAGGGCTGTAGCATTCGCGGGTGACGAACAGTACACTTGTTCGCACACGTGTTCTAGGGGGACGCCGTGTCCGACCGCAGCGCCATCGAATGGACCGAGGCGACGTGGAACCCGGTGACGGGCTGCACGCAGATCTCGCCGGGCTGCGCCCACTGCTACGCGAAACGCTTCGCGGAGCGCTTCCAGGGCGTACCCGGTCACCCCTACGAGCGCGGCTTCGATGTGGTCCTGCGGCCCGAGCGGCTTGAGCAGCCGCTGAAGTGGAAGCGCCCGCGCACCATCTTCGTGAACAGCATGAGCGACCTGTTCCACGAGGAGGTCGCCGACGCCTTCGTCGCCGACGTGTTCGAGGTGATGGAGCGCGCGCACTGGCACAAGTTCCAGGTGCTGACCAAGCGGCCTGCGCGTGCCGCCATCCTCGCGCCGTCGTTGCCGTGGCCGGCGAACGTGTGGCTCGGCGTCTCCGTCGAGAACCAGCGCTGGACGACGCGCATCGACGAACTGCGGACGATCGACGCGAGCGTGCGCTTTCTCTCGTGCGAGCCGCTGCTCGGCCCGCTCGCCCTCGATCTCGATGGCATCCACTGGGTGATCGCGGGCGGCGAGAGCGGCCCGCGCGCCCGCCCGATGCGCCCCGAGTGGGCGCGCTCCGTCCGCGACCAGTGCCGCGACGCCGGCGTCCCGTTCTTCTTCAAGCAGTGGGGCGCCCACGACGCCTCGGGCGTCCGGATGAGCAAGAAGGCTGCTGGCCGCCTGCTCGACGGGCGGACGTGGGACGGCGTGCCGGTCTGATGCGGATCGTGCCGTGACAGATCTTGTGGCCGGTGATGGCTTGCCAGCCTTCCCGCTGCAGCCGTGGACACGGACGAAGCTCTTCCTGATCGAGCGCTACCTCGACATCTTCTCCGTGGCTATGCGCAGGCGGTGGAGGCTTGTATACGCCGACCTCTTCTCCGGACCGGGCTTGTGTGTAGATGAGGCATCGAACGAGGAGCGTCCAGGTTCGTCACTGCTAGCTGCTCGACGAGAGGAGTTCGAGGCACTCTTCCTGAACGATGTCAGCGGCGATGCAATCGCGGCGTTGAGGGAGCGCATCGCTAGTGAAGATTCGGGCAGGGTCCGGTTCAGTGAGCTGGACTGCAACGAGGCCGCGGTCGCCGCACGCGAGCATCTCTTTCCGGCCTCTGCTGCGCGCGGGACGCTTGGCTTGGCAGTCATTGATCCGACGGCCTTCCAGATTTCGTTCGAGGCGATCCGGGCGATGACCGCAGGCCTGCGGATTGACCTGATCATTACGTTCATGAGCGGGTACATCCTTCGCTTCATCGGAGAGCCTCCGTTGGAAGACAGGCTCGATCGGTTCTTTGGGACACCGAAGTGGCGCGAACTCACTCCAGGCATCAATCGAGGGAGGTTGACGTACCGCCCCCTGCTGGACCTATACGAGGAGCAACTTCGGTCGATCGGATACTCGACGTTTGATGACCGCCAGCAGGCGCGAAATCGGACGGGAGCGAACATCTACCACATGGTCTTCGCGAGCAAGGATCCGCGAGGCGGCGACTTCTGGCAGAAGATCAGCCAGCGTGATGATGTCGGGCGCGCTCGGCTGCCCGGATTCTGACTACTCCCGCCCCAACGTCAGCCCCAGCACGTCCGCCAGCTCGACGAGCGCGGGGATGGCCGTGGCGCCGTGGAGGGCGCCGGACTCGAGGTCGCGGGCGATGGCGAGGAGGGTGTCGATGGCGCGCGGGGTGTCGAAGTCGTCGTCCATGGCGTCCATGAAGGCGTTGCGCAGGGGCTGCACGCGCAGCTGGTCGGGCGGGCCGCCGGCGCTCGCCACGGCGCGGCGGAGGAGCGCCGCCTGCTCCCCGGCGCGCTCGAGGACGGCGCCGGTCCAGGGGTGCTCCTCGCGGTAGTGCGCGCCCAGCAGCGCGAGGCGGATCGCGTCCGGCGCGTGGCCCGCCTCCAGCAACTCGCTCACCTTCACGAGGTTGCCGAGCGACTTCGACATCTTCACGCCGTCCAGCGTGAGCGTGCCGATGTGCATCCAGCAGCCGACGAACGGCGCGGCCCCCGTCGCGTGCTCCGACTGCACGATCTCGGACTCGTGGTGCGGGTAGATCAGATCGCGCCCGCCGCCGTGGATGTCGATCCGGTCGCCGAGGTTGGCGCGCGCCATCGCCGAGCACTCGATGTGCCAGCCGGGTCGGCCGCGCCCCCAGGGCGCGTCGAAGGCGGCGCCGGGGTAGTCCGAGGGCTGCCAGAGCAGGAAGTCGAGCGGGTCGCGCTTCAGGTGCTCGGGCTCCTCGGGCATCGTGTCCGTGCGGGGGGCGTTGCGCAGCTCGTCGGCCGTCATCCCGGCGAGCGCGCCGAAGGCGGGCGCGCTGTCCGCCTCGAAGAAGACGTGGCTCTCGGCCTCGTAGGCGTGCCCGCGCTCCAGCAGCAGCGAGATCAGCTCGACGATCTCGGGGATGCTCCCGGAGACGCGCGGGAAGGCGTCCGGGCGCAGCACGTTGAGCGCGTCCATGTCGCGCAGGAACTGCGTGTGCGTCTCCTCGGTCAGCTCCGCGATGGAGAGGCCGCGCTCGGCGGAGACGCGCACCATGTCGTCGTCGACGTCGGTGATGTTCTGGATGTGCTCGACCTCGAAGGACTGGAACTCCAGGTAGCGCCGCACGACGTCGAAGACGACGTAGGTGAGCGCGTGTCCGAGGTGCCCCGCGTCGTAGGGCGTGATGCCGCAGACGTACATGCGGACGCGGCGATCCTCGAGGGGTCGGAAGGGCTCCGTGCGGCGCGAGAGCGTGTGGTGGATCCCGAGCAGCAGCGGCTCCTCGTCGTGCGGAGCGGGTCGCGCGGGCCTTCGTCGCCGCGCGATCCCCTGCGATCTCGCCGCCGGTGACCCGCGAGCGGCGCCGGGCATCGTAGCATGCGCACCGGCGTGATCGAGGCCGCGCGGAGCCGCGCGCGGCGCAGCCGGAGGAGGGCGCGGTGCTGCTCGCACGGGCACGGGTTCGGGGCAGGGTGGTGCACGGCATCGTCGAGGACGGCGCGCTGCACCTGATCCGCGGCGGCTTCTTCGGCCGGCGCGAGCGCAGCGGCGAGGTCGCGCCGCTCGAGGAGGCGCGCCTGCTCGCGCCGACGCGGCCGACGAAGGTGCTGGCGATCGGCCTCAACTATCGCAGCCACCTCGACTCCGGCGCGGCGCAGTCGGCGGGCGCCCGCCCGGCCCCGGCGCAGCCGGAGCCGTTCATCAAGACGCCCAGCTCCGTGATCGGCCCCGGCGAGGCGATCGTGCTGCCGCCCGGCGCGGGCCGCGTCGACGAGGAGGGCGAGGTCGTCGCCGTGATCGGCCGCCGCGGGCGCGACATCCCCGAGGAGCGCGTGGACGACCACGTCCTCGGCTACACCTGCGGCAACGACGTCTCCGCGCGCCCCTGGCAGCGCGGCGACCTCCAGTGGTGGCGCGCCAAGTCCGCCGACACCTTCACGGCCGTCGGCCCGTGGATCGCGACCGGCCTCGACCCCGAGGCGATCCCGCTCACCGCGCGGCTCAACGGCGAATTGATCCAGCAGGCCACGACGGCCGATCTGATCCACTCGATCCGGCGCTGCATCGCCCACATCTCGAGCGCGATGACGCTGGAGCGCGGCGACCTGGTCTTCACCGGCACGCCCGGCGAGACGCACCAGCTCGCCGGCGGCGACATCGTTTCCGTCGAGGTCGGCGGCGTCGGGGTGCTGCGCAACCCGGTCGTCGAGGGCTGAGCGGCCGCGCGCGATCTGCCGGGCCGGGAGGGCGCGATGACCGACGGCGGCCGCTCGCTGCGCCTCGCGCTGCTGCAGCTCCCCGCCTTCGAGCTGGCGCAGCACGAGGCGGCGTGGGAGGAGCTGCTGCGCCGCATCGACGAGGCGGCGGCCGGCGCGCCGGACGGAGCGCCGGACCTGATCGTGCTGCCGGAGGCGAGCTACCCCGCCTACTACCTGCACTCGCGCGAGGCCTACGAGGCGGCCAACGTCTACGCCGACGCCGAGGTCGAGGAGATCATCGGCGAGCACGCGGCGCGCCACGGCTGCGCGATCGCGATCGGCCTTGTGCAGCGAGGCGGCGGCGACGCGGCGGACGGCGGCCTGCTGCGCAACGTGGCGGTGCTGTTCGGGCCCGACGGGCGCGTGGCGGCCAGGCAGCCCAAGCGCTTCCTCTGGCACTTCGACCGCCGCTGGTTCGCCCCCGGCGAGGCCGGCGCGCCGGTCGCCCTCGAGGCGAGCGGCGCGCCCGAGGCCGAAGTCGTGGGCCACGCCGGGCTCTTCATCTGCTCGGACGGCCGCCTGCCGGAGATCACGCGCGAGCTGGCGCTGGGCGGCGCGGACCTGCTCGTCGATTGCACGGCGTGGGTCTCCTCGGGCCGTGATCCGGCGGCGCTCTCCAACCCGCAGGTCGACTACATGCTGGCCGCGCGCGCGATCGAGAACGGCGCCTGGATCGCCGCCGCCGACAAGGTGGGCGTCGAGGCGGACAGCATCGTCTACGCCGGCCGCAGCGGCGTCGTCGATCCGCGCGGGCGCTGGCGCGTGCAGGCGCCGAGCGACCAACCCGGCGTCGTGCACGCGGTCATCGACCTCGACGAGGCGAGCGGCCCGCCCGTCGCCCCGCGCCTCGAGCTGTACGGCGCGACGGCGGTTCGGGGCGAGGCTTTGCCCGAGCGCGAGGCGGGCTCCGGCGGCGAGGAGATCGTGCGCGTGGCCGCCGCGGCGATCGAGGTCTCGCCCTCCGCCGTCGAGCTGATGGAGCGGCTGCGCGCCCTCGTGGGCACGCTCGCCACGCAGGGCGCCGAGCTGATCGTGCTGCCGGATCTCGCGAGGGCCGACGCCCACGCGCTCGGCGAGGAGGAGCTGCTGCCGCTGCTGCGGACGCTCAGCTTCGAGGCCGGCGTGATGCTCGCCGTGGGCCTCGCCGAGCGCGACGGCGCGGCTGCCTGTAAGCGGCTCTCGCTGCTCGATGGCGGCGAGGTGATCGCGTCCTGCCGGCAGGCGCACCTCGACGAGGCCGAGCGCGCCGCCGGCTACAGCCCCGGCGCCGACGCGCCGCCGCTGGTCGAGACGCGCCTCGGGCGGATCGGCCTGCTGCTCGCTGGCGACGCGCTCGCGCCGGAGCCGGCGCGCGGGCTGCGGCTGCGGGGCGCGGAGCTGCTGGTCTGGTGCGCGCAGCCGCTGCCCGGCCTGGCGCCCGAGGCGCTGCGCGCCCTCGCGCGGACGCGGGCGGCGGAGAACCGCGTCTGGCTCGCCGCGTCCGCGGGTTCCGAGGAGACAGGCGGCGCGTACGTGGTCGACCCCTCGGGGGCCGTCGCCGCCGAGGCGCTCGCCGGACGGCCGCTCGCCGTCGCGGCGGACGTGCATCGCGGGCTGGTGCGCTGGAGTCGCGTCGCGCCGGACACCGACCCGATCGCGGAGCACAGCCCGGCGGGCTACCTCGGGCGGGGCGGCGCCTGACCGGAGCCGCCCGGGCCGCCGGGCGAATCAGTCCGTCGCTACCTCGACGTCCGGGGACGCGTGGCGCAGTGGGCGCAGACGAGCGCCGGTCCGGCGTCGGTGGGGAGGAGCCGTTCCGGCCGCCCGGCCGGCAGGCTGGCGACGGTGAGCAGCGCGCGGCCGTGGATGATCTTGTCGAAGGTGCTCCCAAGCGAGCGGTCGCGGATGTCCGGCGGGCGGACGTGCTCCCGGCAGAACAGCAAGCGGCAGCGCGAGCATTGGTGACGCATCCGCTCCCGGCAGCCCTCGAGGGCGCACTCGTTTCGCCCGTTCGCCGCCGCGACGCGGGCGCGCCACTCCGTCTGCTCGCGCAGGTCCTCGAGCCTCGCGCGGCAGCGCCTGCCGGCGCAGACGTGCGTGTAGTCCTCGCCGCGTTCGCCGTGTTCGTTGCAGAAGGGGCGGGTGCAGTAGACGCACTCGCTCACGGCCTCGCGGCCGCAGCCGCGGCGCAGGAAGCTCGATCCGTACCTGCAGGGTTGTGCGCTCATCGCCGCACTCCCGCGCTCAGTCCCAGAGCTTGCGGCGCTCGCGGCAGTGCGCGCAGACGACGGCCAGCACCTTCGTGGGCGGTTGGGTCGAGTGGTCGGCGATCTCCCGCTCGCGGATGTGCTCCGGGCAGAACAGCAGGCGGCAGCGCGAGCACTGGTGGCGCATCCGCTCCACGCAGCCCTCGAGGGCGCAGACGCTCACGCGGTTCGCCTCGGACATGCGCCGCCGCCACTCCGAGTGCGCTCGCACGTCGCGCAGCTTCTCGCTGCAGCGCTTGCCGGCGCAGACGTCCATGTAGTCCTCGGCGCGCTCGCCGTGCTCCGCGCAGAAGGGGCGGCCGCAGTAGACGCAGTCGGTGATGGCGTCGCGGCGGCAGCCGCGGCGCAGGAAGCCGGACCCGAATCCGCAGGGCTGTGCGTTCACCGCGCCGCCGCCGCTTCCCGGCGCTTCGCCCCCGGCGAGTCGCGTCCGGACGCCGAGGGCGGACCGGCGGGCATTCTCGCACAGGCGCGCGGGGCGCGCGCGGCGCTCAGCTCGGCGCGGATCCAGACTGCTGGATCTGCAGCGTGATCTGCGTGTATTCGTCGTCCTCCTCGAACGTGTCGAACGACGCCGTGCCGCGCAGATCGCCGTCCTCCGAGGAGAACTCGAGCACCGTCGAGAACCCGACCGCCTGATCCTCGTCGATCGCCCAGCCCTCCGCCTCGATGCGTTCGCGGTAGAGGTCGGCGATGTCGAACGACGAGCCGCTGGCGAGCACGCTGAGCTGGAATCCCGCCACGCCGGGCTGGCTGCTCCAGAACAGCTCCACCACCAGCTGATCGCCCTCCAGCAGGAACGCGGCGGGGAAGCGCTCGGGCAGCGGCCGTCCCTGCGCGGGGAGTGCGAACGGGGGATCCTCCGGGGCGATCGGGGGCTGGGCCTGGATCAGGTAGATGACCGTCGAGGCAGGGCCGGGCTCGTCCGCGGCCTCGCCGTCGTCCGCCTCCGCCGCTTCGGTGGCCTCGCCGTCCGCCTCGCCGGTCGTCGCGGGATCGTGCGAGCGCGGCAGGACCCAGGCGAAGCCGGTGACGTCGGCGCTGATCGTGTTCTGGAACTGGATGAAGCCCAGATCCTCGTTCGAACGGCCGCCCGTCACCTGCCACGGCGATTGGTCGACCTGCTCACCGACGAGCCGCTCCGCGTCGATCTGCGGGCCCGGCGTGTCGTAGACGATGAAGAACGCGACCTCGCCGTTCGTGCGCCGCGTCAGAACCGACCCGAGGAGCGCGCCCTCGGGATGCACCGGCAGCGCGGCGGGCGGATCGATGAAGAGCTCGTCCGCCGCGGCGTCCGGGTCCTCGGTCGCGGCGAGGCCGGCGGCGAAGCGCGCGAAGGCGTCGTCGCGGTCGCTGTCCCAGAGCGCGGCGAATTCGGCCCCCTCCATGCCCGCGATCCCGGCGAAGGAGGCGAGCCGCTCGTCGGCGGCGTCCACGGCGCTCGCGATCGTCGCGACCAGGGTGGGGTTGAGGGCCACCTGGAGGCCCGGGACGATCGCCGCCGCACGCGACTCGACGATGGTGCCGAGCGGCTCGCCGACGGTCATCAGGCGCGCCGCGATGGCGGCCCCCGCCTCGGCGTCGGCCGCGCTCGTGTCGGCCGGCTCTTCGCCGTCCTCGCAGGCCGCGATCAGGGCGGCGAGCAGCAAGGCGATGAGGGCCGCGCCGACCGTGCGGGCTGGTCGCATCAGGGTTCCCGTCCATGCGAGCGGAGCGCCAGTCGCCGCAAGCCGAGCAGGTGCGGTGGTGGATGGGGTGGGTGAGGGGATTTGAACCCCCGATCTCCAGGGCCACAACCTGGCGCCTTTGACCGCTAGGCGACACCCACCACGCGGAGCCGCGGCCCACGGGCCGCGCGCATCGAGTGTATCAGCGCCCCGCACTCATCGGCGAGGCGCGCGGAAGCGAATCGAGCCGCGCGGAGGAGGCTACTTCGGCGCGATGCGCCGGTAGCCCCCGCGGAAGTAGAGCAGCGGCTCCGCATCGGGACGCGCGATCTCGCAGCTGGCGACCTCGCCGACGAAGATCTTGTGGTCGCCGCCGTCGAGGATGCTGTGCGTCCGGCAGTCCAGCCAGGCGAGGGCGCCCTCAAGCAGCGGCGAACCGAGGTCGCTCATGCGGTAGGGCGTGTCGCCCATCGGATTGTCGGGCGGGGTGGTGCCGGCGAAGAAGTTGGAGACGTCCTGCTGGTCCTCGGCCAGGAGGTTGATGGCGAACTTGCCCGCCTCGTCGATCACGGGGTACGAGGTCGCCTTCAGGTCGACGCAGACGAGGAACAGCATCGGCTCCAGCGAGAGCGAGGAGATCGCGTTGGCGGTGAGCCCGCGCGGGCCCTCTTCGCCGACCATGGTGACCACGGAGACGCCGGTCGCGAAGTTGCCGCAGACGTCGCGGAAGAAGCGGGTGTCGATGCCGGACGAACTGCTGGTCATGCTCGCATCCTATCAAACGCCTCGCCGCCGAGGCGCGGCGATGGCACTGCTACACTGAGAGATACCGGACCCCGCCGCCGAGCGCCAGCCCGCCCGGCGCGGGCGGCGCGTCCGCAAGCCCCACGCCGAATCGAGGCCGAGCATGTCGCCGAACCCCGCCCTGCAATGTCCGCGCGACGGCTCCGAGCTGCTCGTGGAGCACATGCACGGCATCGAGGTCGACCACTGCGGCGTCTGCAACGGGCGCTGGCTGGACCACCACGAGCTCGACGACCTCGAGGCGACGAGGGCCGACGAGGGCGAGCGCCGCGGCACGATCCGCTTCGCGGAGCGCGACTCGGACCTGGACTGCCCCGTCTGCGGCGACCGGATGGCCGCCTTCAACTACCGCGCCTACGACCTGGAGCTCGACACCTGCCGCGAGGAGCATGGCTTCTGGCTCGACGCCGGCGAGGAGGGCCGCGTGCGCGACATCATCGACGAGCGCGTGCGCGGCCTGAAGCGCTCCGCCTCCGCCGAGGTCGCCTGGGGCAACTTCCTCGACGGCCTCGGCGGGCGTGGCGGAGGCGGGGCCTGGGGCTCCGTGCGCCGCTTCTTCGGCGGACGCCGCTGACGCGCGTCTTCCCTTCCCGTCATTCCGGCGAAAGCCCCGAGGGCGGATCCGGCTCCCTCGCCCCTGGCGGGCGAGGGCGGGGGGTGCGGGGGACGCCGCGCCCCCGGCGCGGCGATCAGGCGCGGGCGAGAGTATCGAGAACGAAAGGGGTTCCTCTGCGGCGCGGTGGGTTGGCGTGCCTGGATTCCGGCTTCCGCCGGAATGACGGGAGGGGGAGCCCGCTCCCCGCGTGAGCGAGGGCCGCGCCGCGCTCGACGCGCCGCCTTACCCGCCCGCCTCCGCGATCAGCGGCGCGGGGGCGTAGCTGTCGTCGTCGCGGGTGGCGTCGAGGGCGGCAAGCAGCCTCGCCAGCGTGGCGTAGCCCACCTCTTGCCCCCACGCCACCGGGCCGCGCGGGTAGTTCGTCGCGTGCTGCATCGCGGCGTCGATGTGCTCGCCGCTGGCCGCGCCGTCGCCGAGGGCGCGCGCCGCCTCGTTGAGCACCGAGCCGAGCATGCGCGCGAAGGCGTAGCGCTCCGCCGCGCTGGCCCGCGCCAGCTCCTCGGGGTCGCACAGCGCCGCCGCCTCGACGAAGGCGTCGACGGCGTCCGTGAGCTCCGGCGACAGATCCAGCGGCGCGACCTCGCCGCCCGCGTTCTCGCCGGGCGGGTCGCTGCCGTAGTCGTAGACGCCGCTGCCGGTCTTGCGGCCGAGCTGGCCCTGCTCGACGAGCCGCGCCTGCGCGGCCGGGGGCTCGAAGCGGGCGGGCCGGCCGGAGCGCTCGAAGACGGAGACCGTGACCGCGTAGTTGACCTCGAGCCCTACGAGGTCGGCGACCTGCATCGGGCCCATGCGGAACTGCCCCAGCTTGCGCATCGCGCCGTCGATCACGTCCGGCCCGCCGACGCCCTCGTCGAGCATGCGAAAGGCCTCGACGTAGGAGCTGCGGGCGACGCGGTTGACGATGAAACCGGGCGCGTCGGCGGTGCGCGCCGGAACCTTGCCCCAGGCGCTCGCCGTCTCCGCCACGAGGTCGGCGGCGGCGTCGCTCGTCGCCTCGGCGGCCACGACCTCGACGAGCGCCATCACCGGCGCGGGGTTGAAGAAGTGCATCCCGACCACGCGCGAGGGGTTGCGCAGCGGGCTCGCGATCTCGCCGACCGAGAGCGACGAGGTGTTGGTCGCCAGCACCGCGCTCCCCGGCGCGGCCGCGTCGAGCTGCGCGAACAGCGCCCGCTTGGCCTCGAGGTCCTCGATCACCGCCTCGACGACGAGTTCGACGCCCGCGAGGTCGTCGATGGAGCCCTCGACGAGGCGGCCGAGGACGGCGGCGTGCTCCTCGGCGGACATCGCGCCGCGGTCGACCTGGCGCTGGAGGCGCGCGCCCACGGACTCGCGGGCGCGCTCGACGGCGCCGGGCTGCGTGTCGATCAACCGCACGGTGCAGCCGTGCGTCACCGCCACCTGGGCGATGCCGGCGCCCATCGTGCCTGCGCCGATGATTGCGACCTGCTCGACAGCCATCGTGCTACTCGCAGCGCTCGATCACGGCCGCCATGCCCTGGCCGCCGCCGATGCACATCGTCTCGAGGCCGATCTCGACGTCGTTGCGCTCCATCTCGTGCAGCAGCGTCGCCATGATCCGCACGCCCGTCGCGCCGACGGGGTGGCCGATCGAGATGCCGGAGCCGTTGACGTTGACGCGGTCCCAGTCGGAGTCGCTCAGCCCCCACTCACGCGTCACGCCGAGCACCTGCGCCGCGAACGCCTCGTTCAGCTCGATCAGGTCCATGTCGCCGAAGTCCATGCCGACCTGGTCGAAAGCCTTCCTGGCGGCCGGCACCGGGCCCATGCCCATCAGCTTCGGCGGCACCCCGGCGACGGACCAGCCGCGCAGCTTGCCCATCGCCTTGAGGCCGAGGTCGGCGGCGCGCTCCGGCGTGGTCACGATGCAGACCGCGGCGGCGTCGTTCTGGCCGCTCGCGTTGCCTGCCGTCACGGTCGACTCCGGGTCGTCCGCGCCGTAGACCGGGCGCAGCCGCGCCAGCGACTCCAGCGAGGTGTCGCGCCTCGGGTGCTCGTCCGTGTCGACGATCACCGGATCCCCGCGGCGCTGCGGGACGGCGACCGGGACGATCTCGGCCTCGAAGCGGCCTTCGTCCTGCGCGGCGACGGCGCGCTGGTGCGAGCGCAGCGCGAGGGCGTCCTGCTCCTCGCGCGGGATGCCGTACTCGCGGCGCACGTTCTCGGCGGTTTCGATCATGCCGCCGGGCACCGGGTGACGGAAGCTGCCCGCGGTCACGCGCGCCCTCGCGAGGCGGTCGTGCAGCTCGATCGCGCCGTTGTTGGGGCCCCAGCGCGGCGCGCTCGAGTAGAACTCGACGGTGCTCATGCTCTCCGCGCCGCCCGCGAGGACGACGTCGGAGACGCCGGTCTGGACCTGCATCGCGGCGTAGCAGATCGCCTGCAGGCCGGAGCCGCAGCGGCGGTCGAGTTGCAGGCCCGGCGTCTCGACGGGCAGCCCGGCGTGCAGCGCCGCGACGCGGCCCACGGCGGGCGCCTCGCCGCTCGGGTAGCACTGCCCGAAGACCACGTCGTCGATCTCCGCGGGGTCCAGCTCGGTGCGCTCGAGCAGCGCCTCGATCACGGTCGCGGCCAGCGTCGTCACGTCGATGTCGCGGAAGACGCCGCCGTAGCGCCCCACGGGGGTGCGCAGCGGGTTACAGATCACGGCCTCGCGCATACGCTTCTACCTCCAGCAGTCCGGCGGCCGCCTGGGCGGCCATGTCGGTGGGGCGGGTATCCTCGCCGCGGCCATGGTAGCGGGCGCGCGCCACTCTGTGCGGCCAACCGGACGCGCCGGGCGGGAACCGCGCGCCCGTTCCGATCGTCTGGACAGGAAACGGGGAGGGAGCCGCCGATGTTCACCGCACTCCGGAGCCGCGCCGCACTGCCCGCAGCCGCCTGGGCCGCCGCCGCACTGGCCGCCGCCACGCTGCTTCTCGCCGCCGCCTGTTCGGGAGACCCGGACGCCGCCGCGCCCGCCGCGCCCGCCGGCCCCGCCGCCGACTCGGCCGCGCCCGCCGCACCGGGCGCGACCTCGACGGCGCCAGCCGCATCCCCCGAGGCGCCCGCCGCCGCCAGCCCCGCCGCGGGCTCCGGCGGCGACTCAGGCCAGTCGTCCGCCGCGAGCTCGGACTCGCAGGCCGCGGCGACCTCCGGCGCGACGGCGACGCCGCCCACTCCCGCGACGGCCGCGCCGGGTTCGACGCCCTCCCCCGACACCGCCGTCTCCACCTCGGCGGACGCGACGCCGGCCGCCGCGACGGCGACGCCCGCGCCCGCCGTGCCCGCGGACCGCGTCGAGAAGCGCGCGGACATCGTCAGCGTCGACGTCGCGGTCGCCGAGTCGTACCCGCCGCAGTACTTCGTCGTGGTGCGCTCGGCGCAGCCGGACGGCTGCCACCGCTTCTGGCGTTACGAGGTGTCGCGCGAGGGCCGCGAGATCACGATCGAGGTGTGGAACACCGTGCCGCGCGCCTCCGGCGTGATCGCCTGCACGATGATCTACGGGGAGACCGAGAGCAACATCGCGCTCGGCAAGGAGTTCGAGCCGGGCGAAACCTACACGCTCACCGTCAACGGCGAGACGCACACCTTCGTCGCGCAGTAGCGGCCCTCAGCTCGCGGAAATCTGCTGCGCGTGGTCGTGCAGGTGCGAGCCGACGAGGCTCATGCCCCGTTCGCCGCCGATGCCCTCGCGGATCTCGCCCGCCAGTTGCTCCGCCGTCACGTCCGCCCAGGCGGCGTCCGAGTGCGCGCTGGAGGCGGCGAACGCCTCGAGGGCCTCGGCGGCGCTGGCGAGCGACAGTTCGGGGCTCTCGGTGTAGGTCGGCTCCGCTCCCCGGAGGCGCTCACCCCACGAGGCGAAGACGTAGTCGATGTTGATCGTGTGCTCGGCGGTCTCGCGGCGTGTCCACTCGTCGCCCTCGGGGCTGTCCTCCCAGCCGTCGGCGGCGCCCTCGAGGGCGGCCCGGAAGGCGGCGCGGCCCTCCGCGATCTGTTCCCGCAGTTCGTCCGGTGTCGCCATCGGTCCACCCCCTCGCGCGCGGCGTGCTCCCGCCGCGTGGGCACAGTGTAGCGGCTAGCGCGAGGGCTCCCAGCGGAAGCGGCGCACCGCGACGATCGCGCCCGCGATTCCCCACGCCGCGATCACCGCGAGGTTCCCGAGCTCCAGGCCGGACCCCTGCTCGAACGGGTTGAACGCCGTCTGGAGCGCGATCGAGAGGTGCTTCACGGGGAACACGTCGCCGGCCAGGCCGAGCCAGATCGGCGCGTTGTCGCGCAGCGGGATGAAGACGTCCGAGATGAAGAGCAGCGGCAGGATGATCGCGTTGACGACGGCCGGGGCGGCCTCGCTGTTCGGAATGAAGGCCGTCGTCGCGAGCCCGAGCGCCGCGAAGGCGGCCGCGCCGACGACGAGCGAGAGCAGGAACGCCAGCATCGTGCCGCTCGGAACGTCGACGCCGTAGAAGACGAGGCCGAACGCCGTCACGACGGCGACCAGCAGCATGCCGATCACCGTCATGAACAGGATCTTCGCGCCGAGGTACGCAGCCTTCGGCAGCGGCGTGCCGGCGATGCGCTTGAGCTGGCCCTGGTCGCGCGCGAACGAGATCGAGATGGCGAGTCCCGTGTAGCAGGCGTTGATCACGCTGAACGCCGCGATCGCCGGGATGTAGAAGGTCGAGGTGTTCGTCGTGCCGCCTTCGACGTCGATCGGGTCGTTGCCGAAGATCAGGTTGAAGATCACGAGGAAGATCAGCGGGAAGAAGAACGTGAAGAAGGCCGCCGCCGGATTGCGCCGGAAGGCCAACTGCTCGTAGCGCAGCTGGCGGATCAGCAGCCGCGCGCCCGTCATGCCTCCTGCTCCCCCGCGGCTCCCGAGGTGAGATCGAGGTAGACGTCCTCGAGCGTCGCGCGCTCCACGCGGAGGTCGGCCAGCTCGATGCCCGCGGCGAGCGCCCGCCCGCTCAGCTCGTGCAGCAGCTCGGTCGGCGAGTCCGCGCTCAGCTCATGGCGGCCGCTGCCGTCGTCGCGCACCCCCTCGATGCCGTCGAGGATGGCGGCGTGGCCCTCGGGCAGGCGGAAGGAGACGACGGCGGTGGCGCGCTGCGCCATCAGCTCCGCCGGCGAGCCCTCGGCGACGATCGCGCCGTTGACGATCACGCCGACGCGATCGGCGAGGTGCTCGGCCTCGTCCATGTAGTGCGTGGTCAGCAGCACGGTCGCGCCGGAGGAGCGCAGGTTGCGCACCATGTCCCAGGCCTGACGCCGCGCCGCCGGGTCGAAGCCGGTCGTCGGCTCGTCCAGGAACAGCAGCTCCGGGTCGCCGGCGAGGGCGATCGCGACATCGAGGCGGCGCTGCTGGCCGCCGGAGAGCCGGCGCACGCGCTGCCCGCGCTGCTCGCCGAGCCCGACGGTCTCGATGATCTCGTCGAGCGGGCGGGGTTGCGGGTAGTAGCCCCGGTACTGCTCGATCGCCTCGGCGACCTTGAGGTACGGCTCGACGCCCGTGGTCTGCAGGACGATCCCGATGCGTTCGCGCAGCGCGTGCTCGTGCCGCGCCGGGTCGTGGCCGAGCACGCTGACCTCGCCGCCGTCGCGATCGCGGTGGCCCTCGAGGATCTCGACGCTCGTGGTCTTGCCCGCGCCGTTGGGGCCGAGCAGCGCGTAGACCTCGCCGCGCGCGATCTCGAGGTCGAGGTCGCGCACCGCCTCGATCGCCCCGTAGGACTTGCGCAGGCCGCGCACCGCGATCGCCGCGTCTCCGCTCATGCGCCGAGTCTACTCCGGGTGCGCCGCAACGGGCTCGCCCGCGCCGCCTCAGCGCGGCGGCGTCGTGTTGCGCAGCGGGTTCTCCGGGCAGAAGGGCAGCCCGATCGCCTCGCAGGGGTCGTCGTCCGCTGGGGTCCGTTCGAGGGCGTTGAGGCGGCGGAAGGCCACCTCGAACAAGGCGCTGCTCAGTCGCAACTCCTCCAGCAGCTCGGGCAGATCGCCGAGCAGCGCCACGTCGCCTCCGAGGAGGCGGGTCAGCTCCTCGACGGCGGCCTCGAGGCGCGTGAGGCGCGCGTTCAGCCGCGCGAGCGCGAGCTCCAGCTCCGCGATCTCCGCGCTGCTCGCCTCCGAGCCGCCGCCGCTCTCGCGCGGCGCCTGCTCCCCGCCGTCGCCGCAGGCGGCCAGCAGCAGCGCGAGGCTCGCGAGGGTCAGCGTGGCGAGGGTGAGGACAGCGATGCGGCGTATCCGGGCCATGCGCGCCCTCTCGCCGGCTACTGCAGCGGCAGCGGCGGCTGCCACCAGGCGGGGCGCTCGCTCACCTCGATGCGCTCGACCCACTTCACCCAGTGGTAGCCGCGCCGCCGCGGGGCGACCAGCCGTACGGGGAAGCCGTGCCCCTGGCTGAGCCGCTCGCCGCCCACGTGCGTCGCCAGCAGCAGCCCCTCCGCCTCGCCCAGGCCGAAGCGCCGGCGGTAGCCCGTCACCGAGATCGCCTCGACGCTTTGCGCCTCCTCGGTGACTCCCGCCCTCGCGAGCAGCGCCGCGAGCGGGACGCCGCTCCAGTCCTGCCGGGTGTACCAGCCGCCGGTGCAGTCCAGCGTGGCGCGCAGCGTCCGCTGAGGCAGCTCGCCCAGCTCGCGGTAGCCGAGCGCGTACGGCCCGGAGACCGCGCCGCGCACCGCCAGCCGCCAGGCGTCGGCGGCGATGCGCTGGCGCGAGTCGCCGAGCCAGTTGGTCACCGGGTGCGCGTTGCCCTCGAAGCTCGCCTCCTCGCGCGAGCCGGTGAAGCGCCGCTCGGGGCCGGCGGCGATCGTCGAGGCGGCGGCGAGGCCGCGCCAGAGCACGAAGCCGCCCGCGCCGACGGCGAGCAGGCGCAGCACGGCGCGGCGGCTGGTGAAGTCGGCGCGCCGCACGCGCGGCCAGCGCAGCGCGGCGTGGAGGGCGAACGGCGGCACGAGCAGGAAGGCGAGGATCGCGTGCAGCACCAGCGGGCGCATCTCGCCGTAGAACGGCACGGGCACGCTGCCCCGGCCGGCCACGGCCCACCAGACGCCCGTCGCGAGCGTGCCGAGGAAGAGCACGCCGAGCACGCCCGGCGCGATCGACCACGGCCCGGCGCCGCGCCGCGCGAACGAGCGCATCACGATCCGCCACTTCCAGATCAGCAGCACGACCAGCGAGAGCCCGCCGACGCCGTGCAGCCAGAAGACCCAGGCGCCCTCGGGCCGGCCGACGAGGAAGCTGCCCAGCCCGGACGCCAGCTCGAGCAGCAGCAGGGCGAGGATCAGGAGGTTCACCGCGCGCGAGCTCACCGGGGCCTCCCTCGCCTCGGCGCGAGCGTACACCCGCCGCGCCCCCGCCCGCCGTCCGTGGTAGCGTGCGGCGCGCCGCGCGGGAGGCAGCCGGAAGGGGCGGGCGATGAGGGTTCTGGTCATGGGCGGGACGCGCTTCAACGGGCTCGCCCTCGTGCGCGAGCTGGCCCGGCACGGCCACGAGGTGACGATCTTCAACCGCGGCCGCACCGAGGCGGAGGTGCCCCTCGGCGTGCGCAGGCTGCTCGGCGATCGCACGGACCACGCCGGCATGGCCGAGGTCTTCGCCAACGAGGACTTCGACTGCATCTACGACATCTCCGCCTACACGCCGGACGACGTGCGCGGGATGATCGAGATCTTCCGCGGCCGCACCGGCCACTACGTCTTCGCCAGCTCGACCGTGATCTACGCGACCAGCAGCGTGCTCCCGATCACCGAGGACTTCCCCGTCGACCGCTCCTCGAAACAGGGCCAGTACGGCCTCGACAAGCTGGAGTGCGAGGCGATGCTGCTGGACGAGCACCGCCGCAACGGCTTCCCCGCGACGATCGTGCCGTTCTCGATGGTGTTCGGGCCGAACAACATCATCCCCGAGCGCGAGCAGCGCATGTTCAGCCGCCTGCTCGCCGGCCGCCCCGTGCTGATCCCCGGCGACGGCTCGACCGTCAGCCAGATCGGCCACGTCGACGACGAGGCGCGCGCGCTGCGCATGCTGATGCAGCGGCCGATCACCTACGGCAAGCGCTACAATCTCACCGGCCGCGACTCCTGGACCGACGAGGGCTACGTGGACACGTTCGCCGAGATCACCGGCGTCGAGGCTCGCAAGGTCTTCGTCCCGCCGCCCGTCATGGACCGGCTCTACGACGACGAGCTGATCCTCGACGTGCAGGACGTGGCGAGCTACCGCAACATCCGCACGGCCAGCACGAGCACGCCCGACGCGCACCAGAACCTGCGCTTCCTGCAGCAGCTGATCCAGCGCCTGGCGCCGTACATCCACCGCTGGAACCAGGGCGCGGTGTTCAGCATCGAGAGGCTGCGCCGGGACGTCGGTTTCGAGCCGGAGTACACCTTCCCGCGCGCCGTCGAGCACACCTACGAGTGGTACCGCCGCGAGAACCTCCACGAGACCCGCGAGTTCGACTTCCGCTGGGAGGACGCCCTGCTCGACCACCTCGGCGAGGCGTAGCGCTCAGGCGGACGAGATCCAGCGGCGGGCCGGGAGGAGCCGATGCGGACGGCGGCGGAACTGACGGCGCTACTGATCCGGGAGTTGGAGGGCTGACGTGAACGTCGACGACTACATGCAGCGGCCGTACACGCGCATCCTCGAGTCGGACGAGACGGGCGGCTGGTCCGCGCGCGTGCTCGAACTCGAGGGGTGCTTCAGCGGGGGCGACACGCCCGACGAGGCGAACCGCAACCTCAGCGAGGCGATGAGCCTCTGGATCGAGTTCCAGATCGAGAACGGCTACGAGATCCCCGAGCCGCTCGACCCGGCCACCCGCTGGGAAGAAGAGGACGCCATCGCCGCCGCCCGCCGCGAGGCCGCCCCGGCCGCGTAGCGCCTCAGCGCAGCCGCCACTCCGGATCGCGGCGCTCGACGAAGGCGCGGGCGCCCTCGCGCACGTCCTCGAGCGTGGGGTTGGCGGCGGCGAGGGCGCGGGCGTTCGCCATGCCGTCGGCGAGGCCGCGGTCGAGGCTCTCCCAGACCGCCTGCTTCGCCAGCCGCACGGCGTGCGGCGCGTTGCGCATCACCGTGCGCGCCAGCTGCTCGGCCGCCTCGCGCAGCTCGCCCGGCGCGACCAGCTCGCCGACGAAGCCGATCTGGTAGGCGCGCTGCGCCGTCATCCGCCCGTGGCGGCCGAGCAAGAGCAGCCGCAGCGCCTCGTGCGGCGGCATCGCCCGCGCCAGCTCCGCCGCGCCCAGCGCGGGCACGAGGCCGACGCTCGTGCGGGCGTCGCTGAACCAGGCGTTCTCCGAGGCGATCAGCAGGTCGCAGTCGGCGACGATCTGCATGCCGACGCCGGTGCAGACGCCGTTGACCGCGCCGATCACCGGCTTCGTCACGCCGTTCGCGCGCGGCGAGACGCGCGTCTCGCGAGTCTGCTCGGAGGCCCCGCCGTCGGCGCTGCGCTCGAAGGCTCCGGCGCGCTCCTTGACGTCCATCCCGGCGCAGAAGGCGAACTCGCCGGCGCCGCTGATGATCGCGACGCGCGCCTCCTCGTCCGCCTCGAAGCGCAGCCACGTGTCCGGCAGGTCGACGCTCATGTTGCGCCGGGTCAGCGCGTTGCGCCGCTCCGGGCGGTTGATCGTGATCCACGCGACCCGGTCGCGTAGTTCGTACTCGATGTCGTGCTCGCTCATCGTCCCGCTCCCTGCTACTCGACGACGCCGTCCTCGCGCAGCGACTCGATCGCGGCGGCGGTCAGGCCGGCTTCCGCCAGCACCTCGTCGCTGTCCGCGCCGAGGATCGGCGCGGGCCCCTGCACGCGCGTCGGCGTGCCGCTCATGTCCAGCACCGGCCCCATCACCTGCTGCGGCCCGGTCAACGGGTGTTCGAGGTGCGCCATGAACCCCGCCGCCTTGACCTGCGGGTCGTCGGAGAGCTCCTCGGGCGCCTGGACCGGCGCGATCGGGACTCCGGCCGCGCTGAACTCCTCGATCAGCTCCGCCGTGGTGCGCGCCGCGAGGTAGGCGGCGATCGTCTGCTCGCGATAGTCGTTGAACGCCTCGCTGGCGGGGTCGTCCACGTCGAAGTCCGGGTCGTCGCTGCGGTCGCCCTCGATGCCGACCATGCGCCGCACGGTGTCGCGGATGCGCGGCGTGATCGCGCCGAGCTGGATGACGCCGTCGCTGGTGGCGAAGGCGCGCGAGAAGCCGCGCCAGGCCGCTTCCGATCGGCGCGAGTTGCGCCGCGCCTCGAGGACGGCGGGATACGGCTGGCCGGCGGCGCGCGCCTCGCGGATCCGCTCCACCATCGGATCGCGGAACGTCGCGTCCTCGACGGGCTCGCGCATCACCTGCGTCGGCTGGATCGAGAGCGCGGCTTGCAGCAGCGCCGTGTCGATGCGCTGGCCCTCGCCGGTGCGCTCGCGGTGGTAGAGGGCGGAGACGATGCCGACCGCCGAGGCGAGGCCCGCCCCGTGGTCCGCGATCACCGAGCAGGAGACGGTCTGCGGCACCCCCTCGGGGGACACCTTGCCGTCGCCGACGGTGAGGCCGGAGTAGGCGCAGATCACCGGGTCGTTCGCGCCGAGGTCGGCCATCGGCCCGGTCGTGCCCCAACCGCTGATCTGGCAGTAGATCAGGTCCGGCCGCTCCCCGCGCAGCGTCTCGAAGTCGATCCCGAGGCGCTCGGCGATGTTCGCGCGGAAGTTGTTCGTCACCACGTCGAAGCCCCGCACCAACTCGCGGATCAGTTCGCGTCCGCGCGGCTGGCCGATGTCGACGACGATGCTGCGCTTGCCGCGGTTGAGCGACTGGAAGCGCTTGCCCTCGTGGGGGACGACCGCGCCCCAGTTGCGGTGGAAGTCGCCGCCCGGCCGCTCCACCTTGACAACCTCGGCGCCGAGGTCGGAGAGGATGCAGCCGAGGTACGGCCCGGCCACGATCTGCGAGAACTCCAGCACACGGATTCCCGCCAGTGCTCCTGCGTCCATCGGCATCCTCCCCACCCGCGCGGCCCATGGCGGCGAGCGCCACCGCCGTGTGCATTGTGCCAAACGCCGCCATCCGGGGGATTGCGGCTCGCCGCCGCTACCGCCTGGCGAGATCGAACGCCGGCCTCGTGCGGAAAGCGAGCGCGAGCGCCGCGATCGAGAAGGCGGCCGCGAGGGCGTAGGCCCAGCGCCAGCCATCGATGAACGAGCGCGCCGCGCCCGGGCTGTCGGCGATCTCGCTCAGTGGAACGTCGAAGCCGCCGGCGGCCATCACCGCGACGACGACGCCCGCGGCCATCGCCTGTCCGGTGACGTTGCCGACGTTCCGGGTGAGGTTGGTGAGGGCGCTGACGACCCCCATGCGCGCGGGGGTGACGGAGCCCATGATGATGCTGTTGTTGGGAACGCTCCACAGCCCCATCCCGAGACCGACCCCGAAGAGCAGCAGCATCACCGCGATCAGCGATGAGTCACCGTCCAGGAACGCCATCGGCAGCGTCGCGAGCAGCGAGGCGGCGAAGCCGGCGACCGCGAACGGCCGCGGGCCGAAGCGGTCGGCGAGCCGCCCCGAGCCCTGTGCGGCGATGCCCATGCCGAGCGAGGTGAGGAAGAGCACGCCTCCCGCCGCCGCCTCCTCCAGCCCGCGCAGGCTGATCAGGTAGATCGGCATCAGGAAGCGCGAGACGGTCATCGCGATGAAGCCGGAGAGGCGGGCGAGCACCGCCATGCTGAAGACGGCGTTGCGGAACAGCCGCAGCTCCAGCATCGGCGCCTCGGCCCGCAGTTCGCGGCGCGCGAACCCGGCGAGCAGCAGCGCGACCGTGGCGAGGCTCCCCAGCATCAGCGGCGACGTCCAGCCGAGGCGCAGCGGGTTGTTCATCGTCAGCACCAGCAGCGCGATCGCGGCCGCCGAGAGCAGCGCGCCGGGGTAGTCGAACGGCGCGCGTCCGCCTCGCGGCTGGTTCATGCGCCGGTCGTCGAGGATCAGGTAGCCCCAGACCAGCGCGCTGGTGGCGGGGACCAGCACGATCAGGAACAGCGCCTCCCAGGGCAGCCACTGCAGCACGAGGCCACCGGCCACCGGCCCCGAGGCGCCGCCGATCGAGACCGCCGTCGCCTGTGCCCCGATCGCCTTTCCGCGCTCGGCGGGCGGGAACACCGAGACCACCATCGCGGTTCCCACCGCCTGCCCCATCGAGTTCCCGGTGGCCATGACCACGCGCGCGAGGATCAGGGCGCCGAACGTCGGCGCGAGCACGGTGGCGACCGCGCCGAGGCAGAAGAGCAGCAGGCCCAGGACGTGGATGCGCTTCCAGCCGACGATGTCGGCGAGGCGGCCCATCGGCATCATCAGCGCGCTGATCGTCAGCGCCTGCGCGACGACGACCCAGGAGACCTCGCGCAGCGTGACGCCGAAGTCGTCGGCGATCGCGGCGAGCGCGACGAACACCATCGAGATGCTCATCACCTGCGTGACGAAGGAGATCGCGATCGCGCTGAAGGCCCACCACTTGTAGTTGTCGCCGTCGCCGGGCGCGCCCGTCCGTGCTGCTGCAATGCGGCGGAGGCCGGGAACGCGCAACGCAGGTCCGTCACTCTCGCGAGCCGCGCGATCGCCGGGTGGGCCGGGTCGCCCGGCGGAGTCTAGCCCTCGCGGCTCGCGAGGGCGCGCCGGGGTGCGGTCACGAGAGTCGTGGGTGGGGTGGCGGGAGTGCGTGGGAGTCGAACCCACCCGGGACTACCACGTAGCCCCACAACGGTGTTGAAGACCGCGGGCGCCACCGGACACCATCCACTCCCGCGCTGATTCTGCGAGCGCGGCGCGGCACTCCGCAAGGTGGAGCGGTTGCGAGCGCGGCGCGCCTAGCCCGAGGAGCGCGCCGCCGGCGCGCCGACGCCCTGCTCCGCCTCGTAGAAGAAGAAGGCGTACTGGCTCGCGCCGATCAGCTCGTCCTCGCCCTCCGGCGGGTGGCGGTAGAACGAGGTCAGCAGCGTCAGGAAGTGGCCCTCGCCGAGGCGCGTGCGCTTGCGCGAGGTGCAGTTCGCGACCTCGGAGCGGGTGTAGAGCCAGTCGCCGGGGCGCAGCGGCGCGCCGTAGTCCTGGCGCACGCGCTGCGCCGCGTAGCGCGTCGTGCCCGGCGGACGCCAGTCTCCCGAGAGCAGAGTCGTGATCAGCCGGTTCCCGAGGACTCGTCCGCCCTCGATCTCTCGCGAGGGCGGCCACGGCTGCACGCTCGGCTCGTCCGGGTCGGCCAGCTCGAACGGCTCGCCGAAGTGACTCGGGCGGCCCATCATCCAGGTGAAGAGCGAGGGGAGCGGGGCGATCACGCCGCCGTGGCGGCTGCCTCGCGCGTACGCGCTGTCGTAGTAGAGCGGGTTGGCGTCCTCGACCATGTCCGCCCAGTACATGATCTGCGCCTCGCTGACCGGGTAGCCGCCCCAGAGAGGGTCCGTCTGCCGGCCGATCCACGGCTTCGCGAAGTCCGGCAGCTCCGGGTCGAGATCCACCGAGGGCTTCGTGAAGCCCTCGCGGACGCGCACCGCGCCCCCCTCGCGCGAGGGCATCGCGAGGTCCGCGCCGGCGCGCGCGACGTAGCCGCCGGACTCCGTGCGCGCGGCGAGCGTCAGCTCGACGCGGGGCTCGCCGTCCTCCTCGAAGCGGCGGGTGACCTCGCCCTCGACGGTGACGGTGTCGCCGGGGTGGATGAAGCCGGTCATGTGCAGCCAGGTGCTGCGGAAGTCGCTGTCGGGCCCGAGCCAGTCGGTGGCGAAGCGGGCGAACAGGCCCTGGTGCCACATCGTGTTCATCCAGCTGTCGCGGTTGCCGCTCGTGCGCCGGGCGTAGTCCGTGTAGTGGTGCACGGGGTTGAAGTCGCGCATCCCGACCACGGCGAGGATGCCGGTGCGGAAGGTGATCGGCAGCTCGAGATCGGGCAGGCGATCGCCCTCGTTCACGTCCTCCCACAGCTTCGACGCAGCCGCCTCGGACATCGCGACCCTCCCTTCGGCACGGACCCGGCGTGACGCGGCGATGATAGCGCGCCCGCGAGTAGTGACCCGCGCCGCTATGATCGCGACGGAGGGGACGACGCATGGCCCTGCCCCCGCTGCACCCGATCGTCGAGCGCGCGCGCGAGCTCGCGCCGCTCGTCCGCGCCGCCTCGGACGAGATCGAGGAGACGCGCCGCGTCCCCGAGGCGCTCGACGCGAAGCTTGAGGCGGCCGGGCTGTACCAGCTCTACCTGCCGGAGGATTACGGCGGCCCGCAGGCCGACCCGCGCTCCGCCGCGAGCGCCATCGAGGAGATCTCGATGGCCGACGGCTCCACGGGCTGGGTCTGCATGATCGGATCGGTGCTGAGCCGCCGCTTCGCCTGGATGGACCCGGGCGCCGTGCGCGAGATGAAGGCGATGACCGGCTCGCTGCGCGCCGCCGGCTCCAACCGCGCCCTCGGCCGCGCGCAACGCGAGGGCGAGGGCTACCGGGTCAACGGACGCTGGGACTTCCAGAGCGGCATCGAGCACTCGAGCTGGATGTTCGGCAACTGCGTGCTGATGGACGGCGACGAGCCGCTGCGCGACGGCAACGGCGCGCCGCGCACCCGCGCCGCCGCCGTCCCCGTGCGCGACGGCGAGATCATCGACACCTGGCACGTCGTCGGGCTCAAGGGCACAGGCAGCTTCGACTTCGAGGTCGACAACCTCTACGTGCCCGCCGAGCACACGGTCTCGCGCCTCGAGCCGCCCGCGATCGAGAGCCCGCTCTACCGCGCGCGCTTCTACGGCATCTGGAGCCACACCGTGCACGCCGGCTGCGCGCTCGGCATCGCGCGCGGCGCGATCGACGAGCTGCGCGACCTCGCCACGGGGCGCGGCTCGACCGGATCGACGACGCTGCTGCGCGACCGCGAGCGCGTGCAGCGGCTGGTGGGCGAGGCCGAGGCGATCGTCCGCTCGGCGCGCGCCTACCTGCTCGACGCGGTCGCCGAGGCCTGGGAGGCCTCGGAGCAGCGCGTCGCGGACCCGACGCGCGAGATCGCGAACGTCCGGCTGGCGATCACGCACGCGGGCCACGAGTCGGCGCGCGCCGTCGACCTCGCCTTCTCGGCCGCCGGCACGAACGCCGCGCACACGGCCAACCGCCTCGAGCGCTACTTCCGCGACGCGCACGTGGCCGTGCAGCACGCCGCGGCGGCGCCCGCCAACTACGAGGGCGCGGGCCGCGTCTTCCTCGGCCTGCCCTCGGGGCTGCCCGGCTGGTAGCGCTCGCGGCTACCAGTCCGCCGCGCCGGGGCGAGGCTCGTCGCGCGGCGCGGAGCCGTAGTCGCCGAAGGGGCCGTCGCGCCAGGCGAGCGCCGCGGCCAGGCCTTGCTCGCGCGAGATGCGGCCGAACTCCCCGCCGCCCGGGCGCGCGGCGCTCAGCGTCTGGATGTCGGCGCCGACGGCGAGCGCGCTGCGGATGCCCATGATCTCGTAGGCGCGGTTCAGCTGGCGCTTCGTCATCTGCAGCATCGGGCTGTCGATCAGCGCGATGCGCTCGGCGAAGGCCTCCGTCTCGAAGGCGAGTTGGTCGACGGGGTAGGCGCGATTCGCCCAGCCGATCTCGACCGCTTCCTTCCCGGAGATCGGGTCGCCGCTGTAGAGCAGCTCGCGGGCCTTGCGCATCGGCATGTGCCACGGGTGGTAGGCGATGTCGACGCTGGTCATCGCGCGCACCGGCGGGTAGCCGATCTGCGCGTCCTCGGCCACGAACATGAGGTCGCACATCGTCGCGAGTTCGGTGGCGCCCGCGAGGCAGTAGCCGTGGACCTGCGCGATCACCGGCTTGGTCAGCTCCCAGATCTGCCAGTAGCCGCTGAGCAGGTGCTGCGGCCACTGGCCCTGGCCCGGATGGATCGGCCCGACGGTCGGCAGCCCGCTGCGCGTGTCGATGTAGTCGCGCTCCGAGTCCGTCTCCGAGATGCCGGCGAGGTCATAGCCCGCGCTGAAGGCGCGCCCCGAGCCGCGGATGATGATCACGCGCACGTCCGGGTCAGCCTCGAAGTTCTTGAGGGCGTCGAACAGCTCGGCGCGCATGTTGTGGCTGAGCGCGTTCATCTTCTCCGGGCGGTTGAGCTGCACGATCGCGTGCCGCCCGTCCTGGATTGTCAGGATGTCGCTGTAGTCGCGCTCGGGCATGGTGGGTCGCTCCTCTTCCGGTCTCCGGCGGGGCCGAGGTCGCCCGCTGCCGGCTTCGAGCGGAGCCTACAACGCGCGTGGTGACCGTGTGTCGCCGCACGCCTCCGGCGCCTCCCTTGACGCCCCGGCGGCGCAGCGCCTAAAACGATCGATATTGGTGAGCGCTCGCTCATAGCTCGGGCGGCGCGCCCGGCCGCGTTGGAGGTTGCCATGGCGCAAGGTCAGCGAGAGATAGCGGTCGTGGGGGTCGGCGGCACCACCTACCACCCCCGCGGGATCGTCGGCCACTCGGCCGTCAGCTACCACGCCGAGGCCGCCGCGCTGGCGATCGAGGACGCCGGCCTCAACAAGCGCGACATCGACGGCGTCCTCGTTTGCGAACACAGCGAGGACGTCAAGATCGCCTATCGCGTGTTCGAGCACCTCGGGATGAGCGGCAGGGCGAAGCCGCTCTGCCTGGCGATCACCAACGGCGGGATCGCGGCCGCCGTCGCGAACAAGGTCGCGACCTGGGCCCTGCTGTCCGGCGAGGCCAACTACGTGCTGGTCGTCGGCGGGGGCGGCGGCGCCCGGGGCCGGGCCTCGGAACGGGCCACGCGGCCCGGCGCCTACATGCAGGGGCAGCACCACTTCAGCTGGGAGTTCGACGTCATCTACGGCCCGCTGGGCGCGCCCGGCTTCTACGCCCTGCACGCCCAGCGACACATGTACGAGTACGGGACGAAGCCGGAGCACCTGGCGGCCGTCAAGGTCGCGTCCAGCAAGCACGGCGCGCTCTATCCGAAGACCCTGCTGCCGCAGGAGGTGACGATCGAGGACGTGCTGAACTCGCGCTACGTCGCCGCGCCGTTCCACATCCTCGACTGCTGCTACCCGACCGGCGGCGGCTCCGACGCCTACATCCTCACGACCGCCGAGCGGGCGCGGGACCTCAAGCATCCGCCGGTCTGGATGCTCGGCGTCGGCCAGTATCACGCCGGCTACCACGTCGGAGCGCTCTGCACGGGCTGGGAGGACGGCCACGACCTGATCCGCACCAACGGCCGGGAGGCCGCCGACCGCGCCTTCGGCGAGGCGGGCGTGACGCGCGACGACATCGACTTCGCGGAGCTGTACGACAGCTTCACGATGACCGTCCTGATGCAGCTCGAGGACTTCGGCTTCTGCGAGAAGGGCGAGTCCGGGCCGTTCGCCGAGGGCGGCCGCCTGGAGCTCGGCGGCGAGCTCCCCGTCAACACCAACGGCGGCATGCTCAACCTCGGCCAGACGGGCGTCGGCTCGACGGTGATGTTCCAGACCGAGGCGGTCGAGCAGCTGCGCCACGAGGCCGGGCCGCGCCAGGTGCGGGACGCGAAGCTGGCCGTGGTCGGCAGCGTGTCCGGCCCGATGAGCAACTACGGCTGCACGATCCTGGCGCGGGACTAGGGAGGCGACCCCGATGGCCGAATACCTCAAGCCGATCCCCGTGCCCTCGCCGGTGTCGCGGCCCTACTGGGAGGGCTGCCGTCGGCACGTGCTGCAGGCCCAGCAATGCCGCACCTGCGGCCACCGCTGGATGTACCCGAGCCGCGTCTGTCACGGCCCGGACTGCGCGGCGCTGGACAACTCCGACTGGGTGCCGCTGAGCGGCAGGGGCGAGGTCTACACGTTCAGCGTGCACCACCAGGCCCCGAGCGTGGAGTGGGCCGAGGACGTCCCCTACGTGTTCGGGGTGGTGCGCCTCGAGGAGGGGATGTTCCTCAGCACCAACGTCGTCGGCATCGACCCGGCGGACGTCCGGATCGGGATGCCCGTGGAGGTGGTGTTCGACGACGTCACCGACGAGATCGCGATCCCCCGGTTCCGGCCGGTCGCGTAGTCGGAGCCGTCGCTCCGCCCTCGTCTGAGGCCGGACGGCTGGTATCCTCCTCCGGCGCGCCGCGCGGCGGCGCCGTGCGGCGAGGGGGCCACATGGTCGGAGACGCAGTAGCCGGACCGGCGACGACCGGCGCGGACGCGCCGCCCGCGGAGGCCGTGCGCGCGCTCGCCGAGGCGGCGGCGACGATCCGCGAGAACGTCTCGAAGGTCATCGTCGGCGCCGAGGAGCCGCTCCAGCTGCTGCTCGTCGCGCTGCTCGCGCGCGGGCACGTGCTGCTCGAGGACGTGCCGGGCACCGGCAAGACGACCGCGGCGCGCGCCTTCGCGCGCTCGATCGGCGCGGACTTCCACCGCATCCAGTGCACCCCGGACCTGATGCCCTCGGACATCGTCGGCGTCCACTACTACTCACAGAAGAGCGGCGAGTTCGAGTTCCGCGAGGGGCCGATCATGGCCCCGATCGTGCTCGTCGACGAGGTCAACCGCGCCACCCCGCGCACGCAGTCCGCGCTGCTGGAGGCGATGGAGGAGCGCACCGTCACCGTCGAGGGCGAGACGCGCGCGCTGCCGGACCCGTTCCTCGTGCTCGCCACCCAGAACCCGATCGAGCTCGAGGGCACCTTCCCGCTGCCGGAGGCGCAGCTCGACCGCTTCCTGCTGCGCCTGCGCATGGGCTACCCCGGCGAGCGGGACGAGGTCGCCGTGCTGCGCCGCTTCGAGGGCGAGTCGCCGCTCGACAGCCTCGATCCGGTCGTCTCGGCGAGCGAACTGACGGCGCTCGCGGCCACGCTGCCGCGGGTTCACGTCGAGGACGATGTGGCGCGCTACCTGGTGCAGGTGGTGCGCGCGACTCGCGATCACGCCGCGTTCGACCTCGGCGGGAGCCCGCGCGCCTCGCTCGCGCTGTTCCGCGCGCTGCGCGCGCTGGCGGCGATCGAGGGCCGCGACTACGTGCGGCCGGACGACGTGAAGCGGCTCGCCCCGGCGGTGCTCTCGCACCGCCTCGTGCTCAGCTCGCAGACGCAGCTGCGAGGGCGCACGGCGGACGACCTGATCGACGAGATCCTGCGCGAGTTGCCCGTGCCCGTCGTCGACCGCGGCGCCTCCGCGGCCGGCTAGGCCCCGGAGGGCGGCCCGCCCGTGCGCTCGCTGCTGGTCGAGGCCTGGATCGGCGGCTGCATCGCGCTCGTCTTCGCCGGGGTGCTGACCGGCTCCGCGCCGCTCGTCGGCCTCGGCGCGCTGGTGCTCGGCGCGGGCGGCGCGGCGCGGCTGTGGGCGCGCCTCGCGCTCCAGGACGTCGAGTACGGCCGCGAGCTGTCCGAGCGGCGCGCCTTCACGGGCGAGCAGGTGGGCCTGCGGCTGCGGCTCGCCAACCGCAAGATCCTGCCGGTCCCCTGGCTCGAGCTGCGCGAGCGCCTGCCCGACGCCGCGCCGCTGACGGACGGCCATACGACGCCCTCCGGGCAGCACGGCGCGGTCTACCTGACGCGCAGTACCTCGCTGCGCTCCGGGGACCGCCTCGAATGGCCGCTCACGATGCACGCCGCGCGGCGCGGCTATCACCGCTTCGGTCCGGCGCGGCTCTCCTCCGGCGATCTCTTCGGGTTGTTCAACCGCGAGCGCGAGGCGGGCGGCATCGACACGCTCGTCGTCTACCCGCGCACCTACCCGCTGCCCGACATCGGCCTCGGCAGCGACCGCCCGTTCGGCGAGCTGCGCGGCGGGCGGCGCATCTTCCCCGACCCGGTCCGCGTGATCGGCGTGCGCGACTACGTCCCCGGCGACCCGCTCAAGCAGGTCGACTGGAAGGCGACGGCGCGCGCGCAGCGCTTGCAGTCCCGGCTCTACGAGCCATCGAGGGCGCTCGCCGTCGTCGTCGCCCTCGACGTGATGACGCTGCCGCACACCTGGGAGGGCACGGACCCGGTGCTGCTCGAGCGGGGCGTCAGCGTCGCCGCCTCGATCGCGCGCGCCGCCTTCGAGTCGCACGCCGCGCTCGGCCTGCTGACGAACGGCGCGCTGCCGGAGGCGGACCGCCCGATCCGGCTGGGCGCGGGCCGGCGGCCCGATCAGCTCGCGCGCGTGCTCGAGGCGCTGGCGGGGGCGAACCCGTTCGCGATGGCGCCGCTGGCGCTCGAGCTGGAGCGCCGCGGCGAGGCGCTGCCGATCGGCGCGAGCGTGGTCGTCGTCGCCGCGCTGATGACGGAGGATCTCGTCGCCTCGATGCAGCGACTGCGCCGCGAGCGCCACGAGGTGCGCGTGGTCAAGACCTCGTCCGCGCCGTGGGCGGTGGACACCGGCTCGATCCCGGTCACGGAGGTGGCCTTCCACATGGAGCGGCTCGAGCAGGAGGCGCTGGCGGAGGCGGAGGCCTCGCTCGGGCCGCCGCGGGCGCGCGAGATTCTGTCGCGCACGGCGCCGCGACGGGAGAGGCCGGCGCGATGAGCTGGCGCGCGCCGCTCGCGGCGTTCTTCTTCCTCGCGGCCGAGGCGCTGCTCTGGTTCGTCGTGCTGCGCTCCTTCGCCACGAGCCTGGAGCGCGACGCCTTCCGCGATGTCTCCCGGGAGATCCTGTTCGGCATCGCCGACGGCGAGTTCCTGCAACCCGATCGCGCGAACGACGCGCGGCTGGTCGCCGAGCAGGCGGCGGAGAGCGCCATCGGCGGGCCCTCGCTGCTGCTGATCGTGCTGGTGGCGGCGGGGGCGTACACGCTGATGCGCGTGCTGGCGCGCAGCACGCTACCGGTCTCCTCGCGCGCCGCCGCCGGCCTGCTGGCCTCGATCGTCGCGCTCGGCCTGGCGCTGCAACTCGCGCTCGCCGACGCGGGGGTGCTGGGCGGCGCCCCCTGGAACGACGGCATCCTCGCCGACCTGCGGGGCGAGGGCGCGCGCACGTTCAGCGGGACGCTCGATCCTCACGAGTTCGTCGCCGATCCGGACCCGGACCGCGTCCGCGGCGCATCGCGAGCGGTCACGATCGGCGGGATCGTGCTGCTCTGGCTGCGCTTCCTCTTCGCCGGACGCAGTCCCGTCAACTTCGACCGCAGCCTGCGCAGCTTCGGGGTGGGATTCGGCGTGGCGGTCTCCGTCGCCTTCCTCGCGGCGGTGTCCGACGCGGACGTGGCGGGCTGGCTCGTGCTCCCCTACTTCCTGCTCGGCGCGCTCTCGCTCGCGACCGCCCACGCCGCCCGCGCGCCGGAGGACGCAACCGCGTCGCGGCGCGACGCGCCGTGGGTGGTCTCGGTGCTCGGCACGGTCGCGGCGCTGAGCGCCGTGATGGCGCTCTTCATTCTCCTCTCGCTGTTCGAGGCGCAGCGCCTGCTGGAGCCGATCGGCCGGGCGCTGGTCGCGGTGCTCGCCTGGGTGCTGATCATCGTCGTCACCCCGATCTTCTGGGTGATCGAGTGGCTGATCGGCCAGTTCGTGAGCGACTTCGAGTTCCAGGAGGTGCGCATCGACATCGGCGAAGGCCCACTGGAGCCGGACGAGGAGCGAGAGGGCCGCGTGCGGATTCCCGGCTGGATCGGCGACGCAGCGCGCGCCTTCGCGATCGCCGGCGCGCTCTGGATCGCCTACCGCGTGTCGCGCTGGCTCTTCTCGCGCTCGCAGCGCGAGACAACCGAGCAGTACGCCGAGATCCGCGAGGGCGAGGGCGGCGGCGGGCTGGCCTCGATGCTGCGCTCGCTGGTTCCGGGGGCGCGCCGCGGGCCACCCGCCGATCCGCGCTGGCTGACGCTCAACCGCGCCTACCGGCTGTTCGGCCGCATGCTCGTCGCCTCGCGGCTGCGCGGCGTCGAGCGCAGGCCCGGGCAGACGGCGCTCGAGTTCGGCGTGGCCGCCGGCAGGCGCCTCGACGCGCCGCTCTTCGCCAGCATCGCCGATACCTTCGACGGCCTGCGCTACGGCCGCCACGAGCCCGCGCCCGGCCGCCTCGACGACCTCGAGCGCCAGTTCGCGGCCTGGGAGCTGGCAAACCCGCTGCCCGAGGGCGAGGAACCCGAGGACGGCGAGGCGTAGCGCCGCCGGCTTGCCCGCGCGCGCCGCCGCCGCCTACTCTCGATGGGTGGTAGGTCGCCTTGCCGATCATCCCTCCAGCGCTCCCGTGAGCGCCCCTGCATCGGTCGGACTCTTCGACTCCGGCGTCGGCGGGCTCTCCGTCGTCGCCGCCATCCACCGCCTGCGGCCGGGCCTGCCGCTGCGCTACGTCGCCGACACCGCCCGCTTCCCCTACGGCGAACGCCCGGCCGAGGAGATCGCCGAGCGCTCGCTCGCCATCGGCGGCCGGCTGATCGAGGCGGGAGCGCGGCTGCTGGTGGTCGCCTGCAACACCGCCTCCTCGGCCGCCCTCGAGGCGCTGCGCGAGCGCTTCAGCGTGCCGGTGGTGGGCATGGAGCCCCCGCTCAAGCCCGCCGTCGAGCGCAGCCGCAGCGGGCGCGTCGCGCTGCTCGTCACGCCCGCGACGGCCGGGGGCGCGCGCCTGGCGCGCCTGCATGCGAGCCACGCCGGCGAGAGCCGCGTGCTCACGATCCCCATGCCCGGTCTCGCCGACCTCGTCGAGCGTGGCGAGGTTGCCGGGCCGCGGGTCGAGGCGCTGCTCGGCGACGCGCTCGCCGGACTGCCCGCGGAGGGCGTCGACGAGGTCGCGCTCGGCTGCACGCACTACGGGTTCGTGCGGCCGGCGCTGCGCGCGCTGCTCGGCGAGGGCGTCGAGCTGATCGACGCGGCGGAGCCGGTCGCGCGGCGCGTGCTCCAGCAGCTCGAGGAGCACGCGATCGCGATCCCCGAGGACGGCGACGGAACGGTCTCTTGCGCCGTGAGCGGCGACGCGGACGCCTTCGAGGCGGCCGCCGGGCGGCTCCGCGCCTCGGGCGTCCCGTTGCCGCCGTTGCGGGTCTCCGCGATGGTGGCGGCATGACGCGCGCCGGTTTCCGCGAGAAGTACGAGGCCGCCGCAGCGGCGAACGACTCCCTGCTCTGCGTCGGCCTCGATCCCGATCCCTCTCGCCTGCCGCCCGGGACCGATGTCGACGCGTGGCTGCGCGAGGTGATCGAGGCGACCTCGGACCTGGTCTGCTGCTACAAGCCCAACGCCGCCTTCTTCGAGGCGCGCGGTCCCGGCGGCATGGAGGCGCTGCTGGGGCTGATCGAGGGCATCCCGGACGAGCTCCCGGTGCTGCTCGACGCCAAGCGCGGCGACGTCGGGCACTCGGCGGAGTTCTACGCGCGCGCCGTGTTCGAGGTGCTGGGCGCGGACGCGGTGACGGTCAACTCCTACCTCGGCGGGGACGCGGTCGAGCCGTTCCTCGCCTACGAGGATCGCCACGCGTTCGTGCTCTGCCGCACCTCGAACGCCGGCGCGGGCGAGCTGCAGGACCGTGCGCTCGGCGGGGGGCGGCCGCTCTACCTGGAGGTCGCGGCGCGCGCGAACGACTGGAACACGCGCGGCAACGTCGGCCTCGTCGTCGGCGCGACGTACCCGGAGGAGGCGCGCGCGATCCGCGAGCTGTGCCCGGACCTGTTGTTCCTGATGCCCGGCGTGGGCGCGCAGGCCGGGGAGCTGGAGGCCGCCGTGCACGCCGCGCTGGACGCGCGCGGCGGCGGGATCATCGTCAACGCCTCGCGCAGCGTGCTCTACCCGCGGCAGGGCGGCGCGGAGGCGTCGCGCGCCGAGGCGAAGCGGCTGCGCGCCGCGATCCGCGAGGCGGTGCGGACCGCGGATCGCACTCCGGGCCGCGCCGCGCGTCCGGACTGAGCGGCGATGGCCCTCGATCTGCGCGTCGGCGACGTGCTGCGGCTGCGGCGCAAGCATCCCTGCGGCGGGTTCGACTGGGACGTCGTGCGCGTCGGGGCGGATATCGGGCTGCGCTGCCGCGAGTGCGGGCGGCGCGTGCTGATGGACCGCCCGACGCTGCGCCGCCGCGCGAAGGAGCTGCTGGAGCGCGGCCCCGCGCTCGATCCGGCGATCGAGGCGGCGCTGGACGGCGGCGGTTCACCCCCTCCGGGCGCTGCCGGAGTAGACTGACCGCCGCGCGCGGCGTTTCGTTGACGCCTCGCGAAGGCCGTACCTAGACTCGATTCGTCCGCGAGGACATGGGGCAGCGCGTCATGATCGAGATGACCATCGAGAGCATCCGGGTCAGTCTCCGCAACTACCAGCGGGTCGTGATCCTGCGCGAGAAGGGCTCCGACCGCTACTTGCCGATCTGGATCGGCGCCGCCGAGGCCGATGCGATCGCGGTGCGGCTGCGCAACCACTCCGTCGCGCGTCCCCTCACGCACGATCTGCTCAGCAACGTGATCAGCGAGTTCGGCGGCGTGGTGAAGCACATCGTGGTCAACGACCTCGAAAACGACACCTTCTACGCGCGCATCAGCGTGGAGCACGAGGGCGGCGCCGTGGAGATCGATTCGCGCCCCTCGGACGCGATCGCGCTCGCCGTCCGCGCCGAGGCGCCGATCTACGCCGAGGAGTCCGTCCTCGACCGCGCCGGGGTGCTGCTCAGCGCCGAAGGCGAGGTGGTCGTCGGCGACAGCCGCGCCTCCTCCGTGACCGAGGAGGAGCTGGAGAAGCTGTCCGCCTTCAGCGAGTTCATCGGGGAGCTCGATCTCGACGATCTTGGCGAAGACGAGACCAGGAACGAGTGAGGCCGGGACGGCGTCCGAAGGTCATTCGTGCCGCTTCTCACAATCGGTTTGATCACGTGATCGGCCCGTGCTAGGCTCCCGACGGCCACGGCCCGGACGGGGTGCATCCGTCTGGAGGTCGCCCGCCCTCGGGCTGGTCGGCATCGGCTCATATCTGGCGGTGTCGATTGCCGGAATGGCCATCATCGGGAGTCTGCTCGATCGTCACTTCGGAACCGATCCCCTGCTGACGCTCGTCTTCCTGGTGCTGGGCCTGTTGGCGGGGTTTCTCGGTGCCTATCGCCAGTTGCGGCGGCTGCTGGACAGCGCCGCCGAGGCGGACGGGCGGAAGGGTCGCTAGATGCGCGGCTGGCTGACGGCCATCGTCGTCGTGGTCCTGATCGTCGGTGGCTTCATCCTGATCAAGCCGCCCACGCCGGCGATCATCCTCGCCCCCGAACACGTCTTCGACATCGGCTCGCTCGAGGTCACGAACACGATGTTCACCTCGTGGGTCGTCGTCGTCCTGATCGTCGCCGTCGCCGTCTACGCCAACCGCACGATGACCCTCGTGCCCTCCGGGCTGAGCGGGGCGATCGAGGCGTTCGTGGGCGGCTTCTACGGGTTCATCGAGAACGTCGTCGGCGAGGCCAACGCGCGGCGCTTCTTCCCGGTGGTCGCGACGATCTTCTTCTACGTGCTGGTCTCCAACTACGTCGGCCTGCTGCCCATGAACTTCGCCGTCGGGGTCACCGAGCCCGACCACGGCGAGGTGCAGGCCGTCTTCGAGCAGACCAGCATCGCCGGCGTCGACGTGGCCTACATCCCGCTGCAGGCGGACACCGTCGACACCTCGGTGGAGCCCGTGCTGGAGGCGGAGCACGCGGGGGACGCCTTCTCCGGCCTGCTCGCGCCGCTGTTCCGCTCGGTGATGACGGACGTCAACGCGCCGCTCGCGCTGGCGCTGATGTCGTTCATCTTCGTCGAGTACTGGGGGCTCTCCGCGCTCGGCCTGGGCTATCTCAAGAAGTTCTTCGCCTTCGGCAACCTGCTGCGCGGCAAACCGATGGGGATCATCGACGTCTTCGTCGGCCTGCTGGAGCTGATCTCGGAAATGATCCGGATCGTCTCGTTCACCTTCCGACTCTTCGGCAACATCTTCGCCGGCGAGGTGCTGTTGCTGATGATGAGCTTCCTGGTGCCGCTGGTGCTGATCAACGTCTTCTACGGCCTGGAGCTGTTCGTCGGACTGATCCAGGCATTCGTGTTTGCAATGCTCACGCTCGTCTTCGCCCAGACCGCCGTCAGCCATCACGGCGACGAGCACGAGGAGCACGGGGGCGCGCATGAGTAAGAGAGGGAGCAGCAGCTCGGGCCCCGTACGGCCGGAGCGGGTAGGACGCGGAGTCCTGGTAAGGGAGTACGCCGCAATGACAGTGGGAGCGAAGGTGGGATCGACGTTGATGCCGTACCTCGGCCGGGCCGCGCTGGCCCTCGGCCTCGGGGTGCTGGCCTGGCTGGCGATGTCGGGCGTGGCCGGGGCGCAGGAGGTGGACAACGTGTACACCGCCGACGCCAACAAGTTCCTCGCCGCCGGCATCGCGATGGGCCTCGGGGCCTTCGGGCCGGCGATTGGCATCGGCTACCTGGGCGGCAAGGCGATGGAGGCGCTCGGGCGCAACCCCGAGGCGGCCGGCCCGATCCAGACGAACATGATCCTCGCGATCGCGTTCGCCGAGGCGATCGGCATCTACGCCCTCGTCGTCGCCATCCTGATCGGCTTCGTCTTCTAGGCGAGTTGGCTTCGCCTTCAGGCGAGCCGCGACAAGCGGGGCGAGCATGATCCACCGAGTACGCAGCCGGACGGGGAGCGCGCGGCGGCGCGGCCTGCGGCTGGCCGCCGTGGCCGCGGGCGTGCTGCTCGCGGCGGTGCCGGCCACGGCGCTGGCCGCCGAGGAGGGGCCCTCGGGCATCGCCGCCCTGGGCTTCAGCCTGCCGGCGATCGTCAGCAACCTGATCAACTTCACGATCCTGCTGATCATCCTGCGGCTCTTCCTCTACAAGCCGGTGCTGCGGCTGCTGGACGAGCGCAAGCGGCGCATCCAGGAGGGCCTCGACGCGGCCTCGCAGGCCGCCTCGCAGGCGTCCGCCAGCGAGCAGGAAGCGCGCGAGGCGATCGAGCAGGCGCAGAGCGAGGCGCGCGAGCTGGTCGCGCAGGCGCAGCAGAACGCCGCGCAGTTGCGAGCCCAGCTCGAGGAGCGCGCCCGCGCCGACGCCGATCAGATCGTCGAGCGGGCGCGCGAGGAAGTGCGCGTCGAGCGCGACCAGGCGATCGAGCAACTGCGGCGCGAATTCGCCGACCTCACGATCACCGCCGCCGAGCGGGTGATCGGGCAGTCGCTCGACCGCGCGGCGCACCAGCGGCTGATCGACGAGGTGCTCGTCGACAGCGAGCTCGGCGACCGGAACTAGCGAGCGAGGGGCGAGGCATGGCCCAGGCAGCAGGCGCACGAGACGTCGCGGGCCGTCGCTACGCGCTCGCGATCATGGAGTTCGTGGCCGCCGACCCGGACAGCGCCGCTGCCTGGGAGGACGCGGTCGACGGCCTCGAGGCGCTGACCGGGCGCCCGGCCTATGTGGCCGCGCTGCAGGGCGACGGCATGACGGACGAGGCCTTCCAGGCGATCGTGCGCCGCACCGTCCCGGAGGCCGGGCGGCTGCAGCTGAACCTGCTGCGGCTGCTGCGGCGCAAGGGCCGGCTCGCGCTCGGCCCCTCGATCGCCTCGTACGTGCGGGAGCTGCTGGACGAGCGGCGCGGCGTCGCCCGCGCCGAGGTCCGCACGGCCGTCGAGATCGACGAGGAGCGGCGGCAGTGGTTCGCCGCGCAACTCGGCGAGCTCACGGGCCAGCAGGTGGAGATCAGTGCGGAGGTCGAACCGGACCTGATCGGCGGCGCCGTCGTACGCATCGGTGACCGGCTGATCGATGGTTCGGCGCGCTCGCGCTTGCGCGCGCTGCGCGCGCAACTGGCGCAGGGAACGGGCTAGCGGCGGGCTCGGCCCGCGCGACGGCCCAGGGGGAGACGCGGATGGTTCGGGCAGAAGAGATCGCCTCGATCCTCAAGGAGCAGATCGAGAACTTCGACGCGGACGTCACCGAGGCCAACGTCGGCACGGTCGTCGAGGCGAGCGACGGCATCGCGCGCATCCACGGCCTCGGCCAGTGCCTCGCCTCGGAGCTCGTCGAGTTCAGCACCGGCACTCGCGGCCTGGCGCTGAACCTCGAGGAGGAGACCGTCGGCGCGATCATTCTCGGCGACTACACCGACATCAAGGAAGGCGACGAGGTCCGCACGACCGGGCTCGTCGCCTCCGTGCCGGTCGGCGACGAGCTGATCGGGCGCGTGGTCAACCCGCTCGGCGACCCGATCGACGAGCGCGGCCCGGTGACCGCGGGCCAGCGCTTCCCCGTCGAGCGGATCGCGCCGGACGTGGTCGCTCGCGAGTCGGTGAGCGAGCCGGTGCAGACGGGCATCAAGGCGATCGACGCGATGATCCCGATCGGCCGAGGGCAGCGCGAGCTGATCATCGGCGACCGCTCGATCGGCAAGAGCGCGATCGCGATCGACACGATCATCAACCAGCGCGGCGGCGACCTGATCTGCATCTACGTCGCGGTCGGCCAGAAGGACTCGAAGGTCGCGCAGACCGTGGCCACGCTCGATCAGTACGGGGCGATGGAGCACACGATCGTCGTCTCCGCCTCGGCCGCGGAGTCCTCGGCGCTGCAGTACCTGGCGCCGTACGCGGGCTGCGCGATGGGCGAGTACTTCATGGAGCAGGGCAAGGACGTGCTGATCGTCTACGACGACCTCACGAAGCACGCCTGGGCTTACCGCCAGATCTCGCTGCTGCTGAAGCGCCCGCCCGGCCGCGAGGCCTACCCGGGCGACGTCTTCTACCTGCACTCGCGGCTGCTGGAGCGCGCCGCGCGCCTCGACGAGGCGAACGGCGGCGGCTCGCTGACCGCGCTGCCGATCATCGAGACCCAGGCGGGCGACGTCTCCGCCTACATCCCGACGAACGTGATCTCGATCACGGACGGGCAGATCTTCCTCGAGAACGACCTCTTCAACGCCGGCCAGCGGCCCGCGGTGAATCCCGGTATCTCCGTCTCGCGGGTCGGCGGCGCGGCGCAGCGCCGCGCGATGCGCTCCGTGGCCGGCACGCTGCGGCTGGACCTCTCGCAGTTCCGCGAGCTGCAGGCCTTCGCCCAGTTCGGCACGGAGGATCTCGATCCGGCCACGCGCCGCCAGCTGGAGCGCGGCCAGCGCCTCACCGAGGTGCTGAAGCAGCCGCAGTACGAGCCGCTCTCGCTCGGCCAGCAGGTCGTGATCCTCTACGCGGGCGCCGAGGGCTACCTCGACGACGTGCCGGTCGAGAAGGTCGCGGACTTCGAGCGCGCCCTGCACGAGCAGATCCAGGCGACCGCCGCCGGCGTGATCGAGGCGATCGAGAGCACGGGCGAGCTGGACGACGCAACCGAGGAGCAGTTGAAGACGGCGATCGAGCAGTTCAAGGGCTCGGTCGCCTACTAGGCGAGACAGCGGCCCCTCGAGGGCGGGGAACGGGGAACAGCGCTAGATGCCAGGCGCCGGCCAGGTCCGGGCAATCCGCGGGCGGATCCGATCCGTCGAGAACACCGCCAAGGTCACCAAGGCGATGGAGCTCGTCGCGGCCTCGAAGATGCGCCGCGCCCAGGATCGCGCGCTCGCCGCGCGGCCCTACTCGGAGCGCATGCGCGCCGTACTCGCGCGCCTCGCCGGTTCGCCCGAGGCGCGCGGCGGCGGCGACGCCGACTCGCTGCACCCGCTGCTCGACGAGCGCGACGTCAAGCACTTCGCGTTCATCCACATCACCGCCAACCGCGGGCTCGCGGGTGGCCTCAACGCGAACATGAACCGCGCCGGCGCGAATCTCGCGCTGGAGCGGCAGCCGCATGTCGAGCGCGTCTCGGTGATCTCGGTCGGGCGCAAGGGGCGCGACTTCTTCCGCCGCGCCGGCTTCCCGCAGCTCGCCGAGTTCACCGAGTTGGGCGACTACCCCTCGATGGGCGACACGCTGCCGATCTCGCGCATCGTCACGCAGGACTACATCAACGGCGAGATCGATCAGGTCCATGTCGGCTTCCAGCAGTTCATCAACACCGCCGTGCAGCGCCCGACCGTGCGCCAGTTGCTCCCGATCGAGCCGCCCGAGGAGCTGGGCGAGTCGATGGGCGGCGCGGCCGACTTCATCTTCGAGCCCTCGCCGCAGGCGCTGCTGGAGACGCTGCTGCCGCGCTACGTGGAGATGCAGGTCTTCGAGGCGATCCTCGAGGCGGCGGCCTCGGAGCAGTCGGCGCGGATGGTAGCGATGCGCGCCGCCACCGACGCGGCGAACGACATGGTCGCGGACCTCACGCTGACCTACAACAAGGCGCGGCAGGAACTGATCACCAGCGAGCTGCTCGACATCGTCGGCGGCACTGCGGCGATCGAGGCGTAACAAGCAAGCGAGGCAGAGCGAGCCGCGCGCGAGCGCGCCGGCTCGGGAGCAAGGCGGACAGTATGAGCAGCGGACTTGTACGGCAGGTCATCGGCACGGTCGTCGACGTGGAGTTCCCCGACGGCGACCTCCCCGAGATCTACAACGCCGTCAACATCGCGATGGGCGAGAACGGCGGGACGCGCACGCTCGTCACCGAGGTGCAGCAGCACCTCGGCAACAACTGGGTGCGCTGCCTCGCGCTCGACTCCACGGACGGCCTGCAGCGCGGCGCGAGTGCCGAGGACACCGGTGCGCCGATCGCCGTGCCGGTCGGTCCGGCCACCCTCGGTCGCATCTTCAACGTGCTCGGCGAGCCGCTCGACCCGGGCGAAGCGATCCCCGCGGACACCGTGCGCCGCCCGATCCACCGCCCGCCGCCCGCCTACGCCGAGCAGGAGACCGAGGCGCAGATGCTGGAGACCGGCATCAAGGTGATCGACCTGATCGCGCCCCTCGCCCGCGGCGGGAAGGTCGGCCTCTTCGGCGGCGCGGGCGTTGGCAAGACCGTCGTCAACACGGAGCTGATCCGCAACCTCGCGACCGAGCACGGCGGTCTCTCCGTCTTCGCCGGCGTGGGCGAGCGCTCGCGCGAGGGCAACGACCTCTGGCACGAGATGGAGGAGTCCGGCGTCCTCGACAAGACGGCGCTGGTCTTCGGCCAGATGAACGAGCCGCCCGGCGTGCGGCTGCGCATCGGCCTCACCGGCCTGACGATGGCGGAGTACTTCCGCGACGACGAGGGCCGCGACGTGCTGCTCTTCATCGACAACATCTACCGCTACACGCTGGCCGGCATGGAGGTCTCGGCGCTGCTCGGGCGGATGCCCTCGGCGGTCGGCTACCAGCCGACGCTGGCGACCGAGATCGGCGAGCTCGAGGAGCGCATCACCTCGACGAAGCAGGGCTCGATCACCTCGTTCCAGGCGATCTACGTGCCCGCCGACGACTACACGGACCCGGGCGTCTCGACGACGTTCGGCCACCTCGACGCGGTCGTGGCGCTGGAGCGCGCGCTCGCGGAGCAGGGGCTCTACCCGGCGATGGACCCGCTGACCTCGAACAGCCGCATCCTGGACCCGAACGTGGTGGGCCAGGAGCACTACGACGCGGCCTCCGGCGTGCTGCGCACGCTGCAGCGCTACAAGGACCTGCAGGACATCATCGCCATTCTCGGCATCGAGGAGCTGACCGAGGACGACAAGCAGGCGGTGGCGCGCGCGCGCCGCATCCAGCGCTTCCTCACCCAGCCGTTCTTCGTGGCCGAGCAGTTCACCGGCCGCGGCGGCCGCTACGTGCCCGTCGCCGAGACGGTGCGCGGCTTCACCGAGATCCTCGAGGGCAAGCACGACGAGCTGCCGGAGAACGCCTTCTACATGGTCGGCACCATCGACGAAGCGGTCGAGAACGCCCGCGAGATGGCCGGGGAGGACTAGCGCTTGGCCCCGCTCAGGCTCTCAATCGTCACGGCGGAGCAGCCCGTCCTCGAGCGCGACGACGTGCAGCGCGTGATCGTGCCCACGACGGAGGGCCAGATCACCGTGCTGCCGAGCCACGCCGCGCTGATGGCCAGCCTCGATTTCGGCGAGCTGATCGCCGTCGGCAGCGACGGCGAGGAGGACATCGTCGTCCACGGCGGCTTCATCCAGGTGCTGCGCGACGAGGTGACCGTGCTCGCCGACGCCGCCGAGCGCGTCGACGAGATCGACGAGGAGCGGGCCGAGGAGGCCCGCGAGCGCGCCCGTCACCGCCTCGAGGGCGACGTGGCCGCCGACGAGATCGTCGATCTCGCGCGGGCGCGCATCGCGCTGCTGCGCGCGGAGGCGCGCATCCGCATCCGCCGCCGCCGGCGCGGCGCCGGAGCCCCGCCCGCCCCGCGCTAGTCCGTCCGGCCGCCCGTCCGGTCCCGCCCTTCCGGCCCCCTCTCCCGGGGGAGAGGGTTGGGGTGAGGGGGCTCGCCGGACGCTCGTTCCGCGCCGGAGCGGCGTTGGCCGCCAACGCCCCGCTCCCCTCGCAACTCCCGACCGCCCGCGCCGGCGCGGATCGCACTCCGAACCCTCGCCGTCCGCGTCCGGCGGCTCGGTGGGTTGGCGTGCCTGGATTCCGGCTTTCGCCGGAATGACGGGAAGGGGAGTGCGGGAGTGCTCCCCTCCGGTCGACGCGGGTTCGCAAAGGTCTCCGGACGGGGCGGCCTGGCAGCGATCGGGCAAAGAAGAGCCCGCCGTCGAGCCGGAGCGCGAAGACGGGCGGATATACGTCGTAGCGGTTGGAGCGGGCCCTGGAAGCGTCCCCTACGCCCACAGCCGGATCGCGGCGAGGATGATGCCAGTCGCGGCGAACATGCCAGCGAACATGCCGACGAAGAGCTGGAACTTCAGCCGCTCAATGTCCGCCCTGGTGGCAAGGTGCTCGTAGGAGCCCTCCATGGACGGGAGCGGCGCTACGTCCACAGGCGGATCGCGGCGAGGATGATGCCAGTCGCGGCGAACATGCCAGCGAAGAGTTGGAACTTCAGCCGTTCGATGTCGGCCTTGGTGGCGAGGTGCTCCTAGGCGCCCTCGATGCGTGCGACGCGCTCGCCGAGGCTCTCGGAGGTCACGGTCATCGCCCACCCGTCCTTCGTGGTCTGAGGCTACCAGATCGTTGTCCTGGCGAGCGCTGCGGTGTCCCGCCTCGCGGGACGGGGGCGGTGCGTCGTATCCTTGAGGGCAGGCGGGGGCCGGAGGCCCCATGGGTGAGCAACTGGTCATCGAGGGCGGGCGGCCGCTGCGAGGCCGCCTCCCCGCGTCCGGCTCCAAGAACGCCGCGCTCTACGCGCTCGCCGCGCCGCTCCTTACCTCCGAACCCGTCACCCTGCACAACGTTCCCGAGATCGCCGACATCGAGGGCATGGGCCGCGTCCTGCGCGCCCTCGGCGCCAGCTTCGAGGTCGACGGGGAGGACGTCTCGATCGACGCCGCGGGCGTGACGGAGACGGCAGCGCCGCAGGAGCTCGCGATCGCGCTGCGCGCCTCCTTCCTCGTGATGGGGCCGCTGCTCGCCCGCTTCGGCGAGGCGGCGTCCCCGCCGCCGGGAGGCGACGTGATCGGCGTCCGGCCGCTCGACGTGCACCTCGCCGGCTTCCGCGCGCTCGGCGCGGACGTGCGCCGCGAGGGCCAGCACTTCGTCGCGCGCGGCCGCCTGCGCGGGGCGCGCATCTTCCTCGACTACCCGAGCGTGCTCGGCACCGTGAACGTGCTCTTCGCCGCCGCGCTCGCCGAGGGCGAGACCGTGATCGTCAACGCCGCCGCCGAGCCGGAGGTGGCGATGGCCGCCGCGATGCTCAACGCGATGGGCGCGCGCATCAGCGGCCACGGCTCCAACACGATCACCGTCGAGGGCGTCGAGCGCCTGCACGGCGTCGACTTCACGATCATTCCCGACCGCATCGAGAGCGGCACCTACCTGCTGGCCGGCGTCGCCAGCGGCGGGGACGTCGCCATCGAGGGCGCGCGCGCGGACCACCTCGACTCGCTGCTGACGAAGCTCACGGAGGCTGGCGCGGCCATCGAGGTCACCCCGGAGTACGTGCGCGCGTGCAGCCCCCCGGACGGAGGGCCGCTGCGCGCCGTGCAGCTCCAGGCGGTGCCGTACCCCGGCTTCCCGACCGATCTGCACGCGCCGATGGCGGCGGCCCTGACTCAGGCCGAGGGCGTCTCGACCATCCACGAGCGCGTCTTCGAGAACCGCCTGCTCTACCTCGGCGAGCTGCGCGCGATGGGCGCTCGCATGACCGCCGGTGGCCAGTCCGTGATCATCGAGGGCCCGACGCCGCTGGTCGGGGCCGCGGTGCGGGCGCTCGACGTGCGGGCCGCCGCGGCGGTCGTGATCGGCGGGCTCTGCGCGAGCGACGAGACAGTCGTGCGCGACCTCGTGCACCTCGATCGCGGCTATCCGCGCATCGAGGAACGGCTGACCGCGCTAGGCGCGGCGGTGTTCAGGCGCTAAGGTCGGAAGCCGGAGGCGTCGGCGCCTCGGTAGTGAGGGCGCGGGCGTCCGGGCGAATGTTCACGAAGCGACTCGGTATCGACCTCGGCACGGCGCAGGTCCTCGTCTCCGAGCGGGGGCGCGGGGTTGTGCTCGAGGAGCCCGCGGTCGTCGCCCTGACGGAGCGCGAGAACGCCGTCGCCGCCGTCGGCCGCGAGGCGTTCGAGATGATCGGCCGCCACCCCGGCACGATCCGCGTGATCCGGCCGATGCGCGACGGCGCCATCGCCGACTACCTGATCACCGAGGCGCTGCTGCGCTATCTCATCGGCGAGGTGATGGGCCGCTTCCGGATCGTCCGCCCGGAGGTCATGGTCTCCACGCCGTACGGCGTGACGCGGGTGGAGCAGCGCGCCGTCCGCGACGCCGCCGAGGCGGCCGGGAGCCGCCGTCCGGCGCACCTCATCCCGGAGCCGCTGGCCGCCGCGATCGGGGCCGAGATCCCCGTCGGCTCGCCTCGCGGGCACATGCTGCTCAACATCGGCGGCGGACGCGCCGAGGCCGCGGTGATCTCGATGTTCGGGATCGTCGCCGCCGAATCGATCCGCGTGGCCGGGGACCGGCTCAACGAGGCGGTCGCGCTCTACGTACGCAGGCGACATAACCTGACGATCGGCGAGCGCTCCGCCGAGGAGCTGAAGATCGCGATCGGCTCGGCGATCCCGCTGGAACAGGACGAGACCGCCGCGGTGCGCGGACGCGACCAGATCACCGGCCTGCCGCGCACCGTCACGGTGCGCTCCTCCGAGGTGACGCAGGCGCTCCAGGAGCACCTCGACAGCATCGTCCAGACGGTGCGCTCGGTGCTGGAGCGCACGCCGCCGGAGCTGGCCTCGGACGTGATCGACCACGGCGTGGTGCTGACCGGCGGCGGCGCGCGGCTCCGCCACCTGGACTCGCTGCTGATGCACGAGGTCGGCGTGCCGGTGCACGTCGCGGACGAGCCGGACCGCTGCGTCGCGCGCGGCGCCGGCATCGCGCTCGACTACCTCGATGTGATCGCGCGCAGCATCCCCACCGAGGAGGAGTCGCTGATCGCCGACACGCCGTAGGCGGGCGGGGTGTGGTCCCGGCTCAGTCCTCGATGTCGGCGTAGACGCGGAAGCCGTAGTCGTTGTAGCGGCGTTCGGGCGCCAGCGAGGAGCGCGCGGCGATGCGCGTGACCTTGACGCGGTGGCGCCAGGATCCGCCTCGCGAGGCGCGGCGCTCGCCCTCGGCCGGGCCGCGCGGGTTGTCGAGGTCGTCCGCGTCGTAGCCCGCGGCGTACCAGTCGCTGCACCACTCGTGCACGTTCTCCGCCATGTGATGGAGCCCGAAGCCGTTCGGAGGCGAAGAGCCGACCGGCTGCGGGCGGTCCATCCCCGCCGCGCCGAGGGCGAACGGGCCCTCCACCCACGGCTCGTCGCCCCAGGGGAAGCGCACGCCCTCGGCGCCGCCGCGAGCCGCGTACTCGCGCTCGGCCTCGGTCGGCAGGCGGCAGCGGCGTCCGAGGACGCCGCCCAGCCACTCGCAGTAGGCGACGGCGTCGAACCAGGAGACGCCGACGACGGGGCAGCCGGGCGCATTGAAGCGCGGGTCGTCCCAGAAGCGCGGCGCCTCGTGTCCGGTCGCGTTCAGAAACGCCGCGTACCCGGCGTTCGTGACCGGCGCCGGCGCGACGGAGAACGGGTCGAGGCGCACCTCGCGCGGCGGTTGCTCGTCGGGCCGGACGAGCGAGCCCATGCGGAACCGGCCGCCGGGCAGCTCGACGAATCTCGTCGAGGCGGGGTCGGTTGCGGGGACGCCGGGGCGGTTCACGCGGCGATGCTAGCAGCGGCGTCCGGCAGCCGCTTCGCTGGACGCTAGTGCGTGCTTGTGCAAGCCTTCCCAATCGAGATCGGATTCACCACCGATACCTGCGTATGTCTCGCGGCGGAGGGTCTCCTTGCCGGTGCCTGCCGACATCCCCGAGGTCGTCATCGACCGGCTCCCCATCTACTACCGCTGGCTCGCGAGGATGGAGGCCGAGGGCCGCTCCACGGTCTCCTCGCAGGAGCTGGGAGACGCCCTCGGCGTCACGCCGGCGCAGATCCGCAAGGATCTCGCCTACTTCGGGCGCTTCGGGAAGCAGGGCAGCGGGTACTCGGTCATACGGCTCGTCGAGGAGCTGCGGCTGATCCTGGGGCTGAACCGCCGCTGGCGCATGGTGCTGGTCGGCGTCGGCCGCCTCGGGCGGGCGATCGCCTCGTACCAGGGCTTCGGACCGGACGGCTTCGACCTCGTGGGCGTCTACGACGCCAGCGAGGCCGAGATCGGCGGCGAGGTCGGCGGGATCGTCGTGCGCCACGTGCGCGAGCTGGAAGACTCGCTCTGCGCGGAGCCGGCCGACATCGGCATCGTCGCCGTGCCCGCGGAGGCCGCGCAGGAGGTGATCGACGCCCTCGTGCGCGCGGGTGTGCGCTCGATCCTCAACTACGCGCCGATCACCGTGCAGGTGCCGCGCGGGGTGCGCATCCGCCGCATCGACCCGCTGCTCTCGCTGCAAAGCATGACCTACCACCTGAGCCGCGACGGGGGCATGGCCGGGGAGTCTGCGGCGGCTCCCGTGCGCGCCTCGGCCTAGCGCGAACGCCTGAGGGCGAACCGCAGCAGCAGGCTCCCGAGCACCAGCCCGATCAGCGCCCCTGCCATGTCCGCGAGCCAGTCCTCGAGCGAGGGCTCGCGCCCGTCGATCCAGTTCTGCGCCAGCTCGTCGAGGGCGGCGAAGATCCAGAGCGCGAGGACCACCATCGCCAGCACCCGCAGCGGCGAGCGCGCCGCCGCGCGGCTCGTCGCGTAGCGCAGCGCCACCGGCACGCCGAGCAGCGCGAAGAGCAGCCCGTGCCAGAGCGCGCAGGGCATCCCCAGCGGGCAGCCCGGCAGGCCGCTGCCCGGCGGCAGCAGCGTGGCGACGAGGATCAGCGCGCCGGCGATCAGCACGCCCAGCGAGGCCCAGGCGCTCAGCACCTCGCGGGTCATCGGCCACGCCTCTCGCCAGCCGCCGGACGGTCGTACAATCGCGGCGTCCCCGGAGGATAGGGCAGGGCGACCCCGTGCGGCAGCGAGGCTGGACGATCGAGGCGTGGACGCCGCCGGGCGCCGACGCGATGGAGCGCGCCGCGCTGGCGCTGCGCCCCCTGCCGGGCCTCGCCTGGCTGGACTCCGCGCTCCCGCACCCGCGGCGCGGACGCTGGTCGATCCTCGCGGCGCGTCCGCGCTGGACGCTGAGCGCGCGCGCCCGCCGCATCCGCCGCGCCTCGGCGGGCGGCGCCGAGGAGTTCGAGGGCGATCCGATCGCCGTCGCCGCCCGGGCGATCGAGGCCGAGCAGCGCGAGTGGGAGCGCGCCGCCGGGGCCTCGGCCGCGCGGGCCGCGCTGCCGTTCGCCGGAGGCGCGATCGGCTACCTCGGCTTCGAACTGGCGAGGCACATCGAGCGCCTCCCGGCGACCACCTTCGACGACGTCGGCGCGCCGGACCTCGCGCTCGGCTGGTACGACGCCGCGCTCGTCTGGGACGGCGTCGCGCGGCGCGGCTGGCTGAGCGGCGCGCCGCGGGCCGTCGCCGCGCTCCGAAGCGAGCTCGCGTGCATCGAGGAGACGGGCGCGCCTGAGGCGTTCGATTGCCTGGCGAGCCCGCTGGCGGCGTTGCCGGGCGGGCCGCCGCGCGGCGCGCGCTTCGAGCCGAACATGGAGCGCGGCGAGTACCTGGAGCGCGCCGAGGCGGCGCGGCGCTACATCGCCGCCGGCGACATCTACCAGGTCAACCTCTCGCAGCGCTTCCGCGCGCCGCTGCCGGTCCCCGGCTTCGAGGCCTACCGGCGGCTGCGGCGCGCCAGCCCCGCACCCTTCGCCGCCTACCTCGACGCGACCGACGGGCCGGGCGGGGGCGTCGAGGTGCTGTCCTCCTCGCCGGAGCGCCTGCTGCTGGTGGACGGGGAGCGGCTGGAGACGCGGCCGATCAAGGGCACGCGCCCGCGCGGCCGCGACGCCGCCGAGGACGCGCGCCTGGCCGCCGAGCTGCGCGCGAGCGCCAAGGACGCCGCCGAGCACGTGATGATCGTCGACCTCGAACGCAACGACCTCGGGCGGATCGCGGAGGTCGGCAGCGTCGCCGTGCCGCGGCTCGCGCGGCTGGAGTCCTACTCGCACGTGCACCACCTCACCTCGTCGGTGACGGCGCGCAGGCGGCGCGGCGTGGGCCTCGATGCGACGTTGCGGGCGATGCTGCCGGGCGGCTCGATCAGCGGCGCGCCGAAAATCCGCGCGCTCGAGATCATCGACGAGCTGGAGCCGACGGTGCGCGGCGTCTACACGGGCGCGATCGGCTACTTCTCCGCGCACGGCCGCAGCGACCTCAACGTCGCGATCCGCACGATCACCGTCGCCGGCGGCCACGCTTACGCGCACGCCGGCGGCGCGATCGTGCACGACTCCATCGTCGAGGCCGAGTACCTCGAGACGCTCGACAAGGCGCGCGGCATGGCGAGGGCGCTGGGCGTGCTGCTGCCCGACGAGCTCCCGCCCGAGGAGCTGACGCCGCGGCGGCGTGCTCCGGCGGCCGCCGTCGCTGGCGTGCGCTGAGCGTGTCCGGCTACGTCTGGCTCAACGGCTCGCTGCTGCCGCGCTCCGAGGCGAGCGTGCCGATCGACGATCGCGGCTTCCTCCATGGCGCGGCCTGCTTCGAGACGCTGCGCGCCTTCGGCGGCTCGGTCTTCCGGCTCGGCCGCCACCTCGATCGCCTCGAGGCGGGCCTGCGGGCGATGGGCGTCGAGCCGCCGCCGCGCGAGGCGCTGGAGGCGGCGATCGCCGGGACGCTGGAGGCGAACGCCCTGCCCGAGGCGCGCGTGCGCCTCACGGTGAGCGCCGGCGCGGGCGGCGCGCGGCCCGGCCTTGAGCCAGGGGGCGCGCCGCTCGTGCTGGTCACGGCGCAGCCCGCCCCGGAGGCCGTCGCCCCGGCTCGCGCCCTCGTCGCGCGCGTGACGGCGGACCGCCCGCTGCCCTTCGCGAAGACGGCGAACTACCTTGGCCCGCTGCTCGCCCTTGAGGAGGCGCGGCGCGCCGGGCTGGACCAGGCGCTGCTGCTCGACCGCGACGGCGAGGTCGTCGAGGCCTCGACGGCCAACGTCTTCGCGGTGCTCGCGGGGGAGGACGGCGAGGGGGTGCTGGTCACGCCGCCGCTCGAGGCCGGGGCGCTGCCCGGCGTGACGCGCGAGGCGGTGCTGGAGTGCGCGCGCGGCCTCGGCCTCGAGATTGCGGAGCGGCGGCTGCCGCTCGCGGAGCTGCTCGCGGCGCGCGAGGCGCTGCTCACCAATAGCATCGTCGGCGTGCAGCCGCTCGCCGAGTTGCGCGACGGCGAGCACGGCCGGGAGTTCGAGGCGCCGGGCCCGGTCACGCGCGCCCTGGCGGAGGCGTACCGGGAGGCGGTGGCGCGCGAGTGCGGCCTCGATCCGTCGGCCTGAGCGGGCGTCCGAGGCCGGTTGCGCCCCCGCGCCTCGACGCGGCGAGTATCCTCGCCGCAAACCGGAGTATGAGGGGAGAGAACGATGACGGCGCGGCGCGACGCGATGGGTGAGGTGGCCCCACACCTGCGCAAGATCACGGACGAGCTGGTGTTCGGGGAGATCTGGGAGCGCCCCCAGCTCTCGAAGCGCGACCGGAGCCTGATCACGGTCGCCGTGCTGACCGCGCTGTACCGCACGGGGCAGCTGCCCGGTCACTTCCGGCGCGCCCTCGACAACGGGCTCAGCAAGGAGGAGATCGGCGAGCTGCTGACGCACGTCGCCTTCTACGCCGGCTGGCCGACCGTCGCCCAGGCGGTGCGCATCGCCCAGGAGGCGTTCGACGAGGAGTAGCGCACCTGGAGTACGCTAGGCTGCAACGCGCGTGATAGCGGCGCGGGAGGAGGAGCCATGCCTGCGCTCGACGGCATGAGAGTGCTGGACATGACCCAGTACGAGGCAGGCACGTCCTGCACGCAGGCCCTCGCCTGGCTTGGAGCCGACATCGTCAAGCTCGAGCGGCCGGGCACGGGCGACCCCGGCCGCGGGGTCGCGCGCGGCATCGATCCTCGCCCCTACTTCCTCAACTGGAACTCCAACAAGCGCAGCGTCGCAATGGACCTGAGCAAGCCCGAGGGGCGCGAGCTGTTCCTGCAGCTCGTGCCGCGGTTCGACGTCTTCGTCGAGAACTACGGGCCGGGCGTGATCGAGAAGCTGGACATCGACTACCCGGTGCTGCGCGAGCTGCACCCGGCGCTGATCTACGCGCGCATCAAGGGCTTCGGCCTCGAGGGCCCCTACGCGCACTTCAAGTCCTACGACATGGTCGCCCAGGCGATGGGCGGCGCCTTCTCCGTCACCGGGTTCCCGGGCGGCCCGCCGACCCGCCCCGGCCTGACCATCGGCGACGCCGGGACGGGCGTGCAGATGGCGCTCGCGATCACGGCCGCCTTCGTCCAGCGGCAGCGCACCGGCGAGGGCCAGTTCATCGAGCTCTCGATGCAGGAGGCGATGACCTACTACATGCGCACGGTCATCGCGAACGGGTCGGAGTGGGGCGCCTCGGCCGCACCGCGCCGCGGCAACCGCAGCGGTCCCGGCACGGACCTCTACCCCTGCAAGCCGTTCGGTCCCAACGACTACGTCTACCTGATGGTCGTCACGACGCGGCAGTGGGACACGCTCTGCGCCGCCATCGACCGCACCGACATGCTCACCGACCCGCGCTTCGCCACCGAGCAGGCGCGGCTGGAGCACGCCGAGGAGCTGCGCGAGGAGATCACGAAGTGGACCAGCCAGCACACCAAGCACGAGGCGATGCACATCCTCGGCGACGGGGACGTGCCGGCCGGCGCCACCCTCGACACCTACGAGCTGCATCACGATCCGCACCTCGTCTCGCGCGGCTTCGTGCAGGAGGCGGAGCACCCGCAGGCCGGCACGCTGCGCTTCATGGGCTGGCCGCCCCGCATGTCCGAAAGCAGGGTGCCGATCGTCTCCGCACCGCTGCTCGGCGAGCACACCGTGGAGGTGCTGGGCGAGGAGCTCGGCCTCGGTGACGCCGATCTCGCGCCGCTGCTCGATGGCGGCGTGATCGCGCAGTCGGACGGGCCGCCGCGCGCGACCAATGGCGGCGCCCCGGCGGGCGAGGCTCAGGAGGAGGCGCGCAGCGCCGCCGCCAGCCGCTCGCGGTAGTCCTCGTCGATTCTCAGCACCGAGCCCTGCTCCACGTAGGCCTCGAGGTCCATGGTGCGCGTCGCGCGCATCGCGTCCGATTGCAGCACGCTCAGGTCCGGGGCCGTGATCCCGGCGTCGAACAGCCGCCGGCGCTCCTCGGCGGACAGGCCCGCCTCGGCCAGCACGTCGTCCGTGTGCTCGTCGACGATCGGGGCGCGGCCGGGAGGCGGGTAGGGCGCGCCGTCGAAGAGGGCGGGGATGTAGCGCTGCAGCGGGATCTCACCGAACTCCGGCAGCTCGACCGGCTCGAAGAAGCGCCGCGCGAGCAGCTGCTCGTTCGTGAAGACCTCGTCGGGTCGCAGCGCCGCGCCCGCGGGCACGCCTGCCGCCTGCAGCGTCTCCATCGCCTCGACGTTCGTCCGGCCGATCGCCCACTCGCCGAGGATCGCGTCGATCGCGTCGTGTGAGGCGTCGCGGGCGTCGTCGTCGCGGAAGCGCTCGTCGCGCGCGAGCTCGGGGCGGCCGATCGCCTCGCAGAGCGCCGCCCACTCGCCGTCGCCGCGCGCGCTGATCGCGACGAAGGCGTCGTCGCCCTCGCAGCGGTAGGCGCCGCGCACCATGCCGGGGCGGCGGTTGCCGGTGGGGGTGTGCACGCGGTCGTTGAGCAGCGCGTCCATCACGTGCGCCCCGCTGAGCTGGATCATCGCCTCCTGCATCGCGACGTCGACGTGCTGGCCGCGTCCGCTCTGCTCGCGCGCCAGCAGCGCCGTCAGCACCCCCGCCACGGCGTGCATCCCCGAGAACGCGTCGCCGAGGGTGTTGCCCGCGAGGATCGGCGGCTCGCCCTCGTAGCCGGTGACCGCCGAGATGCCGGCGGCCGGCTCGATCGTCTGGCCGAGCGCGGGGTTGTCGCTGTTCGGCCCGGTCTGCCCATAGCCGCAGACGGAAACCATCACGAGGTGCGGGTGGCGCTCCCGCAGCGAGGCGTAGTCCAGCGAGTAGCGGCGCAGCACCGGCGGCGTGAAGTTCTCGATCAGCACGTCCGCCTCGGCGAGCAGGCGGTGCATCACCTCCTGCCCCTCGTCGGTGGCGTAGTCGAGCGTGAGCGCGCGCTTGCCCGCGTTGCGCGCGAGGAAGTACGTCGAGCGGTTCCAGTACGCGCCGTTCGAATCGTTGCCGGCGATGAAGCCGCTGCGCAGCGTGCCGGGCAGGTGCGGGCGCTCGACCTTCACCACGTCCGCGCCGAGGTCGGCGAGCGAGCGGCCGATGTGCGGCCCCGCCCAGACGCGGGACAGGTCGATCACCTTCAGGCCGTCGAGGGCGCCGCGACGCCCCCACGCGCCCTCGCCCGCCGCGCGCGGCGCGGGCCACGGCTGCGCGTCGTGCTCGCCGAGCGCCGGCGGGGCGCCGGGGCGCAGCGGCGTGCCGGTGAGGCGGAAGGGCGGGCCGAGCGTGCGCTCTCCGCCGGGCGGCGGGTCGAAGAAGCCGCGCACGTTGAGGTGCTCGTCCTCGAGCAGCTCGGGCGCGCGCAGCACGTACCCGAAGGGCAGCCGCAGCTCGCGGGCGCGCTCCACCACCTCGTTCGCGCTGTGTTCGGCGAGCCAGGGGAGGATCAACGCGTCGAAGTCCCGCCAGTTCAGCACGCGCTCGCGCATCTGGGCGAGGATCGGCGCCTCGGCCAGCTCGGGCCTGCCGATCAGCTCGGCGAGCGGCGGGGCGGAGTTGGCCTGCATGATGAAGGCGACCGCCCCGTCCTTGCAGGGCAGCACGTCCATCGGATAGGCGATCAGCACGCGCGAGTAGTAGCGGCGGCGGATCGCGCCCGTGCCCGCGTAGACCGCCAGCGTGTGGTCGTCCGCCAGCGCGAGCGATTCGAGGGACGAGACATCGACGAAGCCTCGCCCGCCGTCGAGCAGCGCCGCCGTCGCGGCGATGTAGCCGTTGACCCCCGCGAAGTAGTCCGCGATGTCGACGCCCATGGCGAGCGGCTCCCGGTCCGGGTTGCCGGTGACGTAGGAGAAGCCGGACAGCGCCTCGATCACCTGGCTGTCCGCGCGGTACGAGGCGTACGGACCGGTCGCGCCGAACGGGCTGATCGAGACGTAGGTCACGCCGGGGAAACGCCGAGCCAGCTCCTCGGGGTCGTCGAGCGGCAGCGCCGAGTCCGCCTGGTGCGAGCTGAGCAGCAGGTCACAGTCCGCGACGAGCGCCTCGATGTCCCGTGCGCTCTCGGTGCTGACGCTGCGCTTGCCGCCGTTGAGCACGCGGTGCATCCCGCCGTCGTCGAGGCCGAAGCGGTCGCCGGGGAACGGGCCTTGCAACCGGATCTCGTCGCCCTCGGGAGGCTCGACGCGCACGATGTCGGCGCCGGCCTGGGCGAGCAGCTGCCCGCAGTAGGCGACGGCCGTGCCGGCCGCGATCTCGACGACGCGCAGGCCCGCCAGCGGGCCGGGAGCTTCAGACATCCGATCGCCCTCCGATGCCATCGCGTCCGGCGGGACGCCGCGAGCATGGCACAGACCGCACGGCCTGAGCGACCCGCCGCCCTCGATGGCGTCGCGGGCGCTGGCGTCAGCGCGCCGATCGGCTACCATGCGGCGCGCCGCCAGTGGCGGCCTGTCGAGACGCTGTGAAGGGGGACGAAGCGATGGAGATCCGCGAGGACTGGCTCGCGCTGGTGCAGGAAGAGATCGTCGAGCCGGAGCGGCCGATCGTCGATCCGCATCACCACTTCTTCTACAACAGCGAGCACGGTTTCGAGGACTACCTGCTCGAGCACTACTGGGCGGACACGGACACCCACAACGTGGAGCAGACCGTGTTCATCGAGTGCGGGGCGATGTTCCGCGAGGACGGCCCCGAGGACCTCAAGCCCGTCGGCCAGACCGAGTGGGTCGCCGGCCTCGCCGCCGAGGCCGAGCAGGCCGAGGCCGGCAAGGCGCGGGTGCGCGCCATCATCGGCACCGCCGACCTGATGCTCGGCTCGGATGTGCGCCGCTGCCTGGAGACGCAGCTGGAGGTCTCCCCGCTCTTCAAGGGCATCCGCTACATCGTCGCCTGGGACGAGAGCGACACCGTGCCGAGCATGCCCACCCTCGAGAATGGCGAGGCCTACAGCGACCCGAGGTTCCGCGCGGGCTTCGCGGAGCTGGCCTCGCTGGGGCTGATGTTCGACGGCTGGCACTACCACCCGCAGACGCCCTACCTGACGGAGTTGGCGAAGGACTTCCCGGACACGACGATCGTGCTCGACCATCTCGGGACGCCGCTCAACACCGGCCCCTACGCGAGCCGGGCGGACGAGATCTTCGAGGTCTGGAAGCAGGGCATCTCGGACCTCGCCGCGCTGCCGAACACCTACATCAAGCTCGGCGGGATGCTGATGCCGTGGAACGGCTTCGGCTGGGAGGCGCGCGAGCGGCCGGGGACCTCGGACGAGCTGGTCGCGCTGCAGAGCCGCTACTACCTGCACGCGATCGAGGCGTTCGGGCCGGAGCGCGCGATGTTCGAGAGCAACTTCCCGGCGGACAAGCCCTCGGTCTCCTACCACGTGGTCTGGAACGCCTTCAAGAAGCTGGTGGCCGACTTCTCCGAGTCCGAGAAGGACCGCCTCTTCCGGGGGACCGCGATGGAGGTCTACGGCCTCGAGCCGATGGGGTAGGCGTGGGGAAGTAGCGCGGCGGGCCGCCCTCGCGAGCCGGGTGCGGCCGCTCAGTCGGAGGCGGTCAGCGCCAGCCTGCCGCGCATCGAGGCGGCGAGCAGCGTGAGCAGCGCCGCCAGCACGATCAGGCCCGCCGCCCAGAACACGGAGACAACGCCGAGCAGCGTCGCGACGACGCCGAGCGTGACCGCGCCGCTCAACCCGCCGAGATCCCACGCGAGCTGCAGCACCGCCGCCGCGCGCCCCTTCTCCACGGCCGGCACGCGGTCGACGGCGAGCGAGAGCAGGCTGGTGTGCGAGGCGCCGAGGCCGAGCCCGACCAGCGCCGCGGCGAACCAGAGCATCGGCGGCGACTGCGCGACCGCGACAAGCCACATCCCGGCGCAACTCAGCGCCAGCCCGGGCACGGCCACCGGCACGCGGCCCAGCCGGTCCGAGACCCGTCCGGCGACGGGCCGGACCACGATCGCGCCCGCGCCGGAGACGAGGAAGAACAGCCCGACGTTGCCGAGCCCCCGGTCGCTGCCGTGCAGCGGCAGGAAGGCCGAGGCGGCGACGATCGAGAACGTGACCGAGAGGAAGATCAGCATCGGGAAGATCGCCCGCCGCGCGATCAGCGCGGAGCCGTCCCCGGCCTGCGCCTCGCTTGCCGGCTCCTCGATCGGCTGGACCACCAGCAGCGTCACCAGCGCGGTCGAGGCGGCGACGATGAAGACCGCGTCGAAGCCCCACAACGCGGCGATCGCGACGCCCAGGGCCGGCGTGATCATCTGCGCGGAACTCGTCGACATCCCGAAGTAGCCCAGGCCCTCGCCGCGCCGGGCGGGCGGAGCCAGCTCGGCGGCCATCGAGGCGGCGGCGGTGGGGAACAGCGCCATGCCGACGCCCTGCCCGACCCGGAGCACGAAGAGCGAGATCACGTCCTCCGACAGGACCATCAGCACCGTGGACAGGGCCATGGTCAGGATGCCGATGCGCTGCAGGCGCTTGCGGCGCCCGCGGTCGCTCCAGCGGCCCACGAAGGGCCGCAGCACCAGCGGCACGAACCCGAAGCCGCCCACGATCACGCCGATCTGCCACTTCTCCCCACCGATCGAGTCGATGTACTCGGGCAGCACCGAGAGCAGGTAGAAGAAGCTGCCGAAGAAGCCCACCGTGCCGAGGGCGTTGAGCGTGAAGTCGAGCGTCCAGAGCGAGGGCGTGGGCGCGGCCCCGCGCGCTCGCGGATCCGGCGAGACGCCTGCTTCGGTGCGCGGTGCGCCGGGGTTCGTCATCGACTCGGCGCACCTTTCGCCCGCGCTCGCGCCCGCGGGCGCCGCGTGCATGATACCGCCGAGAGGCGGCAGGGCCTTCCCCGGAGTCGTATCCTGAGCGGTCCGAGTGACCGGAGGGTTGCGATGGGCCGCCGTTACACCCGTCTGACGCATCCGCTCGTCCGCGAGGGCGGCGAGCTGCGCCGTGCCTCGTGGGACGAGGCGCTCGACCGCGCCGCCGGGGGCTTCCGGCGCACGACGGAGGCGCACGGCCCGCACTCGTTCGGCCTGTTCAGCTGCTCGAAGGGCACGAACGAGCTGAACTACGCCGCGCAGAAGCTCGCCCGCGCCGTGATCGGCAGCAACAACATCGACAGCTGCAATCGCACCTGACACGCGCCCAGCGTCGCCGGTCTGGCGATGGTGTTTGGCCTGGGAGGCGGGACCAGCTCCTACGAGGAGGTCGAGGAGACCGAGCTGATCGTGCTCTGGGGCTCGAACGCCCGCGAGACGCACCCGATCTTCTTCCACCACGTGCTCGCGGGCGTGCGCAACGGCGCGCGGCTGATCGTCGTCGACCCCCGCCGCACCACCACCTCGGAGTGGGCCGACCTCTGGCTCGGCCCCGACGTCGGCGCCGACATCGCCCTCGCGAACGCCGTCGGGCGCGAGATCATCCACGCCGGCCTCGCGCACCGCGAGTTCGTCGAGCGGGCGACCGCGCACTTCGAGGCGTACCGCCAGTCCGTCGAGCCGTACACGCTGGAGCGCGCCGAGGCGATCTCTGGCGTGCCGGCCGAGGCGATCCGCGAGCTGGCGCACGCCTACGGCAGCGCCGGGACGGCGCAGCTCTGCTGGACGCTGGGCATCACCGAGCACCACAACGCGACCGACCACGTGCTGGCGCTGATCAACCTCGCGCTGCTGACCGGCCACATCGGGCGCCGCGGCTCCGGCCTCAACCCGCTGCGCGGCCAGAACAACGTCCAGGGCGGCGGCGACATGGGCGCGGTGCCGACCCGCCTGCCCGGCTTCCAGGACGTCGAGGACGACGCGGCGCGCGCCCGCTTCGAGGCGGCGTGGGGCGTCACGGTGCCGCCTCGCGACGGCTGGCACCTCACGGAGATGTTCGAGGCGATGGAGCGCGGCGAGCTGCGCGCGCTCTACGTGATCGGCGAGAACCCCGCGCAATCCGAGGCCGACGTGCAGCGCGCGCGGCGGCTGCTCGACGGCATCGACCAGCTCGTCGTGCAGGACATCACGCTCACGAAGACCGCCGCGATGGCCGACGTCGTGCTCCCGGCCGCCGCCGCCTGGGCGGAGACCGAGGGCACCGTCACCAACAGCGAGCGCCGCGTGCAGCGCGTGCGCAAGGCGCTCGACCCGCCCGGCGAGGCGCGCGACGACCTCGACATCGTCTTCGCGCTCGCGGAGCGGCTCGGCGCGGACTGGGGCGCTGCTGACGCGGAGCGGGTCTGGGACGAGCTGCGCGGCCTCTCTGCCCTCCACGGCGGGATGAGCTACGCGCGCCTCGAGGAGCTGGGCGGCATCCAGTGGCCCTGCGCCGACGAGCAGGACCCCGGATCGCCGTTCCTCCACGGGCGGCTCTGGCGCGACCCCCTCGAGGGCCCTCGCGTCCCCTTCCACTCCGTCGAGCACGTCCCGCCCGTGGACGAGCTGACCGAGGAGTACCCGATCCGGCTGACCACGGGCCGCCGTCTCGACTCCTACAACACGGGCGTGCAGAGCGCCGACTACGGATCGCCGCTGCGCCGCCCGGAGACGCTCGACATCTCGCCCGAGGACGGCGCGCGCCTCGGCGTGGCGGACGGCGAGCGGGTGCGCGTCTGCTCGCGGCGCGGCGAGCTGGAGGCGCCCGTGCGCTACGCCGAGGAGCTGCGGCCGGGGCTCGCCTTCATGACGCTGCACTTCCCGGACGACGTCGACACCAACCGCCTGACGATCGAGGCCTGGGATCCGAAGTCCGGCACCTCCGAGTTCAAGGCCTCGGCGATCCGCATCGAGAAGATCGGCTGACGAGCGTGGAAGTCCATCGTCTCCCCACCCCCGCCTCGGCGGCGGAGCGCGCCGCCGTCGATGCGCTGCTCGGCCCGCCGCCCGCCGAGGACGGCGACGGCGGTCCCGGCCGCAGCGAGCGAGGCCGCCCGCAGCAGGCCCGCGAGGAGCGCCAGCTGCTGTTGCCCGCGCTGCACGCCGTGCAGGACGCGATCGGCTGGATCAGCGCGGGCGCCCTCGGCTACGTCTGCGAGCGCCTGCGCGTGCCGCCCGCCGAGGCCTACGGCGTCGCCGAGTCCTACGCGCTGCTCTCCACCCGCGAGCGCCCGCCGCGTGTCGCCCACCTCTGCGACGACATCGTCTGCCGCAACGCCGGCGCGGACGCGCTGGCCGGCGAGGTCGCGCGCGGCCTCGAGGGCGACGAAGGCGCGACGTGGGAGCCGAGCCCCTGCCTCGGCGTCTGCGAGCGCGCGCCAGCGGCGTTGCTGCAAGTCGCCGGCGGCGAGGACCGCGTCATCACCGCGGCGGACGCGCCCGCCGTGCTGGCTGGGCTGCGCGGCGACGGAGGCGCGGGCGAGGCCCCGGAGGCCGCCGCCTCGGCGCCGCAGACCGCCGAGCCGCGCGCGGACGGCCTGCGGCTGCTCGCCCGCGCCGGCCTCGTGGACCCGGCGAGCCTCGAGGACTACCGCGCGCACGGTGGCTACGAGGCGCTGCGGGTCGCCCTCGAGCGCGGGCCGCAGTGGGTGATCGACGAGCTGATCGCCTCGCGGCTGCTCGGGCGCGGCGGCGCGGCGTTCCCGGCGGGCCGCAAGTGGGCGGACGTGGCGAGCGCCGACGCGCGCCCTCGCTACGTGGTCTGCAACGCCGACGAGTCCGAGCCGGGCACGTTCAAGGACCGCGTGCTGATGGAGCACGATCCGTTCGCGCTGATCGAGGCGATGACGATCGCCGGCGTGACCACGGGCGCGGAGCACGGCTACCTCTACATCCGCCGCGAGTACCCGCTGGCGACCGCGCGCCTCGAGGCCGCGATCGCGCGGGCCGAGGCGGCCGGCCTGCTCGGCGACGACGTGCTGGGCAGCGGCCTGCGCTTCACGATCGAGATCCGGCGCGGCGCCGGGGCCTACATCTGTGGCGAGGAGACCGCGCTCTTCAACTCGATCGAGGGCTACCGCGGCGAGCCGCGCAACAAGCCCCCCTACCCGACGCAGGCCGGCCTCTTCGGCAAACCGACGCTCGTCAACAACGTCGAGACCTTCGCCAACGTCCCCGCGATCGTCCTCGAGGGCGGCGCCGCCTTCGCCGCGACGGGGACCGAGGGCTCGGCGGGCACGAAGCTGTTCTGCCTTGCGGGCAGCGTCGTCCGCCCCGGTGTCTACGAGGTTCCGTTCGGCGCGACGTTGCACGAGCTGATCGCGCTCGCCGGGGGCGTCGAGGGCGGCGGCGAGCCGCAGGCGGTGCTGCTGGGCGGCGCGGCAGGGTCGTTCGTGACGGCCTCGCAGCTCGACCTCCCTCTCACCTTCGAGGACGCGCGAGCGGCCGGCGTCTCGCTGGGCTCGGGCGCGGTGACGGTCTTCGGCGAGTCCGTGGACCTTGCCGACGCGACGCGGCGCATCGCCGCCTTCTTCCGCGACGAGTCGTGCGGCCAGTGCGTCCCCTGCCGCATCGGCACGGTGCGCCAGGAGGAGGCGCTGCACCGCCTCGCCGGCGCGAACGGCAACGCCGGCGACGAGATCGCCATCCTCGGCGATGTCGCGCGGGCGATGACCGACGCCTCCATTTGCGGGCTCGGACAGACGGCGGGCATCGCCGTCCAGTCGGCAATCGACCTCGGACTGCTCGAACGCGAGGGGAGCGCGCCGTGACGAGCGAGCCCCGGCCGCTGGTCGAGCTGACCGTCGACGGCGCGCCGGTCTGGGTGCCGGAGGGCGCGAGCCTGCTCGACGCCTGCCGCGCCGCCGGCGTCGGGCCGCCGACGCTCTGCTACCTCGACGGCCTCACGCCCGCCAACGCCTGCCGCGCCTGCGTCGTCGAGCTCGATGGCTCGCGGGCGCTGGTCGCCTCCTGCTCGCGGCAGGCCGAGGACGGCATGGCGGTGACGGCGACCTCGGAGCGCGTAGAGCACAGCCGCCGGCTCGTGCTCGAGCTGCTCGCCTCGGCGGTCGATCTCTCGACGGCGGAGCCGCAGCTGCGGCGCTGGCTGGAGGAGTACGGCGTCGCGCCGGAGCGCTACGGGCCGCCCGCGGCGGCGGGCGACGGCGCGGCGGAGCGCCCTCGGCCGGGCCACCACGCCCCGCCGAACGGCGAGCACGCCGCGACGCAGGCGCAGCCGGCGAAGCTCGACAACGACCTCTACGTGCGCGACTTCTCGAAGTGCATCCTCTGCTACCGCTGCGTCGAGGCCTGCGGCGTCGACGCCCAGCATACGTTCGCGATCGCCGTCGCCGGGCGCGGCTTCGACGCCACGATCGCCACGGAGTACGACGCGCCGCTGCCGGACTCGGCCTGTGTCTTCTGCGGAAACTGCATCGCCGTCTGCCCGACGGGGGCGCTGATGTTCAGGAGCGAGCACGAGCTGCGCGCCGTCGGCGAGTGGGACGAGGAGCGGCAGACCATCACGACGACCGTCTGCCCCTACTGCGGCGTCGGCTGTAACCTCGAGCTGCACGTGCAGGACAACGAGATCGTGAAGGTCACCTCGCCTTCCGACCACTCCGTGACCGGCGGCCATCTCTGCATCAAGGGCCGCTTCGGCTTCCAGCACGTGCAGGCCCTCGAGGAAGACGAGGAGTGAGCCGGTGAGCGAGACGAGCGACGACGGCGGCATTCCCTACCCCGACTACGCGCTGCTCGACCGCGCGGGCGCCTCGCAGTGGATGTTCTTCCCGCGCCCGGACCCCGCGCCGCCGCCGGCGGGGGCGAGCGACCACCAGATCGAGGTCGAGCCGGGCATCAGCATCGCCGCCCGCCTCTACACCGGGACCGAGGACGCCCCGCCGCGTCCGCTGGTGCTCTACTTCCACGGCAACGGCGAGATCGTGAGCGACCACGACGGCATCGACCGCCTCTACCGCGAGATCGGCCTCGATCTGTTCGTCGCCGAGTTCCGCGGCTACGGCAAGAGCGGCGGCCGGCCCTCGATGGCCGCGCTCGTCGGCGACGCGATGCCCGCGTTGGAGTACGCGGCGGCGCTGCAGGAAGAGCGCGGAGGCGGCCCGCTGTTCGTGATGGGCCGCAGCATGGGCACGCAACCCGCGCTCGAGGTGGCCGCGCGCGCCGGCGACCGGGTGCGCGGGCTGATCATCGAGAGCGGCGCGGCCAGCGCGCGCCGATCGGTCGCGCGCTTCGGCCTCGATGACGAGCCGGGCGCGGCCGAGCTGATCGAGGCGCACGAGGCGAAGGTCCGCTCGATCCGCATCCCCTCGCTGCAGATCCACGGTGCGGCCGACGACCTCGCCCCGATCGAGCTGGCGGCGGAGCTGTACGACCTGCTGGAGAACGAGCAGCGCGAGTTCGTCCCGATCGAAGGCGCCGGCCACAACGACATCCTCTGGATCGGCCGCCAGGAGTACTTCGCCGCGATCCGCGCCTTCGTCGACTCGGTGCTGGAGTAGGCCGACCCGTTTCAGCGTCGCGGGCGGATGCCCGCGCCAGCGCCGGGATCTCGCATCAGGTCAGTGGGCGACGCCCTCGGCGACGAACTGGGACAACTCCTCGGCGCTCACGCCGAGCAGCTCGCCGTAGACGTACTCGTTGTGCTGGCCGAGCGTCGGGGCGGCCTCGGTGGCGATGCGCGATCCGTTGACGAGCCAGGGCAGGGCGATCACCTCGAGCTGGCCCATGCGCGGGTGCTCGACGCTGCTCCAGAGGCCGCGCGCGCGGACGTGCTCGTCCAGGTAGAGGTCGCGCGCCGTCGCGCTTGGCGCGGCCGCGACGCCGAGGGCTTGCAACTCCTCGACCAGCTCGTCGCGCTCGCGCTCGCGCGTCCAGTCGGCGATCGCCTCGTCGATCGTGTGCTCCTGCGCCTTGCGGGCGCGGGCGTCCCAGCGCGGGTCGAGTCGCCAGTCTCCGAGGCGCCCCGCGAGCCGCGCCCACTGCTCGTCCGTCTCGACGGCGATCACGAGGTAGGCCTGCTCGCCCTCGATCGGCAGGCACTGGTAGACGTTGTGCGGGGCAAGGCGCTCGTGGCGGTTGCCGAGCGGCTCGGCGACGCAGCCGCGCAGCTGCCACTCGAGCAGCTGGTCGCCGACCAGCGCGGCGCCCGCCTCCTGGGCCGCGACGTCGACGTGGATCGCGCTGTCGCTGCGATCGCGAGCGTGCAGCCCGGCGAGCGTGGCCATCGCGACGGCGGTGCCGACGCGCTGGTCGAGCGGTCCGCGGTATTCGGCGGGGACGCTGCGGTCGTAGCCGCTGAGGCCGGACAGCCCGGAGGTCGCGCCGAAGACCGCGGCGTAGCCGCTCATGTGCCCGTCCGGCGGCGTGCCGCCGTTGGCCGAGAGCGAGACCATCACGAGCTGCGGGTTGACCTCGATCAGCCGGTCGAAGCCGAGGCCGAGGCGCTCGATCGTGCCGGGGCGGAAGCCCTCGATCAGCACGTCGGCGTCGGCGACGAGGCGGCGCAGGAAGTCGCGCCCTCGCTCCTGCGAGATGTCCATCGCGACGCTGCGCTTGCCCATGTTGTCTTCGTTGAAGCGGTAGCCCTTGTCGATCCAGTCGTCCGTCTTGCGGTCGGCAAGCGAGACGGACTGGTGGCGGCGCGAGTGGCGGAAGGGGTCGATCCGGCGGTGGCTCTCGATCTTCAGGATCTCCGCCCCGAAGGCGCAGAGGATCATGTTCGCGTAGGGCCCCGCCTGGTACCACGTCAGGTCCAGCACGCGCGTCCCGCGCAGCCAGTCGAGCGGGCGCTGCGGATCGGCGGTCGCGCGGATCGAGGGCGCGGCGCCCAGCGCGGGCGCTGCGGGCAGGTCGCGCAGGGAGTCCTCGTTGTGCTCGCCCGCCGAGGGCGTCGCGGCCGCCTCGGGGCCGTTCGCGGGGCCGGGCCGCCAGGCGGGGCCGCGCGCCTCGCGCACGATGTAGGGCTGCGCGGGGATCTCGGCGGTGGCGCCGTCCGGCAGGGTCACGGTCTGGAGGAACTCGCGGAGGCGCAGCTGCTCGCAGGTCAGCAGGTCGCCCATCAGGCGCACCGGCCCGCCGGGCACGTCGAACTCGCGCAGCGCGTCGAAGATCTCGGTGCGCGTGCGCTCGCGCAACCAGGGCGCGAAGAGCTGGTTGAGCTCCTCGGTGTGCCGGATCCGGTGATCGGGAGTCGCGCCGAGTTCGGTCGCCCATTCCGGGTCGCCCACGGCCTCGACGAGGCGCTCCCACATGTGCTGCTGGGCGGGCAGCACCTCGGCCCAGCCGTCCTGGCACTCGACCAGGCCGAGCACGGCGACCTCGCGCAGCGCGCGCGTGTCGAGGTAGCGGTCGTTGGGCCACTTCACGATGTCCTGGCGGCAGAGCGACATCGCCGCCTCCTGCCACGAGAGGTCGAGGTGCGTCGGCTCGCGCTCGGCGTCCGGCCAGCCCGCCAGCCAGCCGAGCATCCCGACGACCGCCGCCGAGCCCGCGTCGAGCTCGGCGATGCTCGCCGGCACGCGCAGCGGCGGGCCGTCTGGGTAACGGTCGTAGCCGACGCCGCCGTGGAAGAAGTAGGCCTCGCCGCCCGCGTGGTGCGCCGTCAGGTGCGTCGCCGCCCACTCCGCGTGCGGGCCGAAGCGCCCGAAGGGCGTGATCGAGACGGCCAGCGCGCAGCGCCCGCTGCCCGGCAGCGCCTCGAAGTCGACGCCGAGCTCCTGCCAGTGCGAGCCGCGATGCGAGTCGACCAGCACGTCGCAGTCCGCGATCAGCCGCAGCAGCGTCTCCCGGCCCTCGGCGCTCGTGTCGTCGAGGGTCACGCTGCGCTTGCCCGCGCTGGTGTAGGCGAACAGCGCCGAGCTGTCGCCGCCGGGCGGCGTGTAGCCCTCGCGGCGCAGCGCGCTGCCGCCGGGCGGTTCGATCTTCGTCACGGTCGCGCCGAGGTCGCCGAGCATGCGGGCGGCGAAGGCGGAGGCCGCGCTCTCGCCGTACTCGAGCACGCGCAGGCCGTCGAGCAGCGCGGGCGCGGGGACGAGCGGCTCGCCGGGCTGGCCGTTGCGCCGCGCGCTCACCGCAGCACCCCCGCCTCGTCGAGCGCCTCGATCTCCTCGTCGCTCATGTCGAGCAGCTCGCGCAGCACCTCGGCGCTGTGCTGGCCGAGCATCGGGGCGGGCTCGCGCACGTAGCCGGGCGTCTCGCTGAGGCGGATCGCCTGTCCGTAGACGGGCTCGCGGCCGAGCACGGGGTTCTCGACCCAGGTGAAGCCCTCGCGCGCGAGCAGGTGGTCGTCGAAGAGCCGCTCGCTGACGGCGAGGCAGGGCGAGGCGATCACGCCGTGGCCCTGCAGCAGCTCGGCCAGCTCGTCGCGGTCGCGCGTCGCGGTCCAGGCGCGCACGTGCTCGTTCAGCTCCTCGCGGGCCGCGAGGCGGCCCTCGGCGCTGGCGAAGCGCTCGTCCGAGGCCCAGTCCGGGCGCTCCATCGCCTCCACGATGCCGGCCCAGTCGGCGTCGTCGTGCACCTCGAGGACGAGCCAGTGGTCGTCGCCGGCGCAGGCGAATACGCCCGCGGGAGCGCCCGGTATCGCGTCGTCGCCGAGCGGGCCGGCGACCCGGCCGTTCAGCTCGCAGTCGAGCAGCGGCGTCGCGAGCGCCGCGACCATCGCCTCCCACATCGAGACGTCGATGTAGGCGCCCTCGCCGGTGAGGCGGCGTCGTTCGAGGGCGCTCAGCGCGAGCAGCGCCGAGTGCAGCCCGACGTTGGGGTCGGCGTAGGCGTGGCCCATGCCGAGCGGCGCCTCGCCCTGGTAGCCGACGAGGCTGTCGAGGCCGGTGATGCCTCCCACTGTGGGGCCGTAGGCGCGCAGCCGGGCGTCGATGCCGTCCTGCCCGGCGAGCGTCTGCGAGATCATGATGATGTCCGGCCGCAGCGTGCGCAGATCCTCGTAGCCGAAGCCGAGCCGGGGCAACGCCCCGGGCCGCCAGTTCTCGATCAGGATGTCGGCGTGCGGGACGATGCGGCGCAGCACGTCGCGGCCCTCCTCGGTCTTGAGGTTGAGCGCGAGGCTGCGCTTGTTGCGCGCCGTGTTGTGGAAGAGCGGGTTCTGGTTCGGGTCGTACTCCGTCCCGATGATCGGCCGCCCCCGGCGCGCGATGTCGAGGTTCGAGCGTGACTCGACCTTGACCACGTCCGCGCCGAAGTCGGACAGCACCTGCCCGCAGATCGAGCCGGCCCAGACCATGCCGAGGTCGAGCACGCGGACGCCCTCGAGGATGTCGAGGGTGGCGCGGCGTTCGCCGTCAGATGACGTCATCGCCCCGCAGCCTTTCGATCTCCGCGGCGCCGAGGCCGAGCAGGCCGCCGTAGACCTCGGCGTTGTGCTCGCCGAGGCGCGGGGCGCGCAGCAGGGCGGCCCCGGTCGGGTCGGTTTCGGGCGGGGCGTCGTCCTCGGCGTTGCGCCAGCGGAAGGGGGACCCGGCGGCGGTGAACTGCTCGCCGTTGGGGTGCGCGAGCTCGCGGAAGAGGCCGAGGTGCAGCAGCTGCTCCTCCTCCAGCACCTCGTGCATCTGGCGCACCGGCGAGAAGGGCAGCTGGCGCTCGCGGGTCTGCTCGAACAGCTCGTTCTTGGTGTGCTGCAGCAGGTAGCTCTCGATGTAGGTGTCGAGCAGGTCGGCGTACCTGTCGCCGTTGACGATGCGGTCCTGGTACTCCGGGTCGTCGCCCCAGGCGGGGCTGCCCATCATCTCGAGCAGGCCGCGCCACTCCTTCTGCGACATCGCGTGGATGCGGAAGAAGCCGTCCTTGCAACGCAGCATCGCGTTGGGGTAGAGGCCGCCCTGGCTGCGCCGCCCGTGGCGCTGGAACTGGCGGCTGTCGAACACCCAGTGCGTCGCCGCCAGCCCCGTGTGCACCGAGGAGAGCACGTCCGCGATCGAGATGTCCGCGACCTGGCCGCGGCCCGGCTGTCCGCCGCGCCCGAGCACCGTCAGCAGCGTCGCGATCGCGACCGCGAGGCCGCCCTGCGTCAGCGCGAGATCCTGCGGCGGCGGGATCGGCGCGCGGTCCTCCTCGCCGAAGTAGAGCGTCAGTCCTCCGTAGGCGCTGATCGTCGCCGGACTGCCGCGCCAGTGCGCGCGCGGCCCGGTGAGGCCGAACGGCGTGATCGAGACCACGCTGAGGGCGCGCTCGCCCCCGGCGTGCTCCTCGCAGAGCGCGAGCAGCTCGTCGTGGCTCGCGCCGAAGCGCTCGTCGACGATCAGGACGTCGCTCTCCTCCAGCAGGCGCCCGAGCAGCGCACGGCCGTCCGCGTGCGCCCAGTCGAGGGTGACCGAGCGCTTGCCGCGGTTGAAGTAGCTGAACAGCCCGCTCGCCTCGGGGTCCGGCTCGTCGTCCCGGAAGGGGCCGAGCTGCCTCGAGGAGTCGCCGCTGCCGGGGCGTTCGACCTTCGTGACCGCCGCGCCGAGGTCGTGCAGCAGGCGTCCGGCGAACGGGCCCGGCGCCTGCTCCGCGATCTCGAGGATGCGCAGGTGCGAGAGCGGTCCCGCGAACGTCGGCTCCAGCGCCGCGCGCGCCTCGGTCACCGGCGGCCTCCGGCTACTGGTCCGGGACGCCGACGTGCTTGTAGTCGTGCGCCTGCGGGCCGGGCTCGACGGGGGGCAGGCCGAGCGGCTCGAGCACGGTCTCCGGGCCCCATGTCGGGTACTCCGGCTGGCCGCTCGCGGGCAGCTTCGGCATCCCGCCCTCGCGCGAGGGCAGCACGACGATCGCCTGGCCCGGCGCGGTGATCTCGCCGAGCTGGTTCGTCGCCCAGAAGTCGCAGACGACCTGGTGCTCGCCGTCCTCGACGCGCTTGTCGATCACGCGGCCCTGGTAGGTCTGGAGGTCGCCGATGATGCCGAACCTGCGGATCTGGACCCAGAGGCGCTTCAGCCAGGCGGCGTCGCCCATCCAGTTGGTCATGAAGCTGGCGCTCCAGGCGATGCGCTGCGCGCCGTAGTCGTACGCAGCCGGGACGCCGACCTCGCGCGCGAAGTCGTCCTCCCAGTGCACGCGCTCGACGATGTCCCAGACGCGCTGCTTGTCCCGGGCGTAGGCGCCGAAGTGGCGCTGGCGGAACTCGTAGTCGGAGCGGCCGGTGCGCGCGTAGGGGCCGCCCGCGCCGGTCTCCCAGGAGACGGCGTCGGTGATGCGGAAGGGCCCGCGCACCATCTCGCCCAGCTCGTCGCCGACGTTCGCGTCCTCCCAGTAGCGAGGCTCGGCGCCGCGCGGAATCTCGTTTGCGTAGGCCTCGTCGATGCGCGCGAGCTCCTCGTCGGACCAGACGGTCGGCTCGCGGAAGACGCTCTTGCGCCGGGCGGCGGTGTTGCGCTCGGTGCGGAAGCGCCAGTGCACGGCCTTGCAGACGACCTCGTGGTTCTGGTTGCGGTAGAGGGTCTCCATGTGCTGGAGCACCTGGCGGCCGGCGAACTGGCCCTGCTTGAGGGAGAAGCCGGCCTCGTACTGCACGCGGTAGATGCGGTCGCCCTCGACCATCGGCTGGTACCACTCCCAGTCGTGGCCGGAGTACATGCCGTGGACGCCGGGGAGGCCGCCGCCGCGTCCCGACTCGCGTTCGGCGGCGGTCAGCTCGCGGCCCTCCTGGATGCCGGTCCCGAGGAGGATGCAGGGCGGCGCGACGATCGTGCCCCAGCTCGAGTTCCGGGCGTAGTCCTCGTTCGTGTAGAGCGGGTTGGTGTCGCCCGCGCCGAGCGAGAAGCCGCGCACGGCGTCGGCGTTGATCTGCGTGTACTTCTGGCGGTCGCCGCGCATCGCGGGGATGCCCCGCCGCGCGCGCAGGCCGGCCAGGCCCTCGTCGGTGATTTTGGGGAACTGCCGTTCCTCGGTGGTCGTCATTGCTGTTGGGATCCCCTTTCGGCGGGCGCGCGCCCCGCGCGCCACGATGGTTTATACCACCTGCCCGCGCTGGTCGCGGGCGCTGCTCACGCGCCGCCGGGTCCGCGAACCTGCCCCGAGGGACTCACGACCGCGGTGGCGGAGCGACCGCCGACGGCTGTCGGCTGCCGGCCTCGGCCGGTTCACCGTCCTGTGCGGTTTGACTCGCATGCGCGTAAGTGATACAGCGTCTCCTGCGACCTCGCCGATGTCGAAGGCGTCTCCGTGGTGGTCGCCAGGACGAGAGTGCAGCACCGACCGTGACCGACATGCTGAGAGGCGATGGCGCAGCGGGAGGGCTGCGGGCGGGGTTGCTCCTGCTGGTCGTGCTGGGCGTGGTTGGCAGCGCCCTGGCGCTCGCCTACGAGCGACACTGGCTCAGCGCGTGGCAGCTGGCGCCGTGGATCACGCTGGGCATCATCAGCGTGGCCACGCTGGCCCTCGTCGTTCGCCAGACGGCGGCGACGGTCTGGCTGGCGCGAGCGGTGGCCGTCCTGGCCATCGTCAGCTCCGCCCTCGGGGTTTGGCAGCACATCGACGCAAATCTCGCGACGGAGCCTGCCGAGGCTCAAGACTCCCACTCCCATAGCCACGGGCCGAAGGAGCCGGCCGGCGCGAGCATGGCCGACGTCGTGACCGGCTCGGCCGGCCACGCGCCGGTGCCCGCCGCGCTGGCGATCGCGCCGGTCGGGCTGGCGCTCGGCCTGGCGACGATCGGCCTCGGCGGGCGAAGGCCGTCGCGGGAGTAGCCGGCGCTTCCTAGTCCGGGAAGGTGATCGCGGGCTTGATCTCCTCCCAGCGCTGCATCCCGACCATCGCCTCGTTGATCCGCTCCAGCGGGTAGTGGTTGGAGATCATCTCCATCCAGTCGAAGCGGTCGCGGTGGCGGCGCACGAACTCCAGCGCGCGGTGGTAGTGCTGCACCGCCGCCGAGGACGTGCCGATGATGCGCGCGTGCTTGCGCACGATGTCCGAGGGCGCGAACGGGAACGTCTCGCCGTGCAGCTGGCCGATCACCAGGTAGCGCCCGCCGCGCCGCAGCATCTCGAAGCCCTCGGGGAAGGCGCTCTTCGCGCCGGAGACCTCGATCACCACGTCCGCGCCGAGGCCGTCCGTCCACTCCATCACCTGCGCGTGGCGCTCGGCGGGGTCGGGAACCTCGTCGATGTCGAGCGTCTGCCCCGCGCCCCACTTGCGGGCGAGGTCGAGGCGGCGCGCCGGCCCGCCGATCACGATCGGGTCGGGCGGTCCGCCGGTGACGACGCGCGCGAGAGTGAAGAGGCCGAGCGGTCCCGAACCCTGGATCACGACGCGGTGGCGGTCGTCCAGCTCGCCGACGCGGTCGAGGCCGTGGATCACGGTGCGCAGCGCGCAGGAGACGGCGGCGGCAACCTCGTCCGGCACGTCGTCCGGCACGCGCACGCAGCCCGAGGTGGGGAAGACGTAGCCGTACTCGGCGAAGCCGCCGGTGAGGTAGGGGAACTCCTCGGTCGAGCCGTGCCAGCGGCGGCGGTTGAGGCAGAGCGTGCGCTCGTGCTCGACGATGCAGTTGAGGCAGCTCCCGCAGAAGCCGTGCGTCCAGACGATGCGGTCGCCCTCGCGCAGGGGCGTGCCGATCGAGTCGTGGGTGCGGCCCTCGCTGCGCGCGATGCGGCCCGTCATCTCGTGGCCGAGGATGCTCGGGAACTCGTCCTCGGCGAAGGAGGACGAGCCCTCCCAGGCGTGCACGTCGGTCGCGCAGATCGAGGCCATCGACATCTTGACGAGGATGCCGCCGGGCTCCAGCTCCTGCGGCACGCGCACGTCGATCAGCTCCATCGGCTTGCCCGCGCCGACCATCGCGGCCGCCTTGCAGGTGGTCGGGATCTCTGCCATCAGGCGCTCCCCTCCTTCGTTGCTGCCTCCGGGTTGTAACCGCGATCGTGGCCGATCTCGGTGTCGACGACCATCTTGCTGATCCGCCAACCATCCTTGAGGCGCACGAACGTGAAGGTGTACGTGCCCTCGTGGACGTGGCGCTCGAAGCCGTCGGCGCTCGAGACGCTGCGCACGAGTGTGAAGTACGAGGTCAACCAGCCCTCGTTGCCGTCGTCGGAGAGCCGGATCAGCGGCGCGGCGAACATGTGCCGGTTCGTCATCTTGCGGTCGCGCCGGTAGCGCGAGGCCTCGCCCAGGGACTTCCCGTCCCGCGTCGGCAGCACGGGGTTGCGGTACAGCTCGCGCAGCGTGTCCTTGCCCCGCACGCGCTCGTCGAGGGTGCCCGTGAGCACGCGCTCCACGTCGTCGGTGTAGAGCGCGAGCACGCCCTCCGTGTCGCGCGCGTCGGAGCAGTGGCCGTAGCGCATCATCAGGTCGTGGATCGCCTCCTTCGCCTCGAGACGCGCGACCCGTTCCTCGAGGCTGGCGGGTTCGCGCTCGACCATGCGGATCACGTCGTCGCGGAGGATGTCGGTTTCGCTCGTCATCGCTGCTGTGTTCCTCCGCTCAGCGGTTCACGCCGCCATCGACGTTCACGGTCTGCCCGGTGATGAACGAGGCCTGGTCGGAGGCGAGGTAGGTGATGGCGTCGGCCAGTTCCTCGGGCAGGCCAACGCGGCCGAGCGGGTTGAGCCGCCCGAAGCCCTCGATCTCCTCGGGCGTGCGGTTGCGGCGCATCAGCGGCGTCAGCACCGGTCCGGGCGCGACGCAGTTCACGCGGATGTGCTGCGCGGCGTGGTCCAGCGCCATGCCCTTGGTCAGCGCGATCACGCCGCCCTTGGCGGCGACGTAGCCGGGGTTGAGCGGCTGCCCGGAGACGCCCGAGCCGGACGAGACGTTCACGATCGCCCCGCCGCCCGCCTCGGCGATGTGCGGGATCGCGTACTTCGACATCAGGAAGACGCTCGTGAGGTTCATCTCCAGCAGCTCGCGCCACTCCTCCTCCGGCAGGTCGACAACGCTGAACTGCGGCAGGCTGCCGCCCACCACGTTGGCGAGGATGTCGAGCCGCCCGAAGGCCGCGACGGTCTCGGCGACGATCCGCTCCGCGTCGGCGGCGAGGGTCACGTCGCCCTCGATGGCGACCGCCGCGCCGCCCTGCTCCTCGATCGTCGCGACGGTCGCGCGCGCGGCGTCCGCGTCGATGTCGGCGACGGCGACGCTCGCGCCGTCGGCCGCGAAGCGCAGGCAGACCGCCTGCGCGATGCCGGAGCCGCCTCCGGTGACCAGCGCCGTCTTGCCCTCGAACCGGGTAGTCATCGCCACCTCCGAGCCGCGAGCGGCAGTATAGCCGTGCGCCGCGGCGCGCTATCGTGGCGTGCGCTGCGAGGAGGGGCGAGGCATGGGCTACCTGATGGACGGCATCCGCATGGACGGCCGCGTCGCCGTCGTGACCGGCGCGGGCGAGGGCATCGGCCGCGCGATCGCGATCGGCGCCGCCGATGCCGGCGCGGGCGTCGTGATCGGCGAGATCAACGAGGAGACCGGGGCGCGCACCGCCGCCGAGATCATCGAGGTCGGCGGGCAGGCGCACTTCGTCCACACCGACGTGCGCGACGGGGACTCGATCCGCGCGCTCGTCGCAGGGGCGCGCGAGCGCTTCGGCCGCATCGACGCGATGTTCAACAACGCCGGCGGCAACTTCCAGCTCCCCGCGCTCGACATCTCCGAGAACGGCTTCGAGGCGATCCTGCGCATGAACCTCAAGGCGGCCTTCATCGGCAGCCAGGCGGCCGCGCTGGCGATGATCGAGGAGGGCCACGGCGGGAGCATCATCAACACCTCCTCGAACGCGGCCTTCAAGTCGACGGGCATCGGCATCGCCGCCTACACGGCGGCGAAGGCGGGCATCCTCGGGCTGACGCGGGAGCTGGCGGCGGAGTGGGCGCCGTACGGCATCCGCGTCAACGCGATCGCCCCCGGCGGCGTCGACAGCGCGGGCCGGACGAAGCACATGGACCCCGGCCGCGAGGGCGAGACGGACTACGGGCTGCTCAGGCGCCTCGCCCCGCCCGAGGAGTTCGGCGCGGGCGCCGTCTTCCTCGCCTCCGACCTGGCGAACCACATCACCGGGCACACGCTCTCGATCGACGGCGGCGCCGGCGTCTCGTAGGGGCGGGCTCAGGGGCCGGATGCCTGGGCGCGCAGCGTCGTGACGCCATCGGCCAGCACGAGCACCTTCGGGTCCGGCATCCCGGATCCTCCGAGCGTGCCGTCCGGTCGCGTGTACTGGTGCACGAGGGCGACCGGGGCTCCGTCCATCGAGTACAAGTATAGCTGGGAGCGCGTGCAGGGTGGCTGACCGCTGCGCCGGGGGTCGCAGTGAGCATCGTAGCGGAACAGCTCGGACTCGATTTCGCCCCCGACCATCCGTCCGTAGTAACCTACATTGTTGAACTCGCGCCGGATGACCTCTGGGGGAACGGGTTCGAGCGGGCCGGGCCAGCGGGGAGTGGACGTCATGCCAGGGAGTTCTCCTGACCAGCTGTTCGCATTGGCCTCCGAGTATGTCGCGGGTCGCGCAACCTTCGACTCGCTCTTCGCCGCGGCGGCGGAGGACATTCTGGCCCTCCCCGCGTCGAGCGCCGCGGCCGAGCTGGCGGCGCTCGTCATCGCCATCGAGTCGGAACGCGCCTCGGGCGAGTACTCGGCTGCCGAGGCCTTCGCGCGGATCGCGAGGCTCGTGGAGAGCGAAGCGCCGCGCCTCTCGCCTTCAAGGTAGACGGCGGCGGCCCTACCGTCCTCGCGAGCGGGGGCCGCGAGGGCTACTCCAGCTCGGCGTGCGCGAACAGCACGGCGAACGCCTTGCACCAGATCACAGCGGCGCGGAACGTCGAGGGGTCGACGTCGGCGGGCACCTCGTAGTTCACGTTGCCGCGGGTGGCCCGGATCTCGCTCAGCTCGATCGCGCCGTCGGCGAACACGTCGCCGTCGGGGTCGGGCGTGAGGTAGATGAAGAGGTCGGGCCCGTTGCGCACCGCGTAGTCCTGGAAGCGCAGGATCACCGAGCCGTCCGGCGCGCGCACCAGCAGCACCTGGCCGCTCCCGGTGTGGAACGCGTCCGCGCCCATCAGCTCGCCCATCGAGATCAGCGAGCCCTGCCCCGAGGGCGCCGCGGTGGCCGTCGGCGTCTCTGCCGCGGCGGTTGGGGTCGGCGTCGTCGTCTCGGTCGCCGCCGTTGGCGAGGCTGCCGAGGGCGAGGCCGTCGCGTCGGGCGTGGCGGCCTGCGTCGGCGCCTCGGTGGCGGTCGCCGTCTCCGTGGCGGCAGCGCCTGCCGCGGCAGCCGTGGGGCTCGCCGTCGGCATCCCCGCGACCTCGAAGCCGAGACCCTCGTCGAGCATCGTGCCCTCGTCCCAGAGCGGCGAGGCGAGCCAGTAGCTGATCACGGCGCCCACCACCAGCACGGCGGCGGCGACGACGCCGCCGGCCGCCCAGCGCAGCGGATAGCGGCGCGGGCCGGCCTCGACGAGCAACCGCCGCGGCGTGCGCCCTCCGGCCCAGGCGAGGACGCTGAGCGCGAGCAGCCCGATCGCGGGCGTCAGCAGCACGTGGATCAGCAGGAATCCGCCGCCGACGGCGATCGCCGCGACGACGACCGAGGTGATCGAGACGCCTCGCCAGAGCGCCGCGCCGGCGACGATCGTGGCGAGCGTCGCCCCGACGCCGAGCACGGCTCGCGCCGCGCCGCCCTCGAGGGGAAGCAGGCGCGCCGGACCCTCGCGCAGGAAGTCGGTGACGGGTTGCGAGAAGAGCACGATCGCGCTGGCCGCGAGTCCCGCGAGGATCGCGAGTACGAGGAGCAGCCCTCGCAGCGATCGGGCTCGTTCAGGGGACAACAGGGTCTGTTCGTTCATGGCGCTCGCCCTCCTCGGGACACCTGATTACCCTCGGTCCACCGTAGCACCGGCGGGACGGTAGGGCGCGCCACAGGTAGGCGCATCGCCTCGATCCGCGTACCGTGCGGGACGCTGCCCGGCCGCGCCCGGCGCAGCGATGGGGGAGGACGAATCGTGAACATGCGCAACCTGGCGATCCTGCATCGCCGACCGGACGTGAGCCCCGAGGAGTTCCAGCGCTACTGGCTGGAGACGCACTCCGGCTTCGTCGTGCGCGTGCCCTCGGTCTACCGCTTCGGGACCAACCTCGTGCTCGAGTCGACCGTCGAGGGCCTGCGGCCGGACGCGATGGGCGAGCTATGGTGGCGCACGGCCGAGGACGCCGAGATCGGGTTCCGCATCCCCGAGGGCCAGCGCGCGCTGGAGAGCGGCCACAACATCATCGACCAGCCCCGCAACACCGGCATGGTCCTCGAGCGGCTCGACGAGTTCCTGCCGGAGGGCGCCCCGGAGCCGCCGACGACGGTGCGCAGCTTCGCCTTCCTGCACCGCCGCCCCGACGTGAGCGCCGAGGAGTTCGAGCGCTACTGGCGGGAGGAGCACGCCGCGCACGCGCTGGAGCTGGGCGGCATCCTCAAGTTCGCGACGAACCGCGTGCGCTCCTCGCGGATCGAGGGCTTCCTCCCGGACTACGCCGGCGAGGTCTGGTGGGAGAGCCTGGAGGCGTGCGAGAACCGCACCACGGCGCCCGGCTACGAGGCGCTGGTCGCCAGCGGCGAGAAGATCATCGACAAGTCGCACGGCGCGATGATCACGGTGCAGGAGCTACAGACCTTCCATCCGCCCGGGGAGGCTTGAGCCGGGCGGCGCGCGGTATCATCGCGCGGGCCGAGGGCGCACCCGCCCTCGGGGCACGCAGAGGAGCGGCGCGTGGAGTGGGCTGATACGCCGGAGCAAGCCGCGTTCCGCGCGGCCGTGAGCGAGCTCGTCGAGACGTCGCTGCCGGAGCACTACCGCAAGATCCGGGGCGGCCCCGGCGGCTCCGGCGAGGAGTGGCAGATCGACCGCATCTCCGAGGATCCGGTGGTCCGCGACGCCGCCTGGAGCTGGGCGCGCGCGCTCGCCGATCGCGGCTGGATCGCCCCCGCCTGGCCGGTCGAGTACGGCGGCGGCGGGATGACCTCGGTGGAGCAGTTCATCCTCAACCACGAGCTGGCGAAGGCCGAGGCGCCACAGGTCGGCGGGCAAGGCATCTCGCAGATCGGCCCGGCGATCATCATCCACGGCACGGAGGAGCTGAAGGCCGAGCACATCTCGAAGACGCTCTCCGGCGAGCGCGCCTGGTGCCAGGGCTTCTCCGAGCCCGGCGCGGGCTCGGACCTCGCCTCGTTGCAGACGAGGGCGGTCCGCGACGGCGACGAGTACACCGTCAACGGACAGAAGATCTGGACCTCGCGCGCGCACGCCGCGGACCACATCGCGCTGCTCGTGCGCACCGACCCGGACGCGGCGAAGCATCGCGGCATCTCCTTCCTGCTCGTGGACATGGCGTCGCCGGGCATCTCGATCCGCCCGCTGATCAACATGGCCGACGAGCACGGCTTCAACGAGGTCTTCTTCGACAACGTCAGCGTCCCCGCGGGCAACCTCGTGGGCGAGGAGAATCGCGGCTGGTACGTGAGCGTGACGCTGCTCGACTTCGAGCGCTCGCGGATCCGCCAGACCGTGGATGCGCAGCGCTCGATCGAGCGCCTCGTCGCCTTCATCGGCTCGCCCGAGGGCGCGGCAAAGTCGCGCAGCGGCGAGTCCGCGACGATCCGCCACGAGATCGCGGACCGGGCGATCGAGGTGGAGGTCGTCTTCAACCTCGCGTTCCGGGTGGTCTCGATGCAGGGCGCGGGGCTGGTGCCCAACTACGAGGCCTCGATGCTGCAGATGAGCGTGTTCGAGGCGATCCAGCGCACGTCGCGCACGACGGCGAAGGCGCTGGGGCTGTACGGGCAGCTCTGGGGCGGGGACGGCAGCGGCCACGCGCCGCTGGAGGGCGAGCCGGCCAGGGAGTACGTGCGCCACGTCTCGCGCACGATCGCCGGCGGCAGCAGCGAGATCCAGCGCAACATCATCGCCACGCGCGGCCTCGGCCTGCCTCGCGGCTAGCGCGCGGCGGGGCAGGGAGGGAGCCAGCCATGGCCTACGAGGCGCAGTACGTCCGTTACGAGGTCGATGGCCATGTCGCCGTGATCACGATGAACCGGCCGGAGCGGCTCAACGCCTTCGGCCAGGTGATGGGCGACGAACTCGGCGGCGCCTGGATGGAGGCGCTGGCCGACGATCAGGTGCGCGCGATCGTGCTCACCGGCGAGGGACGGGTGTTCAGCGCGGGCCGCGACATCAAGGAGCAGGCCGAGCACGGCATCCGCGGCAACCGGCTGGCCGACTCGCGCGCGAAGGTGCTCGGCTTCCAGCTGGTGCCGGACACGGACAAGCCGATCATCGCCGCGGTGCAGGGCGGCGCCTGGGGCGCGGGCCTCTACATGGTCTGCGGCTCGGACATCTCCGTCCTCGCCGCCGACGCGACGATCGCCTTCTCGTCGGTGCCGACGGGCGTGCTCGGGTCGGCGCTGGTGCCGCTGATGAACGGGCTGTCGTGGCTGCCGGGCTGCGAGATGATGCTGCGCGGTCACCGCTTCTCGGCGCAGCGCGCCTACGAGGTGGGCCTCGCCAACCACGTGGTGCCCTCGGACGAGGTGATGCCGACGGCGCTGAGCATCGCGCACGAACTGGCCGCGCTGCCGCCGGTGCACGTGCAGGTGACGAAGCGTCAGCTGATGATGGCGCGCCCCCGCCCGACGGCCTACCAGATCACGATCGACTACCCGCAGGCGCAGCAGTCACTGTTCAGCCTCGACGACACGACCGAGGCGGCGGAGGCGTTCGCGCAGAAGCGCAAGCCGGTCTTCAAGGGCCGCTAACGCAGGCGCGCGTCCTTTGTGGGGGGCGCGCCCCCCACACCCCCATCCCGGACGAGCACGCGCTGCGCGCGGCTCGGCTCCGCCCACCCGCCCCGGATTTTCTTTCGCGTGGGGGCGCAGCCCCCACGCCCCCTCGGCTCCGCCACTCCTCGGCTCCGCCTCCCCGCCATTCCTGCGCCCCCTTCCCGTCATTCCGGCGAAAGCCGGAATCCAGGCACGCCCAACCACCGCCCAGCCCCGGAGAGCGCCGATGGCGCAACAGCGCCCGCTGGCGCGACATGGCCCCGGGCCGGGCCTCCCTCACCCTTCGCCCTCTCCAGCGCGGAGAGGGGACCGGAAGGCGCTGCGCCGGAGCGAGGGCTCCCGCCGGTCGCCCTAACAGCGCCCTCGGTTACACTCCCCCGCGACGGCGAAACGGAGGCAGGCATGCTCAAGCGGTTCGAGACGCTCTACACCGGCCACGTGGACCTCGAGAACGTCGGCTACGGCGGCACGCCGGTCATGCAGCGCGACTACCCGAACGAGGTGCTGGCCGGCGCGCACGAGAAGGCCGAGCGGATCGCGAAGGCGGTCGACAGCCTCGGCTACTACTCGCTCTGGGGCGCCGAGCACCACTTCCAGCCCGAGGGCTACGAGTGCCTGCCGAACCTGCTGATGCTCTACGTCCACCTCGCGCACGTGACCGAGAACATCAAGCTCGGCTGCGGCTTCAACATCACGCCGATGTGGCACCCGCTGCGCCTCGCCGAGGACTTCGCCGTCGCCGACATCCTCACCGGCGGGCGCGTGATCATGGGCGTCGGGCGCGGCTACCACACCCGCGAGGTGGAGACCTTCGGCGCGCCGCTGCTCGACCAGGAGGCGAACCGCGACCTGTTCGAGGAGCAAGTCGAGATCATCCTCAAGGCGCTGAACGAGGACCGCTTCTCGCACCACGGGACGTACTACGACCTGCCGCCGAGCCCGCCCGTCGACTACCGCGGCGACCCGCTCGAGGAGCTCTCGCTGGTGCCGCGCCCGACGCACCCGGTCGAGTGCTGGCAGCCGATCCAGGGCGCGACGGAGCGCGGGCTGGACTTCATGGTCAGGCACGGCCTCAAGGGCATGACCGGCGGCGGCGTCGCCGCGAGCGGGATCATGCTCCCGGTCGTCGAGGCCTGGCAGGCCGCGCACGCGCGGGCCGGGCGCGAAACCGAGCTGGGCGAGGACCTCAGCGTCGGCTTCCACTTCTACATCGCCGACACGCAGGAGGAGGCGATCCGCCGGCTGCGGCCCTACTTCCAGGAGAACATCAAGATGTTCGGGCCGCTGCGCCTGCTGCGCTCGCTGAGCGACGAGCAGATCGAGAACCTCAAGTCCACGGACACGGCGCTCGCCGACACGACGCTACCGCGGCTCGAGGACTCCGTCGCGAACGGCAGCGTGCTGTGCGGCACCGCCGAGCAGATCATCGAGCGGCTGCACGCCCTCGAGGAGGAGGTTCCCGGCCTCGAGAGCATCACGCTCGGCCACCCCTCGGGCGTCACGGCCGACGAGATCATCGAGCAGTACCAGCGCTTCGCCGAGGATGTGATGCCGGCCTTCGCCGGCCGCACGGAGGCCGTCGGCGCGGGAGTCTGAGCGTCGGGCGGACGCCGGGCGAGCGCGCGCTGGGCGCGCCTCCCTCACCCTCCGCCCTCTCCCTCGGGGAGAGGGGACCGGATCCGGCCTCGGCACTCGGGTGCGCCCTCGAAGGTGCGCCGCAGGCGACGGACCCAGGGGGCGTGGGGGCGAAGCCCCCACAAAACAAAACTCCGAGGGCGGGTGGGTGGGACGAGCAGCGCGGAGCGCGCGCACACCGCCCCTCAGCGCTGCACGCCGGGCAGCAGGAAGCCGTGCGTGGTCGAGTGGTGGGGGAGCGGGCCCTGGCCTACCGGTGTGACCTTCGTCTCCGCGTCCCAGCTCGGATATGAGGGCTGACCGCGCGCGGGGATGCGCACCTCGCCGTGCTCGCGTGAGGGCAGCAGCACGATCGCCTGGCCGGGCGCCGTCACCTCGCCGCGCTGGTTCTCCGCCCAGACGTCGCAGATCACCTGCGCCTCGCCGTCCTCGATCTGCTTCGCGATCACCTCGCCGCGGTACCACTGCACGTCGGCCTCGACGTTGAAGCGCCGGACCTGCACCCAGAGCCGCTTGAGGAAGCCGGAGTCGCCCATCCAGTTGGTGACCAGCGTGCTCGCCCAGGCGATGCGCTGCGGACCGTAGTCGTAGAGGCCCGGCACGCCCACCTCGCGCGCGAACTCGCTCTCCCAGTGCACGCGCTCCGGGATGTCCGGGATGCCGTAGCGGTTCTTCGAGTAGGCGCGCGGGTGCCGCTGGCGGTAGTCGTAGTCCACCTTCCCGCTGCGCGCGAACACGCCGCCCCAGCCGATGTCCCAGGCGACCGCGTCCGTCGCGCGGTACGGCCCGCGCACGATGCCGTCGAGGGCGTCGCCGACCCGCACGTCCTCCCAGTAGCGCGGCTCCGCGCCGCGCGGCCGCTCGTTCGCGTACGCCTCGTCGATGCGCTCGAGCTCCTCGGCGCTGTACTCGTGCTGCTCCCAGTCGTACTTCTGGCGCTCGCGGGCGCCGTCGCGCTCGGTGCGCATCGACCACTCGACCTCCTTGGCCAGCACCTCGCCGCGCTGGTTGCGGAAGAGGCTCTCGGTGAGGGAGAGCACCTGGCGGCCGGCGAAGACGCCGGACTTCTCCTGCGCGTCGGAGAGGTAGCTGACGCGGAAGATCTCGTCGCCCTCGCGCAGCGGCTGGTACCACTCCCAGTCGGCCCCGGAGAACATGCCGTGGACGCCGGGCAGGCCGCCGCCGCGGCCCTCCTCGCGCTCGCGCGCCGTGATCGGGCGGCCCTCGACGATCCCGGCGTTGAAGAGGATCGTCGGAGGCGCGACGACGGAGCCCCAGTGCGAGGCGCGCGCGTAGGCGGCGTCCGTGTAGAGCGGGTTGGCGTCGCCGCTGCCGACGGCGTAGATGTGCGCCGAATCCTGGTTGATGAGCGTGAACAGCCCGCGCGTCGCCCCGTAGCGCCGCGTCTCGCTGGGGATGCCGATGCGGCTGCGCATCGCCGCCAGCCCCGCTTCCGTGATCGTGCCGTGCTGCGTCGTCGAGGTCATCACGCACCCCTTCCGAGGTCTCCGAGCGCGAGGGTAGCAAGTTGGCGGGCGCTGGCGCACACGGACCGAGGCGCCGCGGAACCCGCGGCGCCTCGGAGGTTGGTCGCTTGGAGCGGCGTTGCCGCCGCTGCCCGGCCGGCTAGGACTCGATCGGCGAGTCCTCGCGGTTGCCGTACTCGATCCACGAGCCGTCGTAGACGCGCACGTCGTCGTAGCCGAGCAGGTCGCTCAGCACGAACCAGGTGTGCGTGGCGCGCACGGCCGTCTGGCAGAGCGTGTAGATCGTGCCGTCCGCCTCGACGCCCTCGCCCTCGTAGAGCGCGCGCAGCTCGGCGGCCGGCTTGAAGCGGCCGTTCTCGTCGAGCGCGCGGCTCCACTCGACGTTGACCGACTCCGGGATGTGGCCGCCGCGATCGGCGCGCACGTCGCGCCCGGCGTACTCCTCGGGCGAGCGCGCGTCGCAGACGAGCACGCTCGGATCCTCGATCGAGTCGATGATGTCGTCCCAGCCGACGATGATGTCGTTGTTCGGCGAGGAGCTGAACTCGTAGTCGGCGGCCGAGACCGTCGGCGCCGTGGTGCTGATCTCGCGGCCCTCGGACTCCCAGAGCGGGAAGTCGCCGTCGAGGAGCCGGACGTCCTCGTGGCCGTAGACGGCGAGCACCCAGAGGCCGCGCGAGCCCCAGATCGAGCCGCGCTGGTCGTAGAAGACGATCGTCGTGTCGGGCGTCGCGCCAATCGCGCCGAACGCGGCGGCCACGTCGGCGGCGGGCGGGATCAGGCCCGGTACGCCGTCGATCTCGACCTGCATCGCCGTGCGCGGGATCTGCACCGCGCCGGGGATGTGCCCGGCGGCGTAGGCGTCCGCGCCGCGCAGGTCGATCAGCAGCACCGCGTCGTTGTCGAGGTTGTCCTCGATCCACTGCGTGGTCACGAGCCGCGACGTATCGGCGTAGCCCCGATCATCGAGGCCGGTGACCTGCTCCACCCCGTCGTCACCGCCGCAGGCGGCGATGAGGGCGGCCCCCGCCAGCATGACCAGCGCCAGCAGGCCGGTGGTGCGGCCAAACAGCCCCGCTCCTCGTCTCGTTCCGGTCTGTCGTCTCATCGTGTCCCTCGCCTTCTGTTGGTCCATGGGGCGGCCATCGCCGCCCGGCCGGTGGGGTTCGTGCATTGCTAGCCCGCTGCCGCGGCCTCGGCGTTGAAGATGTGGATCTCCCACTCGCCGGGGCGCCGTTCGCTGATCTCGCACCCGTAGCCGCGCTTCATCGCCTCCGGCGGGATCGTCGAGAGCGCGGGCGGGTGGTCGGTCCAGACCCGCAGCTCCGGCACGCCGGGGCGCACGTCGTCGAGCTCCCGGTTGGTGCGCAGCATCGGGTACGGACAGATCTCGCCGCGTACGTCGAGCACCGGCGTCTCGTTCTGTTCGCTCATGGCGTCACCCCCTTACTCCTGGTGGAGCTGTGTCCTGACTCCGTTGCCGCAGCCGGGCGCTCGCCCGGCGAGAGGCTCATCTCGCGTACGCCGTCCGAGGGCGGCTCGACGCGGCAGCGCACGCCGCGCTCGGCCGCTGCGGGCAGCACGTACGTGGCGACCACGTCGAGGTCGGTGACGATCCGCAGCGCCGCGCCCTCGGCGGCGCGCGCGACGGCGTCCTGCGCGCTCAGCATCTGCTCGGCCGGCGGGCGGCCGCGCAGGTCCAGCAGCTCGGGCGCCCCGGCGCTCACGGGAACCTCCGGATGAACGCCGTCCCGGCCCAGGCGCCGAACGCGAGGGCGATGGCGTAGACCCAGCCGTTGAGCGCGAGCGAGGGGATCGCCGAGAAGAAGGCGCCGATGGTGCAGCCCAGCCCGAGGCCCGCCCCGTAGCCCATCACCACCCCGCCGGCGAGCGACTGCACGTAGCGGCGCGGCCCGCGCGGCACGCGCAGCCGGAACTCCCTCGCCAGCAGCGCCGCCGTGAACGCCCCGGCGATGATGCCCGTGTTGAGCATGAAGGCGTCGCTGAACCACGAGCCCTCGACGGCGCGCTGCACGCAGCCGGGCAGGTCCATGATCCCATTCAGCTCGCCCACCCCCGCGCCGAGGTTGGCCGCGAAGTCGGTGGACCAGCGCGACAGCTCGCCGACGACGCCGAGCGGGCGGTAGCGAATGAACAGCAGGATGTTGACTGCGGCGAGCGCGATGCCGCCGATCAGCGGGGTCCACTCGCCCCGGAAGACCCGCCGCGCCAGCCCGGCGAGGGTGTTCTCGTCCTCGGAGGCCTCCGGCGCGGCGCTCGAGATCGGGATCGCGAACGTGGGGAGGCCGCGCAGGGCGCGGCGCTCCCACCAGGAGACGGCAACGAAGGCCGCGCCGAGCAGCAGGAACGTGACCGCGATCGCGCCGGTGTAGCTGAGGTCGGTCGGCAGCCAGGAGAAGCGGTCGCCGCTGATCTGGTTGTCCCACCACCAGTTCCAGGTGCGAGCCATCGCGTAGAGCCCGACGAGCACGCCGCCGATCGCGACCCAGGAGCCGATGTAGCCCTCGCCCATGCGGTAGAGCGAGCCGCTGACGCAGCCGCCGCAGAGCACCATCCCGAAGCCGAAGAGCAGCCCGCCGAGGACGGTCGCGATGCCGAGCGGCAGGATGTGCGCGTCGGAGGGCAGCACGCCGCTGCCGGGGTTGGGCACGACGGTCGCCATGACCATCGCGAAGCCCGCGGTGGCGACGGCGAGGCCGGCGATGATGCCTCGCAGCATCCGGCCCTGGCGCATCAGGAAGAGGTCGCGGAAGCCGGCGACGAAGCAGAAGCGGCTGCGCTGGCAGATCGCGCCGAAGGCGACGCCGGAGACCCAGAACACCGGCCAGGCCGCGTCGGTGCGCACGACGAGCACGTACACGATCACGAGTCCCGCGACGGCCAGCAAGCCGGCGGCGGTCGAGCGATCGAGCGTGCGCATGGTGGCGGGGAGAGCGCTCATGGCAGAAATGTTGGCATAGTCAGGTGACTAACGCAACATTACCGGCGGCGCCCGAGGGCGCCGCTCGGGCGACGAGCCGTGATGGCCGATCGCTGCTACCATTCGCCCGCCGCGGGGCCGGTCGGCCGGCTCGGCGACAGCGCGAGGAGCGAGGATGCCGAAGCAATCCCCCATACCGGACGAACTCGACCAGCCCTTCTGGGACGCCTGCAACGAGGAGCGGCTGGTCATCCAGAACTGCGTATCCTGCGACCGGCTGCAGCATCCCCCGGAACCGGAGTGCTTCGGTTGCGGCTCGGGCAACGAACTCGAGTGGCGCGAGATGAGCGGCCGCGGCCGGATCCACAGCTACGGCGTGGTCTACGACAACACCGTTGCGCTGCGCATCCCCGACCAGCCGTTCAACCTCGCCGTGATCGAGCTGGAAGAGGATCCCGAGATCACGCTGGTGTCCAACCTCCCCGGCATCCCGCTCGACGAGGTCGAGATTGGGGCCGCCGTCACCGTGATCTTCGAGGAGACGCAGGCCACGGGCCAGAAAATCCCCGAGTGGCGGGTGGTCGAGTAACAGCCCGCCCGACGCGACGCGAGACAGCCCGAAAGGAATAGCCGATGCCCACACCCAACCGTCTCGGTAGCACCGCGCCCGAATCGATCTTCCGCAGCCAGGAGGGCCTCGGCGTCTGGGAACACAAGGGCAAGGTCGCGGCGGTCGGCGTCGGCCACTCGCCGACGGCGCGCCGCTGGGACGGGACCGCCGAGAACACGATCGGCGCCTGGAGCCTGATGGCGCTGCGCAAGGCGATCGACGACGCCGGCGTGCCGCCCGAGGAGATCGACGGTCTCGTCTTCCTGCCGACGACCACGACCGGCGCGCACTGGCCGGCCGACCGGCCGATCCCGATGGACATCGTCAACGCCCACCAGACCACCGACGATCCCCTCGACGGCATCGCCAAGCTGACCGACACGTGGCTGCTCAAGAACATGCCGGAGCTGACGAACGTCAAGTTCGTGATGGCGGGCATGGACTGCATGTCCAACGCGATCGCGATCGCCGCGCAGGCCGTCGGCGACGGGATGGCCAACAACTGCCTGGTGCTGAAGGCCTGGCACAACCTCGAGGGCCGCTACAGCCACGGCGGCGCGAACGCGGAGGAGACGATCTCCGGGAACCAGAAGTGGTCGAACCCCTACGGTTCGGCGAACTCCTGGGGCACGGCCCAGCAGTTTCAGCGCTACCTCTGGAAGTACGGCAAGACCAAGGAGATGATGACGCCGTTCATGGTGAACTCCCGGCGCAACGGCCTGATGTTCCCCGAGGGCTACTGGTACCAGCACCGCCCCGAGGAGCTCACCGAGGAGGACTACCTCGAATCGCGCTGGATCGCCAAGCCGGCCAACCTCTTCGACAACGACATTCCGATCCACACGGCGGCGGCCTACCTCATCACCACGGCCGAGCGTGCGAGGGACATGAAGCAGAAGCCCGCCTACATCCTCAATCACGCCGCCGACCGCACGATCCAGCGCGGGCTGAACCAAACCCTCGAGGAGGCGCAGCGGTCCTGCGCGAGCACCGGGCGCAAGCTCCTCGAGGGCGCCGGGATCAGCGCGAGCGACCTGAGCTTCGAGAACATGTACGACGGGTTCAGCCTCTTCCATGTCTTCCACATGGAGGGCCTCGGCTTCGCCGGCGTGAAGGAGGGCGAGGGCCTCGACCTCTTCCAGGAGGACATCAGCATCGAGGGCCCGCACCCCGTCTCGCCCAGCGGCGGCAACGTCGGCAGCGGACGCACGCGCTTCTGGATGCACACCGACTCGATCCAGCAGATCCAGGGGCGGGCGGGCGACAGGCAGATCAGGATTCCCGCCGAGATCGGCGTCTCGGGCGGCCCGCTGCCGCTCTACCACTCCGACTGGATCGTCTGGGGCGCCAGCCCCGACTAGGACCGCTCGCGCCTCAGTGGCCGGTCGCCGCGAGGTAGTTGCGGTGGAAGCGGCGCTCGTCGTCGCGGTCGGGCTGCCAGCCCTCGAACAGCGCTGAGCCGTCGATCGTGCGCACCGGCCGCCGCAGCTCGTGCAGCAGCGGCAGGGTGTTGACGATGCGGCTCGTCAGCACCGCCGGGTCGCCGGTGCAAAGCGCCAGCGAGGCCTCGACGAAGGTCTCCATCGGCTCCGTGCCCTCCGGCGGCACGCCGACCGAGATCGACAGCGGCGTCGCGATCGCGCCGGTCGGCGCGAGGCTGTTGACGGCGATGCCGTCCTCGTGCAGCTCCATCGCCGCGCCCGAACAGACGCGGTCGATGAACGCCTTCGTGCCGCCGTAGATGCAGGAGCCGCCCAGCGGGCTGGCCGGGCCGCCGCCCACCGGGCTCGGGCGGGGCGCCGCCTGCTGCGAGGAGACGAAGAGGATCCAGCCCTCGCCGCGCTCGCGCATCCCGGGGATGACGGCCTTCGCGAGGTCCCAGCCGCCCCAGACGTTGACCAGCACGCCGCGCACGAACCACTCCGCCTCCGTCTCGGCGAACGGGATGTGCCAGTCCATCCGGAACTCGCGCGGCGCGGCGGCGCTGTGCACGAGGATGTCGGGCGAGCGCCCGAAGGCGGCCACAACCTCCTCGACGACCGCGCTCTTGTCCGCCTCCGTGTCCGCGATGTCGGCGCGCACGGCGATCGCCTCGCCGCCGATCTCGTCGATGAGCGCGAGGCCCTCCTCGAGCGTGCCGGAGAGGTCGGTGCGCCGTGTCGCCTCGTCGCGGCCGATCAGGGCGACGCGCGCGCCCTCGGCGGCCATGCGCACCGCGATCGCCTGGCCGATGCCCCGGCTCGCTCCCGTGATCAGGGCGACTCGCCCTTCAAGCTCAGCCATCGCGCGCTCCTCTCCTCACAACCGCTCGCCGCCGCGGGCTACCTCGGCGGCACCGCCGGGCGCGCCGTGGTGTGGGTGACGCCGCCGTCGGAGAGCAGGCTGTGCCCGGTCACGTAGGCGGAGAGCCGCGAGGCGAAGAAGACCGCGAGGCCGCCCGTCTCCAGCGGATCGCCGAGGCGCGCGAGCGGCGGGGCCTTCGCCGCGGCCTCGCGGAAGGCGACCGTCGCCGGGTCGGTGTTGGCCGCCGCCTTCTCGGTCAGATGCGTGCCGGGCACGATGCAGTTGACGCGGATGCCGTGCGGCGCGAGCTCCATCGCCAGCGTCTTTGTCATGTGGATCACGCCCGCCTTGGCCGCCCCGTAGGCGACGATGTTCGGCGCGCCGACGATGCCGCTCGAGGATGCGATGGTCACGATCCGGCCAGCGATCCCGCGCTCGACCATGCTCCTCGCCTCGGCCTGGGAACAGAGGTAGGAGCTCGTCAGGTTCTGATCGACGATGTCGTGCCACAGCTCGGTCGAGTAGTCGAGGAACGGCCGCAGCCCCGTCGGGTTGCCGACGTTGTTGACGGCCACGTCGAGCCCGCCGAGGCGTGAGACGACCTCCTCGACCATCGCGTTGACCTGATCCTCCTCGCGCACGTTGGCGACGACGACCTCGGCCTGGCGGCCGAGCGCCTCGATCTCCTTCGCCGTCGCGCTCGCCGTCTCCTCGTCGAGGTCGGCGATGGCGATGTGGCAGCCGGCGCGGGCGAGCTGGAGCGCGCAGCCCTTGCCGATGCCGCGCGCGCCTCCGGTGACGAGCGCCACCTCGTCGACGAGTCCAAGCTGATCGGGGTCCATCTCAAACGCCATGCCGCACCTCCCGGCCGCCACTGTAGCGCCTGCGGCGGCTCCCCCGTGCACGCGGCGCCGCCCGCGCGGTACCGTAGGGCCGCGAGACGCAGCCAGGGGAGTGAGGCGGACCGACCATGCCGAACAACGACACGCCGATCATCGACTGCCAGGTGCACGCCTACGAGCGCAACAGCCCGGAGAACCCCTGGGTTGGCGAGTTGACGGGGCCCCCGGAGGTCACCGGTGAGCAGATGGTCGACGCGATGGATGAGGTGGGCGTCGACGGCGCCCTGCTGATCTCGCCCTATCGCATCTACGGCTACGACGGGAGCTACGCGCTGGCGATGGGCGCGAAGTACCCGGACCGCTTCGGCCTGATCAGGCCCTTCGACCCGCTCTCGGAGACGGTCGGGGCGGAGATCGAGGAGTGGGCCGCCCAACCCCACGTGGTCGGCGCGCGGATCGTGCTCCGCTACGTGGAGATCGAGGCCGATCATCCCGGCCTCGATCAGATCATGGAGGCGGGGGCGGCGGCTGGGATTCCGGTCAACGTGCTCTGCACCAGCAAGGTGCCGCTCTTCCGCGAAATCGCGCGGCGGCATCCGAACACGCAGCTGGTGATCGACCACCTCGGCCTGACGCAGCCGCACGAGCCGCCGCCGCCCGACGAGCCGTGGGCCGACCTCGACGAGGTGCTGACGCTGGCCGAGTTCGAGCACGTGGCGATCAAGGTCTCCGGAGCCTGCACGCTGGCGCACGAGCCGTTCCCCTACCCCGACATCTGGCAGCCGCTCAGCCGCGTCTTCGAGGCGTTCGGCTTCGAGCGCTGCCTCTGGGGCACGGACTGGACGCGGGCCGTCAACCTGCTCACCTACGAGCAGGGCGTCGAGGCCTTCCGCGTCACCGATCAGCTCTCGGACGGCGAGCGCGCGGCGCTGATGGGCGGCAGCCTGGAGAAGATCTACGGCTGGTCCCCCGGCGGGTCAGCCGAGGGGTAGCGAGGCGGCCTGACAGGGAGGTTGGTAGGCCCGGGAGGGATCGAACCTCCGACCGATGGATTAAAAGTCCACTGCTCTACCGCTGAGCTACGGGCCTGATCGCATTGAACCCGCCCGCCGCCAGCGATGTCCACTCGCCACCGAAACGGCGCACCGCGCCATCTGGGCGTTGGAGGCGCGAGGGCGCCCCGCCACGCTGTGCGCCCTCGCAAGTGGCGAGGCGCGGAAGGACGGTGTGCGATGGCGGTGATGGACGCGGGCGAGCGGGCGCCGCTCGGCAAGCCGGCAGGCAGCGTGCGCGCCTACCTGGCGATGGGGATCGTCGGCTCGTTCGCGATGACGCACGCGGCGGCGGCCGCCTGGCTGCTGACGCTCGGGCATGTCGAGGCGGCGATCGGGCTGCTCGGCACACTCGCCCTCGAGGCGGGGACGGTGACCGGCTTCTACTTCGGCAGCCGCGGCCGCGCCGACGCCGCGAGCGCCTGAGCCGCGTTCGTCAGGCCTGGGACGGCACGCCGTCCGTCGCCAGGCCGTGCGCGCGCAGCAACTCCGCGTCGCCGAGGATCGCCTCCGCCGGACCGTCGGCGGCGATCCTCCCGCCGTCGAGCACCACGGCGCGCGTCGCCAGGTCGCGCGCGAGGCCGAGGTCGTGCGTCGCGATCAGCTGCGTCTGCGGGAGGCCGCGCAGCAGCGCGATCAGCTCCGCGCGGGCCGCCGGCGCGAGCGAGGCGGTCGGCTCGTCGAGCGCGAGGATCGCGGGCCGCATCGAGAGCACCGTGGCGATCGCGATACGCTTCTTCTCGCCCAGGCTGAGCCGGTGCGGGGTGCGGGCTTCGTAGCCCGTCATCCCCACCTCGGCGAGGGCGGTCCGCGCCCGCCGCAGCACCTCGTTCTCGACCAGCCCCTGGTGCAGCGGCCCGTAGGCGACATCGTCGAGCACGGTCGGCGAGAAGAGCTGGTCGTCCGGGTTGGAGAAGAGCAACCCGACCTCCGCGCGGATCGCGGCGAGGCTCGCGTCCTCAAGGCGCCGCCCGCGCACCTCGATCGCGCCTTCGCCACGCAGCAGCCCGTTGAGCTGCAGCAGCAGCGTCGACTTGCCCGCGCCGTTCGGCCCGAGCAGCGCCACCCGCTCGCCAGCCGCGATCTCGAGGTCGATGCCGTCGAGGCCGGGCGTGCCGTCGGGGTAGGCGTAGCGCACGCCGCGCAGCGCGAGGTCCGGCGCGGCGGCCGCCTCGGGAGTCGTCACAGCCGCACCGCGATCTGCACGGCGTAGCCGTAGAGCGCGAGCGCCGCGGCCACGGCGACGCCCGCGAAGTGCAGCGGCGGCGCGGCGAGGTAACGCGGCTCGCCGTCGTAGCCGCGCGCGCGCATCGCCGCGTGCACGCGCTCGCTGCGCTCCAGCGAGCGCACGAACAGCGTGCCCACGAGGTGACCGGCGACGCGCGCCCGCCAGCGCAGGCTGCCGCCCGCTCGTCGGCCCTCGAGGGCGCCGCTGCGGCTGGCGCGCGCCTGCAGCATCCGCGACGCCTCGGCGGCGACGACGAAGAGGTAGCGGTAGGCGAACTCGACGGTCGCGACGAGCAGCCGCGGGACGCGCAGCGCCCGCAGGGCGCGCAGCAGCTCCGGCTGCTGCGTGGTCGCCGTCAGCACGACGGCGATCAGCACCGAGAGCCAGGACTTCGCGAGGATCGTGAGCACCGCGACGGCGCCCTCGTCGCTGATCGACCAGCCGAGCAGCGGCAGCGTCGCGATCGTCTCGCCGGCGCGGGTGAAGAGCAGCGGCAGCGCGACGAGCAGGAACGGCGCGGCGATCAGCGAGCGCCGCAGCACGAGCAGCGGCGGCAGCTTCGCGGCGGCGACGACCGCGCCGACCGGCAGCGCGAGCAACACGAGGGCGATCGCGTCGCCCTCGCGGGTCAGCGTGACGGCGAAGATGCAGGCGAGCGCGGCGAGCAGCTTGAGGCGCGCGTCGCAGCGGTGGATGGCGCTGTCGCGCGCCTCGTAGCGCTCGATCAGCTGGGGGAGGGCCACGTGGGCGGATCCGCGGCCCGGCGCGCTAGTGCGGCCCGATCGAGGCCGCGTCGCGGGCCTCGCGGCGGGCGGCGCGCGAGCGCAGGGCCCGGCCGGCCAGCAGCGTGATCGCCGCGACCACCAGCACCCCGATCAGCCCCGAGAGGGCGGTCGAGAGCGCCGCGTCCTCGACGCCGGGGATGGTGTAGCCGGGCAGCAGCGAGAGCGGCGCGTCCCGCGCGCGGTCGGCGAAGCCCTGGTCCCCGGCGACGCGCTCGAGGCCGTCCGGCTGCGCCGAGGCGTTGGGCGCGAGCGCGAAGACGACGAGCAGCGCGACGGCGAGCCCGCCCGCCAGCAGCGCGAGGTTGCGGTGGCGCATCGCTAGACCCCCACCCGCGCCGGCCTCGCGAGCAGGTCCGGCCGCGCCGCGCGCACGAGGGCGAGCGCGCCGAGCGTGATCGCGCCCTCGCCGAGGCCGATCAGCGCGTGCACGCCGGCCAGCGCGGGCAAGGCGACCTCGAGGGCCGACGTGCCGGAGACGGCGAGCTGGAACGCCGTCGCGACGGCCGCCGCCTCGACGGAGAGCCAGGCCGCGGCGAAGGCGGCGACGGCGGGCACGACGGGGTGCAGCCGGCCGAGCGGCGAGAGCCCTCGGTAGACGGTCCAGCTGACGAGCACGGTGAGCACGCCGATGTTGAGCGTGTTGACGCCGAGCGCGGCCAGCCCGCCGTCCTGGAAGAGCAGCGCCTGCAGTGCAACCACTGCGGTCATCACGATGATCGCGGCCCACGGCCCGAGCAGGATCGCGGCGAGGGCGCCGCCGAGCAGGTGCCCGGAGGTACCGCCCGCGACGGGGAAGTTGACCATCTGCGCGGCGAAGATGAAGGCGGCGGCGACGCCCATCAGCGGAATCGCCCGCTCCTCGAGGTTGCGGTCGGCGCGCCGCGCCGCGAAGGCGATCAGGCCGGCGGCGGCGACCCAGCCAACGGCGGCGACCGGCGCGCTGACGAAGCCGTCGGGGATGTGCAGCGCGGGCTCGGCCGCGGCCGTGAACGGAGCTGTGACGTCGGCGGCTGCCATCGTGCGCTCCCCGCTACCCGTCGTCCGGGCCGCAGTCCACGCAGAGACCGGGAATCGCCAGGTGGCGGATGTCCGCCTGGAAGCCGCTACGCTCGCGGATCTCCGCCTCCGCGATTTGCAGCGAGGAGAGGTCGACCTCCTCGGTGCGGCCGCAGTCGCGGCACTCGAGGTGGTGGTGCGTCGTGTCCGGGTCGTTCCACTCGTAGACGGAGATGCCGGAGGCGCCGCGCAGCTCCGAGGTGAGGTGCAGGTCCGTGGAGGTCTCAAGGGTGCGGTAGACGGTGGAGAGCGAGATGTCGGCGTGGGGGTCGCTGTCGCGGACGCGCTCGAGGATCTGTTCGGCGCTCTGGTGGTCGCTGGCGTGGCGCAGTGCGCTGAGAATCCGGGAGCGCTGGATGGTCAGCCTGCGCCCTCGATCCCGTACGGCCTGCGCGATCTCGGGCTCGCAGCTCACGGTCGCCTCCTGCGAATCTTCGCAGCAGCACTATAGCGCATCAGGGAGGGCTCGCGGTAGCGCCGGAGTGCGAGATTCACCGTGCGCACGCGTCCGGCTGCGCGGTCAACGGTGCGATCACGTACCATCGCGCACGCATACGTCGCAGCCGCACGGAAGGCGGGGGTCCGATGGCGAAGATCAACGGCGAGACCATCATCGCGCGCGCACTCAAGACGCAGGGCGTCGAGACCATCTACGGCGTGGTCGGCATCCCCGTCAGCGGCATCGCCGCCGCCGCACAGCGCGAGGGCATCCGCTACTACGGCATGCGCCACGAGATGCCCGCCACCTACGCCGGGCAGGCGACCGGCTACCTCAACGGCCGCATCGGCGTCAGCCTCGTCGTCTCCGGGCCGGGCGCCCTCAATGCCGTCGGCGCCTTCGCCAACGCCTGGTCCAACCGCTGGCCGCTGCTGATGCTCGGCGGCGCCTCCGACGCGACCCGCGCCGACATGGGCGACTTCCAGGAGGCCGAGCAGGTCGCCGCAATGGCCCCCTACGCCAAGTACGCGCGCCGCGCCGAGAGCACCGAGCGCCTCCCCCTCTACGTCGCCGAGGCCGTCCGCAAGGCGATCAACGGCACGCCCGGCCCCAGCTACCTCGACCTGCCGGGCAACATCATCTTCGACGAGGTCGACGAGGAAGACGTCGAGTGGGCCCCGCGGGTGCCCGACCCGCCGCGCCTGCGCGCCGACGACTCCGCCGTCGAGGACGCCCTCGCCGCCCTCAAGACCGCCGAGCAACCGCTGATCGTGATCGGCAAGGGCGTCTCCTTCGGCCGCGCCGAGGCGGAGATGCGCCGCTTCGTCGAGGCGACCGGCATCCCCTACCTCGCGATGCCGATGGCGCGCGGGATCCTGCCCGACGATCACCCGCAGTCGATCGCGGCGGCGCGCAGCTTCGTGCTGAAGAACACGGACCTCGTCTTCCTCGCAGCGGCGCGCCTCAACTGGATGCTGCACTTCGGCCAGCCGCCGCGCTGGCGCGACGACGTGCGCGTCGTCCAGCTCGACTCCAACCCCGAGGAGATCGGCGTCAACGTCCCCACCGAGGTCGGCCTCGTCGGCGACGCGAAGGTGACGCTCGGCCAGCTCAACGACGCGCTCGACGAGGAGCCGTGGCAGTTCCCGCAGGACTCGGAGTGGCTGCAGACCGTGCGCTCCGAGGCGCGCAAGAACCAGGAGCTGGTCGAGGGCATGATCGGCGCCGGCCGCGACGGCGAGCCGTTCGGCTACTACACCACGCTCGACATCGTGCGCCGGCTCGCCCCGCGTGATGCCGTCTACGTCACCGAAGGCGAGGGTACGATGGCGATCGGGCGCACGCTGCTCGACAACTTCGCGGCGCGCCAGCGCCTCGACGCGGGCAGCTTCGGCTCGATGGGCCTCGGCCACGGCTTCGCGGTCGCGGCGCAGGTCGAGCACCCGGACCAGCGCGTGATCTGCGTGCAGGGCGACTCGGCGTTCGGCTTCGCCGGCATGGAGTGCGAGGTGGCCGTGCGCCACAAGCTGCCGATCACCTGGGTGGTGGTGAACAACGACGGCATCGGCGGCACGCCCGCCGAGGCGTGGGAGCACGAGCACCTGCCGCCGGGCGGCCTCAACCCCGGCACGCGCTACGACAAGGTGATGGAGGGCCTCGGCGGCGTCGGCTACCACTGCGAGACGCCGGAGCAGATCGAGGCGGCGCTCGCGGAGGCGCTGACGCTCGACGGCCCCTCGCTGATCCACGTCCCGATCGACCCGCAGGCGAAGCGCAAGCCCCAGGAGTTCCGCTGGCTCGCCCCGCGCTAGTGAGACGAGGGTGAGGGCAGGAGGCGAAAGGACCACCGCGATGACCGGCGACCCGCTGCACACCCGGCTCTGCGAGGAGTACGGGGCCGAATACCCGATCGTCGCCTTCGCGCACACGCGCGACGTGACCGCCGCCGCCTCGAACGCCGGCGGCATCGGCGTCCTCGGCGCGAGCACGCACACGATCGAGGAGATGCGCGCCGACATCAGGTGGATCAAGGAGCGCGTCGGCGACCGCCCCTACGGCGTCGACATCACGATCCCCTCGTCCTACGTGCGCGGCAACCAAGAGGAGCTGGAGGCCCAGATCCCGCAGGGCCACCGCGACTGGGTCGAGCAGCTGATGCGCGACAACGACATCCCGGACCCGAAGGGCCCGCCGCCCGAGGACGTGCGACTGCGCGGCCTGCGCGACACGCGCACGAAGCTCGAGATCATGATGGAGGAGCGGATCCCGATCTTCGCCTCCGGCCTCGGCAGCCCCGCCTTCATCCTGGACGAGATGCACGACGCCGGCGTGAAGGTCTGGGGCCTGATCGGCCTCGCCCGCCAGGCCCGGCGCGAGCTGGAGGCCGGGCTCGACCTGCTGATCGCGCAGGGCCAGGACTCGGCCGGCCACACCGGCCGCATCGGCACCTTCTCGATCGTCCCCGAGGTGGTCGAGCTGGCGCGCGAGTTCGACACGCCGATCCTCGCGGCGGGCGGCGTCACCACCGGCCGTCACATCGTCGCCGCGCTCACCCTGGGCGCCGTCGGGGTGTGGACGGGCACGATGTGGCAGGCGACGCACGAGTCGGCGACGGAGATGTGGGCGAAGCAGAAGCTGCTCGACGCGAAGGCGCAGGACGCCTGGGTCTCGACGGCGGGCGACGGCAAGCGCTCTCGCGGCGTGCGCAACCGCTACGTCGAGTCGTGGGAGTCGGCGGACGCGCCGCGGCACCTGCCGATGCCGCTGCAGGGCCTGCTCAACAACAAGCTGCGCCAGGCGATCGACGAGTACGAGCTGCGTGACTGGCAGGGCGTCGCCGCCGGCCAGGGCGTCGGCTTCATCCGCGAGATCAAGCCCGTCCGCCAGGTCATCCTCGACCTGATCGAGGAAGCCTACGACGCCATCGAGGCAATGCAGCTCGGCCCCGCGTAGGCGAACCATCGTCAGGCGGGGTGTCACCGCGCCCTCCCTCCGATCCCCTCTCCCCCCGGCGAGACCTTCGCGTAACTGGGTGAAGTCGGCGGGATTGGGCGGCGGGAGGACCTGCGAGTGTCGCTGGCGGCCCGGGAAAGGGTGTGGTGGCGGCCTCGGACCGTGCGCGGGGCGCACTCCGGCCCGGGACGGGCCTCAGGCGGGGAGCAGGCGGACCGCCCGTTTCAGGTTGTAGGCCGTGCACTTCAGCCACAGCTCCGTGGCGTTGCGCTCCAGCCCCAGGTAGCGCACCCGGCGGTAGCCGTAGCCGCGCTTCAGCGTCCCGAAGACCTGCTCGACCGGCGCCCGTACCCTGGCGATCAGCGCGTTGCGCCGCCGCCGCCAGCGCGGCAGCTGCGGGTGGTGCTTGTTCGGACGGTGCATGATCCGGTCCTTCACCCCCCGCGCGCGCAGCCGCGCGCGCCGCGCCTTCGTGTCGTACGCCTTGTCGGCGTAGAGCGCCGCCTCGTCTCCGCTCAGCAGGCGGTCCGCCGGCTCCGTGTCGTTCACGTTGGCGGGCGTCAGCAGCGCCTTGCGGACCAGCCCCGAGCCGGCGTCCATCCCGATATGCGCCTTGTAGCCGAAGTACACCTGGTCGCCCTTGCGCGCCCACGCCGCGTCGCGGTCGGTCTCGCTGCCCGCGCCCGGACCGCGGCGGAACGGCGGCCGCCGCACCTGCGCATCGACGAGGGTGGCGTCGACCAGCGTCCCCTGCTTGACCAGCAGGCCGCGTTCCTCCAGCTGGCGCTGCAGCTCGTCGAACACGCGCTCGGCGCGGCCGCGCCTGGCGAGCTGCGTGCGGAAGCGGCTGATCGTCGAGTGGTCGGGCGTGCCGTCGTCCCAGCCCAGGCCCACGAAGCGGCGGAAGCTGATGCGGTCGCACAGCGCCTCCTCCATGGCCGGGTCGGAGGCGTCGTACCACTGCTGCAACAGCATCACCTTGAGCATCGTCAGCGGCGGGTAGGCGGGGCGGCCCTCAGGCGCGGCGTGCACCTCGGCGACGACCTTCCCGATGCGCTCCCAGTCGAGGGCTGCGTCGATCCGCTCGAGGGTGTCGTTGCGTCCGAACTCCTCGGGGATCCACTCCTCCGCGAACGATGGCTGACCGGTCCGGCGATGCATGGCGCCTCTCCCCACGCTGCTTCGCCCCCGCCTGCGTACTGTGCCCCTCGCGGGGGTGTTACGCAAAGGTCTCCCCGGCGGGAGAGGGTTAGGTTGTCCTATCTCCAAGATCTGGCGACACATCGTGCTGCGTGTCAGGACCATACCTTGGCCTTGCCGATGACGCTCTCGGGGGTGCGGCCGCGGGTCCGCCGGCCGGTGTGGGCGCGGTCGCTGTTGTAGTAGCGCAGGTAGCGCTCGAGGTCGCGGCGCAGCCCGGTCTGCTTCGGGATCAGGTGGCGCGCGAAGGCGGGCTTCCAGCACTCCTCGAGGATCGTGCCCTGCACCCGCTCGACGCAGCCATTGGTCTGCGGCCTCCCGGCGCGGATGAAGCGCTGCTCCGCTCCCAGTTCGGCGACCGTGGCCCCGAACTCGCGGGAGCGGAACTCGGAGCCGTTGTCGGTCATCACGGTCTCCAGGCGCCAGCCGCGTGCGGCGAGGTCGGCGGCGACGCGGCGGGCGAGGCGCGAGGTCCACTTCGCGGACGGGTTGCGCGGTGTGACGTGCAGCTCCGCCCAGCTGTAGGCGGAGGCGACATCGATCGCCGTGTACTGCCAGACGGTGCCCTTCGTCCCGGACAGCCGGCCGACGTGGAAGCAGTCGAATTGCACGAGCGCACCGGGCTGTTCGGCCTCCAGGTGGCGCTCCGGCCCGGGCTCGCGCGGAGCGGGCTCGGGAGGCGCGGCGTAGCCGGCGACGAGGCCGAGGCGCTTGCGGCGGGTGTTGAGACCGTGGCGCCGCAGCACCCGCCAGACGCCGGAGGGCGAGAGCTGGATGCCGCCCCACTTGGGCCGGGCCAGCTCGGCGGCGATGCGCTTGGGCCCGAAGCCGGGCTGGCCGAGCGCGAAGGCCAGCACGCGCTGCTCGACGAGGGGACTGGTGGCGTTGGGCATGCGCGGGCGGCGGCGCTCGCGAGGACGCAGCAGCTCCAGCCCGTAGCGCTCGGCGTCCTTGCGCCAGCGGTAGAAGGTCGAGGGGTGGATGCCCATCACCCGGCAGGCGGCGCGGACGTTGCCCAGTTCCTCGGCGAGCGCGAGCGTGCGCTGGCGGAAGCGGTACAGTCGGTCGTCAGGGGTCACGGCGGAGCTCCTTCCTGTGCTTCGACACACAGCAGGATGACCGCCTGGCCCCTATCTCAGAAGCCCGGCACCTGTCGCAGCTACTCGGGAATAGGACAGGTTAGGGTGAGGGGGACTCCGGCGTAGCCGGAGCGCGCACTCTCGAGACTGTCGCCGCGCCCCCGCAACCCTTATGCGCCAGCTGGCCGCGCTGTCGCGCGGCGCCCCCTCACCCCGCCCTCTTCCGCGAGGGGAGAGGGGGCCGCGTCCTGAGGTAGGGTTCACCGGTGAACGCGGCCGCAGGCCAGACGCACAGTAGAGCAGCGCCGCGTCAGGCCTGCCCGGGTCTCGAGGTCACCCCGTCAGCGGCTGGCCGGAGGTTGAAGCCGGGCCAGAGCCGTGTCGATCGAACTTGAGCGGCGTTCCCCTTGACGAGGCTTTGGCTGTGGCCACGGGCGCGGCGTGTTCAATTGTGAACAGCTACCCCCTTGACGAAGCGCTGATGCTGGCTGTGGCCACGGGTGCGATGCAGATCGGTCCCGCTTAGCAGGGAGGGGCGCAATGAGTCTCACAAGCCACCTGGACGACAAGGACTCGCCCGTCCGGCGCTTCATCCGCGAGACGTTCCCGAACACGCGCCCGCCGTTGGCCGATTGCAGGGAGGCCATGCGCGCGTCGCCCCCCATCCTTGGTGAGGGACTGTCACGTGATGCGTACTCGCCGATCGGAACGGCGATTGACTACCGCATCCGCTACCACTTTGCGGTCACGCCTACCCGCGAGCTCGTCGCGTTCAAGGGTGCCTTGCTTGTGGCTGGGAGGCCGCATCCGCCAAGAGAGGAGTGGTCGATACCCGAGAGATTCCAACTCACGAAGGCGTGCGTCGACGGTTTTCGCAAGACGCTGGACCTGACGGTGAACGAGATCGCGGCCGACAAGCGCCGACCCAAGGATGCGGAAGAGCGTAGGCTGGCCCGCTTCTGTCTCGTACTGGCTGCCTTCGAGGCTGTGTTTCGGGCAGGCGTCTGGCCTCCGAAGTACTTCGGGGAGAGCCTGCCGGAGACAGCGGAAGAGTTGCTGGAACTCGTGCCCGACGAGTGGGCGGAGGACGCAGCCGCGCTCGCCGCAGCGTTCGCGGAGAGCTACCCCTCGTGGCACGGCGCGGGCGCCGTGCTCAATCCGAACTTCGCGGGGAGCGCGGATGTCGGAGGTGCCGACGGGGATCTGATCGCTGATGGTTGTCTCTGGGAGATCAAGACGACGAAAGAGCGCGGCTTGAAGGGGGTTGTGCTCCACCAACTCCTCGGCTATCTCCTGCTCGACTATGAGGGCAAGTACGCCATCGATCGCGTCGGCGTGTTGCTGCCGAGGCAGAACACGCGGGTCAGTTGGCCTATCGGGAAGCTGATAGCCGCGATGTCGGGCAGGGACGACCTCGAACTGGCGGACCTGCGCGAGCGCTTCCGCGCCATCTGCGAGGGAGTGCGGGAGGAGGAGCGGCGGCTGCAAGAGCGAATCGAGATGCTCGAAGAACGGTTGGCGGAGGAGGAGGAGCGGCGGCTGCAAGAGCGAATCGAGATGCTCGAAGAACGGTTGGCGGCGGAGCAGGCGGCGGCGGTTGATCGCCGCAATGCGCCGGACTAGGCAGTAGCGCAGGAACCCGCGCCCCTCTCCGGCTGCGCCGGAGTCCCCCTCACCCCCCGCCCTCTCCCGCGAGGGGAGAGGGGGCCGGAAGGGGAGGGGACCGGAGTCAGGACGCCTCGGGGGGGTCCATCATCCAGCGGGCGACGCGCGGCTCGCCCTCGGTGCGGGACCAGTCCTCCGAGTCCGGGGCGGCGGCGAGGAGGCGGGAGGCGCCGCGCACCTGGCGGCGCAGCCAGCGCACGTCCCACATGTTCGTGCCCACGCCTTCGAGCAGCGCCTGGTGGGCGTCGCGATAGACCTCGAGGGCGTCACGCAGGCGCGGATCGCCGGCCAGCGCCAGCTCCGCGAGGCGGATCGCGCCGCCCGCGTCGCCCGCGCCGAGCAGCTCGCGCGCGCGGCGCGTCAGCGCCTCCGGGCCGGCGAGCGCGGCCACCTCGGCGTTGATCGCGGACGGCGCGTCGGGGAGCAGCTCCGAGGTCGATTCGTAGTGGAACCAGCCGCCGTAGGACTCGACGATCGCGCGCACGCCCCAGGCGACCTTGCCGTAGCGCTCGTCGACCTCGAGCTCAGGCGGCAGGCGCACCTCGCGCATCAGCTCGAACGGGGTCTTGCCCGCGTTCATGCCGCGCAGCGTCTCCTCGAGCACGTAGGCGACGGCGTCGCGCAGCTTCGTCAGCTCGCGCGCGATGTGCTCGCGGCCGGTGATCGGGTCGAAGTGGCCGGTGATCAGCAGCTCCGGCTGCAGGTCGCGCAGCAGCTCGACGGTCTCGATGTAGGCGTCGGCGAAGCGGTACTTGTCGCCGCGGATCGTGTAGAGGTTCGGGAAGGTGGGGAAGAGCGGGCCGAGGATGTTGCCGCTGAACAGGATGTCGTGCTGCGGCAGGTGCACGCAGGCGTTGTCGATCGTCTCGCCGCCCGGCGCGGAGTGCAGCTCGAAGCGCAGCCCGCCGAGCTCGAAGGCGTAGTCCTGGTCGAAGGCGATGTCCGGGACGACGGGCTCGGGCGCGGTCACGCGCACGCCGCGGCCGAAGTAGACCTTGTTGCGCCAGAGGCGGTAGCCGGGGATGCGGCGGTCGTCCTCCTGGCAGCGCCGCAGGTTGCGCTGGGCGATCACCCGCACGCCCTCGCGGCGGTACTCGGGCACCCCGCCGACGTGGTCGACGTGCCCCTGCGTGAGCACGATGTAGCGCAGCGGCCCGTCGCTGACCCTCGCGAACTTGCGATGGTGCACCGGGGCCTCGAAGTCCATCCCGGCGTTGATCAGCACGTCGCCGTCCTCGGTGGTGACGAGGTAGCTGTTGCTGGTGCCGTGGGACATGTAGATGAACGGCGTGATCGGCACGGCCGGCGTGTCCTGCGCCGTCGTCGCGATCATCTCCATCGAGCCCGGTCGCTGCTCGGCCATGCTCCTGCCCTCCTCCGCTGCTCACTCCGCCCGGCGGATCTGCATCGTGGCCGACCCCCGGGCGACGAGGTCGCCGTCCTCGTTGCGCACCTCCACATCGAGGAAGGCGACGGACCGCCCGGCGCGCAGCACGCGCGCCTCGGACGTGACCTCGCCGCCGGTGACCGCGGCGAGGTAGCTGACGTGCATGTCGGTGGTCGCGAGGCCGCGCCAGGGCGGCTCGTCCTCGCCTCGCAGGGTGCGGGTCGCCGAGGCGGCGGCGGAGTCGATCAGCGTCGCGATCGCACCGCCGTGCAGCACCCGCCGCTCGCCGAAGGTGCGCAGATCCTCGCGCATCGCCAGGCGCAGCCGCACGCGGCCGACTGCGGCGTCGTCGAGTTCGATGCCGACGGTCTCCCAGAAGGGGACCTTGCCGATCAGCTCAAGCAGCCGCGGCTCGATGTCCGGATTGCCCGCCACGCCGCGGCCTACGGCCGGCCCGCGCCCGGTACGTCGACGCGCACCGTCTCGATGAAGCCGCGCGTGCGGCCCGGCACGATCTTGCGCGTCGGGCGGATCGAGGTGAGCAGGAACAGCGTCTGGCGGTCCTCGCCGCCGAGCATGCAGGCGACGCCCAGCTTGCCCTCCTGCAGCGGGATGCGGTCGGCGATCTCGCCGCCCTCGCGGACGCGCACGAACTCGTTCGTGTAGGGCGAGGAGACCCAGACCGCGATCTCGGCGTCGAGGCAGATGCCGTCCGGCATCGCGCTGCCGACCTCGGCCCAGACGCGCTTGTTGTGCAGCCCGCCGTCGGCGTCGATGTCGAAGGCGGAGAGCCGGTTGGCGTAGGTCTCGGCGAAGATCAGCGTGCCGCCGTCGGGGGTGATCACCATCCCGTTCGGCGACATCACCCCGTCCGCCGCGAGCTGCGCCGAGCCGTCGGGGTCGACGCGGATGATCTCGGACGTCTCCGGCGTGTTGGCCACGCCGGCCTCCTGGAAATACGCGACGATGTGTGGGGCGAAGGGCCGCAGGTGGTCCGGCCTCGGCGTGTCCGGCGGGCCGCGCCGCCCGAGGCTGCTCACGTAGGCCCGCCCCGCGCTATCCACGACCATGTCGTTGGGGTTCTCGGAGATGAGCCCGCCGAGGTCGGCGTACTCGCTGAGCGCGCCGTCGGCGATGCGCATCACGCGCTTCCCGGTCATGTTGACGACGATCGCGCTGCCGTCGTCGAGGAAGCCGAGGCCGGAGGGGCGGAAGAAGCACTCCGCGACGACCTCCGGCTCGCCCTCGGGCGTGACGGTCATCACGCGGTGCTGGTGCATCTCGGAGAACCAGAGCCGACCGTCGCGCCAGCGCGGCCCCTCGGGGAAGAGCAGCCCGTCCAGCAGCACCGATGGCGCATGCACAGGCGACATCGCAACCTCCTCGCGGCGCATCTCATGGCAGCCGTGTGCGGCGTCAGCACGCTACGGCCCGCGCCGCCGCCCCGTCAACGCGCCGCCCGCGCCCGCCTCCGCGCGAGGCGCTATCCTCGCGCGCGGAGACTGACGAGCCGTGCGAGGAAGCGGGAGGGAGCAGCCGTGAGCGAATCGAGGCGCATCGCGCTGCCCGCGCCGACCGGAGCGCCCTCGCGAGCGCACGCGCTGCCCGCCGCGCGGCCCGCCTCGCTCGAGGGCGCGCGGCTGCTGCTGATCGACAACGGGCAGGTGCAGCCCTCGCTGCCCCGCTACGGGCCGCTGGTCGACTGGCTCGCCGAGGACCTCAAGGCGGTCGTCGCCGGCCTGACGATCGAGCGCCGTGATGAGGACCTGATCCAGTTCCAGGAGGACGAGCTCGCTCGCCTGCGGGCCGAGATCCTCGAGGGCGGCTACGATGGGCTGGTGATCGCGGTCTGCCACGCGGGCGTGACGGCCTCCTCGACGGTGCTCTCGCTCGCCCTCGAGCGCGAGGGGCTGCCCTGCGTGCTGCTCGCCACCGGGCTGGGCGGCCCGCTCGCCGCGACGATGGCCGCGCACGACGTGCCCGGGCTCCCGGTCATCGAGGTCCCGTGGCTGCGCGGCATGGACGGCGAGGCAGTCGCGGCCTCGCGCGCCGAGCGGGCGGCGGCCGTCGTGGCGGCGCTGACGACGCCGCCCGAGCGCCTCGCCGCCGCCGCGGCGGACAACCCGGCCGTCGGCGATCCGGCCGCCGGGCTGACGGAGATCGAGGTCGCCGAGGCCGACGTGAGCGCCGCGCTCTACGAGCGGCTGGAGCCCCTCCAGCTGGGCGACGGCTTCCCCGTCGTCGCGCCCACCGGGGAGCGCGTCGAGGCGATGCTGGCCGCCTCGCCGCTGCCGCCCGAGGAGGTGCTGATCGGCCCGCCGATGCCGAGCGGGTCGTCGATCACGGTGCGCAACCTCGCGATCAACGCCGTGCTCGCCGGTTGCCGCCCGGCGTACTTCCCCGTGGTGCTGGCGGCGGTGCGGGCGATGGCCGCGCCGGAGTACCGCTTCTTCCACACCGCGATCACGACGCACCCCGGCGGCGTGGCGATCGTCGTCAGCGGGCCGATCGCCGAGGAGCTGGGCATCGCCTCGGGGCAGGGCTGCCTCGGGCCGGGCTTCCGCGCGAACGCGACGATCGGGCGCGCGGTGAACCTCACGCTGATCAACGTCGCGCGCTCGATCCCCGGCCGCTCCAGCCTCGCCACGCACGCCTCGGCCGCGCAGTACTCCTACTGCTTCGCCGAACGCCTCGAGGGTCACCCCTGGCAGCCGCTGCACGAGGAGCACGCGGACGCCTCGACGAGCACGGTCACCGTGCTCAAGTGCGAGCCGCCGCACAACGTGCTCAGCATGATCGGCACTGAGCCGGAGCAGATGCTGACGGCGACCGCCTCGGTGGCCGCGACGCTCGGCACCAACACCTTCCGCTACCCCGGCGACCACCTCGTGATCATGAACCCGGTGGACGCCGCGAACCTCGCCGACGAGGGCTGGACGAAGGACGACGTGCGGCAGTTCCTGTTCGAGCATGCGCGGATCGATCGCTCCGAGCTGCCGGAGAAGCGCTACACGCTGTCCTCGCCCAGCTGGTTCGAGCACACCGACCGCGTGCCTGTGGCGCGCACGCCCGAGGAGTTCCACATCGTCGTCGCGGGCGGCATCGGCGCTCAGTTCATGATCGCGCCGCCGTGGGGCCTCAGCCGCGCCGTCACGCGGCCGATCGAGACGACGTAGCGGCAGGGGAGGGACGGCGCATGGAGATCGGCATCGGCGTCAAGTTCAAGCGCGCACCGGACTCGCCTCAGAGCTGGTCCGAGGTCTACGAGGAGTGGATCGAGTACGCCCGCGTTGCCGACCGGCTCGGCTACGACTTTATCGTCGTGCCGGAGCATCACTCGGTCGCGATCGGTTACAACCCGACGCCGTTCCTCACGCTCACCGCGCTCGCCCGCGAGACCGAACGGATCCGCCTCGCCACGCAGCCGCTGCTGCTGCCGCTCTACCACCCCGTGCACGTCGCCGAGCAGCTCGCCGTCCTCGATCTGCTCTCCAACGGGCGGGCGATGCTCGGCATCGGCGTCGGCTACCGCGAGGGCGACTTCGAGGCGTTCGGCGTGCCGCGCCGCGAGCGCGGCGACCGCACCGACGAGGCGCTGACGATCCTGCTCGGCGCACTGCGGGAGCGCGGCTTCAGCCACGCGGGCCGCTACCACAGCGCGAGCGGCGTCGACCTCCTCCCGCCGCCGATCCAGCGGCCGCACCCGAAGGTTTACGTCACCGCGCGCAGCCGCCCGGCGCTGGCGCGGGCGGTGCGCTTCGGCCTCGGCGTGAACACGCTGCACCGCGAGGCGATCGGGCGCGGCGTCTACGCCGACTACTGCGAGCTCGCCGGGGAGCACGGCGTGGACCCGGCGACGCTCGACTTCACGATCGTGCGCAACGGCTACATCGCCGCGGACGCCGCCGAGGCGGTGCGCATCGGCGCGCCGTTCATCGAGGGCCGGACGGAGTACATGGCCGCCGGCGAGTTCGCCGGACGCGACGAGTACCCTCGCGGAGTCACGCAGGTGGCGGCGGACTCGGGAGCCTCGTTCGCGACCGAGGGCGAGCTGATCGGCACGCCGGCGATGTGGATCGAGGCGATGCAGGCGGACATCGAGGCGCTGTCCGGGCCGATCCCGTTCACCGGCTGGACGCTCGGCATCCGCCCCGAGGGCATGTCCCTCGAGGACGGTCTCAGCGCCCTCGAGCTGTTCGCCGCCGAGGTGCTGCCCTGGGTCCACGCGCAGGAGCCGCGCTGACGGCCGCGGGCCAGCTCACGCCGGGCCGCCGCGGAGCAGGGCGGCGAAGCCGGCCTGCTCGAAGTCCCGGTCGTAGGCGAGCGCCTCGCCGATGCCGCGCTCCTCCATCAGCAGGAAGCTGGCGCAGTCCGTGAGGCTCCAGCGCTGGTCGGGCCGCGCCGCGTAGCGCTCGACCGCCGCCCGGAACTGCGCATCCGACTGCGGCACGATTTCGACGGTCGGATTGTTTTCGAGGTCACGTACCAGTTGCACTGCACGGGCGCGGCGCCGACCGCCCCAACTCGCGAAGTGGTCCAGCACTTCTGCCAGCACCATGTGCGTCGTCACGATCGTCACCGAGCCCAGCCGGGCGGCCAGCGCCCTCGCCCGCTGGTGCAGGTGGTCACCGGCGTGCAAGAGCGCGATCCAGTAGCCAGAGTCGGCGAAGACGACCGTCATTCGTCTTCTTCCTTCGGGTGGCCATAGAGGTAGTGCTTCTTGTTCATGGCGAAGTCCGCCGGCGGGTCGTCGGAGTCGTCGTCCGGGAACTCCCGATGCAGCCTGTCGATCATCTGCAGCAGCGACTCTCGGGCGCCGCCGGGCGCCGCCGATTCCCTCTCGCTCGGCCCTGCCCCCGTGCCGGGCGGGCGAGCGTCATAGGTCGCCGACGTCTCGGCGACGCCGGCCGGGCCGCCGCCGGCCGCTGGCTCGCCCGCGAGCGACACCGTCACCTCCGCGCCCTCGGCGAGATCGAGCGGCTCGAGAGGCGTCAGGGCGCCGTTGGCGTAGCGGGCCTTGAAGGTGCCGGTCATCGTCGCGCTCCCTCGCGTGGCGGCTCCCCACGATGATGCCACAGCCACGCCGCGAGCGGGCTGGGCCCCAGTCGGTCAGCGGAATCCACTCTCCGTTCCGCCACGCCTCGCTTTCCTTGCCGTCCTCACCGTGGTAGCGGCGGCTCTCGATGTTGACCAGGACATCGGATGCTCCTGTGTAGCTCTCTAGCCGCACCGTCTCGTGAACTGGCCATTCACGCTGCATGCCGTGGACGCCCCGGTACCCGTCCAGGGTGAACCACAGTCGCCACTGGCCCTGCTCCGTGCCATTCGGAACCGTCACCAACAGATTGCCGTCGGCGGCGACCTGCTGCCTGTAGCTGTAGCCGAACTCGGACGCGATCACGAACTGTGCGTCGCGCCCCGCGCCTTCGGCACTCCGCGCCTGAATCATGAAACGCAGGATCTCCACGTGTGAAGAATCCGTCTTGCGGCGGGCGCTTCGCTCTCGTTCCAACTCCTGCTGCTGCTCGCGTTCACGCTTGCGTTGTTCCAGTAAGGCATCAAGTTCGGGTATCCGGGGCAGGCCCTCCATTCTCGGCTGCCACCGCTGGGACTGCTCCAGATGGCTCAGAGCCTCTTCCCTCTCGCCGATCTGCCAATGCGCCAATGCCTTGAGGTGATGGGTGGGGTGCAAGGACTTCGGCCATCTTCCCGCAGATGAAAGCTCGATCAGGCGGGCAAAGTGTTGTATTGCCTGCTTGTATCGCCTTGCGTTGAACGCGATCCAGCCAGCTCCCAGCTCTGCGTCATGATCCCAAAAGGACTCTTGATCACGAATGAATCCCGAGATGTCGTTGTAGACGGTCGCCTGCTCCACGCCGTGCAACGTCTTGAGGTGCTCGGTGATCTCGTGCTTGAGAGCTCTCGGTATGGTGACGATAGCCATGTCGCGCTCCGAGATGTAGCCGCGCTTCGGGATTATCCAAACGCTCTTCTGCACATCCGCCATGTTGGACGGCGTTCCCTTCTGAATGATCTTGAATTCGTCGCTCCCCCTCAGCCTGAGCGTCTCTCGGGGATTGAAGAGGATCACGCGTCCGTCCTGATCCGGTGCGTAGTTGGACGCAAAGAACAACGCGATATTCAGGTCTCGCGTGAAGTCGATAAGGTTCGTCTTGCCGCCCAGATGCTGGATGTTGGTCAAGAGATCAGCATCGTCCGTGAGCGAGCTGTAGTTGCGAGTCTCCTCGAGTTGCCGCTGCTGCGCGGCCATGATGTCGAATCCCTCGTCGTCAATCGCATACAGTTGCCGGTACAGACCCGACGAGACCCGATCGAAGCACTCAGCCTCCCCGCGAAAGAGGGTTCCGGGCTGCGCAAGCAGGTGAAGCCAGGCAAGCAGGTTGCGGAGCTCGGGACTCGTGTGTACCACCCGTCTTCCCCTCGCTCGGGTGTCCTCACTGACCAGCTTGCGGTCGGCGATACCGCAGGACAGCAGTCCGTGGAGGGCGTGGACGAGCCGGTCGATCGCCCGCTCCCACTCCTCCGTGTCCGCCCTGCGTCCGCCGCCTTTCGCCGTGCTCCGTGCTCTCGTCGTCCTGCCGACCGCGCTGGCGCGCGGCTCCCCCTCACTCCCGCCCGCTCATGCCAGGGGAAGGGGCCGGACGGGCGGACTTCGATCCTACCCGACGTGCGGCGCGAGGGTGCGGCGCGACGGGGGGCGCCGTCCGGCTATCATGCGCGGGCGAGGCACGGTGGCGGCGCGCCGCCGCGAGGGGGGAGAGCACGATGGCAGGGGCACTGGACGGCATTCGCGTCGTGGACTTCGGGCACTACATCGCGGGGCCGCTCGCGGGCATGCTGCTCGCCGACCAGGGCGCCGACGTGGTCAAGATCGACCCGCCCGGCGGCCCGCGCTGGGACACCCCGGCCAACGCCACCTGGAACCGCGCCAAGCGCAGCATCACGCTCGACCTCAAGAGTCCCGAGGATCTCGAGACGGCGCGAAACCTCGTCGCGGGCGCGGACGTGCTGATCGAGAACTTCCGGCCGGGCGTGATGGAGCGCCTCGGCCTCGGCGCGGACGCGATGATCGAGGCCAACCCGCGGCTGATCTACTGCTCGATCCCCGGCTTCGCCGCCGACGATCCGCGCGCCGGCATGGCCGCCTGGGAGGGCGTGCTCGGCGCGGCGACCGCCAGCTACACGAACGCCGGCGACGGCCTCGCGCGCTCCGACAACCCAGTGCTCACGGCCGTGCCGATCTCCTCCTCGTACGGCGCGTTCCTCGGCGTGGTCTCGATCGCGATGGCGCTCAACGCGCGCGAGCGCGACGGTGCCGGGCAGCGCATCGAGGCGCCGCTCTTCGACGCCACCTTCGCGGCGATCGGATCGGCCGGCCTGCTGGTGCACGACCCCGCGAAGCGCTCGCCCGACCGCTCCGCCGGCTGGGTGAACCAGTACGAGTGCAGCGACGGCCGCTGGGTCATGTTCCACGCCGCCAACCAGCGCTTCATCGATCGCTTCATCGACAAGGTCGGCCTCGACGCCTGGCGCGAGGAGGGCCTGCACCTCAGCGAGGAGGTCGCGGAGGACCCGGAGAAGACCGCGGAGCTGCTGCGGCGCATGACCGCGCTGTTCAAGACGCGCACGGCGAAGGAGTGGGAGCAGCTCGTCAACGACGCGCTCGTCTGCTGCTCGGTGATCTACGAGTCCAGCGAGTGGATGCAAGAGGAGCACGCGCGCGCCTCGAAGCAGGTGATCGAGGTCGAGGATCCCGGCTACGGCACGATGCTCCAGCCCGGCGTGAACCCTCGGCTCTACGGCTCGCCGGGCGAGGTGCGGGGCGCCGCCCCGGCCCCGGACGCGGACCGCGACGAGGTGCTCGGGCCCTGGCTCGAGGGCGCGCCGGAGCCGGCGAGCCCGCCGCAGACACGGCTGCTGCGCAAGGCGCTCGAGGGCCTCAAGGTGCTCGACCTCTGCATCATCCTCGCCGGTCCCACCTGCGGGCGGACGCTCGCCGAGTTCGGGGCCGAGGTCGTGAAGATCGACGACCCGAACCGCCCCGGCGGCGTGCGCATGCACAACGACGTGAACCGCGGCAAGCAGAGCATGCTGCTCGACCTCAAGACCGAGGAGGGCCGCGAGCTGTTCTGGAAGCTCGCCGAGGAAGCCGACGTGGTGGCCCAGAACCTGCGCGCCGGGCGCATCGAGCTGCTCGGCCTCGACTACGAGGAGCTGCGCAGGCGCAACCCCAACGTCGTCTACGCCTCGATGAACGCCTACGGGCACGAGGGACCGTGGGAGGAGCGCCCCGGCTGGGAGCAGCTCGCGCAGGCGGCGGCGGGGATGCAGGCGCGCTTCGCCGGCGACCGGCCCTACCGCCAGGCCTTCCCGATCAACGACTACGGCACGGGGCTGATGGGCGCGTACGGCGTCGCGCTGGCCCTGTTCCACCGCCAGCGCACCGGCGAGGGCCAGCACGTCAAGGCCGCCCTCGCCTACACCGCCTGCACGCTCCAGTCCGCGTTCTTCCAGGACTACGAGGGCAAGGTCTGGGACGAGCCGCGCGGCCAGGACGCGCTCGGCTGGAACCCGCTCCAGCACCTCTACCGCGCGAGCGATGGCTGGCTCTTCCTCGGCGCCACCGCCGACCAGTTGCCCGCCATCGGCGAGGTCGAGGGCCTCGAGGGCGCGGCGGGGCTTGAGGGCGACGCGCTCCGCGAGTTCCTTGCGGAGCGCATCGCGCAGGCGACCGCGGAGGAGTGGACGGAGCGGCTGACGGCGGTCGGCGCGGGTGTGGCGGCGACGCGCAGCGTGCGCGAGCTGATGGCCGACGAGTGGGTGCAGGAGCACGGGCTGAGCCTCACCCGCGAGCACGCCGAGATCGGCCTCGTCACGACCAACGGCCCCTCGCCGCGGCTCTCGCGGACGCCTCCGGAGCCGGGCGACCCGGCCTCCAAGCCGGGCTCCGACGCGCGCGAGGTGCTGGAGGCGCGCGGCCTCGGCGAGGACTACGAGCGGCTGCTGGCGAACGGCGTGATCGCCATCGACGGCGTCGTCGCAAGCTAGCGGCGGCGGAAGGGAGCGGAAGCGTGCGCTACATCATCTACGGAGCCGGTGGCGTCGGCGCCACCATCGGCGCCCGGCTCTTCCACGGCGGTCACGAGACCGTGCTGATCTGCCGCGGCGACCACCTGACGGCGATCCGGGAGCGCGGCCTGCAGTTCGTCACGCACGACCTCGGGACGATCAACCTGCCGGTCCCCGCCGTCGGCCACCCCAACGAGATCGAGTGGACCGAGGACGACGTCGTGATCCTCGGCATGAAGACGCAGGACACCGAGGGCGCCCTGCTCGACCTCGAGGCGTCGGCGGGCGGGATCGAGCCGCCGATCATCTGCGCGCAGAACGGCGTCGAGAACGAGCGGCGCGCGCTGCGCCGCTTCCCGCGCGTCTACGGCATGGTCGCCCGGCTGCCCGGCACCTACCTCGAAGCGGGCGTGATCGAGAACCATGCGCGGCCGGTCGGCGGGCTGCTCGACGTCGGGCGCTACCCGGAGGGCAGCGACGAGCTGATCGAGCAGGTCTCCGCGGACCTGCGCGGCTGCAACTTCGCCTCGCGCGTGGAGACGCGGATCACGCGCTGGAAGTACGCGAAGCTGATCCGCAACCTCGCGAACGGCCTCGTCGGCTGCGTCGGTCTCGACGCGGACGTCGGGGACTTCCGCCAGTCGCTGATCGACGAAGCGCTCACGGCCTACGAGGCAGCCGGACTCGATTACGCGAGCCCGGCCGAGGAGGCCGAGCATCGCGAGGTGGACGGCTACGTGACCGAGGCGATCGGCGACAGCCCGCGGCTCGGCAACTCGAGCTGGCAGAGCCTGATCCGCGCCACCGGCACGATCGAGACGGACTACCTGAACGGCGAGATCGTGATGATCGGCATCGAGGCCGGCGTGCCGACGCCCTACAACCGCGTGATCCAGCGCGCCTCGGCGTGGATGGCGCGCGAGCACAGGCAGCCCGGCGCGCTCACCCTCGAGGACCTCGAGCGCATGGTCGAGGAGGAGAAGGCGGCGGCGGGTTAGCGTACCCTGTCCTGAAAGGTGAACCACGGGACCGTTTCGTATGACGATCCAGCAAGACCGTCTTGTCGAGTTGCTCCAGGCCAAGCGTCGCGAGGATCCGAAGAGGTTCGGTGAGTATCTGCCCGGCGTAAGCGACCTCTTGCCCGAACTTCCCCCACGGCAAGACAGCGCACTGTCCTCGTCCGGGCTGACCGAGCGAGAGATTTCCTGTCACAAGGACGGATTGTCGGAGGCGCTGGACAAGCTGCACGAGGGCGCGATCACGGTCGAAGAAGCGGAGAAGGGCCTCCAGCACTGCGCCAACCTGATCAGGGACGACAGCCTGACGGAAGATGTGGGCTACGCGGAGCTGAAGGCCCTTGTGAGGGCGGCCATCGGCAAGTCGCCGGGATCGTACCGCTCGAAGACCACCGTGCCGCTCGGCGGGGGCAAGGATGGCCCTGCGTTCGAACGGGTGTCGGCGATCAGGGGTGTCTACCTCGATCTCGACAGGGACGGGCGTCTTGTGTCCGTGAGCATCCACCCGGGGAAGGTCAGGGAGCGACGCAGGCTGATGGAGTTCGTCGGAGCGAGCCGGGATCCCGATCGGGATGTCGCCTCCAGACACGACGAGTATCTGGCGGTCCAGGATCCTCATGGCGCTGCCTGAGCGCGTGCTGATCGACACGTCCGCGTTCTACGCCCTCCGCTCCGCAAGCGATCTATTCCACAGCAGGGCCAGCGACGCGTATGAGCGACTGCTCGATAGAGAGCAGGAGTTGTGGACGACCTCCTACACGCTGGTCGAGACAGTCGCACTCTTGCACCGGCGGCTGGGTTTCGAGGTTGTCTCCGAGTTCTCGGAGTGGCGTGACCGCTCCGGGCTCGAAGTGCTCTGGATTGACAGCCGGATGCATGCCGAGGCGTGGGATCGATTCATGGCGGAGCGCGGTCAGGGATTGAGCTTCGTCGACTGGACGACGGCGGTTGCCTCAAGCGCGATGAGCGCCCCGGTGTTCACCTTCGACGCCGGGTTCGTGAGTGCCGGTCTCCCCGTGCTCCCGCGGTAGACTCCCGGAGCCGGACAGGCTAGGAGCCGCCGGCGAGCAGGATCCGGCGGCTGCCGAGGGGCTGGACGGGGCGGTTGGTGGGGCCGCCGCCGAGCGCCAGCAGCGCCTCGACTTGGGCCTGCGAGATCGTCAGCGGGTCGCGCATGACGTGCCAGGCGACGCCCTCGTCGCACGGCGGCGTCGTCTTCGATCCGTCGTAGGCGTAGTAGGCGGACCCGTCGGGGACGCAGGCGCCCGCGTTCAGCGCGACACCGCCGTCGATGGTCTCGCCCGTGCCGGGGGCGGCATCGAGGATTGCCTGCACGATTGGGCTGGCCTCGCCCGGCTCGAAGAGCAGCCCCACGACCGCGAAGTCGCCCGCGGCGTCCGCGTGCACCAGGTGCAGCTCGGCCGCGAACTCGACGCCCTCGACGCGGTGCTCCGAGGGCGCGTGCATGTGCAGCGAGGCCAGCCCGAAGGTCCGGTTGCCCGACCTCAGGGTGTTGCCGGGCGCGTAGTCGACGTGCACCGCCTTGCCGTCGTTGCGGACGGCTACCGCCTCACCGTCGTACGAGAAGGAGAGCGGCCCGGCGTCGCCGGGCTCGTAGCCGGTGATGTCGACCGGCGATTGCTGCTCGCCGCCGCAGGCCGCGTAGGCCTCGGACAAGGACGCCCAGCGCTCGGGTCCGATCGGCCCTTCGTATCCCCACTCGATGGCGTCGGTTGCCACGTCTGTCTCCGGTTTCCGCCCGGCGACGGGCCGCTTATGCCTCGATCTGCGGGAGGCCCGCCTTGAGGCGCATCGCGTTGATCGTGCGGCGCAGGCCCTCGCGCAACGAGAACGCCGGCTCGTAGCCGATCTGCTCCTTCGTCGTCGAGAGGTCGTAGCCCGCCGAGCCGTCGCGAATGCCTGGCTGCACGGTGATGTCCGCCTCCGGCAGCAGCTCCTGCACGATCGCCGCCGCGTCGCGCAGGAGCACGTCCTCGCCGCCGACGGTGAGCCCGGCCGGCTCCGTGCCGAGCGCCTGGCTCGCGAGCACCACGGCGCGTGCGACATCCTCGACGTAGACGAGGTTCTGCACGTCGTCGCCGTAGGGGACGACGGCGGGCTCGTCGAGCGCTGGCTTCTCGATCAGCTCGGTGAGGTGCACAGCGCGGCTGCCGCGCTCGACCGTCAGCGCCTTGCCGTAGCCATAGACGACCGCGAAGCGCAGGCCGACCGCGTCGAGCTGCCGCTCGCGGCGGTAGTTGAGCGTGAGCTGTTCGAGGAAGGTCTTGCACGCCCCGTAGAGGCGCACCGGCGCGTGGTAGTCGTCGTTCGCGATGCCCTCGCCGGAGCGCAGGCTGGTCGGCCCGAAGACGGCGATCGAGCTGGCCCACACGACCTTCTCAGCGCCCACCTCGAGCGCCGCCTCGAAGGCGTGGATCGTGCCCTCGATGTTGACCTGCACGGTGCGCAGCGGGTTGAACTCGCTGCCCGCGCCGAGCGTCGAGGCGAGGTGCACGACGCGCTCCGGCCGCGCCTCGCGGAAGGTGCGCAGCAGCAGCGGCAGGTCGCGCACGTCGCCGGAGACGACGCGCACGTCGTGCGGCGGCTCCCCGAGCACGTCCTCGAGGAACTCGAGGTTGGGCTGGAGGTCGTAGACGGTGACGTCGTGCCCCGCCTTCAGCAGGTCGCGCACGACGTACGCTCCGACGAAGCCCGTGCCTCCGGTGACCACGTAACGCATCGCGCAGCGGCCTCCCTTCCCGTCGCCCGCGATGATACTCCGTGGCGATCGTGTTGCCTCGATTGCCCGCCGCCCGCCGCGCCGATCGGCGCGCAACCTGTCAGAATGCGCCGGAGAAGAGGAGACGGCGATGGCGACGTACTTCCTGCTGCTGACGATGACGCCCGAGGGCCGCGCGGCCTCGCTGGAGGATCCCGAGCGGCTGCTGCGCATCGAGGCGGAGATCCAGGCCAAGGGCGTCGTGACTCTCGGCCTCTACGGCGTGCTCGGGGAGTACGACTTCGTGAGCGTCGTCGAGGCCAGCGACAACGAGGCGATCGCGAACTTCTCGCTCGAACTCGGCGTGCGCGCCGGCGCGCACATCACGACGATGCCCGCGATCCCGATCGGCCGTTTCGAGCGGCACGAGCCGCGCGGCCCCGCCTCCGGCTCGACGGGCATCGAGCTGGAGCTGCCGGAGGCCGTCACGCAGTTCGGCGAGGGCGGCGGCCCCGGAGGGGCCGCGCCCGTCTAGCCTCGCTCGCCGCGGTTCGCAGTTAGCCGCCGACGAGCGGCAGCGCGAACTCGTCGCGGGACCAGGGGCTGCCGCCCTCGGCGAGCAACTCGTTCATCTCGCGGTCGTAGAAGAACTCGCTCTCGCCGAAGGCCGGCTCGAGCTCGTCGAGCCAGCTCGCGGTCTCGCTGTAGCGGGCGAAGAAGGGGCGGGCCACCCAGTCCGGGTTGCGGCCCTGCAGCATGCGCAGCACCATCACGCGCTCGCCCGCCGCCTCGGTGACGCCGAGCACCTGCACCTTGCCCGGCGTGGCCGACATGCTCGGCCCGCGCACGGTGCGGGCGACGCCGCTGACCTTCGAGTAGGCCTCGCGGAAGATCTCCCAGCAGCGCCAGAGCGGCAGCTCGAAGTAGCGCTTCGCCCCGGTGTCGCGCGCGACGAACAGGTAGTAGGGGATGCAGCCGGTCTGGGCCTGCAGCCGCCACATCCGCGCGAGCGCGTCCGGGTCGTCGTTGATGTGCCGCAGCAGCGGCGTCTGTGTGCGGATCTGCGCCCCGGTCTCGCGCAGCACGCGGATCGCCTCGAGGGCTGGCGGCGCCTCGACCTCCACCGGGTGGTTGAAGTGCGACATCATCGCCAGCTGGCGGCCGGAGGCGACCACCTTGCGGAACAGGTCCAGCAGCTCCTCGGCGTCGTCGTCGGAGATCAGGCGGTGCGGCCAGTAGGCGAGGGCCTTCGAGCCGATGCGAATCGTCGAGATGTTCGGGGCGCGGCCGGGCTCGAGCAGCGGCTCGATGTAGCCGCGCAGGATGCGCGTCTTCATGATCAGCGGGTCGCCGCCGGTGAAGAGGATGTCGCTGATCTCGGGATGCTCCTCGACGTAGTCGCGCAGCAGCTCGCCCTCGCGCATCGCGAACTTGAGGCCCTCCATACCGACGAACTGCGGCCAGCGGAAGCAGAACGTGCAGTAGGCGTGGCAGGTCTGGCCCTGGCTGGGGAAGAACAGCACCGTCTCGCGGTACTTGTGCTGCATGCCCTGCAACGGCTTGCCGTTGAGCATCGGCACGTTGTGCTCCATCTGCCCAGCCGGGTGCGGGTTGAGGGTCAGCCGGATCTCGTTCGCCATGGCGCGGATCTCGGCGTTGTCCGCGCCGCTCGCGAGGAGCGAGGCCATCTGCTCGTAGTGCTCCGGGTCGAGCATGTCGCGCTGCGGGAAGGTGAGCCGGAACATCGGGTCTTCCGGCACGCGGTCCCAGTCGATCAGGTGGTCCATCACGTAGCGGTTGGACTTGAACGGCAGCACCTGCGCGACGACGCGGATGTCCTGGCGCAACTCCTCGGAGATGTCCTGGATCTGGGGCACCTTCTCGAAGTTGCGGATGTTGATCGCCTCGTACGGCTCCTCGAGGATCGCCGCGGCCTCGGCGGCGCCGTTGCCGGGCAGCAAGGTCGAGAGCTGGGTGGGGGATTCGATAGCCATGGTGGCCTCCTATTCTCCGCGCGCGGCGCGATGCGCCGCACGGCGTGCTGGTTAGGCGATGCCGGAACGACCGGGGCGCCTGCGGCGCTTTGCGCCGGGCAGGCCGGTGGAGGCCGCCCCAAGTACGCCTGCGGGGTTAGCTGACGGGTTCGGCGCTCGGGTCGCCTACCGAGGGCGTCCGAGGCCCCTTCGGGCCTCGCGCCGCCGGATTCACCCCACTGCGGTGGTTCCCCCGCCCCCGTCCATCCGCGAACGAGGTTCGGCTGCGTGCGGGAAACCCGCCGGCTCCCGTGCCCACACCATAGCACAGGCGGCTGCCCCGCCCGCCGGGCGCCCCGCCGCCCGTGCGGGATCTCAGCCCCGCTCGTGGCGACTCGCAGTCAATCTGTCGTGCATCCGGTAGAGCGGCCACCAGCCGCGTTCGGGTCACGGGTGCGGGCCGCGCTCCTTCATCACCGCATCGAGCGTGCCACGCTCGATGCACGACTGGATGAAGAGTTGGAGCGCCTCGATCAGGTTCGCGCTGGCCTCTTCCTCGGTGTCTCCCTGGCTGTACACGTCGAGCGCCGGGAAGTAGGAGACGTATACGTCTCCCTCTCTCGTGACTTCACCGCCGACGGTCACAGGCGCATCCCCCCGTCTCGCTACCCGGTGAGGGCCCCGACGGCGGCCGCGGCGGCCATGCCGCCGAGCATCGTGCCGACGGTCCAGCGCGTCAGGCGCGTCTCCATCTGGTGCATCTCGCTTCGCAACGTGGCGAGGTCGGCCTTGGTGGCGAGGTGCTCCATCGCGGCCTCGATGTGGGTGACACGCTCGCCCAGACTGTCCGCCTGCGTGGTCATGGATCCGCCTCCGCTGCCACGAATGTAGCACATCGCGTGATCGAGTGCGACCCGCCCGCCGGGCGCCCCGCCGCCCGTGCTACCGTCCCGCCATGCGGGGATGGCCATTCGAACCGCCGATCAGCCCGATGGAGGCGCGCGTGCGCGAGCGCATGCCGGAGCCGCCCGGCTGGGCCTACGAGCCCAAGTGGGACGGCTTCCGCGCCCTCGCCTGGTCCGGCGGCGCGTCGCACGAGGCGCGCCTCGACAGCCGCAACCGCCGCCCCTTGCTGCGCTACTTCCCGGAGCTCGCGCCCGCCCTCGAGGCGTTGCCGAGCGGCACCGTCGTCGACTGCGAGGTGCTGGTGGTGATCGGCGACGCGAGCGACTTCGACGCGCTCCAGCAGCGCGTCCACCCCGCCGCCTCGCGCGTCGAGCGGCTCTCTGCCGAGACGCCCGCCTGCCTGGTCGCCTTCGACCTGCTGGCCCACGAGGGCGAGGACCTGCGCGACCGGCCCTTCGCCGAGCGGCGGGAGCGGCTCGCCGCGCTGCTCGGCGACCTCGCCGAGCCGTGGCGGCTCACCCCCTCGACCGAGGACGTGGAGACGGCGCGCCGCTGGTTCGAGGAGTTCGAGGCGGCCGGCTGCGACGGCGTCGTCGCGAAGCGCCTCGACGGGCGCTACGTCGAGGGCAAGCGCGAGCTGCTGAAGATCAAGCGCCGCCGCAGCGTCGACGCGGTCGTCGGCGGCTACCGGCTGCACAAGCAGGGCGACCGCCTCGGCTCGCTGCTGCTTGGCCTCCATGACGAGGCGGGCGCGATGCACTTCGTCGGCCACACCTCGGGCTTTTCGGACGAGCAGCGGGTCGCGCTGCTGGCGCAGTTCTTGGCGCTGGCCGCCGAGGACGGCTTCGGCGAGGAGGCGCGCCGCCCCGGCGCGGAGAGCCGCTGGAGCGGCGGCCGGGATGCCTCGTGGACGCCCGTGCGGCCCGAGGTCGTCGTGCAGGTCAGCTACGACCAGATCAGCGGCGGGCGCTTCCGCCACGCCACCCGCTTCGAACGCTTTCGCCCCGACAAGGATCCCGCGGACTGCACCTTCGCCCAACTCGATCGCGACGAGGGCCCCGGCTTCTCCGAGATCATCGAGCGCTAGCCTCCCGTGTCGGCACGGGGCCGCGAGCGCAATCCCCCGGGTGGCGGTATCGTGCGCCGCGCGGGCAACGGAGGGCAGCGATGGTGAGCAGGCCAAGCGGGCGGAAGGAGACGATGGCGCCGTACGGCGTGCTCCCGGCCCCCGATGAGCTGAGCGAGCCCTACTGGGAGGCGGCGCGCCGCGAGGCGCTCGCGATCCAGCAATGCCGGGGCTGCCTGCGCTTCCACCACCCGCCCGTCTACTTCTGTACGAACTGCCACGACGAGGCTGCGGAGCTCGCGTTCGCCGACGTGAGCGGACGCGGCACGGTCTACAGCTACTACATCCACGAGGACTCCGACATCCGCGCCTTCGGCGAGAAGACGCCGTACCCCGTGGTGATGGTGGAGCTCGAGGAGCAAGCCGGGCTGTTCGTCCTCGCGAACCTGCTCGACTGCGAGTACGGCGAGATCGCGGCCGGTATGCCCGTCGAAGTCGTGTTCGAGCGGGCGAGCGAGGAGATCGTGTTCCCGCAGTTCCGTCCCGCGCGCGCGGGCTCGGCGGGGTAGCGCGATGGCGATCGAGTTCCCGCCCGGCAAGCGCCCCTGCTTCATCGGCGTCGGCTACAGCCCCTGCCACCGCTACGCGCCTCGTTCGCTCGGCAGCATCGCCTACGAGGCGGTGACGAACGCGGTGGCGGACGCCGGCATCGAGCTGGAGCAGATCGACGGCGTCTCCGTCTACCCGAACCCGCTCGGGGTCAACCGCGGGATCGTCGGCCACGACGTCATCCCCGCGACCTACATGATGCGCATGCTCGGCCTCCCCAACGTGCGCTGGTTCAACCAGACGAACTGGTCGATGATCGCCGCCAGCGTGATCGAGGCCGCGAACGCGCTCGCCGCCGGGGCCTGCGACTACGCCCTCGTCTACCGCGCACTGCATCACCCGGCCGGCGTCCGCTATCACGACAATCCGGCGACGACCGCGGGCGGCGAGAACCAGTTCACCGTCCCCTACGGCCACGGCGGCGGCGGGCCCCGCCAGGCGCTCCACTTCCAGCGCTACCTCGAGAAGTACGGCGCGCCGCGCGAGGCGCTCGCGGACGCGGTGCTCAACGCCCACGGGAACGCCCAGCTCAACGAGAACGCCGCCTGGTACGGCCGCGAGATCACGCGCGACGACTACCTCAACGCCCGCATCATCTCCTGGCCGATGCTGCTCTTCGACTACGACATGCCCGTCGACGGCGCGGGCGCCGTGATCATGACGACCGAGGACCGCGCACGCGGCGCGCCCCACCCCGGCGGCTACATCGCCGGCTACGCGATGACGCCGCACAACCTCGAGCGGGGCGGGATCATCGAGTCGCTCGAGGACCTCTACGAGATGGACGGGCTGCACGCGGAGAACCTCTATCGCAGCGCCGGGCTGGGCCCCGAGGATGTCGACGTCCTGCACCTCTACGACGGCTTCAGCCCGATGATGTGGACGCGGATGGAGACCTTCCGCTTCTGCGGCGAGGGCGAGGCCCCTGCCTGGGCGACCGCCGAACGCCTCGCGCTGGACGGGGAGCAGCCCTTCAACACCTCCGGCGGCAACCTCGGCGAGGGCCGCCTGCACGGCATGGCGCACGTCGCGGAGACCGCCCGCCAGATGATGGGCACGGCCGGTTCTCGCCAGATCGCCGGCGCCGAGGTCGCGCTCTGCGAGGTCGGCCCGTTCGCGATGGGGGCGAGCTTCATCTGCACCCGCGAGTAGCGGTGGAGGATTGGGCATGACCGGACCGCTGAGCGGCATCGTCGTCATCGAGGCGGCCAACTGGCTGGCCGCGCCGAGCGCCGGCGCGCTGCTGGCCGACCTCGGCGCGGACGTCGTGAAGGTGGAGCCGCCGGGCGGCGACGCGTTTCGCTACTACGATCTGCGCGCGGCCGGCTACGACCACGACTTCGCGCTCAACTACGCCTTCGAGCTCGACAACCGCGGCAAGCGATCGATCACCGTCGACCTCACGAGCGATGGCGGCCCCGGCCTGGTGCGGCGGCTCTGCGAGCGCGCGGACGTGTTCCTGACCAACCTCACGCAGCCCCGGCGCGAGCGCTACGGGCTCACCGAGGAGGCGCTGCGCGCCGTGCGCCCCTCGATCGTCTACGCCTCGCTCACCGGGTACGGGACGCGCGGCCCCGACGCGGAGCGCGCGGGCTTCGACTACTCGGCGTTCTGGGCGCGATCCGGGGTGATGGCGGCGTTGCAGCAGCCGCCCGGCTCGCCCCCGCCCCTCAACCGGCCGGGCCAGGGCGATCACATGACGAGCGTCAACCTGCTCGCCGCCGTGCTCGCCGCCCTCAGGCTGCGCGACCAGAGCGGCGAGGGGCAGTACGTGGAAGTCACCCTCCACGGCTCCGGGATGTGGACGATCGGCACGGACCTCTCGGCCGCGCTCGTATCCGGCCAGGCCGCCCCGCGGCACGATCGCGAGGCGCCGCCGAACCCGATCTGGAACTCGTACCAGACCAGGGACGGGCGCTGGATCGTGCTGGTGATGCTGCAACCGGACCGCTACTGGGACCAGTTCTGCGCCGCGATCGGGCGGCCGGAGCTGGCCTCGGACGGACGCAGCGCGACGGAGCGCTTCGCCGAGGAAGGCCGCGAGCTGGCGGCGACGATCTCCGAGGCCTTCGCCGAACACGACCTCGCCTACTGGTCGAGCCGCCTCGACGAGCACGGGGTGATCTGGGCGCCGGCCGCCGAGCTGCCCGAGGTGATCGCCGACCCGCAGGTGCGGGAGTACGGCTGGATCCAGGAGGTGGAGCATCCCGAGGCAGGCGCCTACCAGACCCTCGGCACGCCGTTCCGGATCCGCTCCGCCGAGCTCGGCCCGCGCGGACCGGCGCCGGCCGCCGGGCAGCACACGCTCGAGGTGCTGAGCGAGTTCGGCGTCGAGGAGGACGAGCGGACCCGGCTCGCGGAGCGCGGCGTCTTCGGCTAACGCGCCGCCCCCTCGCCCTTCCCGTCATTCCGGCGAAAGCCGGAATCCAGGCACGACAGACCAGGGAGAGGGGGCCGGAGGGCGCTCGACGCGACTCTCAGCCGCTGAACAGCACCGGAGCCCCGCCCGAGGCGATCGCCTCGGTGCGGCGCCGGATTTGCTCGATCGCGCGCTCGGGCTGCGTGAGGACGTAGAAGCGCTCCTCGCGGATCGCCTCGCAGACCAGCTCCGCGATCTGCTCGGGGGTGCGGTACTCGTCCTCGGGCTCCGACTGCCGGTCGCGCATGCGCGCCTCGTAGCGCGCGCGCTCCAGCGCCAGCCGCTCCTCGTCGCCGGGCTCGCGGTACTCCGCCGGGCGCTCGCTCCGCGCGATGCCGCCGGAGATGCGACCGGGTATGAGCAGCGAGGCGCGCACCTTCGAGCCGGTCTCCGCGAGCTCGTGGTGCAGCACCTCGGTCAGCGTCACGATCGCGCCCTTGGTCACCACGTACGGGCTGTTCCCGCGCCGTCCGCCGAAGGCCGGGACCGTCGTGGTGTTGACGATGTGCCCCTCGCCCTGCGCCAGCATGATCGGCGCGAACACGCGCACGGCGTGCACCGTGCCCCAGAGGTTGCCGTCCAGCGTCCAGCGCCAGTCGGCGTCGCTCGCCTCCCAGAGCGTCGCGCTGCGAGGGTTCACGCCGACGTTGTTGCAGAGCACGTGCACCGCGCCGAACTCCTCCAGCGCGCGCTCCGCGAGCGCCTCCACCGCGGCGAGCTTCCCGACGTCCGTCGGCACGGCGAGGCAGCTCGCGCCCGCCGCGCGCAGCTCGGCCTCGGCGCTCGCCAGTCCCGAGGCGTCGATGTCCGCCAGCACGACGCGCATCCGCTCCCGCGCGAAGCGCCGCGCCAGCGCGAGCCCGAGGTTCCCGACGCCCGCCACGATCGCCACCCGGCCGCTGAGATCCCGCACGTTCGTCCTCCCTCGCCTGTCGTGCCCGCTTCGCTCGGAGACCCGCACCGGATGCTAGTCTCCGCGCCGGCGGCCAGCGAGTGAGCCGGCGCCGCCCACGAAGGGAGCGATCGCGTGCCGGCCGACCGTGACCTCGAGGGCAAGACCGCGCTCGTCACCGGCTCAGGCCGCAACCTCGGCCGCGCGATCGTCCTCGAGCTTGCGGCGCGCGGCGCGAACGTCGTCGTCAACGCTCGGAGCAACCGCGCCGAGGCCGAGGCGGTCGCGGAGGAGGCCCGCGCGCTCGGCGCGGACGCCCTCGTGGCGCTCGGCGACATCGGCGACCGGGACGCGGTGGGCGCGCTCGTTGGCGAGGCGCTGCGGCGCTTCTCCTCGATCGACATCTCCGTCAGCAACGCCGCCACCCGCCCACACCAGGACGTGCTCGACGTCAGCGCCGAGGACTGGCGGCGCGCGCTCGCGACGAACCTCGACGCCTCGTTCCACCTCGCGCAGGCGGTCGCGCCCTCGATGATCGAGCGGGGCTGGGGGCGCATCATCCACATCGGCGGCGGCTTCGGCGTCGAACCCGGCCGGGTCCACACGCTGACCGGCAAGGCCGGCCTGCTCGGTCTCACGAGGGCGCTCGCGGCGGACCTCGGGCGCCACGGCATCACCGTCAACATGGTCGCCCCCGCCGCCATCGACGTGAGCGGCGAGCGCGGCGGGCCCCCGCCGGAGAGCGGGCCGGACGCCGTCCCGCTGGGCCGCTGGGGCGCGCCCGAGGACGTCGCCTGGGCCTGCGCCTTCCTCGCCTCCGAGCGCTCGGGCTTCATCACCGGCCAGACGCTGTACGTCAACGGCGGGCGGATGATGCGCTGAGGGATCCCTCCGGTCCCCTCTCCCCGAGGGAGAGGGTCAGGGTGAGGGCGGATCCGCCCTCCGGGATTGCGTTGCGCCATCGCGGCTCTCGAAGGGGCGCGGGAGTCCTCCCCCTCACCCCCTCCCTCTCCCCAGGGAGAGGGGGCCGGATCGACCGGCGGGCCAGGTTACGGTGTGGCGTCCGCCTGCGGGGCCGCGCGCTTCGAGGGCTGGACGCGCGGCGGCTCGCCCGGCTGCTTGGGGTAGTGCGGCGGCCACGGCGCGTCGCCCAGCCCGCGCGCCTCGTCCGCCTCCGCCAGCGCGAGCAGGCCGTCGAGGCGGCCGGGCGGAGCCTCGATCGTCGCGGCCACGTCGCCGAGGGCGTCCCAGCGCTCCGCGAACGCCTCGAGGTCGAGCGCGTGCGGGTCGATCGTCTCCAGCTCGTCCCAGGCGAAGGGGGCGGAGACGAGGCCGGTGTGGCGGACGCTGTAGGCGCTGGCGATCGTCTTGTCGCGCGCGTTCTGGTTGTAGTCGATGAAGACGCCGCGGCGGCGCTCCTTCCACCACTCCGTCGTCGCGAGGCCGGGCTCGCGGCGCTCGACCTCGCGGGCGAGGGCGAGCGAGGCGCGCCGCACCGCGTGGAAGGTCCAGCGCGGCTCGATCGGGACATGGATGTGGATGCCGCGCGAGCCGGAGGTCTTGGGCCGCCCCTCGAGGCCGTGCTCGGCGAGCACCTCGCGGCAGCGCGCGGCGACCGCGCGCGCCATCCCGAAGTCCGAGCCCTCGGCCGGGTCGAGGTCGAGCCGCAGCTCGTCGGGGTGGTCGAGGTCCTCGGTGGTGACGGGCCAGCTGTGCAGGTCGAGGCAGTTGAGCTGGACCATCCAGATCACGTCCCGCAGCTCGCGCGCGACGACCATGCGGCCGGGCCGCGCCGAGGGGAAGGTGATCCGGGCGGTCTCGCGCGCCGCCTTCGGAGCGCGCTTCTGGTAGAACGGCTCGCCGCCCGCGCCCTGCGGCCAGCGCTTGAGCAGGCAGGGCCGCCCGCCGATGGCGCGCAGCACGCCCTCGGCGCAGCGCAGGTAGTGCCGCGCGACATCGAGCTTCGTCCAGCCGCGCTCGGGGAACATCACCTTGTCCGGGCTGGACAGCCGCACCGCGACGCCGGCGGCGTCGACCATCGTCTCCGAGCGCGCCATCGGACCACCCCCTCGCGGCTGGGGCGCATCCTACGCCAGGCCCGGAGGCGAGGGAGCCGGAGCGTTTTCGGAAGCCTCGCCGCGCGCGGCTCCGTTCTCGTGACGTCACCATCCTTTCCGTTGGCTCGGCCCGCCGCCCGGCGTATGTTGCCGGGCGAAAGGCGGGGGCGATGCATGATCCCGGCGAGCTGAGGATCCGACCCGGACGCAGCGAGGGGCTGATGACGTTCGTTATGGGGGGGGGGGGGGGTCGCCTCTGTGCCCTCGTCGTGCTCGCGGCGGCGCTCGCCTTCGCGGCGTCCGCGGGCGGTGCACGGGCGCAGACGCCGCTGACGCTGGGCGGGAAGACGCTCGGCCCCTTCGCCCCCGGCTCCGCCATCACCGCGCAGTGCTCCGTCATCTATCGCAGCCCGCAGGATCCCAGCGGGACGTGCCGCGCCGACCGCTACGTCCTGGGCGCCGCCTCGGGCGGCACGACTCCCTACACCTACACGCTGGCGGGCCTGCCATCCGGCCTGAGCTTCGACGCCTCCACGCGCGCGCTCAGCGGCACGCCCGCCGCGCCGCAAGGCGCCTACGACCTGCACCACCTGACCTACACCGTCACCGACTCGTCCACTCCGCGGCAGACAGCGACCGCCGCGGTCGTCGTCGCGATCGAGGCCGACACGACGCCCGCGTTCCCCCAGAGCGTGATCACCAAGACCTTCTACAAGGACCGCGCGGAGGAGTGGGCCTTCCCGGCGGCGTCGGGGCTGAACTACCACTTCAACGACAGCCGCTACTCCGTCTCGCCGGTCTTGCCGAGCGGCGTTCTCTTCGGCAGCAACAACGGCATCGCGACCGACGGGACGTTCACCATCCCCAACCCCGCCACCCAGGACTACACCCTCACGGCCACGGACCGCGACGGCGACTCAGGGACCGCGACGCTGCGCATCACCTACGCGGACCTGCCGCCGAACGGCCCGGAGTTCTTCGACGAGAGCATCCGGATCCGCTGGATCGTCAACGGGAGCCTCGACCAGCTCGCCGATCGGGGCGACCTGATCCTGCCGGGGGCGGGAGGGGCGGCCACGACCTACGCGCTGACCGGGACGCTGCCCGCCGGTCTGACGTTCACGGGCGGCGCCGCCACCCACAAGCTCTCCGGCAAGCCGACCGAGCTCGGGACGTTCGCGCTGACGCTGACGGCGACGGACAGCCAGAGCCGCACCGATACCCTCCAGATCACGATGATCGTGACGCCGGTGGGCGAGCCGTCGTGGGTTCGCCCGAGCGGCGCGTCCTGCACCTCGATGCGCGTCGCCTGGCAGCAGCCGCGCAACCTCGGGCAAGGCAAGCGCACGCCCGACGGTTACGCGATCTCGGGTTACCAGATCCAAGGCCAGCAGTGGGGCGTGGACACGACCTGGCGGGACATCGCGTCGACTTCGGGCGCCACGACGACCTCGTACCTGCACGCCGGCGTGCCGCCCGGATCCTCGTGGAACTACCGTGTGCGCGCGGCCGTCACGAAGACCTCGGACCAGAGCACGGTCTACGGCCCGTGGTCGCCCGTCGCCGGCGCGACCACGACGAGGCGTGCGGACACGGCCGCCAGCGTCCTCGAGGCCGGCCAGGTCGTCCGCGTCCTGAACCAGGGCGCCCTCGGCGGGAGCGTGGTCGGATCATGGCAGTGGTACCGCGCGAAGGACGAGACGCCGGTGGTCTGGACTGCCATCTCCGGGGCCACGGAGAACCTCTACGAGTTCACGGCCGCCGATGCCGGCCACCTGATCCGGGTGGACCGCAACGGCCTCGTCAACTTCCTTACCCACGCTCGCCTGAGGCACACCGGCAGGGATACCACGTTCCTCTTCACCATCTTCCACATCCCCCTGCCCAGCGCCGATAACGCGCCGTCCTACGCGTCGCCCTCGGCGACGCACCCCGCCGTGCGGGAGGGCGACACGGTCGACATCGATCTTGCTGCGACGGGCGGCAGCGCACCCGTCACCTATACGCTCTCGCCCGCGCTGCCCGCGGGCTCCGGCCTCACATTCGGCGCCTCGACGGGGAAGATCACGGGCACGGCCGCGGCGGATGTGCGCGGAACCTACACCGTCACCGCGCGCGACGCCGACTGCGACGCGGCGACGCTGACCGCCCACGTCGGCACGACGCCGTCCGCCCCACTCACCCCCGCGCCGCCCGAGGGCGTCCCGCTCCACGTCAAGGCGGAGACGATCGGCCCGGCTCCGGCCAGCGCGCGCTTCGTCGCCGGGTACAACTGTCCGGGCGAGGGCGGCTCCTTCCTGATCTGGCCGGGCGAGACGCGCACCGTCTGGCTGCCGGAGGGCGAGCCCTGCTCGCTCTCCGCCCGGCGCCTGGGCGGCGCCTACCGCGTCAGCGGCACGTTCGAGGATCGCACCTTCACGCAAGAGTCGCGGGTCACGCTCGTGTTCGACTTCAACGAGGAGCCGCCGCCTCCCGAACCGCGCTTCTCACGCATCGAGGCGCGGGTCTGGCAGGATCTGCTCGACCCCGCCGTGCTGTGGCTCAGCGCCCGTCCCGAGGACGGCTCGTGGCTCGAACTCGGCACCGTGCAACTGGCGCGCGACGACGAGCCGGACGCGGGCGCCGGCGGCCGCGACGCCTACGGCCCCGTCACCATTGCCGTCCCCGACGGCGAAGGCTCGGCCGCCGTCTCGATCCTCGTGCTGCGCGACCCGAGCGACGGCGCGGTCTACCTCAACGCCCGCGCCGAGGGCGGCTCGTGGGCGGAGCCGGGCCCGCTCGCCGTCCCGCTCGACGACGGTCTCAGCAGTACGGGCCGCTACCGCTACGGCGACATCGCCCGCCCGATCCTGCTCCCCGCGCCGTAGCGGGCGGCGGGCCGGAGCCGCGCCTAGAGCTGCGACCGCCAGGCGTCGATGGCGCCGCGCACGCCCAGCTCGCGCGCGCTGGCGCGCAGCTTCTCGACCTCGGGGGAGAAGTGGGCGATGACGTCCAGCTCGGCGCCGGTCCGGAGGGCGGAGCGGAAGCCCTGGATCTCCTGGACGCGGTTCGCCGTCAGCTTGTGGATCACGAGCACGTCCTTGGGCACGAGCGCGATCCGCTGCGCGTAGTCGAGCACGTAGGCGTCGAGCTGGTCGGCCGGCACCGCCTCGTTGAAGAGGCCGAGTTCGGCGGCCTCGGCGCCCGTGATGAACTCGCCCGAGGGGAAGGCGTAGCGCTTGGCGCGCTTCGGCCCGATGTGCCAGGCCCAGAAGGCCGTCACGAAGCCCGCGCCGAGCGGCAACTGCGGCCCGCTGCCGACGCGCGTGTCCTCGGCGGCGAAGGTCACGTCGCAGATGCTCGCCAGCTGCGTCGCGCCGGCGATGCAGTAGCCATGCACCTTGGCGATGATCGGCAGCCGGATCTCCGGGATGCGCAGCCAGGTGAGCAGGCGGTTCTCGATCAGGTCGCGGTCGAGCGCCGGCGACCAGGGCCGGTCGTGGTCGCGCTGCTCGCCGATCTCGTAGCCGGTCGAGAAGGCGCGGCCGGCGCCCTGCACGATGGCGACATGCACGCCGGGGTCGTCGGCGGCCTGCTCGAGGTAGCCGACCAGCTCGTTGATCAGCGGCGTGTTCATCGCGTTGAGCCGCTCCGGCCGGTTCAGCGTCGCCGTCGCAATCCGGCCCTCGACCTCGTACTCAACGAACTCGCCCATCGCCCACCTCCGCTCGCTCGTCGTCTGCGGAGTATAGCCGCGCCCCAGTTCCCGCTCGCCTCCGCCCCCTCCCCCTTCCGAAGCCCCGAGGGCGGATCCGGCCCCCTCTCCTGGGGGAGGGTGGGGGTGAGGGGCTCGCCGGCCGTCGCCGTCCTCGGGAGGTTCGTGCGCCGATCCGGCTCGCTCTCCTGCCCCCTCCGTCATTCCGGCGAACGCCGGAATCCAGGCTCGCCAAACACGCGAGCGCCCCCGGAAGGTTCGTTGCGCCCTCGAGGGCGCGCTGCGCGCGCTCCCCCTCACCCCCGCCCTCCCCCGCCAGGGGGGAGGGGGCCGGATCCGGTCTCCGGGGGTTGCGGTGCGCCCTCGGAAGGTTCGCGCGCCCTCGGGATCTACGCGGGCAGGTGCTGGATTCCGGCTTTCGCCGGAATGACGGGAACGGGAGTGCCGGAGCGGAACCGCGGAGGCGCTGTCGCGCAGGCGAATCTCCATTACGATGCGCACGAAGGCCGCGCGCCCGCTCCCCGTGTCCGAGGAGGTTCCGACCCATGAGCGAGTCGCTTGCGCTCCTGCACGAGCAGGGTCAGAGCACCTGGCTCGACTTCATCAGCCGCGGTTTCCTCGATTCCGGCGAGTTGCAGCGCCTGATCGATGACGAGTGGATTTCCGGGCTGACCTCCAACCCGACGATCTTCGGCAAGGCGATCGCCGGCTCCCCGGACTACGACGACGAGCTGCGCGCACTCGCCGAGGCGGGCGTCCGCGACCCCTACGACGCCTTCGTGCGGCTCGCCGGCGCCGACCTGCGCCGCGCCGCCGATGCGCTGCGCCCGATCTACGAGGCGGGCGGCGGCGCGGACGGCTACGTCTCCTTCGAGCTGCCGCCCGGCGTCGAGCGCGACTCGCAGCGCTCGATCGCCGAGGCGCGCCGCCTCGTCGAGGCGGTCGGCCGGCCCAACGTGATGATCAAGGTGCCCGGCACGCCCAACGCGCCGGAGACCGTCGAGCGGCTGATCGGCGAGGGCGTCAACGTCAACATCACGCTGCTCTTCGACATCGCCGTCTACGAGGCGGTCGCGCGCGCCTACGTCGCCGGGCTGGAGCGCGCCCTCGAGGCGGGGCGCGACCTCTCGGCGATCGCCTCGGTCGCCTCGTTCTTCGTCTCGCGCGTCGATACGCAGGTGGACGGGCGGCTGGCGGACGACTCGCCGTTGTGCGGGAAGGCCGGCATCGCCAACGCGCGCGCCGCCTACGCGCGCTTCGCGCAGGTCTTCTCCGGCGCGGCCTGGGACGGGCTCGCGGCCGCGGGCGCGCGCGTGCAGCGCCCGCTCTGGGCCTCGACCGGCACGAAGAACGCGGCCTACTCCGACGTGCTCTACGTCGACAACCTCGTCGCGCCGGACACGGTGAACACGCTGCCCGAGGCGACGCTCAACGCCTTCGCCGACCACGGCGACGCCTCGCACGCGATCACGCGCGAGGACGAGGCCGAGGCGGAGGCGACGCTCGCCGCCCTCGGCGAGGCGGGCGTGGACCTCGAGGCGGTGACGGACCAGCTGCTCGTCGACGGCCTCGAGGCCTTCGAGGCGGACTTCCTGGCGCTGCTGCGCTGCATCGACGAGGCGCTGACCGCGATCCGCTCCGGCACCGCCCGCATCGAGGGCAACCTCGGCCCGATCGCCGACGCCGCGAGCGAAACGCTCGACCGCCTCGCTCGCGAGGACGTCGCCGGCCGCCTGCAAGGTGGCGACCACACGCTGTGGGCGGACGACCCGGCCGGCATCGCCGACCGCCTCGGCTGGCTGACGGCCCCGGAGGACTTCGCCGGACGTGTCGAGGAGCTCGAGGCGTTCGCCCGCGAGGCCGTCGCCGAGGGCGTGGACAACGTCGTGCTGCTCGGCATGGGCGGCTCCAGCCTCGCGGCGGAAGTGATCGCCGACACGCACGGCAGCGCGCCCGGCTACCCGGCGCTCACCGTCCTCGATACGACCGACCCTGCGGAGATCCGCGCCCTCGATGCGCGCCTCGATCTCTCGCGCACGCTGTTCGTCGTCGCCAGCAAGTCGGGCGCGACGCTGGAGACGCGCTCGCAGCTCGACTACTTCTGGTCGCGCGTCCCGGACGGCGCGCGCTTCGCCGCGATCACGGACCCGGGCACGCCGCTCGCCGACCTCGCCGGGGAGCGAGGCTTCCGGCAGGTCTTCCTCAACCCGCCCCGGATCGGCGGGCGCTACTCCGCGCTCTCGTACTTCGGCCTCGCGCCGGCCGCGCTGCTGGGCGTCGACTTGCGAGGCCTGCTCGCGCCAGCGGTCGAGCTGCAACGCGCCTGCGGGGCCTGCGCGCCGCCTGCCGACAACCCCGGCGTGCGGCTCGGCGCCGTCCTCGGCGCTGCCGCCGCGAGCGGGCGCGACAAGCTGACGCTCGTGCTGCCGCCGCCGCTCGCCGCCCTCGGCGCCTGGATCGAGCAGCTGGTCGCGGAGTCCACCGGCAAGGACGGCCGCGGCATCGTGCCCGTCGAGGGCGAACCGCTCGGCGCGCCCGAGGTCTACGGCGAAGACCGCCTGTTCGTCGCGTATGGCGACCACGAGGGCCTCGCGGCGCTCGAACAGGCTGGCCACCCGGTCGCGCGGCTGCCCGCGGCGGGCGCGGACGGCCTCGGCGCGGAGTTCTACCGTTGGGAGGTCGCCACCGCCGTCGCCGGCTCCCTGCTCGGCGTGCAGCCCTTCGACGAGCCCAACGTGCAGCAGGCGAAGGACGCGACCGCGCGCATCCTCGCCGGCTCCGAGCGCGCCGAGGCGTCCTCGACGTCCGCTGCGGCCGAGCTGCTTGCGGGCGTGCGGCCCGGCGACTACGTCGCGCTGCAGGCGTTCCTGCCGCGCAGCGAGGCCAACGTCGAGGCGCTGCAGGCCGCGCGCGTGCGCCTGCGCGACCGCCACCGCGTCGCCGCGACGGTCGGCTTCGGCCCGCGCTTCCTGCACTCGACCGGCCAGCTGCACAAGGGCGGCCCCGACAGCGCCGTCTGCATCCAGATCGTGCGCGATGGGGACGACGACCTCGCGATCCCCGGCCGGGCGGCCGGCTTCGGCGAGCTGCAACGCGCGCAGGCGCTCGGCGACCTCGAATCGCTGCTCGCCCTCGGCCGCCGCGTCGCGCGCGTGACGCTCGAGGAGCTGGCGGAGCTGGGCGCGTGAGGACGGCGTGGTCGTCGCGACCGCTCAACGCTGTGTAAACTGGCAACGATGGTAGCGTTCGATACGGCGAAGGTGGAGCGCGCGCTGCGCGGGCCGCTCGGCGACGAGGCGGCGCGTGAGGTGACGGACGCGCTCGCGGCGGGCCTGACCTTCAACCTCGCGACGAAGGCCGATCTCGACCTGCAGAGCGCCAATCTGCGCTCCTTCGCACTACGCCTCGCGCTCGGCCAACTCGTGATCACCCTCACCGTCGTCCTGGGCGGCACCGCCGTCGCGACCGCGGTGATCCTGAACGCGCTGCCGTGAGCGCCGAGGCCCCGTCGCGCGCGTGACGATCGAGGAACTGGCGGAGCTGGGCGCGTGAAGATCGGCCTCGCCGGCCTCGGGCGTATGGGCGGCGGCATTCGTGAACGCCTCCGTCGCGCCGGGCACGAGGTCGTCGGCTACGACCTCGACGCCGATCTGCGCGACGCCGACTCGCTCGAGGCGATGGTCGCCGCGCTCGACCCGCCGCGCACGGTCTGGCTGATGCTCCCTGCCGACGAGGCGACCGAGAGCGCCTTTGAGAGCCTGCTCGGCCTGCTTTCGGCGGGCGATCTGATTATCGAGGGTGGCAACAGCCGCTACACGGACTCGATCCGGCGGGCCCGGCAGGCCGCCGAGCGGGGGGTGCGGTTCCTCGATTGCGGCGTCTCCGGCGGCGTGTGGGGCCTCGAGCACGGCTACTGCCTGATGGTCGGCGGCGCGGCGGACGCCTTCGCGGACGCCGAGCCGCTGTTCGCGGCACTCGCCCTTGAGGGCGGCTACGCGCACCTCGGCCCGAGCGGGGCGGGGCACTACGTGAAGATGGTCCACAACGGCATCGAGTACGGGCTGATGCAGGCCTACGCCGAGGGCTTCGAGCTGCTCGACGCCTACGACGAGGAGCTCGACCTGGCGGAGATCGCCGCGCTCTGGCAGCAGGGCTCCGTGGTGCGCTCGTGGCTGCTCGAACTGGCCGAGCGTGCGCTGGAGGGCGACCCCGCGCTGAGCCGCATCGAGCCGTACGTCGAGGACTCCGGCGAGGGCCGCTGGACCGTGATCGAGGGCGTCGAGCGCGGCGTGCCGGTCGACGTGATCGCGGGCTCGTTGTGGGCGCGTTTCGCCTCGCGCGGCGAGCACGGCTTCGCGCTGCGGCTGCTCGCCGCGCTGCGCAACGAGTTCGGCGGCCACGCCGTGCGCGAGGCCTAGATGGCCCGGCCCGCGGTCCTCGGAGTCGACCTCGGCGGCACCAACCTGCGCGCCGCCGTCGTCAGGCCTTCGGGCGAGATCGTCATGCGTACCTCGCAGCCCACGCCGCCCGACGATCCGGCGGCGCTCGCCCGCCTGATGCGCGAGGTGGCGATCGAGGCGAACGAAGAGCTGCGCGGCGCCGTCGTCGGCGTGCCGGCCGTCGTGGACTACGAGCACGGCGTGGCGGAGCGCATGCCTAACCTGCTCGCCTGGGAGGGGCGCGTGGCCGCGCAGCCGCTCGCCGACGCCTGCGGCCTGCCCGCCGTCCTCGTCAACGACGCCGATCTCGCCGCCGTCGGCGAGCACCGCTACGGCGCGGGCCGCGGGACCGACGACATGGTCTACCTCACGATCAGCACCGGCATCGGCGGCGGGGTCGTGATCGGCGGGCGACTGCTGCACGGCAAGCGCTCGCTCGCCGAGATCGGCCAGACGACGATCGACCACCGCGAGCTGCGCACCCTCGAATCGCTGGCGGCCGGCCCCGCCCTCGAGCGGCTCTCCGGGCTGAGCGGCGCCGAGGTCACGAGGCGGGCGCGGGCGGGCGATGAGGCGGCGCTCGGCTGGCTCCGCGAGATCGCGACGGCGATCGCCATCGGCGTCGCGAACGCGATCGAGGCCTACATGCCGGAGCGCGTGGTGATCGGCGGCGGGGTCGCCTCGGCGGGCGCGCTGCTGCTCGATCCGCTGCGCGAGCGGTTGGGCGCGATGCACACCTCCCGGCTGCTCGACCCCTCGCAGGTGGTCCCGGCGAGCGGCGGCGACGACGCCGGCCTGCGCGGCGCCTGGCCGCTCTGGGAGTACGTCGAGTCCCGCGAGAGCGCGACGACACTCGCGCCGCGCCGGCCGTCCGCCGGCGGGGGCGGGTGAGGGCGGTCCATCGGCGGACGCGCTCGCCTCACTTGCCTCGGGGCAGGTGGGGGCCAACGCGGATCGAGGCGAGAATCTGGTCGAACAGCGCGCCCACGTCACGGGTCTGAGCCGTGGCCGCCTGAGAGCCTCCCGAAGGCGTGATCCGGCGCCCGAGGTAGGCGCCTGCGTCGCTGTCGATCGTCATCGCGGAGTTGCTCTCCACATCCACCAAGTGCATCGTGAATGTCCCGGACTCGTAGCCGCCTGTGTACAACACCAGCCGCATGCCTACCGGCACATCGAACACCGACTGGCCGACGCGCCACGCCATCCCACCCTTGACGATCTGCCCAGGGTACAAGACCGGAACGCCGTCACTTCCTACTCTTGGCGTGGTGCCCCTCGCAGTGTTGGAGGCGGCGCCGGCTCCACCCGCCATCCACGGGCGTACCTCGAAGTAGTACGCCGCGTAGCTGTTGAGCCCGGTCACGCGGTGGCTCCACGTGTTTGCGCTGCTGCCGGGAATGTCCGCCCACACGCTCCAGATCTCACTTGCCCCTCATCCGCTTTGCCGGTACTGCCAGCGCACGGCGTCCGGGGGCCCGCCGGTCCACTCGAGGATCAACTCCGTCGCAGAGCCGTCGGAGATGGTGGTGAGGGTCAGCGGCGCGGGGGTCGGGAGGTGCGGGCCAACGCGCATGGAGGCGAGAATCTGGTCGAAGAGCGCTCCCACGTCGCGGGACTGAGCGGCGGCCCCGGCATCCTCGGAAGGCACGATCAGACGGCTCAGGTAGGCGCCGGTAAGGGTATCTATGGTTATCCCGGAGCCACTCTCCACATCGATCAGATGGGCCGTCACCATGCCCGCCTCGTAGCCACCGCTGTACAGCGTCAGACGCATGCCAGCAGGAACATCGAACACGGCCCGGCCGACACTCCATGCCATCCCGCCCTCGACGTGCTGCCCGGGGTACATGTTGGGAATCCCGTCCGCGCCGACATCCGCCGTGACTCCCAACGCGGCGTTGGAGGAAGCGCCCGCCCCCGTCGCTGTCCAAGGGCGGACCTGGAAGTAGTGCGCGCTGAACTGAGCAAGTCCCGTGACCCGGTGGCTGGATGTGTTCGCACCGCTGTTCGCGATCTCTCCCCAGGCACCCCAGGTCGCGTCCACCCAGTTGTCCGTCGGCAGACCCTGCCGGTACTGCCAGCGCACGGCGTCCGGGGGCCCGCCGGTCCACTCGAGGATCAACTCCGTCGCCGAGCCGTCCGAGATGGTGGTGAGGGTCAGCGGCGCGGGGGTGGGCTTCGCGGTCGCAGTCGCGGCGGCCGGCGACGGCTCCTCCTGGAACCTCGCGGAGGCGACGATCGCGTCGAACAGCGCGTTCACGTCCCTCTGCGCGTCAGCCGCCCCCGGCGCCGCACTGCCGCCACCTAAGGGCCCTTCGAGCAGGCGGATGTGCTCTTCTCCGGTCCAGGCGTCGAGACCAAGCAAGGCGCCGCTCGCTTCGTCTTTCAACGTCACCGTCAGGCTCCCGTCGCTGTTGAGCGCACCGCCTGTGTAGGTGAGTTGCATCCCCGCGGGCGCGTCGATCACGAGGCTGCTTGAGACCCGGTACGACCTGCCCCCCGGTACCGGCTGACCCCTGCGCATACGAGGGATCCCATCGGAGCCGACATCCAGCGCGGGCAGCGGGCCCCACCGGAACTCGACGCTCACGCCGGCTGCGGGCCCCTTGCCTAGGCTGCTGTAGCACGCCTTCCTGTCGTATGTGAGGTTGCGGATGGTGAACAATTTCGTCGTCGACGCCGCTCCGGGCGGGTCCGTCGGCACGGCGGTCACCTCATACGCCGCCCAGCAGTCTTTCCGATACCACCACAGGACCGTATCCCCGGCCTGTCTCGTCTGGTAGAAGGCCGCGCGGGAGACGCCGTTGGCGTCCGTCTGGCTGACGCGCAGGCTGGCGACTCTCCCAGCTGCCCACGAGAAGACTGGTAGGCCGCTCCTGCTCTCGCCCGTGCTGGACAGGAAGGCGTAGCTGCCCGCCGCCGTCGCCGCGCCCGTCGTGTCGAGCTGGTTGTAGGGCAGCGCGGCGGGCGTCGCGGTCGCCCCCGGCGGCGGCACGAGCCGCACGGAAGCCACGATCGCATCGAACAGCGCGTTCATGTTCCTGCCGTCGGCTTGTGAGCCGCGGAGCGTGCGGTCCGCCTCCTCCCCCGTCTCCGCGTCCAGCGTGAGTTCGGAACCGCTCGCCCCATCCTCCAACGAAATCCACCGGTATGGGCCGACGCCGTCTGGATCCGGCTCGGCAATCCCGATGCCGTGATAGATCAGCCTCATGCCCGCGGGCACGTCGAGGACGACAGGTGAGTCGGACGCTATCCGGTAGGTTCCGGGCCCGACGGGCTCGCGGACGAGCATGATCCAGATGCCATCCTCGCCGGGGTATCCGGGAGCGGGACGCCAACGGAACTCGACGGCGAACGGGGCTGCGGGATCGTCAGGCAGGTAGCATGCGCTGACAAGCTCTGTCACGCCGGTGATCGCGAACCTTCGGACCGGCGCGTCTGATCGAAGGGCCGTCACCTTGAAGCGGAAGAAACAGTCCGCGCTCAGCCGGAACTCGAGCACATCGCCGGCGGCGACCGTCTCGTAGAAGGCGGACCGCGAGACGCCTTCCGCGTCGGTCGGGTGAATCGCGAGCTCGTGGATGAACGCGAGCCAGAGTTGCCCGAGGGTGCTGATCGCACTGGTCAGATCCCCCGGCCTGTCGAGGAAGGCGTAGCTGCCCGCCGCCGCCGCCGCGCCGGTCGTGTCGAGCTGGTTGTAGCGCAGCGTCATCGGCGTTGGTGCCGGCGTCGCGGTCGCAGTCGTAGTCGCGGTCGCAGTCGCCGTCGCGGTCGCCGTCGCCGTGGTGGTGGCGGTCGCCGTCGCGGCGGCCGAGGGCGGCGGGCCGGACTCCGGGCCGAGCACGAGCGCCAGGGCGCCTCCGGCCATTGCCAGCACCAGCAGCAGGTTGGCCAGCGACCGCACCGCCCGCACGGCTGCTACCCCAGCGCCGCCTGGAGGCGATCCAGCACGGTGCGGAGGACGGCGAGGCGGGCGTGGCGCTTCTGCTCGGCGCTGACCAGCACCCACGGCGCGAACTCGCTGTGCGTGCGCTCGAACATCTCGTCCGCCGCCTCCATGTAGTCGTCCCAGCGCTCGCGGTTGCGCCAGTCCTCGTCCGTCAGCTTGTAGCGCTTGAACGGGTCCGCGGCGCGCTCCTCGAAGCGGCGCAGTTGCTCCTCCCGCGAGACCTGCAGCCAGAACTTGACGATCACCGTGCCCGCGTCGTGGTAGAGCCGCTCGAACTCGCGGATCTCGCGGTAGGCGCGCTCCCAGTCCGCGCGCGGCGTCAGGCCCTCGACGCGCTCGACGAGCACGCGCCCGTACCACGAGCGGTCGAAGACGGCCATGCTCCCGCGCCGCGGCATCAGCAGGTGGAAGCGCCGCAGGTAGTGCCCCAGCAGCTCCCGCGGCGTCGGCGCGCCGATCGCGTGGACCCGCACCCCGCGCGGATCGAGGTGGCCCGCGAGGCGCGCGATCGCGCCCCCCTTGCCGGCCGCGTCGACGCCCTGGAAGACGATCGCCGCCGCCGTCCGCTCCTCGTCGCGCATCCGCACCTGCAGGTGCAGCAGTTCGAGCTGGAGCCGCTCGAGTTCCTTGCGGTACCCCTTCCTGGGCACGGCCAGCGACGGGTCGAAGTCGGCGATGCGCGGCGGCGGGCCGAACGTGCTCGTCACGGCGTCCTCCTACTCCGCGATCGCGCCGTACGGCGCGATCTGCGCGCGAATCACCGAGGCGTCCCCGGCGATTGCGATCGTCAGCTCCTCGGGGCGCAGGTACGCCGTCGCAAGCTCGCTGACCCGCTCCGGCGTCACGGCGTACACGCGGTCGACGTACTCGTCGGCGTAGCCCGCGCCCAGCTCGTGGAAGTCGAGGAAGCCGAGCTGGCCGAGCAGGCCGGCGGGCGTCGCGTTGCGCACCAGCATGCCGCCGGCCATGAAGCGCTGGACGCCCTCGAGCTCCTCGGCCGAGGGCGGCTCGGCGCGCAAGCGGTCGATCTCGGCGAAGATCTCGTGCAGCGAGTCGCCGGAGTGCGCCGTCGTCACGTCCGAGGCGTGCATCCAGTGGGCGTCGCGGTAGTGCACGGCGATGGTGCTGCGAGGCGAGTAGGTGTAGCCCTTGTCCTCGCGCAGGTTGAGCGTGATGCGCGACATAAACGCGCCGCCGAGCAGCGTATCGACCACCGTCAGCGGCAGGTAGTCCTCGTGCGAGGGGTCGGGCGCCGGCAGTCCCAGGCGGATCGTCGACTGCTCCGCGCCGGGGCGGTCCACGAGGTGGATCGCGCGCGCGCTGGTCGGCGAGGGCGGCGCGATCAGCGGCTCGGGACCGGCGGGCCAGTCCTCGAAGGTCGCGCGCAGCGCCTGCTCGGTCGTGTCGAGGTCGAAGCGGCCGGCGACGTAGAGGTGCGCCCGCGCCGCGCCCAGCTCATCCGCTACGAAGCCGCGCACGTCGTCGATGCCCAGCGCCTCCACGTCCTCGCGCGCGGGCAGCACGCGGGCATAGGGGTGGTTCCCGTAGAGCGCGGCGTGGAAGCGCTCCAGCGCGAGCACGTCCGGCTGCGTGGCGGCGACGGCCAGCTCGCGCAGCAGCTCGGCGCGCAGCCGCTCCAGCTCGCTCTCCGGCAGGCGGGGCCGCATGGCGACCTCGCCGAGCAGCCGCAGCGCCTCGGGCGTGGACTCGGAGAGCACCTGCACGTCGAGCGTCGTGACGTCGTCGCCGCTGTGCGTGTCGAGCAGCCCGCCGCAACGCGCGATGCGCGCCGCCAGCTCGCCCGCGTCGAGGTCGCCCGCGCCCTCCTTGAGGTAGCGCGAGGCGAGCACCGCGAGCCCCGAGGCGCCCTCGCGCTCGTTGAGGCCGCCGGCGCGCAGGGACAGCCGCAGGAACGCCTTCGGCACGGCTCCGTACTCGACGAGCGTGGCGCGCAGGCCGTTGCCGAGCGTCAGCTCGGCGCGCTGCGGCAGGCGGAACGCGGCCGGTGCGCCGGCGGCCGGTCGCGCGCTCATGGCGCGCCCGCTCCCGGCTCGACGGCGATCACGGTGCGCGCCTCGGGACGCAGGTACTCGCGCGCGGTCTCCAGGACCAGATCCGGGCTGAGCGCGCGCAGCTCCGCCTCCAGGCGGTTGACGCGCTCCGGGTCGTCGTCGAAGAGCGTGAACGAGGCGAGCAGGTCGGCGCGCCCGATCGCCGGGTACATCCCGCCGCCGACCGTCGAGTAGAGGCCGGAGCGCGCCTTCACGAGGGCGAGCTCGAACGCCTCGGCGTCGATCGCCGTCTCGCGCAGCGGGGCGATCACCTCCTCGGCGGCCTCGACGATCGTCTCCGGCGGCGTGTCGGCGTCGTGGATCAGCGAGCAGGTCCAGAGCAGCGGCGTGCGCGCGCTGAACATGTTGCCGAGGAAGTTGATGCCCCCGTCGACCTGGCCCGTGTAGCCGCGGCGGCTGACCAGCTCGCGATGCAGCAGCGAGTCGTCGCCCCCGGCGAGCAGCTGGTGCAGCACGCCCATCGCGAGGTACTCGGGCGTGTCGCGCTCGGGCGTGTGGTAGGCGAAGGCGAGCGCCGGCTGGCTGGCGAGCGGGTCGGCCTTCGTGAACGCCTGCCCGGCCTCCTGGCGCGGCTCCGCGAGGTCCGGCGGCGGCGGGGCGGGCGCGCCCTCGATTGAGCCGAAGTGCCGGTCGGCGAGCGCGAACGCCTCCTCCGCGTCCACGTCGCCGACGATCGCGAGCACGGCGTTCCGCGGCGAGTAGTAGTCGCCGAAGAACGCCCAGACGTCGTCGAGGCTGGCGGCGTCGAGATCCTCGAACTCTCCGTAGCCGTTGTGCGCGTTGTGCCAGTTGCGGAAGGCGCGCTCGCACATGTCGATCCAGGGGAAGCCGCCGTAGGGGCGGTTGAGGACGTTGACGCGCACCTCGTTCTTGACCACGTCGCGCTGGTTGTCGAGCTCCTCCTGCGTGATGCGCGGTCCGCGCATGCGGTCCGCTTCCAGCCAGAGCGCGAGCTCCAGCGCGGACCTGGGGAGCACCTCGAAGTAGTTGGTGTAGTCGGTGCGGGTGGTGCCGTTGAGCACACCGCCGTTCTGCTGGACGAGCTGGACCAGTTCCATCTTCGCGAGCTGGCCGGAGCCCTGGAACATCAGGTGTTCGAAGAGGTGCGCGAAGCCGGAGCGCCCGCGCGGCTCGAGGCGGAAGCCGACCTCGTAGTAGACGGCGACGGCGACGATCGGCGCCGAGTCGTCCGGCGAGACGACGACGCGCAGCCCGTTGCCGAGCCGCCGGTAGTCGACCGGCACGTGGAGCGCGAAGGCGCCGCCGTCCGCCATCGGCCTGCCTCTCGTGCGGTGCCGCGTGTGCGCCGCGCGCAGGGTAGCGCGCCGCGCAAGTGGCGGCGCGAGCGCGGGCATCGGCGGTGGGTCGGTCGGTCACGGAGCTGCTGTCTGCCGAGCCCCGTCGGAGGCGCTGTAGGATGCAGCCGCAAGGAGACCACGATGCTCTGGGTGTACCTTGACCCTCCGACGAATACGACGCGCGTGCACGACGGCGCGTGCAGGTTCTGCAACCACGGACAAGGGCTGCACGGGCTCGCGGGTGGCGAGACCTCGCAATGGCTGGGGCCGTTCGCGTCGCCCGCCGCGGCAGCCGCCGCCGCGCGGGAAACCGGGAAACAGATAGTCCAGGACTGCCGCGTTTGCGGAGGGAGTGGTCGGCTCGGAGGCTGATAGCGCGGCGGCGAGTCGCTCACGGTCTTTTGACATAGCGCGCGCTATCGGCAGAACGATTGCGGTGCTACGCTTGTCGCGCCGACGGCTCCCCACGTTCGCGGGCGCGCCCCGCGGACGGTCCGGCCGCCCGGCTTCTCGAGGCAACACGGCGCGCCGCGCCACACATCACCCCTCCCGGGAGGACACTATGGCCGACTACCTCGACCGTCCCGTCTCCGACCTCCACGTCGTCGACACGATCCCGCTGCCCACGCCGGCCGAGTTCGAGACCGAGCTGCCGATTCCGGCGGATGTGCTGGAAACCGTGGTGCGGGGCCGCCGCGAGATCGAGGAGATCCTATCCGGCCGCGACGACCGGATGCTGTTCGTCGCCGGGCCCTGCTCGATCCACGACGAGCGCTCGGCGATGGAGTACGCGCGGCGCCTCGCGGGTCTCGCCCGCGAGATCGAGGACCGCGTGCTGGTGGTGATGCGCGTCTACTTCGAGAAGCCGCGCACGACCGTCGGCTGGAAGGGCCTGATCTACGACCCGGACCTCGATGGCTCGTTCGACATCGACGCGGGACTGCGCAGGGCGCGCCAACTGCTGATCGAGATCGGCAGCCTCGGGCTGCCGGCGGGCACGGAGTTCCTGGACCCGATCGCGCCGCAGTACCTCGCCGACCTGATCTCGTGGGTCGGGATCGGCGCGCGCACGACGGAGAGCCAGACGCACCGCCAGATGGCGAGCGGTCTCAGCATGCCGGTGGGCTTCAAGAACAGCACCGACGGCAACATCGAGGTCGCCGTGAACGGGCTGCTCTCGGCGCGCGAACCGCACGCGTTTCTGGGTATCGACCGCGAGGGTCGGACCTGCACGGTGCAGACGAGCGGCAACCCCTTCGGGCACATCGTGCTGCGCGGCGGCAACGACGGACCGAACTTCGACGCGGAGTCCGTGCGCGCGACGCACGAGCGGCTCGAGGCCGCCGGCCTCACACCGACGGTGCTCGTCGACTGCAGCCACGCCAACTCCGGCAAGGACCACCGGCGCCAGTCGATCGCCTTCCGCGACGTGATCGCGCAGCGCGCGGCGGGCAACCGCAGCATCATCGGCCTGATGCTCGAAAGCCACCTCAACGAGGGCAACCAGTCGCTTGGCGACGACGCGAGCGCGCTCCGCTACGGCGTCTCGATCACCGATGCCTGCATCGGCTGGGACGAGACCGTCGAGCTGCTGCGCGAGGCCGCCGTGGCGCTCGCCCCCGTCGCCGCGCCCGCGTAACGTCCGGGTCCGTCAGCTCTCCTCCGACCCGCGCGGCGAGGCCCAGCGCGGCTCCTCGACGCCCTCGCGCCGGTTGACGGCGCGCGCCGCGACGAACAGGAAGTCCGAGAGCCGGTTCAGGTAGACCAGCAGCTCGCCGGAGATCTCCTCAATGGCAGCCAGCGAGACGGCGCGCCGCTCCGCGCGGCGGCAGACCGTGCGCGCGAGGTGCAGCGCGGCGGCCACTGGCGCGCCGCCCGGCAGGATGAACTGCGTGAGCGGCTCCAGCTCCTCCTCCAGCGCGTCGATCCAGCCCTCGAGGCGCTCGCTCGACCCGTCGGCGAGCAGGGGCGTGAGCTTGCCGCTCGCCGCCCGCTCGCGCGCGTCCGGCGTCGCCAGCTCGCCGCCGAGGTCGAACAGCGTGGACTGGATCTCGTGCAGCATCCCGGCGAGGTCGGGCGAGGCCTCGCGGTCGAGGCCCGCGGCGGCGACGCCGAGGACGGCGTTCAGCTCGTCGACGGCGCCGTAGGCCTCGACGCGTGCGTCGTCCTTGGGCACGCGCGGCCCGCCGAACAGGCCGGTGTCGCCCTCGTCGCCGCTGCGCGTGTAGATCTTCACCGGCCGCTCATCCCGTCGTACGCCTCGATGAAGGCGCGCAGCGCCTCGAGGTGCTCGCCGACCGTGGCGAGGCCGGAGGTGTTGGTGCTGACGGTGAAGCGCGTCGCGCCCATGCCGCGCCACAGCTCGGCGCGCCGCAGCTGCTCGTCGAGATCCTTGCCCTTCGTGCTGACGCTGAGGTTGAAGCCGATCTCCGCGGGGTCGCGGCCGGCCGCCTCGGCGGCGGCGAGCACGCGATCGCGGCGCGGCAGGAAGCCCTCGGGACTGTGGAAGCGCGGCGGCACGAGCCAGCCGTCGCCGAGGCGGCCCGTGCGCTCCATCATCACGCGTGCGTAGCCGCCCATCCAGATCGGGATGCGCCTCTGCGGGAGCGGGTTGATCCCGGCGTCGCGGATCGCGTGGTGCTCGCCCTCGAAGGTCACGAGGGGCTCCTCCCAGAGCCGGCGCAGCAGCCCGATCTGCTCCTCGATGCGCGAGCCGCGCGTCGCGAAGTCGACGCCCAGCGCCTCGTACTCGACCTCGTTCCAGCCGCTGCCGATGCCCAGCTCGAACCGCCCGCCGGAGAGCAGGTCCACCTCGGCCGCCTGCTTGGCGACGAGCGCGGTCTGGCGCTGCGAGAGGATCAGCACGCTGGTGACGAGCTTGATGCGCGAGGTGACGGCCGCGGCGTAGCCGAACATCACGAACGGCTCGCGGAAGATCGCGTGATGCGTGTACGGCCCTTCCAGCTCGTACCGCGACGCGTCGGCCCCAAGCACGTGGTCGGCGGCGCGGATGTGCGCGTAGCCGAGCTGCTCGACGCCCTGCACGTAGTCGCGCAGCGCGCCGCTGTCGCTTCCGATCGCGCGCTGCGGGAATCCCGCTCCCAGCTCCACCGGCCGCCTCCCTCGTTGCGTCCGTTCCTCGTGACCGTGCGCTCAGCCGCCGAGCCGGGCGCTCGGGTTGGTGCGGGCCAGGATGCTCTCGGCCCGCTGCCGCACCCACGGATCAATATCATCGTGCGTCACGATCCAGAAGCGCTGCTCGCGAATCGCCTCGACGACGTGCGCGGCGACCTCGGCGGGCGGCGTCCCGCTGCTCGCCATCGCCTCGCGCAGGCGGGCGCGGCCCGAGCCCTCGGGCGGCGGCTCGCCGGGGTTGCGCAGCGCCTCCGGCCGGTTGCGCTCCGCGTCGAGGATGTTCGTGCGGATCAGGCCGGGACAGAGCACCGAGGCGCGCACGGGCGCTCCGCGCAACTCCAGCTCCAGGTACAGCGACTCGGTCAGCGCGACCACGCCCGCCTTGCTCGTGCCGTAGACGGTGTTGAACGGCGTCGCGGTCAGCCCAGCGCCCGACGAGGTGTTGACGACGTGGCCCTCCTCGCCGCCGTCGAGCATCCTCGGGACGAACGAGCGCACGCCGTGGATCACGCCCCAGAGGTTCACGCCGAGGATCCACTGCCAGTCGGCGACGGTGGTGTCCTGCGTCGGGCCGCGCCCCCCGCCGACGCCCGCGTTGTTGCACACCACGTGGACCGCCCCGAACGCCTCGTAGGCGCGTTCGGCGAGCGCCTCGACGCTGTCCGCGCTCGAGACGTCCGTCTCGACGGCGAGCACCTCCGCGCCCGTCTCGCGCAGCTCGCCCGCGGCCGCCTCGAGGGCGTCGCGCTCGACGTCGGCGAGCACGACGCGCATGCCCTCCCCGGCGAAGCGTTGGGCGAGCCCGCGGCCGATGCCGCTCGCCGCGCCGGTGACGACCGCCACGCGGCCCTCGAAGTCCTGCACTGCTCGTTCCTCCCCGCTCCGGCTACCCGCGCGGCCGAGCCTGCGGGTTCGCGCGCGCCAGGATGCCGTCGGCGCGACGGCGGATCCACGAGTCGATGTCGTGCGTGAGGATCCAGAAGCGCTGGTCGCGGATCGCCTCGAAGACCTTCGCGGCGACCTCGGCGGGTTCGATCGCGCTACGCGCGAACTCGTCGCGCAGCCGCTCCTGCGCCGGATCGGGGCGCGGCGGTTCCGGATTGCGCAGCGCCTCGGGGCGGTTGCGCTGGGAGTCGAGGATGTTCGTGCGCACGATGCCCGGACAGAGCACCGAGGCGCGCACGGGCGCGTCGCGCAGTTCGAGTTCGAGTTGCAGCGCCTCGGTCAGCGCGACCACCCCGGCCTTGCTCACGCCGTAGGGGGCGTTGCCGGGCAGCGGGGTCAGCCCGACGATCGAGGCGGTGTTGACGACGTGGCCCTCCTCGCCGCCGTCGAGCATCCTCGGGACGAAGGCGCGCACGCCGTGGATCACGCCCCAGAGGTTCACGCCGAGCGTCCACTGCCAGTCCGCGAGCGTGGCGCGGTAGGAGGCGACGTTCGCGCCGCCGACCCCGGCGTTGTTGCAGACCACGTGCACCGCACCGAACGCCTCGTACGCGCGGTCCGCGAGGGCGTCGACGCTCTCCGCGCTCGAGACGTCGGTCTCGACGGCAAGCACCTCGGCGCCGCCGTCGCGCAGCTCGGCCGCGGTCGCCTCAAGGGCGTCGCGCTCGACGTCGGCGAGCACGATGCGCATGCCCGCCTCGGCGAAGCGCGTGGCGAGCGCGCGGCCGATCCCGCTCGCGCCGCCGGTGACGACCGCCACGCGGCCCTCGAACTGCTGCATCGCCGCGTCCCTTCCGCGAGGCTGGCGCTACGGCCTGCCCGAGACGACGCCGGGCGGGGTGCGCAGGATGCGCTCCGTGAAGTAGCCGCCGGTCGCGCGGTCCAGCGCCATGAACTTCGGGATGTCCTCGTAGATCTCGCGCCGCCCCTCGTCGGAGTCGTAGCGCTCCTCGCGGAAGGCCTCGCGCGACTGCATGTGCAGCTCGACGATGCCAAAGACGTCCGGGTCGCTGCCCGCGAGCGGCGCGTGCACGACGTTCTGCACGTAGTGCTGCATCCCGACGTGGATGCGCAGCGCGAGGCCCGTGTGCACCTCGCGCCAGTGGCGCGCGCACTGCTCGTGCGAGCGGCCCGGCGCGATCCGCATCAGCGTCATCATCTTCACGCCCGGCGTCAGTTCGCCGTCCACCCAGTCGCGCTCGTAGCGCTTCTGGTAATGCTCCTCGACGGTCCAGCCCGCGAGGCGGGCGACGCCCTCCGTGCCCGCGAGGGCGTCCGCGAAGGCCGCGAGCGTCCCGTCCTCGGCCCAGGCGTCCTTGGCCCAGACGGCGACGAGCGCGTCCGCCATCGGCCCTTCCGGTCCGCCGCGATCCCAGCGCTCGCCGCTGGCGAGCTCCGCGAGGTTGAGCGTGAGACCGAGCGGCTGCGGCGCGGCGCCGCTGCCGAGCACCGTCTCCGCGCAGCGGTCGACCAGCTCCCACTGGACGTCCAGAGGCTCCAGGTCGTCCTCCGCCCAGAGCGCCAGGATTGCCTTGATCACCGTGCGGCTCCTCTCCCGCCTCGCTGCGGGCGCACGCTACCATGCGGGCGCGGGTGCGGGAGTGGCCCGATGCCGCCCGCACGGGAGGCTGCGATGCGCGCCGGCGCGCTCGACGGGATCCGGGTGCTCGAGTTCTCGGTGGTGGTCGCCGGGCCGGTCTGCGGCGTGATCCTCGGCGACCTCGGCGCGGACGTGGTGAAGGTCGAGCCGCCGGGCGGCGAGCCGCACCGCCGCAACCGAGCGGTCGTGCCGAACGAGGGCAAGCTCTTCCAGAACTTCAACCGCGGCAAACGCAGCCTCGTCGTCGACCTCGGCCGCGAGGAGGGGCGGGCGCTGATTCACCGCCTCGTGCCGCAAACCGACGTCGTGATCGTCAACTACCGCCTCGGCGTCGCGAAGCGGCTGGGCATCGACTACGAGACGCTGCGCGTGATCCGGCCGGACCTGATCTACGTGGAGAGCACGGGCTTCGGGACGCGCGGGCGGCTGGCCGGGTTCCCGGCGTCGGACATCGTCGCGCAGGCCTACTCCGGGCTGATGGCGGGCGAGGGCAAGGTCGGCGAGGGCGGCGAGCCGCTGGCGCTCAAGGCGGGCGCCTGGGCCGACTACATGACGGGCATCGCCACCGCGATGGGCGTGACCACGGCCCTCTACCACCGCGAACGGACCGGCGAGGGCCAGAAGGTCTCCGGCTCGCTGCTGCGCTCGGCGATGTTCGGGCAGGGCCACATCACGATGCGTGAGCCCGTCTCCGACAGCGCCGTGCGCGACGTGACGATGGCGAAGGTCGACGAGGCGCGCGCGCGCGGCGCCGACTACCGCGAGGTGATCGACATCCGCATGGCCGGCCGCGAGCTGGGGACGCAGTTCGCGCTCTACTACAACGGCTACCAGGCGAAGGACGGCGGCGTGGTCCTCGGCGCGCTCACGAAGGCGAACCGCGACGCGATGCGCGAGGTGCTCGGCCTCGAGGGCGAGCACTGCGACGACCCGGACTACGACGCCCTCGACCCGGTCAACCTCGCCGAGGCCGAGCGCTGGAAGCAGGTGATCCGCGATCGCATCGCCGAGCGCACCGTCGCCGAGTGGGTCGAGGCCTTCGAGGCGGCGGGCACGCCAGTCTCGCCGGTCAACCTGCCGGAGGAGATGTCGGACGACCCGCAGGTCGCCGCCGAGGGCATCATGGCGGAGCTCGAGCACGAGGTGACGGGCCCGCAGCGCGTCGTCGGCCCGATCATCGAACTCTCGGCGACGCCGACGCGCGCGCGCAGCGCCGCCCCGCCGGTGGGCCGCCACACCCGCGAGCTGCTGCGCGAGTTCGGCCTGCCCGAGGCCGAGATCGACGCGCTTGTCGCCTCGGGCGTGGCGGCGGAGGGCGCGTAGGGGCCGGGCCGATGGACCGCGATCCGTCCACCGCGCAGTCGTACGACTTCAGCCCCTGGTACATCGTGCGCTGGCTGTTCAGCGTCGCCGTGCTGCGGCGTCGCCGGAGGCTGGGGCCGGACTCGCGCGCGATGCTGCGGGGGGCGCAGCCGCGCCCGCGCGTCATCGGCATCGAGCACGTGCCGCGCGAGGGCGCCTGCGTGGTGGTGATGAACCACTACGAGCGGCCGGGTCTGCGCGTCTGGTGGTGCGCGGCGCTGGTCGGCGCGGCGCTCGAGCGCCATCGCGGCGGCGAGCCGCCCGTGCACTGGCTGATCACCGACCGCTTCGAGCGCTTCCGCTACTTCGGCCTGCCCATGCCCGACCGCCTGATGGCTTGGCTCCTGGGCAAGATCGGGGAGGCCTACGGGCTGCTGCTGGTGGCCAAACCGGACGACGAGGTGCGCTCGCGCTCGTCGCTGCTGCGCGAGGCCCGCGAGATCCTGCGCGCGGGCGCCGTCCTCGGCATCACGCCCGAGGCGGCGAGCGGCTCCGGGCCGGAGCTGGCGGCGGCCTGGCCGGGGTCCGGCGCGGCGCTCTCGTGGCTGTCCTCGGGGGCCACGCCGCTCGTCCCCGTCGCCGTGCGCGACGACGCGGACGGCGCGCTGGTCGCGACCTTCGGCGAGCCGTTCGCGCTCGAGCGGATGAGCGACGAGGAGGGCGCGCGGGCGGTGATGGGCGCGGTCGCCGCGCTGCTGCCTCCCGAGCTGCGGGGCGTCTACGGCGGGGAGTGACCGCGATGCCGTAGCATGCCCGCAACCGGCGCGAGCCGGGTGGAGGGCGGCGTGACAGACGAACAGCGGCCGCTGCGCACCAGGGTCTTCTACGCCAGCGGATCCGTCTCCGGGAATGTGCTCTCGCGGGCGTTCACGTTGTGGCTGATCTTCTTCTACGTCCCGCCCTCCGACAGGGACGACCTGCCCACCCGGATCCCGGCGATCGGATTGCCCGACCTGAACCTGGGAGCTTTCGCCTTCCCCGACGAGCTCGCGCCGCGGGTTGTGCTCGGCCTGGTGCTGACAGTTGTCCGGATCGTCGAGTCGGTCGACGACCCGGTTGTCGGCTACCTGACCGACCGCACCAACTCGCGCTGGGGGCGGCGCATCCCCTGGATCCTGCTTGGGACGCCGTGGTGGGCGCTGCTCTTCGCGGCGCTGTTCATCCCGCCGGATGGCGGCGCGAGCCTGGCCAACCTGATCTACCTGGTCGTGATCGTCGAGGTCTTCTGGCTGTCCAGCAACCTCTCCGGCGCGCCGCTGGAGGCGCTGCTCCCGCACATCGCGAAGACGCACCAGCATCGCGTGACCGTAGCGGCGCTTCAGCTGCTGTTTGGGGTCTTCGGAGCGTTCATCGGACTCTCCATCAGCTCGCTGCTGGTGGACGTCGTGGGCTTCGGGTCGATGGCGGCAATCATGGCGGCGATTGCACTGGCGACGCGCTACACCGCGCTGTTCGGCTGCTGGAGCCATGCGAAGAGCGACGACACGCCCTCGACACCGGGCTTCAGGCGGTCGATCCGCGAGACGTTCGCCAACAAGCAGTTCGTCGCCTTCCTGCCGAGCTTCATTTTCTTCCGCATAGCCGAGATCATGCTGACGTCGCTGTTCCCGTTCTACGTCTCTGCGGCGCTCTCGACGAGCGAAGTGTTCGGCCGCAACGGCTCCGACGACGCGGGCCTGTTCACCTTCGCGCTCACGGTGATCGTGATCGCCGGCGTGCTGATCGGGATCGCGATCTTCACGCCGCTCGCGAGGCGCAGGGGCAACGCCTACGCCTTCCGCGCGGCGATGCTGTGGAGCATAGGCGGCCTGGTCCTGCTCTTCTTCGCCGGCTTCATGCCGGGGATCTCGAGGGTGGCGCAGGCGGCTGTCGTGATCCTCGTCATCGGGATGCCGCTGGCCGGCATCCTGATGCTGCCCAACATCCTGATCGCCGACATCGTCGACCACGACGCGCGGCGCACCTCGACGCGCCGCGAGGGGATGTTCTACGGCTCGCAGAACCTGCTGGAGAAGAGCGCCTCGGCCTTCGCGCCGCTGCTGCTTGCGATCGTGCTGCTCGCCGGCGACAGCGCGAGCGACCCGCTCGGCGTGCGCCTCGTCGGCCCCGTCGCCGCCGTGCTGGTCTTCATCGGCTTCCTCTCCTTCCGCGGCTACACCCTCGGCGAAGCGGAGCCCGAGCCGTCCGGGGAGGCGGAGACGACTGCGCCGCCCGCCGATTGACGCTTGCGCGGCAGCGGGCCTATCGTCGGTTTCGAGGAAGGAGGTGATGCCCACATGGATGATGATCGTAGTCGCGAGGCCGAGGACCACCGGTGGGACATCTCCAAGGAGGTGTCCGCGGGCTGATCCTCTGCCCGTGAGACTGAACGGAACACCCCGGCCAGCGGCCGGGGTGTTCTGCGTCCGGGAGGCTCGCCGATGGCCGCCGACGCAGCCTTCGATCACGAGCGCTATGCCTCGCTGCGCGGCAGCGGGCGCATCGGCGCGCGTGCGCACGCCGTCGCGGTCACCTCCTCGACGATGGACGACGCGCGCGCGGGCGCGGACCGGCGCGGCGCCGGGGGCTGCGGCGACGCCTATGTCGCGGGCGAGCAGACCGCCGGCCGCGGGCGCTTCGGGCGGCGCTGGGTCGCAGCGCCGGGGGCCGCGCTGCTCGTCACCTTCCACCTCTGCCCCGCCGCCGGGCCGCACACGCCGCTGCTCAGCGCCGCGGGCGGCCTCGCGACCGCCGAGGCGGTCGAGGCGGCATGCGGCCTCGGCGTCACGCTCAAGTGGCCGAACGACGTGCTCGCCGGCGGCCGCAAGCTGGCAGGAATCCTCGCAGACGCGCGAACCGCGCGCGGCGGCGTCGAGGTCTTCCTCGGCATCGGCGTGAACCTGCACGAGGCCGCGACAGCGGGCCTGCCGCCGGACGAGCGCGCCCGCGCGACGAGCATCGAGGGCGCGGGCGCGCCGCCCCCGGACCCCGAGAGTCTGCTCGCGGAGCTGTCGAGGGCGCTTGAGCGGCGCGTCGAGCAGATCGAGCGTGAGCCGTCCGCCTTCCTCGGCGACTGGCGCGCGCGCCTCGAGACAATCGGGCGGCGCGTGCGGCTTGCGCCTGCCGGGCCGGAGGCTGGCGGGGCCATCGTCGAGGGCGTCGCCGCCGGGGTCACCGCGACGGGGGAGTTGACGCTGCGGCTCGACGACGGATCGGAGCGCAGCTTCGCGGCGGGCGACGTGACGACGCTGTAGCTGGCGTGTGTATGATGGATACGCATTCGGGAGCGGGTGCGGGATGGCGCGGGTACAGCTCATCATTCCCGACGAGGATCGCGATCGGTTCTTCTCCGAGGCGAAGCGCGAGGGGCTGACCCTGAGCGCATGGCTGCGCGCGGCCGCGCGCGAGCGCCTCGAATCCCGGCGCGAGGCGAAACGCTTCCGATCGCCGGCGGATTTCGAGGCGTTCTTCCGTGAATGCAACGCGGTGGCGGGGCCCGGCCGCGAGCCGGACTGGGAGGAGCACCTGGCGGTGATGCGCGAGTCGCAACTCCGCGGGATCGCCGACGCGTGATCTTCGTCGACACCAATGTCTTCGTATACGCGGTGGGACGCGAACATCCGCACCGCGATCCGGCGCGGGCGTTCTTCGCCGGCGCCAGCCGCAATCGGACGCCGCTCTACACCTCCGCGGAGGTGTTGCAGGAGCTCCTGCATGTCTACCTGTCAGTCCGGCGGCTTCGTGAACTCGACAAGGCGCTGGCGCTGGCGTCGGGCGCGATGACCGGGATCTGGTCGCTGGAGCGTGAGGACGTCGACCTGGCCCGGCAGTTGGAAAGGCTCCATCCCGGACTGACCGCTCGCGATCTCTGCCATCTCGCGAGTTGCCGCAGGCGAGGCGTGAGGCGGATCGAGACGTTCGACCACGCTTTGGCTGCCGCTGCCACGGAATCCGCGAGCGGGAACTGAACAGCCGGAGAGGCCGCGTGGCGCCCGCCCGCGCTTGCCCTCGCAGGGCGTGGCTCCTACGATCGGTCGTGATGCGTAGCTACGAGATCAGCGGCGGGCGCGCGCATGCGCATAGCCATCGGGGCGAGGAGTCGCCGCCGCGAAGCCGCTTGCATCGCTAGCCGGAACGCTGATGCCTGCGACGCGCCGCGGCGGAACTCCGTCGCGGCGCTTCTGTGTCCAGACACAGCGGCGTCGCCGTCCCGGCCCACGAGACCAACCCACCAACACGAGGCCGCGAGAGTGAGACGAGCGTGAGCGAAACCGAGGCCGAAACAAGCAACCCCGCCGCGAGCCGCGCCGAAACCCTGCGCAGCCGCGGCATGCACGACATCGGACCGGAGGAGATGCGGCGCTTCCGCCGGGTCGAGGCGCGCTTCCTCGAGGTGACGGCGGCGGCGGGGTATCGGGAGATCCGCACGCCGACCGTGGAGCCGCTGCACCTCTTCACCAGCGCCGGCGCGCTCTCGCCGCAGCTGCTGGACCGCGTCTACTCGTTCCTCGACTGGGACGGCTGGAGCGGCGAGCGAATGGTGCTGCGGCCGGACAGCACGCTGCCCGCCGTCCGCTGGTTCGAGAGCCGCGAGGGCGTCACGAACGGCGAGCCGGCGCGGCTCAGCTACGTCCAGCCCGTCTACCGCTTCGACGCCGGCGACGGCGACCGCGAGCTGTGGCAGTGCGGCGTCGAGCTGTTCGGCCTCGCCGCCCCCGAGGGCGACATCGAGCTGCTGGGTCTCGCACGCGAGCTGCTGAGCGCGCTCGGGCTCGGCGACCTGCGCTTCGAGCTCGCGCACGCCGGGCTGCTCCGCGCCGCGCTCGCCTCGACGGGACTCGACGAGGCGGAGCAGATCGAGGCCCTCGATCGCGTGATCGAGGGCGGCGAGGAGGCCGTCGGCGAGCTGGCGGCGGCCAGCCCGGAGGCGGCAAGCGGACTGCGCTTGCTGCTGGAGATCCGCGGCGGCGGCGCGGGCTACCTCGACAACGTCGAGGCGGCGCTGCCGACGGCGGCCGGGCCGATCGCGGAGTTGCGCGCGGCCCTGCGCACGCTCGAGGCGGCGGGCGTCGCCTGCGACCTCGCGCCGGCGGCCGGCGGCAGCTTCGAGTACTACACCGGCCTCACCTTCCGCGCCCTCGCGGGCGGCGAGGTCTGCCTGCTGGGCGGCCGCTACGACCGCATGGCCGAGGCGATCGGTGGACGCCCCGCGCCCGCCTCGGGCTTCGCCGCCGACCTGCTGCGGCTTGCCGCGCTCGCGCCGGAGGCGGCGTCGTGATCCGCGTCGCGCTGCCCCGCGGCGGCCTGCGTGCGCCGCTCGCCGAGCGCCTGCGAGCGGCCGGCTTCGCCGTCGAGGGCTACGAAGGCGGATCGCGCGCCTACCGCTTTCCGGTCGAGGGCCGGCCGGGCGTGCTGGTGCGCGTCTTCGCCGAGGAGGACATCCCGATCCAGGTCGCCTTGGGCCAGTACGACCTCGGCGTCACCAGCCGCGCCTGGGTCGACGAGCTGCTGGCGCGCTACCCGCTCGACTCGCTCACGCCGTTGCGCCCGCTCGACCTCGGAGGCCGGCGACTCGTGCTCGCGGCGCCCGAGGGCGTCACGCTCGACCGCCTCGCGGCGACGCCGGGCGTGCGGGTGACGACGACGCACCCGAACCTGGCGACGCGCGCGCTCAACTACCTGCGGGTGCCGGACTACCGCGTGATCGAGGTCTGGGGCCAGCCCGAGGCCTGGCCGCCCGAGGACGCCGACGCCGCCATCCTCGGCGTGCCGCTCGACGAGGCCGCGGCCGAGGCCGTCCTCGCCCGCGAGGGGCTGGCCGTCGTCGCCGAGGTGCAGCGCGGTTCAGCGACCCTCGTCGCCAACCGCGACGCCCTCGCGAGCCGCGATCTCGCGGAGGCGCTGGGGCCGCTGCTCGCGCTGCCGGCGGGCGACCGGGAGGCCGCCGAGGCGCGCCCGCTGCCGCGAAGCAACGGGCGGGGCAACGGCCGCGAGGGCATCGCCTCGCGGGTCTCGGACGGTGATCGAGGCGTCTTCCGCCTCGCGCTGCCGGACGGGCACGCGCAGCCGCACACCGTCGAGGCGCTCGCCTCCGCCGGGCTGCGCTTCGAGGGCTACGGCGACGGCGCCACCGACCGCCACCCGCGCTCCGGCATCGAGGGCCTCGAGGTGAAGGTGATCCGTCCGCAGGACATGCCGCAGGCCGTGGCGCTCGGCTGCTTCGACCTCGCGCTGACGGGGCGCGACTGGCTCGCGGCGCACCTCGCGGCGTTCCCGCTCTCGCCGGTCGCGGAGCTGTGCGACCTGCGGCGCAGCCGCTACCGCCTCGGCGCGGTCGTGCCCGAGGACGTGCCCGCCGGGACGATCGCCGAGGCGATCGCCTGGTGGCGGCGCGACGACCCGGAGCGGCCGATTCGCGTCGCCTCGGAGTACGTCTCGCTGGCGGACCACTACGCGCGCGAGCGGCACCTCGGGCGCTACCAGGTGCTGCCGATCTCCGGGGCGTCCGAGGGCTTCGTGCCGGACGATGCGGAGATCCTGATCGAAGGGACCGAGACCGGCTCCACCCTGCGCGCGAACCGGCTCCGTATGATCGACGTCATCATGGAGTCGACCAACTGCGCGATCGGCTCGACCCGGCGCCCGCCCGGCGCGCGCGGCGAGCTGCGCGACGACCTGGTCGAGCGGCTGCGGGCGGGAGCCGCGGAGGTCTGACGGTGCCTTCACTGGGATCACACCTCGCCAGCGCCTACGGGCTGGCCGACCGCCTCGGCCACCCGTACATCGACGCCGACCGCGGGTCCTACTACATGGGATCGACGGCGCCCGACATCCGCGTGCTGCTGCGCGTGGACCGCCGCCTCACGCACTTCTTCGAGCTTGACGACTTCGAGCAGCAGGACTCGGTGGCGCGCATGTTCGAGGAGCACCCGGACCTGCGGGACGTCGCCGCCCTCAACGAGAGCACGAGGGCGTTCGTGGCGGGCTACGTGACGCACCTGCTGATGGACGAGCACTACATCCAGAGCGTTTACCGCCGCTTCTTCGGCGAGCGATCGCCGCTCGGCGGCGACCTCCGCGCGAACGTGCTGGATCGCGCCCTGCAGTACGAGATGAACCGCCGCGAGCTGGAGGACGACGCCGCCCTCACGGAGATCCGCACCGCCATCGACGCCACCGAGGCGGCGATCGCCGTCGGCTTCATCGAGTCGCGGCTGTGGCCGGAGTGGCGCGACTTCACGCGCGGCATCACCTACCAGCGCCCGGACTGGGAGCGCTTCCCGCGCGTGATGCAGATCCACCTGCGGCGCGGCGGCTTCAGCGAGGAGGAGGTCGAGGAGGTCGCGCGGAACCCGGGCGGGCTGATCCAGGAGTCGCTCTCGCACGTCACCGAACAGGAGGTCGCGCGCTACCTCGAGGAGGCGACCGAGCTGGCCGCCGAGCGCCTCCGCGAGTACCTGCCGCGACTCTGATGGCTGCCAGCACGCCAGCGCTGCGCATCGTCGAGGGCGCCGAGGCGGCCCGCGCGAGCGTGCTGCGGCGCGACCCGCTCGGCGACCCCGCGCTGCCGCCGCCCGTGCGCGCCTCGATCCGCGAGACCTTCGGTGCGGATCTGGGCGCCTCGGAGGTGGTGGCGCGGATCATCGCGCGAGTGCGCGAGGAGGGCGACGCGGCCGTGCGCGCCTTCTCGCAGCGCTTCGACGGCTCCGCCGAGGCGCCGCTCGAGGTGAGCCGCGAGGAGATCGAGGCCGCCTTCGCGGAGACGCCGGGCGAGCTGCTCGACTCGCTGCGCTTCGCCGCCGATCGCGTGCGCCACTACCACGAGCGCCAGCTGGCGCACGGCCCGCGCTCCTTCCTCGAGGACGGCGTGGGCATGACGGTCCAGCCGATCGCGCGGGCGGGCATCTACATGACCGGCAGCGTGGCGGTGCTGCCCTCCTCGGTGCTGCACACGGCGCTGCCGGGGCTCGTCGCGGGCGTCCCGGAGCGCATCGGCGTCACGGCGGCGCGCGAGGACGGCAGCGTGCACCCGCTCAAGCTGGTGGCGGCCGAGCTGGCTGGCGTGCAGCGCGTCTTCCGCGCCTCGGGCGCGCAGGCGATCGCGGCGCTGGCGCTCGGCACGGAGACGATCCCGCGCGTCGACAAGATCTTCGGGCCGGGCAACGTCTTCGTGACGCTCGCCAAGCAGCAGCTCTTCGGCGAGGTCGGGATCGATGCGATCTACGGCCCCACGGAGACACTCGTGCTCGCCGACGAGCAGGCCGCGCCCGACCTCTGCGCCGCCGACCTGCTGGCGCAGGCCGAGCACGACGCCCTCGCGCGGCCGGTGCTGATCACCACCTCGCGCGCGCACGCCGAGGCGGTGCGCTCCGAGGTCGAGCGTCAGCTCGCGGACCTCGAGCGCGGCGCGATCGCACGCGCGGCGGTCGAGGGCGGGGGCGCGGTGGTCGCGGACGGCCTCGAGGAGGCGGTGGCGCTCGCCAACGAGTTCGCGCCGGAGCACCTCTGCCTGCTCACGCGCGAGCCGGAGGCGATCGCGCCGCTGATCACGGCGGCGGGCGGCGTCTTCGTCGGCGACCACTCGCCCGAGGTGCTCGGCGACTACGTGGCCGGGCCGAGCCACGTCATGCCGACGGGCGGATCGGCGCGCTATGCCTCGCCGCTCTCGGTGCTGGACTTCCTCAAGGTCAGCTCCGTGATCGCGCTGCCGGAGGGCGCCCTCGCCGAACTCGGCCCGCACGCCGCGCGGCTCGCTCGCGCCGAGGGGCTGACCGGCCACGCGCGCTCGATCGAGCGCAGGCTGGAGGGACTGTGATGAGCGACTCCGCGAGCTTCGACCTCGAGGGCGCGCTGCGCCCGCCGCTGCGCTCGTTGCGCGGCTACGAGCCGATCGACCCGCCCGAGCAGGTGGCCGCCCGCTACGGCGTCGCCCCCGAGGCGATCGTCAAGCTCGATGGCAACGAGAACCCCCATGGCCCCTCGCCGCGCGCCCTTGAGGCGCTGGCGGGCGGCTACGCGGCGCACCGCTACCCGGACCCGGAGCAGCGGCGGCTGCGCGACGCCCTCGGCGCGCGCCACGGCGTGCCGCCGGAGTGCGTCGTCGCCGGCGCCGGCGCCGACGAGATCATCGACCTCGTCTTCCGCATCTTCATCGAGGCGGGCGACCGCGTCGTGATCGCCTCGCCGACGTTCGGGATGTACCCCTTCGGCGCGGAGATCGCCGGCGCGGAGCTGGTCGACGTGCCGAGGCGCGCCGACTGGTCGGTGGACCTCGACGCGCTCGCCGCGGCCTGTGCGGGCGCGAAGGCGGTGTTCCTGCCCTCGCCCAACAACCCGACGGGCGGGCTGCTGCCGCCCGGCGCCGCCGAGCGTCTGCGCGCGAGCGGCGCGATCGTCGTCATCGACGAGGCCTACATCGAGTTCGCGAGCGGCCAGGAGGGCGCGCACAGCGGGTCGCCGAGCCTCGCTGAGCAGGCTCCGAACGAGGGCGATGCGCCGCTGATCGTGCTGCGCACGTTCAGCAAGTGGGCCGGCCTCGCCGGGCTGCGCGTCGGCTACGGCGTGATGCCGGCCTCGGTCGCCTCGCTACTGATGCAGTGCAAGCAGCCCTACGGCGTCAGCACCGCCGCCGAGGCGGCCGCGCTCGCCTCGCTCGAGGACGCGCCGCTGCTCGACGAGCGCGCCTGCGAGATCGCCGGGGAGCGCGACCGCCTGGCGGCCGAGCTGCGGGCGGGCGGCTGGCTGGAGCCCGCGCCCTCGCAGGCCAACTTCCTGCTCTGCCGCCTCGCCTCCGGCAGCGGCGCGGCGCTGCGCGAGGCGCTGGCCCGGCGCGGCGTCTTCGTGCGCTTCTTCGGCCACGAGCGCCTGCGCGACCACGTCCGCATCTCCGTCGGCACGCCCGAGGACAGCGAGCGCCTGCTCGCGGCGCTGTCCGAGGCGCGGCCGGAGCTGGAGGCGGAGGGTGGGGCGTGACGGGGCCACGCTGGCAGCACCTCCGGTTCCTCATCGATCCCGAGACGGGCGAGCCCCACTGCTACGGCCATGGTGTGAACGAGGACGAAGTCGAGGATGTGCTACGCTCACCTGTGGAACTCAGGCGAGGACGAAATGACGCGCGCCTGGTTGTCGGGCAAACTCTGGAAGGCCGGTATCTGCGCGTGGTCTGTAGACGGGATCCAGCGCCGGGCAGCCTCTTTGTCATCACTGCCTACCAGTTGACAGGCAGGTCGCTCGCGGCGTTCCGGCGCCGGGTGAGACGGAAAGGCCGATGAGCGAGGCGCAGAACCAGTTCCCGCCCGACAGGGACGCCGAGCGCGTCCAGGAAATCATCGACCACTACGACTCGCGTACGGGGGACGAGGCGGTGGCCGAGGACGAAGCGGCCTTTGCGCTCGAAGGGCACGCGGCGATGGTGATCCCGGACCACCTGCTGCCCGCCGTCAGGGCGCTGATCGCCGAGTCGTCCGAGCCTCCCCCCGCGATCGCCGAGCGCTGGACGCGCGAGGTGGCGACCTGGTTCCCGCCCGGCTGGGACGCCGAGCGCGTCCAAGAAGTCATCGACTACTACGAGTCGCAGACGGACGACGAAGCGGTGGCCGAGGACGAAGCGGCCTTCGCGCTCGAAGGGCACACGGTGATGGCGGTCCCGCACCACCTTGTCTTCGCCGTCGATGGGCTGCTCGATGAGTCGCCCGAACCCGCCCCCGTGATCGCCGAACGTCAGTAACCCCCACGGCCCCGAAGCTCCCTGGAGCACCCTAACCCGAGGTCAGGCACGGCGCAGGCGCGTCAGCGAGCGTCAATCATATGGTCTTCATCACCAGTAGACACACGTTGACGTAGGCCGTACGCTGATCGGGCTCACCGGGAGAGGCGGCCCCATGGTCGAGATCAAGAGCGAGACCTATCTGCGCGTCCGCGCGGCCTACGAGGCGGGCGAGCTCGACGTGCTCGGCGGGCAGACCCGGCTCGCCGAGGAGCTCGGCGTGACCCGCCAGGCGATCAACACCAACCTCAAGCGCGTCAAGCGCGACCTCGATGGCGGCGCGCGACGCGCCGTCGTCGACCGCATCACCGCCGAGACGCGCATCCACGTCGAGATCGACATCGACGGGACCGGCCGCGCCGCGATCGCGACCGGCGTCGGCTTCTACGACCACGTCCTCGAGGCGTTCGCCAGGCACGGCCGCTTCGACCTCGAGCTGCGCTGCGAGGGCGACCTGCACGTCGACGAGCACCACACGATGGAGGACTGCGCGCTCGCGCTCGGCGCCGCCGTCGACGAGGCGCTGGGCGACCGCTCCGGCCTCGTGCGCATGGGCGACGCGACCGTGCCGCTCGACGAGGCGCTGGTGCAGGCGGTGATCGACTGCTCCGGCCGCCCCTACGCGGCGATCGATTTCGACTGGGGCGGCGAGCGAATCGGCCAGGCCCCGACGGAGATGATTGGCCACGCCCTGCAATCGTTCTCGCAGGGCGCGCGCTGCGCGCTGCACGTGCGCCAGCTCGCCGGGGCGAACGACCACCACATCGCCGAGGCCGCCTTCAAGGCGCTCGGGCGCGCCCTCGACGCCGCCACCCGCCGCGATCAGCGCATCGCCGGCGAGGTGCCGAGCACCAAGGGCACGCTGACGGCGTGAGGGCGCCGTGAGCGACAACATCGCCGCGCCGCGCGGCGTCGTCCACTGCGCCGACGGCGTGGCGGTCGCGCGCACCCTCGAGGACGAGAGCGTCGACCTCGTCTACCTCGACCCGCCGTTCAACACCGGCCGGCGGCAGACGCGCGAGCAGCTGCGCACGCGGCGCGCCGAGAACGGCGAGGGCGACCGCACGGGCTTCGGCGGGCGGCGCTACGAGACGGAGCGGCTGGGCAGCCGCTCTTTCGAGGATGACTACGACGACTACCTCGGCTTCCTCGAGCCGTTCCTCGTCGAGGCGCAGCGCGTGCTCGCGCCCTCGGGCAGCCTCTATCTGCACCTCGACTACCGCGAGGCGCACTACGCGAAGGTGCTGGCGGACGGCGTCTTCGGCCGTGTCAACTTCGTCAACGAGATCATCTGGGCCTACGACTACGGGGCGCGGCCGAAGCGGCGCTGGCCCGCGAAGCACGACAACATCCTCTTCTACGCGAAGGACGCCGCCCGCAACCTGTTCAACGCCGGGGACATCGAGCGCATCCCCTACATGGCGCCCGGCCTCGTGGGCCCCGAGAAGGCGGCGCGCGGCAAGCTGCCGACCGACACGTGGTGGCACACGATCGTGAGCCCGACGGGCAAGGAGAAGCTGGGCTACCCGACGCAGAAGCCGATCGGCGTCCTCGAGCGGATCGTGCGCGCCTCCTCCCCGCCCGGCGGGCTAGTGGCGGACTTCGTCGCGGGCAGCGGCACGACGGGCGAGGCGGCGCTGCGCCACGGCCGCCGCTTCATCCTCGCCGACAGCTCGCCGGAGGCGTTCGAGGTGATGCGCCGCCGCTTCGCCGCCTGCGACGGCGTCGTGTTCGCCGAGGGGGTCGCGGACTGATGCAGGACCGTTACGCGGGCGACATCGGCGACTTCGCGAAGTACGGCCTGCTTCGCGCCCTGTGTGGCGACGATCTCCGCCTTGGCGTGCTGTGGTACCTCGTGCCGAACGAGCGGGGCGGCGGCAACGGCGGGGTTACGGGTTACCTCGATACGCCGAAAGCGGGCCTGCGCGAGTGTGACCCCGATCTCTTCGATGAGCTGCGAGATCTTGTCGCGATCGAGCGCTCCGTCGCCGAGGTGCAGAGACGGCGAATCCTCCCGGAAGGGACCGCATTCTTCGGACGCGTGACGCCTGCGGACCTTGACGAGCGGCGACGCTGGGTTCAGGGCGGGTTGCGCGCGGTCGCCGGGGTCGACCTGGTGTTCGCCGACCCCGACAACAGCCTGCGTGACCCGTCAGCGAGGACCGGCAGGACGGAGCACAAGAAGCACGCCTACTACGATGAAATCGAGCCCTGCTGGCGGCGCGGTCAGAGCCTCATGATCTACCAGCACACGGCGCGACTCGGGACGTTCGAGGAGCAGGTAGCGTCCCGTGCCCGCGATCTGCGCACCCACTTCGGTGGAGCGCCCGGTCTCATGATCCTGCGCTGGCGGCGTGTCGTATCTCGTGCTTTCATCGTCATCCCGAAACCCGCACACGCGGATCGCCTCACGGCACGCGTCGAGGCCCTTCTCGATTCCCCATGGGGGCAGCGGCAGCAGGGCTACGCGACTCCGCACTTCGAGTTGGTGGCGTACGAGTGACCGCCGCACCATCGACCGCCGACATCCTCGCCTTCGCGCTCGAGCTGGCGGACGCGGCCGACGCGATCGCGATGCGGGACTATCGAGGCGAGCACGCCGTCGAGCGCAAGACGGACGGGACGTACGTGACGCCCGCCGACCGCGAGATCGAGGCGCTGCTGCGCGATCGCATCGCCGAGCGCTACCCGGCGCACGCCGTCCTCGGCGAGGAGCAGGGCGGCGAGGCCGCCGGGGACGCCGCGGCGCGCTGGATCCTCGACCCGATCGACGGCACCCACAACTACATGCGCGGCATCCCCGTCTGGGGGACGCTGATCGCCTGCGAACGCGGCGGCAGCATCAAGGTCGGCGTGGTCTCCGCGCCCGCGCTCGGGACCCGCTGGTGGGCGGGCCGCGGCCTCGGCGCCTACCGGGGCGCGACGGGCGCCCGCGGCGCCGGCGAGCGCATTGGCGTCTCGGACGCCACGACGCTGGCCGAGGCGCAGCTGGTGTACGGCGAGACGCTCGCCACCCTCGAGCGCTGGCCCGGAGCGCGGGCGCTGCTCGGCGAGGCCTGGCGCGTGCGCGGCCTCGGCGACTTCTGGGGCTTCTGCCTCGTCGCCGAGGGCGCGGCCGACGTGATGCTCGACGGCGTCGATCTGCACCCGTGGGACGTGGCGGCGCTGGTCCCGATCGTCGAGGAGGCGGGTGGGCGCATCACGGACGCCGGGGGCGGCCCGTCCGAGGGCGCCGGACCGCGCATCGCCTCGAACGGCCGTCTCCACGCCGAGGTGCTGCGCCGGCTGGCCGGGCAGGGTGGCGCGTAGCAGAGCCGCCGACGGCGCTCGATACCTTGTCGCACTGGCTATACTGTCCGTCGTCGCGGAGACGTGATCGGGGTGGCCGACCCCGATGCTCGTCGCCTCCCCGGCGCGCCGTCGCAGCTGAGGAGGCCGCCATGCTCGTCACGATTCTCTCGAAGCGCCGTCCCGCCGCCATCGTGGCGGCCTCGGGCATCCTGGCGCTGGTGCTGTTCCTGCTGTTCTCCGGCAAGGCCCACGCCCAGCAGACGGAGATCGGGGCCGAGGTCGCGTTCGTCCTCAACACCTTCTCGTTCCTCGTCTGGGGCGCGCTCGTGATGTGGATGTGCGCCGGCTTCACGATGCTCGAGTCGGGCTCGGTGCGCACCAAGAACGCCTCGATGATCTGCCTCAAGAACATCGGCCTCTACTCGATCGCCGGGCTCGCCTACTTCTTCATCGGCTACAACCTGATGTACGTCGACATCGTCGGCGGCTTCATCGGCTCCTTCAATCTCCTCTACGGCCCCACCTCAGCGGAGATCGCCCTCGTGGCGGGCGAGGGCGATGCGGCCGAGGTCGTGGCGAACAACAGCTACTCGACCATGTCCGACTGGTTCTTCCAGATGGTGTTCGTGGCGACGGCGGCCTCGATCGTCTCGGGCGCGCTGGCCGAGCGCGTCAAGATGTGGACCTTCTTCCTCTTCACGCTGGCCCTGACCGCGCTGATCTACCCGATCGTCGGCGCCTGGACGTGGGGCGGCGGCTGGCTCGACGAGCTGGGCTTCCAGGACTTCGCCGGCTCGACGATCGTGCACGGCGTGGGCGGTTGGGCGGCGCTCGCGGGGATCCTCGTGGTCGGCCCGAGGCTCGGCAAGTTCCGCCGCGACGGCACGCCGAGGCCGACGCCGCCCTCGAACATCCTGGTCGTGACGCTCGGCGTCTTCATCCTCTGGCTCGGCTGGTTCGGGTTCAACGGTGGCTCGCAGCTCGCGCTGGGCAGCGCCTCCGACGCCGTGGCGATGAGCCTTGTGCTGGTCAACACCAACCTCGCGGCCGCCGCCGGCGTGATGGCCGCCCTCGCCGTCTCTCGCTTCATCCTCGGCCGCATGGACCTCTTCGCGGGGCTGAACGGCGCGATCGCCGGGCTGGTCTCGATTACGGCCGGGCCCGACATCACCGAGCACTACTGGGCCGTGATCATCGGGGCGATCGGCGGGATCATCTGCACCGCCGGCCTCAAGCTGTTCGAGCGGCTGCAACTCGACGACGTGGTCGGCGCGGTGCCGGCGCACCTCTTCGCCGGCATCTGGGGCACGCTCGCCGCCTCGATCGTCGCGGGGGCCGATGTCGGCGTGCAGCTGGTCGGCGTGCTGGCCATCGGCGCGTTCGTGTTCGCCACCTCGTGGCTGCTCTGGCAGGCGCTGGCGATGACGCTCAGCGTGCGCGTCCCCCCCGAGGTCGAGCGGCTCGGTCAGGACGCGGGCGAGCTGGGCATCGAGGCCTACCCCGAGTTCGTCGTCATGCCCGAGGAGTTCTACGACGACGAGGATTGAGCGCGCGGCGCACGACCTGCGCTCCGCTGGCGTAGCGCCTCCAGCGCCGCGGGCGGCGGGGGGACCGGCCGCGAGCGGGAGGCGGCGTCCGCTGCAGCTCGCGGATGCGGTGCGCGCCGGCCGCCGCGAGGGCGATCGCGGCGATCGCGGCGAGCACGATCCAGGCCGTGCGGTTCCAGTCCGCCGTGTCGTCGAGCTGCCGGCGCAGCGACTCGACGCTTGAGGGCGTCATGCGCGCTCCGGCCTCGCCCTCGCCGGATCCTGCTGCCGCCGCCTCCGGCTCGGTCGCGGCGCGGACCTCCGGGACGACGGGCGCCTCGATGCGGCCGGGTGAGGGCCGCTCGGCGATCGCGGCCCCGATCAGCCGGCCCGCCGCGTCGAAGCGGCGCTGCAGCGAGCCCCCGGGCGGCGGCGCCTGCAGGGGTGGTTGGTCCACGCTGTCGTCGCTGCCGTAGGACAGCGCATCGATGATCGCCCCGCCCGGGGTGGCGAGCGCGATGCGGTCCCCGTAGTTGCCGAGGCCGTTGGACAGCCCGCCGCCGAGCCGCAGTGCGACGGCGTCGCCGATCTCCGCCCGCGCCCCCGCGACGACGAGCGCGCCGCCCGGCCCCAGCGTCAGCGCGGGGAGCACGATCCGCCCCTGGTTGTCGGCGAGGATCAGCCCGTCGAGCGAGACGGGGGACGCGCCGACGTTGGCGACCTCGATCCACTCGTACTCCGCGTCGGCGCCGCTCTGCGGCGGGTCGGGCAGCAACTCGGTGATGCGCAACGGGATCGCCGAGGCGCTGCGCGCGGCGTAGGGCTCCAGCGTGACGGCCGGGACTGCCTCCGGCGCCGCGCGGGGCGGTGGAACGGCGGTCGCCCCGGCGGCCGGAGGCGCGCCGGGCGTGGCCGTCCCGGCGGTCTCCCCGGACGCGCGGGCGGGTGGCTCGGGCGGCGGCGCGTCGGTGGGGACGAAGGAGACGTCGTCGGCGATCAGGACCGCGGGCGCTGCTCCCGCCGGACGCAGCATGATCCGCAGCTGCGCGCTGCGTGCCTCGTCCGGCGCGCGGATCGCTCCCGAGGAGACAGCGGCGAAGGCGTCGCCTCCGCCCTCGAGTGCGTCCGAGTCCGCCGTCGACAGCTGCGCGCCGCTGGCGTCCTCCGAGGCGTACCAGGCGACCCGGATGCGGGCGTGCAGCGCGTTGACGCCGGCGCGGAGCCGCCCGGCTGCCTCGTACCAGTCGCCGCCCCGGACGGCGACGGTCTGGTGCAGCCAGGCCGCCGCCCCGCCCCGCGAGGTGAGCTCGGCGGCCCGCGAGCCGCCCTCGGACGCGACCAGGGCGTCGCCGCCGTGGGCGGCCCAGCCATGGGGCGCCTCGCCCGGCAACTCGAAGTCACCGTTGGTGAGGGTGGCGAAGGGGGCGAGCGCCGCCCGCGGCGCGGCTGACGGCTCCGGGGGCGGCGTCTCCGCCGCGACCGGCCGTGGGGGCGCCGTGCGAGCGAAGAAGAGATCGTCCGCGAGGAGGATCGCGGGAGCCTCGCCTGCCGGGCGCAGCATGATCCGCAGCTGTGCACTGCGCGCCTCGACCGGCGAACGGACCGGCCCGCTCGACAGGGCGACGAACGAGCCCCGCTCGCCGCCGAGTTCCTCGAGATCGACGGTCGAGAGCTGGGGCCCGCTGGAGTCCGGCGAGGCGTACCAGGCGACGCGGATTCTCGCGAGCTGCGTGTCCGCGCCGGGCCGGAGCCGGCCTCCAAGCTCGTACCAGCGTCCGCCCTCGACGGCGAACGACTGGTGCAGCCAGGCGGTCGCGCCGCCGCGGGAGGCGAGCGCGGCGACCCGCGATCCGCCCTCGGACGTGACGAGGGCGTCTCCCGCATGGGCGCCCCAGCCGTAGGGCGCATCGCCCGGGAGCTCGAAGTCGCCGTTGGTGAGCGCCGGGAAGAACGCGGGCCTCGCCTCGGGCGTGGGCGAGGGCTGCGCGGGCGGCGCTTGCGCGGCCTCGCGCTCGGGAGGCGCGGTGCGGGCGAAGGACAGGTCGTCGGCCTCGAGGATCGCGGGCGCCGGGCTTGCGGGGCGGAGCATGACTCGCAGTTGAGCGCTGCGCGCCTCGTCGGGCGCGCGGATCGCGCCGGTGGACACGGAGGCGAACGATTCGCTGAGCCCCGCGATCTCGTCCGAATCCTCCGTGGCGAGCTGCGCGCCGCTGGCGTCCCCGGACGGGTACCAGGCGACGCGGATGCGGGCGAGCGCGGCATTCGAGACGATGCGAAGCCGCCCGCCCGCCTCGTACCAGCGCCCGCCCTCGACGGCGAACGACTGGTGCAGCCAGGCGGTGCTGGAGCCTTGCGAGGTGAGCGTGACGCTGCGCGCGTCCCCGCCGGATGAGAACGCGACAGCGCCCGCGTGGGCGCGCCAGCCGTACGGAGTCTTTCCGGGAAGCTCGAAGTCCCCGTTGGTTAACGCCGCGAAGAACTTTGGCATCGGCTCGGGCTTTGGCGTGATCGGCGCCGGCGGTCTCGGGGTGGTTGTCGGCGGCGGCGCGGTGCGCGAGAACGACAGATCGTCGGCGTGGAGGGTCGCCGGAGCCGCGCCGGCCGGACGCAGCATGATCCGCAGCTGCGCGCTGCGAGCCTTGTCCGGTGCGCGAATCGCCCCGCTGGAGACCGCGACGAAGGCGGCGCGCACGCCGCCGACCTCCTCGAGATCGACGGTCGAGAGCTTCGGCTCGCTGGAGTCCGGCGAGGCGTACCAGTCGACGCGGATTCTTGCGAACTGCGTGTGTGCTCCGGGCCGGAGTCGGCCTCCGACCTCGTACCAGCGGCCGCCCTTGACGGTGAAGGATTGGTGCAGCCAGGCCGTCGTGCTGACGCATGAAGTGAGCGCGGCGGCCCGCGATCCGGCCGCAGCGGTGACGAACACGGCGCCGGCATGTGTGCGCCAGCCGTACGGCGTAGCGCCGGGCAGCTCGAAGTCGCCGTTGATCAGCGAGTCGAAGAACGCCGGCTCCCGCCGCGGAGCCGGGGAGGGCGTGTCTGCCACGAGCTCCGCCGAGTCCACGTAGAACGTCGCGCCCTCACCGGAGGGTCCGGCGGTCACTCTGACGCGGGCGTGCGCGCTACACGGCGGCGCCGTAGCCGGTCCGATCTCGACGAGGTGCCAGCCTGAGGCCGGGGACGTGATCCGCTTGATAGCCGGGACGCCCTCCGGGCCGCCCTCGTCATCGACGAACTCGAGGCTCACTTCCGGGTCAGACACCTCGGGATCCGTGGGGTCGTCGGTGGCGGTGTAGAGCCAGAGACTCAGCGTGTACCCGGCGCCGGGCTGAACCGGGGTGAGCCAGTATTTTGTTAGCAGCGCAAAGCTGCCGTCCCCGAGCGCGGTGACCTTGCCTGCAAAGTCGCCGGAGTGGACGGGGTCGCCGGCTTCCTTGTTGGCTCGCTCGAGGGTCGCGCCTTCCGCCACCCAGCCATAGAGGCCGCCATCGCGGCCGTCCTCGAAGCCGCCGTTCGGCAGCAGGTTCTGCTGCTCGGCGGGGGACTGCGCGCGGATGGCGCTGGTGGAGAGGGCGACAACTGCGAGCGCGCCGACGAGCAGCGCGAGCGGTCCTGAACGCCGCACTGAGATTCCCCCGCCCGTGCGCCTGCGGGGGAACGAGGCCCCCCGCAACTGGTCCCGCGCACGGCGAATCGGTATCACACCTCCATGCTGAAACCAACCATTGGGGGATTACATACGATGGTGCCCACTGAGGAGCGGCGACGGCGCCGCAGCCGCGTAGGTCGCGTCTGATACCATGAAGCTCCGGCGAGGGGCGGCGAAGCCATGACGACAGCCGAACTCGGCGAGCGCATCGCGCGGCTCGAGGGCGAGATCCATCACGTTGCCACGAAGGCCGACCTGGCACAGCTTGAAACTCGTCTCCTCATTCGGCTCGGCGGCCTGATGATTGTGCTCTCTGCCGTCATCCTCGGCGCGATGCGCCTCTGGCTTTAGGCCGTGAACTCGTCCGCATAGCGCTGAAGGTGCTCGCCAAGAAGCGGTAGACCTGCGAGCCGCTCCACATCCATGCCCGAAACCAACTATTGTCTGCGGGAGAATGTTGCCCTGCGGCAGGGGGTTCAGCGGTGCCCAGCGGCGCCCGGTCCGCGCGCGGCCGCGCCGTCCGCGCCGCGCGCCGGTCCGTTCGCGGGGTTCAGCGGTGCCCAGCGGCGCCCGGTCCGCGCGCGTTCGCCCCGGCGTCCCGCTGCCCGCTGGCTGGCGCGGCGTCCGGGCGGCCGCCGCGATCGCCGCCGTGTCCGTCCTGCTCTCCGGCGTTCCCGCCGTGCTGGCCTCCGAGGGGCCGGCGAGCACGCCGCGAGAGAGTCGGTTGCTGCGGCCGGGCCTCCACGCCGGTCACCCGCTCGGTGCGCTCGATGCCGTCCCGGCGCAAGCGACGCCGACGCCAACGCCGACGCCGAACGATGAGATCCCGGATGTCTCGCTGACGCTCGGTGGCGCCTCGCACACGGTGGATGTCGAGGGCTACTTCAGCGAGAGCGTCAACGCCTACGAGGTGAAGGCGTCACCCAACGGCATCGTGCGCACATCGAGGTCGGGGACTGTGATCACGATCGAGCCGCTCGCGGTCGGCACGGCGACCATCACCGTCACCGGCAAGAAGCCCGGCAACAAGAAGGAGAAGAAGCGGTTCGACGTGACCGTCTCGGCGCAGGTCTCCGCGCCCACGCCAGTCGGGAGCATCGACGAGGCAACCATCACCGAAGGCGGCACGCACGACGTGGACGCCTCGGACTACTTCAGCGGCGACAGCATCACCTACACGGCGTCGTCGTCCGACACGGCCGCGGCGACGGTCGCGGTCTCCGGCGCGACGGTGACGGTGACGGCGGTCGCCGTCGGCAGCACGACGGTCACGGTGACCGCGACGAACAGCGGGGGCAGCGCGACGCAGAGCTTCACCGTCACCGTGGTCCCGCCCGCGCCGACGGCCGTCGGCAGCATCGCCGCGGCGACTGTCACGAGGAGTGAGACGCACACCGTCACCGCCTCGACATACTTCACGGGCGAGAGCCTGACCTACACCGCGTTCTCCTCGGATACGGACATCGCGACGGTCTCGGCCTCAGACGCGACGGTGACGGTGACGGCGGTCGCCGTCGGCAGCGCGACGGTCACGGTGACCGCGACGAACAGCGGAGGCAGCGCGACGCAGAGCTTCACCGTCACCGTGGTCCCGCCCGCGCCGACGGCCGTCGGGAGCATCGCCGCGGCGACTGTCACGAGGAGTGAGACGCACACCGTCACCGCCTCGACGTACTTCACGGGCGAGAGCCTGACCTACACCGCCGCCTCCTCGGATACGGACATCGCGACGGTCTCGGCCTCAGACGCGACGGTGACGGTGACGGCGGTCGCCGTCGGCAGCGCGACGGTCACGGTGACCGCGACGAACAGCGGAGGCAGCGCGACGCAGAGCTTCGCCGTCACGGTCGTCCCGCCCGCGCCGACGGCCGTCGGCAGCATCGCCGCGGCGACTGTCACGAGGAGTGAGACGCACACCGTCACCGCCTCGACGTACTTCACGGGCGAGAGCCTGGCCTACACCGCGTCCTCCTCGGATACGGACATCGCGACGGTCTCCGTCTCCGGCGCGACCGTGACGGTGACGGGCGTCGCAGTGGGCAGCGCGACGATGACGGTGACGGCGACGAACAGCGGAGGCAGCGCGACGCAGTCCTTCACCGTCACCGTGGCGCTCCCGGCCGTCACGCTGACTCGAGGTGGGACCACGCTGGCGATCGAACTCTCGGACCACTTCGTCAGCGGCGTCACGGGGTACGCCGTCGCGGTCTCCCCGGCGGGCGTCGTCCAGACCTCGCTCGCCGGCTCGCTGCTGACGCTCGCGGGCGTCGCCGTCGGCAGCGCGACGGTGACGGTGACGGCGACGAGCAGCGGCGGCAGCACGGCGCACGGCTTCGTCGCCACCGTCGTCCCGCCAGCGCCCACGACGGTCGGCAGCGTGCCCGCCGTCACGCTCGCCGGACGCGAGAGCCACGCCGTCGCGGCCTCGTCCTATTTCAGCGGCGACAGCATCACCTACACGGCCTCGTCCTCCAGTACCGCCGTGGCGACGGTCTCGGTCTCGGGCGCGACGGTGACGGTGACGGCGGAAGCCGCCGGCAGCGCGACGGTCAGGGTGACGGCGACGAACGGCGGAGGCAGCGCGACGCAGAGCGTCGCCGTCACGGTCCGCATCCCGTCCGTCTCGCTCGTGAAGGGGGGCACCGCAACCCGGATCGAGCTCGCGGACTACTTCGGCGACGACGTCACCGCCTACGACATCTCGGCGAACCCGACCGGCATCGCGCACCTCTCGAGGTCCGGCTCCGCGCTGACCCTCACGGCGCTCGCCGTCGGCAGCGCGACCGTCACGGTGAAGGCGAAGAACGCCGCCGCGAGCGCGACGCAGTCCTTCGCCGTCACCGTCGTCCCGCCCGCCCCGACGGCGAAGGACACGATCGCCAAGGCGAAGGTGACGAGGGGTGAGACGCACGCGGTGACGGCCTCGACGTACTTCACGGGCGAGAGCCTGACCTACACCGCCTCGTCCTCGAAGACCTCCGTCGCGACGGTCGCAACATCCGACGCGACGGTGACGGTCACGGCGGTCGCCCTCGGCAGGGCGACCGTCACCGTCACCGCGACGAACGCCGGAGGCAGCGCGACGCAGTCCTTCGTCGTCACGGTCGTCCCGCCCGCCCCGACGGCGAAGGGCACGATCGCCGACATGGAGGTCACGAGGGGTGCGACGCACACGGTCACCGCCTCGGACCACTTTGACGGCGAGAGCCTGACCTACACCGCGTCATCCTCCGACGCGGACATCGCGACGGTCGCAACATCGGGCGCGACGGTGACGGTGAGGGGCGTCGCAGTGGGCAGCGCGACGGTGACCGTGACAGCGGCGAACAGCGGGGGCAGCGCGACGCAGAGCTTCGTCGTCACGGTCGTCCCGCCCGCCCCGACGCTGGAGAGCCGCATCCCGCCGGCGAAAGTGACGAGGGGCGAGACGCACACGGTGACCGCCTCGGACCACTTTGACGGCGAGAGCCTGACCTGCACCGCCTCGTCCTCGGATACGGACGTGGCGACGGTCTCGGTATCGAGGGCGAGGGTGACGGTGACGGCTGTGGCCGCCGGCAGCGCGACGGTCACGGTGACGGCGACGAACGGCGGGGGGAGCGCGACGCAGTGGTTCGTCGTCACCGTCGTGCCGCCCGCGCCGACGGCGAAGGACAGCATCGCTGCGGCGAAGGTCACGAGGGGTGAGACGCACTCGGTGACCGCCTCGGACCACTTCGATGGGGAGAGCGTGACCTACACCGCCTCGTCGTCGAACGAGGCGATCGCGACCGTCGCGGTCTCCGGCGAGACGGTGACGGTGACGGCGCTCGCCGTCGGCAGGGCGACCGTCACGGTGATCGCGACGAACAGCGGCGGCAAGGCGAGGCAAACCTTCGTCGTCACCGTCGTGCCGCCCGCGCCGGAGGCGACGAAGCGCATACCCGCGGCGAAGGTCACGAGGGGTAAGACACACACGGTGACGGCCTCGGACCACTTTGACGGCGAGAGCGTGACCTACACCGCCTCGTCGTCGAACGAGGCGATCGCGACCGTCGCGGTCTCCGGCGAGACGGTGACGGTGACGGCGAAGGAGGTCGGACGCGCGACCGTCGCCGTGACAGCGAAGAACGACGGGGGGAGCGCGACGCAGTGGTTCGTCGTCACCGTCGTGCCGCCCGCGCCGACGGCGAAGGGCACGATCGACGCGGCGAAGGTCACGAGGGGTGAGACGCACTCGGTGACCGCCTCGGACCACTTCGATGGGGAGAGCGTGACCTACACCGCCTCGTCCTCGAACGAGGCGATCGCGACCGTCGCGGTCCCCGGCGAGACGGTGACGGTGACGGCGGAAGAGGTTGGCAGGGCGACCGTCACCGTGATCGCGACGAACAGCGGCGGCAAGGCGAGGCAAACCTTCGTCGTCACGGTCGTCCCGCCCGCCCCGACGCTGGAGCGCGGCATCGAGGCGGCGAAGGTCACGAGGGGTAAGACACACACGGTGACGGCCTCGGACCACTTTGACGGCGAGAGCGTGACCTACACCGCCTCGTCGTCGAACGAGGCGATCGCGACGGTCTCCGTCTCCGGCGAGACGGTGATGGTGACGGCGGAAGAGGTTGGCAGGGCGACCGTCACCGTGATCGCGACGAACAGCGGCGGCAAGGCGAGGCAAACCTTCGTCGTCACCGTCGTCCCGCCCGCCCCGACGCTGGAGCGCCGCATCCCGCCGGCGAAAGTGACGAGGGGCGAGACGCACACGGTGACGGCCTCGGACCACTTTGACGGCGAGAGCGTGACCTACACCGCGTCGTCCTCGGACACGGACGTGGTGACCGTGGCCGTATCGAGCGCCACCGTCACGGTAACGGCGGTCGCCGTCGGCTGGGCGGTCGTCAGGGTGGAGGCGACGAACGGCGGAGGGAGCGCGAGGCAGTGGTTCGCCGTCACGGTCGTCCCGCCGCCGCCGGTGGCGGTCGGGGCCACCCCGGATTGGGAGCCGCGCGAGGGCGGCGCCGCACGGCAACTCAACCTGCACGACTACTTCAGCGGCACGGTCGAGGGCTACCGGGTCGAGGCGGAGCCGGAGGGCGTCGTGCATGTCTGGGAGTCGGGCGGGCGGCTGACGCTGACGCCACTGGGCGCGGGCGCTGCGGCGGTCACGGTGACGGCGTCGAACGCGGGAGGGAGCGCGACGCACACTCTCGCCTTCACCGTCCGGCCCCGGCCGCCACGCTCGTTGGGGCCTCTGCCCCTCGCGGCGATCAGCGAGGGCGCGGCCTTCGCGCTCGACGCCGCGGCGTACTTCGACGGCGAGGGCGTGACGTATGCGGCGCGGTCCTCGGACCGCGCGGTCGCGACGGTCGAGCCGGACGGCGGGGCAATGGTCGTCAGGGCCGTCGCGGTGGGGGCCGCGAGGGTGACGGTGACGGCGGCGAACGTGAGCGGCTCCGTCCACGGAGAGCTGACGGTCGTCGTGTCGCCGGGCGCCCCGCGGACGGCGGGGCGGATGGCGGACCTGACGCTGGCCGAGGGCGCACCCGCGCTGGAGATCGATCTCCGCGAGGGCTTCGCCGGATCGCTGCTGCGCTACGGCGCGACGGCGGCGCCGGGCGGCGTCGCGCACGTCTGGGAGTCGGCGGGGCGGCTGACGCTGACGCCGCTGGCGGCGGGGGTGGCGAGGATCACGGCCTGGGCGGCAAACCGCGCCGGCATCGCCGTACAGACCTTCGAGGCGCACGTGGGGCCGAGCGCGCCGGCGGCGCTGCGCGGCGGCGCGCCCCTGACGCTCGCCGAGGGAGGAGCGGCGCGCGAACTCGACCTCGCCGACTACTTCGGCGGCGCCGTCGAGCGCTACGAGTTGACCGCCAGCCCGGGCGGCATCGTGCACCTCTGGCAGTCCGGGGGCCGGCTCAGGCTCACGCCGCTGTCGAGTGGAGCCGCCGCCGTAACGGTGACCGCGCTGAGTGGCGAAGGCCGCGCTCAGCAGACCTTCGCGGTCGAGGTGCGGCCGGACGCGCCGCGTCCGCTCGGCCGGATCGCCGCCGTGGCGCTCACCACGGGAGACGCGAGCGAGAAGATCGACCTCGCCGACTACTTCAGCGGCGAGGTCGCCTCGTACGAGGTAGCGACGCGGCCGGACGGCGTGGCGCACCTCTGGGAGTCGGGCGGGAGGCTCAGGCTCACCCCGCTCTCACCGGGCGTCGCGAGCGTCAGCGTGACCGCCGCGAACGCGAGCGGGCGCGCCGGACAGGTCTTCGCCGTCGCGGTCGACCCCGCCGCGCCGCGGCCGCTCGGCCGCATCGAGGGCGTCACCCTCCGCGAGGGCGGGACCGGGCTGGCGTTCGACCTCGCGGACCACTTCAGCGGCGCGGTCGCGCGCTACGAGCTCTCGGCGGACCCCGGCGGCGTGGCGCACCCCTGGGAGTCGGATGGACGGCTCACGCTCACGCCGCTCTCCCCGGGCGGCGCCACGATCACGCTGATCGCGGCCAACGCCGGCGGACGCGCCGGGCAGGCCTTCGCCGTCACGGTCGCGCCCCTTGCCCCCATGCCACTCGGACGCATCGAGGACGTCACGCTCGCCGGGGATGGCGAGGCGCGCGAGATCGATCTCGGGGAGTACTTCAGCGGCGTGATCGCGCGCCATGGCAGCGCGGTGGACCCCGCCGGCGTCGTGCGCCTCCGGGTGTCGAGTGGTCGGCTCATGCTCACGCCGCTCGACGCCGGCGCCGCCACGGTCACGGTGACGGCGTCGAACGAGAGCGGGAGCGCGAGCCAGGAGTTCGCCGTCGCCGTCGAGCCGCCCGCGGCGGCGGACCCATAGCGGCCGACCCGTAGCGGACTGCTGGCCGACGCTTTAAGAGGAACCCGCGCGCCGCCGGGGGGTGTCGATCCGCAGGCTGCGGCGGGCGATGCGCCAGCCCTCGGGCGTGCGCCGCCACTGGTCGCGGTAGACGCCGGTGGTCGAGGGGATCGGGATCACGTCACCGGGGGCCTGCCGGGCGGAGAGCAGCATGGTGCGCGTGCGCGCGGCGTCCTCGCTCAGCTCGTCGAAGACGGCGCCGCTCTGGTTGTGGCGGGTCTGCTCGTCCGGCGGGTGGTGGCGCAGGCCGGGCTCCTCGCCGCTGTGGGTGGCGCGCGCCCAGCGGCGGATCGCCTCGCGGCCCGCGTTGTGGATCACGGGCTCGTCGCCGCGGGTGAAGACCTCGAACACCGCGTCCTCGGTGAAGAGGGCGGCGTAGGCGTCCGAGTCCTTCCCGTCCCAGGCGTACGAGTAGCGCCCGATCTGATCGAGGATCGCGAGCCGGTCGTCGGCGCTCATGGCGTGCCCTCCGCGGCCAGTCTAGCGCCTCGCTCGCGGCGGGGCGGCGGCGCGCCGGATGCGTGCCCGCTATGCTCCTCGCTGCGGGCGCGCCCGGCGTTGGCGCGGAGCGACGAGGGGGACGCGATGAGCGAGTTCGAGGGCCGGGTGGTGATCGTCACGGGCTCGGCCGGAGCCGGTGTGGGGCAGGCGACGGCGCGCCGCTTCGCAGCCGAGGGCGCCGAGGTCGTGGTCAGCGACCTCAACGAGAAGCGCACGCTCGCCGTCGGCGAGTCGCTCGCCGAGGAGCACGGCCGCGAGTTCCTCGCCGTCCCCTGCGACGTCTCCAGCCAGGAGTCGGTCGCCGAGCTGATCGGCAAGACGATCGAGCGCCATGGGCGGATCGACCACCTGATCAACAACGCCTACCGCGACATGGAGACGCCGTTCCTCGAGATGGACGACGAGACCTGGCACACGCCGATCAACGTCTGCCTGCACGGCACCTACTACTGCACGAAGGCTGCGGTCCCGCACATGATCGAGCAGGGCGGCGGCAACATCGTCAACTTCGCCTCGGTCGTGACGTGGCGAGGCGGGCAGGGCCGCGCGCAGTACGCGGCGGCGAAGGCGGGGATCATCGCCTTCACGCGCGTGATCGCCCTCGAGCTGGGCGAGCACAACATCCGCGCGAACACGGTCGCCCCCAGCTCGGTCTGGAACGAGTGGATGGGCCGCACGATGGGCACCGTCCCCGAGGGCCACACCGAGCATCCGCTGAACCGCTCGGCGATGCCGGACGAGCTGGCGGGCCTCGTGCGCTACCTCTGCAGCAAGGAGTCCGAGTACATCACCGGCGAGGTGATCTCGGTCGGCGGACAGCGTCCGTAGCCCGTCTGGCCCTCGATGCCGCGTCGCGCGTTGACGCCCCGAGGCGCCCTCCGTACGGTGAGCCGCGGCACGCGGCCCCCGGCCGTCGGGCCGTAGCGATTGCATGATTGAGGAGGCGCGCCATCCCGCTGGATCCCCAGGCCCAGGTCTTTCTCGACGGATTCCTCGAGTTCGAGTCGGCGTTCCCGCCGATCGAGGAGCGCGATCCCGCCGCGTGGCGCGACGCCCTCGCGGCGTTGCAGGCGGAGGCGGCCGCGGCGGGCATGGGTCCGCCCGTGGACGCCGAGGAGGACCGCACGATCCCCGGTCCGGCGGGGGAGATCCCGGTCCGCATCATGAAGCCGGGACCGGGCGACTCGTACCCACTGCTCGTCTGGTATCACGGCGGCGGTTGGGTGATCGGCGACCTCAACAGCGGCGTCGATGCGGTGCGCCTGCTCGCCAACGTCGCCAACTGCGCGGTCATCTCGGTCGACTACCGGCTGGCGCCGGAGCACCCCTACCCCGCGTCGCTCGACGACTGCTACGCGGCGCTGGAGTGGGCGGTCGCCAACGCCGCGGAGCTCGGCGTCGACGCGAGCCGCGTGGCCGTGGGCGGCGACAGCGCGGGCGGGAACCTCGCGGCGGTCGTCAGCCAGAAGGCGCGCGACGAGGGCGGCCCGGCGATCGCCTTCCAGCTGCTGGTCTGCCCCGTCACCGACAGCGACTTCGAGCGTGACTCCTACCGGGAGTTCGGCGACCCCAAGTACCTGCTCTCCAGCGCGATGATGCAGTGGTTCTGGCGTCAGTACGTCGGCGCCGGCGACATGACCGACCCGCGCGTCGCGCCGCTGCGCGCGGAGAGCCTCGAGGGCCTGCCCGCCGCGCACATGGTGATCTCGGGCTACGACGTGCTGCGCGACGAGGGCCTAGCCTACGCGGAGCGGCTCGCCGAGGCGGGCGTCGACGTCAGCGTGGCACGCGAGGACGACCAGCCGCACGACTTCTGGATGGCGCTCGGCATGATCGACGCCGCCGAGCGCGGCGTCGCCGAGGCCGCCCGCGAGCTGACGAGGGCGTTCCAGCAGGTCTGACCGGACGCCCTCGCGGACTCCCGTATACTCTGCGCCGCTCGCGCGGGCTTGGAGGTCTGCGATGAAGGTCGGCGTCGGAATGTTCGTGACCGGCTACACGGTCGACGCCGCCACCTTCGCGCGCGCCGCCGAGGGCCACGGCTTCGAGTCGATCTGGGTCCCGGATCACCCCGTGCTGCCCGTCAACCCGGCGACGCCGTACCGCCGCCCGGGCCAGGCCATCCCGCTGCTCTACGGGGAGATGGCGGATCCCTTCGTGCTGCTGGCTTTCATCGCCGCCGTCACTTCGAAGGTGCGGCTGGGCACGGGCGTGACGCTGCTGCCGGAGCGCCATCCGCTGACGCTGGCGAACACCGTCGGCACCCTCGACAACTTCTCGAACGGGCGCGTGACGCTCGGCGTCGGGGCCGGCTGGCTGCGCGAGGAGATCGAGCTCTACGGCACGGACTTCGCCGACCGCTGGGGCTACGCCAACGAGTCCGTCCTCGCGATGAAGAAGCTCTGGGAGCACGGCAGCGCGAGCTTCGAGGGCAAGCGCATCCGCTTCGGCGAGGTGCGCTGCGACCCGATCCCGAAGCAGCGGCCGCACCCGCCGGTGCTGATCGGCGCGCCCGCCGCGGAGCGCACGTTCCGGCGCATCGCGCGCGTCGGCGACGGCTGGCTGCCGGTCATGGCCTCGCCCGAGGAGTGCGAGCAGGGCCGGCGCGAGATCGAACGCTGGTGCGCCGAGCTGGGGCGTGGCGCCTCGAGGATGGAGATCACGGTCTTCGCGATGGACGCCACGCCCGAGACGCAGCGCGCCTACGAGTCGGCGGGGGCGGACCGGCTGGTCGTCGGGGTGTACAACCACCCCGGCACGCCGCTGCCGTTCGAGCGCTGGGGCGAGGTGCGGGCGGCCGCCCTCGCGGGAGGACGGCCGCCGGCCGAGGAGACGATGCGCGTGCTCGCGAGCGTCGCGGAGCACGCACAGCTGTAGCGCCCGAGGGGCGCTGAGGAGGGGGTACCCATGTCCGAGTTCGTGCAGTACGAGGTCGAGAACCACGTCGCGAGGATCACGTTCAACCGACCGGAGCGGCTGAACGCCTTCAACCACGACATGGGCATCGCGTTCCGCGAGGCGCTGCTCGACTTCGACAACGACGACGACGCCTGGGTGGGGATCATCACCGGCACGGGGCGCTCGTTCTGTGCGGGGCGTGACATCAAGGCGCAGGTCGAGGCCGGCGAGGCGACCCTGCCGCGCTACTCCTACGAGTACAACATCTTCGGCATCGTGGACACCGACAAGCCGCTGATCGCCGCCGTCAACGGCTTCGCGATCGGCCTCGGCTGGTACATCACCGTCGGCTGCGACTTCCGCATCGCGGCGGAGTCGGCGCAGTTCGGGATGGCCGAGATCCCGACGGGGCTGATGGGCCCGTACTGGTTCTCGGCCGTCGAGTCGCTGCCTTGGTGCATCGGCGCGGAGCTGACGCTGATCGGCGATCGCATCGACGCGCGGCGCGCCTACCAGCACGGCCTCGTCAACGAGGTCGTCGCCGACGACCGGCTGCTGGAGACGGCGCAGCACTGGGCCGATCGCGTGCTGGCGCTGCCGCCCCAGCACGTCTACCGCACGAAGGCGCTGATGCGCTCGATGCGCAACATGCCGGACGCGCCCATGCTCGACCGCGAGGTCGAGGCGCGCACCTACCTCAACGACCTCGACGACACGATGGAGGCGGCGGTCGCCTTCGCGGAGAAGCGCACGCCGAAGTTCACGGGACGCTAGCCGGACTCGGCGGTACGACGAGCAAACGACAGCAGGCGCGACCAGCGGAAAGGCGGTTGGCGTGGAGTACCAGGACATCACCTACGAGGTGCACGACAGCATCGCGACGATCACGCTCAACCGGCCCGAGCGGATGAACTCGTTCAGCGAGCAACTGCTCTCGAGCTGGGCCTCGGCGGTCACGGAGGCCGCCGAGGACGAGGCGGTCCGCGTCGTCGTCGTGACCGGCGCGGGGCGCGCCTTCTGCGCGGGCGCCGACGTGAAGGCGCGCGCCGAGGAGAACGCGATCCTCGCCTCGGACGAGGACTGGACGCCGGCGATGCGGCGCAACTCGCTGCGCTACAGCGTGCAGCGCGTGCCGCAGGCGTTGCAGTATCTCGACAAGCCCTACATCGCCGCGATCAACGGCGCGGCGGTCGGCGCGGGCATGGACATGTGCTCGATGGCGGACATCCGCATCGCCTCGGACCAGGCGCGCTTCGGGATGGCGTACGTCAACGTCGGGCTGATCCCCGGCGACGGCGGCGCCTGGCTGTTGCCCCGGCTGGTCGGCCTGCAGAAGGCGCTGGAGCTGATCTGGAACGGCGATCTGTTCAGCGCCCAGGAGGCGCTCGACATGGGCTACGTCGCGCGCGTCGTCCCGCACGACTCGCTGATGGAGGAGGTCTACGCGTACGCCGCGAAGCTCGCCTCCGGCCCGCCGATCACGATGCAGATGGCGAAGCGCCTGGTCTACCGCGCCCAGAGCACGTCCTTCACCGAGGCGCTCGAGGCGGCGCAGGCGGCGATGACCATCGTCCAGACCTCGGACGACGCGGCCGAGGGCCCGAAGGCCTTCTCGGAGAAGCGCAAGCCCGTCTTCAAGGGCCGCTAGCCCGTTGGTCCCCTCGCCCCTTGCGGGAGAGGGCCAGGGTGAGGGGTGAGCGAGGAAGGAGAGCCGCACCATGGGCGTCCGCGCCGAACGCATCCTGGCCCAGCTCGACGCAGCCTTCGAGGGCGACGCGACGCACTCGCTCGCCGCGAACGTGGCGTCCGTGCGCGCCGGGGACTGGGATTGGCTGCCGCCCAACGGCGCGCGCTCGATCCGCGCGATCGTGCAGCACGCGGGCGGCGCGAAGCGCCTGTACGTCGACCGCGCCTTCGGCGACGGCGCGCTCGCGATGGACGACCCGCTCGTGCAGGGCGAGGGCGCCCTCGACACGCCCGAGGGCGGGGCCGACTGGCTGCGCGAGGCGCACGAGGGCCTGCGCGCCGCCCTCGCCGGCCTCGACGACGCCGGGCTCGAGGGCGAGCGGCCGACGCCATGGGGCGGCACGCTGCCGCTCACGGACCTGCTGCACATGCTGCTGCGCCACGACCTCTACCACGCGGGCGAGATCAACCACCTGCGCGCGCTCGCGCAGGACAACGACGCTTGGGCCTGGTAGCGGCCCGTTCGAGGGCTACTCGGGCCTACTCGACGGGCGGCGGGGGGCCGTAGCGCTCGCGGGCGGCGGCGAAGCCGTGCTCGCGCGCGTAGTCGCCGCCGGTGTGTCCGCTCTCCGAGCGCGAGATCAGGGTGTTCTGCGTCGCGGTGTAGCGCGCAACCGTGCGGAAGCCCATCTGGTCCTCGGCCTGGTTGATGGCGTGCTTCTTGAGCCGCAGCATCTCCACCGGCGTCTTCGCGATCCAGGCGGCCAGCCGCTGCGTCTCCGCATCGAGGCGATCGGCGGGGAAGGCCTTCGCCGCGAAGCCCCACTCGACCGCCTCGAGGCCGCTGAGCAGGCTGCCGCTGGTGAAGTTCATCAACTTCGCGCGCTGCGCCCCGACGCGGAAGACCCACCAGTCCGCGATCCAGTCGTTCGGCCAGCCGGGCACGCCGATGCGCGCGTCCTCGGCGGCCACGACGATGTCGCAGCAGATCGCGAGTTGCGTGGCGAGGCCGACGCAGTGCCCGTGCACCTGCGCGATCGTCGCCTTCGGCACGTCGCGCACGCGCAGCATGAAGTCCTGCAGCCGCGTGACGCCGCGCTGCGCCGCCGCCAGCTCGGCGTTGATGCCGATGTTGGCCTTCACGTCCATCCCGGCCGAGAAGTCCGGCCCGTTCGCCCTGATCACGATCACGGCGATCGAGTCGTCCTCCCCGGCGCGCGCGAGGCACTCGTCCAGCTCGCCGCGCAACTGGTTGCCGAGGGCGTTGCGCTTCTCCGCGCGGTTCAGCGTCAGCGTCAGCACCGCGCCGTCTTGCTCGTCCAGGACATGTCGTTCGCTCATTGGCTCGCTCCCTCGCGCGCAGGGTAGCGCCTCGCGCGGCTCGACGTGAGCCGGGCGCGGAACCACGGGCGCGACGGCGGCGTTAATCTCAAAGGGACCGGGGAGGAGGATCGCGTGCCTGTCCGCCGCGCGCGCCGCTCGCTCGCGCTCCCGCCCCTCGCCGTCCTCACGCTGGCGCTCTCGCTCGCCCTCGCGTCGTGCAGCGGCCCGGACGAGCCCCCCGCGCCCCCGCCCGCGACCGCCGCGCCAACGGCGGCGCCCGTAGCCACGCCGACCGCGACCCCAACCGCGCCGCCGCCGCCGATCGCCACCCCGACGCCCACGCCGACGGCGACCGCCACGCCAACTCCTACTGCGACTGCCACGCCCACGCCCACACCGACCGCGACCCCTACGCCAACCGCCACTGCAACGGCGACCCCGACGCCCACACCCGCGGGCCCCGTCTTCCGCTACGACACCTTCGACCCCAGCGGCGAGGCGGCGACGCCCGGCAGCCATGCCTTCCTCGCGGCGGGCGAAGACGGCGCGGCGCGCGTCGTCGAGACCTACGAGGAGCTGCGCCGCGAGGCGACGCTCTTCCGCCTCCACCCAACGGACGCGGACGGCGCCTCGTGGGCCGGCCTCGACGGCCTCAAGGCCGGCGACGTCTTCGAGTGGCGCGCGGCCGACGACTGCTGGACGCGCTACATCGTCACGAGCGCCCCGGCCGCCTCGGATGCGTCGCCGTCGCGGCGCGAGTTCGGGGTGCGGTGGGTCACGTACGCCTTCACGGGCTGCGCTGGCGCGCTGCCCGGCAGCCTCGCGGCGACGGTCGAATGGCATCCGGCGGACATCCAGTCGCCGTCAATCACGATACCCGTGCGGCACGGGCCGATCCTGCTGGTGCCTGAGGGCTGGACGGGTTCGGTGGAGGCGCCCGTGCCGTACCCGGCGCCAACTCCGGCTGCGGGGGCGCAGGCCGCGCCGACGCCTGTCCCGTGGCCGGGAATCGAGGTGGACGACATCGTCGCGGCCCGCAAGTTGCCGCACTGGCGCGATCCAGTGCTGCCCACGGGCTGGCGGTTCGGCCATGCGGAGTCGGGCGGCCCGGAATCCCCCGTCGAGGGCTATCGCGCCGACTACGCGGGTGCGGATGGCCACTTCGGCGTGACGATCTACGTCTATCGGCTACCGAGGTGGCCGTTCGACCTGGAGGCGCTGGCCGACCGCGGCGGGCTGATTCGCGAGACGCGCATCATTGATGATCACGCGGCGCTCCTTGAGTACCCCCCGCCTGGCAGTGACCAACTCATCCCGCCCAAGGTGTCAATCTTCGACGAGGCCACGGGGATCATGTACTCCGTGCTCGCGGCGCATCCAAGCCTCCGCGGCAGCAACATCGACGCGACGATCGCCATCGCGCGCAGCCTCTACCGCCCGACGCTGCGCTACGACACCTTCGACCCCAGCGGCGAGGCGGCGACGCCCGGCAGCTACGCCTTCCTCGTGGCGGGCGAGGGCGGGGCGGCGCGCGTCGTCGAGACGTACGAGGAGCTGCGCCGCGAGGCGACGCTCTTCCGCCTCCACGCGACGGACTCGGACGGCGCCTCGTGGACGGGCCTCGCCGCCGTGGAGGTCGGCGACGTCTTCGAGTGGCGCACGGCGGACGACTGCTGGACGCGCTACATCGTCACGAGCGCCCCGGCGGCCGACGCGGGGGCAGCCTCGCGTGAGTTCGGGGTGCGGTGGGTGGCGTACGCGGGTACGGGCTGCTCCGGCGCCATCGCCGCGAACGCCGCCGTGAGCGTCGAATGGGATCCCCCGGTCATCGCGTCGCGCGCCACCGGCTCCCGCGTGGTGACTCTGATCACCTCGCCCATCCGTTACGGGCCGTACCTGCTGATCCCTTCGGATTGGGAGGGCGCGCTCGAGCCCCATGTGTATGTAGGACTCCCGCCCGGCGCTGCGGACGCATCCGCAGACTCATTGCCGACTTGGCCATCGTTCAAGATCGACGAGGTCATGCGGCACCCGCTCTGGCGCGATCCCGTGCTGCCGGCGGGTTTGGTGCTGGCCGGGGCCGTTGCACGTGACGCCACAGAGTTGAGCGCGTCGTATGAGGGCGGAGGCCATGTCGTGGGTGTGACCATCTCCCAGCACGAGAACCGACCCTTCCACGAGGCCACCCCGGGTGGGCCAGGCGCGAACGTCTGGGAGGCGCGGACGATCGACGGGCGCCCCGCAGTCCTCTGGTACGACCCGGAGCGCAGCAATGGCATTCCGATCACCTCTGTTGAGATCTTCGACGAGGCAACCGGAATCGAGTATGGCGTACACAGTTACACCGGAGGCGATATCGACGCGACGATCGCCATAGCGCGCAGCCTGTTCCGCCCGACGCTGCGCTACGACACCTTCGACGCCAGCGGCGAGGCGGCGACGCCCGGCAGCTACGCCTTCCTCGCGAGGGGCGAGGACGGGGCGGCGCGTGTCGTCGAGACGTACGAGGAGCTGCGCCGCGAGGCGACGCTCTTCCGCCTCCACGCGACGGACGCGGACGGCGCCTCGTGGGCCGGCCTCGACGGCCTCGAGGTCGGCCACGTCTTCGAGTGGCGCGCGGCCGACGACTGCTGGACGCGCTACATCGTGACGGGCGTGCTGGCCGCCTCGGATACCTCGCCGTCGCGGCGCGAGTTCGGAGTGCGGTGGGTGACGTACGCCTACACGGGCTGCTCCGGCGCGCTGCCCGGCAGCCTCGCGGCGACGGTCGAGTGGCATCCGGGGAATATCGTCGGATCGAGCCTGACCTCGCCAGTGCAGCACGGTCCGGTGCTCCTCATCCCCCGCGAATGGGAGGGCGCGCTCGCGGCACGCATGCAACTCGGCCCGGCGCCGGCCACGGAGCTCGTCGAGGTCATCACGGAAGACATCGCCGTGGCCCGGAGGCTCTCGGAGTGGCGAGAGCCCGCCCTGCCAGCGGGATGGACGTTCTGGAGGGCGGAGTCCGGGAGTCCAGACTCACCATCCCACGGATTCGCTGCCCTCTACGCCGACGCCGAAGGAACGCGGGCAGTGAGGATCACTGTGACGCCCCTGTCCGGGCCCTCGTATCACGTAGTCGTCGCCGGAGGAGATACGGTCGATGAATTGCGGATGATCGACGGGCATCCCGCACGAGTGAGGTACGCTTCCTCAGGCGGCGCGCGGCACTTCTCGAACTATGTGGCGATCTACGACCGGACGGCTGGAGTCACGTACCTCGTCCGGGGATATGCCCCGAGCCTTCGCGGCAGCAACATCGACGCGACGATCGCCATCGCGCGCAGTCTCTACCGCCCGACGCTGCGCTACGACGCCTTCGACGCCACCGGCGAGGCGGCGACGCCCGGCAGCCATGCCTTCCTCGCAACTGGCAAGGACGGCGCGGCGCGCGTCGTCGAGACGTACGAGGAGCTGCGCCGCGAGGCGACGCTCTTCCGCCTCCACGCGACGGACGCGGACGGCGCGTCTTGGGCGGGCCTCGCCGCCGTCGAGGCGGGCGACGTCTTCGAGTGGCGCGCGGCCGGCGACTGCTGGACGCGCTACATCGTCACGAGCGCCCCTTCGGCCTCGGATGCGTCGCGGTCGCGGCGGGAGTTCGGGGTGCGGTGGGTGACGTACGCCTACACGGGCTGCTCGGGCGCGCTGCCCGGCAGCCTCGCGGCGACGGTGGAGTGGCATCCGGCGGACGTCGCAGGCTCGAGCCTTGCATCGCCGATCCGCCACGGACCGTGGCAACTGGTGCCCGCAGATTGGACCGGCCCGACCGAGGAGCCGGAGGACCACGAGCCTCCGGGCTACTCGGCCACGAAGCCCGTTCACACGTCGGAACACGCCGTCGCGAGGGAGCTTCCCTACTGGCGTGACCCAGCGTTGCCTGCGGGTTGGACGCTCATGTCGGTGAGCAGCGGTTCGGTCAGCGATCCCACCTATGGGTACTGCGCGCTGTACACCTCAAGCGCCGGGGGGATCGCCCTGATGGTCTGTGGGCAGCACGCCACCGACAGGGGCTGGCCGGAAGCTGCGTCCTGGGATGGCGGAGCCAGCCTCATCGAGACGCGCACGATCGCGGGCCGTCCGGCCCGAGTCGCGCACAGGCCGCCCCGCGCGAATGACACGCACCTCTCTTCGATCACGGTGCGGATCTACGATCCGCCCACCGAAAGCGAATACGAGATCCAGGGGCTGAACGAGAGCCTGCGCGGCGCGAACGTCGACGCCGTCATCGGGATCGCGCGGAGCCTGTTCGAGAGCCCGAACCCGCCCTGAGGCAGCGCGCCGCTCGCGCTCAGAGGACGGCGCGACCGCCGTCCGCGGCGTCCGGCTCGTCCGGCGGCTCCGGCTCCGGCTCGGCGAACACCTCGGGGAGGGGGCCGTCGCCCCACCACTCGATCTCCGGCTGGAGGCGCACGCCCGAGTGCTCGAGGACGCGGCGCTGCACCTCGGCCATCAACTCGACCATCTCGGCGACGCGCGCGCCGCCGTCGTGCACGAAGAAGTTGGCGTGCAGCTCGCTCACCCGCGCCTCGCCGACGGCGAGGCCCTTGCAGCCCGCCGCCTCGATCAGCCGCCCGGCATGGTCGCCCTCGGGGTTGGTGAAGACCGAGCCGGCGTTCGGACCGGCGGTCGGCTGCGTGGCCTGGCGGTGCGCGAGCAGCTCGCGCAGCTCGGCCTCGATCTCCTCGCCCGGCCGCGGGCGCAGCCGCAGTGTCGCGCCGAGGACCATGACGCCCGCCCCGCGCAGCGAGGAGCGGCGGTAGCCGAAGTGCAGCTGGTCGCGCGCGATCGTCATGCGGCCGCGCCCGCCCAGCGCCTCGACGGACTCGACGAGGTCGCCGATCGCGCGGCCGTCGCCGATGCCGGCGTTGCTGTTGAGCGCGCCGCCGACGGCGCCGGGGATGCCGATCGCGAACTCGAGGCCGCCGAGGCCGCGGTCGGCGGCGGCGCGGCTGAGCGCGGGCAGCATCACCGCCGCCCCGGCGCTGACGCGTTCGCCCTCGAAGCGGTACGAGCCCGCCGCGCGCCGCAGCGAGACGACGAGGGCGTCGACGCCCTCGTCGGCGACGAGCAGGTTGGAGCCGCCGCCGATCACGCGCACGGAGAGCGCCTCGCCGCGCGCCCAGGCGAGCAGCCGCTCGAGCTGCGCGACGTCCTCGGGAATCGCGAAGTAGCGCGCTGGCCCGCCGAGCCGCAGGTAGGTATGCCGCGCGAGCGGCGCGTCGCGGTGCACCTCGATGCCGTCGGGCGGGGGCGCGGTCATGGTCTCCATGGTAGTCCGGCCCCCCCTCGCCGGGGGAGACCTCTTGCGAACCCCCGCCGAGCGGTCCGGCCCCCTCTCCTTGGGGAGAGGGCAGGGGTGAGGGGGAGGACTCCCGCGCACGCGAGGGGCGCCGGAACCGCAGGCGAGGAGGCGGCGTAGTATTCGCCCGGACGAGATGCCGTGCGTACCCGACTGCCGCCGCTGCTGCTCTCGATTGCCCTCGCGCTGGCCGTGGCCGGCGGACTGGCGGGCTGCGGCGCCGCGTGGCGCGATGAGCCGACGCCCGTCCCGACGGCGATCGTGACGCCCACGGCGGCGGCTACCCCGACCCCCACGGCCCCGCCGACGCCGACGGCCACGCCGCCGCCGGTTCCGACAGCGGGCGCCTGCGCGACGCCGACCGACGCCGACTGCATCCTCGCGGTCTACCTCGGAGCGCCCGACGACCATGCCCGCGTCGCGGACATCCCCGGCGGCGCGCTGCTCGAGCCGGACGGGAACGGCCGCTACCACGTCGAGCGCGGGCAGCAGGTCACGGTCGTCACGGCGGCCTCGCTGCCCGCGCGCTACGCCGGCTTCCGGCTGCGGCGCACGCCCGAGAGGAGCCCGCCGCCGGTCTCCGCCTGGCGCCTCGTGCAGCCGGGAGGCACGACCTACACCTTCACCGTCACGACCGACGAGGCCGGCTCCATGCTCATCAGCTTCGACCTGACGGCGGCGGGGCCGCCGCTGCAACCCGGCCTGGACCACGAGCTCGGCGTCATGGTGACGACGAGGTTCCTCGTCCCGAGCCTGCGCTACAGCCGGCTCGATCCGGCCGGCGCGGCGGCCGCGGCGGGGAGCTACGCCCTGCTCACGACGGCCGGGGACGCGGCGAGCGCGATCGGCAACTTCGGCTTCCTCCCGGCCGGAAGCGTCGAGCTCCGCGTCCATCCCGCGGACGCGAGCGGGACATCGCGCGCCGCCTTCTACGACACCGTGCAGGTCGGCGACACGTTCGACTACCGGACGAACGGCCTCGATTGCAGCTTCCGCTTCGAGGTGACGAGCGTCGGTCCGGCGGCGACTCCTCGGGTGTTCGGCGTCGAGCACGTGCAACGCTCCGGCGGCGGGTGCGGGGGCTTCGCCGCCGATCCTCGCGCCGCGAGGGACGTGGCGTTCGTGTGGCGGGTCGGCCCGGGCTTCCCGGCTCCGGGCGCGCCGCCGGTGCTGCTGCGAGGCGAGCCCGCGGGCGAGGGAACCTATCGCCTCCATGAGGGGACGCCGTTCGTCGTGGACGTGCCCCCGGGCGGAAGCGTGACCCCGGGTGGATACGCCAACCTCGACTACTCCCCGAGCTATCCCCCCAACCCGCCGTGGACGGTGGTCACGCTGATCGACGCGGGCACCGGCTCGGTGCTCGCCATCGATCCCTCGACCGGCACGGAGGTCGAGCGCGTCACCGCCTCGCCCGCCGTGGACGCCCTGTTCGACCGGATCATGGCTTCGATCCGGAGAGTGGACTGAGCCCGGCGGCCCTGCGGCGCCCGGCGAGCGCGGGGGCGGTTGACCGCCGATCGCGCGCTGCCTAGGCTCAGCCGACCGACACCCTCGAAACCTGACTACCGGCGAGGCCGGGCGCGCGATGATCGACTTCGGCCTCGTGGACGTGGTGGACGCCGAGGCGATCGGCGAGCCGGGCCAGCGCACCTTCCGCCTGCGCGCCCGCTCCGGCGCGATGCGCGCCGCGCTCTGGATGGAGAAGGAGCAGCTCACCGTCCTCGGCCGCGCGATCTCGCGCCTGCTCGCCGACCGCGCCCCGAGGCGCGACGACCCGCTCCCCGCGCCCCCCGGGATGGGCGAGTTCGGCTCCGACCCCGACGTCGAGTTCCAGGTGGCGCGGCTCGGCCTCGACTACAGCGAGGACGGCGGCGGGCGCGTGCGCCTGCTCGCCGACGACCAGGAGGCGCTGACGCAGGGCGCGACCCCGGCCTTCCGCATGGAGATCGGCCGCGACGCCGCGCGCTCGCTGGTCGCCGCGATCGGCACGGTCGTCGCCGCGGGACGCCCTCGCTGCCCGCTCTGCGGCCAGCCGCTCGAGGGCGAGGGGGCGCACTTCTGCCCCGGCGCGAACGGCCACTCGGAGGAGGCCGAGATCCCGATCGAGGGCGAGGACGAGGACTTCGCCTAGCAGTCCCGGCTCCTCCGCGCGATGCTTGGGCCGCGATTCCGATGCCCTGACGCTCAGGGCCTGACCTCGGGAGGTGTGAGATGACGTTTGACCCGCGGCACCGCAGCCGCACGATCGTCGACGGGCCGGACCGCGCGCCCGCGCGCTCGTACCTCAAGTCCGTCGGGCTCACCAGCGAGGATCTGCAGCGCCCGCTGGTGATGGTCGCGCACAGCTGGATCGGCGCCATGCCCTGCAACTTCAGCCAGCGCGAGCTGGCGCAGCACGTCATGGCCGGCGTGCGCGCCGCCGGCGGCACCCCGCTGGAGGTCAACACCGTCTCGATCAGCGACGGCATCTCGATGGGCACGCAGGGCATGAAGGCCTCGCTGATCAGCCGTGAGCTGATCGCCGACTCGATCGAGCTGTGCGGCATCGGCTACGGCTTCGACGCGGCGGTCGTGCTCGTCGGCTGCGACAAGACGATTCCGGCGGCGACGCTCGCCCTCGCGCGCCTCGACATCCCCAGCCTCGCGCTCTACAGCGGCTCGATCGACCCGGGCCGCCTCGACGGGCGGGACCTCACGATCCAGGACGTCTTCGAGGGCGTCGGCCAGCACGCCGCCGGCACGATCAGCGAAGAGCAGCTGACGGCGATCGAGGACGCCGCCTGCCCCGGCGCGGGCGCCTGCGGCGCGCAGTACACCGCCAACACGATGGCGATGGTGCTCGAGTTCCTCGGCATCGCGCCGATGGGCAGCGGATCCGTCGGCGCGACCGACCCGCGCAAGGACCGCGTCGGCTTCGAGGCGGGGCAGCTCGTGATGGACGTGCTGCGGCGCGGGCTGAAGCCGAGCGACATCCTCACCCGCGAGGCGATCGAGAACGGCATCGCCTGCGCCGCCGCCACGGGCGGCTCGACGAACGTGGTGCTGCACCTGCTCGCGCTCGCGCGCGAGGCCGGCATCCCGCTCGAGATCGACGACTTCGACGAGATCAGCGAGCGGACGCCGCTGATCGGCGACCTGCGGCCCGGCGGCCGCTACGTCGCGCTCGACCTCGACCGCGCGGGCGGCATCCAGCTCGTCGCGCGGCGGCTCGTCGAGGGCGGCAAGGTCCACGGCGATGTGATGACGGTGACCGGCCGGACGCTGGCCGAGGAGGCCGGGGACGCCGTCGAGACGCCCGGCCAGGACGTGGTGCGCGAGCTGGACGACCCGCTGAAGGAGACGGGCGGCCTCGTGATCCTGCACGGCAGCCTCGCGCCCGACGGCTGCGTGGTGAAGGTCGTCGGCTACGAGCGCACCCAGCACCGCGGCCCCGCGCGCGTCTTCGAGCAGGAGGAGCACGCCCTCGAGGCCGTGCTCGCGGGCTCGATCAACGAGGGCGACGTGCTGGTGATCCGCAACGAGGGCCCGGTCGGCGGGCCGGGCATGCGCGAGATGCTGGGCGTGACGGCGGCGCTCGTCGGCGCGGGCCTCGGCGAGACGGTCGCGCTGCTCACGGACGGGCGCTTCAGCGGCGCGACGCGCGGGCTGATGGTCGGCCACGTCGCGCCCGAGGCCGCCGCCGGCGGCCCGATCGCCGCCGTCCGCGAGGGCGACATCATCGCCTTCGACATCGACGGCCGCACGCTCGACCTCGAGGTGGACGAGGCGGAGGTGGCGCGCCGCCTAGCCGAGTGGACGCCGCCGCCCCCGCGCTGGCAGCGCGGCGTGTTCGCCAAGTACGCCCGCTCCGTCTCCAGCGCCGCCGAGGGCGCGATCACGGGGTAGCGCGGGCTGCCACGGGAACGCATGAGGAGACGCCGCAGGTACTACGAGCCCGAGAATCTCGGGGACGAACAGGACCGCCGGGATGCGGCCATCCCCAACCGCCGGTTCTACGTCTACGTGCTTGCCACCGACGACGGCCACTACGTGGGCCACACCGCGCACGTGAGCCGTCGGTTACGGGAGCATCAGGACGGTGAGACAGAATCCACGGCTGGCAGCAATCCGGATCTGGCCTGGACCTCCGGCCCTCTCCGGAAACGCGCCGACGCTGCGAGCCTTGAAGCGGCGCTGAAGTCACTGCGCGACCAGCGCGCCCCGCGTTTCAAGGAGATCACCGGCCTTGACCCCATCCCCTTCAGGCGCCCCACGTTCGCGTCGGCCTCCGGGCGGCTCGTCGGCAGCGGCCGCTCCCGAGGGGGCCGTCCTCGTCGCTCCCGACCGCGACGCTACGGTCGCCGCCGAGGTGGGCTGGGCCGGATTCTCGCTCGAGAAGTCAGAGGCATCTTCAGGAGCCGTCGCAAGCGACGCATGTGGGGCACGATCGTCGTCGCCGTCGTGCTGGTAATCGTCTACATCAACAACGGGGGGTTCTAGCCCCCACACCTCACTGGAGCCAGCCAGACCGACTTCAACAGCCTCGAGCGGCGTGTGCTGGACGCCCTCGAACAGCGCTTCAACGAGTACGGCAAGGTTACTGTCGCCAGCGGCCCGGCAAGGGGCAACTTCTCGATCGTCTTCAGGGAGTCGGATTTCGCGCAGGCGCTGGCGTGACGCGTGCGGCAGGGCGATCGCCGGGCGTGCTAGGCTCCTCGCATGGCGGGGGAAGATAGCAACATTCGCTTCTGCTGGACGCTGCGGCTCGACGACGCCGCGCGGATCGGCGCGACACTCAACGCCTCGCATCCGCAGGAGCTCACGGTCGGCGACGCGCCCTCGATGCCCGGCGGCGACCCCGATGTCGAGGATCTGCTGCTCTCCGTCGGCCTGCACCTCGACCAGGAGCCGGCCGAGATGGTCGGCACGCTGAGGCGCCTCGACGGCGTCGCGACGGTCTCGGTGCTGACGGAGTCGCTTGAGGAGTTGATGCACACCGCGCCGACGGGCTTCATCGTCGATACGCGCTTCGACTCGGTGCAGATCGAGGAGCACCAGGCGATCGGTCGCGGGACGATCGTGCTCGTCGACGGCGAGGGCGCGCGGCTGCTCGGCTCGCGGCAGGAGGCCGCGCTCGAGCGCGCGCTCGCCGAGGCCGGCGAGGCGCACGAGGCCTGACCCGCCGCCGCGCCGGCGGCGCCACCGCTACCGTGCCACGGGCTGGACCGGGTACACCTCGCGACCGTCGAGGGTGCGGACGGTGCGCCCCAGCTCGGTGAGGATCGGGCTGCTGTAGACGACGCGGCCGGTGAGCGTCCGTGGGTCACCGGCGCAGAGCGCCAGCGCCGCCTCCGCCATGAACTCGGCGGGCTCGACGATCTCGGGGCGGTCCGGGGAGAGCACGCCGGCCGCCTCGACGCTTGGCGTGCGCACGGCGGCGACGGGCGCGACCGAGTTGACGGCGATGCCGTCCTCGTGCAGCTCCGCCGCGAGCCCGGCCGTGAAGCGGTGCAGCGCCGCCTTCAGCGAGGCGTAGAGGACGAGGCCGAGCGTGCGCGCCGACTCGTTGTAGGGCGGCCCCTCGGGGCGCCGCGCGGTGGAGGAGCCGATGTTGAGGATCCAGCCGCCGCCAAGCTCCCGCATGCCCGGAATCACCCGCTGCGAAAGCTCGAACGGCGCGCGGAAGTACTGGGCGACCGTGTAGTCGTAGTCCTCGGGGGAGACATCGGCGGCCGGAGAGTACGAGGCGGTCCCCGCGTTGTTGACGAGCACGTCAACAGGCCCGAGCTCCGCCTGCACCTCCTCGATCAGCCGCGCCCGGTCGGCGGCCTGTGTGACGTCCGCGCGCACCGGGAAGGCCGCGCCGCCCGCGTCCTCGATGAGCCGCACCGTCTCGGCGAGCGTCCCCGGGAACGTCGCCGACGTATCGAGGCTCCTCGCGGAGACGGCGACGTGCGCCCCCGCCGCCGCGAAGCGCCGCGCGATCGCCAGCCCGATCCCGCGGCTCGCCCCGGTCACGAGGGCCACGCGCCCTTCGAGTTCCCGGTCGGGGGCGGTCATCTATCCGTCCTGTTGCTCGCCGGCCACTTCGATGAGTAGGCGGCAGTGGTCGCTCGCGCCCCACTCCTCGACCGAGTTCATCGCGCGCACCGTGATGCCCTCGTGGAAGCCACGCGAGGCGAAAGCGTAGTCGAGTTGGATACTCGCTGTTCCCGGGGACTCGCGGGGGGTGTGGTAGGTGGGAACGTTCTGGGTGTCGGGAGGGAGGCCGTGGGGTGTAGGGGACGCCCGCCTGCCTGCCGGGTACCGAGGCCCGAGGAACTCCAGGCCGAGGACATCCATGCGATCGAGTACCGTGCGGTCGCGGTAGGGATGTACCGTCCGCTGGCTGCGTGTCGCTCCGTGGATCAGGTTGAAGTCGCCTGCGGCCACGATGCGGTGCGTGCTCGGTTCGGCACTCGTAATGAACGCCGACAAGTCCGAGATGATGCGGTGCGTCGAGGCATCAGAGAACTGTGTCGACCTCTTGCCGGTGGAAGGATGCGGCTTGGTCCAGCGCGCATAGATCGACACGGCGATGAACGACGGCGCTCCGCGCGGAACCACGCGCGCCGCAGCGATAGCGCCGATACCGCTGACCGCGATCTCGTCATCCGCCGTCTCGCTGATCGGGCCGACCTGGCGGAACCACTCCACCTCAACACGGTCGGACAGTCGCACCACCATCGGCCAGCGATCGACGGGACGATTGGCGTGGCCCTCGTACCAGCGGGAATCCCAGTGCTCGTCGGGCCCTGTGTCCACGCGCTGCCCGACGTCAGGCGGAGGCGGGCGCGCCTCCTGCAACAGCGCCACGTCCGCGTCCATGTCGAGCAACTGGCGCCAAGGCTCTTTCTTGGCGGCGATGTTCCAGCTCACGACCGTCGTGCTCATCGTGATCTACTCGCGTTCCGGATCGAGGATGGCGTTCCAGGCGGCGAGGCCGAAGCCGCCGTCGAGGTGGATCGTCTGGCCGACGAGCATCGGGGCTTCGTCGGAGCAGACCCAGGCGACGGCGGCGGCGACGTCCTCGGGGGAGACGTTGCGGCCGGCTGGGACGTGCGGGCGGACCGCCTCGGACACGCCCCTCCGGTAGGAGTGCTCGCCCTCGGAGGCCTCGACCCAGCCCGCGGAGACGGCGTTGACGCGGATCCCGCGCGGCGCGAGCTCGACGGCGAGGTAGCCCGTCAGCGAGGCGAGCGCCGCCTTGCTCACCGCCACCGCCGAATAGTCCGGCATGTACTGCCAGGCCCCCGGCGAGAGCAGGTTGACGATGCTCCCGCCGCCCCGCTCCTCCATCAGCGGCACAGCGGCCTGCGCGGCCTGCCAGGGGCCGAACAGGTTCACGTCCATCGTCGAATGCAGGTGGCCCGGGCGCTGGGCGATCGCCGGCCTCGGACGCTCAAGTCCGCGCGCGGCGTTGTTGACCAGCAGGTCGACGCCGCCCCACTCCGTGACGCGCGCGAACAGCGCCGCGAGGTCGTCGCGGTCCCCGGCGTCGGCGCGCACCGCCTCGGCCTCGACGCCGCGGACGCGGCACTCGGCGGCGGTCTGCCCGGCGGCCTCGGCGTCGCGCGCGTAGTTGACGAGCACGTGGCAGCCCTCGGCGGCGAGGCGCAGCGAGATCGCGCGGCCGATCCCGCGCGAGCCGCCGATGACCACGGCGCGCTTCCCGGCCAGCGAGGGGTAGGTCGCTCCGGGTTCGGCCGTCATCGTGCGCTGACCTCGTGGGGACCGAAGGGGCCCTTGGCGGGATCGATCAGCACGCCGACTGCCCACTCGTAGCCGTCCGGGTCGCGCACCAGCGTCTCGCGCCAGCCGTGGCCCTTGTCCGTCGCGGCGGCGACGAGCTGCGCGCCGTGCTCGCGGGCGCGCGCCTCGACGGCGTCGGGGTCGATGCCGAGCAGCCGCAACTGCGCGCCGACGCCGCGCGTCGCGCCGCCGGCGAGGTCGGCGCTCCAGGGGTGGTCGTCGTGGGTGTGGTCGGCGTGCAGCATCACCTCGGCGGGGCCGACGCGGACGGCGGCGAAGTCGATGTCGCGGTAGTGCACCTCGGCGTCGAGGACGTCGCGGTAGAAGGCGGCGGCGCGCTCGGTGTCGCTGACCAGCAGGTTGAGGGCGAGCGGCGGCAGCAGCGCTCCGTAGCGGAAGCCGGGCATCCACGGCATCGTGCCCTCGGGGCGCAGTCTCGTGCCCATCAGCGTTCCTCCCCGGGCGGCAGCGCGGCCAGCGCGGCGACCTGCTCCGCGTGCTCGCGGTCGTGATTCGTGAGGTGGTCCAGCGCCTCGAGGATCGAGCGCGGGTGGGAGGGCGTCGGGCGGCGCGTCGTCAGGTCGGCGTCGCCGTCGAGTCCGCCGAGGAGGGCGAGCGTGGCCGCGCGCTGCTCCTCGAGGCTCCCGAGCAGTTGCGGCAGGGTGTTGAGGTGGGCGGGTCGGCGGACGCCGCGGAAGCGCGTCACGCCCTCGCCGCGCAGCGCCGCCTCGATCCACCCGCGCCAGCAGCGATCGGAGTCGGCGACGTGCCACAGCACCTCGCGGATTGACCAGCGCCGGTCGCCCTCGGCAGCCGGGTCCGGCGGCCGGCGCACGAAGCGCGCCTGGTCCAGCCCCTCGAGCGCGCCGAGCAGCGCCCCGCGCGCCTCGGCGAGGCGGGCCAGGCGCTCGTCCAGCGCGGCAGCGGTCGGCGCGGCGGGCATGGGCAGAGGATACAGGCGGCCGGGCGCGGCGCGGGCGCCCCGTGTGCTTCGCGGGTTCCCGCGTTATGGTCGAGCGCGGCTGTTCAGGATTGCGCTTGGGTTCGTCTTCTGCGAGCTGGCTCAGAGACGACGCCTGCGCTCTGACGCTGCGCGAGAGGTGGTCATGACCGACTACCGGATCTACATCGACGAATCGGGCGACCACACATACAGGCAGCTCGACAACCTCGATAAGCGCTACCTGGGGCTGACCGGCGTTGTGGTCCGGAAGGACTACTACGACAGCATCGTGCGCCCGGGTATGGAGCAATTGAAGAGGGACCACTTCACCTACGATCCTGACTCCCCGCCCGTTCTGGTTCGCGCACAGCTGATTCGACAGCGCGGGCCGTTTTGGAGGCTGCGGGATCCCCAGCGGCGGTTACGGTGGGGCGACGCCGTGATCGCGTTCATCAAGTCCCTCGATGTCAGCGTCTGTACGGTGGTGATGGACAAGCGTGCATACTTCAGCCGATACGGGGCGGCTTCGCTCAACCCGTACGAGTACTCGCTGCGCGTTCTTCTGAGTCGCATCCGGACAATACTGTTCCAGTTCACGGGCGGCGCCACTGCTGACGTCATGGCTGAAGCACGAGGAAAGCGTGAGGACGCCCAACTCCTGCAAGAGTATGAGACGTTTCGCCAACTCGGCGATGGCCAGCTCAGCGGAGCGGAGGTACGGGAGACGTACCCGATCACCATGCAGTTCCGGCGGAAGGATCAGAACGTCGCAGGGCTGCAGCTCGCAGACCTGTTGGCCTACCCGCAGAGGATGGACGTGGTTGAACGCGCGGGGCTCCCGAAGCATGCGGAGTTGAGCCCGTTCTCGCTGCGCCTCAACGCCGCGATTGAGCCGAGAGTCCGCCGTCCGGAAGGGGGCTCGCTACTCAAGTGATGACTCCGGACGAGGAAGGAGGCGCACCTGCTGGCGCGCCTCCAGACGCTGGTCCTACACGAACCATCCATGCACGATCCTAGCAGGATCAACCGAGGCGTTCCATCTCTTGCCTAGCTCCACGCGCCACCGTAGTGCCGTTGACGCCGGCGCTCAGCGCTCGTGGGCCATGTTGCTGTAGAAGGGCAGCAGGCGGCCGGGCTGGCCCCACTGCTCGCTGCGGCCGGGCGCCGCCTCATCCGGCTCGATCAGGCCGCGCTCGACCGCGAACTCCGGCGCGTAGACCGTGAGCCCGGAGTAGAACATCGGGTGCGCCGACGACGCGATGTGCGCGCAGGTGCGCGCCGCCGCCAGCGGCGAGTCGTGGTTGCGCGGGTCGTAGGCGTCGCCGCGCTGCACCGCCTTGCGCTCCACCGCCACGTCGCCCGGCTCGACGTTGACGACGGCGATGCCGTCCTCGCGCAGTTCCTTGGCGAGCGCTGGCCCGATGCGGTTGAAGGCCGCCTTGCTGACCCCGTAGGAGAGCCCGCCGCGACCGGTCCAGTGCCCCGTCGGCAGCTTTGCCGACTCCATGACGCCCTCGAGCGAGCTGATGTGCAGGATCAGCCCGCTGCCCTGCTCGACCAGCAGCGGGACGATCTTCGTCAGCAGGTAGAGCGGCGCGAGCGCGTTGACGCGCATCGAGTCCTCGAGGACCTCGTAGGGCGTGTCGAGGAAGCGGTCCTTGAAGCCGGGCCCCACGTAGCGCGCGTTGTTCACGAAGACGTCGATGCCGCCGAACTCAGCGATCGCCGTCTCGATCAGCGCGTCCATGTCGTCGCGGCTCATCAGATCGCAGCGGACGGGGAGGCCGCGCCGTCCCGCCCGCTCGATCTGCGCGACGGTGTTGCGGAGGCTGCCGCCGGGAACGGGCTGCACGTTCGTCTCGTGGACGCTCTCCGACATCTCCTGCGGCTCGCCCTCCTCGAGGGTGCGGGCGGCGGCGATCACGTCGTAGCCGGCCTCGGCGAGGGCGACGGCGGTCGCCTTGCCGATGCCGCGGCTCGCGCCCGTCACCAGCGCCACCCTGCGTTCGGCCTGCTGCTCGCTCATCTGCGCCTCCCTGCTGCTGTCCCTCCGCGCCCTCTGCCCCGAGGGAGAGGGTTGGGGTGAGGGCCTCCGGCACAGTCTCGCAGACAGCGCCGCTTCGGAGGATGGCGGGTCGCGGGCGTCAGGCGGGGCGCTATCATCGGCGGCGCCGGCCTCGGGAGCGCCGGCGCGCGCGGAGGTGGGAACGGATGGCGCAAGACCCGCTGCAGACGAGGCTCTGCGAGGAGTACGGCTGCGAGTACCCGATCATCGCCTTCGCGCACACGCGCGACGTGACGGTCGCCGTCTCCAACGCGGGCGGCATCGGCATGCTCGGCCAGAGCACGGTCTCCGCCGAGGAGATGCGCACCAACATCCGCTGGGTCAAGGAGCGCGTCGGCGACCGCCCCTTCGGCGTCGACATCACCATCCCCTCCTCCTACGTCGAGGGCACGCGCGAGGAGCTTGAGGAGCAGATCCCGCAGAGCCACTGGGACTTCATCGATCGGCTGATCGAGGAGAACGAGATCCCGGAGCCGAAGACGCCGCCGCCGTGGGGCAACACGCGGCTGCGCGGCCTCGCCGAGACGCGCGCCAAGCTCGAGATCATGATGGAGGAGCGGATCCCGATCTTCGCCTCCGGCCTCGGCAGCCCCGCCTTCGTGCTGAACGAGATGCACGACGCGGGCGTGAAGGTCTGGGGCCTGATCGGCCTCGCGAGGCAGGCCGCGCGCGAGCTCGACGCCGGGCTCGACCTGATCATCGCGCAGGGGCAGGACTCCGCCGGCCACACCGGCCGGATGGGCACCTTCTCGCTCGTGCGCGAGGTCACCGCGCTGGCCGAGGCGCACGACACGCCGATCGTCGCGGCGGGCGGGATCACGACCGGCGCGCACATCGTGGCCGCGCTCGCCCTCGGGGCGGTCGGGGTGTGGACGGGCACGATCTGGCAGGCGACGCACGAGTCGGAGACGAAGCAGTGGGAGAAGGAGCGGCTGCTGCGCGCGCAGAACCAGGACGCCTGGGTCTCGACCGCGATGGACGGCAAGCGCAACCGCGGCATCCGCAACAAGTACTACGAGGCGTGGGAGGCCGAGGGCTCGCCCGAGCCGCTGCCGATGCCGCTGCAGGACATCGTCGGCGGCAAGCTGCTGCAGGCCGCGGAGGACTGGGACCTCGAGGACTGGGCGGGCCCGGTGGCCGCGGGGCAGGGCGTCGGCTTCGTCACGGAGATCAAGCCCGCGCGGCAGGTGGTGTTCGACCTCATGGAGGAGGCCTACGACACCCTCGAGCGGATGGGACACGCCGCCGCCGGAGCGTAGCGGCGAGGCAAGCGGATCGCGGGAAAGGACCAGACAGATGGCGGACGAGCTGAAGTTCGAGGTCAGGGGCCACGTCGCCTGGCTGACGATGAACCGGCCGGAGGTGCACAACGCCCTCAGCTACGCGCTCAACCAGGCGCTGGCCGACGCCTGGGAGGAAGTCAAGAACAACGACGACATCTGGATCGCCGTGCTCACCGGCGCGGGCCGCTCCTTCTGCTCCGGCATGGACCTCAAGGAGCGCGCCCAGGTGGACGCGGCCGGCGAGGACTGGAGCAAGAAGCACACCATCGGCAACGCCATGCCCGATGGCGTCTGGAAGCCCGTCATCGCGGCCATCCGCGGCTACTGCCTCGCGGGCGGCTGGCAGCTCGCGCAGCTCTCCGACTTCCGCTTTGTCTCCGACCAGGCGACGCTCGGCATCCGCGAGGTGAAGCGCGGCCTGATGCCGGCCTGGACCGTGGACCTGCCGCGCATCATCGGCCTCGGGAACGCCCTCGAGGTGGTGCTGACCGGCGAGTACATCACGCCGCAGCGCGCGCTGGAGATGGGCTTCGCGACGCGCGTCGTGCCGGACGACAGGCTCTACGAGGAGGTCGAGGCGTTCGCCGCCATCCTCGAGGAGAACGCCCCGCTCTCCGTGCGCGGCCTCAAGGAGGTTCTCTACCGCGGCGTCACGCTGACCCGCCAGGAGGGCATGCAGATCGCCGGCCACATCCTCGCCCCCATCAAGTACAGCGAGGACATCAAGGAGGGCCCCCGCGCCTTCGCCGAGAAGCGCGCGCCCGTCTGGAAGGGCCGCTAGCCCTCGCGGCCGCCGCTGCGGCGCCGGCGGCGACTCCCCTCCGGCTCCCTCGCCCCTCGCGGGAGAGGGTTGGGGTGAGGGGGGCGCGCGGCGTTGCGCCGCGCTCGATGATGCGAAGGGGCTAACGGGATGCCTTCCAACTACGCGGCGATTCGTCGAGAGAAGAGCGAGGACTACGTTGAACTCGCCGAGAAGGTGAGCGAGCAACTCCTCTCGCGCCAATACGCTGATCGTGCGCACTTCGTGTTCGAACTGCTCCAGAACGCCGAGGACGCGTTGCGCCGACGCCGCGATGGCGAAGTTCCCCGCCGAGTCCGCTTGTCGCTGGAGAAGGACGCCGTTCGCTTCTCCCATTTCGGGTCGCCCTTCGACGAGAAGGATGTGAGGGCAGTGTGCGAGATCCTCGTCAGCACCAAGGATGAGGAGACGGACATTGGCCACTTCGGGATTGGCTTCAAGGCAGTTGGCGCGGTCACCGATCGCCCGAAGATCCACTCGGGCGATGAGCGCTTCGCGATCGAACGCTACGTCCTGCCGTTCTGCATTCCGGCAACCGACCTGCAGCGAGACGAAACGCTTATAACGCTCCCGCTCCGGGACGGCGACGCGATAGACGACATCGCTCGGCAGCTCGCCTGTCTTGGAGACGAACGGACGCTGCTGTTCCTCCGGGAGATCGACGAGATCGAGTGGTCGGTCGAGGACGGCGGGTCCGGCTGCTACCGTCGCGAAACAACCGATGAGGGTGAGGATGTACGGCGCGTCAGGTTGTTCGGCGAGGTGGACGGAGAGGAGACCTCCGAGGAGGTCTGGTTGGTGTTCTCGCGAGAGGTGTACAACGATGGGAGGCACGCGCGCCACGTCGAAGTCGCCTTCCGTGTCGAGACGGATGAGGCAGGCCGCGACGTCATTGTGCCCGTCCACGGCCAGCACCTCGTTGCCTTCTTCCCGACGGCCATGCGGACGGATGTCGGGATCCTCGTGCAGGGGCCATACGTCACGACGCCGAGCCGCGATCGCGTTCAGTGGGCCGATGAGCGGAACCATCGCCTAGTCGCCGAGACTGCTGATCTGCTGGTCTACGCCCTCCGCCACCTGCGCGACCGTCGCCTTCTGACGGCGCGCGTCCTTAACGTGCTGCCGCTCAGCCGCTCGCGATTCCCCGATGGCAGCCATTTCGCGCCGCTGTTCGACGCGGTGAAGGACGCAATCGCGTCCGAGCGGCTGTTGCCGATGTATCGTGGCGGCTATGTCCCCGCCTCGCAGGCGCGGCTCACGAGCAACGAGGATCTCCGGGAGCGCGTCTCGCGTGAACAACTGGCGAAACTGCTTGGCGAAGACGAGCCTGTCGCGTGGCTCTCGGCGGAGATCACCCGGAGCGCGACGCCCGAACTCTATAGCCATCTGACGGATGAGCAGGGCGTCCGAGAGTTCAATGCTAAAGCCTTGTTGATGCGACTGGACAAGCAGTTCATCGAGAACCAGAGCGACTGGTGGATTGCGAGGCTGTACGGGTTCCTGGGTAGGGGAGACACATGGGAGGAGTGCGAATACTTCCTGTACGACGTGCCCTTCATCCGCCTTGAGGACGACACGCATACCGCGCCGGGCGACGAGGCCGACGCGTTCTTGCCCACCGTGCCGCCGTCGGGATACCCGAACACGGTCCATGCTGCAGTGTGCAACACCAGGCCAGCGTGGGATTTCCTTGCCGAGTCCGTTGGTCTGCGGACGCCGGACCTTGTCGACGACATCGAGAGCGACGTTCTCCCCCGGTACCGCGAGACGGACTTCGTGATCGCCGAGGACGAATACGTCGCGGACCTGCAGCGCTTCCTCAGCGTCTACGCCGCCGACTCGGGGGAGCGTCAGCGGCGGCTGGTCGCAGCCCTGAGTGATACCCCGTTCGTGCTCGCCGCCGACGCTGCAACCTGCGAGCAGTCGTTCGTCCGCCCCGGCGGCGCGTACCTCGCCACGGACCGGTTCCGCGCGCTGTTCGATGGCGTGCCGGGGGTGTTGCTGGTGGACGACTCACTTGATTGGAAGGAAGTGACGGAGCTGCTGCGAGCGTGCGGGGCCGGGCGGACGCTGGCGCCCGTCGACGTGAGCCATCGGTTCACTCACGACCAGCGGCGAGAGGTGCGCCGTCGGGCCAGTGAGAGGAGAATCACGCATCACTATGGGGAGACCGTGATGGACTGGGAGTTCCGCGGACTCAGGGGACTGCTGGAGCACTTTCCTGAGCTGTCCCCCGAAGACGCTAAGGACAGGGCCCGAATCCTGTGGGACGCGTTACGCGAGGCAGACCGGGACTCGTTTAGGGGGCGCTACTCGTGGTTTTATCGCACGCGGCGTCTAGGTGTGTTCGACTCCGCCTCGGTGCGCTTACTTAACGAAGCGGCTTGGGTGCCGGACGGGTCCGGTGGCCTCCGCCCGCCCGCTGACGTGCTGTTCGATTCCCTCGACTGGGAAGGCAATCAGTTCCTGCAATCGATCATCAAGTTTCGCACCGCGCCGCCGCGCCGTCCCTACTTCGAAGCGGCGGCCAGAGCGCGGCAGGCGGGATACAGCGAGGATGAAATCGCCGCTTGGATCGACCAAGGCATGAAGTCTCGCCAAGAAGCCGAGGCGGGTGGCGAGCGCTCCGCGACCCCGCGCACCGGAGGCGGCCAGCCGCCGCGCCCGTCCTTCATCGGCGTCAAGCGCGAGTCAGAACCGACGGAGGAGGGCAGCCGCGAGCATGAACGACGGATGGGCGTCGAGGACCACGCGATTGATTTCATCCTGCAAAGGAACCCCTCGCTCAAACGCACTCCGACGAACAACCCCGGCTTCGACCTCTACGAGCCCGGCGACGACGGCGAGCCGGTGCGCTGGATCGAGGTGAAGGCACTGTCCGGCGAGTGGGAATCGAACGTCACCCTCTCGCACACGCAGTTCGACTACGCTCGCGAGAAGGGCGACAGGTACTGGCTTTACGTCGTCGAGCACGCGGGGACGGAACGTCCCAAGATCAGGAAGATCAACGATCCGGCGGGTTGGGATTCCACGTACACGTTCGACCACGGCTGGCGTGCGGCGGCGGAAGGGACTGACGGCGATGACTGAGGCGGCCACGCACCACGACTTGCTGCTGCGCGGCGGGACGCTGCTCGACCCTGCGCAGGGCGTGCACGGCGCGCGCGACGTCGCGTTCCGGGGCGGGCGGGTCAGCGCCGTCGGCGAGCGGATCGAGGCGGGGACGGCGGCCGAGGTCGTGGACGTGGCCGGGCGGCTGGTGACGCCGGGGCTGATCGACCTGCACGGGCACTTCTATCACGGCGGCACGACCAGCGCGGTCCACGCCGACGAGGCCTGCCTGCCCTCGGGCGTGACGACGGGCCTCGACGCGGGGAGCGCCGGTATCGCCAACTACGGGGCGATGCGCGACTACGTCTTTCCCGCGCACCGCGTGCGACTGCTCGCGCTGCTGCACATCGGCGCGGTCGGGCTGGCGCACGGGCGCACCGTCGGCGGCGAGCTGCGCGACCTGCGGCTGATCGACGCCGAGGCGACGGCCGCCCAGATCCGGGCCAACCCCGGCTTCCTGTTCGGCGTGAAGGTGCGGATGCAGCGCGACGCCGTCGCGCACTGGGACGCGCGCGAGGCGTTGGCGCTGGCGCGCCGGGCGGCCGACGACTCCGGCTCGCTGCTGATGGTGCACGTCAGCGGCACGCCGATCCCGCTGCCCGAGATCCTCGATCTGCTCGGCGAGGGCGACGTGGTGACGCACGCCTTCAATCCCCACCTCGAGGGCATCCTGGACGGGCGCGGGGCGGTGCGTCCGGAGGTGCTGGCGGCGCGCGAGCGCGGCGTCGTGATGGACGTCGGCCACGCCGGCGTCCACTTCGGCATCGAGGTCACGAGGCAGGCGATCGCGCAGGGCTTCGCGCCCTCGACGATCAGCACCGACATCCACTTCCCGCCGCCGGGCCGCGTCACCTACGGCATGCACGAGCTGATCCCGCAGCTGCACGCGCTCGGCATGCCGTTCGGGGACGCCGTCGAGGCGAGCACCTCCCGCCCCGCCGCCGTCCTCGGGCTGGGCGACGAGATCGGCTCGCTCGCGCCCGGCATGGCCGGGGACGCGGCGGTCTTCGACCTCGTCGAGGGCGCGGTGAGCTGGGTCGATATGTCGGGCGGCAGCGTCGAGGGCGAGTTGAGTCTCAAGCCCGCGCTCACCGTGCTTGGCGGCGAGGTGGCGTGGCGGGCGGAGTGACGGGCGCGCGCCGTCCGCATTGCCCGCCGCTTGCGGTGTGGGGCGCGCTCGCCCACCATCGCCCTGACCTGACGCATCGCGAGTCTCCGGGATACATCCATGCGCGCGCTCGCCCTCGGCCTTTCGCTGCTCGTGCTGCTCACGGCGTGCAACCCGTTGGAGACCACCGACGAGGGCCGGGTGCTGACGCTCCTCTACTGGCAGGCGCCGACGCTGCCGGGGCCGTACCAGGTCGGCGGCTACAAGGACCAGGACGCGGGGGCGATCACGCTCGAGCCGCTGGCCGGCTACGACCCGGACGGCGTCCTGGTGCCGAAGCTCGCCACCGTGATCCCGACGCTCGCGAACGGCGGCGTGGCGGCGGACCTGACGTCGATCACGTGGACCCTGCGTGAGGGCCTCAGGTGGTCCGACGGCAGCGAGGTGACGGCCCACGACGTGGTCTTCACCTGGCGCTACTGCGTGGACGAGGCGACGGGCTGCGCGGCGCACAGCGCCTTCGACGGCGTCGCCTCGGTCGAGGCCGTCGACGAACTCACCGTGCTGGTCACGTTCGAGGGGCCGACGCCGTACCCGTACAACCCCTTCGTCAGCGCCGGGTCGCCGATCATCAGCAGCGCGCAGTTCGCCGGCTGCGTCGGCGCGGCGGCCGTGTCCTGCGTGGAGGAGAACACGCACCCGCTGGGGACGGGCCCCTACCGCATCACCGAGTTCATCCCGAATGAGCGGGCGGAGTACGAGCGCAACCCGCACTACCGCGGCGTGGAGCCGTACTTCGATCGCGTCGTGCTGCGCGGCGGCGGCGACGCGCTCACGGCGGCGCGCGCCGTGCTCGAGACGGGCGAGGCGGACTACGCCTGGAACCTGCAACTGAGGCCCTCGCAGCTGGCGAAGCTGGAGATCGCGGGGCCGGGCGCGGTGGTCACGGCGTTCGCCAGCGAGGTCGAGCGGATCATGGTCAACCAGACGAACCCGGACCCCGCGCTCGGCGAGGACCGCTCGGAGTACCTCGATGGCCGCAATCCGCACCCGTTCCTGACCTTCCCGCCGATTCCGCGGGCGATGTCGATGGCGATCGACCGGCGGCTGATCGCGGAGCGGCTCTACGGCTTCGCGGGCAGGGCCGTGTGCAACCTGATCGCGGGCCCCCAGCGCTACGTCTCGAGCGCCAACGACGACTGCCTGACGCAGGACATCGAGGGCGCGAACCGGCTGCTGGACAAGAGCGGCGTGGTCGACACGGACGGGGACGGGATCCGCGAGCACGAGGGGACGCCACTGCGCGTCGTCTATCAGACCTCGACCAACGCCGTGCGCCAGGAGACGCAGGGCCTGATCCGCGAGTGGTGGCGGCAGATCGGCATCGAGACGGAGTTGGTCGACCACGACTCCAGCCTCTTCTTCGGCGGCGACCCGGTGGCGAACCCGGCCGAGTCGCTCCGCCGCTTCTTCGCGGACGTGCAGATGTACACGACCGGACCGGACGTCGATCCGCAGCGGCATCTGTCCGGCCGGCGCTGCGACCACATCCCGACGCGGGAGCGCAACTGGGCCGACGGCAACATCTCGCGCGCCTGCAACCCGGAGTACGACGAGCTGTACGCCCGGCTGGAGACGACGGAGGTCGGGCCGGAGCGCGAGGAGCTGGTGAAGCGGCTCAACGACATCCTCGTGCAGAACCACTACGAGATCCCGCTGGTGAGGCGGGCCCAGGTGTCGGCGCGCTCGGCCAGCCTGCGGGGCGTGCGGATGAACGCCTGGGACACCGGGCTGTGGAACATCGCGGAGTGGCGCCGCTAGCGGCTCCGGGGGCCGAGGCCCGCGCCCCCTGATTGACTACAATGCGCCCGCACTCTTGAGGCGCATGTAATGCAATATGCGTTACAATCGCATCATGCCGCCCCGTGAGGGAATGATGGCCAATCCGGGCAAGCCCCTCGATCTGAAGGTCGTCTCCGAGCGCGTCGAGGAGGATGCCGGCGTGTCCGAACTCGTCTCGCGCCTCGAGGCGGAAGCAGACCGCGAACTGGGAGCAGGCAGTGTCAGCCTGCGGTGGGGCAAGGGGCAGATCGCCGTCGTAAAGCGAGCCGCGGCCATCCACGGCGTGCCCTACCAGACCTATCTCAAGCAGGTGGTCTTCCGCCAGGCGCTCGCCGACATCGAGCAAGCCACGGCAGTCCTCGCCCCGGACCAGCACGGGCACGACTCTGGCCGGTAATCCGGGTTGCGCACGGGTGACGCGGCGTCGGGCGAACGGTGCTACTCGGACCAGCCGCTGATCTTCGAGGGCGTCACCGTAATCACGCTGAAGGGTGTCATCCGCGAGAGGATCTCGTCGGCGTAGGGTGGTCCGTCGACGTCTCCCATGTAGTTCCGCGCCATGGTGTGCACCAGCTCGCTGACGTCCACGCCCTCGGCAACCTCCGCCGTGCCGGTGACGATGACGTAGCGGTAGGGCCGGCCGGGTGTCGCGACGGAGATGGAGACGCGCGGGTCGTTCGCGATGTTGCGCAGCTTCACCGCCGTGGGCCGCGCGAAGACCTGCACCACCTCGCCGTCCCAGTGGAACCAGACCGGCGCGACGTGCGGCGAGCCGTCCGGTCGCACCGTCGCGAGGTCGGCGATGCGTCCTTCGCGCAGGAAGGCGTCCGCCTCGTCGGGCGTCATCATGCTAGTAGGCTCCCTGCTGCTCGAAGAGGCGGCGCGGGTTGCGGGTCGTGATCTCCTCGATCTGCTCCTCGGGCACGCCGCGATCGCGCAGGCCGGGGATCACCTTCGTGGGGATCGTGAGGTAGTTCCACTCCGGGAAGCGCGTGTCGCGGATGTGGCGCGGAACGTTGAGCGAGAACGAGCCGGCGTCGTGCGAGACCACCATGCGGTCCGCGTAGCCGCGGCGGCAGAGCTCCGCGATCACGTCCGTCCGCTTCTCCGTGTCCGCGCCGATCCTCGTCCCGTAGCGGTCCATCCCGATGATGCTGCCGCGGTCCATCACGCTCATCAGGTAATCGAGGTCGTCCGTATCGCCGGAGTGCCCGATCACCACGCGCGTGAGGTCGACGCCCTCCGCCTCGAAGACGTCCTGCTGGTCGCGGCCGGTGCCGTGGAACGGATTGGAGTGCGTCATGATCGGCACGCCGGTCGCGCGATGCGTGAGCGCGCCCGCGCGCAGCATCAGCTCGTTGAGCGGGTCCACCTCCTCCTCGGTGGCGAGCTTGATGCAGCCGGCCTTCACGCCGCTGTCGGCGATGCCCTGCTCGATGTCCATCACGAACAGCTCGACGACCGGCTCCGGCGTGCGCCGCTCGAAGTAGCGCGGGGGGCGCCGGTGCACGCCGGTGGCGACGATGATCTGCATCCTCGTGCCCTCGGCGACGCGGCGGATGATCGCGGCGTCGCGTCCCAGGTCCACCGTCGTGAGGTCGACCATCGTGCGCACGCCGAGGTCGTACACCTCGTCAAGGCGGGCCCGGGCGTCCACGATCTCCTTCTCGACGTCGATCACGTGCGGCCAGTTGTGCCGCACGGCGAGGTCGCCGCTGATGATGTGCTCGTGCGAGAGCGTGAATCCGAGGTCGGCTGTATCGACGGGGCCGAGCGCGGTCTCGACGGTGGGCATGGCGTCCTCCTCCGTCCCTGGCCGGCTACGCCGGCCGTACTTCGATCCAGGCGAGGCGCACGTCCGGCGCCCGCGAGCGCGCGAGCGCGCGCCGGCGCTCGCCGTACTTCTCGTCGAGCAGCGCGTCGGCGGTCGCGACGAGCGGGTCCGAGTCCTCGAGGATGCGCGCCGCGCCGTCGATCCATGGCCCGCTGACGACGCCCGCCACGTCGCAGATCGCGATCCGCACGTCGCCGCGGTTGCGGATCCGCTTCATCTTCCCGGCGGCGGCCTGCGAGCGCGCGTAGATCGCACCCTCGTGCAGGGCGAACCAGAGCGCCGTCGGCACGGCCTCGCCGCTGCGCCTGAATGTCGCGAGGCTGACGTGGTCCTCGCCCTCGAGGCTGGCGAACGCGCCCGGGTCGCTCATCGCAGTCCTCGCTAGCTGTCGAAGAGGAAGATCTGGCGGGCCTCGTCGGCGGCGATCGCCGCGTCGAACATGGCCGGCGCGTCGTCGATCGTGCCCCGGTTGGTGATCATCGCGTCGAGCTTGAGCTGACCGCCGAGGTACATGTCCACGTAGCGCGGAATGTCCACCTTGAGCCGGTTCGAGCCCATCGAGGAGCCCTGCAGCTTCTTCTCGCGCAGCAGGTCGCGCCCTGCGATGCGGATCTCGGAGCCGATCGGCATCACGCCGATGACGGTGCAGGTCCCGCCCGATCGCAGCGCGTCGAACGCCTGACGGCCGACCTCCGGGATGCCGATCGCCTCGAAGGTGTAGTCCGCGCCGCCGCCGGTGATCTCGCGGATCGCCTCGACGGGGTCGGTCTCCGCGCCGTTGACGACGTGCGTGGCCCCGATGTTGGTGGCGTTGACGAGCTTGTCGTCGCGGACGTCGACGGAGATGGCGATGCGCGCGCCGGCGACGACGGCGCCGTTGAGCGCGCTGAGGCCGACACCGCCGGCGCCGAAGACGGCGACCGTGCTGCCGGGCTCGACCTTGGCGGTGCGCAGGGCCGCGCCGAAGCCGGTGGTGACGCCGCAGCCGATCAGCGAGGCGCGGTCGAGCGGCATGTCGTCGCGGATCTTCACCAGCCCGTTCTTGTGCAGCAGCATGTACTCCGCGTGGCTGCCGACGCGGGCGTGCTGGTGCAGGCCCACGCCGTCGCGCGACACCCGCGGCGGGTCATCGGGGCCGCGCTCGGGCTTCAGCTCGCAGAGGTTCGTGCGGCCGGTCAGGCAGTCGACGCACTCCCCGCAGTAGACGGAGAGGCAGGCGATCACGTGGTCGCCGGGGCTGAACTCGGAGACGCCGGAGCCGACGGCCTCGACGACGCCGGCGCCCTCGTGGCCGAAGACGGCGGGGTAGGGCATCGCCGAGGTGCCGTCGAAGTAATGGAGGTCGCTGCCGCAGATGCCGCTGGCGGCGGTCCGGACGAGCACCTCGTCCTCGAGCGGGTCGTCGATCTCGATGTTCTCGACGGTGATCGGCTTGCCGACGTCATGGAAGATCACTGCGCGCATGGGGGCTCCCTCCGTGCCTGGCGTGCGCGGCGCGCGCCGCGACGGCCTCGGGGATTCTATCCTGCACACACCCACAGCGTGAGCGCCGCGGCGTGACGCGCGCGGGCGGCGCGTGGTAGGGATGGCCCCGCGCGGGGGCGCGAGGCGGCCGAGGGGGTGCGCGATGCAGGAGTTCGCCGGCAAGGTCGCGGTGGTGATGGGCGGCGGCGGCGTGCTGGGCGCGGCCATGGCGCGCCGCTTCGCCCGCGAGGGCATGGCGGTCGCCATCGCCGACGCGGACGTCGACGCCCTCGCGGCGACGCGGGAGGAGCTGCTGGAGCGCGGCGCGCGCGTGCTCGCCGTCGAGACCGACATCACCAGCGGCGAGAGCGTCGAGGCCCTGGCGGCGCGTGTCAGCGAGGAGCTCGGCGGGGTGCACGTGCTCTGCAACAACGTCGGCATCAACACCCGTGACGTCTCGATCTGGACGACCACCGAGCGCGACTGGCAGTGGGCGATCGGCGCGAACCTCTGGGGCATGATCCACGCGCTGCGCGTCTTCGTCCCGATCATGCTCGAGGGCGGCGAGGAGGGGCACATCGTCAACACCGCCTCGACCGCCGGCCTCGCGGGGCGGCCGGGCACCGGCAGCTACGTGGTCACGAAGAGCGCCGTGCTGGCGCTCAGCGAGGTGCTCTGGCACGAGCTGAAGCAGGAGCAGGCCGCGGTCAGCGTCTCCGTGCTGATCCCCCACATCCGCGGCGCGGTGACCCGCACCCGACGGCCCGATGAGTTCACGAACCCCGGCCAGGAGGACCAGGCGGAGCTCGACCTCGAGCGCTATCACACCCGCCTCGCCGTCTCGCAGAGCCGTACGGACTACCCGACGGCGGACGAGATCGCCGGGCACGTCGTCGAGGCGATCCGCGAGGACCGCTTCTACATCATCAGCCGGCCGGACATCGGCCACGCGATTGCCCGTGCCCGCGCCGAGGCGATCGTCGACGGCAAGGCGCCCGCCTCGGCGGGCATGGAGTATCACCAGCGTCACGAGACGGACGCGCCCAGTCAGGGCTAGCAGTACCCGGACGGAGAGAGTCCCGAGGAGGTTCCGATGCGCGTAGCAGTGCTCGACGACTACCAGAACGTGGCGATGGAGGTCGCCGACTGGTCCAGCCTCCCGGCGGGGACCGAGGTCCAGACCTTCTCCGACCACCTCGACGACATCGAGGCGGTCGCGGAGCGGCTGCGCGAGTTCGAGATCGTCGTGGCGATGCGGGAGCGCACGCCGTTCACGCGCGACCTGCTGGAGAAGCTGCCGAGGCTGGAGCTGCTGATCACGACGGGCAGCCAGAACGCCGCGATCGACGTCGAGGCGGCGCGCGAGCTGGGCGCGATCGTCTGCGGCACCGGCTCGCTCGGCTTCGCGACGGCGGAGCTGACGTGGGGGCTGATCCTCGCGCTCGCGCGGCAGATCCCGCGCGAGGATCGCGCCGTCCGCGAGGGCGGCTGGCAGGTCTCGCTGGGCATGGGGCTGCGCGGCCGCACGCTCGGCATCCTCGGCCTCGGCAACCTCGGCACGCAGGTGGCGAGCATCGGCGCGGCCTTCGGGATGGAGATCATCGCCTGGAGCCAGAACCTGACCGCCGAGCGCGCACGGGCGGCCGGCGCCGAGCTCGTGGAGTTCGAGGAGCTGCTGGAACGCTCGGACGTCATCACGATCCACCTCAAGCTCAGCGAGCGCACCCGAGGGCTGATCGGCGCGGACGAGCTGGCGGCGATGAAGGAGAGCGTCTACATCATCAACACCTCGCGCGGGCCGATCATCGACGAGGACGCGCTCGTCGAGGCGCTCGAGGCGGGCGCGATCGCCGGCGCCGGCCTCGACACCTTCGACCAGGAGCCGCTGCCGCTTGACCACCCGCTGCGGAGCCTGCCGAACACCGTGCTGACGCCGCACGTCGGCTACGTGATCGAGGAGGGCTACCGCGGCTACTACGGCGACGCCGTCGAGGACATCGCCGCCTTCCTCCGCGGCTCGCCCGTGCGGGTGATCGAGGAGAACGCCGGCTACCAGTCCGGCATCTAGGCGGCGTGGCGGGCGCGGGGCGCGGCGGGGCGGCGGCATGCGCATCACCGTGCTGGCCGGCGGCGTGGGGGCGGCGCGCTTCCTCGACGGGCTCTGCCGGGTCGTGGACCCGGCCGACGTCACGGTCGTCTGCAACGTCGGCGACGACTTCGAGTGGCGCGGGCTGCACGTCTCACCCGACATCGACACGGTCGTCTACACGCTCGCTGGCCTCAAGGGCGAGCAGGGCTGGGGCCGCCGCGGCGACAGCTTCGCAATGCTCGACGAGCTGGCCGCGCTGGGCGAGGAGCCGTGGTTCCGCATCGGCGACCGCGACGTGGCGACGCACCTCTGGCGCAGCGAGCGGCTGCGCGGCGGCGAGCCGCTGAGCGCGGTCACGGCGGAGCTGGCGAGGCGGCGCGGCCTGCGCTTCCGGCTGCTGCCCGTGACCGACGACCCGCACCCCACGGTCGTCGTGACGCCCGAGGGCGAGCTGAGCTTCCAGGACTACTTCGTGCGCGGACGCGCCTCGGCGACCGTCACCGGGCTGCGTTTCCCCGGCGCGCCGGAGGCGCGCCCCGCCCCCGGCGTGATCGAGGCGATCGCCGAGGCCGACGCCGTGATCGTCGCGCCCAGCAACCCCTTCGTCTCGATCGACCCGCTGCTCGCCGTGCCCGGCGTGCGCGACGCCCTCGAGGCCGCCGACGGGGCGCGCGCCGCGGTCAGCCCGATCGTTGGCGGCGAGGCGGTGAAGGGCCCCGCCGCCGCGATCATGCGCAGCCTCGGGCACGAGGTGTCCGCCCTCGGCGTCGCGCGGCTCTACGCCGGGCTGGTGGACGTGTTCGTCCTCGATGCGGTCGACGCCGCTCTCGCCGGCGCCGTCGAGGCGCTGGGCCTGCGGGCCGTCGTCTGCGACACGATGATGACGAGCGCGGAGCGACGCGAGGCGCTGGCGCGGCGCGTCCTCGAGGCGGCCACGTGAGCACCGCGCCGGGCGGGCTGTGCGTGATCGTGCCGGTCAAGGGCCTCGGCGATGCGAAGTCGCGCCTCGCCGAGGTGTTCGCGCCAGAGCAGCGCGCCTCGCTGGTGCTGGCGATGCTGGAGGACGTGCTGATCGCCGTGCGCGCGGCGCACGACGGGCCGCTGCTGCTGGTGACGCCCGACGAGGAGTACGCCCCCGCAGCCCAGCGCGCCGGAGCGGAGCTGATCGCCGACGTGGGCGGCGGCTACAACGCCGCCGTCACGCAGGCCCTCGCCGCCGCCATGGCTCGCGGGTCCGGTGCGGCGCTGGTGCTGCCCGCCGACCAGCCGCGCGCGCAGCCTTCCGAGCTGCGCTCCGCGCTCGAGGCGCTCGAGGAGGCCTCGGTCGTCGTCGCGCCCTCGCGCGACGGCGGGACGGGGCTGCTCGGGCTGCGTCCGCCGGATGCGATCGCGCCCGCGTTCGGCATCGGATCGGCGGCGCGCCACCGCGCGATCGGCGAGGCGGCCGGGCTGGCCGTCGCCTGGCTCGAGCTGCCCTCGCTGCGCGACGACGTCGACGAGGCGGGCGATCTGCTGCGCGGCGCGACGCCGCTCGGCGAGGCGACCGCCGCCTTCGTCGCGGGGCACGCCTCGCTGCTCCGTGAAGCCCTCGGAGACGCGTAGCGATCCTCGGCCCGCGCGGCGCTATCCTTGAACCATGGCGAACGGAGCGAGCCCGGCATTCCAGGACGATCGCGCCGCCCTCGAAGGGCTGCTCGGCCCGGCCGAGGAGCTGGACGCGGACCTGCTGCGCTGGACCGCGACGCGGATGCCCGGCGGCGACGGCGCTCGCGGCGGCCTCCCCTACGACCCCGACGGCCACGAGGCGGTCTACTACCACCACGACGCCGCATCCGGGCTGCGCGCGCTGGTCGCCCTGCACTCGACGGTGCTCGGTCCCGGCTTCGGTGGGGCGCGCTGGCGGCCCTACGAGGAGATCGGCGAGGCGCTGATCGACGTGCTGCGGCTGTCAGCGGCGATGACCGCGAAATCGGCCGTCGCGGGCCTCGACTACGGCGGCGGCAAGGCCGCGATCGTCGGCGACCCGGCGGCCAAGACGCCCGAGCAGCTCGCCGCCTATGGCCGCTTCGTCGAGCGCCTCGGAGGGCGTTACATCACCACCACCGATGTCGGCACGACGCTCGACGACCTGCGCGTGATCGCGCGGGAGACCGACCACCTCGCTGGCGTTGCGCGGGGCGGCCGGCACGACGTGGACACCTCGGAGCCGACGGCGCGCACGGTGATCAACGGGATGCACGCGGCCTGCGAGTTCGCCTTCGGCAACAGCGTGCTGACCGGGCGGCGGGTCGTCGTCGTGGGCACGGGCAAGGTCGGCGCCAAGGTCGCGCGCCGGGCGGCCTCGGCGGGCGCCAACGTCGCCGTCACGGACCTGTTCGAGGACGTCGCCGCGGACCTCGCACGCGAGATCGGCGGCGAGCAGATCGCCCTCGAGGGCGCCTACCTGCAGCCCTGCGACGTGCTCTCGCCGAACGCGCTCGGCGGGGTGCTCAACCCGCGGTCGATCACCCAGTTGCGCTGCCGGGTGGTCTGCGGCGCGGCGAACAACCAACTGCTGCACGACCCCGCCGACGCCGAGCTGCTGGCCGCGCGCGGCATCCTCTACGCGCCGGACTACGTCGTGAGCGCCGGCGGCGTGATCGCCGCCGGCATCGACCACGCCGGCGGCGGCGCCGATCGCATCGAGGAGCTCGTCGAGCGCGTCGGACCGACCACGCTGAGGCTGCTGCACCTCGCGGAGCGCGAGGGCATCACGACCGCCGAGGCGGCGCTGCGCGGCGTCGACGCGCGGCTCGCGCACGCGCCGGCGGCCTGAGCGCGAGGCGCGCGCCCTCGGCAGGTACGAACCGCCGACATTCGCTACGCTGCGCCAGACTCAACGCGTGCACCCGGGCACTCGCGAAGCGGAGGACACGATGGACGGGCGATTCGAGGGCAAGACGGCGCTGATCACCGGCGGCGCGGGCGGGATCGGTCGAGCGACGGCGCTGCGACTCGCCAGCGAGGGCGCGCGCATCGTGCTGGTCGACCTCGACGCCGTGGATCTCGTCGCCGCGGCGGCGCCGGTGCGCGAGGCCGGCGCCGAGGTGCTGACCCTCGAGGCCGACGTGCGGCACGCGGACGAGGTCGAGCGCTACGTCGAGCGCGCCACGGAGCACTTCGGCGGCATCGATGTGTTCTTCAACAACGCCGGCATCGAGGGCACGGTGCATCCGCTCACCGAGTACCCGGAGGAGCTGTTCGACCGCGTGATCGCGATCAACCTCAAGGGCGTGTGGCTGGGCATGAAGTACGTCGTGCCGGGGATGATCGACCGGGGCGGCGGCTCGATCGTCAACACCTCCTCGGTGGCCGGGCTGGGCGCCACCCCGGGCATCGTCGCCTACGGGGCGAGCAAGCACGCCGTCGTCGGGATGACGAAAACGGCGGCGATCGAGTTCGGCGACGCGGGCGTGCGCGTCAACGCCGTCTGCCCCTCGCCGATCAACACGCAGATGATGCGCCGCCTGGAGGCGAGCCGCACGCCGGACAGCCCGGAGACCACCCGCCGCCAGTACGAGATGCGCAACCCGATGGCGCGCTACGGCGAGGCCGGGGAGGTCGCCGCGCTCGTCACCTTCCTGCTCAGCGACGACGCCTCCTACATCAACGGCGCGATCTACAACATCGACGGCGGCGGACGCGCGCGCTGAGCGTGTAGCGACGACGGGGAACCTCGATGGACGCCGACGCCGGACTGCCGCCCGAGATCGCCGCGCTGCGCCGCACCGCGCGCGACTTCGCCGACCGCGAGCTGCGCCCGCGCGTCGACGAGATGGAGGCCGAGGAGCGCATCGCCGACGAGGTGATCGCGCTGCTCGGCGAGGTCGGCTTCTTCGGCACCCCGTTCCCCGCTGAGTGGGGCGGCGCCGAGCTTGGCCAGATCGGCTTCGCGATCGCCCTCGAGGAGCTGTCGAGGGCGCATGTCTCCTCGGCGCTCGTGCTCGCCGCCTCGACCGGTCTGTCCGCGCCGCTGATCGAGCAGTTCGGCAGCGACGGGCAGCGCGAGCGCTGGCTGCGCGGGCTCGTCAGCGGCGAGATCGTCGGCGCCTTCTGCCTGACCGAGCCGGGCGGCGGCAGCGACGTGCCCGCGCTGCGCACGACCGCGCGCGCCGACGGCGACGACTACGTCCTCGATGGCGAGAAGGCCTACGTCACCAACGGCGACCGCGCCGGCGTCTACCTCGTCTTCGCCAAGACCTCGCCGGAGCGGGGCCGCGAGGGCATCTCGCTGTTCGCCGTCGAGGGCGGCTCGCCCGGCCTCCAGGTCGCGCGCCTTGAGGACAAGATGGGGCTGCGCGCCTCCTCGACGGCGCACGTGATCTTCGACGGCGTGCGCACGCCGCGCGCGAGCCTCGTCGGCGAGCCGGACGGGGGCTTCCGGCTCGCGCTCTCCGTGCTCAACGGCTCGCGCGTCGGCATCGGGGCGATGTGTCTCGGCGTGGCGAAGGAGGCGCTGGAGCTGGGCTGGCGCTACGCGCACGAGCGCGAGCTGTTCGGCCAGACGATCGGCGACTTCCAGGTGACGCAGCATGCCTTCGCGGACATGGCGATCGAGGTGATGGCGGCGGAGTCGCTGATCTACCGCACGGCGCTGCAGCTCGACGCGGGCGAGGACGTGGCGGCGGAGGCCTCGATCTGCAAGGTCCATGCCAGCGAGGCGGCGCAGCGCGTGGTCGACCGCTCGTTGCAAATGCACGGCGGCGTCGGCTACCTGCGCGAATCGCCGATCGAGCGCCTCTACCGCGACATCCGCGTCGCCCGCATCTACGAGGGCGCCAGCGAGGTGCAGCGCAACAACATCTACCGCGTCATGCGCCGCCAGCGCGGCTAGCGGCGCAGCGGCCTACAGCGCGAACGAGATCGACTCGCGCGAGGGGTTCGAGGGCGCCTCGTCGCGTTCGAGGTCGCGGTCGAAGAGGCGGGCGAGGGAGTTGCCGGCGAGGTCCTCGAGGCGCGGATCGATGGCGAGGCGGTACTTGCCGGGCGGCCACGGGGCGGCCGGGGTGAAGGTCCACGAGCGCTCCGCCGGCCCGACTTCCGACTGCCCTCGGAGCGGGTGGCCTTCATCGTCGGTGACCTCGAGGGCGTGCTGTAGCAGCGCGTGGTCGAGTGGCCTGTCGAAGCGCACAACCAGCGGCTCGGCCGTCCCGGCGGCGGGCGGGCGGAACTCCCAGTCGCGAGGGTCCACGCGGGCGCGGAGATCGCCGCCGACCTCGTAGCGCCGCTCGAACGGTTCGCGCAGGGGGTTGCCGTCGGCGTCGCGGAAGCCCTTGTCGATCACGAGCCGGACGGCGACGCCCTCCTGTAGCGGGTAGCCCGCCTCGAGCTGCGGGCGCAGGCCGCGCTTGAGCCGGCCGGGGTCGAAGAGCAGCGTGAGGCGGCGGCGGTCGCGGTCCCACAGCTCCGGTTCCGGGACGAAGGGGTCCTCGATGGGTTCGCCGCTGTCGGCGCGCTCGAGGCGCACGTGGCGCGCGGCCTGCCCCTCGCTCATGCTCGCGGAGAACTCGACGTAGAGCTTGAGCTGGTTGCGCACGAGCCGGTCGCCGCTCGGGTAGATCGCAAGCACGCGAGCGGTCGGCTCGGATGGAGCGAGCGGCAGGCGGAACGCGAGGCGTTGCGGCTCACCCTCGCCCGTTCTCACGACCATCGCGTAGCAGAGGCCCGGCACGAGCGGGTAGCGCGGAACGAACGTCACCGCGTCCGGGCCGGCCTCGTAGCGGCCGGCCATCGGCGCGAAGCCGGGCGTGGCGTCGTCGAGGCGCTCGCGCGGGTAGACCGGAAGCTCGCGCGCCAGCTCCCGCTCACCGAGGACGCCGAGGCGTCGCAGCGTCTCCCGGGGGAGCCCGAGCAGCCGCACACGGTGCGACCCCTCGGCGGTCGACAGTTCGATCTCGATCCGTCGCGGCTCGCTCATCGCCGCCGGTTTGCGCCGCCGCGCAGCGCGCCCGCTACAGCGAGGCGCACTCGTAGGAGCGGAGCGAGACGGGGCCGGCGCCGTCCTGCTGCAGCATCACCACGCTGCCCTCGTCGAGGTTCGCCATGCGCACCACGCCGGGGTGGTCCAGCGCCTCGCGCGGCACGCCGACCGGCTCGTCCGGCTCGGTCAGCGCCTCCTGGCCGTCGATGTCGGCGCAGGCGATGCGCACGAGCGGGAGGCGAGCGGTCGAGACGAGCAGGTACTCCTCGCCGTCGCGCCGGTACGCGACCATGTCGGTCGGGCTGTTCATCGAACCCAGTTCCGCCACCGTCGAGCCCATGACGTGCGTCGCCGGCTCCAGCTCGCTCAGCGAGAACTGCACGATCGGGGTGCAGGTGTAGCTTGCGAGGATGCTGCCGCCTCCGTTGTAGGGGACGAAGGTGCGGATCGGCGACGCCGTCTCGTACTGCCCGTGCGAGACGTGGAAGATCTCGAGCGAGTTGGACTGCGCCGCGCCGTTGAAGGGGAACGGAATGCGGCGCAGCGTCGAGGAGAACTCCTCGTTCGAGGCGCCCGCCACGAGCAGCACGCCGTCCACGTAGTCGAGGTCCGTGACGGTCACGGTGCGCAACCCGTCGCGGAGGAGGCGCAGGCGAATCCCGGAGCCGGTCTTGAACTCCTCGCCCTCGGCGCTGTCGTCGGGCAGCACCAGGGTGTCGATCCGCTCGTCGCCGGGGTCCGGCGCATCCTCGATCGTCGTGCTGGCGAACGGGACGCCCTCGAGGGGGACGTCGACCACCTGGCCGTCGGCCTCGACGCGGGCGATCACCGGGATCGCGCCGGACCCGTTGCCCCGCATCACGGAGAGGTACACCTCTTTCGTCAACGGGCAGACGGCGATGTCGCGGATCGAGACGTCCCCGCGCGAGCAGCCGAGGCGCGAGGCAAGCCGGGCGTCCAGGTCCTCGATGTCATACGCCAGCGAGTCCGGCCTCGGCCCGGCGGGCCCGAGGCCGAGCGCGAAGATCGCGGCGCTCGCGTTGTCCGCGACGAAGAGGATGCCGTCCGGCCCGAACGCGATCGGTCCCACCGACTTGATCTCGGGTGTGCCGACGGCCAACCCGAGGTCGCCGTACCGTACTGCCGTTGCCTGCTCGCTCATCGCGCCCTCCCGAGCCGTCCGCTTGCTGTCGGCGGCAGGGTAGCACCTCAGGCGATGCGATTACGGTTGTTGCCCTACGCGATCGCGAGCGAGGCCATGACCCGGCCGAGGTCGGTCTCCTCGTCGAGGCGCCAGAGGTGGTCCAGCGCCGCCCGCCGGCGGGGCTCGTCGAGGAGGCCGGCCGTGAGCCCGCGGAACTTGTCCTCGACCTCCGCGTCGCTCATCGGTCGCTTGAAGTGCCCGGTGTAGTAGGGGACCGCCGCCGTGTGCTCACGTCCGTCCGAGGTCCGGACCGTCAGGATGTTGAGGATCGCCTCCGGCCAGGCGGCGTCGCACTCCGGATCCCGCACGACCTCGATGCGCTGCATCAGGTCGAGCAGCACCGGGTCGCGCAGCACGTCCTCCTCGAAATGCGCGGGCTCGAGCGTGCCGAAGCGGAGGGCGCAGGCCACGACGTAGGGGAGGCTGTGGTCGGCGGTCTCTCGCGTCTCGGGACGCCAGCGGGTGGGGTCGCCCGCCATGACTCGCTTGCCGCTCTCGAACGTGCGGAGGTGGACGCGCTCGACGTCATCCTCGCCGGCGATGCCCAGTACCTCCCGCGCCTCGATCGCGCCCTCGATCGCCGTCTGGGAGAAGAAGCCCGCCGGGTAGCGCTTGAAGCGCGACTCCATGAGGCGGAACGCGCGGTCGTTGCCATCCTCGCGCGCGAGGGGGGCGAGCTCGACGGCCTCGCCCGTCACGCCCTCGAAGAACCCGTGCGTGCCGGAGAAGACCTCGGGCGGGCCGGTCATCCCGCGCCGGGCGAGCATGGCCGCGAAGACGCCGTTGCGGCCCGCGTTCGGGACGGCCGCCGCCTTCCAGTGCGAGATCGTCCCGCGCCGGGCCTCGCCGAGCGTCATGCTGCTGACCACGGAGATGCGCAGCGCTTCCGCGAGCTGCCCCGCCGTGAGGCCGAGCGCCTTGCCCGCGCCGAGCGGCGCCGAGACGGCGGCGTAGGCGGCCTGATCCCAGACGCCGCCCGAGGCGAGCTGGAAGCTGTCCGCCCAGGCAGCCTGCACCTCGTAGGCGAGGGCGACGGCCGCGATCAGCTCCCGGCCCGACGCTCCCTGCGCCTCGGCGGCGGCCAGCACCGCGGGGATGTTGTCGGAAGGGTGGGCGGCGTCCTTGCCGGTGTAGGTGTCGTTGAAGTCCAGGTAGCGCACCATCACGCCGTTCGCGAAGGCGGCCAGCTCCGGCGTGGTCGTGTCGGCGCTCCCCAGCAGCGTGGCCGGCGAGGAGCCGCGCGCCTCGAGGGCCACGTCCCGCGCCGCGCGCACCGGGGCGGCGTCGCTCGCCCCCAACCCACACCCGATGGAGTCGATGACGAGCCGCTTGACCTGGTGCACCACCTCGCCCGGCAGATCCTCGTACCCGAGGCCGCTCACGTACCCCGCGAGGCGCTCGACGACGGGGTCGCTCATGCTCCGGCGCCTCCTCCCGGGGCGAAACGATCGCCCACGACGAGCGGGTAGCGCAACGTCCCCGCCCGTCGCCGGCGGGCGGCAGCCTCAGCGCCGCCGCCGGGCGAGGTTGCGCGTGTTCGCGCACGGCTGGTCCGAGGCGTATTGCGTGCAGCCGAGGAACCACCCTGCCCGCCCCCTGCGCCGCACCATCACCCCCGCCTCGCACGACTCGCAAGCGGGCGGGGCCGCGTCGCAGGAGTCGTTCGTGCAGCGGGACGCCGCGCCCTCGAGCAGCGCGAAGCCGCTCCGGCAGCTCTGGCAGCGCGGCGCGCGATAGCGGCAGTTGGGGAAGTTCAGGCAGATCATGCTGCGGCCGCTGCCCGACAGCTCGAGGCGGCCCGTGCGGCAGCGCGGACAGGCGGGCGCGTGGTCCCGCCGGAACTCGCCGAGGGTGCGCAGGCCGGGCGAGGCGCGCCGCAGCTCGTCGACAAACACCGAGGGGCGCAGCGAGTCGGCGATCAGGTACGTCCCGCGCCGCGCCCGCGTCAGCGCGACGTAGAAGAGGCGGCGCTCCTCGGCGTGCGGGTAGTGGCCGCCCGGCGGCGGAGGCAGCACGAGTCCGAGCAGCGGATCGTCCTCGTGCTGCGCGGGGAAGCCGCGCCGCGCGTCGCGAAGATCGAGCACCGCCACGTAGTCGGCCTCGCGGCCCTTCGCCGCGTGGACGGTGCTGAACTCGACGCGCAGCCGCCCGCTGCGGGGCGGCGGGAGCGCGCCGCGGCTGCCGCGGTAGCGCCCGAGCACGAGCACGGAGAGCGGCGGGCCGTCGCCGCCCTCGCGCTGCTCGATATCGCGCAGCGCGTCGCGCAGGCCGCGCGCGGGGTCGTCGCCGGCGACGATCGTGACGCCCGCGTCGCGCACGCCCCCGGCGGGCCGGAGCGCGCGCTGCGTCTGCGCGGGGTTGCGCACGACGAAGGCCGTCGAGGGCTCCAGGATGCCCCGGGCGAAGCGGAAGGTCTGGCTCAGCGTGCGCTCGCGCACGTGACCCAGGTAGCGCCCGCAGCCGCGCACGAGCGCCACGTCGCTGCCCGCGAAGCGGTAGATCGATTGCCAGTCGTCGCCGACGAGGAAGTAGGCGACGCCCCGACGCCTGAGCGCCTGGAGCAGCGCCATCCGGCCGGCGGAGACGTCCTGGAACTCGTCCACCAGCACATGGCGGTACGGCGGTTCCCAGCGGCCCTCGCGGATGTGCGCGGCGGCGTGGTTGATCAGATCGTGGAAGTCCTTCTCCTCGCCGAGCCGTTCCTCGTAGCGCGAGCGGACCTGCTCGAACACGTCGAGGAATGCCTCGCCGCGCCCGCGATCGCCCGAGTCGCGGGCGCGGACGCGCAGGGCGTCGGGCGAGAGGCCGCTGGTCTTGACGTGGTTGAGGAGCGTCGCCACCAGTTGCGCCAGCCACGAGATCAGCCGACGCCCCAGGCTCTCGAGCAGCGTCCGCAGCGGGACGGGCTCGAAGCGGACGCCCGCCTCATCGAGTTGCGCACGCAGCGCCCGCCGCAGCACCCCCTCGCGCTGCTGCCAGCTGTACGTCTCGATCAGCCTCGTGCCGTACTGCCGGTGGATGCCGCGCTTCCACTCGACGCCCTCGGCGTAGCCCGTCCACCCCGGCGGCGGGCGGCCCTCCCGGTCGAGCGCGAAGTGCTCGATGTAGAGGCCGTGGTCCGGCAGGTGGAAGTCGGGCTGGTACTGGCGATGCCAGGTCGTGGCGGTCGCCGCCTCGTAGCGCGCCTCGTACTCGAAAGCGACGCCGTTGCGCGTCAGGAAGTTGGCGATCTCCAGTTCCTCGAAGCTCTTCACGAGGTCGCCGCTCAGCGTCCGCAACTCGGAGCGGCGGATATGGTCGTGGTACTCGCCGGGCGTCTCGAAGTCGAACTGCGAGCGGTACTCCCCGCGGTGGCGCGCGATGAAGTTCGTCACCGCCCGGCTCTGCCGCGGATCGCTGAGCAACTCGACGAGGATCCGGTCGATCACCGCGATCAGCCGCGCCTCGTCCTCGGCCAGTTTCGACATCGTCGGCGCGACCTCGGCGGCGGCGATGACGCGGCGCCCGAAGGCGTGGAAGGTGGCGACGTGCGCGCCGGCGAGGTCGTCCGGGAGGCGCGCGCGGATCTCCGCGGCGGCCTCGCGGTTGAAGGCGAGCACGAGGATCTCGCGCGGCGCGACGCCCTCGTTGCGCACGAGGTGGGCGATCTTGCCGGTGATCACGGCGGTCTTGCCCGTGCCCGCGCCCGCGAGCACCAGCGTCGCGTCCTCGTCCGTGGCGATCGCCTCAGCCTGCTCGCTGGTCGGCGGCGAGGAGAGCACGCCCGCCGCCGCGCGGAGCACGGCGGGAGCGCGCGAGGCGACGAAGCGGGAGTTCGCCTCCTCCCGCGCCGCCTCGAACGCCTCGAGGCCGGCGAGCGGCTCAATGCGGGCGAGCGTCGCGGCGGCGCCCGGCGGGAGCCGCGCCCGCGTCAGCGCGCCGGAGCCGCGCAAGGCGGCGTCCGCGATGTCGGTCTGGAGCGCGCTGCTCAGGGAGTTGCGCCTGTAGCGATCAGACTCGCGGAAGCGCTCGAGGCGCTCGTCGAGCCGGTCGAGTTGCGGGGCCAGTTCGCCGGCGAGGCGGGCGGCGTCCTCGCGCACCGCCTCGGCGAGGCGCTCCGCCTCCCGCCGGCCGAGCCCGCCGATGGCGCGCTCCGCGCCGCCGGCCTCGCGCGCCGCCAGCCGCGTCCAGAACCACGAGCGGCGCGTCTCGACGCTGTCGATCGCGCCGACGGGGACGGCGCGGTCGTCGCCGAAGCGCAGCACGCCATCGGCGAGCGAGACGCGGCCGGGGCCCGCGCCGAGCAGCCGCACGAGGGCGGCGCTGGTGGCGCTGATCGGGCCGTCGTCCGGGGTCATCGCACCCTCGCGGCATGTCCGGCGTCGCGCGCCGTAGGATAGGGGCGGGCGGCCACGCGCGGACGGCGCGCGGCGCGAGAGGGGATCAACATGTCGCAACTGCACCTCGACGTATCGGACCACATCGCCGTGATCACGATGGACAATCCGCCGGTCAACGCGATGGACCGCGACTGGAACATGATCGAAATGCTCGACTCGTTCGCGGACCGCGGCGACGTGCGCGTCTGCATCCTCACCGGTGCCGGGACGCGCGCCTTCTGCGCGGGCGCCGACGTGAAGCGCGGGGCGCGCGAGGCAGGGACGACGCCTCCGCCGGGCACGCGGCTGGCGACGAGCCGCGCCGCCCGCGAGCGCTACAACGCGCTCGTGGAGTGCGCGGTGCCGGTGATCGGCGCGATCAACGGGCACGCGCTGGGCGCGGGGATGGCGCTGGCGGCCTGCTGCGACTTCCTGATCGCCTCGGAGAACGCGACGTTCGGCCTGCCGGAGGTCAACGTCGGGCTGCTCGGCGGCGCCAGCCAGATGGGCCGCGTCTTCCCGACCGGCTGGCTGCGCTGGGCGAACATGACGGGCCAGCGCATCAACGCCCAGCAGGCGCTGATGGCCGGCGCCGTGATCCGCGTGGTGCCCCCGGAGCAGCTGATGGACGAGGCGATGGCCGAGGCGCGGGTGATCGCCTCGAAGATGCCGTTGGGCGTGCAGATGGTGAAGTCCACGCTCAACGTGATCGAGAACATCGACATCAAGAACGGCTACCGCTACGAGCAGACGCAGACGGCGATCCTCTCGAAGACGGAAGACTCCGCCGAGGCGAAGCGCGCCTTCGCGGAGAAGCGCCAGCCGGTCTGGAAGGGCCGCTAGAGGCGTCGCTCCGCCCTCGGGCCGCCGCTCCGCCGGGAACCCGGGGGAGCGCGCGAGCGTCAGGCAGGTAGCCCGCTGCGCGCGTCAGGCCGTGGCGGGCGTGACGAGGGAGGCGTCATGCGCCTGCGCCGCAGGTCGCGCTTGCCGTCGCTGCTGGCGGCGTCCGGCCTCGGACTGGCGCTGGCGCTCGCCCTGGCGGGCTGCACCGGCTCGACCGGCGACGCGCCGCCCCCCGCGCCAGCGACGCCGAGTCCGACGGCGACGCCAACCGCGAGTCCGACGGCGACCGCGAGCCCGACTGCGGAGCCGACGCCAAGTCCGACGGCGACGCCGACTGCGGGCCCCACGGTGACGCCGACGCCAAGTCCGACGGCGACGCCAACTGCGGGCCCCACGGTGACGCCGACAGCGAGTCCGATGGCGACCGCGAGCCCAACGCCAACGCCGACCGCGAGTCCGACGCCCGAGCCGACGCCGACCGCGACCGCTACCGCGTCGCCTACGCCCGAGCGGCATCGCGGCATCGAACTGATCGAGCCGGCGGGCGAGGTCTTCGAGCACCGCACCTTCGAGACGGGCGAGGCGATCGAGTGGGCGCACGGCGCGTTCGTCCTCGATCCGGTGACCGGGCGCACCGAGGGCTATGCGACGCCACATGGGGGCTGGCACGGCTACCGCCATCACGCCGGTGGCTGGATCGTGTCCGGTGACCAGGGAACCGATGGTGACTGGCACCTGCTGCTGCAGAGGGAGACCGGACAGATGTGGCGCTGGCCCGCGGGCGGGTTGCGGCTGGTGGCGGCGTCGCGCGATCACCTGCTCTTCGAGGAGATGATCCCTCCGCCGCCCCGCGACTCGACCGGGCGCTTCACGCTCACGAACCGCGATCTGGAGGAGGTCGGCAGGTTCGCGTTCGACGTCGAGGGCTTGAGGTCGTACGGGTGGTTCTCGCCGTCCGGCGAGACCATTGCGCTCCAGATGCCGGACGCGGTCTACCTCGTGGGCGTGCCGTCCGCCCAGCCCGTGGCCCTGGAGGCATCCGGCGCTGGGTGGGACTCATTCCGGCTTTCCTACGGGTACGACGGCCCTCACATCCGCGTCCACGAGGCCGAGGGGTACCGCCACTTCAGTTGGGAGGGGGCCGCCTTGGGGAACCCCGCCTGTCCGGGCTTCCTCTCCCCGGACGGGCGCCATGTGGCGTGGCTCGACGGCGGCCCGGTGGCGATCAACTACGCCGACCCTCCCGTCCTCGAGAACCCGTGGCCTGCGGTCGTGGTCGCCGACGCCGAAACCTGCGCCCCGTTGTTCCGCGTGCGCTCGGCGTACACCAGCCAGATATTCTGGCAGGCCGACTGGCTGGCGAGCAGCGTCGGGCTCGTCGTCGGCCTTCGCGACGGGTTCGCGGTCGCGCGAGTCGGTCCGGAGCCGGCCCTGGACGCGCTCCCGGCTTCGCCGCCGGGTGATCATTGGCGGGCGGCCCCCGAACCCGCCCCCACCGGCGGCGGACGCTACTTCGGCTACGGCCCGATGGTGTACGACGCGCTGGAGGACCGTTGGACCGGTCCGGCGGATGTCGAATGGGGGCCGTTCGAGTGGGGTGATTCGCATCGCGAGCGCTGGTTCAGCACCGGATATTGGGGTGAGGGCGGGTTGTACTGGCTCCTGCTCGAACCGAGCATCGAGCTTCCTCCGTTCAGCGACGAGATCGCGTTCCGCGTCGCCGGGACGGGGAGTTGCCTCCGCCTGCGTGAGCAGCCTGGGCAGGATGGCCTGGTCACCGGCTGCCTGCCCGACGGCGAGCGCCTGCTGCTGGCGCAACCGGACGAGTCCCGGGAAACGCCCTGGGAGGTGGCCCGACCCTTCCATCAGTCGGTCGCCGAATTGAGGGTGCGAGCGCCGGAGGGCGGCGCGGACGTGTCATGGTGGGTGTACGTGCGCGCCGAGGAAGGCGCCGAGGGCTGGGTCAGCCACGACTACCTCGAGCACGACTGAGGCGTCCGCGCCGGGACGAGGTGAGGTTGGTAGCAGGGGCCGGATTTGAACCGGCGACCGACGGCTTATGAGTCCGCTGCTCTACCACTGAGCTACCCTGCCGTGCCAGCGATCTTAGGCTCGCGACCCCGTCGCTGTCGATGCGGGGCGTCCGTCCGCGCGCCGGGCGCGCCGCTACAATCCGCCGGGAGGGGCGGTGCGCGATGAGCAACGGCGAGGCCGCGCGGTTCTGGTTCTACATCGAGGGCGCGACCGACCGGATCGTGGGGGCGCTCGACGGCCTCGAGGCGGACGAGCTGAACTGGCGTCCGGCGGGTCCGGAGACGAACAGCCTCTTCGTGCTCGCCACGCACATCCTCGGGGCGCTCGACGAGACGCTGCTGGGGGTGCTCTGCGGCGAACCCCGCTCACGCGACCGCGACGCGGAGTTCGTCGCAACGGACGCGACGGGCGCCTCGGCCGTCGCGCGCTGGGCGAGCCTGCGCGCCGGGATCGGCGAGCGCCTCGCGGCGCTGCCAGACGAGGCGCTCGGCGAGGCACGGCAGCATTCGCGCCGCGGCGCGACGACGGGCCGCGACCTGCTGATCTTCACCGCGCAGCACGCCGCCGAGCACGCCGCCCACGCCGAGCTGACGCGTCAACTCATCGAGGAGCGGCGGTCGTAGAGTCAGACGCGCGGGCGGCAGAGCGGACAAGGGCTCGGCAATTTCCGACTTGGGTGCGCGGCGGTCGAGCCTTGACACCCGGCAACTGGCGCGCGAACATCGTCTACGGCCGGGGCGAGGTTTGGATTGCCCCGCCGAGCTTGGTTGGGTCCCCCTTGAGGGGACCCCTTTTTGTGTTTGTCGGCACATGGATCGATCGGCGCTGCTCATTGATGTCGGATACCTGCTCGTCGGTGCGGGAGGCCTTTGCTTGGGGACCGACGAGCGACAAGCCATCGACTGCGATTACAAGGCCGTCCACGAGGCGCTGAGCCAGTACGTGGAGAACCACTCCCGCCTCCCGAAGCTGCGCACCTACTGGTACGACGGCGCCCCGGGCCCGCACGGTGAGCCGACCGCAGACCATCGCAGGATCGCATCCCTGCCGAATCTCAAGCTCCGCCTCGGACGCGTGATCCACGGGCAGCAGAAGGGTGTGGACACCCTGATCACGCTCGACCTCCTCACCCTAGCGAGAGAGCGATCCATCGTGACGGCCTACCTGCTCACGGGTGACGAGGATCTGCGGGAAGCGGTCGTCGCCGCGCAGTCGTTGGGGATTCAGGTCGTTCTCCTCGGTGTGCCGGCGCGTCGCAGGAGCCGCCAGTCCTTCACGTTGATCAACGAATGCGATGAGCACGTCGTGCTTGACGAGCCGTTCTGGAGGCCACACTTCCGCCGCGCGCCGAGCCCGCCCCGGCCGTCTGCCCGGCCTGCGGCCACTACGACCGCGACGGATGCCCCCGAGGAAGAACGCGCCCGCCAAGTTGGCGTTCGCTACTGCGAGTCCTGGATCGCCGAAGCCGATCCCGAGTTGGTTCGCCTCGTCATCGATGGGATGCCCCAAATTCCGAAGGAAATCGACGCCCCGATGTTGCGCGCGGCTGAACGCGAGGTTGGCCCCTTGCGCGATCGCGAGGACCTCCGCCGGGTCCTGAGGCGGGGGTTCGTGGACGCGCTCGCCACGTTATCGGCGCAGCAGCCTCGCTAGAACGTCAGGATGCTGCGGCCGAAGACCTCGCCGCGCTCGAGGCGGCCGACGGCGTCGTTGATGCCCTCGATCGGGTGGCGCTCCGTGACGAGCGCGTCGAGGTCCAACTGGCCCTCGTGGTACCAGCGCAGGAACTCCGGGAAGTCCTTCTCCGGGACGCACGAGCCGCCGAGCGTGCCGATCAGCGTCCGCTCCCCTTGCAGCATCGAGCGCGTCGGGATCTCCTGGCGGCCGATGCCGGAGCCGATGATCGCGGCGACCCCGCCGCGCCGCCCGTCCCACTGCGAGGGCCGCACCGAGTCGATGATCTGGCCGGTGGTCTCGGGCGCGCCGATCGCGTCGATGGCGTAGTCCGCCCCGCCGTCGGTGACGCGGATGATCTCCTCAACGGGATCGACCTCGCGGGCGTTGATCAGCACGTTCGCGCCGAACTGCCTGGCGAAGTCCAGCTTCTCGTCCGAGAGGTCGACCGCGATGATCGGGTCCGCCTCGCGCACGGCGGCCGCGGCGATCGCGCAGAGGCCGACGCCGCCGACGCCGTAGACCGCGCAGGACTCGCCCTTCTGCACGTCGAGCGAGTTGGTGACCGCGCCGGAGCCGGTCATCACCGCGCAGCCGATGATCGAGGTGACCTCGTTCGGGGTCGCGTCCGGCACCTTGAGCACGAACTCGGCGTTGCAGAGCGTGTGCTCGGACCAGGTGTAGATGCCGGCGTGGCCGTTGAGGTCCTCGCCCTTCCAGCGCACCGGCGCGGTGGAGACGGTGCGGCCCGTGCCGGGCTGCGGGTTCCTCGGCAGCCAGCCGACCAGCACCTTGTCGCCGGGGGCGACGTGGTCCACGCCGTCGCCGACCGCGACGACCTCGCCCGTGGACTCGTGGCCGAGCACGGTGGGGAAGGTGGGGTTGGTGTGGCCGTGCAGGGCGTGCAGCTGCGAGTGGCAGACGCCGCTCGCGAAGTTGCGCACGAGGGCGTGACCGGGCGCGACCTCGTCGTCGTAGTCGACCTGCTCGACGAGCAGGGGCTTGCCCATTTCGGCGAAGATGACGGTGCGTGACTGCATCCGGGTGACTCCCTCCGGCGTCCGTGTGTGTTGAGCGCGCCCGATTCTAGGCGATCGCGACGGTTACGGCCCGCCGCTCGCCCCGGCCTCCGGCTCGGCGGCCCCGGCGCGGCGTTCGAGGGCGGCTTCGAGCGCCATCGCGCAGCGCGCGGCCGCGCCCAACCCGCTCTCGACGAGCAGCCGGCGCAGACTGCCGTTGTCCTCCGGGGCCGCATGCTCCCCGGCGGTGCGCGCGAGCGAGACGAGCAGGCGGCGGTCCTGCTCCAGCCGCTGCAGCAGCGCGGGGATCGTCGGAGCCGCGTACATCAGCGCGACGGCCAGCGCCACGCGGCGTTGCGCGCTCTCGGCGGTCGGCGTCTCGCCGACGGCGATGGCTGCGAGGGCGAGCGCGGCCAGTTCGACCCGCGCCGCCAGCTCGGCGACCTCGAGGCGCGGGGCGCGGCCCGCCGGGCCGGGCTCGTCGGCGGCGCGCTCGCCGAGGCCGCGCAGCGCGACGGCGATGCGGCGCTGGATCTCGCCGATCGCCTCCTCGATCTCGGTGAGGCTGAGCCGCTCGAGCTCACCGCCGTCGGGCGCGGTTGCGTCCGGAGCTGGCTCAACTGCGCTCGCGTCGAAGTCGGACATGGGCTGCGCTACCCTGCTCTCGTGCGGGGAGTGCGGAGGCACGCCATGGGTTGGCCGCGGCATCTTGTGATCTTCGCCGCGCTGGTCGTCAACCTCTGGCTGGGCGGCGACCTGGTGGAGGCGCTGGCCGGCCGCTACGCGCGAGGTGCGTTCGAGTTGCTGCTGATCCTCGGCTACCTCTGGTTCGTCGTGGGCATCGGGACGCTGCTGCGGCGCGGGCCGGACGAGCCGCCGCCGGGGCAGTAGCGCCTGCGAGGGCAGCGCCGCCGCGCGGTTGACCGGCCGATCGGCGCGCTCCTAGCATCGAAGGCCGTGCGGGCAGGGCGCGATCCTCGATGCGCGGGCCCGTGCGCCGGGGCGATTAGCTCAGCAGGCAAGAGCGTCCGGTTTACACCCGGGAGGTCGGAGGTTCGAGCCCTCCATCGCCCACCAGCCATTTGGTTCGAATCCGGCGCTGGACCGGGCGCGTGGGCGGGCGGGTCAGCGGCCGCCCTCGCCCTGCGCCTCCACGAGCCGCCGCTCCAGGCGGTTGAGCGACTCGCGCGCGGCCCGGAGCTCGGCGATGACCTCGTCGGCGGTCGCCGCCGTCTCAAGCTGGCGAAGCCGTTCCTGCTTCGCCTCGTCCAGGTTGTTGATGACGACCGCGATGAAGAGGTTGATGGTCACGAACGACCCGAGCACGACGAAGCTGAGGAAGTACGCCCAGGCGAACGTGTGCAGGTCCATCGCCACGTACATGATGTCCGTCCAGTCCTCGAGCGTGACGACCCGGAACAGCGACAGCAGCGAGACGCCGAGGTTGCTCCAGTGCTCCGGGTCGTGCTCGTGGAAGAGGTGGAAGCCGAGGATCGCGTAGATGTAGGTCAGCACGCTCATTACCGCCACGATGTTGAGCATGCCCGGGATGGACCGCACGAGCGTGTTCACGATCAGCCGCAGCTCCGGCATGGCGGAGATCAGCCGCAGCACCCGCATCAGGCGCGCCATGCGCGCCACCACCGCGAAAGGCCCCACCGCCGGAACCAGCGAAAGGACGATGATCGAGAAGTCGAAGATGTTCCAGCCGTCCTGGAAGTAGCGGTGCGCCCGCGGCGCCAGCGCCAGCATCTTGAGCGCCGCCTCCACGATGAAGATGGCCAGCGTCACCGTGTGCGCCACGCCGAACCAGGTGAGGAATTCGTCCCCGATTCCCTCGACCGTCTCGAGTCCCAGCACCGCCCCGTTGGCGAGGATGAGCGCGATGATGAAGTACTCGAACGGCCTCGCTGCCGTGACCCGTCCCGCAAGCTCCCGCATGGTTCGCCCATCCCCCGCTCAAGGGCCCGTGCCCCGGCTCTGTCGATGTCCGCGTCGCCCGCCGGCGCCGCGCCCCGCGACACCGATCCCGCGGCGGCGCAGCCGCAGCGCATTCTACGAAGGTGCTGCTTCGCGCACGTGGGGGCGCGGCAGCCTATAGTGTGAGCGCCAGGCGGAGACTCCCCCGAACTGCAAGCGGGAGGCAGCCTTGACGGCGCCAGCCCTCGGAAGCCCCCGGTACGAGGCGCACGAGAGTCCGCCACTGCTCCGAACCCTGGGTCTCGGCGCGCAGTTCAGCCTGATCGCTTCCGCCACCCTGCTCGTCACGCCGGTGATCGTCGCCAACGCGGCCGGGCGGGGCGAGCCCTACGTCGTCTGGATGGTCTTCGCCTCGCTGGTCGTCGTCGGCGTCTCCACGCTGATCCAGGTGCGGCGGCTCGGCTTCGTCGGCGCCGGCGCGGTGCTGCCGATGTTCACGGCCGCCTTCGCGATCCCGTTCTGCATCACCGCGGTGCAGGACGGCGGACCGGCGACCTTGACGACGCTGCTGATCGTCGCCGCCGTCGCCCAGCTCGCGATCTCGCGCTGGCTGTTCATCCTGCGTCGCGTCGTCACGCCGACCGTGGGCGGCACGGTGATGATGATCCTCTCGATCACCCTCGCCTCGGTCGTGTTCGACCTGCTGGACGACGCCACGCAGATCGAGCCGGAGGAGGCGTCGCTGACGGCGTTCGTGACGATGGTCGTCGCCGCCGCGCTGACGCTGCGCCGCTCCCCGCTGCTGCGCTTCTGGGGTCCGATCGCCGGGATCCTCGTCGGTTGCGTGGTCGCCGGGGCGCTCGGCATCTTCGACACCTCGCGCATCACCGGGGCCGCCTGGATCGGGCTGCCGGCCGAGCGGCCGGAGCTGGCGCTCGACTTCGGGCTCGAGTTCTGGACGCTGGTGCCGGCGTTCCTGTTCCTCGGCGTGATCATCTCGATCCAGGCGAACGGCGCGGCGATCTCGATGCAGCGGGTCGCGTGGCGCGAGGACCGGGCGGTGGACTTCCGCGGGGTGCAGGGCGCCGTGGCCGGGGGCGCCGCGAGCAACTTCCTGGCCGCCCTCGCGGGGACGGTGCCCAACGCGATCAACCCGGGCATCATCTCGTTCACGCAGATCACCGGCGTCGCCGCCCGCACGCTCGGCTACAGCATCGGCGGCTTCTTCATCCTGCTGGCGTTTCTGCCGAAGGTCTCGGGGCTGCTCAGCAGCATCCCGGGGCCGGTGATGACGGGCTACCTGATCATGGTCACCGGCAGCCTGTTCGTGGACGGCGCGCGGACCGTGATCCAGAACGAGCAGAACAACGAGAAGATCGCGGTCGCCGGCGTCTGCTTCTGGATCGGCGCCGCCTTCCAGTTCAAGCTCTTCGCCCTCCCGGACCTTGGTCCCGTGCTGAACGCGATGCTCGCGAGCGGCATCACGACCGGCGGACTCGCCGCCGTCGTGATGATCCTCTACCTGGAGTTCACCAACCCGCGGCGCATGCGCTTCCAGTCCCCGCTCCACATCGACTCGCTCCCGCAGCTCAACGAGTTCATCGCCCGCTTCGCCGACAGCCGCGGCTGGGACAGCGCGATGAAGGACCGGCTCGGCGCCGTCGCCGAGGAGACGCTGCTGACGCTGGCCCCGCTGGACCTCGAGGGCCTGCTCGCGGAGACCGAGGACGACGAGGACAAGGAGGAGCGCCAGTTGATCGTGCTGGCCTCCAGCGACGGTCCCGCAGCCGACATCGAGTTCATCGGCGGCGGCGACGACGAGAACATGGAGGACCGGCTCAGGCAGCTCCAGCAGCACGACACGGAGACGATGGTGGAGCAGGACGTCTCGCTGCGGCTGCTGCGCAACTACGCCTCCTCGGTGCGCCACCAGCAGTTCCACGACACCGACATCATCACCGTCCGCGTGGAACCGCCCGCGGCGCGCTGAAGCCGCCGAGGCCGGGCCGCGCGACCGGATATGCCCTGAGCGCCATCGTCCCGTAGGATCGCGGTACCGGATCGCATGACGGCGAGCCGGGGCGCGGACGGAGCACGATGGCTGAGCCCGAACCGGCCTCGCCACGCGCCGCGATCGGAGGAATGGTCGTCGCCGACGAGTGGGACGCCGGCGACATGGGATGCGGCGAGGTGATCATCCTGCTCAGGGTGCGGATGCGGAAGCTCGGCCCGGGCGAGGTCTTCAAGCTGACGGCCTCCGACCTCGGAGCGCCCGAGGACATCCCGGCGTGGTGCCGCCTCACGGGCCGCCGCCTGCTCCGGGCCGCGCACCCGCACTACTGGATCGAGCAGACTGGGAGCGCGTAGGCCGCGAGGAAGGGAACGATCTTGGCCGGGAAGTTTTGCGTCAGCCTCACCCACGCGGGGGACGATGCCGACCGCGCGACGGTCGCCTTCGTCGTGGCCAACGCGGCCCTCGGCTCCGAGCAGGAGACGGTGGTGTTCCTCAGCACCGAGGGCGTCCGCCTGGCCGAGCAGGGCTACGCCGACGACATCCACGAGGATGGCTTCATGGCCCTCGCCGAGCTGATGGGCCTGTTCGCCGAGGGCGGCGGCGAGATTTACGTCTGCGCGCCCTGCTTCAACAAGCGCGGCCTCGACACGGAGAACCTGGTCGACGGCGCCGCGATCGTCGGCGGCGCGAAGCTGGTCGAGTTCCTCGCCGACGGCGCGCCCTCCATCTCGTACTAGATCGGCTCGCCGCCCGACGGAGCGATGGACCCGCCGATGGACCCGATCGCGCGGCACGCCCACGAGCCCGACGTCAGCTTCGACGGCGGCGACCTCGACTGCGGCGGGGGCCTGCTGCTCCTGATCCGTCGCCACATCGACCCGCTCGAACCCGGCGGCCTGCTCGAAATCCTCTCCACCGACTCGACCGTCGAGGTCGAGCTGCCGGCCTGGTGCCGCCTGACGAGCAACGAGCTCGTCTCCTGGACCTGCCGCGGCGAGCGGCGCAGCTACCTGGTGTCCAAGGGCCCGTTCGCGGGGCGCGCGCCGGCGCAACTCGCGGCTTCCGAGGGCGGCGCCGCTGTGGCGACCCCTGCGGGGACGATCGGCGAGCAGTTGCGGGTCGAGGTCACCATCCCGGAGTCACTGCCCGATCCGGCCGCACCGAGGGCCATCGCGCCGCTCTCGGTAATGGGCGTCGGCAGCTGGCCGCGTCCGCGCTGGATGCTGCGCGCGATGCACGACCGCCTCGAGGGCCGCCTCGGCGAGGCGGAGTTCCAGGCGACGGCCGACGACGCGGTGCGACTAAGCCTCGCCGCGCAACTGCGGGCGGGCGCCGACGTCGTCACCGACGGCGAGCAGCGCCGCGACAACTACGCGAGCTTCGTGGGCGGCCGCCTCGACAACTGCCAGCTGATCCCGCTCAGCGACCTCACGGCGATCGTCGACGACCCGGCGGAGTTCGAGCAGGAGCTGCGCGTCCTCGACGTGCCGGCCTCGGAGGTGCGGCACCCGGTGGTCTACGGGGCGCTCGGGCGCAGCCGGCCGCTGGCGCTGCACGAGCTGGAGTTCGTCGCATCCCTCGCGAAGTCCCCCGTGAAGGTCGCGCTGCCCGGTCCGTACCTGCTGACGCGCATGATGTGGCTCGACTGCCTGACCGATCGCCCCTACGAGAGCCGCGAGGATCTCGCGCGCGACGTGGTGCGCGTGCTGCGCGAGGAGGCGCACTTCCTGCTCGCCTCGGGCGCCGTGCTGGTGCAGTTCGACGAGCCGGTGCTGATGGAGGTGGTGCACGGCAGCCCCGGCGCGACGCGCAGCTTCATGTGCGGCGCGCTGAGCGAGCGGCTTGAGGCGGCCTCGGAGCTGGACTTCGCCGCGGGGCTGCTCGAGGAGGTCGTGCGCGGCCTGCCGCGCGAGTCGCTGGCGCTGCACGTCTGCCGCGGCAACTGGACGCCGGACGAGTCGGCGGCCCTCGCCGGCGACTACCGGCCGCTGCTCGGCTTCCTCGGGCGCGCGCCGCTGGGCACGCTGTTCCTCGAGCTGTCGACGCCGCGCGCCGGCGAGATGGCCGTGCTCGGCGACCTGCCCGAGGACAAGCGCGTCGCCGTCGGGGTGGTGAACCCCAAGACCGCCGCTGTCGAGCCGCCGGAGGAGATCCGAGGGCGCATCGCGCGCGCCATCGAGCTGTTCGGCGATGAGCGCGTGCTGCTCACGCCGGACTGCGGCTTCGCGACCTTCGCGGACAACCCCGTCGCCTCCTCGGAGGGCGCCGAGGCAAAGCTGCGCGCGATCGTCGAGGCGCGGGATCTCGTTCGCGGAGGCTGAGACCGCCGCCCGCGCCGGGCCTCGCCGCTAGCATTGACCCGCGCGGCTGCCTACACTCGGCGCGGCGACGTAACGGCGGAGGAGCGCATGGCGAGCAGAAGCGCGCGCGAGTGGCGGGAGCAGGGCACGTACGCGAAGGCGATCGAGCGCAACGCCGAGCGCCAGCCCCGCTTCGAGAGCTCGTCCGGCGCCGATGTCGATCCGCTCTACTCGCCCGAAGACCTCGCCGAGTGGAACTACCACGAGAAGCTCGGCTACCCCGGCGAGTACCCGTTCACGCGCGGCGTGCAGCCGACGATGTACCGCGGGCGCCTCTGGACGATGCGCCAGTACGCCGGCTTCGCGGACGCCGAGGAGTCCAACCGCCGCTACCGCTTCCTGCTCGAGCAGGGCCAGACCGGACTCTCCGTCGCCTTCGACCTGCCGACGCAGATCGGCTACGACTCGGACGACGCGCAGGCCGACGGCGAGGTCGGCAAGGTGGGCGTGGCGATCGCCTCGCTGCAGGACATGGAGACGCTGACCGACGGCCTGCCGCTGGAGCGCGTCACCACCTCGATGACGATCAACGCGACGGGACCGATCCTGCTCGCGATGTACGTGGCGGCGGCGAAGAAGCAGGGGGCGGACCTCGCCAAGGTCGGCGGGACCACGCAGAACGACATCCTCAAGGAGTACATCGCGCGCGGCACCTACATCTTCCCGCCGCGCCCCTCGCTGCGGCTGATCACGGACGTCTTCGCCTGGTGCAAGGACGAGCTGCCGACCTGGAACACGATCTCGATCTCCGGCTACCACATGCGCGAGGCGGGCTGCACGGCCGCGCAGGAGCTGGCCTTCACCTTCGCCGACGCGATCGAGTACGTCGACGCGGCGCTCGACGCGGGGCTGGAGTTCGACCAGTTCGCGCCCCGGCTCTCCTTCTTCTGGGCCTGCCACTCGAACTTCCTCGAGGAGATCGCGAAGTTCCGCGCCTCGCGGCGGATGTGGGCGCGGATCGCGACCGAGCGCTACGGCTCGACCAACCCGCGCTCGCAGATGCTGCGCTTCCACACCCAGACCGGCGGGGCGACGCTGACCGCGCAGCAGCCGATGAACAACGTCGTGCGCACGGCGCTGCAGGCGCTCTCCGCCGTCCTCGGCGGCACGCAGTCGCTGCACACCAACTCCTGGGACGAGGCGCTGGCGCTGCCGACCGAGGAGTCGGTCGAGATGGCGCTGCGCACGCAGCAGCTGATCGGCTTCGAGTCCGGCGTGGCCGACGTGATCGACCCGCTGGCCGGCTCCTACTACATCGAGGAGCTGACCGACCGCGTCGAGGAGGAGGCGAACGCCTACCTGCGGCGCATCGAGGACATCGGCGGTGCGTTGCAGGGCATCGAGGACGGCTTCCAGCAGCGCGAGATCCAGGAGAGCGCGTTCCGCCTGCAGCGCATGCAGGAGCGCGAGGAGCGGATCGTCGTCGGGGTGAACCGCTTCCAGACCGAGGAGCTCGAGGTGCCGCCGCTGGCGCAGCACGACCGCTCGGTGCAGACGCGCCAGTCGGAGCGTCTCGCGGCGCTGCGCGCGGAGCGCGACGGCGCGGCGGTGGAGCGCGCGCTGACGGACATCCGCGCCGCCGCGCGCGGCGACGAGAACATGATGCCGCTGCTGATCGCGGCGGTGGAGGCTTACGCCACGATCGGCGAGATCTGCGGCGTGCTCCGCGAGGAGTGGGGCGAGTACCAGGAGGTCGTGACGATATGAGGACGGCCCGAGATGCCTGACGCGGTCGACGCGATCCTCGAGCGCAACGCGCGGGCGCGCGCCGATCTGCTGGACGCGATCGACGCGCTGCCCGCCGGGCGGCGGACCGAGGGCTGGTACGGCCCCCGGCAGTGGTCCGTGCAGGACGTGCTCGCGCACCTCGCCCGCTGGCAGGAGGGCTGGAGCCACGCGCTGCGCGCGGTAACTTCCGGCGAGCGGCCCTCGGTCCCCGGCTACGAGCCGAACCGCGACGACCCGGACGCGGCCGACGACGCCTACAACGCTGCCTCCGTGGCGGAACTGCGCGGCCAGTCCTGGGAGGCCGTGATGGCGCGGCTGCGCGCCGCCCGCGAGGAGCACGACGAGGCGATCCGCGGCCTGCGCGCGCTCGACCCCGAGCGCTACGCCGAGGGCCGCACGCCGCACCGCCTCGCGGACGCCGCCGAGCACGACCACGAGCACATCAAGGCGATCCGCGCCTGGCGGCGGGAGCAGGGCGTGTGATCGACCTGCTGCACCACGTTGGGATCGTCTTGCCGGACGCCGATGAGGCGCTCGGCTTCTACCGCGACATCATGGGCCTGAGCGTGGCGGCGGACGAGATCCTCGAGGATCAGGGCGTGCGCGGCGTGCTGCTGTCCTGCGGCGAGAACGAGTTCGAGCTGCTGGAGCCCGTCCGCGACGACACGGGCGTGGCGCGCTTCCTCGAGAGCCGCGGCCCGACGCTGCACCACATCTGCCTGCGCACGGACGACATCGCCGCCGAGCTGGACCGCGTCCGGGCGCTCGGCGTCGAACTGATCGACGAGGAGTGGCGCTACGGCCTGGCCGGCAAGATCGCCTTCATCCACCCGCGCTCGATGCACGGCGTGCTGCTCGAGTTCGCCGAGGTTCCTGACCGCCACGCCTCGCCCGAGAAGGGCTTCGATCACCTCGCCTGCCGCGTGGCGGACTACGAGGCGGCGAAGGCTCGCTGGGGCGAGGTCGCCGGCCTCGAAGAGCATGCGCAGCTCCGCGTCGAGGAGACGGGGATGCTGATCGGGCAGTTCCCGATCGGGCAGTGCATGCTCGAGCTGCTCGCGCCGGACGGCCCGGACTCCCCGCTCGCGAGCGGCGATCTGCGCGAGGGCGCGTCGCCGATGACCGCGATCGAGGTCCCCGACCTCGATGCGGAGATCGCCCGCTACCGGGCGGCCGGGCTCGACGTGCCGGACGCGGTGGTGGGCGTGCTGCCGGGTACGCGGCGCTCGGAGATCAGCGCCGATCAGGCCTTCGGCATCCGCATCCAGTTGCTGGAGTACGTCTGAGCAGCGGCGCCCATCCGCCCGCGGCTCGCGCTTGGTAGACTGGCGCGCAGGAACGTGGCGACGGCTGGCCAGGAGACTCCCCGATGACTGACGAACAGGCGATCCGCGTCCTGATCGCAAAGCCCGGCCTCGACGGGCACGACCGCGGCGCCAAGGTGGTGGCGCGCGCCCTGCGCGACGCCGGCATGGAAGTGATCTACACCGGCATCCGCCAGACGCCCGAGATGATCGCGGAGGCCGCGTTGCAGGAGGACGTGCAGGTCGTCGGCCTCTCGATCCTTTCCGGCGCGCACCTCGAGCTGTTCCCCCGCGTCGTGAGCGCGTTGGTCGAGCGCGGGGTGGACGACGTGCTGCTGTTCTGCGGCGGCATCATCCCCGAGGCCGACATCGCCACCGTGCGGGAGATGGGCTTCACGGGTGTCTTCGGTCCCGGCACCAACACCGAGGCGATCATCGAGTTCGTCCGCGATCACGCGGCGAGCCCCACCGCCTGAGTCGGGCGCCTGAGCCGGAATGGACGCAGCCGAGCTGATCGCGGGCGTCGGCAGCGGTGACCGGCGCGCCCTCGCTCGCGCCATCACGCACGTCGAGGCCGATACGGAGACGGGCCGCGCCGTCCTCGCGGGCCTCTACCCGCGGACCGGCAGCGCCCGCACGGTCGGCGTCACCGGCTCCGCCGGCGTCGGCAAGTCGACGCTCGTCGGGCGGCTGGCGCGCGCGCAGCGCGAGCTGGGGCGCAGCGTCGGCATCGTCGCGGTCGACCCCTCGTCGCCGTTCTCGCACGGCGCGATCCTCGGCGACCGCATCCGCATGCAGGACCTCACCTCGGACTCCGGCGTGTTCATGCGCTCGATGGCGTCGCGCGGCAACCTCGGCGGCCTCGCCGAGACCGCGTCCGGCGTGGTCGACGTGATGGACGCCGCCGGCTACGACGTGGTGATCGTCGAGACCGTCGGGGCGGGTCAGGACGAGGTCGAGGTCGCGACGGCGACGCAGACGACGGTGCTGGTCACGATGCCGGCCGGCGGCGACGAGGTGCAGTCGCTGAAGGCGGGGCTGATGGAGGTCGCGCAGGTGATGGTCGTCAACAAGGCCGACCTCGCGGGCGCCGACACCGCCGCGACGCAGCTCCGCGCGCTGCTCGCCATCGCCGGCGAGCGCGCCTGGAAGCCGCCGATCCTCAAGGCCGTCGCGAGGAGCGGCGAGGGCGTCGAGGAGCTGGTCGAGGCGATCGACGACCACCAGGAGCACCTGCGCGGCTCGGAGCACGCCGAGGAGGCGCGCCGCGATCTGGCTCGCGCGCAGGTGATCTCGCTCGCCCGCGCCGCGTTGCACCGCGAGGCGCTGGACGCCGCCCGCCGCGCGGGCGTCCTCGAGGCGCTGGTCGACGAGGTGGCCGCGCGCCGCCGCGACCCGCGCGCCGCCGCCGCCGCGCTGCTGCGGGCGGTGAAGGACGGCTGGGCGCGGGAGCGCGACTGACGGCTACACTCGAAGGGCGATGAGCCAGGACGAACGGCCGCAGCGATTGCGCGTGACGTACCGCAAGGCGGACACGTTGCGCTACATCGCGCACCTGGACCTGATGCGCGCCTGGGAGCGCAGCCTCCGGCGCGCGCGGCTGCCGCTCGCCTACACGCAGGGCTTCACGCCCCACGCGCGGATCGCCCTCGGCGCGCCGCTGCCCGTCGGCACCGTCGGCGAGCGCGAGTTGCTCGACGTCTGGCTGTCACCGCCCGTGACGCCCGAGGAGTTCGTGCGTCGCCTCCAGGCGGCGTTGCCGCGGGGCCTGACGCTGCTCGCCGCCGAGCAGGCGGCGCACGAGTGGCCCTCGCTCCAGTCGCAGATCCGCAGCGCCACCTACGAGGTCGCCTTCGAGCGCGGCGTGCTCGACGCCGCCGAGGTCGGGGCGCGCCTCGACGCGTTGCTCGCCCTCGACACGCTCGACTGGGAGGAGCAGCGCGGAGCGAAGACGCGGCGCTACGACTTGCGGGCGGCGATCCGCGACCTCGCGCTGCGCGAGGAAGGCGAGCGGCTGGTGCTGGCGATGGACCTGGAGCTGAACGAGCAGCGCACCGGCCGCCCGGCCTCCGTGCTCGCGGCCCTCGAGGTCGGGGCGCGCCCGGCCAGCGTCGTGCGCACGGGGCTGCGGCTCGGCGAGCGGGCGCTCGCGAGCGCGGGGGAGGGCCGGACGTGATCGCCGCATCCCGCATCGCCTTCCTCGTGTTGGTCGTCGTCGTGGTGGCGGCGGTCGTCACGCTCCGCTGCGGCGGCGGCGATGACGGCGAGGAGGCCGAGGTCACGCCGACGGCCACCCCCGCTCCGGCGGCGACGCGGGCGCCGACGCCGGCGGGAACGCCGGCACCCACGCCGGCAGCCACGCCGGCCCGGACGGCGGCGCCGACTCCGCAGCCGACCCCCACGCAGACAGCCACGCCCACCCCGACGACGACGCTCACGCCGACCGCGCCGCCGCCGGCCGGTTCCGCCGAGGGCTTCCCGTACTCCCTGTCCGACCTCGTGGACGCGCTCGCGCCGGGGGGCGTCGCCCTGACCGACCTGTACGATCCCGCCTCCGCCTGCGCGGGCGCGGCGGTCGAGGGCGTGCCCTTCGTGGTAGGCGACGCCGAACCGGGACGTTTCGCGGTCTGGGTGCTGTGGGTCTACCCGGACAACGAGGCGCGGGAGGGCGACTGGCAGACGGGCCAGCGCGCGGAGCCGCTGGTGGAGGGCTGCGAGCCGCCCAACGGCTTCGTCTACTGGCACGAAAACCTGCTGCTCTGGTTCATCGGCTTCCATGGCGACGACGTGGAGCCCGGATCGCCCGCGCGGAGCGTCGAGGAAGTGCGCGAGCACCCGGTGATCCGGGCGTTCCTCGGGCTGACGCGGTGAACGTCCGCTTCCTGCTGCTGCGCCACGCCGAGGCCGAGGGCAACGCCGCGGGCCAGACGCAGGGCCGCATCGACCACCCGCTTACGGAACGCGGACGGCGTCAGGCGCAGGCCGCCGCCAGCGCGTTCGTCCACTACCGGCCCGTCGCGCTCTACTGCAGCCCCGCGCTGCGCGCGCGCCAGACCGCCGCCGTCGCCGGCCGCGCGCTCGGCCTCGAGGCTGCCGTGGACGAGCGCCTCCACGAGCTCGATCACGGCGACCTCGACGGGCAGACGATCGACGAGATCCGCGACGAGTACGCCGACTTCATCGAGCGCTGGCGCGACGAGGACATCGCCGACCTGCGCTTCCCCGGCGGCGAGACGATGCGCGAGACGCAGGCGCGGATGCTCGCCGCCCTCGACGAGATCGCCGCGAGGCACGGCTCGGCCGAGGGGTTCACGGAGGTCGCGGTCGTCTCGCACAACCTCGCGCTGAAGGCGCTGCTGGCGCGCGTGATCGGCGTGCCGCTGGCGGCGGCGCGGCGCTTCGAGCTGGGCCTCGCCTCGCTGACGGTGGCCGAGCGGCGGCCGGGCGGGGACGGCGAGGCGACGGGCTGGTCCGTGGTCACGCTCAACGATCGCTGCCACCTCGCGGGGGACGAGTAGCGGCCATTGGCCCTCCTCCGGCGATTTGTCGGGCGGCGGGGCGGCTGGTACGGTGAATGGCGCAGTGGCGGGACCGGCGCGCGAGGAGCGCGATGCGGTTCCATCTCCCCAGGCTGCGGCTCTTCGCCTTCGGCCCGTTACTTGTGCTGTTCCCGCTGGTGGCGCTGCTGCTTGCGCTGTTCGGCTACGCCGCCCTCCAGACCGCCGCCCAGAACCACCGGCTCGCCGAGGAGCGCCGCGCCGTCGAGGCGGAGATTCACGAGCTGCGCACCCGCCAGGCCGAGCTCGAGGGACTGCGCGAGTACCTGCTGTCCGATGAGTACGTCGAGGCGATCGCGCGCAGCCACTTCGGCCTCGCCTACCCGGGCGAGACGGTCGTGCAGGTGGACGCGCCGCCCGCGGAGGAGCCGGGACGCCAGCCGGGCGAGCGCTGGTGGGAAGTGCTCTTCGACCGCTAGCGAGGGGGCGCCGGCCGTCCGCCCGCGCGAGCCGAAGCCGCGCGAGGGCGTTACGCTGACCGCATGAGCGCCGAGCCCATCCAGCCGCTTCGCGAACCACGAGCCGCAGCCCTCGCGCGCAATCGCGCGACGGGCGCGTTCGAGCGACGCGTGGGGCGCGCCCTCGGCGGCGTCCGCGGCGACGCCGGGCCGCTGCTCGTCGCCTGCTCCGGCGGGCCCGACTCCAGCGCGGCGCTCGTCGCCGTCGTGCGCGCGCGGCAGGCGGCGTCCGGCGGCGAGGTGCTGGCCGCGACGTTCGACCACGGCCTGCGGCCGCAGGCGGAGACGCGGGCGGACCGCGCCGCCGTCGAGGCGCTGGCCGCCGCGATCGGCGTGCGCTGCCTGGCCGGTGCGCCGGAGGCGCCGATCGAGGCCTCCGAGGATGCGGCGCGGCAGGCGCGCTACCGCTGGCTGGGGGCCGTCGCGCTGGAGACCGGCGCGTCCGCCTGCGTCACCGGGCACACGCTGGACGACCAGGCGGAGACGGTGCTGCTGCGGCTGACGCGCGGCGCCGGCCTGACCGGCGCGGCCGGGATGGCGCCGGATGCGCCTTGGCCCGTGCCGCTCGCGGACGCCGCCGGCGCCGCGCCGAGGCTGCTGCGCCCGCTGCTCGACGTGCGCCGCGCCGAGGTGCTCGGCTACCTCGATGCGCTCGGCATGGCGGAACAGGGCCTCGCGCCGCGCCGCGATCCGGGCAACGAGACGCTGGTCTTCGACCGCAACCGCGTGCGGCGGCGCGTGCTGCCGGAGCTGCGGCGGCTGAACCCGCGGGCCGCCGAGGCGCTGGCCCGCTTCGCCCGCCGCGCCCGCCGCGACGACGAGGCGCTCGAGGTCTGGGCCGCCGCCGAGAGTGCGCGGCTGGTGCGAATCGACGGGGAGGGCGCGCGCATCGAGCGCGGGGAGCTGCGCGCGCTGCCGGAGGCGGTCGCGGCGCGCGTGCTGCGCGGCGCGGCTGCGGAGCTGGGCCTGGCGCTGACCTCGGACCAGCTGGAGGCGTTGCTGCGCATTGCCGGGCGGCGTGGAGCGCGGCTGGACCTCGCCGGCGGCGAGGCGTGGACGGAGGAGGCGGGGCTGCGTCTCCGGCGGCACGAGGCGGGCGGGGGTTGAGGGCCCGGCGCTGTTGCCCCTCGGGCGGATCGTGCTATCCTCTTCGGACGCCTCCCGCGGGGAGCGCGTCGGACATTTACATCTGGATAGCAGTCAGAAGCAGAAACAGGATTCCCGTCAATCCTGTGCGCGGCTGGGCCTCGGCATGCCCTCGTGGCGGCCGGGTGCTGGGTGCGCGCGCGGGGAATGTACGGCACTCGCGGCTGATCGAGGGGGCGGCACGCCGCTCCGGAGACGGCCGAGATTTCGAGTGGAGAGTTTGATCCTGGCTCAGGATAAACGCTGGCGGCGTGCCTTATGCATGCAAGTCGCGCGACGAAACCGGCTTCGGCCGGCGGAAAGCGGCGAACGGGTGAGTAACACGTAGGAACCTGCCCGGAAGTGGGGGATAACCTCCGGAAACGGAGGCTAATACCGCATACGGTCCACGGACCAAAGCCTTCGGGCGCTTTCGGAGGGGCCTGCGGCGGATTAGCTGGTTGGTGGGGTAACGGCCTACCAAGGCGACGATCCATAGCTGGCCTGAGAGGGTGGTCAGCCACACTGGGACTGAGACACGGCCCAGACTCCTGCGGGAGGCAGCAGCAAGGAATTTTGCGCAATGGGCGAAAGCCTGACGCAGCAACGCCGCGTGGGGGAAGAAGGCCTTCGGGTTGTAAACTCCTTTTGCGAGGGACGAAGATCTGACGGTACCTCGCGAATAAGCCACGGCTAACTACGTGCCAGCAGCCGCGGTAATACGTAGGTGGCGAGCGTTGTCCGGATTTACTGGGCGTAAAGCGCGCGCAGGCGGACCGGTCAGTCCGGGGTGAAATCTCACGGCTCAACTGTGAGGGGTCCCCGGATACTGCCGATCTCGAGGCGCCTAGAGGAGAGTGGAATTCCCGGTGTAGTGGTGGAATGCGTAGATATCGGGAGGAACACCAGTGGCGAAAGCGGCTCTCTGGGGGTGGCCTGACGCTGAGGCGCGAAAGCGTGGGGAGCGAACCGGATTAGATACCCGGGTAGTCCACGCCGTAAACGATGAGCACTAGCTGTCGGGGGTATCGACCCCCTCGGTAGCGCAGCTAACGCGATAAGTGCTCCGCCTGGGGACTACGGCCGCAAGGCTAAAACTCAAAGGAATTGACGGGGGCCCGCACAAGCAGCGGAGCGTGCGGTTTAATTCGAAGCTACGCGAAGAACCTTACCAGGGCTTGACATGTTGAGGACCGCCGGTGAAAGCCGGTTTCCTTCGGGCCTCTTCACAGATGCTGCATGGCTGTCGTCAGCTCGTGCCGTGAGGTGTTGGGTTAAGTCCCGCAACGAGCGCAACCCTTGTCGCTAGTTGGATTTCTCTAGCGAGACTGCCCGGAGCAACCGGGAGGAAGGCGGGGATGACGTCAAGTCAGCATGGCTCTTACGCCCTGGGCTACTCGCACGCTACAATGGGCAGTACAGACCGTTGCCAAACCGCGAGGTGGAGCTAATCGGAGAAAGCTGTCCTCAGTTCGGATTGCAGGCTGCAACTCGCCTGCATGAAGCCGGAGTTGCTAGTAACCGCAGGTCAGCCATACTGCGGTGAATACGTTCCCGGGCCTTGTACACACCGCCCGTCACGTCATGGGAGTCGGTAACACCTAAAGTCGTTGCGCGAACCTTCGGGACGCAGGCGCCCAGGGTGGGACCGGCGACTGGGACGAAGTCGTAACAAGGTAGCCGTAGCGGAAGCTGCGGCTGGATCACCTCCTTTCTAGGGAGCGCGAACCGGATCAGTCCGCGCCGCACGGTGTGCGGCCCGGCCCGGTCAGGAGCTCCAGGGTCGATCGGCGTTGTCGCCCGCCGCGTCGGGGTTCGCCCCGCCGCGGCGGCCGCGAGGCGTGCGCGCCTCGCCGGCGGCAGGCCGGGTACGCGCACCGCGCGGACGAATCCGGCGCGCTGCTTCCGGCTGCTATCCAGCGGTAGATGTCCGCGGGGCCGGCCGCGCGCCGGCCCCGGAGCGGACGGGCGCCGCCCCGCGATGCACTCGAGGGGCCATTAGCTCAGCTGGTTAGAGCGCAGTCCTGATAAGACTGAGGTCCCTGGTTCGAATCCAGGATGGCCCACCAACGCTCGCCGGCGCGCCTGCCCGGCGCGCCTCATCGGTGCGAAGGGGGGGCCGTAGCTCAGCTGGGAGAGCGCCGCCTTTGCAAGGCGGAAGTCGGGGGTTCGAGTCCCCCCGGCTCCACCAACTCCGCTCACCCGCCCGGTTCGCCGGGCCGGACCGCCGAAGATGGCGACCACGCCGCGCTCGCGGCGTTGGACGCGGGGCCCTGGCCCCGCAAGCGCATTTCCAACGGAAGATGAACGTGACAAGAGCAAAGGCAACACGAACGGCGTTTGCCCTCGCTGCCGTCGCGGCCCCTCGGGGCCGGGGAGGCGGCGCGGGCGGAACGCGGAGAGTGCCTGATGAAGGGTCAAGCTACAAAGGGCGCACGGTGGATGCCTTGGCGTCACGGGCCGATGAAGGACGTGGCAAGACTGCGAAAAGCCTCGGCGAGCTGTCTAGCAAGCTGAACCGGGGATTTCCGAATGGGGCAACCCGGCCCGCGTGATGGCGGGTCACGACCGGCTGAACACATAGGCCGGATCGAGGGAACCGGGGGAACTGAAACATCTCAGTACCTCGAGGAGAAGAAACAATTCCCCTAGTAGCGGCGAGCGAACGGGGAGCAGCCCAAACCGTTCCCACTTGTGGGGGCGGGGTTGCAGGACCGGCGACACGGGAGCGCCGGCACGGATAGCCGAAGGACCTGGAACGGTCCGCCGCAGGGGGTGAGAGCCCCGTAGGCGAAATCCGTGCGGCTCCCGCCGGGATCCTGAGTACCACGGGACACGAGAAATCCCGTGGGAATCCGGGGAGACCACTTCCCAAGGCTAAATACCCGTGACGACCGATAGCGAACCAGTACCGTGAGGGAAAGGTGAAAAGCACCCCGGGAGGGGAGTGAAACAGTCCCTGAAACCGTGTGCCTACAAGCAGTCGGAGCCTGGCGCGAGCCGGGTGACGGCGTGCCTATTGAAGAATGAGCCGACGAGTTGCGTTCCGTGGCGAGGTTAAGCGACGGGAGTCGCGGAGCCGGAGCGAAAGCGAGTCTGAACAGGGCGTCCACAGTCGCGGGATGCAGACCCGAAACCTGGTGAGCTACCCATGGGCAGCGTGAAGCGAGGGTAAGACCTCGTGGAGGCGCGAACCTTCCTACGTTGCAAAGTGGTTGGATGACCTGTGGGTAGGGGTGAAATGCTAATCGAACCAGGAGATAGCTGGTTCTCCCCGAAATGCGTTTAGGCGCAGCCTCGCGTGATGTGCACTGGAGGTAGGGCTCTGGTTGGGCTAGGGGGCTTACCGCTTACCAAACCCATCCAAACCGCGAATGCCAGTGCATGAGAACGCGGGAGTGAGACAGCGGGGGCTAAGCTTCGTTGTCGAAAGGGAAACAGCCCAGACCCTCGGCTAAGGCCCCTAAATCCATGCTTAGTGTGAAAGGATGTCCGGTCGCAAAGACAGCCAGGATGTTGGCCCAGAAGCAGCCATCATTGAAAGAGTGCGTAACAGCTCACTGGTCGAGTGATCGGGCGCCGACAATGTAACGGGGCTCAAGCATGGTGCCGAAGCCAGGGGATCGCTGCCCCCTCGGGGGGAGCGGTCGGTAGGGGAGCGTTCCGCGCGGCAGTGAAGCCGGCAGGGTGACCTCCGGTGGAGCGCGCGGAAGTGAGAATGTCGGCATGAGTAGCGTAATTCCGGTGAGAAACCGGGACACCGTAAGCCCAAGGGTTCCTACGCAAGGTTTATCCGCGTAGGGTTAGGCGGGCCTAAGCCGAGGACGAGAGTCGTAGGCGATGGACAGCAGGTTAGTATTCCTGCCCCACCGCGGCTGCGTTCGAGGCAGGAGGGGTGACCTGGAAGGATAGGCTGGGCGGGCCAACTGGACATGGTCCGTTCTTCAGCCGTAGGCGTCCGGGGGCAGGCAAATCCGCCCCCGGGTCAAGCGGAGGGCTGGAGAGAAGCGGAGACGTCAGTCAAAGCGACCCGGTCGAGTCCATGCCAGCAAGAAAAGCCTCGCTGCCGAGCAACCGCGGTGCCCGTACCGCAAACCGACACTGGTGGGCGGCGGTAAGTACCGTCAGGTGATCGAGAGAACCTTCGTTAAGGAACTCGGCAATCTCGCTCCGTAACTTCGGGAGAAGGAGCGCCCTGGCCGGTGACGGACTTCGCGTCCCGAGCACGGCCGGGGCCGCAGAGAGCAGGCCCAGGCGACTGTTTAACAAAAACACAGGTCTCTGCGAACGCGTAAGCGGATGTATAGGGGCTGACGCCTGCCCAGTGCCGGAAGGTTAAGGGGAGCGGTGCAAGCCGCGAACCGAAGCCCCGGTGAACGGCGGCCGTAACTATAACGGTCCTAAGGTAGCGAAATTCCTTGTCGGGTAAGTTCCGACCCGCACGAATGGCGTAACGATCTGGGCGCTGTCTCAACGAAGGACTCGGCGAAATTGAACTGGCCGTGAAGATGCGGCCTACCCGCAGCCGGACAAAAAGACCCCGTGGAGCTTTACTGCAGCTTGGCGCTGGAGGCCGGGCTTGGACTGCGTAGGATAAGTGGGAGGCTGTGAACCGTTCCTCTTGGGGAGCGGGGAGCCATCAGTGAAATACCACTCTTCCAGGTTTGTCCTCCTAACCTGTGAGCAAGCATGGGAACAGCGCCTGGTGGGCAGTTTGACTGGGGCGGTCGCCTCCCAAAAGGTAACGGAGGCGCGCAATGGTCCCCTCAGGGTGGATGGCAATCACCCGACGCGTGTATTGGCAGAAGGGGGCTTGACTGCGAGACGGACATGTCGAGCAGGGACGAAAGTCGGCCAAAGTGATCCTACGGTCCCGAGTGGAAGGGCCGTGGCTTATCGGATACAAGCTACCCCGGGGATAACAGGCTGATCCTGCCCAAGAGTTCACATCGACGGCAGGGTTTGGCACCTCGATGTCGGCTCGTCGCATCCTGGGGCTGAATCAGGTCCCAAGGGTTGGGCTGTTCGCCCATTAAAGCGGTACGCGAGCTGGGTTCAGAACGTCGTGAGACAGTTCGGTCTCTATCCGCTGTGGGCGTAGGAGGCTTGAGGAGCGCTGCCCCTAGTACGAGAGGACCGGGGTGGACGGACCTCTGGTGTGCCGGTTGTCCCGCCAGGGGCATCGCCGGGTAGCCAAGTCCGGAACGGATAAGCGCTGAAAGCATCTAAGCGCGAAGCCAACTCCAAGATGAGGCCTCCCACCGGGCTAACCGGGTAAGACCGCGGGAAGACTACCCGCTTGATAGGCCACAGGTGGAAGCGCAGCAATGCGTGTAGCTGAGTGGTACTAATGGTCGAGGGCTTGACCCTTCATCAGGCGCCCTCGGCGTTCCCCGCCGTTCCCCGGCCGCCGCCGTCACGTCCAGCTTCCGGCGGTCGCCGCCTTGGCGGCGACCGCACACCCGGAGCCCCGGACCGGCTATCATGGACATGGCAGGGCCGGACGCCCCGGATCCGTCGCGGGATGGAGCAGTGGTAGCTCGTCGGGCTCATAACCCGAAGGTCGGGGGTTCGAATCCCTCTCCCGCTACCAACCAATCACACGGGCGCAGCAACCGCTGCGCCCGTGTTGCGTCCTCCGCCCCCTTCGAGGGACTCGAGAGCCATCTAGGGCGCCGCCCGCGCTTGCCCGCCACCGCGCCCGCCGCCATACTTGACGGTCCTGGTGGTTAGAGCGCGGTGGAACCACCCGTTCCCATCCCGAACACGGAAGTGAAACGCCGCAGCGCTGACGATACTCCCCGGGCAACCGGGTGCGGAAAATAGGCCACTGCCAGGACTCATGCGAGCCGGCCCGGACGGCGCCGGCTCGCTCCGCGTCCGGGCCCGTTCGCCTCGAGGCGGAGCGCGAGCGGGGCGCGTGATATGATCCGGCGGCTGCCAGCGGCCCCGCGGGCCGCCGGCGGCGAACCCAGGACAGGAGGACCGAACAGACCTTGACGAACCCCGACACCCCGGAGCAGACCGAGCCGCTTGCCGGCGCTCCCGCAGCCGTGGCCGAAGCCACACCACCTCCCCAGCCCGAACCGACACCGGCGCCCGCGCCCGCCGCCGAGGAAGAGATCCTCGACATGGGCGCGCTGCTCGACGCCGGCGAGGCGCCCGAACCGCGCCAGCTCCGCCGCGGCGAGGTCATCGAAGGCCCCGTCATGAGCATCGAGCGCGACGGCGTCCTCATCGACCTCGTCGACATCGGCTCCAAGTCCGAGGGCGTCGTGCCCGTGCAGGAGATGCACTCGCTCGGCTCCGACCCGCTCTCCCGGCTCGGCATCGGCGAGAAGGTGCTCGCCTACGTGCTGCAGGCGGAGACCGAGGACGGCCAGGTCCAGCTCTCGATCGACCGCGCCCGCGGCGAGCAGGGCTGGCGCATCCTGCAGGAGCGCTTCGAGAGCGGCGAGATCTTCGAGGCGGAGATCACCGGCTTCAACAAGGGCGGCCTGCTCGCCAACGTCGAGGGCGTCAACACCTTCATCCCGATGTCGCAGGTGGTCGGCGCCAAGCCCGGCAGCGACGGCGCCAACCCGCTCTCCGACCAGGTCGGCCGCGTGCTGCGCATGAAGGTGATCGAGATCAACCGCCGCCGCAACCGCGCCATCCTCTCCGAGCGCGCCGCCATGCAGGAATGGCGCGCCGAGCAGAAGGAGCGCCTGCTGGGCGAGCTCACCGAGGGTGAAGTCCGCCGCGGCAAGGTCACCTCGATCCGCAACTTCGGCGTCTTCGTCGACCTCGGCGGGGCCGACGGCCTCGCGCACCTCTCCGAGCTGTCCTGGGACCGCAACGCGGACCCGGAGCAGCTCTTCAGCGTCGGCCAGGAGATCGACGTCTTCGTCATGCGGATCGACCGCGAGAACAAGAAGATCGCGCTCTCCGTGCGCCGCGCCGCGCCCGAGCAGTGGCAGGATCTGATCGCCCGCTACGAGGTCGGCGACGTGGTGCCGGGCGTCGTCACGAAGGTCGTCGCCTTCGGCGCGTTCACGCGCCTGCCCGGGCCCGTCGAGGGTCTCGCGCACGTCTCGGAGCTGGTCGACCGGCGGATCAACGCGCCCGACGAGATCCTCAACGAGGGCGACGTGGTGCCGCTCAAGATCGTGCGCATCGAGCACGACCGGCACCGCCTCGGGCTCTCGCTGCGCGAGGGCCGGCAGGAGGCCGAGATCCGCGGCTGGAGCTTCGACGACCACGGGCGCGTCATGGGCGTCGCCGACGAGGCGCGCGAGGAGTTCCCGAACGAGTGCGCCGCCGTCGAGGAGCGCTACGCCGAGCGGCAGGCCGAGGCCGAGGCGGAGCGCGAGGCCCGCGCCGAGGAGCGCAGCCGCCGCGGCGGCGCCGCCGACCAGGGCGCGCCGCGCCGCCCGGAGGCCCCGCCGATGACCGCGATGGCCGCCGCCATGAAGCAGGCGCAGGAGGAACTCGCCTCCCAGGAGGCCGAGACCAAGGACGAATAGCTTCGCCAGCGGCTTCCTCGGAGAGCCAACACCGGCCGGTCCGCGGACCGGCTGGCGGGCGCATGGGCCGGGCTGCGTGACCGGCGCTTGACGTAAGCATTCGGCTGCGGCTCCTCGCCTCGAACGCCGCTCGGGGCCGTGGTAGCCTTAATGGCGCGCGACGGGAGTTCGGGATGGCGGACCGGTTCGACAAGTTCACCGAACGGGCCCGCCGTGTGCTTACTCTCGCCCAGGAGGAAGCGCAGCGCTTCAACCACAACTACATCGGCACCGAGCACCTGCTGCTCGGCCTCGTCCGCGAGGGCGACGGCGTGGCCGCGAAGGTGCTCTCCAACCTCGGCGTCGAGCTCAACAAGGTGCGCTCGGCCGTCGAGTTCATCATCGGCCGCGGCGACCGCACGACCAGCGGCGAGATCGGCCTGACCCCACGCGCCAAGCGCGTGATCGAGCTGGCCGTCGACGAGGCGCGCCGCCTCAACCACTCCTACATCGGCACCGAGCACCTGCTGCTCGGCCTCGTCCGCGAGGGCGAGGGCATCGCGGCGGGCGTGCTCGAGAGCCTCGGCGTGAACCTCGAGCGGGTGCGCGGCGAGACCACGCGCATCCTCGCGCAGACGCAGCCGCAAGGCGCCGCGGCGGCCGGCTCCGGCGGACGCCAGTCGGCGCGCACGCCGACGCTCGACCAGCTCGGCGTGGACCTCACCGCCGCCGCGCGCAGCAGCCAGCTCGACCCCGTGATCGGCCGCGAGACGGAGATCGAGCGCGTCGTGCAGATCCTCTCGCGCCGCACCAAGAACAACCCCGTGCTGATCGGCGAGCCGGGCGTCGGCAAGACCTCGATCGCCGAGGGCCTGGCGCACCGCATCGTGCAGGGCGACGCGCCCGACACGCTGCTCGGCAAGCGCATGCTCACGCTCGACATCGGCTCGCTCGTCGCCGGCACCAAGTACCGCGGCGAGTTCGAGGAGCGCCTCAAGAAGGTGATCGAGGAGATCCGCTCCGCCAAGAACTGCATCCTCTTCATCGACGAGCTGCACATGCTCGTCGGGGCCGGCGCCGCCGAGGGCGCCGTCGACGCCGCCAACATCCTCAAGCCCGCCCTCGCGCGCGGCGAGCTGCAGGCGATCGGCGCGACCACCCTCGACGAGTACCGCAAGCACATCGAGCGCGACGCCGCGCTCGAGCGCCGCTTCCAGCCCGTGCGCGTCGACGAGCCCTCGACCGAGGAGACCGTCGAGATCCTCAAGGGCATCCGCGGCGCCTACGAGGAGCACCACAAGCTGCGGATCAACGACGAGGCGATCAAGGCCGCCGCCGAGCTGTCCGCGCGCTACGTCTCCGACCGCTTCCTCCCGGACAAGGCGATCGACCTGATCGACGAGGCGGCGGCGCGCGTGCGCATCCGCCGCCACTCGACGCCGCCCTCCGTCCGCGACGCCACGAAGGGCCTCGAGGCGCTGCGGCGCGAGAAGGACCAGGCGATCGGCAGCCAGCAGTACGAGTACGCCGCCGAGCTGCGCGAGCGCGAGGTGCGCCTCCAGTCCAAGCTCGAAGAGCTCGAGCAGGAGGTCCAGACCGAGCGCGAGAGCAGCGAGCTGATGGTCGGCGACGAGGACATCCGCGATGTCGTCTCGATGTGGACCGGCATCCCGCTGACGCGCATCGCCTCCGAGGAGACCGCGCGCCTGATCGAGATGGAGCAGTTCCTGCGCGACCGCGTGATCGGGCAGGACGAGGCGATCGGCGCCGTCGCGAAGGCCGTGCGCCGCGCCCGGGCGGGGCTGAAGAATCCGAAGCGCCCGATCGGCGTGTTCATGTTCCTCGGGCCCACCGGCGTGGGGAAGACCTACCTCGCCGAGACGCTGGCCGAGTTCATGTTCGGCTCGAAGGACAACATCGTCCGGCTCGACATGTCCGAGTTCATGGAGAAGCACACCGTCTCGCGCCTCGTCGGATCGCCGCCCGGCTACGTCGGCTACGACGACGGCGGACAGCTGACGGACCTGGTGCGGAGGCGCAGCTACTGCCTGATCCTCCTCGACGAGATCGAGAAGGCGCACCCGGACGTCTACAACATGCTGCTCCAGATCTTCGACGACGGGCACCTCTCCGACGCCAAGGGCCGCAAGGTCGACTTCCGCAACACCATCATCATCCAGACCTCCAACGTCGGCTCCGACCTGATCCGCAAGGACTCCCGCTTCGGCTTCAACACCGCCACCGACGACGCCAAGACCGCCGAGCAGAAGTACGAACGGATGAAGGACAAGGTCACCGAGGAGATGAAGCGCGTCTTCCGGCCCGAGTTCCTCAACCGCATCGACCAGTCGGTCGTCTTCCACGCGCTGCAGGAGGAGCACATCCGCGAGATCGTGGACCTCGAGCTGAAGGACGTGCGCGACAACCTGCACGAGAAGGAGATCACGCTCGAGGTCGACAAGGCGCTGCTCGACTATCTCGGCGAGAAGGGCTTCGACCCGGTGTTCGGCGCGCGCCCGCTGCGCCGCGTGATCCAGAACGAGGTCGAGGACCGCCTCTCCGACGCCCTCCTCGAAGGCCAGTTCTCCGAGGGCGCCACGATCCGCCTCGACTACGTCGACGGCGAGGTCACGGCGGAGCAGATCGCCAGCGCCCCGTCCGCCGAGGAGGAGGAGCAGGAGCAGGAGCCGGTCCTCACACCCTGAGTTCGTAGCGCCGGGTTCGCACAGCCCCCCACGTCCCATTCCCGGACGAGCACGCGCTGCGCGCGGCTCGGGCCCGCCCACCCGCCCTCAATGGATGCGGGGCTGCGCCCCGCGCCCCTTCCGTGGGGGCTGCGCCCCCACACCCCCATGGGTCCGCCGCCAGCCCCGCAGCCACGAGGGCAGTCCGGCCCCGTTCGTGGGGACTGCGCCCTACGCCCATCGGGTCCGCCGCCTCCGCCCTTCGGGCTCCCCAATTCCGTCATTCCGGCGAAAGCCGGAATCCAGCGGGCATCGGCGGTCCGGCCCCTCACGAGACGTTGGAGCCTCGTTGGAGCCTGCCCTGGGGCGCAGCCTCCCAAGGGAGGCACGCGCGGGTCGCTACCTGCGCTCCGTCACGGAGGCGGCCACCGTCAGCCGCGCCTCCTCCTGTCGCCCGGCCAGCGGCGCGCCGCCGGCCAGCGCGATCCAGCGATACTCGAAGCGCAGGCCCCGCTCGCTCGCGGAGCCGCGCGGCTCGAAGCGCCAGCAGTCTGCCAACGGGTCTCGGGGCGTCGTCGCGAAGCAGCGCCAGCGCTGCGGCCCGGGCGTGGCGGAGCCCGGGACGTCCTCGTGCTCGAGCGTCGCTGCCGCCTCCCAGCCCTCGAGCCGCAGGCCGCTCTCCTCCTCGACCTCGCGCGCGACGGCCGCCAGCGCGGTCTCGTCGTCCTCGACCGTCCCGCCCGGAACCTGCAACCCCGCCTCCGGCTGTCCGGCGTGTTCGAACACGAGCAACTCGAGGCCCGCCGCGCGCTCACGCAGCACGAACCCGTACGCCTTCTCGATCACGTGCGTCGACGCGGCCGCCGCGTCAGGAGTCCGCTGAGTTCGACGGCTCTGGCTCCGGCTGCTCGGAGAGCGGGAGGCGCGGCGCGGCGCGGTGCGCGTAGATGCTTTGCAGCAGGCCGATCGCGACGAAGGTCGCGAGGAGCGCGGTCCCGCCCTGCGAGATGAACGGCAGCGGCAGGCCCGTCGCCGGGAAGAGGCGCAGGTTCACCGCCATGTTGAGGATTGCCTGCCCCAGCAGCAGCGCCGTCAGGCCGGACGCCAGCAGCCGCCCGAACGTGTCCGGCGCGTGGCGCGCGGCCTCCAGGCCCCGCCAGCCGACTAGGGTGAAGAGCACGACCACGGTCAGCGTGCCGAGCAGCCCCAGCTCCTCGCCGATCAGCGCGAACGCGAAGTCGCTCGAGCGGGCGAAGATGCCGTGGAGGTGCGACTCGCTGCCGCCGAACAGGCCGGCGCCGGTGGCGCCGCCCTCGGCGAGCGCGGTCTCCGCCTGGCGGAGGGAGTAGCCGGTCCCGAGGGGATCGCGCTCCGGATTGAGGAACACGGCGATGCGCTCGCGCTGGTAGTCTGGCACGGCCAGCGCGAAGACCAGCGGCATCAGCCCCGCCAGCCCGGCGAACAGCCCGCCGAGCGTGCGCAACGGCGCACCCCAGACCACGACGACCGTGAGCCAGCCCACGATGAACACCAGCGCCGTCCCGGTGTCGGGCTGCGTCAGCACCGGCGCCATCAGCCCGGCGAGCAGCGCCAGCGTGAACAGCAGGGCCGGCAACCGCGGCGTGCGCGCGCTCGCGTACGAGGCGATCGCGAGCACGAGCGCGAGCTTGGCCAGCTCCGAGGGCTGGAACGTGGCGCCGGCCACCGAGAGCCAGCGCCGCGCGCCGTACTCGGTCTCGCCGGCGACCATGCCGATCAGCAGCAGCGCCGCCGCCACGAGATACAGCGCGGCGCTCCCCTGGCGCAGCAGCCGGTAGTCGAACCGCGCCGCGAACAGCATCGCGCCGGCGCCGGCGATGCCGATCAGGGCGTGACGGAGTGCGGCGGCGGTGATCAACGGGTGCGGCGGCTCGCCCAGGGTGGCCGAGTAGACGCTGACGAATCCCAGCGCAACCAGCACGGCGGCGGCCGCCCAGAGCGTGACGTCGCTGCGCTGCAGCGGCCCGGCGAGCGCCTCGCGGATCACGGCTGCAGCCTCCCGACCGTCGCCTGGCTCCAGTACCACTCCTGCTCGGGCAGGTCATCCATGCCGAAGTAGGCCGTGAGGATCTCGCGTGCGACCGGCCCGGCGTGCGTCGCCCCGACCCCGTACTCGAGGTAGACGACGATCGCCACCTGCGGGTCGTCGTAGGGCGCGAAGCCGATGTACCAGCCGTGCGAGGCGAGCAGCCCCTCGGCGTTGCGGGCGCCGAACTCCGCGGTACCGGTCTTGCCGCCGATCTCGATGTCCGCGGGCTCGCCGCGCCAGGCCGTGCCACCCGTGTCCGCGGCCAGGCGCAGCGCCTCGCGCACCACGTCCAGATGCCGGGCGTCGATCGGCAGGACGCCCGACACCTCGCGCGCGATCGGCGCGACGCCGTCGTGGGTTCGCAGCGCGTGCGCGATGCGCGGGACCAGCAGCTCGCCGCCGTTGGCGAGGGCCGCCGTCGCGACCGCCATCTGCAGCGGGGTGATCTCCAGGTAGCCCTGCCCGATGCCCATGTTGTAGCTGTCGCCCAGCACCCACGGCTCCCCGATCGCCTCTTCCTTCCACGCCGCGTCCGGCACGAGCCCCGCGGATTCGCCCGGCAGGTCGACCCCGGTCGGCGATCCGAATCCGAACGCGCGCGCGTAGGCGGCCACGCGCTCCACGCCCAGGCCCTCGAACGTCTCCCCGTCCTGGTCGTACCCGCCGGCGAGGTAGTAGTAGTAGATGTCCGAGGAGCGCGTGAGCCCGCGATAGAAGTCCAGCGCGCCGTGCGGCGCCCAGTCCCGGTAGGTGTAGACGACCTCGGGATCGTAGATCGAGCGGATCGTCAGGCTGCCGCTGCTGAAGATCGTGGTCTCCGGCGTGGCGACGCCTTCCTGCAGCGCGGCAGCTCCGACGAAGGGCTTGAAGATCGAACCGGGCGCCGGCGCCTCCATGTACGCCCGGTGGACCAGCGGGCGGGTCGGATCGTTCAGCAGCGCGCCGATGTCCGAGCCCCGGGCGTGCCAGGAGAAGGCGTTCACGTCGTACGAGGGGTACGTGGCCAGCGCCAGCAGCTCGCCGCTGCGGACGTCCATCAGCACTGCCGCGCCCGAGCGGGCGAGCTGCTCCGGATCGCGCTGCTCGACCTCGATGGCGTGGGCGACGCCGGCCTCGATGCCCTTGGCGAGCGCGGCGATGGCCGCGCGTTGCATGCGCAGGTCGATGCTCAGGATCAGGTCCGCGCCCCCGTGCGCCGGGTCGGCGCCGAGGCTGCGCAGTTCGCGGCCCACGGGATCGGCGATGACCAGGCGCTCGCCGTCGCTGCCGCGCAACTCCGTCTCGTAGCTCAGCTCCACGCCCGCGCGCCCCACCAGCGCATCGAGCCGGTACCCGGCATCGAGGTAGGCGTCGGCCTGCTCGGCGGTGATCGGCCCCACGTAGCCGACCATGTGCGCGAGCAGATCGTCGCCGCCGTAGGTGCGCCGCGGCGCCGTGCGCACGCGGGCGGCCGGGACGTCCGCGAGGGCGGCGCGCAGGGCGATCGCCTCCTCGCGGCTGAAGCCCTCGCGCAGGGTCAGCGGCGCCAGCGGGTCGATCTCCGCCAGCGGCTGGGCCAACGCCTCCTCGATCGCGGGCCGCGGCACGAGGCCGATCCGCTCGATCGCGCGCAGCGCGGCCAGCCGTTCGGCCGGCTCGGCCGGCAGGTCGCCGGGCACGAGCGCGAGCGAGAAGGTGGCGACGTTGCGAGCGAGGATGAAGCCGCTGCGGTCGGTGATCAGGCCGCGCAGCGGCTCCACCGGGATGCTGCGCACGAACTCGCCGCTCACGCTGCCCGGGTCCGCCGGCCGGGCTGCGTCCGGCTCGGGGATCCCGGCGTAGAGCTGAAGCCGGACGAGCTGCACCGCGAGCACGATCATCAGGAGCGCGCCGAGCGCCTGCATCGCGCGGAGCCGCTGGTCGTTCACTCGAACAACCTCCGGTGCGCGTCCGGATCCACGGTCGGCTGCCAGCCGAGCGCCCAGCCTGCGCCGGCGAGGAGGGCGGCGAGGGCGAAGGCGGCGACGGCGCTCCAGGTCGCCCCCTCGAGCAGCTGGCCCTGCTGCTCGGCGGTCAGCGCCGAGAGGCCGCTCGAGAAGCGCAGCAGCGCCTGGAAGGCCACGACGCCGAGCGCCGCGGCCAGCGGGGCCAGCAGCAGCCGCTCCCAGCTGCGCAGCGCCGCCGCCGGGAGCAGCAGCGCGGCGGTCGGCAGCATCGCCAGCAGGAACCAGCCGGCGCGCTCCTCGGAGGCGACGCCCAGCACGACCGCGGCGACGACCGCCGCGGGGACGGCCTCGCCGAGGCCGCGCGCGGCGCCCCAGCCCGCGATCACGATCAGCGGCAGGACCGGGGCGGCCAGCGGCTGCTCGATCCAGATCGGCGTCGCCCCGAGCTGCAGCAGCGCCGCCCAGGCCCCGAGCAGGGTGGCCGCCAGCGTGAGCAGCAGCCGCGGCAGCAGCGCGCCGGGCAACGCGATCACTTCGCCGTCCCCCCCGAGGCCGTCCGCGACGGCTCCGTGATCACGAGCACGTGCTCGAGCCGGTCGTACGTCGCGAGCGGCTCGACCTTGATGTCGGCGAACAGATCCTGCCCGCTGCGGTCGACCTCGGCGACCAGCCCGGCGAGCAAGCCGCCCGGCAGCCCGCCGATCAGCGCCGAGGTCATCACGAGGTCGCCCTCGCTGATCGGGTCGGCGATCGGGGCGAACTCGAGCCGCAGGCCGTCGCGGCTGCCGGTCAGCGCCGTCTGCGTGCGCGTGGACTGGACGACGGCCGCGATCGCCGATTGCGGGTCGCTCAGCAGCCGCACGCGCGCGCGCTGCTCCTGCACGGATGAGACGAGACCGATCAGCGTCGCGCCGCTTCCCAGCACCGCCTGACCCTTGCGCACCCCGTCGCGCGCGCCCCGGTCGATCACGATGATGTCGCGGCCCGGCGCCGGATCGCGCAGCACGACCGCGGCGGCCAGCGTGGAGCCGACGTCCCCGGCGCCGGCGGCGGCCCGCAGGTCGGCAAGCTGGCCGCTGACGATCACGGATTCGCGCAGCCTCGCGTTCTCACCCTCAAGGCGGGCGATCTGCTGGCGCAGTGCGGCGTTTTCGCTGCTCAGTTCATCGATCCGCCCGCCGTGCTGTGCGGCGTCGGAGAGCGTGCGCGCGAAGTCGCCGGCGGCGCCGATGAGCGGCCCGACGAGCAAGCCGCCGCGCTCCTCGAACCCGGCCGCGCCCTGCGCGCGCGATCCGGCGAGCAGCGCGCCGGCGAGCGTCAGGAGCGCAATCAGCCAGAAGGCGTGGCGTAGTACGGCCACGGGTGCGCCCTCCGCACGATCCGATCAGCGTCGAGGAGCGCGAACCGGCGGGATCGGACCGTCAGAAACCGGCAGGTACGAGGTGTCGGCGCCCGTCCACCCAGCGTGGTGCAGTTTAGCAGATCGCCGTCTCCGCCCAGCCCGGCCCGGCGCCGTCAGCGCACGGGGCGACGCTGGCTGATCCTTGCCTGCACCTTGCGCAGCGTCTCCGTCTCCTCGAGGGTCTCGGCGCACCCGCGCACGACCGAGCGAAGCGGATCCTGCGCCACGTAGGTCGGGAAGCGCGTCTCGGCGGCGATGCGGCGGTCGAGACCCTGCAGCAGCGCGCCCCCGCCCGCCATCGCGATGCCGTGCAGCATCAGGTCGGCGACCAGCTCGGGCGGCGTGCGCTCGATCGTCGCCTGCACCGCGTGCACGATCTCGCTCGTGATCGGCGAGAGGGCGTCCCGCACCTCCACCGTCGAGACCTCCACGGACTTCGGCAGGCCGGTCGCGAGGTCGCGGCCTCGCAGGTCGACGCGGCCCTCCTCCTCCAGCGGGTAGGCGGAGCCGGCCTCGATCTTGACCGACTCCGCGCTGCGCTCGCCGATCAGCATGTTGTGGACCTGCCGCGCGTACTGCATCAGCGCCTGGTCCATCGCGTCGCCCGCCGCCCGCAACGATGTCGAGACGACGATGCCGCCGAGGGCGATCACGGCCACCTCGGTGGTGCCGCCGCCGATGTCGACGATCATCTGTCCGGCGGGGTTCATGACCGGCAGCTTGGAGCCGATCGCGGAGGCCATCGGCTCCTCGATCAGGAAGCAGGAGCGCGCGCCGGCGGCGACGGCCGCGTCATGGACGGCGCGCTTCTCCACCTCGGTCGCGCCGGAGGGGATGCCGATGACGACGCGCGGCTTCGGGATGCCCATCCCGAAGCGCTCGTGCACCTGGCGGATGAAGTGCTCCAGCATGCGCTCGGTCACGGAGAAGTCCGAGATCACGCCGTCGCGCAGCGGACGCACCGCGACGATCGTCGAGGGCGTGCGCCCCACCATCAGCTTCGCCTCGTCGCCGATCGCGAGCACGCGCTTCGAGACCGTGTCGATCGCGACCACCGACGGCTCGTCGACCACGATGCCGCGTCCGCGCACGAAGACCAGCGTGTTCGCCGTGCCGAGGTCGATGCCGATGTCGTGCGAGAAGATGCCGAGGAAGCTCGACAGCGGGTTGAAGGCCACGAGGAGCCCCCTTTCGCGGCGTTCAATCCCGGGTTGCGCGAACGAGCGCTGCGCCCTGCGCGATGCGAAGGGGAGCGGCCAGCGGGGCCCGCCGCAGGCTCCCGCGCGCACAGTATAGACCGCTGAGCACATCTTTGTGGATATCTCGTGGCGGCTACGGCTCGCCGCCCCAGCCGCGTGCGCGCAGGCGATCGAGGAACTCGTCCTCGCCGAGGATCGTGGTCTCCAGCGCCTCGGCGCGCGCGCGCTTGGCGCCGCCGCCCGCGCCGGCGAGCAGGTAGCTGGTCTGCTTGCCGACCGCGCCGCTGACGCGCCCGCCCAGCTCCTTGATCAGCGCCTCGACCTCGTTGCGGGACCAGCGCTCGAGGGCGCCCGTCACCACGACGACGTCGCCCTCGAGCGGTCCGCCGCGCGCCGATGCGTCGTCGTCCATGCGCACGCCGGCCGCCGCGAGGCGAGCGATCTCCGCGCCGTTCGCGGAGTCCTCGAGGTACTCGTGCAGCGCCTGCGCGACGATCGGGCCGACGCCGTCGATCGCCTCGATCTGGTCGACCGTGGCGGCCCGCAGCTGCGCCATCTCGCCGAAGTGCACCGCGATGTCGCGCGCGGTCTCGCCGCCGACGTGGCGGATGCTGAGCGCGACCAGCAGCCGCCGCAGCGGACGCTGCTTGCTCGCCTCGATCTGCGCGAAGAGGTTGTCCAGCGTCTTCTCGCCGATGCCGTCGAGGGCGAGCAGCTCCTCGCGCCGCTCCCCCAGGGCGTAGATGTCGGCGACGCCCTCGATGAAGCCCAGTTCGGTGAGGCGGGCAGCGAGCTTCTCCCCGAAGCCCTCGATGTCCATCGCGCCGCGCGAGGCGAAGTGCTCGACGGTGCGCGCCACGCGAGGCGGGCAGCGCAGGTTCGGGCAGCGCGAGGCGGGCCCGTCCGTCTCCACCGGCGTCGCGCAGACCGGGCAGTGCGTCGGCGCCTCGAACGGGCGCAGCTCGGCCTCGCGGCCCTCGCGAGCGGGGAGGATGGGGCCGACGACCTCCGGGATCACCTCGCCGGCGCGCTGCACGATCACGTCGTCGCCGATCAGCAGCCCCTTCGCCTCCACCTGCTCCGCGTTGTGCAGCGTCGCCACGCTCACGCGCGCGCCGCCGACCACCACGGGCTCGAGGACGGCGAACGGCGTCAGCGCCCCAGTGCGCCCGACCGAGACCTGGATGTCGCGCAGCCGCGTCACCGCCTGCTCGGCGGGGAACTTGTACGCCGTCGCCCAGCGCGGCTCCCGCCCGACGACGCCGAGCTGCCGCTGGTACGCGACGTCGTCCACCTTCACCACGACGCCGTCGATGGCGTACGCCAGCACGACGCGCTGCCGCACCCACTGCTCGCAGAACGCGACAGCGTCTTCGATGCCCTCGAAGCGCCGCGCGTGCGGGTTGATCGGGAACCCGGCCTCGCGCAGCCATTGCAGCGCTCCCCAGTGACTCGAGGGCGGGGCGGCGCCCTCGGTCCAGCCGCGCTGGTAGACGAAGAGCTGGAGGCGGCGCTGCGCCGTCACGGACGGGTCGAGCTGCCGCAGCGATCCGGCGGCGGTGTTGCGCGGGTTCATGTAGAGCGGCTCGCCGGCCTCGGCGCGCTCCGCGTTGAGGCGCTCGAACTCCTGCTGCGAGAGGTAGACCTCGCCGCGCACCTCGAAGGCGGGCGGGACGTCCTCGCTCTGCACGCGCAGCGGGATCTCGCGGACGGTGCGCAGGTTGGCGGTGATGTCCTCGCCGCGCAGCCCGTCGCCGCGCGTCGCGCCGACCTCGAGCGCGCCGTCGCGGTAGACCAGCGAGATCGCGAGGCCGTCGATCTTCGGCTCGCAGACGAGCGCGACCTCCTCCACCTCGAGCAGCCGCAGCACGCGCGCGTACCAGGCGCGCAGCTCCTCCCCGTCGAAGGCGTTGCTGAGCGAGAGCATCGGCTCGCGGTGCTCGACCACGGCGAAGCCCTCGGCGACCGCGCCGCCGACGCGCTGGGTCGGGGAGTCGGACGTGACCAGCTCGGGGAAGCGCGCCTCGAGGTCCACGAGCCGGCGGTAGAGCGCGTCGTACTCCGAGTCGCCGATCTCCGGGTCGTCGAGGACGTGGTAGCGGTGTTCGTGATGGCGGACGAGGGAGCGCAGCTCCTCGATCTCGCGCGCCGCCTCGTGCGCCCCCGCGGGCTCGGGCGTGGTCATCGTGCTGAGTATAAGGGCGGGCTTGCTAGAATCGGATCGGGTGCACTTGAGGAGACCCGGGACTTGGCCGAGGTCGTCATCGTCGACTACGGGGCGGGCAACCTGCGCAGCGTCGCGCGGGCGGTTCGCCACGCGGGCATCGAGCCCGTCGTGACCTCCGATCCCGGCACCGTGGACGGCGCCCGCGCGCTGATCCTCCCAGGCGTCGGCGCGGCGGCCGACACGATGGCCAACCTGCGCCGCACGAAGCTCGTCGAGCCGCTGCGCGAGTACATCGCCGCCGACCGCCCCTTCCTCGGCGTCTGCATGGGCATGCAGGCGCTGTTCGACAGCTCCGAGGAGGGCGGCGAGCACGAGTGCCTCGGCGTGCTGCCGGGGCGCATCGTGCGCTTCCCCGGCGGGCTGACGGTCCCGCACATGGGCTGGAACACGCTGCGCATCGAGCGCCCGCACCCCGTCCTCGAGGGCGTCGCGGACGGCGCCTACGGCTACTTCGTGCACTCCTACTACCCGCGCCCCGACGACCCGGCGCTGACGATCGCCAGCACCGAGCACGGCGTGCCGTTCGCCTCGATCGTCGGGCGGGGCAACCTGATCGCGACGCAGTTCCACCCGGAGAAGTCCGGCGCGGCCGGCCTGCGGCTCTACGACAACTTCCTGCGGCTCGCGCTCAACGGCGGCTCGATCGCGCCCGAGGCGGCCGCCGCCGGCGGGGGGAGCGCCTGATGGAGGTGATCCCCGCGATCGACATCCGCGGCGGGCGCTGCGTGCGCCTCAGCCAGGGCGACTACGACCGCGAGACGGTCTTCGACGACGACCCGGTCGCGGTCGCCGTGCGCTGGGCCGCCCTCGGCGCGCGCCGCATCCACATCGTGGACCTCGATGGCGCGCGCGCGGGGGAGCAGGTCAACGCGGCGCTGGTGCGGCGCATCGTCCACACCGTCGGCGCCGCCGTGCAGACCGGCGGCGGCCTCCGCGACATCGAGACCGTGCGCGCCGCCCTCGACGGCGGCGTGAACCGCGTGGTGCTCGGCACCGCGGCGGTCCGCGACCCCGACCTGCTGCGCGAGGCCGTCGCCGTCGCGCACGACCGGCTGATCGTCTCCGTCGATGCGCGCGACGGCGTCGTGCAGCTGCAGGGCTGGACCGAGGGCAGCGACGTCGACGCGACCTCGCTGATCCGCCAACTCGCCTCGATCGGCGTCGAGCGCATCGTCTACACGGACATCGACCGCGACGGCGTGCGCGGCTCCCCCAACTTCGAGATGTACGAGGCGATGGTCGCGGAGACCTCGATCGCCGTCATCGCCGCCGGCGGCGTGAGCACGCTCGACGACCTGCGGCGGCTCTCCGACTGCGGCGTCGAGGCGGCGATCGTCGGGCGCGCCCTCTACACCGGCGAGGTCTCGCTCCCCGAGGCGCTGGCCGTCGCATGACCGCGGCGGCGACCTTTGCGAACCCCCGCCTCGAGCGCGGTCCGGCCCCCTCTCCCTGGGGAGAGGGCGGGGGTGAGGGGGAGGACTCCCGCGCGACCCCGAAAGTAGCGAGGGCGCAACGCAAGCCCGGGGACGGGGCGCTGAGCCGATGCTGACGAAACGCATCATCCCCTGCTTCGACGTCGATCGCGGGCGCGTGGTGAAGGGCGTCTCCTTCGTCGAGCTGCGCGACGCCGGCGACCCGGTCGAGCTCGCCGCCTCCTACGAGCGGGCGGGCGCGGACGAGCTGGTCTTCCTCGACATCACCGCCTCCTCCGACAACCGGCCGAGCGTCTACGACATGGTGGCGCGCACCGCGGACCAGGTCTTCGTGCCGTTCACCGTCGGCGGCGGGATCCGATCGACCGAGGACGTGCGCATGATGCTCGAGATGGGCGCCGACAAGGTCTCGCTCAACACGGCCGCCGTCGAGCGCCCCGCGCTGATCGGCGAGGGCGCGCACGGCTTCGGCTCGCAGTGCATCGTCGTCGCCATCGACGCCAAGCGCCGCGAGGCCGGCAACCCCGACGCGGGCTGGGAGGTCTACACCCACGGCGGACGCACCCCGACCGGCGGCGACGCGCTCGGCTGGGCGCGCGAGGCGGTAGAGCGCGGCTCCGGCGAGCTGCTGGTCACCTCGATGGACAAGGACGGCCACCAGACGGGCTACGACCTGGAGCTGCTGCGCGCGATCAGCGACGCCGTCGAGGTGCCGGTGATCGCCTCGGGCGGCGCGGGCGCCCCGGAGCACCTCTACGAGGCGCTCACCGAGGGCGGCGCGGAGGCCGTGCTTGCCGCCTCGATCTTTCACTTCGGCACGTACGACATCGCCGACCTCAAGCGCTACCTCGCGGACCGCGGCATCCCGATGCGGCCCGTCGAGGACGCGGACCGCGAGGGCGGCGCGAGCGAGGGAGACGGAGCGTGATGGACCCTTCCGAACTCCGCTACGACGCGCAGGGCTTGATCCCCGCGATCCTCCAGGACCACGTCAGCCACGAGGTGGTGATGCTCGGCTACATGAACGCGGAGTCGCTGAGCCGCACGCTCGAGCTCGGCCAGGCCGTGTTCTGGTCGCGCAGCCGCCAGGAGCTGTGGCACAAGGGCGCGACCTCCGGCGACTACGTGCGCGTCCACGAGATCCGCACCGACTGCGACGCCGACGCGCTCGTGCTGCAGGTGGAGCTGCTCGGCGGCGCCGTCTGCCACACCGGCGCGCACTCCTGCTTCGTCGAGCCCGAGGACGCAACGCCGCGCCTCGTCGGCTCCTCGGGCGCCTGACGCGTCTCCGCCCGTGTCCGGGCACACCAGCAGCGGCCCGCCCTTCGCCGTCTCGCTCGTCATCTTCGACATCGACGGCACGCTCGTCGACTTCAGCCGCGCGATCGACGGAGGCCTCGAGGTCGTCGCGCGGGAGGTCTCCCGGCGCGCCGGCGGCGTCGAGGTGGACCCGCGCCGGCTGCGGGCCCTGCGCAACGAGGTGGCGCGCGACCCGGGGTGGCGCGGCCGCCGGCTGGTCGCCATCCGGCGCGAGTCGTTCCGCCGCATCCTCGAGGCCTTCGAGATCGACGAGCCGGGGGCGCTCGACGAGTTGCACGACCGCTACTACCGCGCGCGCGACGAGGCGATGGCGGTATTCCCCGACGCGGAGCCGGTGCTCGCCGCGCTGCGCGCCCGCGGGCTGCCGCTGGTGGCGGCCAGCAACGGCAACGTCTCGCTACCCGCGATGGGCCTCGACGGCTACTTCGCCGCCACGCACTACGCCGAGGAGGTCGGCATCTCGAAGCCCGACCCGGCCTTCTTCGCCAGCGCCGTGGAGCGCGTGGGCGGCCGCCCGGAGACGACGCTCGCGATCGGCGATCGCCTCGACAACGACTACCACCCGGCGCGCGCCGCCGGCCTGCACTCCGTGCTGCTCGACCGCGCCGACCGTGTCGAGGATCCCTCGATCCTGCGGGTGCGGTCGCTGGACGAGCTGCCCGCGCTGCTGGCGGACGGCTAGCGGGGCGCGCCCTCGGGGGCCGCACCCTCCTCCTCCAGCACTGCCTCCAGCGAGGCGACCGCGACCTGGATCTGCGCGTCGTCGGGCGGGCGCGTGGTGAGGCGCTGGAGCGCGATGTTGGCGGAGAACAGCGCCTGCACCAGCGGCTGGTCGAGGCGGGCGCCGGCGAAGCGGATCGCCTCGTAGGCGACGGCGGCGATCAGCGGCACCAGCGCCAGCCGCGAGGCGAAGCGCCACCACAGCGGCTCCGCGCCCACGAGGATGAAGGCGAGCGCGGCGATCACCGCGACCGTGAGCAGGAACGAGGTGCCGCAGCGCGGGTGCTCCTTGGGGAAGCGCCGGATCGCCTGCACGCTCAGCTCGCGGCCGTGCTCGAAGGCGCTGATCGTCATGTGCTCGGCGGCGTGGTACTGGAAGACCCGCGCCACCTCCCGCGAGCGTCCGATCAGCCAGATGTAGCCGATCAGCAGCCCGATCCGCAGCACGCCCTCGAAGGCGATCACCAGCGGCGAAGGGAAGCGGCGCTCCAGCCACGCCGTCGCGGCCACCGGCCCGGCGAAGAAGACGGCGAGCGCGACGAGCAGCATCAGCGCGAGGAAGGCCCAGCCCGCCACGCCGAGCGGCTTCGCCTCCCCGTGCTCGTCCACCTCGTCGCTGGCGACGGCCGAGGACCAGGTGAGCGCGGAGATGCCGAGCGCGAGCGTCTCCCACAGCACGAGCACGCCGCGCAGCAGCGGGATGCGCCGCAGCCGGGCGCTATGGAGGCCGCCGAGCAGCCTGCTGCGCACGGCGATCTCGCCGTCCGGCTTGCGCACCGCCGTCGCGACGGCGCGCGGCCCGCGGATCATGACGCCCTCGACGACGGCCTGGCCGCCGTAGTTCGCCCTCGCCCTGATCGCCGGACCCGCGCTCTCGCTGCTCACGCGCTCAGCCTACGACGCGACGGCGGAACGGTCCGCCCGCCCGGGGGCTACGAGGCGAGGGCGTCGAGCTTTGCGACGAACTCCTCGACCTCCGCCAGGTGGGCTTCGACCAGCTCGCGCGGGAGCCAGCCCTCGTAGAAGTTGGTGTGCAATGCGCCCGCGACGGCGAACGCACTCGGGATTCCGGCGTCGTCCGTCTCCGCGGCCAGGCGCCTGATCACGTCGAAGAGGTCGCGGTGGCTCCCGTGACGCCAGCCGCGTGCATCGGCGGCGGCCTTCACCATCTGCGCCGCCGCCCCCCACCCCTTCTCCGAGGCCTGGAGCAGGTCGCCCTCGTCGAGGTAGGCGCGGGCGCGCGCGAGGAACTCGTGGCTGGTGTCGACGTAGCTGTGGGTCGTGGTCATGGGCTCATTGTACCGGGCTGAGCGTTGTCCGGCCCTCTCTGTCCGCGGGAGCGGGAGAGGAGCCGGAGGCGCGCGCTACTCGGTCTGCTGCGTGCGGGCGTAGCGGCGGCGGAAGCGCTCGACCTGGCCGGCGGTGTCGACGATGCGCTGCTCGCCCGTGAAGAACGGGTGCGAGCTGGCGCTGATGTCGACGCGCACGATGTACGCCTCGACGCCGTTGACCTCGCGCCGCTCCTCGGACGTCATGGTGGAGCGCGTCAGGTATTCCTCGCCTGTGGAGATGTCGACGAAGCAGACGTAGTTGTAGTCGGGGTGGATGCCGTCCTTCATGCGCGCGCTACCCCTCGGCGGCCACGGGCTGGATCGAGACCTGCTTGCGCCGCCCCTTGGCGTACGGGCTGAACTTGACGGCGCCGTCGACCTTCGCCCAGAGGGTGTGGTCGCGGCCGACGCCGACGTGCGGGCCGGCGTGGAAGCGCGTGCCGCGCTGTCGCACGAGGATCGAGCCCGCGGTGACGAACTGGCCGTCGAAGCGCTTCACGCCCAACCGCTGCGCGTTGGAGTCGCGGCCGTTGCGGCTCGATCCGCCGGACTTCTTGTGCGCCATCGCCTCGCCCCGCTTCCCGCTACGCCCCGGCGCTGATGCCGGTGATCGTGATGCGCGTGCGCTGCTGGCGATGCCCGCGCAGCACGCGCCGCCGCGTCTTGTTCTTGTACTTGAAGACCAGCACCTTCTTGTCGCGCGTGTGCTCGTCGATCCGCGCGGCCACCGAGGCGCCCTCGACGGTCGGGTCGCCAACCGTCACGTCCTCACCGTCCGACACGAGCAGCACGTCGTCGAACTCGACCTCGGCGCCCTCGGGCACGTCGAGCCGCTCGACGGCGAGTTGGTCGCCCTCGCGCACGCGGTACTGCTTCCCGCCGGTGCGGATGATTGCGTAGGAGATGGCGTCGTACTCCGGCTGGTCGATGCTGGCGGCGCGCCGCTGGCGTGTAGTGATCGCAGGCGCGACCGTTACGATCCTAGGCAGGCCCGGCGCGGAGCGTCAATGAAGGCGCGCCGCCGGAGGCCGCCGGCGGAGGTCCGCGGTGGAGTTCGTCGACGTCATCACCGCGCCCTACGACGCCCTCAACTGGGTCGCGGACCAGATGTTCCTGATCGCGAACGACCTGTTCGACCGCTTCGGCGCGCCGGTCGTCTTCGTCTCGGCGCTGATCGAGGCGACGGTGGGTCTTGGTCTGATCTACCCCGGCGTGATCATGATGTTCCTCGGGGCCGCCTTCGCGGACGATCAGGGCACGCCGATCGGCCTGATCTTCGCGCTCGCCTTCCTCGGCACGATCCTCGGCGACACGCTGTCCTACGCGCTCGGGCGTTGGGGCGGGGGGCGGCTCGAGCGCTCGCGGTTCGGCCCGCAGCTGCGGATCGGGAAGATGATCGTCGGCGGCAAGACGCTGTGGCTGATCCCCTTCTACCACCTCAACAGCTGGACGCGGACGCTGGGACCGTTCGGAGCGGGCGCGATCCGCATGCCGCTGCGCGTCTGGATGCCGCTCGACTACCTCGGCGCGATCATCGCCAACTCGGCCTGGGTGGGCGCCGGCTGGTTCTTCGGGCAGGCCGTGCTCACGCCCGAGGGCAAGCTCGAGGAGCACCCCGCGCTGCGCATCGGCCTCGGCCTCGGTGCCGCGATCTGGTTCGTCCTCGCCCAGCGCGAGTTCCTCAAGAGCTACCGCAACGCGCTGCGCGAAGAGGAAGAGTCGTCCATCGAGGCCGCCGCGGAACCCTCCGCCGAGGCGTAGGCGCGCCTTGCGAAACCCCGCGTCGAGCGGTCCGGCCCCTCTCTCCCACCCGGGACCTTCGCGTAACCCTCTCGTCGGCCAGCGAGCGCATCCCTTCCGGTCCCCTCTCCCCGAGGGAGAGGGTCAGGGTGAGGGAGGATCCGCCCTGTGGAGTTTGGTGCGCCGTCGGGGCCTTCGCTGGAGGTGGTTACCCTCCGGTGCCTGGATTCCGGCTTTCGCCGGAATGACGGAAAGGGGAGCGCCGGAGCGCTTGCTCTTGCGCTCCCTAGGGTAGGGAGAGGGGACTGGGTCGGGTGGCGGCTATCCGCCGCCGGACGGGGGCGCGGCGCTGGACTGGCCCCAGGCCAGACCGGGCCGGCCGACCGGCGGCTCGGCTTCGAGATCCTCGCCCGCCTCGGCGCCGGGGGTGTCCTCGGGCGGGGGCGGGGCCGGCTCGGGCGGCGGCTCGCGGCCCTCGGCCGGGCCGAGCAGGCGCTGCAGGTCGTCGCCCTCGATCGTCTCGAGCTCGATCAGCGCCTCGGCCAGCTCGTCGAGCTTGGCGCGGTGCTCGCGCAGCACCTCGCGGCAGCGCTCGTGCGCCTCCTCGACGATGCGGCGCACCTCCTCGTCGATCTCCTCGGCGGTGCGCTCGGAGTAGTCGCGCTGCTCGGCGATGTCGCGCCCGAGGAAGACCATCGAGTCGCGGCGGCCGAAGGTGCGGGGACCGAGCCGCTCGCTCATGCCCCACTGCGTGACCATCTCGCGGGCGATGTGCGTGACCTTGCCGATGTCGTCGTGCGCGCCGGTGGTCGGCTCGCCGAAGATCATCTCCTCGGCGACGTGGCCGCCGAGCGCCTGCGCCATCATCGCCTCGTAGTAGGAGCGGTCCTGCAGGCGGCGGTCGTCCGAGGGCAGCGAGCGGGTGAACCCGCCGGCCATGCCGCGCGCGACGATCGTCACCTTGAAGACCGGGTCCGCCTTCGGCAGGAAGTGCCCGGCGACGGCGTGGCCGCCCTCGTGGTAGGCGATGATCCGCTTCTCCAGGGGCGTGATCACGCGCGACTTGCGCTCCGGTCCGGCGATCACGCGGTCCACGGCCTCGTTGAGGTCGGGCATCCCGATCCGCTTCTTGTTGCGCCGCGCCGCGAGGATCGCGCCCTCGTTGACGAGGTTGGAGAGGTCAGCGCCGGAGAAGCCCGGCGTCTGCTTCGCGACCTTCTCAAGGTCGACGTCGGTGTCCAGCGGCTTGCCCTTGACGTGCACGTCGAGGACGGCGCGGCGGCCCTTCACGTCCGGCAGGTCGAGCGTCACCTGGCGGTCGAAGCGGCCCGGCCGCAGCAGCGCCGGGTCGAGGATGTCGGGGCGGTTGGTGGCGGCGACGACGATCACGTTCGAGCTGGAGTCGAAGCCGTCCATCTCGACGAGGATCTGGTTCAGCGTCTGCTCGCGCTCGTCGTGCGAGCCGCCGAGGCCGGCCCCGCGCTGCCGCCCGACCGCGTCGATCTCGTCGACGAAGACGATCGCGGGGGAGTTGCGCTTGGCCTGCTCGAACAGGTCGCGCACGCGGCTGGCGCCGACGCCGACGAACATCTCGACGAACTCGGAGCCGGAGATCGAGAAGAACGGCACGCCCGCCTCGCCGGAGACGGCGCGGGCGAGCAGCGTCTTGCCCGTGCCGGGCGAGCCGACCAGCAGCACGCCGTGCGGGATGCGCGCGCCGAGGGCGGCGAACTTCTCCGGGAACTTGAGGAACTCGACGATCTCGGCGAGCTCCTGCTTCGCCTCGTCCTGCCCCGCGACATCGAGGAAGGTGACGGTCGGCGTCTGGCCGGTGGACATCCGCGCGCGGCTGCGCCCGAACGACATCGCCTGCGAGTTGGAGCCCTGCGCCTGGCGCATCATGAAGATCAGGATGCCGCCGAACAGGATCAGCGGCAGGAAGTTGAAGAACAGCCCGAAGATATTGCCGAACTGGCTCGGCCCGCTGACCTCGATCTCGACCGCGCCCTCGCCGGTGACGGGGACGCCGCTCTCGCGCAGGATCTCGACGATCGAGGCGGACTCCTCCTTGCGCGAGCTGAGCGGCTCGCGCTCGCCCCGCAGCTGCACCTCGAGCGTGTCGCCCGAGGCCTTGATCGACACGACGTTGCCCGCCTGCGCCTGCGCGATCACGTCGGAGAGCGGGATCTCGCGCGAGTTGGAGGAGGGGCGCAGGAACATGACGACGGCGAGCACGACCGCGCCGAGGATGATCAGGTAGATGAAGGAGTTGCGCATCCAGCGGGATTTCATGTGATCCGGGACGCTCCTCGCGCTCAGGCCGGGCCGCCCGGAGGGACTCGCAGGTCTCGCCCGCGTGAGCGCCGCACCCAGTGTATCACCGGCCCCGCTTCGCGCCCCGGCGGTCGCGGCCCGGCGCGGCGCATGGCGGGCCGTACAACGGCTCACTTGCCTGATCGGTATCGCCGCGCCTAGCATGCGGCCGTGGTTGCCGTACTCGAACGTCCGCGCCGCACCGCGAAGCCCACGTGGCAGGTGGAGAACGCGCTCTGGCGCGAGGGCTGCGAGCGGGTCGCCGGCGTCGACGAGGTGGGGCGCGGGCCGCTCGCCGGGCCCGTCGTCGCCGGCGCCGTGGTGCTGCGCTACTCGCGCGCCGGCTGGGTGCGGCGGCTGCGCGACTCCAAGCAGCTCGACGCCGCCTCCCGCGAGGAGCTCGCCGCGCGGATCCGCCGCCACTGCGACCATGGCATCGGCGTCGTCTCCTCGCACGTCATCGACCAGCTCGGCATGACCGCCGCGACGCGGCTGGCGATGCGCCGCGCCGTCGAGCAGCTCGATAGCCCGCCGGACGCGCTGATCGTCGACGGTCGCGAGGTCGTCGAGTGTGAGACGCGGCAGCACGCGGTGATCGACGGCGACGCGCTCTGCCCATCGGTGGCGGCGGCGAGCATCGTCGCGAAGGTCGCGCGCGACCGCATGATGGACGAGCTGGAGCGGCGCTTCCCCGGCTACGGCTTCGCGCGCAACAAGGGCTACGCCACAGCCGAGCACCGCGAGGCGCTGCGCCGCCTCGGCCACTCGAGTGTGCACCGCCTGCTCTTCGCCCCCGTGCGCGAGGCGCTGGAGAGCCGCCCGCGTCCGTGACGAGGCCGACCGACCGCCTCGGACGCTCCGGCGAGCGCCTGGCCGCCGACTATCTGAAGGCCCGTGGCTACCGCCTGGTCGATCGCAACGTGCGCCGCCGCGAGGGCGAGGTGGATCTCGTTGCGCTGCAGGGCGGCACGCTGGTCTTCGTCGAGGTGAAGCTGCGGAGGCCGCGCCAGGCCGGTCGCGCCATCGAGCAGCTGAGCGCGCGCAAGCAGCGCCGCCTGCGCGCGCTGGCGGCGGCCTACGGCATGGAGCACCCCGAGCTGCCCGCCGACCAGCGCATCGACCTCGTGGCAATCGATCTGGCGGCGGACGGCTCCGTCGCCTCGTTCCAGCACATCCGCAGCGCGGTCGAGGGTTGAGGCGGGGCGCTTCTCTAATCGACGAGGTTGGCGATGGCGAGCGTTACGCTTGCTCCCACGGCCACGCAGGCGATGACGACCGTCCACAGGCCCTTGTAGCTGACGTAGTGATCCTCGAGTTCTTTCGTAATGTCTTGCTTCAGCTCCCGCAGCTTCTCATCGGTGTAGTCCCGGGCACGGATTTCGCCGCCGCCGACAACGTCGTCAGCCTGCCGGTCCGAGGCTCGCTCCCCGTCTCGTGCGCGGCCCCTACCCATCTAGTAGGCAGCCGGATGGGAGTTCAGCCAAGCCCACAGCCTCTTGCTGGTGAACCCGGAGTACGAACCGTTGAGACTGAAGACGACTCCGCCAACGTCGGCCCTCTCGCCCTTACGTTGTGGCCGGATCCCGAGATTCACCGCTACCTGACGCGCGGTTTCGTCACTGTCGATCAGATAGACGGTGTCAGACAGCTTGTAGTGGCTGTCGGGGTATTCCTGCTCAACGTAGTCGTCCGTCGAGTCGCTCGGCTCCTTGAGGATGGCACAGTAGATGTTGGACACAGTTGCGCTCCCCGGCCTGACGCCCCACGGGGCGGAACCCGCCACAGCGGATTTGTAGCAGGAATCGCCGCTTCCAGTCTAGCGGATTCTGCCGCGCTACTCGGCGCCGCGCAGTCGCCTCGGCCCCCGATACCGCAGGATCGCCATGACTTCTTCCTCGCTGACGCGCTCGGTCGTCAGGCCTTCCTCGATTGCGCGGGCAAGGGCGGCGTCTTCCGCTTCCTCTGTGGGGTGTACTTGCTCGTTGGGTTCGATTCGCTTCTCCGCAGGCATGCGTGACTCCCGGCTCCACATCGATGATCGCACAGTCGGGGCGCACCGCCGCTCTTGCGAGGACGGCGCGGGCCGCTACACTTTCGTCATGCCGATCTACCAGTACGACTGCGCGGACTGCGCCGACACCGTGGAAGTCTTCTTCCGCTCCGTCTCGGCGGCGAGCGATCCGAAGTGCCCGGAGTGCGGCGGCTCGCAGCTGACCCGGCTGGTGTCCCAGTTCGCCCGCGTGCGCAGCGACGCGCAGCGCCTTGCCGACGTCGACTTCAGCGAGCACGAGGCCGCCCTCGAACGCGGCGACGAGCGCGGCTTCGCGAAGTGGGCCCGCCAAGCCAGCGCCGAGTACGACGAGGTGCTCGGCTCCAACTATCGCGAGCTCGCCGAGCAGGCCGAGGCCGGCGAGGATCCCGTCGAGCGGATCGACGCGGGCTACACCTTCCGCCACAAGGTCAACGAGGCGAAATCGAAGGCCAGCCGCGGGAACCCGGACTAGCCGCCTGCCCATCTACGAGTACCGCTGCGAGGAGTGCGAGGGCCTGACCAGCCTCTTCGTGCGCTCGATGCGCCACGACCCTCAGGCGCCCGCCTGCGAGCACTGCGGCTCCGGCCGCACCGCGCGCCAGATCTCGTCCGTCGCCCGGCTCAAGACCGACCAGGACGTGATCGACGAGTACGGCGCGCCCGGCGCGGGCGGGGAGTACCGTGACCCGCGCCAGATCGGCCGCTGGGTCGAGCAGCGCTTCGAGGAGTACGGCATGGACCTGCCCGACGAGACCCGCGAGATGATCGACGCCGCACGCGAGGGCGAGCTGCCCGGCCCCGCGCAGGACGCCTGAGCGCCATGACCTCCGAAGAGACCGGGTCCGGCGCCGAGCTTGGGCGCGCCGTCGAGGGCGTCCGCACGGACCTTGAGGCGATGAACGCCGCGCGCGAGGCGGCGCTGCCGCTCTGCCGCGGCGCGGTCCGCTCCTCGGCGAACTGCATCCGCGCCGTGCATCGCGGGGATACGGAGACCGCGGCGCGACTCCTCGAGGACGCGCGGGCCTCGCTCGCGGAGGCCGCGAGGGCGACCGAGGGCTTCCCTCAGATCGCGCACGCCGGCTTCGTGCACGACGCGCAGAAGGAGTACGCGGAGGCGGCGATCACCCTCGCGCTGATCGCCGGCGGGTCGCTGCCCACGCCGGACTCGCTTGGCGTGCGCGGCGTCGCCTATCTGCACGGGATCGCCGAGGCGATCGGCGAGCTGCGCCGCCATGTGCTGGACTCGCTGCGCGCGGAGAACCTCGAGCGCTGCGAGGCGATGCTCGAGCGCATGGACGAGATGCAGTCGCTGCTGGTGACGATCGACTACCCCGACGCGATGACCTCGAACCTGCGGCGCGCCACCGACGTGACGCGCGGCATCATCGAGCGCACGCGCGGCGACCTCACGCTGGCGGCGCAGCAGCAGCGGCTCGCGAACCGGCTCGACGCCCTCGAGGCGCGCGGCAGGGGCGGGCAGGGGCCCGGCTCGCCGTAAGCCCGACTATTGTATATGCGCTACAGCAAATTATCAGCACCGGTGCTATCCTGCTACAGGTAGCGCGCGCATAATGCGCGCTGCGGCACGCCCGCCCGGCGGGTTTCGCACGCACTGAGTGGAGGCGACATGGAGATCCTCTGGATCGCGATTGCGGCGGCGCTCATCTCGCTCGTGTTCGCAGTCGTGGCGGCTCGGCGGATTCTGGGTGAGGACGAGGGCGACGAGACGATGCGCTCGATCGCCGAACAGATCCAGGTCGGAGCGGCGGCGTTCCTGCGGCGCGAATACTCCTTCATCGCGGTCTTCGTCGTCGTCGTTGCCGTGGTGCTGCTGCTCTTCCGCGACCTCGACGTGCTCGACAAGCTGCCGGGCGCCGAGGGCCAGCTCACCGACGCGCCGCGCTTCGCCATCGCCTACGTCGTCGGCGCGATCGCCTCGGCGACGGCGGGCTACGTGGGCATGTTCATCGCCGTGCGCGCCAACGTGCGCACCACGGCGAAGGCGCGCGAGGGCCTGAACCCGGCGCTGCGCGTGGCCTTCTCCTCGGGCTCCGTGATGGGCATGACCGTCGTCGGCATCAGCCTGGTCTGCCTCGCGGTGCTGTACGCGATCTTCCAGGACGTCGGCCCGCTCACCGGCTTCGCCTTCGGCGCCTCCTCGATCGCGCTCTTCGCGCGCGTCGGCGGCGGCATCTACACCAAGGCCGCCGACGTCGGGGCCGACCTCGTCGGCAAGGTCGAGGCGGGCATCCCCGAGGACGACCCGCGCAACCCGGCGACGATCGCCGACAACGTCGGCGACAACGTCGGCGACGTGGCGGGCATGGGCGCCGACCTCTTCGAGTCCTACACCGGCTCGATCGTCGCGACGATGTCGCTCGCCACGATCGCGATCGTCTTCGCCGACAGCGCCACCGCGAACTTCGATGGCGACGCGTTCGTGCTGCCCTTCCTCGTGATGGCGATCGGCATCGCCTCGTCGATCATCGGCACCTTCCTCGTGCGCACGAGCGAGAACGCGACGATGGGCCGGCTGCTCTGGGCGCTGCGCACCGGCATCTTCTCGGCGGGCGGCCTGGTGCTGATCGGCACGCTGATCGCCGTGACCGTGATGGAGCTCAAGTACGACCTGTTCTGGGTCGTGCTCGTCGGCCTCGTGGCCGGGCAGATCATCGGCACGGCCACCGAGTACTACACGGCGTTCGAGTTCTCGCCGACGCGGAAGCTGGCCGAGCAGGCGGAGACCGGCGCGGGCACCGTGATCATCGGCGGCCTCGGCCTCGGCATGCTCTCGACGGCGATCCCGCTGCTCACGATCGTGGTCGCGATTGGCATCACCTTCGAGCTGGCCGGGCTGTACGGGATCGCGCTCGCCGCGGTCGGCATGCTCTCCACGCTCGGCGTCACCCTCGCCAGCGACGCCTACGGCCCCGTCGCCGACAACGCCGGCGGCATCGCCGAGCAGGCGGCGCTTCCGCCCGAGGTGCGCGAGCGCACGGACGCCCTCGACAGCCTCGGAAACACCACGGCGGCGACGGGCAAGGGCTTCGCGATCGGCTCCGCCGTGCTGACGGCGATGGCGCTGATGTTCACCTACCAGCAGGTGATCGGTGGCGGCGATCTCTCGTTCGACCTGCTCGACGTCACGGTGCTGGTGGGCGCGCTGCTCGGTGCGCTGATGCCGTTCTTGTTCGCCGCGCTCACGATGGCGGCGGTCGGCCGCGCGGCCATGGCGATGGTCAACGAGGTGCGCCGCCAGTTCCGCGAGCACCCCGGCATCATGGACGGCTCGGAGCAGCCGGACTCGGCGCTGGCGGTCACGATCGCGACCAACGGCGCGATCCGCGAGATGGTCGTGCCCGGCACGATCGCCGTGGTCGTGCCCGTGGCGGTCGGCGTCTTCATCGGACCGCAGGCGCTCGGCGGGCTGCTCGCCGGCTCGATCGCCGCGGGCGCGCTGCTCGCGCTGATGATGGCGAACGCGGGCGGCGCGTGGGACAACGCCAAGAAGTACATCGAGGCCGGCGCGCACGGCGGCAAGGGCTCCGAGGCGCACGCCGCCGCCGTCATCGGCGACACCGTGGGCGACCCGTTCAAGGACACCTCGGGCCCGTCGCTCAATATCCTGTTGAAGCTGATGGCGATCGTCGCCGTCGTCTTCGGTCCGCTCTTCATCTAGCCGCGCCGCCGCGGCGGCGCGGGCGCGACCGGACCGGGGCGGGCTGGCGAGGAGAGCGCAGGCGGCGCGTGAGCCAGACGAAGGGTGAGCGGCGCGAGCAGAAGCGGCGCAAGAGGCGTGAGATGCGCACGCACGGCTTCAGCCTGAAGAACATCCAGAGGCTGATCGGTGAACGCGCGCGCCGGCTGAGGAAGCAAGAGAAGCGTCGTTGAGGGCAGTGCGGGGCGGTGCTACGCTCGCCCGCGCCCACCAGCGCAAGCCGGCACACGACGTAACGAGGAGTCCGCACGTGACCGACGCTGCTCTCGACGCCCCCGCGGCCGCGTCGGTCGAGCTCGAGACACTCGTCTCGCTTGCGAAGCGGCGCGGCTTCGTCTTCCCCTCGGCGGAGATCTACGGCGGCTTCGCCTCCACCTACGACTACGGCCCGCTCGGCGTCGAGATGAAGCGCAACATCCGCGACCTCTGGTGGCGGTCCATGGTCCAGGAGCGCACCGACATCGTCGGCATTGAGGCCGCGATGATCACGAACCCCCGGGTCTGGCAGGCCTCCGGCCACGTCGACAGCTTCGCCGACCCGCTCGTCGACTGCCTCGCCTGCCGCGCGCGCGTGCGCGCCGACCACATCGAGGACAACGCCTGTCCCTCCTGCGGCGAGGTGGGGCGCTTCACCGAGGAGCGGCAGTTCAACCTGCTGTTCCGCACCTTCGTCGGCCCGGTGCAGGACGATGCCTCGGTCGCCTACCTGCGGCCGGAGACGGCGCAGGGCATGTTCGTCAACTTCGAGCTGGTCCAGCAGTCGACACGGCGGCGGCTGCCCTTCGGCATCGCCCAGATCGGCAAATCCTTCCGCAACGAGATCACCACCGGGCACTTCACGTTCCGCATGCTCGAGTTCGAGCAGATGGAGATGGAGTACTTCTGCGACCCGGCGGACTCGATGGAATGGCACGAGTACTGGAAGCGCGAGCGGCTGCGCTGGTACGAGTCGCTCGGCGTGCGCCCGGAGCGGCTGCGGCTGCGCGACCACACCGCCGAGGAGCTCTCGCACTACTCGCGCGGCACCTCGGACGTCGAGTACCTCTATCCCTGGGGCTGGGGCGAGCTGGAGGGCATCGCGCACCGCGGCGACTTCGACCTCGGCGCGCACGCCAGCGCCTCCGGCAAGTCGCTGACCTACTTCGACCAGGAGCGGGGCGAGCACATCGTCCCGCATGTCGTCGAGCCGGCGGCGGGCGTCGACCGCATCATGCTCACGCTGCTGGTCGATGCCTACGACGAGGAAGTCGACGCACGAGGCGAGAAGCGCGTGCTGCTGCGCCTGGCGCCGGACGTGGCGCCGACGACGGTCGCGGTCCTGCCGCTCTCGCGCAACGAGCGGCTGGTCCCGACGGCGCGGCGCGTCTGGGAGCAACTGCGCCCGCACTTCCGGACCCAGTACGATGACTCGCAATCGATCGGCCGCCGCTACCGGCGGCAGGACGAGGTCGGCACGCCGCTCTGCGTGACGGTCGACTTCGAGACGCTGGACGACGAGGCGGTTACTATCCGGGAACGCGATACGATGTCGCAGATTCGCGTGTCCCTCGACGGCGTCGTCGAGGCGCTGCGCGAGCGGATCGAGGCGCTGCGACCGACAGTGCGGGAGGCGGGGAACGAGTGAGCGAGCAGCAGGGCAGGAAAGAGCTGAAGTTCCTGCACACCTCCGATGTGCACCTCGGTGCCTACGACCACAGCAAGGCCGAGCGCACGCTGGAGCGCCGGCAGGAGATGCACGACACCTTCCGGGCGGTGATCGACCTCTCGATCACCGAGCGCGTCGACTTCATGGTGATCGCGGGCGACTTCTTCGACAACGCCCGCGTCCAGGAGGACACGATGCAGTTCGCCGGCGAGCAGCTGGCGCGCGTGCCCGGTCCGGTCATCCTGCTGCCCGGCAACCACGACCACGTCGGCCCCGGCTCCGTCTACGACCGCCTCGATCTGACCGAGCTGGCGCCGAACCTGCGCTTGATGCGCACGCCCGAGGGCGAATCCGTGATGCTCGACGATCTCAACGTCGAGCTCTGGGGCCGCAGCCACACCGAGCTCGACCCGAACTTCCGCCCGTTCGAGGACGCGCCCCGGCGCGGCGACGCCGACTGGCACATCGGCGTCGGGCACGGGCACTTCCTGCACCCGATGTCCGCCGATCACTCCTCGTACCACATCTACGAGGACCACTTTTCCGTGCTCGACCACGACTACTTCGCGCTCGGTCACTGGGAGCAGCAGACGCGCGTCGCCGCCGGCGAGGGGCTCGCCGCCTACTCCGGCGCGCCGGACGGCCTCGCGGGCCACACCGGCGGGCGCGTGCTGATCGTGCACCTCGAGAGCGACGGGACCGTGCGGCTCGAGTCGCACCCGCTGCGCGAGGGCGCCGAGCGGCTCGCCCACGACGAGATCCCGATCCTCGAGGGCTCGCCGATGCCGGCGCGGTAGTTCCTCGGGAGCTTCCGCGGACACGAAGAAGCGCCGCGAGAGCGGCGCTTCTCTCTACGTGCGGTCCGCCGATCCGTGCTAGGCGGGGACCTTCTCGCGCGCGGAGGCGGGGTCCTGGTACCACAGCACGTTGATCTCGGCGAAGGCGGACTGATCGTCCGGGAGGTCGTCCTCGGCGTAGATCGCGTTCACCGGGCAGGCCGGCTCGCACGCGCCGCAGTCGATGCACTCGTCCGGGTCGATGTAGAGCATCCGGTCCTCACCCTCCTCGAAGTGGATGCAGTCGACCGGGCAGACATCGACGCACGACTGGTCCATGACGTCGATACAAGGCTGGGTGATGTAGTAGGTCATCCCGCGGGGCGTCCCTTCATGCGGTCGCGTTGCCTCGATTCTATGTACGAGGCGGCATCGGGACAAGCGAGGGCCCGTGGGCGGGAGCCCGGGCCGCCCGTGCTCACCGTGAGCGGCGGCGAAAGAGACGCCGCCAGAGGCTGCGCCGCTCCCCGGAGGGCGCCTCGCCGGTCGCCGGATCATCGGCTGACGCGCGCTCCGCCTCAGCCGCGCGGGCGGCCTCGACCTGCGCCGCCGCATCGCGGACCGCGGCGTCGAGGCGGCGGCGCAGCATGACACCCTGCGAGGCGAGGTCGAGCGCCCCGCCTTCCTCGCCTGCGTGGTCCGGGAAGAGGCGCGCGAACGCAGCGGCGAAGCCGGGCACGACCGAGCGGCCCTCGCTCAGCTCGTACTGCTTGAGCTCGTTGACCGTCCCGTGCAGCGCCTCGCCGAGGCGCGACAACTGGTACGCCGTGACATCGAGCGTCGTCACCGCCAGGCCGAGTTGCCCCTCGATGGCTGGCTGCAGCGGCCCCAGCCCCGCCTCGTGCGGCCGCAACGTCGCCGCGTCCAACTCCGACCCCGGCCGCCCGAGGTGGTAGACGACGGCCAGCGCCGCGAGGCGCGCGTCGTCGGGCTGGAGCTGGATGGTGGTCATGGGGCGGTCAGGTCGCTACCGGCGTCCCGGTCGAGATCTCTCCCCGGTGCGGCGCGTTGGTGTAGGCGAGTTCGAGCGCGATCACGTCCCGGGTGTTGAGCAGCAGGCCGTTGTCGCCGCTCTCGTGCCCGATGCTCACCGCGTGGCCCTCGGAGATTCGTTCGACTGATTGCAGGAACAACTCGCGTGAGCCGTCATTGAGGGGGCGGAACGACACGCTCTGCAGCGTGCCTGTGTATGTTCGCCCGTCACGGAGCACCGCTGACGCGTAGACGATCTCGGTGCCGAACTCATCGGGTGCTTCTCGCACCGCGTCCACGAAGGGGTGAGACTCGCGGATGCCTTGCGCCGCGGCGCGCCGCTTCAGCAGCGCTCTCGGGGGGTTGAACCATCCAGCTGCGGCGAGGAGAGCGAGATGCACGAGGTACTCGAGGGATGCGATCGGCGCCACTTGCTCTGGACGCGACTGGACTGCTGCCCAGGGATTGTCGGATACGAGCTCCGAGATGGTCAGGCCACCCCAGAGTCGATGGCCGTCGAACGCCCATGAGAGAACGGAAAGCGCGAAGAACTCCAACGCGACGACGACGATAGCTATCGTCATCGCCGAGAGGATGGTGGCCTCAGCCGAAGGATCGCGCTCGGGCGAGGGCGAAACCTCGCGCGCGAGGTACACGGTCAGCAGTCCCGGCGCGATGAGCGCCCCGAAGATCAGGCCGAGTTGCAGCAGGATAGTCACTTAGCGTCGCATCAGTTGCCCGATTCGGATCCGTCGGAGTTTGACGTTTCCTTGACCTTCAAGTTCCGAGTGAACGGGTTCTGTGTGCCCTTCGTCGGGTTCTTCTGCGGACCCTTGCCGATACCGCCGGCCCACTTCTCGTCAAGTCTGCTCCAGCGCTGGCTGGTCTTGTTGTTCGACCCTGTGGACGCCATGCGGGTGCCTCTCCGAGTTCTTAGAACCTTCGTTCGCCCAGCATAGCGGATCGGCAGCCCCTTTGCCAACACCTACGCCCGCGCGGCGGCCTTCCGCTTGCGCTTGCGCGTGGCGGCGCGCGGCTTCGCGCCGTTGTCCGAGGGCGGCGCGGCGCCCTCCGGCGCGACGCCGTGCTGCTCGAGCGCGGTGCGCAGGAAGCGGCCCGTCGCCGAGGCGTCGACGGCGGCGACGCGCTCCGGCGGGCCCTCGGCGAGCAGCTCGCCGCCGCGCTCTCCGCCCTCGGGGCCGAGGTCGATCAGCCAGTCCGCGTTCTTGATTACGTCCAGCTGGTGCTCGATCACGATCACCGTGTTGCCCTGGTCGACCAGCCGCTGCAACACGCTCAGCAGCGCCTCGATGTCCGCGAAGGAGAGGCCCGTCGTCGGCTCGTCGAGGATGTAGACCGTGCGGCCGGTCGCGCGCCTCGACAGCTCCGTGGCGAGCTTGACGCGCTGCGCCTCGCCGCCCGAAAGCGTGGTCGCCGGCTGGCCGAGCCGGATGTAGCCGAGGCCGACGGCGTGCAGCGTCTCCAGCTTGCGCTTCGCGCGCGGGAAGGCGTCGAAGAACTCGAGCGCCTCGGTCACGGTCATGCGCAGCACCTCGGCGATGGTCTTGCCGCGGAAGCGGATCTCGAGGGCTTCGCGGTTGTAGCGGTCGCCGCGGCAGACCTCGCAGGGCACGGTCACGTCGGGCAGGAACTGCATCTCGATCTGGTTGTAGCCGTCGCCCTTGCAGGCCTCGCAGCGGCCGCCCTTGACGTTGAAGGAGAAGCGGCCCGGCTTGTAGCCGCGCGCCCGCGATTCCGGCACGGTGGCGAACAGCTCGCGCACCACCGTGAACAGCCCCGTGTAGGTCGCCGGGTTCGAGCGCGGCGTGCGCCCGATCGGCGACTGGTCGATCACGACCGCCTTGTCGACGTGCGTGAGACCCTCGATGCTGCGGTGCGCGCCGGGGCGCTCGCGGGCGCGGTGCAGGTCGTGCGCGAGGCGCTTCGCGAGGATCTCGTTGACCAGCGTCGACTTGCCGGAGCCGGAGACGCCGGTGACGCAGATCATCGTGCCGAGCGGGAAGGCGACGTCGAGCTCCTTGAGGTTGTGCGCGCTCGCGCCGCGCACGACGAGGCAGTCGCCGCTGCCCTCGCGGCGCGTCTCCGGCATCGGGATCCGGCGCTTGCCGGAGAGGTATTGCGCGGTGATCGACTTGCGGTTGCGCAGCACCTGCTGCGGCGTGCCCGCCGCGACCACCTCGCCGCCGTGCTCGCCCGCGCCGGGTCCGAGGTCGATCAGGTGGTCGGCGGCGAGCATCATCGCCTCGTCGTGCTCGACGACGAGCACGGTGTTGCCGAGGTCGCGCAGCCGCGTCAGCGTGCGGATCAGCCGCTGGTTGTCGACGGCGTGGAGGCCGATCGAGGGCTCGTCGCAGACGTAGAGCACGCCCATCAGCGCCGAGCCGATCTGCGTCGCCAGCCGGATGCGCTGCCCCTCGCCGCCGGACAGCGTCGCCGAGGCGCGGTCGAGCGTGAGGTACTGGAGGCCCACGTCGCGCAGGAAGGTCAGCCGGTTGCCGATCTCCTGCAGGATCTGGCGCGCGATCTGGCGCTCGCGCGCCGACAGCGGCGAGTCGTCCGCTCGCAGCCGCTCGACCCAGGCGAGCGCGTCGCCGACGGAGTCGCGGACGGCCTCGGCGATCGAGCGGCCGTCGACGGAGACGGCGAGCATCTCCGGCTTGAGCCGCGCGCCGCGGCAGTCCGGGCAGGGCGCGGCGACCATGTAGCGCTCCAGGTCGTTGCGCACCCAGTCGGACTCGGTCTCGCGGTAGCGGCGCTCAAGGTTGGGCAGCACGCCCTCCCAGGCGATCGCGTAGTCGCGGTCGCGCCCTCCGCGCGTGCGGTAGGAGACGTGGATGCGCCCGTCCGCGCCCTCCATCAGCGCCGCCCACTGCCGATCGTCCAGCTCGCCGATCGGCGTGTCGAGGTCGAAGCCGTAGGCGCGGCCGAGCGCCTCGAGGCGTCGGCGGTACCAGCTCAGCGTGGTGCTCAGGCGCTGGTAGGGGAGGATCGCGCCCTCGTTGATCGTCAGCTGCGGGTTGGGCACGACGAGCTCGGCGTCCAGCTCCATGCGCAGGCCGAGGCCGGTGCAGGTCGCGCAGGCGCCGTGCGGGCTGTTGAAGGAGAAGTTGCGCGGCTCGATCTCGCCCACCGAGTAGGGCGGGTGCGTCGTGTTCGGGCAGGCGAAGTGCTCGCTGAACGTCTCCTCCGGCCGGTCCTCCGGCGCGAACAGCAGCACGCCCTCGCCGAGCTTCAGCGCCTGCTCGACCGAGTCCGAGATGCGCTGCCGCGTCGCCTCGGCGTCCTCGGCGTCGGCCTCGGGCGTGACGAGGCGGTCGACGACGACGTCGATGTCGTGCCACTCGTAGCGTTCGAGGTCGAACTGCTCCTCGACGTCGCGCACGACGCCGTCGACGCGCACGCGCACGAAGCCGGCGCGGCGGACGGCCTCGAAGACCTGCTCGTGGTGGCCGCGGCGGTGGCGCACGACCGGGGCGAGCAGCATCGCCCGCGTGCCGGGCGGCTCGGCGAGGATCGCGTCGACGATCTGCTGGATCGTCTGGCGGCGGATCACCTGGCCGCAGTGCGGGCAGTAGGGAACGCCGACGCGGGCGAAGAGCAGCCGCAGGTAGTCGTAGATCTCGGTCACGGTCGCGACCGTGGAGCGCGGGTTCCTCGAGACGCCCTTCTGATCGATCGAGATCGCGGGCGAGAGGCCGTCGATGTAGTCGACGTCCGGCTTCTCCATGAGGCCGAGGAACTGGCGGGCGTAGGCGGAGAGGGACTCTACATAACGCCGTTGCCCCTCGGCGTAGATCGTGTCGAAGGCGAGCGAGGACTTGCCGGAGCCGCTCAGCCCGGTGATGACGACGAGGCGGTCGCGAGGAATCTCGACGGAGATGTTCTTGAGATTGTGCTCGCGGGCCCCGGTGACGGCGATGCGGTCGGTCGGCAGAGTCCACCTCGATCGTGGTGGGGGAGGGCGTCGTGAACAGGGGACGGCGCCCCTCGGCGGTTCGAATGGGCGGTCCCGTCCATCGTAGCGATGCGCCCCCGGCGGCGCCAGCGGGGGGAGTGCGCCGCCACGGGGGTCAGCGCGTGGGATCGAGGACGGTCAGGAACGGAAAGCGGCGGAAGTCGCGGTCGCGTGTCCAGATCCGGTTGATGCCGTGCTCGCGCATGAGCGCCGCGATGTGCAGGTCGTGCACCACCCTCCCACGAATCTCCGGCAGTTCGGACACCGTTTGCGCCAGCACGGCGGCGTGCCGCCGCGTGGGCAGGAGCACGCCGAACCCCGGCGACGCGAGGAGCGCTTCGATGAACCCGAGAGCCCTGTCGATTCTCCATGGCGGCGAGAACAGGTGCGGGTGGGTACTGGCGCGCAGGAACTCGTAGCAGATGCTCCAGGTCACGTACGCCGGAGACGGGTCGAGCCGCGCCTCATCAAGCAGCCCGCCGCATACGTCGTGGAATCCAGACGTCTCGTTGGCGGAGTCGAGCAGGATGTTGGTGTCAAAACCAGCAGGGCGCCTACGCTCCCGCCGTCCCGTGCGGGCCGCAGCCGGCCATCAAGGCCTCGAGCGCTTCCCGGTCGGCCACGTCGACTCGCGGCTTCCCGCCGTTCCATGTCGGGAGCGGGGGCAAGTCGCCCGGGGGCGTCGCCGGGGACGGCGCGTCATCGAGGATGCGCCGCAGGCCCGCCTCGGCGAGCGCGGACATGGTGGTGTTGCGCCGCGCGGCTTCTTCGCGCAGCCGCTGAAGCACCGTGTCGTCGATGGTGAGCGTCGTCCTCATGCCAAAAAACCCTACAGTGGGGCTTCCCGCCACGCAACGTCGCGAGCCACGCGCCCCGCTATACCGGCTCCGGCGGCGGCTCCTCGTCCCCGAGCTGGCCGAGCTGGCGGCGCAGCTCCGCCTCGATCTCGCTGAGGTGGTCCTCGGTGATGCCCATCGAGGACAGCGTCTCGCGGATCAGGCGCTGCACCTCGTCCATCTCGCGGCGCAGCAGCGCGTCCGCGATCTCGAGCTGCGTCTCGACGGCGCGGAAGCCCTCGCGGCGCGGCGTCGCGTCCTCCATGTCGAGGATCGTCGCCATCAGCCGCGTGAACAGCGTCGAGGTGCGCGCGATGCGCACGCGGTCCTCGGGCTCCTCGGGGAACTCGCCCGTGACGGTCACCTCGAGGCCGGTGCGCGTGTCGGTGGCGACGTACTGGTTCGGCATGGCTCCCGCCGGTGCTCCTTCGCTCGTCCCGGCGCATGGTAGCGCGCGAGCCCGGCAGCGGCTGCCGTCCGGCGGGCAGGCTAGAATCCGCCCGCGCGCCACAGCGCGCGAGAGGGGGCCGCGATGAAGCTCGGACTACAGGCGCCGATGGAGGAGGAGTGGCGGGAGACGCTGGAGAAGGTGCGGATCGCCGAGGACCTCGGCATCGAGTACATCACCAGCGGCGGCGAGTCCTGGGGCCCCTCCGCGATCCCGTGGCTCACGCTGCTCGCCGAGCACACCGAGCGCGCGACGATCCTGCCCTCGATCCTCAACGTCTTCTCGCGCAGCCCGGCAACGCTGGCGCAGGAGTTCTCGCGCCTCGAGCAGATCTCCGAGGGCCGGATGGTGCTCGGCCTCGGCTCCTCCGGGCACCTCGTGATCGAGGACTACTTCGGCGTGCCGTTCGAGCGGCCGCTGCGCCGCATCCGCGAGTACGTCGAGATCTTCCGGATGCTGATGGCCGGCCAGCGGCTGGAGTACGAGGGCGAGCTGTTCCAGCTGCAGCGCGGCTTCCGGCTCGACTACCCGCGCGTGCGCGACCGCGTCCCCGTCTGGATCGCCGCGATCACCCCTCGCTCGATCCGCCAGACCGGCGAGATCGCCGACGGGATCCTGCCGATCCACTGGCCGACGCGGCTGCTGCCGCAGCTCCGCGAGCAGCTCGCCGAGGGCGCGAGCGGCGCGGGCCGCGACGCCTCGGAGATCACGGTCGCACCCTTCACCAACGTCTTCATCCTCGACGGCAACGCCGACGAGGACGAGCGCAAGTGGATGGCGGCGCGCGCGCACGTCCACCACTACGTCAACCGCATGGGCGACTTCTACTGGCGGATGCTCACCCGCGCCGGCCACGCCGACGAAGTCGCCGCCTCGAAGGCCGCCTGGGGCGAGCGCGACCGCGAGGCCTCGCTGGCCGCGCTCAGCGACGAGATGATCGCGGGGATCCAGGTGATCGGGCCGATCGAGGAGGTGCGGGAGCACCTCGCCGAGCGCGCCCGCCTCGGCGCGGACGTGCAGATGCTCTACATGCCCGAGGGCGACCCGCGCGAGGTCGGCCGCGTGCTGGAGTCGCTGCTCGCCTGACCGGGCGCGCTACAGCGCGCGGAAGGTGCGCTTGCCCTCGACGCGCACGATGTGGCCGAAGCCCGGCGCCGGGAAGTGGCAGGCGGCGACGAGGTCGCCGTCGGCCTCGAGGCGCTCCATCACCTCGCGGCGCGTCTCGGCGCTGAGCGAGCTGTCGCTGTCGAAGCTCGGGCTCCAGCCGGCCTCCTCGCTCTGCGCGGGGTGGTGCGCCACGTCCCCGAGGATCAGCGCCCGCTCGCCCGCCGAGGCGATCACGAAGCTCTGGTGTCCCGGCGTGTGGCCGGGCGTGGGGATCGCCGTGATCTCGTCGGTCAGCGCTGCCTCGCCGGAGACGAGGTCCATCACGCCGAGCGCCTCAAGCGGCTCGATCTGGGCGGCGACGTGCGGGCTGTTCGGGTCGCCGCGGAAGGCGTCCCAGTCCGCCTGCGGCACGACGTAGCGCGCGTTGGCGAACGTCGCCGCGCCGCCCTCGCCCACGCTCCAGCCGACGTGGTCGCCGTGCAGGTGCGTGAAGGCGACGCGCCCGACCGAGTCCGGCTCGACGCCCTGCGCCTGCATGTCCGGCACGAGGTTGCCCGTCGCGCCGCCGAGGAAGTCGAACGGGCCGGGCCCGAAGCCGGTGTCGATCAGGATGGTCTCCCCGCCGGAGCGCAGGGCGTAGCACTGCGCGTTCGAGCGCCACAGGTCGACGCTCTCGCCGGAGCCGGGGTACTGCGCGAGGTAGGGCGCCCACTGCTCCTCGCTGACGTCCGGGAAGACGTTGGCGAACGGGAATCCAAGGTTGAGGTCGAGCAACTGCACGATCTCGACGTTGCCCACGGTGATTGAAACCATCTCGTCCTCCGTTCGCGCGCTCCACTTCGCCTGTAATAGCGGGCCGGGCGCATGCTATCGGACCGGGAGTCAGTTCGCGCGGGCGCGCCGCCGCGCGGGCGTCGTCTCCTCCTCGCGGCTGGGCAGTGCGATCACGGAGCGCGAGGGCATCACGTCCTCCTTGCGCTGGTTGAAGACGGAGCCGTGCACCTCGATGCAGTGCTCGCCGTCCTCGTCGACGAACTTGCGCGTGACGGTGTTCTGGAACGTCATCGCGTCGCCGAGGTAGACGAAGCGGCGGTACTCGCAGGAGTTGTGCTTGATCCAGGCGTCGTCGCCCACGGCGTGCAGCAGCGACTGCAGCTGGTAGGACTGCCGCGCGGCGCCGAGGTCGTAGGCGCCGGGCAGCCCCGCAGTGCGCGCGGCCTCGTTGTCGACGTGCACGATCTCGATCGGCTCGCGGGCGTTGCTCGCCGGGTGCAGCATCCCGAGCGCCGGCGTGTCGAGGATGCCGCGGATCGAGCGCGAGTAGCCGTTGAGGATGGCGCGCGCGGAGAACCAGCAGATCATGTCCCACATCCGCAGCGGCCCCTTGACCAGCGGCTCCAGCGCCGTGTCTTCCTCGACGTCCTCCCACCACAGCGGATCACTGCCGCGGATCTGCTCCGGCTCGCGCGCCGAGGCCTCCTCGATGGCGAGCCGCTCCTCATCGCTCCAGGGGTGCGGCACCTCGAGTCGGGTGTCGCGGCCCTTGCGGCGCGTGCTGCTGCGCTCGACGCGCAGGTTGCGCACGTGCGAGCGCGCGACCACCTCGCCGCGCTGGTTCGTCCAGTCGCCCCGGTAGTGCTCGATGATCGAGCGCTGGGCGAAGCGCGACTCGTCGCGCTCCTCGATCTCGTCGAAGGTGATCGAGGCGTGGATCGTGTCGCCCTCGTAGACGGGCGCGAGCAGCTCCCAAGCGGTCCCGATGTTGTAGCCCATCACGCCGCGCAGGCCGTGCATCGCGTTGCCGAGGTGGATGCGGTAGAGCGCGCCGGGCGGCGCGATCGGCGCGCCGTACGGCCCGGAGGCGGCGTACGCGGGATCCTGCCAGAGCGGATTGGAGTCCCCGATCGCGCGCGCGAAGATGTCGATCGCCGAGCGGTCGAGCAGGCCCTCGGCCTCCCAGGTGCGTCCGAGCCGCGTGCGGTGCCGGTCCAGCATCTCGTCGCTGAGCACGCCCTCGACCGCCCAGCGCGGCTTCTGCTCAGTCTGCTCGGTCATCGCTCGCCTCCCGTCCGTTCGCTTGCGTTCGTGTCGGCGTCGCGGCGGATGCCGCGGGTGACGCGCGCCTTCGCGTTGATCGCGCCGTCCGAGGCGTCGCGCAGCTCCACGTCGCCGACGGCGAGACGGCCGCCGCGGCGCAGCAGCCGCGCCTCGGCGACCGTGCGCTCCCCGCGCGCCGAGGAGAGGTAGGAGACGCTCAGCTCCAGCGTCGGCCCCGGCCGCTCGCCGGGCCGCAGCACCGTCTCGGTGCAGAGCTGCATCGCCGCGTCGGCGAGCGAGGCGACGACGCCCCCGTTGAGCGAGTTGCGCACGCCGCGCAGCGGCATCCGCGAGCGCTCGACCGCGAGGCGAGCGTAGCCCTCGCGCAGCTCCTCGACCTCGATGCCGAAGGCGGCGAAGAGCGGTCCGGCAGCCGCGCCGGCGGCGCTCACGAGGCCCCCGCCACCGGCCGCAGCGAGTAGGTGGTCAGCCCGCGCGCCAGCAGCTCGCCGCCGGGCGCGCGCGCCTCGACCTCAAGGTGCGTGGCGTAGTCCGCCCAGTTCGCGACGCGCGCGCTGACCTCGATGGCGTCGGGCAGGCCGCTCGGCGTGTCGATGAACGAGAGGTGCAGCTCGGCCGTGCCGTTGGCGACCTGCACGCCCTCCTCGAGCTGCGAGGTGACGGCCGAGATCGCCGCGAGGTCTGCGGCGATCGTGAGCGAGCCGCGCAACAGCAGCTCGTCGGCGTCCTCGGGGCGCTCGACGCGCATCCGCGCGTAGCCGCGCTCGACGGTGTCGCCGCGGATGCCGAGCCGCTGGAGGATCGGGCGCTGCCAGCGGCGGCGCCAGTCGTCGAGGTCGGGGACGGGCACGCTGCTCGCCGCGCGGCTACGCGCCCACGCCGTACTGCTCGGCGAAGTCGCGGATCGCGCTGATGTGCTGCTCGGGCGTGTAGCCGACCTCCATGGTGCTGATGTGCAGGTGCGTGACGCCCGCCGCCTCCACGCCCTCGGCCAGCTCGAGTTGCTCGTCCGGGTTCAGGCCCACGACGTGCAGGTTGCTGCTCAGGCCCAGCGTCGAGGGGTCGCGGCCCGCGGCCCGGGCGGCGCCGAAGAACTTCTGCGCCTCGCGGGCGATCCGGTCGGCGTCGCCGCGGTAGGCGCGCGGCACGTGCCAGCCGTCGGCGAGGCGGCCGGCGCGGTCGACGGCGACGTCCGCCATCGCGCCGATCCAGATCGGGATCGGGCGCTCGGGCAGCGGGTTCAGGCCGGCCTTGGTGACGCGGTCGAATTCGCCCTCGAAGGTGACGATCGGCGCCGTCCAGAGCTGCCGCAGCAGGCCGATCTGCTCCTCCATGCGCCGCCCGCGCGTGCGGTAGCTCTCGCCCAGCGCCTCGAACTCGACCGAGTTCCAGCCGACGCCGACGCCGAGGATCAGCCGCCCGCCGCCCGCGAGGATGTCGATCTGCGCGCACTGCTTGGCGACGAGCGCCGTCTGCCGCTGCGGCAGCACCAGCACGCCGGTCATGAACTCGAGGCTGCCGGTCAGCCCGGCGAGGAAGCCGAACAGCACGAGCGGCTCGTGGAAGGCGTGCTCGTGCGTGTAGGGAGGCGTGACGCGCCGACCGTATGGGCCGAGCCAGGCGCCGCCCTCGGGGCGGTCGGGGTGCGCGCCGAGCACGTGGTCGTAGGCGACGAGGCGGGTGTAGCCGAGGTCCTCGGCGGCCTGCGCGTAGTCGCGGATCGCGATCGGGTCCGTGCCCATCTCGTTCGTGGGAAAGACGACGCCCAGTTCCATCTCCGCCCCCATTCCACGCCAGCAGTCCGCGCCAGCGACGCGGCGCGCCGGGATGGTACCGTAGCGGCGGCCCACGAGGGCCGCCGGCCCTCGCGAGACGCGATCGCGGGCCGCGCGAGAGGGGCGGGGACGGTGCTGATCGGGCATTTCACGGAGCGGCCCTACCAGGACGAGGAGCACGGCTTCTTCGGCTCCACCACGCGCGAGGCCTACTTCGACCTCGGCCTCAGCAACAAGGACTACGACCCGCGCCTCGGCTCGATGCTCTATCACCGCTACCTCGACGAGAAACTCGCCGCCGAGGAGGCGGGCTTCGACGCGCTGATGCTCAACGAGCACCACAGCACGCCCGCCTGCATGGGCGGGGTGATGAACGTGGAGGCGGCGATCCTCGCGCGCATCACGAAGCGGCCGCGGATCCTGCTGCTCGGCAACATCCTCCCGCTCTGGGACGACCCGCTCTGGCTCGCCGAGTCGCTGGCCGAGATCGACATGATCTCGCGCGGCCGCCTCGTCACCGGCTGGGTGCACGGCTCGGGCCGCGAGAGCGTCTCGCACAACGCGCAGCCGCCGTTCAACCGCCAGCGCTTCGAGGAGGCGCACGACTTCATCGTGGCGGCCTGGACGAGGCACGGTCCGTTCCGCTGGGAGGGCGAGCACTACAACTACCGCTACGTGAACCCCTTCGCGCGCCCCTACCAGCAACCACACCCGCCGATCTGGATCCCCGGCGGCGGCAGCAAGGAGAGCACCGACTGGGCGGCAGCGCACCGCTACCCCTACGTGATGCTCGCGACCGCCCCCGAGGCGACGCGGCAGTCCTTCGAGTTTTACGCCGAGCACGCCCGCGAGCACGGTTACGAGTCGGGCCCGCAGCACCGCGGCTACCTCTTCAAGGTCCACGTCGAGGCGACCGACGAGCTCGCCTTCGAGGTCGGCCGCAAGTACATCCAGGGCCCGCCCAACCCCTTCCTCGAGGGCAACCAGGGCGGCGTGCACCGCTACCTGCAGAACCTGCCCGGTCTCGCGCCGCGCAACCGCACGATGCCGGCCGCCGCGCTCAACCGCGCCACCGCCTACTCGCGCGGCCTCGCCGCGCCGCCCGAGGAGAGCGACCGGACGCTCTCCCGGATCGAGCGCTCCGCCGGCACCTACGAGCAGCAGGTCGAGCGCATGACGATCATCACCGGATCGCCGAAGACGGTGATCGAGAAGCTGCGCTACATCCTCGAACTGCTGCGGCCCGGCGTCATCATCCTCTGGGACGGCGAGGGCGCGATGAGCCACGAGGACCAGATGCGCAGCATGAAGCTGATGGGCGAGGAGGTGCTTCCCGCCGTCCGCGAGATCGGAGCCTCGCTGGAACTGCATAGCCCCTTCGAGGTGAGTCCCGTAACGAACCAGCCGGTCGAAGCCGCCGCCGTCTAGCGGCGCACGGCGCGAGCGCCCCGAGCGATGGCTGCCTTGACGCGCGGACTAGGCGCGCAAGGCGTCCACGTCGAAGTCGTCCGGCACGGGCACGACGACCGAGCGCCGGGGCAGCTCGATGGTGCGGGTGATGTGGCCGCGGCCCGTCAGGTCGTCGGCGAGCAGCACGTCGCCGGGGCCGAGCTGGCGCTTCGTGCCGTCGCCGCACTCCATCTCGGCCCTGCCGGCGACGTTGATCACGAACTGGCGGCGGGGCGCGACGTGCCAGTCCATCACGTTCTCGACATCGGCCTCGCGCATGCTGATGCTCTGCGCCGGGAGGTGCTCCGTGCGCTTGCCGAGCCCCATCGCCGCCGTGAAGTTGATCTCGATGTCCTCGAAGTGCGATTCCCCGTCGTCGCCGGTGTAGATGCGCGTGATCCGCATCGCGTCGTACCCCCTCGCTGCCTGCGCTCCGTGCCGCGCGCCATGCTAGCAGCCGCCGGGCGGGGCCCCCGATGAGCCTCGCCGCCGCGCTGCGCCGCCGCCGCTCGATCCGCGGCCTCGAGGGCCCGCCGCTGGGCCGCGAGGAGCTCGAGGCGCTGGTCGAGCTGGCGCTGCTCGCGCCCGCGCCGCACCACACGCGGCCCTGGCGCTTCGCCTCGATCTCGCAGCAGCGCCGCGCCGCGCTGGCCGCGGCGATGGGTGCGGCCTGGGAGGCGGACATGGTCCACGACGGCCTCGCCGAGGCCGTGCGCCGCCGCGCCCTCGAGCGCTCGCGCGGCCGCATCGAGGGCGCGCCGACGCTGCTGCTCGGCTGTCTCGTCGGCGAGGGGCTGCACGTCTACCCGGACGAGGAGCGCACCCGCGCCGAGTGGACGATGGCGGCGCACTCCTTCGGCGCCTCGCTGCAGAACCTGCTGCTCGAGGCCAGCGAGCGCGGGCTCGGTGCCTACTGGATGGCCGCCCCGCTCTACACGCCGGACGAGGTGCGCCGCGTGCTCGAGCTGCCCGAGGACTGGCAGCCGCAGGCGTTCATCGCGCTCGGCCGCCGCCGCGCCGGCTACCGCCCGTTCGATCGTCCCTCGCCCGACCTCGGCGGCAGCCTGATCGAGCGCTGAGCGATCGCGAGGCGGGCGGCGCGGGGTGCTACGCTCACGCGACCGAAGGGAGGGCGCGCGTGCTGCGAAGCCTGATGAGCGACGACCATCCCCTCACGCTCGCCCTGCTCTTCGAGCGCGCCGCCACGCAGTTCCCCGGCAACGAGCTGGTGAGCCGCTTCCCCGACGGCAGCATCCACCGCTACACCTACGCCGACTTCGCGCGGCGCACGCGCAAGCTCGCGAACGCCCTCGCGACGCTCGGCATCGAGCCCGGCGACCGCGTCGCGACGCTCTGCTGGAACGAGCACCGCCACCTCGAGCTCTACTTCGCGGTGCCGCTGAGCGGCGCGGTGGTCCACACGCTCAACGCGCGCCTGCACCCCGATGAGCTGACCTACATCGTCAACGACGCCGCCGACCGCGCGCTCTTCGTCCACAGCTCGCTGCTCGGCGCCTTCGAGGAGATCCGCGATCGCGTCTCCGTCGAGCACGTGATCGTCATCCCCGACGACGGCCCGACGCCCGAGGGCTACCGCGACTACGAGGAGCTGATCGCGGACGAGCCGGAGGAGTTCGAGCCGCCCCCGCTCGACGAGCGGCAGGCCTGCGGGATGTGCCACACCTCGGGCACGACGGGACGCCCCAAGGGCGTGCTCTACGGCCACCGCTCGACGACGCTGCTGGCGCTGATGAGCTGCATGACGGACAGCATCGGCATGCACGAGCGCGACTGCATGCTGCCGGTGGTGCCGATGTACCACGCGAACGCCTGGGGCTTCCCCTACGCCGCCACCTACGCAGGCGCGAAGCAGGTCTTCCCCGGCCGCGACCTCAGCGCCGAGTCGCTGCTGCGCCTCTTCGCCGACGAGGGCGTCACGCTCACCGGCGGCGTGCCGACCGTCTTTCTCGACGTGCTGCGCACGCTCGACGAGCGGCCGGGCGAGTGGGATCTGTCCGCGATGCGATCGCTGGTGATCGGCGGATCGGCGGCGCCGCCCTCGCTGATCGAGGGCTTCGAGCGCCACGGGCTGCATGTCACGCACGCCTGGGGCATGACGGAGATGAACCCCCTCGGCAGCATCGCCAACCTCAAGCGCGCGCACGACGGGCTCGACGGGGCGGAGACGCTCGCCGCGCGCGCCCGCCAGGGGCACGCCCAGCCGCTGATCCAGTTCCGCCACGTCGCCGAGGACGGGGCGGTGCAGCCCTGGGACGGGGTCGCCCTCGGCGAGTTGCAGGTGCGCGGCCCGACGATCGCGCGCGCCTACTACGGCGTCGATCGCGCCGACGACTTCGTCGGCGACGGCTGGTTCCGCACCGGCGACATCGTGACGATCGACGAGCACGGCTCGATCCTGATCGCCGACCGCGCGCGCGACGTGGTCAAGTCCGGCGGCGAGTGGATCAGCAGCGTCGCGCTGGAGAACGCGCTGATGGCGCACCCCGAGGTCGTCGAGGCCGCCGTCTTCGCCGCCGAGGACGAGCGCTGGGGCGAGCGCCCGCTGGCTGCCGTCGTGCCCGCCCCCGGCGCGACCGTCACCGCCGAGGAGTTGCGCGCCTTCATCGAGCCCCACTTCCTGCGCTGGTGGCTCCCCGCCGACTTCATCCCCGTCGACGAGGTGCCGAAGACCTCGACCGGCAAGTTCGACAAGGTCGCCCTGCGCGCCCGCTACGGCCGCCGACTAATCGAGGGCGGCCAGTAGCGCGAGGCGAGGCGCCCCCCTCCGCCCCCTCTCCTGGGGGAGAGACACCCCATGGTGCTAAGGCGTCAAGCGGCGAGCTGCTCGCGGTCGCGGCGGTGCGCCCAGGCGGTGGCCTCGTCGTAGGGGCGGCGCGTCCTGAGGCAGCCGTGGAGGTAGCCGACGAGGCGGTTGCCGAGGGCGCGCAGCGCCTGGTGGTGGAGGTCGCCGGCGGCGCGCCGCCGCAGGTAGAAGTCGTAGCAACCGGGGCTCGCCTGCAGCGCGCAGAGCGCCCAGCGGTCGGCGGCGTCGGCGAGCCGGCGGTTGCGCACGAAGCGGGCGCGCACGCTGCGTTTGCGTCCCGATGCTACGGTCAGCGGCGAGGTGCCGGCGTAGTTCCTGCGGGACTTCGCCGACGCGTAGCGTTCGGGGTCGTCCCCGAACTCGCCGAGCACCCGGGCGCCGAGCACGAGACCGAGTCCGGGCAGGGAGCGGTAGAGCGCGGCGTCCGGGTGCTGCTCAAAATGGTCCGCCAGTGCGGCCTCGAGTGCGGCGATCTGCTGGTTGATCTCGCTGATCTGCCCGACCGTCGCGCGGGTGCTCGCGGCGAAGGCCCGGCTCACCACCTCCGACACCTCGAGCTGCGGGGAGCGCAGCGCCTCGCGGACCGCGGCGGCGCGCCGCTCGAGGTTGCGCCGGCGGCCGCCGCGGCGGAGCGCGGCGCGCAGCCGGGTGCTGCTCAGCCGCGCCGCCTCGCGCGGGCCGGGCGCCGTGGCCAGCACGCCGAGGGCGTCGCCGTGGGCGAGCTTGGGAAACGCCCGCAGGGCGGCGGGAAAGTACTCCCTGAGGGCGTTGCGCAGGCGGTTGGTCTGGCGCGTGCGGTCCCAGATCAACTGCTGGTGCGCACGGGCGAGGATGCGCAGCGCGGCGGCCTCGTCAGTGTCGCCGGCGACCGGCCGGTGGTTGTGGCGGTCGGTGCGGACGAGGTCGGCGAGCAGCTTCGCGTCGGCGGCGTCGGACTTGGCGCCGCCGAGGTGGTGGCGCTCGCGGTAGCGCGCCGCCGAGCGCGGGTTGATCGCGTAGACGCGGTAGCCGGCGGCGAGCAGCGCCGCGACCCAGGGCCCGCGGTCGGTCTCGATGCCGACCACGACGTCGCCCGGGTCCGCGGCGTGCCGGGCGACCAGCTCGTGCAGCGCGGCGACGCCCGCGACGCCCTCGGGCAGCCGCTTGGCGGCGAGCCGCGCGCCGGCCTCGTTCATGAAATGGACGTCGTGGTGGTCCTCGGACCAGTCGTCGCCCACGTAGAGGGTCATCGTCTCAGTGCCTCCTTCGCTTCGTGCTGCCGGCTGCGACCCGCCGGGCTGGTCCCGCGACGGCCTAATGGAACAGTGCTCGCGGGCACGACACCCCATGAGTGCTGCGGACCACCCGGACGCACCGGCCGGGGCGCGGTCTCTCCCGAGAGATCCAGAGGTCTCAGGGCGAGGAAGTGCTCACCGGCCGGCGGGCCCCGGACCAGTCTCCCAGATCGCTCCGGGGTTCTGGTCGAACCCCATTAGGGTGGGGGTGAGGGGAAGGACGCCCTCGCGCGCCGAAGACCCGATGGCCCACCAGGCACCCGAGGCGGGATCCGGCTCCTTCTCCCCTGGAGAGACCCTTGCGTAACTGGCGAGAATCGGCGGATCCCGGGGAAGCCGGGGCGAGGGGCGGCCTCGCGGGGGCCGGTGGCGGGTTAGGAAGGGTGTGGCGGCGGCCCCGGGCCGTGCGCCGGGCGCACTGCGGCCCGGGACGGCCTCAGGCGGGGAGCAGGCGGACCGCCCGTTTCAGGTTGTAGGCCGTGCACTTCAGCCACAGCTCCGTGGCGTTGCGCTCCAGCCCCAGGTAGCGCACCCGGCGGTAGCCGTAGCCGCGCTTCAGCGTCCCGAAGACCTGCTCGACCGGCGCCCGTACCCTGGCGATCAGCGCGTTGCGCCGCCGCCGCCAGCGCGGCAGCTGCGGGTGGTGCTTGTTCGGACGGTGCATGATCCGGTCCAGTAGCGTCCCAAGAAGTGGTGTCACAGAGGTGGACGTTGGAGACCACCGCGCCATCCTTCACACAGGAAACAGTCACGTGAAGGAGGACTACGGTGGTCAAGGAGAGCGTGGACTTGTTGGAGTTGCTTCGCAAGCAGGCGGACGGGGCTGACCTCGACTTCCTGCGCGAGGCGGTCGCGGTGCTCGCCCAGGCGGTGATGGATGCCGAGGTTTCGGCGCAGATCGGCGCCGGCCACGGCGAGCGCAGCGAGACGCGCCTGACCCGGCGCAACGGCTACCGGCCGAGGCGCTGGGACACGCGCGTGGGCACGATCGAACTGGGCATCCCGAAGCTGCGCGAGGGCAGCTACTTCCCCTCGCTGCTCGAGCCGCGGCGGCGCTCGGAGCGCGCCCTCGTCTCCGTGGTCACACAGGCCTACGTCGAGGGTGTCTCGACGCGGCGCGTCGACGCCCTCGTGCGCTCACTCGGCTGCGACGGCATCTCGAAGAGCCAGGTCTCGCGCATCTGCGCAGAACTCGACGAGGTTGTCTCGAGCTTCCTCGAACGGCCCCTCGACTCAGGCCCCTACCGCTACCTCTGGCTCGACGCGCTCACCCAGCTCGTGCGCGAGGAGGGCCGGGTCGTCCAGGTCAGCGTCGTCGTCGCCACCGCCGTCAACGCCTCCGGCAAGCGCGAACTGCTGGGCATCGACGTCGGCACCTCCGAGGACGGGGCGTTCTGGCTGAGCTTCCTGCGCGGGCTCGTGGCGCGCGGCCTGTCCGGCGTCGAGCTCGTCACCTCGGACGCGCACCAAGGCCTGCGCGAGGCGATCGCGACGGTCTTCGCGGGCGCCTCCTGGCAGCGCTGCCGCACGCACTTCATGCGCAACCTGCTGACCCGGGTGCCGAAGAGCGCCGAGAAGCTGGTGGCGACGACGGTGCGCACGATCTTCGAGCAGTCGACCGCAGCCGCGGTGCAGGCCCAGCACGCCCGCGTGGTCGAGCAGCTCGCCGAACGCTTCCCCGCGGCCGCGGCGCTGCTCGCCGACGCGGGGCCGGAGGTTCTGGCGTTTACCGCCTTCCCGGTCCAGCACTGGCAGCAGGTCTGGTCGAACAACCCGCTGGAACGCCTCAACAAGGAGATCCGGCGGCGCACCAACGTCGTCGGCATCTTCCCCAACCGCGCCGCCGTCGTGCGGCTGGTCGGCGCGGTGCTCGCCGAGCAGCACGACGAGTGGGCGGAGGGGCGGCGCTACATGACGATGCTGCAGCCGCTGCCGGCGGCCGTGGCCGAGGTCGCCCCAGGCGAGGAGGTGCTGCTGCAGGCTGCCGGTTGAGAACAACTGATCAGGATGGTGCACAGCAACACCACTTGCAGGGACGTGACCTCCGGTCCTTCACCCCCCGCGCGCGCAGCCGCGCGCGCCGCGCCTTCGTGTCGTACGCCTTGTCGGCGTAGAGCGCCGCCTCGTCTCCGCTCAGCAGGCGGTCCGCCGGCTCCGTGTCGTTCACGTTGGCGGGCGTCAGCAGCGCCTTGCGGACCAGCCCCGAGCCGGCGTCCATCCCGATATGCGCCTTGTAGCCGAAGTACACCTGGTCGCCCTTGCGCGCCCACGCCGCGTCGCGGTCGGTCTCGCTGCCCGCGCCCGGACCGCGGCGGAACGGCGGCCGCCGCACCTGCGCATCGACGAGGGTGGCGTCGACCAGCGTCCCCTGCTTGACCAGCAGGCCGCGTTCCTCCAGCTGGCGCTGCAGCTCGTCGAACACGCGCTCGGCGCGGCCGCGCCTGGCGAGCTGCGTGCGGAAGCGGCTGATCGTCGAGTGGTCGGGCGTGCCGTCGTCCCAGCCCAGGCCCACGAAGCGGCGGAAGCTGATGCGGTCGCACAGCGCCTCCTCCATGGCCGGGTCGGAGGCGTCGTACCACTGCTGCAACAGCATCACCTTGAGCATCGTCAGCGGCGGGTAGGCGGGGCGGCCCTCAGGCGCGGCGTGCACCTCGGCGACGACCTTCCCGATGCGCTCCCAGTCGAGGGCTGCGTCGATCCGCTCGAGGGTGTCGTTGCGTCCGAACTCCTCGGGGATCCACTCCTCCGCGAACGATGGCTGACCGGTCCGGCGATGCATGGCGCCTCTCCCCACGCTGCTTCGCCCCCGCCTGCGTACTGTGCCCCTCGCGGGGGGTGTTACGCAAAGGTCTCCTGGAGGGAGAGGGCGGGGGTGAGGGGGCCGCCGCGCCCCGGCGGCGCGGCGATCGAGCGCAGGCGAGAGTTCCGGGGGTGCACGAGGCTTCCGAGGGCGGAAGGGGCGCTGCGGACCGTATGCGGGGTGGGGGCTGCGCCCCCACGCTGTTCTTCTCCCCCCTCACCCTCACCCTCTCCCTCCAGGGGAGAGGGGATCGGACCGCCCTCGCAGCCGTCCTATGCGAACCCGCGGCGCGCGAGGAACCGCGGGTTGCTGACACGCGTCGCGTCGAGCGAGCGGGCGCGCAGCCAAGTTGCGAGGGCGGCCCGCTGCGGGCCCGCGTCGTAGCGGCCGGTGCGGATCGCGGCGGCCAGCCGCGCCTCGGCGTCGCGCAGGGCGGTGCGGACGTCCCCGCCAGCCCCGGCGGCCGGGGCGCCCTCGATGGCGGCGAGGCTGGCGAGGGCGCGGCGGGCGGGCGTCTCGCCCGCCTCCAGCTCGCGCGCGGCGATGCCCATCGCGTTGTCGGCCATCAGCAGGGCGTAGCGCTGCGCGCCCGGCACGTGCGTGGCGAGGTCGTCCATCAGCGCGCCGCGCGCGGCCTCCAGCAGCGCCGCGCCGTCGAGCGGGTCGGTCGCCGGGGGCGCGTCCTGCGAGGCGGGCGAGGGCGCTGGCGTCGTGTCCGCGCCGCTGCCGTACTCGCCGCGCTCGCCCTCCTCGATCAGCGTCAGCACCTCCAGCTCGATCTCGTCGACGATGCGGCCGGTGAGGGCGAGCTCGAGCGAGGGCTGGCGTCCGCTGCTGTGGCGTTCGCCCTGGTGGATCGCGATCACGGCCCAGCGGACGTGCGCCATCACTTCCCAGTAGTGCAGCGCCTTCGGCGGCAGCTCCCGCCCGTAGCCGCGCTCGAAGTCGGCGAGGTCGCCGAGACCGCCGGCGCGGCGGTCGTAGCGGTTGAAGCGCCAGGCGCGGGCGCTGAGCCAGCCGGGGTCCTCGAGCGGGTCGCCCCAGCGCGCGAACTCCCAGTCGAGCACGCCGCGCAGCCCGTCCTCGCCGACGATGAAGTTGCCGGTCCGGTAGTCGCTGTGGACCAGCACCAGGCGCTCCGTCTCCGGCGCCTCGCGCTCCAGCCAGCGCAGCCCCCACTCCAGCGCGGGGCGCGGCCTCGGGTGCGCGTCGAGGGCGGCCCGGTAGGTCGCGACGGCGGCGAGCGCCGGGCTCGGCTCGGGGATGGGCAGCCACTCGAGCCCCGGGTGGCCGGGCGTCAGCGTCTGGACGCGCGCGAGCTCCTCGCCGAGCCGCGCGAGCAGCGCCGGGCGCGGGCCGCCCAGCGTCTCGTCGCGCACGAGCAGGTGCCCCGCCGCGACGCCCTCGACGAAGCGCCAGATCGAGAAGGCGCGCCCGAGGACGGCGTCGTCGCACTGCCAGAGCGGCTCCGGCACGGCGACGCCCGCCTCGAAGGCCGCGCGCGCGATCGCGAACTCCCGCTCGACGCTGTGGCTCTCGTCCAGCGTCGCGTCGCCCTCGGCGCGCAGCACGAGGGCGACCGGGTCGCCAGCGAGGGGACCGCCCGCGAAGGCCACGTCGATGCGCCAGTGCTGGTGGATCGCGCCGCCGCTGAGCGGCGTTGTCTCCTCGATGCGCGCGCGCTCGGCCCCGGCGGCCCCTGCCAGCCAGGCCGCGAGGGCCTCGCGGGTCGCCTCGTCGGCGAGGTCGAGCGGCGGCGCGGCGGAGCTCACTGCCAGCTCCAGAAGTCGTGCTCTTCCTGCATGTACAGGCGGGCGAGCACCATCTTGTGCACCTCGGACGCGCCGTCGACGAGCCGCGCCTGGCGGGCGTAGCGGTACATCCACTCCAGCGGCGTGTCCTTCGAGTAGCCGCGCGCGCCGCAGAGCTGGATCGCCGTGTCGACCGCCTTGTGCAGCGTCTCGGAGACGTGGATCTTCGCCATCGAGACGTCCTGGCGCGCGAAGTCGCCCTGGTCGAGCCGCCAGGCGGCGCGCATCGTCAGCAGGCGGCCGACCTCGATCGCCATCGCGACCTCGCCGAGCATCCACTGCACGCCCTCGTGCTCGTGCAGCTTCTGCCCGAAGCTCTCGCGCTCGCGCACGTAGCCGGCGGCGATCGACATCGCGCGCTGCGCCATGCCGAGCCAGCGCATGCAGTGCGTCAGCCGCGCCGTCCCGAGGCGGATCTGCGTCGCCTTCAGCCCCTCGCCGACCTCCATCAGCCGCTGGTCGTCGGGGATCACGAGGTCGTCGAAGCGCAGCTCGCAGTGCCCGCCGTGCTCCTCGGGGCCCATGATCGGGATGCGCCGCTCGATCGCCCAGCCGGGCTGGCCGGCGTCGAAGAGGAAGGCGGTCAGCCCGCGGCGCTCGTCGTCGCTGGTGCGCGCGACGAGGATGAAGTGCCGCGCCTCCGCCCCGGCGGTGATGAACCACTTGCGGCCGTTGATGCGCCAGTCGTCGCCGTGGCGCTCGGCCGTGGTGAGCATCATCGAGGGGTCCGAGCCGGAGCCCGGCGCGGGCTCCGTCATCGCGAACGCCGAGCGCACGCGGCCCGCGATGATCGGGTCGAGCCAGCGTTCCTTCTGCGCCTCGGTGGCGACGCGCTCGAGCAGGATCATGTTGCCGTCGTCGGGCGCGGCGCAGTTGAAGCTGACCGGGCCGAACAGCGAGCGGCCCATCTCCTCGTAGCAGGCCGCCATGCCCGCCACGCCGAGGCCGAGCCCGCCGCGCGCGCGCGGCATCTGAGGCGCCCACAGGCCCTGCGCCTTGACCTCGGCGCGCACCTCCTCGAGCAGGTCGAGGCGGATGTTCTCGTGCTCGTCCCAGGAGTCGGGGTCGGCCTCCAGCGGGATGATGCGCGTCTGCGTGAAGTCGCGGATGCGGGTGCGCAGCGCGTCCACCTCCGGCGAGAGCGTGAAGTCCATCGCCTGCCTCCCTCGCGAGCGCGGCTTGCCCGCGAAGATAGCGCAGGCGGCCCGCCCTCGGCAGCGCCGCCCTCGGCAGGGTCGCGGCGCGAACGTACAATCGAGGTGCGTGAGGACGCGACGATGACGACGAACCCGTACCGCGAGTTGCCCGCGATCGAGCGGCTGCTGACGCACCCGCGCGTGGCCCCGCTCGCCGAGCGCCACGGCCACGACGCGATCGTGCGCGTCGCCCGCGAGGTCCTCGACGACTACCGCGCCGAGATCGAGCGCTCCGGCGCGCTGCCCGATGTGCCCGCCGCCGAGGCGGTGGCGGACCGCGCGGCGAGCCTGGAGCCGAGCCTGCGCCGCGTCGTCAACGCGAGCGGGGTGATCATCCACACCAACCTCGGCCGCGCGCCGCTCTCGGACGCGACCATCGCCGCGATGGCTGCGGCCTCCGAGGGCTACTCGAACCTCGAGTTCGACCTCGAGGCGGGGGAACGCGGATCGCGCTTCAGCCACCTCGCCGAACTGCTCGCGCGCGTGACGGGGGCGGAGGCGGGCATCGCGGTCAACAACAACGCCTCGGCGCTGCTGCTCGCGCTGTCCGCGCTCTGCGCCGGCGGCGAGGTGGTGATCGCGCGCGGCCAGCTCGTCGAGATCGGCGGCGGCTTCCGCATCCCCGACGTGATGCGCCAGTCCGGCGCGACCCTCGTCGAGGTCGGCACGACGAACCGCACCTACCTGCGCGACTACGCCGAGGCGATCAGCGAGCGCACCGTCGCGCTGCTGCGCGTGCACGCCTCGAACTTCCGCGTCGTCGGCTTCACCGAGGAGACGCCGCTCCCGGCGCTGGCCTCGCTCGCCCGCGAGCGCGGGCTGCTGCTGATCGACGATCTCGGCAGCGGCGCGCTGCTCGATCCTCGCGAGTACGGGCTGGGCGCGGAGCCGCTCGTGCGCGACTCGGTCGCGGCCGGCGCGGACGTGACGCTGTTCTCCGGCGACAAGCTGATCGGCGGCCCGCAGGCGGGCGTGGCCGTCGGGCGCGAGCGCGCGATCGCCGCGATGCAGCGCCACCCGCTCGCCCGCGCCGTGCGCATGGACAAGGCCTCGATCGCCGGGCTGGCCGCCACCCTCGGCCACTACGCCCGCGGCGAGGCTATCGAGGAAATCCCGATCTGGCGCATGATCGCCGCACCGGCGGACGGGCTGCGGCGGCGCGCGCGCCGCTGGGCGCGCGCCTGCGGCGACGCGGCGGGTGCCTCCCTCGATGCGGCCCGCTCGATGATCGGCGGCGGCTCGTTGCCGGGCGAGGGCCTCGAGTCGCCGGTCTGCGCGATCGCCGCGCCGCCCGGCGGCGCCGACGCCTTCGCCGCCGCGCTGCGCGAGGCCGACCCGCCGATCGTCGCGCGCATCGAGCGCGGCGCGGTGCTGCTCGACCCGCGCACCGTCGAGCCGCGCGACGACCGCCACGTCGCCGACTCGCTGGCCGCGCTCAGCCGCCCGGGCGAGGGCGGTTTGGAGGGCAGTTCGGGGGCTCCTGCTGGACGATAAGGCGCTCGCCATCCTCGAGTTCCCGGCGATCCGGGAACGGCTCGCACGCGCGACCTCGTTCTCGGCGGGCCGCGAGCTGGCGCTCGCCCTGCGGCCCGTCGCCGACCGCGAGCGCGCCGTCCGCCGCCAGCGCGAGACCGCCGAGGCCGTGCGCCTGCGCACCCTGCGCGTCGAGGTGGGGTTGGGCGGCGTGCGCGATGTGCGGGCCTCGGCCCGCGCGGCAGGGCGCGGGCAGGTGCTCACGCCCTCGGAGCTGCTGGAGATCGCGGACCTCGCGAGGGCGGCGACGCGGATCCGGCGCACCTTCGCGCGCGTGCGCCAGGAGACGCCGCTGCTCTCGACGCGCGCCGCCGGGCTCGCCGACCTCGAGGCGCTGCGCGGCCTGATCGCCGCCGCCGTCGACGAGCGCGGCGAGGTGCGCGACTCGGCGAGCCGCGAACTGGAGACGATCCGCCGCGAGCGCGACGCCGTGCACGGCCGCCTGCAGCAGCGCATGGAGGCGCTGCTGCGCTCCCAGGCGCTGCGTCCCGCCCTCCAGGATCCGATCGTCACGCTGCGCGACGGCCGCTACGTGCTGCCCGTCCGCGCCGAGGCGCGGAGCGCCGTGCCCGGCATTGTCCACGACACCTCCGCCTCCGGCGCGACGATCTACGTCGAGCCGCTCGCCGCCGTGGACCTCGGCAACCGCTGGCGCGAGCTGCAAGCGCAGGAACGCCACGAGATCGAGCGCATCATGCGCACCCTCTCCGAGGCCGCCGGCGAGGCCGGGCAAGAGCTGGTCGACGCCGTCGAACGCCTCGCGAGGATCGACCTCGCCCTCGCCAAGGCGAGCCTCGCCGAGGAGCTTGGCGCGGATGACCTGACGGAGCCGGGCAGCGACGCGCCGTGGCTCGTCGAGGCGCCCGCCGCGCTGCGCCTCGTCGAGGCGCGCCACCCGCTGCTCGAGGGCGAGGTCGTGCCCGTCACCATCGAGGCGGGCGGCGAGACGCGGGCGCTGCTGATCACCGGGCCGAACACCGGCGGCAAAACCGTCGCCCTCAAGACCGCCGGCCTGCTCTCGCTGATGGCCCTCGCCGGGCTGCCCGTCCCGGCCGGCGAGGGCACCCGCATCCCCGCCTACGACGCCGTCTTCGCCGACATCGGCGACGAGCAGTCGATCGAGCAATCGCTCTCCACCTTCTCCGGCCACGTCACCGCGATCATCGACATCCTCGAACGCGCCGGGCCGCGCTCCCTCGTGCTGCTCGACGAGCTGGGGGCGGGCACCGACCCGACCGAGGGCGCGGCGCTGGCGATCGCCATCGCCGGGCGGCTGATCGAGGCGGGCGCGACGCTGATCGCGACGACGCACCACAGCGAGCTGAAGATCTTCGCGCATCGCGACCCGGCGGTGCGCAACGCCTCGGTCGAGTTCGACGTGGAGACGCTCGCGCCCACCTACCGGCTGCGCATCGGCGTGCCGGGTCAGTCCAACGCGCTCGCCATCGCCGAGCGGCTCGGCATGCCCGGCGCCATCGTTGCGGCCGCCCGCGAGGGGCTCTCGCACGAGCAGCGCGACCTCGAGGCGGTGCTCGGCGAGCTGCGCGCCCAACTGAGCGCCGCCGAGGACCGCGCCGCCCGGGCCGCCGCCGACCGCGACGCCGCCGAGGAGCTGCGCGCCGACCTCGAACGGCAACTCACGGCGCTGGCGGACGAGGGCGAGCGGCTGCGCGCCGAGTCGCGCGAGCGCGTCCGCGAGGAGGTCCGCGACGCCGAGCGGATGCTGCAACGCGCGCGCCGCGAGGTGGAGTCGGCGCGCCTCGAGCAGGCCGCGGCCGACCTCGAACGCGCCCGCGAGGCCGCCGCCGCGCTCGCCCCGGAGCCGCCGCCGGAGCCCGCCGCCGACGCCCTCCCGGCGGCGGCGAGGGCGCCGCGCACGCTGCCCGCGCCGGAGATCGGCTCGCACGTCTGGCTGCGCGGCATCGGATCGCCCGGCGAGGCGCTGAGCGAGCCGGACGAGGCGGGCGAGTTCCAGGTGCAGCTCGGCGCGCTGCGCACGCGCGTCCGCCTCGCCCAGGTCGAGCGCATCGAGCAGCCGGACGGCGAGGTGATCGTGGCGGTGCGCACCCCGCCCGCGCCGAGCGCCCCCGAGCAGATCGAGATCCGGGGCCAGATCGTCGCCGAGGCGTTGCCCTCGGTGGAGGCGTTCCTCGACGACGCGGCGCGCGCCGGCCGCGAGCGGGTGCGCATCATCCACGGCAAGGGCACCGGCGCGCTGCGCGGCGCCGTCCGCGAGCTGCTCGCCCGCCACCCCCTGGTCACCGCCTACGAAACCGGCGCCCGCCAGGAGGGCGGCGACGGCGTCACCGTCGCCCTCCTCGCCGCCGTCCGGTAGGGCCCGGATGCGCACTCGCGGCGGCCTGTCTACGATGCGCGGGCGATGAGCGACGAGGATCCGCGAGAGGCCGGGACCCGCTTCCCGGGAACGCTGATCGCGATGTCGATGCCGGCGGGGTGACGGCGCGGCGGGGAACGGCCCGGCGGAAGGGTATGGTGGCGGCGTGACGACCGTCGTGGAACTCTACAAGCACGGAACCGCGTTCGCCACGCGACCACTGGCGACCTCGATCGTCGAGGGCGTCGAGGGGTCCGACGAGATCGCGGTCGACTTCACCGGCGTGGTCACCGCGGCGCCCTCGTTCGTCGACCAACTGGTCGGCGACCTCTCCGAGAAGGCGGGGCGAGTCTGGATCACCGGCCTCACCCCTAGGGATGGTCTGAACAGGTGGGTGTCGGGCGCAGTTCGCGTGGACGGGATGGCCGAGCGGCGCTGTGGGAGGCCCGATGCCGCGGTTCGGGAGGCGATCCCGCCCCCCATTCCGCTCCGGGCTCGCCCGCGGGAGCGGTTGCGGACGCACCGCTCCCGCGATCACGCGAGCTGAGGCGCGGCGCGCAGCAGGTTCGCGAAGCCGAGCAGCAGCGCGAGGCGCTGGCGGTTCTTCTCCAGGCCCCGATAGCGCACCTTCGCGTAGCCGAAGCGCCGCTTCACGTAGAGGAACGGATGCTCCGCCTTCGCCCGCAGCGAGGCCTTCTCGCGCTCCGCCACGGCCTCCGCGCTCCCCGGCGCCAGACGCCGCCTGAGTCCCGGACGCAGCGCCACCCGCCAGCGCACCGCCGAGCCCGCGTGCTCGGGACGCTTCTCCACGCCCTGGTAGCCGGCGTCGCCCCACGCCTCCGCCTCGCCGCCGTGCAGCAGGCGCCGCGCCTCGGTCACGTCGGAGACGTTCGCCGCCGTCGTGTGCATGCTGTGCACCAGCCCCGAGCGCGCGTCCGTGCCGGTGTGCAGCTTCATCCCGAAGTACCACTGCCGGCCCTTGCGGGTCTGATGCATCTCGGGGTCGCGGGCGCGCTCCCGGTTCTTCGTCGAGGAGGGCGCGCTGATGATCGTGGAGTCCACGATCGTGCCCTCGCGCACCAGCAGGCCCCGCTCGGCGAGCTGCGCGTTGATCGTCGCGAAGAGCTCCGTTCCCAGCCGGTGACGCTCGAGCAGGTGGCGGAAGTTGAGGATGGTCGTCTCGTCGGGAATCGGCTCGGAGAGGCTGAGCCCGGCGAACTCGAGCATCGAGCGGGAGTCGTAGAGCTCCTGCTCCATGCCGGGGTCGCTGAGGTTGAACCAGAGCTGCAGGCAGTGGATGCGCAGCATCACGCGCAGCGGGTAGGGGCGGCGGCCGCGTCCGGGCTTCGGGTAGACGGGCGCGATGCGCTCCTCCAGCGTCTCCCAGGGAACGAGCCGCTCCATGCGCTCGAGGAACCGCTGCCGCCTCGTCTTGACCTTCTTGTGCTCGTACTCGACGCTGCCGAACGACCGCTGCTGCATGGCGCGCCCCTCTCCGGGTTCCTGCCTCATGATCGCATCGGCTCACTCGCTATGGCGAGTTGTTCAGAGCTTCCCTAGGACCGAGCAACTGGTCACGCGGCTCGTCGAGCGGCGCGGCCTGAGCGCCCGCTTCACCACCACCGTGGCGCCGCCGGAGGCGGAGGCCGAGGCGCCGCCGGCGCTGCCGGAGCAGGAGCGGTTCTACGCGGCGCCCGCCCGCTTCGGGCACACGCCCGTCGCCAAGACGCCGCTCGGCTGGGAGCCGCGCAACCCCGGCTTCCGCAACCACTACCCCCATGTCCGGCTGCCGACGCAGGTCGTGGACCGCGTCAGCCTCGGCGCGCCGGAGCTTGAGCCGAACCGGCTGATCTGGGGCGACAACCTGCACGCGATGCGCACGCTCCCCTCGGAGAGCGTCGACCTGATCTACATCGACCCGCCGTTCTTCTCGAACCGCGTCTACAACGTGATCTGGGGCGACGAGCACGAGGAGCGCTCGTTCTCGGACATCTGGGAGGGCGGCCTCGACGGCTACCTGATCTGGCTCAACGCCCGCCTCTGGGAGATGAAGCGCCTGCTCAAGCCCACCGGCTCCATCTACGTCCACTGCGACTGGCACGCCAGCCACTACATCAAGGTCGAGATGGACAAGATCTTCGGCTATGAGAACTTCCGTAACGAGATCGTGTGGTTCTATCGGCGTTGGGCTGGCGCGTCGAGCAGATTCCAGCGCATGCACGACAACATACTGTTCTACGGAAGGTCTTCCGAGGATAGGTTCAACCTTGTTTACGTTGACACCTCGCCTACCCGCTCACCCATGAAGAGGGGCTGGAACACGAACACCTATGTGTCGGGCGGCGTCCGGAAGCGGCAGATTATTGTTGAGGACAGGCGAGCGTTCGACAGAGCCGTTGCTGCAGGAGAAGTGGATCTGTCGCAATACGAGAGGATTGTCGATCGGAAGAGCGAAGGCACACCAGCCTTCGATGTATTCGAAATCCCGATCATCAATCCCCAAGCGAAGGAACGGGTCGGTTACCCCACGCAGAAGCCGGAGGCGCTGCTGGAGCGCATCATCAAGGCGTCCTCGAACGAGGGCGACGTGGTGCTCGATGCGTTCGTCGGCGGGGGGACGACGCCGGTCGTGGCGCAGCGGCTCGGGCGGCGCTGGATCGCGATGGACCAGTCGCGCGTTGCGATCGCCGTCAGCGCCGAGCGGCTCAAGCACGCCGCCGTCGAGCGCGGACTCGGGGACGAGCCGCTGCCCGATTTCACGGTCGAGCACTGGGGCGTGTACGAGATGGAGCGGCTCTCCGGGCTGTCGCCGGAGCAGTTCCGCGCCTTCGTGCTGGACTGCTACGACGCGCGCATCGCCAGCGAGGACGAGGGCGTCCACGGCTACAAGGGCGCGTCCGCGCGCGTCCCGGTCTGGGTCGGTCCGCCCGAGTTGACGGCGACCGTGGACGCGGGCGAGGTGAACGAGTTCGCGCAGGCGATCGCGCGCCTCGACCGCTACTCGGGCGACGAGGGGCTGCGCGACGGGGTGATGCTGGCCTGGGGCTTCAGCCCCGGCGCGCGCCGCGCCGCCGCCGAGCTGCGTGAGCGCGAGGGCCGCTTGATCGCCTTCGTGCGCCTCGAACAGGTGCGCATCGACTCTCCGGAGTTCCGCGGGCACATCAAGCGGCAGTCCACGGATCGCGCCGACTACAGCGGCTTCCTCACCTTCGTCCAGCCGCCGCTGATGGAGATCGCGCACCGGCGCATGAAGGCGCTGCACTACGAGTTCGACGCGAGCGACACCCGGCCGCAGAACGCGGACGCGAAGATCGTCAACGTGCAATGGGACTTCGACCATGACGGCGTCACCTTCCGCGCGGCGCGCGGCGAGTGGTTCCACCGCCAGGGCAAGGGCGGCGCCGCCGTCCTCGACGCGCAGCACACCTTCCCGCGTCCCGGCGAGTTCCACGTCGCCTGCCGCGTGCAGGACGACAAGGGCGGCGAGGGCGAGTGGAGCGGTTGGGTGCAGGTGGAGTGAGGGAGTCGGGGGCGGACCGCGCGTATACTGGTCGCCGGAGGGTGAGTCATGGCAGTTGACACGCACCGGATCGCGCAAAGGCTCCGCGAGAACGGCGCCTTCACCGAGCAGCAGGCCGATACCGTCGTGGAGGCCGTCTCGGAGTTCGTCAACCCGATCGCGACCAAGTCCGATCTGGAACTGCTGCGCGCCGAACTGCGCGTCGAGATCGCCGAGAACCGCACTGAGATCCAGAGGTCCCACAAGAATCTCGTGATGTGGGTCGCCAGCCTCGGCGCGCTCCTCCTGGCAACGCATGTCGCGAGCGTGATCGCGATCCTGGCGCAGTTCTAGCGCCGGGCGCCGCCACGCCATGCAGAACGCCTTCCTGCCGCACGAGGACGACTTCGAGCAGTGGATCGAGGGCGGCTACCTGCCCTCGCTGCCCGCGACACAGGAGTACCTGCGCTTCCTCGCCGACCCCGATGAGGAACGGGAGCCGCAGCCGGGCGGGCTGTGGCGTCACCAGTGGGACGCGCTGCTGCGCGTGATCTACTCGCGCGAGGTGGCGCGGCGGGACTTCTGGGGCGACGGCGTGCTGCTCAACGTCGTCACCGGCGGCGGCAAGACCGCGCTGATCGCCGCGACGATGGTCTGGCTGCGGCTCGCCCACGACGTGCGGCGCTTCCTCATCCTCTGTCCCAACCTGATCGTGCGAGACCGTCTCGAGGCCGACTTCCGCGACGGCAAGGTCTTCCGCGATCGCGACCTGATCCCGCCCGGCCAAATCGTCAGCGCCGGCGACTTCGCCCTCACCACGCTCGGCGGAGACTCGGCGGACCGGGCGACGAGCCTGCTCGGCTCGAACGTCGTGCTCGCCAACATCCACCAGTTCTACCGCAGCAGCGTCACCGGCCGGCGGAACCTCTGGGATCTCCTCGAGGCCGACCAGACGCCGTTCGCCGTGTTCAACGACGAGGCGCACAACACGCCCGCCCCGGAGTACGACGCGACCTTGCGCGCCCTCCACGAGCACGCGGCCTTCCGCTTCCGCCTCGACACCACCGCGACGCCGGACCGCGCCGACGGCCGCCCCATCGACAGCCGCATGGTCTACGAGTACGACATCCCCGCCGCGCTCCAGGACGGCGTGATCGCCAGGCCGGTCGTCTACCAGCCGGATATCGAGACGGTCGAGCTGACCTACACCGACGCCGACACCGGCGAGACGCGCCACGTCGAGGAGATCGATTGGGACGAGGTCGACCGCGCGGGTCTCAGCGCGACGCAATGGGTCACGGACCCGAAGCCGATGAGCCAGCAGATCAGCATCGCCCTCAACCGCCTGGAGGAGGCGAAGCGCAACGCGCGCGGCCTCTACAAGCCGGTGCTCTTCGTCGTCGCCGTCTGCAAGGCGGACGCTCGCGAGGCGAAGCGGATGCTGGAGCAGCGGTTCGGCCTGCGCGCCCTGATCGTGACCGAGGACGAGGACGAACAGGCGCGCAGCGACGCCGCCGCGATCGGCGAGAGCGGCGCGTACGACGCCGTCGTCAGCGTCGCGATGCTGCGTGAGGGCTGGGACGTGCCGGAGGTCGCCGTGGTCCTGCTGCTGCGGAAGTTCGGCAGCCGCGTCTACGGGCCGCAGGTGGTGGGCCGCGGGCTGCGCCGCGTGCGGCGCCCCGGCATCGAGCCGGACGAGCCGCAAATCTGCGCCATCGTCGACCACCCCAAGCTCGACCACGAGTGGCTGTGGCAGTTGCTGCACGCCCGCGTGCGCCCGGAAGTCGGCGTCGACCAGGAGTTCGACGAGCGCGAGGAGGTCGGCGAGCCGCCGCCGCGCCAGCAGATCGTCCGCCCCGACAAGGCGATCGAGATTCCCGAGCCGAAGCAGGACGAGACGCTGGTCCTCGATCCGGTCGCGGCCGAGCCCTCGCCCGATCCGGCGCGGGACTGGCGCGCGCTGCTCGCCGCGCTCGCATACGGCGCGGACCCCGTCGAGATCACCAACGTGACGCTGAGCGGCGTCACCGGCCGCGAGATCGGCGAGGACGGCTGGACGCGCCACAAGCAGGCGCCCGCCGACGCCTCCGCTCCCGGCGGCGACCCCGAAGGGATGACGGCGGATGAACTGCGCGCGCACCTGCGCGAGCGCATCCACGCGATCGCGGAGGCGGCGGTGATCGAGGCGGGCTACGCCGCGCCGCTGCGGCGTCACGCCTACTCGCCGCTGCTGGAGCACGTCGCCGAACGCTGGCTCGGCGGCGATCCGATTCCGTTCGCCGGCGAGGACGCGCTGCGCCGCGCTGCGCTGCGCCTGCACCAGCTCGAGGCGGCGCTGCTGCCGCGCACCGACATCATCGGCGGGATGGTCGAGCATGGCGCTGGGTAAGCGCGGCCACTTCGAGGATCCGGAAAAGAGCGCCTGGAACTTCGAGATCCACGACAGTGACCTCGAACGCCGCATGATGGAGCGCCTCGAGGCCGACGGTGCGGTCCGCAAGTGGACGAAGCGCCACGGCATCTCGATCAGCTGGCTCGACTCGCGCCACCGCCGCCACGCCTACCGCCCCGACTTCCTCGTCGAGTATCACGACGGCGCGCTCGCGCTGATCGAGGTCAAGGCGGCGGGGCTGGTCGACTCCGAGGCGGTGCAGCGCAAGCGCCGCGCCGCCGAGATGTGGTGCGAGCGCCGGGGCATGAAGTACTCGCTGGAGACCATCGCGTAGCACCGCACTCCGCCCGCGCGCTCGCGTTGACGCTATCGGGGTGCGGGTGGACGATGATCGCGCCCAGCGGGCCGACCTGCATCCCCCGTCTCCGGAGGCGCCGTGAACCTGCGTACGCCGGGTCCGATTCCCGTTCCCGCGGAGGTCGCCGAGGCGGGCGCCGCCCCGATGATCAACCATCGCGGGCCCGAGTTCGCCGAGCTGATCGGCGAGCTGCACGAGGGCCTGCGCTACGCCTGCCGCACCAGCAACGACGTGCTCACCCTGACCGGCTCCGGCACCGCTGGCATGGAGGCCGCCGTCGTCAACCACGTCGGCCCCGGCGACCGCGTGCTGGTCGTCACGATCGGCGTCTTCGGCGAGCGCTTCCTCGAGCTGGTCCGCACCTACGGCGGCGACCCGGTGCACCTCGGCTTCGTGTACGGCAGCGCCGCCGACCCGGCCCGCATCGACGACGCCCTCGCCGCGGACCCCGAGATCCGCGCCGTGCTCGTGACGCATAACGAGACCTCGACAGGCGTCACCAACCCGCTCGAGGAGATCGCGCAGGTCGTTCGCGCCCGCGACCGGCTGCTGATCGTCGACGCGATCTCCTCGCTCTCCTCGATCCCGCTGGAGACGGACGCGTGGGGCCTCGATGTGGTCGTGTCCGGCTCGCAGAAGGGCTGGATGACGGCGCCGGGGCTCTCCTTCGTGAGCGTCAGCGAGCGCGCCTGGGAGGCGCAGGATCGCTGCACGACGCCGCGCATGTACCTCGACCTGCGCCGCGCGCAACGCTCGCAGGAGGCGGGCCAGACGCCGTGGACGCCGGCGATCTCGCTGATGTTCCAGCTGCGGCAGGCGCTCCGCATGCTGCGCGCCGAGGGCATGGAGGCCGTCTGGCAGCGCCACCACGCGACCGCCGAGCGCGTCCGCGACGGCCTCGAGGCGCTCGGCCTCGAGCTCTTCGCCGCCGAGGGCGTCCGCTCCGACACCGTGACCGCGATGCTGCCGCCCGAGGGCCTCGCCGCCGACGAGATCCGGGCGATCGCCCGCGCGGACCATGACACCGTCTTCGCCGGCGGGCAGGCCAGCCTCGGAGGCCAGATCATCCGCTTCGGCCACCTCGGCTACACGAGCGAGGAAGACGTGCGCGGCGCCCTCGAGGCGCTGCGCGGCAGCCTCGCGAAGCTCGGCCACGCCGTGCCGGCGGCGGCCGGCGGGTAGGGCGCAACGCAACGGGAGGCCGCTCGATGGCGACCGTCCTCGTCGCCGATCAGATCGCCGGGCAGGGCATCGAGCGCCTGCGGGAGCGCCACGACGCGGTCGTCCGCACCGGCCTGAGCGAGGACGAGCTCGTCGAGGCCGTCGCCGGCGTCGCGGGCATCATCGTGCGCAGCCAGACCCAGGTCACCGGGCGCGTCATCGAGGCCGCCCCGCAGCTCGAGGTGATCGGGCGCGCCGGGGTCGGCGTCGACAACATCGACCTCGATGCGGCGACGGCGCGCGGCGTGGTCGTGGTCAACGCGCCGCTCTCCAACACCATGTCCGCGATCGAGCACGCCTTCGCGATGCTGCTGGCGGTCGCGCGCAACGTGCCGCAGGGCCACAGCTCGCTGCGCGAGGGCCGCTGGGAGCGCGGCAGCCTGCAGGGCGTCGAGCTGGCCGGGCACACCCTCGGCGTGGTCGGCCTCGGGCGCATCGGCTCGGGCGTGGCGCAGCGCGCGCGCGCCTTCGAGATGCGCGTGATCGCCCACGACCCGTTCGTCTCCAGCGAGCGGGCCGCCTCGATCGGCGTCGAGCTGGTCTCGCTCGACGAGCTGCTGGAGCAGGCCGACTTCGTGACGCTGCACACCGCGCTGCACGAGGGCACGCGCGGCCTGATCGGCGGCGAGCAGCTGGCGCGCATGAAGCCCGGCGCCTACCTCGTGAACACCGCGCGCGGCGCGCTCGTCGACGAGCAGGCGCTGCACGAGGCCGTCGAGGGCGGCATGATCGCGGGCGCGGCCATCGACGTCTTCAGCGAGGAGCCGGCGATCGGCAACGTGCTCACCGCCACGGACGGCGTCGTCGTCACTCCGCACCTCGCCGCCTCCACGGCCGAGGCGCAGGACCGCGCCGCCGTCGAGGTGGTGGACGAGGTGCTGGCGGTGCTGGCGGGGCGGCCCGCCCGCTTCGCCGTCAACGCCCCGCTGGTGGACCCGGAGACGATGGCGATCATCGGCCCCTACCTCGACGCCGCCGAGGTCGCCGCGAGCGTCGCCTCGCAGCTGCAGGGCGGGCAGCTCGCGCAGCTGCGCATCGACTACCTCGGGGAGATCGCGAACCACGAGACGGGACCGCTGCGCGCCGCCGCCATCGTCGGCGTGCTGGAGCCCGTCTCGCACGGCAAGGTCACGATCGTCAACGCCGACCAGGAGGCGCGGCAGCACGGGCTCGGCATCGTCGAGGATCGCGGCGCGGCGCGTGAGCCCTACGCCAACCTCGTGGTCGTGCGCGTCATCGCCGACAGCGGCTCCACCGCCGTCGCCGCCACGCACACGCCGGCCGGCGTGCGCATCGTCGGCATCGACGGCTTCGAGGTGGAGATCGCGCCCGGCGCGGCGCCCTACGTGCTGGCGGTCGAGAACCGGGACCGGCCGGGCATGGTCGGGCGCGTCGGCAGCCTGCTCGGCGACTGGTCGATCAACATCAACTTCATGTCGGTCGCCAGCGGCGAGGAGGGCCGGGCGCTGATGGTGCTCGGCATCGACCGCCCGCTGGAGGCTGCGGAGCGGGCCGCCCTCGAGACGCTCGACGCGATCTTCGGCGTGCGCCTGATCGGCCTCGGGTAGCCCCGATCGCCCTCACGGCTCAGTCGAGGCGGTTGAGGACCATCCCGGTTGCGAGCTTCGGGTAGAAGTAGGTCGCCTTCTGCGGCATCACCCCGCCGGCGCTCGCCATCGCGACGACCCGCTCGACGCTCGGCGGATTGACGAGGAAGGCGAGGCGGCCCGGCTCGCCCCGTACCCACGCGGCGGCGTGTCCGGCGTCCTCGCTGAACTGCACGCGCCCCGCGCGCAGCTCCGCGGCGTCGATGCCGAGCAGCGGTTCGAGGATCGTCTGGTTGAGGATCTGCGCGTCGAGGGCGCGTGACGCCTCGGACCACTCGGCGGGCATCAGCGCATCGATCGCCTCGCGCGAGCGCGGGCGCAGCAGGTGCAGCCCGCCGCCCGGCAGCCCGATGACGCCGAACGTGCCCGGCCGCGCCGCCTCCGCCCGCACGGCCTCCCAGAGCCGCCGCGCCGCCTCGGAGCCCGCGCCGCCCGCCGCGAGCGGCTCCACCTCGTAGAGGGCCGCGAGGCGCTCCACCAGCTCCGCGGTGACGTCCACGCCGGGCACGAGGCGGTGCGTGGGGAAGATGTCGAGGCCCGGGGCGTTCGCCGGCACGAGGCAGGCGAGCATCCAGCGCCGCCCCTCCTCGCCGCGGCCCTCGAGGTGTTCGAGCGCCGTCTCGTAGCGGTGGTGGCCGTCGGCGATCGTGACCGGCGCGGACGCCGCCGCCTCGACGAGGCGCGCGATCTCCGAGGGGTCGTCGATCACCCACAGCCGGTGCTGGTCGCCGCGGCCGTCCGTGGCGGCGAAGACAGGCTCGCGCGCGGCGACCTCGTCGAGCAGCGTCACGGCGTCCGTGCTCGCGCCGGAGATCACGAGGATCGGGCTCACGTTGGCCTGCGTCGCCTCCATCAGCGCCAGCCGCTCCGCCTTCGGCGCCGCCATCGTGCGCTCGTGCGGGAGCACCTCGCCGGCCTCGTAGGGGGTCAGGCGCAGCCGCGCGAAGCAGCCCCGGCGCACGCGAGGCGGGCCGTCGTCGCCCTCGATGCGCGTGCGCTGCTCGTAGGCGTAGAGGACGGGCGCGGGGTCGCGCAGCAGCACGCCCTCGGCCTCCCAGCTGCGTAGCGCCGCCGCTGCCGCCTCGAAGCGCTCGTCGCCGCCGCGAGGCGCCTCGACGCGGCCGATGTTGTAGGGCGAGCTGGCGTGCAGCGCGGCCACCTCGTCCTCGTCGACCACGTCGTAAGGCGGGGCGATCACGGCGTCGGGGTCGACGCGCGAGGGGTCGTAGCGGAGCCCGCGGAACGGGGCGATCTCGACGATGGCTGGTCTCCTCGGTTGCGCCGGGGTAGCCGCTTCTGGCGGGCCGCGGGTAGGCTGCGGCGGAGCGTTCGCCGGGCCGCGACGCGGTCGCGTGGAAGGTATTGCCGATCACATTCGAGCGCTACTGCATCTTCTGCCGGATCATCGCCGGCCAGGCCCCGGCCGACGTGCTGCACGACTCCGATCGCGTGATCGTCTTCCGCAACCAGCTGCGCTGGGTGCCGATCATGCTGCTCGCCGTCCCCAAGGAGCACATGACCCAGGCGCAGCTCTGGGAGAGCGACCTGCTCGCCGAGGTGGGGCGCGTCGCCTCGGAAGTGGGGCGCGAGCACTGCCCGAACGGCTACCGGCTGGTCTCGAACGCCGGCTGGGAGGCGAAGCAGTCGCAGGAGCACGCGCACATCCACGTGCTGGGCGGCGCGTTCCTCGGCGACTACGTGAACCCGGGCGGCTTCTGGTAGCGGCTCAGCGCCGGGCCGCGCGCTCCGCGGCGACCGCCTCCCGCTGCGCCTCGAACAGCTCCGCGATGCCCGCCGTGGCGACCGCGACGACGCGGTCGAGGTCGCCGCGCGAGAACGGCGCACGCTCCGCCGTGCCCTGCACCTCGACGAGCTTGCCGGTGCCGAGCTGCACGACGTTGAAGTCCGTCTCCGCGCTCGAGTCCTCGTCGTAGTCGAGGTCGAGCAGCGCCATCCCGCCGCTGAGGCCGACCGAGATCGCCGCGACCTGCGTCGTGAGCGGCGAGGCGGCGATCGCGCCGCCGCGGTCGAGCCAGTCGACCGCCAGCGCCAGCGCCACCCAGCCGCCGGTGATCGCGGCGGTGCGGGTGCCGCCGTCGGCCTGGATCACGTCGCAGTCGACGGTGATCGTCTGCTCGCCGAGGCGGTCGAGGTCGAGCGCGGCGCGCAGCGAGCGGCCGATCAGGCGCTGGATCTCCTGCGAGCGTCCGCTCTGGCGGCCGTCGCGCGCCTCGCGGCGGCCGCGCGTGTGCGTCGCGCGCGGGAGCATTCCATACTCCGCGGTCACCCAGCCGGAGCCGCTGCCGCGCAGCCAGCGCGGCACGCCCGGCTCGACGCTGGCCGCGCAGAGCACGCGCGTATCGCCCATCGAGATCAGCGCGGAGCCCTCGGCGTGCCGCAGCACGCCGGTCTCGATCGTGAGCGCCCGCAGCTCCTCGAGGCCGCGCCCGTGCCGCCGACTGACCATCGCTGGCCCCCGCTCGTCTGCCTGCGATCACCCTAGCACGCGATCAGCGCGAGCTCCGTACCCAGAGGCGCTCGCCGTCCGAGCGCAGCGTCACGTCGCCGTCCTCGTCCGTGCGGTAGAGCAGCGCCCCGGCGTAGCGCGCGACCACCCGCGGGTGCGGATGGCCGTGCGGGTTGCTCGCCCCGACCGAGGCGATCGCGACGCGCGGCGCGACCGCCTCGATGAATATCTCGCTCGACGAGGTGCGCGAGCCGTGGTGCGGCAGCACGAGGGCGTCCGCGCGCAGCTTGAGGCCGCTCGACGCGAGCCACTGCTCGGCGGGCGCCTCGATGTCCGCGGGCAGCAGGATGCGTCGCTCGCCAATCGTCACGAGCAGGACGAGCGAGCGGTTGTTGGCGCCGCGGTGCGCGCGGCCCGCCGTGACGACCGGCGGCGAGAGCACCTCGATCGAGGTCCGTTCGCTGAGCCGGATGCGGTCGCCGATGTCGATCGCCCGTGTTCCCACCGAGCCGCCCTGCGAGGCGACGGCGGCGAGCGCTTCCTCGCTGCCGAGCAGGACTCCGATGCGCAGCCGCCGCCGCAACTCCGCGAGGCCGCCCGCGTGGTCGCTGTCGCCGTGCGTGAGCAGCACCGCGTCGAGGCGGCGGCCATCGAGGGCTCGCGGCAGCGCGGTCAGCACCGCGCCGTCGGCGGGGCCGGTGTCCACCAGCACGGCCGCGCCGCCGTCGCGCACGAGGATCGCCGACCCTTGCCCGACATCGAGCACGGTCACGCTCGCGAGCCCGTCCGAGGGCGCGAGCACCGCCAGCCAGAGGCCCGCGGCCGCCGTCGCGAGCGCGACCGGCGCCGCGAGGCGCGCGCGCTGCCCCGGCAGCGAGATCTGCGTCGCCCCGCGATTGAGCAGCCAGACGAGGCCGCCCAGCAGCGCGAACCAGCCCGCGGCCGCGAGCGGCGGCGGGCGCAACTCGACCGTCGCGAGGGGCAGCGCCGCCATCGCCTCGACGGCGGCGACGAAGGCCGCGGGCGCGAAGACCCCGGCGACCTCGACAAGCCACGCGACCGGCTGGAGCCAGCCGAGCAGCGCGGCGATCGCCGCGACCAGCACGGTCGCCTCGTAGAGCGGCGCGACGACCACGTTCGCGGGCGCCTGCAACAGCGGCAGCGTGCCGAACGCGGCGGCCTGCACCGGCAGCACCGCGAGCGAGGCGCCGACGGCGACCGCGGCGCCCTCGACGAATCCGGCCACGAGGCCGCCCGGCGCGACGCCGAGGCGGGCGAGGGCGCGGTCGCGCAGCGGCGGCGCGATCAGCAGCACGCCGGCCGTCGCGGTCGCGCTGAGCTGGAAGGCGACGTCGCGGATCAGCAGCGGGCGCAGCGCGAGCATCAGCGCGAGCGCGTAGACGAGGTAGATCCAGGCGGGCGTGCGCCTCCCCGAGAGCGCGGCGATCGCGATGCCGACGGCCATGATCGCCGCCCGCACCACGGGCGGCTCGGCTCCGGTGAGCACCACGTAGCCGGGCAGCAGCGCGAGCGCGATCAGCGCCGCTTGCCGCCTCGCGACGACCGCGCTCAACAGCCCCACGGCCGTACCGAGGAGCAGGGCGATGTTCTGCCCGGAGACCACCAGCAGGTGCGTCGTCCCCGTGCGGCGCAGGTCCTCCTCGAGGCCAGCCGGCATCGTGCGCTGCCGGCCCAGCAGCATCCCGGCCGCCAGCGACGCCTCCGGCTCCGGAAAGGCGCGCTCGATGTTGCCGAGCGCCCAGCGGCGCAGCGCCCGCAGCGCGTTCACGACCGCGTGCTCGGCGTCGCGCTCGATCCGCGTCCAGTGCCGCGGGTAGGCGGCGACGGCGTGGATGCCGCGGCTGCGCAGGAAGGCCGCGTAGTCGAACTCGTCGAAGGCGCCGGGGCGCTCCACCTCGACCGTCGCGGCGATCCGGTCGCCCGCGCGCAGCGGCGCTCGCGGCGCGGGCAGCGTGAGCCGCAGCCCGCCCTCCGCCGATGCGCCGTCGATCGACTCGACGCGCAGATCGAGGCGCGCGATCGTGCCGGAGAGCCGCGGGTCGGAGCGCACGACGCCGCCGATCTCGTGCACGCCCTCGAGGCTGGCGAGCGGCGGCGGCGGGCGCGCGTCCGCCTCGCTGCCCCGCGCGTGGCCCGCGGCGGCGAGGGCCGCGAGCGCGATCAGCACCAGCAGCACGCGGGCGCGCCCGCCGCGCCGGAGACCCAGGAGCAGCGCCGCCGCCGCGGCCGCGAGGGCGACCAGCAGCGTCACCGGCCAGGGGCCGCCGATCCACGCGCCGCCGGCGCAGCCCGCGATGAATGCCGCCGCCGCCAGCGGCAGTGCGGGAAGCCGCCCGCTCATCGCGCGGCGATCATGTCGCGGATGACCTCGTAGACGTGCTCGGGGATCGCCCCGCGCGCCGTGAGATCGTCCGTCGTTGCGTAGGGACCGTCGCGCTCCCGTTCGGCGACGATCGCCGCCGCGTAGGCCGCCCCGATGCCGGGGAGCGCCTCGAGCTCCCCCGGCGTGGCGCTGTTCACGTCGAGCAGCGCCGCGGCCTCGCCGATCCGCGGGACGCGCACGACGTCCTCGTCGACGACGCGGCGCGAGAGGTTGAGCGGCGCCGTGTCGGCGTCCGCGGCGAGCCCGCCCGCGCGCGCGATCGCGTCGGCGACGCGATCGCCGGGCGAGGCGGTCACCACGCCCGGCTGCCGGACCGCGCCCGAGACGTCGACGCGGATCTCGTCGATGCCCGGCGCCGGGTCGCGAGCCTCGATCTCGATGCCGCGCGGCTCGCCCGGCCGCAGCGCGAGCACGGCGAGGGCGGCCACGACGGCGAGGCCGAGCGCGAGCTGGAGCGCGGCGCGCGCGCCCGGCAGACCGCGAAGCCGCTGGAGGTGTGACACGCGCGAGGGCGAGGCGTTACTCGTCTTCCTCGAGCAGCCGTTGGAGCAGCGCCTTCAGCCGCGGCGTCCGCTCGAGTTCCTTGCGCAGCGGCCGCAGCTCGCGCTCGTTGATGATCAGGGAGCGCCGTTCGAGCTCGCCCTCGGGGTCGTAGGCGGCGAAGCGGATCGCCAGCTGGCCCGCCTTCTCGCCGGTCTCGTAGCGCATCAGCTGCAGCGAGGGCGCGTGGAGGCCGCCTTCGATCGCCGCCTCCTCGATGATCCTGCCGCCGCCCCAGAGCAGATTGAACGGGCGCGGGATCCGCCGTTGGGCCATGGTCCATCCCTCCGTGCTCGCCGGGCGCAGCGGCGCGTAGCATAGCGTGAGCGCCAGCCGCGAAGGAGACCCGACCCGTGACAGCCCCGAACGACCATGCCGGCGACACCGCGCGCCTCACCGCGAGCGAGGCGGCGCGACGCATCGCCGAAGGCTCGCTGACCTCGGAAGAGCTGGTGAGCGCCTGCCTCGCGCGCATCGCGGAGCGCGAGCCGCTGATCCGCGCCTGGGCGGCGCTCGATCGGGACGACGCAATCGCACGCGCCCGCGCGGCGGACGCCACGCCACCGGCGGGGCCGCTGCACGGCGTGCCGTTCGGCGTCAAGGACATCTTCGACACGGAACAGATGCCGACTGAGTACGGCTCGCCGCTCTACGAGGGCCACCAGCCGGACCGCGACAGCGCCGCCGTCGCCGCGCTGCGCGAGGCCGGGGCGCTGGTCCTCGGCAAGACGGTGACGACCGAGTTCGCCTTCCGCACGCCGGGAGCAACGAGGAACCCGCACCAGCCCGATCACACGCCCGGCGGCTCGTCGAGCGGCTCCGCGGCGGCGGTTGCCGATGGCATGGTTCCGTTCGCCCTCGGCTCCCAGACGGGCGGGTCGACGATCCGTCCGGGAGCGTTCTGCGGCATCTTCGCCTTCAAGCCGACCTACGGCTTCGTCAACAGCGACGGCGTCCGCCCGCTGGCGACGGCGCTCGACACCGTCGGCTGGTTCGCGCGCGGCATCGAGGATCTCGCGCTCGTCGGCGCGGTGCTCAGCACCACGCAGTCGGCGGCGCTCGACCCGCCCGCGCAGCCGCTGCGCATCGGCGTGGTCCGCACGCCGGAGTGGGGGCGCGTCTCGGCGGCGGGCCAGCGCGCGATCGAGGAGACGGCGGCGGCAATCGCCGCGGCGGGCGGACAGGTCAGCGACCTCGATCTGCCCGCCGAGTGCGACGGCCTGGGCGACGCCTGGGACGCGATCGTCGCGGCCGGCGCGGCGAGCGCCTTCGCGAGCGAGTACCGCGAATCGCGCGACGGCCTCAGTCCCGCGCTGCGCGAGCTGATCGAGGCCGGGCGCGCCCTCGGCGCCGCCGAGCGCAGCGAGGCCGAGTCGCTGGCCCTGCACTGCCGCGCGGCGGTGAGCGAGACGTTTGCCGGGTTCGACGCCTTCCTTACGCCGAGCGCGCCCGGCGAGGCCCCCGCCGGCATCGCCTCGACGGGCGACCCGCTCTGCAATCGCGTCTGGACGCTGCTGCGCCTGCCCTGCGTCGCCCTCCCAACCGGCGCCGGCGAGGGCGGCCTGCCGGTCGGCGTTCAGCTCGTCGGGCGGCACGGCGGCGACCAGTCGCTGCTGGAGCTGGCGAACGCCGTCGCCGATCTGCTCCCGCCGCCCGCCTTCCCCGGCGACGATCGCGCCTGAGATCCCGCGAGGCGTCACCCGGCGCGTCTTGCCCCCGTTCGCGCATATACTGGATGGCAGCCGACACACCAAACCACGGAACGCAGGAGCTCGCGGTGACTCCCCGCCATCTGTCCTCGATCCTCGATCTCTCGCCGGGGGAACTCGGCGATCTGCTTGACGCGGCGCTCGCGATCAAGCGCGACGGCTGCGGGCCCGTGCTCGCGGGCCAGTCGCTGGCGCTCGTCTTCGAGAAGCCCTCGCTGCGCACGCGCGTCTCCTTCGAGGTCGCGATGCAGCGCCTCGGCGGGCGCGCCATCTACCTCGGGCCGCAGGAGATCGGCCCCGGAGAGCGGGAGCCGGTGCGCGACATCGCACGGGTGCTGGGACGCATGGCGCACGGCATCGCCGTGCGCACCCATGCGCACGACACGGTCGTCGAGTACGCGGACTGGGCAGGCGTGCCCGTGATCAACGCGCTCAGCGAGCGCGAGCATCCCTGCCAGGCGCTCGCCGACCTGCTGACGCTGCGCGAGCGCTTCTCGACGCTGCGCGGCCTGCGCATCGCCTACCTCGGCGAGGGCAACAACGTCGCCCGCTCGCTCGCCTGCGCGAGCGTGCTCGCGGGCATCGAGCTGCGCTGCGCCTCGCCCGAGGGTTACGCGCTGAGCGACGCCGACGTCGCGCGGGCGCACGCCGCCGCCGGGGGCGGCCGCGTCGAGCGCTTCGCCGACCCAACGGAAGCGGTGCGGGACGTCGCCGCCGTCTACACGGACGTGTGGGTCTCGATGGGTGACGAGGACAAGCTGGCGAGCCGGTTCGAGGCCTTCGAGCCGTTCCGCCTCGACGAGGCGCTGCTCGAGTCCGCGCCGCCCGACGCGCTGGTGATGCACGACATGCCGGCGCACCGGGGCGAGGAGATCAGCGCCGGGGTGATGGAGTCGCCGCGTTCGGTCATCTTCGAACAGGCGGAGAACCGCCTGCATGTGCAGCAGGCGCTCCTCGCCTGGCTGCTTGGCGGCGGCGCTGGCTGATCCCGGGCTGCGGGAAGCGCGAGGCCTTCCCCGCACAGCCCGCGCGGCCCACTGAAGGGAAGGCGTCGAGGTGCCGGAGATCCCGGACGGCGTGCGCGATGTCGCCGAGCGCCTCGATGCGGGCGCGGTGCTCGACATCCTGCTCATCACCGTCGCCATCTACTGGCTGCTGCTGCTGCTGCGCGGCAGCACCGCGATGACCGTGCTGCGCGGCGTTTCCGTGCTCGTGGTCGGAGCCATCCTGCTGGCCCGCATCTTCGACCTCAGCGTCGTCAACTGGATCCTCGAGCGCACCATCACGGGTCTGCTGATCGGCGTGATCGTCGTCTTCCAGCCGGAGATCCGCCGCGCCCTGGAGCGGCTGGGCAGGACCGGCTGGCGGCCCTCGCTGGTGCGCGCGGAGCAGGCGCGGAGCATCGAACACGTCGTGCGCGCGGCCCTGCGGCTGTCCCGGCAGCAGCACGGCGCGCTGGTGGTGATGGAGCGCGAGACCGGGCTGCAGGAGGTGATCGACACCGGCGTGCCGCTCGGCTCGGATCTGACTCCCGAGATCCTGGGCAGCATCTTCGCGCCCGGCACGCCGCTGCACGACGGCGCCGTGATCGTGCGCTCCAACCGCATCATCGCCGCGGGCTGCACGCTGCCGCTCTCGGAGGCGCCGCTCCCCGCCGATCTCGGCATGCGCCATCGCGCCGCCCTCGGCATCACCGAGGGCAGCGACGCCGTCGTCGTCACCGTATCCGAGGAGAGCGGCGCCATCTCGCTCGCTTCGCAGGGGCGGATGCTGATGGACCTCGGCGAGGAGCGCCTGCGCCCGCAGTTGCGCCGGCTGTTCGGCCTGACCGGGGACGACTCCGCGGCGGAACTCCCGGCGGACAGTGTCGGCTCGCCGAGCGAGGCCTCCTGAGATGGCGTTCTCCAACCTCCCCCGTTCGCTCCTCACCGACGTGCGGGAGATCCTCGCCGGCTTCTGGGGCCGCAGCCTGGGAGCGGTGCGCGCCACGCCCGGCCTGCTGTTGCTCTCCTTCGCGCTCGGGGTCGCGATCTGGATCTTCGTCACCGAAGAGCAGAACCCGACCCGCAGCGGGCTCTTCCCCGCCCAGATCGAGGTGGTCGCCGTCAACGTCGGGCGCGAGGTCGCCGTCGCCAACGTCCTCCCCTCCGCCAACATCCGGATCGCCGCTCCCGAGGAGCGCTGGGACAGCCTGACCAGCGCCAACTTCCGCGCGATCGTCGATCTCAACGGCCTCAGCGCGCGGGAGCAGACCGTCCCCGTGCGCGTCGAGGTCAACGACGCGCGCGGCGTGCGCGTGATCAGCGTGGAGCCCCCGGCGATCGTGGTGAACCTCGAACAGATCGTGACGCGCGAGGCGCCCGTGGAGGCGCGCATCGTCGGCGCCTTGCCGCGCGGCTACGCGGCCGGAGAAGCCGTGGCCGAACCCTCGAGCGTCGAGGTGTCCGGTCCCGAGTCGCTCGTCGGCCTCGTCGTCAGCGTCGATGCGGACATCAACGTCACGGGGCTGACGCTCCGGCTCTCGCAGTCGCTCAGCCTCGTCGCCCGGGGAGCGGGCGGGGGCGAGATCCGCGGCGTCACCATCGAGCCGCCCAACGTCCTCATCGAGGTCGACATCGAGCAGACCGTGCTCACCGACACCGTGCCGCTCGATGTCGATCTGCTCGGTGAGCCCGCGCCCGGCTACCGCGTGGTCGGCTACCAGATCCAACCCCGCTTCTTCGAGATCGAGGGAACCTTCGACGTGCTCCAGACGATCGACACGCTCTCGCTGGGCCAGGTGCTGCTCGACGGGGCGAGGGCGAACCTGAGGGTCTCGCGCTCGCCGAGCCTGCCCCCCGGCGTCAGCGCCGTCTCGGGGGGGGATGTCGACGTGATCGTCTCGATCGCGCCGATCGAGGGCTCGATCGCGTTCCCCGTCGTGCCCCGGCTGGTCGGAGTGCCCGTCGGGCTGAAGGGCGCCCTCAGCCAGCTCGTCGTCACCGTCGTCGTTGAGGGTGACCTCCCGGCGCTCAACGCCCTCGACCCCGGCGACATCGTCGCCGAGGTCGACGCGAGCGGGCTCCGGGCGGGCGTATCGCAGGTCGACGTGGTGGTCGAGGCGCCGCGGGGGATACGCGTCCAGGAGGTGCGACCCGCGCAGCTCGAGCTTACGCTCCGGGAGATCGCCACGCCGACACCGACGCCAACGCCCACCCCGGAAGCCACAGCGGAGAACGAGGAATGACCCGGGAAGCGCCGCTCGTCGCCATCGTCGGCCGCCCGAACGTCGGCAAGTCGGCGCTGTTCAACCGCCTCACGCGCTCGCGCCGCGCGCTCGTCGAGCGCCTCCCGGGGACGACGCGCGATCGCCAGTACGGCGTCTGCCGCTGGCGGGGCCGCGAGTTCCGCGTCGTCGACACCGGCGGCCTCGAGGGCCCGGAGGACGATCCGTTCGATGCGCCGATCCGCGAGCAGGTGGGGCAGGCGCTGGCGGAGGCGGCGTTGCTGCTCTTCGTCGTCGACGCCTCGAGCGGGCTGACCGCGGCCGACCACGCCATCGCCGCGCAGCTGCGGCGCGCCGGGCGGCCCGCGATCGTCGTCGCCAACAAGGGCGACCGCCGCGAGGCGCGCTCGAACGTGCACGAGGCGCACGCGCTCGGCCTCGGCGATCCGCTGCTGATCTCCGCCTACCACGCGGAGGGCATCGGCGACCTGCTCGACCTCGTCCTCGATGCGCTGCCGGAGGCGCCGGACGAGCCCGCCGCCGCCGGGGACGGCGACCGCCCGCTGCGGATCGCGATCGTCGGGCGGCCGAACGTCGGCAAGTCCTCGCTCGTGAACGCGATCCTCGGCGAGGAGCGCCTGATCGTCTCCGCGGTTCCCGGCGCGACCCGCGACGCGATCGACTCCCCGTTCCGCTGGGAGGGCCGGGCGATGGTGCTGATCGATACGGCGGGCATCCGCCGCCGCGGCAAGATCGGCCGGGGCGCGGAGCGCCACTCCGTGCAACAGGCGGAGCGCGCGATCGCGCGCGCCGACGTGGTCGTGCTGCTGATCGATCCCGCGGAGCCGGTCGCCGCGCAGGACACGCACATCGCGGGGCGCGCGATCGAGCGCGGCACGGGGCTGGTGCTGGCGGTCAACAAGTGGGATCTCGCCGAACGCGGCGCCGATCGCCACCAGTTCGCGAAGAGCATCGACAGCCGTTACCGCTTCGCGCCCTGGGCGCCCGTGCACTTCATCTCCGCGCTCACCGGCGAGGGCGTCGCGGAGCTGTTGCAGCTCGCGATCCACGTGCAGGAGGTGCGGCGGCGGCGCGTGCAGACCTCGGAGCTGAACCGCGCGCTGCTGCGCGCGGTGGCGCAGCATCCGCCCCGCTACCAGGGCCAACGGCGGCTCAAGGTGCTGTACGTCACGCAGGCCGAGGTGGAGCCTCCGACGTTTGTCTTCTTCGTGAATGATCCAGACCTGCTCCATTTCGCCTATCGTCGGTTCCTGGAGAACCGCATCCGCGACGCCTTCGGCTTCGAAGGGACGGCGATCCGGATGCGCTTCCGCAGCCGCACGCCGGAGCAAGTGGAGGCGTTGGCGTGATTGCCGCACTGCTCGCCCTGATCGGCTACCTGATCGGCTCGATCCCCTTCGGCGTCCTCGTCGGCCGCGTCTACCGAGGCGTGGACGTGCGCGACTACGGCTCCGGCAAGACGGGCTTCACCAACACGCTCCGCTCGCTGGGTTGGGGCGCCGCGCTGATCGTGATCAGCGCGGACATCGCGAAGGGCGCCGTGCCGGTGCTGATCGGGCGCTTCGTCTTCGACGACCCGTGGGCCGTCGCGCTGGGCGGCGTCGCCGCGGTGGCCGGTCACATGTTCCCGATCTTCGCCGGATTCCGGGGCGGCCGGGGGGCGGCGACGGCGTTCGGCGCCTTCACGGTGATCGCTCCCATCGCCGGCGCGGTGCTGATCGTGTGCGCCGCGATCGCGCTGGCGGCCACGCGCTACGCCTCGCTGACGACGATCACCGCGACGGCCGCGGGCTGCCTGGCGATCGTCGCCCTCGTTGCCGCCGGGTGGCTGCCGGTCCACTACCTGCTGTTCGCCTTCGCGGTGACCGCCTCGATCGAGCTCGGGCACATCGGCAACATCCGCCGCCTGCTGGCCGGCGTGGAGCCCAAGCTCGGGCAGGGCGGCGCGCCGCGCGCGGGCGGTGCCTGAGCGCGCGGCGGCCCCGGCGCCGATCCGCCGGGCCGCCGTCGTCGGGGCCACCGGCTGGGGCGCGACGATCGCGCTCCTGCTCGCCCGCAACGGCGTCTCCGTCACCCTGCTCGCCCGCGGCGAGGAGGAAGCCGCGCGCCTGCGCGCCGACGGCGAGCACGGCCGCCTGCCCGGCGTGGCCTTCCCCGCCAACCTCGCGATCTCCGCCGACCTCGCAGTGCTCGAGCGCGCCGACCTGATCTGCTTCGTCGTGCCGGCGCAGACGATGGCGCGGAACGCCGCTGCGGTCGCGGCGCATGTGCCGCTGGCGACGCCGCTGCTATCCGGCTCGAAGGGCATCGAGAGCGAGAGCGGAAGCCGCATGACAGAGGTGCTTGCATCGCTGCTGCCGGGCCGCCCGCTCGCCGCGCTCTCCGGGCCGAACCTCTCGCGCGAGATTGCCCCCGGGCTGCCCGGCGCCACGGTCATCGCCTCGGCGGACCCGTCGCTCGAGGCGATCCGCTCCGCCTTCCACAGCGCCTCGTTCCGCGTCTACACCAGCGGCGACGTCGTGGGCGTCGAGTTCGGCGGGGCGTTCAAAAACATCATCGCGATCGCGGCCGGCATGGCCGACGCGTTCGGCTTCGGCGACAACGCGAAGGCCGCCCTGGTGACGCGCGGCCTGGCCGAGATATCGAGGCTGGGCGTGGCCGCAGGCGCGGACCCGCTCAGCTTCCAGGGCCTGGCCGGCGTCGGCGACCTGATGGCGACCTCCTACAGCCCGCTCTCGCGCAACCGCCGGCTGGGCGAGCTGATCGGCGGCGGCGCGAGCCGCGACGACGCCCTCACGACCATCGGCGAGACCGTCGAGGGCGTCTCGACGACCCCCGCCGCCCTGCGCCTCGCGGCGCGCCTCGGCGTCGAACTGCCGATCGCCGGCGCGCTGCAGGCGATCCTCGAAGGGGAGATCTCGCCGCAGGACGCGCTGACCGGACTGCTGGGCCGCGATCCGATGGCGGAGCTGGCCTGAGCGCCGGGCCGTTGCCGCCGGCCGCTGCTAGACTGCCGTCGGAGGTCGCCCATGAGTCCTCCCGATGCAGCGGACGGCTTCCCGGACGGCGATTCCCTCGCCGATGGATTGCCGCGCGCGTACCCGGAGCCGGCGGCAGTGCTGGCCGCCGTCGAGGACGAGACGGGGCCGATCCCCTTCGCCGATCTCCCGGCGCTGAGCAATCCCGACGACGCCACCACCGGCCGCGCCTTCGCGCTCTGGAGCCGGCTGACGCCGAACCGCCGCCGCGACTTCCTCGCGGCCCTGCACCAGCTGGCCGAGGAAGACGCGACCCTCGAGTTCGAGCGCATCCAGCTCTCCGCGCTGCGCGACCCGGACACCGCGACGCGCATCCTCGCGATCCGCGGACTCTGGGAGAGCGAACGCCCGGAGTACGCCGCCGTCCTGCTCGACATCGCGAGTGACGACGTCGAGGCGGCCGTGCGCGCCGCCGCCGCCGAGGGCCTCGCCAGCTTCGTCGTCGGCAACGAGTTCGGGATGCTGCCGGTCGATCTCGGCGAGCGCCTGCTCGACACCCTGCGCGAGCGCATCGAGGACCTGACCGAGGAGGACGAGGTGCGCGGCACGGCGCTCGGCGCGGCCGGCGCGTCCTCGGAGGAGTGGGTCGCCGAGCTGATCGCAGAGCACTACGAGACCGGGAGCACGCGAATGCGGCGCGCCGCCGTGGAGGCGATGGGCCGTCACGGCTCCGACGACTGGCTGCCCGTGCTGATCCAGACCTTCGAGGACGACGACGAGGACGTGCGCGCCGCCGCCGCGCTCTCCGCCGGCAACCTGCTGCTCGAGGCCGCCGTCGAGCCGCTGACGCTGCTGCTCGAGGACGAGGAGGAAGAGGTGCAGGTCGCCGCGATCCGCGCGCTCGGCGAGATCGCCGGCGACCGCGCCGAGCAGATCCTGCAGGATCTGCTGCGCAGCCCGGAGCCGCACATCGCCGAGGCCGCGCAGCTCGCCGCCGAGGAAGCGCGGATGATGGCGGTCGACTTCGATGGCGAGGCCCCGCTGCCCTGGACCGGCGCCTCGTGAGCTCCGGGGACGGCGCGCGCGAGATCTGGTCGGCGGGCGGCGTCGTCTACCGGCGCGGCGGCGACTCCGGCCTTGAGGTCGTGCTCGTGGCGCGCCCGCGCGAGCGGCTCTGGGCGCTGCCCAAGGGCAAGCCGGAGCCCGGCGAGAGCGTCGAGCAGACCGCGCTGCGCGAGGTCTCCGAGGAGACCGGGCTGCACGTCGCCATCGACGGGTCCGAGCCGATCGGCTCGATCCGCTACACCTACGAGGCGCCGGGCAGGCCCGGGCGCGTCTCCAAGGTCGTGCACCACTACCTGATGCAGCCGACCGGCGGCGACCTCGACGGCCACGATGGCGAGTACGACCTCGTCGCGTGGTACGACGCGCACGAGGCGTGCAAGCGCATGACGTACCCCAACGAGCGCGCGATCGTCGAGCGCGCGATCGAGGCGCTGAACGGCGGGGAGGCGGCGCGATGACCGCCACCGCGCCGCGCGTGATCGCCGAGGGCCGCCTCGTGCGCCTGCGCGAGAAGCAGATCGAGGACGCCTGGCGGGACTACAGCTGGCGCAAGGACCGCGAGCTCGCCGACTACGACGCGACCCGCCCGATCGCGATGACCTTCCGCGCCTACACAGCCACCCTCACCGAGGACCTGCGCCGCCCCTCCCGGTTCCGTCGCACCTACGCGATCGAGGATCGCGAGAACGGCCGCCACATCGGCAACGTGATGTACTACGGGTACGACTCCTACCTCGGCGAGACGGAGCTGGGCATCACGATCGGGGAGCGGGCGTACTGGTCGAGGGGCTACGGCAGCGAGGCCGTGCGCTGCCTGCTCGGGCACCTCTTCGCGGAGCTGGAGCTGCGGCGCGTCTACCTGCACACGCTGACCACGAACACCCGCGCCCAGCACGCCTTCCGGCGCGCCGGCTTCCGCCGCCGCCGCTCCGTCCGGCGCGACGGCTACGACTTCGAGCGCATGGAGATCAGCCGCGAGGAGTACGCGATCCAGGAGCGCGCCGCCACCGCCGGGTCCCGCGAGCGGGACGGCAGCGACTCTGCGAGCGCGCCCGGCGCTGGCGCGCTGTAGGGGCCGGTGCTACCTTCTCGCACGATGCCGGACCGGGCGATTCGGGGCCCGATTACGGGTTACGGCGTCCCCCCTCGCGGGGACCGCTGAGGAGCGCGCGCGGGTGATTCCAGAGCTGTTCGGACGCGTCGGGGTGCTGATCGTCCTGGGCGTCGTCTTCCCCGCGCTCCCGCTCGTCGCCTCGTTCGCCTTCTACCTGCTGCGGCGCCGCCCGCAGAACCCCGACCCGATCAAGCACGCCACCTATGAATGCGGCGTCGAGTCCGAAGGCAACGCCTGGGGCCAGTTCAACGCCCGCTACTACCTGTTCGCGCTCGGCTTCGTGATCTTCGACGTGGAGGTCGTCTTCCTCTACCCGTGGGCGTTGCAGCACGGCGTGCTCAACACGGACGCGCTGTTCAAGGCCGCGATCTTCGTCGGCGTGCTCGCCTTCGGCCTCGCCTACGCCTGGCGGCGCGGCGCGCTGGAGTGGCGCTAGCGTGCCGGCGGGGCCCCGGCAGCTGAGCGGCGAGGCCGTCGCGGCGCCCATCGCCGCCGCCGTCCCCGACGCGATCCTGCGCGCCACCGACGAGTGGGTCGAGGTGCGCCCGGAGCGCGTCGCCGACGTGCTGCGCTTCCTCCACGACGACGCCGACCTCGACGCGCGCCAGCTCAGCAACCTCTGCGCCGTCGACCGCCACGACCGCTTCGAGGTCGTCTACCACCTGCAATCGCTCGACCGGAACCACCAGATCGTCGTCAAGGCGATCGTCGGTGAGCACGAGGAGCCCGCGCTGCCCAGCGCCACCGGCGTGTACAAGGGCGCGCTGCTGCAGGAGCGCGAGGTCTACGACCTGATGGGCGTGCGCTTCGAGGGTCACCCGGACCTGCGCCGCATGTTCCTCTGGGAGGGCTACCCCGGCTTTCCGCTGCGCAAGGACTTCCTGCAGATCCCCGAACACCACCCCGGCCTGCCGAAGTTCCCCTTCGAGGAATCCGGGGTGCAGGCGCGATGATGGTGCCGCGATGACCACCGCGACCGAGCCCTACGTCCTGAACATCGGGCCCCAGCACCCCTCGACGCACGGGGTGTTCCGCCTGCGCGTCGTGATGGACGGCGAGCGCATCCAGGACGTCGAGATGGTCGTCGGCTACCTCCACCGCTCGATGGAGAAGCTGGCCGAGGAGCGCACCTACACGCAGAACATCCCCTTCACCGACCGCGCGGACTACCTCGCGGCGATGAGCGGCAACCTCGGCTACTGCCTGGCCGTGGAGCGACTCGCGGGCGTCGAGGTGCCGGAGCGCGCCTCCTGCCTGCGCGTGATCTTCGCGGAGCTGCAGCGCATCGCCAGCCACTCGATGGCGAACGGCACCTTCGTCAACGACGCCGGGGCCTGGCAGACGCCGCTGATGTACATGTTCCGCGAGCGCGAGCGCATCCTGGATCTGTTCGAGATGACCTGCGGCGCGCGCCTCACCACCAACTACATGCGCATCGGCGGCGTCGCCTTCGACCCGCCCGACGAGTTCTACCCGGCGATCGAATCGCTGGTCGACGAGCTGCCCGAGCGTATCGAGGAGTACGCGGAGCTGCTGGTCGACAACGAGATCCTGCTCGCGCGCGGCCGCGGCGTCGGCGTCATCTCCGCCGAGGACGCGATCAACGGCTCGCTCGCCGGGCCGATGCTGCGCGGCTCCGGCGTGCCCTGGGATCTGCGCAAGGCCGAGCCCTACTGCGGCTACGACCGCTTCGACTTCGAGATCCCGGTCGGCCGCCAGGGCGACGCGTACGACCGCTTCCTCGTGCGCCTCGAGGAGGTCCGCCAGTCGACGAAGATCATCCGCCAGGCGCTCGACGGGCTGCCCTCCGGTCCGCACAAGACGCAGACCCCGCTCGCGCTGCGCCCCGACCCCGGCGAGGCCTACGCCCGCGTCGAGGGCCCGCGCGGCGAGCTGGGCTTCTACGTGGTCTCCGACGGCGGCTCGGCGCCGTTCCGCTTCCACATCCGCGCGCCCTCGCTGATCAACCTCTCGCTGCTGCGCGAGATGGCGATCGGCGCCTCGCTGCCGGACGCGATCGTCGCCCTCGGCTCGGTCGATATCGTGGTCGGGGAGATCGACCGATGAGCACGCTGCGGATGGGCCGGCGGCTGCCGCAGCGCACTGTTCCGCGCGCGCTCATGGCGCTCGGCGCGCTCGTCGCGCTCGGGTTCGTCGCCGTCAACGCGGCCATCGGCTACGTCGTCATCGACGGGCGGCTCGACGGGCAGTGGTACGACGTGCGCGACCTCGGGATCGGCGTGCAGGAGCTGCGCGAGTGGCTGGACGACCGCAACGCCGACCAGCCGGGCTTCCTCGACTTCCTCGGCCAGCACTGGATCTCGTACGCCGTCACGGCGCTGCTCGGAGCGACCGGCATCCTCAGCGTTGTCGGCGGTGCGCTGCTGATCCTGATCTGGGTCGAACGGCGGCTGATCGGGCGGATGCAGATTCGCCGAGGTCCGAACCGCGTCGGGCCCTACGGCCTGCTCCAGCCGGTCGCCGACGCGGTCAAGCTGATCCAGAAGGAAGTGCTGATGCCACGCGGCGCGGACAAGGTGCTGTTCCTCCTGCCGCCCGCGCTGATCTTCATCCCGATGATCGTCGCCTGGGGCCCGATCCCGTGGGGCCGGCAGATGGCCTACCTCGATATACACGTCGGCATCCTCTTCCTGATCGCCATCAGCTCGCTCACGACGCTCGTGATCTTCATGGCCGGCTGGTCGTCGAATAATCACTACGCGCTGCTCGGCGCGATGCGCACGATCGCGATGATGATCTCCTACGAGATCCCCCTCTCGATCGCGCTGCTCTCCGTCGTCCTGCTCAGCGGCTCGATGCAGCTCTCGACGATCGTCGAGTGGCAGTCGACCCACAACGTCTGGCTCGCAGCCCTGCTGCCGCTGGCGATGTTCACCTTCTTCTTCTCCTCGACGGCCGAGCTGAACCGCACGCCGAACGACATCGCCGAGGCCGAGTCCGAGATCGTGGCCGGCTTCCACACCGAGTACTCCGGGATGAAGTTCGGCCTGATCTTCGTCGTCGAGCTGGGCAACACACTAGTCGTCGCGGCGCTGACGGGGACGCTGTTCCTCGGCGGCTGGTCGCTGTTCGGTCTCGAGGAGTGGATACCCGGCTACCTGATCCTCGGCGCGAAGATCTCGGCGGCCTACTTCCTGCTCGTCTGGCTGCGCGGCACGCTGCCGCGCTTCCGCCTCGACCAGCTGATGAAGTTCGCCTGGCAGTTCCTGATCCCGCTCTCGCTCATCAACCTGCTCGTCGTCGCCGCGCAGGCCTCGATCTTCGCGCGCTGGCAGGTCGAGGGCGTCGTCAGCCTCGGGCTCTTCGCGATCGTGAACTGGGCGGCCGCGATCATCCTCGTGCGCGAGTGGGCGCGCCGCATGGGCTACCGCCCGGAGCGCGAGGCGGTGCGGCAGCCGATCCTCACGCAGGGCGTCGGCGGGCTACAGGCCGCGCGGCGGCTCGGCGCATCGGAGCTGGGGACACGGGCCTGATGGACTCCGCCGGCATCATCGTCGCCTTCTGGCTGCTCTCCGCGATCGCGGTCGGCTCCGCCGTCGGCGTCTTCCTTGCGAGGAACCTGATCCACGCCGTGATGCTCCTCGTGCTCTCGTTCGTCGCCACCGCGGGGCTGTTCGTCACGCTCTCCGCGGACTTCATCGCCGCCGCGCAGGTGCTGATCTACGCCGGCGCGATTCCCGTGCTGATGGTCTTCGCCGTCATGCTCACCCCGCTCGCGGGGCGCGACAACGGCAACTCGCTCTACGTCGTGCCCGGCGTGCTGCTCGGCGGCGCCTTCGCCGTGATCGTCGCGATCGTGGCGATCGACGCCGAGTGGGGCGCGGCAGGCGCCGCCGCCCTCGCCGGCCAGTCCTTCGCGACCACCGCCGACGCGATCGGCGACGCGCTGATGGGGCGCTACGTGCTGGCCTTCGAGGTCGCCTCGGTGCTGCTGCTCGCCGCGCTGATCGGCGCGATCGTGCTGGTGCGAGAGGACGAGCCGGCATGAGCGTCGAGCTGGCCCACTACCTGACCGTCGGCGCGATGATCTTCGGCGCCGGGATCGCGATCGCGCTCTCCAAGCGCAACGCGATCGCGGTCCTCATGGGCGTCGAGCTGATGCTCAACGGCGTCAACCTCACCTTCCTCGCCTTCTCGCGCTTCGGCGGCGCCTTCGACTCCGCCGAGGCGCCGCTGGCCGGGCACGTCTTCGTCGTCTTCGTGCTCACCGTCGCGGCGGCCGAGGCCGCCGTCGCGCTGGCGATGGCGGTGCTGATCTACCGGCGGCGCGAGACGGTCGACCTCGATCGCATCAACCTGATGCGCTGGTAGGGGGGCGCGGATGTGGGTCAAGTTCATGGACGCGCCCGACGGCTACGCCGCCGCGATGTGGTGGGAGCTGTTCAACACCGAGGCCGTCTCCGTGCGCATCGTGCCGCCCCTCGAGGTCGGACCGATGTCCGCGCCCCGCGAGATCTGGGCGCCCGACGGCAAAACCCACGTCGCCCGCGAAGTGCTGAACAAGATCTAGCGGCGATGCGTACACAGCGCGGCCGAAGGGACGCTGGCGAGGTCTGATGCTGCTCGGTCAAGTCCCCGAAGCCGTCGTCTGGGCGATCTACTTCGCCCCGGTCGCCTCGACGCTGCTGATCACCGCCGGGCTGATCGCGCGGCGGCTGTTCGGCTTCCCGTTCCGCGACGCCTGGGCCGGGCGGCTAACCATCCTCGCGATCGGCATCGCCTTCCTCGCCGCGCTGTGGGCGCTCGACAGCTCGATCGGCGCGGACGGCGAGGCGCTCGGCTTCGAGCCGCACCTCTGGCTCAACCTGTTCGACCTGCACATCGAGATGGGCGTGAGGATCGACGGCCTCTCGGCGATCATGGCCGTGGTCGTCACCAGCGTCTCGCTGCTCGTCCAGATCTACTCGGTCGGCTATATGCACGGCGACAGCGGGTACGCGCGCTACTTCGCCTTCATGTCGCTGTTCACGGCGGCGATGCTGGGGCTGGTGCTCGCCTCGAGCCTGCTCCAGCTGTTCGTGCACTGGGAGCTGGTCGGGCTCGCCTCGTACCTGCTGATCGGCTTCTGGTTCCACCGGCCAGCGGCGGCGGCGGCCGCGAAGAAGGCGTTCATCGTCACGCGCTTCGGCGACTTTGCCTTCCTGCTGGCGGTGCTGCTGATCTTCGGCAAGGCCGGCACCTTCGACATCCACGAGATCAACGAGCTGGCGCTCGCCGGCGCGCTCTCCTCCTCGGTGCTGGTCGGCTTCACGCTCGGGCTGCTCTCCGGCGCGATCGGCAAGTCGGCGCAGTTCCCGCTGCACATCTGGCTGCCCGACGCGATGGAGGGCCCGACGCCGGTCTCGGCGCTGATCCACGCCGCGACGATGGTCGTCGCCGGCGTCTACCTGATCGCGCGCATGTTCCCGAGCTTCGAGGCCGCCCCCGCCGAGGTGCTGGACCTCGTCGCCTACGTGGGCGGCTTCACGGCGCTGCTGGCGGCGGTGCTCGGGCTGGTGCAGACCGACATCAAGCGCGTGCTCGCCTACTCGACGATCTCGCAGATCGGCTACATGGTGCTGGCGCTGGGCGTGCTCGGCTACGTGGCGGCGATCTTCCACCTCTTCACGCACGCCTTCTTCAAGGCGCTGTTGTTCCTCGGGTCCGGGTCGGTCAACCACGCGACGCACACCTTCGACATGCGGCGCATGGGCGGCCTCCGCTCGTACATGCCGGTCACCTACGTGACGTTCGTGATCGGCGCGCTCTCGCTGGCCGGCGTCTTCCCCCTCGCGGGGTTCTGGAGCAAGGACGAGATCCTGCTCGACGCCTGGAAGTACGAGAAGCCGCTGTTCGCGATCGGCGTCGTCGTCGCCTTCATGACCGCGCTCTACATGTTCCGCGCGATCTTCATGACCTTCTGGGGCGAGTACCGCGGCGGCGAGGAACCCGAGGCGGGCCACGACGACTTCTCGACCATCCCGCACGAGTCGCCGCCCTCGATGGCGCTCCCGCTGATGATCCTCGCGGTGCCCGCCGTCTTCGCCGGGCTGTTCGCCCTCGGCAGCGGCTTCACGCATCTGATCGAGGGCTCGCTCCCCGCCGAGCTGCGCCACGGCAAGCCCAGCATCGAGGGCATCGTCGTCGCGGCCTCACTCGTCGCTGCGCTCGCCGGCATCGGCGCGGCGGCGGCGATCTATCTCTACCGCAACCCCGCCCCCGAGGCCGTCGCCGCGCGCCTCGGCCCGCTGCCGCGCATCGTGGAGCAGAAGTACTACCTCGACTTCCTCGCCGAGACGGTAGTCGTGCGCTGGATCCTCAACGCCGGCCTGCAGCGCGTCGCGGACCTGTTCGACCGCTACGTCGTCGACGCGATCGTGGACGGGGTCGGCACGGCGACGCGCCTCGCCGGCGACGGGTTGCGCCGCGCCGAGGCGGGCTACGTGCAGGCCTACACCTCGCTGTTCTTCATCGGCATCGTGATCGCGGTCGTCGTGGTCGCGGTGCTCGGCACTGACGTGGTGGGCCGCTGATGCTGTCGGTCTTCGTCTTCCTGCCGGCCGTCGGGGCCCTGCTGATCGCGACGCTGCCGCGCCACCGCACGGCCGACGCGCGCTGGATCGCGCTGTTCTTCAGCACGATCACCTTCATCGTCGGCATCGTCATCTTCGCCCGCCTCGACCACGCCGCCGAGGGCTACCAGATGGTCGACCACTTCGAGTGGATCCGGGCGGGCGACACCGGGTTCGCGGTGCAGTACGTGCTCGGCGTGGACGGCCTCTCGGCGCCGCTGGTGCTGCTCACGGGGCTGCTCGGACTGGCCTCGGTGCTCGTCTCCTGGCGCATCGAGCTGCGGGTCAAGGAGTACTTCGCCTGGCTGCTGCTGCTGGAGACCGCCGTTGCGGGGGTCTTCACCTCGCTCGACCTGATCCAGTTCTTCTTCTTCTGGGAGCTGGAGCTGCTCCCGATGTACATGCTGATCAGCATCTGGGGCAGCGGGCGGCCGCGCTACAGCGCGATGAAGTTCCTGCTCTTCACGATGGCCGGCTCCGCGCTGATGCTCGCAGGCTTCCTCGTGCTCGGCCTCCAGGCGGGGACGTTCGACATCGCCGCGCTCACCGCCAACCCGCCGGCCGAGGCGCTGGTCCCGCTCAGCATCGTGTTCTGGCTGATCATCGCCGCCTTCCTCGTCAAGCTGCCGGTCTTCCCCGTGCACACCTGGCTGCCCGACGCCCACACCGACGCGCCGACGGCGGTTTCCGTGATGCTGGCCGGCGTGCTGCTGAAGATGGGCGGCTACGGCATCCTGCGCATCGTGCTGCCGATCCTGCCCGGCGAGGCACAGGACTTCCGCGTCATCCTCGCGGCGATTGCCGCCTTCTCCGTGATCTACGGCGCGATCCTGACGCTGCAGCAGCGCGATCTGAAGCGGCTCGTCGCCTACTCCTCGGTCTCGCACATGGGCTACGTGCTGCTCGGCGTCTCCGCGATGGGGGCCGCGGGCCTCTCCGGCGCGGCGCTGCAGATGTTCTCGCACGGCGTCATCACCGGGCTGCTCTTCATCGTCGTCGGCGTGATGTACGACCGCACGCACACGCGCCAGATCTCCGACCTGAGCGGACTGCTGCACCAGATGCCGCTGCTCGGCCTCGTCGCGATCATCGCGGGCTTCGCCGCGCTCGGCCTGCCCGCGCTGAGCGGCTTCGTCGCCGAGTTCGCCGTCTTCGCCGGCTCGCTGCAAGTGCATCCGGCGGCGACGATCATCTCCGTCTTCGGCGTGGTGCTGGCCGCCGGCTACATCCTCTGGGCCGTGCAGCGCGTCTTCACCGGCCCCGCCGACGAGCGCTGGTCCGGCCTCGGCGACGCGACCGAGTGGTACGAGCTCACGGCGATGGCCGCGATGCTGGTCTTCATCATCGGCGTCGGCGTCTACCCGCGGCTGCTTACCGACGTGGTCGAGCTCGGCATCGAGCCGATCGCGCTGATCGTGCAGGCGGCCGCATGAACTGGTACGAGCAGATCCACCACATCGGCCCGGCCTTCGCGCTGCTGCTCGGCGCGGGCATCGTGATGACCGCCGACCTGATCGCGCCGCGCCGCGCGCCCGTCGTCGCGCTCACCATCCTCGTGCTGGTCGCCGCGGGCGTCTGGGCGATCGTGCAGGCCGCCTCCGGCATCGAGGGCCCCGCGCTCGCGGGCGCCGTCGTCGTCGACCGCTTCGCGCTGTTCTTCGCCTTCCTGCTGATCTTCGTGGCGCTCGCCGTCGTGATCGCCACCTCCGAGGGCCTCGCGCGCGTCCAGCACCGCCCCGAGTTCTTCGCGCTGCTGCTGACGGCGACCGGCGCGATGGTCCTGCTCGCGCAGTCCAACGACCTGATCGCGATCTTCGTCGCCCTCGAAACGACATCGATCGCGCAGTTCGTGCTGGCCGGCATCGCCCGCGACGACCGCTCCTCCGAGGCGGGCATCAAGTACCTGCTGAGCGGCGCGGTCGCCGCCGCCGTGCTGCTCTACGGCTTCGCCTTCCTCTTTGGCCTCTCCGGCACGACCTCGCTCGAGGGCATCGCCGCCTTCGTGCGGACGGGGTCGGACGGGACGCAGCTCGCGCTCGTGCTCGGCTTCGTGCTGGTCGCGGCGGGCCTCGGCTTCAAGATGTCGATCGCGCCCTTCCAGGCCTGGGTACCGGATGTCTACGAGGGCTCCCCGACCACCGTCACCACCTTCCTCTCGGTCGCATCGAAGGCGGCGGGCTTCGCGATAGCGCTGCGCATCTTCTACGGCGGCCTCGGAGGCGGCGACACCTTCATCGCCGAGCACTGGGCCGCGCTGATCGCCGTGCTCGCGGCGGCCTCGATGTGCTTCGGCAACGCCGCCGCGATCCTGCAGACGAACGTGAAGCGGCTGCTCGCCTACTCCTCGATCGCGCAGGCGGGCAACATCGCGGTCGGACTCGCGGCGGTCGCCGCCGGCAGCGTCGCCGGGCCCTCGGCGGTGCTGTTCTTCCTCGGGGCCTACGCGGCGACGAACGTGGGGGCGTTCCTCTGCGTGATCGTCGTCGCCGAGCGGATCGGCGTCGAGGACGTGAGCGGCTACGCCGGCCTGATGAAGCGATCGCCGCTCGTGGCCGGCGTGCTGGCGCTGTGCCTGCTCTCGCTAACGGGGATCCCGCCGGCCGCAGGGTTCCTCGCGAAGCTCTACGTCTTCAACAGCGCGGTCCAGTCCGGCCACGACTGGCTCGTCTGGCTGGTCGTGATCGCGGTGCTCAACTCGGCCGTCTCCGCCTTCTATTACCTGCGCTGGGTGCGCACGATGGTGCTCGACGAGCCGGCGGACGAGGCGCCGTTCCACGCGACCGCGCCGGTGCAGGCCGTGCTCGGCCTCGCCGCCCTCGCCGTGCTCTTCTTCGGCGTCATCCCCACGCCGCTCCTCGACGCCGCCCAGCGCGCCGCCGAGACGCTCATCATCGCCCCACCGTAGCGCGGCCTCTCGCGCGTCCTGTGTGGGGGGCTGGGCCCCCCACGCCCCCATCCCGGACGAGCCTGCGCTGCGCGCGGCTCGGACCCGCCCACCCGCCCTCGGAATGTTTTTCCGTGGGGGCGCAGCCCCCACGCCCCCGCCGGATCGGCAGTGCAACGGCAGGACCGAGGGCAGGCGCGTACCCTGTCTGGAGCTGCTCCCCCACGTCCACGCCCACGCCGCCTCCGTCATTCCGGCGAAGCCGGAATCCAGCCGGGGCATCAGCAGGGCGCGCCCCTCTCCCCCCAGCTCGCGGGAGCGCGGCGGCCGTCGGGGGGCGTGGGGGGCGCAGCCCCCCACATCAGAAGAAATCCGGGGCGGGTGGGTGGGCACGGGCCGTGCGCCAGCGCGTGCCCGTCCGAGCCACTCACGGCAAGAAGTTTCGAGGCGCCTTCGAGGCCGGCGAGCTCAGCCCGTCAGTAGCCGTGCGTGCCGTGGCCGCCGCCGGCGGCGTGGATCGCGCTGCCGAGCACGGCCTCCTCGCGCTCGCGCATCGCCACCGCGTCCTCGGCGGCGTCGTGGTCGTAGCCGAGCAGGTGCAGCAGGCCGTGCAGCACCACATGGTCGAGCTCCGCCTCGAAGGCGAGGCCAGCGTCCTCGGCCTGGCGTCGCACCGCGGGCGTTGAAACCGCGATGTCGCCGAGGAACGGCGGCGGCTCGTCGTCCTCCCCCGGGGCGTCGCTCCTGAAGTCGTCGCGCGGGGCCGTCTCGCCCTCCTCGGCGGGGAAGGCGAGGACGTCCGTGAAGTCCTCGATGCCGCGGTGCTCGCGGTTGAGCCGCAGCAGCAGCTCGTCGCCGGCGAAGAGCAGCGCGACGGCGGCGCGGGCGATGCCCTCGCCCGCGAGGGCGCGCCGGATCATGGTGCGCACGGGCCGCGCGTCGAGGTCGCGCGCCGCGCCGTCGAGCTCGATCGAGATCTCGTAGGCCACGGATCGAGGGTACAGGCGGGCGCGGTAGCGCGCCGCGCGCTGGTACACTGGCCGGGCGGCGACGGCCGAATCCCCCGGCCGGGCCATGGGGTGCCGGTGAGCCAGGAAGTCCTCTACCGCAAGTGGCGGCCCGGCGGCTTCGCCGAGGTCGCCGGACAAGACCCGATCACCACGACGTTGCGCAACGCGGTCGCCGCGGGCTCGCCCGCGCACGCCTACCTCTTCACCGGCCCTCGCGGCACCGGCAAGACCAGCACCGGGCGCATCCTCGCCAAGGCCGTGAACTGCGAGGCGCCCCGCGAGGGCGAGCCGGACAACGCCTGCGCCTCCTGCCTCGCCTTCAACGAGGGCCGCGCGCTGGACCTGATCGAGCTGGACGCCGCCTCCAACCGCGGCATCGACGAGGTGCGCGCGCTGCGCGAGAGCGTCGGCTACGCGCCCAACTCGGGGACGTACAAGGTCTACCTCGTGGACGAGGTCCACATGCTGACCGACGCGGCCTTCAACGCGCTGCTCAAGACCCTCGAGGAGCCGCCCGCCCACGTCATCTTCGTGCTCGCCACCACCGAGCCGCACCGCATCCCGCCGACGATCAGCTCGCGCTGCCAGCGCTTCGACTTCCGCCGCGCCTCAATGCCCGCGCTCGTCGATCGCATCGCCGTGATCGCCGGCGGCGAGGGCATCAGCGTCGCCGAGGGCGGCCCGGAGCTGATCGCCCGCCAGGCCGGCGGCTCGTTCCGCGACGCCGTCAACCTGCTCGACCAGCTCGCCGCCTACCACGGCTCGGAACTCGACCTCGAGGCGGTGCAGCGCGGCCTCGGGCTCGTCGTCGACGACCGCGCGACGGCGCTCGCCCGCGCGGCGGTCGGCCGCGACCTGCCCGCCGGCCTCGCGCTGCTCTCCTCGGTGCGCGACGACGGCATCGAGGTGCGGGCGTTCGTCCGCGAGGTGGTGCAGACGCTGCGCACGCTGCTGCTGCTGCGCGCGGGCGGGCACGAGGAGCTGGGCCTGTCCGACGCCCAGCTCGCGGAGCTGCGGCCGATCGCCGGGGAGACGCAGGCGGCGGAGATCGTCGCGGCGCTGCGCGCCCTCGGCGAGATCGACTTCGCGGGCGACGCCTACGACGCGCTGCCGGCGGAGATCGCCTTCGCCTCGCTCGCCGTCGGGCTGCCGGCCGAGGGGGACGCCCTCGCGCCGCCCGAGGCGCCGCCCCAGTCCGCGCAGGCGGCGCCACAGCAGGCCGCGCAGGGACGCCGCGAGGCGGCCCCGCGCCGCGAGCGCGCGCCACGCCAGCCGCGAGGCGGGCAGCAGCCGCGCCCACCGCAGCCGCGCGCCGAGCCGGCGCCCGCCGCCGAGCGGCCCGCGACCGCGACCGCGACCACGCCCGCGCGCCGCGCGCCGCCTCCGCCGGTGCTGCCCGAGGGCGAGGCCGCCTCGCCGGAGCTCGCCGCGCTGCGCGAGCGCCACGCCGAGATCCGCGACGGCGCGCGCGCCGCGCACCAGACCGCGGGCGCGCTGCTCAACTCGCGCTGCTACATCAAGAGCTTCGAGGGCGACACGGTGGAGATCGGCTTCCAGTCGAAGTTCCTCGTCGAGAAGGCGCTCGGCGATCCCGCGGTGCTGGACGCGATGCGCGCGGCCGTCGGGAGCGTCGCCGGCCGCGAGGTGGAGGTGGCGCCGGTCGTCTGGGAGGCGCTGCAAGGGGCCGCCCCGCCGCGCCCGTCCGCCGCGCCCGCCACGCCTCCCCCGGCGGGATCGCCGGGCGGCGCGCCGCCCCCCGCCGGGCCGCCCCCCGCCGGGCCGCCCGCGGAGCGCGGCGTCCGCGAGGGCGGCGGCCACCTCTTCGAGGAGGCGCGCAAGCTCGGCGCGGTCCCGATCGAGGACTGACGGCTGACGTGCGGCTCCTCGGCGGGCAGGCAAGCGGCGCAGCGGCGCACACGCCACGGGAGACCGTTGCGAACCCCTCTCCCCGGGGCGTTCGGAGGCGCGCGGGAGTCCTCCCCCTCACCCCCGCCCTCTCCCCAGGGAGAGGGGGCCGGAGCGGGATTGCGGGAGTTTCGCGAAGGTCGCAACGGGGGCGCCAATCGTGAGCCTGCGGCAGGACGGCGCCGGCTCCTCGATCTCACGCCTCGTCGAGGCGTTCCGGCGGCTGCCGGGCGTCGGGCCGAAGTCCGCGCAACGCCTCGCCTACCACGTGCTGCGCTCGCCCGCGGGCGAGGCGCGCGACCTCGCCGAGGCGCTGATCGAGGTGAAGGAGCGCACGGTCTTCTGCTCGCGCTGCCAGCAGATCAGCGACGGCGACCCCTGCCCGATCTGCCTCGACGGGCAGCGCGACCGCAGCGTGATCTGCGTCGTCGAGGAGCCGCTGGACCTCGTGGCGATCGAGCGCACGCAGGGCTACCACGGCCTCTACCACGTGCTGCACGGCGTGATCTCCCCGGCCGATGGCGTCGGCCCCGAGGACCTGCGCATCCGCGAGCTGCTGCGCCGCCTCGACGGCGCCGCGCCCGCTGCCAGCGAGGACGGCGATGGGGAGGAGTCGGACGCCTCGACGGCCGTGCCCGTTTCCGAGGTGATCGTCGCCACGAACCCGAACCTTGAGGGCGAGGCGACGGCGATGTACCTCGCGCGGCTGATCGAGCCGCTGGGCGTGCGCGTGACGCGGCTCGCGCGCGGCCTGCCGGCCGGGGCGGACCTCGAGTACGCCGACAACGTGACGCTCGAGCGCGCGCTCGCGCACCGCCAGCGCGTCGAGTAGCCGCGCCCTCGCGGGCGCGGCGATTGACATCCGCCCCTAGCATTGGGAGACTCGCCGCCGCGAGTTGCGCCCTCGGGGCGCAGTAGCCTCTGCACGGGAAGAGGGCGCCCAGCCGTATGACGCAGTACATCATCAAGCGCCTGCTCGCGGCGATCCCGACGATCTTCTTCGTCTCCGTCATCATCTTCTGCCTGATGCGGCTGATCCCCGGCGACGTGGTGGAGAAGCTGGCCATCTCCGACGGCGGCAGCGCACCGACCGAAGAGTTCCTCAACAAGCGCCGCGCGGAGTTGGGCCTCGATCGCTCGTGGCCGCATCAGTACAAGTGCTGGGCCCTCGGGGACGCTCTCAACAACATCAGCGCCATCGGCGGCTGCGAGGGCGGCGGCCTGTTGCGCGGCGACCTCGGCGATTCGCTGCGCACGCGGAACTCGATCAACGACCTGATCAAGGAGCGTCTGCCGCTGAGCCTCGAGCTCGTCCTGCTGGCGGTGATCCTGGCCCCCGCGCTGGCGGTGCCGCTGGGAATCATCTCGGCGGTGAATCAGGACAGCCCGATCGACTATGGAGCGAGGCTGTTCACCGTGATCGGGCTTTCGGGACCGGACTTCGTCTGGGGCACGCTGGTGATCCTGTTCCTGACGGTGTACCTCGACGATGTGACGTTCGGGCTGTTCCAGTCCTGGCTGCCCCCGCTCTACGAGCCGATCTTCGACAACCCGTGGGCCAACTTCCAGGCGCTGATCCTCGCGGCCCTGATCATCGGCTACCGGCTCTCCGCGATCAGCGCCCGCATGATGCGGTCGACGATGCTGGAGGTGCTGCGCGAGGACTACGTGCGCACGGCCCGGGCAAAGGGGCTGGCGGAGCGCCCCGTCATCCTGAAGCACGCGCTGCGCAACGCCGTCATTCCCGTGCTCACGATCATGGCGGGGCAGATCACGTTCGTCTTCGGGGGCACCGTGATCGTCGAGCAGATCTTCCGCCTGCCCGGCCTGGGACGGCTCACCCTGGAGTCGGTGCGGATCGGCGATTATCCGGTCGTGCAGGCCACGGTGCTGCTGATGTCGGTCGTCTTCATCCTCGTGAATCTCGCCGTCGATCTCGCCTATGGGCTGATCGATCCGCGCATCAGGTACTCGTAAGGGGGCGGGGCGTTGGCTGAACAAACCCTGGCCGCACCGACTGTGCGAGAGTTCGCCGGCAGCGGGCGTCACCCCGCGCTGGATGCGTCGATCCGCATCTTCAGGTCGCCGGTGGGCGCGACTTCAACCTTTGTGCTCGTCGTGCTGGTCCTCGGCGCGGTCTTTGCCGACGTGGGCCCTGACCCGTACCAGTCCTCGAGGGACGTCCTCGTGGGACCGAGCGCGCAGCATCCGTTCGGTACGGACGACCTCGGGCGCGACCAGCTGTCGCGCCTGATGCACGGCGCGCGGATCTCGCTCTGGGTGGGGTTCCTCGCCACGGCGGGTGGCTGCCTCGTGGGCGCCGCCTGGGGTCTGCTGTCGGGGTTCGCGGGGAGCTGGCTGGACCTGCTCTCGCAGCGCCTCGTCGACGCGATGCTGGCGATCCCCGGGCTCGTCCTCGCGCTGATCTTCGCCGCCGTCTTCACGCCCGGGGTGACGACGGGGATCTTCGCGATCATCCTGATCATCATCCCCTTCAACGCGCGCGTGATCCGCAGCGCCGTGCTCGCGGTCAAGGAGAACGTCTACGTGGAGGCGGCGCGGGTGATCGGCGCCGGGCCCCTGCGCATCATGCTGCGGCATATTCTGCCGAACGTGGTTGCGCCGATCCTGATCATGATGTCCACCGTCCTCGGCGCCGCCATCCTGATCGAGGCGGGGCTTGCCTTCCTTGGCATGGGCGCGCAGCCGCCCACGCCGTCCTGGGGCCTGATGCTGAGCGACAAGGGCCGCCAGTTCATGGAGCTGGCCCCCTGGCTCGCGATCTTCCCGGCCATCGCGATCATGGTCACGGTCCTTGCGTTCAACCTGCTCGGCGACGTCGTGCGCGACGTCCTGGACCCGCGGCTGCGTGGGTCGCGCTAGCGGCTCGAACGAGTTCGCCAGGAGAGTTCGGGAACGGTCCCGGAACCCAAGCACTGACAATCGTAATCCGGAGATGCCGTCGGCACTTGTGCACGGCCGCACAGAACCGTACCGTGGCCCCCGGCGTATAGTGATCAGCGCCTGCATACGTGCGGGTGAGGTTGCGATCGAGGAGGAGCCATGACAGGACAAGCAAGCAACGGACAGGGGCTGTCCAGGCTGATCGGGTCTCGCGTCAGCCGGCGCAGCGTCCTCCGCGGCGGCGTGATCGGTGCGGCGGGCCTGACGGCTGCGGCGCTGATCGGCTGTGGCGACGACGACGACGAGGCTCCGCCTCCGGCGACCGCGGCCCCGACCGCGGCGGCCACGGCGGCCCCGACGGAGTCGGCGACTCCCGTCCCGACCGCCGCGATCGTCAGGACCGCGACCCCCACGCCGACCCCGACGCCGACGCAGGCGGCCGGGGCTGCGCAGACGGCCACCCCGGCGCCCACGCCGGAAGGCCCCGACTACGCGCTGGAGCCGTCCTACGACTACGTCGGCAATGCGCGCAACGACGGCGCTCCCTTCGCCTACGGCTGGGCGGAGCCGGACAAGGTCCCCCACAAGGGAGGGATCCTCACCTACGGCACGTCGCTCATCCACTCGAGCTTCGACAACATCACCTCCGGCGGCGGTCTGACGCAGTCGGCCAACACGATGGTCGGCGACATGCTGGTCGGCTATCACCAGGGGCCGGACTTCAACGTCTACCAGATGGAGCTCAACCCGGACTTCGGGTTGGCGACCGGCTGGGAGGTGGCTCCGGACGGGCTGACGCTGACCTTCACGCTGCGTGAGGCGAACTACCACAACGTCGCGCCGGTGAACGGGCGCGCGCTGGTCGCGAACGACGTAGCGCAGGCCTACGCGCGCATGCAGAGCGGCCGCCAGGCCGGTCTGCTGCTGGGCCTCGAGTCGGCCGAGGCGGTGGACGACCGCACGGTGCGCTTCAACATGTCGAAGGCGAACGCGGACATCCTCGTGGTGGCCGGCAACCGCGAGACGCCGATCTACCCGCCGGAGGTCTACGACGCGGGCATCGCCGACACCACGCCGATCGGCACCGGGCCGGGGATTCTCGACGCGGCGAACACGGTGCAGGACCAGCGCATGGTGTTCGCGGCCAACCCCGACTACTGGGGCGGCGCGCCGCTGCTCGACGCGTTCCACTTCGACACGATCCAGGATCCCGAGACGCGCAAGGCCGCGTTCCGCACCGGGCAGACGCACCACGGCCTGCCGACCCTGCGGACCGAGGAGCTGGACGCGATGTGGGGCAGCGTCCCCGGCATGAACGTGATGAACAACCCGTCGCTGATGGGCATCTCGATCTACGCGGTCAACTCCAACATCGCGCCGTTCAATGACACGCGCGTGCGCCGCGCCCTCAAGCTCGGCATGGACGTGGACCGCTACCTGGCGATTCGTTACCCGGGCCAGAAGTGGCCGGACAGCCTGCCGGCCTTCGGCTGGCCGTTCTACTCCGACTCGTACCCGGGCCGCGACGCCTTCGGCAGCACCGGTCCGTACGACCCGGACGAGGCTGCGAAGCTGATCGCCGCCGCGGGTGTCGAGTCGGGCCTCAAGGTTCGCCACCGCTCTCCGCTCGGATTCGCGGGACTGGGCCCGGACACGGAGCTGATCTTCGAGGACATGCGGGCGCTCGGCTTCGAGCCGGAGTTGCTGCCGGCCGACGGTGCCGCCTTCTCGAAGATGTACTACAGCCAGGGCTTCTCCGACCCGGAGATCCGGGACTCGGAGATGATCCAGGGCTGGTCCACCGCGGCGCCGACGGCGAACGGGTACTTCTGGGAGAACATCCACTCCCAGTCGACGACGCAGCACTTCAACATCCAGGACGCGGTCATCGACGACCTCGCCGACAGGCAGTTCGGTGAGTTCGACACGGACGCGCGTCGTGAGATGTTCACGCAGATCATCAACCAGATGAACGACGAGGCGTACTGGATGGACAAGGTGCCGGCCTCGGCGGGCATCTTCATCGTGCGGCCGGAGGTGCGCTTCGTGCGCTTCCACGGGCCGTACATCGGCCTCCACAGCTTCTGGGACTGGGGCTACGCCTTCCACAAGACGTGGCTCGATCAGGACGAGACGCCGACGTTCACGGTGGACCTGCGCGGCTAGACTCGCACGAGGCGAGAGAACCGGGAGCCGGCCTCCGGGCCGGCTCCCGTCGTTTAACCTGTACTCATGCCCGCGCGCGCCCGCCACGTCACCCGCAACAGGGTGCCGGACGGTCCGAATCCGGCCACGTTGTTCGCACTTGCGCGCGACCGCACAGAACCGTACGGTGACCCCCGGCGTATAGCGATCAGCGCCTGCATACGTGCGGGCGAGTTCGCGATCGAGGAGGAACCATGACAGGGCAAGCAAGCAACGGACAGGGGCTGTCCAGGCTGATCGGGTCTCGCGTCAGCCGGCGCAGCGTCCTCCGCGGCGGCGTGATCGGTGCGGCGGGCCTGACGGCTGCGGCGCTGATCGGCTGTGGCGACGACGACGACGAGGCTCCGCCTCCGGCGACCGCGGCCCCGACCGCGGCGGCCACGGCGGCCCCGACGGAGTCGGCGACTCCCGTCCCGACCGCCGCGATCGTCAGGACCGCGACCCCCACGCCGACCCCGACGCCCACTCCGGCGGCAGGGACGGCGGCGACGGCCACCCCGGCCCCCACGCCGGCGGGCCCGGGGTACCCGCTGGAGCCGTCCTACGACTACGTCGGCAACGCCCGCAACGACGGCGCTCCCTTCGCCTACGGCTGGGCGGAGCCGGACAAGAAGCCGGTAGCCGGCGGGATCCTCACCTACGGGACGTCGCTCATCCACTCGAGCTTCGACAACATCACCTCCGGCGGCGGTCTGACGCAATCGGCCAACACGATGGTCGGCGACATGCTGGTCGGCTATCACCAGGGGCCGGACTTCAACGTCTACCAGATGGAGCTCAACCCGGACTTCGGCCTCGCCACCGGGTGGGAGGTCGCTCCGGACGGGCTGACGCTGACCTTCGCGCTGCGTGAGGCGAACTACCACAACGTCGCGCCGGTGAACGGGCGCGCGCTGGTCGCGAACGACGTAGCGCAGGCCTACGCGCGCATGCAGAGCGGCCGCCAGGCCGGTCTGCTGCTGGGCCTCGAGTCGGCCGAGGCGGTGGACGACCGCACGGTGCGCTTCAACATGTCGAAGGCGAACGCGGACATCCTCGTGGTGGCCGGCAACCGCGAGACGCCGATCTACCCGCCGGAGGTCTACGACGCGGGCATCGCCGACACCACGCCGATCGGCACGGGCGCCGGGATTCTCGACAAGGAGAACACCGTCCAGGACCAGCGCATGGTGTTCGCGGCCAACCCCGACTACTGGGGCGGCGCACCGCTGCTCGACGCGTTCCACTTCGACACGATCCAGGACTCGGAGACGCGCAAGGCCGCGTTCCGCACCGGGCAGACGCACCACGGGCTGCCCGGCCTGCGGACCGAGGAGCTGGACGCGATGTGGGGCAGCGTCCCCGGCATGAACGTGATGAACAACCCGTCGCTGATGGGCATCGCGATCTTCGCGGTCAACTCCAACGTCGCGCCGTTCAACGACACGCGCGTGCGCCGCGGGATCAAGCTCGGCATGGACGTGGACCGCTACCTGGCGATCCGCTTCCCGGGTCAGAAGTGGCCGGACTCGCTGCCCGCTTTCGGCTGGCCGTTCTACTCCGACTCGTACCCGGGCCGCGACGCCTTCGGCAGCACCGGCCCGTACGACCCGGACGAGGCTGCGAAGCTGATCGCCGCCGCCGGTGTCGAGTCGGGACACAAGATCCTGCACCGCTCACCGGCGGGGTTCACCAACCCCGGCGCGGACACGGAGCTGATCTTCGAGGACCTGCGGGCGCTCGGCTTCGAGCCGGAGATGCTGCCGGCCGACGGCGCCGCCTTCGCCAAGATGTACTACAGCCAGGGCTTCTCCGACCCCGACGTGAGGGACTCGGACATGATCCAGGGCTGGTCGACCGCGGCGCCGACGGCGAACGGGTACTTCTGGGAGAACATCCACTCCCAGTCGACGACGCAGCACTTCAACATCCAGGACGCGGTCATCGACGAGCTCGCCGACCGGCAGTTCGGTGAGTTCGACACGGACGCGCGTCGCGAGATGTTCACGCAGATCATCAACCAGATGAACGAGGAGGCCTACTGGATGGACAAGGTGCCGGCCTCGGCGGGCATCTTCATCGTGCGGCCGGAGGTGCGCTTCGTGCGCTTCCACGGTCCGTACATCGGCATCCACAGCTTCTGGGACTGGGGCTACGCCTTCCACAAGACGTGGCTCGACCCGGACGAGACGCCGACGTTCACGGTGGACCTGCGCGGCTAGACTCGCACGAGGCGAGAGAACCGGGAGCCGGCCTCCGGGCCGGCTCCCGTCGTTTAACCTGTAACCATGCCCGCGCGCGCCCCCCGCGTCACCCGCAGCGAGGCGGTGGTGATCCGCCACCGCCGCTTCGGCGACAGCGACCGCATCGTCACGCTGCTCACCCCCGCGCGCGGGAAGATCGATGCCATCGCCAGGGGCGCGCTGCGCCCGCGCAGCCGGCTCGCCGGACACCTCGAGCCGCTCACCCACGCCGAGGTGCTGCTCGCCCACGGCCGCAACCTCGACATCATCACGCAGGCCCAGACGCTCGAGGGCTTCGCCGCGATCCGCGACGACCTCGACAGGCTCAGCCTCGCGCTCTACCTGCTGGAGCTGGCCGACCGCTTCACGGTCGAGCACGCCGAGGCGGACGCCGTCTACCGCCTGCTGCTGGTCGCGCTGCTGCGCCTCGCGCGCGGCGACGGCGAGCAGCTCGTCGCGAGGTCGTTCGAACTGGGGCTGCTCGACGCGACCGGCTTCCGCCCGGAGTGGCGCGACTGCGCCGCCTGCGGGGAGGCGGTAGCCCTCGGCGCGCTGGCGTGGTCGCCGCTCGCGGGTGGCGTGATCTGCACGGCCTGCCGCCGCTCGCACCCGGAAGCGGGACCGATCGACGAGAGCGTGCTGAAGGTGCTGCGCTACATCCAGCAGGAGCCGTACGAGGAGGCCGCGCGCGTGCGCCTGACGCCCGAGCTCGCCTCCGGCCTCGAGCGGGTCATGCACGAGCTGATGCGCGCGATGGCCGAGCGCGACCTGGGCAGCGCGCGCTTCCTCTCCGAGGTGCGCCAGACGCCTCGGACAGTCGGCGGCGACGAGGCTGCGGAGGCCGGGGCGGCGGCGCCTGCATCCGTCAAGCACGCGCCCGCGTATACTGAGCCGGACAGTCTGAACGCCTGACCGACGGATCGAGGAGACGCGGCATGCCGCTCTACGAGTACTACTGTGAAGGTTGCGACGGGATCTTCGAGCTGATCCGCCCGGTGCGCGAGTCCTCGGACCCGCAGCCGTGCGTCGTCTGCGACGGCGACGGCCGGCGCCTGATGCCGACCGAGGTGCACGCCTTCACGATGCGCGGCGGGATGCCTCGCCGCATCCCCGACCAGAACCTCTACTGGACGCCCAAGGGCCAATCCACGAAGCCGATGCAGACGAACGACATGAAGAAGATGGAGCCCTTCCTCGTGAAGGACCCGCGCGTCGTCCCGGCCGCCACGAAAGTGACTGCCGAGGAGGTCGCCGCCAGGAAGGCGGCCGTGCAGGTCCGCGAGCGCGTCAAGGGCAGCGGCTCGCGCGGACGCCGCCGCGCCCGCGGCGAGGGCAAGGGCGCCTCGTAGCCGCCCTCAGTTGCGGCGCGTCAGCACGTACCCGGCCAGCGACTCGAAGGTCTCGCGCGGCTCCCCGGGCGGGAGCGGCTCCAGCGACGCCGCGGCCTGATCCGCGAAGCGTCGCGCCGTCTCCAGCGACTCCTCGAGGAGCCCCGACTCGCGGATCTCGTTGATCGCGCGTTGCAAGTTGGCGCGCCTGCGCACGCCGGAGAAGGCGCGCCGGATCGGGTTGTCGTCGGGGTAGCGGTCCAGGTAGAGCAGCGCGGGCAGCGTCAGCGTCCCCGCCAGCAGATCGGACCCGACCGGCTTGCCAAGCTCCTCGGACGTCGCGCTGAAGTCGAGCACGTCGTCGACCACCTGGAACGCCATGCCGAGCTGCTCGCCGAAGCGGCGGACCGGCTCGACGAGCGGCTCCGGCGCGCCGCAGACGATCGCCCCGCCCTCGGCGGCGGTGGCGAAGAGCGAGGCGGTCTTGCCGTGGATGCGATCGAGGTAGCGGCGCACGTCGGGCGAGTACTCGTAGGCCGCGAGGTCCTGGCTCAGCTCGCCGCGCGCCATCACGCGCAGCGTCTCGGCGAAGTTGCGGACCACGCGCAGGTTGCCCGTCAGGGCCACGAAGTGGGCGGCGTGGGCGAACATGTAGTCGCCGAGCATCACGCTCGGCCCGTTGTTGAACTGCGCCGCCGCCGTCGGCCGGCCGCGCCGCTCCTCCGCCTGGTCGATCACGTCGTCGTGGACCAGCGTCGCCGTGTGCAGCAGCTCCACGCTCGCCGCCATCGGCACGAGCAGGTCGAGGTCGTAGCGTCCGAGGCGCCCGGCGAGCAGCGTCAGAGCCGGGCGCAGCCGCTTGCCGCCGCCGCCGAGCACCGCGCCCAGCATCTCGCGCAGCCACGGGAACTCGACATCGCGCAGCGAGTCGAGCAACTCGTCCACGCGCGGCAGGTCGTCCGCGACGGGGCCGTAGACCTCGAACTGGCTGGCGGGCGCGGTCATCGGGGCAGCTCGAAGCCGAAGAGGCGCGCGGCGTTCTCGGCCGTCACGCGCGCCACGTGCTCCGGCGTGTCGCCGCGCAGCTGCGCGATGAAGGCGATCGTTTCGAGGATGTAGGCCGGCTCGTTGCGCCGCCCGCGGTGCGACTGCGGCGTCAGCGCGGGCGCGTCGGTCTCGACCAGCAACTGCTCGAGCGGCGCGGTCCTCGCGACGTTCTGACGCCGCGTGCCGCCGGGGTAGGTGACCGGGCCGGGGATCGAGAGCAGGAAGCCGAGCGCGCGGTAGCGCTCGCTCAGCTCCGCGTCGCCCGCGTAGCAGTGCATCATCCCGATCTCGCGGTCCGGCCCGAGGTAGCGCCCGGAGTGACGCGCCCACTCCTCGATCACGGCGTACGACTCCTCGTCGGAGTCGCGGCTGTGGATCACGACGGGCAGCGAGGCCTCGCGCGCGAGGTCGAGCTGGTAGCGGAACGCCTCGTACTGGATGTCGTGCGGCGAGAGGTTGCGGTAGAAGTCCAGCCCCATCTCGCCGAGCCCGACGAAGCGCCCGCTGTGCGCCTGCTCGCGCAGCTGCTCGCGCTGCTCCGGCAGGTCCTTCGCGCGGTGCGGGTGCAGTCCGGCGACCGCATGGACGCGCTCATCGGCTGCGGCGAGGGCGTACGCCTCCTCGCTGCTCGGCGCGCTGCCGCCGACCTCGACGACGGCGGTCAGCCCGGAGCCCCAGGCGCGCTCCATCACCTCGTCGTGGTCCTCGGCGAAGGCGCCCGACCAGGTGTGGGCGTGCGCATCAACGATCGGGGCGTCGAGGGGGCTCATCGCTCGCTCGTCCTCCGTCGCCCGGCCTACTGGCCGAGCCGCGCCTCTTCCTCATCGACCAGCGAGTCGTCGAGCTTGCGGAACAGCGGCGCGGGCTCGGGCAGGGGCGTACCCGGCGCCACCGGCGCGCGCCGCCAGCCCGCCGCCTCGATCTCGCCCTCGCAGCCGGCGAGCGCCCACGCGCGCGGCGAGGTGAACGGCAGGAACGGCTGCAGCAGCGAGGCCAGCCCGGCGATCGCCTGGATCGCCGTCGAGAGCGTCTCCGCCGCCGACTCGCGGTCCTCGCGCACGGCCGCCCAGGGCGCGCGCTCGTCGAGGTAGCGGTTCGCCTCCTGCGCGACGCCCATCGCGCCTTGCAGCGCCGCGCGCAGGCGCAGCCCGTCGATGTGCGCGCCGACCTCGTCGAAGGCCGCGTCGACGCGCGCGAGCAGCGCCGCCGACTGCGGCGAGGGCGGCGCCTCGGCGCCGGGCGCGCGCGCGTCGAAGTGCCGCCGCGTCAGGGTGAGCACGCGATGGACGAGGTTGCCCCAGCGCGCGACCAGCTCGTCGTTGTTGCGGCGCACGTACTCCGCCCACGTGAAGTCCGTGTCGGAGGTCTCCGGCATCATCGCCGTCAGCGCGTAGCGCAGCGGGTCGGGATCGTGGCGGTCGAGGTAGTCGGGCATCCAGATCGCCCAGTTGCGCGAGGACGAGGCCTTCGATCCGGAGATCGTGACGTACTGGTTGGCGGGGACGTCGTAGGGCAGGTTGAGGCCGCCGTAGCCGAGCAGCATCGCCGGCCAGATGAGCGTGTGGAAGGGGACGTTGTCCTTGCCCTGGAAGTAGACGGTGCGCGCCGCCGGGTCCGTCCACCACGCCTCCCACGCGTCCGGCTCGCCGGAGCGCTGCGCCCACTCCTTCGTCGCCGAGAGGTAGCCGATCACCGCCTCGAACCAGACGTAGATGCGCTTGTCGTCCCAGCCGTCGAGCGGGACGGGGATGCCCCACTCGATGTCGCGCGTGATCGCGCGGTCGTGCAGGCCCTCGCGCAGCATCCCGAGCGCGAAGTTGCGCACCGCCGGGCGCCAGTGCTCTTGCGGGCCGATCCACTCCTCGAGCTGCTCGTTGAACGCGCTGAGGCGCAGGAAGCAGTGGTTCGTCTGACGCGGCTCCGGCGTCGCCTCGGAGAGCCGGGAGCGGGGGTTGATGAGTTCGAGGGCGTCCATGGTGCGGCCGCACTCGTCGCACTGGTCGCCCCGCGCGCCGCCGGAGCCGCAGTGCGGGCACTCGCCCTCGACGTAGCGGTCGGGCAGGAAGCGCTCGGCCTCCGGGTCGAACAGCATCGTCATCTCGGCCTCGTAGATGTGGCCGCGCTCGTGGAGGCGCAGGAACAGGTCCTGCGTGACCTCGGCGTGGTTCGGCGTGTCGGTCGACGTGAAGAGGTCGAACGAGATGCCGAAGCGCTCGAAGGTGTCGAGGAACGACGCGTGGTTGATCGCGAACACCTCGGCGGGCGTGAGGCCCTGCTGCTCGGCGCTGATGGTGACGGGCGTGCCGTGCGAGTCGGAGCCGGAGACCATGAGCGTGCGGTTGCCGCGCATGCGGTGGTAGCGGGTGAAGATGTCGGCCGGGAGGTAGGCGCCGGCGATCTGGCCCGCGTGCAGCGCGCTGTTCGCATAGGGCCACGCGACCGCGGCGAGGACCGTCTCAGCCATCGCTGGAATCGTAGCACCTGCACCCCGCAGGGCCACCTGCGGGGCTGCGCCGGGGGCCTGGAGGGCGGCGCGGACTACGCGTCGAGCGCGTCCAGCTTCTCGACGAGCTCGGCGACGCGGGCGAGGTTGGCCTCGACGGTTTCGCGCTCGAGCCATCCTTCGTAGAAGTTGGTGTGCAGCGTGCTCGCGGCGTTGAATCCGTCTCGCACCCGCTCGTCGCCGGTCTCGTTGGCCAGGCGGTTGATGGTGCGCCACAGATCCCTGTGCACGTGATGACGCCAGCCCCGGGTCTCGGCGGCGGCTTTCACCATCTGCGCGGCGGCGCCCCACCCCTTCTCCGACGCCTGCCGCAGATCGTCCTCCGCGAGGTACGTCCGCGCCCTCGCGAGGAATTCGCGGCCCGTGTCGCTGTAGTACTGGCCGTTCGTGGTCATGCGGGCATTGTACCGCAGCCGCGCGCCGTCCCTTGTGCCGTCCGGCGGCAGCCTCAAGCGCGGAGCAGCGCCCGCAGGGCCACCTGCCGCAGAGGCGAGCCTGCGGTACGCTGCTTGCCCGTGAGGCTCTCGATCATCGTCCCGGCCTTCAACGAGGCGGAATACCTCCCCGCAACCCTCGACGCACTCGAGGTCGCGGCCACGCGCCTGCTCGACGGCGCCGACGGGTCGGTCGAAACGATCGTAGTCGACAACAACAGCACCGACCGGACCGCCGCCGCGGCCCTGGTGGGGGGCGCGACGGTGGTCCACGAGCCGGAGCAGGGCATCGCGCGCTCCCGCAACACCGGGGCGCGGCATGCCGGCGGCGACGTGCTGGTCTTCGTCGACGCGGACGTGATCGCGCCGCCCACCTTCCTGCAGGCGATCCACGCGGTGATGAGCGACCCGGCCTGCCTCGGCGGCGCCGTCGATGTGGACTACCAGCCAAGACGCCGCTTCGCGAGGCTCTACCTGCGCGCCTGGCGGCTGCTCGCGCGGCTCGCGGGCCTGGCCCAGGGCGCAGCGCAGTTCTGCCGCGCGTCCGCCTTCGAGGAGACCGGCGGCTACGACGAGACGGCGTGGATCGGCGAGGATGTCGACTTCTTCTGGAGCCTCAAGCGCCTCGCGCGGGAGACGGGCCGCAGGGTCGCGTTCATCCGGCAGCCGCGCGTCCGGCCCTCGACGCGCCGCTTCGACACGTGGCCGCCGTGGCGGGTGCTGGTCTGGACCAACCCGCTGTTCATCGCGCTGCTGCGCCGCCGCAAGGCGGTCTGGCGAGGCTGGTACACGCACGAGGTGCGGTAGCCCGAACCAGCCGCTCCGGCGGCGCGGCGTTGACCGCCGATCCGGGTGGCCCTACCATTCCCAAAAGCAGGGTGACCGTGGCGGGACCCATGCGACAGCCTGGCAATCGGCGGCCTCGGGCGCGGCCCGAGCAGGATCCCTCCCCTGTGGCGGGGTCTTTGTGTATCTGATTCGCCGGGCGCTCTCCCCAGTCGCCATCATCCCCGCCGCTTCGCGTCACCCGCGCGCCACGGGGGAGGGACCACGGCGATGACGGCAGTAGAGCGCAAGAGCCTCGAGCGCGCCTGGGGCTTCGACGACGTGGCGATCGTCCCCGGCGCCGTCACCACCAACCCCGACCTCGTCGAGCCCACCTTCACCCTCGGCGAGCACGCCTTCCGCGTCCCGATCCTCGCCTCGGCCATGGACGCCGTCGTCGACCCCTCCTTCGCCGCCGCGCTCACCCGGGTCGGCGGGCTCGCCGTCCTCAACCTCGAGGGCCTGCACACCCGCTACGAGGACACCGCCGGCGTCTACGAGGAGATCGCCGCCGCCAACCTCGAGCACTCGACCGAGATCATCCAGCACGTCTACTCGCAGCCGATCCGCGACGAACTCGTCGGGCGGCGCATCGAGGAGATCATCGAACTCGGCGGCGTCGCCGCCGTCAGCGCCACGCCGCAGAACACGAAGCGCCTCGCCCCCGTCGCCAGGGAGGCCGGGGCCAGCTTCTTCGCCGTGCAGTCCACCGTCACCACCGCGCGCCACGTCTCCCGATCGCTGCGCGGCCTGCGCCTCGACGAGCTGGTTGAGCAGATCGACCCGGTCCCCGTGCTCGTCGGCAACACGGTCGACACGGGGGCGGCGCTGGAGCTGATGGAGACGGGCGTCCACGCCATCCTCGTCGGGGTGGGGCCGGGTGCGGCCTGCACCTCGCGCGAGGTGCTGGGCATCGGCATCCCGCAGGTCAGCGCGACGCTGGACACGGCCTACGCGCGCGACCTCTACCACGAGCGCACGGGCCGCTACGTGCCGATCATCACGGACGGCGGCATCCGCACCGGCGGCGACCTCTCCAAGTCGATCTGCGCCGGCGCCGACGCGGTGATGATCGGCTCGCCCTTCGCCGCGACGAAGGAGGCGCCGGGCCGCGGCTACCACTGGGGCATGGCGACGCCGCACGCGGAGCTGCCTCGAGGCGTGCGCGTGCACGTCGGCCAGCCGCGCACGCTGGACACGCTGCTCCACGGCCCGACCTCGCGCACGGACGGCACCGAGAACCTCGTCGGCGCCCTGCGCACCTCGATGGCCACCTGCGGCGCGCGCACCATCGCCGAGTTCCACGCGGCGAGGATGGTCATCGCTCCGTCGATCAAGACAGAGGGGAAGATCTACCAGCTCGCGCAGCAAACGCCGGGGTAGGGGCGTGCCGGGAGCCCTCGCCGCCCGCCACCTCTCGCCGTCGGGCGAGTGCGAATAGCCGGACGGGCGGCCTGCCGCACTGCCCCGCTGCGACGGCGGAGCGCCGAGGAGAGGCGGAGCCTGTTGCCTGCCCGCGTGCGACTCTTCCCGCTCGCTTCCGTTCTGGCGCTCGCCCTCACGGCACTGTTCGTGGCGTGCGGCCCGGACGCGCCGGAGGCCGGACCCGATTCCCGCGGGGCCGGGGCCGCCACCGCCGGGGTCTCGCCCGCGCGGACGGTCGCCCCCACGGCCGTAACCGCGACCACCCCGCCGCCCGCGCCGACTGCCACGCCCTCGCCGCCGCCCGCCGCCGCCACGCCCGGCGCGACGCCCGCCGTCACGCCCGAGTCCACGGCGACACCCGCCGTCACGCCCGCGTCCACGCCCTCGCCGCCGCCCGCCGCCGCCACGCCCGGCGCGACGCCCGCCGTCACGCCCGAGTCCACGGCGACACCCGCCGTCACGCCCGAGTCCACGGCGACACCCGCCGTCACGCCCGCGTCCACGGCGACACCCGCCGTCACGCCCGCGTCCACGGCGACGCCCGCCGTCACGCCCGCGTCCACGGCGACGCCCGCCGCCACGCCCGCGTCCACGGCGACGCCCGCCGTCACGCCCGAGTCCACGGCGACGCCCGCCGCCACGCCCGAGTCCACGGCGACGCCCGCCGTCACGCCCGAGTCCACGGCGACGCCCGCCGTCGCGACGACGCCCACGGCAGCGTCCACCCCGGAGGCGACGGCGACGCCCTCCGCCACGGTCCGCCCCCCGCTCACCTCCGCGCCGCTGAGGTCCGCGCCGGAAACGGACCGGGAGGCGCTGGTCGCCCTCTACCGCGCCACCAACGGCGACTCGTGGGAGTACAACGACAACTGGCTCAGCGCCCGCCCGCTCCGCGAGTGGCGCGGCGTCGTCGTCGATGACGATGGGCGGGTCATCCTCGTGAACCTGTTCCAGAATCGGTTGAGCGGCCAACTGCCGGCGGAGTTGGGCGACCTCTCACGCCTGCAGGTGCTCGACCTCACCGACAACCAGTTGAACGGAGGCGTGCCGGAGGAACTGGGCGGCCTCGCCAGCCTCTGGGCGCTGAGGCTCGGGAGGAACCAGCTGACTGGGACAATCCCGGCGGCCCTGGGCAACCTCGCCAGCCTGGAATACCTGGACCTCGGGGAGAACCAGTTGAGCGGGACAATCCCGGCGGCGCTGGGGAGGCTCGCCGCGCTGCGAGGGCTGTCCCTCACCCAGAACTGGTTGAGCGGAGGGATCCCGGCGGAGTTGGGCAACCTCGCCAACCTGCAGGTGCTGACGCTCGTCGGGACCGGGTTGAGCGGAGGGATCCCGGCGGAGTTGGGCAAGCTCACCAACCTGCGGGAGCTCGATCTCACCGGGAACCAGTTCAGCGGGGGGATCCCGGCGACGTTCGCGAACCTCGTCAGGCTGGAAAAGCTGCATCTCGGCGGGAACAGCCTGAGCGGCGGGATGCCGGCGTTCCTGGGCGACCTCTCCAGCCTGAAGCGGCTGAACCTGGCGCACACCCGATTGAGCGGGGCGGTCCCGGCCTCGCTGGGCAACCTCAAGCTGTTCGCGCTGAACATCGAGGGGAACGACCTGACCGGCTGCATCCCGTCCAGCCTGCGGGACCACCTGTTCATGCCCTTCTCCAACCTCGGCGGCCTCCCGTTCTGCCAGTAAGCCCTGCCGCCAACGGTTCGCTTGCATACTGCCTGAGCAGTAGCGACCGGACGGAGGTGCGCCGTCGCCGTCGTGGTCGAGAATCGCGCCGTTCCGACGCCCGACACGTGCGACATCTGCCGGTATGTCGTGGAGCACCCCCCGGCCACCAAGCTCTGGGGCCTCATCGGCGACTGAACGCCGCCGCCCCAGGGCCTTGCCCGTTGCCGCGATCGGCCGGATGCTGCCCGGCCGTCAGACCGGCGACGAGTGAGAGGGCGGCAACGATGAGCCTTGAGGAGCCGAACGAGGCGGAGCGCTACGCCATCGCGGTGAACGAGTACCGCCATCACAGCCGCGAGGATCTGCTCGACCGCGCCGTCGAGGAGCGCGCGAACGACTTCCACGAGTGGCCCGCCATCCTCCACGACTACCTCGGCGGCCTCGCCGAGGACGGCGGCATCGCCTACGAGGACGCCGCCGCGAACGCCATCTACACGCCCGATGGCGTCGCGGAGATGCGCGAGTGGGCGAGCGACCACGCGCCCGGCGGCGATGCGGACGCCGCCTCGCCCGCCGCCGCCGTCGGCCTCATCGAGCGCCACTACCCCGGCGGCCTCGACGGCTGGCGCCGCCGCCCCTCGCCGCCGGAGGCCGTCTCGCCGCTGCGGCGAATCGTCGAGGTGGTGCGCGGCGCGATCCGGCGGGTGCGTTAGGACTGCGAGGCTTGGCATAATGCGTACCCGGCACCGGCGGACGTTGGAGCGGATGCGGTCGGCTCCAACGCCAGCCAACATCAGGTGGGCGGAGATCGAATCGCTGCTGACGGCGCTGGGAGTCGGGCTGATCGAGCGGGCGGGTTCGAGAGTGCAACTGGTGAAGGGCATGGACTCGATCGTGGTGCATCGCCCACACCCCCGGCCCGAGGCAAGACGCGATACCATACGCGATATCGTCGCCTTCATCGAGCGTGTCGGAGAAGAGTGATGCTGGAGTACAAGGGCTACGTCGGCGAGGTCGTGTACGACGCGGAGTGCGAGGTGTTGCACGCGCGCGTCGTCAACAGCGGCCCCTATCCGATCGCGAACGCCGAGGCGACCGACGTCGAAGGCATCAAGCGGGAGTTCCGGGCGTCCATCGACGTGTACCTCAAGGGGTGTGCGGAACTCGGCATCGAGCCCGTCGCGCCGACGCCCCTCCCACTGGAGACCCCGGCGCGCTGATTGCGGGGGTAGGGCGCTAGACCCGCTATGAGAACTCTTGTGCTGCGCCCGCCGCCCCGCGTATCATCGCCGCGGGGACGTGGTGTAACGGGAGCACAGGCGCCTGTCCAGCGCTGGGAGCGGGTTCGAATCCCGTCGTCTCCACCACACCCGGGGGAGGGGCCTTCGCCTCTTGACGAGGCGGGGGCCCCTCCCGGATAATCCAGTTGCTGGACAGGCGCGTTGTGCGAACCCGCACACGACCGAAGCCCCCGGTTGAGACGACCGGGGGCTTTTCGCATCCCCCGCCGCCCAGCCGCCCTCAATACCCCCGCCGCACCTCCAGTACGCGCCGGTTGCCCGCGAGGTCGCGGTGCACCTCGACGGTCACGGCGGCGGCGACGCCGCCGAGGGCGGACGTGAGCCAGTCGGCGACGAAGGGGGACTGGCCGCCGCCGAGCTCGAGCAGGACGGCGACCGGGCCGTCCGCGAGGTGGTGCGGGAGCTGGGCGACGAGGCGGCGGACCAGCTCGAGGCCGTCGTCGCCGCCGTCGACGGCGAGGCGCGGCTCGCCGGCGCGGATCTCCTGAGGCAGCCGCTCGTACTCGTCGCTGGGGATGTAGGGCAGGTTCGCGGCGACCACGTCGAGCGGCTCGCCGATCGGCTCCAGCAGGTCGCCGGCGAGCAGCGCGACCCGCTCCATCGGCCCCAGCCGCGCACGGTTGCGCCCCGCCCAGGCCAGCGCCTCCGTCGAGCTGTCCGTCGCGAAGACCTTCGCCGAGGGCGCATGCCGCGCGACCGCGATCGCCACCGCGCCGCTGCCCGTGCCCGCGTCGGCGACGCGCACGATGCGGCGGGCGTTCGGGTGCTCGCGGATCGCCGCCAGCGCCGCCTCGACCAGCGTCTCGGTCTCGGGCCGCGGGATCAGCACGCCGGGGCCGACCTCGAAGGTCAGGCCGTGGAACTCGCGGCGGCCGAGGATGTAGGCGAGCGGTTCGCGCGTCATGCGACGCCGCAGCAGCGCCTCGAAGCGCGCGCGCGCCTCCGGCTGTGGCGCCTCGCGGCCGGCCGCGATCACCTGCGCGCGGCTCAGGCCGGCCGCCTCGCCGTAGAGCAGGTCGACCTCGAGCCGCGCCTCGTCGAGGCTCTCCGCGGCCCAGGCGGCGACCAGCCCGCGCGCCGCCTCCAGCAGCAGCGCGCCGACGCTGTCCTCGGGGCCGCGTGACTGGAGCGCCATCGGGCGGTGGTCAGGTCGTCGCGGCCTGCTGCAGGAGGCGGGACTGCTCCTCCATCGCGACGGCGTCGATCAGCGCGTCGATCTCGCCGTCGAGGATGCGCGGGAGGCCGTGCCTCGTGAGCCGCACGCGATGGTCGGTCACTCGGTCGTCGGGGAAGTTGTAGGTGCGGATCTTCTCCGAGCGGTCGCCGCTGCCGACCTGCGAGCGGCGTGCGTCGGCGACCTCGGCGTCGGCCTTCGCGCGCTCGAACTCGTAGAGGCGGGCGCGCAGCACGCTCGCCGCCTTCGCCCGGTTCTTGGCCTGCGAGCGCTCGTCCTGGCAGACGACGACGATGCCGGTCGGCTCGTGGGTGAAGCGCACGGCGGTGGCGACCTTGTTGACGTTCTGCCCGCCCGCGCTTGAGGCGTGGAAGATGTCCGTCCGCACCTCGGACCAGTCGATCTCGACCTCCACCTCGTCGACCTCGGGGAGTACGGCGACCGTGGCCGTCGAGGTGTGGATGCGGCCCTGCGACTCGGTTTCCGGGACGCGCTGCACGCGGTGCACGCCGGACTCGTGCTTCATGCGGCGGTAGGCGTCCTCGCCGCTCAGTTCGAAGGTCATCTCGCGGTAGCCGCCGGGTCCGGCCTCCGAGGTGTTGAGCACCTCCAGCCGCCAGCCCTGGCGCTCGGCGTAGCGCTGGTACATGCGGAACAGGTCGGCGGCGAAGAGCGCGGCCTCCTCGCCGCCGGCGCCGGCGCGGATCTCGATGATCGCGTCCTTCTCGTCGGCGGGGTCGCGGGGCAGCAGCGCGAGCTTCAGTTCCTCCTCGAGGCCGGCGAGCAGCGGGGTGAGCCGCTCCTCCTCCTCGCGGGCCAGCTCGCGCTCCTCCTCGTCGCCGGAGCGCAGCAGGTCGCGCGCGTCGGCGAGCGCCTCCCCGGTCTCGCGGAAGCGCCTGCCGAGCTCGACGATCGGTTCGAGGCGGGAGCGTTCGCGGGCGAGTTCGGCCATGCGGCGGTGGTCGGACGCCACCTCTGGATCGCCGAGGAGCCCCGTCAGCTCCTCGAACCGCGCCTCAATCTCCGCGATGCGTTCGTGCATGGACCTAGGGTAGCAGGGGCCGGGTTGGGGAGCCTCTGCGGGGCCGTATGATCATGCGCCTATGTACTTGACAATGAACGCATGTCCTATCATCCTGACGATCGAGTTGATTCTTCGTCAGGCGTGGGTGGGTGATGAGCGACACGGGACAACGCGTACCGAGTGACGACAGCCTGGGCCTCGTGGCCGCTCTGAGACGCGCCGAGACAAAGGCTCCCGGTATCGCGCGGGCCATGCGGGAAGGCCGGGTGAGTTCGGGGCTATTCAATACTCCCAAGGAGTTGCCCATAGACTGGACTTACGTCAAAGCAGCGGCCTTGCTCATGACCATACAGACGAGCAACGCCAAGACCAAGAAAGACATCCATAGGATTGCTGCCGAGGCGCTTCCCGGTTACACGCCTGAACGAGCTGCGGAGATCGCAGAGGCGTGTATCCGGTGGGGCGCCTCTCTGCGGAGCGACTCATAGCGGCCGGTTCGAGACCACGGGCTCCGAGGCGAGGAGCGCGCGCAGCGTGCGCAGGTCCGGCAGGCCGAGGATGCGCGAGACGCCGGCGTCGAGGGCGCGCCGGGCCTCGCACTGCGCCATCGCCGGCAGGCGCTCGAACTCCTCCCCGGCCAGTTCGTCGAACAGGGCAGCGAGGGCGTCGCGTCGCGCCTCCGGGAGCGCCCGCGGATCGAGCACCGGCAGCGCCTCCAGGTCCGCCTTCTTCACCGCGACCCAACTGCCCTCAGTGCTCGTGCGCCGGGCCAGCAACGTCAACAGGCCGAGGCTGGAGTTCAGCCAGACGGCGAGCGCCTTCTCGGCGGAATCGTCTTCAAGCCGGACGGGCCACCAGACGTTGGACAGCACTCTTGTCCCCGCTCGGATGGCGGTGACTCTGGCCGTGTCGAGCCGCAGCCGTTCGGCGACGAGGAGGCGCCCGGCCTTCGGCCATAGCTGGCCGACCGCCTTCAGATTGCGTCCGGGCCGGGGTTCGGTGAGCGGAGCCAAGTAGCAGTCAGGCTCGGTCGCCAGCCGCTTCCGCTGCTCCGTGTCGTGATTCTCGACCATCGGATAGGCGGTCACGGCGTCAGTCCGCGCGAAGCCGTCCCACACGTCACGACGGTCGGGGCCTACCTGACCAAGCTCGTCAAGCCGGCAGAGCGACACCTTCGGGTCTCCCTGTTCGCCCGGAATCCAGACCTCGCCGCCGAGCAGGCGGAGCGCGCTGCGCGCCAGGTCGGCGCGCGCGAACTGCATGCCGGACCACTGCTTGCCCGCGAGCATGGCCGCCGGCATCGACGACGCCTCGCCGATGTGGCGGCCGTCGACCTCGAGCAGCGCCGCGCCCGTTCCCTCGATCGGCGCGGGCGGCGTCGTTGTGACGGCGCGCGCCGCGCGATGTGCGTCGAGCACGCCGTCCGGGTTCTCCCAGAGGTTGACGAACACCGTGCGGTCGTCCTCACGCGGCGGGCCGCTCTCCTCCCGGAGCGTGGCGATCAGCAGCACCTCGGAGAGCGACGTGCTGTCCGAGAAGTTCCAGCGTCGCGGGTCGTGCGAGGCGATCACCATGTCGAGCGTGAACTCGCGCTCGATGAGCGCGCGCGTGCGCTCCCACGACGGCCCGGTGCACACCGTGGACGGGAGCACGAGGGCGAGCCGGCCCTCGCCGCGCCGAAGCTTCGGGGCGGCGGTCGCGACGAACGCCGCGGCCAGTCCGGGCGTCGACGACCCCAGTCGTTGCTCGAAGGTCCAGCGCCGCTCACTCAGGCGGCGTGAGAGTTCGCGTTGCAACTGCCTTCGCTCCGCTGCCGGGAGGCTGCCGAACAGTAGGTTGCCTCCCACGGAGCGCGTGAACGGCGGATTCATGATCGCGAGGTCGAGGTCCGGCAGCCTGGCGGTGACGCCCTCGGCGGTCCCGCGCGCGCCCCCGCCCGAGACCCGTTCGGCGCCCTGCGTGGAGATCCCAGTCGCGTCCATCGAGAGGGCGTACTGGACCGGTGCCTCGTCCTCGCCGAGGAAGTCGAGCGAGCCGAGCGAGGTGGTGTCGCCCCCGACGCCGAGCGGCATCACGTAGAGGTTCATGCGGTCGAACTGGATCTCCGGGTTGAGCATCGCGAGGCTCGTGGCCGCGAAGTGCACCGCCGACAGCTGCACGTCGAAGCCGTGCAGGGCCTGCTCCACCATCGCCTTGTGCAACTCGGCGGCGTGCTGCCCCCCGGCGTCGCGGTGCCGCCGCTCGACCTCCGTGGCGACGGCCATCAGCAGCGTGCCCGTGCCGCACGCGAGGTCGGCGACGTTGAGCGAGGCGGGGAACTCGTGATCGCTCCACTCGACGCGCGGCGGCCACTCGTGGAACACGAGCCGGGACAGCAGCGTCGCCGCTGGCACGGACGTGTAGTACGCGCCGGTGAACTTGGCGTCGGTCAGCAGCGTGTGGAAGAGCCGCCCGGAGAGGTCGTGCCCCTCCAGCCGCCGCGTGTCCTCCATCGCCGTGACGAGCGGGCCGACGGCCTCCGTCCCCACGTCATCGGGCGCGTCGCGGATCACGTCGAGGATCTCGCCGGCCAGTTCGAACACGGGCACGTAGTCGATCTCGTCGCAGATCAGTTGCCAGGCCTCGCGCAGCCCGGCAAGGCCCTTCGCGCGCGCCTCGTCGACGGTCTCGACGTCCTCGTTGACGGCGGCGAGGCGGTCCTGGAAGGCGAGTGCGTTGAAGAGCACGAGGCAGCCGATGCGCAGGGCGGCGTCGCGGTTCTTCTCCTGGTCCGTGCTGGCGATGATGTCCGCGATGCGGCGGCGGATGCGGGCGTGCTTGCCGAGCCTTCCGGCGGCCTGGTCGAGCGCGGAGGCGATCAGATTGGCGGCGGCGGTGACGCGGTCGATGCCCTCAAGCTCCAGCGGGAGGGTGCGCAGGTAGTCGGCCAGCTCCTCGGCGGAGCCCGTGCGCTCGCGGCGCGCCGCGACCGCCTCGCCCCGGGAGCCGTGCAGCCACCAGTGGAGGTCGTTGGTGCCGTCGAGCGCGGCCCGCACATCGCCGGCGTGACGGAGCCTGTCGGGATAGAGGACGCCGACGACGGCGAGGGCTTCGGGGAACGCCTTGAGGCGTTCGTCGAGTTGGTCGCGGAGCTGTCCGGCGGAGCCTTCGTACTTGCACTCCAGCAGCACGAGGTCGCCGCCTCGCAGCGGCACGCGCAGATCGGGCGCGCCGCGGCGGCTGCGGCGCTCGGCGCGCGCCTCGACGCCGTGGTCGGCGAGCGCCTGTGCGAGGTGGGTGTTGACCGCTTCCTCGCGGGTCGTCTCGGGATCGTGTTGCCGGGCCATCGCCGCGCCTCGCGCCGCCGTCGTGTCGTTGCCGCCTCTACCTTACGCCGTCCGGCCCGCACGGCGGCCCGCGCGGGGGCTGGTGCTACGATGGACGCGCTGCGGAGTGCGCGCGGAGGGCGGAAGGTGTGGCGGCGTGATCGAGCGAACAGCGGAGGTCTCTCCCGCCGAGGAGCGGCGCCGCATGAAGCGGCATCCCGGCATCGTCTTCCGGGACGGGGCCACGGGCCGCCGTCCGGCCCTCGCCGCCGGCCCCCAGGTATGGGTGCTCGCTCGCCTCTTTCGCGAGCAGCCGCTCGACGATGACGAGGCCAGGGGGCGCGCCGCCGCCGAGATCGCCGAGCTGATGGAGTTGCCGGCGGAGTCCGTGCTGGCGTCCATCCGCTACTACCTCGACCACGGCGACGAGATCGACGACTGGATCCGCGACCTCGACGAGTACTCGGCGCGGGCCGAAGCCGAGTGGCGGCGCAAGCAGGGGCTGACCCCGTAGTTGAAGCTGCTCCTCGACGGGATGTGGCCACCCGCGATCGCGCGGCAGTTGCGTGAGCGCGGGCACGATGTTGAGTCAATCGTCGAATGGCGCGGACTGAGAACCAGCTCCGATGCCGCTGCTCTGGCGGCGATCCTCGCCGACGATCGCGTGGTCGTCACTGAGGACGCCGACGACTATCGCGACCTGGCGATGCGTGAGTTCGAGGCGGGCCGGCCGTACCCGGCGTTCATCGTCACGAGCAACCGCCGCTGGCCGCGCGGCAACCCTCGCACGTTCGGCCGCCTCGTGAACGCGCTCGACGCTCTCCTGACCTCCGGCGCGGCGGTCGAGGGCGAGCACTGGCTGAACCCGCGGACTGAGGCCGAGGGGTCGGCCCTCGGGGGCCTGGTGCTACGATGTGTACGACGAGACGCACGGTGTGCGGGAGACCGCGATGGCGAAGCGCAAGGTCTCGATTGGCATTGGCGACGAGGCGCTGGGGCGGCTGGATGAACTCGGCCGCGAGTCCGGTGAGTCGCGCTCGGCGGTCGCCGCGCGGCTGGTCGAGGAGGGGCTGCGCATGGCGCGGCATCCGGGCATCGTCTTCCGCGACGGCCCGGTCGGCCGCCGCGCGGCGCTCGCGGACGGCGGCGACATCTGGTTGATCGCATACCACTTCAGGGATCGGCCGCTCGACAGCGACGAGGCCATCACTGAGGTCGTCTTCGATGCGATCGCCGGGACGGGCCTGGAGTACGAGCAGGTTCGCGCGGCGATCCACTATTACCTCGACTACACGGACGAGATCGACGAGTGGATGCGCCGGAACGACGAGGAGGCGGAGCGGGCCGAGGCCGAGTGGCTCCGGAAACGCCAACTCCTCCGCGCGTGAGGCTGCTCCTCGACGAGATGTGGCCCCCGTTCGCCGCGCAGGCCCTGCGCCGGCGAGGCCACGACGTGGCCGCCGTCGCGGAGCGCTCCGATCTACGTCGCCAATCCGATCCCGTCATCATCGAGAGGGCCCTGCTCGAGGAGCGCGTGGTGGTGACCGCCGATGTTGGTGACTATCGCAGGATGGCGGCGCAGGCAGCGGAATTGGGCCGGCTGTTCCCCGCCCTGATCCTGACGAGCCCCGAAGCCTGGCTGCTTGGTCGCGACCGCACCCGTGCGGGGGGCCGCCTCGTGAACGCGCTCGACGCTCTCCTGACCTGCGGCGCGCCGGTCGAGGGCGAGCACTGGCTGGCTCCGTTGGACTGAGGCCGGGGGGTCGCCCGCGCGGTCGGCCCGCGTGGGGGGCGGTGCTACGATGGTGGGCGACGTCACGAACGCGGAGGACCATGATGGCGACGCGGCGGCACTCGGTCAGCATTGGCGATGACACCTACGAGCGGCTGGACGAGCACAGCCGCGAGTCCGGTGAGTCGCGCTCGGCGGTCGCCGCGCGGCTGGTCGAGGAGGGGCTGCGCATGGCGCGGCACCCGGGCGTGTTCTTTCGCACTGAGCCGGCGGGCCGCCGGGCCGTGCTCACGGGCGGTCCCGACGTATGGATCGTCGCCCGCCTTTTTCGAGACCTTCCACTCGATAGCGAGGAGGCTATCGAGCACGCAGCCGACCACTCGGTCTCGCTCCTCAGCAGTCTGCCGCGCCACATGGCGCTGGCGGCTGTCCGTTACTACATCGAGTACCACGACGAGATCGACGAGTGGATCCGTTGCCTCGACGAAGAATCCGACCGGGCTGAGGCGGAGTGGTTGCGGGAGCGCGAGCCTGCTCGCGCGTGAAGCTGCTCCTTGACGAGATGATGGACCCCAGGATCGCCGACCAGTTGCGTCAGCGAGGCCATGACGTGATCGCTGTCGGGGAAGTGCATGCATTGCAGGGGTTGCCGGACCTTGCGATCCTCTCCGCTGCGCGGGCGGACGAACGAGTGGTGGTGACGGAGGATCGACGCGACTACCGTCGGCTCGCCGCCGCCGAACGAAGCGCTGGCCGCCAGCACCCGGGGCTCATCGTCACGAGCAACCGCCGCTGGCCGCGCGGCAACCCTCGCACGTTCGGCCGCCTCGTGAACGCGCTCGACGCTCTCCTGACCTCCGGCGCGCCGGTCGAGGGCGAGCACTGGCTGGCTCCGCTGGACTGAGCCGGGGACCGGGCCGCCGCCGGCCGGGCGCTCTTACCCGGCTAACTCGCGATCAACGTCGGCGCGGGCGGGAATTGCGGGGGGGGGGGGGGGGGTAGCCTCGATGTTGCCGGAGATGCGGGTGTAGTTGGCGTCGATCTTGCCGATCACGCCGACGAACGTGTCCAGCTCCTTCGCGCTCACGCCCTCCAGCAGTTCGCTCGTGGCCTGCTGCATACCGTTGCGGAGATCGAGGGCGAGGCGTTCGCCGTCCCCGCTGAGGCTGTTCAGCACGGTGCGGCGATCATTGGGCGGACGCCCGCGAATGACCAGCCCGCTCTCGTTCAGCTTGTGCACCGTGCGGGCGACCCTGGCCGGATCGATGCTCAGTGCGTCCGCCAACTGCTTGTTCGTGGCGAACCTGCCGAGCAGGAACTGCAGGAGCGCGACTTCGATCTCGCTCAGGCCGTGCGGGTCGCCCCCGCGGTGCGCGATGTGCGAGACCGCCCGCAGCAGCCTGAAGCTCAGTGCGCCGAGGTCCAGAGTCGGCGAGGGACGAGTCATGCCTGTTGCTTCCTCGTGGCCGCCGTCGCGGTCGGGCTCCCGCCAGGCCGACGGCCTTACGCGACGCAACCAGTTCCAAACCAATCATAGCACCAGCGATGTGGACGCCAGCGGCGCCACCCGATCCGGCGGCGGAGCGGCCGCGCGAAGCCCCGCGATGCGGCGTGCGGAACCGCCGCGCGCTACTCCCCCCGCATCGCCGCCGCCGCGTCCCCGACCGCGACCTCGATCTGGTCGCCGTCGTCCGTGAGGGGCTTGAGTTGGACGACGCCGCGGGCGGCCTCGTCGTCGCCGACGATGGCGGCGTAGCGCGCGCCCGAGGCGTTCGCGCCTCGCAGTTGCGCGCGCAGCGAGCGGCCGGGGACGCCCGCGCGCACGGCGAGGCCCGCCGCGCGCAGCGCCTGCGCGAGGCGCACGGCCGCCGCCGGGCCCTGCTCGCCGAGCGGGATCGTCGCCACGTCGATCGCCGCCGCCGAGGGCGCCTCGACGCCGCGCTCGAGCATGTTGAGCAGCGTGCGCTCGATGCCCGTCGCGAAGCCCGTGCCGGGCGTGGGCGGGCCGCCGAGCAGCTCGATCAACCCGTCGTAGCGCCCGCCCGCGCCGACGGTCGACTGCCCGCCGGCCTCGCCGTCCTCCGAGGGCGGCTCGAACTCCCAGACCGTGCGCGCGTAGTAGTCCAGCCCGCGCACGATGCGCGGCGCGACCTCGTAGGCGACGCCGGCGGCGTCGAGCAGGGAGCGCACGGCGGCGAAGTGCTCGGCGTCCTCGGCGGAGAGGTGGTCGAGGATGCTCGGCGCCTCGCGCACGGCCGGGTGGGCGGCGTCCTCCTTCGAGTCGAGGATGCGCAGCGGGTTCGTCTCGAAGCGCCGCCGCGAGTCGTGCGAGAGCGTCTCGAGGTGCGGGCGCAGGTGCTCTTGCAGCCGCTCGACGTAGCCGCGCCGTGTCTCCGCCGTGCCGATCGAGTTGATGTGCAGCACGAGGTCGTCGAGCCCGAGCTCGCGGAAGATCGCGTGCTGCAGCTCGATCACCTCGGCATCGGCGGCGGGGGAGGCGTCGCCGATGCACTCCGCGCCGAGCTGCCAGAGCTGGCGGTAGCGGGCCGCCTGCGGGCGGTCGTAGCGGAACATCGGGCCGAAGTAGTAGAGGCGCACCGGCTGCGGGCGGCTCGCCATGCCGTGCTCGAGGTAGGCGCGGCAGACGGACGCGGTGCCCTCGGGCCGCAGCGCCAGCTCGCCGCCGCCGCGGTCCTGGAAGACGTACATCTCCTTCGAGACGATGTCGCTCTCGTCGCCCGAGGTGCGCGCGAAGACGCGCGCGTCCTCGACGATCGGGGTGGCGATCAGGGAGTAGCCGAACAGCCCGGCGACGCGCTCCGTGGTGTCGCGGACGTAGCGCCACTGCGCCTCGTCCTCCGGCAACAGGTCGCTCATGCCGCGCGGCGCCTGCAGATCCGCCATCGTCTTCTCCGAGGCCGCCTTGCCCGCCTCAGGGCTTCCGCTTCCAGCCTACGGCCTCGCCGCCGCTGGCGCAGTGCGCCGGGCGGTCCCGCGCTGACCAGCGTTGCGGCGATGCCGCGCAGGGCATACGCTCAGGGCCCATGACCGGGAACGGACGCGGCGAGCAGGGCATCGCGGTTCGCGCACAGCCGGACGGCTCGGCCGAGTTGCTCGACGCGCTCCGCGACTACCTCCCGGACGACCGCGTCGAGGCCGCGCGCGAGGCCTACGCCTACGCCGCCGAGTGCCACGAGGGCCAGCTGCGCAAGTCCGGCGATCCCTACATCGTCCATCCGGTGTCGGTCGCCCGCCTCGTGGCGGGGCTGAACATGGACGTGCACACCGTCCAGGCGGCGCTGCTGCACGACGTGCTGGAGGACTGCGGGATCAGCGCCCGCGAGCTGAGCCAGCGCTTCGGCGCCGAGGTCACGAACCTCGTCGAGGGCGCCACCAAGATCGAGCACCTGCCCTCGGCGGGCGTCGCGCTGGGCGCGCGCAAGAGCGCCGAGGACGCCGAGACGCTGCGCAAGATGCTGGTGGCGATGGCCGAGGACGTCCGCGTCGTCATCGTCAAGATCGCCGACCGGCTGCACAACATGCAGACGATCCAGTACCTCGACCCGGAGCGCCAGCAGGCGATCGCGCGCGAGACGATGGACATCTACGCGCCGCTCGCGAGCCGGCTCGGGATCTGGCAGATGAAGTGGCAGCTCGAGGATCTCGCGTTCCGCGTGCTCGAGCCGGAGCGCTACCGCCGCGTCGCCTCCACGCTCGCCTCGCGCCGCGCCGAGCGAGAACGCTTCGTGCGGCGGGTCGAGCGCGGGCTGCGCGAGGCCCTCGAGGAGGCGGGCATCGAGGCCGAGGTGATCGGGCGGGTCAAGCACCTCTACTCGATCCACGAGAAGATGCAGCGCTACGCCGCCGAGGGAAAATCCTTCGACCAGATCCACGACCTGCTCGCCGTGCGGGTGATCGTCAACTCGGTCGCCGAGTGCTACCACGCGCTCGGCGTCGTCCACCAGACCTGGCACCCGATCCCGAACAGCTTCGACGACTACATCGGCAACCCCAAGGAGTCGATGTACCAGTCGCTGCACACCAGCGTGCTCGGCCCGGGGGCGCGCCCCTTCGAGGTGCAGATCCGCACCCGCGAGATGCACGAGGTCGCCGAGTACGGCGTCGCCGCCCACTGGGCCTACAAGGAGCACGCCAGCGCGCGCGACCGCCAGTACGAGGAACGCATGGCCTGGCTGCGCCACCTCATCGAGTGGCAGCAGGAGGCCTCGGGCACCGAGGACTTCCTCGACTCGGTGAAGACCGACGTCTTCCGCGACCAGGTCTTCGTCTTCACGCCTCGGGGGGACGTGCGCGTGCTGCCCGCCGGCTCGACGCCGATCGACTTCGCCTACCGCATCCACACCGACCTCGGACACCACTGCACGGGCGCGAGGGTCAACGGGCGGCTGGTCGCGCTGAGCACGACGCTGCGCAACGGCGACGTGATCGAGATCGTGCGCGGCCGGCGCGACGGAGGCCCCTCGCGCGACTGGCTCAATCTGGAACTCGGCTACCTCGGGTCGAGCCTGGCGCGGCAGAAGGTGCGGCAGTGGTTCCGGCGGCAGAAGCGCGGCGAGAACGTCGCCAAGGGCCGCGAGCTGCTGGAGCGCGAGCGCAGGCGCATGGGCATCGCCGAGGTCCCGGACGACCTGCATCGCGAGTTCCACTACGAGTCCTTCGAGGACATGCTCGCGGCGATCGGCTACGGCGACGTCTCGTTGCAGGCGCTCGACCAGAAACTCGCCGATCGGCTGCCCGCGCCGCCCTCGATCAGCACGCGCGCGCCCTCGGTGCGGCGCGGGCCGCCGAACGTGCGCGTGCTCGGCTCCGCGGGGCTGCACGTCACGCTCGCGCGCTGCTGCGGGCCGCTGCCGGGCGACGAGATCATCGGCTACGTCACGCGCTCCCGGGGCGTCACGGTGCACCGCCGCGATTGCCACAACACGCGCAGCGACGCCGAGCCGGAGCGCTTCGTCGAGTGCGACTGGGGCCGCGAGGGCGAGCTCTACGCCGCCGCCGTCGAGGTCCACGCCTGGGACCGCGTCGGCCTGCTGCGCGACATCAGCACGCTCGTCGCGGCGGAGCGGGTGAACATGGTCGCCGTCCGCACCGAGCACGAGGACCGCATGACGACGGTGCATCTCACGCTGGAGACGGAGGGCCGCGCCCAGGTCTCGCGGCTGATGAGCGCCCTCGACGGCGTGCGCGGCGTCGTCTCCGTCACCCGCTCCGAAGGCTGACGCCCTCACACCGGGAGGGGGTTGCCACAAAGCGAACGTGTGTGCTACAACCCTCGCATGGCACTCGCAAAGGTTCGCAGCGGAGCAGTGATGGGCATCGACGGGATTCCCGTGGATGTCGAGGTGGATATCGGAAGCGGCTTGCCCGCCTTCCAGATTGTGGGGTTGCCCGACACGGCCGTCCAGGAGGCGAAGGAGCGCGTGCGCGCGGCGATCCGCAACGCGGGCTTCGAGTTCCCGCTGCGCCGCATCACCGTCAACCTCGCCCCCGCCGACGTGCGCAAGCAGGGCCCGCTCTACGACCTGCCGATCGCGGTCGCCATCCTCGTCGCCTCGCACCAGGTGCCCGACCGCTTCGAGGAGATGGCGCTGCTCGGCGAGCTCTCGCTCGACGGCCGCCTGCGCCACGTCAGCGGCGTGCTGCCGCTCGTCTCGATGTGCGCGGAGCAGGGCATCGGCACCGCCGTGGTGCCGCCCGCCGACGTGGCCGAGGCGCGCCTCGCCGAGCTGATTGACGTGCGCGGCCTCGCCAGCCTCGCCGACGTGCGCCAGGAGCCCGACGGCTGGGCCTGCGAGGACGGCGACGGGGAGCCCGACGAGCTTCCCAAGCCTGCCTTCGACCTCGCGGTGGTGCACGGGCAGGAGCATGTCAAGCGCGCGCTCGAGGTCGCCGCCGCGGGCGGGCACAACGTGATGCTGCAGGGTCCGCCCGGCTCCGGGAAGACGCTGCTCGCGCGCTGCGTGCCGGGCCTGCTGCCGGAGCTGGCCGCCGCCGAGGCGCTCGAGGTGACGAAGATCTACTCGGTGGCGGGCATGATGGGCCCGGACCGCCCGTTCATCCGCCAGCGCCCCTTCCGCGCGCCGCATCACACCATCTCGCACGCCGGACTCGTCGGCGGCGGCAGCGTGATCCGGCCGGGCGAGATCTCGCTCGCGCACCGCGGCGTGCTCTTCCTCGACGAGTTCCCGGAGTACCCCGGCAGCGCCCTCGAGGCGTTGCGCGAGCCGCTCGAGGCCGGCTCGGTCACGATCTCGCGCGTGCGCGGCTCGGTCAGCTTCCCCGCGCGCATCCTGCTCGTCGCCGCGATGAATCCCTGCCCCTGCGGCTACTACGGCGACAGCCGCCGCGCCTGCGGCTGCCCGGAGGCCACCGTCTCGCGCTACCAGCGCCGCGTCTCCGGACCGCTGCTCGACCGCTTCGATCTCTTCGTCGACGTGCCGCGCGTCGAGTACGACGACCTGACGCGCGCGCCCTCCGGCGAGTCGAGCGCCGAGGTGCGCGAGCGCGTCGAGGCCGCGCGCGAGCGGCAGCGCGAGCGGCTGACCGGCGGCGCCGCGGCGCCCGGCGACGCGCTCACGAACGCGGAGATGGGCCCGCAGGAGGTGCGGCGCTTCTGCCAGCAGCGCCTCGAGGCGGGCGCCGAGCCGCTGCTCGCGGCGGCGATGGAGCAGATCGGCCTCTCCGCGCGCGCCTTCCACCGCGTGCTGCGCGTCGCCCGCACGATCGCCGACCTCGAGGGCGCCGACGAGATCTCGTCCGCGCACCTCGCCGAGGCGATCCAGTACCGGCGCAAGGGGCGCGAGTAGGCGATACTGCGCGCATGGCGCTGCAACCCTTCCGCATCGACTTCGGCGAGGACGCGATCGCCGACCTCCACCGCCGCATCGACGAGGCGCGCTGGCCCTCGATTCCCTTCGCCACCGGCTGGTCCGCCGGTACGGACGACGGCGTGCTGCGCGACCTCGTGCGCCATTGGCGGCGCGAGTTCGACTGGTTCGAGGTGCAGGACTCGCTCAACCGCCTCGCGCACCTGCGAGGATCCGTCGGCGACGCCGAGGCGCTGCACTGCGTCGTCCTCGGAGCGGGCGAGGGGCGCACGCCGCTGCTGCTGCTGCACGGCTGGCCGGGCTCGTTCATCGAGCTGCTGCCGGCGGCGCAACTGCTCGCGGACGGCGTCGGCGATGCGCCGGGATTCGAGGTCGTCGTGCCCTCGCTGCCGGGCTACGGGTTCTCCGAGGCGCCGCGCGAGCCGGGCATGCACCCGGGCCGGATCGCGGAGCGCATGCACGCGCTGATGACGGAGCTGGGCCACGAGCGCTACGGCGTGCAGGGCGGCGACTGGGGCTCGATCGTCGGCGCGCGGCTGGCGCACCAGCAGCCCGAGGCCGTGCTCGGGCTGCACCTCAACTTCCCCGCCGGGCTGGTGCAGCGCCGGCCGGGCGAGGAACTCCCGGCCGAGGAGGCCGAGTGGCGCGAGCAGATGGCGGAGTGGCGCGACCTCGAGGGCGCCTACGGACACATCCAGGGCACGAAGCCGCAGACGCTCGCCTACTCGCTCAACGACTCGCCGGTCGGGCTGCTCGCCTGGATCCTCGAGAAGTTCGAGGCGTGGAGCGAGCCGGGCGAGCTCTGGGAGACCTTCGACCGTGACGCGGTGCTGGCGAACGTGACGCTCTACTGGCTGACCGGCGCGGCGCTGTCCGCGGCGCGCACCTACTACGAGAGCCGCCGCGAGTCGCCGCCGTTCCGCGCCTCGGCGGCCCCGCCCGCGCCGATGGCGTTCGCGCGCTTCCGCGGCGAGCCGTGGACGGCGCCCCGCGCGGTCGTCGAGCGATCGTTCAACCTCGTGCGCTGGAGCGAGCCGGAGCGCGGCGGGCACTTCGCGGCGATGGAGCAGCCGCGGCTGTTCGCGGAGGACGTGGCGGCGTTCTTCGCCGAGGTCGCGGCGGGCGAGGGCGAGGCCGGCGGGGCGTAGCGCCCGAGGCCGCCCGCGCCCCGGTTGCCGTCCGCGGAGCCCGCTCCCTACACTGATCGCTGCGCCCTCGTAGCTCAGGGGATAGAGCACCGGCCTCCGGAGCCGGGTGCGCAGGTTCGAATCCTGCCGAGGGCGCCATTCATCGACATAACTGACCGGAGGAAGCGGCGGGGAGGCACGAGTGAGCAACGATCGCCGCAGGCAGCGCCGCCGCCAGCGCCAGCGCGCGCGCCGCAGCCAGTTGAGGAGCTACGAGCCCGCCGGTCCGGTCGAGTTCCCCGGTATCTTCGGGTGGCTCCAGCGCAGCCAGCGCGTGCTGTTCGCGGTCGGCATCATGGTGCTGATCGTCAGCCTCGGCGGCGTCTTCATCACCACGCAGTTCGGGAACCAGTCGCCCGAGGCGACGCCAACGCCGACGCCCACGGAGGCAGCCGCCGAGGCCGAGGCGACCTCCGAGCCCACGGCGGAGCCGACACCGGAGCCGACCCCGACGCCGGACGCCGACGGGGTTCTCCGTACGTACAGCGAGCCGCCGGGGATGGAGATCGATCCGTCCAACCGCTACGAGGCGCTGATCCGCACGGAGCGCGGCGACATCCGGGTGGAGCTGCTGCCCGAAGAGGCGCCCGGCTACGTCAACAACTTCGTCTTCCTCGCCCGCAACCGTTTTTACGACGGCCTCACCTTCCACCGCGTCGTCGCCGGCTTCGTCGCCCAGGGCGGAGACCCGACGGGCGGCGGCGCCGGCGGCCCCGGCTACAGCCTCGAGGAGGAGACGAACGAGCTGCCGTTCGAGGCAGGCGTGCTCTCGATGGCGAAGTCCACCGCGGTGAGCGGCTCGCAGTTCTTCATCACGCTGGAGCCGACCCCGTTCCTGGAGGGTGACTTCACCGTCTTCGGCCGCGTGATCGAGGGCCTCGACGTCGCGCGATCGCTGACGGCGCGCGAGCCCGGTCCGGGCGCGCCGCCCGCCGACCGCATCCTCGGCATCGAGATCACGGAGACGCCGGGCGGAGGCGAGTAGCGTGGCCCGCCGCTACGAGGAGCCCGCCCCGATGGGGCTGGCCGAGGGCGATTCCTGCCTCGCGGTGCTCGATACCACACGCGGCGCGATCAGGATCCGGCTACGCCCCGACCTCGCGCCGCAGTCGGTCAACTCGTTCGTCTTCCTCGCGCGCGAGGGCTTCTACGACGGCACCACGTTCCACCGCGTGCTCGCGGGCTTCATCGCGCAGGGCGGCGACCCGACGGGACGCGGGCACGGCGGGCCCGGCTACCGCCTCCCCGACGAACTCTCGGGCGAACCCTTCGAGGCGGGCGCGGTCGGGCTCGCCAACTCCGGGCCCGGCAGCAACGGCTCGCAGTTCTTCATCGCGCTGCGGGACGCGCTGCACCTCAACGGGCGCTTCACCTACCTCGGCAGCATCGAGGAGGGGATCGAGGCGGCGCGCGCGCTGACGCCTCGCGACCCCGCCGCCGAGGGCGAACCGCCGCCCGGCGACGTGCTGCACTCCGTCGAGATCATCGAGTTGTCCGGGAGTGAAGCGGGCGAGCCCGCGTAGCAGCGGACACCGCCGGTACGGCCGGCCAAGGGTGGGCGAGCGGGTGGGGTTGTCTGGCGACCCCGAGCGGATTCGAACCGCCGATCTCCACCGTGACAGGGTGGCGTGTTAGACCGCTACACTACGGGGCCGCTCGCTGATCGATGGTAGATGCGCGCCCCGAGCAGGGTCAATCGCCCGGCGGCGCGGGGTCCGGAGGCGGCTATCCCATACTGTCGGCGCCACCGCGACGTCGAGACCGAGCTGCGCTGCGGGCGCTGCGAGGACACGATCTGTCCTCGCTGCATGATCCACACGCCGGGCGGGATCCGCTGCCCGGACTGCGCGCAGCTGCGCCGCCCGCCGATGTACGAGCTGGGGACGGGTCACTACCTGCGGGCGGGCGCCGTCGCGCTGCTCGGGGCGGCGGCGGTCGGGGTGGTCTCGGCGCTGCTGCTGCCTCCGAGGCCGGTGGGCGGCCTGCTGCTGTTCGCGATCGCGCTGCTCGCCGGCGTGGGAGCGGCAACCCTGCTCGCGCGCGCGTTCGACGTGGTGACGAACCGCAAGCGGGGACGCGCGCTGCAGCTGATGGCGGCGGGCTCGATCGTCGCGGCGATGCTGCTGAGGCTCGCGCTCTCCGGCGACCTGACACTGATCACGCAGGATGCGAGCGGGATCGTCTTCGCGGCGATTGGTGTGCTCGTCGCCTGGAACCGCCTCGCCTAGGGCCTCTTGATCTCGGGGGGCGAGGGCTAGCGCAGCCGGTCGATCAGCACGAGCAGCGCGAGCAGGCCGCCGCAGACCGCGCTGATCATCGCGATCCGCACCAGTTCGGCGCCGAGGAACGGCGCGTCCCGTTCGAGCAACCGCCGAGGGCGCTCGCTGGCCGCGGTCCGTGCGGCGGGGGCGTTCGGGGTCGGCGGCCCGGGCGGCGGGGGGCCGGGCAGCGCACTGCGCCGGGGCCGGTTGCGCTGCCTGCGCGAGCGACGGGACATCGAGCCTCCGGATGCTTCCCCGCGAGTGTAGCGGCGGCCCGCCCCCGAGGGCTATCCCGGCGCCGGCGCCGGCACGCGACAGCCCCGCTCCCGCGCCGCCTCGAGGAAGGCGTCGGTCACGGCGTCCGGCAGCGGGATCTCGCCGGGCAGGCGCTCGTCCTCGCGATCGATGCCGTGGTAGTCGGACCCGCCGAGCGCGAACAGCCCGAGCCGCTCCGCGAGCGCGGCCAGCTCCTCGACGAGCTCCGGCTCGTAGCCCTTGTAGTAGGCCTCGAGGCCGAACGCGCCCGCCGCCGCGAGCTCCCCCGCGACCCTCGGGTAGTCCTCGGTGAACGACGGGTGAGCGAAGACGGCGAGGCCGCCCGCCTCGCGGATCATCGCGATCGCCTCGGGCGGGGCGAGCTTCGGGCGCTCCGCGTAGGCGGGGCCGTTGCGGCCGATGAAGCGCTCGAACGCCTCGTCGAACGTCTCGATGTGCCCGGCCTCGAGCAGCGCCTGCGCGATGTGCGGCCGGCCGACCGAGGCCTCGCCCGCCAGCTCCTGCACGCGCGACCACTCGATCGGCGCGCCCAGCCGTTCGAGGGCCTCGATGATGCGCCGCGCGCGGTCGATCCGGCCCTGGCGGAACTCGCCGAGCCGTTCGAGCAGCTCCGGGCGCTCGCGGTCGATGAAGTAGCCGAGGATGTGCACCTCCGTGCCGGGCACGTCGCACGACAGCTCGACGCCCGGCACGAGCGTGAAGCCGGGGTGGCGCGCGGCGGCGGCCTCCGCCTCGGCGAGGCCATCGAGGGTGTCGTGGTCGGTGAGCGCCATCACGCGCACGCCGCGGCCCGCCGCCAGGTCCACGAGCGCGGCGGGCGAGCGCAGGCCGTCGGAGTGGGTCGAGTGGGTGTGGAAGTCGCCGCGGCTCACGAGGCCGCCCGTCCGCGCCTCGGAAGTCTCGCGCGGCGGCGCGTCGTCCTCACCACAGCGGGAGCACGCGGTCGACGCGCTCGATGCCGGTCGCCAGGCCGCTCGCGTCGTCGATCTCGATCAGCACGGAGTTGAAGACGCCGTCCTCGCCGGAGGCGACGGGCAGGCGCGTCGGCATCCCGGTCAGGAAGCGGCTGATCACCGACTCGATGTCGTCGCCGATCACCGAGTCGCGCACGCCCACCATGCCGAGGTCCCCGACGGCGGCCGTGCCGTCGGCGAGCAGCCGCGCGTCCGCCGTCGGCACGTGCGTGTGCGTCCCCACGACCGCGGCGACCCTGCCATCGAGGTACCAGGCAAGCGCCTGCTGCTCGCTGGACGCCTCGGCGTGGAAGTCGACCACGACGCTGCTGCCGGGCTCGACGTCCTCGAGCAGTTGGTCGATGACGCGGAACGGGTCGTCGACGACGGCGGGCATGAAGACGCGGCCCATGAGGTTGATCACGGTCAACCCGTCGCTGCTCCAGACGCCGCGGCCGGGGACCGTCGGCGGGTAGTTGGCGGGTCGCAGCACGGGCCAGTCGCGGTTGAGGGCGGGTACGAACTCGCGCACGTCGAAGATGTGGTTGCCGGAGGTGATGACGTCGACCCCGGCGGCGAACAGCTCGTTGGCGGTGCGCTCGGTGAGCCCTCGTCCGCGTGCGGCGTTCTCGCCGTTGGCGATCACGCGGTCGATGGCGAGGGCATCGCGCAACTCCGGCAGCGCCGAGCCGACGAGCTCGCGGCCCGGCCGGCCGACGATGTCGCCGACCATGAGGACGCGCACGGGCTAGCGCGCGACCGCGCTGGCGCGCGTCTCCCGGACGACGGTGACCCGGATCTGGCCGGGGTACTGCAACGTCTCCTCGACCTTGCGCGAGACGTCGCGCGCGAGCCGCGTGGCCGCGAGGTCGTCGACCTCCTCGGGCCTCACCATCACGCGGATCTCGCGCCCCGCCTGGATGGCGAAGGACTGCTCGACGCCGTCGAAGGAGTTGGCGACCGCCTCGAGGGCCTCGAGGCGCTTCACGTACTGCTCGATCGAGTCGCGCCGCGCGCCGGGGCGGCTGCCCGAGATCGCGTCGGCGATGATCACGATCAGCGACTCGGTCGTCTCGGGCGTGATCTCCTCGTGGTGGGCCTCGATGCAATGCACGATCTCGTCGCCGACGCCGAAGCGGCGCGCGATCTCACCGCCGAGCGCGGCGTGCGTGCCCTCCATCTCGCGGTCCACGGCCTTGCCGAGGTCGTGCAGCAGGCCCCCGATGCGCGCCGTCTCCACGTCCGCGCCGAGCTCGTGCGCGAGCGCGACCGCGAGCCACGAGGTCTCCACCGAGTGGCGCAACTGGTTCTGGCCGTAGGAGTAGCGGAAGCGGAGCTTGCCGAGGGTCTTCGCCACCTCGGGGTGAAGCGCCGCCACCTCGGCGTCGACGAGCGCCTGCTCGCCGGCCTCGGTGACCATGCGGTCGACCTCGCTCTGCGCCTTCTCGACGGCGTCCTCGATGCGGCTCGGCTGGATGCGGCCGTCCTGGACGAGGCGCGCGAGCGCCACGCGGGCGATCTCGCGGCGCACGGGGTCGAAGCCGACGACGGTGACGACCTCGGGCGTGTCGTCGATCAGCAGGTCGCAGCCGGTCGCGGCCTCGAAGGCGCGGATGTTGCGGCCCTCGCGGCCGATGATCCGGCCCTTCAGCTCGTCCGAGGGGATCGGCACCACGGAGACGGTCGTCTCCGCCGTGATCTCGGAGGTCATGCGCTGCATCACGGTGGCGAGGATCTTGCGTCCGCGCATGTCGGCCTCGGCCCTGGTGGCGGCCTCCATCGCGCGCACGCGGCGGGCGGACTCGTCGCGCAACTCGCTGTCGAGGCTGTCGAGCAGCAGGTCGCGCGCCTCGCCGGCGCTCAGCCCGGCGATGCGCTCAAGCTCGCCGCGCAGGTCGGACTCCTGCTCGCGCAGCCGCTCGTGCTCGCCTTGCAGGCGATCCTGACCGGCCTCGAGTTCCTTCTCGCGGCGGTCGAGGCCGGCGGCGCGGTCGCGCACCGACTGCTCGCCGCGGTCGAGTCCCTCGGCGCGGCGCTCCAGCGACTCCTCGCGCTGATCGAGGCGGCGCTCGACGCGGGCGGCCTCGCGGCGCTCCTCGCGCAACTCCTCCTCGACCTCCTCGCGGTAGCGGAGGCCGGCCTGCTGCGCCTCGAGCTGCAGCTCGCGGCTGCGGCCCTCGGCCTGCTCGCGGATGCGATCGGCGGCCTGCTCGGCGCGGCGGCGCACGTCCCGCGCGCCCAGTCCGAGGATGGCGTAGCCGATCAGGAAGCCGATCGCGAGAGCGATCACGCCCACGAGGGCGCTGACGACGAGTGAATCCATGGGATGGCCTCGATTCGAGGCCCGCGCCTCCGCCGCGGCGGGTCGCGGGACATAAGTCGGCATCTCGGCGTGGCCGCATGGCTGAGGGGCCAGTCAGCGCCGCCGCCGTCGATGTACACAGTCTAGCACTGCGCATGGCGATGCGCCTCGCGGGTGCGTGCTACGGCGTGACGGGGGTCGCCTCGCCTGTGCGGTCGCCGCGCAGGCGGGAGCGGACGCGCGCGATCGTTCCGGGGTCGAAGCCGCGCCGCGCCAGCGCCGCGACGAGGCGCCTCGAGCGCTTGTACCGCGCCCTCGCGTCGCTGCCGCCGTCCCCGCGGGCCAGCCGCCGCAGCGCGATCCGCGCGGCGGCGAGGGCGGCGCGGTCGTCGTCGTGCTGGCCCGTCGCCGCCTCGGCGATCTCCCGGGAGATGCCTCGCGCGCGCAGCTCGCGGCGCAGCAGCCGCGCGCTGCAGAGCAGCGAGCGGGGCCGCTCGACGTAGGCGGCGGCCCAGGCGCGGTCGTCGACGTAGCCGAGGGCGCGCAGCCGCCGCAATGCGCTTGCCGTGGCGGTGGCGGTGAAGCGCGCCTCGAGGCGCTCGCGCAGGTCGTGCTCGCTGCGGGCGCTGCGGCTGAGCAGGCGCAGGCCGTACTGCACGGCCTGCCGCGGGTCGCCGCTCGGCGAGGCGGCCTTGAGCCGGCGGCGAAGCCGCACCCGTCTAGGCCTCGAGCGGCAACTCGGAGCGGGCGGACGCGCCCTCCGGGGCGGCGGCCGGCTCCTCGATGGCGAGGCGCTCCGAGCCGGGCAGGCCGGTGGCGGCCCGCACGTTCGCCTCGATCTCGTCGGCGATCGCGGGGTGCTCGCGGAGGAACGCCTTCGCGTTCTCGCGGCCCTGGCCGAGCCGCTGGTCGCCGAGCGAGTAGTAGGAGCCGAGCTTCTTGACGATACCGTGCTCGACCGAGAGGTCGAGGAGGTCGCCGGAGCGGCTGATGCCGTGCTCCTCGGCGGTGAACATGATGTCGAACTCGGCCTGGCGGAACGGCGGCGCGGTCTTGTTCTTCACGACCTTGCAGCGCACGCGGTTGCCGATGATCGTCGAGCCCTGCCGCAGCGACTCGATGCGGCGGATGTCGATCCGCACGGAGGAGTAGAACTTGAGCGCGCGCCCGCCGGGCGTCGTCTCCGGGTTGCCGAAGACGACGCCGATCTTCTCGCGCAGCTGGTTGATGAAGACCAGCGCGGTGTTCGAGCGCGCCACCGCGGCGGTCAGCTTGCGCAGCGCCTGAGACATCAGCCGCGCCTGCAAGCCCGGCAACGAGTCCCCCATGTCGCCCTCGATCTCCGCGCGCGGCACGAGCGCGGCCACGGAGTCGACGACGACCGCGTCGAGGGCGTTCGAGCGGATCAGCGCCTCGCAGATCTCGAGCGCCTGCTCGCCGGTGTCGGGCTGCGAGATCAGCAGGTCGTCCACGGCGATGCCGCAGGCGGCGGCGTAGTCCGGCTCGAGGGCGTGCTCGACGTCGATGTAGGCGGTGGTGCCGCCGGCGCGCTGGCTCTGGGCGATGATGTGTTGGGCGAGCGTGGACTTGCCGGCCGACTCCGGCCCGAAGATCTCCGTCACGCGCCCTCGGGGCACCCCGCCGATGCCGAGGGCGATGTCGAGCGAGAGGGCGCCGGTGGGGATGGCGGAGACGTTGATCGCCGCCTGCTCGTCCCCGAGGCGCATGATCGCGCCCTTGCCGTGGTCCTTGGTGATCTGCTCGATGGCGCGGTTGAGATCCTCATGGCGCCGCTGTTCGGGGTTGCTCTTGCTGCTCTGCCTGCTGGCCATGGCGGCGGTCCCTCCGCGTACGCTGCCGTTCCATCGTGACAGCGTGGTGGTACGCGGGGAAGAATAGAACGCAGGTTCTATACCGTCAAGGGCCTGCGCAGCGTGCGCGTCGCGCCGGGGCAGACCTCGCGCCGGGGAGGCGCTAGCGCAGGCCGGCGACCAGCATCTGCTGGATGATGAGGATCAGGATGATCGCGACCATCGGGGTGATGTCGAAGAGTCCGATGCGCGGCACCACGCGGCGCAGCGGCTCGAGCACCGGCTCCGTGATCGCGTCCAGCGCCCGGATCACCGGGCCGTTCTGATCGACCGGGAACCAGCTCACGATCGCGCGCGCGAAGATCGCGAACCACAGCACGTTCAGCAACATGCTCAAGAGCGTGATGAGCGTGGTCACTCCGCTTCCCCCAGATCCAGCGCGCGCGTGAACGCCGCCTCGATCGCGTCGTCGATGGCCGCGCGCACACCGGCGGCTTCGAGCTCGGAGAGCGCCGCCGCCGTCGTGCCGCCCGGCGAGGTTACCGCGTTGCGCAGGGACGCGGCGTGTTCGCCGCTCGCGATCGCGTAGCGCGCCGATCCGGCGACCGTCGCCAGCACCAGGTCGGTCGCCTCCGGCCGCTTCATGCCGAGCCGCACCGCCGAGTCCACCATCGCCTCGATCAGCAGGTAGACGTAGGCCGGACCCGAGCCGTGCAGCGCCGTCGCGAGGTCCACCGCCTCGTCGTCGCCGACCTCGACGACGGCGGTCGCGACGCCGCCGATCACCTCGCGCACGCGCGCGAGCTGCTCGTCGCTCAGCTCGGGGGCGGCGAGGTAGACGGCCGCGCCCTCGCCGATGGCGGCGGGCAGGTTCGGCATCACGCGCACCGAGGCGAGGTGGCCGCTGTGGCGCTGCACCTCGGCGAGCGGCACTCCGGCCGCGATCGAGACGAGCACCGCGCCCACGGGCATCGCGCCCGAGAGGCTGCGCGCCGTCGCCGGCAGGTCGTCCGGCTTGACCGCCAGCAGCACGACATCGGCGCCGATGCAGGCGCTCTCCGGATCGTCGGTGACGCGCACGCCGTGCTCGGCCAGGTCGCGGCGACGAGCGGCGATCAGCTCGGCGACGGCGACTGCGGACGGCTCGGCGACGCCGGCGCCGAGGATGCCGCGCAGGAACGCCTCGCCCATGAAGCCGCCGCCGATGATCCCGATCCGCACGCTGCCTCCTCCGCCTGCCGCTACGCGCGCCGCGCTCCGAAGATCACGCGCCCCAGCCGCACGACCGTCGCGCCTTCCTCGACGGCGACGGCGTAGTCGTCGGTCATGCCCATCGAGAGCCCCTCGAGGCCGTGCGCGCGGGCCAGTTCGCGCAGCTGCCGGAAGACCGGCCGGACCTGCTCCGGATCGTCCACGAGCGGCGCGACCGTCATCAGGCCGGCGACCGCGATGTGGCGGCGGTTCGCCGCCGCGCGCAGCAGTTCCGGCAGCTCCTCCGGGGCGATTCCGTCCTTCGAGGCCTCGCCGGCCACGTTGACTTCAAGGTAGCAGGGAAGCGGGTCACGCGCCCCCGCGCCGTCGGCGGCCTCGATGCGTTCGGCGCGCCGCTCGATCTCGTCGGCGAGCCGCACCGAGGCAAGCGAGTGCAGGGCGGCGATGCGCGGCAGCACGCCGCGCACCTTGTTGCGCTGCAGCCGCCCGATGAAGTGCCAGCGAGGCGCCAGCCCGCGCGCCTCGATCGCCTCGGCCTTGGGCAGCAGCTCCTGCGCGCGGTTCTCGCCGATGTCGGTCAGCCCCGCCGCCAGCGCCTCCTCGACAAGCGAGGGCGGATGCGTCTTGGTGACGCCGACGATGGTGACCCCGGCGGGATCGCGCCCGGCGCGCTCGCAGGCCGCGGCGATGCGCTCGCGCACGGCGGCGAGGTTCGCGGCGATGGAGGTCGCGGTTGCGGTCATGCAGCAAGGCTACGCCCCCCGGACCGCTGGCCGCCAGACACGGGCGCCCGACACATGGCAGAAACGCAAACGTCACGAGCCCGCCACATGCCCGTCACCACCTCGTCACCCGCAGTCGCGAGACTGTGCACGAAGCGAGGGGGTCACTCCCGTCGGGGCCGGATGGCCTGGGGGAGCCCACCGCAACAGCGCCAGACCTCGGACGCGTTAAGGGCTTGCTGGTGCTGGTAACTTCGGAGTCGAGACTAGGCTGAGCTACCGGCGGCGGTGCCCGCGGCGAGCGTTGGCGGCGGGCGCGTTCAAGGGGCATTGACCGTCATGGGTCAGCAGGTTCCGCGCTTGGCTCTTGTACTGGTAGACACGGCCTCGCGGATTGTTGACCAACTCAGGGTCGCCGAAGTCGGCGTGCAGTAGCTGATCCGCGGAACACAGCCGTCGCGCCCCGGACAGGCGGGCGAGTGCGATGACGTGCGCGTCGTTCGAACGGCAGTAGTCAGCCACTTCACTGGTCTCAGCCTCAACTTCGTCACGGGGTATGAACCTGGCGAGTTCTGCGCGCTCCCAGTTCCGGAGCGCGCGAGCAGCGTCACCGACCTTGTATAGCTCGTCCAGCAGACGGCCACCGGCCACGAGGATACCCCTCCGGCTACTGATCCATTCCCAGAGCGGCTCTAACTCTGGATCGATCGGGTCGCCGAAGAATCGGGAGGCAACGCTTGCGTCAACGATTGCACACATCTACTGGCCGACTCCGAAGAACCGGCGATCTTCCTCAAGGAAGAAGCTACGGTAGCCTTCCGGGACGCCGCTGACGCGACCCTCGGCGTCTAGCGCGATGGGGTGAATCCCCACACCGCCCTTGGCCTGCTCGAAATACAGGATCACGACATCAGTAGCCCTGATCTTCTCGTCGCGAACGTCCATGCGCACCCGGTCGACCAGATAGTCGCTGTGCGTTTCGACCACGAGCCGGTTGCGCCCGCTGTCCGCGAGTTGGGCGAAGAACGACCCCATCGCCGCTTGGGCGCGTGGGTGGAGGTGTACCTCGGGCTGTTGGATCAGCAGCGTCGAGCCGCGCTCCGCCGATACGCAGTCGGCGATGATCGGAATCGCCTGACTGACGCCGTAGCCGACATCGACGAGGTTGCGCGCTCGTCCGCCTCCCGGATGTTTGACCTCGATCTGGAACGGGTCACTGCCCTGCCGCCCGAGCTTGCGCACGCCGAGGCTGGAGTAGAGTCCGCTGACCGCGCCGAACTGCTCGACGTGGTCTCTGAATTCTGATGTATCGCCGTTGTCAAGCAGCCGCGCGAGCATCATTGGGGTGTGGCTGCCTTCCGGGTCGCGAATCTCTCTGGCGGGATCGTAGGTTCGTTGCGGGTTGGCGCGAATCGGGGCGAACGCGTACGGTCGAGGCTCCCTCTGGAACATCACCGACTCAATGAGCCTGTCGAGGTGCTCTTTGGCGTCCTTGGTCATGCTGCTGCGGGTGTCTTCTTCTGCCTCATGGCGCGCCATGCGGAGGGTGAACCAGAGATCCTCCGAAAGAGCACGCGGTGCCCACAAGCTCTCGTCTGTTTTTCGTTCGAAGATGACCTGATCGCCTACCGCGAACGACAGCACAGGCTGATCGCTCTCCAGTATCCTCAGTTGCAGCGCGTGCTCGCCGGACGAAATGGAAAGGTCCGAGATCGTCGGTTGAGACTTGACCGACGTGAAGCGTGCCTCCATTCGTATCTCGCTGTCTCGCGCATGTCGCCGCTGCCCACGTCGCCGCGCGGGGGTAGTGAACTGCTGCCCAACCGTGTAGCTCCTCGCCCGTCCCGCCCGTCCCCCGCGGTAGTTGGCGATCTGGTCGTAGCTGCCCAGCCGGAACGGCTCCTCATTAAAGTCCAGCGCTGCTCTGGATCGCAGGTCGTGGGCTGCCCGTACGGCGGCAAGGAACGAGGTCTTCCCGGTGCTGTTCTCTCCGACGAGCAGCGTCAGCGGGCGGATCGGGATCTCGGTCCGGTCGGCGAAGCAGCGAAAGTTCTCGAGGATGAGCGTGTCCATGGTCAGCAGACCCCGCAGAGCTTGCAGCCCACCTCGGGCGGGGGGCAGGGGATGGTGCGGCGCACGCGCTCGTGCTTGTCCATCTCGCGCAGCAGGAAGCGCTCCGTCATCCCGACGTCGACGACGTGCCAGGGTGGCGTCTCGCCCGCCCAGGGGCGCGCGCCGTCGAGGCCGTGCTCGCGGATTGCGCGCTTGTAGCTGCCCAGCGAGGCGTCCGGCAGCTCCGCCAGCATCGCGGCGAGGCGCCCGTCCGCCCTCGAGAGCACGTCGTCGATGCGCGCGGTCTGAGGCGAGTCGCTGCGCAACTCGATGCCCGGGGCGAGGTGCTGCTTGAGGATGCCCTGGCGGGCCTTGATCAGCTCGGGCGGCTGCTGCGTCTCGTACTGGTAGGCCGTCCACGGCTTCGGCACCAGCGGGCTGACGGAGAGCACCAGCCGCGTGCCGTTGCCCGCCGCGTCGAGCCGCTCCTTGATGCGGTTCCCGAGCGCCGCGAGGGCATGGACGTCGTCGTCTTCCTCGCCAGGCAGGCCGATCATGAAGTAGAGCTTGAAGCGCGTCAGCCCGGCCTCACCGACGAGGGCGGCCCCGCGCAGGATCTGCTCCTCGCTCACGCCCTTGTTGATCGCCTCGCGCATCCGCTCGGAGCCGGCCTCTGGCGCGACGGTGACCGTCTTCGTGCCGCCGGCCGCGAGCACGCGCAGCACCTCCGGCCGCAGGTTGTCGACGCGCAGCGAGGAGATCGAGACGCGCGCGCCCAGCTCGCCCGCGCCGACCACCAGCTCCGGCAGCTCCGGGTGGTCGGCGACCGCCGCCCCGAGCAGCCCGACGCGCTCGCTGTGCTCCAGCGAGTGCTCGACGACGCCGAGCAGATCCTCGAGCGGGCGGTAGCGCGGCGGGCGGAAGACGTAGCCGGCGATGCAGAAGCGGCAGCCGCGGCCGCAGCCGCGCGCGCACTCGATCAGCGTCATGTCCGACAGCTCGGTGTCGTCCGTGAGGATCGTCGAGTAGGCCTCGGTCGAGCCGATGTCCTCGACCCACTGGCGCTCGACGGGGCCATGGGGCGGGCGCTCCGGCACGTAGACGCCGGGGAGCGTGGCGAGTTCGTCGAGCAGGTCGTCGCGTCCGCCGTAGAGGCCGTCCTCGAACGCTCCGGCGAGCGAGGGGACGATCTCCTCGCCCTCGCCGATCACGGCCGCGTCGAGGAACGGCGCGACGCCGGCGGGGTTGGTCAGCATGCAGGCCCCGCCGGCGATCACGAGCGGGTGCCGCTCGTCGCGCTGCGAGGCCCAGAGCGGGATCCGCGCGCTCTTCAGCGCTTGCACCATGTGGAAGTAGTCGTACTCGTAGGAGAGCGTGAAGGCGATCACCGCGAAGTCATCGAGCGGTCGCTGCGACTCCAGCGAGACGATGTGCGGCGGGCCGTCGCCGTTGCGCTTGCCTCGCTCGGGCGGGTCGACGAAGGCGCGCTCGCAGACGAAGTCGGGGTAGGCGTTGAACAGCGAGTAGACGGTCTGCAAGCCCAGGTTGGACATGCCGATGTAGTAGGAGTTGGGGTAGACGAGGACGATCGGGATGCGTCCGCCCCAGTCCTTGCGCACGTAGCCGCGTTCGCGGCTCAGGCGCTGGCGGGCGATGACGCGTGGATCAGGCATGCCAAGAGTCTAGCGCAGGACGGGGCCGGGCGAACCGGGCCGCGCCTCAGTACGGCGGGTCGAGGTCGTCGAAGTCGCGGTCGTCGTCCCGCTCGCGCCGCGCGATCCAGACGAGACCGGCGGCGATCGGGATCAGCGGCAGCAGGCCGAGCAGCGGGTGGGTGGTGAAGAGCACGAAGCCGGCGATCAGCAGCACGAGCACGGCCGCGACGGCGAGCAGCGGCGGGATCAGCACGCCGAACGCGATGCGCGTCAGCAGCAGCGTCTCGCGGCAGCCGCCCGGCTCCGGTCCCGAGTTCTGTTCGTACATGCCGACAGGATAGGCGCTCCCCGGCTTACGGCAGCGCGAGGCCGGCGAAGGCCGCGATCAGCCCTCGGCCTGCTCGTCGCGGGCGGCCCGGCGCTCGGCGTAGACCATGATGCCGAGCGAGGGCAGGAAGGCGGCGAACGCCACCAGCGAGGCGAGCACGAAGCCGCCCAGCAGCAGCAGCAGCCCGACCGCCAGCGCCAGCGACATGCCGAGGATCGAGCCGATGCGCACGACGAGCACGTAGGGCGGGAGCGTTTCCTGCATGGCGTTCGCCGGTCCTTCGCTCTCGCGCCTCGCGAGGCCGTTGGGAGTCGGGTATTGGTCGGGGTGCGCAGATTTGAACTGCGGACCTCTGCGCCCCAAACGCAGCGCTCTACCCTGGCTGAGCTACACCCCGAAGCGGCGCCCGAGGGCGCGATCCGACGCTACGGCCCGCGCCTCGGACACGTCAAACGCCCCGGAACGGAGTCGGCGAGGGCTTACCTGCGGACCTCGCGCCAGCCGAGGCCCCAGAGCGCCAGCGCGACGGCGAGCCCGAAGATCACGCCGCCCGCCACGGCGACCTCGGCGCTGTCGACGTCGAAGAAGCGGTAGAGCACCCGCATCGCGCACCAGCCCCAGGCCGCGCCGGCGAATGCTCCGGAGATCAGCCACAGCGCGCCGCCAAGCAGGCCCGCACCACCGCGCATCGCAGCCTCCTCGCTCAGTCGCGCCGCCGCGCGGCCCCGACGATCTCGTCGAGGCGCGCGACGCCCTCAGCCTCGCACCATTCGCGCAGCTCGTCGAGCACGCGCCAGGGCGCGGCCGGGTCGGTGAAGGTTGCGGTGCCGACCTGCACGGCGCTGGCGCCCGCCATCAGGAACTCGACCGCGTCGCGCCCGACCATCACGCCGCCCGAGGCGAAGATCGGGAGGCTCGTCACGGAGGCGGCGAGGTAGACGCTGCGCAATGCGATCGGCTTGATCGCCGGCCCGGAGAGCCCGCCGAAGATGGTGGCGATGGCGGGCCGCCGCCGCTCGATGTCGATCGCGGTCGCCGGGACGGTGTTGATCAGCGAGAGCGCGTCGGCGCCGGCCTGCTCGCAGACCTCGGCGAAGGGGCGGATGTCGGTGACGCTCGGCGTGAGCTTGACGGCGAAGGGGAGCGTGGTGGAGCGCCGCACCTCGGCCACCACCTCGGCGGTCAGTTCGCAGTCCTGCCCGAACTCCATCCCGCCGACCTCGACGTTGGGGCAGGAGACGTTGACCTCGAGGCCGGCGACGCCGGGGACGCCATCGAGGCGTTCGGCGAGCCGGCCGAACTCGCGCACGGTGTCGCCCATGATGTTGACGAGGACGGGCGTGTCCCAGCGCGCCCAGGCGGGTGCGAGGTCGCGGATCAGCGCGCCCACGCCGACGTTCTGGAAGCCGATCGAGTTGATCATCCCGGCGGGCGTCTCGACGGTGCGCGGCTGCGGGTTGCCGCGGCGCGGGCGCAGCGTCGTGCCCTTCGAGATCACGCCGCCGAGCGCGTCGATGTCGAAGCGTCGCGCGAACTCGATGCCGTTGGAGAGGGTGCCGGAGGCCGTGAGGACGGGGTTCCTGAGCAGCAGATCCTGCTTGCCGCCGCGGCCGATGGTGAGGCTGAGGTCCATGCGCCGCCTCGCTCCGGGTGCGTTCATGATACCCGCCGCGGGCCTGGGCGGGGCGGCGGGGGTTGCGGCGGATGCCCGGACGCAGAACGGCGCCCCCGGTCGACCGGGGGCGCCGCCTTGTTGCTTCCCTGCGTCAGGGGGTCAGTCGAGCACGAGCTCGTCGGAGAGCAGGGAGTGGTCGGGCCGGGGGAGGTGCCGGAGCCCGCTGACGGGGGAAGCGCTCACGGTGTTCGTGTGCTCCCACATCACGTTCTCGGTAGCGTTCGCGAAGTTACGGGTAAGCCCGCAGCGCTTGCAGACGCCGGCGCTTTCGCGCCCGCTCGGGGACTCGATCACCCAGTGGTGGACGCAGGCCATGCGCGGGGTCGCGCTGGTCTGCACGTCGTGTCCGGTCTGTGCTGCCGTAGCCATCGTTCTTCTGCCTTCCCGTGGCGCCGGTTGTGTGGTCCCCCCAGATCTTGCCCCGACGCCTCACTACCTACCTTGTGCGTTCGCTGTGTGCACGCGGCGCACCAGAGACATAACCTTACGGTGTGACCCCTCTGGTGTCAACCTTAAGTGCACTAAAATGCTGGAAAACTCCGATAAAGTCCTCCCTTGCTTCCGCGCCCCGCCGGCAGCGCCGGCCGCGCGGCCAGGATCACGCCTCGCGCCGCTGCCCCAACGGGAGCGGGCGGCTATACTGGGCCAGAGCCCCGACGCGGGCTTCCAACCCCGTGGGGAGGCGTAGCGCGATCCCGGGAACAGTCCTCGAAGGTGTCCCCCGCATCCCGTGTGCCTACCCTCTGGCGCGTCCATCCCGGATGGCGCACTCTCCGTACCTAGAGATGAAACGCTCGCGACGGCCATTTGGTTCCCTCCAGGTTGGAGTTACTCTTGGGATTCTCCCGGATTCTGGCCGATCCGCGAGTCTTTTTCGCAGTGTGAGGACATAACGTGACACAATCTGAGCCCGGACTGGCCGAGGCCGTACTGGCCGCTCTCTCCGAGGTCCGCGATCCCGAGCTGCACCGCGACCTGGTGTCGCTCAACATGGTGCGCGACGTCGCCGTCGAGGGCTCGACGGCCTCCTTCCGCCTGGTGCTCACCACCCCGGCCTGCCCGCTGCGCGAGCAGATCGATGTCGACGTGCGCGCCGCCCTCGACGCCGTGCCCGGCATCGACGAGGTGGAGATCGAGTGGGACGCCGAGGTGCGCGGGCAGGCGTTGCGCGAGGGCGGCCCGGAGCCGGTCGCCGGCGTCAAGAACCTGATCGCCGTCGCCTCCAACAAGGGCGGCGTCGGCAAGTCCACCGTGGCGACGAACCTCGCCGTCGCCCTCGCGCGGCTCGGGGCGGCGGTCGGCATCGTCGACGCCGACATCACCGGCCCCAACATCCCGACGATGCTCGGCATCGAGCAGGGCGGCCTGGCCGATGGTCAGCAGGGCCTGAACACCATCGAGGCCCACGGCGTGCGCGCCGCCTCGATCGGCTTCGTGCTGCCGAAGGGCACGCCCGTCGTCTGGCGCGGCCCGATGATCGGCTCCGGCGTGCGCCAGCTGGTGCACGATATCGACTGGGGCGAACTGGACTACCTGATCGTCGATCTGCCGCCGGGCACCTCGGACGCCTCGATGTCGCTGGCGCAGCAGGCGCCGGTGGCCGGCGTCGTGATCGTCTCGACGCCGCAGCAGGTGGCGATCGAGGACGCAACGAAGGCGATCGGGATGTTCGACCGGCTCGGCGTCCCGATCTTCGGGATCGTGGAGAACATGACCTCTGACATCTTCGGCCGCGGCGGGGCGCGCGAGGCCGCCGACGAGCTGGGCGTCGAGTTCCTCGGCGAGCTGCCGCTCGCGGCGGCGGTGCGCAAGTCCGGCGACGCGGGCGTCCCGCTGGTCGCGGCCGCCCCGGACTCCGAGGCGGCTGCGGCCTTCATCGAGCTCGCGGAGCAGGTCGCGGCGCGCTGTTCCGTGCTGCAATACGCCGGGGATGCGGGGGTGGCGGCATGAGCGCCGATCGCGCGGACACGCCGGCCGCCTCCGAGGGCGCGCGCCGCCGGGGCACGCGCGGAGGCCGCGGCCGCTCGCGCGCCGCCGAAGCGCCCGAGAGCGGCGAAACCCTCAACGATCCGCGCATCGCCGGCCGCCGCCCGGCCCGCCCGCCCAAGGAAGAGGCGGACGCGGAATCCTCGGCGCCCGCCGAGACGAAGGCGAAGGCCGCGCCGAAGCGCAGGACGCGCGCCCGGGCGGCTTCGAAGGAGACGAAGGCGAAGGCGGAAGCCGAGGCGACCCCCGAGGCCGAGCCCGAGCCCAAGAAGCGCGCGCCGCGCCGCCGTCGCGCGGCGGCGGCCGAGGAAGCCGCGCCCGAGCCCGCGAAGGCGGAAGCCGAGCCGGAGAAGAAGGCGCCCGCCCGGCGTCGCGCGAGCACCCGCAAGTCGAGCGCGGCGAGCGGCAGCGACGACACGGGGACGGCCGCCCTCGCCGAGGAGGTGCGTGCGCTGCGCGAGGCGCTGACGGCGCAGGCGCGGACGATCGACGCGCTGCGCGAGACGCAGGAGCGCGCCGTGCGGCGGCTGCGCCTCGGCGTCTTTGTCGACGTGCCGAACCTGATCTACGGGGCGGAGCGCGGCGAGGGCGCCCCGGATGGCGCGAGCGTGGACATGGGCAAGCTGCTCGCCTACCTCAGCGAGGGCCGCGAGCTGATCCGCGCGACCGCCTACTCGCCGGTCTCGGACGACCCCGCGGAGCCGGTGGAGCGCCAGCGCTTCGTCGAGCCGTTCGTGCGCCACGACTACCGGATCGTGACGAAGCCGATGAAGCGCTTCCAGGACGGCTCGGTGAAGGGCAACTTCGACGTCGAGATGGCGCTGGACATGGTGACGATGGCGGAGCGCCTCGACGTGGTCTCGATCGTCTCCGGCGACGCGGACTTCGCGCGCGCGGTGGAGCTGCTGCAAGGCCAGGGCGTGCGCGTCGAGGTGGTCGCCTTCAGCGGCAGCACCTCGATCGAGATGCGCGCCCTCGCCGACGAATACATCGACGTCGCGACGATCCTGGACCGCGTGGGGGCGTAGGGGACGAGTCAGTCCAGCGGCGAGAGGCGGTCATACCCGCGGTCGCGGGCCTCGCGGATCAGCTGTTCGGCGGGGGTGTGATGGCGGCCAGCGGTCAACGCGCGGAGCTCGGCCGAGCGCTTGAGGAACGCTCGCTTCTTCGCCAGATAGGTCTCCCGGTCGTCGCCCGCGGCGTCTTCGAGAATGGACCGCAACTCGGCCTCCAACGAGCGGTTGCTGGCGGCGGCTCGAACCCGCAGCCGCCGCACGACATCGTCATCGAGGCCGTGCACACTCACTGTGGCCATACGGGAGCCTCCTTGCCACGATGCCGTTCCATGATCGCACGAGGATCGGGAACGCGCCGCCAATGCGGCCGCGGCACGCGCGCTACTCCTCGCCCTCGTCGCGGCGGCGGGGCGGGGTCTCGCCGGGGTAGCTGACGGAGCGCGGGCCGGCGCCGCCGCGGCCGACGAGCGCCTCGTTGGTGGCGATGGCGACGATGAAGGCGCCGCCCATCAGCCCGGCGCCCGCGCCGAACAGCCAGCCGACGATCGCCGGATCGGGGCTCAGCAGCACGCCGCCGATCAGCGCCCCGGCCACGAGGCCGCCGAGGATCGGGATGGCGACGGCGATCCGCCTGAGCATCAGCCGCCGCCCATCAGTACAGATCGCGCAGGTCGAACATCGGGCCGTCCGTGCAGCAGAGCCGGACGCCGCCGCGCCGGGGGAAGATCGCGCAGCCGTAGCAGATGCCCATCCCGCAGGCCATCGTCTCCTCCAGCAGGGCCTGCACCGGCTTGCGCAGCCCGGAGCGCGTGAGCACCCCGAACAGCGCCTCGAACATCGGGTTCGGGCCGCAGGCGAAGGCCTGATCGGCCCAGGGCAGCAGCCGCTCGAACGGCGCGGTCACCAGCCCGCGCTCGCCCAGCGACCCGTCCTCCGTCGCGACGACGACCTCGACGGCCTCCGGCAGCAGCCGCGGCGGGAAGATGCCCGCCTCGCTCGCCGCTCCGAGGACGAGCGTGACCTCGCGGCCCTGCTCGACCAGCTCGTCGGCGAGCCAGACCAGCGGCGCGCAGCCGATCCCGCCGCCGACGAGCAGCATGTGGTCGACGCGCTCGCGCGGCTCGAAGCCGCGACCGAGCGGCCCGACGACGCGCACGGCGTCGCCCGGCGCGCGCCGCGCGAGCCAGTCCGTGCCGCGCCCGACGACGTCGAAGAGCAATGCGAACTCGGGCCCGTGCCGGCCCTCGCGCAGGCGGTGGAAGGAGCAGGCGCGTCCGAGCAGCGGTTCGTCGTGCTCGCCGATATGGGCCATCACGAACTGGCCGGGCGAGGCGTGGCGCAGCTCCTCCGGCATCGTCAGCCAGAGCACGTGCGTCTCGCCGTAGAGGCGCGCGGACTCGGTGACCTCGACGACAGCGCTTCTCATGCGGGCAGCTCCGCCGCGTGGTAGAGCAGGCCGGCCGCGCCGCAGAGCAGCAGCCAGGCATACGAGGGCAGCAGCGAGCGCAGCAGCACCACGCCGCTCGCGACGAGCACGACCCCGCTCAGCGGGTTGGCATCGAGGCTCATCAGCAGCACCACGGAGGCCCCGGCGATCGCGCCGAAGACGGCCGCGGCGACGCCATCGAGGAAGGCTCGCAGCGCCTCGGAGGCGGAGAGCCGGTCGAGCAGGCGTCCGAGCGAGATCGCGAAGACGAACGCGGGCGCGAAGATCGCGACGGTCGCGATCAGCGCGCCCCACCAGCCGCCCGCGGCGTAGCCGACGAAGGTGGCGGTGGTGACGATCGGTCCCGGCGTCGCCTGACCGATCGCGATCGCGTCGAGGAACTGGGATTCCGTGAGCCAGCCCTGCGCGACCGCGTCCGGCTCCAGCAGCGGGATGATCACGTAGCCGCCGCCGAAGAGCAGCGCGCCGGCCTTGAGGTGGATCAGCGCGATCGGCACGGCCTCGGGCAACGTCACGGCGAGGGCGGGCAGCGCCAGCGGGAGCAGCGGCGCGGGCAGGGCGACGATCGCACGCTGCAGCCTGCCGCGCAGCCCGTGCTCGCTCGCGAGCAGTGCGATCACGCCCGCCCCGAGCAGCGCGACCACCTCCCAGCGCGGCGCGAGCAGCGTGACCGCGAACGCGGCCGCCGCGAGGGCGATCGCGAGCGGGTTGCGCCGCGCGGGGCCGCGCAGCCGCCAGGCGGCGAGCGCGACCAGCACGACGACGGCGGGGCGGATGCCCGCGAACAGGTCGTCGGCGCGCGGCGTCGCGCCCCACTGGTAGTAGGCCCAGGCGAGCACGGCGACGGCGAGCGCGGCCGGGAAGATGAAGGCGCTGCCTGAGGCGATCGCGCCCGCGACGCCTCGGCGGCGGTAGCCGAGGTGGATCGCCATCTCCGTGGAGTTGGGGCCGGGCACGAGGTTCGTCGCCGCCAGGGCGCGCGCGAACGTGTCGCGGTCGAGCCAGCGCCGCCGCTGCACGAACTCGTCCTCCATCATCGCGACGTGCGCCGCCGGACCGCCGAAGGCGGTCGCGCCGAGGCGTCCGAACTGCCCGAGCAGCCCCGCGAGCGAGCTGCGGCCCGGCGCCTCCCGACCCTCGTGCTCGCTCACGGGGCGGCGCTCCCTGCCGCTGGCCTCGCATCTGGCCGCCCTTCCCCTCCGGTCCCCTCTCCCTGAGGGAGAGGGTCAGGGTGAGGGAGGGTCCGTCCTGCGGGGTTGGGTTGCGCCATCGAGGCGTTGGGGGGCGGGCGGGAGTCCTCCCCCTCACCCCCGCCCTCTCCCCAGGGAGAGGGGGGCGGACCGATCATGGCGACGAGCAGCGTGCGCACCGCCTGGAGGTCGCGGCAGACGGCGGTGGCGCCCGCCGCGATGAGCTGTTGCTCGCTGCGGATCTCCGTGATGCCGACGCGGACGGCGACCCCGGCCGCGAGGGCGGCCTGCATGTCCTCCCCGGTGTCGCCGACGTAGGCGGCGCGCTCGCCCTCGATGCCCAGTTCGGCGAGGGCGTGCAGCAGCGGCTCCGGCCGGGGCTTCATGACGCCGATCGTGTCGCGCCCGACGATCGGGCCGAACTGCTCGCTCCAGCCGAGGCTCGCGATCAGCGTGCGCGCCCCCGCCTCGAGCTTCGAGGTGACGATGCCGAGCGGCAGCCGCGCCGCGAGGTCCTCGATCAACTCGTCCGCGCCGGGCAGCGGCGGCGTGTCCGGCATGTGGCGCTCGTAGTAGTTCGGCAGGTAGAGGCTGTAGAGGCGCTCCGCCTCGGCCTCGTCGACGCCGATCGCGCGCCGGATCACCGACTGCATGCCCGGCCCGAAGTGCGGCATCAGCTCCTCGGGGCTCGTGCGGTAGCCCTGCTCGCCGAGCGTCTCGGAGAGCGCCAGGGCGATCGAGTGCATCGAGTCCGCGAGCGTGCCGTCGAGGTCGAAGAGGACGGCGTCGAGCGGCCCCGCGCGCTCCTCCGTCATCCGGCGCGGCCGTTCCGGTAGTCCCCGATCGGGCGCACGCTGTAGGAGGCGGGCGAGGCGAGCGCCTGGATCGAGGCGCGCGCGGTGTCCAGCGAGGTGAAGCAGGGGATGCGCATCTCGGTGGCGCTGCGGCGGATGTGGAAGCCGTCGCGCAGGTGCGAGGGGCGGCCGCCCTCGAGCGTGTTGATGACCGCGCCGACCGACCCGTCGTTGATCACGTCGACGACGTTGGGGCGGCCCCGCGAGAGCAGCTTCGTCACGAAGCGGACCGGCAGGCCGAGGTCGTCCCGGATCATCGCCGCGGTGCCCTCCGTGGCGACGAGATCGCAGCCGGCCTCGTGCAGCGCGTGGATCAGCGGGACGGCCTCGGGCTTCGTGCGGTCCGCCAGCGAGAGCAGGAAGGGGGTTCCCGGCGCGATCGCGAGATCGGCGGCCATCGCCGCCTTGCGCATCGCCGCGTCGAAGTCGTGGTCGACGCCCATCACCTCGCCGGTGGACTTCATCTCAGGGCCGAGGAAGGTGTCGACGCCGACGAGCTTGGACATCGAGAAGACGGGCGCTTTCACGGCGACGAGCGGGCGGTCCGGCACGAGGCCCGGCTCATGGCCCTGCTCGGTCAGCGAGCGGCCGAGCATGACGTTCACGGCGAGCGGCACCATGGGGATGCCCGTGACCTTCGAGATGAACGGCACGGTGCGCGAGGAGCGCGGGTTCACCTCGATCACGAACACGCCGCGCCCCCGCGGCGGCGCGGCCTCCGGCGCGACGACGTACTGCACGTTCATCAGCCCGCGCACGCCGAGGGCGAGGGCCATGCGCGTCGTGTAGTCCACGATCGCCTCGCGCTGCGCATCCGTCAGGCTCCGGGGCGGGTAGACGGCCATCGAGTCGCCGGAGTGCACGCCCGCCCGCTCGACGTGCTCCATGATGCCCGGGATCAGCACGGCCTCGCCGTCGCAGATCGCGTCCACCTCCACCTCGAGGCCTTCGAGGTACTTGTCGATCAGGATCGGGCCGGAGCGCTCCTCCAGCGCGGCCTCGAAGTAGCGGACCAGCTCGTCCTCGTCCTGCACGACCTCCATCGCGCGTCCGCCCAGCACGTAGGAGGGACGCACGAGCACGGGGTAGCCGATCGTGTCCGCCGTCGGCAGCGCCTCGTCGAGCGTTCGGACCGCCACGCCGGGGGGCTGCGGGATGCCGAGGCTGGAGACCAGCGCCTCGAAGCGCCCGCGATCCTCGGCGAGGTCGATCGCGTCGGCGGAGGAGCCTGCGATCGGCAGCGCGGCGAGCTGCAGCGGGCGCGCGAGGTTGACGGCGGTCTGTCCGCCGAACTGGACGATCGAGGGCGGCGCCTCGGCACCGCCGGCCTCGTTCTCCAGCAGGTCGCGCACCGCCTCCTCGTCGAGCGGCTCGAAGTAGAGCCGGTCGGAGGTGTCGAAGTCGGTGGAGACGGTCTCCGGGTTGGAGTTGGCGAGGATCGACTGGACGCCGGCGGCGTGCAGGGCGTGGGCGGCCTGGACCGAGCAGTAGTCGAACTCGATGCCCTGCCCGATGCGGATCGGGCCGGAGCCGATCACCAGCATGCGCTCGCTGTCCGGCTCGGGCCCGGCTTCGTTCTCGTGCTCGTAGGTCGAGTAGAAGTAGGGCGTGGCGGCGTCGAACTCGGCGGCGCAGGTGTCCACCATCTTGTAGACGGGCCGCAGATCCCACTCCTCGCGCAGCGCGCGCACCTGGTCCGGCAGGCGGTCGGCGAGCGTCCCGATCACGGCGTCGCTGAAGCCGAGGCGCTTCGCCTCGTGCAGCAGCTGCGGCGTCAGCTCCTCGGAGAGCAGCCGCCGCTCCATCGCGACGATGCGCTCGAGGCGCTCGAGGAACCACGGGTCGACTCCCGACTCGCGGGCGATCTCGAGCGGGCGCTTGCCGCGGCGCAGGGCGGCGAGCAGCACCCAGAGGCGGTCGTCCGTGGCGGTGTCCGGGCCGGGAGGGTCCGGATCCCAGTCCGAGTGCTCCCAGAGGATCGAGCGGCCGCCCATCTCCAGTGAGCGGACGGCCTTCTGCAGCGCGCCCTCGAAGGTGCGATCGATCGCCATCACCTCGCCCGTCGCCTTCATCTGCGTGCCGAGGCGGCGGTCGCCGAAGGCGAACTTGTCGAACGGCCAGCGCGGGATCTTGACCACGCAGTAGTCGAGCGCCGGCTCGAAGGCTGCGGTCGTGCGGCCCGTGACCGAGTTCGTGATCTCGTCCAGCCGCTTGCCCGCCGCGATCTTCGCCGCGACGCGCGCGATCGGGTAGCCCGTGGCCTTCGAGGCGAGCGCCGAGGAGCGCGAGACGCGCGGGTTGACCTCGATCACGTGGTACTCGGGGGCCGCGGCCGACTCCGCGCCCGGCCAGGGCGTGACGTCGGGGCGCGGCGCGAGGGCGAACTGCACGTTGCAGCCGCCCTCGATGCCGAGGGCGCGGATGATCTTGAGCGCGCTGCTGCGCAGCATCTGGTAGTCGCGATCAGAGAGAGTCTGCGAGGGCGCGACGACGATCGAGTCGCCGGTGTGCACGCCCATCGGGTCGAGGTTCTCCATGTTGCAGATCGTGACGCAGGTGTTCGCGCCGTCGCGCATCACCTCGTACTCGAGCTCCTTCCAGCCGAGCAGGCAGCGCTCGACCAGCACCTGCGTGATCGGCGAGGCGGCGAGCCCGCCGCGCACGATCCGCTCGTACTCCTCCTCCGTGTGCGCGATGCCGCCGCCGGTGCCGCCGAGCGTGTAGGCGGGCCGCACGACGAGCGGGAGGCCGATGCGGTCGCGCGCCTCGACCGCGCTCTCCCAGTCCTCGACGATCTCGGACTCGGGCGTGGGCTCGCCGATCTCGTGCAGCATCGTGCGGAACTTCTCGCGGTCCTCGGCGAGCCGGATCGACTCCAGCGGCGTGCCCAGCAGGCGCACGCCGTGGCGCTCCAGCACGCCCGCCTCGGCCAGCTCGACGGCGAGGTTGAGGCCGGTCTGGCCGCCGAGCGTGGGGAGCAGCCCGTCCGGGCGCTCCGCCGCGATGATGCGTTCCAGCACCTCGACGGTGAGCGGCTCGATGTAGACGACGTCGGCGACGTCCTCGTCGGTCATGATCGTCGCCGGGTTGGAGTTGACGAGGACAGAGGTGATGCCCTCCTCGCGCATCGCCTTGCAGGCCTGGGTGCCGGCGTAGTCGAACTCGGCGGCCTGGCCGATCACGATCGGGCCGCTGCCGATGATCAGCACCTTGCGCGGCTTCTCCGCGCTGTCCGGGGTTGCCGCAGCTTCGGATGTGATGTCGGGGCTCAGTTGTGGTAGCCCTTCCGGTAGTCCTTGCCGAAGAGGATGATCTCGGCGACGACGTCGGGGTCGGGGAAGTGGATGTCCGGGTCCGGCGCGATCCGCCCCATCTTGATGTGGCTCACCGGGTACTCGCCCAGCTCGACGTCGAGGAACGGCGTGATCGCCTCGATCACCCGCGCCCGATCCCCCTTCCCGGTGAAGTAGGCGAAGGGGATCTCCGGCACGAAGGGGTCGGCCTCGCCGGTCTCGATGCCGGCCTCCCGGAACACCTGGTAGACCTTCGGCACGCCGAGGGCGATCAGCCGCCGCGCCTCGCGCAAGACGAGGCCGTCGTCGACGCCGAGGTAGAGCGCGTCCGCGCTCGCCGAGACGCCGCCGATGCGGAGGCTGAACGGCTCGATGCGGTGCAGCCGCGGCGCGGCGTTCACGTAGAACGTCTCCACCTGTGACCAGTAGATGTCGGCGGCGCGCAGGAAGCCGATCTGCAGCATCGTCAGGTGCAGGAAGCTGGCTGGCGGCAGCTCGACCTCCTCAAGGCCCTCGAGGGCGTCGAACAGCGGCTGGACGTGCTCGGCGAGTTCCTCGTAGTCCTTGCCGACGGGCTGGAAGAAGCTGATCGCCGGCCGCCAGTCGAACGACTCCTCGGCCCACAGCTCCCAGTGGCTCGCGAGCGGGCCCTCGCCCGAGGTGAACGCCTCCCAGTCTCGAGCGCGCTTCTCGGCGTAGTGCGAGGTGTCCGGGGTCGGGTCGGCCTGTTCGCTCACGATCACTCCTCCGCTGGCAGCACGAAGTGCGCCCCGGGGTTGGCGAGGGGCACCAGCGCACCGATTGACGAGAGATACGAGAGCGCCGGCTCGTTGTCCTCGGGCAGGCGCGCGCGGATCGCCCGGTAGCCGCGCTCGCGCGTGAACGCCAGCGCCTCCTCGGCGAGCGCCGTCGCGTAGCCCTTGCGGCGCTCCGCCTCGCGCACCCAGGCGCCGAGCGAGCAGTCCTCCGAGGCGCCCTCGAGCGGCTCGACGACGGCGAAGGCGATCAGCCGCCCCGCCTCCTCGATGACGAAGACCGCGGCGCCGCCGTCGTCGCCCCCCAGCCAGGCGTCTTGCACCTCGGCGGCGCTCAGCGCGCGGTCGAAGGCGACGGGCTGCGGCTCCTCGATCAGCTCGGCGATGATCGCGGCGATCTGCGCGGCGTCGTCCGCGACCGCGCGGCGGCACAGTGGCCCCTGGGGTGGCTGCGAGGCGGCCATCAGCGGCTCCCCTCGTCGCGCACGCTCTCGAGGAAGCGGTCGAACAGGAACTCGGTGTCGTGCGGTCCCGGCGAGGCCTCCGAGTGGTACTGGATCGTGAACAGCGGCAGCTCACGGTGGCGCAGGCCCTCGACCGTGCCGTCGTTGAGGTGCACCTGCTCCACCTCGACGGCGGCGTCGAGCCCGTCGCCGTCGACGGCGTAGCCGTGGTTCTGCGAGGTGATGTAGACGCGCCCGGTGGGCTTGTCGATCACCGGGTGATTCGCGCCGCGGTGGCCGAACTTGAGCTTGTACGTGGACGCGCCGAAGAGGCGGCCGATCACCTGGTGCCCGAGGCAGATCCCCATCAGCGGCGTGCGCCCGACGAGCCCTCGCGAGGCCTCGACGACGTGGTCGAGCAGCATCGGGTCGCCCGGGCCGGGCGAGAGCAGCACGCCGTCGGGACCGTGGGCCAGCACGTCCTCGGCGCTCGCCGTGCTCGGCACGGCGGTGACGCGGCAGCCGCGGCGGCGCAGGTGCCGCATGATGTTGCGCTTCACGCCGAGGTCGACGACGACGATGTGCGGACCCGGTCCGTCGCCGTTGTCCGTACCCTCGCCGAACTCGTAGGGGACCGGGGTGGAGACCTCGGCGACGTAGTCCTCGGTGCCGTACATGGGCTCGCTGTGCAGCCGGGCAAGCGCCTCGGCCGGCGACTCGTCGCGGGTGATCGTGCCCATCACCACGCCGTGCGAGCGCAGGTGGCGCGTCAGCGCGCGCGTGTCGATGCCGGCGATCGCCGGCACGCCCGCCCCGGCGAGGTACTCGTCGAGGCGTCGGACGCTCTGCCAGTGCGAGGGCAGGTCGGTCAGCTCGCGCACGACGAAGCCGCGCACCTGGATGCGCGCGCTCTCGTCGTCGCCGGCGTTGACGCCGTAGTTGCCCTGCAGCGGGTAGGTCATCGTCAGGATCTGGCCGCCGTAGGAGGGGTCGGTGAGCGCCTCCTGGTAGCCGGTCATCGAGGTGTTGAAGACCACCTCGCCGGTGGCGGCGACGGGCGCGCCGAAGCCCTCGCCCTCGAACACCCGCCCGTCCGCGAGCACGAGTCGTGCGGCCGGGCGCGGCGAGGTCATGGGGCCACCTCGGAGCGGCGGCGCTTGAACTGTCCGTGCCCGGTCCGCCACACGGTGCGCTCCTCGTCTCGCCAGTGTGGACCGGTCGGGTGGTTGGCTGCTGCGCATCGCAGGTTGTGGCGGACGGTCTTCGGGCTGAACCCCGGGTAGTTCCGCCCGAACCACTGGACCACGTCCTGCGACGTGAACTGGTCGGGCATGGCGGCGATAGCCTCCTGGATCAGCACGCGCACAGTCGGGCGGCGAGGCGAGGTCACAGGGCGACTCCCTCGAGCGCGTGCACCACGCGCCCGCCATAGACGGTCGCGAGCACGCGGCCGCGCAGCTCGCGGCCGGCGATCGGCGTGTTCTTGCCCATCGAGGCGAACTCCTCGGGCGTTACGGTCCAGGCGGCGTCCGGGTCGAGGATGGCGACGTCGCCGACGGCGCCCGGCGCGAGCGTGCCGAGGCCCTCGAGGCCGGGATGCTGGTCCAGACTCCAGGCGCGGACGGGCCCGGCGGTGAGCCGCTCGATCAGCAGTGGCAGCTCGATGCGACCGTCGTGCACGAGGCTCATCGAGAGGCCGAGAGCGGTCTCCAGCCCGCTGATGCCGGCATCGGCGAGGTCGAACTCGATCTCCTTGTCGGAGACGGCGTGCGGGGCGTGGTCGGTCGCGATCGCGTCGATCACGCCGTCGCGCAGCGCCTCGGCGCAGGCGGCCACGTCGCCGTGCGAGCGCAGCGGCGGGTTCACCTTGGCGTTGGAGTGGTAGGCGATGCTGCGGTAGCCGTTCGCGCCACCGCCGTTGGCGGCGTCGTGCGAGCCCGACGAACCGAAGCCGACCTCCTCGTGGGTGAGCGTGAGGTGGTGCGGGGTCACCTCGGCGGTGATCCGCACGCCGCGCTCGCGGGCCGCGCGGATCAGCGCGACCGAGCCCGCGGTCGAGACGTGGGCGATGTGCAGGTGCGCCCCGGCCAGATCGGCGAGGGCGATGTCGCGCGCGACGAAGGTCTCCTCGGCGCTGGCGGGGCGGCCGCGCAGCCCGAGGCGGGTGGCGACCCAGCCCTCGTGCATCTGCCCCTCGTGCACGAGCGCGGGATCCTCGCAGTGCTGCGAGATCGGCAGTCCGAAGGCGCCCGCGTACTCGAGGGCGTGGCGCATCAGCCGCGCGTCGGCGACGGCGTCGCCGTCGTCGGAGAGCGCGACGACGCCGGCCTGCGCCAGCTCGCCCGCGGGGGCGAGCTCCTTGCCCGCGCGCTCGCGCGTGATGCAGCCGAGGGGCAGCACGCGCACGGCGGCGTGCTCCTCGGCCTGGCGCAGCACGGACTCGACCGCGGCGCGGCGGTCCAGCGGCGGGTCCGTGTTCGGCATCGCGCAGACGGTGGTGAAGCCGCCGCGCGCGGCGGCGACGGTGCCGCTGGCGATCGTCTCCTTGTACTCGAAGCCCGGCTCGCGCAGGTGGACGTGCAGGTCGACGAAGCCGGGCGTCACGACCAGCCCCGTCGCGTCGATGCGGTCCGCCTCGATCACCGCGTCGCCCTCGTTCGGCCCGACGCGCGCGACGCGCCCGTCGACGATCACGACGTCGGCGATGCCGTCGCGCCCGAGGGCGGGGTCGATCACGCGGCCGTTGTGGATGGCGAGCGTGCTCACGATGCGCCCTCCCCGGCCTTCGCTGCGGCGTCGCGGCCGAGCGCCAGCAGGTAGAGCAGCGCCATGCGCACGGCCACGCCGTTGGTGACCTGCTCCTCGATCATCGAGCGTCCGCCGCCGGCGACCTCGCGGGCGATCTCGACGCCCTCGTTCTTGGGGCCGGGGTGCATCAGCAGGTGGTCCGGGTGCGCCCGCGCGAGGCGCTTCGCCGTGACCTGGTAGTGCAGCGAGTACTCGTGCAGCGAGGGCAGCAGCCCGCCCTCCTGGCGCTCGCTCTGCAGGCGCAGCGCCATCACGACGTGCGCGCCCTCGATCGCGCGTTCGATGTCGGTCTCCACCTCGACGAAGGGCAGCGCGGACTCTGCGTGCTCGGGGCGGTCGCCGGGGCGCAGGCCGTGCGGCAGGAGCGTGGGCGGCCCGCAGACGACGACCTCCGCGCCCATCGCCGAGAGGCCCCAGAGGTCCGAGCGGGCGACGCGCGAGTGGGCGATGTCGCCGACCATGACGACGCGCTTCCCCTCGAGCGCTCCGAAGTGGCGGCGCATCGTGTAGAGGTCGAGCAGCGCCTGCGTGGGGTGCGCGTGCGCGCCGTCGCCGGCGTTGACGATCGCCGCGTCCGTGTGCCGCGCGGCGAGGTAGGGCGCGCCCGACGAGGCGTGGCGCATCACGAGGATGCCCGCGCCCATCGCGCGCAGCGTGCGCACCGTGTCGATCAGCGACTCGCCCTTCTGCACCGAGGACGTGCTGGCGCTGACGGACAGCACGTCCGCGCCCAGCACCTTGCCGGCCAGCTCGAACGAGGCGCGCGTGCGCGTCGAGGGCTCGTAGAAGAGGTTGACGATCGTGTGGCCGCGCAGCGCGGGCACGCGCGCGATGCGCCGCTCCAGCACCTCGGCCATCTGACCGGCGAGTTCGAGCACCGTCTCGATCTCGTCGGCCCCGAAGTCGTCGAGGTCCAGTACGTGGCGATGCCGCCAAGGGCCGGGCGCGGGCGCGGACGCCAGCGGCTCGCCGCTCCCGGGCAGCAGCGGCGCGGCGCTCGCGCCGGGAGTCTCGTGGGTCTCGGTGGTCACGGTCTATCCCTTCCGGGGATGACGACGACGGCGTCGCGGCCGTCGACCTCGTCGAGCAGCACCTGCACCTGGTCGCCGCGGGCGGTGGGGATGTTCTTGCCGACCACGTCGGCGCGGATCGGCAGCTCGCGGTGACCGCGGTCGATCAGCACCGCAAGGCTGACGCGGTGCGGGCGTCCGAAGTCGTTGAGCGCGTCGAGGGCGGCGCGCACCGTGCGGCCGGTGAAGAGCACGTCGTCGACGAGGACGACGTTGCGGCCCTCGATGTCCGGCAGCTCGCTGCTGCGCGGCACGCTGCGCAGCCCGCGCGAGGCGAGGTCGTCGCGGTGCAGCGTGATGTCGAGCCTGCCGAGGGGCGGCCGCTCGCCCTCGAAGCCGCCGATCAGCTCGGCGAGGCGCTCGGCGAGGACGGCGCCGCGGCTGGGGATGCCGACGAGCACGAGCCGCTCGGGTCCACCGTTGCGCTCGACGATCTCGTGGGCGAGGCGGCGCGTGGTGCGCCCGATGCCGTCGGCGTCGAGCAGCGGCCCGCCGCCGCGGGCGGCCGCGAGATCCTCGCTGCGCGCGTGTTCAGCCTGCTCGGTCGGGTCAGCCAATGAGGCGGCTCCGCGATCGTGTGGGGAGCGATGGTGTGGGGAGCTGCTGGTGGGCAAAAAAAGCCCCTCCGCGTTCCGGGGAGGGGAACCGAGGGTGGGACGTGGCGCGTCCCGCTACCGCGAACGTCAGGGCATTCATCTGCTGCGTCCTTCCCGGCCTCGCGGGACCGGATTAAAGAGCGCCTGCGATTGCTGCCGCGCATCGTACCACCTGACGCCGCCAGCGCCCAATCGCCGCGCGAGGGCTCCTGGATCCGGCGCGGGCTGAGGCTAGACGCCGCCGTAGAAGGGCAGCCGCTCGCCCTCGAGCTCCACGCCGTCCGAGACCCAGCGCAGGAAGTCGGCGCTGGCCCAGCCCTCGCGGCCGTCGGCGGTGCGCACGCGCATCCACGGGTCGTAGTGGTAGTAGTCGTAGGTGTAGTCGTCCGTGTCCAGGGTGAAGCCGTTGGGGAGGCAGTCCAGCACCGTCCCGTGGAGCGCTGGACGGTCGCGCAGCCTCAGGCAGGTGTCGACGACGACCTCGACCCGTGACCGCTCCTCGAACGGCGGCGACTCGATCACGGGGGCGAGAGGCGGCGGGCCGCCGTAGTGCCCGCAACCGCCGCAACGGCCGGGCGGGTAGATCGACACCCGGACCCGCAGCTCGCCGCGCGTCTCGCCCCACGAGCCGGAGATGCCGTAGTACCCCCAGTAGCGGCCGTCGGCGCTTTCGGGCTCGGCGAAGAGCAGCGAGGCGAGCGGTTCTCCCTCGTGGTCCCGGACGGTGACGGTCCTCGTCTCGTAGTCAATCCCGTACTCGAGTTGCTTCGGCGCCGGGGCCGGCGCGATGCTGGCGGCGACCGGTTCGGCGCTCACGCTCGCAGGCGGCGGCGCCTCGTCCGTCCACCGTCCGTCGAGGGTGACGATCCGTGAGCCGCGGCTGGTGCCCAGGGAGACGCCGGAGCTGTCGTGGAGCCAGGAGCCGGGGCCCTCGACGCCCTTGACGCGGTAGACCTCGGCACCGCTCGCCGTGTCGAGGATCGAGACGGTCATGCTTGCGCTGACCGCCGCCAGCCAGTGACCGTCGGGGGAGATGCGGCAGTCATAGCGGCCCTGCAGCGGCGTGACCGGGACGGAGACCGCGAGCAGCACCGCCCCGTCCCAGCCGTAGCGCGAGACGTGGCAGGCGTCGGCGTCCGCGACCACCAGCTCGATGTCCGAGGCGATGGGCGTCAGCCGGTAGCGTTCGTCGGCCCACGTCTCCGCAGTCCCCGGGAGGGCGTGCGTTGCCAGCGGCGGCTCGCTCCCGTCCGCCTCGGCGCCCAGGTCGAAGGTGTGCAGGTAGTGTTGCGGTTCCTCGTCGCGGGTGACGCCGCGCACGAGGAGGGCGCCGCGTTCGAGGTTGAGCCACTCGAGCTGGCCCTCCTGCCCGTCGGGAAGCGCGAACTGGGCGACGGGTTGCAGCGCGCCGTCCGTGACGACGAAGAGGTCGCCGCCCTCGTGCGGCATCCGGAAGAGCATCCGCCACTCGTCGTCGTGCGAGCCCCAGCGCCGCAGCGGGGGCTCGTCCCACTCGAACGTCAGCCCTGTCTCGCGGTCGTGCCAGAACCGGTCGAAGGAGATGAAACGGTTCCCCGGCGAGAGGCGCGCATCGACAGCGATGAATCCATCCAGCGGGCCGTCCGTTTCGGCCTCCTCGCCGAACACCATCGCCCAGCCCTCGACCTCGCCCGTCTCCACGTCGAGCAGGTAGAGCCCGACTTCCTGCGGCACGACCTCCCCGGCCGCGCAGCGCACGTAGCGCAGGCCGGCGGCCGCGAGCGCCTCGGCGGTATCGACCTCGCGAATCCCGAGGTCTTCGCGGCCGACCAGGCCGGTCGCCGCTGCCGCCTCGGCGGGGGTGGACATGGGCGCTGCGGGGGAAGCCTCGGCTGCACAGAGTGTCGGCGTTGGTGTCGGCTCCGGTGTGGGGATCGGGGTGGCGGCTGGCGCGGGAGTGGCAGCGGGCCTCCGTGTGACAGTCGGCGCGGGCGCAGGTGTGACGACGGGCGTCGGGGCGGGCGAGGGGGTGACGGCAGGCGCGGGCGCGGGCGTCGCGGCGGCGGTCGGTGAGGAAGAGGGCATGGCCGTAGACGCCGGAGCCGCCGTCGGTGCGGGAGTGGCCGCGGTTGCCGTCGTAGCTGCGGCCTTCGGCGCTGGCGTCGCCGCGGCTCTCGGCGTAGCGGTAGCGATCGGCGCTGCTGTGGGCGTCGGGATCGCTGTCGTGGCGGCGGTCGGCGCGGGTGCGGTCGGTGCGGGCCGTTCGTCCGAGGCGCCGCTGCACGCAATCAGGACGCCGCTCGCGAGCACCGCCGCGAGAAGCAAGGGAAGTGCGGACGGGTTCGAGCTGATCCGCATCCGGTTGCCCCCATCTCCCGCCGCGCTGCGGGATGCGATGGGTGCTTAACGTCGGCGAAGGGTGTGCGGTTCCCGAACGAGCCGCCCGAGCGCCGCGAGGCCCGGTGGGAGCCTTACTCGTTGGCGATCGAGACTCGCCCCGTTCGCCCCTCGTAGGTCAGCGTGAAGTCCCAGTGCACCCGTGTCAACGAGGGCGGGAAGAGGGGCTTCGGGCAGCTCGGGGAGGTCGTACCGGTTCTCGTCGGGGTTGAATCCCGGGTCGAAGCCGATGCGAACGGCGAGCGTCGGCCCGATTTCCGTGAGGAGCTGCGGTTCGCCCTCGAACCCGAAGTCAACCCTCGGCACGGATTGGCCTGTGCATCACCGACGAGGGGAGCGTATGCGGCGGGGCGCCCACTCTTCGGATGAGATACGGGCCTCGCCCGAATCGCTTGACGGCGTCGGCCGCGGCTTCCTGGAAGTCCTGGTAGGCGCCCGCGAGTTCCTCATCGCGCACGACGACCCATTCTCCAAAATGCTCGGTTTCCAGAACGTCGCGAATGCGGTCGCACGTCGCGATCTCGCGGGCCAGTGCGGGCATAGGCAGGATCCCTGGCTACTGCTCGTCGCCGCGCTGCTCGCGCAGGAAGCGCTCCAACTCGTCGACCATGTCCTGGGCGTCGGGCAGGGCGGCGCCGCCGCCCGAGGCGGCTTGCTCCGCGGCGGCGGCCTCCTCCTGCTCCTGCTCCTCGAGCTGCTCCTCGATGCGGCGGGCGTACTCGGCCATCTCCGGGTTCTTCGCGATCTCGGCTCCGACCTGCGCGTCGAAGCGGGCGGCGAAGACCTCCAGGTCGTGCAGGCTCAGCTCGAGGTTCAGGCTGGCGTTGAGCTGCTCGAGGATGGCGAGCGCGCCCTTGGGGTTGGGCGAGGCGTTCACGTAGTGCGGCACGTTCGCCCACATCGAGGCGGTGCGGTAGCCGGCGTCGCGGAGGCGGTTGTTGAGCACGCCGACGATGCCGGTCGGCCCCTGGTAGCCGGTCGTGCGCGGCGGGTCGAGGCCGAGCTGCTCGCGCAGCCCGGCGTCCTCGGAGCTGCCGGAGACGCGGATCGGGCGCGAGTGGCTCGCCTCCGCGAGCAGCGCGCCGAGGGTGATCACGGTGTCGATGCCGAGCGCCTCGCAGCACTCCATGATCGTGTCGGAGTAGGCGTGCCAGGAGAGGTGCGGCTCCACGCCTTCGAGCAGCACGATGTCCTGGGCGTCGCCCTCGCGGCGGCGGGACGAGAACTGGTTCGACGGCCACTCGAGGACGCGCTCGCCATTCTCCAGCTTCACCTTGGGGCGGGCCTGGGTGAAGTCGTAGAAGTGCTCCGGGTCGATGCGGGCGAAGGCCCGGGAGCGCCAGCGGCGCAGCATGAAGCGGATCGCGCCGGTCGCCGACTCGCCGGCGTCGTTCCACCCGGACCAGGCCGCGATCAGGATCGGCCGGTCGAGTTCCTGACTCTCTTCGAAGATGAGGTGTGCCACGAGGGCAGGATAGTGCCTCGCCGGGCGGGCGCACAGTCCCGCGCACAGACCCGCGCCCGGCGCCGCCCGGCCTCCGGCTATTGACACCGCACGGGACGCTTCGCTACGAACTGTCGGGCCGCCACTGACGGGCTGCTACTGACGGGCTGCCGTGGGGCGCGGGTGCAGAGGAGTGACTCGATGAGCGATGACTGGACGCAGGCCTGGCAACCGACGGTCGACGTCGTCGGGCAGGACTTCTCCGGCGGCGTGGAGTCGACCGCCGTCGACGCGATCGAGCGCGCGACGATCCGCCGCTACTGCGAGCCGCTCGAGTTCTCGTGCCCGCTGCACTACGACGAGGAAGTCGCGCAGGCGCACGGCTACGCCGGCATCCTCGCGCCGCACAGCGGCGTCTCCTCGACCTGGATCGACGTCGGCCTCTGGCAGCCCGGCCAGGGCACGCGCTACCCGCTGGCGCACCCGCACGTCGATATCCCGAGGGCGCGCGGGCCGGTGATGCCGCAGCCGCCGGAGCCGCCGACGACGGCGGGCTTCGCCACGGACATCGAGATCGTGTACCACGAGCCGCCGGTCGTCGGCGATCGGCTCACGGTGAAGGGCCGCAAGCTGATCTCCTGCCTGCCGCGCGAGACGCGGGTGGGCCGGGGCGCGTTCATGATCTGGGAGCGCCAGGTCGTCAACCAGCGCGGCGAGCTGGTCGCGCTGCTGCGCAACGGCGGCTACCGCTACGTCGCCTTCGATACCCCTCGGCCCTCCGCCTCGGCGCCCCCGCCGCCCGAGGAGGACGCGGAGCCGGAGGAGGAGGATCTGCTGGCGATCCGCAACGTCGACGTCGGCGACGTGGACGAGATCGACTGGTCGGAGCAGCGCTACTTCGAGGACGTCCAGGAGGGCGACCCGGTCCCGCCGGTGACGATCAACGTCACGATCGCGCGGCTGATCGTCGAGGCGGGGGCGAACCGCGACTTCAACCAGATCCACCACAACAGCCCGGTCTCGATCGCGACCGGCGCGCCCGAGATGTACGCCAACAACGGCTTCATCCAGGGCTGGTGGGAGCGCTGCGTGCGCGAGTACGCCGGCCTCGCGGGCCGCTTCAAGAAGACCGGCCCGTTCCGCATGAACATCTTCAACGTCGTCGGCGAGGCCGTGACCACCTCCGGCGCGGTCAAGCGCAAGTGGGTGGAGAACGGCGAGCACCTGGTGGAGCTGGAGATCCGCTCGGAGATGTCGCAGGGCGTCTCGGTCGGCCCCGGTCCCGTGGTCGTCAGCCTGCCCTCGCGCGCCTCCTCCTGAGGCCGGCGTGCGGATCGGCATCCTCAGCGACACGCACGTCCCCGAGGCGCCGCGGATCTTCCCGGAGATCATCGAGGCGCTCGAGGGCGTCGACCTGATCTTCCACGCCGGGGACCTGGTGGTCGCGCGCGTGCTCGACGAGCTGGAGCAGATCGCGCCGATCTACGCCGCCGAGGGCAACCACGACCCGCACCTCAAGGACGACCCGCGCATCGAGCCGGTGCACTTCCTCGAGCTCGAGGGCTTCTCGATCGCGCTGCTGCACATCTTCGAGCCGCTCAACTGGGATCTGCAGCGGCTGCTCAACCAGTACCTGGGCGGCGCGCGGCCGGACATCATCGTCTGCGGCGACACGCACTACGAGCGGATCGACTGGCTGGAGGAGATCCTCGTGGTCAACCCCGGCAGCGCGACGCTGCCGCGCAACATGAGCCCGCGCCTCGGCCATGTGGCCTATCTCACCATCGAGGAGGGCAAGCCGCCGCGGGCGGAGATCGTGGACCTCGCCGCCGACGACTGGCGCGAGCAGGTGCGGCGCATCGCCTCGGCCGCGTAGCCGGCGGCCCGCGCCGCCGGAGGCCGCGAGGGCTGGCTGAGCTGGCTCCCCGACGTGGACTCGAACCACGAACCTAGCGGTTAACAGCCGCTCGCTCTACCAATTGAGCTATCGGGGAGCGGCGAATCCAGTGTGCGCGATGGTGTAGCGGGCGGCAAGACGGCGCGGCGCCGCACTACGACCTCGCGATGCGGCCCCGCCGACGGCCCTCTACAGTGCTCGCGACAGCAGCCCCGACGCCCGCGCGGCGTCAGCGCGATGGACGGAGGCGACGATGGGCCGGCTCGACGACCGGGTGGCGATCGTGACGGGGACCAGCCGCGGCATCGGCAAGGCGATCGCCGAGCTGTTCGCCGCCGAGGGCGCGCGGGTCGCCTGCGTCGCGCGCACGCTCGAGGAGGGCGACCACCGCCTCGAGGGCTCGCTGCGCGGCACGCTCGACGCGATCGAGCAGGCGGGCGGCGAGGCGATCGCCGTGCAGGCGAACGTCGGCAGCGAGGAGGGCTGCGAGGCGATCGTCGAGCAGACGCTGGACGCCTTCGGGCGCGTCGACGTGCTCGTCAACAACGCCGCGATGACCACCTACCACCCGCTCACCGAGTTCCCGCTGCGGCGCTGGAAGCTGGGCTTCGACGTCAACATCCACGCGCCGTTCTACCTCGCCCAGCTCGTGCTGCCGGGGATGATCGAGCGCGGGCGCGGCGCGATCTGCAACATCTCGTCGAGCAGCTCGGGCGGCCCCGGGCGCGGGCCCTACGCCGAGCAGGAGCGCGTCGACGCGGGGACGATGTACGGGGCCTCGAAGGCGGCGCTGGAGCGCTTCACGCAGGGGCTGGCGGCCGAGCTGTGGCCGCACCGCATCGCCGTCACGGCGCTCTCGCCCTCGAACCTGGTGCCGACGCCGGGGGCGACGGCGAGCGAGCTCGGTCCGGGCGCGCACCTCGATGCGGTGGTGACGGAGCCGGCCGAGCACATGGCGCGGGCGGCGCTGTGGCTGGTCTCCGAGCCCGCCGAGCGCGTCTCCGGCCGCGTCGTCCACAGCCAGCCCTTCCTCGTCGAATGCGGCGTGATCGACCACGCCACCGGCGGCGGCGTCGAGCGCCGCGGCTCGGCGTTCTCGGATACGTAGGGGGGCGGGTAGACTGATACGAACGCATGGGCTAGTATCGGTGCGGCGGCAGGACGGGCGAGGCGGTTCCCGGTGAGCCACGGCGGCTCCTTCTACGAGTTCTTCGCTGGCGGCGGCATGGCCCGCGCCGGTCTGGGCGCGGGCTGGCGCTGCCTGTTCGCGAACGACTTCGATCACAAGAAGAGCCGGATGTATCGCCGCAACTGGCGAGACGACGTTCTGAAGACCGATGATGTCGGCGAACTCACCACGCGCGATCTGCCAGGAAACGCTGATCTCGCGTGGGCATCGTTCCCTTGTCAGGATCTGTCGCTCGCCGGCGGCGGCGCGGGGCTGAGGGGTGACCGGTCCGGCACGTTCTGGCCGTTCTGGGCGCTGATCAAGGGCTTGATCGCGGAGCGGCGCGCGCCGCCCATGATCATGATCGAGAACGTCTGCGGCACGCTCACCTCGCACGGCGGGAAGGACTTCGCGGCGATCTGCGCCGCCTTGCGCGAGGGCGGCTACCGCTGCGGGGCGCTCGTTGTGGACGCCGCGCTCTTCGTCCCTCAATCGCGTCCCCGCCTCTTCATCCTCGCCGTGCGGAAGGACATCGAGGTTCCCGCAGAACTACTGCGCGATGGACCGTCCGGGCCTTGGCACACCCCAGCGCTGCGCGCTGCGTTCAGAAAGTTGCCCCCTGCCGATCAGGGCGCATGGATCTGGTGGAATCTCCCACTTCCGCCACCGCGCCGCTTCCGGTTCGCCGACCTGATCGAGGACGAACCGGACAGCGTGGATTGGCACGAGGAGGAAGAGACACAGCGCCTGCTCGCGATGATGAGCGACCGAAACCGATCCAAGGTCGAGTCCGCACAGGCCGGCGACCCGCCGATCGTCGGCGCGATCTACAAGCGCACGCGCAGGGATGACCACGGTCGCAAGGTGCAGCGCGCTGAGGTTCGCTTCGATGGTGTAGCCGGCTGCCTCCGCACGCCGGCCGGGGGATCGAGCCGCCAATTGGTGATGGTCGTGCGCGGCAGGTCCGTGCGGTCGCGCCTCATTTCAAGCCGCGAGACAGCGCGCCTCATGGGACTCCCCGACAGCTACGAACTTCCGATCAACTACAATGAGGCTTACCACCTGACTGGCGATGGGGTGGTCGTGCCGGTGGTTCGCCACCTCGGGGCGCATCTGCTGGAGCCGGTACTCGAGGTCGCTCGAGGGAGCCTGGAACGAGCAGCGTGAGCGTCATCCCGTGCGAGCAGAACGACGGACTTCGCGAAGCCATCGAGGCGTACGCAGAGGTTCTGAGGCAGGAAGCCCACAAGCTCGGCGATCACGGTCTCTCGGAGCACGACTTCCACGCGAGCGGGCTTTTCAGGGGAGCGATTGAGAGGGTGCGCGGGCAGTTCTCGGCGGGCATGGCCGAGAAGCGCGAATTCGTGCGACAAGTCCTCAACCACATGCAAGACCAAGGCTTCATCGCGGAGTGGGAGTCGGCGGAGGCAGCTAACCGCCACGACTACGAAGTCATCCTGAATAGCGGTCGAGTCGCCGTGATCGAACTCAAGGGCTGTCTCGACGGCAACAACACGAACATCTTCGAGCGCCCGCCGAATGCCCAGGAGTTCATCATCTGGAGCGTCTGCACGAACGAGGGAGCCGATCCACGCCGCAATGCGCGGTCGGGCATTCACACTCGGCTCAGCACAGAGATCATCGTGCGGGAGCAACGTGTGGACGGAGTCATCATCTGGGACATGGTGTGCGGCACGTTCGGTAGGCCCTGTCCGAAGCTCGGTGGCGTGGTGGGCCGGATCACGGAGATCGGCCGCTACAGGCTTCCGCCCCCCTGCATCTACGTCTTGCCGGACACCATTCCGCACGCGCGGAACAACCCAGACGCGAGAGCGCAGCGACTCGCCGATGTCGAGTTGCTCACGGCGTTCCACGACTGCTTCGGCGGACAGGCTCCCGAGGTCAACTATGTTGACTACCGGGCCGAGCAACGCGAGGCGGACACATACCGTTCCACGAGGATCACGCGGGCGGGCCAAGAGGCGATGTCAACGCGGGCAACCCCAATCCGCAGAGTTGGATGACCGAGACCCCGGAGCACCGCAGCGCCGTCATGCGCGCGGTCAAGAGCCGTGACACCGGACCGGAGATGGTGGTCCGGCGGCTCGTGCACTCGCTGGGGTACCGCTACCGGCTGCATCGCAAGGACCTGCCCGGCAAGCCCGACCTCGTGTTCCCGTCACGCCGGAAGGTGATCTTCGTCCACGGCTGCTTCTGGCACGGGCACACGTGCCCCCGAGGAGACCGGCAGCCGAAGGCAAATGCGGCCTACTGGGCCAGCAAGATCGGGCGCAACCAGCAGCGCTACAAGCGTCAGAGGGCCGAGTTGCAGAGCGACGGGTGGCGCGTGCTCACGGTCTGGGAGTGCGAGACGCGCGCGCGGGAAGAGCTCGCGGCGCGTGTTGGGGAGTTCCTCGGCGAGCGCTACCCCGCCGGGCGGAAGTAGGGGAGCGCTACCCCGCCGGGCGGAAGTAGGGGAGCGCTACCCCGCCGGGCGGAAGTAGGGGAGCGCTACGCCGCCGGGCGGAAGTAGGGGAGTGTGATCTCGTCGGTGATGGGGTGGAAGACGACCTCGACGGGGAGGCCGATGCGGACGTCGTCGACGGGCATGTCGATCAGGTTCGTCATCATGTACCAGCCCTCTTCCACCTCGATGATCGCGGAGATGTAGGGCGTCTCGAAGCTCGGCTGCTGGGGGCGGTAGACGGTGGTCCAGCTGTAGACCGTGCCCTTGCCGCTGCTCCGCACCCACTCGAGGTCCTCGCTCTGGCAGTGCGTGCAGGCCGGCTGCGGGATGAAGACGTAGCCCTCGCACTCGCGGCAGCGCTGCACCATCAACTCGCCGCGCTTGCAGCCCTCCCAGTGCGGCTCCGACACCGAGGAGGGGATCGGGAGCGGGATGCCCTCGGGCTGCGGCTGGAGGACTGCTTCGCTGCTCATGCGGGCTCCTGACTGGCTGACGCGGCTGCTGGCTAGTGGATCGGCGGCGAGTGCGTCGGGTCGCGCCCGAGCAGGATATCGTCTGCCGCCCCCTTGACGCGATCCTTCTCGCCCTCGGGGTGGGTGAGGATATGGAAGCGCTCGTCGCGGATCGCCTCGAGCACCAAGTCGCCGACCTCGCTCGGCAGCAGGTAGCCGGCGGCGGCCTCCTCGGCGTCCTGGCCCTCGCGCTTGAGGTGCGCCGCCATCATCGGCGTGCGGATGCGGCCCGGACAGAGCACGGCCGCGCGCAGCTTCGACCCGGCGGCCACGAGGTCGTGATGCAGCGACTCGCTGAGCGCGATCACGGCGTGCTTCGTCGCGACGTAGGGCGAGATGCCCGGCCGCGATCCGAGGCCGGCCGCCGAGGCGGTGTTGACGATGCAGCCCTCGGAGTCCTGCGCCAGCATGTGCGGCAGGAAGCTGCGGATGCCGTGGATCACGCCTCGCAGATTGATCGCGATGACGCGCTCCCAGTCCTCCCGCGAGACCTCCCAGATCGGCCCGTCCGGCGAGTTGACCCCGGCGTTGTTGCAGAGCACGTGGACCGCGCCGAACTCGTCGAGCACGCGGCGCACGAGGTCGTCGACCTGATCGGGATCGGCGACGTCGACCGGCACGGCGAGGGCGCTCGCGCCGCGCTCGGCGAGGCGCGACTCGGCCTCCGGCAGCGCGTCCTCGTCGATGTCGGCGAGGACGACGGTCATGCCCGCGGCGGCGAAGCGCTCGGCCATGCCGAAGCCGATGCCGCTTGCCCCGCCGGTGATGACGGCGACCTTGCCCTCGAAGTCCTGCATGACGCCTCCGGCCCGCAGGGATTCTACGCGCCCAGGCGCTCGGCGGCGGCCTCGGCGCGGGTGAGCAGGGCGGGGGCGCGGAGCTGCTCGGCGACGGCGGCGAAGTCCGGCGGGGGGCCGGTCCAGCGCAGTTCCTCGACGGAGGCGAAGACCTCGGCGTCCGTGCGCAGCGTGGCGAGGTCGCGGAAGAGGAAGGCGAGGTCGCGCTGCTCGGCCAGCGTGGCGGCCAGCTTCGCCGCGCCGCGCACCTTCACGTCCCACGCCCCGGCGTCGGCGGGGATTGCCTCGATGTGGCCGTAGCGGGCGAGGACGGTGGCGCTCGACTTCGCGCCCCAGCCCGGCAGGCCGGGGAAGCCGTCGGCGCTGTCGCCGACGAGCGCGAGGTAGTCCGGGATCGCGGCGGGCGGCACGCCGAAGCGCTCCTCGACGGCGGACGCGTCGCGAGTCTCGCGGTTGCGGCGGTCGAGCTGCACGATCTTGCCGCCGACGCACTGCGAGAGGTCCTTGTCCGGCGTCGCGATCACCACGCGGCTCACCGCGGCGTCCCCGGCGGCCAGCACGGCGGCGGCGGCGAGCGCGTCGTCGGCCTCGAGGTCGACCATCGGCCAGACGCGCACGCCGAGCCCTTGCAGCGCGTCCTCGAGCGGCCCGAACTGGCCGAACAGCGCCGGGTCGATGCCCTCGCCGGTCTTGTAGCCGGGCCAGAGGTCGTTGCGGAACGACTCGATCACGTGGTCGGTCGCCACGCCGAGGTGCGTGACGCCCTCGGCGAAGAGGCGCAGCACCGACTCGAGGACGCCGACGACCGCGCCGGCTTCGTTGCCGTCGCGGTCGCGGTGCGGCGGCACCGCGTAGAAGTGGCGGAACAGCTCGTACGTGCCGTCGAGGAGGTAGACGTCCATCGCCGCCAGCCTACGCGATCGGCGGCGCGTGTCGGCGCGGCCCTCGGCGCTACGGGACGAGCATCGCGCGCGAGATCTGCGTCTGGCGCTCGTTCCACTCGGCCTGCGCGAACGCCTCGTTGACGTCGTCGAGCGAGTAGTTGTCGGACACCAGCTTGGTGTACGGCCGCTTGTCGAGGTTCTTGACGAGCATCTCCATCATCACCGGCAGCAGGTGCGGCCGGTACATCGAGGAGCCCATGATCTTCTTGCCGCGCAGGATCGTGGACGGGTCGATCGCCACCGTGCGCCCTCGCACGATGTCGCCGATCTCGATGAAGGTGCCGCCGTTGGTGAGGTACTCGAGGCCCTCGACGAGCAGCTCGGCGCGCCCGACGAGCTCCATCACGTAGTTGGCGCCGCGTCCGTCGGTCAGCTCGAAGATGCGGTCGCGCCGCGCCTCGAGGCTGTCGTACTCGTCGATGTTGATCGTGTGGTCCGCGCCGAACTCCTCGGCGAGCGCGAGGCGCTCGGGGATGCGGTCGAGCACGATCACGCGGTGCGCGCCCATGTCCTTCGCCATCGCGGTGGCGTTGAGGCCGAGGCCGCCCGCGCCCTGGATCACGAGGTAGTCGCCCTCGCCGAGGCCGGAGCGCAGCAGGCCCTCGGTGATGGTGCCCATCGCGCAGTTGATCCAGCCGAGGACGGAGTCGGGCAGCTCGTCCGGCACCTTGTAGACGGGGTGGTTCGCGGGGATCCAGAAGTAGTCGGCGTAGGTGCCGGTGAAGAAGGGCCAGTCGCCGGCGATGCGTGCGCCGATGCCGGCCTGGCGGTCGGAGCACCAGTTGTGCTCGCCGCGGCCGCACTGGTAGCAGTTGTTGCAGGGGAAGATCGCCGCGTACATCACGCGGTCGCCCTCCTCGAGCGGACGGCCGAGCGAGTCGGTGGTGCGGCCCGCGCCGAGGCTCCAGACGACGCCCGTGCCCTCGTGGCCCATGTTCTTGCCGGAGGGCGGGAGCGGGACGTTGATCTGGTCGCCGCGCCAGGTGTGGAGGTCGGAGCCGCAGACCCCCGCCTGCGTCATGCGCAGGATCATGCCGCCCGGCTCCGGTTCGGGAACGTCGTACTCCTCGATGACGAACGGCTCGTTGTACTCCTTGACGACGACGATGCGTCCGGTGGTCATGCGTTACCCCCTCCGTGGCGTCATGCAGTCGGCATGATACGCGGGTGCGAGCCCAACGTGCGGAGGGCGCCTTCCCCTTTCCCGTCATTCCGGCGAAAGCCGGAATGACGGAGTGGGAGGGGAAGAGGGACCGGGGAAGAGGGGACCGGAGGAGTGCGAGGCGCGGGCTCAGGCCTCGAGCTGGTGCACCATCACGACGTCGCCCTGGGCGCGGTAGCCGAGCGAGTGCAGCAGCGCCATGCCGGCGTCGTTCTCCTCGTTGACCATGACGTAGATGATCCGGTTGCCCGCCCGCGCGAGGTGCGCGTGCGCCTCGGCGAACAGCGCCTGCGCGACGCCGCGCCGTCGGCGCGCGGGCACGACGGCGACGTGGTAGACGTAGGCTCGCCAGCCGTCGACCGTCGCGACGATGGCGCCGACAAGCGCGCCCTCCTCCTCGGCGACGAGCGCGATCGCGCCCGGGCTGGTGATCAGCGTCTCCCACTCGTCCTCGTCGACGGTCTCGAGGCGTGACTCGTCCCACAGCGCCTGGATGCGCTCGTGGTCGCGCAGCGTGGCGCGCCGGAACTCGAGGCGGCTCGGGAGCTGCGCCTCGATGTGGCGGACCTGCAACTCGAAGCGCTGCTCGACCTGCTCGATGATGTCGAGGCGCAGCCAGCGGGAGATGCTGGCGGGCAGCGTGCAGAGCAGCAGCTCGTCGTAGGCGCCCGGGTGCTCGTCGAGCTCGTCCTCGATCGCGAGCAGCGGGGCGGCGTCGCCGATCGTCGTGCGCTCCACGCTGACGCCCGCGCGCTCGAGCATGGTGCGCGCCTGCTCGGCGCGCCCGCGCGTGACGGCGTCGAAGGGACCGCCCCGCACGTGCGAGGGCAGCAGCGCCGGCAGCAGCAGCGAGAACGTGGAGCCGGGGTGCTCCTCGGACAGCTCGCTCGCCACCGTGACGAGCTCGGGGCTGGTGGCGGTCTGGTCGGCGACGATCAGGTAGCGAGGCATGGCGTCCTCCCGGTGTGATGACGCGCCGCGGGCGAGGCAGGGACTCACCTCGTCCGGCGAGGGTACCAGCGCGCGCGAGTAGCGTGCAGCGCGAGGCGCGTTCAGCGCTCCGCGGCGACGGCCGCGCGCTCGGAAGGTTCGCCCTCGGGAACCTCGTAGCGCGCGCCGGCCCGGCTGCGCCGGAAGTCGCCCGCCAACGCGAAGATCGCGAGGCCGCCGACGATCAGGATGAGGCCGAAGGCGGTCTGCGCCGGCTGTACGCCGATCCCGTCCGAGAGGAACCCCGCGGCGGCCCCGCCCGCGGTCATGAAGGCGCGATCGAGCGTGAGCACGCCGAAGACGCGCCCGTGCATGCGCGGCGGCGCCGTCAGCAGCAGGGCCGAGCGCGTGAGCGCCATGTAGCTGCTCTGCAGCGCCCCGAGGACGGTGAGCATCGCGAACGGGATGACGAGGCCGGCCGGTCCGGGGAGGTAGCTGGTCAGCGAGAGCAGGACCAGCGCGGCGCCGAACACCGCCGTCATCAGCGGCAGGATCACGCCCAGGCGGGTGGGCTGCTGCGTGGCGATCAGCAGCGAGGCGAGCAGTGCGGCGACGCCCATCAGCGCCGTCATGCCGCCGAAGCCGGTGCTCCCGATGTCGAACACCTTCTCGGCGAAGAGCGGCGCGAAGACCTGGAGGAACGACATCCCGAACATGAAGTAGATCATCGAGAGCAGCAGCACGCCGCGGATCGCCGGGTGCGTGAAGGTGAAGCGCAGGCCCTCGAGCAGCCCGCCGGCGAGACCGCTCGCGCTGCGCGCCACGCCGCTCCTGATGGGCGCGACCCGCAGCATGTACGTGGAGAAGACCGGGATCGCGTAGACGAGGGCAATCAAGGCGAATGCCCCGGTCGCGCCGAACACGCCGTAGAGGATGCCGCCGCTCGCCGCTCCGAAGATGCGCATCGTGTTCTGCGTCGCGCTCATCAGCGCGACGGCGTTCGTGACGTGCGTCTCGGGCACGACGGAGGGCACGAGGCCCATCCGCGCGGGCTGGTCGAAGGCCATGAACGTCCCGCGGACCACGGCGTAGGCGTACATGTGCCAGAGTTCGAGGAGGCCGAGCGCGAGAATCGCCACAAAGCCGACGTTGAGCAGGAACGCCCCGGTCTTCATGACCAGCAGCACCGATCGCCGGTCGAACGAGTCGGCGATGACGCCCGCCCACATGCCGAGGATGAACTGGGGGACCGTGCGCACGGCGAGGACGCCGCCGACGTGAGTGGCCGAGCCGTCCGTGAGGTCGAGCACGAGGAAGGGGCGGGCGATCTGCTCCATCCAGATGCCGCCGGCGTGGCCGGCCTGGCCGAGCCAGAGGTAGCGGTAGTTGCTGATCCTGAGTGAGGCCCAGGTGCCGGGCCGCCCCGGACGCCGCAGCGACCCGGAATCGCGCGCCTCGCGGGCGTCGGCGGCGCGCTCCTCGCTCAAACGGCCTCCCCGGTCCCGCGGGCAGCGCGTCGCGTTCGACGCCGCGCGTTCGTCGGCTCGCGCGAACGGGACCGTGTCCGCAGCGTATCACGCCCTCGCGTGGGCTCTGCCGGGCCGGTCAGTCCTCGCCGATCTCCGAGAGCGCCGCGAGGATGCGCTCGCGCTCGTCGGCGCTTGCGGGGCGCGGCCGGTTCTCGTCCGGATCGATGTAGGCCGGCCGGAAGCGCAGCGCCGGAGGCGCGACGTTGCTGAGCTCGACCACCGCGACCGCCGTCGCGAACGGCCCCTCGCCGAGCGTGGCGAGGTCGTCCGGATCGAGGTCGAACACGAAGTTGCCGAGGCCGTAGAGGATCAGCGCGTCCCCTCGGCGCTCCCAGGGTTGCAGCGTGTGGGCGTGGTGGCCGATCACCAGCGCGGCCCCCGCGTCGGCCGCGGCTGCGGCCAGCTCGCGCTGCTCGTCCGTGGGTGCGGCGTCGTACTCGCTCCCGAAGTGGAAGGCGACGATCACGAAGTCCACCGCGGACGCGATCGCGGCGACCGCCGAGGTCACGGCCGCCACCTCGGCGCGGGCGACTCCCGGCTCGTCGGCGCCGGCGAAGGCCGAGGATCGCACCGCGCTGAAGCCCAGCAGCGCCACGTGCGCGCCGTTCGCTTGGAGGATCGACGGCGCCTCCGCCTCGCGGCGGTCGAGGCCGGCGCCGAAGTGGGCGACCCCGATGGCGTCGAGGGCGTCGAGCGTGTCGCGCAGCCCGACGGGGCCGAAATCGCCCGCGTGGTTGTTGGCGAGCGAGACGGCGTCGAAGCCGCCGGCGGTCAGCGCCTCGGCGAGCGCGGGCGGGGCGCGGAAGGTGTAGAACTTGTCCAGCGGCTCCCCGCGCTCGGTGAACGTCCCCTCGAGATTGCCGATCAGCAGGTCGCTCCCGGCGAGGAGCGCCGTCACCCGCGCGAACGGGTAGGCCGGGCCGTGCTGCTGCATCAGGGTGACGACGTCCCGCGCGAACATCAGGTCGCCGACGGCCGCGACCGTGAGCGTGATCGGCTCGGGCGTGGGCGTGGCCGTCAGCGCGGCCGGCGTGGCCGCCGGAGTCGGCGAGGGCGTGCGAGGCGCGGGTGTCGCCGCTGCCGTCGCGGGCGCGGGCGGCGTGGCCGTGGGCGAGGCTGCCGCCGTGGTCGCCGGCGGTGTCGGCAAGGCCTCGGCGCTGTCGCCGGGCGACTCGCCCCCACAGGCGGCGAGCAGCAGCAGCGCGGCGAGCGCCGGGCTGGCGGCGCGCCGCAGGCCGGACCGCGCCACGCGAGGCCGCTGCTAGAGGCTGTGCTCCCGCACGACGTCTTCGTCGTAGACGATGTTGCCCGTGTAGCCGCTCGCGTCCTGCTCGCACATCCAGACGGTCGCCTTGCCCATGTCATCGGCCGTCTCGAAGTCGAGCGTCGGATTCTCCGGGTCGTTCTCGAAGAAGAGGTTGCCGGGCGTCTTGATGCGGCCGTTGGGCGAGAGCACGTTGACGGCGATGTTGTCGCCCTGGAGCGCCATCGCCTGGCGCTGCGAGAAGTGCTCGAGGGCGGACTTCTCCGGCCCGTACAGCAGGTCGCCGACGCGCGCGATCTGGTCGTCGCTGTAGGGCCCGACGCCCGGCATGATCGAGCCGCGCGAGGAGACGTTGACGATGTGGCCGCCGCCTGCCTCCCGCATGTGCGGCACGACCGCGCGCATCGCGATGATCGGGCCCACGAGGTTGATCGCGATGCTCAGCTCGATGTGGCGCTCGCGCGCGCCGACGATGTCGCCGGGGATGAAGATCGCGGCGTTGTTTATGAGGATGTCGATGCGGCCCCACTCGGCCACCACCTGATCGACCGCGCCGGTGATGCTCTCGGCGTCGCGCAGGTTCATGACGACCGGGAGCGCCGTCCCGCCCTCGGCGGCGATCTCCTCGCTGACCGAGTGGATCGTGCCGGGCAGGCGCGGGTCCGTGACCTGCACGGTGCGGGCGGCGACGCCGACCTTCGCGCCGGCGCGGGCGAGGTACTTCGCGATGTCCGCGCCGATGCCGCGGCTGGCCCCGGCGACGAGTGCGACCTTGTTCTCGAGCGACATATGCGGATTCCCCTCGTGGTCTGGTCACGGGTGTCGTATCGTCGTGCCCGCTGTGCGGGCGCGACCCGCGACAGCATATCGGGGTGAGGCCGCTCCTGTCCGGCATCGCAGCCGTGGCGGGGCGCGAAGGCAGCGAGGAGGTGCGCGCGATGGCGGGTGAAGGCGGACAGCTCGAGGGGCGCGTCGCGGTGGTCACGGGCGGATCGCGCGGCATCGGCGAGGCGATCGCGGTGCGCTACGCGATGGAGGGCGCGCGCGTCGCGCTCGCGGCGCGCACGGTCAACGAAGGCGACCACCGGCTGCTCCCCGGCAGCCTGACCGGCGTCACTGCGCGCATCGAGGCCGCGGGCGGGACGGCGCTGTCGGTGCCCTGCAACCTCGTCTCCGCCGAGGATCGCGAGCGCCTGATCGAGACGGCGGAGGCCGAGCTCGGCCCGGTCGACATCCTCGTCAACAACGGCGCGGTCACCTGGTACAACGACACCGACACCTTCGACGCGGAGAAGCAGCGGGTGATGTTCGAGATCCAGGTGCACGCCGCGGTGCATCTCTCGCAGCTCGTCGCGCCCGGCATGAGCGAGCGGGGCTGGGGCGCGATCGTCAACATGTCGTCCGGCGCGGCGCTGCACCCCTCGCTGGACGCGGACATCCACGGCAGCACGATCTACGGGATGTGCAAGTCGGCGCTGGAGCGCTTCAGCACCGGCTTCGCCGCCGAGCAGCCGGTCATCGCCGTGAACGCGATCCAGCCCGGCCTGATCGCCACCCCCGGCGTCGCCTACTTCGGGCTGATCACCGATGCGAACCGCGATCGCGTCACCCCGGTCGAGCACGTCGCCGAGGCCTGCCTGCGGCTCGCGGTCCGGGAGCCCTCGATGATCAGCGGCAGGATCGTGACCACGGCCGAGGTGCTCGAGGAGTTCGGCCTGACCCCCGCGGAGCTGCCGTAGCCGCGCCTCCCGGCGCTCAGCCGCCGAACAGCGCGCAGCGCAGCGCGTTCTGCTGGTCTGCCGCCCACTGCTGCGAGATCGGCGACTCGGAGACGCTGTTCGGCGACCCGTGGAAGGCGATGGGGTAGACGTGCAGCTCCGTGCGCACGCCCGCCGCGTTCAGCGCCTGCGCGTAGTCGATGCTCTCGTCGACGAACAGGTCGAGCGCGCCGACGTTGATGTAGGCGGGCGGCAGGCCCTCGAGGTTGGTCGCGCGTGCGGGGGCGGCGTAGATCGGGACGTCGTCGCCGCCGTTGTTGCCGGCGAGGTAGGAGCTCCAGCCGATCGTGTTCTTCTCGCGGTTCCAGAGCCGCGGGTCCGTGATGGCGTGGCTGCTGTTGGAGATGTTGCGGTCGTCGATCATCGGGTAGACGAGCAGCTGGAAGCAGACGTCGATCTCGCCCCGGTCGCGCGCCAGCAGCGCGAGCCCGGCGCAGAGCCCGCCGCCCGCGCTCCCGCCTCCGATGGCGATCCGCGCCGGGTCGATTCCCAGCTCCCCGGCGGCGCCGGCGAACCACCTGAGGCCGGCGTAGCAGTCCTCGAGCGGCGCGGGGTAGGGGTGCTCCGGCGCGAGCCGGTACTCGACCGAGGCGACGACGATGCCGAGGTCCAGGGCCTGCTGCCCGCAGAACCCGTCGCTGCCGTCGACGCTGCCGACGACCATCCCGCCGCCGTGGATCCAGTAGAAGGCCGGCCCGCCGGGCTCGAGGCCGTCCGGGCGGTAGAGCCGCACCAGCACGTCCGGCGCGCCGTCCGGACCGGGCGCGTAGCGATCCTCGGTCGTCACGCCCTCCGGCACGGGCTCGATCTCGCGCTGGGCGGAGTGCTCCCGCATCGCCGCGACGGAGCCGGGGATGTCGCTGACGTCGAGCGGGCGTTCGGGCATCCCCTGGTAGACCTCCAGGTGCAGCTCGTCCAGCCGGCTCGGTATGTCGATGCCGCGGTCCGCCATGCTTCACCCCCTTGTCGGCGTTGCGTGCTGCCTCGCGCGGATGGTACCGCGCCGCGCGCCGGTTGCGCGCCCGCGCTCAGACGACCAGGCCCGCCGAGGTGTGGATCGTCTGCGCCGTGATCTGGCGGCTCTCCGGCAGGCAGAGGAAGACGATCGCGGCGGCCACGTCGGGCGGCTCGGCGGCGCGCCCGAAGAGGTTCGAGAGGTGCCCCTCGCGCGCGTCCGCGTCGATGTCGCGGTCACCCGTCATGCCGGTGCGCGTCAGCCCCGGCGCGACCGCATTGACGTTGATCCCGTGCGGCCCCAGCTCAGCGGCCGCGCTGCGCGAGAGCTGCACGATCGCCGCCTTCGAGCTGGCGTAGGCGACGTGCGAGCGCGCCCGGAACGCGGAGCTGGAGCTGACGTTGACGATCCGGCCGCCCTCGCCGCGCTCGATCATGCGCCGCGCGACCTCCTGCATGAGCAGCATCGGCGCCTTGAGGTTGACGACGTGGACGCGGTCCCAGTCCTCCTCGGTCAGGTCGAGCAGCCCGCCGCGCGCGCTGATCCCGGCGCAGTTCACGAGGATGTCGATCTGCCCGAAGGCCTCGAGCACCTGCGCCACGACGCCGGGGATGCCGCCCGTGTCGGCGAGGTCGTAGGTCAGCGCCAGCGCTCCGCTCGTGAGGGCATCGGCGGCGGCGGCGGCGCTGCGCGCGGCGCCCTCGCCCTCGCGGTCCAGCACCGCCACGCGCGCGCCGCGCCGCGCGAGCTCCTCCACCGTCGCCGCGCCGATCCCGGACGCGCCGCCCGTGACCAGCGCCACCTTGCCTGCCAGCGTCTGCTCGCGGCTCTGTTCCGTCGTCGTCATCGCCTCACTCCTCCCGTATCACGGGGAGAGTAGCGCGCGAGGCGCTCCGGGGGCGGCGCGGTCCGCTAAGGTGGCGACGAACGAACGGAATGGGAGGGAGGCAGGCGTGCTGCTGGCAGGAAAGAACGCGGTGGTGACGGGATCGACGCGCGGCCTCGGGCGCGCCTACCTCGTGGGGCTCGCCGAGGCGGGCGCGAACGTGGTCGTCAACGGGCGCAACGCGGAGCAGTGCGACGCGCTCGCGCAGGAGATCAACGACGGCCCGGGCGGGAACGCCGTCACGTTCCCCGAGAGCATCGCCAGCTGGGACGCGGGCGAGCGCATCGTCGAGACCTGCATCGAGGCGTTCGGGAGCATCGACATTCTCGTAAATAACGCGGGGATCGTGCGCGACCGCATGATCTTCAACATGACCGAGGAGGAGTACGACGAGGTGCTGGCGACGAACCTCAAGGGCCACTTCGCCTGCACGCGCTTCGCCTCGCGCCACATGCGGACGCAGGGCAGCGGCCGCATCATCAACATGACCGCCGACAGCGGCCTGAGCGGCTACACGGGCAACTCCAACTACTCGGCGACGAAGGGCGCGATCGCCACGATCACGCGCGGCTGGGCGCTGGAGCTGATGAAGTACGGCATCACCGTCAACGCGATCTCGCCCTCGGCGGAGACGGAGATGACGGCGACGATTCCCGACAACATCGGCGACATAAAAGGCTCCCGAGGGCTCACGCACGGCGGACGCGCGGCGACGCGCACCGGCCAGCCGCATGAGTGCGCCCCGATCGTCACCTACCTCTGCAGCGACGAGGCGCGGGAGATCACGGGCCAGATCTTCGGCATCGGCGCGGACCGGCTCTCGCTCTACTCGCACCCGGACCCGAAGATCCGCATCTTCCACGAGGGCGGCTGGACGGTGGACCTCGTGCGCGAGCGCGTCCCCGCCCTGCTGGTCCCCGCCCTCGAGTCGATCGAGTTGCGGGTGTAAGGGGATCACCGGATCGCAGTCCCGTTTACTAGGATGGCCTCCCGGTCTCGAACGTCGTTCGATACGCCGGCCGCGTGACATGCCAGGAGGGAGGGCGACAGGTGAGCACTTCGAGCCAGGTGATCCTGAACGATGAAGAGGAACCCGAGCCCGGCCTCCTGAGGCGAATCGAGAGCCACATCCAGGGGCGGACGGTGTCCGGACTGTTCGAACTCGTGCCGCTGATCGTCACGGTGGTCGTGCTCGTCGTCCTCGTCGGGTACGCCGACGGCGCCGTTCGCGGGCTGCCGTTCGTCGAGGGCCAACCCTGGGACGTCTGGGGCGTCGGTCTGATCGTCTTCGCGGTGATCTTCTACGTGGTCGGACTCGCGATCTCGACGCGGTCCGGCCGGGTGCTCATGGACTCCAAGGACACGGCGATCAACTACGTCCCCCTGGTCAGGACGGTCTTCGGGGTCACCAGGCAGGCGATGGCGTCGATGACCTCGAAGTACGTGTTCACCCGCGTCGTGTTCGTGGAGTGGCCGCGCGAGGGCATGGTCGCGATGGGGTTCGTGACGGGGCGGGCCTTCGCGGCCAACTCGGACGACTCGATCGTCGTCGTCTACATTCCGACCGTTCCCAACCCCACCTCGGGGAACATGGCCCTGATCAACGAGGACGACGTGATCGAGACCGACATCACGGTGGAGGACGCGATGAAGCTGGTCTTCTCCGGGGGCATCGTGCTGCCGGAGGGGTTCTCGCTGGCCAGGATGCCCGTCGAGCGCGAGGAGTTCACCCTCATTGGCCGCTTCAACACCGCCCGCCAATAGCGGGCGCCGGATCAGGAACAGGGACGTACGGCGCTGAGCGCCGCCCCGGCGCGCTACTCCAGCGGCAGCCGGCTCCACAGCGAGGCCGCGTACTCCATGCGCACGTCGATGGCCGCCGCGAGCGCCTCCGGCGTCTCGTAGTAGAGGCGGCGCGAGAGGTACTCGAACTCCCGCGAGCCGAGCGGCGGGATCGTGAGGTCGCGCGCGTTGCCGCGCACCACGCGCAGCGCCCCGATCAGCCGCCGCAGGAACGCGTACGCCTCGGGCAGCTTCGCCGCGTCGTCGTAGCCGATGCGCCCCGTCGCGGCGAGCGCGGCGATGGCGTCGACCGTGCCCGGCGTGCGCACCGCGGGCTCGGCGGCCCCCGCCATGATCTGCAGCACCTGCACGTAGTACTCGACGTCGACGAGCCCGCCGCGGCTGTGCTTGGCGTTGCGCTCGCCCGCCGCGACCAGCTCCGCCGCCTGGCGCTCGCGGAGGCGCCGCAGGTCGGCGATGTCGAACGGCGCGCCCGAGTACACGAAGTCGTCCCGCAGCGCCTCGAGGGTCCGCCCGAGGGCGGCGTCGCCCGCGACCGGGCGCAGCCGCACGAGCGCCATGCGCTCGAACTGCCGCGCGCCCCCGCCCGGCGAGTAGTAGCTGCGGCACTGCTCGATCGAGTTGGCGAGGCTGCCGCCGTCGCCGTGCGGCCGCAGCCGCAGGTCGAGTTCGAAGATGCCCTCGCGGGGCGCCTGGATCGCGTCGCGCACGCCGCGCACGAACTGCTCGAACCAGGCGGCATTGGGTATCGATTCGTCGCCGCCGCTCGTCCCCTCGCCCTCGTACACCGTGAGCAGTTCGAGGTCCGAGGCGAACCCGATCTCGCGCCCGCCGAACTTGCCGAGCGCGGCGATCGTCCAGCGGCACGGTGCGCCCGAGGCCAGGCGCGGCGCGCCGTGGCGCTGCTCGAGCGTGCGCCTGGCGAGCGCCGCCGCCTCGCCGACCACGACCTCCGCGAGGTCCGACAGCTCGCGCGAGAAGTCGGCGAAGCCCGTCCGCCCGCTGATGTGCCGCAGGTCGATTCGGAAGAGCTCGCGGTCCTTGAACGCGTTGAGCGTGGCGGCGTCCGGCGGTCCGCCGTCCGGGGAGGCGGCGCGCAGCGCCGAGCGGAGTTCGTCCGGCGCCCTCGCGGCGTCGAGGGCGGGGAGGTCGGTGAGCACCGGGAACAGGTTCTCGTGCTGGAAGCGCAGGAAGTCCTCCCACAGGTAGCGGCTCACGCCGAGCGCCGCCGCCAGCGTTTCGAGGACGCCCTCGTCGGCCAGCGCCGCCAGCGACTCCCGCCGCTCGCCGAACGCGAGCAGGCTGCGCGCGAGGGCGCTGAACTGCCGCAGCGCCTGCGCGGGGTCGGGCGCGAGCGGCAGCAACTGCGTGAACTGGCGGATCAGCACCGCCACCACGCGCAGCTCCTCGAGGCGCATCGGATCCTCGAGCTTCGACCCGTCGCGCGTGGTCACCCGGAACGTGTCGCGGCTTTCGCGGCCCTCGGTGCGCACCTCGGCGCGCTGCACGGACACCTCGAGCATGGCGAGGGCGTTGGTGAACTGGAACAGGAAGCCGCGCTCGTCGACGCCCGCGATGGTCAGCACCGTCGCGGCGGGGTCCGAGGTCGCGTCGACGTCGACCGCAACGGGATACAGCGGGTGCGCGGGCGCCTGGCCGCGCGGCAACGTGCGGCCGATGCCCTCGATGATCGAGGCGTGCGCGGCCTCGGCGTCGCCGCCGGCGAGCAGCGCGAACGCCTCGGCGAGGCCGGGGCGGATCGCCTCCCAGGGATCGCGGTCGCCGGTCGCTCGCACCACGAAGCGATCGAGCAGCAGCCGCGAGGGCCGGGCCGGACCGCGCGGCGGCAGCGTGCGCCTCGGCATGCCCGGCCGGCCGCCCGGCGCTCCGGGGCGGCCGGGGCGCGGCGGCAAGGGCCAGGCGGGCGCTTCGCGGCGCAGCGTGAAGAGGTCCGCCGTTTCGATGTCGAAGCCCTGCGCCGTCAGCGAGCCGGCGATGAGCGAGAGCGCGCCGGGGATGTCCGGCGCGACGACCGTGACGGCGTGCGCCTCCCCGCCGAGGTGCCGCGACTCGCCGGCGATGTCCGTCGCCGCGGCGATGCGCTCGATGAGGCCGGGATGCCGCGCCCGCTCTGCGGCAGCGATCGCCTCGTAGGCCGGCCCGAGCTGGGCCGCGATGCTGTCGGCGTCGAGGGCGTCGGGAGGGGGCATCCGCAGGCCAGATCCGCGGGTCGTCAGCCCCGCCGCAGGTCGTTGCGGCGGCCACGCCCGCCGCGTCGTCATGATAGCGTCGTGCAATGCCTGATCACGCGCACACGTCCGACGTACCCGAGCTCCTCGCAGCGTTCGATTCGGGCGAGTTGCTGCGCCCGGACCCGGCCGCGCCGAACCTCGTCGACGTGGCTCGCGCGGTGGCCGCCGGCGCCGGAGCGGGCGGCCTCGAGCTTTCCCCGTTCGCGGGCGACCTCGCCGCCTCGCTGGCCGAGCGCGAGCACATCGTGCTCATCCTCGCCGACGGGCTTGGGATGGCGATGCTGGAGCGAGAGGACGGCGCGCGCACGCTGCGGGGCAACCTGCGCGGCGAGCTGCGCACGGTCTTCCCCTCCTCCTCGGCCGTCGCGCTGACCTCGCTCGCCACCGGGGAGTGGCCGGCGCGGCACGCGGTCACCGGCTGGTGGACGCACATCGAGGAGATCGGCGGCCCGGCGACGATCCTGCAGTACCGCCGCCGCTCCGACGAGCGCTCGCTCGCGGACCTCGGCGTGACGCCCGAGGACGCCTTCCCGGCGCCGAGCCTCGCCCCGCGGATCGGGCGGGTGCGCCACTTCCTGATGCCGCAGCAGATCGCCGACAGCGTCTACTCGCGCTACTGGGCGGCAGGCCCCGCCAGCGGCTACCGCTCGCTGGCCTGGGTGCTCGACTCGATCATGGAGGGCGTGAAGGACGCCCGCGAGCCCACGTTCAGCTACGTCTACGTCCCGCACGTCGACAACGAGGCGCATCACGGAGGCGCGGAGAGCAGCGGGGTCCGCGCCGCCATACTTGCCGTCGACCGCCTCGTCGCGGACCTCAAGGCGGCGCTCGGCGAGTCGGCGGCCGTGATCGTGACCGCCGACCACGGACACCTCGGCGTCACGGCCGAGGATCGGTTCATGATCCGCACCGCCTACGGCCTCCCCTCGCTGCTCGCGAGCCCGGCGTCGGGAGACGCGCGCGTGCTCGAGTTTCACCTCCGCCCCGGCGCGCGCGAGCGCTTCGAGGAGGACTTCCGCTTCGCGTTCGGCCGGCGCTTCTACCTGCTCACAACCGGCGAGGTCGAGGAGCTCGGCCTGCTCGGCCCCGATCCGCTGGCCCCCCGCACGCGGCAGCGGCTCGGCGACTTCATGGCGATCTCGCGAGGGCCGGCCGTGCTCGGCTACCAGCCCTCGAAAGCCTCGCGCGAGGCCCTGCAGCAGCGCTCGCACCACGCGGGGCTCACGCCAGACGAGATGCTCATCCCGCTCGTCGTCGCCTGATCCGCGCGCCGCCGGCGCGGTCGGTCCACCGCTCGTACGGATCGGGCGCCGGGAGCGCCCAGGTAGAAGCTGGCGGTGGCGCTTTGGCTTACGCTTACAGGGAGGAGGCTGCGAGAGTGGGGCATCCCGACCTGGCCGTCGTAACCGGCGCCTTCAGCTACACGGGCGGATACGTGGCGCGGCGGTTGCTCGACCGCGGCGTCCGCGTGAGGACCCTGAGCCGCCGACCGCCCGGACGGAACCCTCTTGGAGATCTGGTGGAGACATTCCCGCTGGACTTCTCGGATCCGGACGGGCTGCGCCGCTCGATGGAGGGAGCGGGCGTCTTCTACAACACCTTCTGGATTCGCTACGCACACGGGGAGATGACCTTCGACCAGGCGGTCGAGCACACGGCGACGCTGTTCGAGGCCGCCGCCGGAGCGGGCGTCGGCAGGATCGTCCACTTCTCGGTGACGAACGCTTCCGGGCAGTCCGGGCTGCCGTACTTCCGGGGCAAGGCGCAGGCGGAGGAGATCCTGATGAGCCTCGGCGTCCCCTACGCGGTCATCAGGCCCACTCTGATCTACGGCGGCGCTGACCTGCTGCTCAACAACATGGCCTGGGCACTGCGCCGCTTCCCGGTCTTCCCCGTCTATGGGGACGGCGACTATCCGGTGCAGCCGGTCTATGCCGAAGACGTTGCGGCCCAGGCGGTGGAGGCCGGTTCCCGGAGCGAGAACTCCGTCGCCGACGCGGCGGGCCCGGAGACCTTCTCCTTCGAGGAGCTGCTTCGCCTGCTGGCCCGCGCGATGGGCGTTCGGGCGTGGCTGGTGCATGCGCCCCCAGCGGTGGCCCTCGCCCTGACGCAACTGGTCGGCCTGCTCAAGGGCGACCGTGCGCTTACCCGTGACGAGGTTGCCGGACTCATGGCCGGGATGCTCACGTCCGAGGCGGCGCCGACCGGCGCGACCAGGCTGGGCGACTGGCTCCGGGACAACGAGGACGGGCTCGGAAGAAGCTACGTCTCCGAGCTACGGCGCAATTACCGCTCGCAGCGTTCGCGCTGACGGCGCCCGAGTTGGCTGGGGACCGAGGATTCGAACCCCGACCTACTGATCCAGAGTCAGCTGTCCTACCATTAGACGAGTCCCCAGCGGACCTCTCCACCCTAGCAAAGCCAACGCCAGCGGTCACGATCCATCGAGGGCGCTCGCGCGCCTCGAGGGCGGCGCGCTACGAGGGGTAGGCGGCGCGCAGGGCCGACTCGGCGGCGGCGAGGCGTTCGAGGGATGCGGCGGGGCCGACGATCTCCATCGTCTCGAAGAGCGGCGGGGTGACCCGCTTCCCGGTGACGGCGACGCGGCAGAGCATGAACAGGTCGCCGGCACGCACGCCCAGCTCCTCGGCGAGCGCGCGCAGCGCCGCCTCGAGGGATTCGGTGCGCCAGTCGTCGCGCAGGCCCTCAAGCGCTGCGGCGGCGGTGGCGAGCGCGGGCGCGGCCCGCTCCGGCTCGCGGCGGAAGGATCGGCCGAGGAATTCGCCCGGCTCGGCCACCGGGACGTCCTCGGCGAAGAAGAAGTCGGTCAGCGGGGCCACCTCGGAGAGCAGCTTGACGCGCTCGCGGATCAGCGGCGTGAACTGCTCGACGAGGCCCGCGTCGACGGGCCGCGCGACCGAGTCGGGCAGGTCGCGGTCGAGGCGCTCGGCGAAGCGGGCGGCGAGGTCGGCCTCGGGGAGTTGGCGCATGTAGACGCCGTTCATCCACTCCAGCTTCTCGCTGTTGAAGCCGGCCGGCGCGGGGTTGAGGTCGGCGAGGTCGAAGGCGGCCGACATCTCGGCGGCGGAGAGGATCTCGGTCCTGTCGTCCAGCGCCCAGCCCATGATCGCGAGGAAGTTGAGCAGCGCCTCCGGCAGGTAGCCCTCGGCGGCGTACTCCAGCACCGACTGCGCGCCGTGCCGCTTCGAGAGCTTGCCCCCGTCCGGCCCGAGGATGACGGGCGTGTGGACATAAGTCGGAGGGTCGTGGCCGAGCGCCTCGAAGAGGCGGACGTGGCGCGGCGTCGAGGGAATCCACTCGTCGCCCCGGGTGACGTGCGTGATCGCCATCGCGTGGTCGTCGACGGCGTGGGCGAGGTGGTAGGTGGGGAAGCCGTCCGACTTGAGCAGCACGAGGTCGTCGAGCAGGCGGTTCTCGTAGCGGATCGCGCCGCGGATCAGGTCGCTGAAGACCGTCACGCCATCGCGCGGCATGCGGAAGCGGATCACGTGCGACTCGCCGGCCGCGGCGCGCTCGGCGCCTCGCGCGGCGTCGAGGTCGCGGCAGACGCCCTCGTAGCCCTGCGGGCGGCCGGCGGCGCGCTGGCGCTCGCGCATCGCGCGCAGGTCGTCGGGGGTGCAGAAGCAGCGATAGGCGTGGCCGTCGCGCAGCAGCCGGTCGCTGGCGGCGTGGTAGCGCTCGAGGCGCTGCGACTGCACGTAGGGGCCGTAGTCGCCGCCCTGCTGCGGCCCCTCGTCGGGGTCGAGGCCGAGCCAGCGCAGCGACTCCTCGATGCGTTCGACGGAGCCCTGGACGGCGCGCGACTGGTCGGTGTCCTCGATGCGCAGGATGAAGGCGCCGCCGTAGCGGCGGGCGTGCAGCCAGGTCCAGATCGCGGTGCGGATGTTGCCGACGTGCGGGTCGCCGGTGGGGCTCGGCGCGTAGCGGACGCGGACGCTCATCGCCCACCTCCCGCGCCAGCGGCGAGCGGCTGCGCCTCGACGCCGTGGTCGGCGCGCAGCGCCTCGATCGCCTCGGCGATGTCGTCGGGGAGCGGCGCCTCGAACTCGCGCCACTCGCCGCTCGAGGGCAGGCAGAGGCCGAGGCGCCGGGCGTGCAGGGCCTGGCGCGCGATGCGCGGCGAGGGGTTGCCGTAGACGCCGTCGCTGAGAACCGGGTGGCCCACCGCCTGCAGGTGGACGCGGATCTGGTGCGTGCGGCCGGTCAGGATGCGCACCTCGAGCAGGGCGGCCTCATCGCCGTACTGCTCCAGCACGCGGTACTCGCTGAACGCCGGGTCGCCGCGCTCGACGACGGCGCGGCGGGTCGGGTCGGCGGGATCGGGGCCGAGCGGGGCGTCGATGCGGCCGCGCCGAGGCTCGACGACGCCCTCGGCGATGGCGAGGTAGATCTTGAGCGTCTCGCGCGCCTTCCACTGCGCGCGCAGCGCGTCGCGGGCGGCGTCGGAGCGGGCGAAGGCGATCACGCCGGAGGTGTCGCGGTCGAGGCGGTGCACGAGGCCGGAGCGCGCCCCGCCGATCTCCCCCACCTCCGGGTAGCGCGCGCGCACGGTGTGGATGAGCGTCACCGCCGGGCGGCCCTGCACCGGGTGCACCAGTAGCCCCGGCTGCTTGTCGATGATCAGCGTGTGCTCGTCGGCGAACAGCACGTCCAGGGGCACGTCGAGCGCCATCGCATCGAGGTCCGGCTGCGCGGGCAGGCGGATCGCGATCTCGGCGCCCGCGGGCACCTCGCGGCCGGCGCGGGTGCGCGGCTTGCCGCCGACCTCGACGCGGCCGTCCTCGATCAGCCGCTGCGCCTGGCTGCGCGAGAGCTGCGCGAGCTGATCGGCGACGAGCCGGTCGAGGCGGTCCGTGCGCGGGGCGGCGAAGCGTTCGAGTTGCATCAGCCCCGCTCCTCCGCGCCGTCGCCAGTCTCGCCGGCGGCCTCCTTGCCGTGGGGCCGCCACAGCGAGAGGACGGCGAGGGCGATGACGCCGACCACGATCGAGGAGTCGGCGATGTTGAAGGCCGGGTAATGGGTGGGGTCGATGAAGTCCGTCACGGTGCCTCGGAAGACCCGGTCGATCAGGTTGCCGATCGCGCCGCCGAGCACGAGCGCGAGCGCCGTCTCGTAGAGCCGGTCGCCGGGTGGGGCGGCGCGCAGGAAGACCAGCACGATCACCGCGCCGAGGATCGAGCTGGCGATCAGGAACGGACCGCCGCCCTGGAGGATGCCGAACGCGGCGCCGGAGTTCTCGACGTGCGAGATCCGGATCAGGTCGAAGCCCTCGGGCCAGGTCTCGCGCTCGTCCAGCCAGGCGCGCACGAGCGCCTTCGTGAGTTGGTCGAGGATCACGACCGCCGCGGCGATGGCCGCGAAGCGCCGGAGCTGCCGGCGCGGCGCCTCGAGGCGCGCGGCGTGCTCGTCCGATCCGGTCGCGGTGGCGGCTCGCTCCATGCCTCCATCCTATCGAAGGGCGCGGTTGCGGTCCGTCGCCCTCGCGTGTGAGCGCGCATCCGATACGATGGAGCGGAGCGATCCGGCACGCAGGCACGCCCGGGCGCCATGGTGAGGAGCGAGCTCGTGACGACGAGAAACCTGCCCGGCCCCAAGCCGGTGCGCCCGCCCGAGGACCGGCTCCCGCCCGGCCAGCGCCTGACCGACGGCTGGCCGGTGCTGACCTACGGCTCCACGCCCCGCATCGACCTCGCGACCTGGGAGTTCCGCATCTTCGGCCTCGTCGAGGAGGAGGTGCGCCTCGGCTGGGAGGAGTTCAACGCGCTCCCGGAGTACGAGGACACCTCGGACATTCACTGCGTCACCACCTGGAGCCGCTACGACAACCACTGGCGAGGCGTGCGCTTCAGCGACGTGATGGCCCTCGCGAAGGTGCTGCCCGAGGCGAAGGAAGTGATGTTCCACTCCTACGGCGGCTACACGACGAACGTCTCGCTCGACGAGCTGCTGCTCGACGGCGTGCTGTTCGCGCACACCCACGACGGCCAGCCGATCGATCGCGACCACGGCGGCCCGCTGCGCGGGGTGATCCCGCAGCTCTACTTCTGGAAGAGCGCGAAGTGGGTGCGCGGCATGGAGTTCCTGCCCGAGGTGCGCCCCGGCTTCTGGGAGATGTACGGCTACCACATCCACGGCGACCCGTGGAAGGAGCAGCGCTACTCCTACCAGTAGCCGCCGATTCCTAGACGAAGACCCGCGAGCCGGCCTGGCGGACGTTGCCCGTGCGGCGCGCCTCCTCGGCGACCGCGGCGGCGACGTTGCGCACGACCTCCTCGTTGAAGACCGAGGGCAGGATGTACTCCTCGTGGAGCTGGTCGTCGGGGATCACCTCGGCGATGGCGTGCGCGGCGACCAGCTTCATCTCCTCGGTGATGCGCTTCGCGCCGGCGTCGAAGGCGCCGCGGAAGAGCCCGGGGAAGCACAGCACGTTGTTGACCTGGTTCGGGTAGTCCGAGCGGCCGGTGGCGATCACGCGCGCCTTGCCCGTGATCAGCTCCGGCATGATCTCCGGCTCCGGGTTGGACAGCGCCAGCACGATCGAGTCCCCGGCCATGCTGTCCACCTGCTCCGGCGAGAGCATCCTCGGCCCCGACAGCCCGAGGAACATGTCCGCCCCGCGCATCGCCTGCGTGAGGTCGCCCTGGAAGCCGTCCGGGTTGGTGTGCTCGGCGAACCACTCCTTCGCCGGGTTGAGGTTCTCGCGTCCGGGGTAGACGGCCCCGGTGCGGTCGAAGCCGATGATGTCGCGCACGCCGTAGTTGAGCATGATGCGAGCGCAGGCGATCCCGGACGCGCCGACGCCGAGCACGACGACCTTGAGGTCCTCGGGCGGCTTGTTCACGATCTTGAGGCTGTTGATCAGCGCCGCGAGCACCACGACGGCGGTGCCGTGCTGGTCGTCGTGGAAGACCGGGATGTCCAGCTTCTCCACGAGGCGGTCCTCGATGTCGAAGCAGCGCGGCGCGGAGATGTCCTCGAGCAGGATGCCGCCGAAGGTGGGCGCGATCGCCTCGACGATGTCGACGATGCGGTCGGGATCCTTGGTGTCGAGGCAGATCGGCCAGGCGTCGATCTCGCCGAAGCTCTTGAAGAGCATGCACTTGCCCTCCATGACCGGCATCGCCGCCTCCGGCCCGATGTCGCCGAGGCCGAGCACCGCCGTGCCGTCGGTGACGACGGCGACGGTGTTGCGGCGCGCCGTCAGCGCCCACACCGAGTCCGGCTCGTCGTGCACCATCATCGAGACGCGCGCGACGCCCGGCGTGTAGACGTGGGAGAGCTCCGCGTTGGTGCGGATGTTCACCTTGTTGGCGATCTCGATCTTCCCGCCGCGGTGCAGCTGGAACGTGCGGTCCGAGGCGCGCTGCACCTCCACGCCGTCGACGGCCTCGACGGCGCCGACGATCTCGCGGGCGTGCGAGACGTCGCGGCAGAAGACGCGCAGCTCGCGGATCATGTGGTCGCGGCCGGCCTCCTGGATGTCGACGGCGCCGATGTCGCCCCCGCACTCGCCGATCGCGGTGGTCACCAGGCCGAGCTTGCCCGGCGCATTCTCGATTCGCAGCATCATCAGCAGCTGATAGCCCGATACGGGACTCTCGTACTCGTCGACCACTCGGGCTTGCGGTTGGAACGATTCGTATGTCATGCGGCTGCTCCTGGCTTGGAGCCTCGCATGGTGCGGCAACCGGCCATTGCGCGCCAGTGCCCACGTACGCCAATGCGCGTGCTTCCGGGATTCCTCGGGCCTCCGGAGTCACCTTGGCGGCGGATAGTGCGGCGCGGGCGGCGGACGGCGCGGTTGCGCGCGGTCCTTGGTATGCTCGATGGGCGCTCGCCCCCATCGTCTAGGGGACCAGGACGCCACCCTTTCAAGGTGGAAACAGCGGTTCGAACCCGCTTGGGGGCACCACTCCGCTACGAGGACGGAGACAGCCCCGGCCAGCGGGTCGGGGTCACTCCGGGTCGCCGCGGGGCGGCTCGTCCGGCGGCGCGCTTGCCCTGCGGAACACCTCGGCGGGGCGCAGGCTCAGCGCCAGCATCGCCACGGCGCCGCTCAGCGTGATCCAGGCGAGCAGCACGAGGTGCGAGCCCACGGCGTAGGTGCTCGCGTCCACGCGGTCGCCGCCGAGCAGGACGAACGCCTCGGTGACCGCGATCTCGTAGGGCCCGACGTCCCAGGGCGTCAGCGGGAGCGAGACCACGAGGTTCGCGGCGATCATCAGCACGATCGCCTCGCCGGCGTCGAGCTCGAAGCCGAACGCGCGCCCCAGCATCCAGTAGACGGCCACCTCCGCCAGCCAGGCGACGATCGAGACGAGCAGCGCGCCGGCGATGCGGCGCAGGTCGCGCAGCGAGCTCATGCCCTCGAGGAACTGGCGGGTGAACTGGGCCCCGCGCCCGCGCCAGCGCTCCGGCAGCCAGCGCAGCAATGCCGAGTGCTCCGGATCGTCGGGTACGCCGGCCCGCGCGAGCCAGCTCAGACCGAGGAAGACGGCGACGACCAGCACGGCGAAGAAGACCACCGCCGGCAGCGCGACGACCAGGTCGCCGAAGAGCGCCACCGCCGCCAGCAGCAGCAGCACGAACGCGAGCCCGTCGAAGATCGTCTCGACGATCAGCACGCTGCTCACCAGCTCGGCGCGCGGCAGCTTCAGCAGGCGGCTCGGCAGCTCGATGCGCAGCAGGTCGCCGGCGCGGAACGGCACGAGGGCGTTCGCCAGGTTCGAGGCGAGGAAGATCCCGAACAGCGGACGCAGCGGCGCCTCGCGGTGCTGCAGGAACACGCGCCAGCGATAGGCATGGATCGCCTTCGAGAGCGTGAACGTGACAAGCCCGAGCACCATCCAGCCGGGACGCAGGTCCGGCAGGTTGCGCAGCCCCTCGAGGATGTCGACGCGCCAGATCAGCACCGCGAGGAAGATCGCGGCGATCGGCGCCTGGATCAGCAGGAGGCGGCGATGCCGTCCGATGTAGCCCAACACGCGGATCAGGATAGGCCCCTCGCCTCACACGCGCCCCTCCGTGCGGCGCCGGCGCCCGCGAGGCAACCTGCGGCGCCTGCTATCGTGCGCGGGCGCCGGCGGCGTTTGGGTCCGGGCCGGAGGGGCGATCCCGTGGCGATCCCGCGCACCTGCTTCACCACGACCGGGGGCCGCGCCGTCCCCGCCGTCTCCGTCGCGGAGATGCGCGAGATCGACCGCATCGCGGCCGAGGAGACCGGCCCCGGCCTGTTGCAGATGATCGAGCACGCCGGGCTGGAGCTGGCCCGCGCGGCGCTCGCGATGCTCGGCGATCGCTGGCCCGAGGCGCGTGTCGTGGTGCTGGCGGGGAACGGCGGGAACGGCGGCGGCGGCCTCTGCGCCGCGCGCCTGCTCGCCAGCCGCGGCGTCGAGGTGCTGGCGGTGACGATCGCCCGGCCCGCGGCGGCGAGCGACGCCCTCGCCGCCCAGCTGCGGATGCTGCACGAGGCCCCCGCCCGCGTCATCGCCTGGTCCGACGCCTTCGACATCGCCGAGGCGGACCTCGTGATCGACGCGGTCGTTGGCTACGGACTGCGCGACGCGCCGGCCGGGCCGGTGATGGCGCTGATCCGCGCCGCGCGGGCCGCCGCCGCGCCGGTGCTCTCCCTCGATGTGCCTTCGGGCGTCGATGCGGACAGCGGCGAGACGCCGGGCTTCGCCGTGCGGGCGACGCGCACGCTCACGCTGGCGCTGCCGAAGCCCGGGCTGCGCCGCGAGCAGGCCGGCGATCTCTGGCTCGCCGACCTCGGCATTCCGCCGGGGGTCTTCGCGCGCGCGGGCGTCGCCTTCGATTCGCGCTTCGGGCCGCACTTCGGCGCGGCCTCGCAGATCCGGCTGCGCTACCCCGGCGAGGAGGGCGTGTGACGGCGTCTGCGGCGCTTCGCGGGGCGCTTGAGCGTGCCGGAGGGGCTCTGTTAGGCTGACTGCACTCGGCGGCGCATTCGTCTAGTGGCCCAGGACACCGCCCTCTCAAGGCGGAGATCGCGGGTTCGAATCCCGCATGCGCCACCAACAGCGCCTTCGCATGGATGTGGGAGCCCTGGTGTTCGAGCTGGGCAGTGCGAGCCGGGCCGGTTCGGGCTGGGCTAGTTCGAGGCTTCCGCAGCGGCCCGGTTTGCCATGATCCGGGAGGCGGTGCTCACGAATCCGTCCACCTCTTCCGAGCTGACGCCCTTGAGCAGCGCGGCGTAATGCTCCTCGACACGCCGCCGAAGATCGTTTGTCAGGCTCTCCCCCTCGTCCGTCAGCTCGAGCGTCACCTTGCGCCGATCGCTTTGCTGGCGACGCCTGCGCAGCAAGCCCTTCTTGACCAGACCGGCCACCAGGCGGCTGATGCGCGGCTGTTTCACCGGGAGCAGGCGCCCCAACTGCGTGGCGGTGCCCGTCCCGCTCTCCTGCAACGCTCTGAGGAAGGCGTACTCCCAGTAGGAAAGTTCATCGGGGGCAAGCTCTTCGCGCACGGTCCGGGAGACGGCGTTCACCACCCCGGCGGCCGATGTCCCCAGATCGATGGACGACAATCTTCCGCTGCCGCCACCTTGATCAGGAGCTTGACTTGGCATGGCGCTCATGGTCGGCGATCATACCAGCGCTCGGTGTAATCTCGGCGTGATATGTTGACGACATGATGTGAGTTCTTGTGATTTGCTTGCAACTGTCATACTTTCGCCCTGTGGAGAAGGCCCTGTGAAGAAGGCCCCGTGGAGAAGCCGATGAACGCCGACGACTTGCAGGTGACGAACCAGGCCCTGCGCGAGCGCCTCGCCAGGCTGAACGAGGCCAGCCTCCGCATCAGCAGCGACCTGGACTTCGACCGGGCGCTGCAGGAGGTCCTGGACTCCGCCCGATCGCTGACCGGCGCGCGCTACGGAGTGATCACCGTCCTCGGCGCCGACGGGGAGGTGGAGGAGCTGCTGGCCTCCGGCCTGACTCGCGAGCAGTTCCGCGCGCTGCAGGAGATAGGCGGAGGGCCGGGCATCTTCGCCCACTTCAGCAATCTCCCCGGTCCCGTTCGGGTGCGGAACCTCGCCGCCCACGCCCGCTCCCTGGGACTACCGGAGTTCCTCCCTCCCATGCCGGTCGGGCCGTTCCTGACCGTGCCCATCCAGGGGCGGGGATCGGGCGCGGGCAACGTCTACGTGGCGAGGGGCGACACGGGCGAGGAGTTCAGCGCCGGGGACGAGGAGACCCTGGTGATGTTCGCCTCGCAGGCGGCGCTGGCCATCGCCAACGCCCGGCGGCACCGCGAGGAGCAGCGGGCCCGGGCCCGGCTGGAGACACTGATCGACACCTCCCCGGTGGGAGTGGTGGTCTTCGACGCCGTGAACGGGAGGGTCGCGTCGCTGAACCGGGAGGCGCGGAGGCTGGTCAGGAACCTGCTGTTCACGCCGGACGGCTCGATCGAGGAGGTGCTGGCGGTGCTGACCTTCCGGCGAGCCGACGGGCGTGAGGTGTCGCTGGCGGAGTTTCCCCTGGCGCAAGCCATGAGGGGGGGCGAGGCGCTGCGAGCCGAGGAGGTCGTGATCGGGGTTCCCGGCGGCGCCAGCGTCACCGTCCTGGTGAACGCCACCCCCATCCGCTCGGACGAGGGGGTGGTCGAGTCGTTCATCGTCACCCTCCAGGACATGGCGGCGCTCGAGGAGCTGGGACGGCTGCGGGCCGAGTTCCTGGGCATGGTGAGCCGCGAGCTGCGCACGCCGCTGACCTCGGTCAAGGGCTCGGTCACCACCCTGCTGGATCCCGCCGCCGCGCTCGACCCCGACGAGACGCTCCAGTTCCACCGCATCATCGACGCCCAGACCGACCGGATGCGCGAGCTGATCAGCGACCTCCTCGACGTGGCGCACATCGAGACGGGCACGCTGCCGGTGGCTCCCGAACCCGTGGACGCGGCGCTCCTGGTGGACGAGGCCAGGAGCGCGTTTCTCAGCGGCGGGGGCGCGAACGACATCGAGATCGAGCTGGCGCCGGATCTGCCCTGGGTCATGGCGGACCGGCAGCGCATCCTGCAGGTGCTGGGCGGCCTGCTCGCCAACGCCGCCGGGCGCGCGCCGGAGGCGGCGGTCATCCGGATGAGCGCCGCGCGCGAGGGCATGTACGTGGCGGTCTCCGTCGCCGGCGACGGCGCGGCAGCGCCCGCGACACTGCCGCCGCGCCTGCTCGGGCAGCACGCCCGGACCGAGGGCGCCCGGCAGCGGGAAGGCGCCGGGCTGGCCCTCGGCCTTGCCATCTGCAGGGGGATCGTGGAGGCGCACGGCGGCCGCATCCGGGCCGGGAGCGACAGGCCGGGCGCGGGGGCGCCGTTCACCTTCACCCTCCCGGCGGTCGAAGAGGCGGCGCACCCCGCCGCCGCGCGTGCGCGCGGAGCGCGGCGGGGCGGCGCGGGGGCGCGCATCCTCGCGCTGGACGACGACCCCGAGATGCCGCGCTACGTTCGCAACGCGCTCGCCGGGGCGGGCCATGCGCTGGTCGCGACCGGCGACCCGGAGGAGGCCCTCCGGCTCCTCGATGAGGAGCCGTTCGACCTGGTCCTGCTCGCCCTGACGCCGCCGGGGAGCGGCGGGATCGAACTGCTGCGGGACGTCCTGGACGCGGGCGAGGCGCCGGTCATCGTGCTCTCCGCCCACGGCCGGGACGAGCTGATCGCCCGGGCCTTCGACGCCGGGGCCGAGGACTACGTGGTCAAGCCCTTCTCACCGGCCGAGCTGGCGGCGCGGGTGGGGGCGGCGCTGCGCCGGCGCGAGGCGCCCGAACCGCCGGCGCCCTACACGCTGGGAGAGCTGACGGTCGACTACGCCGAACGCCGCGTGACCCTGGCCGGCCGCCCCGTCCGGCTGATCGCCATCGAGTACCGGATGCTGGCCGAGCTGTCGGCGCACGCCGGACGGGTGCTGACCTACGAGCGCCTGCTGCGGCGGGTCTGGGGCGCGAAGGGCGCCGCCGACCTGCGGCCCATGCGCACCGTGGTGAGCAGCCTCCGCCGCAAGCTGGGGGACGACGCCGACGACCCCGCCTACATCTTCACCGAGCCCCGGGTCGGCTACCGGATGCCGAGGGCGGAGGCGGAGGCGGCGGAGCGCTACGCCGGCGACTGACGCGCCCGGCGGGCGACCGCCCGGCGCGCGGCCGGCGGCAGCGCGAGGGCGAGCGCCAGCAGCAGCAGCGCCGAGGCGTGCGCGCCCGCGGGCAGGCCCGCGGCGGACGGCGCCTGCGCCGGGCCGTGGCCGGTGTTCGGGTGCCGGGGGGCGGGCTCGCTGACCGTCACGGTGAACTTCACCGCCACGAAGTGCGTGCCGTCCCAGGCGCTCGCCGTGACGACGTGGCCGCGCAATGGCGCATCGGCGGCGACCGTGCCGCGCACCAGGCCCGCCCGGGCGTCGTAGGAGAGGCCGAGCGGCAGCCCGAGCAGCGAGACCAGCGGCGGGCCGCCGTCGTCGCGCGCCTCGATGGCGAACGGGGCGATCCGGTCGCCGCGCCCGTAGTGCTTGTCGCCGGGGTTGGCGAGGAACGGCGCCTCGTTGCGCGCGACCACCAGCACGACCGGCTCCCCGTCGTCGGCCGGCGGATCGGCGGCGGGCGGGCCGGGGTCCGGGTTGGCGGCGGCCGGCTGGTCGGCGGCCGGCGGGCCGGGGTCCGGGTTGGCGCTGGGCGGCGCCGTCGTGGGCGGCGCGCTGGAGTACGTCTGCGTCGTGTAGAGCGTGGCCTTGGCCGACCACGCGCCGTAGCCCTCGTCGTTCTCGGCCATCACCCAGACGAGGTAGGCCGTGCCCGGCTTCAGGGGCGAATTCGGGCTGACGGAGTCGGGAATCTCGTCCAGCAGGACCTCGTTGCTGTTGTAGACCGTCCACGTGTTCTCGTAGTTGCCCTGCCCCTTCTCCTGGTACTTGACCCAGTACTTGAGGATGGCGGGCTTGCCCTTCATGTCCGGGGCGGTCCAGGTGGCCGTGATGCTCGTGGTGGTCGTCCCCTTGCTCGTGGGCGTGCCCGGCCGGCCCGGCGGCTCGTTCACGTCCGTCACGTTGATGGTTACGTCGATGGTGTCGTCGATGGCCGTGTCCGCCGTACCGTCCGACTTCTTCTTGTCCGTGACGTTCACGGTCACGCTGTACGAGGTCTTGGCCTCGTAGTCGAGGCTCGTGTCGCTCCCGACTGTGATCTGGGCTGTCGAGCTGTCGATGTCGAACTTGTCGGCGTCCGTGCCGGTCAGCGAGTAGGTGAGCGTGTCGCCCTCCGTGTCCGTCGCCGTCACGGCCGCGCCGACGTCCGTGCCGTCCGTCGAGTTCTCGGCGACGCTGCGGCTCGCGGAGTCTGCGGGGAACGTCGGGTTGACGTTCTTGTCCTGCGTGTTGGCGTTGCCGCTGCCGGACCAGGCGCCGTCGCCCTCGTCGTTCACCGCGCGCACCTGCACGTCGTAGTCCGTGCCCTCCTCGAGGCCGGTGAGGGTCGTCGAGGTTCCCGTGCCGGTGAAGCTGTGCGACGTCCACGTCGAGTCGCTGCTCTTCTTGTACTGCACGTCGTAGTCCGTGATGGCGGGCTTGCCCGTCACGTCCGGGGCCGTCCAGGACACGTCGAGCTTGGTCTTGGGCGTCGCCGTGTTCTGGCTGACCGACGGCGCGGCGGGCGCGGCCGGCGGCTCGTTCACGTCCGTCACGTTGACGTTGACGAGCGCCGAGGCGTCTATCGCCGTGTCGGGGTCGCCGTTCTCGTCCTTGCCGTCGCTGGCCTGCACCGTGACGAGGTAGTTGGTCTTGGCCTCATAGTCGAGGCTCGTGCCGCTGCCGACCGTGATCTGGCCCGTCGAGCTGTCGATGTCGAACTTGTCGGCGTCGGTCCCGATCAGCGAGTAGGTCAGCGTGTCGCCGTCGTCCGGGTCGGTCGCCGTCACCGGCGCGCCGACGTTGGCGTCCTCCGCCGAGTTCTCGGCGATCTCGCGCGTGACGCCGAAGAAGCCGATGTCCTTGAACTTCGCCTTCTCGTTCACGTCCGTCACGTTGATCGTGACCGGGATCTCGTAGTCGCCCGGCGCGTTCGGCTCGAGGCTGAGGCTCTGCGCGCTGGCCCCCGCCTGCGCGGCCCTCACCGTCACGACGACGCTGTAGGAGGTCTTGGTCTCGTAGTCGAGGTCGGTGCCGGACTTGACCGTGATCTGCCCCGTGCTCGAGGCGATCTCGAACTTGCTCGCGTCCGTGCCGCTGAGCGAGTGCGTGAAGGTGTAGTTGTTCGGGTTCGAGGTGGCCGTGACCGCCGCGCCGACGTTCGTGTCCGCCGCCGAGTTCTCGGCGACCTCGCGCGTGACGCCGCCGGCCTCGGTGATGGCCGTGCCGGAGGCGGACCAGGCGCTCGTGCCCTCGGCGTTCGTCGCGCGCACCTGCACCTCGTAGCTCTTGCCCGATGTGAGGCTGCTGAGGGTCGTGCTCGTGCCGGTGCCGGTGAAGCTGTGCGAGGTCCACGACGAGTCGCCGGAGAGGCGGTACTGCACGTCGTAGTCGCTGATCGCGGGCTTGCCCGTCATCACGGGCACCGTCCAGCTCACGTCGAGCTTCGTCGTCGGCGTCGTCGAGTTGGCGGCGACCGTCGGGGCGGCGGGCGCGGCGGGCGGCTCGGCCACGTCGGTGACGTTGATGGTCACCGTGATGGTGTCGTCGATCTTCGTGTCGGCGTTGTCGTCGGTGTCCTTGCGGTCGCTGACCTCCACGACGACCGTGTACGAGGTCTTGGCCTCGTAGTTGGGGATGTTGCCCGCCTTGACCGTGATCTGGCCGGTGTTGAGGCCGATGTCGAACGTGTCCTTGTCCGTGCCGTTCAGCGAGTAGTACAGGGTGTGGTTCTCGGTGTCGGTGGCGGTGACCGCCGCGCCGACGTTGCTGCCCGCCGCCGAGTTCTCGGCGATGCTGCGCGTGGCGGAGGTATTCGGGAACTCCGCGTGGACGTTCTTGTCCTGCGTGTTGGCCGTGCCGCTGTCCGACCACGCCCCGTCGCCCTCGTCGTTCACCGCGCGCACCTGCACGTCGTAGCTCGTGCCCTCCTCGAGGCCGGTGAGGGTCGTCGAGGTTCCCGTGCCGCTGAAGCTGTGCGAGGTCCAGTCGTCGTCGCTGCTCTTCTTGTACTGCACGTCGTAGTCGCTGACGGCGGGCTTGCCGGCCATCTGCGTGGTCGTCAGCGCCGTCCAGGACACGTCGAGCTTGGTCTTGGGCGTCGTCGTGTTCTGCGTCACCGTCGGCTTGGCCAGCTTGCCCGGAGGCTCGTTCACGTCCGTCACGTTGATCGTGACCGGCACGATGTAGTCGCCCGGCGCGTTGGGGTCGAGGGACTGCGCGTTCGCGCCCTGGGACTTGGCGGCCGCCGTCACCGTCACCACGACGCTGTACGAGGTCGTTCCCGACTCGTAGTTGAGCGTCGTGCCGGTGCCGACCGTGATCTGGCCGGTCGAGGAGTTGATGGCGAACTTCGAGGCGTCCGCGCCGCTCAGTGCGTGTGTGTAGGTGTAGGTGGTGTTGCTTGCCGTCACCGCCGCGCCGACGTTCGCGCCCGCCGCCGAGTTCTCGTCGATGGAGCGCGTGACGCCTCCGGCCTTGGTGATGGCGCTGCCCGAGGCGGACCAGGCGCCGTCGCCCTCGGCGTTGACGGCGCGCACCTGCACCTCGTAGGTCTTGCCGGCGGTCAGCCCGCTCAGCGTCGTGCTGGTGGTCGTGCCGGTGAACGAGGCGTCCGTCCATGTCGAGTCGCCGGCCTTGCGGTACTGCACGTCGTAGTCCGAGATGGCGGGCTTGCCGGTCATCGTTGGCGCGGTCCACGAGACGTCGATCTTCGTCGTCGGCGTCGTGGTGTTGGCGCTGACCGTGATCGTCGGCGCGGCGGGCGGCTCGTTGACGTCCGTCACGTTGATGGTGACGGCGATCGTGTCGTCGATCGCGGTGTCGGCGGTCCCGCTGGCGTTCTTCCCGTCGCTGACGTTGACCGTGACGCTGTAGGAGGTCTTGGCCTCGTAGTCCGGGATGTTGCCCGTCTTGACGGTGATCTGGCCCGTGCTGGAGCTGATGTTGAACTTCGAGGCGTCCGTGCCGGTCAGGCTGTAGGTCAGCGTGTTGAACTTGGCGACGCCGTCCGGGTCGGTCGCCGTCACGGCCGCGCCGATGCTCGCGCCGGCGGCGGAGTTCTCGGCGATGCTGCGGGTGGCGGTGGCCCCGTCGTCGAAGGTCGGAACCTCGTTCACGTCGGTCACGTTGATCGTGACCGGGACGGTGTAGGCTCCCGGCGCGTTGGGGTCGAGGGACTGCGCGGTGGCCCCGCCGCCCGCCGCGGCCGCCGTCACCGTCACGGTGACGCTGTAGGATGTCTTCGTCTCGTAGTCGAGGCTCGTGCCGGACTTGACCGTGATCTGGCCCGTCGAGGAGCCGATCTCGAAGCTCGAGGCGTCCGTGCCGCTCAGCGCGTGGGTGTAGGTGTAGTTGCTGTTGGCCGTCGCCGTCACCGCCGCGCCGACGTTCGTGCTGGCGGCGGAGTTCTCGGCGATGCTGCGGGTGACGGCGTTGGCGTCGGTGATGGCGCTGCTGCTGTCGGACCACGGCCCGTCGCCCTCGTCGCTTCCCGCCCGCACCTGCACCTCGTAGGTCTTGCCCTTGGTCAGCCCGGTCAGCGTCGTCGAGGTGCCCGTGCCGCTGAAGCTATGCGAGCTCCAGGTGGACGTTCCGGTCTGCCGGTACTGCACGTCGTAGTCGTCGACGGCGGGCTTGCCCGACATCTGCGTGGTCGTCGGGGCCGTCCACGAGACGTCGATCTTCGTGCTCGGCGTGGTCGAGTTGGCGCTCACCGTGGGCGCCGCCAGCTTCGGCGGCGGCTCGTTCACGTCGGTGACGTTGATCGTGACGGTGATGGTGTCGTCCACCACGTCGTCGGCGCTGTCGTCGCTGGCCTTCTTGTCCTTGACGCTCAGCGTCAGGGTGTAGGAGGACGTGGTCTCATGGTCCAGCCCGGCGGCCACGTCGATGGTTCCGTTGTACTGGCCCAGGCTGAAGTCGCTCGCGCCCGTGCCGCTCATCGAGTAGTAGAGCGTGTCGTTGTCGTCGTCATCGGCGGCCACCACCCCGACGTCGTCCCCGACCGCGGCGTCCTCCGCGATGGACAGGGTGATGTCGTCCGATGAGAACTCCGGCTCCGTCTGGTCGTGCGTCTTCACCTCGTCGGTGTCCGACCACGCCCCGTCGCCCTCGTCGTTGGCGGCCCGCATCTCCACCTGGTAGTCGGTCTTGTAGGTCAGGCCCGTGATGGCGTAGTACTTCAGGGCCTTGCCCAGGTCGTCCACCTGCGTCCAGGTGCTGTCGCTCTTCTTCTTGTAGCGCAGGTCGAAGTGGGTGATGGCCGGCTTGCCCGTCATCGTCGGAGGCTGCCAGCGCACCGCGATCTGGTACTTGGGGCTGCTGGACTGCTGGGACGCGTCGGGATCCATCTTGGGCGGCGGCTCGTTCACGTCGGTCACGCTGATGGTGATCGTGATCGTGTCGTCCACCACCGTGTCCGCCGTGTCGCTGCTGTCCTTCAGGTCGCTGACGCCCACGGTGACGGAGTAGGAGGTCGTGGACGATTCGTAGTCCAGCGTCGTGCCGGAGCCGACCTTGATCTGGCCGGTGGCGCTGTCGATGGTGAACGAGGAGGCGTCCGTGCCGCTCAGCGAGTAGGTCAGCGTGTCGCTCTCGGTGTCGGTGGCGGTGACCGCCGCGCCGACGCTGGCGTCCGCCGCCGAGTTCTCGGCGATGCTGCGGGTGGCCGTGTCGGCGGAGAACTCCGGGTCGACGTTCTTGTCCTGCGTGGTCCCCTCGCCGGGGTCCGACCATGAGCCGGTACCCTGGCTGTTCTTTGCCTGCACCTGCACCTGGTAGGTGGTTCCCTCGGTCAACCCGGTGATGGTCGTGGACAGGGTGCTGCTGCTGTATTCGTTGCCCCACTGTATCCAGTTCGTCTCGCTCTTCTTCCTGTATTCCACGAAATAGCCGCTGACCTTGGGCGCGCCGTAGGTGGCGGTCCAGGTCACGTCCAGCTGGGTCTTGGGCGTCGTGGAGTTCTGGGTCACCGTGGGCTTCGCCGGCTTGTGCGGCACGGCCGGCGACGCCGTCGTGCCTTCCGCGACGTCGGAGTACTTCCAGCCGCAATGCCCGAAGTCGAGGTGGCTCGAGTTGAACCTGATGGCGAACATCACCTCGTAGGCGGTGTTCGATTCAAGGCTCTCGATGGCCGTCTTCGAGATGTTGGCGTCCACCGTCCTCGAAGACCAGGTGCTGTCGCTCTTCTTCTTCCATTCGATTTTCGCCTGGTCCGCGCTGCCGTTGGCGGAGTTGATCGACAAGGCAAGCGCATAGAGCGTGTGCGCCGGGTTGGTCGACGCGCTGACCGAGAGGCTCGACTTCAGGCTGCTGCAGCCGACTCCGGCTGTTTCCAGCACCTCCGCCTTGAACGACAGCATGACGGTGTCCGTGCCGTCGCTGGCGGTGTAGCGGTAGGTGGTCTGGTTGCTGGTCACCGTGGGCGTGCCGCTGATGGTGCGGGCCGAGGCGTCGAAGGACAGGCCGTTGGGCAGGGTGGGCGACAGGGAGTAGGTGAGGCTCCCGCTCCCGCCCGTCGCCTGGGGCAGGGTCAGGGTGCTGATGGCGTCGTCCTTGTGCCAGGACTGGTCGGCGATGGCAGCGCCGCCGAAGGAGAGATCGGCGGCGATCCGGACGTTCTCGGGCGTCGGCGTGGGTTCTGGCGTGGGCGCGGGCAGGGGCGTGGGCGTCGGCGGCGTGAAGGGCCCCGCGGCCGCCGAGTTCGTCCAGCCGCTGTCGCCGCCGGCATTGCGGGCGCGCACGCCCACGACGTACGTCCCGGCGTTGTCCACGCCGATGGTGATGGCGGCGGAGGGGTGATGGAGCGCGGCGAGGCTCCAGCTGTGCCTGCCGTCCGAGCTGTAGGTGATGTGGTAGCTGGTCGCGCCGTCCACGGCGGGCCACGAGGCGGTGAGCGCCCCGTCGGAGCGCGAGACACTCACCGACGACGGCGCGGCGGGCGGGCCGGCCGTCTTCTCCTCGGCGGAGGCGGCGGGGCCCTCGAGCGGTACGCCGACCGCGAAGGCGACGATGACGAGGATCAGCGCCGTACACCACGGGATCAGCTTGATCTTCACGATGCCGTTTCCCGCCTCCGGGGCCGCTCCGGCCACTGCAACCAGTGCGCTGCCTGCGTTCCCCGTCCCATCCGTCTGACCAGCCAAAAGTCTGGACGCAGATGTTTGGGCCATTCAAATACTCCGGGCGGAGGCTAGTTGTCAACTACATTGGAGTCAAGTCCAGGAGATCGGCCGGGGGGGCCGTAGCGGAGCGACGCACTATGATCGGGGCATGACCAGATGGAGCGCGCCCGGATCAGGTGAGCCGCCGGTCGTCCCCGAGCCGGACGACGCGCCGGCTCTCGCGAAGCGCTGCCCGCGCTGCGGGGCGCAGATGCCGGCCGAGAGCCAGGTCTGCCATCAGTGCCTGACGAGCCTGCGCAACGTCGCCGTGACGCCGTTCGAGCGCCCGCCGGAGGAGCTTCCGCCGACCGGCCTGCGGCGCGTGCTGCGCCGCATTCCCCGCCGCCGCGCGCTCCAGGCGCTGCTGCTCGCGATCATCGCGGGGGTCGTCTACGCGCAGTGCTTCTGGCCGGCGCCCACGCGCGACGAGGCGAGCGGCTCGCGGTCGATGGTGACCGGCGCCGCGGTCTGGGGCGGGCCGGGCGCCGACCGCGGCGCGACGCGCGTCAGCGCGGCGAGCCCGCCGCTGTACGGCGAGACCGCCTGGATCCGCAAGCTCGACTCGGAGATCACCGCGCCGCTCGTCGCCGACGAGCACGCGATCTACGTCGCCCACCGGGACGCCCGGCTCGTCGCCTACGCGACGGCGGACGGCCGCCCGCTCTGGACCTTCCCCGTGCCGGGGCAGCTCGACGACTCGCCGGTGATCGCCGGCGACACGCTCTACGCCTCGCTGCGCAGCGGCGGGCTCGTCGCCATCGAGGCGCGCAGCGGACGCGAGCGCTGGCGGAGCGACACCGGCCAGGACATCCTCAGCGGGCCGATGGTCGTCGACGGCGTCGTCTGGGTCGGCGGGCGCGGCACGATGCTCGCCTACGACGCGGAGAGCGGGGAGCAGCTCGGCGTGGCGCCCTCGGGCGACGACGTGCTGGCCCTCGGCGAGATCGCCGTCGGCGAGGAGCGGGTCGTGTTCCTCTCCTGGCGGCGCCTGCACTTCTTCAACATCGAGTCGGGCCAGCACGAGTTCTTCGCGCGCATCTCCCTCGCCCGGCACCTCGCGGCCGGTCACGGGGTGATCGTCGGCGTCTCCGACATCTGGGCGCTCGTCTTCGACGAGGACGTCGACCAGCCGTGGTGGGAGGGCATGCGCCGGGCGTGGTTCTGGGCGCACATCTGGGGCCTCGCCCCGGCGACGCCGCAGCAGCCCTACCGCTGGGTGAGCAACCTGCGCTGCGACCCGCTCGCGCCCGTCCTGCAGCCGGCGCAGGTGGTGCTGGCCTGCGCGGACGGCCACGTGCGGGCGGCCGCGATCGAGGACGGCGGCATCCGCTGGGAGCGCGAGGGAGCGCCGCTCGTCGATGCTCCGAGGCTGATCGCAGAGGGCCTGCTGCTGATCGAGCGCTCCGCCCTCGTCGTGGTCGATCCCGACAGCGGCGAGGAGCTCGACCGCCGCGCCCTCGAGGGCGTCTCACTCTCGCAGGTGCTCGTCACCAGCGGCGGCGTCTACATCGCCACGGTGGGCGGAGAGCTGCGCGCGCTGCGCTGATCGCCCTCCGGCAGTCCCCCCGCCTCCGTCATTCCGGCGCAAGCCGGAATCCAGCGGGAGCGCGCGAGCGCTCCCCTCCGGCCCCCTCTCCCTGGGGAGAGGGAGGGGGTGAGGGGGAAGACTCCCGCGCGCCGGCGAAAGCCCCGATGGCGCAACGCAATCCCGGAGGGCGGATCCTCCCTCACCCTGACCCTCTCCCGCGGGGAGAGGGGACCGCAAGGGGATGCGCTCACTGCCCCGAGGCGTGCTCAGCGCTCGGCGGCCTCGGGCGGGGGTCCGTCGCGGTCGCGCGGCTCGCTGCGGGCGCGGAACTGGATGCCCCAGTGCCCCTCGACGTTGGTGACGATGTAGACGATGTTGCCGGAGAGGTAGCGCGCGCCGTCCTCGCCGTAGCGGCTCCAGTCGACGCTGAGGCAGACCTTGTCGTCGCGCGTCCAGATCGGGTGGATGCGGTCGAGGCTGCTGCCGCGCCAGCCCTGCCCCTCGCGCAGGCGCTCGAACGGCGACTCGAAGTCCTCGGGCGTGGCGCGCACCTCGACGTGGCCGGGGAAGAGCGAGACGTGCGGGTAGTTCATCGTCCCGCGCAGCGCCTCGAGGTCGGCCTCGCTCCAGGCCCGGTAGAAGGCCTCGACGGCGGCGACGGCGGCCCGTTCCGCCCCGGCCCGCCCGCCGCCGTCCGTCATGCGGCCTCCGTGTGTCCGGGCGCCCTCGCGCCCCGCGCGGCTAGCCGCGCCGCAGCTCCTCGATGCTGCGCACCGGCTCGCCGTCGCGGTTGGTGATCGCCACCGTCTGCGGCAGCGACATGTCGCCGAAGCCCGGCATCCACGACGAGTGCTTGCCCGGCCCGCCCGCGACGACGATGTGAATCGACTCGCGGTTCGCCGCGATCGGCAGCCGCGAGTCCTTCAGGAACGTCGGCGTCTCCGGGTCGATGCGCTCGTTGATGTGGTCGATGAACTCGACCGAGAGGTGGTCGGCGGGGAAGCGGGCCAGCTCGAAGATGTGCTCGCGCATCTTCTCGCGGTCCCAGCCGTCGCCGGCGAGGACGGCGGCGTGCTCCGGCGTCAGCGCGAGCAGCGTGTCACCCCTCGCGAGGATGTTGTTGCTGCCCGCCTGGCCCATGGAGCCGACGACCGTCTGCATGATGCCGAGGCCGGTGTTGCTGCCGTGGTCCTCGATGTTGTGCGGGGCCTCGCAGGCGTAGACCGTGACCGTGCTCTCCCCGGCGCCGAAGCCGCGCGTCGTCTGGAACGGCGCCCACGGGCTCTCCGCCTCGTTCTCCGCGAAGCAGAAGGTGAACTTGGCGGGCGTGCCCTGCGTGGCGCGGTCGCCGAGGCCGGGCGTGGCCCCGCCGATGTTGAGCTGCACCAGGCGCAGCGCCCGGCCGAGGGTGGCGTTGGTCTCGAAGGTGGGCCCGAAGCAGCCCATCCCGCCGTGCGCGCCGATCTCGCGCGCGATCGGGCCGTTGAGCAGCATCAGCACCGTGTTCGGGTGCGTCGTCGCGTTGACGCCGCTGACGTTGAACTCCTCGCGCCCGATGCCCTGCACGGCAGCGACGAGGGCGGGGAACATCCGGGGCTCGCAACCGGCCATGACGGCGCAGACGGCGGTCGCCTGGACCGTCGCCTCGCCGCGCCGCGGCGCGATCACGCCGAGCACCTCGAGCGGGTCGCGGTCGCAGTATTCGAGCATCGCCTCGACGCGCTCCTCGGTCGGCGCGATCACCGGCAGGCCGTCGGACCAGGTGCGGCGCGCGAACTCGCGGCGCAGCGCCTGCTCGTCGGCGGGCAGCTCGACCATCACGCTCTCGCGTCCGAGGTCGGTCGGGGCGACGGCGCCTCCCGCGCCGTTGGCGCGCGCGCCGTTGCTGCTCTCGTAGGGCTTCGTGAACGCCTCGATCAGCTCGCCGGTGACGGCCTGGGCTTTCGGGCCCATCGCGTCGGCGTGCAGCCCGCCGATCGGGTGCGAGACGACGACGTAGCGCAGGTCCTTCAGGCCGCGCTGCTCAGCCTCCAGGTGCAGCAGATCGACGAAGGCGGGCGTCGTGACGTTGACGGTCGGGATACCGAGCTCTTCGAGGACGATGGCGGCGTGGACACTCCACGCGGTGCAGGATCCTCAGTCGCTTGTCCCGACCAGGGCGAAGTCGGCGTGCTCCTTCATGCTGTCGACGATGCGCTGGATCGGCGGGCCGTTGGACGGCTTGCTCTCCAGGACCGGGGCGGAAGCGAGGGAGACGGCCCCCGCGACCTCGCCCATCATCGCCTCCAGCAGGGCGCGGGCGTTCATCTTGCGGTTGACGAGGATGCCCGGCCGCAGGCCCTCGAGGCTCCGCGGCCGCGGCGCGGGCTGGACGGGGATGATGCGCGGGTGGCCGGTCGGGTCGTAGACCCGCGTGGTGGCGGCGGCGATCGTGGTCATCGGGCAGCTCCTTCGCTTCCCTCCCGTTCTACACCGGAGCGGGCGCTGCTCACAACACGCAAGCGTATCGAGGGCGGCTCGCGCGCCGCGCTACTTCGGCTTGAGCGTGAGGCAGTGATCGAGGCAGCGGCGCACCCAGCCGTCCAGCCGCTCGTCCTCGAAGTCCGTCGCCGGGCCGACGAACAGCCAGCCGCGCAGCGGGCGTCCCGTCATGTCCATCGGCCGCGCGAACGGCTCGCCGAGGGCGTCCTCGGCGTCCTGCGGCGCGAGCCGCGCGATCAGCTCGGCGCCGTGCACGCCGCAGCACATGTTGCCGCGCACCATGAACGCGACGCCGCCGAACATGCGCTGCTCGCGCACCTCGGCCGGGTCGGCGAGATCGGCCAGCACCTCGCGCACGCGCTCGGCCAGCCGCTCGTCGTAGGCCACGGCGGCCCCCTTCCGGCTTCGCGGATCATACGCGGTCGCGCATCGCGTAGAGTGATCGGCGGGGGCCGCCGCGATCCGGAGGCGCACCCTTCTGGAGGTGGCCCTATCTCCGAATCTCGCGATTCCCCGGCGCGGTCCATCGCCATCGGACAGACGCCCGAGTCGATCGCGGCGCTGCTCGACGAGATCGACATCTGGCGGGCCGCCGGGCTCCTCGACGCCGCCTCGTTCGAGCGGCTGAGGGCGCACTACGAGCGGCGGCGCGACGAGCTGCTGCCGCCGCCGGCGCCGTCCGATGCGCCGGACGAGCCCCGTGCCGCGCCGCACGACACCCCGGCGCTGGAGCCATCCGGGCCGCCGCCGCGGGCCGCCGCTCCCGATCGGCGTCCGGCGACGATCGCGATCGGCGAATGGGCCGCGCGCCGGCAGGCGGACATCCTGCTCTACCTCGGCGCCTTCCTGCTGGTCATGTCCGCGCTGATCTTCGCGTCGAGCCAGGACGATGCGCTGTCCGGTGGCTGGCGCGTCGCACTGCTCGCCCTCTACACCGCCGCCTTCATCGCCGCCGGGGCGCTGCTCCAGCGCTGGCCTCGGGTCCGCGAGGCGGGGCCGGTCTTCCTCGCGATCGGCGCGCTGCTGACGCCGCTCAACTTCCTGTTGCTGCACAACGAGCTGCTCGGCGACCACGAGATCCCCGGCGCGGTCGTCTGGTTCGTGGCGTCCGTTTACAGCACGGCCTTCTACTCCTTCCTGCTCGCCCGCGGCCACGGGCGGCTCTACGTCATCCCGGCCGCGCTCGCGCTGCTGAACGGCTGGGGCTCGCTCGCGGTCGCCGCTGGTCTCCCGCTCGAGTGGGGCGGGGCGTGGTGGATGACCTTCGCGCTCGCCGCCACGCTCGCCCTCTCGTACACGCGCCGCTGGAGGGTCGCCACGGCAGCGCCGGTCGCGGCGGTCGCCGCGCTCTCGCTCGTGTTCGCGACCCTCATCCCCGCCGTTGACGCATCCACCGAGCACCGCTGGCAGCTCCCGGCCACGTACGCGCTGCTGACGGCGCTCGTGGCCGTGGCCGGCTGGTCCCTGCGCCAGCCGCTCGCGCTCCTCGCAGTCGGCGTGCTTGCCGCCGCGACCGGTCTCGCCGTGGTCTGGGCAACGGAGTTGCCCGCGCAGTGGTACAGCGCGCCGCCGCTCGTCGCCGTGGCGCTGCTGCTGCTCAGCCGTGACCTCTGGAGCGGCTGGAGCAGGCAGCTCTCGCGCGGCGCGTGGCTCCTCGCCGCCGCCGGCCTGCTGTGGCCGTTCCTGCTGACGGAGACCCACTACGACGGCAATGGCTGGGGCGCCGTCGCCGTCTACCTCGCGGCCGCCGTGCTGGCGGCAGCCGTCGCCTGGCGCAACACACGCGACGGCGTGTTGTGGGACTGGGACGATCGGTCCACCACGCACCCGGTGGAGCGGATCGCGTTCGCGGGGCTCGGCTTCATCGCCGTGCTCCTCGCCCTCGGCTTCGCGCAGCGCGCGCTCGAGGTCGCCCGCCCGGACACCGGCTGGGCGTTCGCCGCGCTCGCAGCCCTGCTGTCGGCGTCGCTCGTCGCCACCGCCCGGCGCGCGCCCGACCTGCTCTGGGCGATCCTCCCGCTGCTGCTGCTCGCGACCAGCGTCTCGCTCCAGCCGCTCGACCCCTTCGCCGGTCACGACGCAGTACTGCTCGCCGTGCCTGCGGCGCACCTGCTTGCCGCGTTCGTGCTGCTGCGGCGCTGGAGTCTCGCGGCGATCTCCGCCGGGTTGGCGATGCTCGCGCTCGCGGCGCTCTGGGAGGCGCAGGCGTGGCCGTGGTGGCGCCTCGCCGCGCTTTACGCGGCGCTTGCCGTCCCGCTCTTCGGCGTGCTCACGCCGATCCGGCGCTACGAGGCGCCCGACGCGGCCGGGGCCGAGCGCTTCCTGGCCGTGCACGCGCTGTCCTGGCTGCCGCTGGCCTCAACCGTCCCCGCCGCCGCCATCGCCCTCGAGGCCCGTCTGGACGGCGCGGGCATCGAGGCGCCCGCCGCCGCCGAGTACCGGACGCTGGTGCTCGTCGCGCTGCTGTTCGCGCCGCTGTTCGCCTGTGAGGCGTGGCGTCTGCGCCGCTGGCAGTTCGCGGTTCCGGCGCTCGCCGTGCTGCTCGGCGGCGCCGCCGCGCTCTGGCCGGTCTTCGACTGGCCGACCTGGACGCTTGCCTCGGCGTACTCGCTGGCGGGCGCGGGCGCGTTCCTCGCGCTCTCCCGCTGGCGCCGCGTCGGCGACGACGCGGCCGCGCTGTCCGTGCAGGCGCTCTCGTGGGCGGGCCTCGTGCTCGGCCCGCTGACGGCGTGGGTGGCGCTCGGTCTCCGCCTCGAGACGATCGATGTGAATCCCGCGACCCTGGTGGAGTTCCGCGCGCTCATCGCGCTGTTCCTGCCCCTCGCCGCGGCCGTCGAGTTCGAGGGGCGGCGGCTGGGCGTCCGCTGGGCCTCCCTGCCGGCGTCGGCCCTCGTCATGGTCGCGCTCGAGCTGGCGATCGCGACGCTCGAGCCGGGGAACGTGCAGGCGCATACCGTCCCGGCCGCGCTCTACCTCGCGCTGGTCGGACTGCTCGTGCGCACCTCGGGCAGGCTCTCGGAGCACCTCGGCTGGCACGAGCTGCTGCAGCTGGCCGGCGCGGCGCTGCTGGTGCTGCCGCAGGCCGAGCAGGGCTTCGAGCCGGGCGGCGCGCGCTGGGGGCTGGTGCTGCTGATCGAGGGTATCGCGCTGCTCGGGATTGCGATGGCGCTGGGGGCGCGCTGGCTCGGCGTCTCGGGAGTGGTCACGCTCTCGGGAGTCGCGCTGCGCTTCCTCTGGGTCAACCGCGATAGCGACGCCGTTCCCTACTGGGTCATGCTCGCGGCAGCCGGCTTCCTGCTGCTGGCGATCGGCCTCACGGTCCTCCTGCAACGCGACTGGTGGGACCGGACCCGGCTCCGCCTCCAGGCCTGGTGGCGCCGGGACGCTGTCCTCGATGCGCGCTCACCGCTCGACGCGCCGGTCCCGGTCCTGTTCACCGCGCTGGTCCCTATCCTCACGATCCTCGCCGTCGCGAACCCGGACTGACCGGGCGGCAGGATCGGTCGCTCGGCCTCGTCCCGAGGGCGTCGGGAAGCGTCGTCTCGGATACACTGGATCGATGAGCGAGGAGACGCCGCAGGTCGCCTACCGCAGCGCCTGGGAGGGCTGGCGGAAGCAGCTCGATCAGGTGCACGCCGTCTTGCTCGAGGGCGAGCCGCTGCACCCCTCGAAGCTCAAGGGGCTGCTCAACCGCGAGGCCAACGCCAAGGATCGCTACGACGCGGCGCGCCGCCGCCTGCTCGGCATCCCCGACCCCGGAGACGAGGAGTAGCCCGATGACGGCGGCGGCCGGTTCCGCTCCCTCATCCTGGTACCGCAGCGGCTATCCGCGCTCGTTCGCCATCGGCGCGGCGTTCTCGGTGGCGTGGTCACCCTGCATCGGGCCGATCCTCGGCGTGGTGCTGACGCTCGCGGCGACGTCCGGGACGGCGGCGCAGGGCGCGCTGCTGCTCGTCTTCTACTCGCTCGGCCTCGGGGTCTGGTTTCTTGCCTTCGGGGCGGCGTTCGGCTGGTTCGCGCCCCGGGTGCGGCGGCTGCAGCCGTACATGCCCGGGCTGATGGCGGTGAGCGGCGCGCTCTTCATCGTCGTCGGCGCGCTGATGCTGCTCGGCGAGTTCGGACGGCTCAACACCTACTTCCAGTCGTTCGGCTTCCTCTTCGATCAGACAGCCAGCGCCGAGGAGAACCTCTCGTCGGGGACGGACGGCGCCGCCGGACCGGCGATCGCCTTTGTCGGCGGCGTCGTCTCGTTCCTCTCGCCCTGCGTGCTGCCGCTCGTGCCGGTCTACCTCGCGAACCTCGCGGGCGAGGTGTTCCAGCTGGCCGGCAGCTCGATCTCGGCGCGGCGGCAGCTGTTCATCCACTCGGTGGTCTTCGTCATCGGCTTCACGCTGGTGTTCGCCTTCGTCGGCGCGTCCGCCGGATTCCTCGGCGGCCAGGTGCAGCAGCACCTCGACACCGCGACGCGGATCGGCGGAGTGCTGCTGATCGCGCTCGGCTTGCAGATGAGCGGGCTGATCAACATCCCGTACCTCGACCGCACCTACCAGCTCCCGACATAACGGCAGAAGGAGGCACAGTGGAACCAGACCCGAACCGGATCGGCTGCTCCGTACCCGTTGTGAATGTCGCGGGACGTTTGCTACGCTGCCCGTGATGCCAGGCGAGTTGGGCGGACTCGACATCGAAGAGATGGGCCGCGTCATCGACGAGGCCGGCGTCCTGATCATCCGCTTCCACGTCATCCCGCAGCGCCTGCTCGTGGACACCCGCGAGTCGGCCGAGGACAGCCCGCAGCTGCGTCTCGTGCCGCCGGTCTCCTCGGCCGAGGAGCGCTACCGCTACCTGCAGAAGCTGCGCCCCGGCGTTCCGCTGCCGGACCAGATCACCGTCCTCAGCTGGCCTCGCTACATCGAGGTGATGCGCGAGGCCGGCCTCTGGCAGCGGCTCGAGCAGCGCATGTTCGAGCTGGGCGGGGCGGCGCTGGCCCGGCGCTGCGGCGAGGTCTTCGACGAGGTCCGCTCCGCCGAGCGCGCCGAGGTCGTCTCCGCGATCATCGGCGGCGAGGGCTACGAGTCGCTCTGGGAGAGCGCTCCCACCACGTAGTCCGGCGGGTCCGGCACGGCGATCTCAACCGTCCCCTCTGCTAGCCTCCACGCGGCCCGTTCCGGCCCCGGCGTTGGGAGTAGCTGCGTGCGGATGCGCCTGGTCGCGGCGCTGCTGGTCGTGCTCGCTAGCGCGTGCGCGACCGGCGGCGCGGGCGGCGGAGACACCGAGGACATCGTCCGCTCGGCGCCCTTCGGCGACGGCGAGCGCCTGGTCTACGAGCTGGTCGATGCCGACGGCGCGGTCGTCGGGCGCGGCGTGTTCACCACCACGGTGCGGGGCGACGCCTTCGAGCTCGTGCAGACCTACGAGGAGCTCGAGACGCCCTCCGGCGAGCGGCCGATCGTCGACGTCGCGACGGTCGTCGTGGATGCGGCGACGCTCAAACCGCGCAGCTCCGAGCGCTCGATCCAGCGGCGCGAGCCCTCGGACGACGAGTGGTACCTGGCGCGCTACGAGTCCGGCGACGGCGAACCGCGGCTCGTCATCACGCAGCGCGGCGGCGGGAGCGAGCGCACGCGCGAACTCACGCTGCGCGAGCACCATTACGACAGCCAGTCCTCGCTCTGGATCTGGCGTGCGATCGCCCTCGCCGAGGGCTTCGAGGCGAACTACGTCTCGGTCAACCCGCGCGACGCCTCGCAGGTCACGGCGCGGCTGGTGCTGGTCGATCGGCAGACCATCGAGGCGCCCGCCGGTTCGTTCGAGACCTGGCGGCTGCAGGTGCGCAACGGCCGCGATACGCGCGTCGCCTGGATCCACGTCGAGCCCCCGCACGAGGTCGTGCAGTGGGACAACGGGACGCTGTTCCTGCGTCTCGTCGAGACGGGCGGGCCCTGAGGCCTACGAGGCGAGCGGGGGAGCGATCGCGTCCCGCAGGCTCTCGCCCAGCTCCCCCCAGGCAGCACGCGCCTCGCCGAGGGCGTGATCGAACGACTCGCGCTGTCCACCGGGGATGAGGACGACCCCGGCGGCGCGGACGCGCTCGCGCTCCTCGGTGGTCGGTCCGGCGGATGACCGGCCGGGAAGCGCCTCGATCGCCGTCAGCAGATCGCGCACCTGCCACTCGAAGGCGGGCGGCTCGGCGGGGAGGCCGAAGGCCCAGAGCGCAGCGAGATCGCCGGCATCGGGCGGCGGCGCGGCGGCCACGCCGGCGGCGGCGCTCCACATCCCCGTGCAGAGCCGCGCGACGCCCTCGAGCACGAAACGCAGGTGCGGCCCCGACGAGGCGAACGCCTCGAGGTCGTCGGCGGAGCGCAGCCAGGTGGCGGTGATCAGCTCACGGTCCGAGCAGGCGGCGAGCGTGGCCCGCACCCCCTCGGCGGCGCCGAGGCCGCGGGCAAGCGCCGCGAGGTCGCCGCGTTCCTCCTCGCCGAGGCCGTCGCGCAGATCCGCGACCACCAGGTGCAGCAGGGTGGACGTCACGGTCGCACTCAGCCCGCGGCCTGCTCGCCGGGCGCGGGATCGGCCATGGGCAGCGCGCCCGGCTGGTCCGCGAACGGCGTGGCCGGACGCAGCTCCCCGTCCTCGATGGCGAGGCGGCGCGTCGCGAGGCTGCCCACCGCCTCGCGGTCGGTGGTGAGCAGCGCCGCCCCGCCGCGCGCCGTGAGCAGCGCGAACTGCCGCTCCAGCGTCGCCAGCGCCTCGGCGTCCATCGCGGCGGCGGGCTCGTCGGCGAGGAGCAGGCGAGGCTGCACCGCCGTGGCGCGCGCCAGCCCGGTCAGCGCGCGCTCGCCCGGCGTCAGCTCGTGCGGTCGGCGCGCGGCGAGGTGCGCGATGCCGGTCGCGGCAAGCTGCTCGCCGCGCCGGGCGGCCCGCTCGCGCCTGCCGAGTCCCGCGATGCGCAGCGCGAGGTCGATCTGCTCGGCGACGGAGAGCGCGGGAAGCAGCCCGCCGCCCTCGGGCAGCAGGGCGATGGAGCCAGCGCGCAACGCCCGCCGCCTCGACGCCGGCATTGCCGCCAAACCCTCGCCGTCGAAGTGCACCGTGCCCTCGTCGGGCTCCAGCAGTCCGGCGGCGACCAGCAGCAGCGAGGTCTTCCCCGCGCCGGGTGGTCCCTCGACGCTCACGATCTCACCGGCCCGCACGTGGAGGCTGGCGTCGCGCAGCGCGCGGCGCGCGTGATCGCGCGAGCGGTGCGCCACGGAGACGCCCTCGATGGCGATCAGCGGCTCGGCGGCGGTCACCGGCGTCTCCAGGGCGGTCGCGGGTCGGGCGGCGGCCGATCCGGCCAGACGCCGACGTGGTCGCCCTCGTTCGTGACGCGCGCGCGCCCGCCGATGCCGAGCGCCTCGCGCTCGGCGGGCGGGATCTCGACGCGCCCGTCGCGGTCGAGGACGGCGAGTTCATCGATCCGCTCGCCCTCGCCGCGCGAGAAGGCGGAGCGGCGGGCGGATTCCGAGACGATGCGCCCCTCGCGCATCCGCACCTCGCCGCCGATGCGCCGCGCGAGCGAGGCGTCGCGGGTCGCCACGAGCAGGGTGAGGCCGAGGTCGCGGTGCAGCATGCGGAGCAGATCGATCAGCTCGGCGCGCTCGTCCATGTGCAGCGCGGCGGCGGGTTCGTCCAGCAGCAGCAGCCCCGGCTCGTGCGCCAGGGCGGCGGCGACCGCGGTACGGGCCGCGGCGAGCGGGGACAACCGCTCGACGCGCACCCCCGCCAGCTCCTCAAGGCCGACGAGCGTCACCAGGTCGGCGGCGCGGCGGCGGGCGCGGCCAGCGGGAACCCCCGCCAGGCGGAGCGGCAGCTCGACGTTGGAGGAAGCGCTGAGCCGGGGAGTGAGGCCAGCGCCGCCGCTTGCGAGGCCAACCGCGCCGCGGCGCAGCGCGCGCAGCTCGCCGTCGCTCGCGAGCGAGAGTTCGAGGCCGTCGACGCGAACGCGGCCGGAGTGCGGGCGGATCAACCCGGCGAGGACTCGCAGCAGCGCGCTCTTGCCGGCTCCGGCGGGGCCGAGCAGCGGGCGCAACACCCCGCGCTCCAGTGTGAAGGAGAGTTCGCGCAGCGCGAAGCCGCGCCCGTTCGCGGCCTCGAGCGTGAGCCCGCCGCACTCAACGTGGCTCGCCTGGCCCGCGCCTTCCGTCGCGCCGGCGGCCGGTTGTTGCGCTGCGGCCATCTCAGGCCTCCCGGACGTGCGCGACGCCGGCCGGCGCGGGCCAGGCGAGGCGTCCTCGATACCGTAGCGCCGCCGCGGCGACGGTCACAACGACGCCCAGCGCGAGTACGAGCGCGGCCAGCCACAGCGGGCCGGCCTCCATGTGGACGCGCAGCGGCGGCTCGATCACGGTCGTGCTCGTGTCGCGCGCGAGGATGGCGAGCAGCCAGCGGGCGAGCGGGACGGCGGCGGCGACGCCGATCGCCGCGGCCGCGCCGAGGCGGATGACCGTCTCGGTCGCGATCGCGCCCAGCCAGCCGGCCGGGGATCCGCCCAGCGCCTCGATGGCGGCGTGTTCGCGCTCGCGCTCGTCGTGGCGCACGGCGATGTCCAGCAGCACGCCGGCGAACGCCGCCAGCAGCAAGGCCGCAGAGGCGAGCGTGAGCGTCGTCCGCCAGCCAAGCGCCGCCACCCGCTCCCTGCCGAGCGCGGCCCCCCGCGACTCGCGATCGACGACGCTCGCCGGCCCGAGCGGGGAGGCGCGCAGCGCGGCCGCGGCGCGCGCCGGAGCGGCGCTGGCGAACCACGCCTCGTTGGTCGCGAGTGGATCGCGGTGCGGAGCGGCGTTGACGGCGGCGAGCAGGCGGTCCAGCCCGGTGACGACGAAGGCGGCGTCCGCGGGGAAGGTGGGGAAGCCCGCCAGCTCGCCGGCGAGCTGCCCGCGCAGCGTGCGCCCGCGCACGGAGAGCTTGAGCTCCTCGCCGGGCGCGAGCGCGAGCTGCCCGGCCACGGTCCGCGAGGCGTAGATCAGCGCGGGAGCGCCGTCCGTCGCTTGCCGCAGCCCGCGCAGCGAAGGCCCGGCCGCGGCTGTCGAGGCGCTCCAATCGATGTGCTGCGCGCCGCGCACACCGGGTGGCGAGGCGAGGGTGTCGCGTGCGATCACGGATGCGCCGCCGGCGGCCGATCCGCCGATCACCTCGAGGCCATCGAGGTTGGCGAGGTCGTGCACGATCGCTCGCTGCTCGAACGCCTTGTTGGCGCTCTCGAGGCGGTCAACCCGATCGCGCGGCGCGGCGGGCGGGTCGGGCGTGGCGAGGACGGGGCCGAGCAGCGCGCTGCCCGGCGCTGCCGACGCCTCCTCGGCGAGGCGCAGGTAGTAGCCGTGCAGCGTGAGCCGCCCGGCGAGCTGCCCGGCGGGTAGCGCGGCGCCGTCGAGGCCGAGCGGCGTCGCGAGATCGGCGGCGTGGAAGCGCCACGGTCCGCCGTCGGGATCGGCGGCGGCGAGTCCGAGCAGCAGTTGGACGTAGCGGCCCTGCTCGTTGCGCAGCGAGAGCGCGATGCGCACCTCGCCGCTCGTGTCGGTCAGCCGCACCCACGCGCCGAGCTGGCGCGTGTGCGGGGGGATCGGGTGGCCCTCGAGGGTGGCGGCGTTCGCGCTGAGGGCGGAGAGGATCGCCGCCAGCGGATCGCCGGTGAGGTCCGGCCGGACGTTCGCCACGGCGCCGAAGGTCGCGGGGTCGACGCCGAGCACCCGCGCGGACGCCGTCCCGCCCTCGCTGCTCAGCACGCCGTGCTCGCGCACCAGCGGCGAGGCGGCCTGCAACCCGGCGGACGCGATCGCCGCCCGCCGTTCGGCCTCGCCGGCGCCCTCAAGGCCCGCGAAGCCGCTCGCGCGCACGTCGCCGCCGGCCGCGTGCGCCGCGCGATCGCCGGGCGAGCGCTCGAGCGTCGCGGGCAGCACGGCGAGCAGCACCGCCGCCGCCGCCGCGAGCAGCACGAGCGGGAAGGCGATCCCCGCGGGGCGCCGCGCGACCGCGCGGAGCCCTCCGCTCAGGGCGATGCCTCGCCCGATCGAGGCTATCCAGCCGAGCGGCCGGGCGAGGGCCGGGACGAGCAGCCACGCGAGCAGCGCCACCGGCGCGAGCACGGCCGCGGGCGCGAGCAGCAGCGCGTAGCGCGTCTCGCCGGCCTCGAACAGCGTCTCGCCGCGCGTGAGCGCCCAGAACAGCGCCCCGGCGGCGAAGGCGGCGGCCGTCAGCCGAACCCCGCGCCGTGCAGCGGCATCGCTCGCGGCGGCGGACGCCGCCAGGCCGAGCGCCAGGACCGCCAGCGCCCCGGCCGCGGCCCAGGGAAGGTCGCGCTGCGGGGTCAGCGCGACGGCGTCGCCCAGCGCCTCGAATCTCTCGAGGCGGCCGAGCAGCGCGACGGCGAGGGCCGCCAGCGGCGCTCCCGCGACGAGGCCGAGCAGCGCCGCGGGCAGGCTGGCGATGATCTCGAGCGCGGCGATCTGACGCCTCGACGCTCCGCCCAGCCGCAGCCGCGTATGCAGCGCCGCGCGGCGAGCGGCCAGCGCCGCCGCTGCGCCGAAGACCAGCAGCCCGGCCGCCGCGGCGAGCTGTCCGAGGCGCAGCGCGAGGGCTGGGCGATCGAAGCCCGGCACGTCCGCGGCGCCCTCGATCGCCCGCGGGATGTTGCTCGCGACTTCGGCGCCGCCGAGGGCGGCGAGCTGCCGCGGCAGTTCGCGCACGCGAGCCGCGATCCCGGCGACCTCGCCCGTCTGGACCGCGGCCGGTTCGATCGCGTACGTCGCCTCGAAGGCGGAGGTCGCGCGCGTCAGCACGTCCGGCATCGCGCCGAAGAAGGTGGCTTCCGGCACGAACAACGCGAACGAGCCGGGCGCGGGCCGTTCGAGCAGCTCCGGGCGGCCGCCCCAGTACGGGCTCTCGGGATCGCGAGGTTCGGCGACGCCCGCGATGACGATCGGGATCGGCGACAAGCCCAGGGCCCGGCGGGGCGTCAGCACCAGCTCCCGGCCGGGAGCGAGATCCGCCCGCCGGGCGGTCTCCGCCGCCAGCAGCACCGGGATCGGATCGCCGACGCCGCGCGGGAGGGCCTCGGGGAAGCGGCCCGCCAGCAGCGTGACGTGCGCTTCGAGGTCCGAGCGGAAGCGCAGCACGGCGGGGCCGAACGTCCGCTCAATCGAGTTGGCCAGCGGGCCGTCTCCGCCTCGCAGGGCCGCGAGCAGGAGCCCGGCCGTCTCGCCGCTGCGCGTCTGCCCGGCGATCGCATCGCCGAGCGCGGCGGCGACGGCCTGGTCGAGCGCGGCCTGCGCGTCCTGGTAGGCGTCGCGGTCGAGGGCGACGCCCTCGCGGGTGACGCGCAGCTCGAGCGCTCCCGGCGGCGCGGTCGCGAGCGAGTCGCGCAGCGCCGCATCGCGCAGCCGCTCGTGGGTGATCGGGACCGCCGCGAGCGCGGCGCTCAGCACGAGCGCGCCGAGCAGCAGCGCGAGCGCGATCCGCCAGTGCTCGCGGAGACTGCCCAGCGCCAGGGCGGCCAACGGTCCGACGGCCAACACCGATCGATCCTATGCGATGGCGCGGCGTCGCGCGGTGCGCGCCGGGGCGGCCCGCGCCGTCAGGACGTCTCCGGGAAGTCGTGACGCAGGGTGCGGCTGGCGAATCGCCAACCCTCGGCGGTGCGGCGCCACTCGTCATGGTAGACGCCGCTGCTCGGCGGCTCGCCGTCCGGGCCGACGCGCGAGGTCAGCAGCATCGTGCGCGTGCGCGCGCGGTCCCCGTCCAGCTCCTCGAAGAGCGTCCCGCTCTGGTGGTGCCGCACCTGCACGCCGGGCGAGCGCGCGTCCATGCGCTCGCTCGCCCAGGCGCGGATCTCCTCGTGGCCTCGCGCGTTCACGCTCGGACCGCCCGGCAGCTCCGGATCGACGACGAAGGCGGCATCCTCGGCGAAGAGCGCGACGTAGGCCTCGAGGTCGCGGTCGTCCCAGGCGTAGGAGTAGCGCGCGATCTGCTCGAGGATCGCGAGCCGGTCGGCGGTCGGCGTCTCAGCCTGCATCACAAGGTCCTCTCAGCTGTGCGCCCGTCTCAGCGGTGGCCGAGGCGGCGCCTCCGGAAGCGCCAGCCGTCGGCCGTCCGCACGAGCTCGTCGTGGTAGACGCCGAAGTGCGCCGCGCGCGGCCCGTCCCGCAGCTCGATGACCAGCAGGTAGAGCGTCATGCTCGCGGCGTCGCCCGAGCCCTCGATGACGATGTTGTTCGTCCAGTGGACCGCGGGCAGGTCGCGCGCGATCAGCCGCTCCATGAACGCGACAAGTTCCGCCCGCCCGCTGGCCTGGAGGCGCGGGCCGCCGTCGAAGACCCCATCGGGCGTGAAGCACTCCGCCCAGCCCTCGGCGTCGCGCCCGTCCATCAGGTGGTTGTAGCGCGCAGCGAGATCGAGGATCTCGATCCGGTCGGCTGCCGATAGCGCCATGCCGCACCCCGTTCCACCGCGAATGGTAGCGCCCCCGCGGGCATCTGGGAGCATGTCGCGTTGACCGCCCTCGATGGCTGCGCGAACCTCGGCGCGAAGGGGGCGGCGATGGCGCGGCTCGGCATGGTGCTGCACCACGGCATCGAGGACGGCGCGCAGCTGCGCGGCCATGGGCGGCTCACCGAGCGCCTCGGCTACGACTCGCTGTGGGTGACGGAGCGCTACTTCCACGAGGAGACCGCCGCGCTGCTCGGCTTCCTCGCGGCGGGGACCGAGCGCATCGGCCTCGGCGTCGGCGTGGTCAACCCCTACACGCGCCCGCCCGCGCTGCTGGCGATGGCGGCGGCCACGCTCGACCGCCTCTCCGGCGGACGCCTCGTGCTCGGCCTCGGCCGCAGCGAGCGCGAGCTGATCGAGGGTGCGCTCGGCATCCCCTACGGCCGCCCGCGCGAGCTCCTGCGCGAGGCCGTCGAGTCGGTGCGCGCGCTGCTCGCCGGCGAGACCGTCGAGGGCGTGCGGCTGGCGCTGATGCCGAGCCGCGAGCGTGTCCCGATCTACGTCGCCGCGATCGGGCCTCGCGCGCTGCGCCTCGCGGGAGCCGTCGCCGACGGCGTGGTGCTCAACGCCTACGCGCCGGCCGCCTACGTGCGCCGCGCCGTGGCGGAGCTGCGCGACGCCGCCCGCGAGGCGGGCCGCGACCCGGACGCCGTGCGTATCGCCTGCATGCTGGTCGTGCGCCTCACGGACCGTCCAGAGGAGCTGCTCCCGCAACTCCGCGAGCGCCTCGCCAGCCTGCTCGCGGAGCCGCACACGGGCGAGGTGCTGCTCGAGTGGGGCGGCTTCGACCCGGCGCTCGCCCCCCGCCTGCGCGAGACGATCGCCTCGGCGGGCCCGTCCGAGGCCGCGCGCCTCGTCGGCGACGCGCTGGTCGACGCCCTCGTGCTGCTCGGCGACGCCGCGCGCTGTCGCGAGCGGATCGAGGAGTACCGCGCCGCGGGGGTGGAGGAGGTGCTGCTGCTGCCCCGCCTGCCGGACTTCGAGCGGGTCGCACGGGCGCTCGCGCCCCGGAGCAGCTAGTCGCTCGCGCCCTCGGCCGGCTAGTCGCGGAGTTGGATGCGGCGGAAGACGACGAGCAGCGCGCCGTCGTAGCCGGCCTTGAGCGCGCCGCCGACGAGCAGCGGCAGCCCCCACGGCCCGACCGCGAGCAACGCGCCGCCGAGCGCCGGGCTCGCGGCGGCGGAGAGCGTGCGCACCACGTTCGTGACGCTCGCTGCGGGTGCGCGCTCCTCGGGCGTCACGACCGAGACGATCAGCGTCGTGCGCGGCGCGATGTCGATCGGCGAGAGCGCCTGGCGCACGAACAGCGCGACGAGCACCAGCGGCAGCGTCGGCATCAGCGGGGCGACCATCAGCGCGATATTCGCCGGCAGGTGCGCGTAGGCCATCGTCTCGATGATCCCGATGCGCGCGGTGATCGGCGGCGCGAGCAGCAGCGTGAAGGTGCTGAGCAGCCGCGCGGCGAAGAAGATCACCGCCGCCTCCTCGATCGAGATGCCGAAGCGGTCGAACAACCAGACCGCCATCACCGCCTGCACGGCGAGCCCGCCCCCGAAGGCGTCGACGGCGAAGAGGCCCGAGAGGCGGAACACCGTGCCTCGGGACTCTCGTAGCTGACCGCGCGGCGCGTTGTCGGCGGTCTCCAGCTCGACGGCCGGGCTGAGCGGGCGGTAGGTCGCGAGCATCGCGATGCCGGTCAGCCCGTAGAGGGCGAAGGCCCAGCGCAGCGTCGTGGCGAGATCGACGCCGGTGAGGTCGGCGACAGGCCCCGCCGCGCCGCTGGCGAGCGAGCCGAGGGCGAAGGCGAGCGAGCCGAACAGCGTGTAGCGGGCGTAGACCCAGGTGCGCCGCCGTGTCTCGGTGGTCGTCGCCAGCGCCGCCTGCTCGACCGGCTGGAACAGCGAGAAGTCGCCCGCGCTCGGGCTCATCGTGCCGAAGAAGGCGACGACCAGCAGCAGCCAGTACGGCTCGGCGAGGGCGAACGCGACCCCGCTCGCGCTGACCAGCAGCGACCCGGCCATCAGCGTGCGCCGCCGCCCGAAACGGTCGACGACGAAGCCCGCAATCAGCGTTGCGACGGACTTGCCGAAGAGCGCGACGGTGACGAGCGCGCCGATCTCGAAGGCGTTGAAGCCGCGCTCGCTCAGGTAGGCGGCCAGCGCGACGCTGGCAAAGCCGTCGCCGAGGGAGCGAATCGCCCTCGTCGCGACCATCCGCCGCGCATCGGCGTCGACGCCCGGGAGCAGCGCATTCCTCACGCTCATCGCCGCCAAGGGAAGCACGCCGCGCGCCTGACCGCGACGGGCGGGCGTGACTGGGGCCGTGACAGTCGCTATAGTGCGACTATGAATCGGCGGAGCTACGACCTCCGGCGGATGCTCGCCGGAGCCGGAAACGTCAGGTCTCGCGACCTCCGCCGAGCGCTCGAGGAGCGGGGCTGGGTCCATGTCCGCACGGAGGGTGGGCACCACTACTACAAGAACGGCCCGCACAGGCTGTCCGTCCCGCAGCGACTTCGCGGCACGGGAACGGTGCGCAAGCTGATCAGGACGGCGCTGCAGGTGGAGGAGCAGAGCGATGGCTAGAGTCACGAAGGCGATGCGCGAACAGGCGAGGCAGCTCGCGGAGCGCCCCTATACCTTCACCGCGGTGCGTGGTGAGGACGGGATCTGGACGTCCGGCGTCCTTGAGATGAGCGGAGTGATCTCCGAAGGCGACGACCCCGGCGAGGCCATCGAGATGGCGGGCGAGGCGCTGCGCGGAATCATCTTGACAATGCTTGAGGACGGGCAACTGATCCCCGAGCCGTTCGAGACGCGCGAGTACTCGGGCCAGATGTACCTGCGGATCGGCCCGGACATCCACCAGAGGGCGGCGATGCTCGCGGCCGAGAAGGGGATGAGCCTCAACCGCTGGCTCGCGGCAGCCGTGGCCCGTGAAACAGGCTTGGCGGAGCGTGTCGCTGGTTGAACCCCTCGCGCACGAGGCGGAACGCCCTCAGCGCTGCGGGCGATGTGGGATGTCGAGGTGGAGGGCGCGGCGGGTGATGCGCCAGCCGTCCGGCTCGCGCACCCAGTCGTCCGTGTAGACGCCCTGCGTCCAGGGCCTCGGGATCTGCCGGTCGGGCAGCATGCGCGACTCGAGCAGCATCGTGCGGGTGCGCGCCGTGTCCGCCGTGAGGTCGTCGAAGACCGTGCAGCACTGGTTGTGGCGCGTCTGCGCCTCGCCCCAGCGCTCCATCGTGCCCCGCACCCACTCGAGGATGCCGTCGTGACCCCCGGCGTGGATGAACGGCTCCGGGTGCGCGACCGACGTGACCTCGAAGACGCCGCGTATGCTGAACAGCGCCGTGTACGCCTCGGCGTCGCGGCTGTCGACGGCGTACGAGTAGCGCTGGATCGCCTCGATGATCGCGAGCCGGTCGTCGGCGCTCATGGCGCAAGCCTCGCCGCCCCGCCGCGAGAAGGCAAGGGGCGCCGGACTGCGCCCCCCCCCCCCCCCCGAGGGAGGCCCGCGATGCCCGTGGTCCAGAGCAGCGACCTGCACGACTTCATCGTGCGGATGTTCCTCGCGGTCGGCTCCCCCGGGCACGACGCGCGCGAGCTGGCCGACCACCTGATCGACTCCAACCTCGCGGGCCACGACTCGCACGGCGTGATCCGCGCGCCGCAGTACCTCGGGCAGATCGAGACCGGGCTGATCGTGCCCGGCGCCGCGTCCGAGGTGGTGCGCGAGACGGAGACGACGACGCTGCTGCGCGGGAACTGGAACTACGGGCAGGTCGTCGGGCGCGAGGCGATGGACATGGCGATCGAGAAGGCGCGCGCCGGAGGCATCGGCGTCACCGTCGCCTGGGAGATCTCGCACACCGGGCGGATGGGAATCTACGGCGAGCAGGCGGCGCGCGCGGGGATGCTCGCGATTGCGGTGGTGCAGGGCCAGGGGCGCAGCGTCGCGCCCTTTGGCGGGGCCGAGGGCCGGCTCGGCACCAACCCGATCGTCGTCGCCGCGCCGACCCCGGACCCGGAGCAGCCGTTCGTGCTCGACATGGCCACCTCGGTGGCGGCGGGCGGCAAGGTGAAGGTCGCGGACGCCGCCAACTGGCAGCTGCCGCCGGACTGGGCGCTTGACGCGGAGGGCCGTCCCACGCGCGACCCCTCGGCGATCGAGGCGGGCGGGGCGATCCTGCCCCTCGGCGGACCGGCCGGGCACAAGGGCTTTGGCCTGTCGCTGGCGGTGACGGCGCTGGCGGGTGCGCTCGCGCCGCAGACGGGGTTGGGCAAGCACACCGGCAGCGCCACCACGATGATCGCCGTGGACATCGAACGGTTCCGCGAGCCGGCGGAGTACGCCGGCGTGTTCGGCGCCTTCCTCGACTACATCCGGGAGACGCCGCGCCAGCCGGGCGTCGAGGAGATCGTGGTCCCGGGCGAGCTGGAGCGCCGCAACCGCGAGCGCCGCCGCCGCGACGGCATCGACCTCGACGACGGCACCTGGCAGCGCCTCGCGGACGGCGCCGTGCAGACGGGCATCGCGCCGCTGCCGGGGATGGCTGGCGGGTAGGGCCTCCATCCACTTGTGCCATTATGGTGCTCATGTGGTATTTTCTTTGATAGATGGCATATGGACGTGCAAGAGCCATTTGCTGATTGAGGTGCCACATGGAGCAGACTGCGACAAGAGTCGACCGGCACGGCCGGGTAGTCATTCCCGCCGAGTATCGGCGCGCCCTTGGACTTCGCGAGGGAGATCGGGTCATGGTCCAGCTTGACGATGGCGTGCTGCGAATCCTCACGCACGCCCGGGCGATCCGGAAAGTGCAGGAGGCCCTCGCCCCGTACTTTGCCGGGAAGCCGTCGCCCGTCGACGAACTGATCGCCGAGCGTCGCGCCGAGGCTGCCCGTGAGTAGCTGGATCCTGGATGCCTCGGCGCTTATGGCATTGCTGTACGGGGAGCCCGGCTTCGGGCGTGTCGGCGTGGCGCTCGCGACCGGTGCCGCGATCAGCACAGTGAACCTCTCGGAGGTGATCGCAAAGCTGGTCGACAGGGGGGTGTCGGAACGGCAAATCCGCGACAACCTCGGCGCTCTTGATGTGGAGATCGCCGAGTTCAATGCTGACGACGCTCTCGTTGCTGGCCTGCTCCGATCGTCGACGCGGGCGGCCGGACTCTCGCTCGGCGATCGGGCCTGCCTCGCGCTCGCGGAGCGGGTGGGAGCCTCGGTGCTGACGGCTGACCGGGCGTGGGCGGGCCTCGATCTCGGCCCGGATATTGAGATCGAGCTCATTCGCTAACCAGCAGCCCGTTGCAGCGCCCAGCTCATTGAAGACCGCCTCACCGCCGCGGAGCCGGGTACCGAGCCGCTGCCGGGATGGAGGCCGGGCAGGGCAAGCACTCCTGCCGCTGGCCGGGTACGATCGTCACATGGAACAACGCAAGACCAGTCGCGAAGAGCGGGCGAAGGCGATCAGGCGCGCGCAAGAGATCCTCGCCAAGTACGTGCCTGAGGGCCGGTCGCTCGCCGACGAGTTGATTGCGGAGCGCCGCGCCGAGGCGGCCCGCGAGGAACTCGACCGCTGAGCCCTTACAGCGCGGGCAGCACCTCGTCGCGGAGCAGCTCGAGGTGGCGGAGTTGGGCGGCGCCCCAGGCGAACCAGACCTTGTCGACGCCTCGGGACTGCAGCTCGCGGAGGCGGGCGGCGAAGGCGGGCGGGTCTCCGACGACGCCGTAACGCTCGTAGAAGTACTCGGTGAGGCCCGACTCCTCCATGCGCCGCACGTTGTCGCCGTGCGCGAACTGGTGCTGCGTCGTGTCGTAGCCGGCGACGAAGCGCTCGAGCTGCGGGGCCAGCTCCGGCGGGACGTTCTTGCCCTCGAAGCCGAAGCGCATCGAGTGGTTGCCCGCCGAGGAGATGCTGCCCTTCGCGATCTCGATCGCCTCGTCCATCGTCCGCTCCAGCGAGGGCCGCGCCGTCCACCAGATGTCGAGGTCGCCGAGTGTGCGGCCGGACTCCCTCGCGCCCGCCTCGACGCGCTCGAGGGCGTCCTCGATCGTCTCCGGGAGCAGCCCCGAGCCGATCACGACGCCGTCGCCGATGCGGCCCGCGAGGCGCAGCATGCGCGGGCCCTCGGCGAGGATGTAGATCATCGCCTCCGGCCGGTGCGACCACTGCGACCAGCGCACCACCTGCTCGCGGCCCTGGTAGCTGGCGCGGCCCGTGCGGATCAGGTCGCGCATGCACTGCACGTAGTCCTCGATCACGGCGCGGCGTCCGGGCTTGAGCCCGGCGTTGTAGGCCGCCGTGTCGCCCGAGGCCATGACGAGGCAGGCGCGCCCCTTCGAGAGCGAGTCGAGGCCGGCCAGCACCGAGGCCATCACGCTCGGCTCTCGCGTCACCGGGTTCGTCGGCGAGATGCCGACCAGCGCCTGCCCGGTCTGCTCCGCCATCAGCGTGGCGACGATCACCGCGTCGAAGTGCGACCACTGCGAGTCGCCGATCGCGATGCGCGAGACGCCGACCTCCTCGGCGATGCCGAGCATCGCGCTCAGCCGCGCGCGCTCCGCGTCCCCGAGGTCGTCGGTGCGGAAGGAGATGCCGAGGTGCGGCCTCCCGCCCGAGCCGAAGGTCAAGCTAGTTCGCCTGCACGAGGCCGACGGGGCAGCTCACGCCGGTGCCGCCGATGCCGCAGTAGCCGTTCGGGTTCTTCGCCAGGTACTGCTGGTGCGGGTGCTCGGCGTAGTAGAACTCGGGCGCGTCGAGGATCTCGGTCGTGATCTGGCCGTAGCGGGAGGCGTGCAGCGCCTCCTGGTACTGGTCGCGGCTGCGCTCGGCGGCCTCGCGTTGCGCCGCGTTGTAGACGTAGACGCCGGAGCGGTACTGGGTGCCGACGTCGTTGCCCTGGCGCATCCCCTGCGTCGGGTCGTGGCCCTCCCAGAAGGCGCGCAGCAGCTCGTCGTAGCTGATCTGCTCGGGGTCGAAGACGACGAGGACGACCTCGTTGTGGCCGGTCAGGCTGCTGCAGACCTCGCGGTAGGTCGGGTTCGGCGTGAGGCCGGCGGCGTAGCCGACGGCGGTGGTGTGGACGCCGGGGAGCTGCCAGAAGATGCGCTCCGCGCCCCAGAAGCAGCCCATCCCGAACAGCGCCAGCTCGCTGCCCTCGGGGAACGGTCCCTCGAGGGGCCGGCCGTGCACGAAGTGTCCGTCGGGCACGGGCATGCGCTCGGAGCGGCCCGGCAGGGCCTCCTCCGCCGTCGGGAGCTCCATCTTCTTGCCGAAGAACCAGGACATCGCTGCGCCTCTCGGGTATGTGCGTGTGCTGCGCGTCGCGGCCGGACAGGTCCGTCCTCGATCCGGGGGCGCCCCGCCGCCGCATCATCCATGGTACGCGCTCAGGGATGCTGCGTGTTGCGCGATCGTCGGCTAGGCTGCGCCGCTGGAACGCGACGGCACGCCGGGGAGGCGCGGACATGAAGCTCGACATCTTTTGCGAGGTCCAGAAGGCACAGGAGTCCTGGGGCGAGGACCACGAGCAGGTCCTGATCCAGGAGACGTTGGAGCAGGCGCGGCTCGCCGACGAACTCGGCTACGGCTGCTGGTGGGAGGTGGAGCACCACGCCGCCGGCATCTTCAGCCACAGCTCCGCGCCCGAGATCATGCTGACGACGATCGCGAACCAGACGAAGAACCTGCGCGTCGGCCACGCCGCAGTCCTCGCGCCGTTCAACTTCAACCACCCGCTGCGCGTCGCGGAGCGCGCCGCCTTCCTCGACCACATCAGCCAGGGCCGCCTCGAGGTGGGCCTCGCGCGCTCGACCGCGCCGGAGTGGCGACTGTTCCAGATCGACCCGGACGACTCCCGGAACCAGATGCAGGAAGCCTTCGAGATGCTTCCGAAGATCTGGACGGAGGAGGAGTTCTCCTGGGACAGCAAGAACTTCCAGATCGACCGCCGCAACATCGTCCCCAAGCCCTACCAGAAGCCGCACCCGCGGCTCTGGCAGGCCGTCGGCACCGCGGGAGGCTTCGAGCAGGCCGGACGCAACGGAGTCGGCGTGCTGCTCACCACCGTCAACTTCCCGATCGAGGCGGTCGCCTCGATGCTCTCGATCTACCGCGAGGAGATCAAGAACTGCGATCCGGTCGGCAAGTTCGTCAACGACCAGGTCGCACTCTTTACGTTCGTCCACTGCGCCGAGACGGAGCAGGAGGCGATCGACAACGGCGCCGCGGCCGCGGCTGCCTGGTACGTCAACACCGTGGCCGACTTCTTCGAGATCAGGGACACCATGCTGCGCGCCGGCGACGAGCTCGCCGCCGCCGTGGCCGCCAACCCGGACGGCTCGGTTGCGGAGTGGGCCCGGATGCAGGAGGAGGCCGCCGCGCACATCGAGGAGACCGAGTTCACGCGGCTGCTCAACCGCATCCTCGACGGCGAGCACATCACCAACGAGGAGGCCTACGAGATCCTCAACGAGCAGGACACGGTGATCATCGGCGATGTCGACACCTGCCGGAAGAAGATGGAGCGCTACCGCGACGTCGGCCTCGACCGGCTGATGTGCTTCCAGCAGGTCGGCAACCTGGAGCCGGAGGCGATCAAGAAGAGCATGCGCCTCGTCGGGGAGCACCTGATCCCCGAGTTCGACCCGGAGGCGACCCCGGCCGGCGCCTCGTAGCCACGCCCGAGGCGGGAGGCGGCTTGCTATGCTGCCCCCGCGTCGGGCCGCCGGAGCGGCCCGGGAAGGAGTGCGGTCATGCCCCTGAGCGCCGAGGACCATCTCGCCATCCTCAACCTCGCCTACCGCTACGCGCAGGCCTTCGACTTCATCCAGCCGGACGACTACGCGGACTGCTTCACGCCGGACGGCGTCTTCGACGCGCGGCCCGTCGGCCTCTTCGAGGGCCACGACGCGCTGAGGGCCTTCTCGGCGGGGGCGGGCGAGACCGGCGGCGACACCGGCAGCCGCCACTGGATGGGCAACCCCGTCATCGTGGGCGACGGCGACGAGGCGTCGATGACCACCATGCTGATGATGGTGAACACCGGCGCGGCCTCCAGCACCGGCGTCACCGGCGTCTACCGCGACAAGCTGGTCAAGGTCGGCGGCGAGTGGAAGATCAAGCACCGCCACCTGACCTTCGAGGAGCCGCCTGAAGGCTACGAGGAGTAGCGCCGCCCCGCGGGGCGCTCCACCGCGAATGACCGGGGCGCGAGGGCTGTTGTTCGCCCTCGCGCCCTCGCGTACGATCCACGCGCGCGCCGAGGTAGCTCAGTTGGTAGAGCACGCGACTGAAAATCGCGGTGTCGGCAGTTCAAATCTGCCCCTCGGCACCACCACGCCGGGCGCGAGGCCACGGGGGAGGGACGTGACGAGGATGCCGCCATGCCGCTGATCCTCGTCGCCGGGTCCGCCGAGGCGGGCGCGAGCACCGTCGCCGCCGGGCTGGCGCACCGGCTCGCCGCCGCCGGGCGGACCGTGCGCCTCGAACGCCTCGCCGGAGACGCCCGCGCCGAGGCCGACGCCGCCGCCTTCGCCGCCCTTGACTTCGCCCGCGCCGCGGGTACGCCCGTCGAGGCGGCGGCGCTGTCCGCCGACGGCGACGAGGTCGTGATCGCCGAGGCGCCCGTGGGCGCCGACGGCGCGGCGCTCGCCGCCGAGCTCGGCGCGCGGCTGGTCAGCGTCGATCGCGAGGGCGATGGGGGTGCCTCGAACGGCGCGATCGCCCTCGCCACGCACGCGCGGGCGGGCGGCCCGCTCGCCCTGCCTGAGGACCGGCTGCTCGCCGCCCCGACCGTCGGCACGCTGATCGTGGCGAGCGGGGCGCAGGTGCTCGCCCGCTCCACCGAGGGCGACGCGGCGATCTGCGAGCACATCGTCGTCGGGCCGATTGCCTCGGACGCCGGGGACGACTACTTCGCGCGCTTCCCGCGCAGCGCCGTCGTGACGCGCGCCGAGAAGGTCGACGTCGCCCTCGCCGCGCTGCGCGTGGACCCGGAGTGCCTGATCCTCAGCGGCGGCGGCGAGCCCAGCCCCTACCTGCTGGACCGCGTCGCCTCCTCGCGCCGCACGACGCTGCTGCTCGCGCCCGAGGGCACGGTCGAGACCGTCCGAGACATCGAGGGCAGCTTCGGGCGCTCCGCCTTCGCCGGCGAGGCCAAGGCCGGGCGCGCCGGCGAGCTGATGGCCGCCGCCATCGACGACGAGACGCTCGCCCGCCTCCTCGCGGACTGACGCTTCCGCCAGGGCAACCTAGGGGTGGGCGATAGGTAGCCCCACGGGGACGGCGGGCTCCGGCTCGGCATCCTCCCCGAAGCTCGCGGCGAGATCGCGCAGGTAGCCGTCGATCGTGCGCGTGTGGCCGATCACGAAGCGGCTGATCACGCGGAACAGCGGGTGCTTGACCTCGCCGTGCTCGGTCACGGCGACGACGGCGCCGCCCACGCTGTCGTCCTCGATCGTGATCGTCCAGGACCCTCCGAAGGGCAACTTCTCGTCGGCGATGCGGCGCACGAGTTTACGAGGAGCGGCGGCCGCGAGGGTCTCGAAGGTCAGCGCTGAGCGGCCACTGACCTCTTTCCAGCGCTCGCGTCCGCCCTCGTCGGGCAGGCGCTCGACGCGGTCGAGTTTCGAGCGCCAGCCGGGCTCGGCGGCGTGGTCGCGGATGCGCGCCCACACCTCCTCGGGCGAGCGGCGCAGCCGCACGCGGCGCGCCGCGACGTGCCCGCGCGGCAGCAGCACGCCAACGCCGATCAGCGCCAGCAGGGTGGCGACGAGGGCCGCGAGCGGGGCGATGATCCAGACCATGGCGATCCCTCCGGAGTGCGCCTACGTCCGCGGCTCGAGGGGCGCGAGCGAGAGCAGCAGTTGCTTCACGCCCTTGCCCTCGAAGGCGACCGTGACCTTCTGATCGCCGCGCAGCAGCTCGCAGGAGATGACGACGCCGGGGCCGAACGTCGCGTGCTCGACCTTGTCGCCGGGCGCGTAGCGCGGCTCATCCACCGCGCCGTCGTCCGCCTCGTCCTGGTCTGCCCGCCGCCAGCGCGCGATCTCGGCGCGGCGCTCGCGAGCGCTGCGCGCGGGCCGGGCGCGGGCACGGCCGCCGCTCGCGCTCATCGTCACGCCCTCCGGCAGGTCGTCGAGGAAGCGCGAGGGCAGGGCGGGCTGGTAGCGCCCCTGCCGCTGACGGCGGCGCGCCCTCGTGAGATAGAGCCGTTCCTGCGCGCGCGTGATGCCGACATAACAGACGCGCCGCTCCTCCTCCATCTGCGAGGGGTCGTCGAGCGATCGGAAGTGCGGCAGCAGGCCCTCCTCGACGCCCGGCATGAAGACGACGGGAAACTCGAGGCCCTTCGCCGCGTGCAGCGTGGTCAGCGTGACCGCGTCCGGCGTGTCCGCGCCCGGGTCGTCGACGTCGGCGACGAGCGCGACCTCCTCGAGGAAGGCGGAGAGCGAGGCCTCGCCCTCGAGGTCCTCGTACTGGGCGGCGACGTTGAGCAGCTCCTCGACGTTCTCCCAGCGCAACTCGGCGCGCTCCTCCTCGGAGCGTTCGAGGTACTCGCGGTAGCGCGTCTCGGCCAGCACCTCGCGCAGCAGGCCGGAGACGCTCTGCCCGTCGGCGCCGGCGCTGAGGCGGTCGATCAGCGCCACGAAGTCGCGCAGCGCGAGGCGGATGTCGCCGCGCAGCCGCGGCAGCGCGGGGTCCTCGTCGCCGCGCGCGATCATCGCCGCGACGGCCAGCAGCGGGCGTTCGAGCTGCTCGGCGGCCTGCTGGATGCGTTCGAGGGAGCGCGCGCCGATGCCGCGCGCGGGCACGTTGACGATGCGCCGGAACGCCATCGCGTCGGCGTGGTTGTGGATCAGCCGCAGGTAGGCGAGCAGGTCGCGGATCTCGCGCCGGTCGTAGAAGCGCGTGCCGCCGACGATCCGGTAGCGGATGCCCTGCTGGATGCACGCCTCCTCGATGGCGCGCGACTGCGCGTTGGTGCGGTACATCACCGCGAAGTCCGCGAACTCGCGGCCCTCCTCGCGCAACTGGCGCGAGATCTCGAGGGCGACGAAGTGGCCTTCCTCGTCGCCGTCGTAGAGCTCCTCGACGACGATCGGGTCGCCCTCGGGGTTCTCGGTCCAGAGTTCGCGCTCGCGCCGTTCGCTGGCGCGGCCGATCAGTGCGTGGGCGGCCTGCAGGATGCGGCCGGTGGAGCGGTAGTTCTGCTCCAGCAGGATCACCCGCGCGTCGGGGAAGTCGCGCTCGAAGTGCTGGAGGTTGCGCACGTCGGCGGCGCGCCAGGAGTAGATCGACTGGTCCGGGTCGCCGACGGCGGTGATCGCCCCGTGCGTGCTCGCCAGCTCGCGGGCGAGGCGGTACTGCACGAGGTTGGTGTCCTGGAACTCGTCGACCAGCACGTGCAGGTAGCGCCCGGCGTAGTGGTCGCGCACGTCCGGGTGCTGCTCGAACAGCCGCAGCGTCTCCCCGAGCAGGTCGTCGAAGTCCACCGCGCCGCTGTTGCGCAGCGCCTGCTGGTAGTGCTCGAAGACGCGGCCCACGAGTTCCTCGAAGTAGGAGCCGGCGTCGCGCAGCGTCGTCGAGGCGTCCCGCCGCTCGTTCTTCGCGGCGGAGATGGCGGAGAGCAGCGCGCCGGGCGGCCAGCGGTTCCGGTCGATGTTGAGCGCCTGCTGCGCGCGCCGGATCAGCCCGAGCTGGTCGTCGCGGTCGTAGATCACGAAGTCCGGGGTCAGCCCGACGGCCTCGCCGTCGCGTCGCAGGATGCGCGCGCAGACGGAGTGGAAGGTGCCGAGCGTGACCTCGGCGGCCTCGCCGCCGAGCAGCAGCGCCGTGCGCTCGCGCATCTCGCGGGCGGCCTTGTTGGTGAAGGTCACGGCCAGGATGCGCCACGGCGCCACGTCGGCGACGCGCACCAGCCAGGCGATGCGGTGCGCGATCACGCGCGTCTTGCCGGAGCCGGGACCGGCGAGGATCAGCAGCGCCCCGTCGGGCGCCTCGACGGCGCGGCGCTGCGCCTCGTTGAGGCCGTGCAGGACGTCGCTGGCGGCGCTCATGGGGCCTTCATCGGGGTGGGGAGCCGCGCTCATGCCGGGCCTGCGCCGACGGCGGGCCCGGCGGCCTCATGGTACGCTTTGTGTGCTGGCGGGGCGAGCGTGCGGGACGAGCGAAGGAGCGCGCGTGGAGACCCTGATCGACAGCCTGCCGGGCGGCAACTGGCTCACGATTCTGAGGATCGTCGGCGGCGTCATCGGCGCGTACCTCGTCCTGATCTGGATCGCCTCGCTGGTCTGGGCCTACCGCGACATGCGCAGCCGCACGCGGGATTTCGTCACGCAGCTGGCTGGCGCCTCGGTCATGCTCTTCCTCCCGCTGATCGGCTACCCCGTCTACCTCGCCGTCCGCCCCTCGATGACCCTGCGCGAGGCCTACGACCGCCAGCTCGAGCAGGAAGCGATCATGTCCGAGCTGCACTCGGCGCCCACCTGCCCGGAGTGCCGACGGCCGATCGACGGCGAGTGGATGATCTGCGCCTTCTGCAGCCACGCGCTGAAGCTGCCCTGCGACAGCTGCGGACGCCTGCTGATGAACGCCTGGCGGCACTGCCCCTTCTGCGCGGTCCCGCGAGAGCAACCGGCGGCACAGCCGGAAGAGGAGCCGGTCGCCGCCGAGGACGAAAGCGCCCTCGAGGATGCGCCGCCGCGCCGCCGGCGGCGCACGCCGCGGCCCGCCGCTGCTGCGAGCGAGCTGATCCCGCCGGTCACGCGCCCCCGGCGGCCGGCCTTCCCGGACGAGGCCGGCCGCGAGCCCGCCACCGGGGCGGTGGGCGGCTCGGCGCCCGGCCAGCCCTGATCCCGGCTAGCCCTGATCCCGACTAGGCCTGAGCCCACGCCGCAGCTCGACGCTCCATCGGCTCCCGCGCGGGTGTATCCTCAACGCCCGCCGTCCGCGGCGGGGCGCCGGCCTGCACGCAGCCACAGGAGGATCCGATGACCAGCGAGACTTCCGTCGTCACACCAGAGCGCTTCGCGAGCGGCATTCCCTCGTTCGGCGCGTGGATGGACGCGATCGAGGGGCGCGAGGCCGAGTTCCAGCGCCACTACGACGAGTACGAGCCGGACGCCGGCGACATCGCCGCCGTCGCCTCGCTCGTCGAGTCGCACGGCGTCAAGGCGCTGGTGCTCGGCGAGCACTGGTGCCCGGACGTCTGGCGCGGACTGCCGGTGATCGCGAGGATCGCCGAGGCCACGGACATGGAGCTGCGGATCTTCTTCCGCGACCAGAACAACGACATCATGTCCGAGTTCCTCAAGGACGGCGAGTTCGAGTCGATCCCCACGATCGTCTTCTACGACTCGGACCACAACGAGCTCGGCCACTGGATCGAGCGGCCGGAACTCGCGAACGAGGAGATGGCGCCGCTGCGCGAGATCATGGAAGGCGTGGAGCGCGGCAGCGCCGAGTTCGACGCCGCCCGCGCGCGCTACATGGACGCGACGTGGGAGCGTTCGGTGGGCTGGCGGCACGCCCAGCTCAGCGAACTCCGCGCCCTGCTCGAGGGCGCGCTCGGCGACTAGCCGGAGCCGCCCTCCGGGGCCGACTCCGCCACCGCGTCGATGAACTCGTTCGCGCGCTCGCGCAGCGCGGCCTCCGCGTCGAGGTCGTGCGCGCGGGCGTAGCGCGCGACGGCCCAGAGCAGCGCTCCCAGCGCCTCCCCGTGCTCCCCGTCACCCGTGGCGCCCTCGTGCGCTCGCAACTCCTCGAGGGCGGCGTCCAGCGCCTCGAGGGGCGGCGCGTCCGGGGGCGCGATCCGCGAGCGCTCGGCGCGGCCGATCAGCGACTGGGCGCGCTGCAGCGCTGGCAGCGCGCGAGGCAGCGAGGCGAGCGCGCTCGCCGGCGACTCGTCCGCGCCCGATTCGGCGCGCTCCCGCGCCTTGATCTCCTCCCAGCGCGCCCACACCTCCCCGCTGTCGGAGGCCTGCTCGTCGGCGAAGACATGCGGGTGGCGGCGCAGCATCTTGCGGCAGATCGCCTCGGCCACCTCGTCGAAGCTGAAGTCGCCCGCGGCCTCGGCGATCGTCGTGTGGAACACGATCTGCATCAGCAGGTCGCCCAGCTCCTCGCGCAGGCCCGCGAGGTCCCCGCGGTCGATCGCCTCGACGGCCTCGTGGGCCTCCTCGATCAGCGAGCCGCGCAGCGATTCGTGCGTCTGCTCGCCGTCCCAGGGGCAGCCGCCGGGGGCGTAGAGGCGCGCCATGATCGCGCGCAGGCCGTCGACCGTGCGCGCGTCCTCCCCGGACGCCGGGGAGGCGCCGGAGCCGCCGCGTTCGCCGCTCATCGCCACCGGACGGGAGTCATGCCGCGAGTATACTCGCGGCGTGCTGGCAGCTCGCCGGGCCGCGACGGTGCTCTTCGTCGTCGCGCTCCCCGTATTCATCGTCCTCACGAACGTGCGCATCGCCGCCGTCGAGCCGCGCGTGCACGAGTATGGCTTCGCCCGCTATGACGCCGAGGCGGCGACGGGCGTGGAGCGCGCCGAACTCGACCGCGCCGCGCGCGAGATCATCGCCTACTTCCGCAACGACGCGGACCTGCTCGACATCGAGGTGAGCGCCGGCGGCGAGCGCGTCCCGCTGTTCAGCGAGCGCGAGGTGCTGCACATGCGGGACGTCAAGGTGCTGATCGGCGCGGCCTTCCGCGTGCACGAGATCGCCTTCGCCATCATCGTGATCCATGCGGCGGCGCTGTTCCTGACGAGCCGCGGGCAGGCGCTCGAACGGCTGGCGGGGTTGCTGTGGATCGCCGGCCTGCTGACGGTCGTGCTGCTCGGGATCGGGGCGCTGGCGGTGCTCGTCGGCTTCGATGCGCTGTTCCGCCAGTTCCACGTGATCTCGTTCGCGAACGATCTCTGGAAGCTCAGCCCGGCCCGCGATCACCTGATCCAGATGTACCCGCGCGGCTTCTGGTTCGACGTCACGCTGGCGGTCGGCCTGCTGAGCGCCGCCGAGGGCGCCCTGCTGGCGCTCGCCGGACGCCTCTACCTCGGCTTCGCGCAACGGGAGAGCTGGCGAGCGCTCGGGGCGCCGGCCGGGGAGGGGATTGGCAGCTAGAACCCGCCGAGGCCCGGCGGCATGCCCTCCATGCCCGGTGGCATACCGCCCATCTCGTCCATGCCCATGCCGTCCATGTCGCCGAAGTCGCCCATGTCGCCAAGGTCACCGAGGTCGAAGTCGCCCCCGGTCCGAGAGACGCCAACGACGGCGAAGGACATGCTGACCTTGCGCTCGCCGGCCATCTCGCCGCACTTGGGGCACTCGCTGGGCTCGTCCATGGCGGCCATGCTGCGGCGCTGCTCGTACTCGTACGGGCACGTCGTGCAGCGGTACTCGTAAATCGGCATGTCGGTCCCTCCCGAACGGCGCGGCGCGCTCGCCCGCGCGCCGCGCCTTGCCGTCTAGTCTAGGTAGTCCTTGAGCTTCCGCGAGCGCGTCGGATGGCGCAACTTGCGCAGCGCCTTCGCCTCGATCTGGCGAATCCGCTCACGCGTCACGTTGAACTCGCGGCCGACTTCCTCGAGGGTGCGCGAGCGGCCGTCCTCCAGCCCGAAGCGCAGCTCCAGCACCTTGCGCTCGCGCGGGGTGAGCGAGGACAGCACGTCCATCACCTGCTCCTTGAGCAGCTGGTGCGAGGCCGCGTCGGCCGGGGCGAGCGCCGCCTCGTCGGGCAGGAAGTCGCCGAGGTGCGAGTCCTCCTCCTCGCCGATCGGCGTCTCCAGCGAGACCGGCTCCTGCGAGACCTTCATGATCTCGCGCACGCGCTCGGGCGGCAGGTCGAGCTCGCGGCCGATCTCCTCGGAGGTCGGCTCGCGGCCGTACTCCTGCACGAGGCGGCGCGAGACGCGGACGAGCTTGTTGATCGTCTCCACCATGTGGACGGGGATGCGGATCGTGCGGGCCTGGTCCGCGATCGCGCGGGTGATCGCCTGGCGGATCCACCACGTCGCGTAGGTCGAGAACTTGTAGCCCTTGCGGTAGTCGAACTTCTCGACGGCGCGGATCAGCCCGATGTTGCCCTCCTGGATCAGGTCGAGCAGGGACATGCCGCGGCCGATGTACTTCTTGGCGACCGAGACGACGAGGCGCAGGTTGGCCTCGGTGAGCTGGCGCTCGGAGCGCGCGCCCTCGTGGATGATGCGGTCGTAGTAGTACTTGATGGCGCCGCCGCGGCGGGCCATGAGCGCCTCGCCGAGGCCGGGCTTGGGCGGGAAGATCTTCGGTTCGGAGCCCGCGATCGCGGCGGCCCAGCGGATGTGCTCCGGACGCAGGATGTGCGTGACGATCGAGATCTCCTCGAGGGCCAGCTTGGCGCGCGCCTCGTCCCACCCGAAGTAGTCCTGCAGGTAGAGGTGCGCGCCCTCGTCCAACTCGTAGTCGACGGTCGCGCGGAAGGGCTGCGCGGCGTCGGCCGGGTCGAGCGGGCGGCAGCACTTGAGGTAGCAGTCGATGCGCTCGGAGACGGACTGGCGCGGCGTCTCGATGTGGCGGCTGACGGCCTGGTAGACGGGGCGCGACCGCTGGAACTCGCGCACGAGGCCCACGAAGATCTCGCCGTAGGCCGTCGGGTCGCTGCGGAAGCGGCGCAGGATCTCCGCCGCCAGATCGCCGTAGGCGCCGCGATCCTGCCGCTGACGGCGGAATCCGAGCAGCGCCGTCGCCGTGCTGGTGACGATCGCGTCCAGCTCGTCGCGCAGGATCTGCACGATCGCCTTGACGACGTGGTCGAGGTTCTCCTCCTCGAACTCGTCCTCCTCGGCGAAGAGGCGCACGATCACCTTGATCACGTGATCGCGCTCCTCCATCGCGCGCGCCAGCCGCTTCTCGTCCTGGGCGGTGAGCAGCGGCACCTTGCCGATCTCGCGCAGGTACATGCGCACCGGGTCGTCGATGCCGACGGCCTCGTCGACGATGCGGCGCGCCTCCTCGACGGCGGCGCTGGCAGCGCGGCTCTCGCCGTCGGAGTCGATGCGCACGGTGATGCCGTTTTCGGAGAGCTGCGCGACGATCGCGGACAGCCGCTCGCGGCTGGTCTCGGCCTCGGGGATCGCGGCCAGCACGTCCTCGGCGGAGACCTGTCCGGAGCGCCGGCCCTTGGTCAGCAACTCCTCCATGCCCGCGGGCTCAAAGGTCTGTGTCATCTCGTTCCCCCGTTCCGCTCGTTCACTCTGCGCCGTCCGGCGCATCCAATCCACCGTTCGTATCGCCGTACGTCTCCGCCGGCTCGATCTGCTCGCCATTGCCGGCGGCGGCGAAGACGCGAGCCAACTCGCGCTGCTGATTGCTCAACTCGACGAAGCTCGTGGCCAGTTCGGCCTCCTCGCTCGCCGCGTCCTCGGGCAGTGCCCCGCGTTCCGCGGCCGTGCGCGCGAACTCGAGCACCCCGGCGCCCTCGCGGCGCGCCTCGGCCATCTGCTCCGCGACCGCGCCCGCCTCGGCGCGAATGCGCGCCTGCCGGCGGCGGGTGCGCAGTTGCCAGGCGGTGCTCTCCACCACCTCGCGCAGCTCCATTGCCGACATCCGCTCGTACGCTTCCGGCAGCCCTCCCGCGCGCAGCGAGGCGTGCAGCGCCCGCAGTTCCTCGTCCAGCTCCGCCGCGCGCTCGTCGAGATCCTCGTGTTCGCGCCACGCCTCGAAGAGGAGGCGGTGCGCGCCGTCCTCGAACGTATCGGCGTCGAGGGCCTCGCCGGCCTCGCGGCAGGAGGAATAACGCAGCAGCAGCCGCAGAAGTTGCGTCTCGCCCGGATTCGCGCTGCTCGGCTGTGGCGCGTCCGCCGGCGGAGGCTGCTGGCGGGCGGCCGCCTCGACCTCGCGCGAGGAGGGCACCGGCGCCGGGCGGACCGCGCCGCGCCCGCGCGCGACCAGCGCCTGCGCCGCGGCCTCGCTGATGCGGCCGAGACGCGCCAGCCGTTGCAGCCAGTGCGCCCGCACCACCGGGTCCGCCATCGCGGCGACCGTCGGCGCGAGCGCCTCGACCGCCTGCGAGCGGGCGCGCGGATCCTCGAGGTTGGTGCGCTCCTCGATCGCGTCGAAGAGGTGGTCGGCGACTGGCCGCGCGGCGTCGATCAGGCCGCGCAAATCGTCGGGGTTCTTGCGCGCGAGCGAGTCCGGATCCTCGCCCTCGGGCAGGGCGGCGATGCGGATGTCGGCGCGCAGCACGTCCTGGTAGGAGACCAGCCCCCGCCAGTCGACGGTGGCGACCGTGTCGTGGTCGGCCGCTCCGGCGGCGACGCCGACCGCGCGCAGCGTCGCCTCGGAGCCGGCGTTGTCGGCGTCCAGGGCGAGCACGATGTTGGGCGTGAAGCGCTTGATCAGCCGCATCTGGCGCTCGCTGATCGCCGTGCCCATCGAGGCGGCGACGTTGCGCAGGCCGGCCTGCCAGCAGCCGATCACGTCCATGTAGCCCTCGACGACGATCAGCTGCTCGGCGCGGCGCGCCTCGGGGCCCGCGCGGTCCAGGCCGTAGAGCGTGCCGCTCTTGTCGAAGAGCGGGGTTTGCGGCGTGTTGAGGTACTTCGGCTCCTGGTCCTCGAGCAGCGCGCGCCCTCCGAAGCCGGTGAGCCGTCCGCGCTCGTCGCGGGTGGGGAAGATCAGCCGCCCGCGGAAGCGGTCGTAGGGCCCGCGATCGCCCGGCACGGCCAGACCGGCGGCGCTGCTGACCTCCGGCCCGAACCCGCGGGCCGCGAGGTGGTCCGTGAGCGCGTTCCAGCTGTCCGGCGCGTAGCCGATCTGCCAGTCGCGCCGCGCCGCCGCGTCCAGCCCGCGCCGCTCGGCGTAGGCGAGCGCCGGGGCGCCCTCGGCGCTGTCGAGGGCGGCCTGGAAGAAGACGGCGGCGGCCTCGTTGGCGCTGAGCAGCTGCTGGTGCTGCTCGCGCTCCTCGCGCTCGGCGCGCGTCGGCGGGCGCAGTTCGACGCCCGCGCGTTCGGCGCAGCGCCGCAGCGCCTCGCGGAACTCCAGCCCCTCGTGGCGGCGCACGAACTCGATCACGTCGCCGCCGGTCGAGCAGGCGCCGAAGCAGTGCCAGCTGTTGCGGTTGGGGTCGACGATGAACGAGGGCGTGCGCTCGTTGTGGAAGGGGCAGTTCGCCTTCCACGTGCGGCCGCTCCGCTTGAGGTTCGGAACGTAGCTGCCGATCGTCTCGACGATGTCGAGGCGTGACTTCACTTCATCGATCGTACTCATGGTCTATCTGGTTAGACACCGCGCGGGCCGGATCGTTACGCTCCACCCTCCGCGGTCGCGCCGAACCGCGCGCGAATCGCCGCCGCGGCCTGTTCCTCGCGCTCGGCGACCGCCCGCAGCGCCGCGAGCGGGTCCCCCTCCCCGGACCCGCCCGCCCCGGCCGTTTCGAGGGCGAGCAGCGTGCGGCGGCGCGCGCCGGCGAGGTCGTGCATGATCTGCGGCGCCATCATCGCCTCGCGGCGGTTGCGGGCGGCGCCGCCGCCCGCGCCACCGCTCACGGTCGCCGCCGCGTCGAGTTCGGCGGGCGCGAGCGCGGCGAGCAGGCCGAGCACGCTGCGCCCGTCCTCGAGCTCGCTTGCGAAGTCCCGCTCGGTGAGGTTCGCGAGCGCCTCCAGCAGCGCCGCCCGCGATTGCGCGAGGCGTTCGCGCAGCGCCGCGGCGCCGCCGGCGGAGGGTTGACTCGTTCGGCCGGACGTGTCGCTCACCGCGTCACCTCAGCGCGCTTCCCAGCGGGGAAGCGAGTTGTTGGCTGCATCGGCATCGTTGATCGCATCGGTCGAGATGATCACCTGCACGGACTCGAGCGCCGGGGCCGTGATCGAGGGGAACTCGAACGCCTGCGTCGCTCCCCGCTCGATGTCGAGTTCCCGTTCCTCGCGCAACAGGAGTTGGTCCTGCGGCTCGGTCTGCCGGATCCCGAACGTCACCTCGCCCCGGAGCGGGATCGGACTCTGGTTGCGAATCGTAGCGATCAGGTGCGGGCCGCTCCCGCCGTAGGCGAGATCGATCACCGCGAGGTCGTTGGGCGCATCGGGCGTGACGACGCCCACGAAGACGTTGTTGCCCGCGTTGCGCTCCACGATCGAGGCCGACGGCCTGATCGTGACCACCACCTGCGCGCGGCGCTGCACGTACTCGCCCGCGATCGGGTACTCGAGGAAGTCGCCCGGACGGAGGGCCTTGCCGGTGTCGATGCGCTCCGCCGCGCCGCCGTCGATGCTGACCTCGATCACCCCGTCGGCGTCCGCGTTCCCCGCGTTGGCGATCACGACCACGAGCTGGTTGCGGCGCGCGAAGACCTCCGTCACCACCAGGTCGGGAAAGTCCCGCCGCGAGTCCGGAGTGGCGGTGGGCTGCGCCTCCCGTGACGGCGTCGGCGCTGGCGAAGCCTCGGCGGGGGTTGTGGCCGCCGCCGCCGCCGTCTGCGTGGGGGCGGGTGTCGCTGCGGCCGGGCTTGGGCTGGCGTCCGCGGCCGGGCTGGCGTCCGGTGGCGCGCCGGGCGTCGCGGTGGCGACGGCCGCGGGGCTCGCATCCACGGGCGGGGCCGCCGCCTCGTCGCCGGACAGCACGTTCAACAGCAGCAGCGCGAGGGCCGTGCTGCCGGCCACCGCTCCGAGGAACGCCAGCAGCGGCACGAGCCAGCGCCGGCGCCCGGAGCCGTCCGAGGACGCGTCCCGCATCGATCAACCCCGCGCGTCCGGGCGCGCGCGCTGAACGCTGAGCCACACCTCGCCGACCGGACCGCTGCCGTGCACAATCCCGCCCCCGCGCGGGCGCCCGGCCGGGCTGGCGCCGCGTCGCTCCGATCACCCTGGACACACCGAGCTGGCCGGTAGTGGCGACAGTGTATCAAGGCTCGGTATCAAGGCTGGAGGAACAGCCCTCGCGCCGCCGTCCGGCGCGAGGCCGGACGTGGCCGTTTCCGCTGCGCGACCGCTCGCGGTACGCTGGTTGCTGCGCGGGGGGCCGGCGAGGAGCGCCGACCATGTGCGGAATCATCGGCTACAGCGGAGGGCGGCCCGCGGGTCCGATCCTCATCGAAGGCCTCGGCCGCCTCGAATACCGCGGCTACGACTCCGCCGGCATCGCGCTCTTCGACGAGCAGCAGCGTCTCTTCTGCGCCCGCGCCACCGGCAAGCTCGAGCGGCTGACGAGCCGCATCGAGGGCGTCCTGCCCCCGGCCGTCGCCGGCATCGGCCACACGCGCTGGGCGACGCACGGCCGGCCCTCCGAGGCCAACGCGCACCCGCACCTCGACCCCGCGGGCCGCGTCGCCGTCGTGCACAACGGCATCATCGAGAACTTCGCCGCGCTGCGCGAGCGCTTCACCGCGCGCGGCGCCCACTTCGCCTCCGAGACGGACACCGAGGTGCTCGCGCACCTCGTCGCGGACGCGATGGAGGACGGCGCCGACCTCGCCGAGGCGCTGCGGGCGGCGCTCGCGGAGACCGAGGGCGCCTACTCGGTCGTCGCGATCGCCACGGACGATCCGGGACGGCTGGTGGCGGCGCGGGCCGGCAACGCCGGCGGCCTGGTGATCGGCCACGGCGAGGGCGAACAGTTCGTCGCCTCGGACCTCGCGGCGCTGCTCCCGTACTCGCGGCGCGTCACCTTCCTCAACCCCGGCGAGATCGCCGACATCCGCCGCGAGGGCGTCACGCTGACCGATGCGGACGGCGCGCCCGTCGAGCGCGCGCCGCAGCTCCAGCCGTACGACCCGGTGGCCGCCGTCAAGGGGCGCTACCGCCACTTCATGCTGAAGGAGATCCACGAGCAGCCGGACGTCGCCCTCGACACGATGCGAGGGCGCTATCTCCAGGATCCCCCCCGCGTCGAGCTGGACGACGGCTCGCCGATCGCGGCCGCCCAGGCTGCGGAGCTGCAGCGCGCGGTGCTGGTGGGGATGGGCACCTCGCAGTACGCGGCGATGATCGGGCGGCACTACATCGAGCGCTTCGCGCGGCTGCCCGCCGAGGTCGACAACGCCTCGGAGTTCGGCTATCGCCGGCCGGTGCTCGACCCGCGCACGCTCGTCGTCTCGGTCGCGCAGTCGGGCGAGACGGTGGACACGCTGCTGGCGATGGAGGAGGCGCGCCGCGACGGCTGCCCGCAGCTCACGGTCTGCAACACGCCGGGTTCGCAGGCGACGCGCATCGCCGACGGCGTGATCCACACGCGCGCCGGCCCCGAGATCGCCGTCGCCAGCACGAAGACGATGACCGCCTCGGTGATCGCGCTGCACGCCATGGCGCTGCACCTCGGACGGTTGCGCGGCAGCCTCGACCCCGAGGTCGAACGCGCCGAGATCGAGGCCGCGATGCGGCTGCCGGCGGTGCTGGGCGAGGCGCTGCTGCTCGAGGAGCGCATGGCGGCGGTCGCGCGGCGCTACGCGCAGTTCGAGGACTTCCTGTTCCTCGGGCGCGGGCTCTCCTACCCCGTGGCGCTCGAGGGCGCGCTGAAGCTCAAGGAGGTCTCCTACATCCACGCCGAGGGCTACGCGGCCGGCGAGATGAAGCACGGGCCGATCGCGCTGATCGACGAGCGGCTCGCCACCCTCGCGATCGCCACGCGCGACGAGGTGCGCGACAAGATGCGCTCGAACATCGAGCAGGTGAAGGCGCGCCGCGGCCCCGTGATCGCCCTCGTCAGCGAGGGCGACGACAGCCTCGACGGCCTCGCCGACGAGGTGATCGCCCTCCCGGCCTTCGAGGGCGCGCTCGCGCCGGTCGTCACGCTCGTGCCGCTGCAGCTGCTCGCCTACCACATCGCCCTCGAGCGCGGCGCCGACATCGACCAACCGCGCAACCTCGCCAAGACCGTCACCGTCGAGTAGCCGGGTAGCCGTTCGCCCCGCGCTGCGGGATGCTCGGGCGGGATTGGCCGGCGCAGAGCCCGCGAGCCACACTGCTGACGGAACGGCGGGGACGTTCTTCGTGACTGGTCCCGAACTGACGATTGCCAACTGGCTGCTGGCCCTGGCGCCGGTGGCGCTGCTGGTGGTGACGATCCTCGCCCTCGACTGGAGCGCGCCGCGAGCGGGGGCGGCGGCCTGGGTGCTGGCGCTGGCGCTCGGCCTCGCGGTCTTCGGCGCGGCGCGCGACCACGTGGCGATCGCCAGCGCGAAGGGCCTCAGCCTGGCGCTGTTCGTGCTCACGATCGTCTGGGCCTCGGTCTACATGTTCAACCTTGTCGACAGGCTGAGGGGCATCGACGCGATCGGCCGCGCGATGGCGCGGCTGGCCGACGACCGGCTCACGCAGGCGCTGCTGATCGGCTGGGGCTTCTCGAGCTTCATCCAGGGCATCACCGGCTTCGGCGTGCCGATCGCCGTGGCCGCGCCGCTGCTGATCATGCTCGGCTTCTCGCCCGCACGAGCCGCCGCCATGGCCCTTGTCGGCCACGGCTGGGCCGTCACCTTCGGCTCGATGGGCTCGTCCTACTACACGATCCAGCTCGTCACCGGCATCGAGGGCGCCGTGATCGCGCCGCACATGGCGCTGCTGTTCGCGCCCGTGATCGTCGTCAGCGGCGCGCTCGTCGCCCACATCCACGGAGGGCTGGCTGCCGTGAGGCGCAGCCTGCCGGTCGTCATCCTCGCGGGAGGCGTGATGGCGGCGGGCATGTACCTGCTCGCCCTCGCGGGCGCGCCGCAGATCGCCTCGAGCGTGCCCGCCGTGCTCGGCATGGTCGTGATCGCCCTCGTTGCCCGAACCCCGCTCTTCCGAGGCGAGCCCGCTTCCCCCGAGGCGCCCTCGGAGCCGGACGGCGAGGAGGGCGGCGCGCTGCCGTTCTGGCTGGCGTTCATGCCGTACCTGCTGCTGATCACGCTGAGCGTCATCTCGCAGATCGGCCCGATCAAGGAAGCCGTCTCCGGCCTCCGCTGGGCGCTCGACTACCCCGGCTTCGTGACCGCCGAGGGCTTCGCCGTCCCGGCCGTCGACGACTACGCGCCGATCCGGCTACTCAATCACCCGGCGCCGTTGATCGCCTTCTCCGTCGCGATCAGCGCCGTCCTCTACGTGCTCGCCGGACGCTGGCGGCGCGGCGTCGCCTGGGAGGCGGCGACGCTCACCTACTCGCAGTGCCTCGGGACGACCATCGGCGTCGCGACGATGGTGATGATGGCCGTCGTCATGGCCGACTCCGGGATGACGGTGCTGCTGGCGCGGGGCATCGCCGACGCCTCGGGGCCGGTCTTCCCGCTCGTCTCGCCCTTCATCGGCCTGCTCGGCTCGTTCATGAGCGGCAGCAACACGAACTCCAACGTGATGTTCGGCCTGCTCCAGCTGGAGACCGCGAGGGCGCTCGACATCGGCGGCGTAACGATCGCGAGCATCCAGTCGATCGGCGCCTCGGTCGGCAGTCCGATGGCACCGGCCAAGGTGCTCGTCGGCGCCGCCGTCGTCGGCCTCGCGGGCAGCGAGCGGCAGATTTTCCGGCTCGTGATCCCCTACATCCTGCTGCTCGTGCTGATCGTGGGCATCGAGGCGATCATCGTCATTGAGCTGCTCCCCGGACTGTCGAGGTAGCCGTGCTGCCGGACGCGACGAAGCAGCGGCTCCGCCACGTCGCCCTCCTCGGGACGATCGTCAGCTTCCCGCTGCTCTACCTCGGTCCGGTGACGCTGGAGAGCGCGGCGGTGACGCTGGCGGGCCTCGCCGTCGCCGCCGCGACGGCCGTCCTCGCCTGGCTGGCGTTCTGAGGGCGGTGGGATGGAGCGAACCGGCGCCTGCACCTAGTTCTGCGGGTCGAAGTCTCGGAAGTTCGTGGGTATCGAACTGGGGACCATGTACAGCACATGGCTGATGAATCCAGACGAGTAGAGTTTGTTTGTAAGTTCATCTGCGGGCATATAGTCTTTTGAGTTTGCGAGAATATCGCGCCAATCGATGTCCTCATCGTCCGGTACACCAAAACTCGCCATAGAACCAAATACTTGCTGCATCCACATTGTCGAATCAGATACAGCGGAGAACCGCTCTATGACATCCTCGTCATTGACTGTTGAGTGAGTGTCATCCTGAACAGAGAACATCACATAGTGTAGCCAAGGAACGGACTCTTCGATTCGCGTCCCGTCGCTTCGGTGCGCGTAGAGATCGTCCACACGTACAAGTTCGCGCCATCCATCATCTGTTTCTTCCATCTCCTCACCGAGGCGCGCCAACTGAATCGTGACACCAGCGCCCTCCGGGACAACGATCCAGTGATCGTTCAACAGGAGTCCCATCAGGCTATTGCGCAGGTCACCGACGCCGATCCGGAATGGTCCTGGCTTGAAATTGTCAATATCGATGAGCGTCCATAGACCCCACTTGTTACGGAAGGCAACGAGGTACGGGTCGCCCGTGAGCTCGCGAAAGGCCCTCATCCGCTCATGGTAGGGCGCAGTCACGCGATACACGTCGTCCCGTGCGGACGACTTCACCTCGACCCAACAGGGGTGCAGGTTACCGGCGCGGTCCGGAATCACCATCCAAATGTCGGGCACCTTGAAGGATGACAACGCTGCCGTCGTCGAATGACTGTCGTCTATCCGCTGGACTAGGGTTGCGCCACCCCAGACGGCGAGGGCCGCGAAGTGGTACTCGGCACCGGTCCCGCGGGAGATTCGCTCTAGTTTGTGCTTGACGTCTTCTGGGGTAACGGCTTCGCCCATTGACTCCCGGTACACCTCGGCCAAGGCCGCGTACATCGAGAAGTCGTCTTTCACCGCCCGGACCTACTCCCCCGCCACCGCCGCCTGGGCGGCTGCGAGGCGGGCGATCGGGACGCGGTAGGGGGAGCAGGAGACGTAGTCGAGGCCCGCGCGGTGGAAGAAGCCGACCGAGGCCGGGTCGCCGCCATGCTCGCCGCAGATGCCGAGCTTCAGCCCCGGCTTCGCCCCGCGCCCCCGCTCCGCCGCGATGCGCACGAGGCCGCCGACGCCCTCGGTGTCGATCTCGACGAAGGGGTCGACCGACAGCACCTGCGTGTCGAGGTAGTCGGAGAGGAAACGGCCCGCGTCGTCGCGCGAGAGGCCGAACGTCGTCTGCGTGAGGTCGTTCGTGCCGAACGAGAAGAAGTCGGCGTGCTCGGCGATGCGGTCCGCCACGATGCAGGCGCGCGGCAGCTCGATCATCGTGCCGATCAGGTAGTCGGGGCGCACGCCGCGCTCGGCGATCACCGCCTCGGCGACGGCGGTGACCTGCTCGCGCAGCAGCCGCAGCTCCTCCTCGATCCCGACGAGCGGGATCATGATCTCCGGCAGCACCGGGACGGCCTCGGCGGTCAGCTCGCAGGCCGCCTCGAGGATCGCGCGGGTCTGCACCTCGTAGATCTCGGGGAAGCTGATCGCCAGCCGCACGCCGCGGTGGCCGAGCATCGGGTTGAACTCGTGCAGCGCGTCGAGGCGGCGGCGGATCTCGGCGCCGTCGATGCCGAGCGCGTTCGCGACCTCGGCGATCTCGGCCTCGCCCTGCGGCAGGAACTCGTGCAGCGGCGGGTCGAGCAGGCGGATCGTGACGGGGAAGCCGGCCATCGCGCGCAGGATCCCGATGAAGTCCTCGCGCTGCATCGGGAGGATCTGGTCGAGCGCCGCGCGCCGCCCCGCCTCGTCGGCGGCGAGGATCATGCGCCGCACGGCGAGGATGCGGTCGTCGCCGAAGAACATGTGCTCCGTGCGGCAGAGGCCGATGCCCTCCGCGCCGAAGGCGCGCGCGCCCGCGGCGTCCTCGGGCGTGTCGGCGTTGGCGCGCACGCCCAGCCGCCGCCGGCTGTCCGCCCAGCCCATCAGCCGCCGGTACTCGCCGGGCAGCGAGGGCTCGACGAGCGGCACGGCGCCGAGCAGCACCTCGCCGCTCGTCCCGTCGATCGAGATCGTGTCGCCGAGGTTCACGGTGTGCGTGACGCCGCCGGGCGTCTCGACGCTGAAGCGCTCGCGCGCGTAGTCGATTGCCAGCGCGCCGCAGCCGGCGACGCAGCACTTGCCCATGCCGCGCGCCACGACCGCGGCGTGCGAGGTCGCGCCGCCGCGGGCGGTGAGGATGCCCCGCGCCACCTGCATGCCCGCGAGGTCCTCGGGGCTGGTCTCGACGCGCACGAGCACGACCTGCTCGCCGCGCCCGGCCCACTCGGCGGCCTGCTCGGCGGAGAAGACGACGCGTCCGACGGCCGCGCCCGGCGAGGCGCCGAGGCCGGTCGCGATCACCAGCCGTTCGGCGGCGGGGTCGAAGGTGGGGTGCAGCAGCTCGTCGAGCTTCTCGGCTTCCTGGCGCGCGACCGCCTCGTTCTCGTCGATCAGGCCCTCGTCCACGAGGTCGACGGCGATCGTGACCATCGCCTGGCCCGTGCGCTTGCCGGAGCGCGTCTGCAGCACCCAGAGCCGCCCCTGCTGCACCGTGAACTCGATGTCCTGCATGTCTCCGAAGTGGCGCTCGAGGCGCTCGCACGCCTCGGCCAGCTCGCGCTGCGCGTCCGGCATCAGCTCCTCGAGGGAGTCGCCCGCGCCCGCGGGTGAGGCGAGCAGCGGCTGCGGGGTGCGGATGCCGGCGACGACGTCCTCGCCCTGGGCGTTGATCAGGTACTCGCCGCTCAGTCGCCGCTCGCCGGTGGCGGGGTCGCGCGTGAAGACGACGCCGGTCGCGCAGTCCTCGCCGAGGTTGCCGAAGACCATCGCCTGCACGGTGACCGCCGTCCCCCAGTCCGAGGGGTAGCCGTAGAGCTCGCGGTAGACGACGGCGCGCGGGTTCTCCCAGGAGTTGAAGACGGCGCCGATCGCGCCCCAGAGCTGCTCCCAGGGGTCGTCCGGGAAGGCGAGCCCGGTGTGCGAGGCGATCACCGCCTTGAACTCGGCGACCAGCTCGCGCAGCGCCTCGGCGTCCAGCTCCGTGTCCAGCTCGACGCCGCGCGCCTGCTTCTTGCGCTCGAGCAGCGCCTCGAAGGGGTCCTCGTCGGTGTCGGACTCGGCGCGCACGCCGAGCACGACGTCGCCGTACATCTGCACGAAGCGGCGGTAGGAGTCGTAGGCGAAGCGCGGGCTGCCGGAGCGCCGCGCGAGGCCCTCGGCGGTCTCGTCGTTGAGCCCGAGGTTGAGGACCGTGTCCATCATCCCCGGCATCGAGACGCGCGCGCCCGAGCGCACGGAGACGAGCAGCGGGTTGGCGGCGTCGCCGAAGCCCGCGCCGACGAGGCGGCCGACCTCGGCGACGGCCTCGCGCACGGCGTCCTCGAGGCCGTCGGGGTAGCGGCGGCCGAGGGCGTAGAAGGCGTTGCAGACCTCGGTGGTGATGGTGAAGCCGGGCGGGACGGGGATGCCGAGGCTGCTCATCTCGGCGAGGCCGGCGCCTTTGCCGCCGAGCAGGTTGCGCATCGAGGCGTCGCCGTCGGCGCCGCCGCCGCCGAAGGCGAAGACCGGCGGGAGGGTGGTGGCCGCGGTCGTTCCTTCGGGCGCGCTGGTAGTCATGGTCGCCTCTCGCGGGCGCGTCGGCGGCGCGCGCAGTGGGGGAGAGCTGGTGAACTGCAAGAGACGCGCGCCGCCTCGGGCTCGCGCTGTCCCCGCACTCTGCACGCAGTATAGGCCGTCCCCGCCCAACGCTCGCCACGAGGCGTAGCGACGGCTACGGCTGCTTCGCATCCGATCGTTTGACCGCAACGAGGCAGAGTCTATAGTGACACCATGACGCCTCGGCGGCCTCGCGACCTGTCTGACTTGCGGGCGCGGGCCGGCAGCCTCAGCGTGCGCGACCTGATTCGCGAGGCGGAGGCGCGAGGCTGGGTAGAGGTGCGGGGACGCGGCAAGGGCAGCCATCGCGTGTGGGCGAAGCGCGGTGCTCCGCGGATCGTGATTCCGGCGAAGCCAGCCCGGCCGACGGTACTGCGCATCCTCGCGATGCTCGAAGGAGGGGACGCTCCCCGATGACCTACAAGGACGAGGCCGGCGCCATCAGCGCGGCCCAGCTTGGGCCGTACGCGAGGATCCTCACCCGCGACGAGGACGGCCGCTACGCCGCCGAGGTGCTCGAGTTCCCGGGTTGCTTCTCCAGCGGCGACAGCGCCGAGGAAGCGATGACGAACCTCGACGAGGCGATCGAGGTCTGGGTCGGCGCGGCACTCGACGAGGGCGCCGAGGTGCCGCCGCCGATGCTGCACGGCGAGTTCTCGGGCCGCGTCACGCTACGCCTGCTGCCCTCGGTGCACGAGCGCGCCTCGATGCTCGCGCGGCGTGAGGGCGTCAGCCTTAACCGCCTGCTCTCGAACGCGGTGTCGCACTACGTGGGCTACCTCGGCGGCGTCTACGACGAGTCGCAGCGCCACACGGCTCCGCGGGCGACTGCCGTCGCGGAGGCTCCCCCGAGCTACGAGGCGTAGCGCTTCGGACGTCGGGCGGGCGGACACGGCGGCCCCGTGACCGGCCAACACAAATGCTCACTCACGTTCGCGATATGCTAGCATCAAGCTTGCGGGCCGAGCTGAAGTGAAAACACGTCATGCCCACCGTCCACGATGTTGCTGGCTATCTGCTGTGGCTCGCCGACCGCGATCGCAGTGGCATCGACCACCTCAAGCTACAGAAGCTCGTCTACTACGCCCAGGCGTTCCACCTCGGGTCCGAGGGCGAGGCGCTCTTCAACGAGACGTTGCACGCCTGGCGCTACGGGCCGGCCTCCCCGGACCTCTGGTCGCGGGAGTGCTACCGACGCGGGCTCATCGAACCGCCGGACGCCTCGGGCGAGGAAGCGTTCAGCGATCGCCAGCGCGAGCTGGTGGAGCTGGTCTACGAGCGCTTTCGAGACCTCTCGGGTATCGAATTGGTCCACCGCACGCACGAGGAGGCCCCCTGGCAGCAGGCGACGGAGCGCTCCCGCGACGGAGGCGATGACACAATCACGCATGAGCAGATGCGTCTCTACTACCGCGACAGGCTCGCCGTTCTTGCGGAGCACACCGAGTTCCCGCCGCTTGAAGCCGTGATCGATCTCGGCCCACTCGAGGACGTCGCGGCAGGGGTTCTTCCGCAGCCGCTTTCGGCGCCCCGACGCGACCGGCCGCCCGGCGACATGGCTGCTGTTGATGCACCCCCTCTTGATCGAGGTCGGCGAGTCAGGCGACGACATCGTGATTTCGAGGATCCTGATCACGCGCGATCCCCTTGAGCCCCTGTGACGCGGAGGAGGCGTGGCAGCCGCTACGCCCCCTCCGCCTCCTCCGCCCCGCGGGCGACGACGATCTCGCCCTCGCTGCCGGGGCCGTAGGCGCCGCGGTAGCCCTCCGGCAGCAGCGCGGCGATGTGGCGCATCAGCAGGTCCGTCGCCTCCTCGGCGCGGCTCGCGGTCGTCGCGCCCTCGCCGAGCGAGAACGGCTCGCCGAAGCGCACGCGCACCGTGGGCCGGCCGCGCAGCAGACCGCCGAGGAGGGCGCGCGGCCCGCTCAGTTGCTCGGTGCCGGTCACGGCGACGGGCACGACCGGCGCGTCGCCGAGCAGCGCGAGCATCGCCGAGCCGGGCAGGGCGGGGATCAGCGCCCGCTCGGGCGCTCGCGTGCCCTCGGGGAAGACGAGCACCGCGCGGCCGGCGACCAGGTGGTTGCGCCCCACGCGCAGCGCGCCCATGTCGGCGGAGTGCCGCCGCACCGGGAAGGCGCCGTAGGCCCAGACCGTCCAGCCGACCAGCGGCGTCTCGAACATCTCGCGCTTCGCCATCGTCCGCACCCGCCGCGGCGAGCAGGCGGCGACCAGCACCGGGTCGAAGTTGCTGAGGTGGTTCGCGACGATCAGCGCGCGGCCCTCCGCCGGGACGTTCGCGGCGGCGACCACCTCGAGGCGCGCGAAGACGCGAACGAACCAGTAGACGGCGCTGGTCGCGATCCAGTACGCGAAGATCGAGAAGCGACCCCGGAGCCAGCCCATCACGAGGCGTTCGCCCGCTCGTAGGCCTCGAGGGCGCGCGCCACCACCTCGTCCACGCCAAGCGCGTCCGTATCGAGGATCAGGGCGTCGGGGGCGGCCTGCTCGGGGTGGATGGCGCGCTTGCCGGTCTGGTCGAGGCCGTCGCGGCGCGCGGTCTCCTCGATCACGCGCTCCAGATCCGTCTCGCGCCCGGTGGCCAGCTCCTCGGCGAGGCGGCGGCGCGCGCGCACCTCGATCGAGGCGGCGAGGAAGATCTTCGCCCGCGCGTCGGTGAGCACGCGCGTGCCGATGTCGCGCCCGGCCATCACGACCGGGCTGCGCTCGGCGACGGCGCGCTGCAGCCGCACCATCTCGTCGCGCACCTCGGGCACGCGCGAGATCAGCGAGACGCTCGCCTCGATCGCCGCCTCGCGCAGGCCGTCCGTCACGTCCGCGCCGTCGACCGAGACGCGCGGCGTCGCCGGGTCCGCCGGCCACGTCACGTCGAGGTCGGCCGTGCGCACGCGGGCGATCACCGCCGCCGGATCCTCGGGGTCGATTCCCGCGTCGAAGACGGCGCGCGTGCAGGCGCGGTACATCATGCCGGTGTCGAGGAAGCCGAAGCCGAGCCGCCCGGCGAGCGCGCGCCCGACGGCGCTCTTGCCCGAGGCCGTCGGCCCGTCGAGCGCGAGGCTGCGCGCGACCGACTCGCTCGAGGCCTCGGAAGGGGATTGCGGGACGGGGGATTGGGCGGCGATCGCGCGTGCCTCCGTCCCCGCGCCGCCGGTCGCCATCGAGGCGTCCGCGGCTCGCCTGCGCGGCGATGATATGGACGCCGCCGCGCGGGCGTCCAGCGGTCCGCGCGCTACTCGCCGAGGCCGACGAGCGCGAACAGCGCGCGCTCCTCAGCGGCGTCGAGCGGCCGCGAGGCGCCCGCCGGGAGGTCGCCGAGGGCGAGGCCGCCGACGCCGGTGCGGATCAGCCGCCGCACCGGGTGCCCGACCGCGTCGAGCATGCGCCGCAGCTGGCGCTTGCGGCCCTCGTGCAGCACCACGCGCAGCCAGGCGCCGCGGCCATCGCGGCGCAGCAGCTCCGCCCCGGCGAGCGCGGTCGGGCCGTCGTCCAGCGCGACGCCCTCGCGCAGGCGGGCCAGCGCCGAGGCGTCCCGGACGCCCTCGACGAGCGCCTCGTAGGTCTTGTCGACGCGGTGGCGGGGGTGCGTCAGGCGGTGCGTCAGCTCGCCGTTGGTGGTGAGCAGCAGCAGGCCCTCGCTGTCGCGGTCGAGCCGCCCGACGTGGCGCAGGCTGGCCGGCGGGTCGTCGAGCAGGTCGAACACCGTCGTGCGCCCGCGCTCGTCAGAGGCGGTGACGAGCACGCCTCGCGGCTTGTGTAGCAGCAGCGTCAGGTCGGGCGGGAGCGGGGGCAGCGGCGCGCCGTCGACGGTGATCTCGCTGGCGGCGGGGTCGGCGCGGCGGCCCAGCTCGGCGACGGCGCCGTCGACGCGCACGCGGCCCTCGCGGATCAGCTGCTCGACGCCGCGGCGGCTGCCGAGGCCGTGGCGCGCGAGGATCTTCTGGAGCCGCTCCCCGGACATGGGCGGCCAGCCTCTCCGGGAAGAACAGCTAGCCGCCGCGGCGGCGGAGGCGCTCGACGATCAGCCACTCCGTGATCTCGGTGCGCGTGATGGCGGCGCCGGAGCGGAGGGGCGAGAGCAGCCGCAGCAGCGAGATGCCGAGCGCGGCGCGCAGCGCGTACTCGGCGGCGAGCGCCGCCCCCGCCACGACGAGCGCGCGCCGCAGGACGGGCAGCGCCCGCGCCGGCGCGAGGCTCACGACGCGCGCCGGCAGCCCCCCGCCGCGCCGCACGAGCCGCCCTCGGCGTATCGGCGCCGGCAGATAGCGCCCCGCCATGCTTCCTCCTCGTGGGGACGCGGCCAGCCTAGCGCGCGCGCTCGTATCCGGCTAGAAGAGTCATGGACAACGCGCCAGAATGGGCTCTGCGCGAGGGGGACGGCATGCCACGGAGGGGAACGGCGCTGGCGGCCAGCCTGGCGCTGTCGCTCGTCCTCGCCGCCTGCGGCGGGTCGGCCGGGGACACGCCCGGCGACGCGGGGACCGCGACACCCGCGCCCACGCGGGCGGCCACCGCCACGCCCACGGCGACAGCCGCGCCAACGCAGGCGGCCACCGCCACGCCCACGGCGGAGCCCACGCCCACTCCGACGGCCACTGCGACGCCCGAGGCGTCGCCCACTCCCACCGAGACGGCATCCGGGGCAACCGACTCCAGCGACCCGGTGGACCTCGTGGTGTATCTCCGCGAGAAGACCATGGCGATGTGGGACGTCTACAACACGCACGACGCCGACGCCCTCGCGGCCTTCTACGAGCCGGGCTACTGGGCGGAGGAGGAGGACGAGGTCCGGGCAAACATGCGGCCCTTCCGGACCTTCGGCGCCAAGATCGAGGCCGAGGAAACCTCGCCCCCCACCGAGATCGAGCCGGGCCGCTGGGAGACCCGCCACACCGCCAGCTTCCCCTTCGGCTCCGTGAAGATGATCTTCATCTGGGAACAGTTCGACGGGGTCTGGCTCCTCACCTACGCGGAGGTGGAGTAGGCCAGTCCGGTGCACGCCGCCCGCGGCCACAGTGCCGAAGGCAACGCGCCCCAGGGCGTGCTACGGCGCGGCAGCGCCTGACCAGGAGCGATCGCGCCAGCTGGAGGCGTCCCTGAGTTGCTGTGCGTGCCGCCTCAGTTCGTCGCCGTCGCGAGCGGCGCTCTCCGGGAGCACGATCTCGGCGTGGTACGGGTTTGTGTCGGGGATTGGCGTCGCCACGACCCGGCGCCCGTTCTGCCCTGCCGCTTCCGCGACGAGGACAGCCCAGCCGTAGAAGGTGCGCCCGCGCTCGGCGTCGCGCCTGTCGGCGATCCGCAGCGCCTCGGCGGACCCCGCCTCGGTCAGGCGGTCCACCGAGATGCCGGACTCGTTCGCGCGCGGCCAGAACTCGGTGATCGGGAGGTTCGAGCGGCGGGCACGCCTGGCGTTCCTGCTGGATGAGAGGCCGCGCCCCAGTTCTTCATGCGGCGCGATGTCTTCGGGCGCTTCCACGGACGGGCTAGTCGGCTTCCGCTTCCAGTTCGCTCAAGGCGTCGCGCAGCACCTCCGCCGGAACCTCCGCGGCATCGGCGTAGCGCGTCAGCCGCTGCGCGCCCGCCGCGTTCACCAAGCACATCACGCCGCCGCCGGAGGCGCAGAGCAGCACCACCGAGGAGCCGCGCCCGCTTGGCGCGTCGATCGCAATTTCGCCGTCGGGTGTCGGGTAGACCTCGAAGCGGCGCGGGGCCGCGTCGTACATGGCGGCGAGCAGCTGCCTCGCGTTGTCGATCGCGACGCTGGAAGGCTCGGGGATGTCCGAGGCGGCAGCCTCCGCGGCGGCCTCGTCGAGGTCGCGCAGCGCCTCGCGGAGATCGTCGTCGAGCGTCGCCGTTGGCGGGCGTGCTTGCCGGGAAGAAGGTCTCGCCATCGAAACTCTCCCCGGGACTGCGTCGACTCTTGGTTACGCGAGGTCAGCATATCACTCGCTCTACCCCAACTGCGCGTCCACCTCCGACGTCGCCCCCCACGGAGATCGAGCCGGGCAAGTGAGACCCGCCACACCGGCAGCTTCCCCTTCGGCTCGGTCAAGATGATCTTCATCTGGGAACAGTTCGACGGGGTCTGGCTGCTGACGTACGCGGAGGTGGAGTAGGCCCCTTCGCGGTGCCGCGAACCGCCCTCGGCGCACCGCCGCCAGCCCTGGCGCGCGGTCGTGTCCGGTCCGAGGGGCTGGACCGCAACGTGGAGTGAGGGCGCTCATTGCGCGCTGCTTCTCTCCCCCCGGACAGACTGGACTCTGACTACTGGGCGGCCGACCAGGGAGACTTATTGACACTAAGTATCAGTAGGGCGATGCTCAACGGTCATGAGCAAGAGTTCGGGAGGAAAGGTCGCGTGAGCAAGAAAGGCAGACTGCGGCGGCGGGACCAGACCCCGAAACGGTCGCGCCTCCACCAGGTCGCGATCGTGGGCGCGGGACCGGCCGGACTCGGCTGCGCGGCCGCCCTCAAGGAGTTTGGCGTCCGCGACATCATCATCCTCGATCGCCATGAGGTCGGCGCCTCGTTCCGGCGGTGGCCGCAAGAGATGCGCTTCATCACGCCGTCGTTCACTGCGAACGCATTCGGGTTGCTCGACCTCAACGCGATCGTCCCCAACACGTCGCCCGCCTACACGCTCGACCGCGAACACCCCAGCGGAATCGCTTACGCGCAGTACCTCGACAACATCGTCCAACACTTCGCGCTCCAGGTGAAACCTGGCATCGATGTCTGCGCCGTCGCGGTCGAGGACAACGGAACATTCACGCTCACGACGACCGACCGGCCGGTGCGGGCGCGACATCTGATCTGGGCGGCCGGGGAGTTCCAGTACCCGGACCGCGATCCGTTCGCGGGCGCGGAATCCTGCTGCCACTCGTCCGAGGTCCGCACCTGGCAGGACCTCGAGGGTGACCGTTTCACGGTGATCGGCGGCTACGAGAGCGCCGCGGACGCGGCCGTCTCGCTGGTGCAGCTCGGGAAGAACGTGACCGTGCTGGCGCGATATGCGACATGGAAGCGAGAAGACCCGGACCCCAGCATCTCCCTCTCCCCGTTCTCCCGCGAACGCCTGGAGTGGGCCGATTCCGTAGGCTCCCTGGACCTCGTCGACAGTGTCGACATCACGGCGGTGCGCGCGGACGGTGACACGTGGGTCGTCCAGGCCTCGGACGGCCGCGAGTGGGCGAGCGAGACACGCCCGATTCTGGCCACCGGCTTCAAGGGATCCCTCAACCACCTCGACGGCCTGATCGAGTACGACGAGGGCGGCGCCCCCGTCGTCACGGAAGAGGCCGACGAATCCACGCTCGTGCCCGGCCTGTTCATCTCCGGCCCCGCACTCGAGCACCGGGGCGTGAACTTCTGCTTCATCTACAAGTTCCGCCAGCGCTTCGCCATCGTCGCCGATGCAATCGCACAGCGCCTCGGAAAGGACACCACGGAAGCCGTTGCGGCCCACCGGGCGGCGGGGATGTACCTGGACGACCTTTCGTGCTGCGTGGAGTCCTGTGCGTGCTGAACGACCTGGCAGCGCTGTCGCGGCGCCTCCCACCACGTTGCTCCTCGGACGCGCGGGCGTTGGCAAGTCCGCGCTGGTTCGCGCCTTAGCAGGCAGCCTGCGCAAATCGGTGCGAGCGGGGTGGCGGATCGAGCCGCGGCGCGGACTCCTCGACCACGCGGTCGCAGGTCCAGCGACAGCGGTCGTCCTCCTGATCCTGCCCGCTCTGCTCGCGGTGCTCGGCGCGAACCAGGCCGCCGCCTGGCTTGATCCACTGGCCGTGGCGAGCACGACACCCCTGGCCGAGAGGATAGAGGGCTGGCCGGGACCGCTCGGGGCCGTGGTCGCCGGTGACTACGGACTGCTCACGATGGGGCCGTTGCTGTTCGTATGGGCGGTCCCGACGGTGCTGGTCTACTCGGTGCTGATCAGCGTCTACAAGGCGAGCGGCCTCGCCGACCGCATCGGGACGGCGCTCCACCCCCTGTTGCGGCCCGTCGGCCTGCATGGGCGCGACGTGACACGAGTGCTGATGGGCTTCGGCTGCAACGTGCCGGCAATCGTCTCGACACGCTCCTGCTCTGCCTGCACCCGGCCGACGACCGTCGGCGCGATCTCTTTCGGGTCCGCCTGCTCGTACCAACTCGGCTCGACGCTCGCGGTCTTTGCCGCCGCTGACAAGAGCAGTCTCGTGGCGCCGTACCTGGCGCTGCTCGTCGCGGCGACGCTCGTCTACACGCGCCTCATCAGTCAGCCTGACGCGCGGTCGACACTCAACACACTGCTGATCGAACCGCGCACCTTCCTCACCCGGCCGTCCTTCGCGGCAGTTGGGGCGGAGGCGCGAGGGACGGTGTGGGCGTTTTTCCGCACGGCGCTCCCGACCTTCTTCGCGATCGCCATGATTGCCTCGCTCCTCGACTGGTCGGGCGTGCTCGATGCAGCGGGGGGCTTGCTGGCGCCGGCGATGGCCGTGTTCGCACTGCCGGCGGACGCGGCAATGCCGACCGTGCTCGCCGCTGTCCGTAAGGACGGCCTCCTGCTCCTGGCTGAGGCCGGGACCGTCGCCTCGTTGAGCGCGAGCCAGCTGCTGGTTGCAACATTCCTCGCCGGAACGGTGCTGCCATGCCTGGTCACCGCGATCACGATTGGACGCGAACTCGGGCTACGGTTCGCGGGCAGGCTTGTCGTGCAGCAGTCCGCTTTCGCCGTTACGGTCGCCGCCGCTGTCGGCTGGGCCTCGGCGCTCGGTGGGTGACGGTCCACGCAGAAGGCCAGGGATGGTGCGCAGTGACACCACTTGCGGGGGTATGACCGTCTGGCCATTGGCGCCCCGCACGGCTTCCTCGCGCCTACAGCCTGACCGGCCAGCGGAAAGTTCGCGGTACGGTACGTGTAGGCCCACCACCCTCAAGTGCGCTCGCCCCTACCCCAACTGCGCGTCCACCTCCGACGTCAGGTCCGCAGGCTCGGCGGGGGCGCCGGAGGCGTCGAGGATGAGCGGGCCCTCGACGCGGCGGCGGGCGGCGGCGAACTCGGCGAGGGTGGCGACGACGAGCGGGGCCTCGCGGGCGACGCCGCGGGCGCGGATCGCGGCGAACAGCTCGGAACCGTCGAGGGCGGCGTCGTCGAGCTCGGAGGGCGGGCCGGGCAGGCGCGCGCGCAGGGCTTCGAGCTCCGGGTCGCGCAGCGGGTAGCGGCAGTAGGCGACCACCGGGCCCTCGTCCACCTCGGCGATGGCGCGATGCAGCATCACGCCGCTCTCCTCGGCGCCCTCGCGGATCAGCTGGCGGATCACGGCCTGCCACATGCCCGCCGGGCCCGTCGGCAGCGCCGGGTGCAGGTTCAGCACCGCGTGCCGCGCGACGAACTCGCGCTCGAGGATCAGCATGTAGCCGGCCAGCATCCCGATGTCGAAGGCGTGCGCCTCGAGGTCCTCGTCCACCAGCCGGTCGTACTCCAGCCGCCAGGCCGGCAGCGGCTCGCCGGGCCGCGAGAGCGCGCCGCCGACCGACCGCCGGTAGTGGACCGAGGAGCGCGTGACCAGCGGCGTGCCGCCCCCGGCGACGAGGTCGAAGAAGGAGTCGGTCGCCTCGGCCTCGCCGCGCTCGCGGTTGCAGAAGACGAAGGCCAGCTCGGCGTCCATCGCGCCGACGTCGATGGCGGCGCGCACGGCCTCGAACATCGCGCGCGAGCCGGGGCCGCGCGCGGTCGTGAACCAGCCGATGCGCAGCGTCACGCTCGCCTCGCTATCACTGGGCCCCCGCGCCGTCGTAGGCCTCGCGCAGCTGCTCGATGCGCTGCTCGGCCTCGCTGAGCAGGCGCTGGCAGCGCTGGGCGAGGGTCATGCCTTCCTCGTAGAGCGCGACGGCGCGATCGAGGGCGACGTCGCCCGCCTCGAGCTGCTCGGTGACCTCCTCGAGGCGCGCGAACAGGGCCTCGAAGGAGTCTTCGGCTGCTTCCGGGTCGGTCTGGTCCGGGAATTCGGCCTGCGCCATGCTGCCCTTTCGTTTCTTCTTCGCCGGGCGCTCCCCCTCACCCCCGCCCTCTCCCGCCGGGGGAGAGGGGGCCGGAAGGGAGGGGACCGCCCTCACCCCCGCCCTCTCCCTCGGGGAGAGGGGGCCGGAGGGGAGGGAGCGGGCTGCGGCCGCCCGAGCCCGTCAATCCTCGATGCGCGCGGCGCGGAGGCCGTCGCGCAGGCGCAATGCTACCGCCTCGCCGCGCCGCAGCGCCGCCGCCGAAGTCGCCAGCGTGCCGTCGGCGCGCTCGACGACGGCGTAGCCGCGCTCCAGCGTGGCCCGAGGCGAGAGCGCGCCGAGCCGCCCGGCGAGCGCCGCGCTGCGCTCGCGCGCGAGGCCGATCCGCTCGTCGAGGGCGCGCGCGCACGCCGCCTCGCGCCAGTCGATCTCGCGCCGTGTCGCGGCGAGGTCGGGCAGCGCCGCCTCAAGCGCCGCTCGCTGCCCGCCGATCCGTTCGAGGGCGTCGCGCAGCAGGCGCGCCAGCCGCGCCTCCCCGCGCCGCGAGATCGCGTCGATGCGCTGCGCGACCTCGCCGCGGTCGGGCGCGACCAGCTCGGCGGCGGCCGAGGGGGTGGGCGCGCGCAGGTCGGCGACGAGGTCGGCGAGGGTGGTGTCGGTCTCGTGGCCGACGGCGGAGACGACGGGCACGGGCGAGGCGAAGATGGCGCGGCCGACCGGCTCCTCGTTGAAGGCTTGCAGGTCCTCGGCGGCCCCGCCGCCGCGCGCGAGGATGATCACGTCCGGCCGCCGCCGCGGCGTCGCCCGCTCGCCGAGGGCGCGCAGGGCCTCGGCGATCAGCGCGCCCGCGCCTTCGCCCTGCACCTGCGTCGGCTGCACGATCACCTCGGCGATCGGCCAGCGGCGGCGCAGCACGTCGAGCACGTCGTGCAGCACCGCCCCGGCGGCCGAGGTGACGACGCCGATGCGCCGCGGGAAGGGGGGCAGCGGACGCTTGCGCTCAGGCGCGAGCAGTCCGTCCGCCTCGAACAGCGCGCGCAGCCGCTCGAACTCCGCGGCCTGCGCGCCGGTGCCCTCGGGCTGCACGAAGTCGACGATGAAGGAGAGCTCGCCGCGCGGCTCGTAGACGGAGAGCGAGCCGTAGACGACGACCGAGGCGCCCTCGGCGAGTCGCTCGCGCTGGCCGATGTTGCGCTGGCGGAAGAAGGCGCAGCGCAGCCCGGCGCGCGCCTGCTCGTCGCCGAGGGTGAAGTAGATGTGCCCCGAGGACGCCTGCGTGAGGTTGCGCACCTCGCCCGCCACCCAGATCTGCGAGAGGTGGCGGTTGCTCTCGATCAGCTCGCGCAGGTAGCGGGTGACCTGGCCGACCGGGTAGACCTCGGGAGGCATCGCGTGCGCCATTTCCGGGGAGGAACCAGTCGGGGAGCGCTGCTAGGCGGTGGCGGTCCGTTCGAGGTAGCCGCCGCCGGAGGTGGAGACCTTGATCGTGTCGCCGCGGTTGATGAACAGCGGCACGTCGACGACCAGGCCGGTCTCCAGCGTCGCCTGCTTCGTCGCGCCGGTCGCGGTGTCGCCCTTCACGCCCGGCTCGGCCTCGGTGATGACGAGCGTGACGGCGGCGGGCAGCTCGACGCCGAGCGCCTCCTCGCCGTAGGTCAGCACCTGGACGACGTCGTTCTCCTTGAGGTAGGGGAGCTGGTCGTCGATGACCGCGCGAGGGACGAGGATCTGGTCGTAGGTCTCGGTGTTCATGAACGTCAACATCTCGCCGTCCGAGTAGAGGTACTGCATCGCGCGGCGCTCGACGCGGGCGGCGGTCAGCTTCTCGCCGGCGTTGAAGGTGCGCTCGATCTGGTGGCCGGCGCGCAGGTCGCGCATCTTGACGCGATAGACGGCCGACTTCTTGGTCTTGATGTGGTGCGCCTCGACCACCTGGTAGAGCGTGCCGTCCACCTCGACGGTCGTGCCGCGCCGCAGATCGCCGCTTCCGATCACGAGGCCACCCCCACTCCGAACCCAACTCCCGATCGCACCTGCAGATCCAGTTTCGGCGCGCGCGACAGTACGCGCAGCCGCCCCGCCTCCATCACGCACTGATCCTCGATGCGCACGCCGCCCCAGCCCGGAAAGTAGGCCCCCGGCTCGACCGTCACGACGTGCCCGTCGGCGAGCACGTCGCCCGAGTCGGCCGCGAGCCGCGGCGCCTCGTGGACCTCGAGGCCGACGCCGTGGCCGAGGCCGTGCGTGAAGGCCTCGCCGTACCCCGCCGCGGCGAGCACGGTCGCCGCGATGGCGTGCGCCTCGGCGCCGCTCATGCCCGCCTCGATTCGCTCGACGGCCATCGTCTGCGCGGTCAGGACCGCATCGTACACCCGCGCGAAGCGCTCATCCGGCTCGCCAACGAAGACGGTGCGCGTCAGGTCCGAGCAGTAGCCGTCCACGACCACGCCGAGGTCCATGACCACGCCCTGTCCGGCCTCGACGGCGACGTCGCGAGGGCGCGCGTGCGCCATCGAGCCGTGCGGCCCGGCGGCGATGATGGTCTCGAACGAGAGCCGCTGGGCGCCGTGCTCGAGCGCGTAACGCTGCACCTCCCAGGCCAGCTCGCGCTCGCTGACGCCGGGCCGCAGCTGCGCGGCGGCGTGCGTGAACGCCTCGTCGCCGAGCCGCACCGCGCGCGTGATCGCGTCGATCTCCCCGGCGTCCTTGACGGCGCGCAGCGGCTCGATGGCGTCGCGCACGGGCCTGAGGCGCGGGCGGTCCGAGGGCGGGAGCGCCTCGATCGCCTCGGTCCACTCGGCGTGCTCGGCCACCGTCAGGTGCGCCGCCTCGATGCCGACGGTCCTGCCCCCGAGGCCCGCGAGCAGGTCCGCGGCGAACGAGTCGATGCGCCGCAGCGGGGCGGCGACGAGGTCGAAGGCCGGCGCCTGGAGCCTCGCCTGCTCGTGGTAGCGGCCGTCGGTTGCGATGCGCGCCGCCTCGGCGCCGACGAGCAGCACGCCCGCCGAGCCGGTGAAGCCGGAGAGCCAGCGGCGGTTCGCCGGGGCGGTCACCAGCAGGGCGTCGACCTCGAGGGCGTCGAGCCGCTCGCGCAGGCGCGCGAGGCGCGAGGGGGCAGCGCTCACTCGCCCGCGCTCTCGCTCAGCCGCGCGTGCAGCAGGTCGAGCGCGGCGAGGTAGCCGCGGAAGCCGAAGCCGCTGATCAGGCCCCAGGCGTGGGGCGCGGTCAGCGACTGGCGGCGGATCTCCTCGCGCGCGTGGATGTTGCTGAGATGCACCTCGACGACCGGCGGCTCGAAGGCGGCGAGCGTGTCGGCGAGCGCGAGCGAGGTGTGCGTGTAGGCGGCCGCGTTGAGGATCACGCCGTCCCGGTCGCGGCGCTGCTGGAGCAGATCGACCATCTCGCCCTCGGAGTTGGATTGCGCGAACTCGAGCTCGATGCCCAGCCCGGCGGCGTGCGCCCGGCATTGCGCCTCGAGGGTGGCGAGGGTGTCGTGGCCGTAGATCTCCGGCTCGCGCTCCCCGAGGAGGTTGAGGTTGGGGCCGTTGAGTATCAGCACGCGCATCGTGTCGGTCCCTTAGCCAGCTGCCGCCTCGTTCGTCTCACGCTCGCCGTCGCGCTCGATGTCGCGGGCGCGGGCGAGCGCCTGGGAGACGATCGCCTGTTTCCGCGAGCCCGTCACTGCGGTGTAGATCTGCGTCGTGTCCGCGGAGGCGTGGCCCAGCAGCTGTTGCACGATCCGCAGGTCGGCGCCCTCGTCCAGCATATGCGTCGCGAAACTGTGGCGCAGCAGGTGCGGATGCACGCGCTGGCGCACGGCCGCGGCCGTCCCCGCCGCGCGCACGATCGTCTGGATCGAGCGCGCCGAGAGCCGCCCGCCGGAGCGGTTGAGGAACAGCGCCGCCTCCGCCCCGCGCGCGAGCTGCGGGCGGCCTCGATCCAGGTACTCGCGCAGCGCGTCGCGCGCCGGACGGCCGAAGAGGGCGATACGCTGCTTGTTCCCCTTGCCCGTGACGCGCACCTGGCGGTTCGCCAGATCGAGGTCGGCGCTGTCCATGGCGGCCGCCTCGCTGACGCGCAGGCCCGCGCCGTAGAGCAGCTCCAGCAGGGCGCGGTCGCGCAGCCCGGCGGGCGTGTCGTCCTCGGGCGCGGCCATCAGGTCGCCGGCCTCCTCGCCGGAGAGGATCTGCGGCAGGCGGTTCGGGGCTTTCGGCGAGCGCAGCCGCAGGATCGAGTCGCCGGGCCGTGACGGCCGCAGCTCGCCCTCGCGATCGAGCCAGCCGTAGAACGCGCGGATCGTCGAGGCGATGCGCTTCACCGAGGCGGGCGCGCGCTGCTCGCCCTGCAGCAGCAGCCCGAGGTACGTGCGCGCCTGCTCGCGTCCGGCCTCGTCGAACTCGACCCCCGCCCCGGCGAGGTGCGAGAAGAACCCGCTCAGGTCGTCGCGGTAGTTGCGGATCGTGCGGTCGGATCGCTGCCGCACGAGGGCGAGCTCGCCGAGGTAGCGGTCGAGCGCCTCGAGGGCGCGCGCGTCGGGGGGCGGCGGTTCGATGGCGCGCGGCTCGGACACCGTCAGTCTCCGGTGTGCTCCGTAACCCCGCGCATCGAGCGTAGCACGACAGCCGGGCGGCGGATCAGGCGGAGCGCTTCCTCGGCGAGCGGCTCGTGCGGCGCGCGCCGCCGCCGCGCCGGCCCCGGCGCTGCGGCTTCGGGGCGCGCGGATCCTGGCCCTGCGCGCGCATCCGCTCCTCGCGCGCCGCGATCAGGCCGAGCGCGTCCTCGAGCGTGACGTCCGAGGGCTCCTGCCCGCGCCGCAGCGAGGCGTTGACCTGGCCGTCGGTGACGTACGGCCCGTAGCGCCCGCTGCGCAACTCGATGCTCGCGCCGCTGTCGGGGTGCTGGCCGAGCACCGCGAGCGGCCCCGCCGCCGCGCCGCGCCCGCGGCGCTTCGGCTCCTTGAGCAGCCGCACGGCCTCGTCGAACTCGATCGTGCGCAGGTGCTCGTGATCGCGCAGGCTGCGCGTCTCCTTGCCGGCGCGGACGAAGGGCCCGTAGCGCCCGTCCATGACCGCGATCTCCTCGCCGCTCTCGGGGTGCGCGCCGAGGATGCGCGGGTAGGACAGCAGCTCGAACGCTTGGTCCGCGGTGAGCGTCTCGATGCTCATCTCGGGCCAGAGGCTGGCGCGCTTCGGCCTGCCCTTGTTGTCGTCGTTCTCGCCGACCTGCACGTACGGCCCGTTCGGCCCGCTCTTGACGTAGATCGGCTTGCCGCTCTCCGCCTCCGTCGCCACGACGCGACCGCCGAGGGCTGCCTCCGCGAGCAACTCGCTGGCGCGCTCGACCGTCAGCTCGTCCGGCGGCTGGTCGTCCGGGATCGTGGCGCGCTGCTCGCCCTCGCCAACCTCGAGGTAGGGGCCGTAGCGCCCGACGCGCGCGGCGATCGAGCGGCCGTCGGCGTCCTCGCCGAGCGGGATCGTCGAGATCGCCCGCGCGTCGATCGCCTCCCAGCTGGAGTCGATGCGCTGCTTGAGACCCTCTGCGGCGAGCCCGGCGCCGGCCTCGCCCTCGTCGCCGAAGTAGAAGCGCTGCAGCCATGGCTCGCGCTCGACCTCGCCACCGGCGATGCGGTCGAGATCCTCCTCCATGCGAGCGGTGAAGCCGTAGTCCACGAGGTCGCCGAAGTGCTGCTCCAGCAGCGCGACGACGGCGAACGCGGTCAGCGTCGGCGTCAGCGCGGAGCCCTGCTTCCAGACGTAGCCGCGGTCCTGCACGGTCTGGATGATCGAGGCGTAGGTGGACGGCCGCCCGATGCCGAGTTCCTCCAGCTCGCGTACGAGGCTGGCCTCGGTGTAGCGGGCGGGCGGGCGGGTTTCGTGACCGTGCGCCTCGGCCGAGACGCCGCGCAGGGTCTGGCCCTCGGTCAGCGGCGGCAGGATGCGCTCCTGGTCGTCGAGCGCCGCGTCGGGATCGTCGGAGCCCTCGACGTAGGCGCGCAGGAAGCCGGGGAAGTCGATCACCTTGCCGGAGACGGCGAACAGCGCCTCGCCGTGCTCGCCGGCGTCGGCGCGGAGGCGCGCGTTCGTGCGCCGCCCGCGGGCGTTCTCCATCTGCGAGGCGACCGTGCGCTTCCAGATCAGGTCGTAGAGGCGCAGCTCGTCTGGGCGCAGCGCCGCGCGGAGGCTGTCCGGCGTGCGGAAGATGTCGCCGGCCGGGCGGATCGCCTCATGGGCCTCCTGCGCGCCGCGCGAGCGCGTGCGGTAGCGGCGCGGCTGCGCCGGCACGTAGGCGTCGCCGTAGAGGTCGCGCGCCTGCCTGCGGGCGGCGTTGATCGCCTGCTCCGAGAGGTTCACCGAGTCCGTGCGCATATAGGTGATGTAGCCGTTCTCGTAGAGGTTCTGCGCCGTGCGCATCGTGCGCTGCGCCGTGAAGCCCAGCTTCCGCCCCGCCTCCTGCTGCAGGCTCGAGGTGATGAACGGAGCCGGCGGACGCTGCGTGTAGGGCCGCTCGTTGACCTCGACGACCGTGTACTCGGCCTCCGCGACCGTGGCGGCGACGGCGCTCGCGCGCGCCTCGTCGAGCTGCAGCACGGGGGCGCCCTCGCGGAGCTGCCCGGTCTCCGGCTCGAAGTCGTTCCCCCTCGCGAGCCGCTGCCCGCCGAGCTCGGCGAGACGCGCGCCGAAGGGCTCCGAGGGCGGCACGTCCTGCTCGCTGCGCACGGCCGAGCGCACGTCCCAGAAGGAGGCGCTGACGAAGCGCATGCGCTCCCGCTCGCGCGCGACGATCAGCCGGATCGCCGCCGACTGCACGCGCCCCGCCGAGAGACGCGGCTGGATCTTGCGCCAGAGCACCGGCGAGACCTCGTAGCCGTAGAGGCGGTCGAGGACGCGGCGCGCTTCCTGCGCGGAGACGAGGTGCTCGTCGATCGCGCGCGGGTTCCTGAGCGCCTCGGCGATCGCCCGCTCGGTGATCTCGTGGAAGACCATGCGGCGCACGGGCGCCTTCGGCTTGAGCACCTCGGCGAGGTGCCAGGCGATCGCCTCGCCCTCGCGGTCCTCGTCGGTGGCGAGGTAGAGCTCGCTCGCCTCGCGGGTGAGCTTGCGCAGCTTGCTGACCTGCTGCTTCTTGTCGGTCGGGATCTCGTAGCGCGGCTTGAAGCCGGCCTCGATGTCCACGGCGTCGTTGCCCTGCGGCAGGTCGCGGATGTGCCCGATCGAGGATTCGACCACGTACTCGGGGCCGAGGAAGCCGGCGATCGTGCGCGCCTTGGCCGGCGATTCGACGATCACGAGGCGCGTGCCGTCGTTGGCGGCGTCCGCCGTCCTGCGCCTGCGTCCGCGCGTCGCGCTGCTGCTCAAGGGGTGGTCTCCTGCTTCGGGGGAGTCGCCGCGGCTTCGTACGCGGGGGCCGGTTCGCGCACCCGGACGTACTGCATGCCGCCCAGATCGCGCACCTGCCCCTTGAGTTCGAGCAATGCGAGCGTAGCCGAGACGCGGGCTGCGGCCAAACCGCTGTCGCGTACCACCTCGTCGACGTGCCTCGGTTCGCGCGTAAGCACCTCCATCAGCGCCTGCTCGTCCTCGCTCGCCGGGGGCGCGGCGCGGCCGAAGTCCATCTGCGCGCCGATCATCGTCAGGTTGAGCGCCTCGAGGACGTGCTCGACGCTCGCGACCGGCGTCGCGCCGTCGCGGATCAGCGAGAGCGGCCCGCGCGATTGCGGCGCGAAGATCGAGCCCGGCACGGCGAACACCTCGCGGTTCTGCTCGGCGGCGAAGCGCGCGGTGATCATCGCGCCGCTCTTCACGTCGCCCTCGACGACGAGCGTGCCGAGGGAGACACCGGACATGATGCGATTGCGGCGCGGGAAGAACTCGGCGCGCGGCTTGGTGCCGAGCGGGTAGTCGCTGATCAGCGCGCCCGCCTCGGCGATCTCGTTCGCCAGTCCGCGGTTCTCGGGCGGGTAGACGCTGTCGAGGCCGTTCGCCAGCACGGCGATCGTGCGCCCGCCGGCGTCGAGCGCCGCGCGGTGCGCGATCGTGTCGATGCCGCGCGCGAGCCCGGAGACGACCGTGACGCTGTTCGCCGCGAGGTCGCGCGCCAGCTCGCCGGCCGCCTGCCGTCCGTACGCGGTCGCCCGCCGCGTGCCGACCACGGCGAGCGCCCACTCGTCCTGCGGCGTCAGCGTTCCGCGGACGTAGATCAGCGGCGGCGGATCGGGTATCTCGCGCAGCCGCGCGGGATAGGCGGAGTGGAAGCGCGGGATGGCGCGCACCCCGGCCTCGTCGAGGCGTTCCAGCTCGCGTTGCGGGTCGATCTCGGGCCGCTGCGCGACCACGAGGTCCACCGTCGCCTCGTCGAGCCCCGCCGCGCGCAGCGCCGGAGCATCGGCCTTCCACGCGTCCTCGAGCGAGGGGAAGGCCCGCTCGAGCAGCGCGAAGCGCACGGAGCCGAGGCGCGCGATGCGGTGGAAGGCGACCCACCACGCCAGACCATTTGTTCTTACATCGTCCATGAGCACAGCCTACCAGCCGTTGGCAAGAGGGCAAGTGCGGGTGTTGGGCTGGTGGTGGCTCCGGCCCACTTTCCGAATGGTTGTGGGCATCCGTGCCATTCGATATGATTTTTCTTCGCGGGAGTTCATACTGGAGTAGTCATGCGAGTGTCGGAGCGCGGGCAGATCACTATCCCCAAGCCGCTACGCGATCGCTTCGGGATGAATCACAACGTCGAGATCGAGATTACCCCGACCGATCAGGGTCTCCTGATCCGCAAGAAGACCGCTGTCGAGCATCCCGTCGACCGCGTGAGCGGGATTCTGGACGGCTCGTTCGACATCGACGAGTACATCGAGGACATCCGCGGGCGGTGATCACGGCCATCGACACCAACGTCCTGCTGGACATCTTCCTGTCCGGCGCGCTCCGTCACGGCGAGTCGCGTGAAGCTGTCCGCGCAGCCTACGACGCCGGCGCGATCATCGCCTGCGACATCGTCTATGCGGAACTCGTTCCCGCGTTCGACGACCAGGCGGCCCTGGATGCAGCGCTACGTGAGATGAACGTCAGGTTGTCGCCGATCGATACCGCGATCTCCTACGAGGCGGGGCGCCGCTGGATGCAGTACCGGCGTGCGGGAGGGCCGAGGACGCGGATCATCTCCGACTTTCTGATCGGCGCGCACGCCCTCGCCGCAGCCGACAGCTTCCTGACGCGGGATCGCGGGTTCTTCGCGACGTACTTCCCCGAACTCAGCACACCCTGATCTGCGCGGCCCGGATCGCGCGCCCTGGCCTACCCCGCCGCCGCCTCGTCCACCGGCGGGTGGTGGGTGACGCGCACGCGGCGGATGCGGCGGCCGTGCACGGTCAGCACCTCGAGGTCCAGCCCGTGCTCCACGCTGCTCACGTGGTCTCCCGGCACGGCGAGGCGGCCGAGCAGCGAGAACACGAAGCCGCCGACCGTGTCGAAGTCCTCGTTCTCGATCCGGGCGCCGAACAGCTCGTTGAGGTCGTCGATGGCGAAGCGGGCGTCGACGATCGCCTCGTCGTCGGAGATCACCTCGATCTCGATCTCGTCCGTGTCGTACTCGTCGGCGATCTCGCCGACGATCTCCTCGATCACGTCCTCGACGGTGACGAGGCCGGCCGTGCCGCCGTACTCGTCGACGACGATCGCGACGTGGGTCTGGTCGCGGCGCAGGTCCGCGAGGAGTTCGTCGGTGCGCTTGGTCTCCGGTACGAAGTAGGGGGGGCGCGCGATCAGGCGCAGGTTCGGCGAGGAGACGCCGCTCTGCAGGCGGGCGAGCAGGTCCTTGGCGTAGAGCACCCCGATGATGCGGTCGATGTTCTCCTCGTAGAGCGGGATGCGGCTGAACCCGGACGAGTTCACCACCTTCATCACGTCGCCAACCGAGGCCTCGGTCGAGACGGCGACAATGTCGATGCGTGGCGACATAATCTCGCGCGCGGTCTGGCGCGACATCGCGAGGATGCCGCGCATCATGCGCCGCTCCTCCGTGAGCGCCTCGGCCCCGTCGCCGTTGGACGGCGCCTCGAGGACGGCGAGCAGCTCGGCGGCGGGGTCGTCGGGGAGTTCGGTGCGGCGGCCCGCCAAGCGGAGCAGCCCGCGGGCGGGCGTGCTCATCAGCCAGGCGAACGGGGCGAGCAGGGACGCGAGGAAGGCGATCACCCGCGCCAGGCGGTAGCCGACGCCCTCGGGGCTGGCGAGCGCGATCGCGCGCGCATTCTGGCGCAGCGCCGCGATCACGATGAGCGCGATCAGGCCGGCTGCCGCCGCTTCCGGCACGCTGAGTTCCTCGCCGATCAGCACGAGGGCGATCCCGAGGCTGAGCGTCACGGTCGCCAGCGTCACGCCGGCGCCGAGCGCGCTCAGGATCTGCTGGCGTTGCTTGATGTAGCTGTCGAAGAGGCCCGCCACGCCGTTTTCGGCGCGGATGCGGGTGCGGCGGCGGGTGATCGCGGCCACCCCCGCCTCGGCGGCAGAGATCAGCACGAGCAGCACGCCCGCCGCGATCATCACCACCAGGGCCAGGACCGTCAGGGTATCCAAAACCGGACGGACCGCAGGGCGGCCCGCTACTGCTCCTTCCCCGCTGCGTTCGCTCGAATGCGCGCCGGCGCGCCGATCGCGGAAGCCCCCGGCGGCACGTCGCGCGTGACCACCGAGCCGACTCCCGTGCGCGCGCCCGCGCCGATGCTGAGCGGCGCCACCAGCATCGAATCGCTGCCGATGAACGCGCCGTCGCCGATCACGGTGCGGTGCTTCGCGGCGCCATCGTAGTTCGCCGTGATCGCGCCCGCCCCGATGTTCACGTCCTCGCCCACGTCGGCGTCGCCGATGTAGGAGAAGTGCCCGACGCGGCTGCCCGCGCCGATCCGCGAGGCCTTGACCTCCGCGTAGTTGCCGAGCCGCGCGCCCGCCTCGATCGTCGAGCCGGGGCGGACGTGACAGTAGGGACCGACGTGTACGTCTGCGGCGAGCGTGGCGCCCTCGAGGGTGGAGCCGCCGATGACGCAGCGTTCGCCGATGCGCGTGTCGCGCAGCACGGCGTTGGGACCGATCCGGCAGTCACGCCCCACCGCCGTGGCGCCCAGCAGGTGCACGCCGGGCAGCAGCGTCGTGTCCTCGCCGATCTCGACGCCGGCGTCGATCCAGGTCGCGGAGGGGTCGACGATCGTCACGCCCCCGGCCAGCAGCGCCTCGCGCACGCGGGCGCGCAGCGCCGCCTCGGCGGCGGCGAGCTGGGCGCGCGTGTTGACCTGCTGCGCCTCGCTCGCGCCGGCGAGCGGGCAGGCGAGCACGGCGCGCCCGGCCTTGATGGCCGCGCGCACCGCGTCGGGCAGGTAGACCTCGCCGCCCGCCGAGGGCGCGAGCGAGGCCAGCGCGGGCCAGAGCCAGGCCGCCTCGGCGGCGTAGACGCCGACGTTGATCTCGCGGATGGCGCGGGTGGCCTCGTCGGCGTCGGCCTCCTCGACGATCGCCGCGACGGAACCGCCGGAGCGCACGATGCGTCCATACCCCGTGGGGTCGTCGACCTCGACGGTGAGGAGGCTGAGCGTGGACCGCGCTTCCAGGTGCGCGTTGGCGAGAGCGGCAAGGCTCTCCGGGGTGAGCAGCGGCAGGTCGCCGTGCGCGATCAGCACGCGTCTCGCCTCCCCGACCGCCTCGACGGCGGACAGGGCGGCGTCGGCGGTTCCGCGCGGCTCGCGCTGGACCGCGACGAGTGCGCCCGCCTCGCGGGCAGTGCGCGCGACCGCGTCGTCCGCGTCGGCGACGACGACCACGCTCCGCTCGCAGCCGGCGCCCGCGAGGGCGTCCAGCAGCAGGAGCAGCATCGGGCGGCCGGCGACCTCGTGCAGCGCCTTGGGGCGGCGCGAGCGCATGCGGACACCGCGCCCGGCGGCGAGCACGACGGCGGTCCAGCCGCGCAGCGGCGCCGATCCGCCGGAACTCATGCGGAGTGGGACGAGGGAGGTTTGTCGCTGTCGGCGCTGGTTTCGATCGTGGTGCTCCACGGTCACGCGCCTGCCCCGTCGGGTGCGGGGAGCGGCCGCGAAAATTGACCCGTCGCTCGCGCCCATTCTACACTCGCACACGGCCCTGTCTCTACCGGAGCGGCCCGATCGCTGGCCCGGAGACTGCGCCGCAGGGGCGTGGCAGTGATCGATCGGCAGTGACCACAGCGTGATCGTCGAAGAGCTCCGTAACGCGTTCCTCGCCTACTTCGAGGCGCGAGACCACCGCCGCATTCCGTCCGCCTCGCTCGTCCCCTACGGCGACCCCTCGCTGCTGTTCACCTCCGCCGGCATGGTGCAGTTCAAGCCCTACTTCCTCGGCCTCGAAACGCCCCCCGCGAGGCGTCTGACGTCCGTGCAGAAGTGCTTCCGCGCCACCGACATCGAGTCCGTCGGCGACGACTCGCACCTCACCTTCTTCGAGATGCTCGGCAACTTCTCGCTCGGCGACTACTTCAAGGCCGAGGCGATCGAGGCCGCGCTCGGCTTCCTCGTCGGCGTCCTGGAGCTCGACTTCGAGCGGCTCTGGGTGACCGTCTACAGCGACGACGACGAGGCGTTCGAGCTGTGGCGCGGACAGGGCGTGCCGGCCGAACGGATCCTGCGCTACAGCGCCGAGCTGGGGAACTACTGGTACTCCGGCGACACCGGGCCGTGCGGTCCCTGCTCCGAGCTGCACTACTACTTCGGCGACGACCCGGACTCCGAGCCGCGCCTGCCGGACGGGCAGCTCGACCTCGAATCGCCCAACTTCCTCGAGGTCTGGAACCTCGTGTTCATGGCCTTCGACCGCGCGGCCGATGGCTCGCTGACGCCGCTGCCGTCGCAGAACATCGACACCGGGGTGGGGCTGGAGCGGCTTGCCTGGGTGCTGCAGCAGGTCGACTCCGTCTACGAGACCGACCAGCTGCGCGCGATCCTCGCGAGCGCCGAGGCCGCCGCCGGCATCGCCTACGACCCGGAGGGCGCGCCCGAGCAGGCGCGCGCGCTGCGCGCGATCACCGAGCACGCCCGCGCCGCTGCCTTCCTGATCCACGACGGCGTGCTGCCGGGCAACGAGGGCCGCGGCTACGTGCTGCGCCGCGTGCTGCGCCGCGCGATCTACTTCGGCTACACGATCGGCCTGCGCGACCCCTTCATCGAGGGCGTGATCGAGGCCGCGATCGGCGCTTCGCAGGACGCGCACCCCGGCCTCGAGGAGCAGCGCGCCTTCATCGTGCGCGTCGCCGGCGACGAGGAGCGCCGCTTCCAGGCGGCGCTGACGCGCGGCATCGAGTTGCTCGAGGGCGTGATCGAGCGCGAGGCCGCCTCGCGGCGCATCCCCGGCCGCGACATGTTCACCCTCTACGACACCCACGGCCTGCCGCCCGAGCTGACCCGCGAGCTCGCCGCCGCGCGCGGCTACGCCGTCGACGAAGCGGGCTTCGAGGCGGAGATGGCCGCCCAGCGCGAACGCTCGCGCGGCGAAACGTCGTTCAGCGACTTCGGCGGCGACGAGGCGGAACGCTTCGCCGCGCTCGGCCTCGACAGCGCCTTCCTCGGCTACGAGGCGCTTGAGGCGCAGTCGACCGTCGCGGCGCTGTTCGCGGACGGCGAGCGCGTCGAACGCCTCGAGGCGGGGGCCGGTGGCGACGTGGTGCTCGGCGCGACGGCGTTCTACGCCGAGGCCGGCGGGCAGGTCGGCGATCGCGGAGAGATCGTGACCGCCTCGGGCCGCTTCCGCGTCGACGACACGCAGCCGCTCGGCGGCGTGCACGTGCACCGCGGCGAGGTCGTCGAGGGCGCGCTGGCGGAGGGCGAGTCGGCCGAGGCGCGGGTCGATCCGGCCTGGCGCGCCGGGAGCCGCCGCAACCACACGGCCACGCACCTGCTGCACGCGGCGCTGCGCGAGGTGCTCGGGCAGCACGTGCGGCAGGCTGGCTCGCTCGTCGCGCCGGACCACCTGCGCTTCGACTACACGCACCCCCAGGCGCCGTCCGCCGAGGAACTGCGCGAGGCGCAGCGACTGGTCAACGCGAGGATCCGCGACGACATCGCGCAGGAGACGTTCATCCTGCCCTACGAGGAGGCGATCGACCGCGGCGCGATCGCGTTCTTCGAGGACCGCTACACGGCCGAGGTGCGCATGGTCGAGTACTGCGAGGCGCGCGCCTCGGCGGGCGGCGCCGCGCACCGGCACACGGCCGCCTGCTTCAGCCGCGAGCTGTGCGGCGGCACGCACCTGCACTCCACCGGCGGCGTCGGCAACTTCGTGATTAGCGGCGACTCCTCGATCGGCGCGGGCCTGCGCCGCATCGAGGCGCTGACCGGCCCCGAGGCGGAGCGCTACATCGAGGAGCGCCTTGCCCTGGTGGACGACCTCTCGCAGCGCTTCAAGGCGCCGCCCGCCGAGATCGCGGGCCGCATCGACGCCCTCGAGGATCAGCTCGCCGAGGAGCGCCGCCGCGCCCGCGCGCAGTCCGCGAGCCGCGCCGCCGGGCTCGCCGAGGAGCTGGCCGATCAGGCGGAGCAACTGGCCGGCGTGAGCATCCTTGTCGCCGTCGTCGAAGCGGACTCGGCCGACGCGCTGCGCGGCATGGCCGACCGCCTGCGCGAGCGCATGGACAGCGCCTTCGTCACGCTCGGCGCGGTGATCAACGAGCACCCGCAGTTGCTCGCGCTCGCGACCGACGACGTGGTCGAGCGCGGGCTGCGCGCCGACGAGGTCGTGAAGGCCGCCGCGGCGGAGGTCGGCGGCGGCGGCGGCGGCAGGCCCGGACTCGCGCAGGCCGGCGGGCGCGACGCGAGCAGGCTCGGCGAGGCCCTCGAGGCGGCGCGCCGCCTGGCGCGCGAGCGTTTGGGCGGGGCGTAGCCGACCGTGAGCGGGAAGCAGCCGCGGACTTCGATCGTGCAGCAGGCGCGGGACGCCTTCCGGCGTTACTGGCCCGTGCTGCTGGAGGGCGTCTCGGACCTCGCGGCGCGCGTCGGCGAGTTGCGGCGGGGCATCTTCAGCCGGCAGCGCGTGGCCGGGCGGGAGCCCGCCGAACGAGCGGCCGAACCCGACGTACCCCGCCGCCGCCGAGGTCCGCGACTTCCGGGAGCCGCCACGATCATCGCCGATCGCGACGACGACGCCAACGCGATCATCGGGCGCATCGACGAGGCGAGCGAGGTCGCGCTGCTGCTCGTCGTCCCGCGTCGCGCGCACGTCCTGCGGGAAGCGATGCAGTGGCCGCGCATCGCCGCGTACGTGCGCCAGCGCGGACTCCAGTTGCGAGTGCTCGCGAGCCGCGGGGACGTGCGGCAGCACGCCCGGAACGCCGGCCTGCCCGCCGCACGCACGGTGCGCGGCTTGCGCCCGAGGCGGGCCCTGCGCATCCCCTTCGGAAGCCGCGAGTTCTTGCTGCGAGCGCCGCCGATCGGCCCGTTCGTGCGGGCCGCGCTGTTCGCCGCCGCGCTCTTCGTCATCGGGTTCGCCGCCTGCTCGTACATCCCCTCCGCCTCGATCCTGATCTCGCCGCCCGCCGAGACGCTGACGGTGACCTCGCGCGTGCGCCTGAGCCCGCTCGGGGAGACCGATCTCGGTCTCGGCGTGGTCGCGGTCGATGCGGTGCAGACGGAGGTCGTGTTCGTCGTCTCGACCCGCTCGACCGGGGTCGACACGGTCGGCGAGAGGCGCGCGAGGACGGCGCTGACCTTCACGAACAGCGGTGAGGCCGACCTCGTCCTGCCGATTGGCACGCCCGTCGAGACCCGCGACGGCGTGACGTTCACCACCGACGGATCGGTCTCGGTGGCGGCGGGGTCCAGCGCCGGCGTCGGCGCCACCGCGCTCGAACCCGGGTCCGCCGGCAACGTACCCGCGGACAGCCTCACGCGCCTGACCGGATTCCCGGATACGCTCACCGTCGCCAACATCGCGGCGGGCGGCGGCACGGACATCGCGGTTCCCGTCGTCAGCGCCGACGATGTGGCCGCGGTCGCCGAGATCGCGGACACGGTGCTGCGCCGGGCCGGCGAGCGCGAGCTGCTGCGCACGATCACGGACGGGACGGTCTTCACCGAAACCGTCTCGGTCGTGATCCTCAGCCAGACCCCGCTGGCCGACGTCGGCGATCCGACGGAGGTGTTCATGATGGAGTACACCGCCGTCGCCAACGCCTTCGTGCTGACCGACGAAGACGCGAAGCGCATCGCGCAGCAACTGCTCCAGGGCAAGCTGCCCGACGGCATGGCGCTGCTGCCCGACACCGCCGAGGCCTCGATCGGCGAGGCGTCGGCGTTCGACGGCAGCCGCCTCACGGTCGACCTGACCGTGACCGGGCGGGCCAGCCCGCTGTTCGATCCCGCCGTGCTGCGCGGCCAGCTCACGAACGTGACCCCCGGTGTCGCAGCGGAGCGGCTGCGCGAGGAGCTCGCGCTCACCAGCGAGCCGCACATCGCCGTGCACCCCGGCTGGATCCCCGGCCTGCGCATGCCGCGGCGCTCCGACCGCATCTCGATCACGCTCGTCAGCGAGGAGGCGCTCGCCGCGGCGATCGCGGGCGAGCCCCTCGATGACGGCGCCGCGGACGGCGGCGAGGATGGCGAGGCGGGCTCGGAGGGCGGCGCTGGCGACGACGGGGACTCCGGGTAGGGCGGCGTGAGGCAGCCATGAGGTGGTTGGGCATCGACCCCGGCGAGGCGCGCGTCGGCATCGCCGCGTGCGACCCGGACGAGCGCGTCGCCGTGCCCGTCGAGGTCGTCCCGGCGGCCGCGGCCTTCCCCGCGATCCGCAGCATCGCGAAGCGCGAGCAGATCGGCGGCATCGTCGTCGGCCTGCCGCGCCTGCTCGGCGGGGAGGAAGGCGCCGCCGCCGCAGCCGCGCGCGCCCTCGGCGAGCGGCTGCGCCGCCGCCTCGACCTGCCCGTCGAGTACGAGGACGAACGCCTGACCTCGGCCGCCGCCGCCCGAGCGCCGGCGCCGCGCGGGCCGAACGACGATCTTGCGGCGGCGCTGCTGCTGCAGCAGTTCATCGACCGGCGGCGGCGGCAGGCCGAGCGGGTGGACGAGCGGATGGGCGGCGGTCGTGGTTCGTAGATTCGACCCGATCCTGATTGCTGGCGTGCTCACGCTGATCTGGGTGGCCCTCGTGATCTCCGTGCTCGCCGGCACGTTGCCGGACACGCAAGCGCGGACGGTCGGTGCGATGGCCGCGGGCGTGCCGCCGCCGCCGGACCGCCCTGCTCGCGCGGACGCGGCGGCCGACCCGATCGAGGTCACGATCCCGCCCGGCAGCGGCGTCGACGCGATCGCCGAGCTGCTGGTCGAGCAGGGCGTCCTGCGGAGCGACGAGCGTTTCCGGACGCTGGTGCAGCTCATCGGGGTCGGCACGGAGCTGCGTGCGGACAGCTACAGCTTCGCGCCGGACACCCCGGCGGCCGAGGTGATCCGCCAGCTGCGCATGGGAGTGCCCAGGGAACGCTTCTTCGTGGTGCACGCGGGCCAGCGCCTCGAGGAGATCGGCCAGGCGGTCGTCGTCCTGGAGCTGGCGACGCGGGAGGAGTGGGAACTGGCGGCTGCGCAGCCGCGCGTGGACAGCATCCTGCGCGACCGTCCCGACGGGTCCACGCTCAACGGCTACCTCTTCCCCTCCACCTACCCGATCGACGAGGAGACCACAGCGGAGAGCCTGATCACCGCGATGGTCGCGGGCCTGGACGAGGCGCTCGACCAGGTGCTGCGGGGACGGATCGCACTCTCCTCGCTGACGCTGCACGAGGTGCTGACGCTCGCCTCGATCGTCGAACGCGAGACGCTGCTGCGCTCCGAGATGCCGATCGTCGCCTCCGTCTACCTCAACCGCCTCGAGGTGGGCGTCAAGCTCGACGCCGATCCGACCGTGCAGTACGCGATCACCACGACGGGCAGCGATGAGCCGGCCGATGGCTGGTGGAAGGTCGCGCTCACCCTCGACGATCTCGCCTTCGAGTCGCCCTATAACACCTACCTGGTGGCGGGGCTGCCGCCCGGCCCGATCGCGAGCCCCGGCCTGGCCGCGATCGAGGCGGTGCTTGAGCCGGCGGAGACGGACTACTTCTACTTCGTGGCGCGCGGCGACGGCTCCCACGCCTTCGCCGAGACGCTGGCCGAGCACAACGACAACGTCGCCCAGTACCTGGGCCAGTAATGTACCTCGGCCAGTGAGGCCGCCGCCGAGGCGCGAGCAACCACGTATGATCGAGGCATGAGCGAGCCCGAGCACCGCCACGTCCTGCCCGCCGACATGATCTCCGTGGAGGAGGCGCGCGCGCGCATCCTCGCGCACTTCGCGCCGCTCGAGGCCGTTCCCGCGCCGCTGCTGGAGACGCTCGGGCAGGTGCTGGCCGAGGACGTCCGCGGCGGGTTCGACATCCCGCCGCTCGCGAACACCTCGATGGACGGCTACGCCGTGCGCGCCGAGGACACCACGGGCGCGGCGCCCGCCAGCCCGCGACGGCTGCGCGTGAGCGGCTACCTCGCGGCGGGCTCCGTCTACGACGGCTCCGTCGGGCCCGGCGAGGCGGTGCGGATCATGACCGGCGCGCCGCTGCCCGACGGCGCCGACGCGATCGTGCCCTTCGAGGAGACCGACGAGGAGGAGCAGTCCACCCGCTGGGAGGACGCCCCGCGCGCCGACGTCCGCATCGACGTCGCCGCCGCGCCCGGCGCGAACGTGCGCCCGGCCGGCGAGGACGTGCGCGCGGGCGAGCTGGTGCTGTCGGCCGGGACGATCCTCGGACCCGCGCAGATCGGCGTGCTCGCCTCGCTCGGCCTCGAGCGCGTCACGGTGATCCGCCGGCCGCGCGTCGCCGTCCTCTCGACGGGCGACGAGCTGCTGCGGCCGGGCGAGCCGCTGCGGCCGGGCGCGATCTACGACGCCAACGGCTTCTCGCTCGCCTCGATGGTGCGCGAGATGGGGGCCGAGCCGCTGGTGCTCGACATCGCCGGCGACAGCGTCGAGGCGCTGACCGCGCGCGTGCGCGAGGGCGTCGCCGACGCCGACCTGCTGGTGACCTCCGCAGGCGTCTCGCGCGGCGACTTCGATGTGGTCAAGGAGGTGCTCGCCCGCGAGGGCGAGGTCGGCTTCTGGACGGTGCGGATGCGGCCCGGCAAGCCGCTCGCCTTCGGAACGTTCAGCGCGGGCGAGGGCGGCGCGCAGCGCGTGGTGCCGCACCTTGGGCTGCCCGGCAACCCGGTCTCCGCGATGATGACCTTCGAGCTGTTCGGCCGGCCGGCCGTATTCACGATGCTCGGCAAGCCGCGGGCCTGGGAGCGCCCTCGCGTGCGCGCGATCGCCGGTGAGCGCATCGCGCGACCGGACGAGCGCCGCTTCTACGCACGCGCCATCGTCGAGCGGCGCGACGGCCGCTACCACGCGCGGCTGACCGGCCCGCAGGGCTCCGGCGTCCTCACCTCGTTCGCCCTCGCCAACGGCATCGCCGTCGTGCCGGAGGACGCGCCGCCGGTGGAGCCGGGCGACGAGGTCGAGGTGTTGCTCATCGACCGCGTCCCGGAGCCCGAGTCGTAGCCATGACCTCCGCCGCCACACCTGGCGGCAGCGCCGGGCCGCCTGTGTTGCGCGTCGTCGGGCCGCAGCTCCCGGCGCGCAACCTGCTCGTGATCGCCCTCGTCGAGGCGCTGCGCGCGCGCGGCCTGCGCACCGCCACCGCCGAGCTGCTCGCCGACGGCCGCGCCACGGTGACGCTCCCCAGCGGCGGACGCGTCACGCCCGCGCCCGGCGGTGCACCCCTCGACAGCGCCGCCCGGCTCGCCGCCTTCGCCGCCTCGCTCGACCCGCGCGCCGACCTCCTGATCGCCGAGGACTACGACGAACCGGGCGTCCCCGCCCTCGCGTTGACCGCCGCCGCAGCCAGCACGAGGGAGGCAGTCGCGCCCGGCGATCTGCTCGCCTCGGTGGAGGCGGAGCGCCTCGAGCGCGACTTCACCACGCGCGGCGCCGAGGCGGTCGTGGACCTCGCGGCGCTTGTCGAGGCGCGGCTGCTGCGCGGCGAGGCCGCGCCGGACGGCGGCGGACTGCTCGCGAGGCTGCGAGGGCGGCTGCGAGGGTAGGAGAGGCCGCGCGTGGCAGCGGAGCGGCTCGGCAATCCTTGCCAGGCAGGCTAACCTTGCAGCATGTCCAGCGAGTACGTCAGAGAACTGATCCGCGAAGACCGGGATCGCCAGACCCTGCGCGGTCTGCTCCTCGAGGGCGCGGCGTCGCCACCGGCGGTCACCGCCAATGCGGAGTACTTCGACCGGCTGCGCGACCGGGTTCGCGAAACCCGCCCGAAGTAACCGGCGAGCCTGTCGGACTTCGGCGGCGGCCTCCCTGAGACCGCCCGGCGCTAGATCACCGCCTCGAAGCCGCTGAACTCGCCGGTGGCCTCTTCCCAGCGGTACTCGACGTCGTGCACGACGGCCATGCGCGGGCCCTCGCGCAGGCGCTCGATGAAGCGGCGCAGCGTCGGCTCGTCCGCCTCCGCCTCGACCTCGACGCTGCGGCCGTCGGGCAGGTTGCGGGCGTAGCCGTCGACGTGCAGGCGTCCCGCCTCGCTGGCGCAGAAGGCGCGGTAGCCGACGCCCTGGACGCGCCCGACGGCCTTCGCGACCAGGCGGCGAGGACGGCGCGGGTCGGCGAGGACGCCGCTCTCCTCCGCTCCGTTGCCCAGGGCCACGCGGCCGCGCCTACCCGGCCGTGAGCGTGCGCACCACGTCGCGCACGATCTCGCCCGGCACGTCGCCGTGGACGACCGGACGCCCGATCTCCTCGAGCAGCACGAAGCGCAGCCGCCCTGCCTCGACCTTCTTGTCGAGGAGCATCGTCTCCATCACCGCCTCGGCGTTCACGCCCGGCGCGGCGAGCGGCAGGCCGAGCGTGCGCAGCACGTCCGCCTGGCGGGCGACGACCTCGTTGTCGAGGATGCCCATGCGCTCGGCGATGCGGGCCGCGCCCATCATGCCGACGGAGACCGCCTCGCCGTGCAGGTAGTCCTCGTAGCCGGTCACCGCCTCGATGGCGTGGCCGATGGTGTGGCCGTAGTTGAGGATCGCGCGCAGCCCGCGCTCCTTCGGATCGGCGGAGACGATCAGCGCCTTGAGCCGCGAGGAGCGCGCGATCACGTGCGTCAGCAACTCCTGGTCCGGCTGCAGCCCGCCGAGGTCGCCCGCGTGCCGCTCGATCTCGCCGAGCAGCAGCGGGTCGAGGATCAGCGCGTGCTTCACCACCTCGGCCAGGCCCTCGGTGAAGGCGCGGCGCGGCAGCGTGCGCAGCAGGTCGATGTCGGAGAGCACGGCGCGCGGCTGGTGGAAGGCGCCGACGAGGTTCTTGCCGCCGGGCAGGTCGACGGCGACCTTGCCGCCGATCGCGGCGTCGTTCATCGCCAGCACCGAGGTCGGTATCTGCACGAACGGCATCCCGCGCAGGTAGGTGGCGGCGACGTAGCCGGCGAGGTCGCCGATCACCCCGCCGCCGAAGGCCAGCACCGTGTCGCCGCGCTCGGCGCGCGACTGCGCCAGCCAGCCGTAGATCTCCTCGGCGGCGCGCAGCGTCTTCGAGGTCTCGCCCGGCGGGACGACGTAGGAGGCGCCGCGAAAGCCGCCGCTGTCGAGCGCGTCGACGAGCAACTCGCCGTGCGCCTCCATCACCGACTCGTCGGCGATCACGTACACGGCGCCCTCGAGGCCAAGCAGGCGCAGCCGCTCCGGCAGCCGCATCAGCTCGCCCGCGCCGACCCAGATCGGATAGCGCTCGCTGCCCGTGTCGACGATCGCGGCCGGGCCGGCGGCGGGCTGGGCGCTGCCGAGCCGCTCGAGGCGGCGCGCGCCCCCGGCGCGCACGTCCGCCCCGCCCGACCACGCCTGCAGGATGCGGTCCGCCACGTCCTCCGGCGTCAGGCCCTGCGCGGGCGTCCAGAGGTCGGCCTGGCTGTAGTGGATGCGCCGCTCGTCGCTGAGCTGCTGCAAGCGGCCCTCGAGGTCCTCGCCCAGCAGCGGGCGCTCCGTGGAGTCCGGCGCCTCGCGCAGGCGGCGCGCGATCTCGGCGGGCGCGGCGTCGAGCCAGCAGATCAGCCCGCGCTCCCCGAGGGCGCGCCGCGAGCGGGGGCTGAGGAAGGCGCCGCCGCCGAGCGAGATCACCGCCGGCGTGCGCCGCGCGGCCTCGGCCACCACGCGCTCCTCGATCTTGCGGAACGTCGGCTCGCCGCGGGTCGTGATCAGCTCCGCCGGCGACTCGCCCTCCAGCTCCGTCACCAGGTCGTCCGTGTCGATCAGCGGCCAGCCGAGGCGCCCGGCGAGGATCGCGCCCACCGAGGACTTGCCGACGCCGCTGAGGCCGATCAGCACGATCTGCTGCATCGGCATATCCGCGCTCATGCGTCAGGCTCGCGCGGGCCGACGGTGGCGATGAAGCCCTCGTGGTTGCGCAGGAACTCGTCGATGTGGTCGCCGCCGAACTTCTCGAGGGCGGCGTCGGCGAGCGTCACCAGCACCATCGCCTCGCCGATCACGCCGGCCGCCGGGACCACGCAGGTGTCGGCTCGCTCGAAGAAGGCCTGGGCCTCCTCGCCGGTCAGCAGGTCGGCGGTGGGCAGGCGGCGCGGCAGGGTCGCGATCGGCTTGAGCGCGCCGCGCACGATCAGCTCCTCGCCGTTGGTCATGCCCGCCTCGAGGCCGCCCGCGCGGTTGGTGCGCCGCTCCCAGGGCCGCTCGCTCCACTGCGAGGCGGGCAGCAGCTGGTCGTGGACCTCGGAGCCGGGCTTGCGCGCGTTGGCGAAGGCGGGGCCGATCTCGACGCCCTTGACCGCGTTGATCGCGAGGATCGCCTGCGCGATCCGCCCGTCCAGCCGCCGGTCCCACTGCACGTGCGCCCCGAGGCCGAACGGCAGCCCGCGCGCGCGCACCTCGAAGATGCCGCCGAGGCTGTCGAGCGCCTCCTTCGCCGCGTCGATCGCCGCGATCATGCGCGGCTCCGCCTCGCGGTCGGCGACGCGCACCGGCGAGGCCTCGACGGCCTCCCAGTCGATCGCGCCCTCGGGCGGGGCGGCCTCGACGTCGCCGATCGCGATCGTGTGCGAGCGCACCGCGACGCCGATCTCGGCGAGCAGCGCGCGCGCGATCGCCCCGGCGGCGACGCGCATCGCGGTCTCGCGGGCGCTCGAGCGCTCGAGGATCTGGCGCACGTCGTCGAGCTGGTACTTCTGCGTGCCGGCGAGGTCGGCGTGGCCGGGCCGCAGCAGCGTCACGCGCTCGACATCCTCGTCGACCTCCTCGACCGCCATGCGCACGCGCCAGTTGGCGTTGTCGTGGTCCTTGTTGCGCAGCCAGAGCGCGATCGGCGAGCCGATCGTGCGCCCGTGGCGCACGCCCGAGGTGATCTCGGCGCGGTCGGTCTCGATCTGCTGGCGCTTGCCGCGCCCGTAGCCACGCTGCCTGCGCCCGAGGTCGACGGCGATCATGTCCTCGTCGAGGCGCAGCCCGGCGGGGACGCCCTCGATGATCACGGTCAGCGCCTTGCCGTGCGACTCGCCCGCGGTGAGGAAGCGGAAGCGGCTCACGATGCGCCCTCCGCTCCGGCGGGCGCAGCCGCGGCCTCCGAGTCCTCCTCCGGCGCGATCAGCGCACCCTCCTCGGGGTCGAGCGGCGCGTCGGGCTGGCGCTCGCGCGTCTGCCAAGTCGCGAGGATCTCCTCGAAGCCCAGTTCGTCCCAGTAGGTGTCCGCTCCCTCCTCGCGCGTCAGCTGCGTGGTGAGCAGGCAGACCGACTCCGTGACGCCCTCGGGGCCGCGGTACTCGGTGTAGACGTCGACCTGCACGGCGTCGAAGCGGATCAGCGGGATCTCGTAGAGCAGGCGCTCGGCCATCAGCACGGCGGAGCGGCGCGCGACGTGGATCGCCCCGCCGACCTCGTCGCGCACGCCGTCGACGACGCGGATGTCGGGGTCGGCGAGCAGCGAGACGCGGCAGCGCGTGCTGTCGGCGGCGACGATCCCGGCCGACTGCAGCGCGCGCCAGTCCGAGGGAATCACGTCGCGGTCCGGGCGCATCCGCCGCCAGGTGTCGAGCGCCTCGATCAGCGCGGCGCGCATCGCGGTCTCGTCGCCGGCGGCGATCGCGCGCCGCCAGTAACGGTGGCCGAAGAAGGACTGGACGATCACCCAGCCGACCGCGCCGCCGATCAGCACCGTGAGGATGATCCCGACCTCGATCACGGTAGCCTCTCCTGGAGTTGACGGTCCTGAGCAGCGAGCGCGGCGCGGGCGGCCTCGAACATCACCTCGAGCGGGGGCTCGAGGCCGGTCCAGAGGCGGAACGACTCTGCGCCCTGGTGGACCAGCATGCCCAACCCGCCGATCGGCCGGGCGCCCGCGGCTCCGGCGGCGAGCAGGAACGGCGTGCGCTCGGGTGTGTAGACCAGATCGAAGGCGGCCTGCCCCGGCTGGAAGCAATCCGCCGGCAGGGGCGTCGCCGCCTCGTCCGGCCCGTGGCGCATCCCCAGCGGCGTCGAGTGTATCACCAGCCCCGCCCGCTCCAGCGCCGCGCGCAGCGGCCCCGCGTCCACGTCCAGCGGGCAGACGCGCAGCTCGAGGGGCGGCGTCTCGCCCTCCCCGGCGACCTCGTGCAGCGCCTCCGCGCGCTCGGGCCTGCGGTTGGCGACGGTGAGCGAGCGCGCGCCGCCCGCGCGCAGCGCCGCGACGACCGCCCGCGCCGCGCCGCCCGCGCCGATCAGCACCGCCTCGACACCCTCGAGGGCGACCTCCGCGTCGGCGAGCGCGCGCTGCACCCCGGCGACGTCGGTGTTGGCGGCGTGCAGCGCGCCGCTCTCGCGGCGCACGAGCGTGTTGGCCGCGCCGATGCGCCGCGCGACCGCGTCGGCGGAGTCGGCGAGGCGCAGCGCCTCGAGCTTGTGCGGGACGGTGACGTTCGCGCCGAGCAGGGCGGGGTCGCGCAGCCGCTCGAGGGCGTCCGGCACGTCCGCGGGGGGCGTGTCCCAAGCCTCGTAGCGCGCCTCGACGCCGAGCGCGTCGAGGGCGGCCTGCTGGAAGGCAGGCGAGATCGAGTGGGCGACGGGATGCCCGAGCAGCGCGATGGTCCGCGTCATGCCGTCCAGCGTCCGCCAGCCGCCGCTCACGCGCCAGCGCTGCGGCTCCCTCCGGCCCCCTCTCCTGGGGGAGAGCGCCGGGGCGAGGGGGAGGACTCCCGCGCGCCCTCGAAAGCCCCGAGGGCGCTCCGCGCGGCGGCTACCCGAGCGAGACCGCGAGGCAGGTGGTGGTGCGCTGCACGCCGGCGACAGCCTGGAGTTCCTCGGTGATGCACTTGCCGAGCTGGTCGAGGTCCTCGGCGTCGAGCTGGACGATGACGTCGTAGGGGCCGGTGACGGTGTCGACGGCTCGCACGGTGGCGAGGTCGGAGACGAGGTCGCGCATGGCGCGCCCGACTGCCTGAGTCCTCCCCACCTCGGTCTCGACGAGGATGTAGCCGCGAACGCTCACGGGGTGCTCCTTTCGGGAGTGCGGTGTGCGGGGATTGTAGGGGACGGAGGGTACCCGCATCTCCTGGTCGTGGGTGCAGAGGGCACGGCTCAGTCGCCGCCGATTCCGGGGTGACTCAACCACGTAGTCGGCGGCGTGCATCCGGTCGTAGGTTCCAGTCGCCGCCGATTCCGGGGTGACTCAACCGGCGCGCGCGCGCCTCGGCTGGGAGATCGAGGTTCCAGTCGCCGCCGATTCCGGGGTGACTCAACCTCAGAACCCACGAGAGGGTCACCAGGGGCAGGTTCCAGTCGCCGCCGATTCCGGGGTGACTCAACCCGAGCGCCTCGACGCGCGCTTCGAGCGCCAGGGTTCCAGTCGCCGCCGATTCCGGGGGTGACTCAACCCGCGACCTCTTCCAGTCACCCTCGGGCTCGGTTCCAGTCGCCGCCGATTCCGGGGGTGACTCAACCCCCCCGTTCGCCCAGGGCTGCAGCGGCCAGGTTCCAGTCGCCGCCGATTCCGGGGGTGACTCAACCGAAGCTCGCACACGCAGGCGGCAAGGGCGGGTTCCAGTCGCCGCCGATTCCGGGGGTGACTCAACCCAGTTCGTCTGCGCCCCGCTGATCATCTGGGTTCCAGTCGCCGCCGATTCCGGGGGTGACTCAACCGGCTCGGCGCGCCCAGTCGCGGATCAGGCGGTTCCAGTCGCCGCCGATTCCGGGGGTGACTCAACCGCCGTAAGGCGCGCCGTGCGCAAGGACCTGGTTCCAGTCGCCGCCGATTCCGGGGGTGACTCAACCCGTGCGCCCGTCGTTACGCAGGACCGCGAAGGTTCCAGTCGCCGCCGATTCCGGGGGTGACTCAACCCCGACCCCGACAACTACGTCGCGGGCCCCGGTTCCAGTCGCCGCCGATTCCGGGGGTGACTCAACCGCGCGGTCGCGCCGCGTAGCAAGCTGCCCGGTTCCAGTCGCCGCCGATTCCGGGGGTGACTCAACCCGAGGCGTGGGCGTGATGACGCTCGTACAGGTTCCAGTCGCCGCCGATTCCGGGGGTGACTCAACCGGGGCGGCGGCGCGCCCGCTCGGCGGCCCAGGTTCCAGTCGCCGCCGATTCCGGGGGTGACTCAACCAGATGCTGCGTCTCCCGGCGAACCGGCGCTCGCGGGCAGGCACTCCGGAAATCCCGGCATTCGTAACGCGCACCACCGCCAACGCGGTGGTTGAACCAAGTACGGCGGCGCGCCGGGGCGAGACCGGAACGGCCCCTGAAACAACCCCGCCGCGACTCTCGCCGCGGCGCCGTACCCGCTGCAAACTCAGTCTCCCTTCGCACGCTGCGCGAGCCCTCGCTCGCGGATGTTGATCGCCGCGTTCTCGTCGCGGTCCAGCGTCAGCCCGCAACTGCCGCAGCGGTATTCCCGTCCGGGCGTGGCGCCCGGGTTGCGGGTGCCGCAGCGGCTGCAATCCTGACTCGTGTAGGCCGGATCGACGACCTCGACCTCGCGGCCGTACCACGCCGCCTTGTACTCGAGTTGCTCTCGCAGTTCGCCCCAGCTCTGGTCGAGGATGGTCCGGTTGAGGCCGCTCTTTGGGGCGACGTTCGTTCCGGGTTGTTCCGCCGTCCCCCTGGCGCTCCGGGTCATGTTGCGGACCGCCAGGTCCTCGATCGCGATGAAGTCGTGCTCGGCGACCAGCTTCTTGCTCACGCGGTGCGTTTCGTTCCGATCCGCGATGCGCCCTCGCCGACGCTCGCGCGCCAGCGCCTCACGCGCCCGGCGGCGGGACTTACCGCCCTTCTGCGCACGGCTGAGGCGGCGCTGCAGACGCCGCTCGCGGCGACGGTCCGGCTCGCGGCGCGGGATGTGCTTGCCCTCGCTGGTCACCAGCCGGCCTCCGCGCCCTTCATGCGCGCCCGCACTCGCGCCCATGTCGATGCCCACCACGCTCCCGGTCGGCGGGAGCGGGTCCGGGGCCGGAGCCCCGAAGGTAAGGCGCAACTCAAGGCGCCTGCCTTCTCGCACGATGTCGATCTTGCCTGGCTTGCCGTCCGGCAGCGGACGGTGGGGGATGCCCCGAATCGGCGGCAGCCCCTTGATCCTGACGATTGGGCAGCCGTCCTCGACCCGATACTGGCTGGCGTCGACGTCGGTGTTGAGGATCGACCGCCAGTCGCGCTTGAAGCGCGGGAAGCCGGGTGCTTCGCCGGTCTGCACCCTGCGGAAGAAGCCCTGGTACGCGCGGTCGAGGCGGCGCAAGGGGTCGCGCAGGATCTGGTAGGCGAACGCCCCATACTCCGGGAACGCCTTGCGCAGTTCCGACACCTTGAGTTCCGACTGCTGCTGATGGAGCGCAACCACGTGCGGCCGATGTTCCTCGCGTGTCTCGCCGTCGTGCGTCCGCCGCCAGCGTCCGTAGACGCCGTCTGAGCCCAGGCCGCAGCGTTCCCATGCCGCGTCGCCATGCGACCAGCATCGGCAGCCGCGCCCCATCGGCGCCCGGCGGACCCGGTCACACCTCTTGACCTCGCGCTGCTCGTGTCGGCACTGGTCGCCGCACGGGACGAACGTGAAGCGCGTGCCTGTTTGCTGGTATCTGTCGATTCGTTGGCGGAGTGCGCAGTTGAAGATGAAGCGCTCCATGTCGAGCGCCTCGTCGATGCGGGCGTAGCCCTTCCGCGCGTTGCCGAGGGGCTTCGCGCGCATCGTCTCCGTGACGTGGACGGTATCGCCCGTCAACCCACGCCCCCGCTCGCTCGCGCTGGCACGCCCCTGTTCACAAGTGGCCAGCACAACTGCTCAATGGCTATAGATTATACGCGAACATTCGTTCACTGCGTCCACGATATTCCCCCAGTCCATCCACAAATGAAGAACGACGCCCGCGCCGCCGCGTTGCCCTCACCCGCCGCCCGCGCGACACTCACCTAATGACCGCCGACGCCGCCGACGGCCCCGCCGACCTCGATAGCCTCGCGCGCGAGTGGCGCGCGGCGCTCGCGGGCGCGGGCGGCGAGGAGGCGGTCGAGGAGTGGCGGCGCTCCGTGCTCGGGCGCTCGGGGGCGCTCACCGGCGTGCTGCGCGGGCTCTCCGCGCTGCCGGCGGAGGAGCGGCGCGCTGCCGGACAGGCCGCCAACGCGCTCAAGCGCGACCTCGAGGCGGCGCTCGAGGCGCGCCGGGAGGAGCTGCGCGCCGCCGCGCTCGCCTCGCAGCTCGCCGGGGGCGCCGTCGATGTGACGCTGCCCGGCAGACGCCGCCGCCGCGGCGGGCTGCACCCCGTGACCCAGACCCTGCAGGAGATCCTCGACGCCTTCACGCGCATGGGCTTCGCCACCGTCGAGGGCCCCGAGGTCGAGCTCGACGACTACAACTTCACGCGCCTGCGCATCCCCGAGGACCACCCCGCGCGCGATATGTGGGACACCTTCTGGCTCGACGAGGACGTGGACGGCGATCAGCCGCTGCTGCTGCGCACGCATACCTCGCCGATGCAGATCCGCTACCTCGACGCCCACGATCCGCCCGTGCGCATCGCCGTGCCGGGTCGCTGCTACCGCTACGAGGCGACCGACGCGACCCACGAGTGGATGATGACGCAGGTCGAGCTGCTCGCTGTCGACGAGGGCGTCTCGCTCGCCGACCTCAAGGGCACGCTGCTGGAGTTCGCGCGCCAGCTCTTCGGCGGCGAGCGCCGCGTGCTGCTGCGCCACTCCTACTTCCCGTTCGTCGAGCCCGGCGTCGAGGTCGCCGTCGACTGCTTCTCCTGCCCCGGCGCCGAGCCGGGCTGCGCGGTCTGCCGCGGTAGCGGCTGGCTCGAGATCCTCGGCGCGGGGATGGTGCACCCCGAGGTGCTCGCCGCCTCCGGCTACGACCCGGAGCGCTACACCGGCTTCGCCGCCGGCATGGGCGTCGAGCGGATCGCGATGCTGCGCCACGGCATCGAGGACATCCGCTACTTCTACTCGAACGACCTGCGCTTCCTGCGCCAGTTCCAGGGGGTCTGACCATGTCCGACGATCCTGCAGCCAGCGACATCGAGGCGCCCGAGCCGCCCCCTGCCGGCGACCCGAACCTCGGCTACTTCTCGGTCAGCCTCGCGGTGCGCGACCTCGCGGTCTCGCAGGCGTTCTACGAGCAGCTCGGCTTCGAGCCCCTCGGCGGCGGCGAGGGCTGGCTGATGATGCGCCAGGGCGGCGCGATGATCGGCCTCTTCGAGGGGATGTTCGAGGGCAACATCCTGACCTTCAATCCTCCCGACGTGCGCGCCGTCCGCAGCCGCCTCGCCGAGCGCGGCCTCGAGACCGAGCTGCTGCACGAGATGCCCGACGGCCTCGACCCCGCGCAGGCGCTGCCGGCGACGGAGGACGAGGGCCCCGCGCACATCGTCATCGAAGACCCGGATGGCAACGCCATCCTGCTCGACCAGTTCTAGCGGAGCCTGCCGGATGCTCGTCTCCCTCAAGTGGCTGCGCGACTACGTCGACCTCCCGGACGACCTCGACGTCGAGGCATTCGCGGAGCGCCTGACGATGGCCTCGGCGGAGGTCGAGGGCATCGAGCGCGTCGGCGGCTGGGACCGCGATCTCGTGACGGTCGCCGAGGTGCTCTCGGTCGACCCGCATCCCAACGCCGACCGCCTCGTGCTGGCGACGGTCGAGTACGGCGCGGGCGAGCCGCACACCGTCGTCTGCGGCGCGCCGAACGTCGCCGCCGGGCAGCGCGTCGCCTTCGCGCGCGAGGGCGCGGAGCTGATCGACCCGCGCAGCGGCGAGCCGGCGACGCTCAAGGCGGCGCGCATCCGCGGCGTCGAGTCCTCGGGGATGGTGCTGTCCGAGCGCGAGCTGGGGCTGTCCGAAGAGCACGAGGGCATCCTCGAGCTGCCGGGTGACGCGCCGGTGGGCGCGCCGCTCGCCGACTATCTCGGCGACGTGGTGCTGGACGTGCACACCTGGCCGAACCGGGCGGACATGATGAACATGGTCGGCGTCGCCCGCGAGACCGCCGCCGTCCTCGGCGCCGCGCTGCGCCTGCCGGACGACGACCACCCGGAGAGCGACGAGCCCGTCGAGGACGCCGCCGCCGTCGCGATCGCCGACCCGGACCTCTGCGCGCGCTACATCGCCACGGTGATCGAGGGCATCCGCGTTGGGCCCTCGCCGCGCTGGATGCAGGAGCGGCTGCAGGCGGCCGGGCAGCGCCCGATCAACAACGTCGTCGACGTCACGAACTACGTCATGCTCGAGCTCGGCAATCCGCTGCACGCCTTCGACGCCGACCGGCTGCGGGGCGCGGTCGTCGTGCGCCTCGCGCGCGAGGGCGAGCGGCTGACCACGCTCGACGGCGAGGACCGCGAGCTGAGCGACGACACGCTGCTGATCACCGACGACAGCGGCCCGATCGCCCTCGCCGGCGTGATGGGCGGCCTCGAGAGCGAGGTCCACGAGGGCACGACGCGCGTGCTGCTGGAGGCCGCGCAGTTCGACCCGGCGAGCATCCGCCGCACCTCGACGCGGCTGCGGCTGCGCAGCGAGGCCTCCTCGCGCTTCGAGCGCGGACTCTCGCCGGAGCTGGCGGCGCACGCCTCGCGGCGCGCGACGCAGCTGCTGGTCGAGGTCTGCGGTGGCGCGGCGCGGCGCGGCGCGATCGACGTCCATCCGCGCCCGCAGCGCGCGGCAAGCGTCGCCCTCGAGCGCTCGCGCCTCGACACGGTCCTCGGCTTCCACGTCCCCGACGCCGAGGTCGAGTCCGCCCTCGGCGCGCTCGGCTTCGCGGTCGCCCGCGAGGGCGGGGGCGAGGCGGCGGAGCGCTTCCTCGTCGACTCGCCGTGGTGGCGCACCGACGTCGCGATCCCCGACGACCTCGCCGAGGAGGTCGTGCGCATCGCCGGCTACGACCGGCTGCCGGCGACGACGGTCCGCGGGCGCGTGCCCAGCTACGAGCCGGCCCCGCTGCCGGCGCTGCGCGACCGCGTGCGCCGCGCGCTCGCCGCAGCGGGCTTGCAGGAGGTGATCAACTACTCGCTGACCACCGGGGAGACGCTGGCCCGCGTCCGCCCCGCCGCCGAGCTGGAGGCGAACGCGCCGCTGCGGCTGCGCAACACGCTCTCCTCGGAGCACGAGGTGCTGCGCACCTCGCTGCGCCACTCGCTGATCGAGACGGTCGATCGCAACCTGCGCGCGGGCGCGGACGAGATCGCGATCTTCGAGGCCGGGCGCGTCTACGCGCCGCGCCGCGGCGCGGACGGTCCGCTGCCCGACGAGCGCGAGGTCGTCGCCGGCGCGCTCTGCGGCGCCGACCGCGACCGCTGGGGCAGCCCGCTCGAGCGCGCCCTCGGCTTCTTCGACGCGAAGGGCGTGCTCGACGAGCTGGGCGAGCGCCTCGGCGTCGCCTTCGAGTACGAGCCGCACGAGGAGCACGGCCTGCTCGCCGGCCGCTGCGCGCGCGTCGGCGTCGGCGGGACGGCCGTCGGCGTGCTCGGCGAGGCGCACCCGGACACCCTCGATGCGTTCGGCGTCGAGCAGCCGGTCGCGCTCTTCGAGCTGGACCTCGCGGCGCTGCTGGACGCCTCGCCCGGGCGGCGCGGCGCCGAGCCGGTGCCGCGCTTCCCGGCGGTCGAGCAGGACGTCGCGCTCGTGGTGGACGAGGGCGTCCCGGCGGGCGCGCTGCAAGGCGTCATCGAGCAGTCGCGGCTGGTCGCCGGGGCGCGCGTCTTCGACGTCTACCGCGGCGAGCAGCTGCCCGCGGGCAAGAAGTCGATCGCCTTCGCGATCAGCTACCAGGCGCCGGACCGCACCCTCACGAGCGAGGACGCGAACCGCGAGCAGGCGCGCATCCTCCAGCGCCTCGCGCGCGAGCACGGCGCGGAGCAGCGCGCGTAGGGCTCGTGACCGCCATGAGGTCCACCGCCATGAGGTCCACTGCCGGCTCCGCCGCGTGGCTGCGGCTCCTCGCGGCCCTCGTCGTCGTGTCGGCGCTCGCCCTGGCCGCGCCGTCCGACGTTCGGGGAGCAGGCCCCGCTGACGACGCTGCTGAGGCGGAGCACGCGGCCGGCGGCGATCCGCCGGCCCCGATGCTGTCGGTCGAGACACTCGTCTCCGGGTTGACCAACCCCTGGGGCATCGCCTTCGCGCCGGACGGGACGCTGCTGTTCACCGAGCGCCCCGGGCGGCTGAGCGCGCGGCTCACGGATGGCGCGGTGCGGACCGTCAGCGCCGACCTCGGCGACCTGTTCGCCAGGGGCGAGACCGGGCTGATGGCCATCGTCGTCGATCCCGGTTTCGCCTCGAGCCGGCGCTTCTACACCTGCCAGGGCCACGCCGGTCCCGAGGTGCAGGTGATCGCCTGGACCATCGACGCCGCCTACGCCTCGGCCACGCGGGTCGCCGATCCCCTCGTCGGCGGACTCCCCACCGCCGGTGGGGGCCGGCACGGCGGCTGCCGGCTGCGCTTCGGCCCGGAGGGCTACCTCTGGATCGCCACCGGCGACGGCGCCGATGGCTCGACGCCGCAGGATCTGACCTCGCTGGGCGGGAAAGTCCTGCGCGTCGACGCCTCGACGGGCGCCCCCGCTCCGGGCAATCCGTTCCCCGGGTCGCCCGTCTATAGCTACGGTCACCGCAACGTGCAGGGCCTCGCGCTGCGCCCCGGCGGCGAGCAGATGTGGTCCGTGGAGCACGGCCCCCGCGTGGACGACGAGATCAACCTGCTGGCCGCCGGCGGCAACTACGGCTGGAACCCCGTGCCCGGCTACAACGAGCGCGTCCCGATGACCGACCTCGCGGAGTTCCCGGACGCCGTCGAGGCCAGTTGGTCCTCGGGAGCCCCGACGCTCGCGCCGAGCGGCGGGATCTTCCTCGAGGGCGAGCAGTGGGGGGCCTGGGAGGGGCGGCTCGCCGTGGCCACGCTCAAGGATCGCAGGCTGCGGCTCTTCGAGTTCACGGCGGACGGCGCCTTCGTGAGTCAAGTCGTCGTACCCGAACTCGATCGCGCGTACGGTCGCCTCCGGACGCCGCTGCTCGGCCCCGACGGCGCGCTCCATGTCTCCACCTCGAACGGCGGCGGAAGGGACCGGATCCTCAGGATCACCGCGACATCCGCCAGCGACGCCCGGCTTGCCTCGCTCCGGATCAACCACGTCGTCCTCGACGGGGGCGGGTTCTCGCCGGACCGCACGGAGTACACGGGCGAGCTCCAGTACGGGGTGGCCCGGACCACCCTCGAGGCGGCCGCGGCCCATCCCGAGGCGACCCTCGACATCGTGCCCGCCGACTCGGACGGCTACCCGGAGGGCGGCCACCAGTTCGCGCTGGACGAGGGCACGCTGATCAGCGTCACCGTGACCTCGGCGGACGGCAGCCGCACGCGCGTCTACCGCGTGCGGATCGTGGTCCCGGAGTGCCTCGACGGGCTCGGCGACGAGTTCGGCGTCGTCAGATCATCGGGCGGGGGCCCCAACCACCTCGAGGCGTGCATGCGGCGCCTCGGGGTGCGGGCGGTCTGGGTCCGGGACGGCGGCAGTTACGTGCCCTACATCCTCGGCGCGCCCGCCTTCGTGAACGAGCCGTTCCTCGCCCTCTTCCCCCGCGGCGACACCATCCCCTGGGGCACGGAACTGATCGCCAGGCGCGCGCCCGCGCCCGATCCGGCGCCCGGATCGGGCGCGGGCGAGTAGCCGCCGGCGGGCCGGCCTTTGTCTTTTCTCGAAGGTTGGAGCATACTCCAGACATGAGTACCGGGAACTGGTTCGGGAATCTGGTGCGTCGCGTCTTCGGAGGCGGCGCGAACGGGGAGGTGGCGATGGCCACGACAGAGGACTGGGCGGGCCTCAGCCAGCGGCTGATGTCGAGCGTCGGGACCGACGTACCGCCGATTGCGATCACCTTCTCGGACGCGCCTCCCGACGGCGTGGACGCCTTCGACGACCCGATGCCGCCGCCGCTCGAGGACGGCCGCACCGGCCGCGTCTCGGCGGGCTGCGTGTTCTGGATGAAGTCCACGGACCGCACCTTCTCGACCGTCGCCGAGGACCACGGCAACTGCAGCGTCGGCAGCCTCACGCACGGCCTCAAGACCCTCGAGGAGGTCGGCGGAAACTCCGACGTGGCCGCGGTCCTCGAGTGCGGCTGGGTGACGATGGACGTGGTGCCGCTGATCCCGGTGGTGACGGAGAAGCCGGGCGCGATCACCTACGGCCCGCTCTCCGAGACGCCGATCGACCCGGACGTGGTGATGCTGCGCGTCACCGGGCGGCAGCTGATGGTGCTGTCCGACGCGCTGCCGGACCTCAGCTTGCAGGGCAAGCCGCAGTGCCACATCGTCGCGATGGCGAAGGAACACGGAGTCGCTGCCGCGAGCGTTGGCTGACAGCTCAGTCGTGTACGGACCGGGATGTCCAACTCCGAAATGACCTGCGCGATTCCGGCAAGCCAGCTGGCCGACGTCGTCTCGAAGATCGAGGCGGCCGGCGGCGCCGACCTTGCGGTGGCGGGCTACGCCGCCGAGGACATGAAGCGCTTCCCGCCGGTGAACTAGCGCCGGGGGCGCTCCAGCAGCGAATACCGAACGGGGCGGCCCAGCCGCCCCGTTTGCGTGCCCTCGAACGTCGTGGCGTCAGGCCAGGGCGGCCTCGGCGCGGGCGGCGAGCTGGCCGAACGCCTCGGGCTCGCGCACCGCGAGGTCGGCCAGCATCTTGCGGTCGATCTCGACGCCGGCGCGCTTGAGGCCCTGGATCAGGCGGCTGTAGCTGAGGCCGTGCAGCCGGGCCGCCGCGTTGATGCGCACGATCCAGAGGCGGCGGAAGTCGCCCTTGCGCTCGCGCCGGTGCTCGGTCGCGTAGCGCAAGGCGTGCATCACCGACTCGTTGGCGACCTTGAAGTTGCGATGGCGCTTGCCTCGATGGCCGCGGGCGCGGCGGATGATCTTCTTGTGGCGGGCGCGCGTGGCGACGCGGTTTCGCGTACGCGGCATCGTCCTCTACCCCTCGTGCGTGCTAGCGGCCGAGCAGCGTGCGGATGCGCTTGCGCTGCGACGGGTGCAGCTCGTGCATGCGGCCCAGCGCCTGCAGCTTCTCGCGGCGCTTCTTCATGCGCTTGTTGTTGAGGTGATGCGCGCGCACCAGCAGCTTGCCGCTGCCGGTCACCTTCACGCGCTTCGCCGTGCCCCGGTGCGTCTTCATCTTCGGCATGGTTCGAGTCTACCGAGGCGGAGACGCTACGGGCCAGCGCCGCTACGAGTCCGCTGCCGCCTCGTCCGCGGCCGCCGCCTTCGGGTCGCGCATCACGACCATCGAGAGCATGCGGCCCTCCATCTGCGGCGCCCGCTCGATCGTCGCGACATCCTCGATGCGCGAGTAGAAGCGATCGAGCAGGTCGCGGCCGACCTCGGGGTGGGTGATCTCGCGCGCGCGGAACATCACCGAGATCTTCACCTTGTCGCCCTCGCCCAGCAGCTTGCGGGCGGTGCGCGCCTTGAAGGCGATGTCGTGCTCGTCGATCTTCACGCGCATCCGCACCTCGCGCAGCGAGGAGTGGCGCGAGGACTTGCGCGACTCGCGCTCCCGTTTGGCCTGCTGATACTTGAACTTGCCGTAGTCCATGATCCGGACGACGGGCGGGGTCGCCGTCGGCGCGACCTCGACGAGATCGAGGTTCGCCTCGTCGGCGATGCGCTGCGCCTCGTCGATATCGAGGATGCCGAGTTGCTCGGTGTCACGGATCACGCGGACCTGCGGAACCTGAATCTGATCGTTGACCCGCAGCTCTTTCGCGATCGGAGGCGCCTCTCAGCTACATCCGGGCGCCCACCGGGGCGCGCGGGCGCTGATTCTAGCACTACCGCGCAATGCCCGTGGCCTTCGCCCTCGTGGTCTTCGTCCTACTCGTCCGCCCCCGCCGGGTCGTACTCGGCCTCGGGGGCGGCGAGCATGTCGCCCCGGAGCGACAACCGCCCGCTCTCGACGAGCCGATCCATGCGCTCGTCGAGTGCTGCCGCGATGTCCCGTCCGGTGCGGCGCCAGCCGAACTGGCGAGCCGTCTCGCGCGTGAGATCCTCCCGCGTGGCGCCAAACGTCTCGCGGGCGACGCGGATCAGGCCCACATCCAATTCGGCAGCGGCGATGCGGTGGATGCGGCGCTGCGGGTCGCGCCTGGGGCGCACAGGCCCGGAATCGCCCTTGATCCGGAGGAACTCGTCGTCTCCGTCCTCGCGCCGAAGCGCCCCGTTGGCGACCTCCTGCTTCGCAGCCTGTCGGATGCGCGCGCGGATCCTCGATCCCGCACGCCGGATGCCGTAGGCCGCCCGGATGCGGTCGATGACCGTGTCGATGTGAACGGGCTGCTCGGCCGCGACCACCTCCCTCACGAGCCTCTTGAGGTCGCCCCACGCCACTCTGAGCAGATCCCCGTGGCGAGGCTCGCACTCGAAGCAGCGATAGTCGTCGAAGAGTTGTGCGACCTCCGACTGCTCCCCCGGCTCGTACGACGGGGCGGGAACGCTGGCTTCGGTCGTCGCTGGCGGCTCCGGCTCCCCGGGAGCGCCGCCACGCGGCGGCGGTTGCGGCTCGGGCGGGCCTGCGCGCGCCAGTGCAAGGGCCTCCTCGATAGCCCGAAGCTCGGCCTCGGGGTCGCGGATCCACGCCGTCGACCAGACGCGGTGGATGCGCCAGCCGAGATCCTCCAGCACCTGCTGCCGCAGCCAGTCGCGGTCCCGCGCGGCGGGAGAGCTGTGGTACGTCGCCCCGTCGCACTCGATGCCGATATCGAAGCTCGCGCCGTCCTCCGACCGTATGGCCAGATCGATTCGGTAGCCCGAGACGCCGACCTGCGCCTCGACCCGGTGGCTGCGGCGGCGCAGCGCAGCCAGGACCGCCTCCTCGAACGGGCTCTCCGGCTCGCCTGTGCCGGTCACTCCGGCCTCCACGAACGCATCCGGGTTCCGCACGTACTCGAGGTAGCGGCGCAGTTGGCGCGCGCCGGCCGCCTGCGAGGTGACGTCTTCGGCGCGCAACGAATGGACGACGGTCATGGACTTGCGCGCCCGCGTCACGGCGACGTTGAGTCGGCGTTCGCCGCCCTCCCGGTTGATCGGCCCGAAGCGGTTAGGCGCGGCGCCGGCGGGCGTGGGCCCATAACCGATGGAGAGGATCATGTGGGCGCGTTCGTCGCCCTGGACGTTCTCCAAGTTCTTGACGAAGAACCGCTCGTCGCGGTCCTCGCTGAAGCGCTCGTCGAGGTTGCGGCTCAACAGCCGCCGCTGCTCGATGAGGTTCTCGATCAGGTCGGCCTGCGCACGCGAGAGCGCCACGACGCCGATGCTGTCTTCGGGAGGGGCGGTCTCCATTAGCTCGAACACGATGTCGGCCACGCGTTCGGCCTCGCCGCGGTTGGTGCGGCTGCCGCCCGAGTCGTAGGTCGCGTGCGGCAAGTACTCGTCGCGCACGCAGACCTCGTCCGCGGCCGGTCCGGGGAAGGTCAGGAGCCGGTCGCCGTAGAAGGTGTGGTTTGAGAAGCGGATCAGGCTCTCGCAGCGGCTGCGGTAGTGCACGCCGAGGTAGCGTTCGGCGACGCCGCGGCCCAGTTGGCCCACCATCACGTCGAGAATGCTCTCGCGCCCCTCAAAGGCGTCGTCGTCGTCGTCCTCGTCGCGGCTGGCCGCGTCGTCATCGTCGTCGCCAACGGCGCGGAAGAAGTTCGTGGGCGGTAGCTGGTGACGGTCGCCAGCGACGATGACCTGGCGCGCCCGCTCGATCGCGGGCAGCGCGTCTTCGGGCCACACCTGCGAAGCCTCGTCGAAGATCACGGCGTCGAACTCGAGCCGGTCGCTGGCCAGCGGACCGCCGGGGAGGTATTGGCTGACGGCCAGCGGGCTCATGAGGAAGCACGGCTTGAGCTTCTGGAGCAGGTCCGGGATGCGGCTGATGAGGCGGCGTACGGACAACTGGCGGCGCTGCTTCGAGAGTTCGCCCCGGAGCGTGCCCAGTTGGCCGGCCTGGAGAGCCGTGGCGCGCCGCTCCGGGTAGCCGCCGAACACTCGCTCCCGCACGCGCTGGCGGGCGGCGACCGGGAAGCCCTTGTCCAGTTGCCGGAACCGCGACCGGATCGCCTCGTGGTCGACGCGGTTGAACTCCCGCAGCGCGGGCTCGGTCTTGTAGAGTTCTTCCAGCCAGAGTTCGTAGATGCGGCGGCTGACGATGCCCGGGACGTCCTCCGCCCGCTGGGTCACGGCGCGGATGGCGGAGACCGCCCCGGCCCCGAGACGTTCGTCTAGGCCCCGCGCCGCGTCTTGGTACTCGACCCACGACGGCGCGTCGCTGGCGTGCGCCTGGAGATCGGCAGCCCACTCGTCCAGCTCGGCGAGGTCCGGGGTGGCCCACGCGCCCTGGTCCGTGGCGGTGGCATCGAACCGGTCGTCCAGCACGCGCAGCGCCTCCATGAACGCATCGACGTCCTCGCGGAGGGTCGCGCCACGCTTCTCGTACTCCTCGCGCGGCCGGGGCCGCGCCGCATGATCCAGCAGCGCATCGCCTACCGGACCGTTTGTCTCGTTGAGGAACTGGCCCGTCCATTCCAGGGCCTGGTCGGCGGCGCCCCAGTCGCTGGTATCGCCCGCGAAGAACGGGCCGAAGTCCTCGGCAAGCCTCGGGGCGAGCCGCTCGTCTTCCTCCGTGACGTCCATCCACTGGACGCCGCTCGCGATCAGGCCGGTCAGCGCGTCGAAGTCGTCGGGCCGCCGTGCGAGAGGTTCGTACAGCCCGGCCGTGCCCTCGCTGACGCGGCGCAGCGGCTCGAGCGCGCGCCGGACGGTCTCGCCTGCGGCCGTGACCTCCAACTCTGGGGCAGTCAACTGCTCGTGGCCGATCGGGTCCGCTGCCTCGCGGTAACGCGTCCGGGCGTTCACGAGCAGCCGCTGGGCGGACTCAAGCATGCGCCGTCGCTCGCCGTCGGCCTCGCCGGACAGGAGTTCGCGCAGCACGGCCTTGTCCTCACGCCAGTCCGCGAGGATGGCGCGCAGCGCGGCGAGGTCCGCAGCCACTCGGTCCCAGTCCGTCTCTCGTCCGCGGAAGCGCGCGCCGAGCGATTCCTCCAGCCCCGGCGCTGTCTCATCCCAGCGCTCGCGTAAGCGACTCACGTCCAGCGCCAACTCGATGGCGGCGAGGGCGTCGCCGAGCGCGAGCTTGCCGGGCGTCTTCAACTGGCCGCGAAGCATGCGCTGATCGCGGCGCCAGGCTCTTCCGAAGAGCCGCCGCCAAAGACTCTGGTGGTCAGTGCGGTAGCGAACCAGCATCTCCTCGCCGACGAGCGCGACCAGGCCATCCGAAAACTCTTCGTCGAGGCGAGCCTCGGCCGTCCCGAGCCGATTGGTGAGCGAGCGCGCGTCCCCGCAGCGGCTCTCGAGATCGCCGATCACCGACTCGGCGAGCCAGTACCCGGGGACGGGATCGAGCGCGAGGATGCGGTCAGCCAGACCGGATGCCTCGTCGATCTCGCGCAGCGTCCTCAGTTCCATGCTGCCGAGTGGCGCGGCGATCGTCTCCGCCCTCGCCGACAGCGCGTCCAGCGCCGCCGCAAGAGCGTGCGCTGAGGCGAAGAGCACGGCCGGATCATTGCCGATGGCGCTTCGCCAACCCGCTCCGACCGCTGCCTCGATGGCCTCGCGCGCAGCGGGCGAGAGTTCGGCGGCGCGCGCGATCTCCCGGTAGTCGAGGGGCGGCGGCTCAGCGCCGAACCAGTCGGCCAGCAGCCGCTCGAGGCTGCGCCGCTGCCGCTGCTGAGCCGCCTGCGCGCGCGCAATCGATCGCAGCCGCCCCACGGCGCCGCGTCCCAGCCACGCCCGCGGCACGCCGGGCGCGCGCGTCAGAATGTCGAGGAGTCGAACCATGCCGCGGGCGTCGTCCGCCGATGCGATCCCTCGCACGCCGAGCCACTCCGCGTGGGGCGCCGCCGCATCCCGCAGCCTCGCCCCGGCGGCCAGCACCGCGTCCATGTCCCCGCGGATCAGATCGGCGAGTTGCAGTGACGGCTGCGGCGTGCGGAGCGCCATCCAGCGGCTCGACTCGTGCTCACGGAATTCGTCGGGACGGCTGGCGATGCGGCGGGCCGAGGCCTCGATGTCGCGGAACCACTCGCCCGTCAACCCGGCTGCAGGCGGGACGTCGAAGCCCTCGCAGCGGGGCAGATCGCGCAGCCGCGCGAAGCACCCCTGTACCTCGTAAGCGGACTGGCCCAACGGCTCGCGCCGCTCATGCAGCAACCGCACGATCCCGTTGAGCCGGTCGCGTTGCTCGATCAGGTCGTCGGCGGAGATCGGACGGGCGATGGCTTGCCGTGGATCCTGCACGGCGCGGCGCAACTGCTCGTAGACCTCCCGCTTCCTGCCGCGGTCGCTGTGCAGGTCGAGGCAGAACGCTCCGAGCCCGCACTCTTCAAGCCGCCGCTTCACCACATCGAGCGCCGCCGTCTTCTCGCTGACGAACAGGACACGCTTGCCGTCGGCAAGGAGCGTGGCGATCAGGTTGGCGATCGTCTGGCTCTTGCCGGTGCCCGGGGGGCCGTGAATGACCAGATGCGCACCTTTTCGGGCCTCGTCGATCGCCCGCAGCTGGCTGAAGTCTGCGGGCAGCACGGCGTACTGATCGCGGACCTCCAGCAGATCGTCGAGGCGGCCTCCGGCAAGGTCATCGTCGCGAGTCGTCGCGGGCGGCGCGGAGTCGCCGCCCGTGCCGCCTGTTGCGCCGCCCGCCAGTTGGAGCGTCAGTTCGTTCTGGACACCGTGCTCGCGCATCCGCGTCAAATCTTCGTACATCGCGAGCTTGGAGTAGGAGAACGCGCCCAGGATGGCGTCCGGCTCGGCGGACCAGCCCGGACGGCTCGCCACGAGATCGCCGACCTGTGCGATGAAGCCCTCAATGGACGCATCGGCCTCGCCTGCCTCGCCGGCGAACTCGGGCAGATCAAGGCCGGACAAGGCGAGTTGGTGGCGCAGCGTGGGATTGACGACCGGATCGTCGTCCTCGCGGCGCAGCCGGTACGGGTCGCGGGGCGACGCGCGCTCCAGATCGCACGGAATCAGCACCAGCGGGGAGCGCGCCCGCTCCCCGTCGGCGTCGATCCAGTTGAGGAAGCCGACAGCGAGGAAGAGCACGTTCAGCCCCTGCTCCTCCTCCCATTCCCGGTCCTTGCGCCGGAGGTTGCGGAGCCGCCGCTGCAGATCACGCGGCTCACAGTCCGTCTCCAGATCACCCTCGACGATGGTCGCTTCATCATCGGATTCGGTGCCGTCGTCGGGCGCGAAGCCACGCCGCCGCGACCGCCGGGGCGACGTGTAGGGAAACGAAAGGCCGATCCGCGATCGCTGTAGCCGCTCGTCGAGTTCGTCGGGCGCCACGCCGGTGATCCCAACGACGCTGCGGCCCGGCTTGAAGTAGAGCAGGTTGTTCCGGCGGTCGAGCTGAAGCAGCCGCGCCTGCCATTTTCTGATTCGGCTTGCGACGGCGTCTTCGGCCTCGTCCGGATCCGTGCTGGCGCCGCCGTCCGGCTCGTTCGTCATCGCCTCTGTGCCTTACGCGTCGGCGGGGTCGTACTCGAGGAGCAACTGGCCCTGTTCGACGCTGTCGCGGGCGTTGACGTGCACGGCCGTCACCGCGCCGTCGAGCGGGATCAGCACCTCGTTCTGCATCTTCATCGCCTCGAGGACGAGCACCGTCGTGCCGGCCTCCAGCACGTCGCCCGGCGCGACGCGCACCTCGACGACGACGCCGGCGAGCGGCGAGGTGATCTCGCCGGGCGCGTCCTCCGCGCCGCCGACCACGCCGCGCCCGCGGCCGCTGCCCGTGACCTGCTGGACGACGAACCGCCGCGGGCCCACGGTCACGTCGAACGAGGCGCCGTCGCGCGCGACGTAGGCGCGGCGCGTGACGCCGCCGGCGCGGAACGAGACGAAGCCGGGCAGCTCCGCCGCGTCCACCTCGATCGCGATCGGCTCCGCCTCGTCGATCGTGACGAGCGTCTCGCCGCCCCCGCCGGGGGCGCTGTCGAGGACGACCGTGCGCTCCTCGCCGCCTACGAGGAGCCGATGCCGCTTCGCCATCCTCGTCCCTCCGCGTGGCGCACGCGCGCGCCCAGAGCGTCGCTGCGTCCGGCGCGCGCCCAGCCGCGCCCCGGCGCGCCCGCCGCTCCGTCCGCGCCCGATCCGCGAGCGCCGCCCAGCCCCGAGGCGAGCGCGGCAGCGATCAGCGCCGTGAGCTCGCTCGGGTCGCCCTCGGGCGGCGGGGGCATCTCGAACTCGCGCTCCAGCCAGCCGGTGTCGACGGCGCCCGAGACGTAGTCGGGGTGATCGAGCAGCGCGAGGTGGAAGGGCGCGTTGGTGTCGATGCCGGCGACCAGCAGGTCCTGCAAGGCGCGCCGCAGCCGCTCGATCGCGGCCGGGCGATCCTCCGCCCAGACGATCAGCTTGCCCAGCAGCGAGTCGTAGAAGACCGGCACGTCCAGCCCGTCGTAGAGCATCGAGTCGAAGCGCACGCCCGGCCCGAGCGGCGGCTCGACGCGCCGCACGAGGCCGAACGAGGGCGCGAAGTTCGCATGGGCGTTCTCGGCGTTGATCCGCGCCTCGATCGCCCAGCCGTGCGGCTGCGCCAGTCCGGCGTCGTCCGGTAGCGGCTCCCCGTCCGCGACCGCGAGCTGCAGCGCGACGAGGTCGACGCCGTAGACGAACTCGGTCACGGGATGCTCGACCTGGAGCCGCGCGTTCATCTCGAGGAAGTAGAACTCGCCGTCCTCGCCGAGCAGGAACTCGACGGTGCCGGCGTTGCGGTAGCCGCAGCTGCGCGCGGCGGTGACCGCGACGTCGCAGAGGCGCGCGCGCAGGTCGGGGTCGACGGCGACCGAGGGCGCCTCCTCGATCAGCTTCTGGCGGCGGCGCTGGATCGAGCACTCGCGCTCGCCGAAGGCGCGCACGTTGCCGTGCGCGTCGGCCATCACCTGCACCTCGACGTGCCGCGCGGGCGAGACGTACTTCTCGAGGAAGATCGTCGCGTCGCCGAAGGCGGCGGCCGCCTCCGTGCCGGAGACGCGCATCGCGTCCTCCAGCTCGTCGCTGCGCTCGACGATGCGGATGCCGCGCCCGCCGCCGCCCGAGGCGGCCTTGACGAGCAGCGGGAAGCCGATCCGCTCGGCCTCGGCGCGGGCGTGCTCGACGTTCTGTGGGTCGATGTCTTCGGCGCCGGGGACGACCGGCACGCCGGCGCTCTCCATCAGCCGCCGCGCCTGCACCTTGTCGCCCATCGCCTGCATCGCCGAGGCGGGCGGGCCGATGAAGGTGATGCCGGCCGCGTCGCAGGCCTCGGCGAAGGCGGGGTTCTCGGAGAGGAAGCCGTAGCCGGGGTGCACGGCGTCCGCGCCCGTCCGCCGGGCCGCCTCGATGATCTTGTCGATGACGAGGTAGGACTGCGTGGCCGGGCCGGGGCCGATCAGCACGGCGGCGTCGGCGTTGCGCACGTGCAGCGCGTCGCGGTCGGCCTCGGAGTAGACGGCGACGGTCTCGATGCCCAGCTCGCGGCAGCTGCGCTGGACGCGCAGCGCGATCTCGCCGCGGTTCGCCAGCAGCACGCGCTTCGGCATCGCCTCTCCCGTCGTCCGGCCTGTCGAGGCCGCGCGTCAGATTGTCACGCGCGGGGCGGGGCGGCAACCGCGCGCCGGCGCAGCCGCCGCCTGCTCGCGCGGCGCGGAGGCGTGTAGAATGGCGGCATGGTGCTCCTCGACACCCTCAAGGCCTCGCGACGGCTGCAAGCGGCCGGCTTCCCGGAAGAGCAGGCCGACGAACTCGTCGCCACCTTCGCCGAGGACTTCGGCCAGAACCTCGCGACGAAAGACGACATCGCGCTCGTCCGCAAGGACATCGAGTTGGTCCGTGGCGAGATCGATGTGGTCCGTGGCGAGTTCGATGTAGTGCGCGGCGAGATTCGGGACGAGAGCCGCAAGCTGCAGATCCGCATGTACCTCGGGTTTGGCGTGGTGGCCGGGGTCACCCTGGCGGGCATCAGCATCTCCACCACCGTGCTCATCAGCGTCCTCGGCTGATCCCTACGCCTCCGGGTCCGGCGAGCGCGCGTCGCGCTCGACCGCGATGCGCTCGACCGCCTCGGCGAGCGGCGTGGGGCCGAGGTCGCCGAGCGCGCGGTGGCGCAGCGAGACGGCGCGCGCCTCGGCCTCGCGGTCGCCGACGACGAGCATGTAGGGCGTCTTCCGCAGCTGCGCCTTGCGGATCTTCGCGCCCATGCGGTCGCCGCCGTCGTCCACCTCCACGCGCAGCCCGCGCGCCGCGAGGGCGTCCCGCACCTCGCGCGCGTACCCGGCGTGGCGGTCCGCGATCGGGATGACCGTCGCCTGCACCGGCGCGAGCCAGAGCGGCAACGCGCCGGCGTAGTGCTCGATCAGGATGCCCATGAAGCGCTCGATCGAGCCGTACAGCGCGCGATGCACCATGAACGGGCGGTGCTCCTGTCCGTCCTCGGCGATGTAGCCCATCTCGAAGCGCTCCGGCAGGTTGAAGTCGAACTGCACCGTCGAGCACTGCCAGGCGCGCCCCAGCGCGTCGACGAGGTCGAAGTCGATCTTCGGCCCGTAGAACGCGCCCTCGCCCTCGTCCACCTCGTACGCCAGCCCGGTGCGCTCGAGGGCGGCGCGCAGCGACGCCTCGGCGAGCTCCCAGTCCTCGATGGCGCCGACGTACTTCTCCTCGGGCCGCGTCGAGAGCCGCGCGCGCACCTCGCCGAAGCCGAACGCGCCGAGGACGCGCAGGAACAGCTCGACGACGCCGACGATCTCGTCCTCGACCTGGCCGGGCGCGCAGATGATGTGGGCGTCGTCCTGCGTGAAGCCGCGCACGCGCAGCATGCCGTGCAGCGTCCCCGAGCGCTCGTAGCGGTAGACCGTGCCGAGCTCCGCGAGGCGCATCGGCAGCTCGCGGTAGGAGCGCAGCGCGTTCTTGTAGATCTGGATGTGGAACGGGCAGTTCATCGGCTTCATGTAGAAGTCGCTGCCGTCCACGTCCATCGGCGAGTACATCGACTCCGCGTAGAAGTCGAGGTGCCCGCTCTGCTCCCACAGCGCCGCGCGGCCGGTGTGCGGCGTGAAGACCAGCTCGTACCCCGCCTCGAGGTGCTCGCGGCGCCAGAGGTCCTCCAGCTCGAGGCGGACGCGGGCACCCTTCGGGTGCCAGTAGATCAGGCCCGGCCCGTACTCCTCGTGCGTCGAGAACAGGTCGAGCTCGCGCCCGAGCCGGCGATGATCGCTCCGCTCCGCCTCCTCGCGGGCCGCGAGGTGGGCGTCGAGCTCCTCCTGCGTGGGGAAGAGCGCGCCGTAGACGCGCTGCAGCATCGGCCGACGCTCGTCGCCGCGCCAGTACGCGCCCGAGACGTGCGTCAGCGTGAACGCGCCGACCTGCCCCGTCCGCTCGGTGTGCCCGCCGCGGCAGAGGTCGTCGAACCCGGCGTGGCGGAAGTGGCCGACCGTCTCCTCGCCGATCTCGTCGATCAGCTCCAGCTTGTAGGGCTGGTCCGCGAAGATCGCTCGCGCCTCGTCCGCGGGGATCCAGCGGCCCTCGATCGGCACGTTGCGCTTCACCGTGCGGCGCATCCGCCGCTCGATGCGCTCGAGGTCCTCGGGCGTCAGCGGACGCGGCAACTCAAAGTCGTAGTAGAAGCCGTGCTCGATCGGCGGGCCGATCGCGTACTTGCCCTCCGGGAACAGTTCGATCACGGCCTCGGCGAGGACGTGCGCGGCGGAGTGGCGCATGCGGAACAGGCGCTCCTCCGGCGGCAGCGTGTCGAGCGGCGCCTCGTCGCGCTGCGCGTCGTCGGGAGCCGCCTCCGGGGCGTCGAGCTCCGGTTCGCCTGATCTGTTGCTCATCGCTCGATCATGGTAGCAACCGCCGCGCCTGGGGGAAGGGGCGGCGTCCGGCCCCGAGAGTACCGAGGGCGCAACGAGAGCCCCGCTCCGGCCCCCTCTCCCCGGGGAGAGGGCGGGGGTGAGGGGGAGGACTCCCGCCTACCCCCGAACGTACCGAGGGCGCTACGCAACCCCTCGCGGCGCTAGCGGATGCCCTCGTACCAGCCCGCGCCGAAGAGGATGGCGCCGCGGCGCACGATCCAGGTGTGCTTCGGGGCGTCCTCGCGCGTCTCGGGGTGCGTGAACAGGTACGACACCCACTGGCCCGCGCCGCCGTCCGCCGTCCGCGCGAAGGCGGCCCCGTAGTCGAAGCCGCTCCTGTCGATGCGATCGTACGTCGTCCCCACCAGGTCCGGGCGGTTCGAGTTGGCGACCGAGTACAGCGCCCCGTCGCGGTCGTCGATGATGAAGACGTACCAGGAGCCGTCCAGCGCCCGGGCCGAGTTGTAGTACTCGAGCGTCGCCTCGAGGCCGTCGCGCTCGTAGCGGTTGACCGCCTGGTCGACCAGCCAGACCGCGTAGGCGGGCGCGTTCGTCTTCGAGGGCGGCGGCGCGGCATGGCTCGCGAAGTCGTACCAGCCCGCTCCGAAGAGGTTCCCGTCGCGGCGCACGACCCAGGAGTGCTTGCGCTGCGGGTCGCCCGTCTCCGGGTTGGTGAAGACGTAGCTGACCCAGCGCCCCGCCTCGCCCGCCGCCACCATCGCCCGGCCGTACTCGTAGCCGGTGATGTCAGTGCCGAGCGGGCCGCTCAGCAGCTGGCCGCGGATCTCGGGGTTGAAGTGGCCCGTGAGCCGGCCCTCCTCGTTGGCGATGAACACGTACCACGGGCCGTCCACGCTGGCCCGCGAGCTGTAGTGCTCCAGCGTCGCCTCGAGGCCGTCGCGCTCGTAGCGCTCCAGCGCCTGCTCGACGAGCCAGACCGTGTAGGCCGGCGCGTTCCCCTTCGCCGGCGCCTTGCCGCCGCCCCCGCCATCGAGGGCGGCGACGACGCCCACGACGAGCGCGGCGACGGCGACGACGGTTGCGATGGCGGCCAGCGCCAGCGTGGCGGCGCTTCGTGTGAGTGGCATGTGTCAGGGCCTCCCGTGTGACGCCGAAGGGGCCTGCGGGCCCGCTCGCTCCGGCGCTGGCTCCATCCTTGCAGGCCCGGCCCGTGCGCACCAGTCCCGCCGGGCCCGCGCCCCGTCTCCGCGCCGCCCGGCCCCGCCCAAAGTCTGTGCTTGACTCCAATGTGGTTGACAACTAGCCTGCGTCCGTTGTATTTGGACATCACAAACATCCGAGCCCACAGGTTTGGGGGCCTGACGGGTGCGCGGATGAAACGAAGCGACGGCGCACTGGTTGCAGTGGCCGGACGGACCCGGAGCCGGGGGAGCGGCATCGTGAAGATCAAGCTGATACCGTGGAGTACGGCTCTGATCCTCGTCCTCGTGGCCTTCGCGGTGGTCGTACCGCTCGAGGCCCCCGCCGCCTCCGCGCAGGAGAAGCCGGCCGGCCCGCCCGCCGCGCCGTCCTGGGTCAGCGTCTCGCGCTCCAGCGGAACCCTCGAGGTCAGCTGGGCCGCCGTCGAAGGCGCGACCTCCTACAACGTCAACACCACGGCCGACGGCAAGGCGAGCTGGCAGCGCGCCGCCAGCGGCGTCACCGGCGCGAGCGTCAGCCTCGGCGCCGACGACGGCAGCACTATTACGTCGCCGTCCAGGCGAGCAACGCCGCCGGCGACGGCGGCTGGACCGACTCGGCGTCCATCGCGCCGCTGCCCACGCCCACCCCGGAACCCACGCCCGAACCCACACCCGAACCCACACCCGAACCCACACCCGAACCCACGCCCGAACCCGCGCCCGCGCCCTCGGTCAGCGCGACCCGGGGCACGGACGCGACCACCGCGACGGTCTCCTGGACGCAGTACGCCGGCGGCGACTTCGAGTACTACCGGTTCGTGGTCTGCCCGGCGGCGAACTTCACCGGCGGAACCTGCGCCAACAACGTCTTCACCAGCGACGCCTACTTCGATGCTTCCGCGACGGGGCCGGTGACGGTCAGCGGCCTCGAGGCGCAGACCGGCTACGGCGTCATCCTGCAGGTCTGGCGCCGCGGCGGCGCGGGCGCGCTCAAGCCCAGCACCACCATCCCCGCCGCGACCCAGACCCCCGCGCCCACCCCCGCGCTCTCCTTCGGCGGCGCCGCGGTCGCCGACCAGTCCTGGACCTTGGACACCGAGATCGACACGCTGACCCTGCCCGCCGCCACCCGCGAGGGCGCGAGCACGACCGTCGGCGCGATCAGCTACAGCCTCTCGCCCGGCCTGCCCGCCGGCCTCAGCTTCGACGCCGCGGCCCGCACGATCAGCGGCACGCCGACCGAGGCCGCCGCCAGCGTCGGCTACACCTACACCGCCAGCTACGACGGCGACACCGTCACGCTCTCGTTCAGCATCGAGGTGACCGAGGGCCTGGTCAGCGCGCAGGGCGCGAAGATCCAGGCCGGGCTCTCCTGGGTCACCACGCCCCAGCACCAGAACTGGCAGCAGGGCGTTGCGGTGAACGTGCAACTGCCCGCGGCCACCGGCGCCGACCACATCGTCTACTCGCTCGTGAACTCAGGTCAGAGCAACAAGCTGGACTTGCCGCCGGGCCTGTCCTGGAACGCGAGCACACGCACCATCAGCGGGACGCCGACGAGCGACTTCAGCAAGAAGGTGTTCGTGTACAACGCGGCGGCCACCAACAAGGGCACCCACTCGAATCTCAGGTTCCAGGTGGCGGACACGAACGGGAACTACCCGCCGTACGCGAACATCAAGAGCAACGATGCCCAGCTGCTGGCGCAGCTCTGGTCCCACTACCACACCAACCCCGGCATGAGCTGCTACAGCGGCAGCATCACCTTCGCCCCGAGCAGCGGCCACAGCGTCCACTTCGTGGACGACGACGGCGACACGATGACCTTCACGGCGGGCTCGAGCGACATGGTCAGCACGACCATCAACAGCAACGGCTACGCCGTGATGACGCTCAAGCACCCGCCGCTCGACTGGTACTACGTCCACTACACGGCGACCGACCCGAGCGGCCTCACCGACTCGATCCAGCTGGGGGTCAAGTCGCTCAGCTGCACGCACGGCCTGAGCGTCCAGGAGAACAAGCCCAAGGACACCGTGGTCGGGAGCGTCGGCGGCAGCAACCCCGGCGGCAGCAGCTTCACGCTCAACGGGGACGCCGCCACCTACTTCGACATCGACTCGACCAACGGCCAGGTCACGGTCAAGGACGGGACGACCCTCGACTACGAGACCAAAACGCACTACACGGGAAACTTCCGCTACACCGTCTCCGGCAAGACGGCGGGGGGCGACATCCGGATCAACGTCAACGACGTCCGCGCCCCCAACGTGGACCGGCCGACGCTGGCGCAGAACGCCACCAACCCGACGACGGCCCTCGACGTGTCGTGGACGGCGCCGACGCCGATGACCGGCACCACGATCAACGACTACGACGTGCGCTACCGCGAGTGGACCACCAGCACCTGGACGGAGCTGCCCGACACCACGAACAGCACCGCCACCAGCACCACCATCACCGGCCTTACCGCCGGCAAGGAGTACGAGGTGCAGGTGCGCTCCCAGATCGCCGACGAGGGCCCCGGCCACTGGTCCGGCTCGTCGCTCATCCTCTACGTCGCGGAGAACACGGCGGTCAACGGCAACGTCGGCGGCAAGTTCAACATCAACGCCACCGACTACTACCCGCTGCAGTTCACCCTCGGCGGGACCGACGGCTCGAAGTTCAAGCTCAGCACGGACACGGGCTACAAGACGGCGCAGTCGGCCCAGATCCAGGTCAAGACGGGCAACGTCCCGGACTTCGAGAGCAAGAGCTCGTACAGCCTCACGCTGCGCGCCGTCGAGAACAACCTCCAGCGGAACATCCTCGACGTCACCTACAGCGCCCTCGTCATCGTCACTGACGTGAACGAGCCGCCGGGCAAGCCCGCCGCGCCGACCGTCGCCGCCAACTCCACCACGCCCACGACGAAGCTCGACGTGAGCTGGACCGCGCCGACGATGACCGGCAAGCCCGCGATCAGCGACTACGACGTGCAGTACCGCAAGACGGGCGACTCGTCGTGGACGTCGCACTCCTTCACCGGCACGGGCACGTCGACGACGCTGAGCAGCCTGACGGCGGGCAAGAAGTACGACGTGCAGGTGCGCGCCACCAACGCCGAGGGCACGGGCTCGTGGTCCGACACGGGCAACGCCATCACCCAGTCCACCGCGGTGACGCGCAGCGTGGCGGAGAACACGGCGGCCAACGGCAACGTCGGCGCGGCGGTGACGATGACCGCGGGCAGCTACACGCTGGCGCACTCGCAGAGCGGCACGGACGCCTCGAAGTTCGAGATCGGCTCCACCACCGGCCAGATCACGGTCAAGAGCGGCACGAGCCTCGACTACGAGAGCGGCACCACGTCCTACAGCGTGACGGTGAGCATCGCGGTCTCGGGCACGGGCAACTCGAACAGCGCGCCCAACGGGACAGGGACGTACACCGTCCCGGTCACGATCAACGTGACCGACGTGAACGAGCCGCCGCCGAAGCTGGCAGCGCCGACGGTCGCGCCCGGCGCGACGCCGGCGACCGAGCTCGATGTCTCGTGGACCGCCCCGACGATGACCGGCAAGCCCGCCGTCAGCGACTACGACGTGCAGTACCGCCAGAGCGGCGACTCGACGTGGACCGACGCCTCCTTCACCGGCACGGGAACCTCGACGACCCTCAGCAGCCTCACGACGGGCAAGACCTACGAGGTGCAGGTGCGCGCCACCAACGCCGAGGGCACGAGCGCCTGGTCCGACTCCGGCACGGCCATCACCGACGCCAACGCCGTGACGCGCTCCGTCGCGGAGAACTCCGCCGCCGGCACGAACGTCGGCGCGGCGGTGACGGCCAAGGCCACCAACACCACCTACGACTACACACACGCGCTGAGCGGCACGGACGCCTCGAAGTTCGAGATCGGCAGCACCACGGGCCAGATCACGGTCAAGTCCGGCACGAGCCTCGACTACGAGACGAAGACCTCCTACAGCGTCATCGTGACGGTGACGGCGGCCGCGAAGAGCGGCGGAGGCGCCAACGCGCAGTCCCTCGACCCGAACGCGCCGGGCGACTACAAGGTTCCGGTCACGATCAACGTGACCGACGTGAACGAGCCGCCGGCCTTCTCCGACGACACGGCGACGCGCTCGATCGCCGAGAACTCGGCGGCCGACACGAACATCGGCGCGGTCGTGACGGCGACCGACCCGGACGGCGTCGCCAAGTTCAACACGCTGACCTACTCGCTGACCGGCACGGACGCGAGCAAGTTCAACATCGGCTCGAGCACGGGCCAGATCACGGTCAAGACGGGCAACATCCCGGACTACGAGGCCAAGACCTCCTACAGCGTCACCGTCAACGTCACGGACGGGAAGGCCGCCGACGGCACGGCGGACACGACGGCCGACGACACGATCGCCGTCACCATCAACGTCACCGACGTCAACGAGCCGCCGCCCGCGCCCGCCGCCCCGACGGTCGCCGCCAACTCGACGACGCCGACGAGCAAGATCGACGTGTCGTGGACGGCCCCCACGATGACGGGCAAGCCCGCCATCAGCGACTACGACGTGCAGTACCGCAAGACCGGCGACTCGACTTGGACGGACGCCTCCTTCACCGGCACCGGCACGAGCACGAGCATCAGCGGCCTGACCGCCGGCAAGACCTACGAGGTGCAGGTGCGCGCGGTCAACGCCGAGGGCGACGGCGCCTGGTCGCCCTCGGGCAGCGCCATCACCACGGCCGGCAGCGTCACGCGCTCCATCGCCGAGAACTCCGACGCTGGCGATAACGTCGGCGCGGCGGTGACGGCGTCCAACAGCAGCTACACCTACACCCACGCGCTGAGCGGCACGGACGCCTCGAAGTTCGAGATCGGCTCCTCGACAGGCCAGATCACGGTCAAGTCCGGCAACATCCCCAACTACGAGGCCAAGACCTCGTACAGCGTCATCGTGACGGTGACGGCGGCCGCGAAGTCCCAGGGCGCGAACGCGCAGTCCCTCGATCCGAACGCGCCGGGCGCCTACGTCGTGCCGGTCACGATCAACGTGACGGACGTGGCGGAGCCCCCGCAGAAGCTGGCCAAGCCGACGGTGACGCAGAACACGACGACGCCCAAGACCAAGCTCGACGTGTCCTGGACGGCGCTGACGACCACGCAGATGGCCGGCAAGCCCGCCGTCAGCGACTACGACGTGCAGTACAAGAAGAGCAGCGACGACGACTGGACCTCGCACAGCTTCAGCGGCACGGGAACCTCGACGACCCTCACCGGCCTCGAGGAGGGCACGAGCTACGACGTGCAGGTGCGCGCGGTGAACGACGAGGGCGACGGGGCGTGGTCGGACAGCGGCACGGCCAACACGCAGGACAAGAACGTCCACGCGGAGTTCCCGAATACCTCCGCCACGCGCAGCATCGCCGAGAACTCGGCGGCGGGCAGCAACGTCGGCGCGGCGGTCACCGCCACCGACACCGAGAACCACACCCTGTACTACTCGCTGAACGGCACGGACAAGGACACGTTCGACATCGGCCTCAACACCGGCCAGATCACGGTCAAGACCGGCCACATCCCCAACTACGAGGCCAAGACCTCGTACAGCCTCACCGTCGAGGTCAGCGACCGCAAGGACACTGACGACAACCCCGACACGAAGATCGACGACACGATCACGGTCACCATCAACGTGACCGACGTGCTCGAGCCGCCCGCCGCGCCCGCCGCCCCGACGGTCGCCCAGAACACGGCGACGCCGACGACGAAGCTCGACGTGAGCTGGACGGTGCCCGTGATGACGGGCAAGCCCGCGATCAGCGACTACGACGTGCAGTACCGCCTCTCCGGCGACTCGTCGTGGACCTCGCACAGCTTCACCGGCACGGGAACCTCGACGACGCTGACCGGCCTGACCAAGGGCAAGAGCTACGAGGTGCAGGTGCGGGCCGTGAACGCCGAGGGCGACGGCGCCTGGTCCGCCACCGGCACGGCGATCACCAAGGCGGACGGCGTCACGCGCAGCGTGAAGGAGAACTCCGCCGTCGGCACGAGCATCGGCGACCCGGTCACGGCGACCTCGAACCCGAACAGCTACACGCTCACCCACACCCTGAGCGGCACGGACGCCTCGAGCTTCACGATCGAGAGCAGCTCCGGGCAGATCAAGGTCAAGGCGGACCTCGACTACGAGACGAAGAAGGAGTACAGCGTCATCGTGACGGTGAAGGCCGCGCAGGCGGGGGCCAACGCGCAGAGCTTCACCCTCGACCCGAACGCGCCGGGCGACTACGTCATCCCCGTCACGATCAACGTGACGGACGTGAACGACAAGCCGACGTTCCCGGGTCTCCTCGGTCCGACGCGCTCAATCGCCGAGAACTCGGCCGTCGGCTCCAACGTGGGCGCGCCGGTGACGGCGACCGATCAGGACGGCGACACGCTCACCTACTCGCTGACCGGCACGGACGCGGACAAGTTCGAGATCAACTCCTCGACGGGCCAGATCACGGTCGGCAGCAACACGAGCCTCGACTACGAGGCGAAGACCAACTATCTCGTCACGGTGCAGGTCAGCGACGGCAAACCCGACAAGTCGATAGACGCCTCGGCCCTCGTCAACATCAACGTCACGGACGTGAACGAGCCGCCGCCCAAGATGAGCGCGCCGTCGGTCAACCAGAACAGCGAATCGCCCGAGAGCAAGCTGAACGTCGCGTGGGCGGCCCCCGACATGACGGGCAAGCCCGCCATCACGGACTACGACGTGCAGTACCGCCTCTCCGGCGGCTCGTCGTGGACCTCGCACAGCTTCACCGGCACGGGCACGAACACGATCCTGACCGGCCTGACCGACGGCAAGAAGTACGAGGTGCAAGTGCGCGCGGTGAACGACGAGGGCGACGGCGCCTGGTCGGCCTCCGGCACGGGCATCACCAAGGCGAAGCCCATCAGCCGCAGCGTCGAGGAGAACTCGACGCCCGACACGAACGTGGGCGCGCCCACTTCCTCCAACTCGAACGGCTACACCCTGGTCCACTCGCTCGGCGGAACCGACGCCGGCATGTTCAACATCAACTCGGCGACGGGCCAGATCACGGTCGCGAACGGCACGACCCTCGACTTCGAGTCGCGGTCGTCCTACTCCGTGACGGTGACGGTGACGGTCGAGGAAGAGGCCAGCACGACCGGCAGCAGCGCGTCGCTCCAGTCCGGCGGCTTCACGAACGCGTCGCTGACCGCGACGCTGACCCCCAACGGGCTGGGCACGTACGTCCTCCCCGTCAACATCGGCGTGGATGACATGAAGGAGCCGCTCGGCGCGCCGGGCATGCCCACGAGCAAGGGGGCCACCACCTCGAGCATCACGGCCACCTGGACGGCCCCCGACGCCACCGGCAAGCCGCCCATCCTGAAGTACTGGGTCCAGTACTGGGAGCAGGGGCAGGACACCTACGTGAACACGTGGACGGTCTACACCAACGAGGCCCTGCTGGACGAGATTCCAACGCGCACAAGCCCAAGTGTGCCCCTGAAGCCGGGCACGGCCTACCGGATCAAGGTGATGGCCGAGAACGACGAGGGCTACGGCGCGTGGTCGAAGACCGCCACGCTGTACACGACGCAGACGTACTCCAGCGCGCCGCCCACGACGACGCCGCCCGCCGCCGGCCCGCCGCTCACGACGGCGCCGCCCGACGACGGGGAGCCGGTCGTGCTGGTGGTCGCTCGCAACGAGGCGCCGTTCCTCGCCAACCCCGGCGACAAGCACTACCAGCGCGGCGACCGGATCGCCCCGTTCGCCATCGAGGCGCGCGACGACGGCGGCCCGCCGCTGGTCAGCCTGCTCGGGCTGCCGCTCGGGCTCTCCTACGACGCCCGCGCGGGCATGGTGCGCGGCACGGTGGCCGAGGATGCGCCGCTGCGCGGCCACGTCGTGACGGCGAGCGCCTGGGACGGCGAGCACCTCGTGGCGGTGAAGTTCACCGTGACGGTCAGCGAGCCCGCCCCCCGGCACCCGAACACCGGCCACGGCCCGGCGCAGGCGCCGTCCGCCGCGGGCCTGCCCGCGGGCGCGCCCGCCTCGGCGCTGCTGCTGCTGGCGCTCGCCCTCGCGCTGCCGCCGGCCGCGCGCCGGACGGTCGCCCGCCGGGCGGCGCGCTGAGCGCTCGCGCGCCTTCCTCCGGCGGTCCCGGCGCGCCATGAGAGCGGGCCAGGGTAGGCGCGGGCGCGGCCCCTACAAGTCGAAGACGGCGCGCACCGCGCAACTGAACCCGGGCAGCACGTCGCCGCCGTCGAGCGCATCATCGTCGCCGAGCGTCGCGACGGGGCCGTCGGCCGGGTGCGCGTCCACGGTGCGGGTGTCCGGCTGCACCACCCAGCCGAGGCGCACGCCGTGGCGGAGCCACATCTGAGCCTTGTCGTTGAGTTCGCGACGGCTGTCGCTGGGAGAGGCCACTTCAACCACCAGATCGGGAACCACCTCGGAGTAGCCGGTGTTCCAGGCGTCGAGCGGGAGCCGCCCGGCCGCCGTGAACGCGATGTCGGGCTCTCGCACCGTGTCCGGGTCGCGCTCCAGCCACACGCCGGAGTCCGAGGCGAGCAGCGTGCCGAGTCGCCTCGGCTTGACGAAGGCCCAAAGCTCGCCGCCGAGGTTCATGACGATCTTGCCGTGGAGTTCTCCCGTGGACATGGTCTCGCAGAGTACCCCCCGGATCAGTTCGCCGCGTACGCCCTCGCCGTCGAGCCGCAGCAGATCGCCGGCAGTCAGCAGCCTCGCCTCGGTTGTCGTCATCGCTGGTCGCTCCCAAGCAACGTCATGGTACACCGGCCCGGAATACGGCGGTCGGCGCGCAATGAGTGCGACGCCTGCTGGTGGGCCCGCCAGGATTCGAACCTGGGACCGATCGGTTATGAGCCGACTGCTCTAGGCCGCTGAGCTACGGGCCCGCCGCGCGGCCTCCCTAGGGTACACGCGCCGCCTCGGGCGATCGGGCCGAGCAGGCCGCCGCCGAGGATGTGCATGGTGGATGTGCGGCGCCTCCCGACCGGCGTCGCGCCCGTTGTTGCGCACCAGCCGGTAGCCGCCCTCCGCCAGCGCTGGTAAGGTGACCGACCATGGGTATGGAGGTGAAAACAGTGGTTGTGTCGATGCTGAGGAGACAGTGGCTTTGGGTAGCTTTGCTGACAACCTTGCTGGTCCTGTTAGCCGCCGCCTGTGGGTCCGACCCAACACCAACGCCTGAACCCGCGGCAACGCCAACACCAACGCCTGAACCCACGGCAACGCCAACACCAACGCCCCCTCCGCCCACCGCCACCCCGGCTCTCGAGGAGTTGAGGCTCACCCCGGCGACGACAGGGAGGGAGGTACTGGCGCTCTTCTCCGAAGCCGAGACCTCCTGCCTTCGCACGGCCATTGGGGAGACTGCCTACGAGCAAATGTCCAACGAGCCGATTCTGTCGATTCTGATGGCCAGCGGCGAGCAGCTTGTATTGCCGATCTTCCAGTGTGCCGAACCCGAAAACCTCGTGGTCTTCGGAATCGCCTTCCTCGACTTGCAGGTGGGATGGACCGCCGACACCCGCGCGTGCATGATCAGGGTCGGTAGAGAAAGTCCGCTCGCGGTCCTGACGGGCCTCGGAATGACGCCACCGGGCCAGGTTCAGGAAACTTCGGCAACGCGGCCGTATGCCTTGGGGTTCTACAACTGCATGACCCCTGTGGAGAAGGTGGGGTACCTGGCCCGCATCCAAGCCGCTCTGGACGTCAATACATCGGCGGCGACGGACATCATCGGCATGATTCCGGAGTCCGAGGCCGCCTGCATCCAGGAGGCGCTGACGGACGAAGATTACGCCACGCTGCTAGGCTCCACGGCAGCAGGGGCCTTTGGAATATCGGACTCCGTGACTGCTTGCATTTCCCAGGAAAGCTACGTGCCTATTTTCGTGTCGGTCATCGGATCCCAGACCGGGGGGCTGAGCGACAATAGCCGAGCCTGCATCACCGAGTTCGCTAGCGGGCACCCGCGCTACGTAGCGCTGGTCAATCCAACGTTGCTCGACTTCTCGTCGACGAGCGTCGAGGACCTGGTGGAGATAGCGGACAATGGGGTCAGGGTGTGGGAGTGCTTCACCGACGAAGAGCTTCTGCGGATGCAGACGGTCTACACAGGCGCTCTGGCGCGGTAGTACGCGTACCGGTCGGGCCGAAGACCCCCAATGGCGCTGAGCTACGGGCCCGCCGCGCGGCCTCCCTGGGGTACACGCGCGGCCTCAGGCGATCGGGCCGAGCGGGCCGCCGCCGAGGATGTGCATGTGCATGTGGGGAACCTCCTGCCCGGCGTCGCGCCCGTTGTTGAGCACCAGCCGGTAGCCGCCCTCCGCCAGCCCCTCCCGCGCCGCGATCCGCGCGGCGACGACCAGCATCCGGCCCGCCCAGCCGGCGTCGCCGTCCTCGAGGCCGCCGGGGCCGGCCGGCGGCTCGCCGCGCGGGATCAGCACGATGTGCGTGGGCGCGGCGGGGTTGATGTCGCGGAAGGCGATGAACTCGTCGTCCTCATGGACGCGGTCGCTGGGGATCTCGTCGCGCAGGATGCGCGCGAAGACGTTGTCGCGGTCGTAGCCCGTCGTCTCGCTCATGGCGCGCATTCTGCCACAGCGCCGCGCCGGCCTCGCGCGGCTCAGGTCTCGAGCTCGAGGCGGCCCACGCCGCGCAGCAGCAGCGTGCCGCTGCGCTCGACGCCGTCCCCGGCGACGCGCGGCTGCGGGAAGCGCTCGAGCAGCGCCCGGAAGGCCACCTCGCCCTCGAGGCGGGCGAGCGGCGCGCCGAGGCAGAAGTGGATGCCCCGCCCGAACGCGAGGTGGCGGTTCGGCGAGCGGGCGAGGTCGAGCTCATCCGGGTCGCCGAACCGCGCCGGGTCGCGGTTGGCCGCGCCGACCATCGGCAGCAGCGCCGCGCCCTGCTCGATGCTCCGGCCGCCCAGCTCCGTGCGCCGCCGCGCGAAGCGCACGACGCCCTGCACGCTGCTGTCGTAGCGCAGCAGCTCCTCGACCGCCGAGGGCAGCAGCGACGGCTCGGCGCGCAGCCGCGCGACCAGCTCCGGCCGCGCCGCGAGGGCGAGCAGCCCGTTGCCGATCAGGTTGGTGGTGGTCTCGTGCCCGGCGAGCAGCAGCAGGATCGAGAAGGCGAGCAGCTCGTCGTGCGAGAGGCGCTCGCCCTCCTCCTCGGCCGCGGCGAGCGCCGTGAGGATGTCGGCGCCGGGCGCGTCGCGGCGCTGCGCCACCACCTCGTCCATGTAGGCGATCAGCTCGCGGGTGGCCTCGCGCGCGGCGTCGAGGATGGCGGGCGTGTTGAGCACGTCCGTGGTGCGCGCGATCGCGGCGGACCAGCGCTTGAAGCGGTCGCGGTCCTCGGGCGGGACGCCCAGCAGCTCCGCGATTACGATGATCGGGAGGGGTTGCGCGAAGCCGCCGGCAACGTCGAAGCGACCGTTCGGGGCGTCGACGTCGCCCAGCAGGGAGGCTGCGATCTCCTCGATGCGCGGGCGCAGGCCCTCGATGGCGCGCGGCGTGAACGCGCGGTTGAGCAGGCTGCGGAGGCGGGTGTGCACGGGCGGGTCCGAGTTGAGGACGGTCGGCGTCTCACCCAGCGGGAACTCGCGCCGTTGCTGCTGCAGCACCTCGGCGAGCTGTCCCGAGGCGCTGTTGGAGCTCGAGGAGAAGGTCTCGTCGTCGCGCAGGACCAGCGCGCAGTCCTCCCAGGCGGTCAGCACCCAGGCCTGGAGCGCGAGGCTGAAGTGCACGGGGTCGGCGGCGCGCAGCGCCGCGTACTGGGGATACGGGTCGGCCTGGAACGAGGGCAGGAACGGATTGAAGACCGCCATGGATCGGATCGTACCGCAGTGAGCGGCGTGCGCGCCCCGGAGGCGCGATGAGCCGCCCTCGCGGCGGCGATCCGCCGCGCCCGCCCTCGGGCCGCTGGCGACGCTTCGTCCCGCTGGCGGCGACCGTAGTGCTGCTCTGGCTGCGCTGGCGCTGGCTCAGGCTCAAGCGGCGCCTGCTGCGCTCCGAGCTGCCCGAGGCGACCGAGCGCTTCCACCTCGCCGCCGCGCGCGCGATGGTGCGCCGCTCGATCCGCCAGCAGGGGCTGATCATCAAGGCGATGCAGTTCCTCGGCAGCCGCGCCGACATCCTCCGCGAGGAGTACGTCGAGACGCTCTCGCTGCTGCACGACGCGGTCCCGCCGCGGCCCTGGGAGGAGCTGCGCCCGCTGGTCGAACAGGAGCTGGGCGGCCCCGTCGAGGAGCTGTTCGCCGAGTTCGACAGGGAGGCCGTCGCGGCGGCCTCGCTGGCGCAGGTCCATCGCGCGAGGCTGCACGACGGCACGGACGTCGCCGTCAAGGTGCAGTACCCGGGCATCGAGCGGATCGTGCACTGGGACCTCGAGACGATCCGCTGGCTGACGGCGATCTGGGCGCGCATCGAGACGGTGATCGACTTCCGCCCGATCGCCGCCGAGATGCAGCGCAACGCGCCCGACGAGATCGACTTCGTGCACGAGGGCCGCGCCGCCGAGGAGATCGCCGCGCTCCTCGAGCAGCGCGAGGACGTGGTGGTCCCGCGCATCCATTGGGAGCGATCGAGCCGCCGCGTGCTGACGATGGACTACCTCGACGGCATCAAGATCACGAACGTCGAGGCGCTGCGCGAGGCGGGCGTCGATGCGAGGCAGGTCGCGGACTCGCTGATCGACATCTACAACGTGATGATCCTGCGGCGCGGCATGTTCCACGCCGACCCGCACCCCGGCAACCTCTTCGTGCTGCCCTCGGAGGACGGTCTGCCGGACCGCATCGGGCTCGTAGACTTCGGGCTGACGAAGCGGCTGCCGGACGAGTTCCGGCAGCAGGTGGTGGTGCTGACCAGCGCGATCATCGCGCAGCATCGCGCCGAGGTGTCCTCGGCGATGGAGGACATGGGCTTCCGCACGCGCGTGCGCGACGAGGAGACCTACTACGAGCTGGGCGAGGCGTTCCTCGGCGAGGTGCTGCGCTCCGGCCAGGCGTACGCCGATCAGCGGCTCTTCGCCGAGGTCAACGTGCGGCTCGGCCGCGTGCTGCGCGCGAACCCGCTCGTCGAGGTGCCGGGCGACGTGGTGCTGATCGCGCGCGTGATGGGGCTGCTCTCCGGGATCGGCCGCACGCTGGACTCCCGGACCGACCTGATGGAGGCGATCCTGCCGTACCTGGAGGAGGAGACGGCCGCGGCGGGGCGGGCGAGCGCCTGATCGCGCGCCGGCGTCTCCTCTCGATGCGCGGCTTGTGGACGATGGTGGATGTAATGCGCACGAGTTGTGCTTAAGTGAGGCCGAAATCCGCCCACGGCGGCCCCGGAATCACCTAGTCTCTTCATCAGCCGAGCGGGGGTGTCCCGGGAGCCGAAATCCGCTGGAGGCTCCAGGGAACAGCGGAATCCAGCGAGGCGAGAGGCCGCGCACATCCGGGCAACCGGGAGTGCGCGGTTTCGCGTTACCCCGCGCTGCCCGGCCGTCCTCCTTCCAGTGCTTCCAGTGCGAGCCGCGGAGCCGCATGGCGGCGCTCGGTGCTGCCCGGTACCATGCGGACCCGTGACCATCCGCGACTGAGCAGCAACCGCCCTGGCGGCGAGGGGACTGAGCCTTGACCGATCTATTGGCCCGTGTCAGCGCGCGACGACCATGGCTGACGATCGGCGCCTGGGTCGGGCTGCTGATCGTGGCCGGCGCGCTCAACGTGAACCTGCTCGACAGCGCGACCACCACCGAGCTGCGGCTCTCACCCGGCTTCGAGTCGGAGGATACCCGGCGGCTGCTCGAGGAGCGCTTCCCCGACACGCAACGGCCCCGCGAAGTGGTCGTCGTCCAGTCGGACTCGCTAACCGTCGACGATCCGGCCTTCGCCGTGAAGGTCAACGAGGTCTTCGCCGCCATCGCCGGCCTCGGCGGCGAAGTCGTGAGCCAGGGCCTCCACTACTTCCTGTTGCCCGATCCGCGGCTCGTCTCCGCCGACCGCAAGACGACGCTCATCCTCTTCGAGATGGCGGGCTCGCTCGAAGAGGCCGAGCAGAACATCGAGCACGTCTTCGACGCGATCGACGGGGTCAGCGCGGACGACGGCTTCCGCGTCCTGATCGTCGGCCAGGCCAGCAGCTCCTACGAGACCAACGAGTTCGCCACCCACGACCTGGAGCAGGGCGAGCGGTTCGGGGTGCCGGTCGCGCTGCTCATCCTGCTCGTGCTCTTCGGCGCCGTCGTGGCGGCGCTCGTGCCGATCGGGCTCGCGATCGTGGGGATTGGCATCGCGCTCGGGCTCGCCGCGCTGATCGGGCAGGTCTACGAGCTGGTGTTCTTCGTCACGCTGATGATCACGATGATCGGCCTCGCGGTCGGCATCGACTACTCGCTGCTCATGATCTCGCGCTTCCGCGACGAGCTGGGCAGAGGCCTGCCCGTCGCCGAGGCCGTCGAGCGCACGGGCGCGACGGCGGGGCGGACGGTCCTCTTCAGCGGCGTCACCGTCGTGATTGCCCTGCTCGGGCTGTTCATCGTGCCGATGGGGTTCTTCCGATCGCTCGGCCTCGGCGCCGTGCTGGTCGTCATCGTCGAGCTGGCGGCGACGCTGACGCTGTTGCCGGCCGTGCTCATGCTGCTCGGTCCCAACGTGAACCGCCTCTCGCTCCCCTTCGTCGGCAAGGGCAGCCTCGAGGGCGCGCCGTCCGACCATCACGGCGCGGGCGGCGGCTTCTGGGACATGACGACGCGCCTCGTGACGCGGTTCCCGGTGATCGGCCTGCTCGCGGTCGGGATCCCGATGGTGGCGGTCACGCTCTTCTACTTCCAGATCGAGACGGGCCTGAACGGCGTCGACAAGCTCCCCGAGGGCGCGCGGACGCGCGAGGCGTTCCTCGCCCTCGAGGCCGACCCGGCGTTCTCCTTCGGCGTCGCCAACCCCGTCGAGATCGCCATCGAGGGCAACCCGCGGGATCCGCAGGTCCAGGCGGCCGTCGCGGGTCTGACCGCCTCGCTGGCCGCGCTCTCGCCGGCGCCGCCGGTGCTCCAGGTGAATCCGGAGGGCGACCTCGCGCTGATGCAGGTCGTGCTGCCGGGTGAGCCGAGCAGTCCCGACACCGTGGAGGCGCTGAACACCATTCGCGACGACCTCGTGCCCGCGGCGTTCGCCGGCGTGCCCGCGACGGCTTCGGTTGGCGGCATCAGCTCCGTGGCGAGCGACGTCTTCGCGATCACCGACCGCTACACGCCGATCGTCTTTGCCTTCGTGCTCGGCTTCAGCTTTATCGTGCTGATGCTGGTCTTCCGCTCGATCGTGATTCCGGTGAAGGCCGTCTTCATGAACCTGCTCTCGGTCGGCGCCTCGTACGGGATCCTCGTGCTGGTGTTCCAGAAGAACGTGGGGCGGGAGCTGCTGGGGTTCCAGCACGCCGACGTGATCGACGTGTGGATCCCGCTCTTCCTGTTCGCGGTGCTCTTCGGGCTCTCGATGGACTACCACGTCTTCCTGCTGAGCCGCATCCGCGAGCGCTACGACCAGAGCGGGAACAACGCCGAGGCGGTGGCGCAGGGGCTGCGCGAGACGACGGGGATCATCACGGGCGCGGCGCTGATCATGGTCGCCGTGTTCGGCGCCTTCGCCTCGGGCCAGACGATCGTCAACCAGCAGGTCGGCTTCGGCCTCGCCGTCGCGATCCTGCTCGATGCGACGCTGGTGAGGTCGGTGCTCGTGCCGGCCAGCATGGAGCTGCTGGGCAGCCGCAACTGGTACCTGCCGTCGTGGCTCGAATGGCTCCCCGACGTGCGGGTCGAGCCCGTCGAGGAGGAGCCGGCCTAGTAGACGTGGCCCTCGATCGAGGCGGCGACCGAGGCAGCCACCGACACCTCGATGTCGCGGATCGCGCGGGACATGGCCTGCCCGATCAGGTCCAGCTTGCGCACCTGCTCGATCCGCGCGGTGGCCCGCTCCAGCTCGCGGCGGGTCAGCAGCTCCTTGAAGATGTCGCAGGCGTCGGCGAGGCAGATGATCGTCACGTCGCGCGGGTCCGGGATGTCGTCGCTGAACAGCACGCCCATGATGCGCAGCTTGACCTCGCGCTCGGCCCGGCCGTCGACCATCGGGTAACGCCTCGAGCGGAACACCCAGAGGAAGCGGTCGTCGCGGTGTTCGAGGATGCCGCGCTCGACCAGCCGCGCGAGCGCCGCTTCCCGGATCGCGTCGCCGTGCTCCGCCGTGCGCTCCACCCAGAAGCGGGCGCCCTGCTTCTCCCCCGCCGCGATGTCGGCCAGCGTCGGGTCGAGCAGGCTGTCGCCGGTCGGCGTGTCGTCGAGGAGGATCAGATCCTCGATGTCCGTGTCGATGCGGTTCTCCATCGCCAGGTCCATGAGCACGCCGCCGGCGATGGCGTAGTTCAGCGACCAGCTGGGCACGCGCACGAACGTCCCGTCGTCATCGCGGAGCAGGAGCAGGACGATTTCCTCGACGAATCTCAGCATGGCGCTTGTCCCCTGACCGTTGTGCGCGTAGTCCAGCGCGGCTGTCAGCCTGGATGGGCCGCCGTCTCGCGTGTCGAGCCGGCGCCGCCTAGTATACGTCGTCTCACCAGACGACACGCCCGCGGCGCTGCCGGCGGCGGGAGGCGCCCCCGATGAGCCTCGATCGTCAAGCGCCCGCTGCCGGCCCGGTCACCGAATCGGATCGCATCACGAGCTTGGATCTGATCCGCGGCGTGGCCGTGCTGGGCATCCTGCTGATGAACGCGGTGTCCTTCAAGTACGGATTCGCTCCCTACCTGAATCTCAGCGCCGGAGGCTCCGGGACGGGCCTGGACTGGGCCGTCGGCATGCTCGGGGAGATCTTCGTCGACCAGAAGTTCATGGCCGTCTTCTCGCTGCTGTTCGGCGCCGGGATCCTGCTCTTCATCGAGCGGGCCGAGGCGCGGGAAGCGCGGCCCGTGCTGCTCAACCTCTGGCGCAACGCCCTGTTGCTCGGCATCGGTGTGCTCCACACCATGCTGTGGGACGGCGACGTGCTGATGCTGTACGCGCTGTCCGCCGTCGTCCTGATCGCGCTGCGGTCGCTCCAGTCCGGAACCCTCATCGCCATCGGAGCGTGCGTCTTCCTGCTGTCCGTCCCGAACACCTTGCTGGCGCAGCACCTCACCAACACGACCGATGTATCGCTGGCGGGCATCTGGGAGCCGGGCGAGACGTCGGGGGAGAACGCCACCCTGGAGGCGCTGACGCTGCTCGGCTACGCCGCCCGAGGGCTGGGCATGATCCTCATGGGCGCCGGCCTGTACCGCCTGGGGTTCATGAGCGGGCGCATGTCCGCCGCGACCTACCGCTGGACCGCCGTCGTTGGCCTGGGCGTCGGACTGCCCCTCGCCACCGCCAGCGTCGTGGTGACGGCGCTGGGGGACTACGGACGGGAAGTGGCGTTCATCGGCCAGATCCCGAACACGCTCGGGACGATTCCCGCCGCGCTTGGCTACATGAGCCTGCTGGTCCTCTGGGATCGCCGCGGGGAGCACTGGCTGAAGCGGCGGCTGCTCGCTACCGGCAGGATAGCGCTGACCAACTATCTGTCCCAGACTGTCCTCGGAGTGCTCACGTTCACCATCCTGCTGGACGGCGCGAGCGTCGGCCGGACCGGGGTCCTGCTCTTCGTGCTGGCGGTCTGGGCCCTGCAACTGTGGTGGTCGCGCGTCTGGCTCGACCGCTTCCGGTTCGGCCCGGCCGAGTGGCTCTGGCGCGTCGCCACCTACCGCAAGGGGCAGGCGCTGCGCCGCGTCTGAGCGGCACCGGCGAGGCAGGCATCCCGATGCGTCAACGAATCCGCGAGATCGTCGAGGGCCACGAGGCCGTGGCAATCGAGGACGACGCCCTCGCCCCGGCCGCGGTGCTGCTGCTGCTCTACGAGCGCGACGGCGTCGAGCACCTGCTGTTCCAGGTCCGCACCCACCACGTCGAGCACCACAAGGGCGAGATCAGCTTCCCCGGCGGCGGACAGGATCCCGAGGACGGCTCGCTCGAGGTGACCTGCCTGCGCGAGACCGAGGAGGAGATCGGCGTCGCCGCCTCCGACGTCGAGCTGTTCGGCCGCCTCGACGACGTGCCGACGCGCTCGCACTTCGCGATGACGCCGTTCGTCGGCGCGATCACGCGGCCGGGGCCGTACCCCTTCCGCTTCGCGGAGATCGAGGTCGCCGAGCTGCTCGAGGTGCCGCTGGACTGGCTGCGATCCGGTGACGCCCTCGAATGGACCGCGCGGCCGGACGGGCCGGTGATGCCCGCCTACCGCTACGGCGAGCACCTGATCTTCGGCGCCACGGCCCGCGTCGTCGCCAACTTCCTCAAGCTGATCGAGGACGCCTCGTGACGCTGCTGCTGCTGCGCCACGGCGAGTCCGAGGGCAACGTCGCGCGCGTCGTGCAGGGCCAGCTCAGCCACTACGCGCTGACGCCGCTCGGCCGCGAGCAGGCCGAGGCGGCCGGCCGCCGCCTCGCCGGCCTCGAGATCGACGCGCTCTACTCCAGCCACCTGCGGCGCGCGCGAGAGACCGCGGACATCGTCGCCGCGCACAGCGGCCACGAGGTGATCGAGTTGCCCGATCTCCAGGAGTACGGCTTCGGCGAGGCGCAGGGGCTGACCTGGGACGAGGTGCGCGCGCGCTTCGACGTCGTAGGGCGCGCCTGGGGGCGCGGGCGCATCCCGGGCGAGGAGGGCTCGGCGGTCTTCCGCGAGCGCGTCGCCCGCCAGATCGGCGAGCTGGCCGAGCGCCACCGCGCGGGGACCGCCGTCGCGGTGCTGCACGGCGGCGTGCTCGGCGCGGCGGTCGGCCGCATCTGCGGCCTCGGCGACACGGAGTACGCGCAGATCTACACCGCCAACTGCGGCATCACCGAGGTCGGCGTCGCACAGGACGGCAGGCTCACGCTGCGCAGCCTCAACGACACCTGCCACCTCCGCGCGCTCGGCGGCCCGCAGACCGAGCCCTGGCTCAGCGAGGCGTGAGCGGGGCGATGCCGGACGGCTGGCGCGTCGGCGGCGAGGTCAGCGAGCGCGAGGAGCTGCTCGACGGCCGCTTCCAGGTCGTGCTCGACGGCGAGGCCGAAGGCGCTGCGGGCATCGAGGTCTCCTGCACCCTCGTCTGGCTGCTCGGCCGCGGGGGCGAGGTTCCGCTCTCCGAGGGCTACGTGACCGTCGTCGACGCGGAGCGCGGCGAGCTGAACGCCTCGCTCGAGGTCGGCTCGGTGATCGCGGGCGACGAGACCGGCGCGGCGCAGGTGCGCGCCTCCTTCGCCGTCGACGCCGTCGAAGGCGCGCTCGCCGCCGAGGGCAGCCGCGTCGCGTGCGACCTCGAGGTCGGCGTCGAGGAGTGGTCGGGCGAGTTGCGGCTGGGCTGACCGGCTGGCGCTACGGCTCGTAGCGGCGGAAGACGACGCAGGCGTTCTGCCCGCCGAGGCCGAACGAGTTGGAGAGCACGGTCCGCAGCTCCGCCTCGCGCGCCTCGTTCGGCACGATGTCGAGGTCGCAGTCCGGGTCGGGCGTCTCGTAGTTGATCGTCGGCGGGATGCAGCCGTAATGCATCGCGAACAGCGCCGCGATCGCCTCGATGCCTCCCGCGCCCGCCGCGAGGTGGCCCGTCATCGACTTCGTCGAGGAGATCGCGATGCGGTAGGCGTTGTCCTCGCCGAGCGCGAGCTTCACGGCGCGCGTCTCGCTGCGGTCGTTGTACTGCGTGCTCGTGCCGTGGGCGTTGATGTAGTCGACCTCGGAGGGGTCGATGCCCGCGTCGTCCATCGCCCGCGTCATCGCCAGCGACTCGCCCTCGGCGTCGGGGGCGGTGTCGTCGGTGGCGTCGAAGGACCAGCCGGCGCCGGCCAGCTCGGCGTAGACGCGCGCGCCGCGCTCAAGGGCGGACTGCTCGGACTCAAGCAGCAGCACCCCCGCGCCCTCGCCGAGCACGAAGCCGTCGCGGTTCGCGTCGAACGGGCGGCAGGCGTGCTCCGGGTCGTCGTTGTTGCGCGAGAGCGCGCCGAGGCGGCCCATCGAGGCGAGCGAGAGGCGGCCGATCAGCGCCTCGGTGCCGCCGGCGAGCAGCGCCTGCGTCTGGCCGAGGCGGATCAGGTTGAGGGCGTGGCCGAGCGCGTCCGTGCCGGAGGCGCAGGCGGTGTTGATCGTCGTGTTGGGGCCGCGCAGCCCGAGCTCGCGGGCGACGCGCGCCGCGCCCATGTGCTGGCCGGAGCGGGTGATGATGAAGGGGTCGGCGCGCATCGGGCCGCGGCGCTCCATCTCCATGTAGGGGATGCCCATCTCGAACGCGTCGCCCGAGGTCGCCATGACCACGCCGATCTCGTCCTGCAGCTCGCCGTCCCCCGCGCGTCCCGCGTCCTCGAGGGCTTCGCGGCCGGCGGCGACGGCGAACTGCGCGAAGCGCGCGGTGCGCCGCGCGACGCGGCGATCGAGGTGCTGCTCCGGGTCGAAGTCCTTGACCTCGCCGCTGATCTGCACGGGCAAGCCCTCGGGGTCGCAGAGCGTGACGCGCCCGATGCCGTTCTGGCCGCTCCGCAGGCCCTCCCAGTACGAGGCCGCGTCGTTGCCGATCGGCGTGACCGCCCCGATCCCCGTGACGAGGACGCGCTGCAGCTCGCGGGTGGTCGTCACGCGGGGCTCCTCGAGAGGCTCTGCAGGAACTCGCGGATGTGCTGGCTGAGCGCGGCGGGCTGGTCGGTGGGCACGGCGTGGCCGGCCTCCTCGATCAGCGAGACGCGCGAGCCGGGGATGCGGCGGTGCAGGCGCTGGATCGCCTCGGGGGTGAGCATGTCCGTCTCCGAGCCGCGCACGATCATCACCGGGCACTGCACGCGCTCGACGCACTCCCAGAGGTTCGTCATGCGGCGCTGGCCGGGGTCCGGGTCGGGCGGACGCGCGGTCGGGTCGCGGAAGATCGGGTCGAAGTCCCAGACGTAGGTGAGGTCCTCGCTGCGGGCGAAGGTGGCCTTGACGCGGCGGTTGAGCTGCTCGCTGGTGGCGTAGGGGTAGAACTCCTCGTAGACCTCGACGGCCTCGTCGAGGCTGACGAAGCTGTCGGCGGAGGCGAGCAGGCGGCGCATCGTCTCGACGCCGCTGCGCAGCACCTCGGGGGCGGCCTCGATCACGATCAGCGCCGTGACGACGTCGGGGTGCTCGGCGGCGTAGCAGAGCGCGTTGGCGCCGCCCATCGCCTGTCCGGCGATGGTGACGTTGCGCAGGCCGAGCGCCTCGACGAAGGCCTCGAGGTCCTCGACCTGGCTGTTGCGGCTGTAGTTGTGGTCGCGCGGGCGATCGCTGCCGCCGTGGCCGCGCTGGTCGAGCGCGAGCACGCGGTACTCGCGGGAGAGCTCGATCGCGATCTCCTCCCAGATGCCGGAGGTCTCGCCGAAGCCGTGGAGCAGCAGCAGGGCGTGCGTGCTGCGGGAATCGCCCCACTCCTGGTAGTTGAGCGAGAGGCCGTTGACCTCGATCGTTTCAGCCTGGGCGCGATTCGCCACTGCGTCTGCCTCCGTGCGAGCGAGCGTGATGCGGATGGCTCATCGTAGCACCGGCCACCCCTGCGCGCTGCCCGGCCGCGCGCGAGGGCGCGCTCAGAGGGCGACGGCGAGGCAGCGCGCGGGCGGCAGGGTGGGGCGCGCCGAGGGGTCGGTGAGGGGGCGCCAGTCGCCGCCGCGGTCGTGCGAGGCCCAGATCACGCCGGCGGCGAGCGCGAAGACGGTGTCGCGGCTGCCCGGGAGAGCGGCGACCAGCGGCGCCTCGGGCCACTCGTCCTCGTCGCCGAGGATCAGGCGGATCCAGCGCACCCCGCCGTCGACCGAGCGGAACAGCGCGCCGCCCGATCCTCCGGCGCGGCGGGACGCCCCGAGCACGAGCGCGTCCGGCGCGCCGGGCAGCACCGCCGCGCTGTGCGCCACCGAACGATCGAGGCCGGTGATCGACTGCAGCCAGCTGAAGCCGCCGTCCTCGGAGCGGAAGAGGCCGCCGCCGGTGGTCGCGTAGACGCGATCGCTGCGCTCGGGATGCTCCGCGAGGCCGGTCACGCTGGGGTTGATGCCCTCGGAGCGCGGCATCCAGCTGCGGCCCTCGTCGTTCGAGAGCCATGTGCCCGCGCCGCCGACGGCGACGAGCAGCGCGCTGCCGGGGAAGGCGATCGCGCTCAGCTCCCAGCGCGACCCGGCCGGGCCGCGGCTGCGCGTGCGCTGGTAGCGCACGACGCTGTCGAGGCTCTGCGAGGCCGTCCACTGCTCCTCGCCGGGCTCCGCCCGCAGCAGGGCGGCGGGCGCCGCGCCGATGTAGCGGACGCCCTCGGGGCGCACGCGCACGCAGCGCGGGTCGCCTTCCCAGACCTGCCGCCAGGCCGTCGCGTGGCCGCCCTCGTGCTGCCAGACGCCGCGCCCCGGCGCGGCGGCGAGCGCGACCTCGCCGCGCACGTCGAGCGAGCCGATCGCGAGGTCGGGGAGGATGCAGCGCAGCGGCTCGCCGGGGAGCAGCTGCCAAAGCCCGCGCTCCGTGCCGATCAGGACGCCGAGCGGGTCGCCTCGAGGGTCGTAGCGCGACGTCACGGCGTGGCTGCGTCCGCCTCGCGGCGCGCGCGCACCGCCTCGACGAGCGCGGGCAGCACCTCGCCGGCCGGGCCGCGCAGCACGACCGTCGCGAGGTCGGTCAGCGCCGTGGGGTCGGGATCGACCTCGATCAGCGGGACGCCGCGGCGCACGGCCATCTGCGGGTACTCGGCGGCGGGGTACACGACGGCGGTGGTGCCGATGATCATGAAGGCGTCGCAGAGCCGCGCCTCCAGCCCGCAGCGCTCGAGGGCCTCGAGCGGGATCGGCTCGCCGAACATCACGCCGTCGCTCTTCACGATGCCCTCGCAGCCGGGCTGGGTGCAGAGCGGCGGGAGCCGATCGCGGTCGACCGGGAACTCCTCGCGAGGCCAGCGCGCGTAGCAGCCGAGGCAGCGCATCCAGTTGGTGTTGCCGTGGATCTCGGTCAGCGACCGCGTGCCGGCGCGGCGGTGCAGGTCATCGACGTTCTGCGTGATCACGTGGTGCAGCGCGCCCAGCTCCTCGAGCGCGGCGAGCGCGCGATGCCCCGCGTTCGGCTGCGCGGCCTCGATCGAGAGGCGGAAGTCGTCGGGCTGCTCCAGCTGCTCGATGCGCTGCTCCCACCACGCGGCGGGGTCCTGGAGGAAGATCTGGTAGCCGTTGAGCGGCGGCTCGCCGCGCTTCGTCCAGAGGCCGTCCGGGCCTCGGAACGTCGGGATGCCCGACTCCTTCGAGATGCCCGCGCCGGTCAGCGCGACGCTGTGCGAGGCGCTCGCGAGGATCGCGGCGGCCTGGTCGAGCGCTTGCTGGTCCATCCGCCGCCTCCCGCGCCGCCTGTCCGCGATCGGCGCCATCGTAGTCGCGCCGGATCGAGGCCACCAGTCCCGCGATCACTACGTCCGGCGGGACTTAACATGGAAGGGATGCTGGAGGTGCGGCGATGCAGGAGAACAGAAGGCTCGCCTTCCTGATCGTGGCGCTGATCGCCGCGCTCTTCGTGCAGCGCGAGTTCATCGACCCGCATGCCGAGGAGGGGGTGACCAGCAGCGGTGAGCTGGTCGGGATCGGCCTGCTCGACGACCTGGCGGTCGCCATCGATCAGCCCGCGCCCGACTTCGCGCTGACGGACCTCGATGGCGAGACGGTCATGCTCTCGGACTTCCGGGGCAAGACGGTGGTGCTCAACTTCTGGGCGAGCTGGTGCCCGCCCTGCCGCGAGGAGATGCCCGAGTTCCAGGAGCTGTGGGATGAGCGCGGCGAGCACGGCGCGGACGACCTCGTGATGATCGCGCTCGACTTCCTCGTGCAGGACACGATGGCCGACGCGCGCAAGTTCATCGAGGGCAACGGGTTCACCTTCCCGGTGCTGTTCGATACCGCGGACGGCGCGGTGGCGGAGCGCTACCGCGTGCGCGGGCTGCCGGCCACGTTCTTCATCGATCGCGAGGGCGTGGTGCGCTGGATCAACTACGGCCCGGTGTTCGGCAACCTGCTCCCGTCGGGCGTTGCGAAGGCGGACGCCGCCGGCGGAGGCTAGGGCGGACGCCTGCGCGAGGACGTGATGCCGCTGCTCCGCTCCCACCGCCGCCCGGGTCGTCCGGCCCTCGTCAGTCTCGTGCTTGCCTGCGCGCTGCTGGCGGCGGCGGCCTGCGGGGACGGCCCCGAACCCGCCGCGCCGGAGACCACCACGCCGACGGCGACACGCGAGCCGGCGCCCACGATCGGGCTGCTCGACGACTTCGCCGTCGAGGTCGACCAGCCGGCGCCGGACTTCCTGCTGAACGTGCTGGGCGGCGGCGCGACGCGGCTCTCCGACTACCGCGGCAAGACGGTGGTGCTGAACTTCTGGGCCAGCTGGTGTGCGCCCTGCCGCCGCGAGATGCCCGACTTCCAGGAGCTGTGGGAGCAGCGCGGGCCGGGCGGCCCGGACGACCTCGTGATCCTCGCCGTGAACCTGTTGCCGACAGACACGTTCGACGCGGCAACGGCCTTTGTCGAGGAGTTCGGGCTCACGTTCCCGATCATGTTCGATACGTCGCGCGGCGAGGTGGCGCGAGGCTACGGGGTGCGCGCGCTGCCCGCGACGTTCTTCATCGACCGCGACGGCATCGTGCGCACGACCGCCCTCGGCGCCCTGTTCGGCCACCTGCTCGAGGTCGGCGTGGCCGACGCGGACACGGCCGGCGGCGCGTACGAGTAGCGTGTCGGAGCGCGCGGGCGGGAGTATGATCGAAGCGATGCTGCAATCCCGCCCGCGCCGCGCCCCGGTCCCGCTCTTCGCGCTGCTGGCCCTCGCCTGCGCGGCGCTCGCCGCCGCCTGCACGGGCGGAGGCGGCGGCGAGGCGCCCGCGCCCACGGCGACGCCCGAGCCGACCGTCACGACGGCCACGCCGGAGGCGACGGCCACGCAGACGGCGACCCCGACGCCGCCGGCCTACGACTTCCCCAGCGGGCCGGCGGTGCTGGTGGCGGCCGACTACGCGCCGCCCGAGGACCGCGTCGCCTCGACGGGCGCGTACCTGCCCTCGAACGGGAAGCCGACGCTGGTGTTCGTCGATGCGATCTGGTGACAGTTCTGCGCGATCGCACGGCCCATCGTGCATGGGCTCCGAGCGGAATACCAGGATCGGATGAACTTCGTGGTGCTGGACGTCGACGACCGCGCGGACGACAGGCTGGCGAGAGCCCTCGGCTACTCGGGGACGCCCGCCTACCTGCTGATCGCGCCCGACTCGGCGGAGGTGATCGCGAGGGTCTTCGGAGTGCAGCGCGAGCCCAAGCTGCGCGGCATGCTCGACGCCCTGATCGCGCGCTACGAGGGCTAGCAGCGCTCCGCACGGCGGCGCCGCGCCGGGCACGGGCGTCTCTTGACGGCGTATCCTGAAGGGCGGACCGGGAAGGGAGGCGGGCGAACCGGATGAACATCCAGCGTGCTGCCGTCGCCAGCGGCCTCAGCGCCGACACGATCCGCTTCTACGAGCGGCAGGGCGTGCTGCCGCCGCCCCCGCGCCGGGCGAACGGCTATCGAGACTACTCCGAGCAACATGTCGAGACGCTGCGGCTCGCCGTCGGGCTGCGCGGCCTCGGACTGTCGCTCAACGACATGGGCGCCGTGCTCGGCCTCGCGCACGACGGCACCTGCGGCGACATTCGCTCGGTACTCAGCCGGACGCTCGCTGACGCCGTCGAGCAGCTCGACGACCGCATCGAGGAGCTCGAGCGCTCGCGCGAGCAGATCGCGACGATCGCGGACAGCCTCGAGCGGATGCAGCCCGGCGAGGAATCGCTGCCCGGCATGACGCCCTGCGAGTGCGTGCAGCTCGTCGAGGCGAGCACGATCCAGGTGATTGAGCCGGTCTGAGGCACCGATGCCGCGCCTCCGGCGTCACATGCCAGCCCTGCGCCTCGCCCCGCTGGCCCTCGGCTGCGCGGCGCTGGCAGCGGCCTGCGCCGGAGGCGACGAGGCCGAACCCACCCCGGAGGCGACGGCGACGCCCTCGGCTGTGGTCGCGACGGCAACGCCGACCGCGACGCCGGAGCCCACCCCGACGCCGGAGCCAACGCCAACCGCAACGCCGGAGCCGACGCCGACCGCGACGCCGGAGCCGACGCCGACCGCGATGCCGCAACCGCCGCCGACCGCGACGCCGGAGCCCACGCCAACCGCGACGCCGCAACCGACGCCGACCGCGACGCCGCAACCGACGCCGACCGCGACGCCCGAGCCAACGCCGACCGCGACGCCGGAGCCGACGCCGACCGCGACGCCCGAGCCAACGCCGACCGCGACGCCGGAGCCGAGGCCGACCGCGACGCCGGAGCCGACGCCGACTGCAACGCCGGAGCCAACGCCGACCGCGACGCCCGAGCCAACTCCGACCGAGACACCTGAGTACGACTTCCCGACCGGCCCGGCCCGGCTGGTGACTCGCGGAGAGCTTTCCGAGACACAGGTCATGTCCACCGGGGCGTGGCTTCCCGTCAACGGGAAACCAACCTTCGTCGTCGTCGATGACCCCGGGTGACCGGCCTGCAACCGTGCGCGGCCTGGCGTGAACAGGCTCCGACTCGAATTCCAGGACCGGGTGAACTTCGTGATCCTCGACTGGACAATCTCCGAGGACAGAGCGTTCGCGAAGACGCTGGAGCTGGACTATCACCCCAACTACGCGGCCATCGCTCCCAACTCGAACGAAGTCGTGAACGGCCTCTATTCGGAGGCGCGGCGCGGCGAGTTGCGCGACATGATCGAGGAACTCCTCGCCGAGCACGGCGGCGAGAGCTAGCGCCCCCGATCCTCCGGCCGGTAGGAGTCGCACCTGCTAGCGTCGCGGCATGAACAAGGCTTGGCGGGAGGGCGTGGCGGGGCGCGAGTGGATCGTGCTGCTCGCGGGCGTGGTGGGGTTCGCCTGGGCCGCGCCGCTGGTCCGCCTGACGGACGCCCCGCCGCTCGTCATCGCCGCGTTGCGCCTCGCGCTGGCGGCGCTGCCGCTGCTCGCGGTCTCCGCGCTGCGACGCCGCGAGGAGCTGAGGCGCCTCGGCGGCCGCGATGCGGCGCTGCTGGCGCTCGCGGGGCTGGCGCTCGCCGGGTACGTCGGGCTCTGGACCGCCTCGGTGCGGGACACCTCGATCGCCGCCGCCACCGCGATCATCGCGACGCAGCCGCTGATCGTCGGGCTCGGCGCCTGGGTCGCGCTCGGCGAGCGGCCGACGCGCCCGCTGCTGATCGGCATCGCCATCGCCGCGGGCGGGGCGCTGGTGCTCGCGGGCGCCGACCTGGGCGACGGCGTCTCGCTGCGCGGCGACGCCTTCGCGGCGCTCGGCGCGGTGTGCGCCTCGATCTACCTCGTGACCGGGCGGCGCGTCCGGGCGAGGCTCTCGAACGTCAGCTACTTCGCGCTGGCCAACGCGATCGGCGCGGCGGCGCTGCTGCTCGCGCTGGCGGCGAGCGGCGAGTCGCTGCTCGGCTGGGGCGCCGAGGCCTACGTCCTGATCGTGCTGCTCGCGTTGCTGCCGCAGCTGCTCGGGCACGGGGCGTTCACCTGGGCGCTCGGCTCGCTGCCCGCCGCCGTCGTCGCGGTGGCCGCGCTGGGCGAGCCGGTGGGCGCGACCGCGATCGGCGCGACGCTCCTCGATGAGCCGCCGACGCTGCTCGAGGCCCTCGGCGCCGCGTTGCTGCTGGTGGGCGTCTACGTCGCGCTGCGGGGTGGGCTGCGCCTCGTAACGCGCGAGGACGGGGGCGCTGCGCCCTCGTGAGCGCCGGGTAGTGACCGCACCTGCTAGCGTCGCCGCATGGACAGAACCTGGCTGGGGCGCGTGGCGTCGCACGAGTGGATCGTGCTGCTCGTGGGAGTCGCGGCGCTTTCCTGGGCCGCGCCGCTGATCCGGCTGGCGGACGCCCCGCCGCTCGTCGTGGCCTCGCTGCGCATGACGTTCGCCGCGCTCCCGCTGCTCGCGCTCTCGGGGCTGCGACGCCGCGAGGAGCTGAGGCTGCTCGAGCGCCGCGACGCGGCCCTGCTGCTGCTCGCGGGGCTGGCGCTCGCCGCGCATTTCGGCTTCTGGGTCGCCTCGCTGCAGGACACCTCGATCGCCGCCAGCACGGCGATCGTCGCGACGCAGCCGCTGATCGTCGGCCTCGGCGCCTGGCTGTGGCTGCGGGAGCGGCCCACGAGCGCCCTGTTCGTCGCGATCGCCATCGCCGCCGCCGGAGCGCTGCTGCTGGCCGGTTCGGACCTCGGCGACGGCGTCTCGCTGCGCGGCGACGCCTTCGCGGCGCTGGGCGCCGTCTTCGCCTCGATCTACCTCGTCGCGGGGCGGCGCGTCCGCGCGAGGCTCTCGAACGTCAGCTACGCCGCGCTGGTCAACGCGATCGCCGCGATCGCGCTGCTGGCCGCGCTGGCGGTCAGCGGCGAGTCGCTGCTCGGCTGGGGCGCCGAGGCCTACATCTTCATCGCGCTGCTCGCGCTCGTGCCGCAGTTGATCGGGCACGGTGCGCTGACCTGGGCGCTCGGCTCGCTGCCGGCGGCCGTCGTCGCCGTCGCGGTGCTTGGCGAGCCGGTCGGCGCGACGGCGATCGGCGCGACGCTCCTCGGCGAGCGGCCTACACTGCTTGAGGCGCTCGGCGCCGCGCTGCTGCTCGCGGGCGTGTACGTCGCCCTGCGGGGCGGGCTCAGCCTCGTGCGGCGCGACGACGAGCAAGCGTGACGGCGGAGGGAGCCTCGATGAGCGGCGGTCCGCTGAGCGGCCTGCGCGTGCTGGACCTGAGCTGGGTGCTCGCCGGCCCGTACTGCACGATGATCCTCTGCGACCTCGGCGCGGAGGTGGTGAAGTGCGAGCGCCCGCCCTTCGGCGACGTCGCCCGCACCACCGGCCCGCTGCTCGACGGCGAGTCCGGCTACTTCTTCAGCGTCAATCGAGGCAAGCGCAGCATCGCGATCGACCTCAAGCAGGAGGAGGGGCGGGAGCTGTTCCTGCAGCTCGTGCCGCAGTTCGACGTGCTGGTCGAGAACTTCCGGCCGGGCACGCTCGAGCGCCTCGGCCTCGGCTACGAGCGGCTCGCCGAGGTCCATCCGGGGCTGATCTACGCCGCCATCTCCGGCTACGGCCAGACCGGGCCGATGCGCGATCGGCCGGCCCTCGACGTGGTGATCCAGGGCGCGGGCGGGGTGATGTCCGTCACCGGCGAGCCGGACGGCCCGCCGCTCAAGCCGGGCCTCTCGCTCGCCGACATCGCGGGCGGGCTGTTTGGCGCGGTCGGCATCCTCGCGGCGCTGCGCGAGCGCGAGACGTCCGGCCGCGGCCAGCTCGTCGACATCTCGATGCTCGACTGCCAGCTGGCGATCCAGGAGAACGCCTTGCTGCGCTACCACCTGACGGGCCAGCTGCCGCAGCCGCTCGGCACGCGCCACTCCTGGGCCGTGCCGTTCCAGGCGTTCCCCACGGCGGACGGCTACATCGTCGTCGCCCTCGCCTGGGGCGTGCCGAACCAGTGGGCGCTGCTCTGCTCGGAGCTGGAGGTTCTCGAACTCATCGACGACCCGCGCTTCGCCGAGGCGCATGCACGCTCGGCGAACCACGCGCAGCTCGAGCCGCTGCTCAACGAGGCCTTCCGCAAGCGCACTACCGCCGAGTGGGTGGAACGCCTCACGCCGTACGAGATCCCCTGCGGGCCCCTCAACAACATCGCCGAGGCGGCGGCGCAACCGCAGGTGGAGGCGCGCGGGATGCTGACGCCCGTCGAGCACCACACGCTGGGCACGCTCCCGCTGGTGGACACGCCGATCAAGCTCTCGCGCACGCCCGGCGGGGTACGGGGCACGTCGCCGGACATGGGCCAGGACTCGAGGGCGCTCCTCGCCGAGCTGCTTGGTCTCGACGGCGCGGGCATCGACGCGCTCGTCGAGCGCGAGGTGCTGTGGGACGAACGCCCGACGCCGGACCTCGGCTAGCCTCGCGAGGGGTCACGCCGCCGTCGCGCGAGCGGCAGGAGGGTGGTGGCTTGAAAGTTTGTGAAATTTTGCGCAGAATAGGGTATCGCGAAGACCCGCACCCGGAATCGGCCGTCCTCGCAACGGGCCGCCTCGGGTGTGGGCTATGATTGTGCATTCCTCGGAGACTCCTCCCCAGCGGTGGGGGTGAGTTGAGCCGTTCCGGAGGGCGCGTGCCGTGAGTGGCATCGAGTCGCGTGCAGCGACAGGGGCGAACGTTCCCTCGCGCGGGTTGTACGACCCGTCGATGGATCACGACGCCTGCGGCACCGGCTTCGTCGCGCGCATCGACGGCGAGCGCTCGCATCGCATCGTGCAACTGGCCGTCCAGGCGGTCGTCAACCTGACGCACCGCGGAGCGGTCTCCGCCGACGCCGCCTCCGGCGACGGCGCGGGCGTCACGATCCAGATCCCGTTCGAGCTGCTGCGCGAGGACGCCGAGCAGCTCGGTCATACCCTCAGCCGCCGCGACGAGCTCGCCGTGGCGATGGTCTTCCTCCCGCGGGACGAGGAGGCGAAGGCCGAGGCGCGGGCGATCATCGAGCAGGCCGTCGAGGGCTGCGGCGTCCAGGTCATCGGCTGGCGCGAGACGCCGCACGACCCGTCCGTGCTCGGCGGGCTCGCGCTGGAGTCGCTGCCGGGCATCGAGCAGCTGCTGCTGCGGCGGCCCCCCGGTCTCGGCGGGGCGGACTGCGAGCGCGCGCTCTACCTGGCGAGGCGGCAGGCCGAGCGCGCCTTCCGCGAGCGCTCGATCGACTGCTACGTCGTCTCGATGTCCTCGAAGCTGGTGGTCTACAAGGGGCTGATGGTCGCGCCGCAGCTGGCGGCGTTCTACCCGGACCTCGAGGACGAGCGCACGGTCGCCTCGGTGGCGCTGTTCCACCAGCGCTTCGCCACGAACACGCTGCCCAACTGGAAGCTCGCCCAGCCGTTCCGGCTGGTGGCGCACAACGGCGAGATCAACACGCTGCTCGGCAACCGCAACTGGATGAGCGCGCGCGAGCCGGAGCTGACCTCGGCGGTCTGGGCCGACCAGATCGACGATCTGCTGCCGGTGATCTGGCCGATCGGCTCGGACACGGCCTCCCTCGACGAGGCGCTCGAGCTGCTGACGGCGTCGGGCCGCGACATCCTGCACGCGATGATGATGCTGATCCCCGAGGCCTGGGAGAACATGCCGAACATGGACCCCCAGCTGCGGGCGTTCTACGAGTACCACGCCTGCCTGCAGGAGCCGTGGGACGGCCCCGCCGCCGTCGCCTTCACCAACGGCACGGTCGCCGCGGCGATCATGGACCGCAACGGCCTCCGCCCCGCCCGCTACCAGGTGATGCGTGACGGCATCGTGGTGATGGGCTCCGAGGTCGGCCTCGTCGAGCTGCCGTTTGAGGAGATCGTGGAGTCGGGCCGCCTCGGTCCGGGCGAGATGATCGCCGTCGATACGGCGCGGCGGCGCTTCCTGCACAACGACGAGATCAAGCGCGAGATCTCCTCGCGCCGCCCCTACGGCGACTGGGTGCGCCGCAACCTGCACAGCCTCAGCCGCTACCTCGACAGCGCCAACGGCCAGCACCGCGAGCGGGCCGACGAGGACGTGGCCACGCGGCAGACGCTGCACGGCTACACCCGCGAGGAGATGGAATACGTCATCAAGCCGATGGTGCGCGAGGGCAAGGAGCCGGTCGGCTCGATGGGCGAGGACACGCCGCTGTCCACGCTCTTCGACCCGAGCCGGCTGCTCTACACCTACTTCAAGCAGAAGTTCGCCCAGGTCACGAACCCCCCGATCGACTCGATCCGGGAAGAGATCGTGATGTCCCTCGACACGCTGCTCGGCCGCCGTCACTCGCTGCTGGAGACGACGCCGGAGGCGGCGCGGCTCGTGCACCTCACCAGCCCGCTGGTGGTGGACGAGGAGATGGCGGCGCTGCGCAACACGCCGATCGGAACCTTCGCCCTCACCACGCTGCACGCGCGCTTCCCGGCCGCCGAGGGTCCCGGCGCGCTGCGCGCCGCGCTCGACGACCTCTGCGCGGCCGCGGAGATGGCCGTGGACGAGGGGCACGACGTGATCGTGATCAGCGACCGGCTCTGCGACGAGCAGTGGGCGCCGATCCCGATGCTGCTTGCGATCTCCACCGTGCACCACCACCTGATCCGCACCGGACGCCGGATGAAGACCAGCCTCGTCGCGGAGGCGGGCGACGCGCGCGACGTGCACCACTTCGCCTGCCTGATCGGCTTCGGCGCCAGCGCCGTCAATCCCTACCTGGCCTTCGACACGCTGCGCGACCTCACCGAGGCCGGCGAGTTCGGCGAGGTCGAGCTCGACCAGGTGATGCGCCAGTACCATCAGGCGGTGGACGCCGGGATCCTCAAGGTGATGTCCAAGATGGGCATCTCCGCAGTCTCCTCCTACCACGGCTCGCAGATCTTCGAGGCGCTGGGTATCTCCGACGAGGTGATCGGGCGCTCCTTCCCCGGCACCACCTCGCGGATCGCCGGCATCACCTACGAGGACATCGGCCGCGACATCCTCGACCGCCACACGCGCGCCTATCCGGAGGCGGAGCTGCCGCGCGGCGGCTGGTACAAGTACCGCCGCGACGGCGACTACCACGCCTTCGAGCCGAAGGTCTGGCGCGCCCTGCACAAGGTGGTGGAGGACGGCGGCGGCGCCGAGGAGTACCGCCGGTACAGCGAGCTGGTGCACTCGCGCCCGCGCACCGCGCTGCGCGACGCCCTCGGCTTCCAGTCCGACCGCGACCCGATCGACGTCTCGCGGGTCGAGCCAATCGGCAACGTGACGCGGCGCTTCAACACCGGCGCCATGTCGCTCGGCGCGCTCAGCCGCGAGGCCCACGAGGACATCGCGCGCGCGATGAACGTCCTCGGCGGACGCTCCAACACCGGCGAGGGCGGCGAGGATCCGCGGCGCTACAGCCCCGACGGCGACCTGCGCGACGCCAACTCGCGGGTCAAGCAGGTGGCCTCCGGGCGCTTCGGCGTGACCCCGGCCTACCTCGCGGCGGCCGACGAGCTGGAGATCAAGATCGCGCAGGGCTCGAAGCCCGGCGAGGGCGGGCAACTGCCCGGCCACAAGGTCTCGACCTACATCGCCTCGATGCGCCACGTGATGGAGGGGACGCCCCTGATCTCGCCGCCCCCGCATCACGACATCTACTCGATCGAGGATCTCGCGCAGCTGATCTTCGACCTCAAGGCGGTGAACCCGCGGGCGCGCATCTGCGTCAAGCTCGTCGCCGCCGAGGGCGTCGGCACGATCGCGGCCGGGGTCGCCAAGGGCTACGCGGACATCATCCAGATCAGCGGCCACGACGGCGGCACGGGCGCCTCGCCCTGGTCCTCGATCAAGTACGCCGGCGCGCCCTGGGAGCTGGGGCTGGCGGAGACGCAGCAGGTGCTCGTCGCCAACGACCTGCGCGGCCGCGTGCGCCTGCGCACCGACGGCGGGATGCACACCGGCCGCGACGTCATCGTCGCGGCGATGCTCGGCGCCGAGGAGTACGGCTTCGGCACCTCGGCGATGATCGCCGTCGGCTGCAAGATGGCGCGCCAGTGCCACATCAACACCTGCCCCGTCGGCGTGGCCACCCAGCGCGAGGACCTGCGCGCCAAGTACTTCGGCACGCCCGAGATGGTGGTGAAGTACCTCACGCACGTCGGCGAGGAGGTGCGCGCCATCCTCGCGGAGCTCGGCTTCGAGCGGCTGGACGAGGTGATCGGCCGCGCCGACCTGCTCAAGCAGCTGCCGCCCGAGGGCGGCAAGCGGGGCGACGGCATCGACCTCTCGAACGTCCTGCTGCCCGCGGACCCGACCGGGCTCGAGCCGCGGCACTCGATCCAGGACCGCAACGACCGCGGCGAGCCGCTGCTCGACGACACGATCATCGCCGACGTGCGGAGCGCCATCGGGGGCGGCCCGCCGGAGCGGCGCTCCTACGAGATTCGCAACACGGACCGCACGGTGGGGGCACGGCTCTCCGGCGAGATCGCGGTGCGCTACGGCAACACCGGGCTGCCGGAGGGCTCGATCGAGCTCGACTTCCGGGGATCGGCGGGGCAGTCGTTCGGCGCCTTCCTCTCCTCGGGGATGCGGGTGCGCCTCGTCGGCGAGGCCAACGACTACGTCGCGAAGGGCATGAACGGCGGCGAGATCATCGTGCGCCCGCCCGACGACGCCGGCTTCATCGGCGCCGGCGCCGAGGCCGTGCTCGTCGGCAACACCGTGCTCTACGGCGCGACCGGCGGCCACCTCTTCGTCGCGGGCAGCGCGGGCGAGCGCTTCGCCGTCCGTAACTCCGGCGCGCGCGCCGTCGTCGAGGGCGTGGGCGATCACGGCTGCGAGTACATGACGGACGGCGTGATCGTGATCCTCGGGCGCACGGGGCGCAACTTCGGCGCCGGCATGTCGGACGGCATCGCCTACGTGCTGGACGAGGAAGGCGACTTCCGGACGCGCGTCAACCAGGAGCTGGTCGGCCTCGAGCAGGTGACGACGCCCGACGCGATCGAGCTGCTCGAGATGCTGATCCGCCGCCACCTCGACATGACGGGGTCGCCGCGGGCGCGCCACATCCTCGATCAGTGGCGGCAGTACCTGCCGAAGTTCTGGAAGGTCGCCCCCAAGTTCGCGCTCACCGAGGGCGGCCCGATGACGGTCGTGCGCCGCCACCTCGAGGGTCTGCGCGCGCAGACGGCGGTGTAGCCGCCTCCGGGCGCGCGCATCTCCCTCCGGCCCCGCTCCCCTTGCCCCTTCCGTCATTCCGGCGAAAGCCGGAATCCAGGTACGCCCACCCACCGCGCGCCATCGGGGCTCTCGGGGTCAGGCGGGAGTCCTCCCCCTCACCCCCGCCCTCTCCCCAGGGAGAGGGGGCCGGACCGGCCAGCGGCCCTACGCGTACCTCAGCGCCTCGGCGACGGCGACGCGCGAGGCGGCGCGGGCGGGGAGCAGCGTCATCAGCGCGCTCGCGCCGTAGGCGACACAGAGGACCACCGCCAGCCGCGCCCACGGCACCTGGAAGTCGATCTCCACGCCCCCGGTGAACTCGGGACTCGCCAGCAGGTTGTACGAGATCGCCAGACCGAGCGTGAGCCCGATCGCGATGCCCGCCAGCGCGATGAACGAGGACTCCAGGAAGTAGGACAGCGCCACCAGCCGCCGGCTGTAGCCGATCGCGCGCAGCATCCCGATCTGCTGCCGCCGCTCCACCACCGTGCGGAACGCGATCACCCCCAGCGCCGCGATGCCGACGATCAGCCCGAGCCCCATGAACCCCTCGAACAGGTACTGGAACGAGCGCGACGTCGCCGCCTCGTCGTCGATCAGCTTGTCGATCGAGTTCGCCTGCACGCCCAGCTCCAGCAGCGTCGACTCGATGGCGCGGGCGGTCTCGATCGCCGCCTCGTCCGTGTCCTCGGCGGTGACCACGAAGTAGCTCTCGAACTCGCCGCCCGCGGCGCCCTCCTCGACGGTCGCGGCGCTGGTGAAGATGGCGAAGAAGCTCGGGATGACGGAGGTGACCTGCGGCTTGATCACGCCGATGACCCGCAGCTCGCTGGTCTCGCCGCTCGACGGATCGCGGAACGTGAGCGGGATCGGCGCCCACGGTTCGCGGCGAAGGTCGTTGTCGGTCACGCCGAGGAAGAAGTCGCCCGGCAGATTCGGATCGCCGAAATCGCTGGGCGGCAGGAGGCGCGAGGCGTCGACGACGGCGAGGGTGGGATCGCCGCGGATCGCCTCCCACACCGCCTCGTCGCTGCTGTAGCCGATCGCGCGGTGCTCGAGCGGGAAGCGCTGCAGGTCGAGGAACTCGCCGTCCATGCCGGCCAGGTGGTAGGTCTCGTAGGCCTCGTCGCCCGCCGGGTGGTCGCTGCGCCGCACCTGGGGGTAGGCGGAGACGAGGCGGCCTGCGCCGGCGATCGCGGCGTCCGGCTCGTAGCCGGCGGAGCGAAGCGCCTCGCGCAGGTCCGGGATGCGGTTGTTGGGGTTGACGTCGACGGCGACGTCGAAGCCGCCGGAGGCGTCGTCGCTGAGGAACGCCTGGGTGAAGTTCGAGTTGAGCGTGGCCATCACGACGAGGCTGAACACGACGAGCCCGAACATCGCGAGGGTCATGCCCGTGCGGAACTTCGAGGCGACCGGGTAGGCGATTGCCGTCTTGATCGCCGGCGCGATCCCGCCGAGCAACCCGCCAAGCCAGCGCACGGGCGCGAGCGCCACTTCGGCGTTGAGGATGATGACCAGCACAGCCGCCGCCGTGATTGCGATCCCGGAGACGAAGAACATCTCGATGTTGCCCTCGATCTCCCCCGGCCGGGGGAGGCCGAGCAGGCGGATGACGCCGTCGACCGGGTCGAGTTCGCCTCCGACGGCGCTGCTGAAGTCGAAGAACAGCGAGAAGGGAAGCGGGAGCACCCAGTACCAGACGAGGCCGAGGCCGGCGGCCGTGAAGGAGAGCCGTTCGTTCAGGCCGAAGTAGACGGCCAGCATCGCCAGCGCGAACACGGCGAGCGTGAAGCCTCCGGTGTAGGCGAACGCCTTGCCCTGCCACCACGCGAAGAAGGGACCGCCGAGGCCCCAGCCCGAGAGCCAGACCAGGATCACGCCGAGGCTGAGCATGACCACGGCCCAGCCCCCGCCGTTACGGTGGCGGCGCGCCCAATCGCGCGAGAGCTGGAGCCCCCAGATCGCGACGGCGACCAGCTGGAAGGCCACGATCCACAACACCCAGAGCAGCCAGTTGCGCCAGCCCTCCATCGTCAGGAACTGCCCTCGCCGCACGGTGCGGGCGCCGAAGAACATCAACGCGCCGACCGCCATCAGGGCCGCGCCGCCGAAGAGGCCGGAGAAGATGACCGGCAGGTCGCCGAAGACGGCGACGATGGCCAGCACCGCGAGGAACACGGTCAGGTAGCCCGCGATCGCCAGCACGGCGATCCAGCCGACCAGCCAGAGCGCGCCCGCGACGGCCTTGAGCAGGTGGCCCACCGAGCGGTCCGCGCCTCGCAGGGCCTGCGGCTCCGGCAGGTCGCGGATCGCGCGCACGATGTTGAGGTTGGCGATGCGGAACGAGGAGAACGCGACCGTGGCGAAGGTCAGCACCACGCCGAGGCTGTAGGCGATCAGGAAGCCTTGCCAGTTGAAGTGGAACGCGATGCCGAAGCCCAGCGCCTCGGCGAAGATCTGGGCCAGCACGAGCACCAGCACGAAGGCGACCGCGAGCCCGAGCAGCGCGCCCACCGCCGCCGAGCCGACGTTGTAGGCCATGCCCTCGGCGAGGAACGTCTCCGTGAGGTGCAGGCGCTGCATCCCGACCGCCCGCGCCATCCCCATCTCCGAGCGCCGCTCGGCCGCGAGCATGACGAAGATCATGAAGATCAACAGGATGCCCGAGGCGATCGCGAACAGCCCGAAGATCAGGAAGAAGGTGACGAAGATCGACCCGATGACCTCGGCCAACTCGACGGCCTCCTTCTTCGTGAAGAAGAGACCGGCCTCGCTCTCGGGGTTCGCCGCGATGAAGTCCTCCACCCGGGCCGCGACCGCGTCGTTCAGATCCAGCGTGTCGCGCACGCCCCCGGTGATCGAGATCGCTACGGCGGTCAGCTTGCCGTCGAGGCCGGTCAGGTCGCGCGCGACGTCGAGGCTCGTGACGAAGCCGCGGCTCCCGCCTCCGGTCTCGGTGATCGAGGTGTTCTGGACGATGTCGATCACCTCGAACTCGGTGGGCTCGCCGCCGCGGAAGACCTGGAAGCGGTCGCCCGCCGCGACGTCGATCTGCTCGGCCAGCTCCTCGGAGACGTAAGCGCGGAAGCCGCCGAGCGTGCTGCCCGCGATCAACTCGCCGTCGAGGGTCTTGAGGCCCTTGAACGCGTCGACGGTGTCGGGATCGACGCCGATCACGCTGGCGTCCGCCTCGGCGAGGCGCCGCTCGGGGTTGACTGCGGGCAGCACGTCGGCGAGCACGCCCGTGATGCCGTCGATGTCGGGGTCGTCGCCGAACTCGGCGCTGAGCGCCTCGAGGAACTCGTCGTTGAGGAAGCGATCGCCGAACTCGGAGATGTCGCCGTCGAACGCGACGAGGATGTCGGCTTCGCCGAAGGAGTCGTAGACCTCGTTGGTGATCGAGTAGCCGACGGTGTCGCCGGTGGCGAAGGCGGCGCTGATGATCAGCGTCGAGAGCATGAGGCCGATCACGATCAGCGTGGTCTGCGCCCGGCGCCGCGCGATGTTGCGCAGCCCCATGCGCACCAGCAGCGGCTGCCGCCAGGCGATCACGCCGAGGATCGCGAAGATCGCGCCGAGCGCGAGCAGCAGCGCGACGAGGATGCTGGTCAGCGGGATCCCGAAGAGGCTATCCAACCAGCTGCTCCTCGCTCTCGATCTGTCCGTCGCGCATGTGGACGATGCGGTGGCAGCGCTCGGCGATCTCGCGCCCGTGCGTGACCAGCACGAACGTCTGGCCCTGCGAGCGGTTGAGGTCCACGAGCAGGTCCATGATCTGGCCCGCAGTCACGGAGTCGAGGTCGCCCGTCGGCTCGTCGGCCCAGACGATCGCCGGGTCGTTGACGAGGGCGCGCGCGATCGTGACGCGCTGGCGCTGCCCGCCGGAGAGCTGGCCGGGCCGGTGGTCCGCCCACTCCGTCAGGCCGACCTGCTCGAGCCCCGCCAGCGAGCGCTCGCGCGCCTCGGACGGCGGCGTGCCGGAGACGAGTAGCGGGAGCTCCACGTTCTCGACGGCGCTGAGCACGGGCAGCAGGTTGTAGAACTGGAAGATGAAGCCCATGCGCCGCGCCCGGTACGAGGTCTTCGTGTTGTCGTCGAGGCTCTCGAGGTCGGTGCCCTCGATGAAGATCGTGCCGCTGGTTGGGTCGTCGAGGCCGGAGGCGGTGTTGAGCAGGGTGGTCTTGCCGCAGCCCGAGGGGCCCATGATCGCGACCATCTCGGCGGGCTGGACGGAGAGTGAGACGCCGCGCAGGGCGCGGACCTGGACCTCGCCGGTGTCGTAGGTCTTGATGAGGTCCGTGATCTCGATGATCGCTTCGCTCATCTCACCCCCTGACCGGACGCGCCTGTCGCGCGCGTGTCCATTCTGAGATGCGGCTCCGGTGAGCGCCAGCAGCCGGCGCTGGCGGCTGGTCGTTGGGGGCCGCCGTACAATGGAGGCGCGGGAATCGCCGGCGCACGCGCGGCATCGAGCGGGAAGGACGCGGCGTGGCCTTCGGGGTCGTACTCGTCATCATCGGCCTGATCTTCCTCGCGGAGTCGCTCGGCATCACCGAGTTCGGCATCCGCGAGTTGTGGCCGCTGATCCTGATCGGCGTCGGCGCCGTGATCCTCTACGAGCGCCTGCGCCGCGCCTGGCGGAGGCGCGGCCAGTGAGCGCCCGCGCGCGCGACATCGCCCCGATCACGGTTGCGCTCTACCTGGTCACGCTCGGCGCGGTGCTGCTGATCGACAGCACCGGCGCGCGCTCGCTCGGCCTCGCCGGCGCGATCGGCAGCGCCTTCGGTCTTGCCTTCGTGGCGCTCGGAGGGCTCGCGATCCTCGCGGCCTGGCGCGTGCGGCGCTTCACGCGGCGGCTGCGCCTGGCGGTCGGCCACGTGCGCTCCTCGGTGGACGGCTGGACCGTCGAGGACGACGCGGTGATCTCGACCGTCGTCGGCGACATCGAGCTCGACCTGCGCGAGGCGGAGCTGCCGCCCGGCGAGACGGAGCTGGCGCTGCTCTGCTGGCTCGGCACGATCCAAGTGCGCGTGCCGCGCGCCGTCGGCGTCGACATCACGGCGCAGTCGATCGTCGGCAGCGTCGACGTCCTCGGCCGCCGCGAGGAGGGCGTCGTGCGCGACATCCACGTACGCAGCGAGGGCTACGAGGACGCCGAGCGGCGCGTGCGGATGCGCCTCTCGACCTTCGTCGGCGAACTGCTCGTCGTGCAGGTGTAGGCGGCTACGCGCGCAGCGGGCAGGCGGCGCAGCGCTCCAGCGCGGGCGGCGCGGCCTCGATGCCCGCGACGCTCCCGAGCAGGCCGCGCACCGTCCAGAGCGGCAGCCCGATGACGGCGCAGAGGCAGCCATCCACTCGCGCGGCCGGGGCGAACTCCGCGTCCTGCACCGCGTAGCCGCCGGCCTTGTCGAACGGCTCGCCGCGCGCGATGAAGCGCGCGATCTCGTCGTCGCCGTAGTCGCGCATCGTCACGGCGGTCGCCGCCGCCTCGACGGCTTCGCGACCCTCCGCGGCGACCGCGACGGCGCTCACCACCTCGTGGCCGCGTGCGCGCAGCGAGCCGAGCATCGCCGCGGCCTCCTCCGCACCGTCCGGCTTGCCCAGCATGCGCCCGTCGAGGACGACGATCGTGTCGGCGGCGATGACGGTCGCGCGCGGGTGCGTCCGCACGGCGGCGCGCGCCTTGCGCAGCGCGAGTTGCGAGGCCCGGCGGTGCGGGTCGGGCTCCTCGCTGGCCTCGTCCACGTCGGTCGGGCGGACGCGGAACGCGAGGTCCAGCGCCGCGAGCAGCTCGCGGCGGCGCGGCGAGGCGGAGGCGAGGACCAGCACGGGCTGCTCCACGCGCTCAGCTCGCGGCCCGGTCGAGGGTGGAGATGCACTCGATGTGCTGCGTGTGCGGGAACATGTCGATCGGCTGCACCTCACCGAGCGCCAGCCCGCCGTCGGCGAGGCGGCGCAGATCGCGCGCGAGCGTCGCCGGATCGCAGGAGACGTAGACGAGCCGCCGCACCCGCGAATCGACGATCGCGCCGATCACGGAGGCGTCGAGGCCCGCGCGCGGCGGGTCCACGACGACCACGTCGGGGGCGGGGTCGAGCATCGGGAGTTGCTCCTCGACGGTTCCGACGATGCGCCGCACGTTGTCATAAGGAGCAAGATTGACCTCGGCGTCGTCGCCGGCTGCGGCGGAGTACTCGATCGTCACGACGTCGGGGACCACCTGCGCGAGGGCGACCGCGAAGGTGCCGACGCCGGAGTAGGCGTCGGCGACGAGGCGGGGTTGCACCGCACGGGCGCGCGCGACGACGAGCTCGATCAGCCGCTCGGCCTGGCGCGAGTTGACCTGGAAGAAGGCGGGCGAGGAGACGCGGTAGCGCGCGCCGCGCAGCAGCTCGTGGTAGTGGGGCTGGCCGCTGCGCGTCCGGCCCCGGCGATGCGGACGCCAGCGCAGCTTCGGCTGGACCAGCAGCTCGCCGCTGTGCTCTCCGGCGCGCACGGTGAGCGCCCGCGTCTGCATCGTGCGGCCCTGCGCGTCCTGCAACACGCGGTTGGCGGCGGGCAGCGCGATCTCGCAGTGGTCGATGCGCAGGAAGCGGTGGCTGCCGTGCTCCATGAAGCCGATGTCGCCGTCGCGGCGCACGGTGAAGCGCATGTGGTTGCGGTAGGCCCAGGGGTCGGCCATCCCGATCATCTCGCGCAGCACGCCGTCGATCGCCTCGTCCTCGAAGCGGCCGATGCGGCGCAGCTGGTCGCGCACGACGCCGGTCTTGAGGCGCAGCTGCTCGCCGTAGGCGACGTGCTGGAGCTGGCAGCCGCCGCAGCGCCCGAAGTAGCGGCAGCGCGGCTCGACGCGCAGCTCCGAGGGCTCGCGCACATCAACGGTCGTGGCCTCGATGTAGGACGGCTCCTCGGCCGTGACCTCGGCGAGGACGCGCTCGCCGGGGATCGCGTACTCGACGAAGGCGACGCGGCCGTCGGGCGCGCGGCCCACCGCCTTGCCGCCGGCGGCGAAGCCGGTCAGCTCGATCTCGAGCGGCTTGCGAGGGCGATCGAGCACGCGCCGCCGCCGCCGGCTGCGCTTGCGCCGGCGCGGGGGCGTGGGGTCGGGCGCTGCGGGGTCGCTGCTGCTCACCGCCCGATCGTACGCGGCGGAGGCGGCAGCGCGCGAGCGCGCGTAGCATCGGCGCTGCCGAGGCGGAGGGAGGCGCTCCGTGGTGGACGTGCCGGAACGGCTGCGCGAGCTGGTGCGCGAGGTCGTCTCGATCCCGTCCGCGCCGTACCTCGAGGGCGGCGTGCGCGACTACCTGCGCGCCTTCGCCGCCGAGCGCGGGCTGGCGCACGAGGAGGACGCCTACGGCAACGTCTACATCAGCTATCGCCGCGGCCGCCGCCGCCGCCCGCTCGTCCTCGGCGCGCACATGGACCACCCCGGCTTCGTCGTCGAGCAGGTGCGGCGCCGGCGGCTGCGCCTGGAGTTCCGCGGCGGGCTCTCCGCCGAGTACGGCAAGGGCGAACGCCTCGCCCTCTACCGCGAGGGCGAACGCACGCCGCACGCGCACGCGCGCATCACCTCCGTGCGCCGCGACGAGCGCCGGCGACTGGCCGGCGCGTTCGCCACGCTCGAGGCGGGCGTGAGCCCCGCCGAGGGCGATCTGGCGCTCTGGGATGTGCCGGCCTGCCGCTTCCGCGGCGATCTGGTGCAGGCCCGCGCCTGCGACGACCTCGCCGGCTGCGCCGCCGTGCTCGCCACGCTCGAGCGCGTCGCCGCCGGACGGCGCACGGGCCACCTGGTCGGCCTCTTCACCCGCGCCGAGGAGGTCGGGCTGCGCGGCGCCTCGGTCGTCGGGCGCGAGCGGCTGCTGCCGGAGGACGCGCTGGTGATCGCGGTCGAGACGTCCTCGTTCGCGGGCGGGCGGGCGGTGCAGGGCGGCGGGCCGATCATCCGCGTCGGCGACGCGCTGCACATCTTCTCGCCCGCGCTGACGCAGTGGATGACCGCGCTCGCGCAGGAGCTGGCCGGGGAGCAGGACGGCTTCGCCTGGCAGCGCCGGCTGATGGACGGCGGCGTTACCGAGGCGACGGCCTACGACCTCTACGGCTACGCGACGGGAGCAGCCTGCATCGCGCTCGGCAACTACCACAACGCCGGGCCGCGCGGACGCGTGCGCGCGGAGACGGTGCGCCTTGGAGACCTCGAGGGCCTCGTGCGGCTGTTCGAGCGGATGCACCGCGAGGCGCCGCGCAGCGGTCGCGCGCTGCCCGCGCTGCGGCGCCGCTACGACCGGCTTGGACGCGAGGCCGCGCCGCTGCTTCGCGGGAGTTGAGCGCGGCTGCTCCGATCAGCCCGCGATCAGCGCCCGATCAGCGTCCAGACGGCCTCCTCGGTCTCGTGCTCGACGTGGCCCTCGCGCATCAGGCGCGTGAGCAGGCGGCTGTCGCACTCCCCGCTGGCCGCGATGTGGTCGCGGATCGATTCGCCGCGGCCCGTGTTGCCGAGGACGACGGCGAGCAGCAGCTCCCACTCCAGCGGTGTCGCGAGGACGGTGGCGCCCGCGAAGCCGATCTGCGCACGGGCGTCCCAGAGCGAGGGGATCTCAAGCGGCGTCAGCGTGTCGTACGCGCCGTGGAAGGTCGGGTTCGCGTGGACGAAGACCGGCGCCTGGCCGCGCTGGAACTGCAGCCTCGAGGCGGCCAGGTAGGCGCCCCGCTCCCAGGTCGCGTCCACGCCGAGCATCCCGGCGAGCGTGCGGATCGCGGGGTCGCTGGTGATGAACTCGAGGTTGGCGGCGCTGACCGCGACGCCCTGCAGCTGGACCGCGGCGGCGCCGACGAGGGCCCACGGCTCCGCGTCCGCGGCCTCCTCGATGATGCGCACGAGCGGCCCGAGCACGGCGTCGTGCTCGGCGTCGAGACGAGGGCGTTCTTCTATGGTCACCGCGCCTCCGGGTCGGGACGGCGGGAACGACGAAGAGCAATCATACCAGTCATCGACGCAACGTCCGCCGCCGCGCCGCCCGCGCCCCGGCAGCCTTGCGAGGGCGCACGCGCGCATGGAGTATCATGGCGCGGAGGGACGATGCCCAAGCAGGTCACCAACGTCGCGGCCGACGACGCACTCACGACGATCTACCGCCTCTCGCACGACGAGCAGGAGGAGGTGATCGCGGCCCGCGTCGCCGAGCGGCTGGACATCAAGCCGGCCTCGGCGGCGGGCATGCTGACGCGGCTGCGCCGCGACAAGCTCGTGCGCATCGACGGGCGCAAGCGCATCTCGCTGAGCGGCAGCGGCTTCGCGAGGGCGGAGCAGATGGTGCGGCGGCACCGCCTCGCCGAGTGCCTGCTGGTGGAGACGCTCGGCCTCGAGTGGTGGCGCGCCTACGAGGAAGCGCACCTCATGGAGCACGCGATCTCGGACGTGACCGAGCCGCTGATCGTCGAGCAGCTCGGGAACCCGAAACTCTCGCCCTTCGGCTACCCGATCCCGGGCTCCGACCACGGTCACCCGCTCTCGATGCGGCGCCTCTCCGACCTCGAGGCGGGCGAGAGCACGACGGTGGATCGGGTCTACGAGGAGGACGAGCAGCTGCTGCGCTTCTTCGACGAGGAGGGCATCCGCCCCGGCGCGGGCTTCGAGGTGGTCGAGGTCGCGCCGTACCGCGGGACGGTGACGATCCAGCTCAACGGCCGCCCGCTCGTCCTCGGCCTCGAGGCGGCGCGGCGGATCTGGGTGCCGTAGTCTGCGTGCTCCGGCAAGGGGCGCGGGAATGGGAGCAACGCGATGACGCAGGTGCATGAGCCGGAAGCGAGCCCGAGGACGATCCCGAACCCTCGCAGCCTCGCCCCCGAGACGCAGATGGCGTTCGCGCTGTTCCATGCGGCGTGGCAGGAGTTCACCTCGATCGACCCGGTCACGGTCGACCTCTGCCGCCTGAAGTCGGCGAACCTCAACGACTGCAAGTGGTGAATCCCCGGTCGGTCTGCTGCGGCGCAGCAGGAGGGCATGGACGAGGAGATGGTGGCGAAGGTCCACGACTTCGAGTCGTCCGACCTGCCGGAGAGGACGAAGCTGGCGTTGCGCTTCACGGAGCGCTGGGTGGCCGCGCACGCGCGGGGCATCGACGGCGAGCTGCTGGAGCAGCTGCGCGAGCACTACACGGACGAGCAGATCGTGGAGCTCGCGCTGATCGTCGGCCGCTACGACACGGCGCACCGCTTCAACGTCGCCTTCGGCCTCGAGCGCGCGCTCGACGACTACTACAGCTTCGGCGACGCGAAGATCCCGCCGCTGCTCGCGGACGCCCTCGAGACCCTGCGCGAGGCGCACCGCGAGCGCCTGGCGCGCGAGGGGTAGCGGCTCGCGAAACCGGGGCTGCCCCTCCGGCAAGGGCGGCGATCAGCGCCGCGAGGCGGGACCGTCGCGATGACCACGACGCCTGAGCACGGGGCCGTCTCGACCTCGGTAGAGGCTGGCGACGGCGCCTCCGCAGCGCCCCCGCCGCGGAGGCCGGGCGGGCGCATCTTCTTCGGCTGGTACATCGTGGCCGCCGGGTTCCTGCTCTCGGCGACCCTCGGCGGGCTGATGTTCCACGCTTTCGGGCAGTACGTCGTGGTGCTGGAGGCCGAGTTCGGCTGGAGCCGCACCTCGCTCTCGCTCGCCTTCTCGATCCAGATGGTGGAGTCCGGCCTGCTCGGCCCGATCCAGGGCTGGGCGCTCGACCGCTTCGGCCCGCGGCGGATCATGCTGGCCGGGATCACGATCTTCGGCTGCGGCTTCCTGCTGCTCAGCCAGATCGACACCCTCACCGAGTTCTACATCGCCTTCGTCGTGATTGCGCTCGGCCTGAGCGCCGGCGCGGGGATGGGGATGATGGTCGCGGTCGTGAACTGGTTCAACCGCCGGCGCGCGCTGGCGATCGGGATCGCCACCGCGGGCTTCGCCTTCGGCGGTCTCCTGCAGCCGGGCGTCGCGTGGTCGCTCGAGCACGTCGGCTGGCGCGAGACCGCGATCGCCTCGGGGCTGATCGTGATCGCCGTCGGCCTGCCGCTCGCGGGGCTGATGCGCCACCGGCCCGCGCAGTACGGCTACGGCGTCGACGGCGACCCGCCGCGCCCGCGCCAGGCGGGCGACGGCCGGCTGGCCGAGTTCGACCCCGGGGAGGTCAACTTCACGTTGCAGCAGGCGCTGCGGACGCGTGCGTTCTGGCTGATCTCGTTCGGCCACGCCGCCTCGCTGCTCGTCGTCGGCGCGGTGATGGTGCACTTCGTCTCGCACGTCACGGAGAGCCTCGATTACTCGCTGGCCCAGGCGGCGAACCTGCTGCTGGTGATGACCGTGACGAGCGTGATCGGGATGCTGGGCGGCGGCTACCTCGGCGACCGGCTCCCGATGCGCCATATCCTCACGGTGGCGATGATCGGGCACATGGCGTCGCTGCTCGTGCTGACGCTGTGGCTCTCGCTCTGGGGCGCCCTCGCCTTCACGGTGATCCACGGCCTCGCCTTCGGCGTGCGCGGCCCGCTGACGCAGGCGATCCGCGCCGACTACTTCGGCCGCGCCGCGTTCGGCACGGTGATGGGGTTCTCGTCGCTGATCATCATCATCGGGATGGTGTTCGGCCCGATCGTCGCCGGGCTGAGCTACGACCTCACCGGCTCCTACCGCACCGGCTTCATCGGCCTGGCGCTCGTCGCGGGCCTCGGCTCGCTGCTCTTCCTCGCCTCGACGCGCCCGCCCCCGCCGCCCTCGCAGCGTGGGGGGCGGTCAGTCACCTCCGAGGCGAGCGACGCCATCGCAGCGGGCTACCACTAGCGACCGCGCCCCGGTCCGGGCTCGCGCGCTGTGCTACACCTCGGCGAGCGAGACGAGCAGCGCGGGCAGCTCCGCCAGCGACTCGATGCGATGCGCGCCCTCGGGGAGCGGGGGGCCGTCGCCGTGGCGGTCGATCCAGATCGGGGTGAGGCCGGCGCTGAGCGCGCCCTGCACGTCCGCGATCAGGCTGTCGCCGACGTGGGCCGTCGTCGCGGCCTCCGCGCCGAGGGCGTCGAGTGCGCCCTCGAACGCCGCGCCCGCCGGCTTCTTCGTCCCGCCGAAGACCGTCACGATCGCGTCGAAGTAGTGGGCGAAGCCCATGCGCCGCAGCACCGACTCCGGCCTCGGCCCGTTGGTCAGCACCCCCAGCGCGTAGCCCTCGCGCAGCTGCTCAAGGGCGGGATGCACGTCGGCGAACGGCACGGCGTCGATCAGCTCGCGGAAGCGGGCCAGCAGCTCGTCGAGCGATCGCTGGTGGAGGTCGGGGAGCAGCGTGCGCCAGACCGGAACCGGGTCGATGTCGATCCAGTAGTGCCGCCGCTCCAGCACGCGTCCGTCGCGGCGCACGACGAGCTGCTCGTCGATCGCGCGCCAGATGCGGGCATCGAGGTCGTCGCGCAGCTCCTCGGGCAGCGTCTCGGGCGCCTCGGCCCGCAGCTCGGCGAGGGCGCGGGAGATGCCCGCCTCCCAGTCGCGCAGCGTCCCGTCGAGGTCGAACAGCACCGTGTCGATCATCGGGAGTCACGATACCGGGGGAACGGCGCTCGCGGGGCTATCCGGCGGCGCTGGCAGGCGCCTCGGCGGGTTCGAGGGCGGCCTTGGGCGGGGGCTTGCGCGAGCTGAGGATCAGCGACGCGCCGAGCGCGAGCAGGAAGGCGAGGGTGACGAACGCGCCTCGGTAGTCGCCGACCGTGTCGTAGTAGACCCCGGTGAGAATCGGGCCCGTCACCGCGATCGTCACGCTGACCGGGAACCCGGTGCTGCGCACGGCGCCGATGTGCCGCCGCCCGTAGTACCAGGCCCACACGAAGTCGAACAGCGGGAACATCCCGCCGATCCCGAAGCCGAACACGGCGAAAACCGCGAGCAGCGGGCCGTACGAGGCGTCCGCGGCCGGAATCAGGAACGCCGTCGCGACGCCCATCATCGCCATCGCCAGCACGGTCAGGATGCGCGGCGAGCGGTGTTGCACGATCCAGGCCCAGAAGAACTTCGAGACCAGCGCGAACGAGCCCTGCACGGCGAAGGCGAACGCCGCCTGCGATCGCGTGTAGCCGACGTCGGTCATGAACGGGATCACGTGCGAGTACATGATCGCCACCGCCGCCACGGCGAAGGCGAAACCGAAGACCAGCAGCCACATCGAGCGCGTGCGCATCGCCTCTCTTCGGGTGTACGAGTTGTCGAAGTCCTGCCGCATCAGCTCGAGCTGCTCGAGTTCGTGCGCGGTCGGCTCCTCGTCGCCGGTCTTGCCGTCGGGGAGCATCCCGTAGTCCTCCGGCTGCCTGCGCATGACGAGCGAGGACGGGTACATCAGCACCAGTGTTGCGACGCCGATCACCACCCAGCCGACCTCCCAGCCCGCGCCATCGACGATCGGCGTGAGCGCGAGCGGCGGGACGATCCCGCCGATCGAGGTGCCGAGCGAGGCGAGCGCGATCACGCGCCCGCGGTTGATCACGAACCACTTGGAGAGCGTCGTGTTGACCACGAACGGGCCGATCATGAAGAGGCCGACCTGCGTGAGCGCGCCGCGCACGAAGATGAACTGCCACAGCTCCTCGACCTGCGAGACGGCCACCAGCGCGACTCCGCTGAGCGTCGTCCCGATCAGCATGATCGGGCGCGCGCCGTAGCGATCGATCAGCGGGCCGATGAAGATCCCGCTGATCGCGCCGATGCCGAAGCCGAGCGAGGACGCCAGCACGAACTGCGAGCGGGACCAGCCGAGGTCCTCGGACATCGGCACGAGGAAGACGCCGGTGACCTGCGCGGCGAAGCCGATCGTCACGAACTGCCCGACGATCGCGGCCGCGAAGATCCACCAGCCCCAGAAGACGCGGGGGCGTCGCGTTGCCGCCGTCAGCGCGGTCCGCCAGTCATGCGCGCCTCCTCGCGGGCAGCCGGGGCGGCGCCAATGCTAATCCTCGCCGAGGCCCCAGGCGATGCCGTTGCGCAGCAGCGTGCGGAAGCCCTCGGTCTCCCACGAGCCGAGCAGGTTGAGCGGCGGCTGGCCGTCCGCCGCGACGCTCTCGTGGACGCGGCGCTGCGTGTTCGTCGTCGGCGTGTGGCAGTGGCCGAGCGTCGTATAGGCGACGGCGCCCGCGCCCAGCTCGCGCAGGAAGGCGATCGCCCGCTTCGTGCCGCCGCCGTTCGGGAGGACCGTCGTGTCGCGCTCGAAGTAGAAGCCGGTCGGCGCGTTCGGATCGACCTCGCCCCAGTCGGCGGTGAGCAGCAGCTGGCTGCGCTCCGGCGCCTGCAGCTCGACCATGTACGGCTCATCGATCGTCTCGAACGACTCCGGCAGGCCGCGAGTGAGCGGGTGCTGCGCGTCCACGAGGTCGACGCGGAACTTGCGGATCGGCGGATGGCTGAGGAAGAAGCCGCCGAGCGTCTCGTGGTAGGGCATCTTCACCATCTCGCGCTTGCTCGTATCGGGGCGGCGCACGGCCTTGCCGCCGCTGCTGCCGTGCAGCGCCAGCCAGCGGCCTCCTGCCTCGAGCCACTGGCGGAGCACGGTGTTGCCCTGCTCGTCGGCGAACGGCCCGGCGACGTAGGTGACGAGCAGGCGGCACTCGGGCAGCCACTTCTCGATGTCCGTGTAGTCGCCGGAGACGGTCGTGTGGACGTGGTCGCGCTCCTTGAGTTGCTCGAGGATGCGCAGCCGCGCGTAGTCGTGGTCGTGTCCGGCCATCCGGCCCGGCGGGAAGCCGCCGGCGATGACGTGTGCGCGAATCGCCTCGTTCACCTCGTACTCCCTTCGCCGTGCGGGTCCTCGAGGTTCAGTCGAGCGGATCGCTGTCCGCGCGATCGAACGCGTCGAGCACTTCGCGCGCGTCCGCTTCGATGACGGCGCGCCCCTCCGTGTGGGTGATCACGTAGAACTCGTCCTCGCGGATCGCCCGCAGCACGTGTCGTCCGGCCAGCAGCGGATCGATCGGCCGCGATCGGGCGATGCGGTCCGGCCACTCGTATGCCTCGGGCCCACCGTATTCGGCGGGCCGGTTGCGCCCGGCCTCCCAGATGCGCGTCTCGACGCCTCCGGGGCAGAGCACGGAGACGCCGATGCCGCTCCCGGCGAGCTCGCCCCGGAGGTTCCTGCTCATGCTTACGACGGCGAACTTCGAGGCGATGTAGGCGCTGATCTCCCACCCGTAGCCCGCGATCAGGCCGCCGATCGAGGCGGTGTTGACGACGTGCGCCTCGCCGCCGCTCGCGCTCACCCGCGCGCGCATGCGCGGCACGAACGCGTTGATCACGTGCACCACCCCGAGGACGTTCACGTCCAGCGTCCAGCGCCAGTTGTCGAGGCTCTCCGGTCCGAGCGGGGTTGGGCCGAGAACCCCCGCGTTGTTGCACAGCACGTCGATCCCGCCGTAGCGCTCGTCGCAGCGCCCGGCGAGCGCCTCGACGGCGGCCGGGTCGGTGACGTCGAGGCGCTCCGTGCTCGCCTCGCCGCCCGAGGCGGCGATCTCCGCCGCCACCGCCTCGGCGGCGTCGCGCTCGATGTCGGCGACCACGACGCGCGTGCCCGCCCCGGCGAGTGCAACCGCGATCCCGCGGCCGATGCCGCTGCCCCCGCCGGTCACGAGGGCGATGCGGCCGTCCAGCTCACGCATCAGGCGCCTCCGTCGCCGCCGCCTCGGCTCAGTCCAGCGGGTCGCGGTCCGAGCGATCGAAGGCGCCGAGCAGCTCTTGCGCGTGCTCCGCGATCTGCTCGCGCCGCTCGGTGTGCGTGATGATGTAGAGCTGGTCCTCGAGGATCGCGCGCAGCACGTGGCGGCCGACCACGAGCGGGTCCAGCACGCGGGCGGGGAGGAGCCGGTCGGGGCGCCCGTAGGTCTCGGGGCCGCCGCGCTCGGCGGGCCGGTTGCGCCCGGCCTCCCAGATGCGCGTGTCGACGCCGCCGGGGCAGAGCGCGGAGACGCCGATGCCGCTCCCGGCCAACTCGCCGCGCAGGTTGCGGCTCATGCTCACGACCGCGAACTTCGAGGCGCCGTAGGCGCTGTGCGCCCAGCCGTCGCCCGCGCGCAGTCCCGCCATCGAGGCGGTGTTGACGACGTGCCCCTCGCCGCCGCTGTCGGCGACGCGCGCGAGCATCCGCGGCACGAACGCGTTGATGACGTGCACGACGCCGAGGATGTTGACCTCGACGATCCAGCGCCAGTTGTCGAGGCTGTCCGGCCCAAGCGGCGTCGGGCCGATCACGCCGGCGTTGTTGCAGAGCACGTCCACGCCGCCGTGCTGCTCGAAGCAGCGCCCGGCCAGCGCCTCGACGGACGCCGGATCGCTGACGTCGACCGACTCGGCGATCGCCCCGGCGCCCAGCTCCGCCGCCACGGCTGCGGCTGCGTCCGGCTCGATGTCGGCGACCACGACGCGCATGCCCGCGCCGGCGAGCGCGATCGCGATCCCGCGGCCGATGCCGCTCCCTCCGCCGGTCACGAGGGCGACACGCCCGTCCAGCTCACGCATCACGCACCTCCGCGCTCAAACCTCGTGGGAGGCACTATACGGGCCATCGCGATCGCGCCGCGTGTAGACTCACACCCGGTTGAAGCAAACCGCTGAAGGGGTTCTCCGTTCATGATCGAGTGGCTAGGCATTGAGCACCTGTTCGAGCTGTCGCGGACGGAAGCGATCGCGGGGTTCCTCACCCCGGCGGCGATCTGCGCCGTGTTCGCCGTGGCGCAACTCGTGCTGCCCGCGAGGCGCGTGCCCGGCTACGTCATCAATCCCGCGACGGGTGAACCTCGCAACTACCGGCTGAACGGTCTGCTGGTGTTCGCGATCGCGCTGGTCGTGTGGGCGACCGAGCTCACGGGGATGCCGCGCGACTGGTTCTACCGCTCCTCGGTGTACGCGGTGGCCGGCGGCACGGTCCTCGCGACGCTCCTCACGGTCATCGCGGTCTACAGCCAGCCGCGGGGCGCGATCACGAACCCGATCATCGACTTGTGGAAGGGGCGGGCGCAGGAGCTCTCGTTCTTCAACGAACGCTTCGACGTCAAGATGTGGTTCTACGTCGTCGGCGGGACGATGTGGGTGCTCAACGCGCTGTCCGCGGCCGCGTACCACTACGACGTCTTCGGCGACGCCGCCAATCCGGGCGTGTTCCTCTATGCGGCGTTCTTCACCTTCTACATCACGGACTACTTCATCTTCGAGCGCGTCCAGCTCTACACCTACGACCTGATCCACGAGAATCTCGGCTTCAAGCTGTTCTGGGGCGGCCTGATCGTCTACGGGTGGCTGTTCATCCTCCCGCTGTGGGGCATGGCCGCGCATCCGGACCCCGGCTTCGCGGAGGCGTGGACGTACGTCTGGCTGATCGGCGCGGTGGCGCTGTTCCTCTGCGGGTGGGCGCTTTCGCGCGGCGCCAGCATGCAGAAGTACACCTTCAAGCGCTGGCCGGAGCGCAAGTTCCTCGGGCTGATCGAGCCCGAGTACATCGAGGCCGGCGATCGCAAGATCCTGTGCAGCGGCTTCTGGGGCGCCGCCCGGCACCTCAACTACCTCGGCGAGGGCTTCCTCGCCCTCTCGATCGCGATGGCGTTCGGGCACTTCGCGAATCCCTGGGCCTGGACGTACTTCGCCTTCGTCGTCGCGATGTTCACCTACCGCCAGATCGACGACGACAAGCTCTGCGCCGAGAAGTACGGCCCCGAGAAGTGGGCGGAGTACCAGGCGCGCGTGAAGTACCGGATCTTCCCCGGCGTCTATTGAGGGCGCCCCGACGGGTGGAGCCTCAGGCGCTGCTCCGGCGCAGCGCGTACCAGGTGACGGCCGTCGAGGTGATCAGGCTGAGCAGCCCGCCGATGAGAATGTCGATCGGCACCAGGACGCCGGGCCAGGTGGACATCATCAGGTAGATCGGCACGATGTACGTCGCGTAGGCGGCGCAACCGAGGACGAAGGCGTTCTTCATCGCCCTGTGGAGGCTCCGCTCCTTCACCGCCGGCTCAATCGCCAGGTAGCTGTTGCCGAGCGCGATCAGCGCCAGGAACGCGAGCAGGGCGAGGGCCTGGGCCCCGCCCCACATATCCATCTCCCTGCCGAAGGTGTCCAGGAGCACGTCGTTGCCGCTGGCCTCGTAGAGACTGTCGTACATCCCGCGCGCGAGGGGCGACACGTTCCAACCCACGTCGATGACCGTGTAGACCACGAACGCCGCCGCGAATCTGAGGTACTGCATCGTCGCCGCGCCCATCCGTCCGAGCCTGGGTTGAATCTGCCGCAGCCTTGTACCACTCCCCGCGCTCGCCCGGCAAGCACGGAAGAGCGCCCTCCGAAGCCCCGCGACCGGATCCGCCCCCTCTCCCTGGGGAGAGGGCGGGGGTGAGGGGGATGACTGCGGCCGGTCCTCGAAAGCCCCGATGGCGCAACGCAACCCCGGCGAGGCGCCCTCACCCTGACCCTCTCCCTCGGAGACCTTTGCGTAACCCGCGCGAGCGGTCCGGCCCCTCTCCCTGGGGAGAGGGCGGGGGTGGGGGGAGGACTTTGCAGACCTCCCAAAACCCCGATGGCGCAACGCAACCCCGGCAAGCACGGCGCGCGTGCGCGTCCCGCGAGGCCGGGCGATGTCAGACCGGCGTCCGCGCCGCCCGGTCGAAACCCTCGAGCTGCTCGCGGGCGGCCGCCGCGACCGGCTCGCGCCGCTCGGGGTGGGTGATCGCGTAGAGCTCGTTCTCGCGGATCGCGTGCAGGGCGCGGCGTCCCACCTCGAGCGGGTCGATCACGCGGCCGTCGAGGCCGCTCGGGCGCCGGTACGCCTCGGGGCCGCCGTGCTCCGGCGGCCGGTTGCGGCCCGCCTGCCACATGCGCGTGGCGACCGCGCCGGGGCAGAGCACGGTCACGCCGATGCCGCTCCCGGCCAGCTCGTTCCGCAGGTCGCGGCTCATGCCCACGATCGCGAGCTGCGAGGCGCGGTAGGCCGAGAGCTCGCTGCTCGCCCCCGGCAGCAGGCCGGCGATCGACGAGGCGGCGACGATGTGCGCCTCGCCGCCCTGCTCGCCGCCCTGCTCGCCGATCCGCGCGAGCATGCGCGGCACGAAGGCGTGCACCGCATGCACGAGGCCGAGCACGTTCACGTCGATGATCCAGCGCCAGTTGTCGAGGCTCGCCGCGCCGAGCGGCGTCGGGCCGACCACGCCCGCGTGGTTGCAGAGCACGTCGACCCGGCCGTGGCGCTCGAAGCAGCGCTCCGCCAGCGCCTCGACGGCCGCCGCGTCGCTGACGTCGACGGTCTCGGCGCTCGCCTCCGCGCCCGCGGCGGCGAGCTCCGCCGCCACCGCCTCGGCGGCGTCGCCCTCGATGTCGGCGACGACGAGCCGCATGCCCTCGCCGGCGAGCGCGAGCGCGAGCGCGCGGCCGATGCCGCCCCCGCCGCCGATGACGAGCGCCGTCCGGCCCTCAAGCTCCCGCATCAGGCGCCTCCCCCCTCCGTCATTCCGGCCCCTCCCGTCGGTCCGGCCCCTCCCGACATTCCGCCCCCTCGCGTCACTCGGGCCCACTCCCGTCATTCCGGCGAAAGCCGGAATCCAGCGGGAGCGGGCGAGCGCTCCCCTCCGGCTCCCCGTCCGGCCCCGGCTCCTCGCACGCCCGTGAGCGCCGGCTCAGAACCCGTCCCAGCCGGGCAGGGCGGCGGCCTGGCGGACCCACTCGGCCAGCTGCTCCTCGTCGAATTCGCCCTCGTGGAGGTCGATCCAGCGCGAGTCCGGGTCCTTGCCCGAGCCGGGCGGGACGGGGCTCAGCGACGCGCCCTGGAGGAAGGTCACCTTCACATAACGCGCGTAGACGTGGTAGCTGGCGAACCAGCCATGGCCCTCGACGCCGTACCACGGCGAGTTCCAGCGCACGGCCTTGCGGACGCCCGGCACGGTCCGCTCGATCAGCTCGTCGAGGCGGCGGCCGAGCTCGCGCTTCCACTCCGGCATCGCCGCGATGTAGGCCTGCACGGGGGCGTCGCCGTCCCCCTTCGGGATCTGCGGATTGCCGCCCGAGAGGAGCCGGACGTTCCGAGGCGCGACCCACTCCGCCGCCGCCGCCGACTTCCCGGACGCCTTGCCGGCCATCGCCTTCGCCCCACTCCCCGCGCCCGCGCCTACGCGCGCGCTGCCCAGTGTAGGGGCGCTGGGCAGGGTGGCGGGCGCGGCCGGTCCCCCTCTCTCCCTCGCTGCGGCGCGGTGGCTTGGCGTGCCTGGATTCCGGCTTTCGCCGGAATGACGGGACGGGCCGGAATGACGGGACGGGCTGGAATGACGGAAAGGGGCCGGAGGGGCGAGGCCGGAGGGGCGAGGCCGGAGGGTCAGGCGGGGGTGCGCGCCGCCTCGTCGAAGGCGTCGAGGAGTTCGCGGGCGCCGGCCTCCACCTGATGCTTTCGCTCCGGGTGGGTGATCGCGTAGAGCTCGTTCTCGCGGATCGCGTGCAGCACGCGGCGGCCGACCTCGAGCGGGCCGATCACGCGCTCGCCATCGAGGCGGCCCGGCCGCTCCCAGGTCTCCGGCCCGCCGCGCTCGGCCGGCCGGTTGCGCCCGGCCTGCCAGATGCGCGTCTCGACGCCGCCGGGGCAGAGCACCGTGACGCCGATGCCGCTCCCCGCCAGCTCGTTGCGGAGATCGCGGCTCAGCGCCACCACCCCGAACTTCGAGGCGCGGTAGGCGGTGATCTCCCAGCCGTCGCCCGCGATCAGGCCGCCGCCCAGCGAGGAGGTGTTGATGATGTGCGCCTCGCCGCCGCGCTCGCCCACCCTGGCGAGCATCCGCGGCACGAAGGCGTGGATCGCGTGCACGACGCCGAAGAGGTTCACGTCGAGGATCCAGCGCCAGCCCTCAAGGCTGTCCGGCCCGATCGGTGTGTGGCCGACCACGCCGGCGTTGTTGCAGAGCACGTCCACGCCGCCGTAACGCTCGTCGCAGCGGTCGGCCAGCGCCTCGACGGCCGCGGCGTCGCTCACGTCGACGGTCTCGGCGCTCGCCTCGGCGCCCGAGGCGGCGAGTTCCGCCGCCACCGCCTCGGCGGCGTCGCGCTCGATGTCGGCAACCACGACGCGCATGCCCTCGCCGGCCAGCGCGATCGCGATCCCGCGGCCGATCCCGCTCCCACCGCCGCTCACGAGGGCCACGCGGCCGTCCAGTTCACGCATCGGGCGCCTCCCCGCTACGGAGCCTACGGGGACTATACGGGCTGCCAAGGACGGCAGACGTCCCAAGGTTTCGCTTGGCCGGATTTGCCTGCGCATGAGGGCGCGCCGACGCCTGCACCGGAAATCGATACGCTCGCTATAGTGCTTGCAGCATCTGTTGACCACGCGGGCAGCGGCCCAGCGTGCCGGGAGAGATCTGGCCGTGGCGAGATCCACTGGACCATACGGCAGCGCATTCGCGGAATCGAGGCGGGTTTCCGTGAAGCGGGACTGGCCCCACCGTATCGAGATCGAGGTTGAACAGGTTCACCGTCAGGCTGTCGACGTAGCAGTAGAATCAATGGAGGTATGGGCAAATACGATGCGCAGGCGGGCGGATCTGGCGCTTGCGACGCGCGAGCGCTACGGACGACTGCGCTCGATGCTTGTCTCAGCGTTCGACTCGACAAAGGCAGGGTTGCTCAAGGATGCCGAGGACGCAACTGAAATCACTGCGGCGGCAGGAGTGATCGAGATCCTTGCGGAAGCGTTGCGTGATGCTGCGAAAGCTGACTCAGATGGCGGCACCCTGGTTCTTGAGCCCGCCGACCCCGGCGAGAGGCCGGAGGTTGTCGCGCGTGCCGTGGCCGGTCTGGAGGATTTGGGTTTGTGGCTTCCCGCTGCGGGAGGAGGGATCCCGATCCGCAACCCAATAGGTGCGATGAAGGCCGCACACGAGTGGGGCCACTATGACGCTGAGGGAATCATCAAACAGATATCTGCTGCTCTGTAGACTCTCTGCTTGTATGCGACTACGAGCACTGGCGTTTCCGGACTGGGGAGAGTCGTGAGCGAAGACGAGTTGTTCGCCAGAGAGAAGCTGGCTGCCGACATGCGCTTCACGATCGATAGCAGTCAAATGTGGTCACACTTGTGGTGGAATGAGGCGCTTCGAGCAGCGAAGGAGCACGCCGGAGATCCGTACTTCGCCATAGCGAAGGAGATCGTGCTCGCCGTAACCTTCGCTGAGTCGTATTTGGTCGAGTGGGTATTGACTGTACTCAATGACCGTGGTGACCACCCTTACACCGAGTTTGACGAGTTATTCCCGCCGGATGATAGGAGCTCTTCGACAGATGATCGTTGGAAGCGCGCCCCGGAGTGGCTCTTCGAACAGAGCTACATCGAGGGTGTGCCGGATCGCTCAGACTCAAGGCATCACGGTGAATGGAAGAAACTACTCAAGTGGCGGCACTGGCTTATTCATGCGGCGGCGAGTCGACCGAACAAGACTGTCAATGGGAAACCAGAGGGAGACGCTCGCTTTCGTGAGTTCCAGCAACTAGAGCACGGTTGGGCACTCAGCGTTGTTGCGGAACACGTATGCCGCTTGAACGAAGCTGCTGGCACAGTCTTACCGCAGGCCTTGGCCGAACTGGCAGAGTATCGAGTGGGCTAGTAGGCCCCGCGCTTGAGTGAGCTCCAAGACGGCAAGCCAGCGAGGCGAGGCTACGCGGAGGCGTCCGCCCGCACGGCGCGGGCGGCCTCGACCATGTGCTGGAGGGCGGGGACGACCTCCTCGTAGCGGCGGGTCTTGAGGCCGCAGTCGGGGTTTACCCAGAGCAGGCCGGGGTCGAGCACCGTGGCGGCGTCGCGCAGGCTTCTCGCCATCTCCTCGGCCGGCGGCACGCGCGGCGAGTGGATGTCGTAGACGCCGAGGCCGACCTCCTTGTCGTAGCCGTGGTCGCGGAAGGCGTCGAGACCCTCGGCGTCGGAGCGGGCGTTGAAGAGCAGCATCACGTCGGCCTCCATGTCGGAGACCGCGTCGAGCACGTCGCGCAGCGGCACGTAGCACATGTGCGACTGGATCTGCGTCGCGTCCGCCGCCCCGGCCGTCGCCAGCCGGAAGCAGGGCACGGCCCAGCCGAGGTAGGCGGGCCAGTCCGCGCGGCGCAGCGGGACGCCCTCGCGCAGCGCCGGCTCGTCGACCTGGATCACGGCGATGCCCGCCGCCTCGAGGTCGGCGACCTCCTCGCGGATGGCGAGGGCGATCTGGCGGCAGGTCTCGCTGCGCGGCTGATCGTCGCGCACGAAGGACCAGTTGAGGATCGTGACCGGCCCGGTGAGCATGCCCTTCACCGGGCGGTCGGTGACCGACTGTGCGTAGGCGGACCAGCGCACCGTCATCGGGCCCGGCCGCGCCACGTCGCCATGGATGATCGGCGGCTTCACGTTGCGCGAGCCGTAGGACTGCACCCAGCCGAAGCGCGTGAAGGCGAACCCGGCGAGCTGCTCGCCGAAGTACTCCACCATGTCGTTGCGCTCCGACTCGCCATGCACCAGCAGGTCGAGCCCGGTCTCCTCCTGGAGCCGGATCACGCTTGCGATCTCGGCCTCGAGGAAGGTCTCGTACTCGGCCTCGTCGATCTCGCCGCTGTTGCGGCGGCGGCGGGCGCGGCGGATCTCCGGCGTCTGCGGGAAGGAGCCGATCGTCGTCGTCGGGAACTCCGGCAGCCGCAGCCGCTCGCGCTGCGCGGCCCGCCGCTCCTCGACGCTGCCTTGGCGGCTGTAGTCGGCCTCCGAGGTGGCGGCGACGCGCTCGCGCACGGCGGGGTCGTGCGTGCGCGGCGAGTTGCGGCGCGACTCGAGGGCGGCGCGGTTCGCAGCCAACTCGTCGGCCGCCGCGTTCGGGTCCTCGAAGGCGCGGGCGAGCGTGGCGACCTCGTCGACCTTCTGGTTGGCGAAGGCGAGCCAGGAGCGCAGCTCGGGGTCGAGCTGCGTCTCGAGGTCGAGCTCCAGCGGCACGTGCAGCAGCGAGCAGGACGCGCCCGCGATCACGCGGTCGTCGCCGACGGCCGCGCCGACCTCGCGCAGCGTCGCGAGCGAGGCGTCGAGGTCGTTGATCCAGACGTTGCGCCCGTCGACGACGCCGGCGACGACGTGCTTGCCGCCGGGCAGCCCGTGACGCTGCAGCAGCCCGAGGTTGCGCTGCCCTCGGACGAGGTCGAGGCCGATCGCGTCGACGGGCAGCCCGACGAGCGCGCCGAACGACTCATCGACGTCGCCGAAGTAGGTCTGCACCAGCAGCTTGGTGCTTCCCGCCGCGTCCGAGAGGCGGTCGTACGCCCTCGCGAGGGCCGCGAGGTCCTCGGGCGTGCGGTCCTGCACGAGCACGGGCTCGTCGAGCTGCACCCACTGCGCGCCGGCCTCGTGCAGCAGCGCGACGACCTGCTCGTAGACTTCCAGCAGCCCGTCGAGCAGGGAGAGCCGGTCGAAGCCGGGGTCCTGGTGGCCGTCGGCGCCGACGCCCTTGCCGAGCAGCAGCAGCGAGAGCGGGCCGAGCAGCACGGGCGCCGTCTCGATGCCCGCCTCGCGCGCCTCGAGGTACTCGTCGAGCGGCTTGCGCGAGGCGAGGCGGAAGCGCGTGTCGGCGCTCAGCTCGGGGACGATGTAGTGGTAGTTCGTGTCGAACCACTTGATCATCTCCATCGCCGTCACGTCGAGACCCTCGCGCTGCGCGCCGCGCGCCATCGCGAAGTAGGTGTCGGCGTCCACCTCGCCCTCGCCGCCGTCCTCGTAGCGCGGCGGGACCGCGCCGACCATCGCGATCGCGTCGAGCACGTGGTCGTAGTGGGAGAAGGTGTTGGAGGGGATGAGGTCGATGCCCGCCTCGCGCATGCGCCGCCAGCCCTCGAGGCGCAGCGCACGCCCGGTCTCGTCGAGGCTGTCGAGGTCCACCCGGCCGTCCCAGTAGCCCTCGACGGCGCGCTTCAGCTCGCGCCGGGGCCCGATGCGCGGGTAGCCGGTGATGGCGGACAGGGTCATGCGAGGCCTCCGGCCGTCGGACTAGATCGAGTCGTCGCCGGATCGTACCGGCCCGCCGTCGGACGGGCTATCCGCGCGCGCCGAATCGGCGTGCGCATCGCGCAGATCGGCGAAGGCGAGCCAGGCCTCGCCGCCGTCGGGCGGCGGCGCGAGCCGCACCCCGGCGAGCCTCACGGCGCGCCCCGCCTCGGCGAAGGTGTAGCCCTCGAGGCGTCGCAGCGCCTCGGGCGGCCCCTTGAGCAGCGCGCGGCCGGCGCCGCCGTCGTCGCGCGTCTGCTGCTGCACCCGCACCAGGACGCGCTCGCCGCGCACGCGGACCGGGACCACTCGGTCGATCATGCGGGCAGCGTAGCCCACACTCGGTCAACCAGCCTCGCGGCTGCCGGTGACCGGCTGGGAAGTAGCGCCCATGTCCCTCTTTGCCTCCGCCCGCGAGCGCCGCCTCTGGCTGTGGACGCTGGTCGTCGTGGTCGCGATCTACGCGACGCTCGGCCTCACGGGCGCGCTGGCCGAGGAGCTGCGCGACCGCGGCCTCTCCACCGCCGGCTTCGCCCTCGCGATGCTGCTGGTCGGCGCGACGGCGCTGACGCAGGGGCTGCGGACGCGCCCGCGCGGCCTCGAGATCGCCGTCGCGATCGGCGTCGCGGTCGTCTACCTGATGGTGCTCGTGCGCATGGCGCTCGAGGAGCGCACGCACCTCATCGAGTACGGCGTGGTCGCCGTCCTGATCCTCGAGGCGCTCACGGAGCGCGCCGGCCACGGCCGCCGCGTCCCGCTCCCCGCCGTCCTCGCCATCCTCGCCACCGCGCTCATCGGCGCCCTCGACGAGTGCATCCAGGCCTTCCTCCCCACCCGCGTCTTCGACATCCAGGACATCGTCTTCAACACCCTCGCCGCCGTCATGGCAGTCGCGACGAGCCTCGCCCTCGGCTGGGCGCGGCGGTGGGGGCGCGGCGGGCGTGCGTAGGCGAAGTCAGTTGCCCGTTGGAGGTTGGCCTTGGGTTCCTCGGAAGACTTCCAGGAGAGCCGCGGGCGGGGGAGCAGAGTCACCCTGGTCTACTAGGCCGGTGACCCCCGGGGCGAAAATCGTCCGAGTCGCCTCTACCAATACCGCATCCCGCGTCGCACCCTCGGTGGCAGCTGTTGCGAATGTCTCGAAGGTTCGAAGTGCCCTGTCGCGGTGCCTGTTAGTCACGCTCAAGTGTTGCGCGGATCGGTACATCCGAAACGCTTGGAAGACCAGGTAGCTGCCGAGGGAGACCGCCAATGCCTTGAGGAGAATCCATTGCACGACTTGGGGATCATCAATCTCGTCCCCGACGGGAATCATGATTATTCCCGTGATCGCGGCTAGCAGAACGATGAGGAATCCGACTCCTCCAAGTAGCCACCACTTTGCGTGCTTGGCGTGATGAGCGGCCTCCTCCTCAAAGACTCTTGAGTACTCCGTCACGCCCGTCCGGCCAGCAGCGGATTGAGCTGCGGTGGCCGCCGCATTCGCAGTATCGGCGCTACTCTCCGCCTCCTGGATCGCGCCACTGAGGCGAGCCTGCTGCTCCTGTAGGGTCTCCTGGGCTTGGGTCTGCCAGTCCGAGACGATCGCCGCAAGGCGCCCTTCCACGTCGCCAAGGCCGCCAGACTCTAGGACTAGGTAGCCAGCGAGCGGCACGAAGGCCTCACGAACGCCGCTCACATGCGCGCGAACGTTGTTGACCAGGTTATCGCGCTGGTCTGACGGCTGACTTACGTTGGGATCGAACTCCATGACTGCCCGCAAGGCGTGGAACAACCCGTGGAGGCTACCCTCGAGATTGGCATAGTGCGATGTATCGCGGAGCGCTGTGATCGGGAGTTCACGGATTCGGGATGCGACTCCCAGCGCCTGCTGGAAGACTTCACGCCCGGGCCTAAAGGACAGAGAGGCACCCAATTCTTCCTGGCGCACCAGTTCTTCGTCGATGTCGAGGCTAGCGATTCGCTCGGCGAACTCTTCTGCAGTCTGCGGATCGCCTTCTGTCGTCATGCCCGGCCCCCACCGCGCTAGCTCGACCTAGCGCCCCCTCATTGAGGCGCCAAGGTCGAGCTCCTAACTACACCCGGACGTGGACCCGCAGGACATGCACTTCAGGCAGGTTCCGTTGCGCACCATCATCATCTGGCCGCACTCCGGGCAGGGGTCGCCCTCGAAGCCGTAGTGGCGCGCCGTCGTCTCCGAGATGGCCGTGGCGGTGACCGTGGCGCCCGCGGCGGCCGCCGCTCCCGAGGGCGCCTCGGGGGCCGGATCGGCGATGGGTGACGCCGCGCCCGAGGCCTCGCCGGCGCCGGTGCCGTGGCCGTTCGATCCCCCCGCGATCGGGGCCAGCACGTAGTCCTGCTGGTTGGGCGCGGGCAGCGGCGCAGGCTCCGGCGTCGGCCACGCCCCTGGCTCGTCCTCGTCCTCGGCCGTCGAGGTGCTCGAGAGGTCGACCGCGCCGAGGTGGGCGAGGTCGCTGCGGCCGAGGTAGCTGACCGCCAGCTCGCGGAAGACGTAGTCGATGATCGACGTCGCCATGCGGACGCGGTCGTTGCCGGTGACGATGCCGTTCGGCTCGAACTTCGTGAACAGGAAAGAGTCCACGTAGGCGTCGAGCGGCACGCCGTGCTGCAGGCCGATCGAGACGGCGATCGCGAAGCAGTTCATCAGCGAGCGGAAGGCCGCCCCGTCCTTGGACATCGAGATGAAGATCTCGCCCAGGCGGGAGTCCTCGAACTCGCCCGTGTGCAGGTAGATCGTGTGGCCGCCGACCTTGGCCTTCTGCGCGAAGCCCGGCCGTCGCGAGGGCAGCGGCTCGCGCTCGCCGCGCTGCAAGCCGACCAGCCGCCGCGCCAGCGCGCGCGCGTCCTCGCGAGGCAGCGCGTGGATGATGCGCTCCACCTCGTCCAGCGCCTGCTGCGGGTCGAGCTCCGCGTCGGCGGGCTCCTCCTCGCGCTCGTCGAAGTCCTCGAAATCGTCGCCGAGCACGGTGGCGGCGAGGGGCTGCGAGAGCTTGGAGCCGTCGCGGTAGAGCGCGAGCGCCTTGAGCATGGAGTCGGCCCCGGCCTCGTAGACCGCGGCGACGTCGGCGACGCTGGCGTCCTCGGGCAGGTTGATCGTCTTGCTGATCGCGCCGGAGAGGAACGGCTGCGCGGCGGCCATGCTGCGCACGTGCGCCATCGGCTCGATGTAGCGCGTGCCGTAGCGGCCACAGCGGTTGGCGCAGTCGAAGACCGGGTAGTCCTCCTCGCGCAGGTGCGGGGCACCCTCGATCGTCATGCGGCCGACGATGTGGTCGTTGGCCTCCTCGATCTGCTCGCGGGTGAAGCCGATCGCCTCGAGCAGGCTCGCGCCGGCGAGCTGCTCCTCGTCGAGGCCGAGCACGTCGCGGCAGAACTCGTCGCCGAGCACGAAGCGGTTGAAGGCGAAGGTGATGTCGAACGCCGAGCCGAGCGCCTCGTCGACCGCGTCGAGGGCGCGGCGGTGGAAGCCGTGCTGGGCGAGCGTGTGGCGGTTGATGTGCGGGGCGCCCTCGAGGCGGCCGCTGCCCGCGCAGTAGGCGACGATCTCCTCGGCCTGCTTCGCGCTGTAGCCGAGCGTGCGCAGCGCGCCGGGCACGGACTGGTTGATGATGCGGAAGTAGCCGCCGCCGGCCAGCTTCTTGAACTTGACGAGCGCGAAGTCCGGCTCGACGCCGGTCGTGTCGCAGTCCATCAGCAGGCCGATCGTGCCGGTGGGCGCGATCAGCGTGGTCTGGGCGTTGCGGAAGCCGTGCTCCTCGCCGAGGGCGAGCGCGCGGTCCCATGACGCCTGCGCGGCCTTGAGCAGCGCCTCGGGGCAGTGTGCCGCATCGAGGCCCATCGGGAGCGTCGTCAGGCCCTCGTAGTCCTCGGCGGACGCGTCATGGGCGGCGCGACGGTGGTTGCGGATCACGCGCAGCATCGCCTCGCGGTTCGGCTCCCAGGCGGGGAAGGGGCCGAGCTCGGCGGCGATCTCGGCGGAGGTCGCGTAGGAAACGCCGGTCAGCAGCGCGCTGAAGCCGCCGGTCTGGGCCAGCGCCTCGGGCGAGTCGTAGGGCACGCCCTGCTGCATCAGCAGCGCGCCGAGGTTGGCGTAGCCGAGGCCGAGCGTGCGGTACTCGTGGGAGAGCTGCGCGATCACCGGGCTCGGGTACTGCGCCATCAGCACCGAGATCTCGAGCACGATCGTCCACAGCCGCGTGGCGTGCTCGAACGCCTCGACGTCTACCTGGCCGCTCTCCTCGTCGTGGAAGCGCAGCAGGTTGAGCGAGGCGAGGTTGCAGGCCGTGTCGTCGAGGAACATGTACTCGGAGCAGGGGTTGGAGCCGCGGATCGGGCCGCCCGCCGGCGAGGTGTGCCACTCGTTGATCGTCGTGTCGTACTGCACGCCGGGGTCCGCGGACTGCCAGGCGGCGCGCGCGATGCGCTCCCACAGGTCGCGGGCGCGGACGGTCTTCGAGGGCTCGCCGTCGACGCGGCGGTAGAGCGTCCACTCCTCGTCCTGCTCGACGGCATCGAGGAAGTCGGCGCTGACGCGCACGGAGTTGTTGGCGTTCTGGCCGGAGACGGTCTGGTAGGCCTCGCCCTGCCAGTCCGTGTCGAACTCGCGCAGGTCGATCGGCGCCTCGTCCGCCTCGGCGAGCTGCAGCACGCGCTGCACGCAGCCGTCCGGCACGCCGTCGCGGCGCGCGCGGGCGATGGCGCGGCGCAGCGGGCGGTTGCTCGCCGTGTCGAAGCCGCCCTCGGTGGCGGCGAGGACGGCGTTGAGGCGGCGGCGGATCACGCGCGAGCCAGCGACGAGCGCGGCGACCTTCTGCTCCTCGGCCACCTTCCAGTCGATGAACTCCTCGATGTCGGGGTGGTCGACGTCGACGATCACCATCTTGGCGGCGCGACGGGTGGTGCCGCCGGACTTGATCGCGCCGGCGGCGCGGTCGCCGATCTTGAGGAAGGACATCAGCCCGGAGGACTTGCCGCCGCCGGAGAGGAACTCGTTCTCGCCCCGGATCTTCGAGAAGTTGGAGCCGGTGCCCGAGCCGTACTTGAAGATCCGCGCCTCGCGGGTCCAGAGGTCCATGATGCCGCCCTCGTTGACGAGGTCGTCGGCGACGGACTGGATGAAGCAGGCGTGCGGCTGCGGGCGCTCGTAGGCGCTGGTCGACTGGCGCACGGCGCCGAACTCCGGGTCGAAGTAGGAGTGGCCCTGCGCGGGGCCGGTGATGCCGTAGGCCCAGTGCAGGCCGGTGTTGAACCACTGCGGCGAGTTGGGCGCGGCGCGCTGCGTCGCCATCATCAGCACCAGCTCGTCGTGGAAGGCGCGCGCGTCCTCCTCGGCGTCGAAGTAGCCGTGCTTCCAGCCCCAGTAGGTCCAGGTGCCGGCGAGGCGGCCGAAGACCTGGCGCGCGTCGATCTCGCCGCCGGAGTCGTCGGAGCCCTCGGCGGGCGCGGAGCGCCACAGCCACCCGGGGACGCCGTCCTCCTCGACGGCGTCGAGTTCGTCGGCGACGCCGGTCTTGCGGAAGTACTTTTGCGCCATGATGTCGACGGCGACCTGCGACCAGTCGGCGGGCATGCGCACCCCGGACGCCTCGAAGACGACCGAGCCGTCGGGGTTGACGATGCGCGAATCCCTGGGCGCGAAGGCGACCCCTTCGAGCGGATCCTGACCGGAGGTGGTGAAGTGTCGTTCGATGCGCATGATCTGCTCCCGCGTACCAGTTGCTGCAGCAGTCGGCGACTGTTACGCCTCCCGCTTCGCGATACCCCTGCGCTCGTGGTCGCCCGTACTCAGTCGCAGTAATCAGCCAGCAACTGCGCACCCGCGTCAGTGAGTGAGCGTCAAGGGGCTGATAGATTAGCAGTAACTGCTGCTGGTCTTCAAGCGTCTGCTCCCCTTAGCAGATCGTCGAACTGAGGCTGCGACCTCAATGAGTTGACTGACGGCTCCTTCTACCAGCTTTCAGGCACTGAGAACCTCCGAGCAGTCACCAGTCGCCATCAGCGCTGCGCGAATGAGTACCCATGTGCTACGGTAGCTGCAGCCGGGCGATGACTCCCCATCACCGAGGCCTGTCGTGTGCGCGGACACTCTCACGCCCGCCGAGCGCAGCCGCCGGATGTCGCTCATCCGCAATCGGGATACCGGCCCCGAGCGAGCATTACGGCGCATCCTGACCGACCTCGGATATCGCTACCGCCTGCAGTACGACCGCGTCCCCGGACGCCCGGACGTGGCGTTTCCCGGCCGGCGCAAGGTCATCTGGATGCACGGGTGCTTCTGGCATCGGCATCCCGGATGCGCGAACGCGCGATTGCCGAAGTCGCGCCGCGACTTCTGGATTCCCAAGCTTGAGGGCAACAGGCGACGCGATCTCGCTACCCAGGAGCGGGTGCGGGAGCTGGGCTGGCGCACGCTCGTGACCTGGGAGTGCGAACTGCGCGACACCGAAGGGCTTTCGGAACGCCTCAGGGAGTTTCTCGATGAGCATCCGGCGATCGATTGAACTGTTCACCGGCACGGGCGGCCTCGCCCTCGGCGTGGCGCGCGCCGGCTTCACCCACGAGCTGCTGGTGGACATCGACAGGCATGCCGTGGCCACGCTCGCGGAGAATCGGCGGCGCGTCGAGGAGATGCGCGACTGGCGCGTCCTCTGCGAGGACGTGGCCCATCTGGATTACCGGCCCCACGCGGGCCAGATCGATCTCCTCGCCGCCGGCGCCCCCTGCCAGCCGTTCTCGCTGGGCGGGAAGCACGGCGGAGACCGCGACGCCCGCAACATGTTCCCCGAGGTTCTGCGGGCGGTTCGGGAACTCAGGCCCCGCGCGATCCTCATCGAGAACGTCCGGGGGCTGATCAGGCCGACGTTCCGGCCGTACTTCGACTACATCCTGCGGCAACTCGAACTGCCTGCGGTCGCCGCCCACGAGGATGAGCAGTGGACTTCGCACGATGCGCGCCTCGCCGGAGCGATCGAGCGCGGAGGCGGAGATCCGCGACTGTGCTACGACGTGACGCACCAGCTGATCAACGTCGCGAACCTCGGCGTTCCGCAACGACGCGAACGAGTCTTCATCATCGCATTCCGCCGTGATCTCGGCGTCCGCTGGGGGCGAATCGCCCCGACGCACTCGCGCGAGGCGTTGCTGCACGCGCAGTACGTCGATGGCTCGTACTGGCGGGAGCATGAGCTGGAGCCGCCGCCGCCCCCCGCCTCGCTTCAGCGGTTGATCGCGAAGGTGGCGACCCGGCCACGACCGCCCGAGTACCGCTGGCGCACCGTTCGCGACGCCCTGCGCGGCTTGCCCGAACCGCTTGACTTCCGAGGGCATGTCCTGTTCCCGAATCACGTGGGGAACCCGGGCGCGCGCTCATACCCTGGACACACGGGGTCGCCGCTGGACGAACCCGCCAAGACGCTCAAGGCGGGAGTCCACGGCGTGCCGGGCGGCGAGAACATGCTGCGCCGCGAGGATGGGACCGTCAGATACTTCACGGGCCGCGAGGCGGCGCGGTTGCAGACGTTCCCCGACGAGTACCTGTTCAGCGGCCCGTGGACCGAGGCCATGCGACAACTGGGCAACGCGGTTCCCGTGCGGGTCGCGGAGTTCCTGGCCGCCCGGATCGCCGAGAGCCTGGCCGAGGCGGCCAGTGGTGAGAATGTGCCCGCGACTGTGGCGGCGGCCGCCGGTTAGTCATTCTCCTGCCCGGCGAGGTGGGAACGCACCTCGCTCAGTATCGCGTCCGGGGCGCGCTTCCGCCTCATCGCGTCTCGCCACGATCGGCCGGGGTGCAACTCGTCCCAGTCCGAGCGATCGCCTCCGTAGCGGTGCCTTCCCGGATCGTTCAGGCCAAAGCCGTGCACCACAGCGTTCCACAGTGGCTGGAATCGCCGGATCAGGAGTGACTCCCCCAGCGGAATCCAGATGTCGTCGACGATGAGGTGGCGGCAACGGAAGTCACTCAGCTCAAGGTTGTCCGCAGCCCCGATGGATTGGGCGTGCTTGTTCAGCCGGTTGAAGAGTCGCCTGCCGACCTGCGCCTCGAGGCCGCCGGCGCCCGCCCGTGATCCGGCGGCGACGGCGCTCCCGACGTAGATCGGTCTTTCGCAGTTGGGCGAGCTGATGGGCGTGTAGGCCGGGAAGTCGCCTTGATAGTAGACGGCGTAGATCCCGATGCCTCGGAACGCTCGCGGTGGGGGCAGCGGCTGGCACGGCTCGTCGAGGAGAGCGCGAACCACGCTCTCGCCCAAGGCGATGCGCCCCAGCGGGTTGTAAGGCTCTGGGGATTCACTCGTCATCGGATCGGTCTGGCGTTCCGTCACTTCTGATTCGTCGCGCATGCATCATATGCTCTCATCCCGCGATCACCCGCTCCCCACGATCGCCTCGAGGGCGTCGGGATCCTTCGGGATCGCCTCGGAGAGCACGCGGTGGCCGTTGCGCGTGACGAGCACGTCGTCCTCGATGCGCACGCCGATGCCGCGCAGCCGGCGCGGGACGCCGCGCAGGCCGGGCGCGAAGTAGAGGCCCGGCTCCACCGTCAGCACCATGCCCGGCCGCAGCAGCACGGACTCGCCGTCCTCGCGGTAGGGGCCGGCGTCGTGCACGTCCATGCCCAGCCAGTGCGACGTGCCGTGCATGAAGTAGGGCCGACTCGCCTCCCGCTTGAGCAGCGTCGGCATGCGGCCCGCGATGACGCCGAGGTCGCGCAGGCCCTCGGTGATGACGCGCCGGGCGCGCTCGTGCACGTCGTGGAAGCGCACGCCCGGCGCGACCAGTGCGATCGCCTCGCGCTGGGCGGCGAGCACGATCTCGTAGACATCGCGCTGCGCGGCGCGGAAGCGGCCGTTGGCGGGGTAGGTGCGGCTCACGTCCGCGCCGTAGTAGTCGACCTCGGCCCCCACGTCGAGCAGCAGCAGGTCGCCGTTCGCGATCGGCGCGCGGTTGTCGGTGTAGTGCAGCGTGCAGGAGTTGACGCCCGCCGCCACGATCGAGGGGAAGCCGTCGCGCGGCGACCCGAGGCGGCGGAACTCGGCCTCGAGGACGGCCTGCACCTCGTACTCGCGCAGGCCGGGGCGCGTCGCGCGCATCGCCGCCTCGATGCCGGCGCCGGTGATGTCGATCGCGCGCTGCAGCGCGGCGACCTCCTCGCGCGACTTGATCAGGCGCAGCGCGTCGACGAGCGGGGCGGGGTCGATCAGGCGCTCGATCGCCGCAGCGCCGCGCTGCGCTCCGGCGCGGCGCGCGGCGACGGTGCGCGAGATCAGCCGCTCGAGGCGCTCGTCGCTGCCCAGCGAGAAGGCGACCGTCCGCGCCTCGCCGAGCAGCTCCGGCAGCTGCTCGTCGAGCTCGCCGATCGGGTAGGCGGCGTCCGCGCCGAGCTCCTCGACGGCGCCCTCGACGCCGAGGCGCGGCCCGTCCCAGATCGCGGTCTCGGGGTCGTAGGGGCGGACGAAGAGCACGAACGGCTGCTCGTGGCCGGGGCGCAGCACGGCGACGGCGTCCGGCTCCTCGAGGCCGCTGAGGTAATGGAAGCTCGAGCGCTGGCGGAAGGGGTAGCCGACGTCGCCGTTGCGCTGCGCCTCGCGGCCGGCGGCGAAGACCGCGGCGCTGTCGCGCGGCAGGCGGCGCAGCAGGCGCGCGCGGCGCCGCGCGAAGACGGCGGCCGGGAAGGCGGTCACGGTCATGCCTCTTCGCGCATGGGGACGAGGAAGCGCATCACGGCCAGCCCGACCAGGCCGGCCACGACCGAGGCGATGAAGATGCCGACCTTGGCCTGCGCCAGCAGGGCCTCGTCATCGAAGGACAGCTCGGTCACGAACAGCGCCACGGTGAAGCCGATGCCCGCAATCAGACCGACCCCGGCGACACCGGGCCAGGTGACGCCCGCGGGCAACTCGGCCCCGAGGCGCACCGCGATCCAGGCAGCGAGCGTCGCCCCGATGGGCTTCCCGAGCAGCAGCCCGAGCCCGACGCCGAGCGCAAGCGTCGAGGAGGCGGCATCCTCGAACGCCCCGCCGCGCAGGTCGACGCCGGCGTTGACGAATGCGAAGAGCGGGACGATGAGGAACGCGGACCACGGCAGCAGGCGGTGCTCGATGCGGTCGAGCGGCGAGACTGCCTGCTCACCGAGCTGGCTCAGCGTGAGCAGGGCGCCCACCCGCTCGTGGTGTGCAGCATCGTCGTCGTCGGGCGCGGCCTCGCGGGCGCGGATCCGGCTGAGCAGCGCCTCGGCGAGGTCGGGAAGCGCGGCGCTGCGGTACCACGGCTGCAGCGGCGTCATCAGCCCCAGCGCGACGCCGAGGATAGTCGGGTGGACGCCGGACTCGTGCGCCGCCATCCAGGCCGCCAGGCCGACCACGACGTAGAGCGGCACCAGCTTGATGCCGTTGAAGCTCATCGCCAGCACGAGGGCGAGCAGTGCGACCGTGATGCCGAGTGCCGCGAGGTCGATGTTGTCCGTGTAGAAGATGGCGATGACGGCGATCGCGCCGATGTCGTCGACGATCGCGAGGGCGAGCAGCAGCACCTTCAGCCCGGCGGGAACCCGCGACCCGACGAGCGTGAGGACGCCGACGGCGATCGCGATGTCGGTCGCCATCGGGATCGCCCAGCCGTCGCGGGCGGTATCGCCCTCGACGATGGCGAGGAAGATGATGACGGGGACGATCATGCCGCCGGCCGCGGCGGCGATTGGGGCCCAGACCTTGCGGCCGCTGGAGAGCTCGCCGGCGACGACCTCGCGCTTGATCTCCATCCCCACGACGAAGAAGAACAGCACCATCAGGCCGTCGTTGACCCAGTGCTTCAGATCGGTGTCGAGGTGGAAGAAGCCAACGTCCACCGCGATGTGGTAGCCGACGAACTCTCCGTAGAAGTCGGCGAGCGGCGTGTTGGCCGCGATCAGCGCGAACATGACCGCGCTGATGATGGCGATCCCGCTCGCGGCCTCGGTGTGCATGAACTCCTGGAGCGGACGGACGAGGCGGATGATGCGAGCGCGCCGCTCGGCGCGTGCACGGTTCAGCGTCGCGTCATCGACCGGTGTGCTCATGAGTTGGACCCCGGGCGGGCGGGCTAACCAGCGAGCCGGTAGACGCGCTTGCTGCCGTCGCTGCTGACGACGATGTTGCGCCCGCGCTTGAGCGTGCGCAGCGCCGTGGCGAGGTGCGCCGCCTCGATATCGGGGATGCGCTTCGCGAGGTCGGCCTTGCTCATGTCCTCGCCGTCAGCGAGGGCGTCGAGGATCTGCTGCTCCAGTTCCTGGGCGATGGTCGCCATGCCGGCCTCCCGGACTCGTCGCGCCGTCTGCTCACAGTCTGCCGAGCGCGCGCCGCTCGGTCCAGCGCGGGAGGATGCGGATGCCCGAGCAGGGTGCTGGCGCCCTCGGGAGGATTCGAACCTCCGCACAGGGATTAGGAATCCCTTGCTCTGTCCCCTGAGCTACGAGGGCGCGCCTTCCAATCTATGCGGCGGCGGCCCCGAACGCACTGCGCACCGGTAAAGCCATACTCACATGGCTTCAGCTGGCCGGCCGTTCATCTGGAGGCGGCGTAGTCCGTGTCGTCGCGCACGCGCTCGTAGTCCTCGCGCTTGAGCCAGTGGCACCAGAGGTTGCGTTCCTTGATGCTGAGCCTTTGCCCGAAGCGTCCTGCCCGCCATCCCGCGACCTCCACCCGGGTCGCGCGCGCTCCGTCGAGCACCTCTTCGATGGCAGGAATCAGATCCGTGTCGGCGGAGCAGACAACGCCAACGTCGTACTGACCCTTGTACGCGAGTAGCGCAATGTCGAGCGCCATCCTCACGTCGATCCCCTTCTCCTGCGGGCGCTGGCCGCCAGCGTTGTCAGGCCAGCCGTAGGGGTATCTCAGTTGACGCGTGAACACGTGACAGCCCGCTCGCTCCCATGCCTGACATTGGAGGACGTTCGCCCGGTGTGCCGCCGGTTGCAGGTACGCGTCGGGGCGTCCCGTATAAAGCCGAACTTCTGCCAGCGTCCGACCAGCATCGCGAGCGGACAGCAGTTCACCCAGCGTCCACGGGTGGAACTGGCCGAACCTGTACGGGTCGTCCCTATCATCGAAGAACGCCCGGCGTGCGTTCCGGTAGAAGTTCTGGGCGTCCACGAAAACGATGACTCGGCTCACTGTTCAGCCCTGGACAAAGCAAAACCCCGCCAGCCCCCGAAGGGGCGGCGGGGAGGATTGACGCAAGTATCCGGTGGGACGATGCCCGAAGTCAATGTGTGAGAGGCGCGGCCACCCGCAGCAGCGAGGCTAGCCGCCGCGCGAGCGGCGGCGGCGCTCGGCGCGGCTGAGCCGCTGCGCGCGCGGACGCGCCGCCGAGAGCGGCTGCGAGGGCGCCTCGGGCGCTGCTGCCTGCTCCAGGTAGCGCGCGTGCGGGACCGCGTGGCGCACGAACTGCTCGCCCTTCGTGCGCTGCTCCCGGTGGGCGCGCCGGGCGTCGTCCCAGAGGCCGTAGTAGTCCAGCTCCCGCCTCGCCACCTCCGGGTCGAGCAGCCCGAGGCCGTCGAGCGTGAAGAACCAGAGCTTCATGTCGATCGCGCCGAAGTAGGGGTCGAGGTCCGAGCTGATCGGCGTCTTGTGCCTCCACAGGTCGAGGCGCTCGCGCGCGGAGTCGTTGATCCCGATCGAGCGCCAGAACTCGGTGTCGTCGCGGCCGCCCTGGTAGTGCATCACCAGGAAGTCGCGGAAGTCGTCGTACATCCGCCCCATGCGGTGGTTGTAGCGATCGAGGACCGGCTGCGCGTCGAAGTCGAAGTGCTCCGTCAGGTACTCCTGCACCAGCACCAGCAGCTGCACCAGCGTGCCGTGGATCGAGGTGGACTCGAGCGGCTCGCTGAACGCACCGGAGAGGCCGACCGCGATGCAGTTCTTGACCCAGAGGCGGCGGAAGCGGCCGCTCGCGATCCGAATGTCGCCCCAGGGCTCGATCGGATGACCGAGCGCTGCCTCGATCTCAGCCTGCGCCTCGTCGCGGCTGATGAAGTCGTCGCAGTAGGCGTAGCCGCAGCCGAGCCGCTCCTGCGTCGGGATCTGCCACAGCCAGCCGGCGGAGAGCGCCCAGGCGTGCGTGTACGAGGGGATCGAGGCGCCTTCCTCGTGCGGCACGGAGAAGGGCAGCGCGCGGTTCACCGGCAAGTGCCCGGCGTAGGAGATCCACTCCTCCTCGTAGGCCCCGCCGATGATCAGCTTGCGGAAGCCCGAGCAGTCGACGAAGAAGTCGCCCTCGATCTCCCGCCCGTCGGCGAGCGTGACGCTGCGCACATGCCCGTTGCCCGGCTCGAGGTTGACCGCCTCGACCGTGCCCTCGATGTGCGTGACGCCCTCGCACTGCGAACGCAGCCAGGCGCCGACGATGTGCGTGTCGAAGTGGTAGGCGTAGTCCCAGGCGCTCTGCTCGGGCTGGCCCGGCGGGCGGCTGTAGGGCGCGAGGTGGTCGAGCATCAGCCGCGAGTTGAGCACGTTCTCCCAGGCCGGTTTGCCCTCGGCGACGGAGGCGGCGAAGAAGTAGGGGTACGTCTCCGGCGGCACGGCGGGGATGCCGAGCTGGCGGTCGTCGTTGAGCGGGCCGAGGTAATGGGAGCCGTCGCCGGTCCAGTTGCGGTGCAGGATGCCGAGCTTGAACGAGGCCTTCGTCTCGCGCAGGAACTCGCGCTCGTTCGAGAGGTTGCGGATGAACGTGGTGAACAGCCCGGTCGTCGCCTCGCCGACGCCGACGATCGGGATGCCGGGCGCCTCGACGACGACGATCTCGAGGCCGTCCGCGCCGCGCCCGCGCTTCCAGAAGCGCGAGAGGTGGATGGCGGAGAGCCAGCCGGCGGTGCCGCCGCCGACGATCACGATCTTCTTGATCTGCGTGTGCATGGAGAGAGTGTAGCGCGGAGGCAGCCTAGCGCTGCGTGCGCGGCTCCAGCCGCACGCCCGCCTCGGAGCCGGGGTCGGCGACCAGCGCCGCCTCGCCGCCGAGCCAGGCGAGGATCGCGTCGCCGGCCAGCGCGCCGCGCCAACCCTCCAGCAACGGGAGCGGCGGCGGCGATTCGCGGTCGCCCTCCAGCCACCAACGCACGACGGCCTCGATCTCGCTGCGCGGGCCGAGGAAGCGCGGGGCGATCCCGGCCTCGAGTGCGAGCGCGCGCACGAGGCCGTGCAGCGCGGCGGCCCAGACCTCGCCCGCGGGCGAGAGCGGCGCGCGCGAGGGCTCGCGTTCGGGCGGGTTCGCCGCGCCCTCCTCGATTGCCGCCAGCAGCTTCCGCCCGTGGCGTCGCACGACGCCCTCGTCGACGCCGCGGACGGCGCGCAGGCCGTCCTCGCTCGACGGCCCGGTGCGGGCCAACTCGAGCATCGAGCGGTCGTTGAGCACGCGCGAGGGCGGGCGGTTGCCGCGCAGCGCCTCGCGCTCGCGCCAGGCGGCCAGCTCGCGCAGCGCGCCGCGTTCGCGGGCGTTGAGGCGCGACCAGCCCTTGACGCGGCGGTAGCTCTCGCCCGGCGTGGGCCGCCGCCAGGCCGTGGCGGCGAGCCGATCGCACTCCTCAAGCGCCCACGCCAGCCGCTCGCCGCCGTCCAGGCGGTCGCGCAACTCCGCCCACACGCGCCCGAGGTAGCGGACGTCGTCGAGGGCGTACGCGAGCTGCTTGCGCGAGAGCGGCCTACGCAGCCACTCCGTGTACTGCGAGCCCTTGCGCAGCCGCACGCCGAGCGTGTTCTGCACCAGCGCGGCATAGCCGATCTGGTCGCCGTGCCCCGCGAAGGCGGCTGCGATCTGCGTGTCGCGGACGGCGCCGCCCTGCGCCTCGTAGCGCCCCGCGAGGATCGCGAGGTCCGCCTGCGCGGCGTGCACGATGGTCTCGATGCCCTCGTCGGCTACGAGGTCGGCGAATGGCGTGACATCGACCTCAAGGGGGTCGATGGCGGCGAGTTCGGGGTCGTCGGGGTCGCCCCACGCGACCTGCACGAGCGCCAGTTCGGGGATGTAGCGGCCCTCGGGCACGAACTCAAGGTCGAAGGCGAAGCTGCCCGCCTCGCGGACGCGCTCGACGACCTCGTCGAGCTCGCGGGCGGTGGTTGCGAGGGAGCCGTCCATGGGCCCCTTCCGGCGTGGCCGTCCGGCGGTGGGGAGCGGTCGGGCTGGGTGGTGGAGGCGAGGGGATTCGAACCCCTGACCTCGGCATTGCGAACGCCGCGCTCTCCCGACTGAGCTACGCCCCCACGGATTTCGAGTATGGGCCGCCCGCCCGCGAGCGGCAAACGAGCGCGGGTGCGCGCGGATGCCGCCGCTCAGCCCTCGATCAGCCCCGGCAGCAGGTCGATCCGCATCCGCCCGGCAGGCAGATCGACATCGAGGATCACCTGGGGGATGGCGGGGATGAGCAGGTCGCGCGCCCCCTCGCGGCGCACGAGGTAGACGTCGTTCGCGCCCGTGCGCAGCACCTCGGCGAGCGCGCCGATCGCCGCGCCCTCCGCGTCGAGGACCGCGAGGCCGACGAGGTCATGGACGTAGTACTCACCCTCGGGCAGCGCCGGCAGCTCATCCTCCGCGATCTCGATCAGGGTGTCGCGCAGCGCGTCGGCCGCGGTCCTGTCCTCGTAGCCCTCGAAGACGATGCAGGGGTAGCCGCGCGGGGTGGCGACGTCGAGGATGCGGCGCGGCTCGCCGCGCACGAGCACGACGGCGCCGGGCTGGAGGCGCTGCTCGTTCGAGGTCAGCGGCGTCACCTTGACGTGCCCGCGCAGCCCCCAGGTGCTGTTGATGCGCCCGACGGCGATGCGGTTGGCGGCGCTCCCGGCCTCGGCTGCCTCGGGCGCGCCATCGCGGTGGCGGGCAGTGCGGGCGGCGGGGCGGGAGCCGGCGGGGCCGCGCCGCCGGCGCGTCCGCGACGGCCGGGACGGCGGGGGCACGGCGGGGCTACTCGATGTTGAGCGAGGCGCGCACGTCGGCGCGGATGCTGGCGACGTGCAGTAGCGAGCGCATCGCGTTCACCACGCGGCCCTCGCGGCCGATGATGCGGCCCTTGTCCTGCTCGGCGCACTCGAGGTGGAAGACGATCTGGTCGCCGCGCTCCTCCGCCTCGACGACGATCTCGTCGGGCCGGGAGGCAAGGCCGCGGGCGAGGTACTCGATCAGTTCTTTCATGGTGTCGTTTCGCTATGCGTCCTCGGAGGCGGCTGCTGCGGCCGCCTCGCGCTCGGCGCGGCTGGGCTTGGTCACGCGCTGGGGCGGGGCCTCGTCGATCAGGCCCTCGCGGTGCAGCAGGCGGTGCACGGTCTCGCTCGGCCGCGCGCCCATCGAGAGCCAGTGGCGCACGCGCTCCTCCTTGAAGACCAGCTCCTTCGGCTCCGAGCGCGGGTTGTAGTGCCCGATGATCTCGACGAAGTCGCCATCGCGCGGGGCGCGCTGATCGGCCACGACCACGCGGTAGTACGGGGCCTTGGAGCGGCCGGTGCGGCGGAGCCGGATACGGAGCACGCGCTGCCTCTCGCTTGCACCCGCCCTCGCGAGCGCTGCGAGTCAGCCTACCGCGCGCAAGCGCTAACGTCAGCCTTGCCACTCGCCCCCTCCCTCCGAGAGCGGGTTGGGTGAGGGCCTGCCCCTTACAGCCCGAGCAGCCGCCCAGGCTGCCCGCGCCCTTGCCCGAGGTCGACACACGACGGATGCACAGCCACGCTGGATCTGGCTGCCAGCCGACGAGTGGAGTCCGCCTATGCCAACCCCGCCCCGAGACCGGCCCCCGGACGAACCCGGCGGCGTCTACAGCGACCGCCTCCAGATCTGGTTGCCCGACACCAGTTCACCAGAGTTCGCTGCTGAGGCGCATCGCCAGTCGCTGCTGGCGGCGCGCAGCCCTCAGGAGCAGGAGGACATCGACTTCGTCGAGTCGATCTCCTGGTTGGTCGACTCGCCGTCGGACGACGGCTGAGGCGACCTGGTGCGGCGCGGCGAGATCTGGACCGTCGCGGGCGGCGCGTCGGGGCGCTGACGGCTCTGCGGATGGCAGCCGTCAGGACTGTCCCTGCTTCCACTCCATCTGGTTCTGGAAGAGCAGTTGGCTGGCGTAGCCCGCATGCTCGCCGAAGCGCTCGCGGGCCCAGTGCAGCAGCCCGGCGTTCGGCGCGCCCGGCGTGTACGTCTTGCGGTAGTGCCGCTCAATGGCCGCGCCGACGTTCCCGTCCACCGGGAACGCCTCGGTCTGTCCGAGGGCGAACAGGCACACGCAGTCGGCGATCTTCGGGCCGATGCTGTCATAGCTCATCAGCAGGCTCCGCGCCTGCCGAAGGCGGAAGCGGGACAGCGCGTCGAGGTCGAGGTAGCCGCTCGCGACATCCCGCGCAACGGCCGCGATCGTGGCGGCGCGCCTCAGGCCGGGCGCCTGCCTCTCCAGGCGGGCCTCGCCCGCATCCGCCAGGCGATCGGGCGAGGGGAAGGCGTTGAGCCGCACGCCGTCCAACTCCAGCGGCCTACCGTACTCGCGGGCCAGCGCCTCGACGATGCGCGTGATTCCCTCAATCGTGTTGTTCCGCGAGCAGATGTAGGCGACGAGACACTCCCAGGGATCCTGGCGCAGCAGCCGCATCCCTCCGTACTTCGCCACCAGCCGGGCCATCACGTCACCCTCCGCGCGCAGCGCGTCGTGGATTGGCGCGACGTCCTCGTCGAGGCGGAAGTAGCGCCGGACAGCAGGTGCGAGCGACTCCTCGGACACATCGTCCGCAGTCCGGAACTCGAGTGCGCCGCCTGACTGACGCACCTTGACGGGACGCCCGGCGATGACGCCGTAGCACCAGTCGCCAGCCTTCTCCCAGCGGAATGCCTGGTAGCGGAGCCAGTCGATGCCCAGTTCGAACCGGCCCACGACGTGAAGCTCCATGGTTGTCTCCCCTCGACGCTCACGCCGACGGCGATGCGGGGCGGCGCTGACGGGGCGGGGCGCTCCGCAGGCCGGTACGGCGGCCTGCCTCAGGCGTCCGGCAGCGCGTCCAGCCTGGCGACGAACTGCCGGGCGCGTGTCAGGTGGTCTCTCACGACGTCGGCCCCGAGCCAGTTTTCGTAGAAGTTGATGTGGAGGTAGTGAGCGCTGGCGAAGAGTCGGTCGGCCTCCGGGTCTCCGGACTCCCCCGCCAGATCCTGCACCGCGATGAAGAGGTGACGGTGGGAGTCGTGGCGCCACCCGCGCTGCTCGGCGGCGGCCTTGACCATCTGCGCGGCGGCGCCCCAGCCCTTCTCCGACGCCTGGCGCAGGTCGCCGTCGGCCAGTTCGGCCTCGGCTTGGGCCAGCAGGCCGTGCGCGGCCTCGCGGTAGGTGACGGGGGCCGTGGTCATCCTGCTCCTCCTGCCTCCATTGTGCCACGCGCGCGGCGAGAAGGCCCGCGCGACTACAGCCCGAGCAACCGCCCGAGGCCGCCGGCGCCCTTGCCCGAGGTCATCGCCACCATCAGCTTCTTCGCCTCGCGGTACTGGTTGAGCAGGCGGTTCACGTCCGCCGGCTGCTTGCCGGAGCCGGCGGCGATGCGGCGGCGGCGCGAGCCGTCGATGATCTCGGGGTGGCGGCGCTCGGCCGGGGTCATCGAGAGGATGATCGCCTCGTTGTGCTTCCAGAAGTCCTCACCGACGTCCGGGATGGCGAGCTGCTGCTTCATCTGCCCCGCCCCCGGCAGCATGTCGAGCAGGCCCGAGATCGGCCCCATCTGCTGCATCTGCTGCAGCTGCGTCAGGAAGTCCTCGAGGTCGAACTCGCCGCGCTGCATGCGGCGCGCGACCTCCTTCGCGTCGCGCTCGCCGATCGTCTCCTTCGCCTTCTCGACCAGCGAGACCACGTCGCCCATGCCGAGAATCCGCGAGGCGAAGCGGTCCGGGTGGAAGGCCTCCAGCGCCTCGAGGCGCTCGCCGGTGGTCAGGAACTTGATCGGCAGCCCGGTCACCTGGCGCACGGAGAGCACGGCCCCGCCGCGCGTGTCCGAGTCGACCTTGGTGACGACGATGCCGGTGCCCTCGACGGCGTCGTCGAAGTCGCGGGCGAGGGTGACCGCCTCCTGGCCGGTCATCGCGTCGACGACGATCAGCACCTCGGTCGGGTCGATCTCGTCGGCGAGGTCCGCCAGCTCGTCGGCGAACGCGTCGTCGAGGGCGACCGCGCCGCGGGTGTCGACGACGACGGCGCTCGCGCCCGTGCGCTTCGCCTCGGCGAGCGCGCGCTTGCCGATCTCCGGGGCGGGCGCCTCGGTCTCCTCGGCGTAGACGGGGACGCCGATCTGGTCGCCGAGCACGCGCAGCTGCTCGGAGGCGGCGGCGCGCTGGAAGTCGGTGGCGACCAGCAGGGGTTGCAGGCCGTCCTTCCGGAGGTGCAACGCGAGCCGGGCGGCGAGCGTGGTCTTGCCGGAGCCTTGGACGCCGCAGATCAGGATCTTGGTCGGCCCGCGCTGCGCGCGCAGCAGCGGCTCGTTGCCGCCTCCGAGGAGCTCGACCAGCTCGTCGTTGACGGCGCCGATCACCTGCTGGCCGGGGGTGATCGACTGCAGCAGCTCGGCGCCGGCGGTGCGTTCGCGGACGTGGGCGACGAAGTCGCGCACGACGCGGAAGTTGACGTCCGCCTCGAGCAGCGCGATGCGCACCTCGCGCAGCGCCGTATCGAGGTCGTCCTCGGTAATCCGCCCGCGGCTGCCAAGGCGGCCAAACGTGGCCTGCAGCCGCTCGCTCAGCGTTTCAAGCATCGGTCGGAGTGTAGCAGTGGGGCGGGATGCGCCGAATTAAGTGAGGGGACGGAGGGGGCGGCATTGCCAGTGACCGGACCGACACGAATGTGTACTATCCTGCTGGTTGCGAGAGCGGCATCCGAGAGTGAACGCCCGTGGAGGTCGACTTCCGCACGCGCCGCCTTGAGCGCTGCTTCGAGAACCTTAGCCTCGCAGTGCGGGAGTGGGGGCCAGAGGTTGGGCCGCGCTACGTCGAGCGGATCAGGGCGATCGATCGGGCTCGCGGCTTCGAGTTCCTCTACGGGTTCCGTGCGTGGAACCTCCACCCCCTGAGAGGCGATCGGCGTGGACAGTACGCGTTGCGACTGACCGGCCGGATGAGACTGATCATCGAACGGGGAGACGATCCCGACTCTGTGATCGTCGTCGAGGTGGTGGACTATCATGGCTAGCATGACGAGCACAGCAAAGCGCGCAGTGGTCTCGGACGCAGTGATCCACCCCGGCGAACTCCTCGCCGAGGAGATCGAGGCGCGCGGAATGTCGCAGCGCGAGTTGGCTGCGCTGATGGGCCGGCCGCCGCAGGTCGTTAGCGAGATCGTCCGCGGGCGGCGGGGCATCTCGGCCGAGACCGCGCTGCAACTTGAGGCCGCGCTCGGCACGGCGGCGCACATCTGGGTTGGGCTCGACGCCGATTACCGCTTGGCGCTGGCACTCGCGCGGCGCGAGGTGGCGTAGCAGCACCTGCGAGGCCGCGATGGCCGACTACCGTGAACCCGAGTCCGACATCGCGATCCCGCCCGGCGAACTCCTCGCCGAGGAGATCGAGGCGCGCGGGATGACCCAGCGCGACCTGGCGCTCGCGATGGGGCGCTCGTCGCAGGCGGTCAGCGCGATCCTCCGCGGCGTGAAGGCGATCGATGCGCGGACGGCCATCGAGATCGAGCAGGCGCTGGGGATCGCGGCGGGCTTCTGGCTGCGCCTTGAGGCTCAGTACCGCCTCGCACTCGCGCGGCAGGACGTGGCGTAGCGCGCTACTCCAGGCCGCGCTCTGCGAGGAGCGCGCAGAGGTCGGCGAGGCGGCACGAGTAGCCGTACTCGTTGTCGTACCAGGCCATCGTCTTCGCCATCCGGCCGCCGTCCACGACCATGGTCGCGGGCAGGTCGAAGATCGAGGATCCGGGGTGGCTCTTGAAGTCGGTGGAGACCAGCTCCTGCCGCTCGGCGTAGAGGATGCCCTTCATCGGCCCGTCCGCCGCCGCCTCGAAGGCCGCGTTGATCTCCTCCGCCGAGGCCGACGTCGCGAGGTCCGTCGCGAGGTCCACCACGGAGACGGTCGGCGTCGGCACGCGGTAGGCGATGCCGGTCAGCTTGCCCGTCAGCTCGGGCACGATCTGCGCCACCGCGCCCGCCGCGCCCGTCGAGGTCGGGACGATGTTGAGGCCGGCCGCCCGCGCGCGCCGCAGGTCGCTGTGCTTCGAGTCGACGAGGTTCTGGTCGCGCGTGTAGGCGTGGATCGTCGTCATCAGCCCGCGCTCGATGCCGAACGCGTCGTGCAGCACCTTGACCACCGGCACCACGCAGTTGGTCGTGCAGGATCCGGCGCTGATCACGTGGTGGCGCGCCGGGTCGTACTCGTCCTGGTTGACGCCGAGGATGACCATCCAGTCCTCGTCCTTGCCCGGCGCCGAGATGATTACCTTGCGCACCGAGTCGCGCAGGTGCCGGCCCGCCGCCTCGCGGCTGCGGAACGCGCCCGTCGACTCGACGACCACGTCGACGCCGACGGCGCCCCAGCTGATCTCCGCGGGGTCGTCCTCCTCGAAGACGTGCACGTCGTGGCCCTCGATGCTGAAACAGCCCTCGCCGTCCGTGACCTCGGCCGGGAAGCGGCCGTAGTCCGAGTCGTAGCGCAGCAGGTGCGTGTGCATCTCGACGGGGGTACGGCCGTTGATGGCGACGACGTCGAAGGTCTCGCGGTGGCGCTCCCACCAGGCGCGCATGAACTGGCGTCCGGTGCGGCCGAAGCCGTTGATGCCGACTCGGAGCTTCGAGGTGGTCATGCGGTCATCCTCTCGCGGTGCGGGGAGAGGGGAGCGACGGCCTCGCCTCGATTCTACCGCCTCGGCCCGTTGCCGCGAGGGCCGGCGGCGCCGTTTGCCCCTTCCCGCGCGCGACCGGGGTGAGGGAAGAGCCCGCTTCGCGGTACAATCCCCGCATGACCAGCAACGGCCGCCACTACAGCGACACCGGTCACGAGTTCCTCGCGAGGGCGCGGACGTACCTCGACGAGGACGACCTGCGGCAGGCCTCGGAGAAGGGCTGGGGCGCGGCCGCGCAGCTGGTGAAGGCCACCGCGGAGACCCGCGGCTGGCGCCACCGAGGCCACCGCGACCTCTTCCAAGCCGTTGATCGCCTGGTCGAGGAGACCGGGGACGAGGATCTGCGCGGCGCATTCGGCGCGGCGAACGCCCTGCACATGAACTTCTATGAAGGCTGGCTCACCCACGAAACCGTCGAGGCGCACCTCGCCAGCGTCGCCGAACTCGTCGGGAAGCTGGACGAGCTCACCGGGTAGCCACCGCTCCTCCCCGTCACAGGATCTTCGCGACCCCGCGTCGGAGCGTGATCCGGCCCCTTCCGTGGGGAGAGAGGACGGAGTGAGGGGAGAGCCGCAGCGCGGTACAATCCCCGCATGACCACCAGCGGGCGTTACCACAGCGACACCGGTCACGAGTTCCTCGCGAGGGCGCGGACGTACCTCGACGAGGACGACCTGCGGCAGGCCTCGGAGAAGGGCTGGGGCGCGGCCGCGCAGCTGGTGAAGGCCACCGCGGAGACTCGCGGCTGGCGCCACCGAGGCCACCGCGACCTCTACGAGACCGTCGACCGGTTGGTTGTGGAGACAGGAGACAGCGACCTCCGCCGGGCGTTCAACGACGCGGGCGCCCTGCACACCAACTTCTATGAGGGCTGGCTCTCACGCGAGGCGGTCGAGGCGAACCTCGTCCGCGTTGCGGACTTCGTTGAGAAGCTGGACGCGCTCACCGAGTAGCCACCGCCCCCAACCCGGCTCCCTCTACAGCAGGATCCGCTTCGGCGCGTCGCCGGGGCGGCGGCGGAAGTTGTCGATCAGGTGCCTGCGCCGCCCCTCGGCGTCCGTGTGTTCCTCGAGGCGGCAGCGGTCGCCGCCGGCGAGCAGGGCCTCGGAGGCGCGGACGTGGGCGACGGCCTCGTCGCGCAGCTCCTGCGCGGCGGGGAAGTGCCCGCGCGCGTGCAGCGCGAGGTGCAGCTGGCTCGCGTCGATCTGCACGAGCCAGCCGAGCAGCAGCTGCGCCCAGCCGAGGTGGAACGCCTCGTCGGCGAAGACGAGCGGGTAGCGCTGGCGTCCGGCGTCCGCCGCGCTGAACAGCGCCGTCGGGCCGAAGTTGGGCCGCCCGAGGTCGCCCGCGGCGCGGTAGATCGGGCGCAGCGCGTCGTCGCGGGCGATCGCCTCGCCGCCGAAGAAGTGGCCAAGGCCGACCTCCTCGGCGCGCGCCTCCTCGTTGCGCTCGTAGGCGGCGACGGCCCATTGCGCGAAGGCGTCGGGCTCCTCGTGCAGCGCGGCCTGCGCGGCGACGTGCTCGATCGCCTGGCGGATCAGCGGGGCGGCGCTCTGGTAGGCGCCGCGCCGCACGAGCGAGACGGCGTCCGAGGCGCTGAGCAGCGCGCGGCTCCAGAGGCTCGCCAGCGCCGCCATCGCCATCGTGCGCGCCCGCGGCGTGTAGCCGCTGGCCGCGATCCGCACCTCGAGGTCGAACCCGGCCTCAAGGCGTCGCAGCTCCTCGCCGAGCAGGAAGCCGCTCTGGCGCCAGGCGTCGGCGGCGGCCGCGGAGAGGCCCTCCGGCTTGCCGGACAGCGTCCAGCCCTCGGGCACGCGCATCCCGGAGACACGCTGCGGCGGGTCGAGTGGGCGCAGGTCGCCGTTGGTGGTCATGCGGGCATTGTGGGGGATCGGCGTGGGACGTGGCAGGCTGGGTCGCGGGTACATTAGTCTGGCGAGTGCATGAAAGGACCTTGGATGGCGTACTTTCTTGCCTCTTATGCCCCGCTCATCATGTCTGGAGAGGGCAAGCTCGCCGCCAAACAGTTCCGCATCCCGCCCTACGTAGACTACTCCTGCCGCAGGGAGCCGGACTTCGAATCACCATTCCCCTCGATTAGTGCCATCTGTCGAGCAACAAAGTTCGTTCCGCGCCTTCGCGAGTCCGACACCATCGTCTATGTCACGAAGAAGCACGCATACCCTGGCCATCCAGGAAAGCACCGGCGACTCACCGCGATCTTGAAGGTGACGAGGCGCTTCGAGTCACATGAGGATGCGGCCGAGTGGTACGAGCACGAAGGGCTGCTACTCCCGCGCAACTGCTTGGTCGGCGATATTCCTCCGCTGGAACTTGGGCACACAGGATGTAAGCCCGCAGAGTTCGACACTGTTGAGCAGTGGGATGCGGAGTACCGCAGGCGTGTCAAGACGACGCCGCAGTTCCTTGCTTGCGAGCCGCTCTTTCTCTGCTTGCACGCTCCGCCAGTTGTGACTGAGGAGATGATGTATGACGCATTCGGCAGAATCCCGGGAACACGGAACCCTCCCAAGATTCCCGAGAGCGAGTACCGGAGACTGATCGAGCGGGTCGGCATTCCCCTCGACTTCTCCTGACGAGCCCTTCCAGCCGTCACGCGCGCGGGAAGGCGGCGCGGCCGGCGTAGCGGGCGTCGGCGCCGAGCAGCTCCTCGATGCGCAGCAGCTCGTTGTACTTCGCCGTGCGGTCGGAGCGGGCGGGCGCGCCGGTCTTGATCTGGCCCGCGCCCGTGGCGACGGCGAGGTGGGCGATCGTCGTGTCCTCGGTCTCGCCGGAGCGGTGCGAGATCACCGCGGCGAAGCCCGCCTCGTGGGCGAGGCGGATCGCGTCGAGGGTCTCGCTCAGCGTGCCGATCTGGTTGAGCTTGACGAGGATCGCGTTCGCCGCGCGCTCGTCGATGCCCCGCTGCAGGCGCTCGATGTTGGTCACGAACAGGTCGTCGCCGACGAGCTGGACGCGTTCGCCCGTGCGCTCGGTGAGCGCCGACCAGCCGGCCCAGTCGTCCTCGGCCATGCCGTCCTCGATCGAGACGATCGGGTAGTCGGCGATCCACTCCGCCCAGAGCGCGGCGAGTTCGCCGCTGTCGAGCGTGCGGCTCTCCTGCGCGAGGACGTAGCGGCCGCCCTCGCCCTCCCCCTCCCCCTCGTAGAGTTCGGTGACGGCGGGATCGAGGGCGATCGCGACCTCCTCGCCGGGGACGCGCCCGGCGGCGGCGATCGCGTCCATCAGCAGGTCCAGCGCGTCGCGGTTTCTGCCGAGCTCGGGCGCGAAGCCGCCCTCGTCGCCCACGGTCGTGCCGTAGCCGCTGATCGCGAGGATCTCGCGGAGGGCGTGGTAGATCTCGGCGATCCAGCGCAGGCCCTCGCGGAAGCTGTCCGCGCCGAGCGGGACGACCATGAACTCCTGGAAGTCTGTGGAGCCGGCGGCGTGCGCGCCGCCGTTGAGCAGGTTCGCCAGCGGTACCGGCAGCGTGCTCGCATCGACGTCGCCGTAGAGGCCGCCGAGGTGGCGGAAGAGCGGCAGCCCTGCCGCCGCGGCGGCGGCGTGGGCGGCGGCGAGCGAGACGCCGAGGATCGCGTTCGCCCCGAGCGCGCCCTTGTTGGGGCTGCCGTCGGCGGCGATCAGCGCCTCGTCCACGGCCCGCTGGTCACCCGCGTCCAGGCCGCGCACCGCCTCGGCGATCGGCCCGTGGACGTTGGCGACGGCCTGCGCGACGCCGCGCCCGCGGTAGCGATCGGGGTCGCCGTCGCGCAGCTCGACGGCCTCGTGCGCGCCGGTGCTGGCGCCGCTGGGCACGATCGCCCGCCCGAACGCGCCGCCGGCGAGCGTGACGTCGGCCTCGACGGTCGGGTTGCCGCGCGAGTCGAGCACCTCGCGCGCGGCGACGCGCTCGATCGTTCGCGCCGCCCGGTCGCTCGGATCGCTGGCGCTCACGCCGTGCCTCTCGAGGCCCCGCTCAGCGGGCGCGGGGGTGGACCTGCTCGTAGACCTCGCGCAGGTGGCCGTCCGCGAGCTGGGTGTAGATCTGCGTGGTGGAGACGTTGGCGTGGCCGAGCAACTCCTGCACGTCGCGCACGGAGGCGCCGCCGCGCAGCATGTGCGTGGCGAAGGAGTGGCGCAGCGTGTGCGGGGTGACGTGCGCCTCGATGCCCGCCTTGCGCGCGTAGCCCTTGAGGATCAGCCAGAAGCCCTGCCGGGTCAGCCGCTCGCCGCGGCGGTTGACGAACAACGCCAGCTGCGGGCGGTTCTTGAGCAGCTTCGGGCGGCCCTCGTCGAGGTAGCGCTCGACGGCTTCGAGGGCGCGCTCGTAGATCGGGATCGTGCGCTCCTTCTCGCCCTTGCCGAGGCAGCGCACGTAGCCGGGGCGCGGCTCCAGGTGCACGCTCTCGATGTTGACGGAGACCAGCTCCGTCACGCGCATGCCGGTGGCGTACATCAGCTCCAGCATCGCCGCGTCGCGGATCGCCTCGGCCGTGTCGCCCAGCGTCGGCTGGCGCAGCAGCGTGTCGACCTCCTGCGTGGTCAGCGGCTTCGGCACCGGCTTCGGCGCGCGAGGGGAGTCGATCGCCGCGGTGGGGTTGGCGGCGAGGTCGCCGTGGTCCAGCAGGAAGCCGCAGAACGACTTCAGCGCGGCGACCTTGCGTGCGATCGTCGAGGGCGCGTACGAGCGCTCGCCGAGCCAGCCGATGTAGTCGGTGACCAGCTCGCGGTCGATGCAGGCGGCCGTGAGCTCGGCCCCGCTGCCGTCCTGCTCGGCCGCGAAGCCGACGAAACCGTTGAGGTCGTTGCGGTACGCGTCGATGGTGTTTCGGGACGATCCGCGCTCGGCGGACATGTAGTGCAGGAACGACTGGACTCTGTCGTGCACAGGCGTCCTCGCGTCCGTTCGCGCCCGGCCGCGGGCCCGCGACAGGACCGGCGAGCGGGCGGCGGCAGGGCCGCGCCAGTATAGGGGATGGAGATCGGCGTGCGCGCGCGAGTCGACAGAAGATACGCCGTATCTCTCACCATGCGCCCTGCTCCGGGAACGCTTCGTCGCCGATCAGCGGCACGAAGCGGCAGCCGCCGAGCGAGTGCTGGCGCACCCGCCCTCCGCGCTTCGTGACCACCAGCAACTCCTGCCCCACGCGATCGCCGACCGGGATCACGAGCCGCCCACCCTCGGCGAGCTGGTCGACGAGTCCCGGCGGCACCGAGGGCGCGGCGGCGGTCACGAGGATCGCGTCGAACGGCGCCTCGGCTGGTGCGCCCAGCCGCGCGCCGGCGGCGAGGCAGCGCACGTTGCGCAGCCCCAGGCGCGCCAGCCTCCGGGCCGCCGCGACCCGCAGCTCCTCGATGCGCTCGACGGCGACGACCTCGGCGGCGAGGTGCGCGAGCACCGCCGCCTGGTAGCCGGAGCCCGCGCCGACCTCGAGCACGCGCTCGCCGCCGCCGGGCCCGGCGAGGGCGGCCGCCTCCGTCATCAGGCCGACGATCAGCGGCTGCGAGATGGTTTGCTCGTGACCGATCGGCAGTGCGCTGTCCTCGTAGGCGAAGCCGCGCAGCGCGGGCGGCACGAACTCGTGGCGGGGCACCGCGCGCATCGCGTCCAGCACGCGCCCGTCGCGCACCTCGCGGGCGACGAACCGCACCATCTCCTCGCGCGCCTCGGCGGGCGTTCGGGCGGCGTCCGCCGCCGCGCCGTTGCCCCGATCAGGGGACTTGCGCTTGCGGCGGCGGAACATCGGTCGGCGATCCCGTGATGCGCTACAGCGAGCGCTTGACGGTCTCGGCGAGGCGGCGGCTCACGCCCTTCGTCGAGGCGATCTCCTCGATCGAGGCGGCGCGCAGCGCCTTCACCGAGCCGAACTTGCGCAGCAACGCCCGCTTGCGCTTCGGCCCGACGCCCGGCACGGCGTCGAGGGCGGACTGGCGCACGCGCTTGCCGCGGACGGTGCGGTGGTAGGTGACGGCGAAGCGGTGCGCCTCGTCGCGCACGCGCTGCAGCAGGTAGAGCGCCTGCGAGGTGCGCGGCAGGCGTACCGGCTCGGCGAGGTCGGCGACATGGAGCTCCTCCTCGCGCTTGGCCAGCCCGCAGGCCGGCACATCGCCGAGTCCGAGGTCGCGCAGCACGTCGAGCGCCGCGCCGAGCTGCCCCCGGCCGCCGTCGATGACGACGAGACCGGGCAGCGCGTCCCACGGCGCGCCGGGCGCGTCCGGCTCGCCCGCCGCCGCGGCCTCCTCCGCGCCGTTGGTCTCGCGCTCCACCCCGAGGCGCTCGGCGAGGCGCTTGAAGCGGCGCGTCAGCACCTCGCGCATCGAGGCGAAGTCATCCTGGCCCTCGACGCTACGGATGCGGAAGCGGCGGTACTGGTCGCTGCGCGGACGGCCGTCCTCGAACACCACCATCGAGGCCACCGTGTCGCTGCCCTGGATCGTCGAGATGTCGTAGCACTCGATGCGCCGAGGGCGCTCCGGCAGGTCGAGTTCGTCCTGCAGCGTGGAGAGCGCGGCGGCGGTCTTGTCGCGGTCGGCGAGCCAGCGCACGCGATGCATCGCCAGCGCCTCGCGGGCGTTCTCCTCGGCGGTGGCGACGAGGGCGCGCAGCTCGCCGCGCTCCGGCACGGCGATCTCGACGGCGCCGCCGCGCTTCGCCCGCAGCGCCTCGCGCAGCTGCTCACGGTCGGCCGGCGCCTGCGAGAGCAGCACGCTGCGCGGCACGTACGTCGCCGACTCGTAGAACTGCGCGAGGAACGCGCCCAGCACCTCGCCGTCGCTCGCGTCGGGCGCCTCGCGCGCGCCGTCGAGCATGAACGAGTCGGTGTCGGCGACGACGGTGCCGCGCACGAAGAAGACCTGCACGCACGCCTCGTCGTCGCCGCGCGCGAGCGCGAAGACATCGGCGTCGAGGGCGTTGGTGGTGGCCATGCGCTGGCGCTCGGTGACGCGGCGGATCGCCTCGGCCTGGTCGCGCAGGCGGGCGGCCCGCTCGAACTCCAGCCCGTCGGCGGCCTCGTGCATCTGCTGCTCGACGTGGCGCAGCACGTCGCTGCTGCGGCCTTCGAGGAAGAGCAGCGTCTGGTCGATCACCTCGCGGTACTCCTCGGGCGTGCAGTAGGCGGTGCACGGCGCGATGCAGCGCTTGATGTAGTAGTCGAGGCAGGGGCGGGGGTCGGTCCCGGTGATCGTCTTGGTGCAGGAGCGCCAGGGGAAGAGCTTCTTGACCACGTCGAGCGTGCGCCGCACCGAGCCCGCCGAGGCGTAGGGCCCGAAGTAGCGCGCGCCGTCCTGCTCGACGCGGCGGGTGATGGTGACGCGCGGCCAGTCCTCCTGCACGTCGACCTTGAGGTAGGGGTAGTGCTTGTCGTCCTTGAGGCGGACGTTGTAGACGGGCTGGTGGCGCTTGACGAGGGTGGCCTCCAGCAGCAGCGCCTCCGCCTCGTTGCTGGTGACGACGTGGTCGAGGGTGTCGATCTGCTCGACGAGCGCGTGGATGCGCCGCTCCATGCTGCGTCCGGAGCCGAAGTAGGAGCGCACGCGCGAGCGCAGCCGGCGCGCCTTGCCGATGTAGAGCACCTGCCCGCGGGCGTCCTTCATCAGGTAGACGCCCGGACGCTCCGGGAGCGCCCTCGCCTGCTCGAGGACAGCGCTGGCGGTCATGCGATCCAGTGTAGCGCCGGAGGCGGGCGGTGTTCGGGCGTTGGCGCCGCCAACGCGCGGCGCGGTATCCTCCGTGCGAGGTTCGCGGGACACCGCCGGAGGCGTGCGATGGCCAAGCAGTACAGGCTCCCGTACACCCTGAGAGCGCCGTCCGAGGACACCGAGGACATGTACCTCGCGGAGATCCCCGTGCTCCCGGGCTGCCGGGCGTGGGGCGCGACCGCCGAGGAGGCCCTGTTCAACCTTGAGGGCGTCGCGGCCGACTTCATCGCATCCTGCGAGCGCCACGGCGACGAACTCCCCGCCTCGATCGCTGCGGCCGGTGAGCTCGTGGTCGCGGTGTGACCTACCGCGAGTTGACGCGCAAGTTGCGCGCGCTCGGCTGCGAGTTCGACCGCCAATCCCGCGGTTCTCACGAGATCTGGCGTAACCCCGCCAACGGCGCGCGAACCACGATCCCCAACTGGCGTGGCAAGGATCTGCGAACGGGGACGATCCGCGCGATCGTGCGGGATCTTCGTGTCGACGCGAGCGCCTTCGACCGGGCCTGACGCGCTGGCGCGTGCGGTCACGCGCTCTGGCGTAGGGCCCCACGCGCGCGGCGAGGCCCGGATGTGACGGCGGACGCGGATCGGATACGCTGGCAGCCAGGCTGGTGCTCGCATGAAGAACGACGACGCGGTCGAGCGGCCGTGGCTGCTGTTCCGCATCACCGGGGGCGATCCCGGCGGCGCGGACGCGCGTGACCTTGCGCGGCTGCTCGCTGACATCGTGAGCGCCGCGCGCGTGGTCGCCGACAAAGCGCTCGGTATCGGACGTCGACCCGGTCCGATGAGCAAGCTGGAACGGTCGCTCGCCGCGTTCCGCGTGGCTTCGGTCCAGCCCGGTAGCATCGACATCGCGATCGTGCAGCCGCCCCCGGCCGACAGGGCGACGGCGCTGGCGCTGGAGGACCGCGAGTTGACGCCGGGCGTCGTTGCGCTGGAGTTGTTCGAGGAGTTCGAGGCGCTGCTGGCGCCGCCGCCGCCCCGCTCGGAGGCGGGGGAGCGACGACGCGCCGTCGAGCGCGTCGTGCGCTCGGCGGCCCGGATCGGCCACCATGCCGAGCTCGTCCACTGCCCTGCGGAGGGCGGGAAGCTGCATGTGGCGGTGCCCTTGAGCGACGGCGCGTCCGCACGCCTCGGGCGCGCCGCAGCGGCGCGGCGCGTCGTCTACGGGCGCGTGTTCGCGGATGACGGCGCCGCGTCCCGGCGGCTACGCGTCCTCCTCACGGACGGCTTGAGGACCGTCATGCGCCCTTCGAAGCACGTCGCCCGCGAGGTGCTGGAGGCTCCCGGCAAGCTGGCCGAACTGCACGTGAGCGAAGCAGTGTCGGCGGAGCGGGTAATCGAGGGCATCCGCATCATCGAACGTCCCGGTCCGCGCCCCGCGAACCCGCCGAAGTCCATCGAGCAGCTGGCGCGGGAGCAGCGGCTGCTCTCCCGCCCGCCCGCGGACTACCCGTCGCTCCTCGCCGGCCTGTTCGAGACGGAGGCGGAGGCCCAGGCCTTCCGCGAGGACATCCGCCGCGGGCGTTCCCCCGCGCGATGACGCTCGATTACCCCCGCGACTTCGTGGTTGTCGACACTTCCGTAATGTCCTACTTCGCGTCCGAAACCGAGCGTGGCGGAGAGTATCGCGCGCTGCTGGCCGGCCGCACGATCGCGCTCTCGTTCTTCGTCAGGACGGAACTGGAAGGCGGGGAGTGGGATGAGCGGCAGCGCGCTCGCCTTGACGCGCTCTATCGAGAGAGCGTGTTCCTTGAGCATGGCGAGGTGACAGCAGGGTGGTACAACGTGGCTCGCCGGGTGCGGCGCCAGATGCGGAGGTCGCGCGCCTCCCGCGCCTCCGACACCGATGTCTGGATCATCGCCCAAGCCGCCGAGTACGGCGTCCCTTACATGTCGCACGACCGGGGCGCCTGCGAACTGGCGCGGGCGCTCGGCGTCGAGGTGCTCACGGCTCACCGTGACCGGGCACGCTGACCCATGTAGGGTTCTCGGCCCAGAGCAGCGCTGACGACGCGGTCGGCCCATGCTGCCGTACTCGCGGCGGCGCACGGGCGCTCGACAGCATATGCATCTCAACGGGTGCGGCAGGTGCCTTGCAGGAGACCGGGAGCGCGACCAACAGAGGAGATCGAGCGTCAGCGATGGACGACAGGGCGACTCGTACTTCGGCCGCATACGCGGACTACAAGGCGGCGTTGGCAATAGAGGAAGCCGCGCTGGAGGCGTCAGGCTGGGCGGAGTTCGAGACGACCTTCTGGGATATGGACGCTGATTGGCAGGCCGACCAGGACGCGGCTAGCGACGCAGCGGATGCTGCTGTTAGCTACGCGGAGGCGGATGCACTGTTGACCCTCAGGGAGGCGGAGAAGGCGGCTGACGCAGCTTGGGAGCCAGACTATCGGGCCGCCCAGCACTTGGCGGATCAGGCACAGCGGCACGAAGCTCTTGCTGAGGCAGAAAAGGCGTTGAGGGGCAGGAAGAGAGCGGCGCGCAAGAAATACGTGGAGTCGATCGCGAGGCTCAGGCCGGAATGGACTGCGGCCCACGATGCGGCGCTGGAAGCAACTGACGCACGGGACGCTGCGGCCTTCGACAAGGCAAAGGCGCGCTACGAGGCGACGCGAACGCCGGAGAAGGATGAAGTAGAGTGGGCGGCGAGACACTTGCGCTCCATCGCTTGGGTCCGTTGGCAGCAGGCGTTGGATGACCAGCGACGATATCGGCTGCCGGACTGGCTGCCGCTTCCGGCTTGGCTGCGAGGGCGAGACGACACGGGGGCCTACTACGACAAGGTCTACGAGGAGGCGGTCGAAGCCTACAACGCGGCGAAGGCTGCGGAGCGCGGCGATAGCTAGGCAGAAGCTGTGCCAATGAGATCGCTGCGTAGCGATTCTGTCAGGATCGCCCACGCCGCCGAGTACGGCGTCCCGTACATGTCGCACGACCGCGGCGCTTGCGAACTGGCGCGGGCGCTCGGCGTCGAGGTGCTCACGGCGCTTGACGGGGACTGAGCCGCCCCCTACGTCGCGTCCTCGGCGTAGACCGTGCCGATGACGCCGTCCGCCTTGAGGCGCTGGTACTCCTCCTCGCTGAGGCCGAGCAGGCCGCGGAGCAGCTCGTGGTTGTGCTGGCCGAGGGTGGGGGCGGGGCCGCGCACGGGGCTCAGCGGCTGCTCGGAGAAGCGGGCGAGCGGGCCGGGGTAGAGGTGCGTGCCGGCCTCAGGGTGCGTGATCGGCTCGAAGAAGCCGCGCGCCCGCAGCTGCGGGTCGCCGTGCATCAGCGTCTGGCGGTTGAGCATCGCCGCGGGCACGCCGACCCCTTGCAGCAGCAGCATCAGCTCGCGCGCCGTGTGCCGCCGCGTCCACTCCTCGATGCGCGGCTCCAGCGCGTCCTGGTTGCGGTAGCGCGAGACGACGTCGGCGTAGCGCTCGTCCGATGCCAGCTCCGGCTCGCCCAGCGCCTCGCAGAGCGCCGCCCAGGCGCCGTCGCCCGGCACGGCGATCGCGACATAAGGGAGCAGTTCGTGCTCCAGCCCCGGCTCCTCGGCGGTGGGGAAGATGCCGTACGGCGCCATCGAGGGGTGGCGGTTGCCCCAGTGCTCCTGCAGCCGCCCGTTCAGCTCGTGGTCCATCCAGGCGTGCGAGACGTGGTGCATCACCGCTTCCGACTGCGACAGCTCGACGAGCCGGCCCTTGCCGGTGCGCTCGCGCTGGTAGAGCGCGGTCTGCAGGGCGAAGGCCATGTGCGCCCCGGCGTTGGGGTCGGCGTGGTAGGTGGGCGGCGTCTGCGAGGGGTCCGAGTCGCGGTAGCCGCGGATCAGCGTGTGCCCGGCCAGCGCCTCCATCGCGGCCCCGAAGCCCTTGAAGTCGCGGTAGGGGCCGCTCAGGCCGAAGCCGGGGAAGCGGATCATGATCAGTTGCGGGTTGACCTCGGACAGCGTCGGCCAGTCGATGCCGAGGCTGCCGACGACGCCCGCCGCGTTGTTCTCGACGAAGGCGTCCGAGTGGCGCACGAGCTCCAGGAACAGCTCGTGCCCGCGCTCGCTGTGCAGGTCGAGCGTGACGCTCTTGTGGGCGCGCTTCGCGTAGTTGAAGAAGGTGTAGCGATTCCAGAACCCCTCGCTCGTGTCGCGGTTCGCGAGGCCCGCGCCCGTGGCGCCCTCGCGCTGCCGCTCAGAGATGTGCCGGTAGAAGGTGCGCGTCGGGTTGAGGTGCTGGATCGACTCGATCTCGATCACCTCCGCGCCGAGGTCGGCGAGGATCATCGAGCCGAACGGCCCGGCCCAGACGATCCCCTGCGCGAGCACGCGCACGCCCTCCAGCGGCAGCCCGGCGGACGGCTGCGCGGCCATCAGACGATGTTCCGCTGGCGCAGCTGCACGATCTGCTCGCGGCTATGGCCGAGCCCGCCCAGCGCCTCGACGGTGTGTTCGCCGAGCAGCGGCGCGGGACGCAGTTGCACGGGCGTCCCGTGCAGCGTGAAGGGCGGACCGAAGTACTTGAGGCGCCCCGCGGCGGGGTGTTCAAGGCTCTGGAAGTAGCCGCGCCCGCGCACGTGGGGGTCGCTGCGCAGGTCCTCCATCGTGTAGATCGCCGTCGCGCCCAGCCCGTGCGCCTGCGCCTCCAGCATCGCCTCGCGCTTGGTTTTCGAGAGCACCCAGGGCAGGAACAGCGCGTCGACCTTCGTGGCGAGCGCGGGGTCGTCGAGGTGGTCGACGTACTCGGGGTCGTCGATCAGGTCGGGCCGGCCGAGCAGGCGGCAGAGCCGGTCCCACCAGCGGATCGAGGCGTTGATGTGCACGTAGCCGTCCTTGCACGGGTAGGGCCCGCTCGGCAGCGAGCTGGTGGCCGCCGAGTGGATCCCGTGGCCGAGCGCGCCGGTGTACTGCGCCGAGAGCAGGTTGGTGCCGCCGCGGTCCATCGAGCCGGCCAGCACCTCCATCAGCGAGATGTTGGCGCGCTCGCCGCGGCCGCTGCGGCGTCCGCCCGTGAGCGCGCCGAACGCGTACGCCGCCACCACGCCGCCCGCGAGGAAGAGCGGCGCGTAGATGCCGAGCTTTACCGGCTCGCGGCCCTCCATCAGCGTGATCGAGAGCACCCCGCCCATCGCGTAGGCGAGCATGTCGTCGGCCGCGAAGTCGCGGTAGGGGCCGTCCTGCCCGAAGTTGGAGATGCGCACCAGCGAGAGCGCGGGATTGGCCTCGCGCAGCGCCGGGTCGCCGATGCCGAGCCGCTCCAGCGTGCCCGGCCGGAAGCTCTCGACGGCGAGGTCGGCCCGCTCGGCGAGCCGCAGCAGGATCGCGCGTCCGCTCGCCGTCTTGAGGTTGAGCGTGACACTGCGCTTGCCGGTGTTGAGCGCCAGGAACATGCCGCTGCGCTCGCGGTGCGGCTCGTCGCCGGGGAACGGCCCGAAGCGCCTCGAGACATCGCCGCGCCCGGGGTGCTCGATCTTCGTGACCTCGGCGCCGTAGTCGGCGAACAGCTTCGTGGCGTAGGGGCCGGTGACTCCCTGCGAGAGATCGAGGATGCGCAGTCCCTCGAGGGGTCCGGGCTCGGCGGGCGGTGCAGCGCTGGATTCCGTGGACACGGCGCCTCCGGGAACGGGCCCGGCGATTCTGGCGGATCGCTCGGCGAACCTCAAAGCAGGACGCTTGTATCGTGGCGGCAGTCAGCGCGAAGGAGGTAGGTGGTGGCCGGTGCGAGCGGCCGCAGCGTGGTGCTGAGCGGGGCGACCTCGGGGATCGGCGAGGCGGCCGCGCGCGTCCTCGCTGCCGGCGGCGCTCGCCTCACGCTCGTCGGCCGCAACGAGGCGCTGCTCGCCGAGCTGGCGGCCGAGCTCGGCCCGGCAACCGACTGGGTGGTCGCCGACCTCGCCAGCCTTGAGCAGACGCGGCGCGCCGCCGCGCAGATCCGCGAGCGGCACGACCGGCTCGACGTGCTGATCAACAACGCCGGCGGCTTCTTCGCGCGCAGGCAGGAAAGTACCGAGGGGTTGGAGCTGTCGCTCGCCCTCAACCACCTTTCGCCCTTCGTGCTCACTTCGGAGTTGCTGCCGCTGCTGCGCGCAGCGGCCGATGCGGACCGCGAGCGCGGCGCGCGCATCGTCAACGTGGCCTCCAGCGCGCACCGCTCGGGCGTGCAGTGGGACGACCTCGCCTGCGAGCGCCGCTACGGGATGATGCGCGCCTACGGCCAGGCCAAGGCGCTGATGATCATGACCACGAACGAGCTCGCGAGGCGCCTCGATGGCACTGGGGTGACGGCCAACAGCGTCCACCCGGGCGTCGTGCGCACGGGCATCGCGCGGAAGTCGGGGAACCGCCTCATGGGATTCGGGTTCGACCTGGTTGCGCGCTGGGTGCTGCTGTCGCCGGAGCGCGGAGCAGGCTACGTGTTGCACCTCGCGACCTCCGACGAGGTTGCTGGTGTGAGCGGAACCTACTGGAGCAAGGACCGCATCGAGGAGCCGGGCGGCGAGGCTGCCGACCGCACCGCGCAGGAGCGAGCGTGGACGCTGTCCGAGGAGCTCGTGGGGGTGACGGCGGCGGACTGAGCCTCCGGGCGGTCGGTCTAGCCCTCCGGGGCCGTCGCCGCCTCGCGCAGCGGGGCGAGGGCGGCGATCACGGCGGCGAGGGCGGCGATGCAGCCGGCGTAGACGACCACGCCATGGAAGTCCCAGGCCGTGTTGATCGCCCCGGCGACGACGGGCGAGATCGCGCCCACGATCGCGCCGCCGGTGAAGAGCATCGCCACCGCCGAGCCCTCGCTGCCGCCCTGCACCGACTCCATCGCGGCGGCCATCATGATCGAGTTCACGGAGAACAGCACGACGCCGAGCAGTGCGAGGGTGATCGTCAGCGACCAGCCGCTGTCCGCCCACAGGAAGGCAAAGGTCAGCATCGACATCGTGATCAGCCCGAACAGGATCACGGGCCGCCGGCCGATGCGGTCGGAGACCGCGCCCATCACCGGACCGGCGAGGATGCCGAGCAGCGTCAGCAACCCGAGATGCGCGCCAACCACGACATCTGAGTAATCGAGATCCTCGGCCATGTAGAGCACGAGGAAGGCGGCGAAGGCGTTGTGCGCCATCCCGCGCAGCGCCGTCACGGAGACGAGCGCGATCACGGTCGGGTTGCGGAACAGCGGGCGCGCCGATCCGAGGTACTCGCGCAGCCGCACGCGCGCCTGCGCACCCGCCCCGGCGGAGGTGAAGCGGATCAGGATCACCAGCCCCGTGACGACGGCCGGACCGACGTGCAGCAGCGCCACGGTGCGCCAGCCCAGCCCGCCCCACTCGAGGCCCGCGAAGCTCAGCCCGCCGAGCAGGATGCCGATCACGAACGGCGCCGAGGAGTCGCCGATCGAGCCGCCGGAGCGGTGCGCGGCGATCGCGAAGGCGCGCCGCTGCGGGTAGCGCACGGCCAGCTCCGTGAAGGCGGGCGCGTGCCACATCGAGGTGCCCGCCCCGCAGACGGCGACCGCGATCAGGATCAGCCAGTAGTTCGACGCGAGCCCGATCGCCGCGTAGCCAAGCGCGAGGCAGGTCATGCTGCCGGTGAGCATCAACGCGATGCGGCTGCGGAACATGTCCGTGAGCACGCCGGCTGGGACGTTCATCGCGCCCATCGCCGCCGCGCGCGCGCCGATGATCCCGCCCGCCGCCACGTCGCTGAGCAGCAGCGCCTCCTTGATGTGCGGGAGCAGCAGCAGCAGCGTCTGCTGGTAGAAGTGCTTCACCCCGTGGCCGGCGGAGAGGCCGACCATGAGCCGCATGCTCTCGTGGGAGCGCGCGGGCGCGTCGGGGCTGCCGGAGGAGGGCGCGGGCGCATCGAGGGTGGCCGGTCGCCGGGCGGTGGTCATGCGGCAAGGGTAACGCGCGGAGCGGGCGAGCGCCGTCCGCGCGGCGCGGCGCGATCAGCGTATGGCGCGCCCGGAAGGATTCGAACCTTCGGCCTCAGCCTCCGCAGGGCTGCGCTCTATCCCCTGAGCTACGGGCGCGTGCGAACCAGTATGCGGCATATCCGGGTATGGTGCCGAAGGTGAGATTTGAACTCACACGGGGATGAACCCCACTGCGCCCTGAACGCAGCGCGTCTGCCGTTCCGCCACTTCGGCACGGTTCGCGGGCCGCTTGCCGCAGCGGCAGGCTCGCGGTCCACGATGAGGCCATTATACTGCACCTACTCCCGGTCGCTTCCCCGTTGCGGATTGGACTACATTCATGCGCGTCCTGAGGTCGGGCTGGCTTGCCGCCAGCGCGTTGACGATTGCCGCCGTAGCGTTCGCCGCCGCTTGCGGCGGAGGCGACGACCCCGAGCCGACGCCCACGGCCGCCCCGACGGTCGCCGCAACCCCGGCGCCGACGCCAACACCGACCCCCACGCCGCCGCCCCCGACGCCGACTCCCACCGCGCCAGCGGCGGCAGCGACCCCGACGGCCACGTCTGCGCCAACCGACGCTCCCCAGCCGTCGGCGACCCAGCCCGTCCCGGGCGCCAACGAGCTGGTGATCACGTCGGCAACCACCGGCAAGGACCTCATGGACAGCATCTCCGAGGCCGAACAGGTCTGCATCCGCGAGGCCTTCGGCGACCTGATCTACGACGTCATGCTCGCCACGCCGATCCTGCTAGCCGCCGCGCAGGCCGAGGCCGGCGCGCCGCTCTTCGGCTGCCTCGAGGCCGGGAACCTCGCGACGCTCGGCGTCAAGTTCTTCGCGGCGCAGGCCGGCGGGTGGAGCGACGACACCGTCGCCTGCATGATCGAGGCGGGTCTGAAGCACCCGCACGCGATCATGGCCGGGTTGGGCCTGTCCGTGGTCGAGGCGCCCCCGCCGCCGCCGTTCTTCCTGGACTTCCATGGCTGCCTGACCGTGCATGAGAAGGTCGACTACCTGGTGGGCTTCCAGGGCTTGATCGACGGCCTCACGACCGCCGAGCACGACCTGATCGGCGCGATTCCCGAGGCGGACGCCGCCTGCATCCGCGACGCGCTCGGCGACGAGGCGTACAACACGCTCCTCGCGGGCACGGTCCACGGGGCCTTCGACGCCTCCGACGCGGTGGCCGGCTGCATGTCGGACGAGGCCTACGCCGGGGCGTTCGTCGCCATCTCCGAGACGACGAGCGGCCCGCTGACCGACGAGACCAGGGCCTGCCTTGCCGACGTCGAGGGGGAGCAGCCGCACTACCCGGCGCTGATCAACGCGCGCGCCTCCGATCCGGCGACGACGGACCCGGCCGTGCTCGCCACGATCGCCGCCGACAGCGCCAGGCTCTGGGAGTGCATGACCGACGAGGAGATCCAGCAGGCGCAGCAGACGGGCTTCAGCGCCCTGGCGCGGTAACGGCGCCGCCGGCCCGCCCGCACCCCGGCCAACTGGCTGGACGCTGCCGCCGGTCCCGAAGGCGCGACCGCGCGTTCGACGTAGCTCGATGTATCGTCGTCCTCTGGAAGAGCCGGAGGGCTGAAACGAATCATGGGCGCGATGGTCACGGTGAGGGCGATCAGGACCGGCTCGCTCGAGGCCCTCGCCGTCGCGCTCGCGGTTGCGATGCTCGCCGCCGCGTGCACCTCCGAGGACCAGCCCGAACCGACGCCGGTCGCCACCGCGCTCGCGCCGAGTCCAACCCCGACCGGGACGCCGACCGCGAGCCCCGCGGCCACGCCGAGCCCGACGCCCACATCTGCAGCGACGCCGAGTCCAACCCCGACGGCGACGGCAGCGCCCACGCCGAGTCCAACCCCGGCGGCGACGGCAGCGCCCACGCCGAGTCCAACCCCGGCGGCGACTCCCACTCCATCCCCCACGCCCACGCCGTCTCCCACACCAAGCCCGACGGCCACGACAACACCGGAGCCAGCGTCGACCCCCTCGCCGACCCAGGCGGTGTCCGTCTCGCCCGGCGGCGCGGGGACGCCGAGGCTGGCGACGCTGACGATCGCCTTCGCCGAGCCGCCGCCCGTGGCGGACGGCGCCGCCCTCGTCTCGATCGATCCGCCGATCGAGGGTTCGTTCGTCTGGGACGGCGATCGGCGGCTGCTGTTCCAGCCCGCCTTCCCGGGCTGGCAACGCGGCGGGCGCTACGAGCTGCGCGTGCACGGCGTCGCGGCGGCCCTCGCCGAGGACCACGTGCACGCCTTCACCGTCTCCGGCGGCCTCGAGGTGGCCTACGTGATCCCCGGCGACGGAGACCGCGAGGCGCCGGCCGAGGCGCAGATCCTCGTCCAGTTCAACCGCTCGGTCGCCGCGCTGACGGTGCTGCGGGAGGACGGCGCGCCGCCGGTGCTGCGGTTCGACCCGCCGCTCGCCGGCAAGGGCGAGTGGCTCAACACCTCGCTCTACCGCTTCACGCCCGGCGCGGGGTTGCGGCCGAGCACGCGGTACCGCGTGCACATCCCCGCCGGGCTCAGCTCGGCGGGCGACGGCGTCCTCCAGTCCGACTACACGTGGAGCTTCACGACGATCCAGCCGGCAGTCGCGAGCATCGAGCCGCGGGACGGCGCCAGGTGGGTCGAGCCGGACGGGCCGTTCGTCGTCACCTTCAACCAGCCGATGGATCGCGCATCCGTCGAGGCGGGCCTCGAGCTGCGCCTCGAAGGCGGCGCCGCCGTCGCGTCCTCGTTCGTCTGGAGCGAGGGCGACAGCGTTGTGGCGTTGACCCCCGACGAGCCGCTGGCGCTCGGCGCGTCGTACGAGCTGACGGCGCGGATCGGGCTTCGTGGAGCGAGTGGCGGCGCCTCCGAGTCCGGGCGGGCCGCGGGCTTCACCGTCGTGGAGGCTCCGCGGCTCGTAGGCACGGATCCCAACGACGGCGCGACCGGCGCGCCCTCGTACCGCATCTATCTCGAATACAACAACCCGATGGACCTCGACTCGTTCGAAGGCCGCGTGACGATCAGCGGCATCGATCAAGAGGACATCGAGGTGAGCCAATCCTGGCGACCCGAACGGATCCACATCCATGCGCCGTTGGACGATTCGACCGGGTACACCGTGCGCATCGGCGAGGGCGTGCGCGACCGGGGCGGGCGGACGCTCCCCTCGTACGAGTTCTCGTTCACCACGGACAAGGTTGTACTGAGTCCGTGGCTGAACCTCGCGGTCCCCGCCAGCTTCGTCACCTTCTCGGCGAGCAAGCGGCAGGCGCTGTACTACGCCGCGCAGGCGCTCGCCGAGGTGCGCTTCCGGCTGTACCGCCTGTCGCACTCCGAGGCGGAAACGCTGCTCCGCCGCGGCTACATCGACGGGTATCGCTCCAGCGAGGGACGGTGGATCAGCTTCTCGCCGGGCAGCGATCCGCTGCGCAGTTGGACCGAACCGATCGAGGAAGAGTTGCGTGATGCCTCGCGGCTCTACTCGACGGCCCTGAGCGAAGGCGAGCCGCTGCCCAAGGGCCACTACTTTCTCGAGGCCGAGTACAGCGAGGAGTGGGAGCCCGACAGGCTGGTGGTGAGCATCGTCGATACGGCGATAGTCACGAAGCTGGCGTCAAATCAGCTGATCGCCTGGGCGCTCGATTACGAGACGGGAACACCGCTCGCGGACATCCGCGTGCATACCGCCCCGCTTGAAGATCCGGCCCTCACCTTCTACCGGGCCGTGAGCACCGACGGCGATGGACTCGCACGGTTCGCCGTCTCCGGGGGCGCCGGTTCGTACTGGAGTCCCTACGGGGATCACCTCGTGCGGGTCGCGGGGGATGGGCGCAACGGCGTGGCCTCCACATGGTGGGACACGGGCGCCTCACCCTGGGATCTGGGCGCGGATACCTATCTGCCGGGTTCGGTGGGCCACGTCTACACCGACCGCCCCATCTACCGTCCGGGCGAGACCGTCCATTACAAGGCCGTCGTGCGCGACGATGACGACGCCGCGTATGCCGTACCCGGACGGGAGACCGCGGTTTCGGTCAGCATCCGCGACCCTCGCGGCGAGTACCTGCTCGAAACCTCGGCGCAGCTCGACCGGTTCGGGACGCTGACGGGAGCACTCGCGCTCCCCGCCGAGGCAGCGACGGGCAGGTACCGGGTGTCGGTGGGTCACGAGGGCCGCGACCACACCGCGCGGTTCACCGTGGCGGAGTTCCGCGCGCCTGAGTTCGAGGTCGAGGTCGGGACGGAGGCCGCGCACTACCTCGCCGGCGACGCGATCGCCGCCCGGGCGCGGGCGAGCTTCTACTTCGGCGGAGCGGTCGCCGACGCCGAGGTCACGTGGACCGCGTGGGCCGCGCCGGCATCGATCCGGGTCGACGGCTACGAGGACTACTCGTTCTCCGAGTACGACTACCATTACCGGACCCCGGACTACCGCGATCCGTTGCGCGGCAGCGGTACGGCGCGGACGGACGCCTCGGGCGTCGCGCGCTTCGAGGCGCCCGCCACGCTCGAGCAGGACGAGGGCGCGCACGAGTTCACGATCAGCGCGACGGTGACGGACGCGAACGGGCAGGCCGTGGCGGACAGCACGGCGGTCACCGTCCACCCCGCCAGCTGGTACGCCGGCATCAGGACCGAGTCCTATATCGGAACCGCGGGCGAGCCCGCGACGATCCACCTCGTGACGGTCGACTTCGAGAGCCGCATCGCGCCGCAGCGGCCGGTGACGGTGCGCGTGTTCGAGCGCGAGTGGGTGCGGACGAAGGAGCGCGCCGACCGCGGCGGCTACGTGTTCCGCTACGAGCCGCGCGATACCGAGGTCAGCGTGCACCGGGTGACGACGGGCGGGAACGGCGAGGCGGCAGTGACCTTCGTGCCTCCGAAGTCGGGCGCGTACCGCCTCGTGGCGGAGTCGCTCGACGACCGCGAGCGCATGGCCCGCTCCGCGCGCTTCTTCTGGGTCCGCGGTCCCGGCTACACGCCCTGGCCGGAGCGCGAGAACGACGTGATCGAGCTGATCGCCGACCGCGACGAGTACGAGGTCGGCGACGTGGCCGAGGTGCTCGTGCCGGCCCCGTTCGAGGGTGCGACGGCCCTCGTGACCATCGAGCGCGGGCGCGTGCTGAGCAGCGAGGTGCGCACCCTGGAGACGAACAGCGAGGTGCTGCGCATCCCGATCGAGGACGCGCACATCCCCAACGTCTACGTCGGCGTCGCGCTCTACCGCCCGCCGACCGGGGACGACCCGTACCCGCGCTACCTCGTCGGCAATGTCCAACTCCCGGTTTCGACGGCCCCGCGCCGCCTCGACGTGCGGATCGAGCCGGACCGCGAGCAGGCGCGGCCCGGCGCGACGGTGCGCTACGACGTGAGGGTGACGGACGCGGAGGGCCGCGGTGTCGAGGCCGACGTCGCGATCGCGGTCGTCGACAAGGCGGTGCTGGCGCTGCTGGACGAGGCGGGGCCGGACGGCATGGGCGTGTTCTGGTCCGAGCGTCCGCTCGGCGTGTTTACGGCCTCGTCGCTCGCCGTCTCGGTCGACCGCTGGAACGAGGCCTATCGCGAGGCCGGGGAGGGCAGGGGCAGGGGCGACGGAGACGCCAAGACGTCGTCGCGCCTCGGCGACCCCCCTTTGATCGCTGCGCCGGCGGCGATGCCGGGTGTGGCTGAGGACTCCGGGGAGTCACTCGCCGATCCGCGGCTCCGCTCGGACTTCCGGAACACGGCGCTCTGGATCGGGCAACTGACGACGGACGAGCAGGGCGAGGCCAGCTTCGTTCTGTGGCTGCCCGACAACACCACGACCTGGAACGCGCGGGCGCGCGCCGTCACCGCCGCGACGCAGGCCGGCGAGGGCGAGAGCGAACTGCTGGCGACGGAGCCGCTGCTCGTACGCCCCGCACTCCCTCGCTTCCTGCGTGTCGGCGACGACGTCACGCTGCGCACGCTCGTGCGCAACGGCACGGCCGAGGCCCGCGACGTGACCGTCTCCATCGGGGTCGCGGGCGTCACGCTCGACGACGATACCGCGCGCACGATCACCATCGAGCCGGGCGACTCGGCGATCTTCGAGTGGCCCGCCCGCGTGCTGGAGGCGGGTACGGCGACGGTCCGCTTCAGCGCCGTCGCGAGCGGCGGCTACGGCGACGCCGTCCGGATCAGCCTGCCCGTGCACCTCGCCGTCACGCCGGAGACGACCGCCACTGGCGGCGTCGTCGAGGACGTCCCGGCCGTCGAGGCGGTGTACCTGCCGGACTACGTGATCACGGACAGCGGCTCGCTCGAGCTCTCGCTCCAGGGCTCGCTGGTCGGCGCGCTCGACGAGGAGCTGCGCCACTTCGCGCCCTACTCGTGGGAGTCGAACGTGCGGAAGGCGAGCCGCGTCGTCGCGGCCGTCGCCGTGGAGGGCGCCACGCCGGGCGGCCTCGATCAGGCGCAGCGGGCCCGGCTCGACGCCGATCTGGCGAAGCTGGTCCGGGAGCAGAGGTACGACGGCGGTTGGGGCTGGTGCGAGCGCTGCAATTCGAACCTCTGGGTCACCGCCTGGGTGCTGACCGCCCTCGGCGAGGCCCGCGCCGCCGGTCACGCCGTGCCCGATCACGACCTCGTGGACGCGTGGTGGATGGTCCGCAACTACGTCAACCGCGAGACCGATGTCGAGCGTCCCGCGGATCCGAACGAGCACGCCTACCTGCTCCACGCCCTGGCCCGCGCCTCACGCGATGTCCCGGAGGCGCGCCAACAGATTGCGGAGCAGGCGGAGGAGCTGCGCGCGATCGCCGAGGGACACCGCACGAGCCTCACGAGCTGGGGTCGCGCCTACCTCGTGCTCGGCCTGCTCGCGACCGGCCACGAGGCGGACCACGCGCTCGTGCGCCAGCTGCTCTACGACCTCACCGCCGGCGCCATCGCCAGCGCCAACGGTAACCACTGGGAGGACCGGCGGGTCGCGGGCTCCATGCACGACGGCAGCGTGCGCGCCACCGCGCTCGTGCTGCGCGCGCTGATCGAGGCCGACCCGCGGCACGCGCTGATCGAGGAGACCGCGCGCTGGCTCGCCCTCGCGCGCTCCGCCGACCGCTGGAAGACCAGCGTCGAGCGCGCCCAAGGCATGGCCTCGCTCGGCGCCTACGCCAAGCTGACCGGCGAGACGCGCGGCGGCTACGACTACTCCGTGCTGGTGAACGCCACGAGGGTGCTCGACGGCCACTTCGACGTGCCCGCGGGCGACTACCTCGACGCTGCGTCGATCGCCCTCGGCGAGCTGCCGCCGGGCGCGGTCAGCCGGGTGCAGTTCGACCGCGAGGCGGGCGCCGGGGGGCGGCTGTACTACGGGCTCAACCTGCGCTACGCGACCCCGGCGAAGGGCGTCGAGGCGCTGAACCGCGGCTTCGCGGTCTCACACCGCTACTCGCTGCTGGACGACCCCGGGACGCCGATCAGCAGCGCCTCCATCGGCGACGTGGTGCGCGTCACGGTGACGGTCGTCGCCTCCGCCGACCGCCTGTTCGCGAGGGTGGAGGACTTCCTGCCCGCAGGCCTCGAACCGATCGACCCGCAGCTGAACATCGTCTCGCCCTACCTGCGCCGGCAGCTGGAGGCGGAGCGCGCGGAGGCGCTGCGCGGCGACGAGACCGGCTACCACGCGCCCTGGTACGGCTGGTACTGGAGCCCGTGGGACCAGGTGGACCTGCGCGACGACCGGCTCGTGCTGTTCGCCGAGCGCCTGCCTCGAGGCGTGCACGAGTACGTCTATTACGCGCGCGCGACGGCGCCCGGCGACTTCTTCGTCGCCCCAGCGCACGCCGAGGAGACCTTCTTCCCCGAGGTCTTCGGACGCGGCGACAGCAGCCGCTTCACGGTCACCGCCGGCGAGTAGCACGCGAGAGCGGAAGCGGCGGGCGCTCCCGGAGGACGCCACACAGCCTTCGTCGCAGCCTCGGAGCCGGATACATAGTCGCGATGTACCCTATTGTTCGGGATGTATCCTGTTTGATTGGGTTGTGCGGAAGGTGCGGGGCGAGTCATGGACAACGCACTCGGCGTGCTGAGCCGGCTTGTCGCGGCCCGTCCGTGGACCACGCTCGCCGTCCTCCTGCTCGTCACCGTGCTGCTCGCCGCCGGCTCGGCGCTGCGCGCGGCGCCGCCGGACACCGAGGCGACGCTCCCCCAGGGGAGCGCGGTCGCCGAGGCGCTGGCCGAGATCGACGAACTCTTCGGGGAGGTCGGCGATGTGCGGGTGGCGACGCTGCTCTTCCGCGGGGACGCGCTGACGCCCGGCGGGCTCGCGCAGATGGCCTCCCTCCTCGACGCGATCGTCGCTGCTCCGGGAGTGGGCGAACTGCTCGTGCCGGTCAACCCCGTCGTCTCGCCCGCCCAGCTCGTCCAGGCCGCGCTCCAGGCGGACGGCTTCGAGTCGGTCACGCAGGAGCAGATCGACGCGGCCCGCGACGCCCCGGGGATCGCGGAGCTGCTCGCCGTAATGACCGGGGCCGACTCGGACGGCGCGCCGATCGCGACCGCCGGCATCCGCCTGCGCGACACGTCCGACGAGCGAGTCGAGGACGCCGAACGGAGGATCAGCGAGCTCGCGGCCGGGAGCGAGGGCCCGCTGCGCGTGAGCAGCATCTCCTTCGTGGTCATCGAGGACGAGTTCCGGCGGGCCACGGAGACGGCCATGCTGCCGCTGATCGCGCTGGCGCTGCTGCTGATCGCGGCGCTGCTCCTGCTCTTCATGCGCGCCCTCTCGGACCTGCTGCTCACGCTCGCGGGGCTGATCGTCGCGCTGATCTGGATTGGCGGAGCGGAGGGCTGGCTGGGGCCGAACGGGCTGGGCCTGACCGGTCCCCCGAACGCGCTCACGTCGATGGTGCCGATCATCATGATCGGCCTCACGGTGGACTATGCGATCCAGACGGTCTTGCACTACCGCGAGCAGCGCGTGGCGGGCGAGCCCGTGACGGAAGCCGCGCGGATCGGCCTGCGAAACGTGAGCGTCCCGCTCCTGCTGGCCGCCGTGACGACGATCGTGAGCCTGCTGGTGGGCCTCTTCTCTCCGGTCGAGATCGTTGGCGACTTCGGCGTCATCGCGGGCCTGGGCGTGGGCATGAGCCTGATCGTGATGCTGACGCTGCTTCCCGCCGGCCGGACGATCATCGACCGGCGGCGCGAGGCGCGCGGGACGTTGCAACCGCCCCGCCTGATCTCGCGCGCCTTCCCCGGCGTGGAGCCGGTGGCGGAGTGGCTGGGGAGGAAGCTCACCCACAGGCCCACGCTCTACATCGCCGTCGTGGTCGTGGTGACGCTTGGACTCGGGTACGCGGCGACTGGTCTCCATTCGGAGTACAGCATCCGCGACCTCCTGCCCCGAGGCGGCAGCGTGCTCACCGATCTGGACACGCTGGACGGGGCCGTCGGCGGCTCGACGGAGGTGGCCGGCGTGCTCCTGAAGGCCGAGGCCACGGAGACCCGCACGCTCCTCAACCTGAAGGATCTGCGGGTCGCCTTCGAGGACGAATCGCGCCGCCCGGACGCGGCAGCGGGCCCGCTCCAGACCTCCTACGAGTTGCTCATCCGGGACTGGGTGCACGACAGCGGCGAGCCCGGCGACAACTACGACCCGGAACTCGCGGCGCTGTTCCGGGAAGCGTCAGCGGACGTGGAACTCGATCCGGTGCTGATGGAGGAGTTCCTCAAGCGGCTCGGGGCGCGGGAACCCGCCCTCGCGCACAGCCTGGTCAACGACCCGAACGGCATCGACACGATGCTGGTCCAGTTCCCCGCCTACACGGGTGATCCCGCGGCGTCGCGGAGTCTCCAGCAGGACATCGAGGAGCTGTGGCGAGGCGATGACTCCACCCTTACGGCGACATCGGAGACCATCATCTCGTTCGCGGTGACGGATGCGGTCCGCGACCGCCAGACGGACTCGGTCAGCACGACCGTCGTCGTGGCCCTGAGCGTGCTCGCCGTCTTCTTCTGGGTCTCGGTGCGCCAGCCGGAACTCGCGCTGATCGCGGTCGTGCCGACGGCGCTCGTGCTCGTAGCGGTGCTTGGCACGATGGCGCTGCTGGACATCCCGTACACCATCGTCACATCGATCATCACGGCGCTCTCGATCGGGATCGGTGTCGATTACACGATCCACATGATCTATCGCTACCGCGAGGAGTTCACGCGCGTGCGAGACCCGGAGCGGGCGGCGGTCCAGACGCTCGGCGCGACCGGTTCGGCGCTGCTGGGCTCCGCGATGACGACGGGCCTCGGCATCGGCGTGCTGGCGGCTTCGCCGCTGGCCGCCTTCCAGCAGTTCGGGATCGCGGCGGCGATCACCATCGCTTACTCGCTGATCGTCGCCGTACTGGTCGTGCCGCCCGCGATGACGGTCTGGGGCGCCTACCGCAACATGCGGCTGCGCTCGATGGTCCGGCGCACCTGGGAAGAGCTCGACGAGGCGATCGAGGGCGTCCATCGGCGCCACGGCGAGGAGCCGGGCGAGGCGTGATCGCTCCCGCCACCGGCGGGCAAGCGCTTGTCCCGTCCGGGCGGCGGTAGCGAGACCGCCTCGCGCGGACGGGACGGCGTCGTCGCCGCGCTTCCGGGCGCCGCGCGATCCTAGGTCGCGTCGTCCGGCGTGAGTTCGCTGCGGCCCTGGTACATGCCGATGCCCACGATGAGCAGGCAAAGGGAGCCGATCGACCACAGCAGGTTGTTGGTGACCAGCAGCGTCTCGACGTTCAACTCCGGCACGAACAGCGCGATGAGGAAGTTCACGAACCCCAGCACTCCGACCGCGACGAGGCCATAGCAGGCCAGCTTCAGCACGTCCATCCCATCGAACCGCGGCGCCAGCCCGAGCCCGGTGAGCGCCGACGCGAACGGCAAGATGGCGACGGCCCCGAGGATCAGCCCGGACATCTCCATGTGGCTGGTGAGCGCCGCGCTATCGAAGAGCTCCCGCACGGCGGCGGTGTCGGCAAGGTCGGCGCGCTGCGTGAAGTGGATCACCATGAGCCGCTTGGCCATCGAGAGGGCGAAGATGCCCCACCCGAACAGGCTGAGCATGATCCCGAAGCGAAGCCCGGGACCCTGGAAGCCCTCGCTGCCGCGCGCCAGGCCGAAGAGTCCCAGCAGGCCGTAGCCGTGGAGCAGCATCGCCACGATCACCACGAGTGTCGTGGCGTGGCCGAGGCCGGCATTCCCGGCCAGCGCTCCGATCGAGGCCACGAAGTCCGTCTGGTCGACGGTGTCGACGATCGGCCCTCCGGGAAAGATGAACGATCCGCCCATCGCGAGCACCACGCCCACGATGAGCGCGAGACCTGCGTGCCTGGTTGGCGCCATTGCCATCGGGAACACCCCTTTCTCCTTTCTGCAGACCGGGGAGCCAAACGAGCGGGCTTCGCCGGCCGAGCCCGGTCGGGCGTATACTAGTCCAGATTGATACAGAGTGTCGCCCCACAACTCAAGGGGTCGCGTCCGCCGGGCTGCACACGGGGCTGGCGGGGCTATCCTCTGCGGGCCGGCTCCAGCCAGTAGCGGCGGTGCTGGAACGGATAGCCGGGAATCGACACGCGGCGCCGCAGCTCGCCCGCGAACAGGCCGGCGAACGCAACGTCCAGTCCCGCCTCGTAGGCCCGCGCCACGGCGCGCACGAACGCCTCCGAGGGCTCAACGCCGGCGCCCAGCCCGTCCGCCGGGCCCGGAATGTGCACCACGACGTCCGCGCCCAGCGCGCCGAGCGCGCCCGAGCCGTCGGCGGGCCTCGCAGGCAGTCGCGCCTGGCGCAGCCAGTAGGCCGCGTCGAGCGACTGGTCCGCCTTGGCAGGCTCCCCGCTCTCGCTGCTCGCCACGGGGATCGACGGCCGCGACGGCGAAGACCCGCCGAGGGCCGCCTCGAACGCCGACTTTGAAATCCCTGCTGGTCGCCAGCTCGTCGAGGCGATATACGAGCCGGTGCTCTCGTTCAACAAGGCGCGCGTCTCCCTCGCGTCAGCCACGATCGGGGCCGCCACGCCCACGGCGACCCCGTCACTGGCGGAGGAGGCGCCAGCGTCAGGATCGAGTACGGCTGGCGCGCCGGCCGCTCTCCCGGGCCGGACTCCGACGGCCGTTCCAGGCGAATGCACGGCGGAAACGGCCGCTGACGGGTTACCGGGAGCGTTGTGCGCATCCGCACCTTGACTGGCCTCGGTACGGCCTTCTACATCGGCGACTCGACCTGGGTCACCGCAGCGCATGTCGTCGCTGGGGAGACGAGCGTTCGGCTCACCAACGATGCGATCGACATCCACGCAACGGTGGCGAAGACATACCCGGAGTACGACCTCGCGGTGCTTGTCGGCGCGGCGAACGTCAGTGCGATCAGCTGGGGTGAGACGCCTGGGAGTGGCGCCGAAGCGCTCGTGATCGGGTACGGGCGAGGGCAGCGTACGCTCGTTGCCGGCGTGACGCGCGGGATTGTCTCCGAGCGATTCGTCGAGAATGGTGAGACCTACATCCGCACCGACGCTCCGGCGAACCCGGGCAACAGTGGCGGTCCGCTGCTGAACGTCTGTGGCGAGGTGATCGGGATCGTCCAGGAGAAGCTCGTCGGCGCGTCCATCGAGGGAGTGACGTATGCGCTGAGCGCCGACAGCGTCCGGGCGCTCTTGCGATAGGACGCGGTCACGACGGTCCCGCCGCGCACCCGTGGCCCGGCTCCCACCGGCAGACTGGCGACAGGCGCGCCTGCTTCAGATACTCAGGCGTGGCCCGACCGTCTGCAGGCGTTCGCGTACCTCGCCACTAGCGACCTCACCGACGCCGCTGCGATGAGGCCAACCCGCGTCGCGCCGGGGGGTCCGATCAGGACTCGATCAGGCCGTCCTGGGGCTGCGTCCAGGGCAGGTTGTAGACCGGCGCGAACTGCGGGGCGCGCGGGATCGGCATGTCGCCGAAGGGCACGTCGATGACCACGGGCGCGTCGCGCTCCAGCGCGGCCGGGAGCAGCGTCTCCAACTCCAGCGGATCGTCCGCCCTCAGCCCGACCGCTCCGAACGACTCGGCGAACTTCACGAAGTCCGGGTTGTGCAGATCCGTCGCGTAGGCGCCGCCGAAGTCCGTGTCCAGGTCCCGGGCGACGTTGCCGTAGGAGTCGTTCCTGAAGACGACGGTCGTGACGTTGATGCGGTGCTGCACCGCGGTCGCCAGCTCGGACGCGTTGAACAGGAACCCGCCGTCGCCAACCATGCACACCACCGGGCGATCGGGCATCGCGACCTTGACCCCGAGCGCCGTCGGGAACGAGTAGCCGACGTTGAACTGGTAGCCGGAGTCGATGTAGGTCTTCGGGTGCGTCACCTTGTAGTGGGTGCGGGCGTAGTAGCCGAATTGCGTGACGTCCCAGACGATGAACGCGTCCTCCGCGATGCTGCCCTGGATGGCCTCGAGCACGGCGTACTGCGGCTCCCTGCGCCTGATGTCGTAGTAGGAGATCAGGTTCCGCGCCGCCTCGACAGCCTCGACGGGCGACGGGCGCTCGCCCGCCCCGGCCTCGTCGAGGTAGGGGAGCAGGGCGTCGATGGTCGCCTTCGCATCGCCGTGCAGGGGGATGGTGTTGGACTGAATCCGCATCAGCTCGCCGTCGTCCACGTTGACATTGACCAGCGTGGAGGCGTTCCCCGCCGGGTTGCCCAGCGAGAAGCGCGTACCGATCCCGATCACGACGTCGGCCGACTGCATCACCTCGAACAGCTGGTTCATCTCCTGCCGTTCGCCCCGGGGACTGAAGCACGAGCCGTAGGAGAGCGGATGGGTGTCCGGGATGGTCCCCTTGCCCCCGCTGGACGTGATGACCGGGATGTTCGTTGCCTCGGCCAGCCTGACCAGCGACGCTTCGGCGTCGGAGCGCGCCACCCCGCCGCCCGCGTAGATCAAAGGCAGGCGCGCGCCGGCGATCACGCGGGCGGCCTCTCGCAACTGGTCCGGGCTCGGCACGATCGGCGAGACCGGCGCCGGATCCCACAGCTCCACGTCCTCCCGCTCCACGCCGGCCTCGGGCGGGGCCTCGATCAGCACGGGGCGGGGACGTCCGCTGCGCAGCTGGCGGAAGGCTTCGGTCACGGTGGCGGGAATCTCCCGGGGCCTGGACGCCGCGCCCTGCCACTTGGTCACGGAGCGGACCGTGCCGGCTTGATCCAGCACCTCGTGGACCGCCCCGATGTTCTTGCCGATGGCGGCGCGCGGCACCTGGCCGGCGATGACGAGGACGGGCGAGGAGCGGGCGTACGCCGTGGCGATGCCGGAGGCGGCGTTGTACAGGCCCACGCCCGGCACCACCAGCGCCACGCCCGGCTTCCCGGACGCGCGGGCATAGCCGTCCGCCATGTACGTCGTGGACTGCTCGTGGCGGGTGTGGATCAGGCGGATGCCCGGCTCGTCCCGCAGTCCCGCGACGATCCCGTACGTCTGGATGCCGGGGATTCCGAAGACGACCTCGACGCCCTCCCTGACGAGGGACCTGGCCAGGGCTTCGCCGCCACTGAGGTTGACCATGGCTCCCGTCCTCCACGCGCCGGGTGAGGTCCGGAGCGGCCTTGCCGCGCGGCTACACGCCGTCGACCACCACCATGTTGACATTGGAGGAGCGGGACCGGATGTCGTCCAGGGCGGTGTATTCCGGCGATTCGAGCCAGGCGCGGACCCGCTCACGTCCCTCGAACTCCAGGACGGCGAGGCGCCTGGGCGCCCAGTCGCCCAGGATGACGTCGAACTCGCCCCCGCGAACCACGAACTTGCCGCCGTGCGACTCGATGGCGCCCGTCACGCGCTCCATGAACTGTCCGTAGAGACTCGGATCCGTGATTTCAACATCGACGATGACGTAGGTAGCCACCTAATCCCTCCGCGCAACGCTCTGAGTTCGGTGACTCGCCGGGGCTGCGCACTCGCTGCACCACTGCGGCCACCGGAACGCCACTATATGAGATCACGGAGTACAGAAGAATCAGGGACAACCAGTGCGGCGACGTTCAGACCTGGGCCACTGACTCGACCACAACCCAGTTGCTGTAGAACCTGACGCCTCCGACGTCCTGGTAGGCGCGAACCCTGACGTACTTGTAGGGAGCGCCGAAGTACGGCTGCGAGTAGGTGAAGTTCACGGTCCCCGACGGCGTCCACGAATTCCAGTCCCTCCACTCCGCCGAGTTCTTGGCCTGCACTTCCAGCTCGTAGCCGACGTTCCCGCTGGCGGCGCTGTTCCGCCGCCACGACACATTCGAGGTGCTCTGCGGGTTCCCGGACGAGGTGCTGAACGTGACGTTCGTCGGCTGGTCGATCAACGTGTTGAACGTCACGCTGCGGATCTCAGCCGTGCAGCCGCTGTCGCTGAACGCCCCGTAGGTGTAGGTCGTGCCCTTCGTCAGGCTGTCGAGGTCGTGCGTCGTCCCGCTGATCGCCGTCGCCGAGCACGTCCCCTCCGGCGTGGGCGCCGTCTTCTTCACGTACCAGTCGCCCGCGTGACCCGTCAGCTTCAGCGTCGCCGTGGCCATGCCGATGGAACTCGCGGCGAGCCAGTTCGCCTCGGTCGTGAACGCCGTCCTGCCGATCAGCGTCGTGCAGCCCGCGTCGCTGTACGCCTCGTAGCTGTACGCCGTGTTCCGGTCGAGGCCGGTGAGGTTCGTCGAGTCCTCGTTGATCGCGGTCGAGCACGTCCCGCCGCTGGGCGACGTGTACTTCGCGTACCACGCGCCGCTGCGCCCCACGATGGAGAGTGTCGCCGTCGTATCGGTCACGTTGCTCGCCGTCAGCGTCCGCAGCGTCGAGAACGTCTCGCTCGCGACCACCGCCGTGCAGGCCGGGTCGCGGTAGGCCACGTAGGTGTACGACGCGCCCGCCGCCAGTTCCGTGAGGCCGAGGCCCGCGCCGCTGCTGAGCGCGGACGAGCACGTCCCCGCTGTGGGGGAGATGCGCTTCGCGTACCAGGCGCCCTCGCCGCCCTCGTTGGCCAGCGTCAGTGTCGCCGCCGTCTCGGTGATGGCGCTCGCGGTGAGCGCCGGCGCGGGCATGCCGTACTCCACGCCGAACATGGCCACCTTCGCGAGCCGCGTCCACGTCGCGCCGCCGTCGTGCGTGTGCCAGCCGTCGTTGGCGATGCGCCAGCCGCTGCCGGCGGGCGCCGCCGTCTCGTGCTCCGTGGCCACCCGCTGCCACGGGTAGTACCGCCCCGTCGAGCCGATCACGCCGGGCACGCTGAGCACGACGTGGTAGGTCGCGCCGGGCAGCAGCGCGCAGCCGCTCCCGGCGCACGTGTAGATCGCCTCCGCGTTCTCGTCCGGACGCCCGGGACCGCTCAGCGTCGCCAGCGCCGTCCCCGGCGCGCCCCCCGCCCCGCTGCTGTAGAGCTGCACGCGCAGGTCGTACAGGGGCCGCGGCATGGGGCTGCTGTCGCCGAACAGGAGCGTGATGCGCTCGAGGGTGAAGCCGGTCGCGCCCCTCCCCGTCGTGAAGGCGTTCGCGATCCAGTGGCCGGACGACCAGCCCACCGGCCGCGTCGTGCCCACGCGCGGCTCCGACAGGTTGCCCACGCTCGCCGGCGCCGTCGTGAACGTCACGTCCTGGTCGAAGACGGCGGAGCCCTGGCAGCGCACGCCGGCCCGGGGTTCGTACAACCGGTAGGTGTAGCTCGTGCCGGGCGTGAGGCCGGTGACGCCCTGGCTGGCGATGCCGCCCACGTTATTGGGGCTGCTGAAGGGACCGATGCACGGAGCGCCGACGGCGGTTGATCGGTACTCCCACTGGGCGCCTTGGGCGTTCGACACGAGGAGAGTCGCCGTCGTCGCCGTGACGTTCGCGACGCCTCCCCTCTGCGAGGACCCGGGGAAGAACACCGCGCGCGCGATCTCGTCGTCGGCGTCGCATCCCGCCGCGGCGTACGCCGCGACGATGGAGTGGTCGCGGTTGGTGTGGTCAGTCGCGACGATGATGGTCGCCGAACTGGTTCCCGCCGTGACGGACGTGCAGGTCGCGCTGTCGGGGTCGGGGTGAAGCACCAGGTACCACCACGCCGCCCCCCAGTTGCGGAGGGTGAGCGTCGCGGTATCCGTGTTGTTGTCGACGCTGTGGTCCAGGCCGGGCGTCTTGAAGGAGACGGCCCCGAGCTCGCCCGCGCAGGCCGCGTCGCCGTACGCCTTGTAGGTGTAGCTCGTCGACCGCGTCAGCGCGAGCGCGACGCTCTTGTGCGCGTACGTCGCGGCGCGGCAGGCGTCGTCGCCGGACGGAGCGGTGCGCTTGTACCACCAAGCGGTCTGCAGCCCGGAGCCGTTGATCACGAGCCTCGCCGAGTTCTCCGTGACGCCGTCCGCGCGCAGCTCGAACCGCGTCGTGAACGAGGCCGTCGCGAGCGTGTTGGCGCTGGGGTGGCACCACTTGTTGCCGTACGCGCCGTACGCGTACGCGCGGCCCGGCCGCAGGCCCGTGACCGCGGCGGAGGCGCCGCTCGCGGGCAGGCAGCCGCTCGAACCGTCGAGGGCCGCGTGCCACCAGCCGCCCGTGTGCCCCGCGATCGTGAGCGTGACGCCCTCGGTCGTGGGATTGCTGACGGCGAGGGAGATCGGCCCCTGCGTGGCGATGGCCCCCGATGAGGCGATCGCCGCGCCCCCGCAGCCGCCGCCCGCGTAGGCGTTCACGGTGTAGCTGCTGTCGGGGTCGAGCCCCGAGATCGTCGTCTCCGCGCCGCTGATCGGCCCCACACAGCCGGACTGGCCCGACGCCGCGCCCGCGGCGGACGCGCCGCCCGCGCCGCCGCCGGAGGTCTCGCTGGCGCGGTAGTGCCACGTCCCGCTCCAGTTGCCCATCGTCAGCACGGCGCTCGTCGGCGTCGCGTCGCTGGCGGTCAGCGTCGGCACGTCCGGCGTGGCGGCGACGTACCACGGCGCGGCGGCGGGCGCGGGGCGGCTCGCCCCGGCCGCGTTGACCGCGCGCAGCTTGAAGCGGTGCTCGACGCCGTTCTCCAGCCCCTCGACGGTGACGGCCGCGGCGCTTCCCGCGATCGCCGTCCACGCGCCCCACGCGACGCCCGTCCGGCGCACGCGGTACTCGTGGCCCGTGATCGACGCATCGGCGGGGTCGTCCCACGTCAGCGTGACGCTGCCGTCGCCCGCCGCCGCCGTCAGCCCCGAGGGCCGCGCGGGCGCGGTGAGCTCGTCGTTGTCAACCTCCGTGGCGGTCCAGTCGACCCTGCCCCCGTAGTAGTCGCGGGCGTCGTGCGTCACGTCGCGCGCGCCGTCCAGGTAGTCGGCGTCCTCGGCGGCGACCAGGGTGACGGTCTGCGCCGTGTTCCAGTTCTGAGGCGTGAACGTCAGTTTCAGCGCCACGACGTCGCTCGCCTCGCCCTTGAAGGTGATGTCGGGGTCGTTGGCGCCGCGCACCGAGAGGCCGATGCAGACCTCGACGTCCTCGGTGGGCGGGGCGGTCAGCTTGACCTGGTAGCTGGCCTCGCCGCCCTCGGGGACGGACAGCGCGGTGATGGCGTTGCCGTCGCCGTCCTCCACGGCGATGCCGCGCTCCAGCGGCGTGTGCGGGCCCGCCGCCGCCGAGTTGCGCCAGTTGCTCCCGCCCGCCTCGTTCTTCGCGCGCACGCCAACGATGTACGTCGAACTGTTCGCGACGGCGATGGTGATGCTCGTCCCGGCATGGTCGAGAGCCGCCAACTGCCAGCTCTGCGCGCCGTTGTCGGTGTAGGTGACGTGGTAGCCGGTCGCGCCGCTGGAGGCGGGCCAGGAGGCGGTCAGCGTCCCGTCCGCGCGCGTCACCGTCACGCTCGACACCGCATCCGGCGGCGATGGAGGAGGCGGCGCGGGCGGTGTGTACGGCCCCGCGGGCGCGGAGTTGCGCCAGCCGCTCCCGCCGGCGTCGCTCTTCGCGCGCACGCCCACGAGGTACGTCGCGCCGTTCGTGACGTTGAAGGTGATGCTGGTCGCGGTGTGGTCGAGGGCCGCGAGGCTCCAGCTCGCGCCTCCGTTCGCGCTGTACGTCACGTGGTAGCTGTCCGCGCCCTCGGGCGCGTCCCAGCTGGCGGTCAGCGTCCCGTCCGCGCGCGTCACCGTCACGCTCGACACGGTCGCGGGCGGCGACTTCGCCTCCGCCGGGGCGGCGCTGGCGAACACGCCCGCGCCCGCGATCAGGGCGAGCAGCGCGATCACCCCCAGCGCCCCCGTCCGCCAAGTCAATCGGGATTGCGAAGAAGACATATGCCTGACGACCCTGCGAGGCTCCGGCTGGTGGTAACTACGACGGAGGATAACACCAATCGGCCGGCGGGAGATCGGAAAGGCCGAGTGGTGGCGCATGCGGGATTCGAACCCGCGATCTCCGCCTTGAGAGGGCGGTGTCCTGGGCCACTAGACGAATGCGCCGCCGAGTACGGTCAGCCTAAGGAAGCCCCCGCGGCACACTCAAGCGCCTCGCGAAGCGCCGGCAGACGCCGTCAGACACCCTCCTCGCCGGGGTAGCGCAGCCGGATCTGCGAGGCCGCGCCGAAGTGCGGCCCGAAGCGCGAATCGAAGGCGACGCCCGCGCGCGCGAAGACCCCGGGCGGGATGCCGAGGTCGGCCAGCCAGAGCTCGCCGGCCTGCTCGCGGCGCAGCCCGGGTTTCGGCAGCGCCAGCGTGAGCGTGCGCGCCGCCCGCACGGCGAAGCCCGGCGTCTCGCCACTGTCCGCGTCGACACCCGAAGGCACATCGAGGGAGAGCACCGGCGCGGCGGCGGCCCGCGCGGCGCGGATCAGCGCCATCACCGGCCCGGCCGGCGCGGCGCGCAGCCCGTAGCCGACGCTTGCCGCGCGGCTACACGCCGTCGACCACCACCATGTTGACATTGGAGGAGCGGGACCGGATGTCGTCCAGGGCGGTGTATTCCGGCGATTCGAGCCAGGCGCGGACCCGCTCACGGCCCTCGAACTCCAGGACGGCGAGGCGCCTGGGCGCCCAGTCGCCCAGGATGACGTCGAACTCGCCCCCGCGAACCACGAACGTGCCGCCGTGCGCCTCGACGGTGCCCGTCACGCGCTCCATGAACTCTCCGTAGAGACTCGCATCCGTCACTTCAACATCGACGATGACGTAGGTAGCCATGGCGCCCGTCCGCGTGCGCTCCGGGTTCGGGTGGCTCGCCGGAGCTGCCCCCCGCCGCACCGCTGCGGCCCACCGGAAAGGCCACAATATTACATCACGGGCCAGTACATCACGGGCCGGGAGCCACTCGCCCCCGCCTACGGGTGGGTCTGGTGAGCGATCTGGTGGGCGATACTGGATTCGAACCAGTGACCTCAGCGATGTCAACGCTGCGCTCTAGCCATCTGAGCTAACCGCCCACGCCGGCCAAACGCCGGAAATCGAGCCTAGCCCCGCCGCTCGCGAGGCGTCAACGGGCGCGGGGGCCGCGCCCGGATGCGGCTGGCGCGAGTTCCTGTATTCTGGAGTGGGCCTCTAGCTCAATGGCAGAGCAGCTGACTCTTAATCAGCCGGTTCAGGGTTCGAATCCCTGGGGGCTCACCAGAGATTCCCGCCGCGCTGTCACCATATGCAACCCCACGCGAGGCGTTCGCGGGCTATAGTGAGGCGTCACGTCCTCGGAGGACGCGGCGTGCAAAGCCGACAGCGGCGGCGCGGATGGTCTATAATCGCGCGCCGTCAGGCGGTGGGGAGACGAGCTCAGGGGACGGCGTCTACGGGGAAGTGTCGGAACTGGTAGACGAGCATGATTTAGGATCATGTGCCGCGAGGCGTAGGAGTTCGAGTCTCCTCTTCCCCACCAACGGAGCCCGCCGGGCGGGCTCCACTTCTCCGAACGGAGGGGAACTTTGGCGAAGCTGCTCGAGATCAACAACCTGCGGACGTACTTCTATACTGAGGAAGGCGTCGTCCGCGCGGTCGACGGGGTGTCCTGGGACCTGGAGGAGGGCGAGACGCTCGGCCTCGTCGGTGAGTCCGGGTGCGGCAAGTCCGTCTCCGCGCTCTCCATCCTGCGGCTGATCCCGCGCCCGCCGGGCCGCATCGTCGACGGCGAGATCCTGTTCGAGGGCGAGAACCTGCTCGAGGTCTCCGACGCGGAGATGCGCCACATCCGCGGCAACCGCATCGCCATGATCTTCCAGGAGCCGATGACCTCGCTGAACCCGGTGCTCACCATCGGCAACCAGCTGACCGAGGCGATCACGCTGCATCTCGGCCTGGAGAAGTCCGACTCGCGCGCGCGCGCCGTCGAGCTGCTGGAGCTGGTCGGCATTCCCGAGGCGGCGAACCGCCTCGACGACTACCCGCACCAGTTCTCGGGCGGCATGCGCCAGCGCGTGATGATCGCGATGGCGCTGTCCTGCAACCCGAAGCTGCTGCTGGCGGACGAGCCGACGACGGCCCTCGACGTGACCATCCAGGCGCAGATCCTGGAGTTGATGGCGGAACTCTCGAAGGACCTCGGCACCGCCGTGGTGATCATCACGCACAACCTCGGCGTCGTCTCGCGCTACGCCGACCGGGTGAACGTGATGTACGCCGGGAAGATCGTCGAGTCCGGCTCGACGATGGACATCTTCAAGGATCCGCGCCACCCCTACACCGTGGGCCTGATGAACTCGGTGCCCCGCCTCGACGAGACCGAGCACGTTCGCCTCGACGCGATCGAGGGCCAGCCGCCGCTGCTGATCGACCCGATCCCGGGCTGCCCCTTCGAGCCGCGCTGCGACTGGGCGATCGACAAGTGCGTGACCGACCACCCGCCGCTCGAGCTCAAGAAGGAGCAGCACTGGTCGGCTTGCTGGCGTGACCCGCAGACCGACGAGCGCACGCGCAGCACCGCGACCGCGGACGTCAGCTAGGCCCGCGGGCCGGACGGGAACAGGCTCATGACCACAGACGCCGCCACGACGACGGAAACGGGGAACGGCCACGCCAAGAGCCTCGTCGAGGTCGATGCGCTGAAGATGTACTTCCCGGTCACCTCCGGGATCCTCTTCCAGCGCAAGATCGCCGACGTCAAGGCCGTCGACGGCATCTCGTTCTTCGTCCGCGAGGGCGAGACGCTTGGACTCGTCGGCGAGTCCGGCTGCGGGAAGTCGACGACCGGGCGGGCGATCCTCCAGCTCTACCGCCCGACGGAGGGGACGATCACCTTCGACGGCACGGTCCTCAACGACGTGAAGGGCCGATCGCTGCGCGCCTTCCGGCGGCGCATGCAGATGATCTTCCAGGACCCCTACTCGTCGCTGAACCCGCGCATGAGCGTCGCCAGCATCATCTCCGAGCCGATGGTGATCCACGGCCTCTACAAGGGGAAGGAGCGGCAGGACCGCGTCGAGTATCTGCTGGAGCAGGTGGGACTCAACCCCTACTTCGCCAAGCGCTACCCGCACGAGTTCTCCGGAGGCCAGCGCCAGCGCATCGGCGTCGCCCGCGCGCTCGCGGTCGAGCCGGAGTTCATCGTCCTCGACGAGCCGGTGTCGGCCCTGGACGTCTCGATTCAGGCGCAGATCATCAACCTGCTGGAGGATCTGCAGAACGAGTTCAACCTCACCTACCTGTTCATCGCACACGACCTCGCGGTCGTGCGCCACATCTCGGACCGCGTCGCGGTGATGTACCTCGGGCGGATCATGGAGCTCGCGGACTCCAACGAGCTCTACGAGAACCCGCTGCACCCGTACACGAAGGCGCTGCTCTCCGCCGTGCCGATCACCGACCCGGAGATCGAGCGCTCGCGCGAGCGGATCATCCTCGTCGGCGACGTGCCGTCGCCGGTGCGGCCGCCCCCGGGCTGCGTCTTCAACACGCGTTGCCCGATCGTGATCGACGAGTGCCGCGAGCGGATCCCCGAGTGGCGCGAGGTCGGGCGGGACCACTGGGTAGCCTGCCACCGCGTCTAGCGGCCTCAACCAGGCACGCGCATCCACGAGGGCGGGGAAACCCGCCCTCGTTCACGTCCGGGGCCCGCTGACGATCGGCGCCCGCGTGCGCCTGCGGGCGCCACCCGGCTACGATGATCGGGTGCAGCGCATTCGCAACTTCTCGATCATCGCCCACATCGACCACGGCAAGTCGACGCTCGCCGATCGCATGCTGGAGCAGACCGGCGCCGTCTCCGACCGCGAGATGCGCGAGCAGCTGCTCGACCAGATGGACCTCGAACGCGAGAAGGGCATCACGATCAAGGCGCAGGCCGTGCGCATGCGCTACCGCGCCGCCGACGGCCTCGACTACGAGCTCAACCTGATCGATACCCCCGGCCACGTCGACTTCGCCTACGAGGTCTCGCGCGCCCTCGCGGCCTGCGAGGGCGCCGTGCTGGTCGTCGACGCCGCGCAGGGCATCCAGGCGCAGACGCTGGCCAACGTCTACGCCGCGCTCGACCTCGACCTCGCACTGATCCCCGTCGTCAACAAGATCGACCTCCCCGCCGCGGACCCGGAGCGGGTCGCGCGCGAACTGGTCGACGTCGTGGGCTTCGAGCCGGACCAGGTGCTCCACGCCTCGGCCAAGAGCGGCGAGGGCATCGAGGCGATCCTCGAGGCGATCGTGGAGCGCATCCCCGCCCCCGAGGGCGACCCGGAGGCCGCGCCGCGCGCGCTCGTCTTCGACTCGAAGTACGACCCCTACAAGGGCGTGCTCGCCTACGTGCGGATGGTGGACGGATCGCTGGCCGCGGGGCAGCGGTTGCGGCTGATGCAGCAGGGCGCGCGCTTCGAGCCGCTCGAGGTGGGCGCCTTCCGGCCGGCCCTCGACGTCCAGCCGCGCCTCGATGCGGGGCAGGTCGGCTACCTCGCGACGGGCCTCAAGAGCGTCCACGAGAGCCGCGTCGGCGACACGGTCACGCTCGACCGCCGCGGCGCGGAGCAGCCGCTGCCCGGCTACCGCCCGGCCAAGCCGATGGTCTTCGCCGGCATCTACCCGACCGACCCCAACGAGTACGAGGAGCTGCGCGCCGCCTTCGAGCGGCTCAGCCTCAACGACGCCTCGCTGGTCTGGCAGCCGGAGAGCTCGGCGGCGTTGGGCTTCGGCTTCCGCGCGGGCTTCCTCGGGCTGCTGCACATGGAGATCGTGCAGGAGCGGCTGGAGCGCGAGTTCGGCCTCGAGCTGGTCGCGACCGCGCCCTCGGTGGAGTACGAGGTGACGCGATCCGACGGCCGCGAGATCGTCGTGGACAGCCCGGCCGACCTGCCGCCGCCGAACGAGATCAGCGAGGTGCGCGAGCCCTGGGTGCGGCTCGCGATCACCGTGCCCTCGCGCTACCTCGGCGCCGTCATGGAGCTGGTGACGGGTCGGCGCGGGCGGCACGAGCGGCTCGAGTACCTGGATCACGGCGGTACCGAGGGCGACGCGCGCGTGCTGGCCGAGTTCCGCTGCCCGCTCTCCGAGATCCTCGTCGACTTCTACGACCAGCTGAAGTCACGGACGCAGGGCTACGCCTCGCTCGACTACCAGATCGAGGGCTTCGAGCCGGCGAAGGTGCTGCGGCTCGACATCCTCGTCAACGGCGAGCCGGTCGACGCGCTCTCGACGATCGTGCAGTCGGAGGGCGCGGCGGCGAAGGGGCGGCAGCTGACGGCGGCGCTGAAGGAGCTGATTCCCCGCCAGCTCTTCGCGGTGCCGATCCAGGCCGCCGTCGGCGGCCGCATCGTCGCTCGCGAGACGGTGCGGGCGATGCGCAAGAACGTGATCGCGAAGTGCTACGGCGGCGACGTGACGCGCAAGCGCAAGCTGCTGGAGCGCCAGAAGGCGGGCAAGAAGCGCATGAAGATGCTCGGCGCCGTCGAGGTCCCGCAGGAGGCGTTCATGGCGGTGCTCAAGCTGCGGGAGTGAGCGCCGCGCTTGCAGAATGCTGGCAATGCTGGCAAAGTGCTGGCACGATGGTACAGATCACGATCCGAAACGTTTCCGAAGACATGCGCGACGAGTTGAAGGCACGCGCCGCGCGCCGACGTCAGTCGATGCAGGAGTACCTGCTCGGTGAACTCGAACGGATTACCTCGAAGCCCTCGATTGACGAGTGGCTCGAAGAGGTGCGCGCTCACAAGAGAGCCAACCCCGTGTACATCGGCGCAGACACCATCTTGCGACACCGCGACGCGGATCGGAAGTGACGCTCGTCGTTGACGCGTCCGTACTCGTTGCTGCAACCGCCGAGTCACTGCCCGGAGGGGACTGGGCGGAATCTCAGTTGGCTGCGGGCGATCTTGCTGGCCCGGAATTCGCGTTGGCTGAGGCGACCAACATTCTGCGGCGATTGGAGCTCGCAGGTGAGATTTCCGGAGACAGAGCTGCCTCGAGCTTCCGACAGTTGATGAGGCTTGGCATCAAACTACACTCCTTCACGCCCTTCGCGGACCGCGTGTGGGAGCTTCGTCACAACGTGACTGCGTACGACGCCTGGTACGTCGCGCTCGCCGAGTCGCTTGACTGCCCGCTGGTCACGCTGGACCTGCGCCTCAGCCGCGCCAGCGGCCCCACCTGCGAGGTGCTCACGCCTCCCTGACGCCGCCCCGCCTCGCCCGCCCCGGAGCGCGCACGTACGATACGGGCGCGCCGGGAGGTCGCCCGCCATGGCAGAGCAGGTCGTCGCGCCGCGCATCCGCGGCTTCATCTCGCTGACCGCGCACCCCGAGGGCTGCGCCGCCAACGTGCGCGGGCAGATCGAGGTGGCGAAAGCCTCCGCCGAGGGCGCTCCGCCGCTCGGGCCCGCACTCGTGATCGGCTCCAGCACGGGCTACGGGCTCGCGAGCCTGCTCTCCGCCTGCTTCGGCTACGGCGCGCCGTCCGTCGGCGTCTGCCTCGAACGGCCCTCGGAGGAGGACCGGCCCGGCAGCGCCGGCTGGTACAACCTCGCCGAGGCGCACCGCATCGCCGCCGCCGAGGGCCGCACGCTGCGCACCGTCAACGCCGACGCCTTCTCCAGCGAGGCCAGGGAGCAGGTCGCCGCGGAGCTGCGCGCGATGCGCGGGCAGGTCGAGCTGCTCGTCTACAGCCTCGCCGCGCCGCTGCGCCGCGACGCCGAGACGGACGAGGTCTGGCGCAGCACCCTCAAGCCGATCGGCCGCGACTGGACCGGCAAGAGCATCGACCTGCGCCGCAACCGCGTCACCGAGGCGACGATCGAGGCGGCCAGCGAGGAGGAGATCGCGGCGACGGTCAAGGTGATGGGCGGCGAGGACTGGGCCGATTGGCTGCGCTGGCTCGGCGCCGAGAACCTGCTCGCCGACAACTGCCGCAGCGTCGCTTACAGCTACGTCGGCCCCGAGGCGACCCACGCGATCTACCGCGCCGGCACGATCGGGCGCGCGAAGGAAGACCTCGAGGCGACCGCGCGCGCGCTGCACGCGCGGCTTGAGCCGGGAGGCGGTGGGGTCTGGGTGAGCATCAACAAAGGCATCGTCACGCAGGCCTCGGCGGCGATCCCCGGCGTCGCGCTCTACATGAGCGTGCTCTTCGCGGTGATGAAGGAGCAGGGCACGCACGAGGGCCCGATCGAGCAGATCGCGCGCATGATGCGCGACCACCTCGGCCCCGGCGTCACGCCGGCCACCGACGCCGAGGGCCGCATCCGCCTCGACGACCTGGAGATGACGCCCGAGGTCCAGTCCGAGGTCGCGCGCCGCATGGCCGCCATCGACACGGACACGCTCGACGAGCTGAGCGACTACGCCGGCTGGCAGCGCTACTTCCAGCAACTCTTCGGCTTCGGCCTCGACGGCATCGACTACGCCGCGCCGACGCAGGTGCACCGCCTGCTGGTGTGAGGCCTCGGGTCACCGCAGCCCCCACAGAAGGAACGCCGAGGCATGTGGGCGGGTCCGAGCGGCGCGTAGCGCCCGCTCGTTCCGACGCCCGCCGGGCAAGAACCATCGAGGGCGCAACAACCCATCGAGCCGGGAGCAGCGACGGCGAGCCCCCTCACCCCCACCCTAATGGGGTTCGACCAGAACCCCGGAGCGATCTGGGAGACTGGTCCGGGGCCCGCCGGCCGGTGAGCACTTCCTCGCCCTGAGACCTCTGGATCTCTCGGGAGAGACCGCGCCCCGGCCGGTGCGTCCGGGTGGTCCGCAGCACTCATGGGGTGTCGTGCCCGCGAGCACTGTTCCATTAGGCCGTCGCGGGACCAGCCCGGCGGGTCGCAGCCGGCAGCACGAAGCGAAGGAGGCACTGAGACGATGACCCTCTACGTGGGCGACGACTGGTCCGAGGACCACCACGACGTCCATTTCATGAACGAGGCCGGCGCGCGGCTCGCCGCCAAGCGGCTGCCCGAGGGCGTCGCGGGCGTCGCCGCGCTGCACGAGCTGGTCGCCCGGCACGCCGCGGACCCGGGCGACGTCGTGGTCGGCATCGAGACCGACCGCGGGCCCTGGGTCGCGGCGCTGCTCGCCGCCGGCTACCGCGTCTACGCGATCAACCCGCGCTCGGCGGCGCGCTACCGCGAGCGCCACCACCTCGGCGGCGCCAAGTCCGACGCCGCCGACGCGAAGCTGCTCGCCGACCTCGTCCGCACCGACCGCCACAACCACCGGCCGGTCGCCGGCGACACTGACGAGGCCGCCGCGCTGCGCATCCTCGCCCGTGCGCACCAGCAGTTGATCTGGGACCGCACGCGCCAGACCAACCGCCTGCGCAACGCCCTCAGGGAGTACTTTCCCGCCGCCCTGCGGGCGTTTCCCAAGCTCGCCCACGGCGACGCCCTCGGCGTGCTGGCCACGGCGCCCGGCCCGCGCGAGGCGGCGCGGCTGAGCAGCACCCGGCTGCGCGCCGCGCTCCGCCGCGGCGGCCGCCGGCGCAACCTCGAGCGGCGCGCCGCCGCGGTCCGCGAGGCGCTGCGCTCCCCGCAGCTCGAGGTGTCGGAGGTGGTGAGCCGGGCCTTCGCCGCGAGCACCCGCGCGACGGTCGGGCAGATCAGCGAGATCAACCAGCAGATCGCCGCACTCGAGGCCGAACTGGCGGACCATTTTGAGCAGCACCCGGACGCCGCGCTCTACCGCTCCCTGCCCGGACTCGGTCTCGTGCTCGGCGCCCGGGTGCTCGGCGAGTTCGGGGACGACCCCGAACGCTACGCGTCGGCGAAGTCCCGCAGGAACTACGCCGGCACCTCGCCGCTGACCGTAGCATCGGGACGCAAACGCAGCGTGCGCGCCCGCTTCGTGCGCAACCGCCGGCTCGCCGACGCCGCCGACCGCTGGGCGCTCTGCGCGCTACAGGCGAGCCCCGGTTGCTACGACTTCTACCTGCGGCGGCGCGCCGCCGGCGACCTCCACCACCAGGCGCTGCGCGCCCTCGGCAACCGCCTCGTCGGCTACCTCCACGGCTGCCTCAGGACGCGCCGCCCCTACGACGAGGCCACCGCCTGGGCGCACCGCCGCGACCGCGAGCAGCTCGCCGCTTGACGCCTTAGCACCATGGGGTGTCTCTCCCGCCGGGGGAGAGGGGGCCGGAGGGGAACGGGGAAGAGCTTAGGGTCGGCTCATCGGCAGCGCCGCCGCGTCCTCCGGCTCGGCCGTACCGAGCAGGTCGCCGAGGCTGACGACGCCGTCCTGCTCCACGAGGCGGGCGCGGATCGCGGCCAGCTCCTCGGCGTCGATGCCCTCGAGGGCGGCGGCGGCGGCGGCGAACAGCTCGGAGGTGGGGAGCACGGCGTAGGACGTCGCCTCGGCGGCGACGCGCAGCGCGTCGGCGATCGGCGTCTTGCGCCGATCGGGCGCCTGCATGCGCTCGCCGTTCGCAACGACGAGGCCGCGCGCCGGGCGGCCCTCCTGCTCGATGCGCCGGTCGAGGCGGGCGCGCAGCCGGTAGTGCGGGGCCATTGCGATCGGCTCGACCGAGCCTTCCACTTCGAGCTCGATCCGGTCGCCGCCGTCGCTCAGCGTGACCTGGTCGTCGCGCTCGTAGCTGCGGAAGCCGAGCAGCTCGAGGCAGCGCACGACCGCCGGGAGCAGCGCGTGGTTGCCCTCGGTCCAGAGCACGTCGCGCACGCGCGTCAGCTGCGTCAGCTCGCCGTCGGCGGCCTCGCGCTGCGCCTCGGCCCGCTGCACGGCGCTCTCCGCCTCGGCGCTCGCCTCCTCGAGCGCCTCGATGCCGGGCAGGGGCTGCTGGCGCACCCACGACGGCGGATCGCCGACCGGCAGGTCGAGCAGCTCGCGCGCGGCGGCGAGGATCGAGGCCGCCTGCTTGCGCCCGGCGTCGCCGGCTCGGCTGCGCGGCGCGGGCAGGAAGACGACCGTCCCGCCGAGCACGCGGAACTCGACGCCCACGGGCGCGCCGCCGCCGGAGCGGGCGAAGACGCGCGCGGCCTTCGCGAAGCCGGGCGCGGCGTCGTTGAAGTGGGCGCGGTAGAGCATGTCGTTGCCGATCGCATCGACATAACGCGCGAAGGGGTGCCGGTGATCGGCGACGGCGGCCTGCACGCCCTCGCCCCAGCGGATCAACCCGGCGTCCCAGGCAAGCCCGGCGGGGGCGGGCAGGAAGAAGTAGCGATCGAGGCCGGGGAAGCCGGCGACCTCGGTGATCATCGCCAGCGGGTGCGTGAAGACCGCGACGAGCGCGCCGCGCTCCAGCGCGCGCACCAGCTCGTCGCGGCGGCGCTGCAGGATCTCGCCCGCCGGGACGCCCGGCCCGGTGAGCGCGTTGACCACCTTCGCGTCGCCGTGCGTGACGTGCTCCTGCGAGGCGTCGAGGAGCTCGCGGATGCTGCCGAACACGCCCTCCGGGTCGATCGCGATCGCGTCGTAGTCGAAGCAGGCGGGCGCGTTGAAGATCGTGTGGTTGTCGATCGCCATGTCGGGCAGGGGGCGTCCGATGGAGAGCAGGCGCACGTGTCGGCTCCTTCGCCCGAGGCGTCTCGCGGTCCTCGTTGCTTCGATTGATTGTACCTGCGCGTCGGCTGAAGGCGGAAAGCGCCTTCGAGGTGCGTCTTTGACGCCCCGAGGCGGGCGCGCCTACGATCGGGGCGGTCGTGCTAGGCGGGGAGCTAGCGGTGCCCTGTAACCCGCAATCCGCTCAGCGGGGCTGAATGCCCGCCCGCGGTTCGTCCCCCGGGGACTGCCGAGATCAAGCGGCGTTGAGAGCCTGGTCCTGCGCGACGATGCCCGGTCAACCCCGTCAGGGCCGGAAGGCAGCAGCGGTACGCCGGTCACATCGGGCGCCGTAGGGGCGCCGGGCTTGAGTTGGCTGGTGGAGGCAAGCCCGGAGTGCGGATCAACGGCGGGGCACGACCACTGACGCACTCGCGGCGGCGCGGCGCACCGTGAGCGCCGCACGCGGCGCCCGCCGCTCGCCACGCCCGAGGGCCGGCGACGACCCCGAGGAGCCGCCCGAGTTCCTGCGGCGGCTCGGCCTCAGCCCGCGCAAGGCGCTCGGCCAGCACTTCCTCGTCGACGAGCTGCTGCTCTCGCGCATCGCCGACGCCTGCCAGCTCGGCCCCGACGACACGGTGATCGAGATCGGCGCGGGACCGGGTGGGCTGAGCATCGAGCTGGCCGAACGCGCCGGCACGCTGATCGCCGTGGAGATCGACGAGGAGCTGGCGTCGCTGGCGCGACGGCAGCTCGAGGGCCGCGGGCGCGCCTGCGTCGTGGCCGCGGACGCCCTCGGCGTGACGCCCGGCGAACTGCTCGAGGAGTGCGGGGCGCGCGCGCCCTACGTGATGGCCGGCAACCTGCCCTACTACATCACGCAGCCGCTGATCCGCCGCTTCCTCGAGGCCGACGAGCCGCCCGAGCGGATCGTCGTGCTCGTCCAGCGCGAGGTCGCGCGCCGCATCGTCGGCGGGCCGGGCAGGGAGTCGCTGCTCTCGCTCTCGGTCAAGACCTACGGGCGGCCGGAGGCGCTGTTCGACGTGCCCTCGAGCGCGTTCTGGCCCGCGCCGAAGGTGCAATCGGCGCTGGTGCGCATCGAGCGGCTGCCGAGGCCGGCGGTGGACCTGCCGCCGCCCGCCCTCGCGCGCTTCTTCCTGCTGCTGCGCGCCGGATTCGCGGAGCCGCGCAAGCAGCTGCACAACGGCTTGCGTTCCTCCCTCGGCCTCTCGCGCGACGAGGCGCCGGCGCTGCTGCGCGACGCCGCGATCGACCCCGCGCTGCGCGCCCAGCACCTCGACCTCGAGGACTGGCGGCGGCTGCACGCGCTGACCGAGGAGCGCTGGCCGGGGAGCCTCGATGTCGGGTAGCGCGCACGCCCCGCAGGAGCCGGGGACAGCCGCCCTCTCGCTGCTCGCGCCGGCGAAGCTGAACCTCGTGCTCGAGGTGACGGGACGGCGCGACGACGGCTACCACGACCTCGACACGGTGATGACGACGATCGACCTCGCCGACCGCGTGCGCCTGCGCCCGGCCCCCGCGCTCGACGTGCGGCTGAGCGGGCGCGGCGCCGAGGAGATCGCCGGCGCGGGCGAGCTGTCGGCGGAGGCCGCGCGCGCCCTCGCGACGGCGGCCGACCGCGAGCCGGACGTGGCGATCGAGGTCGAGAAGCGCGTGCCGGCGGCGGCGGGGCTGGGCGGGGGCTCCTCGGACGCCGCGGCGGTGCTGCGCGGGCTCGCGCGGCTCTGGGAGCTGGACTGGCCGATCGAGCGGCTCGAGGAAGTCGCCGCCTCGGTCGGCTCGGATGTGCCGTTCTTCCTGCACGGGGGGACGGCGCGCTGCCGCGGGCGGGGGGAGATCGTCGAGCCGCTGCGCGACCTGCGACCGCTGCGGCTGCTGCTGCTGCTGCCGCCCGTGCCGCAGGCTCCGGCGAAGACGGCGCGACGCTTCGGCGCGCTGCACGCGCATGACCTCAGCGACGGCGAGCGCTCGGCGCGCGTCGCGCACCGCGCGCGGCGCAACGTCCCGCCGCCGACGGGTGACCTCTGGAACGCCTTCGAGGCGGTGATCGAGCGCACGGAGTCGGAGCTGTTGGCGCACTACGGGGCCTACGCCGCGGCGCTCGGCGGCGTGCCGTTGCACCTCACGGGTACCGGCCCCGCCGTCTTCCTGCTGATCCACGAGCGCGCGAAGGGCGCGGAGCTGCGCCGCGACCTCGAACAGGCGGGCGCCGAGGTGTTCCCGACGCGCACGCTCCCTCGCGCCGAGTCGCTCGCGATCACGGAGGAGGCATGAGCGCCGAGGTCGACGCCGCCCGCGCGCTCTTCTCGGGCTTCGTTTCGGGGGCGGCAGCCGCGTTCGCGACGGTCGCGATCGTGCTCTGGGCGATGAGCCGCAGCGTGCGCTGGCGCACGCGCGTGGCGAGTCTGGGCCGCCTGCCGCTGCCGCTCGTCGGCGTGGTGCTCGTGAACGTCGCCGTGCTCGGCTGGACGCTGCTCGGGCTGCTGCTGGGCGCGGTCTACATCGAGGTGGCCGACCCGCTGCGCTTCGGGCTGATCGTGCACGGCCTCGTGCTGGTCGCGGTCCTCGCCGCGGCGTTCGTGCTGCGGGGGTTGAACGGCGCGATCTGGGCGACGGCGATCGTCGCGGCCTTCGCCTTCGGCGTGCTGTTGCCCGCGCTCGCGGGCTGAGCGTCGCGCCGAGGGCGAACGGCGGCGGGTGATGCGGCCCGTTCGGGCATCTCGTACCCTTGGGCGGGGCCACGGGCCGCAGCGAACGGGCCACGGACGCGAGGAGACGACGCTGGAGCTGACGCCCGGACTGCAGCGCAGCGTGCTCGATATGCACGTCCACTCCGCGGTCGCCTCCTCGGACAGTATGCTCGACCCGCACAAGCTGCCCGAGCTGGGCCGCGACGCCGGCCTGACGGGCGTGAACATCTCCGAGCACGACAAGATGTGGGACCGCTACCAGCGCGCCGCCTACCGCGAACGGCACACCGACTTCTTCGTGAACTTCGGGATGGAGGTCTCGACGGACCTCGGGCACATGCTCGCGATCGGCCTGCCCGCCTACATCAGCGGCATCCGCCGCGCGGAGCAGCTGCGCGAGGAGCTCGACGCCGTCGGCGGCTTCCTGATCGTCGCGCACCCCTTCCGCCACGTCTTCGACAACGTCACGGCGATGCGCAAGGACAGCGTGCCCTTCGAGCTGACCCCCGCCGAGGCGGCCCGGCTGCCGGTCTTCCAGCTCGCCGACGCGATCGAGATCGCCAACGGCTGCAACACGCCTCGCGAGAACTACTTCGCCTACGAGGTGGCGCGCGAGCTGGGGCTGCCGACCACCGGCGGCAGCGACGCGCACTCCGAGAGCGGCATCGGCTACTACGCGACCGGCTTCGAGCGCGAGCTGCGGAGCGAGGCCGAGCTGCTCGAAGAGCTGCACGCCGGGCGCTTCGAGGCGATCGTGCGCTCCGCCGACGGCGACTTCGCGCGCTTCGAGCCCGGCGTCGTCGAGGCGGTCGCGGCCGCGCGCGGCTAGGACGGACTCCCCGGAGAGGGCGGCGAGGCGCGATGCCTCACGGTCCCGGCGAACCTGCACCCCATAGCGGCGAGTACGTCGCGGTCGACCTCGAGACGACCGGCGTCGACCCGGCGAGCGACCGCATCATCGAGATCGGCGCGGTGCGCTTCGGCGCCGAGGGTCCGCGCGAGCGCTTCCGCACGTTCGTCAGCCCCGGCCGGCCGCTGCCGCCCGCGATCCGCGTGCTCACGGGCATCGAGGACGCCGACCTCGCCGGCGCGCCGCCGCCCTCGCTGGCGGTGCACGAGTTCGCCGCCTTCGCGCGCGGCCTCCCGCTGGTCGCGCACAACGCGCCGTTCGACCTCGGATTCCTCGCCGAGGCGGGCCTGCAACCGCGGGCGCCGGCCTTCGACAGCTACGAGCTCGCCTCGGTGCTGCTGCCGACGGCGACGCGGCTCGACCTGCGCTCGCTCGCCGAGTCGCTCGGCGTCACGGTCGAGGAGTCGCATCGCGCGCTCGCCGATGCCGAGGTGACGGGCGCCGTGTTCCTGCGTCTGTTGGAGCGGCTCGCCCGGCTCCCGGCGGCGACGCTCCGCGACCTCGTGCGGCTCGCCGAGCAGTCCGCCTGGAGCCTCGCGCCGCTCTTCGCCGGCGCGCTGGAGCGCCGCGCCGAGGCTGCCGAGGAAGGCGAAGCTCCGCCCGCGCCCGGTGAGTTGACGCGCGAGCCGCGCCCGCTGCCGCCTCCGCTGCGCGCGCTCAATGACTTCGCGCCGCTCGACGCGGACGAGGTGGCGTCGCGCTTCGCCGAAGCGCGACGCCGCGCCGACCTGTTCCCGAGCCTCGAGGCGCGAGAGGGGCAGATCGCGATGGCGCGCGCCGTGGCGGACAACATCGCGCACGACGGCCAGCTCGCCGTCGAGGCGGGCACGGGGACGGGCAAGTCGCTCGCCTACCTCGTGCCGGCGCTCTCGCATGCGCTGCGCAGCGACGAGCGCGTCGTGATCTCGACGCACACGCTGAACCTGCAGGAGCAGCTTGCCGGGCGCGACATGCCCGCGGCGGCGGCGCTCGCCGAGTCGGCCGCCGGGTCGCCGCCGGGCTCGCTGCGCACGGCCGTGCTCAAGGGACGGGGCAACTACCTCTGCCTCGAGCGCTGGTCGCAGGCGATCGAGCTGGAGGAGCCGCGCGGCGCCGACCAGGCGCGTGTGCTCGCGCGCATCGCCGTCTGGCTCGGCGAGACCGAGCGCGGCGACCGCGCCGAGCTGTACCTGCGCGGCGACGAGTGGCCGCACTGGCGCGCCCTCGCCGCCGACACGAACGACTGCCTCGCGCGGCGCTGCGCGTTCGTCCGCGAGGGCAGTTGCTTCCTCCAGCGGGCGCGCGCGGAGGCGGCGGCGGCGCACGTCGTCGTCGTCAACCACGCGCTGCTGCTCGTCAACGCGGCCGGCGGCGACCAGGTGCTGCCGCCCTTCCGCCACCTGGTCGTCGACGAGGCGCACCGCCTCGAGGGCGTCGCGACGAGCCAGTTCGGCGAGTCCGTCTCGCTGCAGGAGGTCGCGCAGCTCCTCGACGAGGCGTCGGGCGGCGGGGGCTCGCTCGCCGCCTCGCTGGTGGGCGCGGCCCGGCTCGACCCGATGCCGCTCTCGCCCGCCGCCGGTCTCGCCCCGCTCGCTGGCGAGATCAGCTCGGCCGCGACGGCGGCGCGCGCGCGGCTGCCGGACCTGGAGGCGGCGATCGCCGCCTACAGCGAGGAGTTCGAGGAGCGCGCGCGGGGCGCGCAACTGCTGATCACCCCGGGCCGGCGGGCGCAGCCGCTCTGGGGCGACGTCGAGGACGCGGCGCTGCACCTCGAACTCGCGCTCGACCAGCTGGCGCGCCGCCTGCTCGACGCCGAGTCGACGGTCGGGTCGCTGCCGGCGGACGGCGCGCCCTCGCTCGACACGCTGCGCGGCGCGCTCGCGCGGGCCGCCGAGCGGGCGGCGCAGCAGGCCGCGACGCTGCGCGAGGCAATCCAGCGCGCCGATCCCGAGCGCATCGTCTGGCTCGACAGCGGCGGGCGCGGGCCGCGCGTGCGCAGCGCGCCGCTCGACGTCGCCGAGCGCCTCGAGGATGAGCTGTGGGCGCGGCGCGACTCCGCCCTCGTCACGAGCGCGACGCTGACGGCGCAGCAGCGCTTCGATTTCAGCCTGCGGCGCATCGGGCTGCCCGACGCCGACGCGCTCGACGTCGGTTCGCCGTTCGACTACCGGCGAGCGGTGCTCGTGCTGGTCGTCGACGACCTGCCGCCGCCCAACGCGCCGGACTACGAGGCCGCCTCGGAGCAGGTGCTGGGCGAGGCGGCGCGCGCGGCGGGCGGGCGCACGCTGGCGCTCTTCACCTCGCACGGCGCGGTGCGCTCGGCCGCGGGCGCGCTGCGCGGTCCGCTCGCCGCCGAGGGCATCGGCGTGCTCGCGCACGACCTCGACGGCGGTCCGGCGCGCCTGCTGCGCGCGCTCGCGGAGCGCCCTCGCTCGCTGGTGCTGGGCACGGCCGCGTTCTGGGAGGGCGTCGACGTGCCCGGCCCGGCGCTCTCGCAGCTCGTGCTCGCGCGCCTGCCCTTCCCCGTGCCGACCGATCCGATCCACGCGGCGCGCGCCGCGCTGCACGACCAGCCGTTCGAGGAGTACATGCTGCCGCACGCGGTGCTGCGCTTCCGCCAGGGCTTCGGCCGCCTGATCCGCGGCCCGCGCGACCGCGGCGTCTTCCTGATCCTCGACCGCCGCGTCAGCGCGCGCGCCTACGGCGAGGCCTTCCTCGAGGCGCTGCCCGACTGCGAGCGGCGCACGCTCCCCGCGCGCGAGGTTCCCGCGGCCGTCGCCGCCTGGCTTTCGGAGGCGCCTCGTGCCTGAGCCGGGCGGTTCGACGACGCGGATGCGCCCCTGGGCGCGCGGCGAGGGCGTCACGCTGGTCGCGGCGGACGCGCCGCCGGAGGACGAAGGCGTCGCGCAGGCGATCCGCGAGGGCGTCGCGCGCAGCCATCGAGGCGCGGTCGATCCGCCGCTCGCGGGCACGCGCCTCTACCACGTGCGCGCGGAGGGCGAGACCGTCGGGGTGCTGGGCATCGCGCCGGGGCCGGGGGCGCGGACCGTGACGTTCTCCGGCGTCGCGATCGCCCCCGAGCGGCGAGGGCGCGCGATCGCCGTGCGGGCGGTGCGGATCGCGGAGCGGCGGCTGCGCCGCGAGGGCGTGCGCGGCTTCCATGGGCGCGCGCCGCGCGGCAACGGGCGCGGGCTCTACTTCTGGCTGCGCGCCGGCTACGCCCCGCTGCGCTCGCTCCGTCCCGAGGACGACGCGACCTGGTTCCGGCTGCCTACTCCGTAGCGTCCTCGTCGGCTGCCGCGCGGTCCGCGCGCGCGGCGGCGCGCCGCTGCTCGGCTGCCTGCCGCGCCTCGAGGTAGCGCCGCGCGCGGCGGCGGTACCAGACCGCGAGCAGCACGGCGATGAGCAGCGCCACGACGATGTCGAGCAGCTGCAGCGGGTCGGCGGGCAGGAACGTCGCGACGCGCGCGAGCCAGTAGCCGAGCAGCAGCAGCAGCACGACGCCGAGGCGGCTCGTCCCGCCCTCCGGGCGCGGCCGGGCGGCGGCGGGCGGCGCGGGCGCCTCGCTGCGCCGGGGGCGGAAGCGGCGGCGGCGCGACGCCACCGCGGCTAGGGGCCGTCGATGCGGCGGAAGCGGCGACGCCTCGCGCGCTCCGGCGCTGCGGCGGGCGGAGGCGCGCTCGCCGGCGGCGGAGGCGGGGCCGGGGCGGGCGGGGGCACGGGGGGCATCGCAATCGTGCCGGCGTGGGCGCCGGGCGGCGCGCCCAGCGGGTCGAAGCCGGGCGGGGGCGCCTGGAAGCCCTCGGCCTGGATGCTGCCGCGGATCAGCTCGAGGCAGCGGTTGCAGAAGAACTGCAACACCGGCTCGTCGCAGTCGCCCACCCAGACGTCACCGCAGTCGATGCCCGGGATGTCGTTGCGGGGGTTGAGGTGGAACAGCACGCCGCAGTTGCTGCAGTCGGAGAGCAGTTGGGCGTTCGTCTCGGAGACTTCGCAGAGTCCACAGGTGTACGTCTCGGCGGCAGTCATCGCGTGTCTCCTCGTGCGGCCTGGCCCGGCTCCGTTAGCGGACCACGGAGCGCCAGTGGCCGCCGCTGGCGGCGTCGGCCTCGTAGCGCTCGATGCAGGGGTCGCAGCTGAAGCTGAAGCCGCAGGCCTGCCCGAAGGTAGCCGCGCCGCAGCTGCGGCCCCGCTGGTCCTGGCTGAGGTCGATGTGGAAGACGGCCCCGCACTCGGCGCAGTCGGCCATCTCCTTGAGCGGTCCCTGGAGGCCGCAGACGGCGCAGTCGAGCAGCTCGACGGCCGCCGCGGGCGCCTCGGCGGGTCGGCGTTGGGCGGGCAGCGTGCTCATCGTTCCTCCGGCCCGGCGGCGTCGCGCAACGCGGCACGCACCGCGCGGCGCGCGCTCGCCGCGTCCCTCAGATTGCCGAGATAGCGCTCGCGGCGCAAGCGCTCGAGCCACGCGCCGAGGGCGGGGCCGTGCTCGACGCCGAGCCGCAGCAGCGCCCGCGCGTCCAGCGGCGCGCGCGTGCGCTCCCAGCGGCGCAGCTCGCGTTGCAGCGCGCGCTGGCCCGCCGGGTCGAGCCAGCGCGCGGCGCTGCGAGCCTCGTCCGCGACGCCCTCGAGGGCCGCGAGGCTCGCCGGGGTGCGGTCGCGGGCCGCAAGCAGGCGAGTTGTCTCCCCCACGGCGCGGCGGGCGGCACGCGGCGCCGTGAGGCGGGCGGCGATCGCCTCGCGATCCGCCAGCGGGGCAAGCAGCACGGCAAGCAGCAGCGAGGGCGAGTGCGGGCCGGGTCGCCGCGAGAGCGCTCGCGCCGCCTCGGGCGGCAGCGCCCAGGCGGGATGCACGCCGCGCAGCACGCCCCAGCCGTCGAGCAGCCGCAGCGCCGCGCCGACGCGGCGGCTGGCCGCGACGCGCTCGAACTCCGCCCAGAGGCGGCGACCGGAGATGCGCGCGATCCAGCGCGGCGCGTCCTCGATGAGGCGCGCCGTCTCCGGGTCGGGCCGCAGGCCGAGCGCCGCGGCATGGCGCGCGCCGCGCCAGAGCCGGGTGGCGTCGTCACGGAAGCTGTCGGCGTGCAGCACGCGCAGGCGGCGCGCCGCGAGATCCTCGAGGCCGCCGTGCGGGTCCAGCAGCTCGCCGCGACGCGGCCCCGCCACGCCGAGCGCGATCGCGTTGACGCTGAAGTCGCGGCGCGCGAGATCCGCCTCGATCGTCGCGCCGGGGCGCACCCCGGGCAGCGCGCCGGGGCGTGCGTAGCGCTCGCCGCGCAGGCTCGCGAGGTCGAGCCGCCGTCCGCGCCACTCGACGCGCGCGGTGGCGAAGCGCGGCTCCTCGCGCAGCGTTGCAGCCTCGCCGAGCCGCGCCGCGGTCGCGGCGGCGAGGATGGCGGGGTCGCCGCCGTACGCGAGGTCGACCTCGGACGGCGCGGCGCCCGAGGCGAGATCGCGGATGGCGCCGCCGACCGCCCACAGCTCGCCGCCTGATGCGGTGGCGGCCTCGATGGCTGCGTCGACCAGTGAACGAGCGTCCGCGGGCAGCGCGCGGCGCAGCCGCGGTAGGGTAGGACGTATAAGCGGATAAGCGATTCTTGACACTCGCAGGCGCCCGCTCATACGATACCGGGTGCGAGCGGGGCGTTCCCGGCCCGTCCCGGCTGTGGCGGGGTTCCGGGCGGTTGCGTACGTGATGGCGGAGCACGTACGCCCGAAAGGGTACTTGCTTGGTCTCCGCGCCGCCTTGCCTCCACGACGCACGGGCCGCCCTCGCGATCGAGTTCGCCGACGAGGCGCTGCTGCGCCTCGCGCTCACCCACCCCTCCTACACCAACGAGCACGAAGGATCCGACGGCTCCTTCGACCGGCTCGAGTTCCTCGGCGATTCCGTGCTCGGCATGGTCATCGCCGAACGCCTCTACGAGCGCTTCCCTGACGTCGAGGAGGGCCGCCTGACGCTCTGGCGCGCGCACATCGTGCAAGGCCCGACGCTGGCGGAGGCGGCCAGGCGCCTCGACCTCGGCCGCTGGCTGCTGCTCGGGCGTGGCGAGGAGGCGACCGGCGGGCGCGACCGCCCCGGCAACCTGGCCGACGCCTACGAGGCGCTGGTCGGCGCGCTCAAGCTGGATCGCGGGCCGGACGGCGGCCTCGAGGGCGCGCGGCGTTTCATCGAGCGCACGCTCGCGCCCGAGCTGGAGGCGCTGCAGGTCGAGCCGGCGGAGCTGAACATCAAGGGCGCGCTCCAGCAGTACTGCGAGGGGCGCTTCGGGCGTCCCCAGTACGTGACGGTCGAGGAGCGCGGACCGGAGCACGCCCGCGAGTTCTCGGTCGAGGTGCGGATCGACGGCGAGGCGCTGGGCCGCGGCAGCGGGCGCACCAAGCAGCAGGCGGAGAAGGACGCGGCGCGCGAGGCCCTGCAACGGCTGCGCGACTCCGCGGCGGCGCGGGCGGAGTAGGCCGGATGTATCTGCGACGCGTCGAGGCGTACGGCTTCAAGTCCTTCGCGGAGCGCCAGGTCTTCGAGTTCGGCCCCGGGCTGACCGCCGTCGTCGGCCCCAACGGCTCCGGCAAGTCCAACGTCGCCGACGCGATCCGCTGGGCGCTCGGCGAGCAGTCGTCGCGCTCGATCCGCGGCCGCAAGACGGGGGATTTCATCTTCTCCGGCTCCGATACCCGCCGCGAGCTGGGCATGGCCGAGGTCACGCTGATCCTCGACAACTCGGAGCAGTGGATGCCGGTCGACTTCGACGAGGTGAGCGTCAGCCGGCGCGCTTACCGCAGCGGCGAGAGCGAGTACCGCATCAACGGTCAGAAGGTGCGGCTGCTCGATGTGCAGGATCTCTTCCGGCGCGCGCAGGTGGGCCAGAACTCCTACGCGATGATGTCGCAGGGCCTCGTCGACGAGGTGCTGGGGCTGCGCCCGCAGGAGCGCCGCAACCTGATCGAGGAGGCGGCCGAGGTCCATGGTCACCGCGTCGAGCTGACCCGGGCCGAGCGCCGCCTGACCCAGACGCGCGACAACCTGGGCCACGTGCGGGTCATGATCCGCGAGCTGGCGCCGCGCCTGCGGCAGCTGGAGCGCCAGTCGCAGCGCGCGAGCCGCTTCCGCGAGCTCGACGCCCAGCTCGGCGCCGCCCTCGAGGCGTGGTACGAGACCGAGCTGCGGGAGGCGAGCGAGCTGCTCGCGGCCGCGCAGTCGCGCCACGACCAGTGCTCCGAGGCGTTCGCCGCCGCTCGCCGCCAGTCCGAGGCGTACGCGCCGGAGATCGCCGCCGCCGAACGCGCCGTCGCCGCGGCGCGCTCGGAGCTGGCGGGCGCGCAGCGGCGCGAGCGCGAACTGGCCGAGCGCGCGCTCGCGCTCGGCCAGCAGCAGGCCCTGGCCGAGCAGCGCCAGGAGCTGCTGCTCGTGCGCCGCGACGAGGTCGAGGCGGCGCTCGCCGACCTCGAGACCGCCCCCGATCCCGAGGCGTCCGACGGCGGCGCGCTGCTCGCGCTCGAGGCGCGCGTCTCCGAGGCGGCCGCCGGGCTCGAGGCGGCGCGGGAGGGCATGCACGCCGCCGACGGGGCGGTGCGCGACGTGCTGCGCGAGTTGGCGGAAGCCGAGGCGCGCCGCTCCCGCATCGAGGCCACGATCCGCGACGCCGAGGCGCGCCGCGACCGCGCCGAGGCCGAGCAGCGCCGCCGTCAGCGGGAGCGCGAGGAGGCCGGCCGGCGCCGCGACGAGCTGCACGACGAGCTGCGCGATTACGGGCGGCGCGCGCTGGCGGGGCGCCGCGAGCAGGAACGGCTCGCGCAGGAAACCACGCAGGCGCTGCGCCGGCGCGAGATCGCCGAGCGCCGCGGCGAGGAGACGCGGACACGCGCCGAGGAGGGCCGCGAGGCGCTGCGCGCCGCGACGACGCGGCGCGAGCAGCTGGAGGCCCGGCGCGAGTTGATGGCGGCGCTGGCCGAGCAGCTCACCAGGCAGGGATCGGCCGCGCAGGAGGTGCTGCGTGCGGCGAAGGAGCCCGCCGCGGACGAACAGCCGCTGAGCGGCGTGGTCGGCCTCCTCGGGCGGCTGATCCGCGTCCCGGCCGGGCTTGAGCACGCGATCGAGGCCGCCCTCGCCGAGCAGATCGGCGCGGTCGTCGTGGAGCGCCGCGAGGACGCCCTGGCCGCGCTGGAGCACCTGCGCGAACAGGGCGCCGGCTCCGCGACGTTGCTGCCGCTCGATGCGATCGGGCGGCAGTCCCCGCTCAACATGCTCGGCGAGCGCAACGTCGTCGGCGTCGCCGCGCGCCTGGTCCGGACCGACCGCCGCTATCGCCCGCTGATCAACCTGCTGCTCGGCCGCACGATCGTCGTCGAGGATCTGCCGACCGCGCTCAAGACCGTCACGCGCGGCCTCGGCTCGGTCGTGACGCGCGACGGCGTGCTGGTGCGGCCGGACGGCTCGGTCTACGGCGGTTCGCGCGGCGTCGCGGCGGAGCAGTTCGTGCTCCAGGACCAGGAGCAATCGCTGCCCGAGGCGATCGAGGCGGCCCGCGCGGAGGAAGAGGCCGCCGCCGCGCAAGTCCGGCGCCTCGACGACATCGTCGCCGACGCCCGCGACGCGCTCGAGGCCGCCCGCCGCGCCGCCGTCGCGGCCGAGGACGAGCAGCGGTCGCACGAGCAGGATGGCGCGCGGCTGCGCCGCCGCCTCGTCGCGCTCGGCGGCGAGCTGCGTCTCGTCCACGCCGTGCTGGCGGAGGACGAGCCCGCGGCCGCGGTCGGCGACGCCGCCGAGGTGGTCGAGCGGGAGCGCGCCGCGCTCGGCGAGACCGATCGGCGGATCGCGGAGCTGCGCGATCGCTCGGACGCCGTCGGCGCGGAGCGCGACGCCGCCGGCGAGCGCGTCGCGCGCCACGCCGCCGGGCTGGCCGCCGCCGAGGGCGAGCGGACGGCCGCCCGCGATCGCCAGGAGGCGCTCGAGGAGGAGCGCCGCCGCAGCGGCGAGCGGCTGATCGAGCGCCGCGATCAGGCGCTCGCGATCCGCCGCGAGCTGGAGGACCTCGAACTGACGCTGCGCGATCTGCGCGCGCAGAGCGCGAACGTGGAGAGCGCGCGCGGCGCCGCCGACGAGGCCGTCGCTCCGGCGCACGCCGCGCTGGCCGAGGCGGAGCGCGCCGAGCGCGAGCTGACCGCCACGCGCGGCGACAGCCAGGCGCGGCTCTTCGCCGCCGAGCGCGATCTGCTCGAGGCGCAGTCCGCGCTGCGGGAGCTGGCGAACCGCGTCCAGAGCCTCACGCGGCAGATCGCCGACGACGGCCTCGTGCTGCACGACGACGGCAGCGTGCGCCGCCCGCGCGGGGAGCCGCAGCCATACGCGCGGCCGGACGGCGCCGCCGCCGAGCCCGTGATCGCCGACGCCGGGGAGACGGAGAACGGCGCCGCCCCGGTGCTCGCCTCCGGACTGCCGGCGAGCGGCGGCGCCGAGGTGGACACCGCCCAGCTGCGCGAGCGCATCTCCGAGCTGCGCGGAGAGCTCCGCGCCCTCGGCCCGGTCAACCTCGAGGCCCTCGACGACCTGGGCGAGGAGCGCGAGCGGCACGACTTCCTGAGCGGGCAGGTCGAGGACCTCGAGGAGGCCGAGGAGCACCTGCGCACCGCGATCGCGGAGCTCAAGCGCGAGATCCGCGGGCGCTTCGACGAGACCTTCGAGCAGGTGAACGTCAGCTTCGGCGACTACTTCCAGCGCTTCTTCGGCGGCGGACGGGCGGAGCTCGTCGTGGTCGAGCCGGAGCAGGAAGGCGGCGAGGCCGGCGTGGACGTCCGCGCGCAGCCGCCGGGCAAGCGCATCTCCTCGCTGGCGATGCTCTCGGGCGGCGAGCGCGCGCTGACCTCGGTGGCGCTGCTGTTCGCGCTGCTCGCCGTGAACCCGGCCCCCGTGTGCGTGCTCGACGAGGTCGACGCCGCCCTCGACGAGGCGAACGTCGGCCGCTTCGTCGAGACGCTGCGCGGGCTCTGCGAGCGCTCTCAGTTCATCGTGATCACCCACAACCGCGGCACCGTCGAGGCCGCCGACACCATCTACGGCATCTCGATGGGCGACGACTCGGTCTCGCGCGTGCTCTCGCTGCGGCTGGCCGACCTGCCGCAGGCCTCGTAGGGCGCGGCGCTTCGGCCCACTCGCCAGCCACCGCGCGCCTCGCTACGATCGGTGGCGCGCAGCGGCGGTGCGCTGTGCCGGGGGCGCGATCAGGGTGATGCCGTGAGGCTGTTTCGAGGCAACGCCGGGTCCGAAGCAGCCACCGGGCAGGCGCTCTCGCGCACGCGCCGCTCGTGGTTCGGCCGCGTTGGCGATCTGCTGCGCGGGAACGAGCTCACCCCGGAGCTCTGGGACTCACTCGAAGAGGTGCTGATCGGCTCCGACGCCGGGGTCGAGACCAGCTTCGCCGTCCTCGATCGCCTGCGCGCCGCAAACCCGCGGCAACCGGACGAGCTGCGGGCCGCGCTGCGCGGCGAGCTGATCGCGATCCTCGAGGCGCCCGAGGGCGCGGGCCGGCTCTGGGGAGACGCCGCCGCGCCGCCCCGTCCCGCGGTCGTGCTGATCGCGGGCGTCAACGGCACCGGCAAGACGACCGCCGCGGCGCGGCTCGCGCACGCCTACCAGGCCGAGGGCGAGCGCGTGATCGCGGCGGCGAGCGACACCTTCCGCGCCGCCGCGATCGAGCAACTGCGGGACTGGGGAACGCGCATCGGCTTCGACGTGATCGCGCACCAGACCGGCTCCGACCCGGCCGCCGTCGCCTTCGACGCGATCGAGGCGGCGCAGGCACGCGGTCACGACCTGGTGCTGGTGGACACCGCCGGGAGGCTACATAACAAGCAGAACCTGATGAACGAGCTGGCCAAGATCCGCCGCGTCATCGAGCGGCGGCTGGGACGCGGCCCCGACGAGGTCGCGCTCGTGCTCGACGCGACGACGGGGCAGAACGGCCTCGCGCAGGCGCGCGCCTTCACCGAGACGATCGAGGTGACCTCGGTGATCCTCACGAAGCTCGATGGCAGCGCGCGCGGCGGCATCGTCTTCGCGGTCGCCTCGGAGCTGGGGCTGCCCGTGCGCTTCATCGGGGTCGGGGACGGACCGGGGGATCTGGCGCCGTTCGACGCGGAGGCGTTCGTGGACGGCCTGCTGGCGGACTCCGAGACCGCGCGGGCGTAGCGGGCCGCCGACGTGTACGAGGGAGTCGCGTGGTGCCTCGCGCTGCTGCTGATCGGCGGCGGGGGATTGCTTCCGGCGACGCTGCTGTTCGGACGGCTGCGCTCGCGCGGGGTGTTGTACGCCCGCCCGCTCGCGCTGCTGCTGGTCGCGCAGATCGTGTGGCTGGCCTCGGCGCTCCTCTCGATTCCCCATGGGACGGGCCTCGTCGTCGCCGCGGTCGCCGTGCTCCATGCCTGGTCGGCGTGGCTCGGCTGGCGCGACCCGGAGCGGCTGCGGACGCTCTGGCGCGCGCGCCGCGTGCTGCTCGCCGGCGAGGCGCTGTTCCTCGTGGTCTTCGCCGTCGTGCTGCTCGTGCGCGCCCAGGCGCCGGCCGCGATCCACACCGAGAAGCCGATGGACCTGATGCTGCTCAACGCGGTGCACCACGCCGAGCAGTTGCCACCTCCCGACTCCTGGCTCGCCGGCCACGGCGTCTCCTACTACCACCTCGGCCACGTGATGATCGATGTCAGCGGGCGGCTGGCGGGAGTCGCGCCGCGCTTCGGCTTCAACCTCGGCCTCGCCGCCGCGGCGGCGCTCGCGGCGGTCGCGATCGCCGGCCTCGCGAGCGACGCGGTGGCGCTCGGCGCGCCGAGGCGGCGCGCCACGCCGTGGATCGCCGCCGGAATCGCCGTCGTGGCGCTGATCTGGATCGCGCCACTCGAGGGGCTGGCCGACCTCGCGGCGGCGAACGGACTGGGCGGCGAGGGCGTCTGGGGCCGCCTTGACGTGAAGGGGCTGCCCGGCCCGGCGGAGGCGACGCACGGCGTACCCGACCAGTTCTGGTGGTGGTGGCGGGCGACGCGCGTGGTCCCCGGCACGATCAGCGAGTTCCCCGCCTTCTCCTACATCCTCGGCGACCCGCACGCGCACGTGCTCGCGCTGCCGCTCGGCATCGCCGCCCTCGCGGTCGCCCTCGACACCTTCGAGGGCGGCTTCGCGCTCTCATGGCGGCGCTGGACGGCGCGCCCGGGAGCGCTGCTGCTGGCCGGCGCGCTCTTCGCCGGGCTGGCGATGACCAACGCCTGGGACGTGCTCGCGTACGGGCTGATCTGGCTGGCCGCGTCGGCCGCCGCCTTCCGCGCCGTCGGCTGGCCGCTGCACGGCGCGCTCTTCGGCGCCGCGCGCTACCTCCTCGCGCCGACGCTCGTCGGCCTCGCGATCGCCTGGCCGCTGCTGCAGACACTCGACACCTCCTCGATCGGCGCGACCGTGGTCACGGACGCCGCCAGCGACCCCGTGCGGCTGCTGCTGTTCTGGGGCGCGCCGTTGCTGCCGGTCGCGCTCGCCGCGCTGCTGACACGCCCGCACGCCTCGAGGCGCGCGCTCGCCGGGGGCGTCGCGCTGGCGGCGGCGCCGCTGGCGCTGTGGGTCGCGTGGGCCGCCGGGGAGGGCGACGCGTTCGCCGGGCGCGGAGCGGGCTGGCTCACGCTCGCCGGCCTCGTGCTGGCGACGGGCGCGGCCGTCGCGGCGTCGGCGAGCCGCTACGCCGAGGGGCGGCGCGACCACGCGGCCTGGCTGGCGCTTGCCGCGACGGCGGGCGCGATTGTGCTCGCCACCGAGCTGTTCCACGTCACCGACGCGCTGCGGCACGCGCGTATGAACACCGTCTTCAAGTTCTGGTACGTCGCCTGGCCGCTGCTCGCCGCCGCCGGGGCGATCGGCCTCGCGCTCGCCTACGACGCCGCGCCGCGGCCCTCCCTCGCCGCGCTGCGCGGACGGCTCGCCTCGCCGCGAGGCGCGCTCGCGGCCCTCGCCGTCCTCGCCGCGCTGCTCTGGCTCGGCGCGCTGCTCTACGCGCCCGCCGCGACGGTCAGCCGCGCGCGCGAGGGGCAGGCGCACGGTATCGACGCGCTCGCGCACGTCGAGCGGCGCGATCCGGGGCTGGCCGCGGCGCTCGAGTGGGTGCGCGCCGAGCTGGAGCCCGGTCGCCATGTGCTGCTCGAGGCCGCGAGCCCCAGCTACGGGGCGGGTAACATGATCTCCGCGGTCAGCGCCACGCCGACGCTGATCGGCTGGCCCGGCCACCAGTTGCAGTGGCACAGCGACGCAGCGCTGACGGAGCGCCTCAACGTGGTCGATACCATCTACCGCAAGGGAGCCGGCGCCGAGTCGCTGCTGCTGGCGCGCAAGCACGGCGTCACCCACGTCTACCTTGGACGCGAGGAACGCCGCCAGTTCGGCGCGGACGTCGCCGCGCGCTTCGAGGCCTGGCCGACCGTGTTCGAGGCGCCCGGCGCGCGGATCGTCGCCGTCTCCACGGGGTCGCGATGAGCGCCGGGTTGCTCGCTCGCCTCGAACAGCTCCGGGCGGACCCCACGCTGCTGGTCCTGCTCGGTATCGCCGCCGTCGCCCTCGTGCTGCGCGTGGTCGACCTCGACGCGCGGGCGATGCACCACGACGAGTCGCTGCACGCGAAGTACGCGTGGGATCTCGCGGAGGGGCGCGGCTACGTCCACAACCCGCTGATGCACGGGCCGCTGCTCTTCCACACGGTGGCCGGCTCCTTCGTGGTCTTCGGAGACAACGAGGCAGCCTCGCGGCTGCCGATGGCCCTCGCGGGCGCGGCCCTGGTGCTGGCGCCGCTGCTGCTGCGCCGCTGGCTGGGCGCCACGGGCGTGATCGTGGCGGGGCTGCTGATCGCGTTCTCGCCGGTGCTGCTCTACTACTCGCGCTTCTCGCGCAACGACATCCCGGCGGCGCTCTGGATGCTGTTCCTGATCGCCGCGATCTGGCGCTACCGCCACGACGGGCGGGAGCGCTGGCTGGCGCTCGCCGCGGCGGCGATCGCGCTCTCCTTCGCGACGAAGGAGACGGCCTACCTGTTCTGCGGGCTGGCGCTGCTCTACATCAACGCCACGCTCACCAGCAGCCTGCTGCGGCAGCTGGGCGGCGAGGACGGGAAGTACCGGCACGGCTCCGCGATCGCCTCGTGGATCGCGCTCTTCCCCTTTGCCTGGGTGATCGCCGCGCTGTGGGCGCCGCTCGCCCCGCTGCGCCGCCGCCTCGGCCTCGACACCCTGCCCCGCGAGGGCGACCTGATGGTCGTGGTCGGCACGATGACCGCGCCGTTCCTCGGCGCCGTGCTGCGCATCCCCGTCCCCGGCATCGAAACCTCCGGCTTCGAACACATCGAGACGGCCCTGATCCTCGCGTTGCTCGCGATCAGCGCGATCATCGGCGTGCTCTGGCGTCCGGGGACGTGGCTGCCGATCGCGGCGCTCGCCTGGCTGATCACGATCCCGCTGTTCACCACCGGGTTCACGAACCAGGACGGCTTCGTCTCCGCGTTCTGGGGCCAGCTCGACTACTGGCTCGACCAGCAGGACGTGCAGCGCGGCAAGCAGCCGCTCCACTACTACGTGATGATGCTCCCGGCCTACGAGTTCCTGTCGCTGCTCCCGGCGCTGATCGGAGGCGCGTGGCTGCTCCGGCGCGGGGACTCGCTGATGCGGCTGCTGGTCTGGTGGTTCGTCGCGATCTTCGTCCTGCTCTCCTTCGCGGGCGAGAAGATGCCGTGGCTGAACGTGCACTTCGCGCTGCCGCTCGCGCTGATCGCCGGGCATGCGCTCGGCCTCGCGCTGCCGGGGGCGTGGCGCTCGCTGCGCGGCCTGCGCGAGGACTTCGCCGCGCCCGCCGGGTCGGCGCGGCCGGCCCTGCTCTGGGTGGGAGCGGGCGCGCTCGGCGCGCTGCTCGCCGCCGCCTCGCTGTGGACGGCGTTCGGCGTCTCCTACCGCCACCCTGACACGCCGGTCGAGCCGCTGATCTACACCCAGACCTCGCCGCAGGTGCCCGTGCTGGCGCGGGAGATTGAGGAGTACGTGCGCGCGCAGCCGACGCCCACGCCGGTGGTCGTCGACACCACGGCCTCGCTGACCTGGCCCTGGGCCTGGTACCTGCGCGACCTGCCCAACGTCGGCTACCTCGGGCCCGACGCGATCCGCCGGTACGGGCCCGGCGAGGGCGCCGTGCTGATCAGCGCGAGCAGCACCATCGGGCCGGGCTGGCTGCTGCGCCATCAGTTCGAGCAGCCCCGGCCCTACGTCCACCGCTGGTGGTTCCGCGAGGACGGCTATCGCGCCGCCACGCCGCGCGGCGTCCTCGGCAAGCTCGCCAGCGGCGAGCTGCTCGCCGACTGGGTGAGCTTCGTCGCCTCGCGCACCGAGGAGGATTCGCTCGGCGCGCTGCGCGGCAACATCTGGTTCCCGAAGCGCTGACCGCGCGGCGCTCCCGGCGTCGCGCCCGACCGCGCGATGCCCGAACATGGAGGCGCACCGGGAGCAGGACCATTCGCGGCAACGGGGCCGGATGCGGCCTCGCGAGGGAGCGGGACGTGAAGTGGCGACGCTCGCTGATCGGTCTCGCCGTCAGCGCGGTCTTCATCGTGCTGCTGCTGCGCCAGGTCAACGGCCCGGAGCTGCGTGACGCCTTCGCCGCGGCCGCGCCGGGCTGGCTCGCCGCCGCCTTCGCGATCTACCTCGGCGCGCTCTGGCTGCGCGGGCTGCGCTGGCGGCTGGTGCTGCGCGGCGCGACGCCGATCGGCACGGGCGACGCCACGGCGCTGGTGGTGATCGGCTACGCGGCGAACAACGTGCTGCCCGTGCGCGCCGGCGAGCTGGTGCGCGCGCAGTTGCTGCACGAGCGCCATGGCGCGGACCGCGTCGCCGCGCTCGGCACGATCCTCGTCGAGCGCGTCTTCGACGGCTTGGTGCTGGCGCTGTTCCTCGCCGGGACGATCGCGCTCGCCGGCGGCAGCGGCGTGCTGCGGCTGCTTGCCGCCGTCACCGGCGCCGCGTTCGTCGCGATCGCCCTCGCACTGCTGATCGGCGGCCCGCGCTTGGCGGCCAACCCCGGGCTGGCGCGGCGACTGGTGCGGCCGCTCCCGGCGCGACTGCAACACTTCGTCGCACCGCGCCTCGACCGTTTCGTCGAGGGCCTGACGACGATCCGCGGGATGGGCGCCTGGATCGCGATCTTCGTCGTGACGGCCGCCTCCTGGGCGATCGAGGCGGCGATGTACTGGCTGGTCGGCATCGGGCTCGGCCTCGATCTCGATCCCCTGCTCTACCTCGGCGTCTGCGGGGCGGCCAATCTCGCGATCGCCGCGCCGAGCACCTCCGGCGGCATCGGACCGTTCGAGTTCTTCGCCCGCGAGGTGGCCGTCGTCTTCGGGGCGACGGCCGCGGCGGGCACCGCCTACGCGATCGCGCTGCACGCGCTGCTGCTGATCCCCGTCGCCGCCCTCGGACTGCCGCTGCTCTGGCAGCGTCACATCGCCGTGCGCAGCCTGCTGCGCACGCCCTCCGAGGACGCCCCGGCCGCCTCGACGCTGCGGGGCAGCGGCTAGTGCGCGCGGTCGTCGTCGGCGGCGGCGTGGGCGGACTCGCCGCGGCCTGGGAGCTGGCGAAGGCGGGACACGAGGTCACGCTCGTCGAGGCCGGTCCGGTCCTCGGCGGCCAGGTCCGCACCTTCGAGATCGGCGGCGGCCGCATCGAGTCCTTCTATCACCACCTCTTCCGCTCGGACGTCGTGATCGCCGGGATCATCGAGGAGCTGGGGCTGGGGGATGACCTCGAGTGGGTCGACTCGCGCGTGGGGATGTTTGGCGATGAGCGCGTCTACCCGTTCACGAGCGCGGGCGACCTGCTGCGCTTCGACCGCGTCTCGCTGCTGACGCGGCTGCGCCTCGGCCTGACCGCGCTGTGGCTGCGCCGCGTCTCCGACTGGAAGCGCTACGAGGGCCTGAGGGCGAAGGACTGGATTACCTCGAAGGTCGGCGAGGAGGGCTACGAGCGCGTCTGGGGCCCGCTGCTGCGCGCGAAGTTCGGGCGGCACGCCGCGGAAGTCGCGATGGTCTGGTTCTGGGGCAAGATCTACCTGCGCTTCGCCTCGCGGCAGGGCGGGCCGCTCGCGAAGGAGCAGCTCGGCTACCTGCGCGGCTCCTTCGGCCGCATGGTCGACGCCCTCGCCGAGGCGATCCGCGCGCGCGGCGGCGCGGTCCACGCCGGCCGGCCCGTGCAGCGCATCGTCAGCGAGGACGGCCGCGTCTCCGGCGTCGAGCTCGCTCCGGCCGAGGAGGGCGGCGAGCCGGAGCTCCTCGAGGCGGACACGGTGATCGCGACCGTGCACTCGGGCGTGCTGCCGCGCATCGCGCCCGACCTGCCAGCGGAATACGTGGACCTGCTCGGGCAGGTCCAATACCAGTGGGCGACGGTGCTGCTGCTGGCGCTGGACCGCCCGCTCTCCGGGATCTACTGGCTGACGATCACCGACGACGACTGCCCGTTCGTCGTGGCGGTCGAGCAGACCAACTTCCGCGACCCCTCGGAGTACGGCGGCCAGCACATCGTCTACTTCTCGAACTACGCCGATCCCGGCGACCCGGTGGTCGAGGAGGACGTGGAGCAGGTGCTCGATCGCTACGAGCCGTACATCCGGCGCATCAATCCGGCGTTCGACCGCGGCTGGATCAACGACAAGTGGCTGTTCAAGGACCGCGCCGGCCAGCCGATCGTGCACTGGCGCTACCACGAGGTCATCCCGCCGCACCGCACCGGCATCGCGGGCCTCTACCTGGCGAACAACACGCAGATCTACCCCGAGGACCGCGGCCAGAACTACACGATGCGCATGGGCATCGAGGTCGCGCGGCTGGCGATGGAGGACGCCGCCGCGCGTTGACAGCGATGCTCGCGCCTCCGTAGCCTCGAAGCGATCGCAAGGCCCGGCCGGAGCGCCGGGCGTGCGTGGAGCGCCGCTGGGGGAGCCGCGAGGCTGAGATCCGTCCGAGGACAACCCCAGAACCTGATCTCGGTAATGCGAGCGTAGGGAACGCGGTGATGACGAAGCTGACCGGCCCCGCCGAGGCCGCCCGCTAGCGTTTCCCGGCCACCTGCCACTCGCGCTCCGAGTCGCGCGGCGCATTCCTCGCACGCTGTGAGGGAGGAGGCGCCGCGTGATCGTGGAAATCGAGTGCCTGCCGACGCCGCCGGGCACGGCCGAGGTCGAGTTCGAGCACGTCGAGCGGGCGATCGCCGTCATCCAGCAGTCCGGCCTCAGGTACGAGGTGGGCGCGCTCGGCTCGACCGTCGAGGGCGACCCGGACGAGCTGTGGCCGCTGCTGCGCCGGGTCCACGAGGCCTGCCTCGAGTCCGGCGCCGACAGCCTGGTCTCGATCATCAAGGTCGGCCAGCGGGCCGTGGACGACGGCACCCCGTGGATGGAGGGGCTGACGGCCCCGTTCCGCAACGGCGACCCCGCCCCGTGACGAGGGCGCTGCGCGCGGCGCGGCACTATCTGCCGGCGGCGCTGTTCCTCGCCGCGCTGATCGTCGTCTGGGACGTCTGGGTGCGCGTCGCCGGAACGCCGTCCTACCTGATGCCGCCGCCGGGCTCGCTGCTGGACGCCTTCCTCGACCAGCGGGGGGTGCTGCCGGGGCACATCCGCACGACGCTCACGGAGGCGCTGCTCGGGCTCGCGCTCGCGGCGCTGCTGGGCGTGACGACGGCGGCGCTGATCGCCAGCCTGCCGCTGGCGCGGCGCGTGCTCTACCCGCTGCTCGTGGTCAGCCAGAACATCCCGGTGCTGGTGCTCGCGCCGCTGCTCGCGGTCTGGTTCGGCTTCGGCCTCACCCCGAAGGTCGTGATCGTCGTGCTGATCGGCTTCTTCCCGATCGCCGTCAACACCGCCGACGGGCTGATGAACGCCGACCGCGAGATGGTGGCGCTGGTGCGCAGCATGGGCGCCGACCGGCTCAAGGTGCTGCGGCTCGTGCTGATCCCCTCGGCGGTGCCCTCGTTCTTCGCGGGGCTGCAGATCGGCGCGGCCTACGCGGTGATCGCCGCGGTGATCGCCGAGTGGATGGGCGCGAGCTCCGGGCTCGGGCTGTTCATCGTGCGCTCGCAGCGAGCGTTCCGCACGGACCAGATCTTCATGGCGGTGGTGCTGATCGCGCTGATCAGCATCGCGCTCTTCGTCTGCGTCCACCTGCTCGCGAGGTATTCGATGCCGTGGCGTCACGCCGGCGCCGCGACGGAAGGAGATTGAGATGAGACGACTGCTGTTGATCGCCGCCGCGCTCGGCGCGCTGCTGCTCGCCGCCTGCGGGGGCGACGAGGAGGCGCGCCCGGTGACGCTGATGCTGAACTGGACGCCCAACAACCACCACGCCGGGATCTACAGCGCGCTGCAGAACGGCTGGTACGAGGAAGAGGGCATCGCGCTCACGATCATCGAGCCGGCCCCGGCCGGAGCGGACGCCGTCGTCGGCGCCGGCACGGCGCACTTCGGGATCTCCCAGGCGGAGAGCCTGCTGCCCGCCCGCCTCGGCGGCGCGGACGTGGTCTCGATCGCCGCGCTGCTGCCCTACAACGACTCCAGCCTGATGGCGCTCGCCGAGGAGGGCATCACGCGCCCGAAGGACCTCGAGGGCAAGACCTACGGCGGCTGGGGCGGCCTGCTGGAGCAGGAGCTGATCGACACGCTGATCGAGTGCGACGGCGGCGACCCCTCGCTGGTGGAGTTCGTCGAGGTCGGCAACATCGACTACCTCGGCGGCATGGATCAGGATCGCTTCGACTTCGTCTGGGTGTTCGAGGGCTGGGACGCGCTGCGCGCCAGCCAGCTCGAGGGCCGCGCGCTGGGCAACATCCTCTTCATCGAGCACACGAACTGCATCCCGGACTGGTACACGCCGATCCTGATCACCAGCCGCCAGCTGATCGAGGACGACCCGGACCTCGTGCGTGACTTCCTGAAGGCGACGACGCGCGGCTACGAGCACGCGATCGCGAACCCGGACGAGGCGGCGACGCTGCTGCTCGAGGCCGCGCCCGAACTGGACGAGGCGCTGGTGCGGGCGAGCGCCGTCTACCACTCGACGCGCTACAAGGCGCAAGGCCGCGCCTGGGGCGAGCAGGAGCACGCCACCTGGCAGCGCTTCGAGGCGTTCCTGCGCGACTCCGGACTGATCGACGCGCCGGTCGATGTCGGGGCAGCGTTCACGAACGACTTCCTGCCCGAGCCGTAGCGGGGGAGGGCGGCGGAGCGCCGCAGGTGAGCGCCGCGGGGGAGCCCGCGCTGCGGGTGCGGTCGCTGGGGCACAGCTACCCCGGCGACCCGCCCGTCGCCGCCCTCGAGGCGGTCGATCTCGAGGCGGCGCGCGGCGCGTTCGTCAGCCTGCTCGGCCCGAGCGGCTGCGGGAAGAGCACGGTGCTGCAGGTGCTGGCCGGGCTGCTCGCGCCCTCGCGCGGCGAGGCGGCGGTCGACGGCGCGAGCACGATCGGCCAGCCGGGGCTGACCGCCTACATGCCGCAGCGCGACCTGCTGCTGCCCTGGCGGCGCGTCGAGGGCAACGCGACGCTCGGCGCGGAGGTCGCCGGCGTCGCGCGCGAGGAGGCGCGGGCGCGGGCTCGCGAGCTGTACCCGCGCTTCGGCCTCGAGGGCTTCGAGCGCGCCTGGCCGGCGCAGCTCTCGGGCGGGATGCGGCAGCGCCTCGCGCTGCTGCGCACCTTCCTGATGCCGCGCGAGACGCTGCTGCTCGACGAGCCCTTCGGCGCGCTCGACGCGTACACGCGGCGCGGCATGCAGGGCTGGCTGCAGGACGTCTGGGGCCGCGACGGCCGCACGGTGCTGCTGGTGACGCACGACGTCGACGAGGCGCTGCTGCTCTCCGACGTCGTCTACGTGATGTCGCCGCGCCCCGGCCGCATCGTCGAGCGCATCGAGGTGCCCTTGGCGCGCCCGCGCCGCAGCGCCGACGTCACCGCCGAGGTCTTCGTCGCCCTCAAGGCGCACGTGCTCGCCGCGCTGGAGGCGCCGGAGCGCCGACGTGACCGCCGAGGTCTTCGTGGCGCTCAAGGCGCGGGTCTCGCCGCGCTGGAGGCACCGGAGGCGGGGGCGGGCGAGTAGCCGGTTGCTGCGGATGCCGAGCAGGTTCAGACTCGCTGTATGAGCAGGCGACTCCAGGTCAGCATGCCCGACGACGAGTACCAGGCGGTCGCCGACCTCGCAAGGCGCCGGGGGGAGTCCCTCTCGCACGTCGTGCGCGAGAGCCTGCGGCGCACCGTGGCCGAGGGACAGCAGGCGTCGTCGCGGCAGCGCATCGCCGCGGTCCTGCGCTTCGCGCGCTTCTCCGGCCCGACCGGGGACATCGATCAACTGCTCGCCGAGATCGAGCGCGGCCGGGCGCCCGCCTGAGGCCTGCCGGGCGGCGCGCTTCCTTGTTCGGACCATGGCGCGCTCATATAGTCGGGGCGGACAGCCGGGACGGACGGCGGGACGGCGCGGGACGCGCCGCCGCGCGGGCGTGAGGGAGCGAGCGTGCCGCTCGAGACCGAGGCGAAGGCCGCAATCCGCGCGCTGCTCGATGGCCTCGCGCCGGGCGACGGCGACCTGCTCGAGGCGCTGCACCGCATCCACCACGCTTACGGCTACATCTCGCGCGAGGCGATGGAGGTGATCGGGGAGCAGCTGCGGCTGACCCCGGCCCACGTCTACGGCGCGACCACCTACTACTCGGACTTCCGCACCACCCCGCCGCCGCCGGTCTCGCTCGCCTGGTGCTCGGGCCCGGCCTGCCGGCTGCGCAACGCGAACGGCATCCGCGGCGCGATCGAGGCCGTGCTCGGCTGCGAGCTCGGCGAGGACAGCCCCGACGGGCGTGTCGCGTTCACGCTCGGCCAGTGCGTCGGCACCTGCGAGCAGGCGCCGCAGGTCTGGCTGCAGGGCCGCGTGGTCGGCCAGCTCAACGCCGCCCGCGCCGTCGAGCTGGCGCGCTCGCTCGCCGCCGGCGAGGACCCGGAGCTGCTCGGGCTGCCCGACGACGGCGCGACGGCGGGGCGGGGCTAGCGCGATGCTCGACGCCTACGCCGCGCTGCGCGAACCGGCCGACGCCGCCCACGCCGGGTGGCGGCGGCCCGTGCGGCCGCGCATCGACCTCGCTTGGGAGACCTCGGCGCTGGCCGCCGGCGCGGGCCGCACGCAGGCCGCGCTCGAGGCGGAGACCGAGGCGCGCGGCGCGGCGGTCGACCTCGGCCGCGTGCACGGCTATGGCTTGCAATGGCTGCAGCCGCTCGCGCAGATCACCTGGCCGGACGGCGCCGCGGTGCTCTACGGCCCGGTCACGCCGGACAGGGTCGGGCTGCTGATCGACGAGGCGACGGGGCGCGCGGGGGCGGCGGCGGAGCTGGCGCTCGGCGTGATCGCCGGCGAGCGGCCGGGGCTGCCGCCGATCGAGGCGCACCCCTTCCTCGCCTGCGAGGACGAGCGGCGGCTGCTCGCGCGCATCGGACGCATCGACCCGGAGTCGCTCGAGCACTACCTCGCGACGGGCGGCTACCACGCGCTGGCGCGGATGGTCGACCGCCACCACGGCGCGGAGGCGGTGCGCCAGCTGCAGGGGGACGCCGGGCTGATCGGCCGCGGCGGCGCCTTCTTCCCCGCCGGGGTGAAGTGGAACTTCCTCGCCGGCGCGCCCGACGACGAGCGCTACCTGGTCTGCAACGCCGACGAGGGCGACCCGGGCGCGTGGGTCAACCGCGTGCTGATGGAGGGCGACCCCCACCTGATCATCGAAGGCATGCTGATCGCGGCCTACGCGACGGCGGCGATCCACGGCTTCATCTACATCCGCGGCGAGTACCCGCTGGCCGTCGAGCGCGTGCGCGAGGCGATCGCGCAGGCGGAGCAGGCCGGGCTGCTCGGCGACAATATCCTCGGCAGCGGCTTCTCCTGCACGCTGGAGGTGATCGTCGGGGCGGGCGCCTACGTCTGCGGCGAGGAGACGGGGCTGATCGCGTCGATCCAGGACGACCGCGGGATGCCGCGCATCAAGCCGCCCTTCCCCGCGCAGGCCGGCGTCTTCTACAAGCCGACCAACGTCAACAACGTCGAGACCTACGCCAACGCCGCGCTGGTGCTCGCGCACGGCGCGGAGTGGTACCGCGAGCTGGGCACGGAGCGCAACAGCGGCACGAAGATATTCTCCTTCTCCGGCGACATCGCGCGCACCGGCTTCATGGAGCTGCCTTGGGGCACGCCGCTGCGCGAGGTGCTGACCGCGCTCGGCGGGGCGACGCGCGGCAGCGGCGCGCCGGGCGAGCTGAAGGCGATCCAGCCGGGCGGGCCGCTCGCCGGCTACCTGCCCGCCGCGATCGCCGACGGGCTGAACCTCGAGAAGGAGGACTTCGCCGCGCACGGCACGCTGATCGGCGCTGGCGGCATCGTCTTCGTCGGCGAGGACGCCAACTCGATCGAGCTGAACGTGATGTTCGCCGAGTTCCTCGAGGAGGAGTCGTGCGGGCGCTGCACGAGCTGCCACCACGGCAACCAGCGCATGACCGAGGTCTTCAAGCGCGTGCTCGACGGCGGCGGGCGGGCCGAGGACCGCCATAACCTCGAGCAGCTCGGGCAGGCGCTGCAGTACTCGAACTGCGTGCACGGATCGGCGAGCCCGACGATCATGCGCAACACGCTGCGCTACTTCAGCGAGGAGTTCGACGCGCATGTCGCGGCGGCCGATCCGGAGCTGCGGGGGCGCGGCTTCCTGCGCTTCCGCATCGCCGATCAGAGCGACCCGCGGCTGGAGTCGGCGCGCCTGATCTGCCCCGTGGACGCGATCCGCGGCTCCCCGCGCGGCGGCTACTCGCTGGACGACGAGCTCTGCATCCGCTGCGGCGCCTGCCACGACCTCGCCCCGCGCGGCATCGCCCGCGACGACCTCGTCGCGCTCGCGGCGGCGCGGGCGGTGACGTAGGGGGCGCTACGAGGGCCAGCGCTCAAGAGCCTGGATCCAGCTTCGGAAGTGCGGGCACTCTTCACGGATAGCGGCGAGGCCGATTCGCTGAGCGGCTAGCGTACCCATCAACGGCTTCTGGTATCTCGGGAACAGCGACTCTACGCGGCTGGAAGGATTCGTGTCGGGTGAATCGTTTATCTCTTCGGGAGTATGGAACTCATTCCGAATTGCGTGGAACTCTCCTGCGAGCTCAGCGCTTCCAATAGCCTCCGCAAACTGGTCCGGGTCGCTGAACAGCAAGCCTTCGTACTCATGCATGACCACATATGGCAGGAACCGGTTGTGTGAGGCGCCAAAGTCGTCCGCGATGTCGCGGGCCATCCCTGTCTCGACTACATCGGCCTTCTGCTCGAACGGAATACCGTTCGCCTGCACGCGGCCCGGCCAAGCGCGGTCCCCTGCCTGAGGGAGTCCGTGGAAGTCAACCATCGTTGTAGATCTTGCCTCGGGGTCCTGCTGGAGGTGACGAACAATCTCCTTCCGGACGGCATCCCAACCCCGTGCCCCTCCGCGTTTCGAACGTTGTCTGGCATTGCCCAGCAGGCGGGCGCTCACGTCCGTGTAGCCGAATCCGCCCACGAGGTGCGGGCGCAGCATCTGGTTGACGAACGACTCCTCGGTCTGACCCTCGACGTGAACGAGCAGTCTCGTCATCCGCGGCTCACCATCGAGGCCGGCCTCCGAGCTCGTTCTTCTCCCAGAGCTGGCCGAGACTGTAGTCATCCAGCCACGATTCAAGGCTGACGGCATCAAGCCGCGAGAGTTGCGTGGCGCCATCCACCCGATCAGCTACGAGGACGTCCTCCGGTTCGAACTGATCCAGCAGCAGAGGTGATTGGGTCGAAACCACCACTTGGGTTTCCGTGGCGACCTGCTTGATCAGGGAACCCAGAAGCACTATCGCATAGGGGTGAAGCCCGAGTTCAGGTTCATCGACAAGGATGATCGCCGGCCGATGCTGGCGCGGTTGCAGGAACAGCGTGGCCAGCGCGATGAAGCGCAGCGTCCCGTCGGAGAGATCCGCGGCGTCGAAGTACGCGTCGGAGCCCTGATGCCGCCACTCCAGGCGGATCGTGTCAGGGCTCAGCCGCTGCGAGACCTTCGCGTAACTGGGTGAAGTCGGCGGGATTGGGCGGCGGGAGGACCTGCGAGTGTCGCTGGCGGCCCGGGAAAGGGTGTGGTGGCGGCCTCGGACCGTGCGCGGGGCGCACTCCGGCCCGGGACGGGCCTCAGGCGGGGAGCAGGCGGACCGCCCGTTTCAGGTTGTAGGCCGTGCACTTCAGCCACAGCTCCGTGGCGTTGCGCTCCAGCCCCAGGTAGCGCACCCGGCGGTAGCCGTAGCCGCGCTTCAGCGTCCCGAAGACCTGCTCGACCGGCGCCCGTACCCTGGCGATCAGCGCGTTGCGCCGCCGCCGCCAGCGCGGCAGCTGCGGGTGGTGCTTGTTCGGACGGTGCATGATCCGGTCCTTCACCCCCCGCGCGCGCAGCCGCGCGCGCCGCGCCTTCGTGTCGTACGCCTTGTCGGCGTAGAGCGCCGCCTCGTCTCCGCTCAGCAGGCGGTCCGCCGGCTCCGTGTCGTTCACGTTGGCGGGCGTCAGCAGCGCCTTGCGGACCAGCCCCGAGCCGGCGTCCATCCCGATATGCGCCTTGTAGCCGAAGTACACCTGGTCGCCCTTGCGCGCCCACGCCGCGTCGCGGTCGGTCTCGCTGCCCGCGCCCGGACCGCGGCGGAACGGCGGCCGCCGCACCTGCGCATCGACGAGGGTGGCGTCGACCAGCGTCCCCTGCTTGACCAGCAGGCCGCGTTCCTCCAGCTGGCGCTGCAGCTCGTCGAACACGCGCTCGGCGCGGCCGCGCCTGGCGAGCTGCGTGCGGAAGCGGCTGATCGTCGAGTGGTCGGGCGTGCCGTCGTCCCAGCCCAGGCCCACGAAGCGGCGGAAGCTGATGCGGTCGCACAGCGCCTCCTCCATGGCCGGGTCGGAGGCGTCGTACCACTGCTGCAACAGCATCACCTTGAGCATCGTCAGCGGCGGGTAGGCGGGGCGGCCCTCAGGCGCGGCGTGCACCTCGGCGACGACCTTCCCGATGCGCTCCCAGTCGAGGGCTGCGTCGATCCGCTCGAGGGTGTCGTTGCGTCCGAACTCCTCGGGGATCCACTCCTCCGCGAACGATGGCTGACCGGTCCGGCGATGCATGGCGCCTCTCCCCACGCTGCTTCGCCCCCGCCTGCGTACTGTGCCCCTCGCGGGGGTGTTACGCAAAGGTCTCGCTGCGGCTCGAGCTGAAGGTCCCGCAGGAAGGGAGCGGCCTGGCGAACGGTCTCCACGATCAGGCGGTACGAATCGGGATCCAACTCCCTCAGGGCGTAGAGGAACGCGGGCAGGTTGGAGCCGTCCGCGCGGAGGAAGCGGTTGTCGGCGATCGTGGCCGCCGTCCTCATGCCGGAGCCGCTCCCCGTGTCGTGGAAGTGGTAGCGGCGCCAGCTGTCGAGGTGGCCCCGGACGTAGTGCGAGATGCCGCTGTCGCTCACGCTGATGCCGGACTCGCGCCCCTGTCGCGGCAGACGCTCATCGTACGGCTGGGGGTACTTCTTGTCCCAGAACATGACCCGTTCCGTCGTGGGAATCAGTTCGTCAAGGTCAGTGGGTTCCAGTTCAACCGCATATTGGTTCCTCCCGTCCCTGAAGGAGACGTGCAGGTGCAGTTGGCGGGTGTTCCGCACGCCAAAATGCAATACACGGTTCGCGCCGCCTGCCTTCGCCACGTAGTCCTGTAGTCGGCCTTCCCTGATGGCGTGCAGGAACGCGAACACCTCAATGAAGTTGGATTTTCCGGATCCGTTGGGCCCGATGAGCACGTTGATGCCGCCGAGCTTGAGTTCGTCGATGTCGGCAATGCTTCGGAAGCCCCGAACCGTGATGTGGTCAAGCGCGGACACAATGCTCCGATCGGCGCGGCAGCGGGATCGTACCAGTCCCGCCCTGTGGACGCACTGTTGAACGGGGCGGGGCTGGGCTACACTAGCGGGCATCCCCGGAGAGACGCGCTGACGCCCTGACCACACCGGTTCGCAGGCAGTACCTGGCGCTCAAGGCGCAGCATCGCGACGCGCTGCTGCTGTTCCGCATGGGCGACTTCTACGAGGCGTTCGACGACGACGCGGCGCGGCTCGCGGAGACGCTCGGGATCGCGCTCACCTCGCGGCCGCTCGGCAAGGACGAGGGGCGCGTGCCGATGGCCGGGATCCCGCACCACGCGCTCGAACGCCATCTCGACCAGCTCGTCGCGGCGGGGCTGCGCGTCGCGCTCGCCGAGCAGGTCGAGCCGCCCGGCCGCGGGCTCGTCGAGCGGCGCGTGCTGCGCGTCGTCACGCCCGGCACCGTCGAGGGCGGCGCGCTGCTGCCCGAGGGCAGCCACAACTGGCTCGTCGCGCTCGCCCCGGAGCCCGCCGCGGCGCGGGGCGGCGGGGACACCGAGCGGCGCTGGGGGCTCGCCGCCTGCGACGCGACGACCGGCGAGCTGGAGTGTCTGCTGGTCGGGGAGGGCGCGCTCGGCGGCGAGCTGGCGCGGCTGGCGGCGCGCGAGCTGCTGCTGCCCGATGGCGCGGCGGGCGCGCTGCCCGAGGAGCTGGCGCCGGAGGCGCGGCGCACGAGCAGGCCAGCGCGCGCCTTCGCGCCCGGCGAGGCGGATCGCGCGCTGCGCGAGCGCTACGGGGTCGCGAGCCTCGAGGGCTTCGGGCTGGCGGGGCTGGAGGCCGCCGTCGGGGCGGCGGGGGCGCTGCTCGGCTACCTCGAGGAGTCGTGGCCGCAGGCGCTGCGCCAGCTGCGCACGCCGCGCGCGCCGCGGCCCGGCGAGTTCGTCGCGCTCGACGCGCAGACGCGGCGCACGCTGGAGCTGTTCGAGAGCGCGGGCGGGCCGGAGGCGACGCTGCTGGGGACGATCGACCGCACGCTGACGGGGCCGGGGGCGCGGCTGCTGCGCGAGCGGCTGGGGCGTCCGCTGCGCGACGCGCGGGCGGCCGGGGCGCGGCTCGACGAGGTCGCCGCCTGGCTGGAGGCGCCGCTGGCGCGATCGGCGCTGCGGCGCGCGCTGCGCGGGCTGCCCGACATCGAGCGGCTGATCGGGCGCGTGCGCGCGGGCAGCGCGGGGCCGCGCCAGCTGCTGCAGCTGCGGCGCGGGCTGGAGCGGCTGCCGGAGCTCGCCGGGCAGGCGCGGGCTGCCGGCGGCGCGGCGGCGCCGATCGCGCCCGAGCTGGGCGGCGCCGGCGAGACGGCCGGGGCGCTGGCGGCGGCGCTCGCCGACGATCCGCCCGAGGCGGGCGAGGGCGAGTCGCTGCGGCCGGGCGCGGACGCCGAGCTGGACGCGCTGCGGGCGCTCGCCGCCGACGCGCGCGGGGCGCTCGCGGAGCTCGAGGCGGCCGAGCGCGAGCGCAGCGGGCTGCGCGGCCTCAAGGTCGGCTACCACCGCGTGTTCGGCTACTACCTGGAGCTGCCGAGGACGCAGGCCGGGCAGGCGCCGCCTGAGTACGAGCCGCGCCAGACGCTGGCCAACGCGCAGCGCTTCCGCTACCGCCCGCTGAGCGAGCTCGAGGATCGCATCCTCGGCGCGAAGGAGCGGCTCGTCGAGGCGGAGCGGGCGGCGCTGGCGCGGCTCTGCGAGCAGGTCGCGGCGGCGGGCCCGGCGATCGAGCGCGCGGCGGCCGCGGTCGCGCGGCTGGACGTGGCCGCCGCGCTCGCGGAGCTGGCCGCCGATGCCGGCTACGTGCGGCCGCTGCTGCGGCCGGCGGGGCCGATCGTGATCGAGGAGGGGCGGCACCCGGTGGTCGAGCGGCGGCTCGAGCCGGGCGCGTTCGTGCCCAACGACCTGAGTCTCGGCGACGGGACCGGGATCGTCGTGCTGACCGGGCCGAACATGGGCGGGAAGTCGACCTACCTGCGGCAGACGGCGCTGATCGTGCTGCTCGCGCAGTGCGGCAGCTACGTGCCGGCGGCGCGCGCCGAGATCGGGATGACCGACGCGATCTTCACGCGCGTCGGGGCGCACGACGACCTCGCCGGGGGGCGATCGACCTTCATGCTGGAGATGGTGGAGACGGCGCAGATCCTGCACCGCGCGAGCGAGCGATCGCTGGTGCTGCTCGACGAGATCGGGCGCGGCACCTCGACGCGCGACGGGCTGGCGATCGCGCGCGCGGTGGTGGAGGCGCTGCACCACCGGCCGGGCGGCGCGCCGCGCACGCTGTTCGCGACCCACTACCGCGAGCTGACGGCGCTCGCCGGGCTGCTGCCGCGCGTCGCCAACCGCGCCGTCGCCGTCGCCGAGCAGGGCGGCGAACTGGTCTTCCTGCACCGCATCGAGGACGGCGCGGCGGATCGCGCCTACGGGGTGCACGTCGCCGCGCTGGCCGGGCTGCCGCGCGCCGTCGTCGCGCGGGCGCGCGAGCTGCTCACGCAACTCGAGGCGGCGCCGCGGGGGGCGGAGTGGGGCGGCAATGGCGCGGCGCCGGCTGCCGCGCCGGCGGAGTCGCCGGAGGGCGGGCAGCTGCCGCTGCTGGCGGCGCCGCCCGACGCGCTGACCGAGCAGGTGGCGGCGCTGGAGCCGGACGAGCTGAGCCCGCTCGAGGCGCTGCAGCGGCTCTACGAGCTGCGCGCCGCGGCGCGGGCGCGGCTCGGTGTGGAGGGCTAGGCGCGTGACGACCGAGGCCGCCCCGCGCGCGGAGGCGCGGCGCGCGCCGATCCGGCTGCTGCCGCCCGAGGCGGCGGCGCGGATCGCGGCCGGGGAGGTGATCGAGCGGCCCGCCTCGATCGTCAAGGAGCTGATCGAGAACGCGCTCGACGCCGGGGCGGGGCGGATCGAGGTGGCCGTCGAGGGCGGCGGGATCGATCGCATCCGCGTGCGCGACGACGGGTGCGGGATCCCGGCCGATCAGCTCGCCGACGCCTTCGAGCGGCACGCGACCTCGAAGCTGCGCCGCGCGGAGGAGCTGTTCGCGGTCAGGTCGCTCGGCTTCCGCGGCGAGGCGCTGGCGGCGATCGTCGCGGCGGCCGAGGTGGACTGCACGACGCGCGTCGCGGGGGAGTCGGCGGCGGCGACCGCGCGCTACCGCGGCGGGCGGCCGGCGGCGCGGGGCAGCGCCGCGGGAGCGCCGGGCACGAGCATCGAGGTGCGCGAGCTGTTCGCGGCGCTGCCGGCGCGGCGCGCCTTCCTGCGCTCGCCGCGCGCCGAGGCGCGGGCGGTGGCGCGCGTGCTCGAGGATTACGCGCTCGCCTACCCGGCGGTCGCCTTCCGGCTCGAGCTGGACGGGCGCGCGGCGCTGGCCAGCCCCGGCGACGGCGCGGCGCGCTCGGCCTGGGCGGCGGTGTACGACGCCGACTCGGCGGGGGCGCTGCTGGCGCTCGACCATCGCGAGCCGGTCGAGGGCGGCGTGCTGCGGGTGAGCGGGCTGGCCGGGCCGCCCGCGCTGCACCGCGGCAACCGCGGCGCGCTGCACCTCGTGGCGAACGGGCGGGCGATCGGCGATCGCAGCCTGACCTTCGCGGTCGAGCGCGCCTACGAGGGGCTGCTGCCGGTCGGGCGGCACCCGCTCGGGCTGCTGCGGATCGCGCTGCCGCCGGAGCTGATCGACGTCAACGTGCATCCGACGAAGGCCGAGGTGCGCTTCCGCGACGAGCGGGCGGTGGCGCGCGCCGTGGGCGCGGCGCTGCGGGCCGCCCTCGCCGGCGCGCCCGCGCCCGAGGCGCCCGCCCCGGCGCTCGAGTCCCCGCCCTGGGTCGCGCCGGGTCTCCCGGACGCGAGCGGCGCGCCGCCGTCGGCCGGGGCGCTGCTGCGCGCGGCGCGGCCGGCCGGGGCGCGCGAGGCGGCGGCGGAGCGGCCCGGGCTGCCGCTCGGCGAGCGGCTGCCGGCGCTGCGGCCGATCGGGCAGATCGACGAGACCTTCCTCGTGGCCGAGGCGCCGGACGGGCTCTGCCTCGTCGACCAGCACGCGGCGCACGAGCGCGTGCTCTACGAGCGCGTGCGCGCGCAGCTCGCGGCCGGCGAGGTCGCCGCGCAGCCGCTGTTGCAGGCCGTCGTCGCGCCGCTCAGCGCCTCGCAGGCGGCGCTCGCCGCGGCCGAGGCGGAGCCGCTGGCCGCGCTCGGCTGGGTGCTGGAGGCGACCGACGACGCGGCGCTGATCGTGCGCGCGCTGCCGGCGCTGCTGGGGGACGGCGATCCGGGCCAGGCGCTGGCGGAGCTGCTCGATCGCATGGAGGCGGAGGAGCGGCTCTCGGGGCCGGACCGCACGGCGGCGAGTCTCGCCTGCCGCGCGGCGATCCGCGCCGGCGATCGCGTGAGCGAGGCGGAGCAGCGCGAGCTGCTGGCGGCGCTCGAGGGGTGCGCGCAGCCGCAGACCTGCCCGCACGGCCGCCCGACGCTGCTGCACCTCAGCCGCGAGCAGCTGCGCCGCTCCTTCGGGCGGTCCTGAGGGCGAACTAGCCGAACAGCAGCTCCCAGGCGCGCTCCAGCTCCGGCTGCGACCCTGCAAGCGACGCGTCCGGCCTCGATGGCGGCTCGCCGCGCGCGGCGGCCCCGGAAGCGTCGCGCAGCCAGCGCGCGGCGGCGTCGGCGGGCGGCGGCGCGGCGGAGACGGCGGCGAGCAGCGAGGGCTGCTCGAGCGGGGCGATCAGCGCCTCGACGCCCGCGGCGCGGGCGGCGGCGGCGTAGAGGGCGCGCAGCGCGTCGCGCAGGTCGGGCGATGCATCGGCGACATAAGCGACATTCCCGGCCGCGAGCAGCGGACGCAGCCGCGGCGTCGCGGCGCTTGCCGCGGAGAGCGCGCGGACGAGGTCGAGCGCACGGCCCGGCGGCGGGGGCGGGGGCGTGGCGAGGCAGTCGAACCAGGCCTCGGCGAGACCGGCTCCGGCGAGCAGCGCGCGCGCCCGCTCCGCCTCGCGCAGCAGGCCGGCGAGGTCGCCTGCGGCGCTCCCGGCGGGCGAGACGACGACGCCCGCGCTGGCCGTTCTGGCTGCGTCGAGCAGCTCGCGCGCGCCGGGGCGGTCGGGGAAGACGGCGTTGACGGTGACGGGCGGGGCGATCTCCGCCAGCAGCGCCGTCAGCGCCTCGTGACTGCCGCAGTCGAGCCAGAGCGCGACGCCCGGCGCGGCGCGGCGGATCGCCGCCGCCGACCAGGCGAGGTCGTTCGCCAGGCGCGCGGCCGGGACGCCCGCGCCGAGGCCGAGGTTGAGGTCGAGGGCGACGCGCCCGAGGCCGGCGTCGCTCGCGGCAGCAAGCTGGCGGCGGGCGCGGGCGGCCAGCGGACGCGGGTCGCGGCGGCGCAGCGCCCCGGCGAGCGGCTCGCGCCACAGCTCGAGCGACTGGCCGACGAGCAGCGGGGCGGCGGCGGTCATCGGACGACCGGGGCGGACACGACGGTCAGAACAGCTCCGGCAGGCCCTCGCGGCGTTCGCGCCACTCGAGCAGGCGGCCGACGGTGCGGGCGGCGCGCGGCAGCGAGGGGAAGACGGCGAGGCCGTGCTGGTAGGCGAGCTCGAGGACCTCGTCGGCCAGCCAGCGCTCGACGCCGCGCGCGCGGCGCACGCCGATCACGGGGCGCTCGGCCTCGGCCTGGAGGTCGATCAGGTCCTGCATCGACTGCTTCTCGGCGAGCAGGCGGCGCTCCGCGCGGCGGCGCTCGCGCTCCGGGTCGGGCCTGGCGCCCGGCGCGGGCGGGTCGATCCAGCTCGGCGCGCTGCCGGTCGTGACGAAGAGCGCGTCGACGCCCGGCGCGTGCGCGGCGACGCGCAGCACCTCGCGCAGCGAGTCCTCGCGGGCGTCGCCGGAGTGGAAGTGGCTGGCGTCGATCGGGTTGCGGATGCTGTTGCCGGCGACGGGCATGAGGCGGCGCAGCTCGGCCGTCGTCTCCCCGGCCAGCTCCGGGAGGTCGACGCCGACGTTGGCCATCGCGTCGGCGGCGAGGACGGAGAAGCCGCCGCCGCCGCCGACCATCATCGCGCGCGGACCGCAGACGTGGCGCAGGTTGGTGCTGACGCCGATCAGCAGGTCGTGCAGCTCGGTCATGGTCGCGGCGCGGATCGCGCCGGTCTGGCGGCACATCGCCTCGAAGACGTCGCGCGAGCCGGCGAGCGAGCCGGTGTGCGAGTTGGCGGCGCGCGCCCCGGCGGCGGTGAGGCCGCCCTTGAGGATGATCGTCGGCTTGACGCGCGCGCAGCGCCGCACCGCCTCGAACAGCGCGCGCCCGCCGTCGGCGCCCTCGAGGTAGGAGATCACGTACTCGGTGTCGGGATCGCCCGCCGCGTAGTCGAACAGCTCGGGCGCGGCGACGTCGGCGGCGTTGCCGAAGGAGACGAGCTTGGAGAAGCGCACGCCGCGCGTCGCGAGCCCGAAGACGATGTCCATCGCGTTGCCGCCGGACTGCGAGATCGCCATCACGTTGCCCGGCTCGGTGGGGAAGCGGCTCTGGAACGCGATCTTCTCGGACGGGACGTAGAGGCCCATGCAGTTGGGGCCGATCACGCGGATGCCCGCGTCGATCGCCCTCGCCATCAGCCGATCCTGCAACTCCGCCAGCTCGGGGTCGCCGATCTCGGCGAAGCCGGCGGTGTAGAAGTGGATCGAGCGCACGCCCTTCTCGATCGCCTGCTCGATCAGGCCCTCGACGGCGCGGGCGGGGACGCTGGAGATGACGTGATCGACGGGGCCGGGCGTGTCGAGCAGCGAGGGGTAGCAGGGCAGGCCCTGGATCTCGTCGGCGTTGGGGTTGACGAGGTAGAGCGGCTTGTCCCGCTCGAAGCCCTGGTCGAGGAGGGCGAGCAGGAAGCCGCCGCCGCGCGGGTTGTTGACCTCGCGCGGGACGCCGACGATCGCGATCGATCGCGGGTGGAGGATCGGCTCCAGCGGGTGCTCGGCCGTGCTCGCGGGCGCGTCGCTCATCGGCTCACCTTCAGCTGTCGGGCGCCTCGCGGGCCCGGGGGTCGCGGCTCGCGCGCAACGCGGCAGATTGTAGCGCGCGGGCGCTTACGCGGGAGCGGCGGCGCGCGACTCAGGAAGCGGTCGCGGCCGTGAAGTGCGAGGCGTCGGCGACTCGATAGCGCGACCAGCCGAGATCATCGAGGCGCGCCGCGGCGCCGGGCGGCGTCACGCGCCGCAGCGTGCGCGCGGAGAGCAGCCCCGCCTCCCGCGAGGGCGGCTCCACCTCGATCGCGACGCCCGGGAGGGCGGGCTCGGGCGCGCGGAAGGCCGCGGCCACCTCGCAGTCGTCGGATGAAATCTCGAGCAGCACGGGAAACGGGTGGGGGTTGCGGAAGCGCAGGTCGAGCACGCCGTACTCGATGGCCGCGTCACGCCCGATCTCGAAGTAGCGCGCCTCGCCGTAGCTGTCGACGGAGTGTGCGTGCCGCTCGACGATCTCGAGCGCGGCGAGCAGGCCGGCGTTGTAGAGCACCGTGGAGAGCAGACAGACGGCGCCACCCGCCTCGGCCGTGAGCCGGCCGTCGACGATCGCCGCGCCCTCCAGGTAGCCGCGCCGCGCGCTCGGCCGCCCGCAGCGGCGCCAGAGAGAGAGCACCTCGCCGGGCTCGACGCGCGCCCCGTCGAGCGCGGCGGCCATGAGCCGCTGGTTGTGGCGCTTGCCCTCGGCGAGGTGCTCCTGGCCGGGATAGATCAGCAGCGGCAGGCGGTAGCCCTCGAAGCCGCACGGGAAGTCATCCGGCGAGCCATGCGCGTCGGCGAAGGCGAGGCTGCCGCGGCGGTCGCGCAGCTCGCGGCGCAGGCGCGCCAGGCCGGCGCGGAGGCGGCGCGGCAGCCAGCGCCGTGCGAGGCGGCGCGCCGCGGGGACGGCGGGCGCGGGCGGCGGGCTCGGCATCGCGTTCGAGTATAGGCAGCCGAGCGTGGACCGCGGGCGGAGGCGGCGGACAACAAGACGCCGGGCGGCCCGGGCCGCCCGGCGTGCTGTTCGGATCCTCGCGGGGCCTAGCGGCCGTGGAAGATCGGCTGGCGCTTTTCGGCGAAGGCGGCGGCAGCCTCGCGCGTGTCGTCCAGCTTCATCAGCCCCTGCATGGCCTGCGGGAAGGCGATGCCGAACTGGTAGCTCTCCGGCCGCGGCCGCGCCATCATCAGCTGCTGCTTCGTGACCTGGACGTGGACCGGCGGCAGGCCGGCGATCTCCTGCGCCAACTCCATCGCGGTGCTCATGATGTCCTCGGGCGCGACCACGTGGTTGACGAGGCCGAGCTCGTAGGCGCGCTGCGCCGTGATCTGGTGGCCGCGCAGCACGATCTCGGAGCCGGGCAGCCAGGGCAGGTTGTTGAGGATCGGCACGAAGGCCGGGCCGATGATGCCGGTCGGCAGCTCGGACATGGCGAAGCGGGCGTTGTCCGCGGACACGACGATGTCGGAGCCGCAGCACATGTACCAGCCGGCGCCCCAGGCGCCGCCCTGCACGGCGGAGATGATCGGCTTGTCGGTCTCCGGCACCAGGTAGAGGCCGAAGATCTCGGCGCGGGAGGCGCCGCGCGCGCCCATGGTGTTGCCGCCCCGCTCGGCCTGCTCGCGGATGTCGCGGCCGGCGCAGAAGATGCGGCCCTCGGCGCTGAGCACGACACAGCGCACGTTGTCGTCGGCCATCGCCTCCATCCAGGCGCCGCCGAGCTCGTCGCCCATCTGCTCGCCGAAGGCGTTGAGCCGCTCGGGCCGGTTCATGATGATGTTGGCGACGTGCCCGTCCACCTCGTACTTGACGTACTCTGCCTCGTAGGCCATCTGCGCTCCCTGTTCCTCGCTCCTGCGTCTGTCCGATGCTCGTTCGCTGTCGCTCGCCGCGGGTCCGGGCGCCGACCGAACCGGCGGCGTGCCCGAACACTCCGCGACCGGCCCGCACCCTACACGACGAGCCGGACAGCGGCAACGCGCGCGAGCGCCCGGCGCGCCGCGTTGCGCTGAGCCGTGCTATACCGGCTCGGGCCGCCGCCGCACTGATGCCGGCGCGCAGCGGCGCAGCGTGGACGGGAGCAGCGAAATGCAATCGAAAGCCGCGATCTTCACCGAGCCGGGCCAGCCACTTCTCGTCGAGGACGTCGAGTACGGCGAGCCGGGGCCGGGCGAGGTGCTGGTGCGCAACTTCGCCTCCGGCATCTGCCACTCGCAGTTGCACCAGATGCACGGCCCGCGCGCCGTGCCGGGCCCCTTCATGCTCGGCCACGAGGCGACGAGCGAGGTCGTCGCGGTCGGCGAGGGCGTCGACCATGTCGCGCCCGGCGACATCGTCTTCCTCACCTGGATCCCGCGCGACGCGGCGCCCGGCGACGGCCAGCCGCCACAGCTCACGGGCGAGATTCGCTGGCGAGGCGAGGACATCGCGCGCGCCATCTATACCTGGTCGGAGCACTCTCTCGCCCGCCAGGAGTACGTCGTGCGCGTACCCGACGACGTGGCGCGCGACGTCACGAGCATCATCGGCTGTGCCGTGATGACGGGCGCCGGCGCCGTGCTCAACACCGCGAACGTGCAGCGCGGCCAGTCCGCCGCCGTCTTCGGCGTCGGGGGCGTCGGCCTCTCCGCGATCACCGCGCTCGCGGTGCGCGAGGCGGACCCGATCATCGCGGTCGACCTCGATGACGCGAAGCTGGAGCTGGCGAGGCACTTCGGCGCAACGGTCGGCGTGAATGCCGCCGAGCGCGACGCGGTGACGGCGATCGGCGAGCTGACGGGGCCGGGGACCACGAACTGGTTCAACCAGCCGACGAGCGGCCTCGAGTTCGCCTTCGACTGCATCGGCAAGGAGATCACGATGCACCAGATCGCCGAGGCGGTGCGGCCCGGCGACATCACGAACACGCGCGGCGGCACTGCGGTGCTGGTCGGCGTGCCGGACGGCGAGGCCTCGCTGAACATGCTCGACATCCTGCGAGGCGAGAAGCGCTTCATCGGCTCCTACGGCGGCTCCTGCCGCCCCGATCGCGACTTCCCGGAGTTCATCCGCTGGCACAAGGAGGGGATGCTCGACCTCGACCTGCTGGTCAGCGAGCGCGTCGCACTCGACGACATCAACGACGCCACGGAGCGCCTGCGCCGCGGCGAGATCGCCGGCCGCTCGATCATCGAGTTCTAGTGGCGAAGCGCTAGCGGCCCCGGAACACCGGCGTGCGCCGCTCGGCGAAGGCGGCCGCGGCCTCCCTTGTGTCCTCGAGCGTCATCAGGCCCTGGAAGGCCTGCGGGAACGCGATGTCGAACTGGTAGGTGGCGGGCCGGCGGCGCGCCATCATCAGCTGCTGCTTGGTCACCTGCACGTGCACAGGCGGCAGCCCCGCGATCTCCTCGGCGAGGTCACGCGCGGTGCTCAGCACTTCGTCCGCGGAGACGACGTGGTTGACGAGGCCGAGTGCATGGGCCCGCTCTGCCGAGACCTGGTGGCCGCGCAGCACGATCTCCGAGCCGGGCAACCAGGGGAGGTTGTTGAGGACCGGCACGAACGCCGGCCCGATGATGCCCGTCGGGAGGTGGGACATCGCGAAACGGGCGTCGGCGGCGGCGACCACGATGTCGCTGCCGCAGCACATGAACCAGCCCGCGCCCCAGGCGCCGCCGCGCACGGCGGCGATGATCGGCTTGTCCGTCTCGGGCACGTGGAAGAAACCGAGGACGTCTGCGCGCGAGGCGGCGACGCGGCCGTCGGAGCGCCGCTGCCGCCCCTCGAGCTCTCGCTGCTCGCGGATGTCGCGACCGGCGCAGAAGACGCGGCCCTCGCCGGTGAGGATGACGCAGCGCACATCGTCGTCGCCCATCGCCTCGAGCCAGGCGCCGCCGAGCTCGTCGGCGGTCTGCTCGCCGAAGGCGTTGAGCCGCTCCGGGCGGTTCATCGTGATGGTGGCGACGTGGCCGTCCAGCTCGTACCTGACGAACTCCGCCTCGTAAGCCATCGGGGGACCGCTCCTCCCGCTCGCTACGCCTCGCCGGTCAGGAAGCGCCGGGGCACCTCGATCATCATCAGGTCGATCGTGTCCTGCGGGAGGCCGTCGGCCAGCAGCGCGGGGATCGCGGTGGTGGAGAGGAAGGTCCAGCCGTTCGGGCCGGTCGGGTCGTGCGGCACCTCGGTCTGGCCGACGCGCAGCAGCGGCGTCGTGCCGTCGTGGCCGAGCATGATCTTGTCCGCGTAGCCGCGCCGGATCAGCTCCTTCACGCTCGCGTTGCGCTCCTCCCAGTTCGCCCGCCCCGGTCGGCCGGGGTAACGATCCATCGAGAGGTAGACGCCCGCCTTGAGCAGATCCTCGAGGTAGTCGACGTCGGTCGTGTCGGCGGAGTGGCCGATCGCGACGCGGTCCATCGGCACGCCCTCCTCCTGGAAGATCTCGACCTGGCGGCGGCCCACCTCGAGCAGCGCCCAGTGGTGCGTCGAGATCGGCGTGCCGGTGCGCTTGCAGGCGCGCGCCGCGCCGCGGATCGTCGAGTCGTACGCCTCGGTGACGCCCTCCATGTCGTTGGCGACCTTGATCGCGCCGGCCCTGATGTCGGTGTCGCCGATGCCGACCTCGATCTCCCGCACGAAGATGTCGGCGATCTCGTCCGGCTCGCGGTTGGTGAAGGACATCGGGGCGACGCGCCACATGCCGGTCGCGCAGACGACCTGCATGCCGGACTGCTCCGACATCTCCCGCATCAGCGCCACGTCGCGCCCGAGGTCGGGCGTGGTCAGGTCGATCAGCGTCTGCACGCCGGCGGCGCGCGCCGCGGCGAGCCGCTCGAGGATCACGCGGCGGCTCGCGTCGAAGTCGTACATCCACGGGTACCAGACGTTGTCCGCGCTCTGGCAGGTGAAGACGTGCTCGTGGCTGAGCGTGAATCCCAGCTCGCTGTCGTCGATCGGTCCAAGAACGGTCTCAACCCGCGCCATCGTGTCCTCCGCTTCCCCGCCGCGTGCGCCTGAGCGGCGGCGGCCTCAGGATATGCTCTCTGCGCGAATCTTGCGGGAGGCACGGCGATGGCGGTCGATCGGGTGCTCGTCGAGAAGCACGTCACGGTGACGCTGCGCGACGGCGTCGAGACGCGCGGCGACCTCTACCGGCCCGCCGAGGGCGCCCCCGTGTCCGGCATCGTCTGCCGCACCCCGTACGACAAGGAGGCGATCGGCCAGACGCGCGTGCTGCCCTCGCCGCTGAAGTTCGCCGAGGCCGGCTACGCCGTGCTCGTCGTCGACGTGCGCGGCCGCTACTCCTCGGACGGCGTCTTCGAGCCGTTCCACAACGAGGGTCGCGACGGCCATGACACGGTCGAGTGGCTGGCCGCGCAGCCGTTCTGCGACGGCGCCGTCGGCATCTTCGGGCTCTCCTACTACGGCGCGACGACGCTGCTGGCGGCGCGCGAGCAGCCGCCCTCGCTGCGCTGCGCCGCCGCGATCATCACCGCCAGCGACTACTTCGACGACTGGACGCACTACGGCGGGGCGCTGCAGCTCGGCTTCAGCGGCACCTGGGGCATGGGCCTCGCCGCCGCCCAGCTGCTGCGCGAGGACAGCGCCGCCTCCGAGGCCGACGCGGAGGCGCTCGCCCTCGCGATGGCCTCGCCGCTGGAGACGCTGAGTCACCGCCCGCTGGGCGAAATGCCGGGCATGTCGATCCCTGGCGTCGCGCCCTACTGGGCGGAGTGGCTGGAGCACGACCGCCGCGACGCGCACTGGGAGGCGCTGCGGCTTTCGAGGGACTACGCGGACTTCCGCGTGCCCGTGATGCACGTCGGCGGCTGGTTCGACCTGTTCACGCTCGGCACGGTGCGCAACTTCCAGGGCATGCACGCCGCGGGCGTCGCCGAGCAGCGGCTCTGGATGGGGCCGTGGTCGCACACCTCGTACGAGCGCTACCACGGCGACGTCGACTTCGGCGGGACCGCGCCGGTCGGGCTTTGCGGCATCGACGTGGCCTACCTCGCGTTCTTCGACGAGCACCTGCGCGGGCAGGCGCCCGAAGAGCCGCAGCCGACCGTGCGCTACTTCCTGATGGGCTCGAACGAGTGGCGCGACGCCTCGGCCTGGCCGCCCGCGGAGGCGCGCGAGCAGGCGCTCCATCTGCGCTCCGGCGGCGAGGCGCACGGCGCGCGCGGCGACGGCCGCCTCGATGACGCCGCGCCCGAGGGCGACGAGCCCGCCGATCGCTACCTCTACGATCCCGAGCGGCCCGTGCCGACCGAGGGCGGCTCGCTGCTCCAGCAGTCGGTCGGGCAGCCCGGCCCGCGCGAGCAGTCGCAGATCGAGGCGCGCGACGACGTGCTCTGCTACACGACCGCGCCGTTCGAACAGCCGCTCACGGTCGCGGGCCCTGTCACGGTCGAGCTGTGGGCCGTGACGGACGCGCCGGACACGGACTGGACGGCGAAGCTCGTTGCTGTCGATGCGGACGGGACGGCGATCTCGCTCTGCGACGGCATCCGCCGCGCGAGCTTCCGCGAGTCCCTCACGGACCCCTCGCCGGTCACGCCGGGCGAGGCCTATCGCTACGAGATCGAGCTGGGCAGCACGGCCTACCGCTTCGCGCCCGGCCAGCGCCTGCGCCTCCAGGTCTCGAGCTCGAACTTCCCGCGCTTCGACGCGAACCCGAACACCGGCGAGCCCTCGTGGAGCGCCGTCGAGACGCGCCCCGCCGTGCAGCAGGTGCTGCACGACGCCGCGCACCCCTCGGCGCTGCGCCTCTGGCTGCTGGACGAGTAGCGCCGAGGCCCGCTACGCCTTCGGGCGCATCCCGATCTCGCGCGGCGGCATGCCGAGGATCGCGCGCGCCTCGTCGGGCGTCGCCACCTCGCGGCCGGCGTGGTGCGCCAGCTCGACCGCCATCTCGACGTGCTCGACGTTCGTGTAGGCGTCTGAGCCGCGCTTGCCGTCGAGCATCGGGTTCTCGCCGATACCGGTGCGGATGTGGCCGCCCGTCGCCGCCGCGAGCATGCTCGTGCGGCGCAGCGTCGGCTCGCCGGGCAGGCCGTCGTAGACGGTGTTGAACCACTGGCAGTCGAGGCCCGGCGGGAGCAGGTCGAGGTACATCTTGAGGCCGTCCATGCCGGGCGGCGGGCCGAGCGAGAACTCGTTCCAGAAGATCTTCATGATCAGCACGTCGCCGATCAGCCCCTGCTCGTGGAAGCGCGCGATGTGCCGCATGTGCCCGGTGTGGCGCACGCCGATGCTGTAGCTGACGTTGAGCGCGCGCAGATCCTCGAGCAGCTTCGCGACGAAGCTGCCGTCGTGCCCGGTGATGCCCTCCTCCGGGAAGATGTCGACCGTCGCCAGCTCCAGGCCCTCTTCCTCGTTGCGCGCGAGTTCGAAGAGATGCGGCGTGTTCTCCTCGTGCGCGCCGCGCTGCGTCGGGTAGACGAGCACGTCCGGGCACTCCTCGCGGATCAGCCGGTAGCACTCGAGGTACATCTCCGTGCCGAGGTGCCAGAGGTTCTGGCCGTCCTCGTCGCGCGGGTGGTAGTGGATGATCGCGGCGCCCGCCTTCGCGGCGGCGATGCCGTCGCGCGCGCCCTCCTCCGGCCCGTAGGGGACATGCGGGTTGTCCTCCTTGCGCGCGGACTCGTTGATCGAGGCCTCGATGATCAGCTTCTCCATCGTTCGCTCCTCTCGGGCTGCCGGTCCGCGCCTCCGCCGCTCGCTCAGCGGGCGGCGGTGACGCCCTTGTCGTGCAGTTGCTCGATGTCGGGCCAGTCGTAGCCGAGCTCGAGCAGGACTTCCTCGGTGTGCTGGCCCAGCTCCGGCGCGGGCGCGCGCACGCCGCCCGGCGTCTCGCTGAGCTGCACCGACATGCCGATCGTGCGGTGGCCGGGGAACGTCGGATGCTCGAGGTCCACGAGGTAGCCGTTCTCCCAGTGCTGCGGCTCGGCGGCCACGCCCGCGTAGTCATAGATCGGCCCGCAGGGGACCTCCGCCTCGACGAGCGCCGCCAGCCACTTCTCGCGCGGCTTCGTGGCGAAGACGGCGCTCAGCTCCGCGGCCAGCCACGGTCCGTTGTCGAAGCGCGCGAAGGGGTCCGCGGATCGCGGATCGTCGATCAGATCCTCGCGCTCCAGCACGCGGCAGATCCTCGGCCAGAACTTCGGATCGAGGCCGGCGATCGTGAACCACTCGCCGTCGGAGGCCTGGTACCAGCTGAAGGCGGCGTTGCGCGAAGCCCCCGGATTGCGCCGCTCCTGCTTGCCGGTGTGCAGGTAGGTGAGCAGCGAGAAGCCCTGCAGCGAGATCATCGCGCCGAGCTGGGAGACGTCGACCTTCTGGCCCACGCCGAAGCGCTCGCGGGCGAGCAGCGCCGTCATCACGCCGTAGGCGAGCGTCATCCCGCCGACCTGGTCGGCCAGCCCCCAGGCGACCGAGGTGGGCGTCGATCCCGGCCCGCCGCCCTGCGCGACGAGGGCGCCGCTCATGCCCTGCGCGACGTGGTCGAAGGAGCCGCGGCTGCTCCACTCGCCGTCCGGGCCGAAGCCGCTGTTGACGGCGTAGATCAGCCGCGGGTTGAGCGCCGCGATGTCGTCGTAGCCGATGCCGAGGCGGTCGAGGACGCCGGGTCGGAAGTTCTCCACCACCACGTCGACCTTCGGCACGAGCTTGCGGATGACCTCGCGCCCCTCCTCGGTGCGCAGTTCGAGCGTGATGCTGCGCTTGCCGCGGTTGAGCGCCTCGAAGTAGGCGGAGAAGCCGTCGGGCAGCCGCATCACGGAGCGGCCCGGGTCGCCGTCGCCGGGCAGTTCGACCTTGATCACCTCGGCGCCCATGTCGGCGAGCAGCTGCGTGCCGTGCGGGCCGTTCTGGTAGCGGGTGAAGTCGAGGATGCGAATCCCCTCGAGTGGTGACGGCATGAGGCGCTCCTTCCGCGCCGCGATCGCCGGCGATCGGGCGCGTCCCGTTCGTCGTCTCCGGGGAGAGACTTAGCACAGACGGAGATAGCCTGTCGCGCCCGGCGCGCGATGCTCGATCGCCAGCGGGCATCGGCAGTGCGGGCGGATTCGCTACAATGCACGGCGGATCGCGCCGCAGACGCCGCGAACGCCGAGCGCCCGACGAAGGAGAGCCGCGCATGGTCGCCACAGACAAGCAGTACGAGGTGATCGGAACCCGCCCCGTCCGCCACGACGGAGCCGACAAGGTGACGGGACGCGCGCAGTACGGCGCCGACGTGCGGCTGCCGCGCATGCTCTACGGCCGCGTCAAGCGCAGCCCCGTCGCCCACGCCCGGCTGATCAGCATCGACACCTCGAAGGCGGAGGCCCTCGAGGGCGTGCAGGCCGTGATCACGGCCGCCGACATGCCGGACCCCGGCGACCGCATCGTCCCGACGATCCGCGGGCTGACGCCGCTGCGCTGGCTGCGCGGCTTCCTGCTCGCCAACGAGAAGCTGCTCTTCCGCGGCCACCCGATCGCCGCCGTCTGCGCCACCGACCCGCACATCGCCGAGGACGCCATCGACCTGATCGAGGTCGAGTACGAGGAGCTGCCCCCTGTGCTCGACGTGCAGGAGGCGATGTCCGAGGCGGCCCCGGTGCTGCTCGAGGACCTGCGCACGGAGGAGCTGGCGCAGGCTGCCTATGGTGCCTCCGGCGACAAGCCGGACGACCAGCAGACCAACATCGCCAAGCACCTCGTGATGGAGCTCGGCGACACCGAGGCGGGCTTCGCCGAGGCCGACATCGTGCTCGAGGGCGAGTACGGCACGACGATGGCGCACCAGGGCTACATCGAGCCGCACGCCTCGACGGCGATGTGGCAGCAGGACGGCGAGCTGATCGTCTGGACCGCGACGCAGGGCGCGTTCGGCATCCGCGACAACCTCTCGATGATCCTCGATCTGCCCGTCTCGCAGGTGAAGGTGATCCCGACGGAGATCGGCGGCGGTTTCGGCGGCAAGCTGAAGCTCTACTACGAGCCCCTCGCCGCGCTGCTCTCCCGCAAGACCGGCCACCCGGTGAAGATGCAGATGACGCGCACCGAGGTGCTCGAGGCGAGCGGCCCGACCTCCGGGACGCACCACCGCGTGAAGATCGGCGCGAAGCACGACGGCACGATCACCGCCGTCGAGGGCCACTTCGCCTACGAAGCGGGCGCCTACCCCGGCTCGCCCTACGTCGCGGGCGCGCGCTGCGCCTTCGGGCCCTACGACATCCCCAACCAGTTCGTCGAGGCCTGGGACGTGGTACTCAACAAGCCGCAGGTCGCCGCCTACCGCGCGCCCGGCGCGCCCTCCTCGGAGTTCGCCGTCGAGTCGCTGCTGGACGACCTCGCCGAGCGGCTGGAGCTGGACCCGATGGACCTGCGGCTCAAGAACACAGCCGTCGAGGGCACGCGCCGCACGGACGGCGCCACCTTCGGCTCGATCGGCGCGAAAGAGGTGATGGAGGAGATCAAGAACAGCGAGCACTACCGCTCCGAGCTGCAGGGCGAGAACCGCGGACGCGGCATCTCGATGGGCTTCTGGTTCAACGGCGGCAACGAGTCCAGCGCCTACGCCAACGTCAACGCGGACGGCACGGTCAGCCTCGTCACCGGCTCGGTCGACATCGGCGGGCAGCGCGCCGCGCTGGCGATGACGCTCGCCGAGACGCTCGGCCTCACGGCGCAGGACGTGCATCCCTCGGTGGCGTCGGACACGGACTCGATCGGCTTCACCGGCAACACCGGCGGGAGCCGCACCACCTTCGCGACCGGCTGGGCCGCCTACGAGGCGGCGATGGACATCCGCCGCCAGCTCGAGGAGCGCGCAGCGCAGATCTGGGAGTGCGACCGCGACGCCGTGAGCTATGGCGACGACGGCGTGATCCGCGGCCCCGCGGACGACGACGGCGACGAGCGCTCGCTGGCCTTCAAGGAGATCGCCGGACAGCTTGGCGGGAGCGGCGGGATGATCCAGGGCCGCGCCAACGTCAAGCCGACCACCATCGGCCCCGCCTTCGCCGGCCACATCGTCGATGTCGAGGTGGACCTGGAGACCGGCAAGGTCGACATCCTGCGCTACACCGCGGTGCAGGACGTCGGCACGGCCGTCCACCCCTCGTACGTCGAGGGGCAGATCCAGGGCGGCGTCCAGCAGGGCGTCGGCATGGCGCTCAGCGAGGGCTACGACTTCGACGAGGCCGGGCGGATGCGCAACGCGAGCCTGCTCGACTACCGCATGCCGACGGCGCTCGACCTGCCGATGATCGAGACGATCCTCGTCGAGGTGCCCAACCCCGGCCACCCCTACGGCGTGCGCGGCGTCGGCGAGGTGCCGATCGTGCCGCCGCTGGCGGCGGTCGCGAACGCGATCGAGGACGCGATCGGCGTGCGCATGCGCAAGCTGCCCGCCACGCCGGAGGCGATCCTCGCGGAACTCAATCCGGACGAGTAACCGCCCGGAGGAGTAGCCGCCCGGCCGCCGGTCGCGGCCGCCGACGAGCGAACGCCAGCGCAGGCCGGCCGGCGGGAGGCACGATGTACCTGAACGAGTTCTCGCCGGACCTCGACGCCCTCGACATGACGGACGCCGAGGAGTTCCGCAGCCTGCTGCGGAGCGCGAGCGACCTCGGCATCCCGCACGAGCCGGACGTGCGCTACGTCTCGCGCAACACCGTGGTGCAGCGGCAACGCTTCCACTTCCTGGAGTGGGGCGATCCGGCCGCGCCGCCGCTGCTGCTCCTGCACGGCGGCAACCAGTCCGCGCACTCCTGGGATCTCGTCAGCCTGCACCTCGCGGACCGCTACCGCGTGCTGGCGCTCGACCAGCGCGGCCACGGCGACAGCGAGTGGGCGCGCGACGCCGCCTACGGCATCGGCGAGATGGCCGAGGACGCGATCGCCTTCATCGCGCAGCAGGGCCTCGGGCAGCCGATCATGATGGGCCACTCGATGGGCGGGCGCGTCACGATGGAGGTGCTGAAGCGCCGCCCCGGCGTCGCCCGCGCCGCCGTCTTCGTCGACGTCGGACCGGTGATCAGCGGCCCCGGCACGCAGGCGATCCGCAACTTCATCCAGCGCAACGTTGAGTTCGACGACCTCGAGGCGTTCATCGACCGCGTCGTGGAGTACGACCCGTACCGCACGCGCGAGCACATCACGCGCACGGTGCGCTACAACCTGATCCAGCGCGCCGACGGCAGGTACATCGCCAAGTCGGATCGCATCCTGCACGACCCAGGCTTCCGCCGCGTGCGCGAGGGCGACGGCGTGCCGCTGAGCATCGGCCTCGAGGCCGTGCGCGGCTTCGACCTCCCGGCGCTCGTGATCCGCGGAGGCGACTCGAACGTGCTGACCGAGCAGGGCGCGGAGGAGTTCGCCGCGGCGCTGCCGCGGGGGCAGCTGCGGACCGTGGCCGACTGTGGACATAACGTCCACTCGCAGAACACGCCCGGCTTCCTCGAGGCGGTCACGCCGTTCCTCGACGCGCTCGGGTAGCGCGTCGCGAGGCGCTGCGGACAGCAAGAAGGCCGCCTCCGGGCGGCCTTCTTTGCGAGTCTGCGAGGTGTCTAGCGCGCGTCCGGGTCGAACTCGGGGATGAGCTCGCCGGTGAGGCGGATGCTCTTCATGATCGCCTCGTGCGGAATCGCGCCCACCTGGTGGAAGGACATCAGACGGTCGATGCCGGCCTCTTGGTAGACCTTCATCCCTTCGCGCACCTGGTCCTGGCTGCCGACGATCAGGGAGTGCTGCTTGGAGAGCACCTCCCAGACCTCCTCGGGGGTGACTTCCTCACCCTCCATGACCTTGGCGACGATCAGCTGCGCCTCGGTCACCGCGTCGTCGGCGTGCTCGCGCAGGAACTGGCCGGTGAGGCCGCCGCCCGCCGGGTCGGCCGCCGCCGCCTCCAGCTCCCTGGCGGTGAGCACGAAGGACTCCTTCGCCTCGAAGAAGGTGAAGGCGCCGTTGGTGTACCAGGCGGCCGCGTCGGCGGCGCCGTTCTCCATCGCCTGCTGCTCGCTGTCGGCGGCGTGCACGAAGGTGAAGAAGGCGACCTGGTCGTTGATCTCCTCGCCGACCGGCTCGCACTCCTTGATCGCGTCGCGGTAGAGGCCGATCCACTCGGCGACCTGGTCGAGCGAGGCCCAGAGCGTGACGCCGAGGGCGCCGACGCCGTTGCGGCCCGCCTGCTCGAACGAGGTCGGGCTGGAGCAGGCCTGCCAGAGCTTCGGGTGCGGCTTCTGGTAGGGCTTCGGGATGATCGAGACGTTGTTGATCTCGTAGAAGTCGCTCTTCCAGGAGAAGTCGTCGCTGGTCCACATCTTCGGGATCATCTCGAAGGCTTGCTGCATCTGGTCGCGCGTCTCGTCTGGGTCGATGTTGAAGGTGCGCCACTCGGGGATGGTGGACCGGGCGAGGCCGAGTTCGAAGCGGCCGTTGCTGACGTGGTCCAGGAAGGCGGCGCGCTCAGCGACCCGGATCGGGTGGTTGAAGCGGAAGGGGGAGAGCACGGCGGAGTGGCCGACGCGCAGGTTCTGGGTGTTGGCGGCGATGTTGGTGAGCATGATCTCCGGCGCCGAGCTGTAGCTGAACTCGACGGCGGTGTGGTGCTCCACCTCCCACCAGATCCCGTAGCCCATCTCGTCGGCGAGCTTCGCCTGCGCGAGGGTCTCCTCGAACAGCCGGTGCTCGTGGTTCTCGACGTCGGGGCCCCAGAGCTCCTTCGGTTGCTGCATCTCGGAGAAGATGTCGACCTTCACGCGCTGCTCCTCTTCGCTCTCTCACCATCGCCGCCGCGCGCCCTCGATGGGCGCAAACGAGCCGGCGAGCCGTGTGCCGCAGGCCAGCATCGGTACGAACTCCGTGAGTGTCAATCACCCGGATCGCGTGAGGCGATCCGCCCGCTCCCTCGCGCCGGGGAGGCTAGCTCGCGTCGCTCCTCCTGAGGCCGAAGTAGCCGCCCGCGGCCAGCATGCCGGCCACGCCCGCGATCCCGATCACGAGGAGGGCGATGCGTCCCGCCCTCGCCGTCCCGGCGGAGTCGCCGGGCTGCGCGGAAGCGCGCTCGCGCACCTCGCCGGCGAGCGCGTCAAGCTCGCCCAGCAGGGTGGAGTGGATCTCCTCGCTGGCGGCAATCAGTTCCTGCTCGGCGGCGGCCAGTTCCAGCCGCGCCTTCAGGGCGTCAAGCTGGTTCCCTTGCCCGACACTGGCTTCACGCAACTGGCTGGCCAGCGGCAGCACCTCCGGATCCAGCTCTGGTCCTCCGTTCTCGGCCAGGTACTCCAGACTCCGCTCCATTCGCTGGCCGATGCTGGCAAGCGCTTCCTGCGTCCTCCCCACGAACGTTGGATTCTGGAGGGCGCTGGCGACGGCCAGGGTCGCGTGGCCCACAGTCGCGGCGCTCGACAAGCTCGTGAGGTGCCAGAAGCGCAGCAACTCTTCCTCCGACACACTCTCGGTTGCCGATGCCGGAGACGACCTGAACTCGCTCTCGCCGGTGAGCATGAAGAAGATCTGGTTGTCGATACTCGTCCTCAGCGCCGGGAACAGCGAACGCGTGTTGGTGACGGTCAGCTCCTGGCGCGCTTGTTCCCCGCGAAGCAACGCCCGCAGGATGTCGGGACGGCCAGCCTCGATCTGGTCGATCGCGGACACGAGCGAGTCCAGGTGAGCGCCGATTCGAGCCGCCCTCGCCTGGTAGGCGCTGCCGTCCAGGATCGCCCGTTGTTCGGACAGGGCCGCCTTGATCCGCGAGACCTCCGCTCTGTCCGCGATGACGGTCTCCCGGTTCATGGTCCCGTCGGAGGCCGCTGCCCCCGTGGCCATGAGATCGCTCGAATGCCTCGAAATGGCCATCGTGGCGGCGAGCACCGCGATGTCGTCCCCGCTGGTGTCTTCCGTGTCCAGGTTCTCGATGGTCAGCCATCCGGCCACCACGGCGGCGATGATGGCGATGAGCGCCCCGGCGGTCGTGAGCGTCAGCGCCGGCGGCAGCTGGAATCGCGGCATCTAGCGTCCTCCTTCGAGGCTGTCGACCGTGCGGACCGTTCCGTCGGCGCCGATCATCGTCAGGAACACCGCGTCCGAGCCCTGGTTGTCCACCGGACCGAACTCAAGGAGCATGCCGTCGAGGTCGATCGCCTCCGCGTTCTGGATGGCCTCCAGGAAGCACTCCCGGTCCACATCCGGGCCGCACAGTTGCAGGCCCGCGATGGCCAGGCGGCCTGCCAGGTAGCCCTCCAGGGAAACGAATCCGGGTGTCGCGTCCGGATCGACCTCCGCGAGCGCCTTGCGGTAGGAGGCGACGATCGGGATGGCGTCGTCGTCCGGCTGCGGCACGACCTGCGTGATGAAGACGCCGGCTCCGGCTTCGCCAAGCTCCGCGGCCAGCGCGTTGCTCCCCACGAAGGAGACGGCCATGATCACCGGGTCGATGCGCTCGCGCAGCAAGACGATCGCCTTGGCGACCGGGCGATACGCGCCGACCATGATCACGGCTTCCGGATCCGAAGCCGCAATCTCAAGCACGGCCATCTTCACCGCATCGGTGTTGCGCGGGTAGTACCACGAAGCCGCCGGCGCGAGACCGCGCCGGGCCAGGGCTGCTTCCGCCCCGTCCAGCCCCGCCTGGCCGAAGGAGTCGTTCTGGTACAGCACGGCGATCCGCGTGAAGCCCCGTTCCTCGGTCAGGCGGGAGACCATCTCCTCGGTTTCCTGGTAGTAGGAGGCCCTCAGGTTCAGGACGTTGGTCAGGTCGGGATCACGCAGGAACTCGGCTCCGGTGAAGGGGGCGATGAACGGGACGCCGGCGGCGCTGGCCACGGGAGAAGCGGCGCTCGACGTGGGGGTGCCCACCTCCCCGATGAGCGCGAAGACCCCTTCACCGAAGATCAACCTCTGCGTGTTCTGAAAGGCGAAGTCCGTCTCGTAGGCGTCGTCCAGCGTGCTCAGCTCCAGCGTGCGGCCGTGAACCCCGCCGGCCTGGTTCTGTTCGTCGAACGCGGCTCTGATCCCGAGGCGCATCGCCAGGCCCAAACCCTCGGCCGGACCGCTGAACGCGGCGGATTGCCCGAAGAGGATGCGGTCGTCGAACACGCCGGGTTCGCCCTGCTCGGCCGCGGACGTCGTCGCGCCGGCGTCCGTTGGCGCGCCGGGTGACGGGGTGGTGTCCTCTGAGTCAGTGCATCCCGACCCCAGCGTGAGCGCCGCGACCGTGATCGCCGCGACGAGCGACAGGCGCAGCCGCTCCCTGCCAAACGGCATCATCTCGTGGTGACCTCCCTGGTGTGCGTCGTCGTTCCGTGACAACCCCGCGGGGATCAGGCGCCCCAGCGGGTGTCAACAACGTCTGTGGACGTTACGGCTAGCGGCCCTTGAAGACCGGCTTGCGCTTCTCGGCGAAGGCGACGGCGGCCTCGCGCGTGTCCTCGAGCGACATCAGCCCATCGAGGGCCTCCGGGAAGGCGATGTTGGACTGGTAAGTGCTCGGGCGTGGCCGCGCCATCATCAGCTGCTGCTTCGTGACCTGGACGTGCACCGGCGGCAGCGCCGCGATCTCCTCGGCGATGTCCATCGCCGTCGACATCAGCTCGGACTCCGGCACGACGTGGTTGATGATGCCCAGCTCGTAGGCGCGCTGCGCGTCGAACTGGTGGCCGCGGATCACGATCTCGCAGCCGGGCAGCCAGTAGAGGTTCTGCAGGATCACGAACAGCGCCGGGCCGATGATGCCCGTCGGAATCTCCGACATCGCGAAGCGCGCGCCCTCGGCGGCGACGCAGATGTCGGAGCCGCAGACGATGTAGAAGCCCGCGCCCCAGGCGCCGCCCTGCACGGCGGTGATGATCGGCTTGTCGGTCTCGGGGACGCCGTAGAAGCCCATCTTGGCGACGGGAGCGTCGGGGTTGCTGATCTCGGGGCGGCCGCCGGCCTGCTCCCGGATGTCGCGGCCCGCGGAGAAGATGCGGCCCTCGCCGCTAACGACGGCGATGCGCATCTCCGGGTCGTTGTCGAACTCATACCAGGCCTGGTTGAGGTCGTGCCGGATTTGGGCGCCGATCGCATTCAGGCGCTCCGGCCTGTTGAGGCGGATGTGGTAGATGTGGCCGAGCTTCTCGACGTTGACGTACTGCAGGTCCACGTTGGCTCCTCAAGTGCTGGATCCTCGCTGCGTGCGGACTCTAGCACATCGCCGCCGTTCGGGGCGCCGCGAGGGCGCGCGCTTGCGTTATTCGCGGGCGTGCCGACAATAGGCGGGCCGGTCCGCGGCGGCGAGCGCCGCGCCGGTTGCCCGTACGGAAGCTGTTGGGCGCACGCGCGGTGCGCCCGCGAAGGGAGCCCACACGTGCACCTCCTCTCCATTCTGTTGCGCCCTCGCCGCCTCGCCGAGGCCCATTGCGACGGCCCCTGCGGCATCTACGACCCGGCGTCGGCGCGCATCGCCGCCGAGGCCGTGCTCTCGATGGCGCAGAAGATCGTCGCCCTTGGCGACGCCGACGACCCGGCGACGAACAACACGCGCTCCCGCTTCACCGCGATCAAGGAGGAGCAGGCGGAGCTGGCCAAGCGCGAGCTCAACATCCTCTGGACGGACTACTTCAACCCGGAGCGCACCGCCGACCACCCGGACCTCTGGCAGACGTTCTGGAACGCCGCCAAGCTCTGCTCGCGCAACAAGACCGAGCTGAGCGTCGAGGCCGGCGAGGAGCTGCTCGCGACGATCGAGGAGATCCACAACGTCTTCTGGGCCACCAAGGGCCGCGACGACGTCCCGTTCTACCTGGCCGTCTAGCCGGACGGACGGGCCGGCGGCCGGAGGGCCGCGCCGCGGCGACCTCGCGTTCGCCCTCGCCTGCTGCGCGGCGGCGGGCGCGCTCGCCTGGTTCGCGCTGCGCCTCGCGGCGCGCTTCACCCGCTACGAGATCGCGGGCGAGAGCATGCTGCCGACGCTGCGCCCCGGCGACTGGGTGATCGTCGACCGCCGCGCCTGGGCTGGCCACGATCCGCGCGAGGGCGAGATCGTGCTCGCGCGCGACCCCCGGGAGCCGGACCGCGCGCTGGTCAAGCGCGTGCGGGTGATCGAACCCGGCGGCGGCCTCTGGCTGCTCGGGGACAACGCCCGGAGGAGCACGGACAGCCGCACGCTGGGCGCCTTCCCGCCGGAGGCCTTGCTCGGTCGCGTACGCTGGCGCTACTGGCCCCCGCCGCTGGGCGAACCCGCACGGGAGTCTCGGGAGAGGGCCGCGGAGCGCGCGTGAAACTCGCCACCTGGAACGTCAACTCGGTGCGCGCCCGCATGCCGCGCCTGCTCGAGTTCCTTCACGTGCACGAGCCGGACGTCGTCTGCCTGCAGGAGACCAAGACCGCCCCCGGAGACTTCCCCGCGGGCGCTCTGCGCGAGGCCGGCTACGAGGCCGCCGACGAGTCCGGCGGTCGCTGGGCGGGCGTCGCCATCCTCGCCCGCGAGGACCACGCCATCGAGGATGTCGCGCGCGGCTTGCCGGGCAGCCCGCTCCCGGAGGACGCGCGCTGGATCGAGGCGACCGTCGCCGGGCTGCGCGCGGTCAGCGTCTACGTCGTCAACGGCCGCGCGCTGGACGATCCGATGTACGAGGCGAAGCTCGCCTTCCTCGACGCGATGGCGGAGCGCGCGGCCCAGCTCGCCGGGCGACCGCTCGCGATCGCCGGCGACTACAACATCGCGCCAGCCGATGCCGACGTCTGGGACCCCGCCGAGTTCGAGGGTGCGACGCACACCAGCGCCCCGGAGCGGGAGCGCCTCGGCGCGCTGATCGGGACGGGGCTGGCGGACGCCTTCCGCGTCGTCGAGCCGGAGACGGTGCAGCACACCTGGTGGGACTACCGGCAGGGGCACTTCCACCGCGGCATGGGGCTGCGCATCGACCTCGCGCTGGTCAGCCCCGACCTCGCGGGGCGGCTGCGATCGGCTGGCATCGACCGCGACTTCCGCAAGGGCCCCAGGCCCTCCGACCACGCGCCCGTGCTGTTCGAGTTCGAGGACTGAGCGCGTCGAGGCAGTCGCATCGCCTCGGCGCTGGTACGGCCTCGGCGCCGCGCCGTATCCTGCGGCGCACGAGGCGCCCGGCATGAGATCGGATGTGAGCGATGAGCGACGACCCGCTGCGCACGCGGCTCTGCGAGGAGTACGGCTGCGAGTACCCGATCGTCGCCTTCTGCCACACGAAGGAGGTCGTCGCCGCCGTGACGAACGCCGGCGGCATCGGCGTGCTCGGCACGACCCAGCTCAGGAAGGACGAGTTCCGCCGCGACGTGCGCTGGATCCGAGACCGGGTCGGCGACAAGCCGTTCGGCATCGACACGCTGCTGCCCGCGACGTTCCAGGAGGGCAACACCGAGGAGCTCGAGGGGATGATCCCGCAGGAGCACCGAGACTTCGTCGAGCGGCTGCAGCGCGACAACGAGATCCCCGACCCGAGCACGCCGCCGCCGTGGCAGCCCTCGGTCGGCGCGGACCTGTTGCAGCGCGCCCGCGACCACATCGACGTGACGATCGAGGAGCGCGTGCCGATCTTCGCCTCGGGCCTCGGCAACCCCGCCGTGATCCTTGATCGCGCGCACGCGGCCGGCACGAAGGTCTGGGGGCTGATCGGCATGACGCGGCAGGCGCGCCGCGAGTTCGAGGCGGGCGTCGACCTGATCATCGCGCAGGGTGGCGACTCGGGCGCCCACTCCGGGCGGATCGGCACCTTCTCGCTCGTCCCGGCGGTGGCGAGGATGGCGCGCGAGTACGACACGCCGGTGCTCGCGGCGGGAGGCGTGACGCGCGGCGAGCACCTCGTCGCGGCGCTCGCCCTCGGCGCTGTCGGCGTCTGGAGCGGCACGATCTGGCAGGCGACCACGGAGTCTCACATCGACCCCTACCTCAAGGACAAGCTCGTCAACGCCGCCACCGAGGATTCGACGAAGAGCCGCGCGCTCACCGGCAAGCCGGCCGCGCGGCTGCGCTCGAAGATGATCGACGCCTGGGAGCAGCCGGGCGCGCCCGAGCCGCTCGGCATGCCGCTGCAGCCGATGCTGATGGCGAAGCTCATGCAGGCCGTGGACGACCACCACGTCGACGAGTTCATGAACGTCGCCGCCGGGCAGGGCGTGGGCCTGATCGACGAGATCCGCCCCGCCGCCCTGGTGGTCGAGGACATGGTCGCCGAGGCGCGCGCCGTCCTCGCGGGCGAGCCGCTGCCGGCCTGAGCCGCGCGCCGGCGGCGCGCGCTGCTACTCGAAGGGCTCCGCCGAGAGGTCCTCGATGCGGCCGTCGGCGGTGTAGCGCCAGACGCCGATGTGGCCGCGCGCGAGGTCGCCGTGCTCGTCCCAGTCGAGCGGGACCGAGGCGCCCTCATGGTCGATCTCCTCGCCCTCGCGGAGCAGGCGCAGCGCGTCCGCGACGCCCTCGGGACCGGGCAGCGTCTGCTCGCCGGGGGCGCTGCCGATGGCGCGCAGTTGGTCGCGGATCGCGGCGCCGTCGAGGCTGCCCGCGGCCTGCGCGGCCAGCCCGAGCGCGATCGCCGCGTCGTAGCTCTCCTTGACGTAGGCGGACTGCGGCAGCTCGCCGTGGGCGGCCCGCCAGGCCGCCTCCCAGGCCGCCCCGGCGGCGCTCTCCGGAACCCCGGCGCCCGCGGTCCCGTACATCCCGCCGATGAGCGCGGGGCCGAGCTCCTCGATCAGCAGTACGCTGCGCGCCCCGTCGCCGAACATGAAGCGATCGTAGATGCCCTCCGCGACCGCCTCGCGCAGCAGGGGCACTGCCTCCTCGGCGAAGGTGAGCACGACCAGCGCCTCGGCGCCGCCGCGCGCCGAGCGGCGCAGCGCGTCGACGAACGTCGTGGCCTCGTGGTCGATCTCGACGACCACGATCGGGCCCCGCCAGGCGGCGGCGAAGGCCTCGGCGAGGCCGCGCCCCCAGGCGTCGTCGCGGTGGATCACGCCGACGTTCGCGAAGCCGCGCTCCTCCGTCAGCCGCGCGAGCACCGGCCCCTGCTTCAGGTCGGACGGCGCCGTGCGGAAGAAGAAGTCGCCGTCGGGAGCCGTCGTCAGCTTCGGCGAACTCGCCGAGGGGCTGATCACGGGGACGCCCAGCGCCGCCGCGACCTGCTCCGCGACGGGCAGCGAGGCGGCGCTCGAGCTGGGACCGACGATCGCGTGCACGCCCTCCTCCTCGACGAGGCGCAGCGCGGCGGCGAGCACGACGTCCGGCTCGTACTCGACCTCGACGATCACCGCCTCGACGGGGTGGCCGAGCACGCCGCCGCCCTCGTTGAGGTGCGCGATGGCGAGTTCGAAGCTCTGTCGGCGGGGCACGGATCGCTCGTTCGCGTCGGTCAGCAGGCCGATCCTCAGCGGCTCGTCCGCCGTGGGCGGTCCGTCGTCGCCGCAGGCGGCGGCGAGGCCGAGCAGCAGCGCGGCCAGCAGCGCTCCCGGAGCGAAGCGGCGCAGCACCGTCCGCATCGCAACTGTCGGCATCGCGGCATCCTTTCCCGAGGCGCGTCTCCGCGCCAGCCTACGCGATGCGGCGCTACAGCGGCGGGCGGCGCGGCCAGCCCAGCGCCTGCTCGCAGGCGTGCGCGGCGCGGCAGACCGTCGCCTCCGCGAACGGGCGGCCCGCGATCATCAGCCCGACCGGCAACCCGGCGCCGTCGAGGCCGCAGGGCACGCTGACCGCCGGCAGGCCGGAGAGGTTGTAGGCCCGCGTGTTGCTCGCGAGGATCGACTCGGGATCGCCCTCGGCCACCGTCGGCGCGGTGCGCCGGAGGGTCGGCGAGACCAGCAGGTCGACCGTCCCGAGCACCGCGAGCACCTCGCGCTCGATCGCCGCGCGCGTCTGCAGATCGCGGACGTACTCGATCGCCAGCCGGTCGAGGCCGGCCGCGATCTTCCCGCGCACCTCGTCGCTGTAGCGCTCGGGATGGGCGCGCAGCCACTGCTCGTGGAACGCGGCGCCCTCGACCGGGCTGATCACCAACCGCCTCGAGGCGGCGAAGCTCGGCAGTTCGACCTCGACCGTCTCGGCGCCGAGCGCGCGCAGTTCGTCGAGGGCTGCCTCGCAGACCGCCACGACCTCGTCGGCGCAGTTCGCCCACATCGGGTTGCGCGGCACGCCGAGGCGCAGCCCGGCGAGGTCGCGGCCGAGCTCGCGCGTGAAGTCCTCGGGCGGGCGCTCCATGGATTGCGAGTCGGCGGGGTCGTACCCGGCGATCGCGTTGAGGATCAGCGCCGAGTCCTCGACGCTCTTCGTGAGCGGACCGGCGTGGTCGAGCGTGTGCGAGAGCGGGACGACGCCGCCGCGGCTCACGAGCCCGCGTGTCGGCTTCAGCCCGGCGACGCCGCAGACGGCGGCGGGGATGCGGATCGAGCCGCCGGTGTCGCTGCCGAGCGTGCCGAGGGCGGACCCGGCCGCCGCAGCCGCGCCGCTGCCGCCGCTGCTGCCGCCCGGCGTGTAGTCGGGGTTCCAGGGGTTGCGGATCGTCCCGAAGTGCGCGTTGTCGCTGGTGGTGCCGAAGGCGAACTCGTGCATCCCGAGCTTGCCGGTGAGGACCATGCCCGCCTCGTGCAGCTTCGCGACGACGAAGGCGTCCTCCTCGGGGACGCGATCGCGCAGGAAGCCGGAGCCGGCCGTCGTCACGATCCCGGCGGTGTCGAACAGATCCTTGAGCGCGAACGGGATGCCGTGCAGCGGCCCGCGATCGCGGCCTCCCGCCAGCTCCTCGTCGGCGCGCGCGGCCTGCTCGCGCGCGAGGTCCGCCGTCACGAGCACGTAGGCGTTGAGCGCGGGCTCGGTCGCCTCGATGCGCGCGAGGACGGACTCGGTCAGCGCGACCGCCGTCAGCGAGCCGTCGCGCAGCGCGGCCGCCGCTTCGGCGATCGTCAGCTCGAAGGGCTGCGGGTCGGGCGCCTCGATGGCGTCGGACGGGGGCATGGCGCGATCCTCCCCGCCGTCAGCGCAGGCGGCTGAGCGGCGTGCGTGCGATGAACTGGGCGGCGGTGATGGCGAGCAGCGCGAGGGAGGCGAGGCCGACGGCGATCTGCGGTCCGATCGCGTTCGCAACGAGGCTGACCAGCAGCGTACCAAACGACATAAAACCGTACTGCATCATGTAGACGCTGAGCGCGCGCCCGCGGTAGTCGTCCTCGGTGTAGGCCTGCAACAGCACGCTGCCGAGCGAGAGGTAGCCCGCCTGGCCGATGCCGATCGCGACCGCGCAGGCGAGGGCGATCCAGTAGTGCGTGTTCACGGCGAAGACGAGCATCGCGACGCCGATCACGACGACGCTGAGCATCCAGACGCGCCCGCGCTGACCTCCGGGGATGGAGGCGACGATCAGCGAGCCGGCGACCGCGCCGAGGCCGCCCATGCTGAGCAGCACGCCGAGCGCGCCCGCGCCCGCGCCCAGCACCTCCTTGGCGTAGCCGGGCAGCAGCGTCATGTAGGTCATCCAGAAGAGCCCGACCGAGGCGTTGTAGATCAGCAGCGGACGCAGCACCCGGTCGCGCGTCACGTAGCGCAGCCCGTCGGCGAGCTGGCCGAGGGCGCGTGAGGCGCCCGCGGCCGCCCTCGGTCCGATCTCGACCGGGAACAGCAATACGAGCGCGGCGACGTAGAGCACAGCCATCAGGTAGTAGACGTACTGCGTGCCCTCGATGCTGCCCTCGGGACCGAGCGCCCCGATCATCCAGCCGGCGAACGCCGGCATGAGCAGGAACGAGGCGTTCTGCCCGGTGGTGTAGAGCGCCATCGCGTTCGTCAGGTGCCTCATCCCGACGACCGAGGGCGTCAGCGCCTGTCGCGCCGGCATCGTCAGGGTGTGCGCCCCGGAGACCAGCGAGGCGCCGACCGCGATCTGCCAGAACTGCACGTTGCCGCTCGCGACGAGCAGCCCCATCGCCAGCGAGGCGATCGCTCCCGCGGCCTGCCCGGTCTGGATGAAGCGCTTGCGATGCTTGACCTTGTCCGCGAGCACGCCCCCCGGCAGCGCGGTCAGCAGCCCGGTGATCCCTCCGGCGAGGTGGAGCACGCCGAGCGCCGCGAACGAGCCGGTCAGCTCGAACGTCAGCCAGCCGCCCACGAACATCTGCGTGCCGATCGCCGCGAAGCCGGCGAACATCGAGGTGAAGAACCAGCGGAAGCTGACGATGCGGAACGAGTCGAGGGTGCGGAAACGGCGCGGACCTCCCGCGACCGCCTCGTCGACGGGGATCGGCGTTGGCGCCGCCTCGGTGCGTTCACGTGTCTGCGTCACGCGCGCATCGTGACGCATCGGCGGCGAGCGGCATAGCGCCGCCGCGCGCTCCGAGGACACTCCGACGTCAGGAGGCGGGAGGCTCCCAGCTCACCACGGCGGTCTGCGTGAACGGCAGCGGCAGCGCCACGAGGCCGTCGTCACCCGCGTAGCGCTCCGCCAGCAGCTCCCGCATCCGCTGCTCGCGCGCCGAGCCCCGCGCGACGAAGTAGCGGCGCCGGAACGAGTCGATCACCTCGTCGAGCGGTAGCGGCGGCGGAGGCGGCGGCGGCGTCGTGGTCACGTCGAATGCCCGGCCGCGCGCGCCGAGGACCGCGAGGAACTCGCGCAGCGCGGGCAGCTCGGCGACCGGCTCGTCGTGCAGCGCCGACCAGAGCGGCTCCAGCGGCGTGCCCGGCATGTGGTCCATGAGCACGATCACGCACAGCCGCCGCGCGTGCGCCTCGAGCGCGTCGAGGAAGGCGCCGGCGTCCTCGACGAAGAACAGCACGCTCGCCGAGAGCGCCACGTCGACGATCGGGGCGGCCTCGCCGGGCGCGCCCGGCGGCGGCCAGCCCATCGCCGGCAGCACCTCGACGTTGTCGAGGGCAGAGCCAGCGGCCTCCTCGCGCAGCCGCGCCGTCATGCCCGGCGAGCGGTCGACGGCGGTCATGCGCCGCACGCGGCGGGCGAGCGGGATCGCGAGGCGTCCCGCGCCCGCGCCGACCTCGAGCCAGTGGTCCTCGGGCCTCGCGAGCGCCTCCAGCAGGGGCAGTTCGGGCGCGGGGTAGGCGTCCGGTCCGGGCGCGAAGATGTCGGCCATCGCGCCCCACTCGTCGTCGGGCGGGGCCGCCTCGCGCATCCGTTCGGCCTGCTCGTTGGCGGCGCGCTGCAGCGCGCGCCAGGCGTCGAGCGCCTCCGCCTCGCTCGGACGCAGCGTGCGGCGTGCCTCGTCGGCGTCGCGGTCATGGTCAGGCATCGGGGCCACGGTACCACTGGATCGAGGGAGAACTCCCGACAGCCGTTGCTTGCTGGCACTGCCATGCTGCGATGTGCCTCGGCGGGTCGATGCGGCCCTGGGAAGCGAGGTTCGCGATGGCGGCGCCCACATTCGACACGCACGACGCGGTCCGCAAACTGCGCGCCGCAGGTATCGAGGAAGAGGCTGCCGAGGGTATCGTGGAGGTCGTGCAGGAAGCCACGAGCCCCTCGTCACGCGCGACATCCTCCGCGCCGAGCTGTACCGGGCACTCTGGATCCAGGGTGCGGGCATTGTCGCGGCCATGAGCGGCCTCGCGGCGATCGCCGCGGTTGCTCCCGGCCTTATCGGGTGAGCCACACGCTGCGCACAGCCGAGCCCACGAGCCCGCTCGTAACGCGAGACATCCTGCGCTTGGCGCTGCAGGAGTTCCGGTCGGACCTGCACAGGGCCCTCTGGATCGTCGGGGCGGCGATCGTCGCGGCTGCGGGCGGCATCGCCGCCGCGGTTGCTGTCATCGTCGCGACCGCCCGCTGACACGCCAGCCCTCGCGTTGACCGCCACCGCGCCCGTGCCTACGCTCGCGGCGCAGCGAGGAGGCCGCCGTGGACTTCGAGCCCGCCTACACGCCCGAGCAGCGCGCCTTCCGCGCCGAGGTGCGCGCCTGGCTCGAGGACCACGTCCCGCACGTCGAGGGCGACCAGGACTCCGACGAGAACTACGCCAAGTACCGCCAGCTCGGCCGCGACCTCGGCGCGCGCGGCTGGCTGCGCCCGACCGCGCCGCTCGAGTACGGCGGCGGCGGCCTCTCGGTCGACCACGCGATCGTGCTCGCCGAGGAGATGGACCGCCACGACCTGACGAGCCCGCCCTACTACGACAGCGGCGGCAGCCTCGGCGGCGCGAGCATCCTCGTCTGGGGCAGCGAGGAGCAGAAGCGCCGCCTGCTGCCGCCGATCTTCCGCGGCGAGACCGTCACCTGGCAGCTGCTGACCGGCCCCGAGGCCGGCTCGGACCTCGCCTCGACCCAGACGGACGCCGTGCGCGACGGCGACGAGTACGTGATCAACGGCACGAAGGTCTTCATCGGCGGCTCGCACGGGGCCGACTCGTTCTGGACGATCTGCCGCACGGACCGCGAGGGCGCGCGCCACCAGAACGTCAGCTGGTTCATGATCCCCTCGGATCTGCCGGGCATCACCGTCGAGCGCATGTACCTGCTCAGCGACGGCCGCGAGGGCATCGGCCGCGGCTACAAGAACACGATCTACTTCGACAACGTGCGCGTGCCCGCGGAGAACCTCGTGGGCGGCGAGAACAACGGCTGGCGGGTCGCGAGCACGCACCTCGAGCTGGAGCACGGCTCGGGCGGGCGGATCGCGCGCAACGTCTGGTTCGAGCGCACGCGCGACCGCCTGCGCTCGCTGCCCGCGAACGGCGCGCACCCGCTTGAGGACGCGGAGACGCGCGGGCTGCTCGCCGACCTGTTCATGGAGACCGAGGTGCAACGCCTCTTCGAGCTGCGCAACTTCTGGATGAACCGCACCCATCAGGACATGAGCTACGAGGGCCCGCAGGCCTCGTACTACCGCAAGATGAGCGGGCTCCGCGCCTCGCAGATCATGCTCGAGCTGCTCGGCCCCTACGCTCAGCTCAACGACGCGGAGTTCGACCCCACGGGAGGGCGCTTCGACTCCTACCTGCGCAACGCGATCGTCTCGCTCCATCCGGGCGGCACGGCGGACATCCAGAAGGTGATCATGGCCCGCCGCATCGGCATCGGGCGCGGCGAGAGCGAGCGCGAGCGCGCCGGCCGCACGGTCGAGTAGGCGGGCGGCGTGGACCTCTCACTCAGCGAAGAGCAGCAACTCCTCAAGCAGGGCGTCGAGGACTTCATCGCCCGCGAGGCGCCGCTCGAGGCCGTGATCGAGCTTGCCGACAGCGAGCTCGGCTACTCGCCGGAGCACTACGCGCGCGTCGCCGAGCTCGGCTGGCTGGGCGCGGCCATTCCGGAACAGTACGGTGGCGCGGGCCTCGGCCTGACGGACGCCGCCGTGCTGTTCGAGGCCTTCGGCTACGCGGCGCTACCAGGTCCGTTTATCTCCTCGGGCGTCGTCTCGGCGCTGATCGTCGAGGAGGCGGGCAGCGAGGAGCAGCGCGCCGAGCTGCTGCCGCGCATCGCAATCGGCCAGGCGATCGCCGTGCTCGCGCTGACCGAGCCCGGCTACGGCTGGGGCCCCGAGGGCGTGCACATGCGCGCCGCCTCGCGCAACGGCGACTACGTGCTGGACGGCGTCAAGCTGTTCGTGCACGACGCGATCGGCGCGACGCACCTGATCACCCCCGTGCGCACGGGGGACGACGGCGCGCTCTCACTCCTCGTCGTCGATGCCTCGGCGCCCGGCGTGTCCGTGCGCCGACTCGCGGGCTTCACCGGCTCCGAGTGCGTCGTGCGCTTCGAGAACGTGCGCGTGCCCGCCTCGGCGGCGCTCGGCGAAGGCGGCGCGGTGGACGAGGCGCTCGACCGGGCGCTCACGAAGGCGGCGCCGGTACTCTCCGCCTACCAGGTGGGCGGGGGGCAGGCCGCCTTCGAGATGGCGGTGGACTACAGCCGCGAGCGCCGCCAGTTCGGCCAGCCGATCGGGCGCTTCCAGCACGTCCAGAACCACATCATCCAGCTCGTCAACCACGTCGACGCCTCGCGCTGGACCACCTACGAGGCGCTCTGGCGGCACGACTCCGGCAAACCCGGATTCGAGGTCGCCTCGCACCTCGCGAAGGCAGTGACGAGCGAGGGCTTCGTGCACGCGGTGAACTACTCGCACGAGGTCCACGCCGGCGTCGGCGTGATGCACGAATATGGGCTGACGCTCTTCACGACGCTCTCACGATCGCTCTACCACCAGCTCGGCAGCCCCCGCTACCACCGCCGCCGCCTCGCCGACCTGCTGGTCGACCACGACTTGGGGCCCGATCCGCTGGACTGACTCGCGGGACGGGCGCGCTGGCGAAGGTGTCGCCAGCGTTCAGCGCGCGATGATCGCGTGCGCGTAGGCCGTGCAGGCAAGGATGTCCTCGGCCTCGAGATCGGGGTAGTCGTCCAGCACCTCGTCCGGCGTGATTCCTTGCGCCAGGAGGCTCAGCACCAGCTCCACGGATACCCGCAAGTCACGAATGATCGGCTTTCCGCCGAACACGTCCGGGCGAGCCGTGATGCGTTGGAGAAGCTCGTCGTTGGTCGGCATGCCCAGTCCTCCCGCTTCGCTGGCCGAAGGGCTCGCGCTGCGCACTGGCAGGATACCGCCCCGGTGGAGGCGCTGTCGCTGGACTAGCTGTCGCTGGCCCCGCCGTCGCTTGCCGGGTCGCCCCGAGGCGCCCTCGCGGCGGGGAGGTCCGCCCAGGTGGGGCGGCGGATCAGCATGACCGCGGCCATGCCCGCGAGCGTGCCAAAGGCGAAGACCGTGAACACCGTGTGGTAGCTGCCCGTCACGTCGAACGACCAGCCCGCGATCAGCGGGGCGGCCACGTTCATCGGCATCTGCAGCATCGAGACCAGGCCCCGCACGGTCGCGAAGCGGCGCGTCCCGAAGTAGTCGGCGATCACGGCCATCTGCAGCACCAGCCAGGCGGCGTGGCCGAAGCCGAAACAGACGTAGTAGATCGGCAGCAGCCAGAGGCGGTCCGGGCTCACGTTCGTGAAGGCGAGGAATCCGATTCCCATCGCGGCGAACGAGAGCGTGAAGACGCGGCGGCGCCCGAAGCGGTCGCCGACCCAGCCCGCGGAGACCCGCAGCACCAACTGGCACGCCCCGTAGGCGCCGGTGATGATCGCCGCCGCGCGCAGCGAGAATCCGACCGCCTGGAGGTGCGGCACGAGGAAGATCGTCCAGATGATCAGCACCGCCACGCCGAGCGCCGAGGCGATCGCCAGCAGGTAGAGCGCGGGCGTGCGCAGCGCCTCGGCCGCGCTCAGGCCGCCCTCGGAGATGGCGAGGCTGGACTGCGAGCGGCGCGCGTCCGCGCCGTCGGCCGTCATGCCGAGATCCTCGGGGCGATCGCGCACGACCCAGGCGCTGATCATGCCCGCGATGAAGATCGCGATCGCGCCGACCGTGACGGTTCCGCGCCAGCCGACCGACTCGACGAGCAGGGCGAGCACCGGGGCGGCAAACCAGGCTGCCGCGTTCCCGGCGTTCATCACGCCGGTGGCCCGGCCGCGCTTGGCCTCGAACCACTTCATGATCGCCGCGGGGAAGGCCGCACCGGAGCCGATGCTGAGCCCGAACGACATCACGATGCTCGCGAGGTAGTAGTGCCAGAGCTCCTGCGACTGCGCGAAGATCAGCAGGCCCGCCGAGATGAAGACCGCCCCCGCGAACGCCATGCGCCGCGCCCCGACGACGTCGATCACCATCCCGGTGAGCGGCGCCAGCAGGCCCTGCTCGAAGCTGCGCAGCGAGAATCCGAAGGCGATCGCGGAGACGCTCCAGCCAAGCTCGTCGCGGATCGGCTCGATGAAGATGCTCGCCCCGATCATGACGAAGCCGAGCACCAGGAAGTTGTTCGCCGACCCGGCGATCGCGATGTACCAGCCGTAGAAGAGGCGCGGCATCGGCGCATCGTGCCACGCCGGGCGCGCATCCGCCTCGTGCCTGAGCGCGAGCGGCCCTAGAATCAGCGCGGCGGCGTCGCCGGGCGCTCGCCGGACCTACGGAATGGAGCACGAGATTCCCGTGAGCGACTCCGACGCGCAGGACGGCGCCGGCCCGGACCCGCATCCCCTCGACGTGATCTTCCGCCCTCGCGGCGTCGCCGTCGTCGGCGTATCCACCCAGCCCGGCCCGGACGGGCGGATGGGCGGCAACTTCCTCAACGCGCTGCTGGAGCAGGGCTACGACCGCGACCACGCGCTCTACGCCGTCAACCCGAAGATGAGCGAGGTGCGCGGCGTCGCCTGCTACCCCTCCGTCCTCGATATCCCGGACCCGCTCGACCACGTGATCTCGCAGATCCCGTCCGAGGGCGTGCAGGAACTCGTCGAGCACTGCATCCAGCGCGGCGTGCGCTCGCTGCACTTCTTCACGGCCGGGCTTTCCGAGACCGGCGAGGAGGAGCTGATCCAGCAGGAGCGCGAGCTCGTCGAGCGGGCCCGCGCCGCCGGGCTGCGGCTGATCGGCCCCAACTGCATGGGCCTCTACGCCCCCGGCCCCGGCCTCGCCTTCAACTCCGAGTCGCCCACCGAGGAAGGCAACGTCTTCCTGCTCTCGCAGTCGGGCGCGAACGCCACGGGGATCATCAACGGGCTGGCGGCGCGCGGGCTGCGCTTCTCCAAGGGCGTCTCCTACGGCAACGCCGCGGACCTCAAGGCCCACGACTTCTTCGACTACGCGCTGCACGACCCGCAGACCGAGCTGGTCGTCGCCTACATCGAGGGGCCGCGCGACGGCCGGGCCTTCTTCGAGGCGCTGAAGGCGCTCGCGCGCGTCAAGCCGACGATCGTGCTCAAGGGCGGCATCACCGAGGACGGCGCGCGCGCCGCACGCTCGCACACCGGCTCGCTCGCCGGCTCGATCGACGTCTTCGACGCGCTCTGCCGCCAGGCAGGCGCGATGCGCGTGCGCACGCTCGACGACCTGCTCGACCTCGCGGTGGCGGCGACCACGGAGCTGCGCCACACGCGAGGGCGCAACGTCACGCTGGTCGGCGCGGGCGGCGGCTACGCCGTGCTCTCCTCGGACCAGATGGCGATGGAGGGCCTGACCGTCCCGCCGCTGCCGGACGAGGTGCAGGACAGGCTGCACGAGTTCATCCCGATCGCCGGGACCAGCGTGCGCAACCCGGTCGACGCCAACTTCGGGCGGGACCACCCGATGGACTTCCGCAGCGACACCGGCCTGACGCGCCGCGCCTTCGACCTGATCGCCGGATCGCCGACGACGGACCTGATCTTCACCACCGTCGGCACGCGCTGGCACCCCGGCCAGGACCACTCGCGCGACGCGCGCCGCCACCAGCTGGAGCTGACCGCCGACGAGCTCGACCGCGTCGCGCAGCAGCACCACGTGCCGATCGCGCTGATCCTGCGCGAGGCGAACATCGAGGACGCCGGCGAGCCCGCCTACGAGCGCGGCGTCGGCGTCTTCCCGACCCTCGAGCGGGCGGCGCGCGCCGTCGCCACGCTGCTCGAGTGGCGCAGGCGCCGCGAGGGCCTGCCGGAGCTGTTCGAGCGCCCGGAGGCGTAATGCCGAGGATCGATGTCGTCATGCACGGCTCCGGGCTGAGCACGGACATCGGCGTCGTCGGCTTCTGTGCCGTCGTGCTGATCGAGGGCGAGCGGCGCATCCTCTTCGACTCGGCGCACGTCGGACGGCGCGTCTACCTGGAGGAGCAGCTCGCCGAGCGGGGTCTGACGACGCGCGACATCGACGCGCAGGTGATGAGCCACGCCCACTGGGACCACGTGCAGAACGCCGACCTGTTCGATCACGCGCCGCTGCTCGCCCACCCCTCGGAGGTGGCGTACGCGCACCAGCCGCACCGCAACGACTGGGCGACGCCGCCCTGGACGGGCGCGATCCTCGACCTGATGCGCATCGAGGAGGTGGCCGAGGGCTCGGAGCTGATGCCGGGCTGCCGCGTGGTCGAGCTGCCGGGGCACTCACCGGGCAGCATCGGCCTCGAGGTGGAGACGGACGACGGCCTCTGCCTGATCACCGGCGACGCGGTGCACCACGCGGGCGTCGCCGTGGCGGGGCAGAACCCGCTCGTCTTCTGGAACGCCGCGCAGGCGGACGCCTCGGTGCGTCGCGTCGCCGAGGCGAGCGAGCGCGACGGCGCGCTCGTCTACCCCGGCCACGACCGCCCGTTCCGCCTCAGCGGCGGCGAGGTGGCCTACGCCGTCGAGGAGCGCATCACGATCCTCAACGCGGGGCCGGGCCGCCCCGGCCAGAGCTTCGACGAGTACGCCCCGCGCCGCGGCCAGTGGGTGATGCCGGGCATTGAGGAGCAGCGCCTGCCCGGCGAGGGGTCGGCCTAGCAGCGCGCCGCCCCGCTGACCATTCCGGTTGCGGCGCGGTACCATGGTTGCGGCCCAGGAGGCTCAACCATGTCGCGGGACTACTCGGAGATCATCACTGTCGAGCCGGGAAAGCGTGGCGGCAAGCCGTGCATCCGCGGCCTGCGTACCACCGTGTACGACGTGCTTGAGTACCTCGCGTCAGGGATGTCCGAGGACGAGATCCTCGCCGACTTCCCGGACCTGTGTCAGGAAGACATCCGGGCGTCATTGGCGTTCGCTGCTGATCGGGAGCGCCGCCTGGTGTCGCTGCCTCCGGCATGAGGCTGCTGTTCGACCAGAACCTCTCCCACCGACTGACTGAGACACTGCTCGAACTCTATCCGGGATCCGCCCACGTCAGGGGTGTCGGACTTGAGTCCGCTGACGATCTCGAGGTCTGGACGTACGCCAGGGACAACGGATATGCCGTCGTCTCGAAGGATTCCGACTTCCGGCAATTGAGCTTCATCCTCGGGCACCCGCCAAAGGTCATCTGGATCCGGCGCGGGAATTGCTCGACAGCGGAGGTCGAGTCGATCCTTCGAGATCACTACGCTGACATCACCGGCTTCGACCGCGACGAGGAGGGTGCCTTCCTCGCGCTGGGTTGATCGCTCCCGGGTAGGCGCCGGGGACGCGGGCGAGCTACTCGACGACGCCGTCCGCGAGGAGCTCGGCGACCTCGTCGGTGCTGAAGCCGCACTCCAGCAGCACCTCAGCCGTGTGCTCGCCCGTCGCGGGCGAGGAACGGGCGGGGGTCGGCGGCGTCTCCGACATCTCGATCAGCGGCCCGGCGTGCAGTTGCGGGCCGGTGATCGGGTGCTCCAGCTCCACGATCATCCCCGTCTCGCGGGCGTGGGGGATGTCGGCGACCTCCTCGGGGAGATAGAAGGGCGAGGTCGGCACGCCCGCCTCGTCGAAGATCTCGATCCACTCGGCGACGGTCTTCTCGGCCAGCTTCTCGCGCATGAACTGCTGCCACTGCTCGACCAGTTCCCAGTTGTTGGGGTCGGCGGCGTCGAAGTCGGGCGAGTCGGATCGCTCGTCGTGCATGCCGAACAGCTCGCGCACGATGTTGCGCGTCTGCCGGGTGAGCGCGCCGAGGACGAGCGGGCCGTCCTTGGCGTTGTAGGCACCGTAGTAGATGCGTCCCGAGGCGCGCAGCCGGAAGTGGTCCTTGCGCAGCTCGACCACCTCGGTCCAGGGGGCGCCGCGCGCGCGCGCCTCCACGATGTTGGCGCGGATCACGTCGGCGACGCTGGCGTCCGTCACCGGTTCGCGCATCACCGTGTACCCCTGGATGAAGATCGAGGAGCGCAGCAGCGAGGCGCCGATGTACTGGCCCTGGCCCGTGCGCTCGCGGTGAAAGAGCGCCGCGCAGACGCCCATCGCGCCCGCGATCGCCGTCGAGTAGTCGGCGATCGGCGAGGCCCCGATGATGATCGGCGCGCCGTGCTCGTCCGCCTGGCCGTCGCCGCCCGAGATGCCGGAGTAGGCTCGGATCACGCCGTCGTTGCCCCCTTGGTGGGCCTCCGGCCCCGTGGTGCCGAAGCCGGTTGCCTCGAGGTAGATCAGATCCTCGCGCAGCTCGCGCAGCGTCTCGTAGTCGATGCCGAGCCGCTGCACGACGCCGGGGCGATAGTTCGTGACCACCACGTCCATGTGCGGGATCAGGCGGTAGGCCGTCTGGAGCCCTCGAGGGTCGTGCAGGTCGAGCACGATGCCGCGCTTGCCGCGGTTGTAGCTCTGGAAGGCCTTGCTCTCGCCGGGCACGACGGAGCCCGAGGCGCGCAGCGGCTCGCCGCCCGGCTGCTCGACCTTGACCACGTCCGCCCCGAGGTCGGAGAGGCTGATGCCGACCACCGGCCCGGCGATGATCTGCGAGAACTCAAGCACGCGGATGCCGTCGAGCGCGCCGCCGCTCATCGCGGCCCCCTCCCGTACGCGGGCATTATGCGACAGGGCGCGGCAGCGCTCGACTCGGGCGAATGCACCTGCTCAGCGGGCGGTGTAGCCGCCGTCCACGGGCAGCGCCACGCCCGTGAGGAACGAGGACTCGTCGCTCGCGAGGAACGCGGCGGCGGCGGCGATCTCCTCGGGCTTTCCGAGGCGGCCGATCGGGTGCAGCCCGACGAGGCGCGCGACGTCCTCGGGCGTCTCGCGGATCCGGGCGGTCATCGGGGTCTCGATGTAGCCGGGGCAGATCGCGTTGACGCGCACGCCGAGCCGGCCGTAGCGGACCGCGAAGCTGCGGGTGAGGCCGACCACTCCGTGCTTGCTGGCGACGTAGGCGCCCGCGGCGGGCGGGCCCTCGACGGCCTGGTCGTCGCGCGGCACCGAGGCGACAAGCCCGAGGATCGAGGCGGTGTTGATGATCGAGCCGCCGCCGCGCTCGGCCAGCAGCCGCGCGCCGTGCAGCAGTCCGTAGTAGACGCCGCTGAGGTTGACGCTCAGCGTCGCCTCCCAGTCGCCGCCCCCGCCGACGCCGGCGTTGTTGAACAGCACATCGAGCGTCCCGAACTCGGCGACGGATCGCGCGAGCGCGTCCTGTACCTCCTGCTCGGCGGTCACGTCGAGCCGGATCGCCAAGCTCGAGCCGCCGGATTCGGCGATGCGCGCGGCGGTGTCCTCCACGCCGTCGCCGTCGAGGTCGGCGCAGGCCACGGCGGCGCCCTCGGACGCGAAGCGCAGCGCCGTCGCGCGGCCGATGCCCGAGGCCGCGCCGGTGATCAGCGCCGCCTTGCCCTCGAGTGCGCCCTCGCTCATTGCTCCCACCTGTCGTAGCGCACGGTGTCGGCGACCGGGAGGCGCGTGACGGGGCCGAAGTTGCCCAGCGGGTAGCCGACCGGGATCAGCACGTACGGCTCGACGGTGTCCGGCACGCCGAGCACCTCGCGCACGGCCGGCTTGTCGACGAGCCCCAGCGTCGTCGCCGTCGCGCCGAGGCCGAGCGCGCGCGCGGCAAGCAGCGCGTTCTGCACCGCCGGCCAGACCGAGCCGCCCGCTCCGGCGCGGGCGGCGTCGTCGGCGGGTGCCTCCAGCCACTGGTGGCAGGCGAGGATCAGCGCGGGAACCTCGCCCATGTGCTCGGCCTGCCAGAGCACGGCGTCGAGCATCCGCTGGCGCTTCGCGGGGTCGTGGTGAGGCACGTCGACACGCCGGGTGTCGACGTAGTTGAGGACGCTGCGCCTGTTCAGCGCGGCGAGGCGGGCGCGCTGCTCCGGGTCGCGCACGATGATCCAGCGCACGCCCTGCATGTTGGAGCCGGTCGGGGCCTGGTTCCCCGCCTCGCAGATGCGCAGCAGCAACTCCTCGGGGACCGGATCGGGCTTGAGGCGACGCATCGAGCGGCAGTGGTAGATGACGTCGAAGATGCCCAGCTGCTCACTCAATGCGCCTGCTCCTCTCACAGTGCGGAAGGCCGGTCGGGTTCGTGGCCGTATGCTAGCAGGCGTCGCGCGCGCGGCGGCGCGGCCGGACAGCGCCTGCGAGGGGAAACGGAGCTTCGATGAAGGTCGACGACGCGATCGCGGAAATCCTCAAGCGCGAGGAGGTCGAGTTCATCACCGCCTACCCGGTGAACCCGCTGATCGAGGCGGCGGCGCGGCTGGACATCCGCACGATCATCGTGCGCCAGGAGCGGACCGGCATTCACATGGCGGACGGCTACAGCCGCATCAACTCCGGCAACAAGATCGGCGTCTTCGCCTCGCAGGCCGGGCCCGGCACCGAGAACTCGTTCGGCGGCGTCGCGCAGGCCTACGGCGACTCCGCGCCGATCGTCGTGCTGCCCGCGGGCTACCCGCGAGGCGTGACGAACGTGCCGCCGCACTTCAGCGCCCTCGTCAACTTCCAGCACGTCGGCAAGTCCGTCGAGCAGGTGACAGTGCCCGGCGCGGTTGTCCCAGCGCTGCGGCGCGCCTTCAACGCCGCGCGCAACGGCCGCCCGAGGCCCGCGATCGTCGAGATTCCGAGCGATCTCTTCGACGAGGACGTTGGCGAACTCGACTACCGGCCTGTCGTCTCCGCGCGCTCCGCGCCCGACCCGCAGGCGGTCGACGAGGCGGCACAGGTGCTCGTCGACGCGGACCGCCCGCTGATCTACGCCGGGCAGGGCGTGCACTACGCCGAGGCCTGGACTGAGCTGCGCGAGCTGGCTGAACTCCTCGAGGCGCCCGTCACCACGAGCCTGCAGGGCAAGAGCGCCTTCCCCGAGGACCACCGGCTCTCGCTCGGCTCCGGCGGGCGCTCGCTCACGGGCGAGCTGCACCACTTCCTGCAGCAGGCCGACGTGATCTTCGGCATCGGCTGCTCCTTCGCGCAGACCAGCTACGGCATCCAGTTCCCAACCGGCCGCACCGTGATCCACTCCACGCTCGACCCCGCCGACCTCAACAACACCGTCGAGGTGCAGTACGCCCTCGTCGGCGACGCGAAGCTCACCCTGCGGGCCGTCATCGAGGCCGTCCGCGAGCGGGTCGGCAGCGGCGGACGCGGGCGCGCCGACGCGGTGGCGGCGGAGATCCAGAAGCACCACGCCGCCTGGATGCAGCAGTGGCAGCCGTTCCTCGACGACGAGACCGTCCCGCTGTCGCCGTACCGCGTGATCCGCGACCTGCTCGCGACGGTCGACGGCAAGAACACGATCATCACGCACGACGCGGGCAGCCCGCGCGACCAGATCTCGCCGTTCTGGCGCTCGACCGAGCCGCTCAGCTACATCGGCTGGGGCAAGACGACGCAGCTCGGCTACGGCCTCGGGCTGGCGATGGGCGCGAAGATCGCGAGGCCGGAGAAGCTCTGCATCAACGTCTGGGGCGACGCCGCGATCGGCATGACGGGCATGGACTTCGAGACCGCCGTGCGCGAGCGCATCCCGATCCTCTCGGTGCTGTTCAACAACTTCTCGATGGCGATCGAGATCCCGGTCATGCCGGTCTCGCAGGAGAAGTACAACTCGACCGACATCTCCGGGCACTACGCGGACTTCGCTACGGCCCTCGGAGGCTACGGGGAGCGCATCGAGCAGCCTGCCGACATCATCCCGGCGATCAAGCGCGGCATCGCGGCTACCGAGGCGGGCAGGCCGGCGCTGCTCGAGTTCATCACGCAGCAGAGCTACACCTACTCGCGCTTCTAGCGAGCCGGGCCGGGCCTGGGGATCCTACGAGTCGTCGGGCTTGCCCCAGCCACCGCCGCCCGGCGTCTCGACGCGCACGACGTCGCCGGGGCGCGCGTCGAACGTCGCCTTGCCCGCGAGCGGGAGTTCCTCGCCGTCGCGCTCGAGGGCGTTCCGGCCGGGGACGCCGGGCGAGCCGCCGCGCAGGCCCCAGGGCGCCGTCGTGCGGCGCTCGCTGACGATCGTCACGGTCGCCTCGCCGAGGAACTGCGTGCGGCGGATCATGCCGTCGCCGCCCTCGTGGCGCCCGGCGCCGCCGCTGCCGCAGCGCACGCTCTGCTCGACGACGCGCAGCGGGTAGGCGAGTTCGAGCGCCTCGGCCGGGGTGTTGAGCGTGTTCGTCATGTGGCTGTGGGTGGCGGCCATGCCGGGGCCCTCCGGCCCGCCGCCGAGGCCGCCGCCGGTCGTCTCGTAGTAGGCCCAGGGCTGCCCGTTGCGCGGGTCGATGCCGCCGGCCGCGAGGTTGTTCATCGTGCCGCTCGAGGCGGCTGGCATGCGCTCGGGCAGCGCCTGGCTGAGCGCTCCCCAGACCGCGTCGACGATGCGTTGCGAGGTCTCGACGTTGCCCGCGTTGACGGCCACCGGCGGACGCGCGTTGACGAGGCTGCCCTCGGGCAGGGTGAAGCTGAACGGCCGGAACAGCCCCGCGTTCGTCGGCGCCCCCGGCGGCAGCAGGCAGCGCAGCACGTAGTAGGAGGCCGAGCGCGTGACGGCGGCGACCGCGTTGATCGAGGCCGGCCGCTGCGGCGCCGTGCCCGTGAAGTCGAGGTGCAGACCGCGCTCCGAGATCGTCACCTCGACAACGATCGGCAGCGGGCCGTCGCCGTAGCCGTCGCCGTCCATCGCGTCCTCGAAGCGGTAGCTGCCGCTGGGGAGCGTCGCGATCGTCGCCCGCGCGAGCCGCTCCCCGTAGTCGAGCAGCGCCGCGCCGGACCGGCGGAAGCTCGCTAGCCCGAGGCGCGCGGCGAGCGCCTTCAGCCGCTCGCCGCCGACCCGCTGCGCGGCGATCTGCGCCGCGAAGTCGCCGCGGCGCTCGTCGGGGGTGCGCACGTTGCGCAGCACCAGCGCCAGCGTCTCCGCGACCGGCTCGCCGGCCCGCATGATGCGCACCGGCGGGATCACGAGGCCTTCCTGGATCAGCTCGCGCGCGACCGGCATCGAGCCCGGCGCGCTGCCGCCGATGTCGGCCTGGTGCGCCCGGCTCGCGACGAAGCCGATCGGTCGGGCGCGCCGTCCGCGCGAGGCGCGCGGCCCATCCGCTGCGAAGACGGGCGAGACCATCGTCACGTCGGGCAGGTGCGTCCCGCCGAGGTAGGGGTCGTTGAGGACCGCCACGTCGCCCTCGGTCCAGGGGGCGAGCGCCTCGACGGCGCGCACGGACTCGGGCATCGCGCCGAGGTGCACGGGGATGTGAGCCGCTTGGGCGAGCGACTGCCCGTTCGCGTCGAAGACCGCGCACGAGAAGTCGGCGCGCTCCTTGATGTTGGGCGAGAGCGCGGTGTGGCGCAGCGTCGCGCCCATCTCCTCGGCCGCCGAGGAGACGAGCGAGTCGAAGATCGCGAGGCGCGCCGCATCGATCTCGCTCATCGCCGCCCTCCCCCGGTCTCGCGCAGGATCAGGTTGCCGGACGCCGCCCGGTCCGGCCGCGCCCGCCAGCCCGGCGGGACCAGCGTCGTCGTGTCGAGTTGCGTGAGGATCGCCGGCCCCTCGACGCCCGCGCCGTCTAGGCTGTGACGCTCGAGGATGCGCGTGCGGCGCGGCCGGTCCCAGACGACGGTCGCCGTCGTCTCTTCGTGGGCCTCACCGTGCTCGGGGATCGCCTGCGCCTCGGCGCGGAAGCCGGCCGCGCGCGCCTTCACGCGCGCGACGACGATCTCCACGTCGCGGTCGGGGTCGGCGTGGCCGAAGCGCTCCTCGTGCGCCTCGGCGAGGGCGCGCCGCAGCGCCGCGGCCCCGAGCGAGCGGCCGAGCGGCACGGTCAGCTCGTGCGACTGCCCGGCGTAGCGCAGGTCGGCGCTGCGCTCGATGCGCACGCCGCGCCGGTAGCCGTCCACCGCGAGCGCCGCCCGCGCCTGCGCCTCAAGATCCGCGAAGGCCGCGCGCAGCGCCTCGAGCGTGCCGGAGGCGTCGGCGGGTACGCGCAGCATCAAGCCGCGCGCGAGGTCCTTGGTGACGTCGGCGTGCAGCATGCCGGAGGCGGAGAGCACGCCCGGCGCGGGCGGCACGATCACGGTCTCGACGCCCAGCTCCGCCGCCACCTCGCAGGCGTGGAGCGGCCCGGCGCCGCCGAAGGCCACGAGGGCGAACTCGGCCGGGTCGAAGCCGCGCTCGACCGAGATCAGCCGCAGCGCGCGGACCATGCTGGCGTTCACGACCTCGATCACCGCGCGCGCGGCGCGCCGCACATCGCCGCCGAAGGCGTGGGCGATCGTCGAGAGCGCGCGGTCCGCGCGGTCGGGATGGAGCGCCATGCCGCCGCCGAGGAAGCGATCGGGCCGCAGCCGTCCGAGCACGACGTGCGCGTCGGTGACGGCCGGCAGCTCGCCGCGGCCGTAGGCGGCGGGGCCGGGGTCCGCCCCCGCGCTCCGCGGGCCGACGCGCAGCGCGCCGCCGTCGTCGATCCAGGCGATCGAGCCGCCGCCCGCGCCGACCGTGTGCACGTCGACGGCGGGCGTGCGGATCGGCATCCCGTCCACGTCGTGGTCGCCGCGCTCGAGGATGCGGCCCGGACAGAGGCTGACGTCGGTGGACGTCCCGCCCATGTCGAAGGTGATCGCGTGCTCCATGCCCGAGGCGCGCGCCGCCTCGAATGCCCCGGCGACGCCGCCCGCCGGTCCGGAGAGCACCGTGCGCACGGCCTCGTGCCCCGCCTGCGCGGCGCTGATGCTGCCGCCGTTCGACTGCATGATGCGCAGCCGCGGGGCCACGCCCCCCGCCGCGTCCGCGAGGCCGTCCTCGAGGGCGGTCAGGTAGCGCGTCATGGCCGGGGCGACGTAGGAGTTCGCGACGGTCGTGCTCATCCGCTCGAACTCGCGGTGCTCGGGCAGCACCTCGTGCGAGACGGAGTGGTGCAGCCCGGCGGTCCCTTCGAGGGCGCTCGCCAGCTCCGCGATGCGGCGCTCGTGGTCCGGGTTCACGAACGAGAAGATCAGGCAGATCGCGATCGCGTCCACGTCCGCATCGGCGATCGCTTGCAGCACGCGCTCCGCAGCGGCCTCGTCGAGCGCCTCGACGACCTCGCCGTCGGCGGCGATGCGCTCGGCCACCTCGAGGCGGAGCTCGTCGGGCACGAGGGGCGGCGGGCGGGTGGGGTGGAGCGCGTAGAGGTCGGGGCGCGCCTGGCGGCCGATCGCGAGCGTGTCGCGGAAGCCCTCGGTGGTGATCAGCGCGGTGCGCGCCCCCGTGCGCGTGAGCAGCGTGTTGGTCGCCACGGTCGAGCCGTGCACGACCTCCCGAGGCGTCCAGCCGGCCTCGGCGATCCCGGCGAGCACCGCGCGCGAGGGGTCGTCCGGCGTCGAGGGCCGCTTGGCGATGCGCAGCGCCTCGCCGTCCCAGTAGAGGAAGTCGGTGAACGTGCCGCCGACGTCGACGCCGAGCAGGCGGACCGTGCGCTGCTCGGGACTCACGTGCGACGGGCGCGAGGCCGCTACGAGCGCGGCAGCCCGAGGCCGCGCGTGGCGATGATGTTGCGCTGGATCTCGGACGTGCCGCTGTAGATCGTCGTGGCGACGCGGCGCACGTAGTCCTGCGTCGGTCCGGCGTGCAGCGGCGCGCGCGGGTCGTCGGCGTCCCAGAGGTTCGCGTAGAGGCCGAAGGCGCGCGACGCCGTCTGCGCGAGGCGCTGCCCGGTCTCGCTCACGAAGACCTTCGCGATCGAGGCCTCGTAGTTGGGCACGATGCCCTGGTCCTGCATCGAGGCGATCCGCGCCGAGAAGTTGAAGCCCACCTCGGTCTCCTCGAGGCGCTCGGCGATCACGGAGCGCAGCGCCGGGTAGCGCTCGATGCGCGAGCGCCAGCGCTCCTCGCCGCGCAGCTCGGCGACGAAGCGATCGAGGTCGGCGCGCAGCCGCACCGCGCCCGCCACGCCGGAGCGCTCGAAGTCCATGAGCGTCATGCCGACGTACCAGCCGCGGTTGACCTCGCCCACGACGTGGGTCGTCGGCGTGCGCACGCCCTCGAAGAAGGTCTCGTTGAACTCGTGGCGCCAGCCCATGTCGACGAGCGGCTGCACCTGCAACCCGTTCGTGTGGATGTCGTCGACCAGCATGAAGGAGATGCCGCGGTGCTTCGGAGCGTTGCGGTCCGTGCGCGCGAGCAGGAAGAGCGAGTCCGAGGAGTGCGCGCCGGAGGTCCAGATCTTCTGCCCGTTGATCACGTACTCGTCGCCGTCGCGGTCCGCCGAGGTCTGCAGCGAGGCGAGATCGGAGCCGGAGCCGGGCTCGGAGTAGCCCTGCGCCCAGGCGACGTCCCCCGAAAGGATCGGAGGCAGGTAGCGCGCCTTCTGCTCCTCGCTGCCGTGCACGATCAGCGTCGGGCCGAGCGTCATCACGCCGTGGCCGCCGACCTCGGGCGCCCCGGCCATCGCGAGCTCGTGCTTGAAGATGAACTGCTCCATCGGGCCGAGGCCCGCGCCGCCGTACTCCTTCGGCCAGTGTGGCGCGATCCAGCCGTGGTCGGAGAGGGCGTTCGCCCAGCCCTCGGCGGCCTCGCGGCGGGCCGGGTCGTCGGAGCCGCGGTCCGACTGCCAGTTCGCCTCGTTGCGGCCCTGCTCGGCCATGCGCCGGTAGAGCGGCGGGAGGCCTTCCGTGGCGAGGTTGCGCACCTCGGCTCTGAATGCGGCCTGTTCCGCGCTGTCGCTCCAGTCCATGGCGTGCCCCTCGTGCCTGTTCGTGCGGGTCCGCTGCCTGCCCCGGCCATGATAGCGCGTAGCAGGGCGTCCGACGCGGAGCGCGTGTCGGGTATCCTGCGCGCGGCGCACGGCGAAGGGATGCAAGCGATGCAGATCCGCGCGGCGATCTTCAGGAAGCCACACGAGCCCCTGACCATCGAGGAGGTCGAGATCGCCGATCCGATCGGCAAGGAGCTGCTCGTCCGCACCGCCGCCTCCGGCGTCTGTCACAGCGACAAGCACAACATCGACGACCTCGTCGGCGACCGCTGGCGCGGCGTGGAACGCGCCATCCTCGGCCACGAGGGCTCCGGCGTCGTCGAGGCGGTCGGGCCGGACGTGACCTACGTGCAGCCGGGCGATCACGTGGTCGCCTGCCTCTCCGGGTTCTGCGGCAGCTGCGAGCAGTGCCTGCGCGGCCGTCCGCACCTCTGCATCGGCAGGGGCGTGGTGATGCGGGATGCAGCGGAGCCGCCGCGCTACTCGATGGACGGCGAGCCCGTGCGGCAGGGCTACGACATCGCGAGTTACGCCGAGGCCATGCTGCTGCACGAAAACTCGATCGTGAAGATCGACAAGCGCTACCCGCTGGAGACGGCATCGATCGTCGGCTGCGCCGTCACCACCGGCTTCGGCGCGGCGATCCGCACGTCGGGCCTCCAGCCGGGCGAGACGGCGGCGATCTTCGGTTGCGGGGGCGTCGGGCTCTCGGTCATCCAGGGCGCGCGCGTCGCCGGGGCGCGGCGCATCATCGCCGTCGACAAGTTCGACGCGAAGCTCGAGCTTGCCTGCGAGCTGGGCGCCACCGACGCGGTGAACGCCAGCGGAACGGACCCCGTCGCCGCGATCCGCGAGCTGACGGGCGGCCGGGGCGTGGACCACGCCTTCGAGGCCGTCGGGCTGCCGATGCTCGTCACGCAGGCGGTGCGGAGCCTCGCGATCCGCGGCACGGCGACAGTCGTCGGCGTGCTCCCGGCGGGCGCGAACATCGAGTTCCCGTGGGAGGCGCTGCGGCCGGAGTGCCGCCTCCAGACCTCGAGGATGGGATCGAACGCGTTCCGCTACGACATCCCGCACTACATGGAGCTGTACGAGCAGGGCCGCCTGCGCCTCGACGAGATGATTACCCACCGCATCCCGCTCGACGACCTCAACGACGCCTTCCGCAGGATGGACGAGGGCGAGGGCGCACGCAGCCTGGTGCTGTTCGACTGACGGCGCTTGGAGGCAATCGAGGTGCGTCGAGCTACCCCTCGCCCGCCTCGAGCGCGCTGACGAGATCGAGCAGACCCTCGCTCTCCCAGGCGCGATTGCGGCGGGACGCGCTCAGCGGGACGAGTATGCCCGCACGTTCGAGTTCGGCGATCCCGTTGTTGACCGCGGGCCTGGTCCGGCCGGTGGCCGCTACGGCCACGGGAACGGTCACGATCGGATGCCTCGGCAGGCAGTCGATGATCGCCCAGGCCGCGGCATCCGAACGCGGCGCGGAATGGCTGCGTAGCTGCTGACGCCACCGTTCCTGCAGTTCCGCGACCCGTGTTCGGTAGCGGATCGCGAGTTGCGCGGCCTCCGCCGTCGCCAGAGCGAAGAGCTCGACCCACTCGACGACCCGGTCTTCCCGGAACAGCGTCAGGCCCTCGATGTAGCGCTCGCGGCGTCGCGCCAGGACGACGCTGATCGGTGGAACGAATGCCGGAGCAAGTCCTCGGCGTCGGAGTATCACCTGGACGAGCGCCCGCCCCGTCCTCCCGTTGCCATCCGCGAACGGGTGGATCGTCTCGAATTGCGCGTGCGCGATCGCCGCTTGCAGCAGCGGCGGGAGGGTGTCGTCGTTGCAGAACCCGCAGAGGTCGCCGATGAGCGCTGCTACTTCCTCGGGCGGCGGCGGCACGAAGTCCGCGCCGCAGGGGTTGTAGTCGTTCCCGCCGATCCAGTTCTGTGTGTCGCGGAGTCGCCCCGGCATCCGGACCCCGGAGTCGGTGGCAAGAAGCACGCGGTGGATGGCAAGCAGATCGCCGGTGGTGAGCTGGTCCGCTGCCGCAGCCTGCTCGACCGCCCACTCCATCGCGTCGACGTTCGCGAGGATCTCCGCAGCCTGGGATCCGATGCGGCGCCCCGCCTCGTGATTGATCTCGGCGCGCGCCAGCGTCCGTGCGTCGGCATGGATTCCCTCGACCTTCGACGAAGCGATCGACTCCGTGCGCAGCAGGAGCCGTGCGAGTGGAGCGAGTTCGGGTCCGGCCGCTGCATTGAGATCGGCGACTGCCTTTTCCGACTCGGCGAGGATCCCGGCGACATCGCCGGGGAGGTTCGGTGTCATGTCGGCTATCCGGTCGGGTACGAACGCGTCGTAGCTGCACGCGCGACGGTGGGATGGCGGTGCGTACAGCGTTGGGTCATGTCGCCACGTACTACGGATGTACCGCCCGCCCACAGCATCCTTTCACGGATGACCGCCTTGGTAAAGGTTGCGAACTATCCTTTACTAAGAAGAGGCGATATGCAAGCTTGCGGTCCGTTGCCGTGCTCTTGATGGAGTTCGTGCTCGTCGGCTCCACGGCTCGAGGGCCCCTCGATCGTGGCCCGTAGGTAGTCCTCGCCGACGGGCGAGGCAAGCGCTGGCACGCGCGATATGCTGAGCGCGGGCACGTTGGGAAGGGGTGGCGAGGATGCAGATGCGCGCGGCGATCTTCCGCAGACCGCACGAGCCGATGACCATTGAGGATGTCGAGATCGCCGATCCGATCGGCAAGGAGGTGCTCGTCCGCACCGCCGCCTCGGGCGTCTGCCACAGCGACAAGCACTCCCTCGACGGCCTCGTCGGGGCGCGCTGGCAAGGCTTCGACAAGGTCGTCCTCGGGCACGAGGGTTCCGGGGTCGTCGAGGTGGTCGGGCCGGATGTCACCTACGTGGAGCCGGGCGACCACATTGTCGCCTGCCTCTCCGGGTTCTGCGGCGGCTGCGAGCAATGCCTGCGCGGTCACCCGAACCTCTGCACCGGCAAGGAGGGCACGGTCATGCGCGGCGCCGGGGACGCGCCGCGGCTCTCGATTGACGGCGTGCCGGTGCGCCAGGGCTCCGAGATCGCCAGCCACTCCGAGGCGATGCTGCTGCACGAGAACTCGGTCGTGAAGATCGACAAGCGCTACCCGCTCCAGACGGCGGCGATCGTCGGCTGCGCCGTCACCACGGGCTTCGGCGCGGCGATCCGCACGTCGGGCCTCAAGCCGGGCGAGACGGCGGCGATCTACGGCTGTGGCGGCGTCGGACTCTCGATCCTCCAGGGCGCGCGCGTCGCCGGGGCGCGGCGCATCATCGCCGTCGACAAGTTCGACGCGAAGCTCGAGCTCGCGCGCGAGCTGGGCGCGACCGACACGATCAACGCCAGCGAGACCGACCCTGTCGCCGCGATCCGCGAGCTGACGGGCGGCCGGGGCGTGGACCACGCCTTCGAGGCCGTCGGGCTGCCGATGCTGGTCACGCAAGCCGTGCAGAGCCTCGCGATCCGCGGCACGGCGACGATCGTGGGAGTGCTTCCGGCCGGCGCGAAGATGGAGTTCCCGTGGGAGGCGCTGCGGCCCGAGTGCCGCCTGCAGACCTCGCGGATGGGTTCGAACGCCTTCCGCGTCGACATCCCCAACCACCTCGAGCTGTACGAACAGGGCCGCCTCCGCCTCGACGAGATGATCAGCCGCCGCATCCCGCTCGACGGCATCAACGACGCCTTCCGCGCCATGGACGAGGGCGACGGCGCGCGCAGCCTGCTGGTGTTCGACTGAGGGAAGCGAGCGGAGACGAGGCGCGTGGGCCCCCTACCCACCACCCTCCCGCGTCTCCTCGATCGTGACCGGGTAGTAGTCGCCCGAGGCGAGCTCCGCCACGAGCGCCTCGATGCTGGCGATGGGGCGGACGAAGGCGGTGAGGCAGCGGCCGATCGCGCTCACGTAGTGCGCGTCGCTGCCGCCCACGCAGCCGAGGCCGTGCTCCTCCGCCAGCTCCAGGGCGAGCGCGTTCTCCGCGTCCGAGCTGCCCCCGTTGAGCGTCTCCACCGCCTCGACGACGCCCTCGAGGCGGTAGCCGGCCGCCACGTGCTCGGCGAGGCCGATGCTCGCCCGGCCCGCGTGCGCGCCGACGGCGAAGCCGCCCGTCTCGCGGGCGACGCGGAAGATCTCCGCGGAGGGAAGGTGCACCGAGGACAGGTCGAAGCGCCGCGAGAACTCCTCGCTGATGCCGTAGACCAGCACGTGGCCGACCTCGGTCTCCAGCTCGGCGCCGCGCAGCACGACCGTCTCGTACTGCTCGGCGAGCGCGTCGTAGGAGACGGCGGGGTCGAACTGGCGGTGCTCGGTGAGCACGAAGCCGTCGACGAGGTAGCCGCGCTTGCGGCGCGCGACGATCCACTTGAGATAGCCCTCGACGGTCCCGCCGGCGTCGTCCGAGGCGTCGGTCGAGTGCGAGTGCAGGTCGAGGTAGAAGCGCCGCCCGGCGCTGTCTCCGGGCTTGATCGTGCTGCTGATCGTCCGGTCCTCCCGCGCACCGGTGTGCGCGGCCTTGCGCTCCCGGTCCGCCCATCCTCGGACAGCGGGGCGTCAGAGGCCAACCAGCGCGCGCACCCGCCGCATGTCGAGGTGCTCGCGCACGGTCGCGGCGAGGCGGTCGAACGCCGCTTCGCGCCGCTGCTCCTCGGACGCTTCGCTGCCGCCGCCGCGCCGCCCGAGGGCGCGCAGCAGCGTGGCGCGCAGCTCGTCGTTGTGCAGCAGGCCGTGGAGGTAGGTGCCGGCGATGCGGCCGTCGGCGGAGATCGCGCCGTCCGGCTCGCCGCCGAGGCGCAGCAGCGGACGCACGGCGTCCTCGCGCGTCGCGGCGCTCTCCCCCATGTGGATCTCGTAGCCCTCGACCGGGACACCCGTCGCCCCTGCCCACGGCCCATCCGAGGCGGCGACCTCGCCCGAGGCGCGGCGCGTTGTCTTCTCGGCGGAGAAGCGCGTCTCGATCGGCAGCAGGCCCAGTCCCGCTAGCTCCGTGCCGGGGGCGGCCTCGACGCCGTCCTCGTCGATCAGCCGCTCGCCGAGCAGCTGCAGGCCGCCGCAGATCCCGAGGACCGCGCCCCCGCTCGCCGCGTGCGTCTCGATCGCGCGGTCGAGGCCGCGCTCGCGCAGCCAGCCGAGGTCGGCGGCCGTCGCCTTCGTGCCGGGCAGGACGGCGAGGTCGGGGTTACCGAACTCCTCGGCGCTTCGCACGTAGCGCACGCGCACGCCGGGCTCGCGCGAAAGCGGATCGAAGTCGTCGAAGTTCGCGATCCGCGGCAGCTGCACGACGGCGATGTCGACCTCGGCGCTCCCGGCGACGGGCGGCGTCCCGCCGGCACGTTCGAGGGCGACCGCGTCCTCCTCGGCCACGCCGATGTCGTCGATCCAGGGGATCACGCCGAGGACGGGGACGCCCGTGCGCTCCTCGATCTCCTCGATCGCCGGGCCGAGCAGCGACGGGTCGCCGCGGAAGCGGTTGATGACGAAGCCGCGCACCAGCGCGCGGTCCTCCGGCGGCAGCAGTTCGATCGTGCCGAGCAAGTGCGCGAACACGCCGCCGCGATCGATGTCGCCGACGATCAGCGCCGGGCCCTGTGCGTGGCGGGCGACGCGCATGTTGGCGAGGTCGCCCGCGCGCAGATTCGGCTCGGCGGGGCTGCCCGCGCCCTCGGCGATCACCAGCTCGAAGCGCTCTCGCAGCGCGTCGAGGGCGCGTGCCGCGTCGGGCCACAGATCGCGCTTGCGGGAGGGAAAGTCGGCGCTGTGCAGGCGGCCGGCGGGACGCCCTCGCAGCACGAGCTGCGAGGTGCGGTCGCCCTGCGGCTTGAGCAGCACGGGGTTCATCTCGACGCTGGGTTCGAGACCGGCGGCGCGTGCCTGCTCCGCCTGGGCGCGCCCGATCTCGAGGCCGTCAGGGGTGACGGCGGCGTTGTTCGACATGTTCTGCGCCTTGAACGGGGCGACCTGCACGCCGTCCTGGTGGAAGATCCGGCAGAGCGCCGTCACCAGCACCGACTTCCCGACCGAGGAGGCCGTCCCTGCCACCAGCAGCACCGGCGCGAGCCGCGCCTCGGGTGTCACGTCCGTTCCCCGAGCGCGGCGAGGAGGCGCGGCAGGTCGCGCGCGGACGGCGTGGCGATGCGCACCCACTCGGGCAGCCCGAACGAGGCGCACTCGCGCACGGCGAAGCCGCGCCGCAGCAGCAGGGCGCGCAGCGCGGCGGCGTCGCCGACGCACGCCAGCACGAAGTTCGCCCGCGCGGGCGCCGTCGCGATGCCGCGCGCCGCGAAGAAGCTCCGCAGCGCCTCGCGCGTCCCGGCGACCTCGCGGGCGATCGCGCGCCGCGAGGCGTCGAGCGGCAGGGCGGCGCGGGCCGCGGCGAGGGCGGGAGCGCCGACCACCCACGGGTGCTGGAGCGCGACGAGGCGGGCGATCAGCGCAGCCTGCCCAGTGACATAACCAACGCGAAGACCGGGGATGGAGTGCAGCTTGGTGAAGGAGTGCACGACGAGCACGGGGTAGCCCTGCCGAACGAGGTCGTTGGCGTCCCAGCCGCCCTCGACGAACGGCTCGTAGACCGCGTCGAGCAGCAGGACGCCGCCGGTCTCGCGCGCCAGCCGCCGCACCGCGCCGGCCTCGAGGTAGACGCCGTGAGGGTTGCCGGGATTCCCGAGCAGCGTGAGCGGGGCGGGCGGAGGATCCGAGGGCGGGACGAACTCGGGCGGGGCGGCGGCGTGGCGCACGACGCGCGCTCCGGCGGCTCGCGCTGCCGCCTCGTACTCGCTGAACGCGGGCGTGAAGACCGTGCAGGCGTCGCCCGGCCGCAGCAGCGCGCGGGCGGCGAGATGGATCGCGCCCGTCGCGCCCGCCGTGACCAGCACCTGCTCCGGTTCGAGGTCGATCGAATCTGCGATGGCGTCGCGGAGGGAGGCGGCATCGGGCTCCGGGTAGCGGTCGAGGGCGGCCTCGCGCACCGCCTCGATGACGAGCGGGTGCGGCCCCTCGGGGTGGAGGTTCGCCGAGAGGTCGACCACGCCCTCGGGGTCCGCCCCGGCAGCCGCGAGGTCCGCATCGCTCAGTCCGCCGTGGACGATCCGGCTCACTGGCCTGCTCCCGTCGCCGCGAGCGCGACGATCAGCGCTCCCGCCGCCAGCAACGCGGCGTCCGAGGCGAGGCGCCGCGCGCGACCGACATCCTCGCACGATGGCTCGCGCAGGCCCTCGCCGAGCGTGTAGACGCCGCGCTTGCCGAGCCGCACTCCGAGCGCGCCGGCCATCGCCGCCATCGGGTGGCCGGCGTTCGGGCTCTCCGTACGGTCGGCGTCGAGGCGCCACTGCCGCAGCGCGCGCGGGCCCGCTCCCTGGCGCGCGGCCGCGGCGCAGATCGCGAGCGCGGTCAGCCGTGCGGGAATGAGGTTGAGCACGTCGTCCGCACGCGCCGCCGCCTCGCCAAGGTCGCGATAGCGCTCGTCGCGGTAGCCCCACAGCGCGTCGAGCGTGTTCGCCGCCCGGTAGGCCCAGGCGGCGGGCAGCCCGCCGAGGGCGTACCAGAGCCACGAGGCGATGACGCTGTCGCTGAGGTTCTCGGCCAGCGACTCGATCGTCGCGGCGGCGATCCCGCCCGCACCAAGGCCGCTCACGTCGCGGCTCACGAGGTGCCTCGCGAGCAGCGCGCGCGCCTCATCGAGGTCGTCGTGTCGAAGCGCGTCCTCGACCTCGCGCACGCGCTCGAGAAGCGTGCGCAGCGCGAAGGCCAGCGAGAGCAGCCCCGCGTCCGCCACGGTGCGCGCGGCTCCTGGCCGCACGCCGAGCAGGCGGGGCAGAAGCGAAGCACCGAGCGCGCCCGCCAGCGGCAGCGCCAGCGCCGCGCCCAGCCCGTAGGCGCGTCGCGCGTCCGCGCCCTGCGGCGCGAGCGCCTCGAGGCCGCGCGCGATCGTGCCCAGCGCGCCGACGGGGTGCAGGCGCGTCGGCGGATCGCCCGCCGCGCGGTCGATCGCGATGGCCAGTGCGAGCGTGACGGCACGGTTCATCGCCGCGCTCCGAGTCAGAAGTCGAGGCCGGGCTGGGCCTTGATTCCCTGCTGGAAGGGGTGCTTCACCTCGGTCATCTCCGTGACGAGGTCGGCGAACTCGACCAGCTCCGGAGCGGCGTCGCGGCCGGTGAGGATCACGTGCACGTCGGCGGGTCGCTCGCGCAGCGCCGCGATCACGTCCCGCACGTCGAGCCAGCCGTAGCTGATCGGGTACGTGATCTCGTCGAGGACGACGAGGTCGTGCTCGGCGGATTCGAGCTTCTCGCGCGCGAGCGCCCAGCACTCGCGGGCGAGCGCGATGTCCTGCCCGATGTCCTTCGACAGCCAGGTGAAGCCGTCGCCGAGCGGGATCATCTCGATGCCCATGCGTCGCGCGGCCCGCGTCTCGCCGTAGTTGGCGGTCTTCGACTTGATGAACTGCAGCCAGCAGATCTTCCAGCCGCGGCCCCAGGCGCGCAGCGTCACGCCGAGGGCGGAGCTGGTCTTGCCCTTGCCGTGGCCCGTGTAGAGCAGCACCAGCGGCTTGCGCTTGCGCGCCAGACCCTCGTGGCGCCCTCGCGGCTGCTCAATGTCCGACATCTCAGCCTCCAAGCCTCGAGGGGAGCACGAGCGGCGCGCCCGTCACGGGGTGTGGCACCACGGTCACCGCAGCCCCGTAGAGGTGGCCGACCAGCTCCGGCGTGATCACGTCTCCGGGCGCGCCGCTGGCGGCGACGCACCCCCGGTCGAGCAGCACGAGCCGGTCGCAGTAGGCGATCGCCAGCGTCAGGTCGTGCACGACGAGCAGCACGCCGGTCCCGTTCCTCGCGAGGTCCGCGACCAGCTCCAGCACCTCGTGCTGCGCCCCGGCGTCGAGGTTCGCGGTCGGCTCGTCGAGCAGCAGCAGCGAGGCCTGCTGCGCGAGCGCGCGGGCAATGAAGGCGCGGCGGCGCTCACCGCCGGAGAGCGTGCCCAGCTCGCGCCCCGCGAGCTCGAGACAGCCCGCCCGGCGCAGCGCGTCCTCGGCGATCGCGAGGTCGCGCGAGGACTCGCGCGCGAGCAGCCGCAGGTGCGGGTGGCGGCCGAGCAGCGCGAGCTGCCGCACGCGCAGCGTCGCGGGCGCCTCGGGCAGCTGCTGCACGACGGCGACGCGGCGCGCCAGCTCGCCGCGCGAAAGGTCGTCGAGGGCGTCGCCGCCGACGCGGATGCGGCCGTCGCGCAGCGGGACGAGGCCCGTGACGGCGCGCAGCAGCGTGCTCTTGCCCGCCCCGTTCGGCCCGACCAGGCCGACGATCTCCCCCGCGCGCACCTCGAGAGCGACGCCGTCGAGGATCGTGCTGCCGCCGATCTCGACCTCGACGCCGCGGGCCTTGAGCAGCGGGGAGGCCGCCGGGGCGGCGCGGGCGGACGCCGCGGCGGGAGCGGTGGCGGCCATCAGCTCACCTCGACGCGGCGGGTGCGCAGCAGCCAGAGGAAGAAGGGGCCGCCGATCAGCGCGGTCATCACGCCGACGGGCAGCTCCTGCGGCGCGAGCACGGTGCGGGCGAAGGTATCGACCGCGATCAGGAACGAGGCGCCGAACAGCGCGCACAGCGGGAGCAGCCGCCGGTGGTCGGTCCCGAAGACGAGCCGCACGGCGTGCGGCACGAGCAGCCCGACGAAGCCGATCACGCCGGCGATCGCGACCGCCGTCGCCGCCATCAGCGAGGCGGCCGCGAGCACGATCAGCTTCGTGCGCGTCACGTCCACGCCCAGCTGCGCGGCCTGCTCCTCGTCGAGCTGCAGCACGTTCAGGGTGCGCGCGTACACGGCGACGAAGACCGCGCCGACGGCGAGGTAGGGCGCCGCCCAGGCGACGCGCTGCCAGCTCGCCGTGTTGAAGCCTCCGAAGAGGAACGAGAAGATCGGCCGCGCCTCCTCGCCGCCCGTCAGCAGGATGAACGCCGTCGCCGCGCCGAAGACGGCGGACAGCGCGACACCCGCGAGGATCAGCGTGACGTTGTCGAGCCTCCCGCTGCCCGTCGCGAGCAGGTAGACGAGCACGACCGTGAGCAGCGCCCCGGCGAAGGCGAAGACCGGTACCCAGCCGAAGCCGTAGGCGTCGACGCGCAGCGGCGAGATGATCGCGATCGCCGCGCCCAGCGCCGCCCCCGAGGCGACTCCGAGCAGGAACGGCCCGGCGAGCGGGTTGCGGAACACCCCCTGGTACGAGGCGCCCGAGTAGGCCAGCGCCGAACCGACCACCCCGGCGGCGATCACGCGTGGCAGGCGGATGTCAACGACGATCCGCTCCCAGGTCGCAGGCGCGTTCGCGTCCACCTCGACCAGCGGGAGGGCGTCGAGCAGCACGCGCAGCACGGTTTGCGGGGGGATTGCCGCGGCGCCCTGCGTCAGCGCCAGCAGCGCGACCGCCGCCAGCAGCGCCAGCGCCGCCGAGGCGGGACCGAGGCCGCGCAGCGCCTCGACCGTTCGCGCCACGGGAGTCGCTCCCGCGATCGGGTCGAGGGCGCCCTCGACGGCGCGCGCGCCGGCTGGTTCGCGCCTCACTCGAAGCGATCCGGGTAGAGCAGCCGCGCGACCTGCTCGAGGCCGTCGACGATGCGCGGACCGGGGCGGCTTGTCAGGTCGCCGTCCACCCCGTGCACGCGCTCGTCGACGCAGGCGGGGATCGCGTCCCAGCCGGGCCGCGCGCAGACCGTCTCGTAGCTCTCGCCCCACTCCGCGTCCGCGAGCAGGATCACGTCCGGGGCGGCGTCGATGATCGCCTCCGCCGTCAGCTGCGGGTACGGCGAGGCCGCCCCCGCGGCGATGTTGCGCGCCTTCGCGAGCGTCAGCAGCTCGCCGACGAAGGTGCCGTCGCCTGCCGTGTAGAGGTCCGCCGTCAACTCGAAGAAGACGAGCGGCCCCTCCTCGACGTCCTCGAGGGTCGCGCTCACGGCCTCGATGCGCGCGCGGATCGGGGCGGCGAGGTCGGCGGCCTGCTGCTCGTTGCCGGTGACCTCGCCGAGCAGCTCGATCGTCCCGAACACGCCTTCGATGTCCTGCGCCGAGTCGAGGAACAGCACGGTCATGCCAAGGCTGCGGAACTGCTCGATCTGCTCGCGCTGCCGGCTGGCCATCAGCAGCAGGTCCGGCTCCAGCGAGAGCGCGCGCTCTGGATCGGGGCTGGAGTAGGCGACCTTGGGAAGCTCCGCCGCCGCCGCCGGGAAGTCCGAGAAGTCATCGGCGGCAACCACGCGGTCGCCGGCTCCGAGGGCGAAGAGGATCTCCGTCGCGCCCGGCGAGTAGGAGATGATCCGCTCCGGCGCCGCCTCCAGTGTGACGGCGGTCCCGGCGGAGTCCTCGACGGTCCGGGGGTAAGCGGCGGGGGTCGGCGTCGCAGTCGGCGTCGGGGAGGGCGTCGGCGTCGAGGTGGGAGTGGGCGTCGCGGTTGCCGCGGGCGTGGGTGTCGCTGTCGCCGTCGGTGTTGCGGGCGCCGGAGTCGGGGTGGGCGTCGCGACGGGCGTCGCGGGCGCGGCGGTGGCCGCCGGCGTTGCGGGCGCGGCGGGCGTATCGGGCTCGTCGTCGCCCTCGCAGGCCGCGAGGGCCAGCGCGAGCAACGCAAGCGTCGCGAGCAACGCCGGGAGCAACCGGCGCCGCCACGGGCGGCAGGGGGTACTGCGAACCAATCGTTCCGGCATGAGCGCACGCCTCCCGGCACTCGAGGGGGCGCGCACGCCGGGCGGCGTAAAGAGCCCCCTCCGGTGCGAGGGGGCAGGCAGTTTGACGATGCTACAGCGGGGGTCGCCCGTCGGCGGACGCTTCGTGCAGCATGCCGTCGCCTGTCCTCGCAGGGTCTCGACATGGCGCGGGTCGGTCCTCTGGCTCACCGCGCCGGGCCTCGAGGGCCGCTGCGCGGCTCACAGTTGCGGGACAGCGCCGGACTTGCACCGGCTTCCCCGATCTCTGCGCCTGCGCGCACGCTAGCACAGCGCCGCCGTGTTGGCGATCCGCCGATGGCGCGTGAATGCATCGGGGCGAAAGTCTGTAGACTGGCGACTAGGTATCAGCGGCGGGAAGCCGCACGAGAGGAGGTTCGGGATGGTGAGGCGTCTGGCGGGGTTGTACCTCGCAATCGTCGGGGCGGCGGTGGCGATCCACTTCATCCTCGATCCACTGATCTACGAGTGGGCCGAGAACGACGGCACGCCGATCGTCTGGATCATCCTCGACTGGCTCATGGCCGCGGGCCTGGCAATCGCCCTCTGGGTGACGTTCGAGGCGAAGCGCGCCGCCGACGCCGGCTCGGACCTGCGCGAGTACCTGACGGCGAACCTGGGCTTCTATCTCTCGGCGGCGCTGGCGCTGCTCCTCGTCTGGAACGCGGTGCAGATCGACTGGGCCGCGGGCGACCAGACGCCGGACAGCCAGGTCTGGGTCGCGATCGACGTGCTGCTCCCGCTGCTCTTCGTGACGCTCGGGCTGCGGCTCTGGAACGAGTCGTAACCGGCCTCAACGTCGCGCCCGAGGGCGCATCGGGAGAGACGGAAGAGGGGCGCCCGCAGGCGCCCCTCCGCACTCGGCAGCCCGAGGGGAAGACTGCCTACGCGGACCCGCCCGCGGCGATGTCCGTCGCATCCTTCTTGCCGGAGTCGCGCCTGCCGCGATCCTGCTTGTCGCCCTTGTCGCCGCCTTCGCAGCCATGTCCGCCGCGCTTGCCGTGCCAGCGGCCCTGCTTGCCGCGGCCGGACCAGGCGCCCGCGTCGCGCAGCAGCTCCGCCTGCTCCTCGCTGATCGCGCCGTCCGCGACCGCCTGGTTGATCGCCGCGTCCCGCGCGTCGATTAGCGCGGCCGCGAGGGCGACGCGATTCACCCCGGCCAGCAGGTCGCGCAGCGCGCCGTCCTCCTTCGCCGCCTCGACCTCCTCGCTGGTGATGCCGAGCAGCGAGGCGTAGACGGCGATCACATCCACCTTGATGGCGCCGCGCGCGCCCTTCAGCGCCTCGCGGTCGCCGTCGTCCAGCTCGCCGCGGTCCGCGGAGACGATCTCCTCGAGGCGCTCGGCCTGCGCCGAGGTGATCTCGCCGGACTCGGACGCGGCGTCGATCGCCTCGCCGGCGACGCTCTCGTAGGCCTCCTTGAGGTCGTCGCGCGAGACGTCGCCGAGCAGATCCTTGAGCGTGCCGTCCTCGCGCGCCGTCTCGACCTCCGCGGCGGTGATGCCGAGCGCCTCCGCGAGCACGTCGACGCGGTCGACAATCCCGCGCGGGTGCGCCATGACGCTGCCCGCGAGCAGCAGCGCGGCGGCTCCTCCGGCGAGCGCGGCGAGCATGATCTTCGTGCGCCTCATTCGAATCCTCCCTTGCTGCTCCGGGTGGGGAGCACGGGCGCACCCTAGCGAAGCGGGCGTAAGGTCTCCGTAAGCCCTGTGTTGACTTTCCGCGAAGTTCGCGTCCGGCTTGCGAGGAACCTCGCGGCTACTCGTTGCGGAGCGCGGCGATCGGGTCGACGGTCGTGGCGCGGTAGGCCGGGTAGCTGCCGCTCGCGAAGCCCACGCCGGCCGCCACGAGGAACGCGGCGGCGATGCTCCAGGGCTGGATCAGCGTCGTCATCTCCTGACCGCCCAGTTCGCGCCCGTCCACGGCCAGCGAGGCGCCGATCCCGATCGCGATGCCGACGATGCCCCCGAAGAGGCTGAGCGTGAGCGCCTCGGTGACGAACTGCTTCACGATGTCGCCCGCCGTCGCGCCCACCGCGCGGCGGATGCCGATCTCGCGGGTCCGTTCGGTGACGGACACGAGCATGATGTTCATCACCCCGATGCCGCCGACGAGCAGCGAGATGCCGGCGATGCTGCCGAGCAGGATCGAGAGCGTGTTGCTGACCTCGGTCGCGGCGCTGATCAGGTCGTCCTGGCTCTGGATCACGAAGTCCGGCTCGGGCGTCTCGTGCAGGAACAGCAGCAGCTCGCTGACCTCGTCCTTGACGCGTTGCTCGTCGGCGCCGCTGGCGGTCTGGATGTCGATCTGCGTGACGCGCAGGTCGCCGGTGGGCGTGTAGAGGAAGCGCAGGCGGCTGGCGACGCCGCTCAGCGGAACGAAGACCTGGTCGTTCGCCTCGCTCGCGCCTCCCTGCTCCTCGATCACGCCGACCACGACGAAGGCGAGCGTCAGGCGTCCGCCGGCGAAGGAGAGGCGCACCTCCTGACCGACGGGATCGACGCCGGGGTAGAGCGTGTCGGCGACCCGCGCGCCCAGCACCGCCACGAGCGAGCCGTCCTCGTCGTGCAGCGGCGTGATGAAGGTTCCCGAGCGGATCCCCAGATCGCGCACCTCGGCGTACGTGCTCGAGGTGCCGACGATCCCCGCGCCGACGTTGTTCGCGCCGGCGACCGCCTGGGCATCGACGGCCACGCGCGCGCTGACGGCGAGGACGCCGGGGATCGCGTTCGCGGCAATCGCGGTCGCGTCGCCCTGCACCAGCGTGGACTGGGTGAGGCCGGCGAGACCGCCGGTCTGCGACGTGGTCGCGGCCGCGCTCGACTCGATGAAGATCAGGTCGGTGCCGAGCCCTCGGATCTGGTCGGTGACGCCGCGCTGGGTGCCCTGTCCGACGGCGATCAGCACGATCACCGAGCTGACGCCGATGACGAGGCCGAGCGAGGTGAGGGCGCTGCGCAGCCGGTTCGCGAAGATCGCGCGCAGGGCGATGCGGAAGGCGTCGAGCGGGCTCACGGCGCGGGCCCGTCCGCTGTCGCAGCCGCCACCGGGGCGCAGCTGTCCTCGATGATCCGCCCGTCACGCATGCGCACGGTGCGGTTGGCGTAGTCGGCGACCTCCGCCTCGTGCGTCACGAGCACGACCGTCAGCCCCTGCTGATCGACCAGCTCGCTGAGCAGCGTCATCAGCTCGTGCCCGGTCGCCGTGTCGAGGGCGCCCGTCGGCTCGTCGGCGAGCAGCACGAGCGGGTTCACGACCAGCGAGCGCGCGATCGCGACGCGCTGCTGCTCGCCGCCGGACAGCTCGGTCGGCAGGTGCGTGATGCGCTCCCGGAGGCCGACGCGCACCAGCGCCTCGGCGGCGCGTCGCCGCCGGTTCGGGGCGCCCTGGTAGATCAGCGGCAGCTCCACCTGCTCGAGGGCGGTCATGCGCGGCAGCAGGTTGTAGGACTGGAAGACGAAGCCGAAGGCGCTGCCGCGCAGGCGCGCGCGGGCGTCCTCGGAGAGCTGCGCGACATCGCGTTCGCTGAACAGGTACTCGCCGCCGGTGGGGCGGTCGAGCAGGCCGACGATGTTCATCAGCGTGCTCTTGCCGGAGCCGGACTGCCCCATGATCGCGACGAACTCGCCGCGCCCGATCTCGAGGCTGACGCCCGCGAGGGCGTGCACGGCGGTCTCGCCGGCGGCGTACACGCGGGTCACGTCGCGGAGGCGGATCATTGGCGGCCCCCGCCGCCACCGAACCCGCCGCCCCCGAAGCCGCCGCCGGGGCCGAACGCGGGGAACTGCTGCTGCGGCGCCCGCTGCGTCGCGCTGAAGGCGACGCCCGCGCTGTCCGCGCCGATCAGCAGCACAGCGCCCGCCTCGAGGCCGCTCGTGATCTCGACGTTCACGCCGTCCGACTCGCCGATCTCGACGGTGACTCGCTCGAAGCTCGGGCGGTCGCGTCGCCCTCGACGGCCGCCGGGATGGCGACGAACCACGCGCCATCGAGCTGGCGCACGGCGGCGACGGGGACGAGCACGGAGGGTTCCCGCAGCTCGGTGAGGATGGTGACGCTGGCGCTCATGCCGGGCGCGGGGAGCTGGCGCGCCACGCCGGCCTCCCGCTGCCCGGCCGCGCCTTGCTGCCCGGCCGCGCCTTGCTGCCCGGCCTGGCCGAGGATCCCGGCGGCGAGGCGCTGGAGGAGTTGCGGCGGGATCTCGAAGCCCTCGGGCAACTCCACGCCTTCCGGCAGCGGCTCGTCGTTGGCGAGCGCCACCAGCACGTCGCGGATGGTCACGCCCTCGGGCAGTTCGAGCCCGGCGAGGGCGCCGCGACCGATGCCGCCGCCTCCCGCGTCGCCGCCAGCGCCACCGCTTCCCGCAGCGCCACCGCTTCCCGCAGCGCCACCGCTTCCCGCAGCGCCACGGGCGCCACCAGCCCCGCCGCCGCCTGCGGCGTCGTCTCCGGAGCCCGCGCCCACGCCGCCGAATCCGCCCGCTGCCTCGCCGATCGCCCCGAGGAGCGCGCCGACGCCTCCGGCCTGGCCGCCGAGGACGGCGATCTCGGCCGCGACCTCGGCAATCTCGGGTCCGCTGAGGATGCGCGCCTCCACGTCGTAGGTCACCACGCCCTGCGCGGCGTTCGGCACGCGGTTGATCGAGGCGATACGCACCGGGTACCCGGCTCCCTCGATCGCGTCGAACGAGGCGAGCCCGACCTGCCCGACCTCGAGGCTGAGCAGATCCGCCTCCGTGACCGCGAGCTCGATCCGCATCCGGGTGGGCGTGCTCAGGGAGAAGGCGGCGAAGTTTGCCGCCACGCGATCGCCGGGCTGCACGTTCACGGCCTCGACGACGCCGTCGAAGGGGGCGAAGACCGTCAGGCTCTCGAGGTTGGCGCGCGCCTCCTCGAGCGAGATCTCGGAGAGCCGCACGCTCTGCTCCTGCTGGGCGATCGCGTTCGCGGTCGCACCTGCGGTCAGCTCGGCGTAGCGGGCCTGCGCGCTGGCCAGGCTGGCGCGCGCGCTCTCCAGCGAGGATCGCGCCTGCTCCAGCTCGCCCTCGCTGGCGGGCGCGCGCAGCTCATCGAGGCGAGCGACGGCCGCGGCGTGGTTCGCGCGGGCCGCCTCCACCGCCTGCTCCGCCTGGTAGCGGTCCTCGTCGCTGGGCTCTGCTTGCAGGTCCGCGAGGCGGGCGATGGCGGCGGCGTGGTTCGCGCGGGCCGCCTCCAGCGCCTGCTCCGCCTGGTAGCGGTCCTCGTCGCTGGGCTCCGCTTGCAGGTCATCGAGGCGGGCGGCGGCGGCGGCATGGTTCGCGCGGGCCGCCTCCACCGCCTGCTCTGCCTGGTAACGGTCGTCCTCGGAGACCGGGGCGAGCAGGTCGGCCAGCCGCTCCTGCGCCGTGGCGAGCGCGCTGACCGCGCCCTGTTCGGCCGCGTCGGCGCTGACGAACGCGATGTTGGCGTCGATCAACCCGTTCGCGGACCGCGTGTAGAAGACGTCCCGGTCCTCGAGCGACTCACGCAGCTCCGCGATCTGGTCGTCGGACAGCGGGAGGGTGGCGTCGCAGACGGTCGTGACGCCGCTGTAGCTGTCGCAATGGCCCTCGAAGGCGTCGTCGAGGGCGTCCCGGAGTTCGTCCGCGCGGCTCGCCGCGCTGGTCAGTTGCGCGCGCGCCTGCGCCACCGCCGATCGCGAGGAGGCGATCTCCGCGTCGCCGGGACCGGCGAGCAGCGCGCTCAGCGCTTCCCAGGCGCTCGACCACTGGCCGAGGGCGTTCGCGACGGACTGTTCGGCGCTCGCCAGCGCGCTCGCCTCCGGCGGCTCCGAGAGCCGCGCGAGCGCCTCCTCCGCGCTGGAGAGCTGCCCGAGGGCGTTCGCCAGCGCCTGCTCGGCGCTCGCGAGTTCGCTCGCGGCGGCCGGTCCGAGGAGCCGCGCCAGCGCCTCCTCCGCGCTGGAGAGCTGCCCGAGGGCGTTCGCGACGGCCTGCTCGGCGCTTGCCAGCGCGCTTGCGTCCGGCGGCTCGGAGAGCCGCGCCAGCGCCTGCTCGGCGTTCACCACCTGTGCTTCCGACGACTCGATCGACTGCTTCGCGGACGCGATCGCCGACGCCTCCGGGTCGGCCAGCAGGGCGTCGAGGCGCAACTGCGCCAGCCGCAGTTGCACCTCCGCCGTCTCGACGCGGCGCTGCGCGTCCGCGCCGTCGAGCGTGGCGAGCGCGTCGCCGGTCCGCACCGCGTCGCCGCTCTCGACCTCGACCGAGGCGACCACGCCGCCGGCGTCGAAGCTGAGCGTGGCGCTGCGCTCGGCCTCGGCGGAGCCGGACAGGTCGACGGTCGTGCTGAGTTGCCCGGTCACGGCCTCCGCGCGCTGCGGTTCGACGACGACGTCGGACTCGCCCGGCTGCACGAGCAGGTACGCGGCCACCCCGGCGGCGGCGACGGCCAGGACGGCCGCCAGGAACAGCCAGCGCCTGCGCGAGCGGCGCCCGCGGATCAGCAGGTCGATATCGAGATCGCTCATTGGTCGGCTCTCATCCGGTCAGGGCTTCGAGTGGGCGGCGCAACGATGCACAATCGCAGGTAACGCCTCCGTAACGTAGCGGGCCGCGTACGTTACGTTCGCGTTAGGGTCGGCGACATACCCTGCCCTCCCGGCGGGCAGAAGGAGGAGCCCCGATGCGCGTGCTGCTGGTGGAGGACGAGCGCGACCTCGCGAACGCGATCGCGAGGGGCCTGCGCCGCGACGGGCTCGCCGTCGATGTCGCCTTCGACGGCGCATCCGCCATCGAGAAGGCGACGGTGCATCCCTACGACGTCGTCGTGCTCGATCGCGACTTGCCGCACGTGCACGGCGACGAGGTCTGCCGCGAGCTGGTGGCGGGCGAGGGCGATTGCCGCATCCTCATGCTGACCGCCGCCGCCGCCGTGCACGACCGTATCGAGGGTCTGGACCTCGGCGCGGACGACTACCTCGCGAAGCCGTTCGACTTCGGCGAGCTGCGCGCGCGCATCCGCGCGCTCGGGCGGCGCTCGCGCCCGGCGGCGCAGCCCGTGCTGGAGCGCGGCGGCGTGGTCCTCGATGCCGCGCGGCGCGGCGCGAGCCGCGAGGGGCGTGCGCTCAGCCTGACGCGCAAGGAGTTCGCCGTGCTGCAGGTGCTGCTCAAGGCGGAAGGCGCGGTCGTCAGCCCCGAGGAGCTGCTCGACCGCGCCTGGGACGAGCACACCGACCCCTTCACCAACGTGGTGCGGGTGACGATCATGAAGCTGCGCAAGAGCCTCGGCGAGCCGCCGCTGATCGAGACGCTGCGCGGCGTCGGCTACCGCATCCCCTGATGCGTCCGCCCGGCTGGCTGTCCGCACTCGCGCGACCGTCGATCCGGTTGCGCCTGACGCTCTGGTACGGCGGGCTGTTCCTGCTCGCGGGCTCGGTGCTGCTGGCGCTCAACTTCGCGCTCGTCGCCCGCAACTTCCCCTCGGACGGCGCCGACCTGCGCGAGAACGTCGAGCGCCGCTTCGACCTTGAGCCGGGCGAGCTGCGCGGCGAGTTCTTCTTCGTCGTGGAGCGGCAACCGACACCGGCTCGGCCGGCCGCCGTGCGGCGAGGCGTCGCCGCCACCCCGCTCTTCAACAGCGTGATCTCGCACATCAAGACCGACACGCTCCAGCAGATCGTCTGGCAGTCGGGCATCGCGCTCGGGCTGATGGCCGTGCTCTCGATCGGCCTCGGCTGGTTCGTCGCCGGGCGGATGCTGCGGCCCGTCGAGGAGATCGCCGCCACCGCGCGCCGCATCGGCGAAGCCAGCCTCGAGGAGCGGATCGCCCTCGCCGGACCGTCCGACGAGCTCAAGGATCTCGCCGACCAGTTCGACGCGATGCTCGATCGCCTGCAGTCCGCCTTCGAGGCGCAACGCGAGTTCGTCGCCAACGCCTCGCACGAACTGCGCACCCCGCTCACGATCATCCGCACCGAGCTCGACGTCACCCTCGACGACCCCGGCGCCGGCCGGGAGCAACTCGAGCGGACCGTCGAGGTCGTGCGCCGCGCCATTGACCGCACCGAGGGGCTGATCGACCGCCTGCTCGTGCTCGCCCGCGCCGAGGAGCCGTTGCAGCGCGGCGAGGAGAGCGACCTTGCCGACGCCGTCCGCCGCGCCCTCGATGCGCGCGAGGCCGAGATCGCCGAGCTGGGCCTGCGCGCCACGCTCGACCTCGGCGAGGCGACCGTCGAGGGCGACCCGATGCTGCTCGACCGCCTCGCCGGCAACCTCGTCGACAACGCCGTCGAGCACAACGAGCAGGGAGGCCGGATCGAGATCGCCAGCAGCCAGGACGAGGAGACGGCGAGGCTGCGCGTCTCCAACGGCGGCCCACTCATCCCCGAGGAGGAAGCGCCGCGCCTGTTCGAGCGCTTCGCGAGGCTGGAGCGCGCGCGCACGCGCGGCCGGGGCGGCTACGGCCTCGGACTCTCGATCGTGCGCGCCATCGTGCGCGCCCACCGCGGCGAGGCGACGGCGCGCGCGCTGCCCGATGGCGGCCTCGCCGTCGAGGTCTCGCTGCCTCGCCGTCGCGAGGCGCCTCGATAGCGGCGACGCGTCCTCAGCGCTCCATCACCACGGCGCCCCGTTCGAGCACGCGGTCGAGATCGATGATCACGGCCACTCCGAGGCGGTCCGGGTCGCGGTCGCGCTCGAGCTTGTGCGAGCCCTCGTAGATCGCGTCGCGCTGCTCCGGGTCGTCGGCGACGCGCGCGCGGCCGTGGAACTGCCACATCTGGCGCCGCTCCGGGTTGCGGTAGAGGAAGGCGACGTGGGAGTTGGCGGCGATGCGGCGCAGGAAGCCGCCGCCCGGATTGCGCACCCAGATCGCGAGCTGGTCGTCGCCGTGGACCTGCGTGCTGCCGTAGAAGGAGAGGCTCGGCTGGCCCTCGCCGTCGACGCTGCTTGAGATCACCGGGCAGCCGTCGTCGAGCGCGCGCTTGATGGCGAGCCGCATCTCGTCGCTGAGCACGATCATCGAGGCACCTCGTTTCGGCGAAGGAGGTCGAAAGCCGGTGGCGCGGTAGTCTAGGACAATCCAGCGCAGACGGGCCGCCCGTCTTGCGGAGGAGAGCCTCGATGAGCGCACGCGGCGACTGGCGAACGGGACTCCCTCCCGAGGCCGTCGGGCAGGCCAATCTGCCTCCCGTCAACGCCGTGCGCCTCGACTCCCGCGAGGTCCAGCCCGGCGACCTCTTCGTCTGCATCCCCGGCCAGCGCTTCGACGGCCACGACTTCGCCCCGGCCGCCGTCGCGGCGGGCGCCGCCGCGCTCGTCGTCGAGCAGGGGCGCGAGGACGCGCTCGCCGGGCTCGGCGCGCCGCTGGCCGTCGTGCCGGACGCGCGCCGAGCGCTGTCCTCCGTGGCCGCGGCGCACGAGGGCAACCCCTCGCGGCGCCTCACGGTCGTCGGCGTGACCGGCACGAACGGCAAGACCACGACCTCGCTGCTGATCCACGCCGCACTCGAGGCCGCCGGCGAGGAGGCCGGGCTGATCAACACCGTGGAGACGCGGTTCGGCTTGCGCCAGTCGCTGAACGACAGCCGCATGAGCACGCCGGAGGCGACCGAGCTCCAGCGGCTGCTCGCCGAGATGGTGGACGCCGGCTGCGAGTACGCCGTCGTCGAGGCGACCTCGCACGGCCTTGCCCTCGACCGGCTCGCCGACGTCGCGTTCGACGTCGGCGTGCTCACGCAGCTGGGCGAGGATCACCTCGACTTCCACGGCAGCGTCGAGGCCTACCGCGCCGCGAAGCTGCGGCTGTTCGAGGGACTCGCCGGGATGGCCGTCCTCAACGCCGACGACCCGCAGTACGCGCGCTTCGCCGAGGCGAGCAGCGCGCCCGTGCTCAGCTACGCCCTCGACGATCCGGGCGCGGACCTGACCGCACGCCGGATCGACAACGTCGGCGACGGTTCGACCTTCGAGCTGGTGACGCCGGACGCCTCGCTGCACGCGCAGGTGCGGCTGCCCGGCCGCTTCAACGTGGCGAACGCGCTGGCGGCGTTCGGCGCGGTGGTAGCGCTCGACCTCGATCCCTACATGGCGAGCGTCGGCGTGTCGCAGACGCCCGGCGTGCCGGGGCGGCTGCAGCGCGTGCTGACCACGCCGATCGGCGTGGTGGTGGACTACGCGCACACCGGCGACGCGCTGGCGAACGTCCTCGAGCTGCTCCGCGCGCTCACCGACGGGCGGCTGATCGCCGTCTTCGGCGCGGCGGGCGAGCGCCCGCACGAGCGGCGCACGGGCATGGCCGGGGCCGCCGCGCGCCACGCCGACTACGCCGTCTTGACCGAGGAGGACTCACGGTCCGAGCCGACCGAGGAGATCATCGACGAGATCGCGCGGGCGATGACCGCCGCGGGCGCGGAGGAGGGGCGGCGCTTCGAGCGCGAGCCGGACCGCGCGCGGGCGATCGCGCGCGCGATCTCGCTGGCCGAGCAGGGCGACGTGGTGCTGATCGCCGGCAAGGGCCACGAGCCGACGATCGAGCGCGCCGACGGCTCGCACCCCTGGGACGATGTCGAGGCCGCGCGCGACGCCCTGCGCGAGCGCTTTGCCGAGCCCGGCGATTGACCATAGGCTCATACAATCTCGTAGCGGCTCGCGGGAGCACCCCGGCAGCGGCTGCGCGAAGGGAGCGCACGCGATGACGACCGTTACGCAGTCCGGAGCGGGCAGCCTCGACGACCAGGCGATCGCCGGCCTCGAGGCGACCGACCTCGCGCACCTGCTGCACCCCCAGTACTACGCGCCCGACCACACCCACCCGGTGATCTACGACCGCGGCGAGGGCGTGTGGCTGACCGACGTGCGCGGGCGGCGCTACATCGACGGGCTCGCCTCGCTCTGGAACGTCGCCGTCGGCCACGGCCGCGCCGAGCTGGCCGAGGCGGCGGCGGAGCAGATGCGCAAGGCCGCCTTCGTCAACAACTACACCGGCTACTCGAACGTCCCCGCCATCGAGCTGGCGCAGAAGCTCACCGGCGGCCTCGCCTACGACAATTTGCGGGGCGTGTTCTTCACCAACTCGGGCTCCGAGGCGAACGAGGGCGCGGCGAAGACGGCGCGCTTCTACTGGAACCTGCGCGGGCGGCCGGAGAAGGTGAAGATCATCGCCCGCCCTCGCGCCTACCACGGCGGCACCCTGCTGACGACGGCGATGACCGGCCTGCCGCCGTTCTGGAAGTACTTCGGCCCGCTCCCGGAGGAGGTCGTCCACACCGCACCGACGGAGGCGTGCGAGTGCGTGCCGAACGCCGACGGCGAGTGCGCCTGCTGGCTGGAGGCGGCCATCGAGCGCGAGGGAGCGGAGACGGTGGCGGCCTTCATCGCCGAGCCGGTGAAGGGCGCCGGCGGCGTCTGGACGCCCTCGGACGACTACTTCGCGCAGGTCCGCGAGATCTGCGACCGCCACGAGGTGCTGTTCATCGCCGACGAGGTGATCACCGGCTACGGCCGCACCGGCCACTGGTTCGCCCTCGAGCGCTGGGACGTGCGGCCGGACATCATGACGATGTCGAAGGCGATCACCTCGGGCTACGTGCCGCTCGGCGGCTTCCTCGTGAGCGGTGAGATCATGGACGCGCTGCAGGATCTGCCGCCGGACGCGCGCTTCATGCACGCCTACACGAACAGCGCCCACCCGACGGCCTGCGCCGTCGCCCTGCGCAACCTGCGGATCATCGAGGACGAGAACCTGGTCGAGCACGCCGCCGCGATGGGCGAGCGCCTCGGCGCGGGTCTGACCTCGGAGCTGGGCGACCACCCGCACGTCGACAACATCCGCCGCCTCGGCCTGATGGCCGGACTCTCGCTGGTGCGTGACCGCGCGAGCGGCGAGCGCTTCGACCCCTCCGAGGCCACGGGCGGCCGCGTCGCGCGCCACATGCGCGAGGAGGGCGCCGTCATCACCCGCTTCGTCGTCGACGAGATCGTCGTCGCCCCGCCGCTGGTGGTGCAGGCGGAGGAGATCGACCAGATCGTCTCCGCCATCGGGGCTGCGGTGCGCGCCGTGACGGAGTAGCGGGACGGAGGCCCGGACGAGGAGGATCGGGCGGTTACTGGCGTCGCGCCCGCTCGATGGCCTCCCGCACCGAGACGGCGACGTCCGGGGCGCCCTCGAGGATCTCACGGTCTGATGTCGCCAGGTGCACACCGAGCGTGCGGGCGAGGACGACGAACTCCGCGTCGTAGGCTGTGAGGCCGCACTCCAGCGCCGCCGCAATCACCCGGTCGTGGGGCACGTCGTCGATACGATTGCCGAACACTCGAACAGCCTCATCACACGTCGCATTGGCCCGGTACCGATCGATCTCACCTCGGCGCACGTATCCCAGCAGTACGTTGCGCAACTCGCTCATGAAGATCGGCGGCGCCGCCCACTCAGGGTCCATTTGGTGCAGCAGGGCCGCTTCGCCGCCAGCGTCGCGGCCGACCGTGAGCCGGATGAAGACGTTCGTGTCGACGACGATCAAGGCCGACCGGCGTTCTTCAACTCGTTGATGGTCTCGTCGCTGAGATCGATCTCGCCGGTGCCTTCCCAGCGCCGCCGGACCCGCTCCATGAGTTCGTCGGTGTCCACCGTGTCGCCGCGGACCGAGGTGGTCAGCCGGGCGAGGATCTCGCCGTTCAGGCTGCGGTGGTTCCGGCTCGCGGCCGTTTTGAGTTCGCGATGCACGTCCTCGGGGATGCCGCGAAGCGCCAAGTCGGGCATGGCTGCCTCCTCCATCGGGCGATATCGGGATGATATCACAATGATGGCGACCGAACGGCAAGAGGCCGCCGCCCGCTACCCCGCCGGCGCACCCTCCGTCACCTCGAGGGCGAAGTCCTCGATGACAGGGTTCGCCAGCAGCCGCTCGCACATCGCGCGCGCGGCAGCCTCGGCGCTGGCGGCGTCCGCAGCCTCGAGGGTGACCTCGATGCGCTTGCCGACGCGCACCTCGCGCACGCCGTCGAAGCCGAGGTTGCGCAGGCCGTCGGCGACGGCGAGACCCTGCGGGTCGTTGACCAGCGGTTTCAGCATCACGTCGATGCGCGCGACGAAGGACTGCGTCACGCGCTCGTTCCCGGCAGCGGCTCGCCGGTGATCAGCCGGTAGGCCTCGGTGTAGCGCTCGGCGCTGGCAGCGACGACCTCGGGCGGCAGCTCGGGCGCGGGCGGCTCGCGGTCCCAGCCGGCGTTCGTCAGCCAGTCGCGCACGTACTGCTTGTCGAACGAGGGTTGGTCGCGGCCGGCCTGGTACTGGTCGGCCGGCCAGAAGCGCGAGGAGTCCGGGGTCAGCACCTCGTCGATCAGCGTGATCTCGCCGTCGAGCAAGCCGAACTCGAACTTCGTGTCCGCGATGATCACGCCGCGCTCGCGCGCGACGCCCGCCGCGTAGCCGTAGAGCGCCAGCGAGCGCAGCTTCAGCACGTTCGCCGTGTCCGGCCCGACGAACTCCTCGACCTCCTCGTAGGTCATCGGCATGTCGTGGCCCTCTTCGGCCTTCGTGGTGGGGGTGAAGAGCGGGTCGGTCAGCTGCTGCGCCTCCTGCAGCCCCTCCGGCAGCTCGATGCCGCAGACCGAGCCGGAGCGCTGGTACTCGGCCCAGCCGGAGCCCACGAGGTAGCCGCGCACGACGCACTCGACGAGGATCGGCTCGGCCTTGCGCACCACCATCGAGCGCCCGACCAGCTGCGGATCGTCCGGCGCGCCGTAGGCTGCCGCCTCACCGTCCTCGAGGACCGCGATCATGTGGTTCGGGACGACCGAGGCCGTGCGGTTGAACCAGTGCGAAGAGAGCCTCGTCAGTACCTCGCCCTTGTGCGGGATGCCGTTCGGCATCACCACGTCGTAGGCGGAGATGCGGTCCGTCGCGACCATCAGCAGACGGTCCTCCGGCAGGTCGTAGAGCTCGCGCACCTTGCCTTCGTGCACCTTGCCCGGCAGGTCTGTGCGCAGGAGCGGAGCTTGGGCTGGCGGCGTCATTGGACGGACTCCTCATTGTTGTCGCGAGGCTGTGCGGGGTGGCGCGGGTCGTCGGAGTCCAGGATCTGCTCGACGGGGTCGCCAGTGCTGACCGAGCGATCGGCGGCCTCTTCCTCCCATGTCGGCTCGGCGGTGTGGAGCGTCACGGGTCGCGTCTCGTAGCGGGGAGGTTCGGCGAACCTGCCCAGAATTCGCCCTCGCGCGGCCCAGTCGATGCCGGGACCGCCGACGTTGACTCTCCTCGATTCGAACGTGCGCGCGAAGGCGAGCCGCGGCTCGACGCGGGTGACCAGCACCTTGACCTTCCGATGGCGGATCGTGCCCAGCAACTCGCCGGTTTCGGGATCCGCGACTTCGGAGGGGGACGGGTCGAGCACGGCGAAGGTCATGCCCGCCTCGACGCCGTCCTCGGCGCCGCGGCTGATGATGATCTCGCGGTCGTTGAGAATCTTCGCTACCTGGCCACGGATCCGGCCAGCCGTTGTAGTCATTGCTCCAGTCGCTTCCCCAATTGCGCCTCGATCTCGGCGACGCCCTCCGGCGAGAGGTCACGCCAATCGTCCAGCGCGTCCTGCAGTGTCTCGTACTGCTCGTTCAGTTGGGTCTCCAGCAGGTTCAAGCTGTGACCGGCCTCCTCGATGCGGATCCGCCCGTCGGTCTCCGTCTCTCCCGCGAGCCGCTCCCGCTGCGCCGTGATCGATGCGCCGATGCGAGTGTACCCCGCGTAGAGGGCGGTGACGCGCCGGAAGGCAGAACGGGCATGCTGCCGGGTCGACTCGGCGGCGGCGTGCCGGAGCGACTGGTACCCGGTGAAGACCGTCGCGATCAGCCCGACGACCAGCACCAGCCACTGCAGGAACAGCGACTCGAGAGACGTGAGTTCGCGCTGGGCGGCCACCCAGCTGGCGGCCACGAACAGCGCGATCGCGGCGAGCACGAACGAAGCGAGCCAGATCTGCCGTCTGAGCGATATCGACGTTCGGCTGCCCTCCCGGCTCATGCTACGCCAGCCCGATGCGGCGGAACGACTCGTCCACGTGCGTCAGGTAGGCATCGACATCGAACATCGCCGTCAGCGCCGATTCGTCGAGGCGCGCGCGCACCTCGTCGTCGCCGAGCAGCAGGCCGAGCAGGGGGACGCCCTCGTCGAGCGCGGTCATTGAGTGCCGCTGGACGATCCCATAGGCCCCCTCGCGGCTCATGCCCGCCTCGATCAGCGCGAGCAGCACCTTCTGCGAGTAGACGAGGCCCCGCGTCGCCTCGAGGTTGCGGCGCATCCGCTCCGGGTAGACCTCAAGGCCGGCGATCACGCCGCTGAAGATGTGCAGCATGTAGGCCAGCAGCCCCGTCGCGTCCGGGAACACGATGCGCTCAACCGAGGAGTGCGAGATGTCGCGCTCGTGCCAGAGCGCGACATCCTCAAGGCCGGCGGAGGCGTAGCCGCGCAGCGTGCGCGCCAGGCCGGCGACGCGCTCGCACAGCTCGGGGTTGCGCTTGTGCGGCATCGAGGAGGAGCCGGTCTGGCCCTCGGCGAACGGCTCGGCGACCTCGCCGATCTCGGTGCGCTGCAATCCCCGGATCTCCGTCGCGAACTTCTCCAGCGAGGCGCCGATGCCGGCCAGCGCCGAGAGGTAGTGGGCGTGGCGGTCGCGCTGGATGATCTGCGTCGTCACCTCCGCGACGCGCAGGCCGAGCCGGCGGCAGGCGTTCTCCTCGACCTCGGGAGGCACGGTCGCGTGCGTGCCGACCGGGCCGGACATCTGGCCGACCGCGACCGTCTCGCGCGCCGCCCGCAGGCGCTCGGCGTGGCGGTCGAGCTCGGCGACCCAGACCGCGAGCTTGAGGCCGAAGGTCGTCGGCTCGGCGTGCATGCCGTGCGTGCGCCCGGCGCAGGCGGTGTGCTTGTGCTCGATTGCCTGGCGCGCGACCGCCTCGCGCAACTCGCCCAGCAGCCCGGCGATCACGTCGGCTGCCGCCGCGAGCTGCAGCGAGGTGGCCGTGTCCCAGACATCGTTCGAGGTCAGCCCGTAGTGGACCCAGCGCGACTCCTCGCCGAGCGAGTCGGCGACCGAGCGCAGGAACGCCGTCACGTCGTGGTGCGTCTCCTCGATGTAGCGTCCGATCGCCTCGACGTCGATCGCGGCGTCGCTCGCTATCCGCTCGGCGTCCTCGCGGGGGACGACGCCGGCGTCGGCCCAGGCCTCGACGACGGCGATCTCGACCTCCAGCCAGCGCTCGAACTTGAAGGCGTCGGACCAGATCCCGGCGATCGCGGGCAGGCTGTAGCGGGGGATCATCGGGTGGCTCCGCGGCGGGCGGCAGGATCAGTCATCGGCGAAGTCCTCGCGAACGGGCGAGAAGACCTCGACCAACGTCGCTTCCTCGAGGGCCACGACGTGGTGCGGCACGTCGCCGGGGATCAGGTACGAGGAGCCAGCGCCGAGATCGGACTCGACGGCGCCGATGCGGAAGCGGACGCGCCCCCAGGCGACGTGCCCGGCCTGCTCGTGCGGGTGCGTGTGCTCCGGCACCTCGGCGCCGGGCTCGAGCTGGATCTCGACGAACGTGAGACGGTCGCCGGAGACGAGCGTGCGGCGCGTCACGCCGGGAAACTGGGCGACGGGGTTGAGGTCCTCGTAGCTGCGAATCCGGATCTGGCTCATCGCGCTGCGCTCCCGCCTGCCGCGCGGCTAGCGCCGCGCCTGCTCTTCACGATACGACGCGAGCGCCGTTGCGATCTCCGGGTGCGAAAGCGCGAGGATGCGCGCGGCGTAGACGGCCGCGTTGCGCGCCCCCCAACTGCCGATGCTCATCGCCGCAACCGGCACGCCGGGCGGCATCTGCGCGATCGCGTAGAGCGCGTCCACGCCGTTCAGCGGCGACGACGCGATCGGCACGCCGATCACGGGCAGCGGGCTGTAGGCCGCGGCGACGCCGGGCAGCGCCGCCGCCCCGCCCGCGGCCGCGATGATCACCTCGAAGCCCGCGTCGGCGGCGCCGAGGCAGAACTCGCGCACGACGTCGGGCGTGCGGTGCGCCGACATCACATGCTGCCCGTAGGGGATGCCGAGCCGTTCGAGCAGCTGGCCGCAGCCCGACATCTCGTCCTCGTCCGAGGCCGATCCCATCACGATCGCGACCAGGGCGCCGTCAGCCATCAATCCATCCTCCGTCGTTGGTCCTCGTCCGACTCTTCATTCGCAGTCTCTCACGCTCGTCTCAGGCCGGCCGCATCGAGCCGCCGCCGAGGATCGGGTCCGGTCCGGCGATGACCTGCGCCAGCTCGCGGCTTGCCGCGGAGCGTTCGTGGCGGTCCCCGAAGGCCGCCCCGCGCCTGCCGCTGTCCTCGATCACCACGTGCAGGCGCTGCCGCACGATCCCGGCGAGCGTCCCGAGGTCGGCGGCGCGCAGGCGGCGGCGCACCTCCTCGTCGCTCGCGCGCACGTTGCGGATCACGAACTCGCGGTCGCCGTCGAGGCCGTAGATGACCGCCTCGACCATCGCCGCCTCGCTCTCGCCCTCCTCGGGCCAGATCGCGACGAAGTGGATGCACGGCTCGCTCGTGCGCGTGCCCGTCGTCGACCAGAACTCGGACTCGAGGGCACGGCGGCACTCGGGCATCGGACAGCGCAGCGGGCTCGGGTCGCGCGTCGTCATGCCCCGCCACCGTCCGTCTCGCCCTCGCGGGCGCCGATGTCCGTGCGGAAGTGCGCGCCCTCGAAGCTGATGCCGCGCACGCGCTCGTAGGCGGCCTCGCGCGCCTCGGCGAGGCTGGCGCCACTCGCGACGACGCAGAGCACGCGGCCTCCGGCGGTTCGCAAGACGCCGGCCTCGTCGCGCTGCGCGCCCGCGAGAAAGACCTGCACCCCATAGTCGGACCCTCCGACGCCACTGATCGGGAGGCCGGTCTCGTAGCTGCCGGGATAGCCGCCCGAGGCCATCACCACGCCGACCGTGGCCTCCTCGGACCACTCGACCTCGACATCCGCGAGGCGGCCGTGCGCGACGGCCTCGCAGATTTCGAGCAGGTCCGAGCGCAGGCGCGGCAGCAGCGCCTCCGCCTCCGGGTCGCCGAAGCGGCAGTTGAACTCGATCACCTTCGGGCCGTCGGCGGTGATCATCATGCCGGGGTAGAGCACGCCCCGGTACTCGCGGCCGGAGGCGCTGAGGGCGGCGACGGCGCGCTCGGTCACCTCCCGCTCGATGGCGCGCTCATCGGTCTCGGCGAGCCAGCCGGGCGGCGAGTAGACGCCCATGCCGCCGGTGTTCGGGCCGCGGTCGCCGTCGAAGACCGGCTTGTGATCGCAACTGAACGGCATGTGCGCGACGGCCGTCCCGTCGGTGAAGGCGTGCGCCGAGGTCTCGGGTCCGCGCAGCCGCTGCTCGACGAGCACGCGCGCGCCGGCCTCGCCGAAGACGCCTTCCACCATCGCCGCCTCGATCGCCGCGAGGGCCTCCTGCGGCGTGTCGCAGACGGTGACGCCCTTGCCGGCCGCGAGGCCGTCGGCCTTGACGACATGCTCGCCGCCGAAGCGCCGCACGTAGTGCAGCGCCGCCTCCGGGTCGTCGAACGTCGCGGCGTGGCCCGTCTCGATGCCGGCGTCGTGCATCAGCTCCTTGGCGAAGGACTTGGACGACTCGATCTCCGCCCCCGCGCGCGAGGGCCCGAAGACCGGGACGCCCTCGGCGCGCAGCGCGTCGGCGACGCCCGCCGCGAGCGGCGCCTCTGGCCCGACCACCACGAGGTCCGCGCGCAGCCGCGCAGCCGCCTCGACGACGGCGCCGCCGTCGTTTTCATCGAGACCCGCGAGGTTCTCGCCGTACTGCGCGGTGCCTGCGTTCCCCGGCGCGCTGCTGAGGCTGCCGAGGCGCGGCGACTGCGCAAGCTTCCAGGCGATCGCGTGCTCGCGCCCGCCGCCGCCGAGCAGGAGGACGTTCGTGCTCATGCGAGCCAGTCCTCCACTTCGAGGCCGGGAACACGCTGGAAGTGCCGCACGTTCCCTGTCACGACGATGAGCCCGTACGCGAGGGCCGTGGCCGCGATCAGCGTGTCGCCCATGCCGATGGGCGCGCCCCGGCTCTCGAGATGGGCCTGGAGCGGGCCGTACCGGTGCGCGGCCTCCATGTCGAACGGCAGGACATCGAAGCGCTGGATCACGCCATTCTCGATCCGATCGAGGAGCTCACCGGTGCGGGCTCCTTCCCGATGCGCCCCCCGCAGCATCTCCGCGACAGAGATGATCGATACGGCCTGATCGGCCGGGGGAATGGAACGGGAGCGCCGAAGCAGCGCGCGGGGCGGCTCCATGCCGATGAGCCAACTGAGCGTGTCGGTGTCGAGCAGGTATTTCAATCGGCGAGCTCAACCGGGCGCGTCTCCTCGCGGATTTCACGGAGGTCCGCGCGGAACTGCTCCCAATCCTCATCGGTGAGGGCGGCGGACTCTTCGTCCAAATCGCGCCGTCGGTGGGGTGCCTTCCTCGGCTTGGACAGCTCCGCGAACAAGTCCTCGATCATCTCCAGACGCCGCAGGTCGGCAAGGCTGATCAGCGCTCCGATGGAGCGGAACTGACGCTTGATGACGTAACGCTCGCGTACCGCGTCGTCATCGGAGGCGGCCAGCGCGTCGAGCCTGGCCTGCACGTCATCCGCGTCGAGATCCTCACGCCACATCAGCGCCCCCATGCCGCTGCGACAGGATACCAGTCAGCAGCGGCCCATCGCCCGATTGTGATCGCACGTCCGCCCTACTCCCACTCGATCGTGCCGGGGGGTTTCGAGGTGATGTCGTAGACGACGCGGTTGACCTCGGGGACCTCGTTGACGATGCGGCGCGAGATCACCGAGAGCAGGTCGTAGGGGAGGCGCGCCCAGTCCGCCGTCATCGCGTCCTCGGCGGTGACGCAGCGCAGCGCGATGCAGAACCCGTAGGTGCGCCCGTCGCCCTGCACGCCGACCGTGCGCGTGTCCGTCAGCACGGCGAAGGACTGCCAGAGGTCGTAGTACACCGCCGCGTTCTTGATCTCGTCCATCACGATCCAGTCGGCGCGGCGCAGGATGTCGAGCTTGTCGCGCGTCACCTCGCCGATCACGCGGATCGCGAGGCCGGGACCGGGGAACGGCTGGCGGTAGACCATCTCGTCGGGCAGGCCCAGCTCCTTGCCGACGCGCCGCACCTCGTCCTTGAAGAGGTTGCGCAGCGGCTCGATCAGCGAGAGCTCCATGTCCTTCGGCAGGCCGCCCACGTTGTGGTGCGTCTTGATCTTCGCCGTCGCGTCCGTGCCGCTCGAGGCGGACTCGATCACGTCGGGGTAGGTCGTGCCCTGGACGATGTAGTTGACGTCGCCGATGCCGCGCGCCTGCTCCTCGAAGACGCGGATGAACGTCTCGCCGATGCGGATCCGCTTCGTCTCCGGGTTCGTCACCTCGGCGAGGTCGGCGAGGAAGCGGTCGGCGGCGTTGATGTGGCGCAGGTCGATCGCCATGTGGCCGCGGAAGGTGTTGACCACGCGCTCCGGCTCCTCGGCGCGCAGCAGACCGTTGTCGACGAAGATGCAGGTCAACTGGTCGCCGACGGCGGCGTGCACCAGCGTCGCCGCCACTGCCGAGTCGACGCCTCCGGAGAGCGCGCAGATCACCTGGCCGTCGCCGACCTGCTCGCGCGTCGTGCGGATCGACTCCTCGATGAAGTTGGCGGCGGTCCAGTCGCCCGCGCAGCCGGCCACCTCGAAGAGGAAGTTGCGCAGCAGCTGGCTGCCCTGCGGCGTGTGCACCACCTCCGGGTGGAACTGGATGCCGAGGCAGCCCGCGTCGTTCGACATCGCCGCGATCGGTGAGTCGTCCGAGTGGGCGACGGAGCGGAAGCCGGGCGGCAGCTCGACGATGCGGTCGGCGTGCGACATCCAGACGGGCATCGTCGCCGGCAGGTCGTGCAGCAGGCCGTGGGTCGGCTCGGAGAGCGTGATCACCGCGTGCCCGTACTCGCGCCGCGAAGCCGGGGCGACGCGCCCGCCAAGCGACTGCGCCAGCAGCTGCATCCCGTAGCAGATGCCGAGCACCGGCAGCCCCGACGCCACGACATAAGGCGGCAGCGTCGGCGCGCCCTCGTCGTAGACGGAGGCGGGACCGCCGGAGAGCACGAAGCCCTTGACCTTGAGGTGCGAGAGCTTCTCCGAGGGCGTGTCCCAGGGCGCGAGCTCGGCGTAGACGCCGGCCTCGCGGATGCGGCGCGTGATCAGCATCGAGAACTGCGAGCCGTAGTCGAGGACGACGATCGCCTCGGGCGCCTCGGGGGCGGGCGTCAGCAGCTGGCCGGGCTCGCGCGCCTCGGCGATCTCGAGGTAGGCGCCGACCTCGCTGTCGCCCGAGGCGCGGATGCGATCACCCGCTCCTGCGACCGTCGCGGACGCTTCGCTGGTCTCGGCCATCGGGCCTCTGGTCGTACGGGGAGTCCGTCAGGCCGCGATCCTATCGGCGCGCCCGAGCCGGGTCAACGCGGCGCGGGTTCTCGAGCGTGTCCGCCACCGTCACCCCATGCGAACGGGGGACAGCACCAGCGGAAGTACCGTCGCGAAGGCGGCTGCGAGGGCGGCGGCCCTTCTCACTGCGTGACCCCGCGGTAGAGGCTGCGCGCGGATCGCGATGACTGCGTCGCCGTCGCCGCGACTGCGATGGGCCGCCTCATGGCGCCGTTACCCGGTAGAGGCTGCGCGCCGCAACGACGACGATGTCGAGGGTGGCGCGTGGCGAAACTCCGATCACAACGTACTGGATTCCTGTTCCTTCATCGAAGATGAAGGCCTCCTTGACAACCAACGCATCACCCGTCGGGCTGTAGCGAACCACTGCAGGGTGGCCATCGATCATGCGGATCCCGTATGCGCTTCGCGTGTTCCCGGCCTCAAGGTGGAACGGCTGGGCCACAACCCGCACCACCCAGACCTCGGCCCCCCAACCGCCTCGTGCATCGGTGTAGTGCGCTACATAGCCGTCGATTCCCTCGAATCCGACCGTTGCCGAGTCGAGCTTCCAACCCGCCGGCAGGTCCGGGTCGCGCCAGAACGGGTGCTTCCGGACCACCGTGAGGTCGGACGAGACGACATCCCCCCCTGCGGATGTGGCCTCAGCGGACCCGGTCACGAGAACCTGCGGCTCAAGCGCACCTTTCCAACCGATGGGATGCAACAGATACGGCCCGTGGCGAACGGGCACCGTGATCGCCGTGCCGCCGACATCCGCCGGATGCCACCCCACCCCCGCCTCGAGGCTGCCCGGCAGCGGGCCGGAGCAGCCGCTGTAGGCGTACGTCACCCAGCGCACGCCGAACTCCCAACTCGCCGCGCCCGGAGTGGGGGCGGTGGCGCTTGTCACGATGTAGCGGACCCAGCAGTCGGCGGCCTCGCGCCACTCGAAGACATCGCCGGCCTCGACGGTGGCGAGGAAGGCCGCGTGCGAGACGCCCACGGCGTCCGTCACGTTGAGGCGGGCGAGCGTCGCCTCGCGGCGCAGCTCCTCGTAGGTGGCGACCGGGCGGCGCGCGCCGGCCTCGCCCGTGAGGATCGAGTAGCTGCCGGCGGTCGTCGTCGTGCCCGTGGCGTCGAACGTCGGGTAGGTCAGCGTCGGCGGCGTGACGAGGCCGATCGTCAGCGTGTAGGCGCCCGCGGCGGAGGCCTTGGCCTTCGCCTCGATGGTGTACGTCGCGGCGTCGAGCGGGAGGCGGATGCGGGCGCTGTTGCCGGTCCCGCCGTCGTCGTCCTCCTCGAGCGCGACGCCGGTCCTGCCGCTGCCCTTGCGCAGCACGAGCTGCGGGTCGCCCGCCGTCGAGGCGAGTCCGATCGTGACCATGCGGCGGGCGGAGAGGGTGAACGTATGGAACATCGCGCTGCCGCCCGTCGTCGTCTTGAGCTCGGCGGACTGGCAGGTCGTGACCCACGCGCCGCTGATCGTCGCGTCCGCGCTCAGCGTGCCCTCGCTGTGCTCGCAGGCAGGGGTGGGGGTCGCCGTCGGCGTGGCGGTGGCGGTCGGTGTGGCGGTGGCGGTCGGGGTCGCGGTCGGCGTCGGCGTCGGCGTGGGGGTCGCGGTCGCGGTCGTCGTCGGCGTGGTGGTGGCGGTCAGGGTGGGCGTCGTAGTCACCGTCGGCATGGCCGTCGCCGTCGGCGTGGATGCGACCGCCGGGGCCGCCGTCGGCGTCGCGGGCGCGGGCGGCGCGCCGCCCGCGCCGGTGCAGGCGGCGAGGAGCAGCGCCGTCGCGGCGGCCGCGAGCAGGGCGGGAAGCGCGGACGCGGCGCGGCGAGTGCGCATGGCGATGCCCCCTGAGCCCTCACGGTAGCAGCGAGACCCTCACCGGCAGGACGCCGCCGCCCCGCCGCCGGTTCCCCGCCGCCCGCCAGGCGCGCCGCGCGGCCTATACTCGCGGCACGACGGGCGCGACGAGCGAGAGGTGACGAGGATGGCGAACACGGCGCCGCAGACGGCCGAGCGCATGACCGAGGCCGCGACCGACTTCCTCGAGGCCCTCGACGAGGACCAGCGCGCGCTCGCGCTGCTGCCCTTCGACGACGAGGCGGAGCGCCAGACCTGGCACTACACGCCAATCGAGCGCTGCGGCCTGACGCTCAACGAGATGCGCCCGCAGCAGCGCCGCCTCGCGATGCGGCTGATGGGCTCCGGGCTGAGCATCGGCGGCTTCGTCACGGCCAGCACGATCATCGGCCTCGAGGCCACGCTCGAGGGCCTCGACGGCTGGCCCGCGCGGGCCTACGCGGAGACGCGGCCCGACGTGCCGTTCCGCGACCCCGGCATGTACTACGCCGCCGTCTTCGGCGAGCCCGGCGGCGAGGCGCCGTGGGGCTGGCGCATCGGCGGCCACCACGTCGCGCTGCAATACACGATCGCCGGGGGCAAGATCGTCAGCCCGACACCCACCTTCTTCGGCGCGCACCCCGCCGAGGCGCGGCAGGTCGGCGCGCACTCGCTGCGCCCCCTCGCCGCCGAGGAGGATCTCGCGCGCGAGTTGCTGCACGCGCTCGACGAGGAGCAGCGCGCGCGCGCCGTGATCTCGCCCGCCGCGCCCACCGACATCGTGCAGTCGAACCGTCCTCGCGTGCTCGACGGCGCATACAACATCCCGCTCGCCGAGCTGATGGACCGCACCGAGCCGGCGCGCACCGAGGCCTACGAGCGCGAGGCGCGGCAGCGCGCCGCGCTCGGCCTGACGGACGAGCTGATCGAGGTGCTGCGCTACTCCTCGGCGGACCCGCGCGGCCTCGCGGCCTCGGCGCTGGGCGCGCCGCAGCGCGAGCTGCTGACGGCGCTCGTGCGCCAGTACGTCGACCGCATGCCGGAGGAGATCGCGGAGCTGGAGTGGGCGAAGCTCAACGGCGGGACGTTCGACGCCATCCACTTCGCCTGGGCCGGGCCGGCGGACCGCGGCCGGCCGCACTACTACCGGCTGCAGGGGCCGCGCTTCCTGATCGAGTTCGACAACGTGCAGAGCGACGTGAACCACATCCACTCGGTCTGGCGCGACCCGGAGGGCGACTTCGGCGCGGACATCCTCGCGCAGCACTACGCGCACGCGCACTAGCCGCGTCCGTGAGCGCTCCGCACGACGCCGCCCGCATCGAGGAGATCGCCGCCGCGATCCGCGCGGGCGAGGTCGTCGCGATCCCGACCGACACCGTCTACGGTCTCGCCGCACTGCCCGGCGACGAGGCGGCGCTGCGCGCGCTCGCGGAGCTGAAGGGGCGCCCGGAGGGCCAGCCCTTCGCCGTGCTGTTCGACAACTTCGAGGCGATCCGCGCCTCGGTCGAGGAGCCGGACGCCCTCGACGCGCTCGACCCGTTCTGGCCGGGACCGCTGACGGCGGTCGTGCGCGCGGCGCGCTCGTCCGCGCACGCCTTCGTCGAGCCCGCGGTCACGCCCGAGGGCACGATCGGCCTGCGCATGCCCGACGACGCGATCGCCCTCGCCGTGATCCGCGCCTGCGGCGGCGCGCTCGCCGTGACGAGCGCGAACCTGAGCGGCGAGCCGCCCGCCGAGAGCGCCGCCGAGGCCGCCGCGATGTTCGGCGACGCGCTCCCCATCCTCGACGGCGGCCCGCGCCGCCGCCCGCCCTCGACGGTGATCGACCTGACCGCGCGTCCGCCCGCCGTCCTGCGCGAGGGTCCGATCGACCCGGCGGCGCTGCTCGCGGCGCTGGAGGGGTAGGCGCGTGAGCTTGCCTTCGATCGGCGACCTGCCGGCGGCGCAGCGGCGGATCATCCGCGCCTGGTGCATGTACGACTGGGCCAACTCGGCGTTCGCCACCAGCGTCGCCGCGATCCTGCCGGTCTACTTCGTGCACCTCTTCAAGGACTCGCTGGGCGAGAGCGAGGTGATCCTCGGGATCACCTTCACGGGCAGCTCGATGTGGAGCCTCGGCGTGGCGATCTCGACGGCGATCGTCGCCTTCTCCAGCCCGGTGATCGGCGTGATCGCGGACCGCGCGCCGATCCGCAAGGCGCTGCTCTGGGCCTACACGATCATCGGCTCGGTCTGCACGCTGCTCGCCTTCTTCTCGGCCTTCGCGCCCGAGCCGTGGCTCTGGCTGTTCGTGGTCTACACGTTCGCCAACATCGGCTTCGCTGGCGGCCTCGTCTTCTACAACTCGTTCCTGCCGCACGTCGGACCGAGGCATCTGCTGGACGACATCAGCAGCCGCGGCTACGCCTACGGCTACGCGGGCGGCGGCCTGATCCTCGTCGCGCACCTCGCGCTGATCCTCGCGGCGGACGGCACGGACTTCGAGGATCTCGCCGTCCGCATCGCCATCGCCTCGGTCGGCGTGTGGTGGTTCGGCTGGGCGATCTGGACGCTGCGCGTGGTGCCGGAGCCGCCGGTGCGACGCCTCGAGGGCGGGCTGACGGCCGCCTTGGCCGCCGGGATCGCGTTCCGGGAACTCGGGCGGACGTTCCGCGAGCTACGGCGCTTCCGGGTCGTGCTCATCTACCTCGCCGCCTTCCTGCTGTTCAACGACGGCGTGCAGACGGTGCTGGCGATCGCCGGGGCGTTCGCCGCCGACACGCTGGGCATCCCGCTCGCCTTCAACATGGCGACGATCGCGATCATCCAGTTCGTTGCCGTGCCCGGCGCGCTCGCCTTCGGCCGGCTGGCCGACCGCATCGCGACGAAGGCCGCGCTCGTCGTCTCGCTGCTCGGCTGGATCGTGATCGTGCTCTTCGGCGTCGCCCTGGCCCCGCTCTCGCCAGTTGCGCACGAGGACCACGACTTCCAGCTCGGCTACCGCCAGGCCTCGGGCGACTACGCCGTCGAGGCGGCCCCGGACCTCGACGACCCGTTCGCGCTGACCTGGCAGGGGGAGTACTGGACGCTCGAGGAGGGCGCCGTACTCGGCGCCGGGGCGCTCGCGAATCTGTCCGAGGCGATCCGGGACTCCGAGGACATCGAGTACAGCCTCTCGATCCGTGGCGGCGGCCTGGACGGCGAGTCCGCCCTCGGTCCGGCCCACCCCTCGCTCCTCGGAGACGGTCCGCTCGACTGGTGGCCGTCGTTCGTGCGGGGGCTGATCTGGGAGCCGCTCGGTCTCGCCGTCGGCTACCAGTGGCTGCTGCTCGGCGTCTCGGTGGGGCTGGTGATCGGCGGCAGCCAGGCGCTGGCGAGGAGCCTCTACGCGCAGATCACGCCCGAGCGGCGGAGCGGCGAGTTTTTCGCCTTCTTCGGCTTCATGAGCCGCGCTTCCTCCGTGTTCGGCCCCACGATCTACATCGTCGCGACGGCCGTATTCGACACCCGCGTCGCCGTCACCTCGATCCTGCTGATCATCATCGCCGGCACGATCGCCCTGCGCTGGGTGGACGTCGCCGAGGGCGCCCGCATCGCCGCCGAGGAGGACGCGCGCACGCTCGACGCGTGACCGGCGACCGCCCGGCGCACCGCCGCCCAACCGGGCTGCGGTACGATCGCGGCACTGTGATTGGGCTTGAGGACCTGCGCTCGCTTCCGCGGCAGGCGGCCGGGGCCGCGCGCGCCCTCGCACTCGCGAGCAGCGGGCGGGCGCATCCGCGCCTCGACGGCCGCGCCGAGGCGCGGGGGCTACGCGATCCGGCGACGATCGTGCGCGACCGTTTCGGCGTGCCGCACGTCTACGCGGAGACCGCGGCCGGGGCGATCTACGGGCAAGGCTTCGTCCACGCGCAGGACCGCCTCTTCCAGATCGACCTCCAGCGCCGGATCGCCTCGGGGCGCATCGCCGAGGCCGCCGGCGTGCGCGGCGTCGAGACGGACCGGCTGATGCGGCGGCTCGGCTTCGCGGACCGCGCCGCGCGCGACCTCGCGGCGCTCGAGGCGCGGGACCGCGAGTGGCTGTTCGCCTACGCGGCGGGGGTGAACGCCGGCATGCGCGGCCTGCGCGCGCTCCCGCCGGAGTACGCGCTGTTCGGAATCCGCCCGGAGCCGTGGAGCCCCGAACACTCGCTGCTGCTGGGCCGCTTCCTGATGTTCAGCTTCTCGCCGAACTGGGATACGGAGCTGCAGCGCTTGCAGCTGCTCGAGGCGCTCGGCCCCGACCGCGCCGCCCTCGTCGACGCCGTCTACCCGGAGCAGGCGCCGACCGCGACCGGCGAGACCGGCCTCGGAGTATCCGGGCGGCTGCTCGAGGCGTACGGGCGGGCGATCGAGACGGGCGCGCCGGCCGGCGGCGCGTCGAACGCCTGGGCGGTCAGCGGCGAGCACAGCGCCAGCGGCGCGCCGTTGCTCGCCTGCGACCCGCACCTGCGGCCCGCGATCCCGACGCTGTTCCACGTGGCGCACGTCTCCGGGGGCGATCTCGACGTGATCGGGGCGGGCGTGCCGGGCCTGCCGGGCGTGATCGCCGGCCACAACCGCGATGTCGCGTGGGGCCTCACGGCCGGTATGGCCGACGTCAGCGACTGCTACCTCACGAGCCTCGATCCCGGCGACCCCGGCCGCTACCGCACGCCCGATGGCTGGGCCCGCGGACGCGTGCGCATCGAGCGCATCGCCGTGCGCGACGGCGCGACCGTCGAGGAGCGCGTGCTGGAGACGCGCCACGGCCCGGTGATCGGCCCCGCGCTCGACGGCGAGCGCGCGATCGCGCTCCGCTGCACGGCCCTCGACAGCGGCGAGACGGTGGGGCCGCTGCTCGACCTCGCGCGTGCGCGCGACCTCGAGGAGTTCGATGCGGCGCTGGCGCTCTGGCCCGGCGCGACCTTCAACTTCGTCTTCGCCTCGCGGGAGGGTGGGGCGGAAGGCGAGGGGCGGGTCGGCTACCGCCTGGCCGGCGCCGTCCCGGCGCGCGAGCGTGGGGAGGGGTTGCTGCCCGCCGACGGCGATACGGCAGGCGACCCGCCGCCGCCGATCTCCGGCAGCGACCTGCCCGGCCTGCTCGACCCGCCGGACGGCGTCGTCGTCTCGGCCAACCAGCACCCGGGCGGGGAGCTGGAGCTGGGCGAGGAGTTCACGGAGGCCTGGCGCGCACTGCGCATCGCGGAGCTGCTCGCCGCAGGCGGCCCGCACACCGTGGCCTCGATGCAGGCGATCCAGGTCGACATGCACAGCGAGCCGCTGCGCCGCCTGCGCGACCTCTCGATCGCCCTCGGGGTGATCGGCGAGGCGGACGCCGGGCGCATCGCGGCGGGGTGGGACGGGCAGGTCGCCGCGGAGAGCGCCGGGGCGGCGCTGCTGGAGACGGCGTACCAGCAGCTCCTGCGCCGCCTCGTGCGGCGCATCGCCGGTCCCAGCGCCCCGCTCGTGCTCGGCGAGCGCGTCGAGGGCCCGGCCGGGGTGTTCACCCCGGAGAGCCGCTTTCACTACCGCCTGCAGGGTCCGCTAATCGAGGCCTGCGAGCAGGCCGCCTCGCCCTGGTTCGACGGCGACGAGGACCGCGACCGCGTGCTGCGCGCGGCCTGGTGGAGCGCCCTCGAGAACCTGCGCGCGCGACTGGGGCGCGACCCCGACGGCTGGGCCTGGGGCGCACTGCACCGCCAGTTGCTGGCGCACACGCTCTCCGCGGTTCCGGTCGTCGGCCGCGCCTTCTCGCGCGGTCCGTACCCGGCCGGGGGCGACGTGAACACGATCTGGCAGGGCGCGTACGCGGCCAGGGAGGACGGACCGTCGCTGATCGGCTTCAGCCCCGGCTACCGCCAGGTGCTGGACCTCGGGCGCTGGGACCGCTCCACCTTCCAGTTGCCGACCGGCGTCTCGGGCATCGCCGGTCACCCGCGCTACGACGACTCGATCGAGGAGTTCCGCGCCGGCCGGCAGCGCCCGCTGCTGTACTCTCGCGAGGCCGTCGAGGCCCACGCGGAGCACCGCCTGCTGCTCCAGCCCGCGGCGGCTGAAGAAGAGGCGGAGCGATGACGGCGCTCGACGACCGGCTGGCGAGCTACCGCCCGCACATCGTGCGCGAGATGCGCGAGATCGTCGGCGACGACCGCGCCCGGCTCTACTCGTGGATGCGCTACCACCTCGGCTGGGAGGATCCGGAGGGCAATCCCGCCGAGACGTCGCCGGGCAAGCTGCTGCGCCCGGCCTCGCTGCTGCTCGCCGCAGAGTCGCTCGGCGGCGTGCTTGAGCAGGCGCTCCCTGCGGCGGCGGCGGTGCAGCTGGTCCATGACTTCTCGCTGCTGCACGACGATATCGAGGACGAAAGCGAGACCCGCCGGGGGCGCGCGACGCTCTGGACCATCACCGGCATCGCGCAGGCGATCAACGCCGGCGACGGCATGTACACGCTCTCCCGCCTCGCGCTGCTGCGCCTGCGCGATCGCGGCCTGGACGCGGAGCGCACGCTCGAGGTGATCGGCGAGCTGGAGCGGGCCTGCCTGCGCCTGATCGAGGGCCAGCAGCTCGACATCTCCTTCGAGGATCGCGGCAGCGTCACGCGCGACGAGTACCTCGCGATGATCGAGGGCAAGACGGCGGCGCTGCTGGCGGCCTGCTTCGCGATGGGGGCGCGCGTGGCCGGCGCGCCCCGGGAGGCGGTGGACGCGATGCGCGAGTTCGGCCGCCGCTGTGGGCTCGCCTTCCAGGCCGCCGACGACCTGCTCGGCATCTGGGGCGACCCGGCGGTCACGGGCAAGCCGGTGGGCGACGACCTGACCTCGCGCAAGCAGACCTACCCGGTGATCGTCGCCATCGAGAGCGGCGAGGCCCCGGCCCTCGAGGCGGCCTACCGGGATCGCGGCGGCGCGGCCATCGACATCGCCGCGCTCGCCGCGGAGATCGAGGCGGCGGGCGCCCGCGCCGCCACCGAGGACCTCGCCGCCGGGCAGGTCGAGGCGGCGCTGGCCGCGCTCGCGTCACTCTCGCTCGGCGACGAGCGGGCGCTGTTCGCGGAGCTGGCGGAGCTGCTCGCCGCGCGCGACGCGTAGCGGGAACGATTGCCCGCCCCGGACGCCGCACCTATCATCCCGGCCGTGAGCCCGGCACACTCGAAGCGCACGATCCGCGACATCGACCTCCAGGGGCGCCGGGTGCTCCTCCGCGTCGACTACAACGTCCAGCTCGACGAGCACGGCTTCGTCTTCGACGACCTGCGCCTGCGCGAGTCGTTGCCCACCATCGAGTACCTGCGCGAGGCCGGCGCGCGCATCGTGATCTGCTCGCACCGCGGACGCCCGCGCGGGCAGGTGGTGGAGACGCTGCGCAACGCGCCCGTGGCGAGACACCTCGGCAGCCTGCTCGGCGCGCCCGTCGCCTCGGTGAGTGACTGCGTCGGCCCCGAGGTCCACGCGGCAGTCGAGGCGCTGGCGCCCGGTGACGTGCTGCTGCTGGAGAACGTGCGCTTCCACCCGGGCGAGGAGGAGAACGACCCGGAGTTCGCTCGCCAACTCGCTTCATTCGCCGATGTCTACGTCGGCGACGCGTTCGGCACGGCGCACCGCGCGCACGCCTCGATCGTCGGCGTGCCGAAGCACCTCCCGGCCGTCGCGGGACTGCTGATGGACCGCGAGATCGAGTACCTGAAGCGACTGTCGACCAAGCCGGAGCACCCCTTCGCGCTGGTGCTCGGCGGCGCCAAGGTCGCCGACAAGATCGGCATCCTCAACCACCTCTGCGACCAGTCGAACGTGATCTGCGTCGGCGGCGGGGTCGCCAACACCTTCCTCAGCATGCAGGGCATCGACATCGCCGACTCGCTGTGGGACTCCGAGGGCGTCCCGGACGCCAAGCGGGTCTTCGAACGGGTGGAGGCGCGTCCCGATCTGCGTCTCTATCTGCCGGTCGATGCGGTCGTCGGCTTCGGCGCCGCCGACCGCGATCACGTGCGGCGGGCGCCGGTCGATCACGTGCCCTCGGGCTGGCGCATTCTCGATATCGGTCCGGCGACGATCGAGCTGTTCCGCAGCGCGCTGGCGCCGATGCGCACGGTGGTGTGGAACGGCCCGCTCGGCTGGTTCGAGCGCGAGCCGTTCGACCACGGATCGCTGGCGATGGCGGAGATGCTGGCGGACCTCGAGGGGACGGTGGTGGTCGGCGGAGGCGAGACGGCCGCCGTGGTGCAGCGCGCCGGGGTGGCCGATCGCATCAACCACGTCTCGACGGGCGGCGCCGCCTCGCTGGCGATGCTGCAAGGCAAGCCGCTCCCGGCCGAGCAGGCGCTCGACGACGCCTGAGTTCCTGCCGCGCGCTTCGCCTTACTCGGCCGGCGAGAGCGCGACCAGGGGGATGCGTCTCGATGTCTTCTGCTGGTACGCCGCGTACGAGGAGTACATCGCAACGAGGCGCTCCCAGGCGGCTTCGCGCTCGTCGCCCTCCAGCTCGGACGCCACCATCGCCTCGGCGCCTCGCTTCGCCGACCAGATCCGGCAGTTCGGGTCAGCGAGCAGGTTCTTCCACCACTGCGGATGCGCCGAGTGCCCCCCGTACGACGCCACCACGATCACTCGCGGCCCGTCGTCGAGGTAGAGCAGCAGCACCGAGCGCTCGCGGCCCGACGCGCGCCCCATCGTCCAGAGCCGCAGCGTCGGCGGCCCCTGCCAGCGCCCGCGCATCAGCGTGAACAGCGGCTGCTGGATCCGGGTCAGCACCCTGATCAGTCGTGGTCCCATGCCCGCATGGTACATGTGCCAGCGCCCGGCCCATCTTGCGGTGTTCAGGTCAGTCAGGTCATAATGGTCATAGTGGACAGAACGTATCCGAACCCGTGCCGCTTGTTGCGGACTGTGCAGCCCTCAAGGCAGTGAGGGGGTGGGGCGATGACGGAAACACCGGCGAGCTATGGCGAGAGCGCAGAGGACGGCCCGCGCCATGTCGGCGTCGCCGAGGCGAAGGCGACCTTCTCGGCAATGATCGAGGGCGTGCAGCACCGCTCGGAGCGCTACGTCATCGAGCGCCACGGCAAGCCCGCCGCCGCCCTCGTCAGCGTCGAGGAGCTCGAACGCCTCGGCGCCGAGGAGCCGGCCGAGCGGCGAAACGACGGCCTGAGTGGCTTCATCGGCCTGTTCGACGGTCTCCTGACCGACGAGGAGATCGACGAGATGGTCGACCACATCTACGCCGGTCGCGAGCGCGACCGCTACTCGCCCGCGCGCGTCGACTTCAGTGACGTGCTCGATTGAGGTATCTGCTGGACACCGACACGCTGAGCGCCCTCACGAAACCATCGCCGTCGCCGGCGCTCCTGATGCGGATGGCTTCGACGGCTCCCGAGGACCGGACCACGTCCAGTGTCACGCTGGCTGAGTTGCTGTTCGGGGCGTACCGGACCGGCCAGCGATCGGCGGAGTATCTCACCCGCATCCGTGGCGCACTGCCCGCATCCCCGTTCATGCCCTTCGATGACTCGGCCGCCGAGCAGTACGGCCGGCTGCGCGCCTACCTCGAGGCTCGAGGGACGCCAATCGGCCACGAGGACACGCAGATCGCGGCGATCGCCCTCGCGAACGACCTGACCGTCGTCACCGGCAACACCCGCCACTTCGAGCGCGTCCCTGACTTGACCGTCGAGAACTGGCTCAAGTAGCCCCGCGACGTCCGCACGCCCCGAGGGCGCAACGCGCGCGATAGCGGCCCGCCCGATAGCATGTAGCCATGGACCCCGATCTGATCCGGCGCTTGTCGATACCGGGCGAGAGCAAGGTGCTGCTCTGCGTCCTCGACGGGCTCGGCGGGCTGCCCGGGCCGCTCGGGCGCAGTGAGCTCGAGTCGGCGGACTGCCGCCACCTCGACCGCCTTGCGACCGAGGGCGCGCTCGGGCAGACGATCCCCGTCGGCCATGGCGTCACCCCCGGCTCCGGCCCCGGCCACCTCGCGCTCTTCGGCTACGACCCGCTCGTCTACGAGGTCGGCCGCGGCGTCCTCGAGGGCACCGGCATCGACATCGCGTTGCAGCCCTCCGACCTCGCGGCGCGCGGCAACCTCTGCACCGTCGACGCCGAGGGCCGCATCACCGACCGTCGCGCCGGCCGCGTGGCCACCGAGGTCACCGAGGAGATCGCGGCGGAGCTCTCGACGATCGAGCTGCCCGGCAGCGAGGTCGCGGTCCACGCCGTGCGCGAGCACCGCTTCGTCCTCGTGCTGCGCGCCACCGGGGGCAGCCCGCCGCTGAGCGATGCGCTCAGCGAGACCGACCCGCAGGCCGAGGGCGTCCCGCCGCTCGACGCCGTCGCCGCGACTCCCGAGGGCGAGCACACCGCCGATCTCGTCAACCAGTTCGCGCGGGAGGCGCGGGCGCGCCTCGCGGATCGCGAGACGGCGAACGCCGTGCTGCTGCGCGGCTGGTCGACGCTGCCCGATCTGCCGCAGCTCCCGGAGCTGTGGAAGCTGCGCGCCGCAGCCATCGCCGTCTACCCGATGTATCGAGGGCTCGCGCGCCTCGTCGGCATGGACGTGCTCGACGCGGGCGAGTCGTTCGAGACGGCGATCGCGAGGCTGCACAGCGCCTGGGACGACTACGACTTCTTCTTCCTGCACTACAAGCCGACCGACGCCGCCGGCGAGGACGGCGACTTCGCGCGCAAGCGGCAGGCGCTGCGCGACTTCGACGCCTGCGTGCCGGACCTGCTCGCGCTCAACCCGAACGTGCTGATCGTCGCCGGGGACCACTCGACGCCGGCGACGATGGCGGCGCACTCCTGGCACCCGGTCCCGCTGCTGCTCTGGGGCGACCACGTGCGCACCGATGGCTCGCACCACTTCGACGAGGGCGAGTGCGCGGTCGGCGGCCTCGGCACGATGCCGGCCAGGGAACTGCTCCCGCTCGCCTTCGCCCACGCCATGCGCCTCGCCAAGTTCGGCGCCTGAGAGGAGCGGCGATGCCCACGCGAACGCCGATCGTCGGCGGCAACTGGAAGATGCACCTCGACCGCAACGGCGCGCGCGAGCTGCTGCGCCAACTGCGCGAGCAACTCGACGGCCTCGAGGGCGTCGAGGTGGTGATCTTCCCGCCCGCGCCCTGGCTCGGCGACGCGGCCGACGCGCTCGAGGGCAGCACGCTGCGGGTGGGGGCGCAGAACGCCCACTGGCTCCCGCACGGCGCGTACACCGGCGAGGTCGGCGCGGCGATGCTCGTCGGCGCCGCCGACTACGTGCTCGTCGGCCACTCCGAGCGCCGCCACGTCTTCGGCGAGAGCGACGAGGACACCGGCCGCAAGCTCGACGCCGTCCTCGGGCTGGCGCTGCAGCCGATCCTCGCCGTCGGCGAGCAGCGCGAGGAGCGCGAGAGCGGGCGCACCGCCGAGGTGCTGCGCCGCCAGCTCGCCGCCGCCTTCGCCGATGTCGAGCGGCTGCCCGAGGGCTTCACGATCGCCTACGAGCCGGTCTGGGCGATCGGCACGGGGCTGACGGCGACGCCGGAGATCGCGCAGGCGACCGTCGCCGACATCCGCCGCATGGTCGCCGACCGCTTCGGGACCGCGAGCGCCGAGGCCTGCCGCATCCAGTACGGCGGCTCGGTCAACGCCGGCAACGTCGCCGACCTCGCGAGCCGGCCGGACATCGACGGCGCGCTCGTCGGCGGCGCCTCGCTCGACGCCGAGGCGTTCGCGACGATCTGCCGCGCCGTCGCCGCCGCCGCGGAGTAGCCCGCTGGGCGCGCCCGGCGTCGTCGCGCTGGTCGGCCCGACCGCCTCGGGCAAGACGGCCGCCGCCGTCGCCATCGCCGAGCGGCTGCCGATCGAGGTCGTATCCGCCGACTCGCGCCAGATCCGGCGCGGCATGCGCATCGGCACGGCCGCGCCGAGCGACGAGGAGTTGGCCGCCGTCCCGCACCACCTCGTCGGCGTCGCCGAGCCGGACGCGCCGTGGACGCTCGCCGACTTCCTCGAGGGCGCGCACGCCGCGATCGAGGGCATCCACGCGCGCGGGCGGCTGCCGCTGATCGCCGGCGGCGCGGGGCAGTACGTCTGGGCGCTGCTCGAGGGCGTGCAGCCGCCCGCCGTCGCGCCGGACCCGGCGCTGCGCGCGCGCCTCGAGGCGGAGGCGCGGGAGCACGGCGGCGAGGCGCTGCACGCCCGCCTCGCCGCGCTCGACCCACCCTCCGCGGAGCGCATCGACCCGCGCAACCGCCGCCGCCTGATCCGCGCGCTCGAGATCATCGAGGCGACCGGCGAGCCGATCGCGCCGCTCGCCCGCGTGCCGCCGCCCTGGCCGTGGCGCGTCATCGGCCTCGAGTGGTCGCGCAGCGCGCTGTTCCGCCGCGCCGGCGAGCGCGCCGCGCGCATGTACGCCGCGGGCCTCGTCGAGGAGACGCGCGGGCTGATCGACCGCCGCGGCGAGGACTTCGAGGCCCTGAGCTCGATCGGCTACGCGGAGGCGCTGGGCGTGCTGCGCGGCGAGTGGGACGAGGCCGAGGCGATCGAGCGCACCCGGGCCGCGACCCGCCGCCTGATCCGCCGCCAGTCCGCCTGGTTCCGCCCCGCCGACCCCCGCATCACCTGGCTCGACGGCTCAGACCTCGATGGCGTCGTGTCCGCGGTGGAGGCCGCGTTCGCGGAGCTGCGGGGGTAAGGGGAGCGAAGCCCGCCCCCGAGCAACGCTCCGGCTCCCTCTCCCCCTCGCGGGAGAGGGCGGGGGTGAGGGGGTCCGCCGCGCCCCGCGCGGCCTCCGGGGGCGGCGAGCGCGGCCCGCCGGGAACGAACGCCCCGGCCGCAGCGTCATGACGAAACGGGGCGCGCAGCCGGTGAGCTTGCGTTACAATCGTTATGCTGGCGGGGCCGCGAGCCTGATCCGGGGGTGAGCCGTGCTGCTGCGAGTCCTGGCCTACGTGCTCCCGATCGCGGCGATCGCCGGGGTCTCCGCGGCGATCGTGCTCGGCTCCGACTCCGGGCCGCAACCCACCGTCGCGGCGACGGAGGTCGCCCCGGCGGCGACGACCGTCACGCCGACCCCCGAGGCGACGCCGGACGGCCAGCCCGCCCCGGCGTCCACGCCCACGCTCAGCGCCTCCCGCAACGTGGGCGGGACGACCGCCACCGTCTCCTGGACCCGCTACAGCGGGAACGGCTTCCAGTACTACCGCGTCATCGTCTGCAGCGACGCCCAGTACGACGGCTTCTCGTGCAGCGGCACGGTCTTCCGGAGCCCCGCCTTCTTCGACGTCGCCGCGACCGGCCCCGTCACCGCGACGGGTCTCAGCGCGGCGACCGGCTACGGCGTGATCCTCCAGGTCTGGCGCAACGGGAGCGCCCTCAAGGTCCACGCCACCCTCCCCGCCCCCGCCACGCCGACGCCGACCGCAACCCCGACCGCCACGCCAACGCCGACCGCGACCCCCACCCCTGCCTGCGAGCACAGCGAGGGCACGCTGAGCGCCGACGCGACGGTCAGCGGCGCGTGGGTCACGACCTGCCAGTCCGCCGAACTCAAGACCACCACCGGCGGCAGCGCGATGTTCCATACGTTCACCCTCTCCGCCCGCCGCATGGTCACGATCGGCCTCGCCTCGACGGCGGGCGACCCGCAGCTGGTGCTGCGCAAGGGCAGCGGCAGGACCGGCATCGCGCTCGAGGAGGACGACGACGGCGGGACGGGCAACAGCGCCCGGATCCGCCTCCCGCTCGACGCCGCGACGTACACCATCGAGGCGAAGGCCAAGGCGTCGGCGACGGGCGCGTACACGCTGACGATCGGCCTCGTCACGCCGCCGACGCTGACTTACCCGACGTTCGACACGACGGGCAATACGGCGACCGCCGGCAGCTACTCGATCCTCACCACGGCGAGCAGCGGCTCGGGCTCCGCCGCCTCAACCCCGCGCGCCGTCACGACCTACGAGGAGCTGCGCACCTCCGCCAGCACGGTCCGCCTCAACCAGTCCGACAGCCCCAGCACGCCGGGCGCCAGTTCGTCGCACTCCACCTTCTACGCCACGGTCGAGGTCGGCGACGTCTTCGAGTGGCGCAAGGCGTCCGACTGCTGGACGCGCTACCAGGTCACCAGCGCCACGGCCCCCAGTTCGGGCGCGACCTCGCGCGACTTCGGGGTGAAGTGGATGACGTACGCCTACAGCGGCTGCTCCGGCGCGCTGCCGGGGACGCTGGCGGCGACGGTCTCGTGGTATCCGGTGGACATCACCGCGACCAGTCTGACCGCGCCGATCCGCCACGGGCCGTGGCAGCTGGTGCCCGACAGTTGGACCGGCGCGATCGAGAAGGTGGTCGTGGTCCCGACGCAGCACACGGCCGAGACGACAGACACTGCTGCGGTCAGACAGCACCGGCTCTGGCGCGATCCAGATCTGCCCGATGAGGGGTGGCGGCTCGCGCGGGCGAGCGCTGGCTACGAGGGAATCGACGGCATCGTGGCGACGTATCTCGACGCGGAGGGGTACATCGCGCTCACGCTCTCCATCCACCAACTCAGCATGCTGGGCGTCGATTGGCCGGCCACCACGGCTGACCCGCAAACCGCGACCGTCGAGACACGGATCATCGATGGCCATGCCGCGCACGTGGAGTACAGCCCGACGAATGACCTGTTTCAGCCGACGCTGGTCCGCATCTACAACGCGTCCACCGGGGTCGAGTACATCGTCACCGGGAGCGATCCGAGCATCAAGGGCGGCAACATCGACGCCGCGATCAACATCGCACGGAGTCTCTACGCGGAGGATGCGCAGTGAGCAAGTCCGTCGCCTTTGCGGCTGCGTTCATCACCACGCTGGCGCTGGTCCTTGTGCCTCTCCGCACACTTGATGTGCTTAAAACCGAGGCGAGTGCACAGTACAGTTGGGACATTCTCCCTGGCATCGACGCGACAACAGATCTCACGCTCACTTACGGATGGCACGACGGAATTATCGGCCCGGCGCTCGACTTGGCTCTCGATGACAAGGCTCTACTGAACTGCCCGACACCTTCGAAAAAGGGATCCACCTGCGAAAGCGAGTCGGTCCACGCACGGAGCACGGGAAAGGGGCTCGACCTCAAGGTCACCTTCACGAAAAAGCCAAGGGGATCTTGCAAGGGCGTCATGGCTCACATTACGCACCCGGTGAGCGGCGCCACACTGGCAACTGTGTACTATACCCATGTGATACAGAGTGTTCCCAACAGAACAAAGACTACCCTCGGCGCGCTGGCGACGCCGTCGCTCCTCGGAACCATCGCCGTACCGCATCATGAGAACCCCCGCCTCAAAGGCAGCAATACTGACCAATACAGGAAGATATACGAGGCCTATCCGGAGATGGTTGACAATCCCAACTGCCCATCCACTGGTCCGCACCTTCATCAAGAGGGTGGCAATGCCCCTGGCACGAGCCTTTGGCGCAATTGGGATCGCTCGGGGAGGCTTGACGATGACGGCGATGGGTTCGTCACGGGGAGTTCAGGCCACCGCAGGTTCTGTTCCGATACGTGGATTTTCAGAATCTACCCGCCCACGCCGAGTGGAACGCATGTCGAGACGCACGCTCCGTACGCATCCCCGATAGAGCGGTGTGCCGCGCCAGGCTACGCGCCCGTCAACCTGACCGCGACGGGGGGAGTTGGCCGGATCGAACTTTCGTGGACGAAGCCGAGCGGCACTATCACCGGCTATCAGGTCCGCACGCGCTTGAGCAGCGCCAAGCCAAAAGACCCGACGCCGTGGGGGAGCGGGTGGGCGACCATTGCCGGAAGCGACGCCTCCACCACGAAGCACACGCTGACGGGTCTGACGAACGGAACTGCCTATACGGTGCAGGTACGCGCCGTGAACACGAAGGGCAAGGGTTCCGCCAGCACCGCCAGCGCCACGCCCAGCGCTGCCACGCCCACGGCTACTGCCACCGCCACCGCCACCGCCACCGCCACTGCCACGCCATCGCCGCCTTCGGTCAGCTACACGCCGCCGGGGTCGCTGCAGGTGAACGAGGCGATCGGCGCGATGACGCCCTCCACGACGGACACGGACATCTCGTCCTACGTGGAGAAGACCGGTGCGGAGTTGCCCCCAGGCCTCTCGCTCGCGCCCTCGAGCGGCGTGATCAGCGGCACGCCGAACGCGGCGAGCAGCAGCGGCGCGAACGTGACCGTCGTCGTCACCAACCAGGGCGGCAACAGCACGGACGTGGCAATCGCCTTTCCGAAGGTGGACAAGGGCGAGCAGCCGCTCGACGGCTTCGGCTACACGAAGGGCACGATCACCTACGGCGACGCCGCTCCGGCGCTGATTCCGCCGACGGTCTTCGGCGGCGCTACGGTGACGTACAGCGCCGCCGCGACCCCCCCCCGGCCATGTGCTCCGTCGAAAGCAGCGGCGCGCTCACCATCACCGCCCCCGGGACGTGCACGGTGACGGCCTCGGCGGCGGAGACCACGAACTACAAGACCGGCTCGAAGGCCGTGACGGTCACGGTCAACAAGTTGAAGCAGACGCTCAGCAACTTCTCCTACTCGCCCTCGACGATCGTGTTCGGCAGCGCGGCGCCGACCATCAGGCCGCCGACCGGGGCGGTGGGCGCGCTCAGCTACAGCACCGGCTCCACCGCGTGCCGGGTGCTCAACACCAGCGACGGCTCGCTCGCCATCGACACCGCCGGGACGTGCGCGGTCACGGCCACGGCGGCGGAAACCACCACGCACGCCGTGGCGACGGCGACGGCGACCATCAACGTCACCAAGGCCAAGCAGCCGCTCAACAACTTCGGCTACGCGAAGGACACGATCACCTACGGCGACGCCGCCCCGGCGCTGATTCCGCCGACGGTCTTCGACGGCGCCACGGTGACGTACGCCGTCGACTCGAACTCCTCGGACGTGTGCTCCGTCGTCGGCAGCGGCGCGCTCACCATCAAGGCGGGCGGCACGTGCACGGTGACGGCCTCGGCGGCGGAGACCACGAACTATCAGACCGGCTCCAAGGAGGCGACGGTCACGGTCAACAAGGCGAAGCAGAAGATCACCAACTTCCGCTACACGCCGGCGACGGTGAAGTTCGGCAGCAACGCCCCCGCCCTCACCGCGGCGACCGTGCTGGACAACGCGGCCGTTAGCTACAGCACGACTTCGAGCGCGTGCCGGGTGCTCAACGCGACGAGCGGGGCGCTCGCCATCGACGCCGTCGGGACGTGCACGGTGACGGCCACGGCGGCGACGACGACGCGGTACCTGGCGGGGACGGCCACGGCGACGGTCACGATCAAGGCGTCGCGCACGCTGACGACCAAGGTCACGCCGGCGGGGGCGGGCACGGTCACGGTCAGCCCGGCGAGCAGCGACGGGACGTACATCGACGGGACCGCGGTGACGCTGACGGCGGCGCCGGGGGCGGCCTACCGGCTCTCGCGCTGGAAGGGCGACGCCTCCGGCACGGCGCTCACGGCCTCGCTGACGATGGACGCGAACAAGACGGCGACGGCGGCCTTCTCGCTGGACTACAGCCCGCCGGCGATCCAGAGCGCGAGCCGCAACAGCGGCAACGCCTCGCGGATCGACGTGACGTTCGAGTGGCCCGGCGCCTCGCCCGTATACCTGACGTGGGAGCTGCACCGCTCGACGACGCAGACCGGGACGTACGTCAAGGCGACGATGCGTCTCGGGTCGACCTCGCCGGCGGCGCTCAAGAACCTGACGCGGGGCTACTGGTACAAGGTGCGGGGCAAGGCCTGCGTGCACAACAACGACCTTGCGGGCTCCGGCGAGGAGCTGCTGGGCGCGGAAAACCCGCAGCTGACCTGCGGCGCGTGGAGCGCCTTCTCGATCGCGGTGCGCCTGCCCGCGCCACCGCCGCCGATCTACATCCCGCCCACGCCGACGCCCACGCCGACGCCCACGCCGACGCCCTCGCCGACGCCCTCGCCCACGCCCTCGCCCACGCCGACGGCCACGCCGACGCCCACACCCACGCCCACGCCAGCGCCGACGGCGACGCCCTCGCCCTCGCCGACCCCGGATCCCACGACGACGCCGACCCCGAAGCCCACGCCCATACCGCAGTACACCCTCTCCACGTCGGCGACGGCGGGGGGCAGCGTGAGCGCGGGCGGGACGTACGACAAGGGGACCACGGTGTCCGTGTCGGCCTGGTCCAACTCCGTGGTCTTCTGGTTCTCGCACTGGTCCGGCGACTGCTCGGGCAGCGGAGGCTGCAGCGTCACGATGAACGGGAACAGGTCGGTCACGGCCCACTTCACGCACGGCTGCGACGGCAACACCGGCATCGGCTGCATGGTGCAGCCGCAGGGGCAACGGCTGTCGCGCGCGCCTCCGTAGCCGCGCGCGGGGTGCGGCCCGCGCCTACGCCGGCTCGCCCTCCGGGCCATCCAGCGCGGCGCGGGCGATGGTTTCGAGGGCGCGCGCCTCGATCGGGGGGTTGACGAGGCCGCTGCGCACGTCGCGGAAGTAGCGCTCCAGCGGCTCGGAGCGGTGCAGCGCGACGCCGCCGACGATGCGCATCGCGGCCTCGGCGACCTCGACGGCGCTGTTGGCAGCGAGGCGCTTCGCGGCGGCGACCCGCGGGCCCATGCGGGGTCGCTCGCCCGGATGCTGCTCCCAGTCCTCGGCGGTCTGCAGCAGCAGGGCGCGCGCGGCCATCACGGTCGCGTCGATGCGGCCGATCTGCTCGCGGACGTGGGGGATGGCGGCGATCGGGGCCGCGTCGCCGAGCGGCCGGCGCTCGCGGGCGAAGCGCACGGCATGGTCGCGCGCCGCCTCGGCGACGCCGAGGCTCGTCGCGCCGACGAGGATCGGGAACCAGGCGTTCGCGCCCGCCTCGCGGCGCGCACCGCCGCCGCTGCGCGAGAGGAAGTCGTCGTCGCTCACCGCGACGCCGTCGAAGCGCACGTCGTGGGAGCCGCTGGCGCGCATGCCGAGGGCGTCCCACGTCTCCTCGACGCGCACGCCGGGCAGGTCGCGGCGCACGGCGAGGCGCGCCGTGTCGCCCGAGCCGTCCTCGACGGCGACGTAGGTGACGAACCAGGTGAGGACGGGCGCGCCGGTGGTGAAGACCTTGTGCCCGCTCAGCCGCCAGCGGCCGGGCCCCTCGGGCGTGACGGTCGAGCGAGGCCGCCCGCCGCCCTGCGGCGAGCCGAGCTCGGGCTCGGCGGCGGCGTTGTTGATCAGCGCGCCGTCGCGCACGACGGCATCGAAGATGCGCGCGCGGGCGGCCTCCGGCCAGGCGCGCGCCTGCCCCTCGCCGCCGCAGAGCATGAGGTGCATCGCCAGCGCGAGGGCCGTCGAGCCGTCGCCCTTCGCGAGCGCGAGGTGCGCGAGCGCGACGTCGTCGAGCCCGTGGCCCCCGCCGCCGTACTCCGCGGGCACGGAGGCCGCCGTGTACCCGCTGCGCCGCAGCTCCTCGAAGTTCTCGAACGGGAAGGAGCCCTCGCGGTCATGCTGCGCCGCGCGCTCCGCGAACGCGGGCGCGAGCGACCGTGCGAGCGCGAGCAGCCCGGCCTGCCGTTCGTTCTTCGGCCACATCGCCGGCGAGCGTAGCACCGGCGTGCGTCGGGGGCAGGGGCGGGGCGGCGGGGGCGGGTTGGATGTCTGCACGCCGCAGGCAATGGCACGTTGCCGACCTCCGTGCTCCGCACGTACGATCACGGCATGACGACGAAGGACGACCTGGTCAGTCTGGAGCAGCGCCTGACGATCCGGCTCTTCGCCGTGATCGGAGGCGCGACCGGCGTACTCCTCGCGGGGATGGCAATCGCGACGGCGCTCATCCTCGAGGCGAACTGACCCGAACGCACGCTCGCTCACACCCCGCACCCGCTCGATGCCCTGTTGAGCCCGCCGCGCGGGCGACCGTACGATGACTGGATGAACGAGCTGCCGTTCTGGAAGATGCACGGCGCCGGCAACGACTTCGTCGTGCACGACGCCGGCGAGGGCGCAACGCGCTCCGAGGAGGAGTGGGGCGCCCTCGCCGAGCGGGTGTGCGACCGGCGCTTCGGGGTCGGCGCGGACGGGCTGATCGCCGTCCTGCCCTCGGAGGTCGCGGACCGGCGGATGCGGATCTTCAACCCCGACGGCTCCGAGGCCGAGATGTGCGGCAACGGCATCCGCTGCCTCGTCAAGTTCGCCCTCGACCAGGACGAGGCGCTGCGCGCGCGCGGCGCGCTGCGCGTCGAGACGCTCGCCGGCGTGCTCGACGCCGCGGCGACGCTCGGCGCGGACGGGACGGTCGATCGCGTGCGCGTCGGCATGGGCGCGCCGCGCTTCGAGCCGGAGACGATCGGCGCGCTCGTCGAGCAGGCGCCGCCGGTGCTCGGCCTGCCGCTCGAGGCGGCGGGCGCGGAGCACCGCGTCACGCTCGTCTCGATGGGCAACCCGCACGCCGTGATGTTCGGCAGTGACCCGGTCGAGGCGTTCGACCTCGAGCGGATCGGGCCTGCGATCGAGCACCACCCGCTGTTCGCGAACCGCACGAACGTCGAGATCGTCCGCGTGCGCGACCGCGGCGCGATCGAGATGCGCGTCTGGGAGCGCGGGGTGGGCGAGACGCTCGCCTGCGGCTCCGGCGCCTGCGCCGCCGTCGTCGCCGCGCGCCTGCACGACCTCGCGGACGGCGAGGTGGCGGTGAGCGTGCCGGGCGGCGTGCTCGGCATCGGCTGGGACGGCGCGGGCGAGGTGACGCTCGAGGGCCCGGCCGTCAAGGTCTTCGAATCGGTCTGGCGCGAGCCGGGATCGTAACGCGACGGCGATCAAGCATGGGACGCGGTGAGGCGCGCTCAGCCAGGGAGACACAGCCATGACGCAGCCACGGACCAGAGGGCAACTCGGCGACGCGCTGCAGACGCGCAACGCGCCTCGGAGCATCGATGAGTGGGAGGCGCTGCTCGACAGCGACGCGGCCGAGGTGGTCGAAACCGACATCGGCGAGATGGCGATCGCGCAGGAGCGTGGCCAGCTCCACCTGCACTACGCCTTCGACGACCTCGAGGCGTTGACCGCCGCCTGGCACCCCTGCTTCGACGCGCTGCGCGAGCGCATCGGCGACTCCGGCTTCCCCTACGTGACGATCGACCTCGTCGAGCACATCAACCGGCGCTGGATCGAGAACCTGCTCGCCGAGTGCGACTTCCAGGAGATGGGCGAGTGGCTCGAACTCGTGCATCCCGGCCTGCGCGACGTCGTCCCGCCCGAGATCCCCGAGGGCCTGACGATGCGCCGCGCTCAGCCCGACGACGCGGACGCCATCGTCGCGATCGAGGGCGCCGCCTACGGCGAGTGGACCGACGGCGAGGCGGCCACCCTCGCGCGCATCGAGGCGGCCGGCTGGACCGGCGTGCTCGAGCGGGACGGCGAGGTGATCGCCTACGCGATCAACACGCCGGTCGAGGACGGGCGCGGCGAAGTCATGTCCTGCGCCGTGACGCCGGACGCGCAGGGCGCTGGCCTCGGCAAGGTGATCCTCGGCGCGGCCACCTACCAGCTGGCCGCCTCGGACGGTCGCGAGGCCGCGGTGCGCGTGCGCCCCGACATCCCGCAGGCCGCTCGTACCGCGACGGCGGTCGGCTACCTCGTGGGCCGGCGCGGCATCGAGCTGCGGCGCGACTCGGACGAGGAAGTGCTGCGGCAGGCGCGCGACGACGCGCGCGTCCGCGGCATGAAGGTTCGCTTCGGCGGCTGGCGCTAGCGGCATGAGACTCGCGCGCCGCGTCCAGCAACTCCCGCCCTACCTCTTCGCCCGCATCTCCGAGCTGATCGCCGAGCAGCAGGCCGCCGGCGTCGACGTCATCTCGCTCGGCATCGGCGACCCGGACCTGCCGACGCCCGACCACATCCTCGACGCGCTGCGCGAGGCCGCCGGCGATCCGGCCAACCACCGCTACCCGGAGACCGAGGGCCTGCCCGAGTTCCGCGAGGCCGTCGCGCGCTGGTACGACACGCGGCACGGCGTGGCGCTCGACCCGGAGACCGAGGTCGTCTCGCTGATCGGCTCGAAGGAGGGGCTCGGGCACCTCCCGCTCTGCCTGATCGACCCGGGCGATCTCGCGATCGGCACGCAGCCCGGCTACCCCGTCTACGACATCGCGACGATGTTCGCCGGCGGCGAGACGCTCTCGCTGCAGCTGCGTGAGGAGGACGGCTGGCTGCCGCGCCTCGAGGACGCGCCCGCCGCCGAGGCGGAGCGCGCCCGCCTGCTCTGGCTCAACTACCCGAACAACCCGACCGGCGCGATCGCCGACGAGGCCTTCTTCGCCCGCGCGATCGCCTGGGCGCGCGACCACGACGTGGTGATCGCGCACGACCTTGCCTACTCGGACGTCTGCTACGACGGGTACCGGGCGCCCTCGATCCTCGAGGTGGAAGGCGCGCGGGATGTCGCGATAGAGTTCAACTCGCTCTCCAAGACGTTCAACATGACCGGCTGGCGGATCGGCATGGCGGTCGGCAACGCCGACCTCGTGGGCGTGCTGCGGCGGGTCAAGTCGAACCTCGACAGCGGCGTGCCGCAGGCGGTGCAGCAGATGGCGATCACCGCGCTGGACGACCCGCGCGACTCGATTGAGCGACATAACGAGATATACCAGCGCCGCCGCGACCGCGTCGTCGAGGTGCTGCGCGAGCTCGGCCTGCACGTCGACCCGCCGAAGGCCTCGCTCTACGTCTGGGCGCGGCTGCCCGAGGGCGAGCGCTCCTCGGCGGCGTACGCGCAGCAGCTGGTCGAGGCGACCGGCGTGGTGGTGACGCCGGGCACGGGCTACGGCGAGGGCGGCGAGGGCTACATCCGCATCTCGATCACGATCGCGGACGAGCGCCTCGAGGAGGCGCTGGCGCGGCTGAGCGCCTTCGCCCGCGGCCAGTAGGGCGGCGGCGATGGCGCGCCGCCCGGTGCAGCCGATGCCGAAGGCGGTCCTCGACGCCCTCCAGGCGCGCGGCGTGCGCGAGGACTACGAGGCGCGCCCGTTCTACCAGCGCAACGACTACCTCGCCTGGATCGCCCGCGCGAAGCGCGCGGAGACGCGCGAGCGGCGTCTCGCGCAGATGCTCGACGAGTTGGAGCAGGGCGGTGTCTACATGAAGATGGCGCACGCGCCCAGCCGCAAGGGCTAGCAGCGCCGCCGGCGCTGAGCTCCAACGCGCAGCGCCGTTCTGAGGGTCGCGAGCGCGCCTTCTGTGGGGGGCGCAGCCCCCCACGCCCCCATCCCGGACGAGCACGCGCTGCGCGCGGCTCGGACCGCCCACCCGCCCTCGGATTATTCTTATGTGGGGGCTGCGCCCCCACGCCCCCACCCGGAGATCCGCGCGCGGATGGGGGCCAGCTGGGCCACTCGCCTTCCGGCTCGTCGTTGGCGAGGGGGAGCGTTAGCGCGAGAGAAGGCGGAGCCGGTCTCGCCGACCCACGGATAAGCAGCACGCGCGCGCCGGGCGCGCTATCATCGCCCCCCTCCCCCCGGAACCTTGGCGATGACCACGACCGCCGTCCCGATGACCGCGCGCGCCGAGCAGCCGGCGCCGGGGCCGGGTGTCTATTCCTCGCGGATGCTGCGCGAGGCGATCACGACCGGGCGCATCTCGCCGAAGCGGATCGCGGCCTCGCAGATCCAGCCGGCGAGTATCGACCTGCGGCTCGGCGCGAGGGCGTACCGGCTGCGCAGCAGTTTCCTGCCGGGGCCGGCGGCGCGCGTGCGCGACCGGCTGCCGGAGCTGCAGATGGGCGCGCCGCTCGACCTCGCGGACCCGGAGGGCGTCGTCTTCGAGCCGGGCCGACCCTACCTCGTGAAGCTGATGGAGAGCGTGCGGCTGCCGGAGGGCGCGGTCGGGCGCACCAACCCGCGCAGCTCGACGGGCCGCCTCGATGTCTTCACGCGCGTGATCAGCGACTTCGGGACGCAGTTCGACGAGGTCGAACCGGGCTACGAGGGCCCGCTCTGGCTCGAGGTCTACTCCAACACTTTCACCGTGAACGCGCGCCAGGGCCTCGCCCTGACCCAGCTGCGGATCTCCTCGGGCGACTCGTGGCTGGACGCCGCCGCGGTCCGCGAGCTGCACGCGCGCGAGGGCCTCGTCTTCGAGCGCGGTCGGTCGGCGAGCGCGCCCCGCGAGCGTGTCGAGGCGCCGAGGATCGGCCAGCGCGGGCTGCTCGTCAGCGTGGATCTGCCGGGCGGGCAGTTCTGCGGCTGGCGGGCGAAGCGCAACAGCGCGCTGCTCGACCTCGCGAGGACCGACGCGTACGACCCGTTCGACTACTGGGAGCCCGTCTTCGCCGAGCCGGGCGGGCGGCTGGTGATCCAGCCGGGCGACTTCCACCTGCTGATCACCAAGGAGTTCGTTAGCATCCCGCCGGACGTCGCGGCGGAGATGGTCGCCTACGACCCGACCAACGGCGAGCTGCGCACCCACTACGCCGGTTTCTGCGACCCCGGCTTCGGCTACGGCGCGGACCTGCGCGGGACACAGGCGGTCCTCGAGGTGCGGGCGCACGACGTGCCGTTCATGCTCGAGGACGGCCAGCCGATCGCGCGCCTCGCCTTCGAGCGGATGGCCGAGCCGCCCGCCGTGCTCTACGGCAGCAGCGAGCTGGGCTCGCACTTCCAGCGGCAGGGCGTGAAGCTCAGCCGCCAGTTCAAGGCCCCGGAGGCGAGCATCCGCTTCCAGATGACCAGCGGACGCTGACGAGCCCCCGCAGCCGCAGGGGACACGACAGCCCTCGCAGCCCGTATCCTTGATCGCGCAACGGACCGGCCGCGCGGTGACTCCCGCGCGATCCGGACCGTGACCCCGGAGGAGGACCGAATCCCGAGGAAGCGCAGTCGCAACGGCCGCAACGGCGGCAGCGGAGCAGCGAACGGGCGCGGGCACGCGACCGCGCCGGTGCAGGAACGCGCCTTCCTCGTCGGCCTCGACTACCAGCGCCGGCCGCTGATGCCTCCTCGCGAGTCGCTGCGCGAGCTGGCGCGGCTCGCCCGCACTGCGGGCGCGACCGTCGTCGGGCAGGCGCTGCAGCGGCGGCCTCGCCCCGACCCGGCGACCTGGATCGGCGCGGGCAAGCTCGAGGAGATCCAGGCGGCGCGGGAGACCACGGGCTACTCGCTTGTGATCTTCGACGAGCAGCTTTCGCCCGCGCAGCAGCTGCGGCTGGAGTCGGCGCTGGGCGTGAAGGTGCTGGACCGCAGCGCGCTGATCCTCGACATCTTCGCCAGCCGCGCCCGCACCCGCGAGGCGGCGCTGCAGGTCGAGCTGGCGCAGCACGAGTACCTGCTGCCGCGCCTGCGCGGGCAGTGGCGGCACCTCGAACGCACCGAGGGCGCGATCGGGGCGCGCGGACCCGGCGAGACGCAGCTGGAGACCGACCGCCGCCTGGTGGGCGCGCGGATCAGCCACCTCAAGCGCTCGATCGAGAGCGTGCGCAAGCAGCGCGCGCTGCACCGCCGCCGCCGCGAACGCGACGGCATCCCCGTCGTCGCCCTCGTCGGCTACACCAACGCCGGCAAGTCCTCGCTGCTCCAGGCGCTCGCGGGCAGCGAGGCGTTCACCGCCGACGCGCCCTTCGCGACGCTCGATCCGCTCACCCGCCGCGTCGGAGCGCCCGGCGGCCACGCCTTCCTGCTGACCGACACGGTCGGTTTCATCCAGAAGCTGCCGACGCAACTGATCTCGGCCTTCCGCGCGACCCTCGAGGAGCTTGAGTCCGCCGACATGCTGCTGCACGTCGTCGACGCGAGTTCGCCCGCCGCGGCGGCGCAGGGCGAGACCGTGCTGGAGACGCTCGCCAGCCTCGATCTGGCCGGGCGGCCGGTGCTCACGGTGCTCAACAAGGCCGACGAACTGGAGCTGCCGGACGGCTCGCCGCCGGTCGCGGAGTCCGACCTCGCGCGTCTCGACGGCGAGAATCCCGCGCACGAGTCGGCGCTGGCGCATCCGGACCTGCCGCACATCGGGACGCTGGTCGTCTCGGCGCTGCACGGCTGGGGCATCGATGCGCTGCGCGAGCGCCTGGCGCTCGATCTCTTCGGCGAGCGTCCGCCCGCGCCGGCGCTCGCCGCGTCGGGCTGATCGAAGGCTCAGGAACCCCAGCCGCCCGGACCGCGTTATCCTCACAGGGGCCGTTCGCGCGGCGGACTCGCGCGGCTCACGGGTGACGGGAGCACGATGGGCGACACAGCCACACCGCCGGAGGCGCGCGATCCCCGGCGGCACGACGGCCGCGAGACCTTCGGACGCTACCTCGACGACTTCGCGCCGGGCGACGAGTTCGTCCACTGGCCGGGCCGCACCATCACCGAGTACGACGACACGCTCTTCGCCGCGCTGACGATGAATCAGCACCCCGTGCACAGCGACGCGGCCTACGCCGAGGGCACCCAGCACGGGCAGCGCCTCGTCGTCGGGACGCTCGTCTTCAGCCTCGTCGTCGGCATGACGGTGCGCGACATTTCCGGACGCGCGATCGCGAACCTCGAGTACGACGCGGTCCGCCACCTCGGCCCGGCCTTCCACGGCGACACGATCTACGCGCGCTCGACCGTGCTGGGCGTGCGGCCCAGCGCACGCCGCCCCGACCGCGGCGTCCTCGAGGTGGAGACGATCGCGGAGAACCAGCGCGGCGAGCCGGTGCTGTCGTTCCGGCGCTCGGTGCTGCTGCCGTGCCGTCCGGCGGACGGGGGCGCGGCGTGAGCGCCGGGGGAACGCCGCCGCGGCCGCTCGAGGGGCTGCGCGTGATCGCGGTCGACCAGTACGGGGCCGGGCCGTTCGCGACGCTGCACCTTGCCGACCTCGGCGCGGACGTGATCAAGATCGAGGATCCGGCCGCCGGCGGCGACATGGGCCGCTACGTGCCGCCCTACGCCGAGGAGCAGGACAGCCTCTTCTTCCAGGCGCTCAATCGCGGCAAGCGCAGCCTCGCGCTCGACCTGCGCTCGCCAGAGGGCGCCGCCGTGCTCGGCGACCTCGTCGAGGTCTCGGACGCGCTGTTCTGCAACCTGCGCGGCGACGGCCCGGCGCGGCTCGGCCTGACGTACGAGCAGCTGCGCCATCGCAACCGGCGCATCGTGTGCTGCTCGCTCAGCGGCTACGGGGCGAGCGGATCGCGGGCCAGCGAGCCGGCGTTCGACTACCTGATCCAGGCGGAGCTCGGCTACATGGCGATCACCGGCGAGCCCGGCGGGCCGCCGACGCGCTCCGGCGTCTCCGTCGTCGACTGGTCTGCGGGCTACGCGGCCGCCTTCGCGCTGCTGGCCGGCGTGCAGCAGGCGCAGCGCAGCGGCCGAGGCTCGGACATCGACCTCTCGCTCTACGAGATCGGGCTGGGGATGCTCAACTACGTGGCCTCCTGGCATCTCACGCGCGGCTACCAGCCGGAGCGGCTGCCGGGATCGGCGCACCCCAGCCTCGTGCCCTCGCAGGTGTTCGCGACGGCGGACGGGCACATCTTCGTGATGTGCAACAAGGAGTCCTTCTACGGCGCGCTCTGCGAGGCGATCGAGCGCCCCGACCTCGCCGCCGACCCGCGCTTCGCCAACGCCGCCAGCCGCCTCGAGCACCGCGAGACGCTTGTCGCGCTGCTGTCCGAGGTGTTCGCGCGGCGACCGACGAAGGAGTGGATGGAGGCGCTGATCGGGATCGTGCCGGTCGCGGTGCCTCGTGGAGTCCCGGAGGCGCTCGCCGACGAGTTCCTGCGCGAGCGCGGCGACATCGTCGAGGTCGAGCACGAGCGCTTCGGTCCACTGCGGCAGATCGCCACGCCGTTCCGCTTCGCCGGCGACGAGCCGGACTACCGGCGCGCCTCGGCGCTGGGCGAGGACAGCGAGGAGGTGCTGGCCTCGGTGCTCGGCTACGACGCGGCGCGCATCGCCGAGCTGCGCGAGGCGGGCGTCGTCGCCGGACCGGAGAGGACGCCCGCCGCATGACCGCGACGCCCTCGACCGACGAGGCGCGCGACCTGCTGGTCGCCAACCTGCGCGACTGGGTGCGGCGGCGCGTGCTGCCCGTCGCGCGCGAGTACGAGTTGCGCGACGAGTACCCCGCCGAGCTTGTGCAGGATCTGCGCGACCTCGGCCTGTTCGGCGCGGTGCTCGACCCCGTTAACGGCGGCGCGGGCCTGAGCTACGAGACCTACGTCGCGGCCGTCGAGGAGGTCTCGCGCGGCTGGATGACGCTCGCCGGGGTCTTCAACTCGCACCTGATCCTCGCGCACATCCTCGAGCGCTTCGGCAGCGACGAGCAGCGCGCGCGCTTCCTGCCCGGCCTCGCCTCGGGCGAGGCGCAGGGCGCCCTCGCGCTGACCGAGCCGGGCGCGGGCAGCGACGTGCAGGCGATCGCCACGACGGCGCGCCGCGACGGCGACGTGTACGTGCTGAACGGGCAGAAGCAGTTCATCACCAACGGCCGGCGCGCCCGCTACGTCGCCGTCCTCGCGAAGACGGACCCGGCCGCCCAGCCGCCGCACCGCGGCATGGCGGTCCTCATTGTCGAGCGCGGCATGCCCGGCTTCAGCGTCGGGCGCGACTTCGAGAAGCTCGGCTACCGCGGCATCGAGACGTCCGAGCTGTTCTTCGAGGACTGCGCCGTACCCGCGGGCAACCTCGTCGGCGGCGAGGGGCGCGGCTTCCAGCAGGTCATGGCGGGCCTCGAGCTGGGCCGCCTCAACGTCGCCGCGCGCGGGGTCGGGCTGGCGCGCGCGGCCTACGAGGACGCCCTCGCCTACGCGCGGGAGCGCCACACCTTCGGCGTGCCGATCGCCGAGCACCAGGCAATCCAGATCAAGCTCGCCGACATGTCCGTCGCGATCGAGGCGGCGCGGCTGCTCACGCAGCGGGCCGCGCGCCTCAAGGACGCCGGGCAGCGCGTCGACCTCGAGGCCGGTCAGGCCAAGCTCTTCGCCACCGAGACCGCGCAGCTGTGCGCCCTCGAGGGGCTGCGCATCCACGGCGGCGCCGGCTACATGCAGGACCTGCCCGTCGAGCGCTACCTGCGCGACGCGCCCCTGCTGATCGTCGGGGAAGGGACGAACGAGGTGCAGCGCCTCGTGATCGCGCGCCGCCTGCTCGAGCAGGCGCGGGGCGAGGGCTAGCGCGTGAGCACGGCGACGAACTACGGGCGGATCAGCCACGGCCTGAAGCGCTACAGCGACGCGCTGCGCCGCTACATCGAGCGGCGGGTCCGCGAGGACTGGTGGGACGAGTACGTCCTCACCAGCCTCTCCGCCGAGCAGATCGCGGCCCTCGATCTCGAGCGCAGGCAGAACGCCAACGACACCGAGGAGGAGCGCGAGGGCGTGCTCCCCAAGTCCGGGGTCGAGTTCCTCGACGCGCGCCACTTCGCCGCGATCTTCAGGGAGCGCTTCCGCGCCAACGAGCGCACCGAGCGGCTGATGCTCCAGGTGCAGGAGGCGTACGAGAGCTGGGCCGATTCCCCGGAGGGCGACTACGGCGCCGAGGAGGTCCGCCTCGTCATCGAGGCGATGCACGAGACGCTGGCCTACTACCAGCTGCCCGTGGCCGCCGAGTTGCTCGCCTTGCGCGAGGGCGGCGACGCGCCGCGGAGCGCCTACGTCGAACTGAGCGACGCGGTGAAGCGCCACGGCGACGGGATGCTCCGCATCTTCCTCGACTGATCGATCGCGAATCGCCCGGCGAGTGGTGGGAGAGCCGCGTCAGCGAGCAGCGGCGCGCCGCGGCCGAGGAGTACATCGGCGACCTGTCGGAGGCGACGACCGAGGAACTGATCGGGTTGCTTGAACCCGCTGACTTCACGGCCATCGTGCTGGACAACTGCGAACTCAGCGGGCGGGAGCGCTGGCTGCTGCGCACGGTGCTCCGCGTGCGGCGCGCCTGGGAGCACCCGGCGAGCGGCGAGTTCCCGGACTCGTACGTCGCCGAGGCGGTGGAGTGGCTGGACGAGGCCCTCGATACCGTCGCGGACGCCGTCGACGCCCTGCTCGACCCGGCTCCGGACTCCGGGGAGGCGGCGCCGGAGGAGCCGGAGCCCGTGTCGATGGCGCAGCGCGCCCGCGGCGTCAGCGTGGGCGACTACTTCACCTGTGGAGTCGTTGTCGTGTTCGTCGCGGCGCTTGCCGCCACGGTCATCCTCGTCGGGCTCGCCCTGCTCGGCACGCGAACCTGGCCGGTGCAGCGGGCGCTGGACGCCTCGAGCGCCGCCGCGAGCGCGGTCGGCGACTTCGTGGACGGGGTCACCGGCACCGCGCCTCCGGAGGCGACGGCCACCCCGGTTCCGACGGCGACGAGCACCCCGCCGCCCGGCACGCCGACGCCCTCCCCCACGGCGACGCCTGCGCCGACGGCCACAGCGACGCCGACGCGGACTCCCACGCCGACGCCTACCCCCACGCCGACCGAGACGCCGGAAGCGACCCTGCTGCTCGAACGGGCGATCGGGAATACCGACGGCGACGGCGTCTCGATCCGCGACGACTGCGACGACGACGCCCGCGTCTCGGCGCCCGGCTCGGGCTGGCCGGAGGGCCTCGCGATCGAGGTGATCGAGGTGGGCAGCGGGCGCTGCGACGGCTGGTTGCTCGCCCAGGCGGACGGCGTCGCCTCGTGGATCCGCGAGGAGTACGTGGTCGATCGCGAGCAGTAGCCGGGCCTAGCCTCGCGGCGGCGGGCGCAGCGCGTAGGTCTCCGGCTCGCGCAGCCACTCGCGGTCGGCGAAGTGGGCGCGCAGCGCGCGCGCGGCCTCGCCGAGGACGGCCTCGCCGGAGCCCGGCGCCCGGCTGTCCAGCCAGGGCGCGATGCGCCGCCCGAGCGCGGTCTGACGCGCCGCGGCGTCTAGCCAGTCCGCCGATGGGTGCGCCCCCTCGTCGAGGATGCAGGCCAGCCGCGTGAGGGCGCTCGCCGCCTCGCCGCCGGAGAGCGCGGCAGCGCGCTCGTTGGCCGCCGCGCCGGTGCCGCCCGCGCGGCTCAGCGCCTCGAGCGAGCGGACGGCCTGCAGATGGAGCGGGCGCACGAGGCGCTCCAGCGTGTGCTCCGGCAAGCGCCGCGCGGCGGCCGAGAGTCGCTCCGCGCGTCCGCTCGGATCGTGCAGCACGTGAGCGTGACGGAACTCCCAGCGCACCTCCAGCGCGCGGCGCGAGACGCCATCGAGCAGCGCCTCGACCCCGTCCGTGGTGGCGACGGTGGTGTCGAACGACTCGTCGCCGGCGCGCCGCAGGCGGTGGCGCAGCAGCGGCTCGCGCCACTCCGCGTCGAGGTCGCGCACATCGGCCGCGTCGACGACCAGCCAGAGCCGCTGCGGGCCCGCCGGGGCGCCCTCGGGCGGCTCCACGGCGAGCAGGGTGAGCGCGTAGGGGCGGTCGTTCCAGGGCGGGGCTTCCAGCAGCGCGCGGGCGCGCGCGGCCAGCGGCACGACGGCCTCGCCGCCCTCGCCCGCCTCGCCGTCGTGCGTGCTCACGACGCGCCCCCGAGGCGCACGGCCAGGCGGGCGACGCGCCGCCCGAGGGCGCGCGCCTGCTCGCGGTCCTCGGCGCTGACGACTCCCGCTGCCGTCGCGCCGTAGTAGGAGCCGGATCGCCGCATGCGCTCGCTCCAGGGCAGGCCGACGAAGATCATGCCGTGCCCGACCAGCAGGTGCATGAGCTGCTGCAAGGTCGCCTCCAGCCCGCCGTGCGGCGACCAGCCCGCAGCGAACGCGCCGCCCGGCTTGCCCGCCAGCTCGCCCGACTCCCAGAGATCGCCGGACTGGTCGAGCCAGACCTTCAGCTCGCCGGTCACGCCGGTCCAGTTCGGAGAGCCGAGGATCAGCGCGTCGCAGCGCAGCAGCTCGGACGGGTCGGCCTCCCCGATGCGAAGTGCGCGCAGCTCCGCGCCCTCGACGCCGCGCACGCCCTCGCCGACGGCGTCGGCGAGCTGCTGCACGAGGCCCGCGCGGCTGTCGTAGACCAGCAGGATTCGGGTCATCGCCAGCGTCCGGGCCGCCGCCGTCAATCCTCGGCCGCTTGCTCGGTGACGACGCGGCGGATGCGGGTCACGCGCTCGTCGACGAGCGGGTCGGGGCCGTCCCCGCCGGGCGGGTCGAGGGCGTCGCGCAGCCAGCCGATCAGCACGGCGGCGCCGCCGTAGGCGATGAACCACTCGCAGCCCTGGAGCAGGGCGAGGGCGCCCGCGTGGCCGTTGCCGCGATGGCGGAACGAGCCCCAGGCCACGCCCGCGACGAAGGCCGCGGCGGCGAGCCCGAACTGCTGCTTCTCGTTCATCGCTCCCCCGGCGTGGTTCCCCCGGCGTGCGCCGTCCGGGGATCATCGTACGGCCCGCGCGGAGGCGGGTACAGCGCGCGGACGAGCCCCGCCGCCAACGAGCGGCGGAACGGCTCGCGGCGGACTGCGCAATGCCGCGATCCTGCGGTATGCTGCGCGGCGGCGTGCGCTCGCTCGCCAACGGCAGGGAGGGATACGCATGTGCAAGCGTTGAAGGTGGTCCGGCCTACCACTGTCGCGGAGGCCATCGAACAACTGAACGAAGGAGGCGACGGGGCCCGTCCGCTCGCGGGTGGGACCGACGTGATCGTCATCGCCCGCGCGCGCGTCAGGAACATCGACGTGCTCGTGGACGTGAAGCAGATTCCGGAGTTGACGGCGATCGAGTGGAACCCGGACTCGGGCCTCACGATCGGCGCGGCGACGCCGTGCTACGAGCTCTACGGCAACGCGGACGTCGTCCAGCACTACCCGGCGATCATCGACTCCGCGACGCTGATCGGCGGGACGGGGATCCAGGGGCGCGCCAGCTTCGGCGGGAACCTCTGCAACTCCTCGCCCTCCGGCGACACGATCCCGACGCAGATCGTGCTCGAGGGCGTCGCGAACATCGCGGGCCCGAACGGCGAGCGCTCCGTGCCGGTCGAGGACTTCTGCACCGGTCCGGGCCGCAACGTGCTCGGGCAGGGCGAGTTCCTGGTCTCGATCTCGTTCCCCGCGCCGGACGCCAACGGGGGGGCGCGCTTCCTGCGCTTCATCCCCCGCAACGAGATGGACATCGCGGTCTGCAACGCCGCCTCGGCGGTGAAGCTGGACGGCGACACCGTGCGCTGGGCGCGCGTCTCGATCGGAGCGGTGGCGCCGACGCCGCTGCTCGTGCAGGGCGCGGCCGACGCGCTCGTCGGCAAGCCGCTCACGGACGAGACGATCGAGGCCGCCGCGGCGGCCTCGCGGGACGCCGCGACGCCGATCGACGACATGCGGGGTTCGATCAAGCAGCGCAAGCACCTCTCCGCGGTGCTGACCAGGCGCACGCTGGAGCAGGCGGCGAGGCGGGCGCGCGGCGAGGACATCCCGTCGGTGGGAGGACACTAACGTGACGGACCGCATGATCGTTTCGGCCACCATCAACGGCGAGCCGCTCGAGTTCCTCGCCGACCAGCGTGACAGCCTCCTCGAGGCGCTGCGCGAGCGCATCGGCCTGACCGGCACGAAGGAGGGCTGCAACGACGGCAACTGCGGCGCCTGCTCCGTGCTCATGGACGGCCGCCTCGTCAACTCCTGCCTCGTCATGGCAGCCGAGGTCGAGGGCGCCGACGTCACCACCGTCGAGGGCCTGGCGACCGAGGACGGGCTGATCCCGCTGCAGCAGGCCTTCCTGGAGGAGGCGGCCTTGCAGTGCGGCATCTGCACCCCCGGCTTCCTCGTCGCCGCGAAGGCGCTGCTCGACGCCAACCCGAACCCGACGGAGTACGAGGCCCGCTACTGGCTGGCCGGCAACCTCTGCCGCTGCACGGGCTACGACAAGATCATCCGCGCGGTCCTCAAGGCCGCCGAGGCGTAGCGCCTCCCGGCAGAGCCACGCGGAGAGCAGGCAGGAGGACCACTCATGGTCGCCACTGAGAAGCCCGACAGCTACCAGGTCGTCGGCACCCGGCCGATCCGCCACGACGGGACGGACAAGGTCACCGGCCGCGCCGGCTACGGCGCGGACTACCAGGCCGCGGGCATGCTGTTCGGCCGCGTGCTGCGCAGCCCCCACGCCCACGCCCGCATCAAGAGCATCGACACCTCGAAGGCCGAGGCCCTCGAGGGCGTGCGCGGCGTCATCACCAACGCCGACTTCCCGCAGCCGGACGACTCGCAGGTCGAGATCGGCGAGGGCGCGACGACGAGCGCGCGCTGGATGCTCGACAACGTGCTGGCGGGCGAGAAGGTGCTCTACACCGGGCACGCCGTCGCCGCCGTCGCCGCCATCGACCCGCACGTCGCCGAGGACGCGCTCGACCTGATCGAGGTCGAGTACGAGGTGCTGGAGCCGGTGATGGACGTGCGCGAGGCGATGGACGAGAACGCGCCGGTGCTGCACGAGTTCCTGCGCACCGAGCAGATCGCCAGCGCCTTCGGTGGTGGCGAGATGGTCGGGGCGAAGCCGACCAACGTCGCCAAGTTCCTCGAGTTCAAGGCCGGCGACGCCGACGCCGGCTTCGAGGAGGCCGACGTCGTGGTGGAGCGCGAGTTCACGACCACGATGGCGCACCAGGGCTACATCGAGCCGCACAACGGCAGCGCCTTCTACAACAAGGACGGGCACGTCACGATCTGGAGCTCGACGCAGGGCGCCTTCGGGGTGCGCGACATGACGGCCGGGCTGTTGCAGGTTCCCGTCTCGCAGGTGACGTGCGAGCCGGTGGAGATCGGCGGCGGCTTCGGCGGCAAGATCGGCATCTACCTGGAGCCGCTCGCGGCGCTGCTCTCGAAGCAGACCGGCAAGCCCGTCAAGTTCACGATGACCCGCCAGGCGGTGCTGGAAGCGACCGGCCCGACCTCCGGGACGTACATGCGGGTGAAGGTCGGCGCGAAGAACGACGGCACGCTCACCGCCGCCCACGTCTACCTCGTGTTCGAGGCCGGGGCCTACCCGGGCTCGCCGATGGGGGCGGGCGCGATGTGCGCGCTCGCGCCGTACCAGGTGCCCAACGCCCATGTCGAGGGCTACGACGTGGTCCTCAACAAGCCGAAGGTGGCCGCCTACCGCGCGCCCGGCGCTCCGGCCTCGGAGTACGCCGTGGAGAGCGTGATGGACGAGGTCGCGCAGCAGCTTGAGCTGGACCCGATGGACTTCCGCCTCAAGAACGCCGCAGTCGAGGGCTCGCGCCGCCCGGACGGCGCCGTCTACGGCGTGATCGGCAACGAAGAGGTGATGGAGGTCGTCAAGAGCAGCGAGCACTACCGCTCCGAGCTGCAGGGCGAGAACCGCGGCCGCGGCGTCGCCATGGGCTTCTGGTTCAACGTCGGCATGGAGTCCAGCGCCTACGCCAGCGTCAACGCCGACGGGACGGTCAGCCTCTCGCTCGGCTCGGCGGACATCGGCGGGACGCGCGCCTCGATCGCGATGCAGCTGGCGGAGACGCTCGGCATCGCCGCCGAGGATGTGAAGCCGCAGGTGGTGGACACGGACTCGGTCGGCTACACGATGGTCACCGGCGGCAGCCGCACGACCTTCGCCGGCGGCTGGGCCGCCTACGAGTCGGCGATGGACATTCGCCGCCAGCTGGAGGAGCGCGCCGCCGCGATCTGGGACGTCGACCGCGAGCAGGTCAGCTACGGCGACGGCGGCGTCACCGGCCCCGCCGACGATGACGGCAACGAGCGCTCGATGACGTTCAAGGAGCTGGCGGGCCAGCTCGCCGGCAGCGGCGGGATGATCCAGGGCCGCGCCGACGTGAACAGCATGGAGGCCGGGCCGGCCTTCGCCGGGCACATCGTCGACGTCGAGGTGGACCCGGAGACCGGCAAGGTCGACATCCTGCGCTACACGGCGGTGCAGGACGCCGGCACGGCGATCCACCCCTCGTACGTCGAGGGCCAGATCCAGGGCGGCGTCGCCCAGGGCGTCGGCATGGCGCTCACGGAGGAGTACTTCTACGACGACGACGGGCGGATGCTGAACTCGAGCCTGCTCGACTACCGCATGCCGACGGCGCTCGACCTGCCGATGATCGAGACGCACATCGTCGAGGTGCCCAACCCCGGGCACCCCTACGGCGTGCGCGGCGTCGGCGAGGTGCCGATCGTCCCGCCCGCGCCGGCGATCGCGAACGCCATCGCGGACGCGATCGGCCTGCGCATGCGCGACCTGCCGATGTCCCCGCGGGCGATGCTCGAGGAGCTGCTCCCCGACGAGGACTAGCCCGCCGCCCGCATGGGCGACGGAGGCAAGCGACTACCGCCGCTGCGTTCGGCGCGCGGGTGCTTGCCTCACTTGGCTGAGGGCCGACGCTAAACCGTGGCGCTCGGCTTGCTGACGCATCGCATGGGGCCGTACGATTAGGTCTAGCCGAGTAGCACCTGTCAGGACAGCGTTACCCACCAACTGGAGCGGAGCGAATGACTGCACCACGCGAACGGGCGCCTCAGCAACCAGGGAGCGAACCGTCGGATCCGCCGCCTCCCCCACCGAGCGAGACGGACGCCCCAATCAACCTAGACCCAGGTCCGGAGGAGACAGTGTTCAAGGGCAGCTACCCCGGCCCCCGGGAAGCCGACCTTGAGCTAGTTCACGGCCGCGACGATGGCAGCCACCGCGAGTAGACCTGCATCCAAGGCGAACGCCAGTGTGGCGGCGGAGACGAAGTAGCCTTTCCTTCTGAGTTTCGGCTCGTTCGCCGAGATGGAAAGCATGGTCTCCTGCGCAATCCATCGCCGCACGGTGGGCTCGTCGTACGCATCGGCATACTTTTGCAGCGTTGAGAGCGCGGGGCGCACGCTCCAGCGCGATCCGAGATACGCGAGCACGGTGAACAGAACCACGAGGAAGTAGACCACCACGGCCAACACATACAATATCGTCGCGGCGCCTTCCGTATCGGAGAACACGAAGAGCGCACCGAAGAGCGGCACCAGCCCGGCGATCAGATAGAACATGTTCGCGATCTTGCCATCAAGCGCGTCGACCCGGTGGAGTTGCTCTTCCAGCCGCCAGCGGGTGATCTCGTAGAGGGGTGCCTCGGCCCTGCGGGCGCCGCCGTTCCCCGGCGCCGCCTCGTCACTCGTCTCTGACCTCGCGTCGGCCACGTGCTGTCTGTCTCCGGGGGCAGGGCATTCGCAGGTGGGCACGTCTGCGGCAGAGCCGGACTATGTGCACCCAACCCCCGGGGCCTGGCAGGATGACGCGAGCGTATACAATCCGGGTACGAGGCTCTCGGCGTGTGAGGAGGATGCGATGGTTGCGACGGACAAGCCCGCGTATCGCGTGATCGGCAGCCGGCCGGTCCGCCCCGACGGCGCGGACAAGGTCACCGGGCGCGCTCGCTACGGCGCCGACGTCATCCTGCCCGGGATGCTCTACGGCCGCGTGCTGCGCAGCCCGCACGCCCACGCCCGCATCGTGCGCATCGATGCCTCGAAGGCCGAGGCGCTCGACGGCGTTCGCGCGGTCGCGACCTGGGACGACCTGCCGCCGAAGAACTGGGACGAGCTCCCGAACCTCGGCGAGGGCGCGGCCGAGACGCGCTGGATGGCGCGCAACGTCTTCGCGCGCGACAAGGCGCTCTACAAGGGCCACGCCATCGCCGCCGTCTGCGCCACGGACCCGCACATCGCCGAGGACGCCCTCGGCCTGATCGAGGTCGAGTACGAGGTGCTGGCTCCGCTGCTCGACGTGCGCGAGGCGATGGACCCGAACGCGCCGCTGCTGCACGACGACCTCTACACCACGGACCTCAGCGGCGGCGATACGAGCGACGAGCCGACGAACATCGGCAAGCACCTCGAGTTCCGGAGCGGCGACATCGACGCCGGCTTCGCGGAGGCGGACATCGTCGTCGACCGCGAGTTCGAGACCGCGATGGCGCACCAGGGCTACCTCGAGCCGCACAACGGCACCGCGATGTGGAGCGAGGACGGCGAGCTGACGGTCTGGAACAGCTCGCAGGGCCCCTTCGTGGTGCGCGAGCAGCTGCACATGCTGCTCGACCTGCCGCTCTCCAGGGTGAAGGTCGTGCCGATGGAGATCGGCGGCGGCTTCGGCGGCAAGATTCCGGTATACATGGAGCCGATGGCCGCGATCCTCTCGAAGAAGAGCGGGCGGCCCGTGAAGATGACGATGACGCGCCAGGAGGTGCTGGAGGCCACCGGCCCGACCTCCGGCACGTGGGTGCGCGCGAAGATCGGCGCCACGCGCGACGGGCGCATCGTCGCCGCCGAGATCGAGCTGGCCTTCGAGGCGGGCGCCTTCCCCGGCTCGCCGTTCTCCGCGGGCGCGCTCTGCGCGCTGGGCCCGTACGACATCGAGAACCAGCGCGTCGAGGGCTGGGACGTCTGCGTCAACAAGCCGAAGGTCGCCGCCTACCGCGCCCCCGGCGCGCCGGCGACCGCGTTCGCCGTCGAGTCCGTCCTCGATGAGATCGCCGAACTGCTGGAGCGTGACCCGATCGACCTGCGCCTGCAGAACGCGGCGCGCGAGGGCACCCGCCTCTCGGACGGGACGCCGCTGCCGGTCGTCGGCAATATCGAGGTGATGGAGGAGGTCCGCGGGAGCGAGCACTACCGCTCAGAGCTGCAGGGCGAGAACCGCGGCCGCGGCGTGGCGATGGGCTACTGGCGCAACGCCGGCATGGAGACCAGCGCGTACGCCTCGATCAACGCGGACGGCACGATCAACCTCGTGGTGGGCACGGTGGACATCGGTGGGCTGCGCGCGACGCACGCGATGCAGCTCGCCGAGGGGCTGGGACTCACGTACGACGACATTCGCCCGCAGGTGGTCGACACGGCTGCGGTGGGGCGCAACTCGGTGACCGGTGGCAGCCGCAGCACCTTCGCCGGCGGCTGGGCCATGCACGAGCTTGCGCAGGATCTGCGCGCACAGCTCGAGACCCGCGCCGCCCGGATCTGGGGTGTCGAGCGCGACGCCGTCGCCTACGGCGACGACGCAGTCGTACGCGGTCCGGCGGCGGAGGATGGCTCCGAGCGCTCGTTCACCTTCAAGGAGCTGGCGGGCGAGCTCTACGGCAGCGGCGGCATGATCCAGGCGCGCGCGGACGTCAGCCCCACCACCGTCGGCCCCGCCTACGCCGGACACGTCGTCGATGTGGAGGTGGACCCGGAGACCGGCAAGGTCGAGATCCTGCGCTACACGGCGGTGCAGGACGTGGGGAAGGCGATCCACCCGTCGTACGTCGAGGGCCAGTTGCAGGGCGGAGCGCTGCAGGGCATCGGCATGGCGCTGACCGAGGAGTACTTCTACGACGACGACGGCGTGATGCGGAACTCGAGCCTGCTCGACTACCGGATGCCGACCGCCCTCGACACGCCGATGATCGACGCGGTCCTCGTGGAGGTGGCGAATCCGGGCCACCCCTACGGGGTGCGTGGCGTGGGCGAGGTGCCGATCGTCCCGCCGCTGGCGGCGATCACGAACGCGATCCACGCGGCCACGGGCGTCCGGATGCAGAAGCTCCCGGCCTCGCCGCGCGCGCTCCTCGACGAGCTGCTTTCAGAGGAGACATAACGCCTCATGGCGACGGTCTTCATTCCCTCGCTGATGCGCAAGCTGACGGACGGCCGCGAGACGGTCGAGGTGCCGGGCGCCACGCTGCGGCAGGTGGTCGACAACCTCGATGCGGAGTACCCGGGGATCAAGGAGCTGATCGTGCAGGACGGGCGGGTGCGTCCGGGCCTGCAGCTCGCGGTCGACGGCGTGCTCTCCGCGACGGGGCTGATGGGCAAGGTGCCCGAGGGCTCGGAGGTGCACATCCTGCCGGCGCTCGGAGGCGGGTAGCAGGCGGAGCGGTGAAGCCCCGGTGAAGCCCAGGATCAGCATCATCACGCTGGGCGTGAGCGACCTCGCGGCGTCCGTGCGCTTCTACCGGGACGGCCTCGGGCTACCCGCTCCCGACTACGAGGACGGCGCGACGATCGCGTTCTTCGAGCTCGCAGGGACGTGGCTGGCGGTGTACCCCAGGGAGAGGCTGGTCGAGGAGGCCGACGTCGATTTCAGCGACAGCGGCACTCCGATGTTCACGCTTGCGCACAATGTCGCCTCGCCGGCGGTGGTCGACGCGACGCTCGAGGAGGCGAGCAGGGCGGGCGCGGCGATTGTGCAGCCGGCGGGGGAGACCTTCTGGGGCGGCTACTCGGGCTACTTCAGCGATCCCGACGGATACCTCTGGGAGGTCGCCCACAATCCCTTTACCGATCTGACGTGAGCCGTGTCGCGGCGCTCGGCGCGACCACGCTGGCAGCGCGCGATCTCACGGGCCGCGGTTGTGGCCGGGGCGCGGGTGCGCTATACTGCTGCCAGCCACTGGTAGGGGTACTAGTGGGAGTGAGAGGCCATGGAAGAGCTCGAGGTCTATTACACCACCGGCGAGGTGCAGGAAGGGGAACCGGCGAACGCGGGGATCTCCTCCGGGGACCTCCCCCGCCTGGTACGGCAAGTCCGCGAGACGGGGGTGGCCTACCGGGTGGTGGAAGGACTCACGGAGCAGGAGCGCGAGGAGGCGTACGTCAGCCGGGCCGTGCGGCCCTCGGTCAGCAAGCGCTACCGGGTGCGGCGCATCTTCGGGACGAACAAGTACTCCGGGCAGTACTTCGGCGGGGCGGTGCCGGCGCTGGTGGTGCTGGAGAACGGGCGCCCGGTGGATGTCTACCCGCACGAGGAACAGGACGGGACGATCGTGACCATTCGCGACTACTTGGATCGCATCGGCGGCAGCGCCGGGGACGCCGACTTGGCCAGGCGCATGGACGCGTTGCGCGCTCGTATCGGGGGCGTGGACGTCAGCGTGCGCGAGTTGATCGAGGACGGACGCCGCTTCTGATGCCGCAGGCCCTCGGCAACGGCCGCGGCGCCGACAGGCGGCTACGGGCGTGACCTACAACGTCGGGCCACGGCGCTACGTCGTCGACGCTTCCGTCGTGCTGAAATGGCAGCTTGGCGACGAGGGCGATGTCGAGCAGGCCCTGGCGCTGCGCGACGCTTTCCTCGTGGACCGTGCCGTGGAGTTGCACGCGCCGACGCTGCTGGCGTACGAACTGACCAGCGCGATGCGCACCGCGGAGCGCCGTGCGCGCGTGCCCACCGAGATGGCCGGCGAGGCGCTGGAGAACCTGCTGGCGACGGGCATCGAGCTGCACGAGCCGTCGCCGATCGCGACGCTGCAGCTCGCCCGCCGGCTGGGTATCAGCGGGTACGACGCTGCCTACGTCGCTCTTGCCGCCGAGTTGGGCGTCGAGTGCTGGGCGGCGGACGAGCGGTTGGTGCGCGCCGCTTCCCGGCACGTTGCCTACGTGCGCTCGATCAGCGAGTACGCCTGACGCTAGTCCCCAATCCCAACGCGCAGATGAGGTCAGGGGAGGCACGGCCTCCCGGAGTTGCTCCATGAGCGGCCCGGCCAGCGGCGTCGCGCTCTCTACGGCCACGCGCAGGGCGCCGCTCATTGCTGCTGCTGCTGCTCCTGTTCCCCGGACTCCGAGCGCACCCGAACCATCGTGCTCCAGTGCTCGGCGGCCGAGCCGGTGAAGGCGCCGCGCACCGGCGGCACGTCGTCGTAGTCGCGGCCGATCGCCGTGATCACGTAGCGCCCGTCCTGGCGCGCGTCGTTGGCGGGGTCGAAGCCGTGCCAGCCGCCGGGTCCCAGGAGCTGCGCCCAGGCGTGGCTGGCGGGGGTCGCCGCCTCTCCGGCGTGGGGAGCGAGGTAGCCGCTCACGTAGCGGGCCGGAATGCCGCGCATGCGCAGCGCCGCGAGCATGAGGTGCGCGAAGTCCTGGCAGACGCCGTGTCCGGCCTCAAGCAGATCGAGCGCGGTCGAGCCCACGTCCGTGTCCCCGACCCGGAAGCCGAAGCGCTCGTGCAGGAGCGAGGCGATCGCCGCGCCGGCGGCCGCGGGATCGAGGTCCCGCGGGACGCCCTCGCACAGCTCCGCGACGGCGGGGTCGAAGGGCGAGCGCGCTGTCGGGGCGAGGAAGAGGTGGCGCATCAACGGCGTCGGCTCGTCGTGCTCCAGCGGCTGCTCCGTCTCGACCTCGGCGCGCAGCGCGAGGTGGACCTGGTCGATCTCGCCGAGGAAGTCGACGTGGTGGTACTCGTTGCCGAACGCGTCGGCGAGTTGCCGCGGGTGCGCCTGCGGCGTGAGGGCGAGTTCGGCGCTGATCCGGCGCTGGCCGAAGCCGTCCGCGGGTACGACGTGCAACTCCGTGTGCAGCAGCCTGACGCCCTGCGAGTAGCGGTAGGAGGACTCCCAGTGGACGGAGATGTGCATCCCGATTCTCCTGACCGGCGGCCCTAACCGACCGAAGAGGGGATGAGACGGAAGATCTGCTCGTGCAGATGCTCGTCGATCCCGCTCAAGCGCGCCTGGAAGGTGTCGAGGAAGTCGTGCAGCCGCTCGTCGGTCAGACGCCGCTCGTCCAGCGAGGAGAGGTCGAGATCGAGGAGCGCGAGTTCGCGTGAGACGTGCACGGACACGTTCGGCGGAGTGAGGGCGGTCGCGCCCTCGTAGTGGCGGCGGAAGGCGCGGACGCAGAAGCGGAGGCTGCGCGGGAAGCGCTCGCTCAGCACCAGCATGGCCGCCACCGCGGGGCCGCTGGGCGGCGCGCGGTGGGTCATGCGGAAGGCCTGCCGGGCGCCGGCGGAGCGCAGCACCGAGGTCCACTGCACGCGGTCGATCGAGCCGCCGACCTCCTGCCCGGCCGGGAGCACGACGTAGGACTTCGCGTCGATGATGCGGCTGGTCATGTCGGCGCGCTCGATGAAGATGCCGCAGCGGAACCAGTCCCGTCCTTCGTCCAGCTGCACGGTGTTGTCGAAGAGGCCGAAGATCGCCGCGATGCTGCGCCGCACCGAGTCGTAGAACTCGGCCATGTCGGCTCCGTCCACCGAGCCCGCCCGCCGCACCTCCAGGTAGAGCCGGTTGATCTCCTCCCAGACGTCCCCCGAAAGATGCTCGCGCAGCTGGCGGGCAAGGCTGCGGGCGTAGTTGAGGGTGGAGCGCAGCGAATTTGGATTCTCCGCCGAAAGCAGCAGGAACTCGGCGGGACTGACGTTGGGGTGGGTCGAGTGCGCCTCCTCGAAGCGCTCGTGGGCGCCCGTGGCGGTGATCACGGCGTCCCAGAGTTGCGGGTCCGCGTCAAGGCCGCCCGCCTCCACCGAGGCGAAGTACGAGACCTCCGCCATGCGCGAGATGTTCTCGACCCGCTCGAGGTTGCGGCCGAGCCAGTAGAGGTTTTCGGCGACGCGGCTCAGCATGGCTAGCTCCCGCCTCCGAGCGGAGTGCGCAGCACCCAGGTGTCCTTGCTGCCGCCTCCTTGCGAGGAGTTGACGATGTAGGAGCCCTCCCTGAGCGCGACGCGCGTGAGACCGCCGGGCAGCACCCAGCTGCTCGCCCCCGTGAGAATGAATGGCCGCAGGTCGGAACGGCGCGCGCGCAGCTTGCCGTCGAGCAACGTGGGGATCGTGCTGAACTCCTGGAGCGGCTGCGCGATCCAGTTGCGGGGGTCGGCCCGCACGCGCTGCTCGAGCGCCCGCAACTCCTCGCCCGACGCCTGCGGCCCGATCACGATCCCGTAGCCGCCGGACTCGCCGGCCGGCTTCGTCACCAGCTGGTCGAGGTTCGCGCACATCTGCTCGAGGTCGCTGGGCAGGACGGCGGCCAGCGTGTCGATGTTGGGCAGGATCGGCTCCTCGGCGAGGTAGTAGCGGATGAAGTCCGGGACGAAGCGGTAGACCACCTTGTCGTCGGCCACGCCGACGCCGGGAGCGTTGGCCAGCGTGACGCGGCCCGCGCGGTAGGCGTCGGCGAGGCCCGCGACGCCGAGCGCGGAGTCCGGCCGGAAGGCCAACGGGTCGAGGAATTCGTCGTCGATGCGGCGGTAGATCACGTGCACCGGCTCCGGGCCGGTGGTGGCGCGCAGGTAGACGTTGTGCTCGTGCACCATCAGGTCGTGGCCCTCGACAAGCTCGACGCCCATCTCCCGGGCGAGGAAGGCGTGCTCGAAGTAGGCCGAGTTGAAGCCTCCCGGCGTGAGCACCACGACGCGGGTCTCGTCGTGCCCGACGTGCTGTGGACGCACGGCGATCAGCGTCTCCAGCAGCCGCTCCGCGTAGTCGTTGACGGAGGCGACCGCGCCCTCCGGGAAGAGTTCGGGCACGGCGTTGAGCATGACGCGGCGGTTCTCGATCACGTAGGAGACGCCGGACGGCGTCCGCGCGTTGTCCTCGATGACGCGGAACTGGCCGTCGCGATCGCGGATCAGGTCGGTGCCGACGACGTGCGCGTACACGCCGAGCGGCGGCTCGAAGTCGACCATGCGCAGGTTCAGGCCGACCCCGCCGAACAGCACCTCGACGGGGATCACGCCGTCCGTGATGCAGCGCTGCCCGGAATAGACGTCCGCGAGGAAGGCGTTGAGGGCGCGGACGCGCTGGATCAGTCCGCTCTCGATCATGCGCCACTCGGCGGCGGCGACCACGCGCGGCAGGATCGAGAAGGGGAAGATGCGCTCCGCGCCCGCGTCATCCTCGTACACGGTGAAGGTGATGCCGCCGGTCAGCATCTCCAGCTCGGCGCGCTGCTGGCGCGCGTCGATGTCCTCGATGGACCACGAGGCGAGGCGGGAGGCGAACTCCGCGTAGGCGGGGCGCGGCGTCCCGTCCCGGTCCAGCATCTCGTCCGGACCGTCCATCTGCTCGTAGGCAGCCAGCATGTCGGTGAGCGTCGCCTCCATGCGGACAGGATACGGCGCGGGAGCAGGCGCGTGGAGCCGTGCAGGCACGTAGGCAGCCCGCGCCACCCCTCAGCGCTGGACCTGCGGCAGGACGTGCGAGGCGATCAGCTCGAGCGAGTCGAAGTCCGCGAGCGCGTGGTGCTGCAGCATCATGCCCGCGATCCCGGCCTCCTCGCAGCGCCCGATCCGCTCGACGATCGCGTCCGGCGTGCCGATCAGCCAGCCCCGCGTCGCGAGGACGCGCAGGGTCTCCTCGATTGAGTGAGCAGCCTGCGGTTGGCGCGCGTCGATCGCCCGCCCGCCTGCCCGCACCAGGGCTGGCGCCTGCGCGGCGATGCGCTCGAAGTGCGCGCGCTGCTCCGCCTCATCGCGCCCGACCACGAATCCGGCCATCTGCGAGTGACGGATCTCCGAGGCGTCGCGACCGGCGTCCTCGCAGTGCGCGGCGAGCACACCGGCGAGCCGCCGGTACTCGTCGAGGTCGACGCCGGCGAAGTTCCACTCCCGCGCGTAGCGGGCCGTGATGCGCAGGGTGCGGCGCTCGCCGCGGCCGCCCACCAGCAGCGGCAGCGGGCGCTGCGCGGGCTTGGGATGGGAGATCGCCTCGTGAAGGCGGTAATGGCGGCCCTCGAAGCTCGCGGGTCCGTCGCCGAGCAGCGCGAGCACGACCTGCACGCCCTCCTCGAGGCGGTCCATGCGCTCGCGCAGGCTGGGGAAGGGGAGGCCGAACGCCTCGTGTTCCCCGACGTTCCAGCCCGCGCCGACTCCGAGCACGAAGCGCCCGCCGCTGAGCTGGTCGAGCTGCGCCGCCATCCGCGCGAGCAGCGAGGGGTGGCGGAACGTCATCGACGCGACCAGCGGCCCGAAGCGGACACGCTCCGTCTCCTCGGCGGCCACGACGAAGGAGATGAAGGTCTCGAGGGCGTCGCGGTCGCGGGGGCCCATCAGGGAGTGGAAGTGGTCCGAGCGCCAGAGCGACTCGAAGCCGGCGTCCTCGGTGAAGCGGGCGATGCGCCGCCACAGCTCCCAGCCGAGCCCCTCCTGCCCCTCGATCATCACGCCCAGATCCATCGAGCTCCTCCCTCCAGGCGCCGGCGGACCGAAGCTACTGGTTGCCGAGGATCAGCGTCGAGGTGCCGGAGAACATGCCGGCGGGGGCGTGCGTCATGCTCAGCTCGAGGCCGGGGAGCTGGCGCTCGCCTGCCTCGCCGCGCAGCTGCGTGACCGACTCCATGATCGCGAACATGCCGTACATGCCGGTGTGCGTGTAGGAGAGCCCGCCGCCGTTCGTGTTGACCGGCAACTCGCCGCCCGGAGTGGTGTGCATCTCCGCGAAGTAGGCGCCGCCCTCGCCCGGCTGTACGAAGCCGAGCGCCTCGAGGGCGTAGACCGGCACGTGGGTGAAGGCGTCGTAGAGCATCAGGTGGCGGATGTCGGCGTGGCCGAGGCCGGCCATCGCGAAGGCGCTCGCGCCCGTCTGCTTCGCGGGCGTCCACTCGGTCATGTCGTCCATGAAGGTGATCGACCGATGCGCCGTCGCCTCGCCGCGGCCGAGCAGCCAGACGGGCGGCTTCGGGAAGTCGTGAGCGCGCTCCTCGCTGACCAGCACCAGCGCTCCGCCGCCGTCGGTGACGAGGCAGCAGTTGAACAGGCGCAGCGGCCAGGCGATCAGCCGCGAGTTCAGCACGTCCTCGACGCTGATCGGGTCGCGCATCATCGCCCGGGGGTTGAGCGTCGCCCAGCGTCGCGTCGCGACGGCCACGGCGGCGAACTGCTCCTCGGTGCTGCCGTAGTGGTGCATGTGCCGCACCTGCGGGATCGAGAACATGCTGGGCGGGCCCCAGCCCCCGAACGGGTGCTCGAACTGCCCCTGGATGCTCGACGGCCCCGCGTCACCCGGCCCCATGCCGACGCGGGAGCGGCCGGACTCGCCGTGCGTCACCAGCGCCGTATCGCAGTAGCCGGCCTCGATCGCCGCGGCCGCGTGGCCGACATGCATGAGGAACGAGCCGCCGCCGACCGCCGTGCCGTCCACCCAGCGCGGCGAGATGTGCAGGTACTCCGAGATATCCGCAGGCGTCGTGCCCGCGGTCGCGATGCCGTCGACGTCGTCCTCGGTCAGCCCCGCGTCGGCGAGGGCGAGCCGGGCGGCCTCGGCGTGCAACTGGATCATCGAGCGGTCGGGGAGGACGCCGAGCTCCGTCTCCGCTGCGCCGACGATCGCGACCTTGCGCCTGAGGCGGCTCGCTGAGGGCATGCGCGGCTCCTCGCTAGCCTCGCGCGGGCCGGAACTTGGCCAGCGTCACCTCGGCGGTGACGTCGTCGTAGACGATCTCGAGCGGCATGTCGACGGGCAGCGCCTCCGGCGTCGGCTCGACCTCGACGAGGTTGGTCAGCATGCGCGGGCCCTCGTCCAGTTCGACGACCGCGATCACGTAGGGGACGTCGTCGGCGAAGCCGCCGAAGCCGCGATGCGAGATGACGTAGGTGTGGAGCTTCGCGCGGCCGGAGACGGTCTCCCACCGCACGTTGCCGGAGCGGCAGCCCGCGTGCGGGCAGAACGGGCGGGGGAAGAAGTAGAAGCGATCGCAGTCGAGGCAGCGCTGGATGCGCAGCTCATGGCGCTTCAGGCCGTCCCAGAACTCCTGCGTCTCCGGCGTCGGCTCCGGGAGCGGCTTGTCGTACGCCATCGTCTCGGCCGCGCGTCCGCTCAGTCCCCGAGGACCGTGTCGTAGCCGAGGAAGCGGATCTCCTCGACGTACTCGGCGCGCCAGCCGGCGGCCGGGATGCGCCGCTTCAGCTCGCGGAACTCGCGGTGGTAGCGCAGGTACTCCTCCTCGAGGCGCCGCCGCCACTCCGCCTCCTCGCGGTAGGCGTCCGGGTCGACCTCCTCGAGGCGGCGGTCGAAGCTCTCCTCGTCGAGGTCGAACTCGTCGCGCCAGTACTCGGCGAGGTAGTCGAGCGTGTCCTCGAGGTCGCGGCGGCAGTCGAGCATGTAGGTCTCGAGCAGTTGGCCGGCGTCGGCGGTGGAGCCGCGCAGCCGCTCGGAGCGGGCGCAGTCCTGGCAGAGGGTGACGAGCTTGCGCGCCTCGCAGGTATCGCCGCGCGGGCAGTTGCGGTGGCGCGGCGCGTAGGGCGAGAGCTCGGGCTTGCGCGAGTAGCCGACGACGAGCGCCTCGAAGTCGGTCTGGCAGCGCGGGCAGGTGAGCCGCCGCGCGAAGATCTGGTTGATCGCCTCTTCCCAGTTGATGCGCACCGCTCACCTCTCCGCGCGGCCGGGCTGCCTCGATGGTACGCCGGGGCGGGGCACTGTCAACGCGACGGCGTCACAGGATTGATGACGTTACCCGGCAGCCAGCTCGCGTGTACCTTTGGGCATGCACGGGAGCGAAGAGCCATGACCGCCACCGAAGCGAAGCTGCTGACCGCCGACGAGTTGCTGCGGCTCTACAGCCGCGGCGTCCGCGGTGAACTGATCCGGGGCGTGCTCTGCGAACGGGGTCCCGGAGGCCAGGAGCGCGGGCGCGTGCTCGCGCTCAATGACAAGGCGCGGATGTGGCTGAGCCACGGCGTGCGCCTCGTCTGGGTCGTGCACCCGGACACGCGCACGGTCGACGTGCATCGCATGGACGGCGAGGTCTCGACGCTCGCCGGGGATGACGCCCTCGATGGCTTCGACGTGCTACCCGGCTTCGCCTGCACCGTGAGTGACGTCTTCGGCTAGTAGCGCGTCCGCTACGCCTCGAGCGCGCGCTCGTAGCTGCCGGACTGGCCCGGCATCTCCTCGACCTCGACGGCGATGCGCGTGAGGTTGTCCGCGCCCTCTGCTGCGAGGGCGGCGGCGACGGTCTCGCAGAGCCACTGCGCCAGCAGCTCGGCGGTGCTGTTCTCGATCGGCAGCACGGCGACGTCCTCGGCGGGGAAGCGGTACTCGCGCTCGTCGAAGCGCACGACCCAGGCGTCCGCCTGCTCCTCGATGTCGAGCAGCGGCGAGTCGCGCTGGAGCAGGAAACGGTGATCGAGGCGCTCGCAGGCCTCGCGCACGAGGCGCTTGAGCACGCTGAAGTCGACCACCCAGCGGTCGGCCGTCAGCGCGCCCTCGACGCGGCAGCGCACGATGTAGTTGTGGCCGTGCAGCGGCTCCAGTTCGTCGCCGAGCGTCGCCATGTGCGCCGCCGCGAAGCGCAGGCGCACGCCCTCGACGGTGACCGCGCGGCGCTCCGCCCCCGCTTTGCTCATCGCGCCGTCCCGGCCGTGGGGGCGGTCCGCCCAACGAACGAGGGCAGCCGCGCGGCTGCCCTCGTCATGCTCATCGCCTCGCCGCGTCTGCTCAGACGGCGACCATGTCGAGCAACTGGTCGACGCTGCGGACCTTGACGCGCAGCCGCTCCTTCGCCTCGACCAGGCGCTCGTGCATCGGGACGCTCTCGCTCGCGCGGTGCAGCAGGCCGATCGGGATGCCGTCCTGGCGCACGAGGTCGAGCGCGGCCGCGAGGTTGCCCGGGTCGTGGCTCTCCGGGATCTCCCATGCGCCGGGGTCGATGCCCTTGGCCGGGTTGCCTTTCAGCGCCTCGTACGTGTCGTTGTAGGTGGTGCAGGGCGACTGCACGTGGACGATCGAGAAGCCGGGGTAGTCCATCGCCTCGCCGATCTGCTGGGCCAGCACGCGCGGGCGCGTCGAGATCGCGGAGACGATGAACGGCACGCCGTACGAGAGGTACAGCAGCAGCGGGTTCACCGGGTCGTCGAGCTTGCCGTAGGGCGTGGTCGGCGTGATCTGGCCGAACTCGGTCGTCGGCGAGGCCTGGCCCTTGGTCAGCCCGTAGACGCCGTTGTCCATGATGATGCACGTCACATCGAGGTTGCGCTTCGCCGCCGGGGCGATGTGCTCGCCGCCGATGCTGAGGAAGTCGCCGTCGCCGGCGACGACCACGACGTTGAGGTCCGGCCGCGCCGACTTGACGCCGAGCGCGATCGGCAGGGTGCGGCCGTGGATGCCGTGGATGCCGAACGGCTGCGGGCCCTCCTGCAGATGCACGAGGTTCCCCGAGCAGCCGATGCCGGCGACCATCACGGTCTCCTCGATCGGACGGTTCGAGGCGTTGACCCACTCGGCGAGGGAGAGCTCGACGGCGCGCACCACCGCGAAGTCCCCGCAGCCCGGGCACCACTTGAAGTCGTAGTCGGGATTGCGCTTCGTCATACCTGAGCCAGCCTTCCGGCGCCGCAGCGCTCCTGGACTCGTCCCACGAGATCACTGACCTTGAACGGCAACCCGGTGTACTGCGTGAGCGACTCCGCGGGCACGCCGAGCTGCCGCAAGATACTCGAAAACTGACCGAGGTAGTTGAGCTCCGGCACCAGCACCAGCTCCTTGCCGCGCAGGTGCTCGAGCAGCGGCGGAGGCAGCGGGTTGAGGTACATCGTGTAGCTCCACCCGATGTCCACGCCCGCCGCGCGCAGCTCCTCGTAGGCCGCGCGCGCCGCGCCCTTCGAGCCGCCCCACGGCATCAGCGCCACCGGCGAGTCCGCGTTGTCCAGCTCGTAGTCGCCGTCCTCGAGGATCTTGAGCTTGTTGAAGCGTCGCGCCGTCATCGTCGGGTGCGTGTCCGGCTGATGCACGGTGTCGCCCTGCTCGTCGTGCTCCGAGGCGTTGGCGACGTAGGCGCCGGCCCCGCCCGGCACGGGGAAGGGCGTCACGCCGTCTCCGGCGTAGCGGCGGTTGCCCACCTCGCCCTGGGAGACGACGCGCTGCTCGACGTGCGCCGAGGCGGGGTCGGGGCGCGGGATGTCCTGCGCGCGCTCGGCGAGCTGCATCTCGCTGAGCACGATCACCGGGCCCTGGTAGCGCTCGGCCCAGTTGAGGCCCATGATCCCGGCCGTCCAGCACTCCTCGACGGTGCCCGGCGCGATCACCGGCAGCCGCAGGTCGCCGTGGCCGGGGTTGAGGCAGGCCAGCAGGTCGGACTGCTCCGTCTTCGTCGGCAGGCCCGTCGCCGGACCGCCGCGCTGCACGTCGACCACCACGCAGGGGATCTCCGCCATCCAGGCGAAGCCGAGGCCCTCGCCCATCAGGCTCAGCCCCGGACCGGCCGTCGAGGTCATCGCCTTCTTGCCGGCGTAGCCCGCGCCGATGATCGTCGAGATCGACTCGATCTCCGAGCTCGCCTGGACGACCGACTTGCCCTCGCCGGTGAGGTGGTCCTCCATGAAGACGAGGATCGTCGTCGCGGGCGAGATCGGGTAGCCGACGAAGATGTCGAGCCCCGAGGTGATCGCGCCCAGCGAAAGCAGGTCGTTGCCCTTGATCACCACGCGCGGGCCGCTCTCGGCCGGCGGGGCGTCGAGGTCGGAGACCTTGAAGCCGGCGCGCTCGATCTCCTGCACGCCGAGCTTCAGCGCCTCGATGTTGGCGTCGATGATCTGCTGGTCGTTGTCGCGCCCTCGGGTGAAGCGCTCGCGGATGAAGTCCTCGAAGTACTCGGGGGGCATCCCGCCGAGCGCGGCGACCGCGCCGATCACGACCATGTTGGCGGCGCGTGGGTTGCCGGTGGAGCGCGCCAGCTCGTCGACTGCGATGCCGACGGCGCTGCCGTTCGACTCCAGCTCGAAGTCCTCCGCGTTGTAGACCAGGACGCCGCCGTCGCGCAGTTCGGAGACGTGGCTCTCGTAGGCCTCGCGGTTGAGTACGACGAGGATGTCGAGGGCGTCGCCGTCGTGCTGGATCGGGTTCGTGGAGATGCGGGTCTGCGCCCAGGTGGGGCCGCCCTTGATCTGCGAGGGATAGGTCGAATAGGTCTGGACGTGGTAGCCGACGCGGCCCGCTGCCTGGGCGAGCCCCTCGGCGGCGGTGACCTGTCCCTGGCCACCTTCTCCCGCGAACCGGACGATCAGGTCTGTGCTCATCTGTCCTTACCCCGGAGTCGCGCCTGGGAGGTCGCCGATCGATCCGAACGGGGAGCCAGGGCCGCCGATCGCGCGCGAGCATACACGGATCGGCAACGCCGATCCGGCGACCACCTCGCGGGGGATCCGCAGCTTGTCATCGGGAGTGCCGTCATTGGAGCGTCCGGCCTCGCGACTGTCCTGGGGAGGTTCCCGCTGCACCGCACATGCGATGCCTCTTGCAAGCAGTATCGGGCGCGGATGCGGCTACGTTCAACTATCAACACCCGCGTCCGCGCGCCCGGCCCGCGGGACATCGTCCAGCAACAGGCGTAATGGCGATCCACGGCCCAGCCGCAGGGCGCGCGGCTCAGGATCGAGGCAGCCCGAGGCCGGGCGACGCTAGCACGCGAGGACGCGCGAGCTGCGAGGCTCGAATAGCGACATAACGTTACGTGACGCTGCCCGTACCGGGACGCCTTCGTATGATGGCGACGGCGGGACGGGCCGCGTCCGCGGCGGGAGGGGACAGCGTGGTCAAGGCCTACGTGCTGATCGTCACGGACCCCGGGAGCACGCGGCACGTCACGGCCACGCTCGCGGCCCTGCCGCGCATCCACTCCGTCAGCGAGGTGATGGGGCCGTACGACATCGTCGCGGAGATCGTCGCGGAGAACCTGACCGAGATCCCGCCGATCCTCTCCGGCGAGATTCGCACCATCGAGGGTATCCAGTCCACGACCTCGCTGGTCGCGTTCCCCAGCGACAACCCGCAGTCCGCCTAGCGCGGCCGGGCGCACGCAGGAGGCAACCGATGGCGATCACCCTCGAGGCCGGCGACCGCGCGCCGGCGTTCACGCTCCCGGACCAGGACGGCGAGACGCATCGCCTGGGCGACTACCGCGGTCGGACGGTCGTGCTCTACTTCTACCCGCGCGACTTCACGCCGGGCTGCACGACGCAGGCCTGCTCCTTCCGCGACGCGAACGACGAGATCGCCGCCGAGGGCACCGTGATCCTCGGCGTCTCCACCGACGACGCGGAGACGCATCGGCGCTTCCGCGAGGAGCACGGCCTGCGCTTCCCGCTGCTCTCGGACGAGGGCGCGAAGGTCTCGACGCGCTACGGGTCGTGGGGCGAGAAGACGCTCTACGGCCGCAAGAGCATCGGCATGACGCGCTCGACGTTCATCGTCGGCCCGGACGGCAAGCTGGCGCGCGTCTGGAAGCGCGCCCGCGCCGCCGAGCACGGCGAGACGGTGCTCAAGGCGCTGCGCGACCTCGCCGCTCGCGCGTAGCCGCGCGGGGAGCCGCCTAAGTTACATAATTCCCGCTTCGGCCGATTCTCGCCGGATCACGCCACTTTACTTCGCCCTATCTTCGTTATGTCTGACGATGCAGGTGAAATGTCAGGGGGGGTCTGTGTTCGGTTTCGCGGAGGTGGATGATTGCCGTTGAGGTCGGCGCTACACGGCACGGTGGTAGACTTGAGGTCTGCCGAAGCTGACATCAGCACGGGGGGCGCAGCATGAACTCGAACGCGGCGCGCAACGCCCTCGTCGCCGTGCTCTCGGCGCTGATCGGCGTGCTGCTCCTCGCGGCGGGCTTCCTCGCCGCCATCATCGCGCTCGACGGCGGTGACGAAGCCGCGGCCCCCGCCGCCGTCGAGGCGACCGCCACGCCGGCGGCGGACCCGACCGAGGCGCCCGTCGCCGCCGTCGAGGAAGGCGGCACGATCCACGCCGGCATCTTCGAGGAGATCATCGAGATCCTCGAGGAGGACTTCGTCGAACCGGAGCGCGTCGATCGCCAGTTCCTGTTCGAGGGCGCGATCAACGGCATCTTCACCGCGCTCAATGACCCGCATTCGACCTACATCGACCCGCGCACGTTCGCGGTCTCGCGGTCCGACTTCCGCGGCGCCTTCCAGGGCATCGGCGCCACCATCGCGCAGCAGGACAATTATGTCGTGATCGTCCGCCCGCTGCCCGGCACGCCGGCCGAGCGCGCCGGCATCCAGCCGGGCGACATCATCCTCGAGGTCGACGGCGAGTCGGCCGAGGGCTGGAGCGTCGAGAAGGCGGTGCTGCGCATCCGCGGCCGCACCGGCACCACCGTCGAGCTGCTGGTCCGGCACAGCGACGGCAGCGAGGAACTGATCCCGATCACCCGGGACGAGATTCTCGTGGCCTCGGTGGGCACGGCGCCGCCGGGCGGCGTGCTCAGGGACAGCGACGACAACGAGGTCACGGACCTCGCCTACATCCGCATCCGCACCTTCACCGCGCGCACGCCCACCGAGTTGCGCCAGGCGATCGAGGCGGCCGGGGACGTCAAGGGCCTGATCCTCGATGTGCGCAGCAACCCGGGCGGCCTGCTCGTCGAGACCGCGCAGACGGCGGACCTGTTCCTCGACGGCGGCACGATCCTCGTGCAGGTCGATCGCGACGGGAACGAGCAGATCTACGAGGCCCAGTCCGGCACGTTCTCCGACCTGCCGATCGCGATCCTGCAGGACGAGTTCTCCGCATCCGGCTCCGAGCTGCTGGCGGCCGCGCTCCAGGAGAACGACCGCGCGATCGTCGTCGGGGCGAACTCCTTCGGCAAGGGCACCGTCAGCCACGCCCGCGACCTCAGCAACGGCGGCGCCGTCTATGTCTCGATCGCCCGCTGGCTCACGCCCGATCGCAACCAGATCGAGGGCCGCGGCGTTATCCCCGACATCGAGGTGGAACTGACCGTCGAGGACATCGAGGCGCGGCGCGATGTCGCGCTCCATCGGGCGATCGACGCGCTGCGCGCGCAGGTCGAGGCGCGGGGCTCAGCCAGCTCGTAAGTTATGTAACCTCAGCGCGCCCCTCCCCGACCCGGCGCGCGGTCCGCGGGTGCGGCGCCGCCGGGAGAGCAGCGCCATGGCGAAGCGATCACGCGGGCAGCGCAAGGGACGTGACGGCGGCGCCGTCGCGACGAACCGCCGCGCCCGCTACGACTACGAGATCACGCAGCGCCTTGAGGCCGGCCTCGTGCTCACGGGCTCCGAGATCAAGTCGATCCGCGCCGGCCAGGCGAACATCGCCGAGGGCTTCGGGCGCTTTCGGGACGGGGAGCTGTGGCTCTACAATGTACATATCGCTCCGTACGCGGCGGCCCGTGAGAACCACGAGCCGACGCGTCCGCGAAAGCTGCTGCTGCATCGCGGCGAGCTGAACCGGCTGGAGCGGGCGCTGCGCGAGCAGCCCGGCACGACGCTGGTCCCGCTGCGGCTCTACCTGGCCCGCGGGCTGGCCAAGGTCGAGATCGGGCTCGGTCGCGGCCGTCGCCGCTACGACAAGCGGCAGGCGATCGCGGCGCGCGAGGCCGAGCGGACGATGCAGCGGGCGCTGCGCAGGGAGCTGCGCTGAGCCCTCGGCAGCGGACGCGAGGCCGGACGCCGGGCGGCGCGACGGCAACGTGGGGACGACAGGAGTCGACAGGAGTCTACGGACACGGATTGCGGGCCGAGGCGCCACCACCCTCGTAAAACAGGTGGCAAACCGTAACTGGCGAACGAGAACTCGCCCTCGCCGCCTAAGAAGGCGGTGACGTCGCCCCCGGGCTCGGCCCGGCAGACCGGGAGGCGGCGACGAAACGCCGGGCTGCACCCGCGAAGGCGCGCCACAGGTCTCGCGGCCAAGATCACTGGGGCTGGCCGGCCCACCCCTCGTCGGTGAAGGCAGGCCGGTGAGATCTTCTCACCGACTACGCCCGTAGCAGATCCGTGACGGACGCTCGCTGGACGGGGAGTTCGATTCTCCCCCGTCTCCACCACAATCAATCCCCTCGAGGACCGTGAGTTCCTCGAGGTTCACCGGGAGCGCTGCGGCCGGGCGGCGGCGGCGAGCTTCTCGCGCTGGCGCTCCTCGGCGGCGCGTGCGGCCGCGTCCTCGCCGCCCTCGTCCGGCCAGCCGACGATGCCGGACTCCTTGAAGCGCTCGATCTCGGCGGGCGCGTAGCCGAGCTCCGCGAGGATCGGGCGGGTGTGCTCGCCGGGCTCGCAGGCCGGGCCGATGCGTGGCGGGGCGCTGTCGAGGGTGACGATCGGGCCGTGACGCCAGTACGCGCCGAACGTCGGGTGGCTGACGCCGACGGTGAAGCCGAGCTCGCGGTTGGCCTCGCTGCCGGCGAACTCGGCGACGTTGGCGGCGTCGGCGCGGACGCAGGCGACATCGCGGGCGGCGAGGTCGCGCTCCCACTGATCCGCGCCGCGCTCGAGGAACGCCTCGCCCAGTGCGGCGGCGAGCGCCTCGCCGTGCTGCTCGCGCGCCTCGGGGCTCTCGAACCGCGGGTCCAGCAGCCACTCCTCGCGTCCCAGCCCGGCGCAGAGCGCGCGCCACTCGTGCTCGAACGGCGCGGCGAGAAAGACCCAGGCGCCGTCGCCGGCGCGGTAGAGGCGGTAGAGCGGCCCCATGCCGAGCAGCTCCGGGTCCGGCTGGCGGCGCGGCGGCACGTCCGGACCGCGCACGGCGCCGTCGGCGTTGGCGTAGAGGTTCGAGGCGATCATCGTCGTGAGCTGGTACTGGCCGACGCCCAGCTCCCCGGCGGCGCGCAGGCCGAGCAGCAGGCTGCTCCCGAGGCCGAGCGCGGCGTTGACGTCGGGGTTGCCTTCGTTCGCGTTCATCAACCGCCACGCCTTGCGCTTGAGCTCCTCGATCGGCAGCTCGGCGTCGTTCGCGCGTAGCTCGCTCGGGGGCATCTGCTGGATCGCGCCGCCGCCGAGGGCGCCCGCGATCGGGTGCATCGCCGGCTTATGGGAGTACGGGCCGGAGTCGCCGTACGAGGCGCCGTAGTGATAGACGACGCGGGGGTTGAGTTGCCGAGCCTGCTCGTAGCCGATGCCGAGCCGCTCGGCGACGCCGGGGCGGAAGTTGTGCATCACGACGTCCGCCCGCGCCAGCAGCCGGTGGATGATCTCCTGACCCTCCGCCGTCTTGAGGTTGACTCCGAGGCTCTCCTTGCCCCCGGTGGTCTTGTAGAAGAGCATCCGGCCGGCCGTGTAGCGGCTGACCTCGCCCTCGGGCGGCTCGACCTTGATGACGCGCGCCCCGAGGTCGGCGAGCAGCGCGCTCCCGAACGGCGTGGCGTAGAAGGTCGAGAAGTCGACGACCACGACGCCCTCGAGAGGCGCCGAGGGCGCGGGGCCGGGCGCGTCTGGCTGCTCAGCCGTCCAGCTGTCGGCGTCGACGCCGTTGGCCGAGCCGAGCCGGGGCGCTCCCCGGCCGGGAGCCGCCGGTGTCTCGGTCTGGCGGACGATTGGTCCGACCTGCTCGACGCCGTCGATCTCGATGATGTGCTCGTTGTGGCGGACCTGGGGGTGATCGAAGGCGTCGGCGGCCTCGAAGAACGGCTCGATGGCCATGTCGCGCGCCCCGTCGAAGATCGGCTTCCACTCGGCCCAGGTCTTCTCGCGCACGCGCTCGAGGATGATCTCCCAGACCTCCTCGCTGTCCGCGTCGTCCTTGAGTGCGGGGAGGTCGGCGAAGCGTGCCTCGGAGTAGAGATCGGTGAGCCCGAGGGCGTTCATCTGGGCCATGAAGAGGTGCGGCAGGGTGTTCGCGAACTGTAGCCAGACGCCGTCCTTCGTGACCGCCGTGAGGTAGTTGGGGCGCGGAACCTGCTGCTGGATCGCGCCCCACGAGCCAAGGCGATCGGCGGCGAGCGGGTCGGCCGCCGCGGCCTGCATCGCGAACCAGCGAATCATGTCGTAGGCGGTGTTGCCCTGCAGCAGGCTCGTCTCGACGTGCGCGCCTCGATGCGTCTGCCGCCGTACGTGCAAGGCGGCGAGGACGCCCTGCAGCGCCGCGTGGAGCGCGCCGTAGCTCGCCGAGGGCACGGTCGCGAACGCGGGACCGCCGCGCTCCGCGACCATGCCCGCGAACTCGAGCATCCGCCCCGTCTTCGCCGACACGATGCCCTCGTAACCCTTGAGGCGCGCCCACGGGCCGCGCGGGCCGAAGCCGGTGATCGAGGCGTAGACGAGCGCCGGGTTGAGCTCCCGCGCCTCCTCATGGCCGAGGCCCAGCCGCTCCATGACGCCGGGCCGGAAGTTCTCGATCAGCACGTCGGCCGCCGCGACCAGCTCGCGCGCGGCGGCGCGGCCGTCCCCGGACTTGAGGTCGAGCACGCGGCTGCCCTTGCCGCGGTTCCAGAAGCCCCACGCGGGATGGCCTCGGTACGGATCGCCCGAGGGCGGCTCGATCTTGACGACCTCCGCGCCGTAGTCGGCGAGGATCGTGCTGACGAGGTTGCCGTGCATCCCCCGCGTGAAGTCGAGCACTCGCAGTCCGCTACAGGCCAGCGTCACGGTTCGTCACCCTCCCGCGTGTCTCGTCAGCGGCAGATTACATCGAACACGTAGCCGCGACCCATGAGGTCCTCGATCACGGTCTCGAGGGCGGCGACGGTCTGCGAGCGTTCGCCGCCGCCGTCGTGCATCAGGATGATCGCGCCGGGCCGCACGTTGGCGAGGATGTGCGAGGCGATCTGCTCCGTGCCCGGCCGCCTCCAGTCTTGCGGGTCGATCGACCAGAGCACCATCGACTTGCCGAGTTCGGCGGCGACGCGGACGGCGCGCTCGTTCGTCGCCGCGTACGGCGGGCGCAGGCACTCGATCGGGTCGACGCTCGCCCCCGCGACGGCGTGAAGGGCGTCGTCCGTGCTCGTCACCTGGGCGACGATGTCCTCGCGGTCCGCCTTGCTCAGCCAGATGTGGTCGAACGTGTGGTTCTCGGCCTCGTGTCCGCCCTCGACGATGCGCTCGATGATCCGCGGGTATCTGGAGACGTTGGAGCCAAGCACGAAGAAGGTCGCCGTCACCCGGTAGCGCTCGAGGACGTCGAGCACCGCGGGCGTCCACGTCGGATGCGGTCCGTCGTCGAAGGTCAGGTAGGCCAGCGGCGCGCCTGCCCGGTTGTGCGCCGGCGGGTGCGCCGGATCGACCCGGTCCGGGGGCTCCTCGACGGGCTCGGGCTGCTGCCAGGCGGCCTCGACGGCGTCCCAGGTCGCGCGGTCGACGACGCCCGTCGGTTCGAGGTCGGCGCGGAGCTGGATGCGGATCACCGCCTCGCGGGTCGCCGTGTCGTAGACGTCGTAGTAGCGGCCGGGGTAGAGGAAGCCGAGTCCGCGCACGCGCGCCAGCCGCTGCTGCAGCGCGTGCACGAAGCGGCCCCGGTCCCCCGATCCCAGCGCCAGCCCGTCGGCAAAGCGCTCCGGCGGCGGCGCGGGCAGCAGCTCCTCCGCTGATGGGGTCTCGGGCGGCAGGCCGGGCGCGCGTTCGGCGGATTCGAGGAACGCCGCCAGCTCGTGCAGATAGTCGTCGTCGGGGGCGAGTTCGAGCGCCCGTGCGGCCGCCTCGCGCGCCCGGTCCAGCTGGTCCGGCGAGGCGAGCGCGAAGGCCAGGGCGCGAACGGCGTGGATCGCGGCGTCGTCGGGCCGCCGATCGAGCGCGCGCTCGCTGTAGTCGAGGAGCGTCACGGCCATCGTCGGGAGGTCGAGCTCGGTGGCCGTGTCGATGATGAGCGGTCCGTTGAGGGCGAACGCCTCGGCGGGTGGGTGTTCACGCATCAGGTCGAGCGCCGCCTCGTACTCTCCGGCGAGCACGTTGGTGAGCAGCGGTTGCCCGGGCGATCCCGCGTGCCCGAGGCGCGCCGCAGCCAGCTGATTCACGAGGATCGAGAGCCAGCGCAGGCCCTCGTGGCCGGGGACCTCGCTGGCCGCGTGCACGGCGCGCGCCGCGGCCTCACGCCAGAGATCGGCCTCCGAGAGCGCCACGGCGAGCGCCGCGTCCGCCGTGGCGTCCGGTGGAAGGCCCGACGGGACCGCGAGCTGCACGCGACTCAGGTCGCCGCCGTCCCAGCGGTGGATCTGCAGCGACCGCTCCTCGACGGCGCAGGCGTAGCAGAAAACGTAGGGGTTCGAGTCGTTCAGCACGAACTCGGGCAGCCCGTCGCCGTCGAGGTCCACGATCTCGCCGGAGCCGGGCCGCGAGCTGATGTGCGAGAGCGCCGTGGAGAGGCGCGCGCCGTCGAACCGGATCACGTCGAACGTCCCGGCGTGCGCCCCCGTCGGCCCGCGGATCACGATCCAGGCGCTGCCGGGCGCGGCGTCGATCGTGACGAGTTCGACCTGCTCCGTGCGCTGCGGCGCGGTGTCGATCTCGATCCGGTCGATCTCGTCCGACCAGCTCCCGTCGATGCTGAGCCGGTAGACGGCGACGATGTGGAAGAAGTTGATCGGGTCGCCGTCGTCGTTGCGGTAGAACGGCTGCGGCCCGTTCGTGACCACGGCCCAGTACGCGCCGTCCGCGTCTCGCAGCCCGAGGTCCAGCGCGCGCGCCTCCAGCTCGTTCTCGCCGAACTCCTCCGTGATCGCGTCGAGCACGATCGAGGCGAATTCTGCGGCAAGCTCCGCGGGTTCCCCCGCGCCGGGCGTCGGCTCTTGCGTCGGACTCGGAGCGGGCGTCGCGGTTGCCGTCGGCGTGGCTGTCGAGGCCGGCGTCGTTGTCGGCGAGGGACTCGCTGCGGGTGTCGAGGCTTGCGCCAGACTCGGTGTGGCTGTCGGCGCTGGCGTCGCGACGGTTACGGGAGCCGGGCCGGAGTCGTTGTCGCTCTCGCAGCCGGCGAGGGCCGCGGCGATCGTCAGCAGCGCCGTCAGGGCGGCGAGGCGCACGCTCATGCTCCGAAGCTACCACGCGGCAGACCGCACCGCTGGCCCGGCGCGCTACCATCGGCGCATGACGCCGCCCGCACGGATCGAGGTCGAGGAGACGCCGACACGCAGGCTGCTGACGCCCACCGGCGGCTACCTCTCCGCCTTCTCGCACACGCTCAATCCCTACGGCGGCTGCGCCTTCGGGGAGCGCGGCTGCGGCGTCTACTGCTACGTCGCCGAGTCGCCGATCGGGCGCTTCGCCGGGCGGCCCTGGGGCCGCTGGCTGCGCGTCAAGACGAACGCCGCCGAGATCCTCCGCGGCGAGCTGGAGCGCCAGCCGCGCCTCGAGGACGTGCGCATCTTCATGAGCTCGGCGACCGACCCCTACCAGCCCGCCGAGTCGCGCTACCGCATCACCCGCTCGGTCCTCGAGGTCTTCCGCGAGTTCCCGGTCGGCCTGCTGCTCTTGCAGACGCGCTCCCCGCTCGTCGAGCGCGACCTCGACCTGCTCGCCGGGCTGCCGTTCGCCTGGCTCTCGATGACCGTCGAGACCGACGACGACGAGGTGCGGCGCGCCCTCACACCGGCCTGCCCGAGCATCGAGCGGCGCTTCGCTGCGATGCGCCGGGCGCGCTCGCTCGGCATCGCCGTGCAGGCGGCGGTCAGCCCGGTGCTGCCGCACGACCGCGAGCGCTTCGCCGCGCTGATCGCCGGGGCCGCCGACCGCGTCGTCGTCGACACCTTTGCGGGCGACGGCGCGGCCGGACGGCGCACGGCGGCACGGCCCCTCCCCGCCCGCTTCGTCGGCCTCGGCTACGGCGACTGGCGCGACGAGCGCGCGCCCCGGGCGCTGTACGAGGAGCTGCGGGCGCGGCTCGGGGCGGAGCGCGCCGGCTGGTCCGTCGGGGGCTTCAACGCGCTGGCTAAAGCTGTCCTATTCCCGAGTAGCTGCGACAGGTGCCGGGCTTCTGAGATAGGGGCCAGGCGGTCATCCTGCTGTGTGTCGAAGCACAGGAAGGAGCTCCGCCGTGACCCCTGACGACCGACTGTACCGCTTCCGCCAGCGCACGCTCGCGCTCGCCGAGGAACTGGGCAACGTCCGCGCCGCCTGCCGGGTGATGGGCATCCACCCCTCGACCTTCTACCGCTGGCGCAAGGACGCCGAGCGCTACGGGCTGGAGCTGCTGCGTCCTCGCGAGCGCCGCCGCCCGCGCATGCCCAACGCCACCAGTCCCCTCGTCGAGCAGCGCGTGCTGGCCTTCGCGCTCGGCCAGCCCGGCTTCGGGCCCAAGCGCATCGCCGCCGAGCTGGCCCGGCCCAAGTGGGGCGGCATCCAGCTCTCGCCCTCCGGCGTCTGGCGGGTGCTGCGGCGCCACGGTCTCAACACCCGCCGCAAGCGCCTCGGCCTCGTCGCCGGCTACGCCGCGCCTCCCGAGCCCGCTCCGCGCGAGCCCGGGCCGGAGCGCCACCTGGAGGCCGAACAGCCCGGTGCGCTCGTGCAATTCGACTGCTTCCACGTCGGCCGGCTGTCCGGGACGAAGGGCACCGTCTGGCAGTACACGGCGATCGATGTCGCCTCCGCCTACAGCTGGGCGGAGCTGCACGTCACACCGCGCAACCCGTCCGCGAAGTGGACCTCGCGCCTCGCCCGCCGCGTCGCCGCCGACCTCGCCGCACGCGGCTGGCGCCTGGAGACCGTGATGACCGACAACGGCTCCGAGTTCCGCTCCCGCGAGTTCGGGGCCACGGTCGCCGAACTGGGAGCGGAGCAGCGCTTCATCCGCGCCGGGAGGCCGCAGACCAATGGCTGCGTCGAGCGGGTGCAGGGCACGATCCTCGAGGAGTGCTGGAAGCCCGCCTTCGCGCGCCACCTGATCCCGAAGCAGACCGGGCTGCGCCGCGACCTCGAGCGCTACCTGCGCTACTACAACAGCGACCGCGCCCACACCGGCCGGCGGACCCGCGGCCGCACCCCCGAGAGCGTCATCGGCAAGGCCAAGGTATGGTCCTGACACGCAGCACGATGTGTCGCCAGATCTTGGAGATAGGACAGGCTAAGCCCGGCGCATCAGTTATGTCTCCTGTGAGGGCTAAGAGGCCAGGGGGCCTGTAAGCCGAATTCTGTACCGCCCTCGTAGCGAGGGCGGCGACGGCCATCCATCTAGGACGGCGGTTGCCCGCCGCCTCCAGCGGCCTACCCGGGAGCGGAGCCGGACACCCCTGCCGCGCGGTGCGCGGCGCGCTCCCCTATTTGGCCTTGCTCCGGGCGGGGTTTGCCCGGCCGCCCCGTCTCCGGGACGCCGGTGCGCTCTTACCGCACCATTTCACCCTTACCGCCGGAGCCGAGACCCGCGACGGCGGTATGTTTCTGTGGCACTCTCCGTCGGCTCGCGCCGCCCGGCCGTTAGCCGGCGCCCTGTCCGGTGGAGTTCGGACTTTCCTCCCGCGGCCCGCCCGAAGGCGTGCCGCCGGCGGCCGTCCGGCCCCCTGGCCACCCTCGATCCTACTCCCCGGCGCCCGCCGTCCGCGACATCACGTGCAGATCGTCCGCCGGCAGCTCCACCACCCAGCGCTCCCGGCCCGCCACGCCGAGGATCTCGTACGGCCTCGATGCGACCTCGACGGCGATCGGCGGGCCGGCGCCCTCGGGCGCGAGGTGCAGCGTGTGCGTGTTGCCGAACGCGAGCTCGTCCACGACGCGCGCGACGAAACAGTTCTCCGGCAGCGAGCCTTCCGGATCGAGCCGCCGCAGCACGACCCGCTCCGCGCGGATGGCGACGTCGACCGCCTCCGCCTCGGCCGTGCCGGGCGGCAGCGCGGCGCGCAGCGGCAGGCCGGAGACGACCACGCCGTCGCCGCGGCGCTCCCCCGCGAAGATGTTGGAGAAGCCGGTCAGCTCCGCGACGAGCCTCGAGGCGGGGCGGCGGAACACCTCGTCGCGCGGCCCGAACTGCAGCACCCGGCCCTCGTCGAGGACGGCGATGCGGTCGGCGAGCAGGTGCGCCTCGCGCAGGTCGTGCGTGACGAAGACGATCGAGAGCCGCATCTCGCGGCGCAGGCGTAGCAACTCCGCCCGCAGATCGGCGCGCAGCGCCTCGTCGAGCGCCGAGAACGGCTCGTCGAGCAGCAGCACGTCGGCATGGCGCACGAGCGCCCGCGCGAGGGCGGCTCGCTGCTGCTGCCCGCCCGAGAGCTGGTGCGGCCGCCGGCCGTCGAGGCCCTCGATCGAGAGCAGCCGCAGCAGCTCCTCGTAGCGCCCGGGCGCGTCGACGTCGCGCTCGAGGCCGATCAGCACGTTGCGGCGCAGGTCGAGGTGCGGGAACAGCGTCGGCTCCTGCACGACGTAGCCGCTGCGCCGCTCCTGCGGCGGCCGATCGACGCCCGCGTCGGCGTCGAAGACCGTGCGCCCGCCGATCTCGATGCGCCCGCCGCGCGGGCGCAGCAAGCCCGCGATCGCGCGCAGCGTCAGGCTCTTGCCGGAGCCGGAGCGCCCGTAGAGCACCACCAGCTCGTCGTCGGCCTCGATCGCGACCGCGAGCTCGAAGTCGCCGACGTGCGCCTCGAAGTTCGCGCGCAGCGTCATCGGTACGCTCCCGCCGTCGCGGTCACGCGGTGCAGCGCGAGCAGCAGCAGCGCCGCGAAGCCGAGCAGCACGACCGAGAGCGAGACCGCGCCCGCGATGCCTGCCTCCGACTCGAAGGCGGCGAGGATGGCGAGTGGCATCGTCTGCGTCTTGCCGGGCAGCGAGCCCGCGAAGAGCAGGGTCGCGCCCAGCTCGCCGAGCGCGCGCGCCCAGCAGAGCACGGCGCCACCGGCCAGCGAGGGCCAGACGAGCGGCAGCGTCACGCTGCGGAAGGTCCGCCAGCGCGAGAGCCCGAGGGTGTAGGCGACGCCCTCGAAGCGCGGGTCGGCGCCGCTGAAGCCGGCGTAGGCGGAGCGCACGTAGAACGGCGCGGAGACGAAGAGTTGCGCCAGCACCACCGCCGTGGTGGTGAAGGAGAGCGAGAGCCCGATCCCGCCGAGCGTGTCGCCGAGGTAGCCGCTGCGCCCGAACGCCGAGAGCAGCGCGATGCCCGCGACCGTCGGCGGCAGCACGAGCGGCAGGTCGAGCAGCGCCGCGGCGAGGCGGGCCGCCCTCGCGCGGCTGCGCGCCAGCAGCCAGGCGAGCGGCGTGCCGAGCAGCACGGACAGCGCCAGCGCGATCGTCGCGGTCACGACCGAGAGGCGCAGCGCGTCCCAGGTCGCGCCCGAGCCGAGCTCGGCGGCGACATCGCCGTCGCTCAGGGCGCGCCAGACGAGGCCGCCGAGCGGCAGCAGCAGCAGCAGCGCGAGCAGGGCCGCCGCCACGGCCAGCGCGATCGAGACGCCTCGGCTCATCGCGCCCGCACCCCGGCGACGCTGGGCAGGAACCCATGGAGGCCGAAGATCGCCTGCGCGTTCGGCGACAGCAGCCAGGCGAGCAGCTCCTCGGCCGCCGGGTCGGCGTCCTCGATCAGCACCGCGACGTACTCGTTCGGCGGCGTCTGGGGCGGCAGCGGGATCGCGCGCAGCCCCTCGCTCGCCACCACGTCCGAGGCGTAGACGAACGCCGCGTCGGCCTCGCCGAGTTCGAGCCGCGAGAGCACGATCCGCACGCTCGGATCCTCCGTCGCGATCCTGTCGCGCAACGCTTGCGCCGTCTCCGGCTGCTGCCGCGCGACCCACGCGAGCGCGATCCGCGAGAGCGCTCCCACCGGGACCGAGGGCGCGCCGACCGCGATCCGCACGTCCGCCAGCGCCAGATCGCGCAGGCTGCGCCACGGCGCATCCTCGGAAACGGCGACGACGAGGACGTTCGCCGTCACCACCGTCGGCCGCACCGCGAGCCCGGCGTCGAGCAGGCGCGCCGCCTGGAGCGGGTTGGCGGAGATGAAGAGGTCGCCGTCCGCCCCCTCCGCGATCTGGGAGGCGAGCACCTGCGAGCCGGCGAAGCGCAGCTCGACCGCGACGCCGGGGTTGGCGCGTTCGAAGCCCTCGACGATGTCGGGCAGGACGTGCCGCAGCGAGGATGCCGCGGCGATCGTGACGGTCGGCTCGCGGTCGCCGTCGCCGCAGCCGCCGATCAGCAACGCGAGGACGCCGAGCAGCGCGAGCGCCGGGAGCGGGGCGCGCAGGCGCCGTGATGGCGAGAGTCGGCAGGCCGCGCGCATTCCGCCCAGGGCTCCCCGCAGTCCGCGCCGGCCTGCACAATCCCGGAACGCCGCCGCGCCTCCGAGTATATTCCGCGCCGCCCTCGGTGCTACGATCGTCCCCTGCCCGCCACGCGGGCAGCGCGGCCACGGCAGAGGCCGCAGCGGAGACCCGCCGTGCACTTCAACGTCGCCACGCTGCTGCAGGAGCCGGTGGGGAGCCGCCGCAACGGACGCCTCGAGCGCGAGGCGATGCACGTGGCGACGGTGGGCTGGAGCGCCCTCGCCAGCGGCGAGGTGCGGCTGCTGCGCTCTACGCGCGGCGTGCTGGTGCACGCGCGGCTCGAGACGGCCCCGCTCGTCGAGTGCGCGCGCTGCCTCGAGCCGTTCCGGCAGTCGCTCTCGCTCACGATCGACGAGGAGTTCGTCGCGCCGTACGACCCGCAGACCGGCGAGCTTGCGGAGACGATCGACGAGGACGACTTCCGGATCGACGGGCAGCACCATCTCGACCTCAGCGAGGCGGTCCGGCAGTATGAACAGACGGCGATCCCGATCCAGCCGATCTGCCGGCCCGCCTGCGCCGGGCTGTGCGCGGAGTGCGGGAGCAATCGCAACCTCGCTCCCTGCGGGTGCGCGGAGGCGGTCGCGGCGGGACCGTGGGAGGCGCTGACCGCGCTGAGCGAGCGGCTGCACGCCGCGGAGGAGCACGATGGCGCTACCGAAACGTAGGACCCCGAAGGCGAAGCAACGGCAGCGCCGCAGCCACCACCGGATCAACACGCCGCACCTCGTGCGCTGCACGACCTGCAACGCCTGGCACGTCAGCCATCACGTGTGCGAGGTTTGCGAGGGTGACTACAATGACGCCGCCGAAGCGGCCCCGGTCGCCGAGGCCGAAGACGCCGACGACGACGACGAGGAGTAGCCGCCAGCCGGACTCCGCGCGGTTCGGCCCGAGGCACACCGAACAACCCGCGGAGCGCCGATGACCCCCATCACCCTGCCCGACCTGCCCCCCGCCGACGGCGCCGCCACCGCCTGGCTCTTCCCCGGACAGGGCGCGCAGCACGTCGGCATGGGCCAGGACCTCGCCGAGGAGATCCCGGCCGCGCGCGCCGTCTTCGAGGCGGCCGACGAGGCCCTCGGCTTCTCGCTCTCCACGCTCTGCTTCGAGGGCCCCGAGGACGAGTTGCTGCGCACCGTCAACACGCAGCCGGCGCTCGTCGCGCACGGCATCGCCGCGCTCGCCGCGGCGATCGACCAGGGCAGCATCAGCGAGGCGCCCGCCCTCCTCGCCGGCCACTCGCTGGGCGAATACGCCGCGCTGATCGCGGCGGGCGCGATCGGCTTCGAGGACGGCATCCGGCTGGTGCGCGAGCGCGGGCGGCTGATGCAGGAGGCGTGCGACGCGCAGGCCGGCACGATGGCCGCGATCCTCGGCCTCGATCGCGACACGCTGGAGCCGATCTGCGCCGACCACGGCGCCGCCGTCTGCAACGAGAACGCCGCCGGCAACATCAGCATCGGCGGGACCGCGGAGGCGGTCGCCGCCGCGAGCGAGGCGGCCACCGAGGCGGGCGCTTCCCGGGTGGTGCCGCTCAAGGTCGCCGGCGCCTTCCACACGCCGCTGATGGCGAGCGCCGCCGAGGGCATGGCCGCCGTCCTCGCTGCCGCGCCCTTCGCGGACCCCGCGACGCCGGTCGTCTCCAACGTGACTGCGCAGCCGCTCACGGCGGGGGACGCCCTCGCCGCCGAGCTGCGCGATCAGATCACGAGCCCCGTGCTCTGGCTGGACTCGCTGCGCACGATGCTCGGCGCGGGCGTCAGCTCGTTCGTCGAGTTCGGGCCGGGCCGGGTGCTGACCGGGACGGTCGGCCGGACCGATCGTTCGGCCGCCGTGCGGAACGTCGCGACCGCCTCCGACGCGCGCGGCGGGGATGGAGAGTAGCGAGATGGTCGCCCAGGCGAGCTCGAGGCCATTGCTGGGACGCAACGCCGCCATCACGGGTGGCGCGCGCGGCATCGGCCGCGCGATCGCGATGGAGCTCGGCCGCCAGGGCGCGAACGTGATCATCACCTACCGGCGCGAGGAGCACCTCGCGAGCGCCGTGGCCGGCGACATCCGCGCGCTCGGCGTCTCCTGCACCGCCGTGCACGTGGACGTGCGCAACCAGGACGATCTCGAGGCGCTGTTCGAGGAGGGACGGCAGCGCTACGGCAAGATCGACATCCTCGTCAACAACGCCGGCGTCACCGAGGACGGCCTCGTCGTGCGGATGAGCGACGACTCCTGGGACCGCGTGATGGAGACGAACCTGCGCGGCGCCTTCCTCGCGACGCGGCTGGCGCTGCGCCAGATGACGCGGGCGCGCTGGGGCCGCGTGATCAACATCACCTCCGTCTCCGGGATCATGGGCAACGCCGGACAGGCCAACTACGCCGCCGCCAAGGCCGGCATGATCGGCTTCACGCGCGCCGTCGCCCGCGAGGTCGCCTCGCGCCAGGTCACGGTCAACGCGGTCGCGCCCGGCTTCGTGCTGACGGACCTCACGGCGGGCCTCAGCGACAACCAGAAGCAGGCGATCCTCGACCTGATCCCGCTCGGCCGCCACGCCGAGCCCGAGGACATCGCCCCGCTCGTCGCCTTCCTCGCCTCGGACGCCGCGGGCTACATCACCGGCCAGACGCTGCACGTCGACGGCGGCCTGGTGATGCAGTAGCGGCAATGCCGCCCGGCTCGCGCCGCCGCTCCCGCATCGTCGCCTTCCAGGTGCTCTACGAGGCGGACCAGTCCGGCCACGACACGCAGCGCATCCTTGAGCGGCAGCTCGGCGAATCGCGGCTGTCCGCGGACGCCGCGGCCTTCACCCGCTCGCTCGTCGAGGGCGTGGAGGCGCACCGCGAGGCGCTGGACGAGCGGATCGCGGCGCAGGCGCCCGCCTTCCCGCTCTCCTCGATGGCGCCGATCGACCGCAATCTGCTGCGCCTTGCCCTCTTCGAGATATGCTTCGATAATCGCCGTGCTCCGCTGCCGGTCGTGATCAACGAGGCCGTGGAGCTGGCCAAGGGATACGGCTCGGAGTCATCCGGGCGCTTCGTCCACGGGGTGCTCGGAGCCATCGCGGCGGATGCCGCGGACCACGAGGCGGCGACCAACGAGCACGCCGGGCGCTCCGCCGGACCCGACTGAGCCGGCGCCCGCCCCCAGACCGAGAGGACCGCACCGGTGGCAACCACGTACGAGCGCGTTCGCGCCCTGATCGTCGAGCAACTCGGCGTCGACGAGTCCCAGGTGACTCCCAACGCCTCCTTCGTCGATGACCTGAACGCCGACTCACTCGACCTCGTCGAGCTGATCATGTCGATGGAGGAGGAGTTCTCCGCCGACGGCGCGGACATCGAGATCTCCGACGAGGACGCCGAGAAGATCCAGAGCGTCCAGGACGCCCTCGACTACCTGCACGACCTCGGCATCGAGGACGAGTAGCGCGCGCCGCCCGCGGGCGGCGGCCACGCCCGGGAGCCGCCGCGATCCGCGAGCGGCCGAACGAGGCCGCGACCGGCGTACTATCCTGTAGACATGGAACTGCTTGGCGTCGGTGTTGCCGAGGCGTTCGTGGTCCTCGTGATCTCGCTGATCGTCGTGGGGCCGCAGCGCTTCCCCGAGATCGCCCGCCAGGGCGGGCGCTACTTCCGCATGGCCCGGCGCTACGCCGCCGAGGTCACCGCCGACGTGCGCGGCGCGATGAAGGAGCTCGAGGCCGAGGTCGAGGAGCAGCGCGAGGAGCTGCTGGCCGCCCGGGAGGACATCTCCAGCGGCATCAGCACCTCGATCGAGGAGACCCGCAGCGACCTCCGCGACATCGGGCGCGAGACGCAGGACGCCTTGCGGGACGCTCCGGCGGCGCAGGCAGAGGCGGAGAGCGAGCCCGACCCTTCCGGGAACGGCGCCGCGCCGCCCGCCGCCACGAGCGGCCTGCTCTCACCTCGCGAGCTGCCTGCGGGCGACGGCGAGGACTAAGCGGCCGTGACCAGCGCTCCGACCGACGAGCAGACCCCGCCGGACGCCGAGGAGGAGCGCGACGGCGACGAAGCGGAGGGGCGCGAAGGCGGCGAGATGACCCTGCTGGGTCACCTCCTGGAGCTGCGCACCCGCGTCACCTGGATGGCCGGGGCGGTCATCCTCGGGATGTGCATCTTCTTCCCGCCGCCCGTCAACTTCGCGGTCTGGGACTTCCTGCTCGAACCGGCGCGGATGCGCGTCGACAACTTCGAGGCGCAGGCGATCGAGCCGCTCGAGAACCTCGGCGTCTACTTCCGCATCGCGCTCGCCTGCGGTCTCGCCGTGGCGATGCCGATGCTCGTCTACCAGACGATGCGCTTCGTGGCCCCGGCGCTCACGAAGCAGGAGAAGCGCTGGATCTACCCGATCGCCTTCGGCGCCTCGTTCGCCTTCCTCGCGGGCATGGCCTTCGCCTACTTCGTCGTGCTGCCGGCCGCCTACGGCTTCCTCTTCCAGTTCGGCAGCGACTACGCCTCGGCGAACCCGCGCATCAGCAGCTACATGGACCTGACCCTGCGGCTGATCGTGATCCTCGGGTTCGTGTTCGAGATGCCGATCCTGATCATGGGCCTCGCGCGGATCCGCGTCGTGCATTGGCGCAAGCTGCTCGGCTGGTGGCGCATCGCGATCATCGGCGCCTTCGTGGTCTCGGCGATCGCGACGCCGACGATCGACCCCGTGACGCAATCGCTGGTGGCCGGGCCGATGATCATCCTCTACATGCTCGGCATCGGCCTCGCCTGGATCGTGCGGCCGCGGGCCGAATAGGGTCCGCCGAGGCGAACGCGAGACGGCTTAGCCGCATATGCGGCGCAGCCGTTTCCGCCGGCGTGCTAGGATAGGCTCCAGATGAGCGACGCGATCGGCAGTCCGCCGCGGACGCCCAACCCCGACCTCCTCGCCCTCTACGAGGAGATCGCCGACTGCCCGGCCTGCGAGCTGGCCCGCAACCGCACGCAGACCGTCCCCGGCGCCGGCCCCGCCCCCGCCGAGGTGATGTGCATCGGCGAGGCGCCCGGCGCACGCGAGGACGAGCAGGGCCTCCCCTTCGTCGGGCCGGCCGGCCGCTTCCTGGACGAGTTGCTGGGCGGGATCGGGCTCTCCCGGGAGACCGTGCACATCGCCAACGTCGTGAAGTGCCGCCCGCCGGGGAACCGCGATCCGCAGCCCGAGGAGATCGCGGCCTGCAGCCCCTTCCTCGAACGCCAGATCGCGATCGTCGACCCGCTGCTGATCGTCACGCTCGGGCGCTACTCGATGTCGCGCTGGTTCCCCGGCGCCGCGATCAGCCGCATCCACGGCCGCCCCAGGCGCTTCGGCGGGCGCATCGTGCTGCCGATGTACCACCCGGCCGCCGCGCTGCACCGCGGCGACCTGCGGCCGGTGATCGAGGCCGACTTCGCCCTCATCCCCGGGCTGCTCGAGCAGGCGCGCAGCGAGGGCGCGCGCGAGCCCGGCACCGCCACCGAGCCATCCGCGCCGCCCGCGCCCGTCGCCGCGGCCACCGCTCCCCCGTCAACGGAACAGCGCTCGCTGCTGTGAGCGCGCGTAACGGGGCGACCCTGCGGGTCATCCCCCTCGGCGGACTCGGCGAGATCGGCCGCAACATGATGCTCTACGAGCAGGGCGATGACGTGATCGCCGTCGACGTGGGGCTGATGTTCCCCGAGGAGCACATGCCCGGCGTCGACCTCGTGATCCCGGATCTGCGCTACCTGCTGCGCAACCCCGAGCGGCTGCGCGCCGTCTTCCTCACGCACGGCCACGAGGACCACATCGGCGCGCTGCCCTTCCTGATGCGCGCGCTGCGCGACCACGGCGAGCCGCTGCCGCCGGTGTTCTGCACCCGCCTCACGCGCGGCCTCGTGCAGGTCAAGCTGCGCGAGCACGGTCTGCTCGACGAGACGCACGTGCAGGTGATCGAGCCGGGACAGACGATCGAGGCCGGCTCCTTCGCCGTCGAGCCGTTCGCCGTCTCGCACTCCATCCCGGACTCCGTGGGGTTCATCATCCACACCGCGCTCGGCCCGGTCGTGCACACCGGCGACTTCAAGCTCGACCACACGCCGGTCATGGGGCAGCACACCGACCTCACGCGCCTCGCCGAGGTCGGCCGCGAGGGCGTCGTGCTGCTGGCGGCGGACTCGACCTACGCCGAGATCGAGGGCCACACGCCCTCGGAGCAGACGGTCGCCGATGCGCTCGACCGCGTGATCGGGGAGGCGCCGGGGCGGGTCATCGTCGCCACCTTCGCCTCGCTGATCTCGCGCGTGCAGATGGTGATCGACGCCGCCGAGCGTTACGACCTGCGCGTCTTCGTGACGGGCCGCTCGATGGTCAACAACGTGCAGATGGCGCGGGAGCTCGGCTACCTCGACGTGCCCGACGGCATCCTCATGAACGTGCGCGAGATGCAGGAGCACCCGGACTCGCGCACCGTCGTGATCAGCACAGGCGCGCAGGGCGAGCCGACCGCCGCCCTCACCCGCATGGCGAACGGCGACCACCGGCACATCGCGATCACCGAGGGCGACACGGTGATCCTCTCCTCGAACCCGATCCCCGGGAACGAGGCGCTCGTCGACCGCAACATCGACAACCTCTTCCGGGCCGGGGCGCGCGTCGTCTACAACCGCATCGCGCCCGTCCACGTGCGCGGCCACGCCGCGCGCGAGGAGCTGAAGATCATCCACCGCCTCGTGCAGCCGCAGCACTTCGCCGGCATCCACGGCGAGCACCGCCACCTCGTGATGCACCGCGACCTGGCGATCGACCTCGGCATCGACGAGGACGACGCGTTCGTCCTCAGCGACGGCGACGTGCTCGAGATCGACGAGGACGGCGCCGCGATCGTCGACTCCGTGCCCGCCGATTATGTCTACGTGGACGGCATCGGCATCGGCGACATCGACCACGTCGTGCTGCGCGACCGGCGGCGGCTCGCCTCGGACGGCATGTGCGTGGTCGTCGTCGCGATCGACCGACGGCGAGGCGAACTGGTGGGCGTGCCGCAGGTGCTGTTGTACGGCTTCGTGGGCCCCGAGGAAGAGGAGTTGATCACCGAGCGCGTCCGCCAGCTGGTCGCCAACCTCGCCGGCGGCGAGGGGGGGCGTTTCGACTGGACCGGCTGGCGTGAGACACTGGAGGACGAGGTGGCTCGCCTCCTCTACCGCGAGACGCACCGGCGGCCGCTTGTGCTGCCGGTGACCGTGGAGGCGCCGTCCGGCGAACCGGCCGGCGCGCTGCGGCGGAGCGCGGCGACGGAGGAGTGAGCACAGCCCTCGAACCGGTACGCCTGCTTGGCGGGGGGCGGCCCGGTTGAAGGAGCGGAGCGATGGCCCGAACGAATACCCGCCGCCCGGCTAGCCGCGGCACGCAGCGCGCCCCGTCGCGATCGATCGTGCGGCGCGTCCTGCGCCCCGAGATCGTCGGCGCCGTCCTCGTCGTGCTGGCGGTGGCGCTGCTGCCCTTCCTGTTCCCGCTGACGAGCGTCGTGGCCGAGGCCCGCGACGGGCTGGTCGGCGCGCTGGGCCTGCACGTCTTCACGCTCGTCGTGCTGACGCTGGCGATCGGCCTGCTGCTCGCCCTGCGCCAGGGCAGACGGCTGCGCGGGCGCGTGCGGCACCTCCTCGGAGCCGCGCTGCTGCTCGTCTTCAGCGCCGGCCTGCTCGGTCTCTGGGCTCCCGACGTGGTCGTCGGCGAAGTCGACCTCGGCGCCAGCTCGGCGGGCGGCCGGTTCGGCAGCGGACTGACGGCCGGCGGGATCGCGACGATCGGCTGGCTCGCGACGTTCGTCGCCGGCTTCACGCTGCTGTGGCCGCGCACGGCGTGGCAGCTGCTGCGCAGCACGCCGCGCGCCCTCGGCCTCGCGCTGTCCTGGCTCTGGCGCCATGTCGCGCGGCCCGCCGGCCGCGGCGTTGCCGCGCGCGTTCGCGCCTACCGCGCGCGCCGCAGGAACCCCGAGGCGGCGAGCGACCCCTACGCCGACCTGCGAGCCGCCCTGCCGGTCGGACCGGGCCTGCCGAAGCGCCTCGAGAACCGGCCGGCCACGAACGGCGCGGCCTCGGGAGCCGAGGCCGGGAGCGAAGCCGCGGCCGCGGTGGAGATCACGGAGCCGCCGCCCCCGAAGCAGATCGAGATGGACCTCGAACACGACGTCAGCACCTGGCGTCACTCCAGCGACGGCTGGCAACTGCCTCCGATCGAGCTGCTCGCCGAGGCGGACCCGCTCCCGCCCGAGCTGGGCGACCAGCAGCGTCGCGCCGAGCTGATCGTCGAGACGCTCGCCTCCTTCGGCGTCGAGGCGAGCGTCACCCAGATCAACGAGGGCCCGACGGTGACCCAGTTCGGCGTCGAGCCCGGCTGGGACGTGCGCACCCGCACCGTCCAGGAGCGCACCGCCGAGGGCCAGCCGATCCTCGACGAGGACGGCCAGACGCGCACGAAGCAGATCGAGGTCTCGCGCACGCGCGTGCGCGTCAACCGCATCACGGCGTTGCAGAACGACCTCGCGCTCGCGCTCGCCGCCCCGGCGCTGCGCATCGAGGCGCCCGTGCCCGGCCGCTCCGTCGTCGGCATCGAGGTGCCGAACGCCAGCTCCGCGGTCGTGACGCTGCGCAGCGTGCTGGAGGCGCGTGAGTTCGCGAAGACCGCCGGCAAGTCGCCGCTGCCGATCGCGCTCGGCTCCGGCGTCTCCGGCGCCCCGGTCGTCGCCGACCTCGCCTCGATGCCGCACCTGCTGATCGCGGGGGCGACCGGCTCGGGCAAGTCGGTCTGCCTCAACTCGATCATCGCCTGCCTGCTGATGAACTTCTCGCCGGAGCAGCTGCGCTTCGTGCTGATCGACCCGAAGCGCGTCGAGCTCGCCCCGTTCGCCGACGTGCCGCACCTCGCCTTCAGCGAGATCGTGATCGACATGGACAAGGTGGTCGGCACGCTGCAGGCCGTGATCCACGAGATGGAGTCGCGCTACCGCCGCTTCGCGAACGTCGGCGTGCGCAACCTCGAGCGCTACAACGAGCAGGCCGGCAGCGGCCGCCTCCCCTACTGGGTCGTCGTGATCGACGAGTTGGCGGACCTGATGCTGGCCGCGCCCTACCAGGTGGAGCACCAGCTGGTGCGCCTCGCGCAGCTCGCACGGGCGACCGGCATCCACCTCGTGGTCGCCACGCAGCGGCCCTCGGTGGACGTGGTGACGGGGCTGATCAAGGCGAACTTCCCGACGCGGATCGCCTTCGCCGTCTCCTCGCAGGTGGACTCGCGCACCATCCTCGACGGCGGCGGCGCCGAGAAGCTGCTCGGCAAGGGCGACATGCTCTTCCAGCCCAAGGACCAGGGGAAGCCGACCCGCCTGCAGGGCGTCTTCGTCTCCGACGGCGAGATCGACGAGCTGGTCGGCTTCTGGACGGACGACCGCTTCGAGAACCTCCGCCCGGAGAGCTTCGACGAGCTGATCGACGAGGCCGCCGGGGACGCGGCCGCCCTCGAAGCGGGCGGGGCGGCCGGAAGCGCCTCATCCGAGGTCGACCCGATGATCACGAAGGCGCTCGAGCTGGCGCGCGAGCACGACCACATCTCGACCTCGTTGCTGCAGCGCCGCCTGCGCATCGGCTACCCGCGCGCCGCGCGCGTCATGGACGAGCTGGAGGGCCAGGGCATCGTCGGCGCCCCCGAGGGCGGCTCCGGCTCCCGCCCCGTCCTCCTCGACGCCGAGGATGGCAGCACGGAGCCGTCTGTCGCGGGTGCGCCGGTGGTGGAGCGGGAGTAGGATCTACCTCAGTCCGCGTACGGACCGAGGAAGCGTTCGCCATCGAAGTGGATCATATGTGTCGGCGTCTCGGCGACCCATACCTCGGTTTCCCATGAGATGGCGTCGAGATACCGCGACAGGGTTTTCCTGTCCTCGAACGCTGTAACGTACACAAGCCCTGCTTGAGAGTCGGCAAACAGGGACTCAAGTTCCTCGCGTCTCTTGGCGTCCATCGGGCCGTGTGACTCGACCGCTTCGATAAGCACGAGCCAGTTCGAAGATCGGTCGAGCACCACCAGATCCGGCATCTTGCCGTGTTCATCGATGACCACGCCGATGTCTCGTAGTGCGTCGCGCTCCCAAACAGCGAACTTGTCCGCCGGATCGCCCATGTAGAGCAACTGCGCATCGCGTATGAAGCGTGGACAGAACTCCTCGACGATCGCCTTGACCAGCGGATTCTGGCCGCCGGGCGTCAATCTCACCTCGTCGCCACTCGGAAGCGTGACCGGAACAAGGTGCATGTCACGCTCGCGCGCCCACCGCTCGCGCAGTGCTGGCGCTTCCGTGAGCCAATTGGCGAGTGCCGCGTCCCAGCGGCCAGTGCCGTAGCGCCGCAGCGCCTCGATCAGTTCGGTCGGAACCTGGTATACGGTTCGTCCGCTGTTCGTTGGACGTTGGGGGTCGTCTGGATTCTGCAGGACGATGCCCGCAGCCATGAACTGATGCACGGTCTGACGTCTGACCGTCTCTCGGCTGTTCGGTGCGTACCGCCTGGCGTAGTGCTCCGCCATGAAGTCCATCATCGGCGTGATCCCGATGAGGGCCGCTTCGATGTCGGCCCACCCCCGGTCGGGCGTCAGTTGGAGGAGCGCAAGGAGGGTCAGAGCCGAGCGCTCGTTGGTCTGGGCCTTGGGCAGGCCAAGCTGTCGAAGAACGTCCTGCGCATCCAGAACGCGTTGATGAGCCATCAGAGGGTCTGACTTCTCTCCGTCCTCGCCGGCGAGCGCGGGCACGTGGCGACCAACCAGCAGATCGAGCGCCTGCTGGTCCAGTGTAGCGTCCCCAACGGCTCGGCCCATGTCGCGAAGCTCGTCGAGCGTTGGGCAGCGGAGTCGGCGTATGTCCGTTGCATTGACCTGCGTATGGCCGGACCATTGTCTGAAGTACAGATCCACAATGGTGGAATTGAGGAATGCCGCGAGACCCTTGGCGACGTTGTGATCGAGAGGCCTGCCGCCCTCATGAACTACGTTCAGGTGGTTTTCGAAGCCGATCAATGATCCCGGTACCGCGTCCGGATCCGAGACGGCCGCAACTATCCGCCGGCGTTCTTCCTTGGCGGAGAAGCGTTTCACGAGGACGTAGGCGCCGTTTGGCATGAGGAGGCTCGCCGTTTCGCTGTTCGCGGCGATGGCGTTTGGCTTACGGCCATCAACTGAAGGCCACTTGACCCGCCCCAGCCCATCGAAGTGGCTTGGGAAGATCAGGGGCGCAGTCAGCGGGGTGGGATCTTCGCGTAGATGCTCTCGCGCCCGGAAGTGGACCACCCGACCTGTCGACACTGATAGGCCCGCGTCGGAAATCAAGGACCGCAGCTGCCGCATCCGCTGGGAGAGGCGCGCCCCAAGCCCATCGACGTTCAGATGAATGAAGGCATCAGGGTCGTCGTCATTCACGACCTCTCCGTATGGCGCCTCCCGCACGGTGGTCATCTCGTCGGCGGCGCCGGCGCTGGACGTGATCACGACTGAGGTGGGGGACTTCTCCTTGACGGCGTGGAATACGAGATTCTCCTGCAAGACATCCGAGTCGGCGAACGCGCTGTCGCGTGCGTCGTAGACGTGGACGCGCCGGAATGACATCTGCGACAAGAAGTCACGGCGAAACGCCTTGAAGTAGGGGCCATTGGCAAAGCTGCGCGGCGTAATCGCGACCAACTGGCCGCCTTCCTTGAGCAACCGGACCGACAGCGCCAGGAAGGCAGCGTAGAGGTTGGTGACTTCGACGCTGACCGTCTCAACGAGCCGGCGCTCGACCGATTCGGCGCTGATCTTGCGGTAAGGCGGGTTCATCACGACGTAATCGAAGACGGGGCTCTCGAAGAACGGGAGCATCGTGCTGCTGCGTTCGACGGCCCACCGGACAAAGTCGCCCTCAACAAGGCGCGTGGACATGCCGGCCTGTTCGATCTCGCTGAGCGTCTCCCTCAGGGGATCGAAGCACGGACTGTCGATCTCCACGGCAGTGATCGACAGAGGCGAGTCCTTCTCCCGTAACCAGCGGTCAGCGAACGCGGCGCTGAGACTGCCGATTCCAGCACCTGGATCGAGCAGCGAGCCGGGCCCCGGTGTGAACTCGAACATCGATGCGAGGAATGCCGCCACGGGGGGAGGGGTCAGGAACTGCCCGAGCCTTGTCCGGACGGCGGAGTCCACTTGCCGCGCCATTGCCAGGCGCCTGCGCTCAGCAGAGGGCAGCAGATGCGCGGCATCCGTCGAGTGCGCTGAGCCTGGAGAGGACACGGGTGCGCCGAGGAAGGGCCTTGTCGTCACTCAGGCGTCCTTAATGACGGGGGAGCCGTGACCTATGTAGCACACCTGTTCCCGTTTGGCTACCGCCCGCGCCGCCAGCGGCCGCGACGCCCGGTGGGCGCGTCGGCGCGCTGCGGGCGCGGCGAGGGCGGATCGAAGGCGCGCAGGCCCTCGGGGGTGTCGCCGACGAGCTCGCGGCGCAGCTCGACGATCTGGTCGCGGAGCTGGGCGGCGCGCTCGAACTCCAGCTCGCGCGCCGCCGACTTCATCTGCGACTCCAGCTCCTTGATCATCCGCAGCAGTTCGTCCCGAGGCAGGTCCGTGGCGACGACGTAGGCCGGCGACTCCTCGGCGACGCGCAGGCCGTCCGTGATGTCGCGGATCTCCTTGCTGATGCCCGCCGGCTCGATGCCGTGGCGCTCGTTCCAGGCGAGCTGGATCGCGCGCCGCCGCTCCGTCTCGTCGAGGGCGGTGCGCATCGACTGCGTGACGGCGTCGGCGTACATGATCACGCGGCCCTCGGCGTGGCGGGCGGCGCGGCCGATCGTCTGGATCAGCGATCCGCCGGAGCGGAGATAGCCCTCCTTGTCGGCGTCGAGGATGCAGACCAGCGAGACCTCGGGCAGGTCGAGGCCCTCGCGCAGCAGGTTGATGCCGACCACCACGTCGTACACGCCCTGCCGCAGGTCGCGCAGGATGTCGACGCGTTCGAGCGTGTCGATCTCGGAGTGGAGGTAGTGCGCCTTCACGTCCATCTCGAGCAGGTAGTCGGTCAGGTCCTCGGCCATCTTCTTGGTCAGCGTCGTCACGAGGACGCGCTCGCGGCGCTCGGCCCGCGCGCGCACCTCGGCGAGCAGGTCGTCGATCTGCCCCTGCGTCTCGCGCACCTCGACGACGGGGTCGACGATCCCGGTCGGGCGGATCACCTGCTCGGCGACCTGCTGCGAGCGCTCCAGCTCGTAGGGGCCCGGCGTGGCGGAGACGAAGATCACCTGGTTGAGGTGGTCCTCGAACTCCGCGAAGTCGAGCGGGCGGTTGTCGAGCGCCGAGGGCAGCCGGAAGCCGAAGTCGACCAGCGTCTGCTTCCGCCGGATGTCGCCGAAGTACATCCCCCGGACCTGCGGCATGGCGATGTGCGACTCGTCGATGAAGACCAGCCAGTCGTCCGGGAAGTAGTCGAGCAGCGTCCACGGCGTCGAGCCCGCGCCGCGCCCCTGGAGATGCCTCGAGTAGTTCTCGATGCCCGAGCAGTAGCCGCTCTCGCGCAGCATCTCCAGGTCGTAGCGCGTGCGCTCCTCGAGCCGCGTCGCCTCGAGGATGCGGCCCTCGCCGCGCAGCGCGACGGAGCACTCGCGCAGCTCCTCCTCGATGTTGCTGATGGCGAGCTCGAGGCGGTCGGTCGAGGTCACGAAGTGCTTCGCGGGGTAGACCGAGAAGTCCTCCTGCGCCGTCAGCAGCTCGCCGGAGAGCGGGTCGACGCTGACGATGCGCTCGATCTCGTCGCCCCAGAAGTCGACGCGCACGGCGACGTCCTCGTAGGCGGGGAAGATCGTCAGCGTGTCGCCGCGCACGCGGAAGGTCCCGCGCACGAGGTTCATGTCGTTGCGCGCGTATTGCATGTCGACCAGCTGGCGGATCAGCGAGTTGCGGTTGACGTGCCGCCCGACGTGCATCCTGGCCACGAACGACTCGTACTCGCCCGGTTCGCCGAGGCCGTAGATGCAGGAGACCGAGGCGACGATCAGCACGTCGCGGCGCTCGAACAGCGCACGGGTCGCCGAGTGGCGCATCTTGTCGATCTCGTCGTTGATGTCGGCGTCCTTGGCGATGTAGGTGTCGGTGCGCGGGATGTAGGCCTCCGGCTGGTAGTAGTCGTAGTAGGAGACGAAGTACTCGACGGCGTTGCGCGGGAAGAACTCGCGGAACTCGGCGGTCAGCTGCGCGGCGAGCGTGCGGTTGGGCGCGAGCACCAGCGTCGGCCGCTGGTGGCGGGCGATGATGTTCGCCATCGTGAAGGTCTTGCCGGAGCCGGTGGCGCCGAGCATGGTCTGCATCGTCAGCCCGCGATCGAGGCCCGCGACGAGCTCGTCGATCGCCCGCGGCTGATCGCCCGTCGGCCGGAACTCGCTGACCAGCTCGAACCCGGTGCTCGTTGTGGTGGTCACGCCGTCCATTGTACGCCTCGCGGGCGGCGATCCCCCTCGCGCCGCGCCGCGCTATGCTGCCCGGCGGCGCACAAGGCGCGTGGCGCGGGAGGTGAGCGATGCGGCTCGAGGGCAAGGTCGCGATGGTCACGGGAGCGGCCTCGGGCATCGGGCGGGCGACATCGCTGACGCTGGCCCGCGAGGGCGCGGCGGTGATGTGCGCCGACGTCAACACCGAGGGCGCGCGGGAGACCGCGGACGCCATCGCCGCCGCCGGCGGGACGGCGGCGGCCGTCGAGCTGGACGTCACCGACGAGGAGGCCGTGCAGGCCGCCCTCGCGGCCACCGTCCAGCAGCTCGGCGCGCTGCACATCCTGGTCAACGACGCGGGCATCAGCGGCCGCACGCACGAGTACCACGACGTGATCGACGTGAACCTCAACGGCGTCTACTACTGCATGAAGTACGGCGCGGCGCTGATCGAGCAGCACGGCGGCGGCTCGATCGTCAGCCTCTCCTCGATCATGGGCCTCGTGGGCGGCTCGGCGCCGGGCTACACCGCCTCGAAGCACGGCGTGCTCGGCCTCACGCGCAACTACGCGCTGATGTACGGCGGGCGCGGCGTGCGCGTGAACTGCGTCAACCCCGGCTACATCGAGACGCCGATGACGGCGCAGATGCTTGAGGACGACCAGCGTCGCGAGGACGCGGTCGGCCTGCACCCGATCGGGCGCCTCGGGAAGCCGGAGGACGTGGCGAACGCGATCCTCTTCCTCGCGAGCGACGACGCCTCGTTCGTCACGGGCGTCGCGCTGCCGGTGGACGGCGGCTACACCGCGCAGTAGCCGCGGCCCGCCGGGGGCGCGCCGAGCCTCAGTCCTCGCCGAACCAGAAACGGCGCATGTTCGCGCCCGCGATCGCCTCGATCGCGTCGTCCGGGACCGGCAGCCTGCCGTCGAGCAGCAGGTCGAGGTCGGCCACGTACTCATCGAGGCCGCCCGAGGCCGGGTAGTTCGAGCCCCAGACGATGCGCTCCGCACCGAACGCCTCCACGGCCTGCGCGACCACGGGGTAGACGGCCTCGTGCGGGTGGGGGGCGTAGCGGCTCGGGAACGAGAGCTGGAACCAGATGCCCTCGTGGCGCGCCAGATCCCAGACCGGCTGCTGCGGCGCGAAGCCGGGCGCGTCCTGCAGTCGCGGCGTCGCGAGGTGCGAGAGCATCACGCGCGTCGCCGGGTGGCGGGCGATCGCCGCCTCGAGGTACGGAACCCAGTCCGCCGGCGCGTGGTGCGGCATCGCCTGGACGATGAGGCCGAGATGCGCCGCCGCCATCAGCAGCTCCGGCCGCTCGAAGATCATCTCCGAGGTGAGTCGCACGCCCTTGAAGTCGCCCTCCGCGGCGATTTCCTCGAGCTGATCGCGCGCCCGCGGATCGCGGTGATTGACGAGGCAGACGCCGGCGACGGTGTCCGGGTTGTCGCGGATCACCCCGGCGAGGTAGGAGTTGTCGTACTCGCCCATGTGCTGAACGATCGTCACCCGCGCCACGCCCGCCGCGTCGAGCGCGCCGCGCAGCGTCTCGTACGGGTAGTACTTGCTCAGCCCGCAGTGCGTGTAGGCGTCGTTGACCTCGAAGGGGTGTACGGGCGGCGTGGTCACGAGGTTGCCTCCCTCGCTGCCGGGCTATCCTGCCGACACCGGGAAGGATGGTAGCGCATGAGCACGGATGTGGACGGCCTCGAACTCTTGTCGCGCGACATCGGCGGTTGGCGGATACCGACGGTCGGGTTTGCCGACGCGGAGCGCCATCTCGCCGTGTCTGTCATCGGGCAGATCGTGAACTCGGTGACGGAGCGAACAGACAAGCTGCGGGACTGGAAAGTACAGGTAACCACCGAGGTCAAGGCGGCACGCGGCGGCGAGGTTTGGAGCGCCACCGACGACTACGCAGTCTCGCTCGCGCTCAGCTTTCACCCCGCGAACCACGGCAATCGATCTCTGGATGCGGAGAACTTTATCAAGCCAATCATTGATGCTCTGGCGGCTGGCCTCTTCTGCGATCCTGGGACAGACCCTCGAACGATCGCTCGCTGGAACTACGACGACTCGAACTTCAACACGCTGCTGATCCACCGCCTCCCCGATCCGTACGATCCCGAGGACGAAGGAGTGGACATCTTTGTATCGTCGCGGCGCGGGAGTACGGCCCGCTGAGCCAGCGGCGCCCGTATGTCCCGATAGGCGCAGCCCACGATCGCGCCCGGCCCTGCGGTCGGCGGCGGGCGGGGCTAGAGTGGCCGCTGGAGGCGGCATGGTCGCGAGGCTGTTCCCGGGCGTCTACGAGGGCTGGATCGTCGTCGGCGCCTCGACGACGATGCTGTTCATCCTCTCCGCCTCCGTCTTCTGGGGCCTCGGTCCGATCTTCAACCCGATCCTCGACGAGTTCGGCTGGAGCCACGGCGCCACCGCGTTCGCCTTCGCCGTCCGCTCCGAGGTGAACGGGGCGGCGGCCCCGTTCGTCGGCGCGCTGATCGACCGCTTCGGCTCGCGGCTGCTGCTGGTCGTCGGGCTCGTCCTCGCCTCGTGCTGCCTCTTCCTGCTCTCGTTCATGGAGAACATCGTGCACTTCTACGTGCTGATGCTGGTCATGGCGCTCGGCACCAGCACCTGCGGCGGTCAGGCGACGATGGTCTCGACCGTGAGCTGGTTCGAGCGCAAGCGGCGCGCGCGCTGGCGCTGGCGACGGCGGGCGGCACGCTCGGCGGGATCCTCGTCTTCGTCATCGCGTTCCTCGTGGAGGCGCTGGGTTGGCGCGAGGCGCTGCGGGTCATGGCGCTGTTCCTGCTCGTCGGCGGCGTGCTCGCGGGCTCGAACGTGCGCACGCGGCCGGACGGCCACCGCCAGCCGCTCGACGGCATCCCCCGCCCCGGGGCCTCGCGGCATCGTGAGGGCGACGACGGCGACGAGCGCTGGGGCGTGCCGCTGCGCGAGGCGCTAGGGATGGTCTGAACAGGTGGGTGTCGGGCGCAGTTCGCGTGGACGGGATGGCCGAGCGGCGCTGTGGGAGGCCCGATGCCGCGGTTCGGGAGGCGATCCCGCCCCCCATTCCGCTCCGGGCTCGCCCGCGGGAGCGGTTGCGGACGCACCGCTCCCGCGATCACGCGAGCTGAGGCGCGGCGCGCAGCAGGTTCGCGAAGCCGAGCAGCAGCGCGAGGCGCTGGCGGTTCTTCTCCAGGCCCCGATAGCGCACCTTCGCGTAGCCGAAGCGCCGCTTCACGTAGAGGAACGGATGCTCCGCCTTCGCCCGCAGCGAGGCCTTCTCGCGCTCCGCCACGGCCTCCGCGCTCCCCGGCGCCAGACGCCGCCTGAGTCCCGGACGCAGCGCCACCCGCCAGCGCACCGCCGAGCCCGCGTGCTCGGGACGCTTCTCCACGCCCTGGTAGCCGGCGTCGCCCCACGCCTCCGCCTCGCCGCCGTGCAGCAGGCGCCGCGCCTCGGTCACGTCGGAGACGTTCGCCGCCGTCGTGTGCATGCTGTGCACCAGCCCCGAGCGCGCGTCCGTGCCGGTGTGCAGCTTCATCCCGAAGTACCACTGCCGGCCCTTGCGGGTCTGATGCATCTCGGGGTCGCGGGCGCGCTCCCGGTTCTTCGTCGAGGAGGGCGCGCTGATGATCGTGGAGTCCACGATCGTGCCCTCGCGCACCAGCAGGCCCCGCTCGGCGAGCTGCGCGTTGATCGTCGCGAAGAGCTCCGTTCCCAGCCGGTGACGCTCGAGCAGGTGGCGGAAGTTGAGGATGGTCGTCTCGTCGGGAATCGGCTCGGAGAGGCTGAGCCCGGCGAACTCGAGCATCGAGCGGGAGTCGTAGAGCTCCTGCTCCATGCCGGGGTCGCTGAGGTTGAACCAGAGCTGCAGGCAGTGGATGCGCAGCATCACGCGCAGCGGGTAGGGGCGGCGGCCGCGTCCGGGCTTCGGGTAGACGGGCGCGATGCGCTCCTCCAGCGTCTCCCAGGGAACGAGCCGCTCCATGCGCTCGAGGAACCGCTGCCGCCTCGTCTTGACCTTCTTGTGCTCGTACTCGACGCTGCCGAACGACCGCTGCTGCATGGCGCGCCCCTCTCCGGGTTCCTGCCTCATGATCGCATCGGCTCACTCGCTATGGCGAGTTGTTCAGAGCTTCCCTAGGCGCGCCGGCGTTCTGGCTGCTGGCCGCCGCGCAGTTCGCGATCTTCTTCTCGATCACGGCGATCATGGTGCTGCACGTGCCGTTCATGGAGGACGACGTCGGGATCTCGAAGACGGCGGCGGGCGTGGGTTCGGCGTTCTTCGCGGTCGCCTCGCTCGTGGGGCGCATCGTCTCCGGAGGCGCGGCCGACCGTTTCGACAAGCGCGTCGTGCTGGCGCTGGTCGTGCTCGTCGCCGGGGTCGCGATGCCGCTGTTCGGCCTGGTGCAGAATCTCTGGCAGGCGAGCCTGGTGCTGATGGTGATCGCCGCCGGGGTCGGCGGCGCCAATCCGATCCGCACGGCGCTGCTGGCGGACTACTTCGGGACGCGCTCGTTCGGGGCGATCAACGGCGTCTCGATGGCGATCGGGACGCTCGGCGCGTTCCTCGGTCCGTGGCTGCTGGGGCTGAGCGTGGACGCGACGGGCGGCTACTCGACCGGCTTCCTGTTCACCGGCGTGGTCGCGCTGCTCTCGATCCCGGTGGTGCTGCGGACGAAGGCGCCGACGGAGCTGACGGCGCGCCATCGCCGCCGCCCCGTGCGCGTCGTGCAGCCGGGTCCGCCGCGTGGCGCGTCCGGCGCGCCTCGGGGCTAGTCGAGCCGCCGCAGCCGCGGCAGGGCCGCGATCATCGCGAGGGTGATGGCGACGAGCACGGCCGAGATGGTCCCGAACGCCCATTGCCCGCCGACCTGCTCGGCGAAGAGGCCGAACAGCACCGCCCCGAAGGACATGATCCCGAACTCCGTCATGTAGAGCGACATCACGCGCCCGCGGTACTCGTCGAGCGAGTAGTGCTGCAGCAGCACGTTGCCGAGCGCCTGCCGCCCCGCGCTGCCGATGCCGACGAACAGCATGAAGAAGCCGCTCAGCCAGATCAGCCTCGTCGAGGCGAACCCGATCAGCGCCACGCCGACGAACAGGGAGCTGAGCAGCAGGAGCAGCCCGCGCCGCCTCGCGGGCAGCGAGGCGAGCACGAGCGATCCGGCGAGCGATCCCACGGCGCTCACGGCGATCAGCAGCCCGAGCTCGATCGCCCCGCCGCCGAGCACGTCGCGCACGAAGCCGGGGAGCATGATCTGGTACGGCAGCGCCAGCAGCGCGCCGACCATGCCGGCGAGGAGGAGCAGGGCGAGCGTGCGTTCGGCGATGACGTAGCGCACGCCATCGACGAGGTCGGCGTACCCGCTGGTGCGGCGATGGCGGGCCGCGGGCTCGTGCCGGAGCCGCACGCGGCCGAGCGTGACGACGGCGAACCCGTACATGGCGGCCATCAGGAAGTAGACCCACGCGGCGCCGATGAAGTGGATCATGAACCCGCCGAGCGCGGGGGCGGCAAGCCGCATCAGGTTCGAGGCGGCGGCGCTCAGCGAGACGGCGTTCATCAGCCGGCCCATGCCGACGACCTCGGGCAGGATCGCCTGCCTCGAGGGCATCATCAGCGAGAGCGCGATGCCGTGCGCCACGCCCGCGACCAGCAGGTGCGCGAACTGGAGCAGGTCGAACAGCAGCAGCAGGCCGACGATCACGGCGGTGACGGCGTTGGCGAGCTGCCCCGCCTGCAGCACCAGCTTCTTCGGCGCGCGGTCCGCGAGCACCCCGCCGAAGACCGAGAGGATGAGCATCGGCGCGGCGCTTCCGAGGGAGATCACGCCGAGCGCGGCGAAGCTTCCCGTCAGATCGAACGCCAGGTAGCCGCGCGCGAGCATCTGCATGTTCATCGCGGCCATCTGGCCGAGCAGGGCGAGGTAGAACCAGCGGAAGTCGCGGTCGGAGAACGAGTCGAAGGTGCGGAGCTGCCGCCCTCCCCGGGAGGCGGCGCCCCGAGTCGGGGCGGCGGTCACGACGCGAGACCGCTCGCGAGGGCAGGCGAAGCCGCCGGTCCGGGGGAGGGCGCCATCATCTCCGCAGTCTAGGCGATGATTCCCGGCGTTGCCGCGACGGGCTCGCGCCCGACACCGTGCCGTGCTGCAATCGCGTCCGGGCGGCAGCGGCGGCCAGCGACGGCCTTGACGGCCTGTTCGCTATCTGCGAACATCGGGAGGAATCGGGTCCGGGCATGACAATCGAGTGGGGGAGCAAGGCGATTCGGGACATGCGCCGCCTGCCCGCGAGGCAGCGCGATCGCATCATCGCCAAGATCGAGCAGTACGCCGCGAACCCGGCGTCGCTCGCGAGGCAGGTGGTCGCCCTGACCGGCGGTCCGTACAGGCGGCTGCGAGTCGGCGACTATCGCGTGATCTTCAATGTCGAGCAGGACAACCCCTCGACCATGGTGGTGTTGAGGGTGCGGCACAGGAGAGAGGCATATGACTGACAGGGACACGGTCACCCTGCCACGGGCGGAGTACGAGGCCCTGCTCGAGCGTAACGAGGAGCTCGAGGACACGCTGGCCGCCATCGAGGCGGACGATGGCAGCCGCGTGCCCCACGCGGTGGCCCTCGCGCTGATGCGCGGCGAGAGTCCGCTCCTCGCGTTCCGCAGCCACCTCGGGCTGACGCTGCGCCAGCTCGCCGCGCGGACCGGGATCGCCGCCAGCTACCTGTCCGAGATCGAGCGCGGACGCAAGCCCGGCTCCACGTCCGCCCTGGCCCGGATCGCCGAGGTGTTCGGCTCCACGATCGACGCCCTGATCGTCGAGCCGGGGCGCGCGGGCGGCGAGCTGCTGGTCGCTGAGGACGGGCCCGAATACGGGCGCTGATCCTCGCGGTTGCCGCGCCGGGAACCCGCCGCTAGGGTTCGCAACGCGAGACGGGAGGAGACCGCGATGCCGATGCTCGATGTGGACGGGGCGAGGCTGCACTACCACGAGCAGGGAGCCGGCGAGACGATCGTCCTCACCGCCGCCTACAACACCCCCTCGAAGTTCTGGGGCCCGCTGGTCCCGCTGCTCGCCGAGCGCTTCCGCGTCGTCACCTACGACGTGCGCGGCTTCGGCGACACGGAGCTCGAGGCCGAGAGCGCCGACGTCGACGTCGCCGCGGACGACCTGCACGCGCTGATCCAGCATGTCGGCGACGGCCCGGTGCTCTCGCTGGGGCACGCCTTCGGGGGCGGGATCGCCGCCAACCACGTCGTGCGCAACCCGGACGCCGTGCGCGGCCTGATCCTCGTCAACGCCGGCGGCATGTTCGCCGGCGATCCGGCGGCCTCCGCCAACATGTACTCGCTCTCCACGAAGCGCGGCCTCGACGCCGACGGCTTCGCGGAGCTGTTCGTGGAGACCTACTGCGGCGCCGGATTCGGAGAGACCGAGGAGCAGCGCGCGCTCCTCGACGGCATGTTCGAGGACCGCAGCCCGCGCGAGAAGGTGATGATGGCGCTGTCGATCCTCGGCTCCTCGAACGCCGACAAGTACTGGGCGCAGTGGGCGCATCCGACGCTGCTGATCTACGGCACCGCCGACCGCGTCGCGGTGCCGTTCAACGGCTTCGATCTCGCGAGGGCGCTGCCCAACTCCGAGCTGCACTGGCTGCGCGGCGCCGGGCACTACAGCCCCTGGGAGCGCCCCGAGCGCATCGCCGAACTGATCGGCGAGTTCGCCGCCGGCCTCTAGCCGCGACACGGGACCGCCACGAGGGCAGGGCTGGATGACGCAGCGCCTCGAGGGACGGGTCGCCGTCGTTACCGGCGCCGCCTCCGGCGCCGGGCGTGCGATGGCGCGGCGCTGCGCCTCGGAAGGCGCGGCCGTGCTCTGCGCCGACGTCAACGAGGACGGCCTCGCCGAGACGGTCGCGAGCATCAAGGCCGCCGGCGGCAGCGCCGCCGCGCGCCGCGCCGACGTCTCCCGCGAGTCCGAGGTGGAGGCGATGCTGGCCGAGGCGGTTGAGCGCTTCGGGCGGCTCGACGTGCTGATGAACAACGCCGCGATCGGGAGCCGGGGGGCCGACTGGCCGCGGACGATCGCGATCAACCTCGAAGGCGTCTACCACGGGCTGCTGCACGGCGCGGCGTTGCTCGCCACGCAGGGCGGCGGCGCGATCGTGAACACCGCCTCGGCGGGGGCGCTCGTCGCGCTGCCCAACGTGCGGCCGCCGGAGGACGGCGGCCCGCTGCCATCGGGGCCACTCGGCTACGTCGCGGCGAAGGCCGGCATCCTGGGGCTGACGCGGCAGTTCGCCGTCGCCTACGGCCGCCGCGGCGTGCGCGTCAACGCGATCGCCCCCGGCGGCATCGACACGCCGATGCTGCGCGGCGGCGCGGACTTCCGCGAGGGCGATCCGCACCCCGCCGACGCGATCCACCCGCTCGGCCGCATCGGACGGCCCTCGGAGATCGCGGCCGCCGCCGTCTTCCTCGCCAGCGACGAGGCTGCGTTCATCACCGGCGTCGTCCTGCCCGTCGACGGCGGTTACACGGCGATGTAGCCACGGCGGTCCAGCCGCCCGCATACACTCCGGCGACGACGCTCCGGCCAGCGAACGGGAGGCGGGCGATGCGGGACTTCGAGGGCAAGGTCGCCGTCGTCACCGGCGCGGCGAGCGGCATCGGGCGCGGGCTCGCACAGCGCTTCGCCGAGGAGGGCATGCGCGTCGTCCTCGCCGACGTGGAGGCGGACGCCCTCGCTGCAGCCGTCGCGGAGCTGCGAGACGCCGGGCACGAGGTGCGCGGCGAGCAGGTCGACGTCTCGAGGCAGGACTCGGTTGACGCCCTCGCGGAGGCGGCGTTCGCGGCCTGGGGCGGCGTGCACGTCGTCTGCAACAACGCCGGCGTCGCCGCCGTCAACGACTGGGGCTCGCTGCACCCCGAGGGCGGCGTGCCGATGTGGGAGCTGACGCTCGAGGACTGGCGCTGGACCTACGGCGTCAACTTCTGGGGGGTGCTGCACGGCATCCGCGCCTTCACGCCGCTGCTCATCGAGCAGGGCGAGCCGGCGCACATCGTCAACACCGGCTCCGTGCAGAGCTTCCAGGGCAACACCAGCCTCGTCGCCTACAGCTCGACGAAGTTCGCCGTCGAGCGCATCACCGAGGCGCTGCAGATGCAACTGCGCGAGCTCGGCTCGCCCGTGCGCGCGCACCTGCTCTGCCCCGGCGGCGTCGCGACGCGCAGCTACCTCGCGGAGCGCAACCGCCCGCCCGAGCTGCGCAACCCCGACCCGGCGGCCGGCGACCCCGAACGCGCGGCCGCCTTCGCCCGCGCGCGCGAGGAGACCGGCGAGAGCATGGGCCGCAACATGCCGCCCTCGGGCGTCGCGGCGGCGGTGATCGAGGGGCTGCGCGCGGAGCGCTTCTACATCTTCTCGCACGGGACCGACTTCGACGCGCAGATCCGAGCGCGCATGGAGCGGATCATCGCGCGCGAGGAGCCCCGGCCCTGATCCTCGCAGCGGGATCGGCTATCGTGCGCGCATGAGCGCCGAAGACCGCCTCGACATCCTCGATCAGATCGGCCGCTACTCCTACGCGGTCGACGCCTTCGACGGCGACGAGTTCGCCGCGCGCTTCACCGAGGACGGCGTGTTCGAGCGCCGTGCGATCGGCTCCGACGGCCCGTACGCGGTGATCGCGGGCCGTGCGGCGCTGCGCGACTGGATCCTCGGGCTCCTCGAGACGCTCCCGGAGGGCGTGATCACGCGCCACCACCAGCGCGCGACCGTCTTCGACGAGCTGAGCGCGGACGCGGCGAGCACGCGCACGATGCTGCTGCTGACCAGCATCGCCCCCGGCGACCGCCACCCGCGCACGGTGAGCAGCGGCGTCTACCGCGACGAGTGGCGCCGCACGGCCGACGGCTGGCGCATCGCGCGGCGCGTCGCCGACATGGACCGGCCGGCCCCGGACGCGGCCCGTGGCTGAGGTGCGCATCGTCGGCAAGGCGATGGACGACCTCGCCGACGACTGGCATTGGGTGGTGTTGCACGCCGCCGAGGAGCTGGAGCCGCGCCTCTACTTCACCGCCCGCGTCGACACCGTCTGCGGCATCCTGATCGCGGACCGCCCGCGGCGCGTGCGCCTCTTCGACATGGGCGCGCCCGACGAACCGACCTGCCCGACCTGCAACCAGGAGGGCCTGCCGCCCGGCCTGCTCGCCGACGTGCGCGAGGCGATCGAGCGCGGCGAGCGCGAACCCGTCGGGGTGTAGCCCCCGCCACGGGCCGCGCGGCGGATATACTGCGGGGGATGGCCCTCGATCTGTCGGACCGGCCCAATCTGCTCGTCATCCTCGACTCGCACGGCATCATCTATCGCTCGTACTACGCGCTGCGCGACAGTTTCGCGAGCACCGTGCGCCGCACCGGCGAGCCGGTCTGGGCCGTCTACGGCTACGCCAACTCGCTGCTCTACGTCCTCGACGAGCTGCGGCCGACGCACATCATCGCCGCCTGGGACGCCCCCACCCCCACCTTCCGCCACGAGGCCGACGCCGACTACAAGGCGACCCGGCGGCCAACGCCCGACGACCTGAAGCCGCAAATCGAACGCGTGCGAGACGTACTGGGAGCGTTCCGGATACCCCTCGTCGAGGCGCCGGGCTACGAGGCGGACGATGTCCTCGGCACGCTCGCGACGCAGGCGAAGGCGGCGGGCGTCGAGACCGTGCTCGTCACGCTCGACAACGACATGGTGCAGCTCGTGCAGCCGGGCGTGAAGGTGCTGATGTACCGGCCCTACCAGCGTGCTTATGTCCTGTACGACAGCGAGCGCGTGCGTGAGCGCTGGGGCTTCGAGCCGGAGCAGATCCCGGACTTCAAGGCACTCGTCGGCGACAACACGGACAACATCGCCGGCGTGCGCGGCATCGGCGACAAGGGCGCGAAGGCGCTGATCGGCGAGTGGGGCACGATCGAGGGGATGATCGAGCACCTCGACGAGATCAAGCCGCCGCGCGCGCAGAAGGCGCTCGCCGCCGCCGTCGAGGACGCCCGCCACTACAAGCGCATGGCCACGATCGTCACCGACGTGCCGGACGTCGCGCTCGACCTCGACGCGGCGCTCGTGCACGACTACGACCGCGCGGCCGTGCTCACGCTGTTCCAGGAGCTGGAGTTCCGCTCGCTCGTCGGGCGGCTGCCGCAGCACGCCGACGACGCGCCCTCGGACGGCGCGCAGCCCGCTGGCGCAATCACGAGCGGCGGCGAGTACGAGGTCGTGACGACGACTGAGCGCCTCGGCGAAGTGGTCGAGGTGGTGAGGGCGGCCGGGCGCTTCGGCTTCGAGCTGCTGGCCGACGACGAGCACCCGATGCGCGCGGCCTACGGCCTCGTCGGCCTCGCGCTCAGCGTCGAGCCGGGCAAGGGCTGGTACCTGCCGTTCGGCCACACGCGCGAGCCACTGCCGCCAAAGGAGGGGCAGCAGGAGATGATGATGGACGCGCCGGAGCCCGAGCCGCCGGTCGTCCAGCTCCCGCGCGAGGCCGTCCTCGAGGCCGCCCGCACGCTGTTCAGCGACCCGGACCTGGAGCGCGTCTCCAACAGCGGCAAGACGCAGCTGCTCGCCCTCGCCCAGACGCCCGGCGGGGTCTGGACCGGCAGCATCGACTTCGACACCTCGATCGCGGCGTACGTGCTGGGCGAGCGCGCGCGCGACATCCGCGGCCTCGCGTTCGAGCGGCTCGGTCACGAGCTGCCCGAGGCGAAGAGCCTGCTCGGCACGGGCCGCAAGGCGATCCCCTTCTCGCGGACGGAGCCCGAGGACGCCGCGGGCCTCGCCGCCGGCGCCGCCGACGCGACGTTGCGCCTCTCGGGTGAGCTGCTCGCCGACCTCGAGGCAAACGACCTCGACCGCGTCTTCCGCGAGATCGATCTGCCGCACCTGCCGGTGCTGGCGCGCATGGAGCAGTACGGCCTCGCCATCGACCGCGAGGCGCTCGCGATCCTCGGGGCGGAGCTGGCCGAGCTGACCGAGGCGGCGCGGGACGAGGTCTTCTCGGCGGTCGGGCACGAGTTCCAGATCGGCTCGCCGCAGCAGCTTTCGCACGTGCTGTTCGAGGAGCTGGAGCTGCCGAAGACGCGCAAGACCGCGACGGGCTGGACGACGGACGCGAACGCCCTCGAGCCGCTGCGTCAGGCGCACCCCGCCGTCGAGGCGGTGCTGCGCTGGCGCGAGCTGACGAAGATCCGATCGACCTACGTCGATACGCTGCCGGGACAGATCCACCCGATCACCGGGCGCGTGCACACGGTGTTCTCGCAGACCACGGCGGCCACGGGGCGGCTGTCCTCGAACGACCCGAACCTGCAGAACATCCCCGTGCGCACCGAGCTCGGGGCTGCGGTGCGCAACGCCTTCGTCGCGCGCGACTGCGGCGAGGATCCGATCCTGCTCTCGCTCGACTACTCGCAGATCGAGCTGCGCATCCTCGCCCATGTGTCCGAGGACGAGGAGTTGCGGCGCGCCTTCCTCGAGGGCCAGGACATCCACCGCGCGACGGCGGCGAACGTCTTCCACGTCGGCGCGGACGAGGTGGACACGGAGATGCGGCGGCGCGCGAAGGTGTTCAACTTCGGCGTCCTCTACGGCCTCACGGCGTTCGGGCTGTCGCAGCGCGAGGGCATCCCGCGCGACGAGGCCGAGGAGTTCATCCGCGCCTACTTCGCCGCCTACCCGCGGGTCGCGCACTGGCGGGACGAGGTCGTGACCGAGGCGCGCGATCGCGGCTACGCGGAGACGCTGACCGGGCGGCGCCGCTACATCCCGGAGCTGCGCTCGCGGAACCACAACCGCCGCCTCGCGGCCGAGCGGATCGCGATCAACATGCCGATCCAGGGCGCCGCCGCCGACATCATCAAGATCGCCATGAACCAGATCGACGCCGAGCTGATCGCGCACCGCGCCGAAGGCGGCAAGGCCCGCATGGTCTTGCAGGTCCACGACGAGCTGCTCTTCGAGCTGCCTCGCGAGGAGCTCGGCGCGGTGCGCGAGATCGCACGCCGCCTCATGCCGGCCGTCCGGCTCTCCGTGCCGCTCGACCTCGACGAGAAGCACGGCCGCTCCTGGGGCGAGATGGTCGAGTCGGCGTGAGCCGCCGTCTCGTGGTCGGCGATGCCTGAGCTGCCCGAGGTCGAGACGATCCGCCGCGGCCTGGAGCCGCGGATCAGCGGGCGCACGATCGAAGCGGTGCGCATCCACGCCGGCGCGGAGCGGCTGGCCGTCACCCACTCGCCGCGCGAGCTGGAGCAGGAGCTGGCCGGCCTCCGCATCGAGGCGCTGGACCGTCACGGCAAGTACCTGATCGCCGCCCTCGACGACGGCCGCCACTGGGTGCTGCACCTGCGCATGACCGGCGTGCTGCTGATCGGCGATCGCTCGGCGCCGAGCGAGCGCTTCGAGCGCGCGCGCGTCGACCTCGACGACGGCTGCACGCTGCGCCTCAACGACATCCGCAAGTTCGGCACCTGGCATCTCGTCGAGGACCCCGCCGAGGCGATGCCGCGCATCGGACCGGACGCGCTGTCCGGGGAGTTCAGCGTGCGCTGGCTGCGTGACGCCCTCGGGCGGCGCACGGTGGCGGTGAAGTCGGCGCTGCTCGATCAGCGGGTGGCGGCGGGGGTCGGCAACATCTACGCCGACGAGGCGCTGTGGATCGCGGGCATCGACCCGCGCACGCCCGCCGGCTCGATCGGGCCGCGCCGCGTCGCGCGGCTGCACGCCGCGCTGCTCGAGACGCTGCGAGACGGCCTGGCCGACGGCGGCAGCTCCTTCGACGAGTACCGCGACGCCTTCGGGCTGACGGGCGGCCACCACCTGCGCGTGCACGTCTTCCGCCGCCAGGGTGAACCGTGCGAGCGCCCTCGCTGCCGCGGGCGCGAGATCCGCCGCATCCGCCTGGGCGGACGCGCCACGCACTTCTGCGGAAACTGCCAGCGCCGCTGAGGGAACCGATCGGCTCGACCGCGCATATTCTCTGATGGAGGCGCGGGTGTGCCGTGCATCCCGCCCGCACGGTGGAAGGGCCGCCATGCGCATGCGCCGCACGCTCGCCGCTTCCCTGCTCGCGCTGATCGTGCTCGCCGCGCCGGCGCCGCCGCCCGCGGCGGCCCAGAGACCGATCCCGCCCCCCTGCATCGATTGCTGGTGGGCCGGCCCGTCGGCCGCCCGCCTGACGAACGCCGCCGCCAGCGTCGAGGTCGAGGACGCGCGCTACCGCACCCACTGGACGCTGACCTTCGCCCACCCCGCCGACCTCGGTGGCGGCGGGAGTATCGAGTTGCGCACCCGGCTGGCCGAGGGCCGCGTGATCGTCCCGCTCCCGCCGGACAGCGTCGTCACCGATCTGGCGCTCGGCGACGGTACGCGGACGCTCGAGGGGCGGCTGCTCGACGCCGGCGATGCGTCGCGCATCTACGACGAGATCGTGCGCCGCCTGATCGACCCCGCGTTGCTGCGCTCGCTCGGCGACGACCTCTACGAGATCAAGGCCTTCCCGGTGCCTCGCGGCGAGACGCGCGAGGTGCGCTACACGGTCACGACCCCGCTCACCGCCGAGGCGAACGAGGTGGTGATCGAGGCCCCGTGGTCGCGGATGTCGCCGCGCCCGGCGGCGGCCTCGCTGAGCGTGGAGATCGACGTGCCGTGGGAGGTGCGCACGGCGATCGCGCCCGGCCACGCGCCCGCGGTCACGCGCGAGGGACCGGGCAAGCTCGGCGTGTCATGGGAGTCGCCCGGAGGCTGGACGGCCGAGCGCGACTTCCGGCTGCACCTCGCGGGCGGCGAGGGGCTCGTCGCCGCGCGGCTGCTGGCGCATCGCGGCGCCGCCGACGCTGGCGAGGACGGCTACTTCGCGCTGCTGCTGGCGCCCGCGCTGGAGACCGGCGAACGGGTCGCGCGAGACATCGTGGTGGTGATCGACCGTAGCGGATCGATGCAGGGCGAGAAGATCTCGCAGGCGCGCGCCGCCGCCGGACGCATCCTCGACCGTCTCGATGCCGGCGACCACTTCGGGATCGTCAGCTTCGCGGACGGGGTGTCGTCGTTCGAAGGCGCGCTGCATCCCGCTTCCTCGACCGGGCAAGGCCGCGACTGGATCGAGGGCATCGACGCGGCGGGCCTCACCAACATCTTGGGAGCGCTCGGCGAGGCGCTGGGCCTGCTCTCGGGCGACCGGCCGGGCACGATCGTCTTCCTGACGGACGGCCTGCCGACGGCCGGCATCGAGCACGCGGACGGCATCCTCGCCGCCGCCTCCGAGGCCGCGCCGGGGGATGTGCAGCTCTTCGCCTTCGGCGTCGGCTACGACGTCGACGCGGTGCTGCTCGACGCGCTGACCTCGCGCTTCACGGGCTCCAGCCACTACGTCACGCCGGACGAGCGGATCGACACCGAGGTCGGGCTGCTCAGCGAGCGCATCTCCACCCCGGTGCTGCTCGCCCCGGCGCTCTCGTTCGAGCGGCCCGAGGGCGCATCGGGACTCACGGTCGGATCGCTCGCGCCGGTCAGCCTCGGAGGGATCTTCGCCGGCGAGCAGAAGCTGATCACCGGGCGCTACCGGGGATCAGGGTCGATCAGCGTCGTGCTGACCGGCCGCGCCGCGGACGGCGAGGAGCGCTTCAGCTACGAGCTCACGCTGCCGGAGCGGGCGGACGACCCGGGCGTCGCGCTGCTCTGGGCGCAGCGGCGGATCGCGGATCTGCTGCGCGAGCTGCGCGTCGAGGGCGCGCGCGAGGGCCTGATCGAGGAGATCATCGCGATCGCCAACCGCTTCGGCATCGTCACGCCCTACACCGCCTACCTCGCCGAGGAGCCCGGCGCCGTCTTTGACGACCGGGTGGCCGCCGACGCCATGGCGGCTGCCGCGGCGGCCCCCCGCAGCGGCAGGGCCGCCGTCGAGGGCGCCGAGGCGCTGGCGAAGCTCGAGGAAGGCGCGGTGGAGCACTCCACGCCCGCTGCCGCCCGCCTGGTCGGCACGCGCGGCTACTACCTCGCCTCCCACGGCGGCGAGGAGACGTGGATCGACGAGGGCTTCGACCGCTCGGGCCCGGCGCCGGACGAGCTGCCGCTGGACGCCTCGCGGCTGGCGCGGCTGCGCGGCGAGGATCCGCACCTCGTCGCGGCCTCGGCGCTGGGCCCGCGCGTGATTGCGCTCGGCGCCGGCGGGTGGGTGCTGCTCACCTGGCCGGAGGTCATGGAGGCGGCCGACAGCGAGGGCACCGACGGCGAGACGACCGACGGTGCCGCCACCGGATCGGCGAGTGAGTACGTTGTCCGGGCCGGCGACTACCTCGGCCGGATCGCACGCCGCTGCCACGGGGACGCGAGCCGCTGGCGGGAGATCTGGGCCGCGAACCAGGGCCGCGTCATGGCTGACGGACGCACGTTCAGCAATCCCGACCTGATCCACGTCGGCTGGACGCTGGGCATTCCCGGAGGTTGCGCCCCCGAGTAGCGCCGCCAGCCTCGGCGGCCCGCGCTGCAAGCCTGTGAGCCTCGCTTGTGAGGCTCGGAGCGCGCTGGTACGGTCCAAGGCGCAAGTCACAGCCGCCGGACTGAAGACGGGCGGGACGGCGTGATCGTGTTGCCGGCCGCAGTGATCGCGATCGCGGGCGTCGGCCTGCTCGCCTGCATCCTCGCGGCGTGCTACCTGGCGGAGACGCTGACGCGCACCAAGCGCTGGCGCGTCGCGGGCAACCCCGCCGACCTGTCCCTGCGGCACGACGAGATCGAGTTCCTCGCCGCCGACGGGGTGTGCAACCGCGGCTGGTACATGGAATCGCCGGGCGCGCGCGCGACGATCGTGATCGTGCATGACGCCGACGGCACGCGCTCGGACCCGGCGCTGGGCCTGCTCGACCTGCAGCGCGACTACCTGCGCCGCGGCATGAACGTGCTCAGCTTCGACCTCCGGGGGCGCGGGGAATCCGAGGGCGATCACGACCACCTCGGCGCCGCGGAACTGGCGGACGTCGAGGCGGCCGTCGCCTACGCCCGGAGCCGCGGCAAGGACTATCCGCTCTTCCTGCACGGCTTCGGCATGGGCGCCGCGCTGGCGCTGATCGTCGCCGCGCGCGACCCGGCGATCGCCGGGGTGATCGCGGACTCCCCGTTCGTCTCGATGCGCAGCCACCTGCGGCATGAGCATCGGCACTGGCCGGAGTTGGTGTTCCTGCTCGCCACCCTCATCGCGCGACTCTTCCTGCGCGCCGACATCGACGCGGTATCGCCGATTCGCGTGATACCTCGGCTCCGGCAGCCGGTCCTGTACATCCACGCCGAGGACGACCCCGAGGTGCCGGTGGAGCACACCTTGAACCTCGGCGCCGCCTCGCTCAACGCGGGTGACCGGATCTGGATCTCGTCCGCCGGCGGCCATTGCCGGACGTACCTGTCCGACCCCGCCACCTACCTCGCCGCGTGCATCGAACACATCGACTCGGTCGTGTCGCCGCGGCGACCGGTCGCGCCCGCACTCTGATGCCGAGCGAGCGCGTGGCAGCCTCCGCGGCTCGCGACGCGATCACGGACGTTCGCGGCATCCGCGTCGGGCACTGGACGCACCGTCGCTGGGCGACCGGCTGCACGGTGGTGCTGTGCGCCGGCGGCGCCGTCGGAGGCGTCGACGTGCGCGGGGCCGCGCCCGGCACGCGCGAGACCGACCTGTTGCGGCCCGGCAACCTCGTCGAGGAGGTGCACGCCGTCGTGCTCTCCGGCGGGTCCGCCTTCGGCCTCGACGCGGCCGGCGGCGTCGTGCGCTACCTCGAGGAGCAGGGCGTCGGCCTGCGCTTCGCGGAGCGCACCATCCCGATCGTACCCGCGGCGATCCTGTTCGACCTCGGGCTGGGGAGCGGCGTCCGCCGCCCCGGCGCCGCCGAGGGCGAGCGCGCGGCGCGGCGCGCCACGGGCGGGCGCGTGGCCCGGGGATCGGTCGGCGCGGGCACGGGCGCGACGGTGGCCTCGCTGCTTGGCGGGGACCGCGCGATCAAGGGCGGCCTCGGGACCGCCAGCGAGCGTCTGGAGAGCGGTGCGACCGTCGGCGCGATCGCCGCGGTCAACTCCTCGGGCGCGATCCGCGACCCGGACGACGGCTCGCTGGTCGCCGCGCCCCGCGCGGACGGAGGCGGCTTCGTGGACCTCGCTGCGCACCTGCGCAGCGGGCGGCGCTGGCCGGAGCTCCCGGACCCGGACGAGGCGGGCGAAGCCGCAGGCCCGGAGCACACGACGATCGCGGTCGTCGCCACGGACGCGCGGCTCACGCGCGAGCAGGCGAACCGGCTGGCGACCGTCTGCCACGACGGCTTCGCGCGCACCATCTGGCCCGCGCACTGCCGCGGCGACGGCGACGTGATCTTCGCCCTCGCCACCGGCGCCGTCGAGGTCGACCGCTACGCCTACGCCGCCCTCGAGGCGCTCGCGGCGCGCGCGGTGGAGCGGGCGGTGCTCAACGGCGTCCGCGCCGCCGAGGGTCTCGCGGGCGTGCCTTCCGCCGCCGAGTGGGGGCGGGAAGGGCGCTGACGGGCGCGATCCGAAGCCTCCGGAAACCGGCGGAACGGAAGCCTGGTTGACCGTTTGCGAGGCGGGGACGTGATCGGGGTTGCGTGCATGCCTATACTGTGCGCGCGTTCGCGCCAGTTGGCCATGCGTACCCGCTTGAATCCCGCCGGGATCGGGACGGAGTGAGCACATGACCCCAGCCCCTCACCGGGCGACTGACGTCCACGACTCACGGGCGCCGGCGCCCGACGGGAACGAGGCGCGACGATGATGCGGATCATGCTGCGCGCGAAGATCCACCGCGCGACCGTCACCGCCGCCGACCTCGACTACGAGGGCTCGATCAGCATCGACCAGGCGCTGCTCGACGCCTCCGGCATCGCCGAGTGGGAGCAGGTCCACGTGGTCGACCTGACCAACGGCGCGCGCCTCGAGACCTACGTCATCCCCGCGCCCGCGGGGTCCGGTGAGATTCAGATGAACGGCGCTGCGGCGCACCTCGTCGATCCGGGCGACATGATCATCATCATGGCCTACGAGGGCGTTCCCGAGGAGCGCCTCGCCGGGCGCCGCCCGCGCATCGTGCTCGTCGACGAGCGCAACCGCGTCGCATCCGTCTCCTCCACCAACCTTGTCAACGGGGCCCACCCGATCGAGCCGCACGAGTCAGTCGCACAGGGGGCAGTACGATGAGCTCAGGCATGAAGCGGGTCACTGTCAACGACCTGCAGCGGATGCGCCGCGACAAGCAGCGGATCACGATGATCACGGCGTACGACTACCCGACGGCGAAGCTCGCCGACGAGGCCGGCGTCCCCGTGATCCTCGTCGGCGACTCCCTCGGGATGGTCGTCCTCGGCTACGACTCGACCCTGCCGGTGACGATGGAGGACATGATCCACCACGGGTCCGCGGTCACGCGCGGCGCGGCGCGGGCGCATGTCGTCGTCGACATGCCGTTCGGCTCCTACCAGGCGGGCTGGAAGGACGCGCTGCGCAACGCCACGCGGCTGATGAAGGAGACCGGCTGCAGCGCCGTCAAGCTCGAGGGCGGACAGCGCTCGGCGGGCATCGTCAGACGCCTCGTTGACGCGGGCGTCCCGGTGATGGGCCACGTGGGCCTCACCCCCCAGTCGGTCAACACGATCGGCGGCTACAAGATCCAGGGCCGCACCCCGCGCGACGCCGTGCGCGTGATGAACGATGCGAAGGCGCTCGAGGAGGCGGGCGCCTACGCGGTGGTGCTCGAAGTCGTGCCGGCCACCGTCGCCTGGAGGATCACCGAGGGGCTCAGCGTCCCGACCATCGGCATCGGCGCCGGTCCCTACTGCAGCGGGCAGGTGCAGGTGCTGCACGACATGCTCGGCCTCTACCCGGACATGGACCCCCGGCACACCCGCCGCTTCCTGGAGGGCGGGCAGCTCGTCCGCGACGCGCTCACGGCCTACCGCGAGGCCGTCGCGGACGGCAGCTTCCCGAGCGCCGGGGAGTCGTTCTTCCTCGACGACGCCAAGCGCGCGCACATCGAGGCGGCGCTCGCGCGGAACGCGCGGGGAACCGACCGCGCGCAAGCGCCCGGCAGCGCGCACGCCCACGACAGCGCCCATGAGGGCGTCGACGCGGAAGTCGCGATGCTCGAAGAGGACGAGGTCGTCTAGCCGCTCGCGCGTGAACGCCGCGCTGGCGGTGATGCTCCGATGCTGATCGTCGCGCGCACGATCGCCGATCTGCGCGCCGCGCTGCGCGCGCCGGCCGCGCCGGTCGGCCTCGTGCCCACGATGGGCTTCCTGCACGAGGGCCACCTCTCGCTCGTCGAGGCCGCCCGGGCCGAGTGTCCGACGGTCGTCGTCTCGATCTTCGTGAACCCGACCCAGTTCGGCCCGAACGAGGACTTCGAGGACTACCCGCGCGACGAGGACCGTGACCTCGATCTGCTCGCGGACGCGGGCGCGGACATCGCCTTCGTACCGTCCGCCGGGGAGATCTACCCGCCCGGCGATTCGACCCGCGTGCGCGTCGGCGGGCTGACGGAGGTGCTCGAGGGCGAGCGCCGTCCCGGCCACTTCGAGGGCGTCGCGACCGTCGTCTCCCGCCTCTACCTGATGGTCGGGCCGGACCGCGCCTACTTCGGCGAGAAGGACGCGCAGCAGCTCGCCGTGCTGAAGCGCATGACGGCGGACATGCGGTTCCCGATCGAGGTCGTCGGCTGCCCCACGGTGCGCGAGCCGGACGGTCTCGCGCTCTCCTCGCGCAACGTCTACCTCACGCCCGAGGAGCGCGCGCAGGCGCCCGCGCTGCACGCGGGCCTCCAGGCCGCCGTCGCGGCCTTCGAGAACGGCGTGCGCGACGCCTCGGCGCTGCGCGCTGTCGTGCGCGACCGCATCGCCGCCCAGCCGCTGGCGGAGATCGACTACGTCTCCCTCGCCGACTCGGAGACGCTGGCGGAGCTCGAGGGGCTGATCAAGCCGCCGGCGCTGCTCTCGCTGGCGGTGCGCTTCGGGGCCGCGAGGCTGATCGACAACGTGACGCTGCGCGCGTAGCGGCGGCGCGCCGTCCGGCGGCGCAGCCGGTGCTACCATGCCCGTACCCGTCGTGCTGTCCCGGCGGCGGCGCGCGAGCCGTCCGCCATCCTCGGGAGGCGTTCGTGTCCGGTCACTCCAAGTGGTCCTCGATCAAGCACAAGAAGGCGGCGACCGACGCCAAGCGCGGCCAGCTCTTTACCAAGCTCGCGCGCGACATCACGGTCGCCGCGCGCGGCGGGGCCGACCCCGACATGAACTCGGCGCTGCGCCTCGCCATCCAGAAGGCGCGCGACAGCAACATGCCCGGCACCAACGTCGAGCGGGCGATCCAGCGCGCCACCGGCGGCGGCGACGGCGCCTCCCTCGAGGAGATCGTCTACGAGGGCTACGCGCCGGGCGGGACGGCCGTGCTGATCCAGACCGTCACGGACAACCGCAACCGCACCGTCGCCGATATCCGCGTCACCCTGAACCGCGGCGGCGGCACGCTCGCCGAGAACGGCGCGGTCGCCTGGATGTTCGACCTGCGCGGCGTGATCACCCTCGACGCCGCCGAGGCCGACGCCGACGAGATCCAGCTCGCCGCCATCGAGGCCGGCGCCGAGGACGTGAGCGCCGACGACCAACTCGTCGAGGTGCTGACCAGCCCCGGCGACCTCGAGGCCGTGCGCGCGGCGCTCACGGAGGAGGGCTTCACGATCGCCAGCGCCGAGATCGCGCAGGTGGCGAAGAACATGGTCGAGCTTGACGAGAAGAACGCCGCGCAGACGCTGCGCCTGCTCGACCAGCTCGACGAGCTCGACGACGTCTCGCGCGTCTACAGCAACGCCGACTTCAGCGACGAGGTGCTCGCCGCCGCCGGTCTCGGGGAATGACCGGGGCGCTGGTGCAAGCACGGTGAGCGACGGCGGACGGCGCGTGATCGGGATCGATCCGGGCCTCGCGGCCACCGGCTACGGCATCATCGATGGCGACGCCCGGAGCGCCGAGGTGATCGCCTACGGCGCGATCCGCACGCGCCCGCGCTGGAGCCGCGCCGAGCGCCTGCACCACATCCACGAGCAGGTGCGGGCGCTGATCGAGGAGCACCGCCCCAACGAACTCGCCCTCGAGGAGCCCTACGTGGCGAAGAACGCGCGATCCGCGCTCGCGATCGGCGAGGCGCGCGCGGCGGTGCAGATCGCGGCGGCCGGGCACGCGACGCCCGTCTTCGAGTACCCGCCGGCGACGATCAAGGCCTCGGTGGCCGGCCATGGTGGAGCCTCGAAGGAGCAGGTGCAGGCGATGGTCGCCTTGCAGCTCGGGCTTGCCGAGGCGCCGACGCCTCTCGACGCCGCCGATGCGCTCGCGATTGCGCTCACCCGACTCGCCGAGGTCGACTTCGAGGCGCGCCTCGCCGGCAGCGGGAGCGCGCCGTGATCGCGGCGCTCAGCGGCCCCCTCGTGCGCTGGGACGCCGAGCGCTCCTCGTTGTGGATCCTGGCGGGCGGCATCACCTACGAGGTGCATATGCCGGCCTTCGCGGCGGACTGGGCCGCCGGGCACCAGCAGGGCGAGGAGGTGCAGGTCTTCACCTACTACCACGCCACCGAGCGCCAGCCGCTGCCCACCCTCTACGGCTTCCCGCACATGGCCGAGCGCGAGTTCTTCCGCAAGTTCATCGAGGTTCCGGACGTGGGCCCCGCCAAGGCCGTGCGCGCGCTCACCCGCCCCGTCTCGGAGATCGCCGGCTGGATCGAGGCCGAGGACCAGCGCTCGCTGCGCCAGCTGCCCGGCATCGGCGAGCGCCTCGCGCAAACGATCGTCGCGCACCTGCGCGGCAAGGTCGTGCAGGAGGCGCTGCTGCGCGACGCCCTCGAGGGCGAGCGCGAACCCGCCCCCGATGTCCGCGACGACGCCATCGAGGCGCTCGTGACGCTCCAGTACACCCGCCGCGAGGCCGCGAACCTCGTCGCCGACGCGCTGGCGGCGGACCCGCCGCCGGGCACGCTGGAGGACGTGCTCCGCTCCGTCCTCGAGCAGCGCGCGCCGTCAGGATGAGGGGTACTAGGCAATGAAGGCTCTCGACGCGGCATACGAGGTACTGCGGGACGCAGGTGAGCCGCTCCACTACCGGGAACTGACAAGGCGGATCCTCGAACGCGAACTCTGGACAACGCGAGGTAAGACGCCTTGGGACACGATCAATGCCCGCCTCGCCGTGGATATACAGCGGCAGGGCAGGGACTCTCGATTCCGCCGGGTATCGCCTGGGACATTCGCCCTGAACCACATCGGTAGGGCTGGCCAACCCGCGGCCCGCAATGTGCCGAGCCACCCGGATGACGACGAGGGCAGCGCTCAGAAGCCTCTTGGCGCGATGTCCTTCCTCGATGCTGCCGAGCATGTCCTGCGCAGTCCTGGCGTCGAAGGCGCACTCCACTACGAGGAAGTCACGAGTCGAGCGATCGCGGCGGGACTCATCGCTACCGAGGGGAAGACCCCGGCTCTTTCACTGTCGGCGATGGTCGGAACGGACATCCGCCGCCGTGAGGCTCGTGGGGAGCCGCAGCGGTTTGTCCGGAGCGAACGTGGCATGATCGGCCTAGCCGAGCCGGTGCCATTGAGTCTCGCCACCGAGATCGAGGAACACAACCAAGGGGTGCGCGAGAGGCTGCTGGCGAGCGTTCGTGACGACTCCCCGGCCGAGTTCGAGCGGCTCGTCGCTGAACTGCTGTCGGCGCTTGAATTCGACGAAGTGGAGCGCACACCACTCGGCAGCGATGGTGGGATCGATGTCCGTGGCACACTGGTAGTCGGCGGCGTGGTGCACATCCGCATGGCCGTCCAAGCCAAGCGCTGGAAGAACAACGTGCCGGCGCCAATCGTGCAGCAAGTGCGCGGCAGCCTCGGTGCGCACGAGCAGGGATTGATCATTACGACCAGCGACTTCAGCAAGGGCGCGCGCCAGGAGGCGGCGCGCGCGGACGCCTCGCCAGTCGCGCTGATGAATGGCGAGCAACTTGTCGATCTGCTCATTGAGAATGGGATCGGCGTTCGCCGCAGCGAATACCATCTGCTGTCACTCGACGACACGGTGAGGAACAGCCCAGACGCCAAAGACGGCGAATAGCCCAGCGGACAGATCCCACGATTGGCGGCCATCGTGGCCGCTATCAACGAAGTACACGAGCCATCGCTACTCCCGCTCCGCCTCGTCGCCCAGCTCGCCGGGCACGTAGTAGGTGTTGCCCTCGGCGGGGGGCGGGCGGTGGGTTTGCGAGGGCGGGGTGTGGCCCTCGTAGTCGTGGGCGTACTGGTAGCCGCTGCCGTAGCCGAGGTCGCGCATGAGGCGCGTGGCGGCGTTGCGCAGGTGCAGTGGGACCGGCTCGTTGCGCGTGCGCTCGGCGTCCGCGGCGGCGCGCTGGTAGGCCGCGTAGGCGCTGTTCGACTTCGGCGCGCGCGCCAGATAGACGGTCGCCTCGGCGAGCGGCAGCCGCGCCTCCGGCATGCCGAGGAAGTGCACCGCCTGCTGCGCCGCCACCGCCAGCGGCAGCGCCGCCGGGTCCGCCAGCCCGATGTCCTCGGCAGCGAGGATGACGACGCGGCGGGCGACGAACAGCGGGTCTTCGCCGGCCTCGATCATCCGCGCCAGCCAGTAGAGCGCCCCGTCCGGGTCCGAGTCGCGGACCGACTTGATGTAGGCGGAGATGTGGTCGTAGTGGGCGTCGCCCTCGCGGTCGTAGAGCAGCGTCGGGTGCTGGCCCGCCGCCTCGACGGCCTCGCGAGTGACGGCGCGCGCACCAGCGTCCGAGGGCTGCACGGTCGTCGCGGCGAGTTCGAGCAGGTTGAGGGCGGCCCGCGCGTCGCCGCCCGCGAGGTGCACGATCGCGCCGAGTGCGCCCTCGTCGACGCTCACCCGTTGCTCCTGCAGCCGCTCGTCGCCTTCGAGGGCGCGCGTCACGATCGCGCGCAGTGCGTCGCCGTCGAGCGGACGCAGCACGAAGACGCGGGCGCGCGAGAGCAGCGGCGCGACGACGTGGAACGAGGGGTTCTCGGTGGTCGCGCCGATGACCGTGACGACGCCCTCCTCGACGTGCGGGAGGACGGCGTCCTGCTGGTTGCGGCTGAAGCGGTGCAGCTCGTCGATGAAGAGGATCGTCTCGATGCCGGAGATGCGGCGGCGCTCGCGCGCCTCGGAGACGACGCGGCGGATGTCGGCGACGCCGGAGTCGACGGCGGAGAGCGGCTCGAAGCGGCGGCGTGTGGTGCGCGCGATGATCGCCGCCAGCGTCGTCTTGCCGGAGCCCGGCGGGCCCCAGAGCACGAGCGAGGGCGTCTCGTCGCGCTCGATCATCCCGCGCAGCGGGCTCCCCGGCCCGACGACGTCCTCCTGCCCGACAAAGTCGTCGAGCGTCTCCGGACGCATCCGCGTGGCGAGGGGCGCGGCCTTCGCGCCGGGCGCGACGGCGCCGCTCGGCAGGCGCGGCTCGTCGGCCTCGAACAGATCGGACTGGAGGCCGGGCGGGAGTCGTCGGCTGCGGCGTCCGCTGCCCATACGCCAGTCTAGGCCGTCGCGCGCCCGGATGTGGCGGCCGCGGCCTCGAGACCTCGGAGGAGCGTCACTGCCCCAACCTTGGAGTGTGCTCCAACCGCACATTGGAGTATGCTCCAACGTCGGAGCGGCCGGGGCCCGGCAGAGGCCCGCCGCAGGAGAGGATGGAGCGAGTGAGCGATCGATCAATCCGCGGCGCCGCCGCGATCACCGGCTTCGCCGAGATCAAGCCCGAACGGCGCAAGCCGGGCCGCACGGCGGTCGGGCTGGCTGCCGAGTTGGCGAAGAACTGCGTCGAGGACGCGGGACTGACGAAGGACCAGGTCAACGGCCTGATCACGCACATCCCGTACTCCCACAACATCGAGTTCGCCGAGTACCTCGGCCTCAAGCCGGTCTGGTCGCACAGCGTCGACCAGATGGGCGGCTCCGGCGCGACGAGCCTCACGGTGGCGGCGGCGGCCGTGGCCACGGGCCTCGCCGACAACGTCCTCGTGATCGTCTGCTCCAGCCAGTGGGGCGGCTTCGGCGGAGGCACCGAGCCCTCCCCGGACGGCCACGGCGCCCAGTACGTGCGCGCGCACGGCCCCGGCCCCGGCGCGAACTACGAGTACGCGCAGATCGCGATGCGCTACCAGCACCTCTACAACCTCAGCGACGAGGACCGCGTCGCGATTGCCGTGCAGCAGCGCGAGAACGCCCAGGCCAACCCGGACGCCGTCTTCTACGGCCAGCCCGCCACGGCCGACGACATCCTCAACTCGCGCATGGTCGCCGACCCGCTGCGGCTGCTGGAGTGCGTCATGCCCTGCATCGGCGGCGCGGCGGTGATCGTGAGCGCCGCTGACGAGACCGACTACTCGCCGAACCCGCCCGTCTACCTCCTCGGCGCGGGCTGCGCGACGGACCGAGGCGTGCCGGGTCTCTCCTACGCGCCGGACATGACGATCTCGCCGGTCAAGGTCTCCGCGGAGCGTGCGTTCGCGACCGCCGGCCTGACTCCGCAGGACATGGACATCGCGCAGATCTACGACTGCTACACGATCGCGATCATCTGCGAGTTCGAGGACGCCGGCTTCGCCCCCAAGGGCGAGGGCGGCCAGTGGTTCGCCTCGCACGACGTGACGTACAAGGGCGAGCTGCCCGTCAACACGCACGGCGGCCAGCTCTCCTTCGGGCAGGCCGGCAGCGGCGGCGGCATGTCGCACGTCGTCGAGGGCGTGCGCCAGATGATGGGCCGCGGCGAGGCGCGCCAGGCCCACAAGGATCTGAACTACGCGTTCATCAACAACAACGGCGGCGGCCTCAGCGTCGAGGCCTCGCTGGTCCTCGGAAAGGGCGTGGACTAGTCATGGCCGAACAGGAGCTCAAGCGCCCCGTCCCGTCCTCGAACGCGCTCACCGAGCCGTTCTGGGAGGCGACGAAGCAGCACAAGCTGGTGGTCCAGTACTGCGAGGGCTGCGACCAACTCGTCTGGTACCCGCGCGAGATCTGCCCGGGTTGCTGGACGATGGAGGGGATCGAGTGGCGGGAGGTGAGCGGCAAGGGCCGCCTGCACACCTTCACCGTAATCCGCCAGGCCGCCGACCTCTGGTTCCAGCAGCGCGTGCCGTACGTCTACGGCGTCGTCGAGCTGGACGAGGGCCCGCGCATGATCTCGGGCATCCAGTGCGAGGTTGAGGACGCCGTCTGCGACATGCCCGTCGAGGCCGTGTTCGAGGATCTCGACGACGACTGGACGATCGTCCAGTTCAAGCCGGCAAGCTAGCAGCGCGGCGCCCTCGAGGCGTCCGCTACGGCTTCAACGAGAGCCGCCCCGGCGGGGGCGGCTCTTTCGTTGCCGGGCGCGCCCCGGGGTACGACGTTCGTCTTGACAGGCCCTGCATGCCGGTGAAGATGAGGGCGATCGCGGCGGCGAGGAGATCCCGATGGACCCCGTCGAGCTGTTCACCCCCGAGTTCAAGCGCGACCCGTTCCCCACGTACCGGATCCTGCGCGACCACCACCCCGTCTACCGCGACCCGCGCAGCGGGGCGTGGCTGCTCAGCCGCTTCGAGGACGTCTACGCCGCCCTCACCGACCACGAGGCGTTCTCCTCGGAGGACACGAGGCGGGCCGACTCACGGCTGGGGCCGCGGCGCTCGGCGCGCGTGCTGGTCGGGCAGGACCAGCCCGGCCACACGCGCATCCGGCGGCTGGTGAATCGCCCGTTCGCGCGCGGCGAGATCGAGAAGCTGCAACCGGAGCTCGATGCGCTCGCCAGCGAGCTGCTCGACGCGGCCGCGCAGCAGCCGGTCGACCTCGTGCCGGCGCTCGCGATCCCGCTCCCGGTGATGGTGATCGCGCGCGTGCTCGGCGTCGCTCCCGAGGACTACCAGCGCTTCAAGACCTGGTCCGACTCCGTGATCGCCACCGACGCGCCGGCCGAGGCCACCTCGGCGGCCGTTCGCGAGATGCACGCGCACTTCCGCGAGGTCGCCGCGCGGCGCCTCGAGGAGCCTCGCGACGACCTGATCTCGGTGCTCGCGCACGAGAAGCCGGAGGGCGAGCCGCTGTCCGGGGAGGAGCTGCTCGACATCTGCCAGGTCGTGCTCGTGTCCGGCAACCAGACCACGACTGCCCTGATCGGCAACGTGCTGAACGTCCTCGTGGACCGTCCCGACCTCTGGACGCGGCTGCGCGAGGACCGCTCGCTCGTCGACGCCGCGACCGAGGAGGCGCTGCGCTTCGACAGCCCGCTACAGCTGCTCTGGCGGCGCGCCGTGCGGGACGTCGAGGTGCGCGGCGTCACGATCCCCGAGGGCTCGACCGTGGCCGTGATCTACGGCTCCGCGAACCGCGATGAGCGCGAGTTCCCGGAGCCGGACGACTTCCTGCTGGAGCGCGATCTCGGCTCGCACCTCGCGTTCGGGCACGGCATCCACTACTGCCTCGGCGCCCCGCTCGCGCGGGCGGAGCTGCGGGCCGTGCTCAACGGCCTGCTGGACCGCTACGCGAGCCTCGAGCGCGCCGGACCGGCCGAGCGGCTCGACACGCCCGGCTTCACGCTGCGCGGCTTCGGGCGGCTGCCGATCCGCTTCAGCCCGTAGCCCCGTCGAGCGCCTAAGTGGGCGAGATGGCTACAACCGTTCTCGCAGGACGCTGACGGCGAGGCGGCGCGACTCGTCGGCGCGCCCGTCTTCGGTGAACGGCACACCCTCCCCCGCCAACACCTCTGCCGGCTTGCGCTTGTCGTCGGGGTTCGTCCATTGGAAACCCCTCGAGTGGCGTCTTTCGGCGTTCAGCACCCGATGCGCCGACGGGCAGTGATCGCATGCCTTGATGTGCGCGCCGACCGCGATTGCGACGCTGTCGATGATCTCCGCGAGATCGCCGTACGTCGTCCATTCGCCGGGCTGCAACCCTTCCAGCAGTCCGTGGAGATCGGACCAGTCACGACCGCTCACCTCGCTAGCCAAGGCCCCAAGGTTCGTCCCGTCATCAGTGTCCCACCACCACGGGCCGGCGTGGCTGGGACGGGTTCCTGTCGCCCGCTCCACGATCTCCTTCGCGAGAGTGGTCGGGAGCCGATGCAGGCCGTCGACGCTCCACGTCAAGGGCGCCCGCTCGTCATTGCGCCACTCTGCCTGACCCCGCTGGGGATCCTCGGCGATCCACTGGGCGACGCGCTGGCGGAATCGTGGCGGGACGTCCGCTGTCCTGAAGGTCAGAATCGCTCCATCCTCCAACACAGCCTCATCGACCAGCGTCGGGATCGTCCGCCGCCGCCGACGAGTCCGCCCGTGGTCTGTTGCGCCCGACCGCTCCGCGCCTTGAGGGGCGGGTGAGACAGTCAGGTCCTGTACCGGCCAGATGCGCGACACGGACAGCACCAGCGTGTCGTCCTTGACGCGATACGCACTGAACTCGAGGGTCTTGCAAAATGACGCTGCGAATTCGTGGTAGCGCCTCGGAATGCAGGAGACTGGTGTGCGCCACAGACGCCACGGTGGCGCAAAATGAATTCTGGGCTGTGAGGCGCGCCCGAACGCCGCTCCTGCGGCGAGGATGCGCTTGCGTGGGGCCCCGATCAGCGGCTACGTCGCGTTCGTCGGCGAGGTGGGCGAGTCGGGCACCGCACATAGGTCATGGCGAACGCCATCTCGGAGAGCCAGTGGCGCAGCTCATCGAGGCCGGGGTGCTGGCCCGCCGCGACGGCGCAGTCGAGCAGCTGCTGCGCCAGGCGCGCTTCCCCGACCTCAAGACCTTCGAGCAGCTCGGCTGGGACGCGCTGCAGGGCGTCGAGCGGCCGCAGCTCGCCCAGTTCGCGACCTGCGAAGCTGGCCACGACGCTGCTCGACCGCCGCGGGCATCACGCTCACATCCTCACCACGCGGGGCGCCTCCTATCAGACAAAGGCACGGGACGGATCGGGGACCGCACGGCATGGACAACGTCAGCAGAGATCGCAGTGATACCGCACACCGCTCGCCTGGGTGGGCCTGGAGCGGTATTGTGCACTCACGCGGACAACTCCCCACCACCCGGCTAGGGAGCGGAGGGATGCGTAACGGCGGAGCGGCTGTGGATCAGCTGTACCGGCGCCCGCTGACGACGGTCAGATCGGGTCCGCTCTACAACTCCTTCTCATACCCAACGAAGATCGACGCCGAGGCGATCGCACTCTTCATCGCCGTGCATACGGATCCCGGCGCCCGCGTACTGGATCCCTTCGGGGGTAGCGGCTCAACGGGTATCGCCGCGCGGCTCTGTGATCGCCCGACCGAGCGGATGCACGACCTCGCGCGCGAGTTGTCCCTGAAGCCCAGGTGGGGTCCGCGCGAGGCGGTGATTTACGAACTCAGCCCACTCGCGGCGCTGTTGGCCTCGGTGATGTGCAGTCCGCCTCCCCCCGACGCATTCGCGCAAGCCGCGGAGGAACTGGTGGATGCGTGCGAGCGGGAGCTCGGGTGGCTCTATGAGGCGAAGGGGCCCGGCTGCGACAGGGGTACACTGCGGCACGTCGTCTGGTCGGAGATACTCATCACGCCGTGCTGTGGTGAGCGCATCTCCCTGTGGGACGCGGCCGTCGAACTCGCGCCTTCAGCCATCCGCGGTTCGTTCGCTTGCCCGGCGTGCCATGCCCCTACCCCCGTGAGGGAGTGTGAACGAGCGGTCGAGTCTCGAGCCGACCCGTTCACCGGCGAAGCGGTCACCCAGCGTGCGAGGCTGCCGGCCCGGGTATACGGCCGGACCGGAAAGCGCACCTGGTCGCGTTCACCGGTCCCGTCGGATCTGGCGCTCGCGGCCCGGGTCGCGGACGCCCTTCCTCCCGTAGCGCGCACCGCGCCAAGCGACGAGATCCGCTGGGGTGACCTTCACCGCTCGGGATATCATCTCGGCATCGAGCGCATTCACCACCTCTACACCCCGCGGAACCTGACCGCCATTGCGGCGTTGTGGGACAAGATCGGTGACGCCCCGGAAGCGTTGCGCCCCGCCCTGCGCCTGCTTGTCCTCTCCTACAACACGGCACACTCAACCCAGCTCACGCGAGTCGTGGCGAAGCGGGGCGAACGCGACCTGATCGTGACCGGCGCCCAGACGGGCGTGCTGTACCTCAGTGGGCTCCCCGTCGAGAAGAACGTATTCGCCGGGGTGCGCCGCAAGGTGAAGACGTTCGCGAGCGCCTTCTCGCTCACGGCCCGGAGTTCGAGCGTCGTTCGGGTCGTTTGCGGATCCAGTACCAGTCTCGACCTGGCGTCGGGTTCGGTCGACTACGTGTTCACCGATCCGCCGTTTGGAGACTACATCCCGTATGCCGAGCTGAACCAGATCAACGAAGCATGGCTGCGAGACTTCACGGACCGCACCGAAGAGGCGATCGTGAGCCCCGCGCAGGGCAAGGATGTCGAGGCATACGGTGACATCCTGTCTCGCGTCTTCGCGGAGACGGCGCGTGTGTTGCGTCCGGGCGGGCTTGCGTCGGTCGTGTTCCACTCGTCATCGTCCGCCGTGTGGACTGAGCTCCTGCGCGCGCTCGAGGGGCAGGGCCTCGTCACCGAGAGGACCAGCTCGCTCGATCGGCTGCAGCCGACCTTCAAGCAGGCCGAATCGGGCGCCCACAGCAACACGGTGCTCCTGCTTCGCAACGACCCGTCCAGGCGGCCCTCGCGCGCCTCGGCGGAGGAGGCATAGCCGATGACGGTCGCGCCAGGCACGGCCGCCGCGCCAGAGCGGCGCAAGCGCCTCGGCCAGTTTTTCAGCGGCGTTCCGCTTGCGCGGGTGCTCGCCGCCCTCGCCGGCGCTGCTCATGCCAGAACCATCATCGACCCGATGGGCGGTGACGGCGACATGCTGGAGGCCTGTCTGTTGGAGGGGGCGACCCCAGACACGCTCGCGGCGATCGAAGTCGATCCCCGCGCGGCGACCGCGTGCCGGGTGCGGATGAACAACCTCGGGGTTCGGGCCGACGTCGTTCGCGGCGACGCCTTCAGCGGCGACACGTGGCCGCGCAGCGGGCAGCCATGGGATCTCGTGATTACCAACCCTCCCTACGTGCGCTACCAGACGGGGAGCCGATCCGCCACGGGCGGCATCCCCGGAGCCGACGAGGTTCGGGGCGGGCTGCGGCGCCACGCCGCCTCCGCACCGTGGCTCGATGCGGGCGATCGTGATGCGTTCGGGGCCTACGCGAGCGCCTACAGCGGCCTGGCGGACCTGGCCGTGCCGGCCTGGCTGCTCTGTGCGATCGCGCTGCGCGTCGGGGGCCGGTTGGCGATCGTTGCTCCCGCAACGTGGCTCTCGCGGGAGTACGCGACGCCAGTGCTGCACCTGCTCCGCCGCTACTTCGAGATCGAGTACGTCGTGGAGGATGCGGACGGAGCCTGGTTTCCCGACGCGCTCGTGCGCTCCACCTTGCTGGTGGCGAAACGGGTCGAGGACAGGGGCAGCGCCTTCCTGCCGGGCGGTCACCTGCGGATACGGCTGACAGCCGAATCAGCCGATGATCGTGGCCTCGTGGGCCGGGCGTTCCCGACCGCCACCCGGCCCGAGGCGGAGTTCGCGTCCTGGGCGCGCCGCCTCTACCGCGAACGCCGCGGCGGGGTGGCCGGCGCGGTTCGCGCATCCTGGTCCAACGAGGCCGACCTGCGCCGCGTTCTTGGCGCCAGCCCGGAATACGTGGCCGGATCGGATGAGAGGGCTGCCCGTGACGCGCGGGGGTTCGTCCCCGAGCGCATGTGGGAGGTGCTCGACCGCCGGACGCGGTTGGTGTCCCTGGACGACCTGGGGTGGCGAGCGGCGCAAGGCCTGCGTACTGGCGCGAACGACTTCTTCTACGTCACGGAAGCGGACGATGGCTTTGCATCGGCCGTGCTGCCGGGCGAGACACTGCATCTGCCGCCGCCAGCGCTGCTCGGGGCGGTCCGCCGGCAGGCGGACATCCCCGCTGATACCTGGGCGACGACGAACACCCGGTCGAGGGTGCTCGTGCTGGAGGGCTGGGGCCTGCCCGAAGACATTGCCGCAGCCGTCGGACCACGCCCGTGGCGAACGATGGATGGTTGGCTTGCCCGTCTCGTGCGCGCGGCCGCCGGGCACACGCGGGGGCCCGCGGGACGGGATGCACCTGTCCCTCAACTGTCCGCCGTCCGAACGAACGTCCGGCGCTACCACCCGCGGCGACCCTCCGCGCCGGCTCGCTTCTGGTACCAGCTGCCGCGGCTCCAGCGGCGACATCGACCCGCGCTCTACGTACCCCGGGTCAACGCAGGCTCTCCGGTTACCCGGCTGAATCCGCAGTCGATGCTCGTGGTTGATGCGAACTTCGCGACACTGTGGCCGGAGCGTGGAGACATCAGCCCCTTCGCCATGCTGGCTTTGTTGAACAGCACATGGGTACGGTGCTTCCTCGAGCTCACGGGGACGGTTCTCGGCGCGGGAGCCCTCAAGGTGGAGGCTGCGCACCTGCGGCGGCTGCGCATGCCGACGATGGATCAGGGCGCCATCGACCGGCTGCACGGCATCGGCGCCGAACTCGTCGCGGGGCAGCACGGTGAAGAGGTCATCGCCCGGATCGACCAGACGGTGCTGTGTCGCATGGGGCGGCCCGCCGAGCACGCCGCCGGGCTGAAGGCCCTGCTCGCCTCCCTGCAGTCCGAGCGGACGCTTCGGAGGGCAAGGAGCCGAGTGTGAGTGCCTCGCCTGGCGGTCTCCCGGACTACAGCCCCGACGGCGTTCGGCGACTCATCGCAGCGTGCAACGAGGTACGGGACCAGGGCGCCAACGAAACGGTGGTGCGTCAGACGCTTGTCGCGCAACTCAGCGATGCGTTCCCCGATTCCGCTCGTCTCTGGTGGATCGTCCGGCACATCCGAGGCGCCGAGTCGTACCTGCAGTACCCGCGGGATGGCGAACAGGGCTCCGGGAGCGCGGACAGCGTCGTAGGGCTGACCGCAATCGAGTACAAGCCGGACCTTCGGCGGCGCGCGCACCTCCTGGCCGGGGAAGCCCAATTGCGCGGATACGCGGCGGGCCTCCTGAACCAGGGGGCGCAAGCAGACGAGTGTCGCCTGGTCCTCTCCGATGGTGTCGAATGGCGGGCCTACACAGTCCACCTGCTCGACGAGCTGGACGCTGATCAGTACGGGCCGGAGCACATCGAGATGGAGCTGGTTGAAGAGCTCGAGTGCACGAGCGCCGCCGACGCGATCGCCTTCGTGTCGTTCCTCGCCCGCTATCTCGGGCGCGACCGGATGCGATCCTTGAGCGGCCCCGCCCTGGCGGCCGATTTCGGTCTGAACAGCGCACTTGGCCGTGCGTGCGTAACCAACATCGGGCGAATCATCGATGAGCGTAGCCTGATCGACCCGCAGGCCGCCGGGATGGCCTCGTACATCCGTAGCCGATACGCGTCGTATGTCGGTACGGGCGAGAACGACGAGGACGCCCGGACGGAGTATGCGCGGGAATGCTACCTCGCACTGGTATCGAGGCTGATATGCGCCAACGCGATCGCGCGCCACGCATTGAACAGCCCTGACGCCGACATGGATTCGATCCTCGACGGCAGTCACTTCGATGCGATGGGCCTTCGCGTGGTCGAGCACGACCAGTTCGCGTGGCTGTTCCGGGACCAGGTTGCCGCCCTCCGTGGGGTGGCGCGCCTCGTGCAGACCGACTTGATTGCGTACGACTTCGAGCCCCTGCCGAACGATGATCTGTTCGGCGAACTGCTCGCGGATCTCGCCGATCCCGACACCCGCATCCTGCTCGGCCAGGCCTGCACGCCGGTATGGCTTGCGCTGCGTATGGCCGGGCGCCTCATCGAGATGTTGCCGGACGGACGGCCGCCGCGGTTCGTGGACATGTGCTGTGGTTCCGGGTCGATGCTCGTGGCGGTGACGCGCCTCGAGAGGGAGAGGCTACTGGACGCCGGTGAAGATCCGGCGTCCCCGGGCTTCGCGGAGGCGCTCGCGGCGGCAGCGACCGGGTTCGACATCAGTCCGCTCGCCGTGCTGCTCGCCCGGATCAACTGGGTCATCTCGAACCGCGATGTGCTCGGGGAGCTCGACGGCAGCAACCCCATCACGCCGCCCGTCTACCACGCCGACTCACTCTTTGCCCTCTCGCCCGTGTTCGTGGGGGAGGGTGATGGCAGTAGGCTCCGTTTCCGGCTGGACGACATCACGCTCGACGCCCCGCCGTTCCTGCTGGAGCCGCCGTCGCGGGACCTGTTCGACAGTCTGCTTGAGCGCTGCCGCAACGTTGCGGCAGCCTCCGCCGCCGCCGGCGAACGCACCCCCGCCCCAGGCGTCGTTGCCGAGGTTGTCGACGGCGCGCTCGCTGGCGCGGCGCGCGAAGTGAGCGACGAGCCAAGACGTAGCCTCGACCGGTTCGTCGTTGACCTGATCGCGGCTCTGGCGAGTCTCGAGATGAAGGGTCGGGATGGTATCTGGAGCTTCGTGCTCGGGAATAGCTACCGCCCTGCATTCTACGCGGGCCAGTTCAACGGCGTTCTCAGCAACCCGCCGTGGCTGGCGATGAGCAAGATTCGCCAGAATCCGTTCGGGCCAATAGTCAGGCAGTTCGCGCCGCGATACGGGCTTCAGCCGCCCGGTCCCTCGGCGCCCCACCTCGACATGAGCACTGTCTTCCTCGCTCACGCCGTCGACCGGTACCTCGAAGAAGACGGAGTCGTCGCCTGTGTCCTGCCCGACACCGTGCGGAACGGACAGCACCACAAGCCCTTCCGCGAGATGGCAGCCGGCCGTTCGGAGAAGGCCGCGCTGAGATTTCGGATCGAAGAGCTATGGAGGGTCGACAGGGGCACATTTGACAATGTCGCCGTAGCCGTCTTCGGCCGAAAGTCCGACCCCGAACGCATTGAGAACATCCCTGGCAGCCGTGTCAGCCTGGACCATGCGGAGGACGCGCCGCTCGTTGTGCGAACGGCCGGCCGCCGGAGCGCCTGGGTCGACCCGGGCCGGGTTCCGGATTGGCGTGACACGTACCAGGGCGTCGCCTCGCAGGGCGCCGACGTGATGCCTCGGCGGCTGGTGTTCTTCGACCTGAACAATCAGGCCCGCAATCAGGTCATGGTGCGCCCGATCACGAGAGACAGCGACCGCTGGTATCTGGTCGCGGACGCGAAGAAGCACGCCGCGTTCCGGCCCCGGCAGGGACTCGTACCTGCCCGGTTCACGCATCCATGCCTCCTGTCGCACCACGTTGCGCCATTTGCGCTCGCTGAACCAGATCGAGCGCTGCTTCCCGCGTTGCGCCACGACGAGGGGTGGCGGCTCGCCACCGAAGCCGAACTTGGAGTCGCCACGGGATCGCGAGACCACTTTCGCCGCGTGGTGAGAGCGAGCGACTACGACTCCGTTGGCGGCTTCCAGGCTGCTCTCGACCATCGCCGGAAGCTGACAGGTCAGCGGTGGTCACCGGGACATTGGCTGGTCGTGTACGGCGCTGGCGGCTTCTACCCGGCGGCCGCCTACGTGCGGATCGATGAGTATCCACCGATCCTTGACCAGACGCTCTATGGGTTCTCCACGAGGAACGAGGCTGAGGCGCTGTACTTCTGTGGCGTGGTCAACAGCCGCGCGCTACGGGAGTGCATTCGGCTCTTCGTGCCAGAGGGCCAGTACGGCGGGCGCCATCTCCACACCCTTCCGATGGACGCGACGCCGCGATACAACGAGGCGGATGAGGTGCACCGCGAGGTAGTCGCGGCCACGGAGGCTCTCGTTGATGAACTGGACGGCCTGCGTGGAGACCCTGAAATCGCGACGCTCTTCACGACGATGATCGACCTGGGGGCGAGGCGCAGCCGGGTACGTGCGTTGCTGGAAGGCTTGGTTGCGTTTGGCCGGTATGACGCCGCCACTCGTGCCCTCTACAGGGCATGATGTGGCCTCGTGTACGAGATGCGCGCGACTCCCTGTCTTTATGGGCGCGGTACGAACTCGCAGTAGACCATCAGCTTGTAGCCCGTGCCCCAAATCATGTGCGGGGGCGGGACAGGAGGGCGCTCGCAGGCTCACATCGGCCCGGCCGCCATGTGCGGCATAATGCTGCGGGGAATCATCGGAGAACGCGCCGACCGCTGCGGCTTGTGAGCGCTACGCCTCGATCCCGATCAGGCGATGCCTGCGTGGCCCGCGATCGTGCGTCCGCCCCCTCGCGCACAGCGTCATCTTCCGGCTGTTCCGAGGAACGTTCGCGAGCGCGCGCCTGAGCCGGGCCGCTGCCTTTTCTCCGTAGCGCGCGGTATTGAGCTCGCGCTCGAGCTGTGCGGAGCCGCGCCTCGTCGTTCCCGCCGCCGCCGAACAATCGCGCGACCCAGCGCAGCACGGCGCGCACCAAGCCGATCAGTCCCTCGCCCGGGCGTTCCTCCGGCGCGGCCAGATCGGCTTCGATTTCGGACACCGGGCGGCTCCCCGGTACGGCGCGTTCGCGCCACGAGCCGAGCGCCATGCGCGCCTCGTCCCGGGTCTCGTCGGACTCGAGAACGGATTGGTCGCCGGGGAAGCGCGCCGCGATCTCCGCGGCATGGCGTGCTTCCGCCACGGCGAGGAGTTTCTCCGTGGAGATCCGACTCCCGATCCTCTGGCAGCAACTGAGCCCCTTCCAGTAACACCTACTTTGATCACTGCACATGTCTCCCAATCGCCTCGTGGCGCTGCATTGTGGCGGACAGGCGAATCTCAATCTCTCCGCAGGCGGGCAGTCGACATCGCGCGGGCAGCTTCACGGCCATCCCGGTTGCACGATCCGAGGCGAGCGGTGTTTGCTGGATCAGCACCCCTCGACGCGCGGTGAGGATGCCCGTGGACTTCGCGACACTCGTTGAGATTCTCGCCAGCATGGCGGTGCGCGCCGCAGTGAGCGGCAGCGTGCGGGGGCTACTGGCAGGCGACCCGGACGCAGTGGACGCCGCGATCAATGTGACCTGCGAGCAGTTCCCGGACATCGAACTGCAGCCCTCGCTCGAGCGCTGGGTAGCAAGCCCCGCCTTCGGCGGCGCGCTTGAGCGCCTGCACGCCGGCGAGCGCGGGTTCGAGGCCGAGTTTGTGGCCTCATTCGCTGGGATCGGTCAGTTTTACCTGCCGGACGAGGAAGAACGCAACGAGACTGCTCGCCGGATCGTGATGGCGTTTCTCAGCAGCATCGTGGCCAACCTGCTGCGCGGCGAGCAAGGCCATTCGCTGCTCGCAGGTCGGCAGGAGGAACTCCATGTCGGGACTCGCGATCACGTCGATGCGCGCTTCGATCAGCTCGACAAGAAACTCGAGCACCTCATCTCCAGCGAGTCTTCGGCGCGCCCCGGAGTAGCTCTCACTGACTCGGAGGGGGCGCTCGCGGATGGCGAGCACGCCCGGCTCGACGCGCAGATCGACCTCGTGCGCGACCTGTTGGAGGCCAACAAGGTGAACTCGGCGCGAGCGGCGCTCAATGGGCTGCGCGACGTCAGTGACGGCACGCCGGATAGGCTCCGATTCCGCGTGCTCACCCTGCTCGGGGCATGCGCCTTGGCTGAGGAGGAGATTGAGCAGGGCTGCGACTATTTGGAGGACGCGCTCGCGCTGCGGCCAGGACACGCGACGGCGCTCGCGAACGGCGCGGCGGCGGCCCGGTTGCGCGACGACCCGCACCGCGCCGTCGAGTTGGCGCGACGCTCGCTTGAATTGGAGCCTCGCGACTCGCACGCGGCGGCCGTGCTGATCGAATCTCTGTGGGCGGCGGGCGAAGCCGGGGAGATGGAGGATTTTGCTGACTCCGAGGCGTGGGTGGCGGACGATCCGCGGTGCGGCCTGGCGCTCGCGCGCATCCGGGCCGAGCAGGCGCGCTTCGATGAGGCGATCGAGATCGGCCGACGGCTCGTGCGAGTGGACACGGACGACATCGAGGCGCGGATCGTGCTGGCAGAGTGCCTGATGCTCGCGGCGCAGGCCAGTCGCGCCAGCCAGTCGGTCGCCTCGTGCCGCGAGGCGGAAGAACAGGCCACGGCGGCCCTCGATCTGCTTGAGGGCACGGAGCTGCGAGCGCGGGTCCTGCACGCGCTGAGCATCCGCGCCGGCGCCCGCTGGTCCCTGGGCGACCTGACCGGCGCCATGGCCGACGCGGAGTCTGCGCTCACATCCGCCCCCGCTGACCCGCGAGCCCTGTACAACAAGGGCTTGCTCTTGCTCCTCGAATTCAGCGATTTCGCGGGGGCGAGCGCCGCGTTCGCGGGCATCGACGATCCCGACATGCGCGCCAGCGCGATCGGACCGCATGCGGCGTCCGCGCTGTGGTCCGGCGATCCGGCGCGGGCGGCGGCGTTGCTCCACGGCAGCGTCTCGCTCGATCGGGGCGACTGGACCGGCGTCGAGAACGCCGTCGTGTTGATCGGGGCCGAGCACGCCATCGGCGACCAGGACTCGATCGGGCCGCTCCTTCAGGAGTTGCTGCTGGAGCGCCCGGACGATCCGCCGCTGCTGTATCTCGATGCCCGGTACCGCGCGCTCCGCGGCGATGCCGAAGCTGCCGAGGCCTCGTTCCTGCGGGCGATCAAGCGATCAAAGGAGCCCGACCGCGAGAAGATCATGGTGGGGCTCGCGGACTTCTACAGCGGGCAGGAGCGATATGCCGAAGCCGCCGAGCAGTACGGTCGGGCCGTGGACGGCAGCGTACTCCACGCGGCAGCGATCGAGCACCTCCGTGCCCTCTGGAACAGCAGGCAGTTCCGGGCGGCGCTGACTTGGGCGCGCACGATCCGCGAACAGCACCCGTACCCGCCGAGGCTCGCTCTCGACATTGAAGCGCGGATTCTGGGTTACGTCGGCGACGTCTCCGCGGGAGCGGAGCGCTGGGCGGCCATCTGCGCGCGCGACGACGCCACCGCGGAGGACAGGCTCTGGCTCGCCCGGACACTGCTGCAGTGCGGCGATCGCGAGGGCGTCCGCAAGGCTCTCCATGAGATCGACGCGACCGACCTCCGCGGCCAGCCCCGGAACCTCCTCGATCTGGCGAGGCTCAAGCAACTCCTCGGCGATCCGGGCTACATCGACGATGCCTACTTGGCGCGCCGCCTCGGTAACGAT